>NZ_CP059164.1:815000-4624782 GCF_013466985.1 Nocardioides ungokensis | reverse complement strand
GGGCCGGTTCAGTCTCCACAACTTTGTCCACAGGTTGTGAACCCGACCCCCTCACTGTGGATAGGGGCGGTCCGAGACGCACCGTGACGGCCGATGGATCACTGTTTTCGCAGGTCAGAGCGCAAAAGCCGGAGAAGTGGCGCACGTCACACGAGCTGCTGATCCACCGAGCCCCGGGGGTGTGGGGGAACCTCGGAAGGCCCGAACGTAACAAGGTGCGGCAGGGTGGGGCAAGATGTCATCCACAGGGCTGGGGACGGTGCTCCGGCGCCGGTTTGACCCTGTTGAACGCCAGCGCGTACCGTTGGCCGGTCACCCGGTGTCGACCGGTGCCGCATGTCCACGCAGCTGTGCGCTCGTGGGTGGGCGGTGCCAGCCGAAAGGCGTCTCGAGCGATCGCGCTCGTGTGGTGCTGCCGATCCGCCGGCGTGGCTGCCCTGTCACACCATGGAGAGAAGCTCGTGAGCAAGCGTACGTACCAGCCGAACAACCGCCGCCGTCACAAGGTGCACGGTTTCCGCCTGCGCATGCGCACCCGCGCGGGTCGCGCCATCCTGTCCTCGCGCCGTCGCAAGGGCCGCAAGAGCCTGGCCGTCTGAGGCCAGCCTCTGCCGGCCGGCCCACACCGTGCTGACCGCGCCCCATCGCCTGCGTGACTCGGAGTCCTTCCGGGTCGCGGTGCGTCGGGGGCGCAGATCCGGTTCCCGCACCCTCGTCGTCCACCTCTTCACCCCGGGCGTCGAGGACGCGGGCGACTCCTCGTCACCCGTTCGGGTCGGGTTCGTCGTCAGCAAGGCGGTGGGCAACGCCGCGACCCGCAACCGCGTGAAGCGTCGACTCAGGCACCTGGCCCGGGAGCACGTCTCGTCGCTCCCGGGCTCTGCTGTGCTCGTGGTCCGGGCGCTGCCGGATTCCGCCGCGGCGACGTACGCGGAACTCGGCGCCGACCTCGACCGTTGCCTGGGTCGGGTGCTGGTCGCGTGAAGTACGTCCTCATCGGCCTGCTCAAGGCCTACCGGGCACTGATCAGCCCGCTCTACGGGCAGGTCTGCCGCTACCACCCGTCCTGCTCGGCGTACGCCCTGGACGCGGTGCGTGAGTACGGCAGCCTGCGCGGGAGCTGGCTGGCGGTACGCCGGCTGGCCCGGTGCCACCCATGGGCGGCCGGCGGCTACGACCCGGTCCCGCCCCGACAGAGTCCTTCCCGCGCCAGCGCGGGCAACTCCCCCATCCAAGGAGCCTGACACCCGTGGGAATCTTCGGCCAGATCGGCCACTTCATCATGACGCCGCTGTACTACGCGATCTCGGCGGTGCTGGTGGCTTGGCACTGGGTCTTCAGCCTCGTGCTTCCCGCCGACGGTGGCCTCTCGTGGGTCCTGTCGATCATCGGCCTCACGCTGGTCATCCGCGCGGCGCTGATCCCGCTGTTCGTCAAGCAGATCAAGTCCAGCCGGAACATGCAGCTGATCCAGCCCAAGGTCAAGGAGCTGCAGAAGAAGTACGGCCACGACGGGAGAAGCTCGCCCAGGAGACGATGAAGCTGTACAAGGACTCGGGCACCAACCCGTTCGCGTCCTGTCTGCCGATCCTGATCCAGATGCCGATCTTCCTGGCGCTCTTCCGGCTGCTGGACCACGCCGCGAAGAGCGGGGCGGGGAACGGCTTCCTGACCACCTCGCTGGCCAAGAGCTTCGGTGAGTCCGAGCTCTTCGGCGTCATCCCGATCAAGAGCACGTTCCTCGACTCGGGCGGGGTGCTGGCGGTGCAGGTCCTGGCCGCCTTCCTCGTGGTCGCCATGACCGCCACCACCTTCACCACGCAGCGCCAGCTGATGAGCAAGAACATGCCGGCCGACGCGCTGAGCGGGCCCTACGCGCAGCAGCAGAAGATGCTGCTCTACGTGCTGCCGGTCGTGTTCGCCGTGGGTGGTATCGCGTTCCCGATCGGCGTCCTCTTCTACTGGACCACCTCCAACCTGTGGACCATGGGCCAGCAGTTCTACGTGATCCGCAACAACCCGGCTCCGGGAACCGCTGCGGCCCAGGCCAAGGCGGAGCGGGATGCCGCCAAGGCAGCCCGGCACGGTCACCCGACGACCGCGCCCGAGACGCCCTCGACGACCACCGAGACCGAGTCCGACCGCCGGCCCTCGCAGCGGCAGCAGCCGAAGCGGCAGACCCGAGAGCAGCGCAAGAAGTCCGGTGGTGCACGTCCCACGGACAAGACGACCCCTGAGGGAGAGCAGCAGTGAGCGAGACCGGCACCGAGACCACCCAGCACGACGACCAGCAGGCCGAGGAGACCCCGGACGTTCTGGAGACCCCGGACGCTCCGGAGACCCCGGAGGCACCGACGTCCGCGGCCGACCGTGTCCGTGAGCTCGAGCAGGAGGGCGACATCGCCGCCGACTACCTCGAGGAGCTGCTCGACATCGCCGACCTCGACGGTGACCTCGACATGGACGTCGAGGGTGACCGCGCAGCGGTCTCCATCGTGGGTGCCGACCTGAGCCAGCTGGTCGGGCGCGACGGCGAGGTCCTCGATGCGCTGCAGGAGCTGACCCGCCTCGCCGTCTACCGCGAGACCGGTGAGCGCTCCCGCCTGATGCTGGACATCTCCGGCTTCCGGGCGCAGAAGCGCGAGGAGCTGGTCGCCCTGGCCGAGCAGACCGTGGCCCGGGTGCGCGAGTCCGGTGAGCCGGTCTCGCTCGACGCGATGACGCCGTTCGAGCGCAAGGTCGTGCACGACGCGGTGGCCGCCGCCGGGCTGAGCTCGGAGTCGGAGGGCGCCGAGCCCCGCCGCCACGTGGTGGTCCTGCCGAGCTGATCCGATGGACGTTTCACGTGAAACACCCTCCGCGCCCGACGTGGCCCGGAGGGTGTTCTCTTCTGCGCGACTGCCGCTCGCGGAGCAGTTCGCGCACCTCCTGGCGACCGACGGCGTCGTCCGCGGGCTGATCGGGCCACGGGAGGCACCGCGCCTGTGGGAGCGCCACCTGGTCAACTGCGCGCTGCTGGGCAACCTGATCCCTGAGGGGGTGGAGGTCTGTGACATCGGCTCGGGAGCCGGCCTGCCGGGGCTGGTCCTGGCGGTCGCCCGCCCCGACCTCCGACTCACGCTCGTCGAGCCTCTGCTGCGGCGGACGACGTTCCTGGAGGAAGCGGTGGGCGCGCTGGACCTCGACAACGTCGAGGTGGTGCGCGGCCGCGCCGACGCCCTGCACGGGGTGCGGACCTTCGACGTGGTGACCTCCCGCGCGGTCGCTCCGCTGGAGCGGCTGCTGGGCTGGTCGATGCCGCTGGTGGCCCCGACCGGAGCCCTGGTCGCGATGAAGGGGTCCTCGGTGTCGGAGGAGATCGAGGTGGCTCGCCCGGTGCTGGAGCAGTGGGCCTGTGCCGAGCCGGAGGTCCGCGTCCTGGGTGAGGGCCTGGTCGATCCGCCCACCTACGCCCTCCAGGTGGCCTGGGACGATCCGGCACAGGTATCTTGGCCGCCTGCCGCGGAACGGACGACCACCCGCGGGTCCGACTCGGGTCGCAAGCGCGGGTCGAAGCGGCGAGGATCGCACGGGAGGCGGAAGGCGTGACCGAGGAGTCCTCGAACGACACGCGCACCGCCTTGGGGTGGCCCACGGGTGCCCCGACGTTATCCACCGGTCTGGGGTGGCCTGCGGAGCGTAGTTCTCCACAGGTTGGGCCCATTCATCCACAAGTGCCGACAGAAGAGGGTGACGTGGTTTCACGTGAAACATCGGGGTCCAGGCCGTTCACGGTGAGGACCGCCGCAGACCTGGCGGCCACCATCTCGGAGTTCGCTGACGAGGCGACGCCCCTGGCTCGCGCGGCCGAGCACACGGTGCTCGCCCGGCACGGTGCGCGGATGCGTCCGGCGCTGCCGCGGCCGGACAGCACCCGGGTCTTCGTGGTGGCCAACCAGAAGGGCGGGGTCGGCAAGACCACCTCGACCGTGAACGTGGCCGCCGCCCTGGCGCAGCTGGGCCAGCGGATCCTGGTGATCGACCTCGACCCTCAGGGCAATGCCTCCACCGCGCTCGGAGTGGAGCATCACCGGGGGGTCGCCTCGACCTACGACTCGCTGGTCGAGGGCGCCCCGCTGACCGAGGTGATCAGTCCCTGCCCGGAGGTCGACAACCTGGACGTCGTGCCCGCGACCATCGACCTGGCCGGTGCCGAGATCGAGCTGGTGAGCGTGGTCGCCCGGGAGGGCCGGCTGCAGAAGGCGATCGCGGGCCACCCGCGGGTCGGCAGTGCCGCCGACGCGGGCGAGGAGCGCTACGACTACGTCTTCATCGACTGCCCGCCGTCCCTGGGGCTGCTGACGCTCAACGCCCTGGTGGCCGGCGCGGAGATGATGATCCCGATCCAGGCCGAGTACTACGCGCTCGAGGGGCTGGGCCAGCTCCTCGAGACCGTCGAGATGGTCCGGGCGCACCTCAATCCCCGGCTCGACGTGTCGACGATCCTGGTCACGATGTACGACGGGCGCACCCGCCTGGCGGCCGGTGTCGCGGACGAGGTCCGCGAGCACTTCGGTGACCAGGTGCTCAAGACCACGATCCCGCGCTCCGTGCGGGTGTCGGAGGCGCCGTCCTACGGCCAGACCGTGATGACCTACGATCCCGGATCGCCGGGCGCGTTGTGCTACCTCGAGGCCGCCCGCGAGATCGCGACCAAGGGAGCCCCACGATGAACGCCGCACGGCCACAGCAACGACGAGGACTCGGGCGCGGCCTGGGCTCCCTGATCCCGACGGCTCCGCCGGCCGCCCAGCCGAGCGCCACGACCGACGGGACGGACGGGAGCACGGACACGCGCACGGAGACGCTCGCGGGTGCAGCCGACGGGGCTCGGGACGGTGCCCAGGGCGGCGCCACGACCGACGCCGCGGCGGCCGATCTCACCGAGGACGGTCTCGCACCGGTCGCGGGTGCCTACTTCGCCGAGGTGCCGCTGACGCAGATCACGCCCAACCGCGTGCAGCCGCGCCAGGTCTTCGACGAGGACTCCATGGCCGAGCTCGTCCACTCGATCCGCGAGGTCGGGCTGCTCCAGCCGGTCGTGGTCCGACGGACCGGGGTCGAGGCCTACGAGCTGGTCATGGGCGAGCGCCGTTGGCGCGCCTCCCAGGAGGCCGGGCTCGAGACGATCCCCGCGATCGTCCGGGAGACCGACGACAACGACATGCTCCGCGACGCGCTGCTGGAGAACCTGCACCGCTCGCAGCTGAACCCGCTCGAGGAGGCGGCGGCCTACCAGCAGATGCTGGAGGACTTCGGCTGCACCCACGAGGACCTGGCCTCCCGGATCGGTCGTTCCCGGCCCCAGATCAGCAACACGCTGCGGCTGCTGCGGCTCACCCCGGCCGTGCAGCGCAGGGTCGCGGCCGGTGTGCTCTCCGCCGGCCACGCCCGCGCGCTGCTCGCGGTCGAGGACGCGGACCTGCAGGACCGACTCGCCCAGCGGGTCGTCGCCGAAGGCATCAGCGTTCGCGGTCTCGAGGAGATCGTCGCCGTCGGGGTCGACGGGGCGCCGGCCCCACGCGTCACCCGCCGCAAGCCCACGGCGCCCGGCCTCGTGGATCTCGCGGACCGACTGTCCGATCGCTTCGAGACCAGGGTCAAGGTCGACCTGGGCCGCAGCAAGGGCAAGATCACCGTCGAGTTCGCCTCGCTCGACGACCTCCAGCGCATCGTGGACGTGATGGACCCGCGCAACCGGAATGACCGACCTATCTGACGACAAAGCGATCTAGGGATTCATCGCTTTGTCGACAAAGCGATGAATGCCGTGGCACTGACCCCGCTCACGTCACGACGACATCGCGTGCGGGCACGCGACGTTGCACGTGAAACACGCACCCCGAATCCGAACACCCCGAATCCGAACACCTGGAACCAGGCACTCTGGAACCGGGCACCCGGGTAACACTCGGGGTGCTCGGCCGGCTCGGGAGGCCTCGCGTGACGCGGCCTGGCGTCGCGGAGCCGGGGGAGGTCAGGCCTTGGCCCGCTTGGCCGCGCGCCTGGCGGCGCGCTCGCGCTTCTCGGCCTGGTCGAGCTGTGCGGCCTCGTCGGGGGTGGGGGCACCGCCTCCCTGGGAGGCCGGCACCCACCACGCGCCCGGAGGCTGCTCGTCGGCGGGATACTCCTGGATCGACTCGACCAGCATCTGCGACATCCGGTCGCGCAGCTCGGCGGTCTCGGCGGCCGGGTCGGCGCCGGTGGGCACCATCGGCTCGCCGACCTTGATGGAGATCGTCTTCCCGCGGGAGAAGTCGCGCGGCTGGCCCTTGGTCATCATCCGCTGCGTTCCCCAGAGGATGACCGGCACGACCGGGACGCCCGCGGCCGCGGCGATGCGCACGGCTCCGGTCTTGAACTCCTTGAGCTCCATGGAGCGGGAGATGGTCGCCTCGGGGAAGATCCCGACCGCCTCGCCGGCCTTCAGGTAGTCCACGGCGGTGTGGTAGGACGCGAGGCCCTCACCGCGGTCCACCTCGATGTGGTGCAGCGAGCGCATCAGCGGCCCGGTCCACCGGTGGTCGAAGAGCTCCCGCTTGGCCATGAAGCGCACCAGGCGACCCGACGGGTTCGCGGCGAGCCCGCCGTACACGAAGTCGACGTAGCCGATGTGGTTGTAGGCCAGCAGCACGCCGCCCGAGCGCGGCACGTGCTCGGTGCCGGTCATCTGGAACCGTTGGCCCAGGAGTCGGAACGCCGTCTTGGCCGTGACGATGATCGGGGGGTAGGTCAGGTCACGCACGGGTCACTCCTGCGGGCTGCTCCGGGCCACGGCGGCCTGGACGAGGGAAGCGCAGACCTTGCCGAGGTCGAGGCCGGCGGCCTGGATCGCCAGAGGCACGGTCGAGGTCTCCGTGAAGCCGGGAGCCACGTTGACCTCCAGGAACCATACCCGGCGGTCGGCGTCGACGATGAGGTCGGAGCGCGAGACGTCGCGCAGCCCGAGGACTTCGTGCGCGGTCAGGGCCACCCGGGCCACCTCCGCGGTCAGCTCGGCGTCGAGTGGTGCGGGGGTGGTGAACTCCGTGGACCCGGCTGTGTAGCGGGCCGTGTAGTCGTAGACCCCGCCGTCGGGGCGGATGGCCACGGCGGGCAGCGCGCGCGGACCCGAGCCGTCGTCGATGACCGGGACGGCCACCTCGAGCCCCTCGACGAACCTCTCGAGGAGCGCCACGTCCCCGTAGGCGAACGCGCCGACCATCGCGGCGGGCAGCTCCTCGGCGCTCCGCACGACCGAGCACCCCAGGGCGGACCCGCTCCTGGCCGGCTTGACCATCAGCGGCAGGCCCAGGCGCGACACCAGGGCCGCCATCACCTCGGCGGCGCCGAGCTCGCGGAAGGTCTCGTGGGGGAGACACACCGACTCCGGGGTGTCGAGCCCGGCCCGGGCGACGACCGCCTTGGCGACCGGCTTGTCGAACGCCGTGCGGCACGCGGCGGGGGGCGCCCCGACGTACGGCACCGACAGCAGCTCGAGGACCTCGCGGATGGCGCCGTCCTCCCCGGTCTCCCCGTGCAGCATGGGGACCACGCAGGCGGGCCGCTCCTCGCGCAGCTGGGCGAGCAGGGAGCCGTCGACGTCCCTCTCGACCACCTCGAGGCCGCTGCCGCGCAGGGCCTCGGCCACCCGTCGCCCGGAGCGCAGCGAGACGTCGCGCTCGTGGGAGAGCCCACCGGCCAGGACCAGCACCTGCCGGCCCGGGGGGGCGCTGGTCGGGCCGTCTGTCGTACCGCTGGGGGTCACGTCGTCTCCACTCATCGTCGTCGATCCCCGTCAGCTGAGGTCGGAGCTCGGCGCGTCGTAGCCGCTGCGGCCCTCGAGGCCGCGTGTCGGGGCGCCGGCGCCGAAGGTCTCGCGCAGCTCCATCTCGGCCTCGAGCACGCCCGCGAGCCTGCGAACGCCCTCGCGGATCCGCTCCGGGGTCGGGTAGCAGAACGACAGGCGCATCGAGCCGGAGCCGAACCCGTCGGCGAAGAAGGCCGTGCCGGGCACGTAGGCGACCCGGGCGGTCACCGCCCGGGGCAGCATCGCCTTCGCGTCGATACCGGGCGGCAGCGTCACCCACACGAAGAAGCCGCCGTCGGGCTCGTTCCACGCGCACGAGGCGGGCATGTAGTCGCGCAGCGCGTCCATCATCGCGTCGCGGCGCTCCCGGTACATCTCCCGCATCTGCTTGATCTGGCCTTGCCAGTCGTGCGTGGTCAGGTAGGCCGACACCGCCATCTGGCTGAACGACGGGGGGCACAGCGTCGCAGACTCCTGGGCCAGGACCAGCTTCTCGCGGACCGCGTGGGGGGCGAGCGCCCAGCCGACCCGCATCCCCGGGGAGAACGTCTTGGAGAAGGACCCGAGGTAGATCACGCCCTCGGCCTCGTCGGCCCGCAGTGCCCGCTTGGGGTCGCCGTCGAAGCCGAGCAGGCCGTAGGGGTTGTCCTCGAGCACCAGGATGTCGTGGCGCCGGCAGATCTCGAGGACCTGCGGGCGTCGTTCGGGTGCGAGCGTGATGCCGGCAGGGTTGTGGAAGTTGGGGATCGTGTAGAGGAACTTGATGGTCTTCCCGGCCGCGCGGACCGTGGTGATCGCCTGCTCGAGGGCCTCGGGGACGAGTCCGTCGGCGTCCATTTCGATGTGCACGACGTCGCACTGGAACGACTTGAAGACCCCGAGCGCACCGACGTACGACGGGGCCTCGCACAGCACGACGTCCCCGGGGTCGCAGAAGATCCGCGTGACCAGGTCGACCGCCTGCTGCGAGCCGACCGTCACCACGACGTCGTCAGGGTGCGCGTCGATGCCCTCGAGACGCATCACCTCGCAGATCTGCTCGCGCAGCCGCGGGTCGCCCTGGCCCGAGCCGTACTGCAGGGCCACCGGGCCGTTCGCGGCGATGAGGTCGCCGATGGCGTTGCCGACGACGTCGAGCGGGAGCCCGGAGATGTTCGGCATGCCACCGGCCAGCGAGACGACCTCGGGCCGGGAGGCCACCGCGAAGAGCGCCCGGATCTCCGAGGCGGTCATGCCCGCCGTGCGCGCGGCGTACCGGTCGACGTAGGAGTCGAGTCGGGTCCCCGAACGGGGCGTGTCGCGGGGCGCGGGCGTGTTGTCCATGGCGCCTCTAGCATGAACGATGGGAGCAGGTGCCGCACGTGCGGACCGCGGAATGGGCGCGTCGAGCCGGTCACACCGGTCGCCGGGCCGGCCGGGTCAGACGCGCGTGGGCACCGGAGGGAGGACGCCATGTCGCGCAAGATCGTCAGGCTCACGCTGGACCACCTCGACGCGCTGCCGGACCCGTGCCGCTCCTGCCTGTTCTGGGAGCTGGACCCGGTCCGCCGCGCCCGCGTCGAGGACCCGCGGGGCGAGAAGGACGCCTGGCTCTCGCAGGTGCTCCGTGAATGGGGCTCCTGCGGCCGCGTGGCCCTGGTGGACGACGTGCCGGTCGGCTATCTGGTCTACGCGCCGGAGGCGTTCGTGCCGGGCGCTGCCGGGTTCCCCACGGCGCCGGTCTCACCGGACGCGGTGCTGCTGACGAACGTGTACGTCGAGCCGGCCCACGCAGGCGGTGGGCTGGGGCGGATGCTGATCCAGGGGATGGCCCGCGACCTGATCGAGCGGGGCGGCATCAAGGCCGTGGAGGCGTTCGGGGACACCCGCGGGACGCGGAGCTGTGTCGTCCCGGTCGACTTCCTCGGCAGCGTGGGCTTCAAGACCCAGCGGGCGCACGGCACGACGCCGCGGATGCGGATGGAGCTGCGGTCCACCCTGACGTGGAAGGACGAGCTCGAGGGGGCGATGGAGCGGCTGCTCGGCGTCGTACGCCCCGTGAAGAAGCCGGCGCCCGCCCCCACGCCGAAGGCGACGAGGAGCGGGCGCACCGTCACGTGACGGGAGGCTTTGGATCGAGGGTCAGATCAGGTCGGACAGCTCGTTGAGCAGCGCGGCCTTGGGGCGGGCCCCGACGATCGACTTCACGACCTCACCGTTCTGGTACACGTTGATGGTCGGGATCCCGGTGACGCGGTAGGACGAGGGGGTGACCGGGTTCTCGTCGACGTTCATCTTCAGGAAGGTGATCTTGTCGCCGTGGGCGGTCGCGATCTCGTCCAGGATCGGGGCGACCTGGCGGCACGGGCCGCACCACTCGGCCCAGAAGTCCACCAGGACGGGCTTGTCGGACTTGAGGACCTGCGCCTCGAACTCGGCGTCGGTCACGGCAGCGATGTTCGCCACGGGAACTCCCTTTCTCGATGTTGATTCTGACCACTCAACAGCATGGTGGGGACATCTGTTCCCACCACGCCGAGGGGGGCCGACGGTGTCAGAGGCCTGCGGTCTGGACCGTGTCGCTGAGGGCCTCGGCCGCCACGGCGGCCTGTGCCTCGGCCCCGGTGGCCGCGGAGTGGTCGAGCTCGGCGATGAAGCGCTCGGCGTCGAGCGCGGCGGCGCAGCCCGTCCCGGCAGCGGTGATCGCCTGCCGGTAGTGGTGGTCCACGAGGTCGCCGGCGGCGAAGACCCCCGGCAGGTTCGTGGCCGTGGACGGGTGCTCGACCAGCACGTAGCCGTTGTCGTCGAGGTCGACCTGGCCGTGCAGCAGCTCCGAGCGCGGGTCGTGGCCGATCGCGATGAACAGTCCGGTGGCGTCGAGGTTGCGGGTCTCGCCGGTGACGGTGTCGCGCAGCGTGACCGACTCGAGCCGGTCCTCGCCGTTGATCTCCTCCACGACCGAGTTCCAGACGATGTCGAGCTTGGGGTCGGCGAAGGCGCGCTCCTGCATGATCTTGGAGGCGCGCAGCTCGTCGCGACGCACGATCAGCGACACCTTGGTGCCGAACCGGGTCAGGAACGTCGCCTCCTCGACGGCCGAGTCGCCGCCGCCGACGACCGCGATGTGCTGGTCGCGGAAGAAGAAGCCGTCACAGGTGGCGCACCACGACACGCCGCGGCCCGAGAGCTCCTCCTCGCGGGGCAGGCCGAGCTTGCGGTAGCCCGAGCCGGTCGCCAGGATCACCGCGCGGGCGGTGTAGGTGTCCGTCGCGGTCTTCACGACCTTCACGTCGCCGGTGAGGTCGACCTCGACGATGTCGTCGGCCACCATCTCGGCGCCGAACCGCTCCGCCTGGGCGCGCATCTCGTCCATCAGGGCCGGGCCCATGATGCCGTCGCGGAAGCCGGGGAAGTTCTCCACCTCGGTGGTGTTCATCAGGGCACCGCCGGCGGTCACCGAGCCCTCGAAGACGAGGGGGTGCAGGCTCGCCCGTGCGGCGTACACCGCCGCGGTGTACCCGGACGGACCCGAGCCGATGATGATGACGTTGCGGGTGCCGGACTCAGACATGTGGGGCGTTCTCTCCTCGATCGGTGGCAGTCGGTTCAACCGATCGTAGGCGAGGTGCATTCCCCGCGGGGACGGCACGGCGGTACGCCAAGGGCTCAGCGCGCGGGGAGCGTGATCGAGCGCAGCACCTGCGAGCTGCCGCACCCGTAGAGGTCGACCACCTGGGTGTCGCCGTTGACCGCGCGGAAGGCCAGGACGCCGCGGCGGCCGTCGTACCGCACCGGCACGAACGTGCCCCTGCCCCAGTCGCCGGGCGTGCAGGTGAAGCCGTGGTGCCGGGTGTCCAGGTCCCCGTAGACGTTGCGCTCGTGCGTGAGCTGACGCGCCCGCGCGACGTCGCGGGCGAAGTGGCCGGAGCGGAGGGGGACGGCCCGCGCGAGCGGGAGGAGGCGGGGGCCGGCCTGGGCGGCGTTCGGGCTGTCGTAGCCCTGCTGGTGGTTGCCGGGGGTGGAGCCGTGGTTCTCCGGCTTGAGCGAGGACCGGCTCGATCCGGCGCCGACGTCGCTGGTGGCGGCGCTGTCCGAGCTGGCGGAGCCGCCGGTGCCGGCCAGGTGGGTCAGCTGGTCGATCCCCACGCCCACGGCCACGACGGCAGCCGCGGCCACGAGCAGCGAGGCGGCGCGGCGGCGCCGTCGGGAGGTGAGCGAGACCACCGTGGCCGGCACGCTGGTGTCGGGCTCGGCGTGGTCGGTGTCCTGGGTGGCGAGATCGGCCAGCACCCGGTTCAGGCGTGCGGACACGTCGACCGGCATGGGCTCGGTGTGGCGGGCGTCGGCGAGGAGGCGGCGTACCTCCCGTTCCTGCTCGGGGGTCAGCGGGCGGTCCGGCTCGTCGGTCATCGGGGGCGTGCCTCCTCTCGGGGCTCTCGTGGCTCGGGGTGCTCGGGGTGTTCGTGGTGGGGACGTCGTCGTGGGTCCGGGTCAGCCCGTGGCCGGTGGCCCGCGCGGGGCCTCGCTGGATCGGACGGACGATGTCGGGTCGGGGTTCCCCGGGTCGGGGTGGTCCCGCTCACGTCCGGGCGCGAACAGCGCGAGCGCCTCGGCCAGCCGGGCCCGGCCACGCGAGCACCGCGACTTCACGGTCCCGACGGCGCACCCGAGGATCTCGGCCGCCTCGGCGACCGGGTAGCCCTCCATGTCGACGAGCACCAGCGCGGCCCGCTGCTCGGCCGGCAAGGCCGCGAGGGCGGCGAGCACGGCGCGACGGCGGTCCCCGCCGACCGCGAGCTCGGCCGGGTCCTCCGCCTCGGGAGCGGCCGAGGAGAGCGAGCCGCGGCGCTCGTACTCCTCGAGGTCGTCGGGCAGCGGCTCCGCCCGGCGCGAGCGGGCGGCACGGAGGCGGTCGAGGCAGGCGTTGACGACGACCCGGTGCAGCCAGGTCGTGACCGCGGCCTCGCCCCGGAAGGAGCCGGCCCGGCGGTACGCCGCCACCAGACCGTCCTGGAGCCCGTCGGCGGCGTCCTCGGGGTTGCCCATGGTGCGCAGCGCGACCGCCCAGAGCCGGTCCCGGTGCCGGGCGAACAGCACTCCGAAGGCCTCCGGATCGCCCTCCACGTGGGCCCGGAGGAGATCGGCGTCGCTGCCCTGGGCGGGATCGGGGGCGCGATCGCGGGACGGATGCTCCTGCGTCATCCGCGGACCGACACCTCGGCCACCTCGCCGCGGTAGCCGCCGTCGCCCTGGGGCAGCGAGGTCAGCCACACGGTCAGGTAGCGACCCCGTGGTGTGTCGTCGATCGTGACCCTCTGGTGGGTCCCCGACGCGGTGACGGTCGCCGCGGGGGACAGGCCGGCCACGGCGGTCGGGGCAGTGCCGGTGACGTAGAGCGAGGCGGCCGTCGGTGCGCCGACGAAGGTGAGGTCGACACTCGCCACGTCGTGCACGGCACCGAGGTCGATGATCAGCCCGACCCCGGTCTTGAGGCCGCCGGGCCCGAAGTTCTGGGTGTACGTCATCGTCCGCCAGGCCGTCGCGGGGTTGCCGTCGACGGCCAGCGAGGCGAGCTCGGGGTGCTCCTCGGGCGGGCTGCCCTGGGGATCGAAGTCCTGCGCGGTCAGGCCGGTGATCGGGGCGGGCGGCGTGGCGCTCGCCGACGACGAGCGCGAGGGCTTCTCCTCGGGCTTGGCGCCGCCGAGGGGGGTGCGTCCGCGGCCGAGGTTGAACGCCACCACGATGGCCAGCAGCAGCACCAGGCTCGCGCCGATCGCCGCGGCCAGCCGGAGCCAGCTGCGGCCGGGCACCTCGTCGTCGTCCTCGTCCTCGTCGGTCAGGGGCGGGACGCCGGTTCCCGTGCCGGAGCTGGTGTCCCACGGCCAGTAGTCCCGGGGAGCGGAGCTCCCCGCGGCGTTCGGGCGCGGCCTGCGGGCCGGCTCGCCCTCGGCGGGCTCGGGGGCGAAGAGCGGTCGCTCCGGCACGTCCTCGAACGGCGGTGGCGGCGGCGGCTTCTCCGGGCGAGCCGAGAGCCAGGACACGTCGTCGGTGGCGTCGTCGAAGATCGGCAGGCCGGCCTGGGTCGGCTGCTCGGTGGAGCTCGACGCACCGGGGTCGGTGTCGGTCCGGTCGGTGTCGGTCCGGTCGGTGTCCGTCGGGCCGGTTTCCGTCGGGCCGGCGTGGCCCTCCGCCTCGGCGACCGGCACGGCCCGCGTGGTGTCGCCCTCGGGAACGGCGGGCGCGGCCGGGTCGGTGTCGTCGACCTCGGAGGCCTGCTCCTGCTCCGGGACCGCCGGCTCGACCAGCTCGACCGGCTCGGTCACCGGAGGTGTGGCGGGTGGGGCAGGTGTCCGCGGCTGGGGCGGAGTCCTGCCGGCGGTCGGCAGTCCCGGGAGCACGACGGTCCGGGTCCCGCGCGGTCCGGCGTTGCTGGCCGCCTCGGCCTCGGCCATCCCGGTCGGGTCGCCCACGAAGTCGGCGAGGTAGTCGGCGATGCCGCGCGCGGTGGACAGGTCGTAGCCGTCGCGCGAGCCGGGGCCGGCGTACGGGTTGACCACCTGGTCGCACAGGGCGTCGAGGGGACGGGGGATGCCGGCGCGCACCTGCCGCGGGCGCAGCACCCGGCCGTGCTCGTGGGGGGCGTCGGGGACCTCGGATCGGGACACCCCGGGCCAGCGGCCGGTCAGCGCGGAGTAGAGCAGGCCACCGAGGTCCGCCACGTCGGTCGAGACCCGGCCCGCGGGCAGCCCGTGCAGGGCCGCGTCGACGCAGAAGCCGATCACCCGGACCGAGCCGGTGCGGTCGACGAGGACGTTCTCGGGGACGAGACGGCCGTGGGCGACCCCGGCCTCGTGGCCGGCGGCCACGGAGGCCGCCACCTCCGAGACCAGCCAGGCGGCGCGGCGGGGCGCGAGCACCCCCTCGGTCGCCAGCATGATGTCCAGCGAGCTGCCGGCGCCCCACTCGTTGACGACGTAGCAGAGCCCGTTGACCCGGTCGGCGTCGAGCACCCGCAGCAGCCGGCGGTCCGGGACGGTCGCGGACTGCCGCGCCGCTTCGAGCAGGCCCGCGGCTCGCTCGTCCTCGGCGTCGAGCACGTGCAGGGCGACGTGCCGCTCCAGGAC
Source organism: Nocardioides ungokensis (assembly GCF_013466985.1). Classification (GTDB taxonomy): domain Bacteria; phylum Actinomycetota; class Actinomycetes; order Propionibacteriales; family Nocardioidaceae; genus Nocardioides; species Nocardioides ungokensis. The sequence continues at coordinate 4,609,851 of NZ_CP059164.1, read as the reverse complement.
GCGGTCGTGGGCGCGCCAGAACCGGCCGGAACCGCTCTCGACGAGCAGGTCGACCAGGCGGTAACGGTCGGCGAGCACGTCGCCGGGCCGGATGGGCATCGGCTGGCAGCTCCCCTCTACGGCTTACTACGGGTCATCGTAGGCTCAGCGCCCCCCTCGGGAGGGGACCCGCCTGGCCACGGTGTCGACGACCTCGGTCACCTCGCGCAGGCGCAGGAAGCGCGCGAGCACCAGGAAGAGGCCGACGTCGAGTGCGGTGACGAGGAATGCGCGCAGGGCGGCGACGAGGTTGGTCGGGTTCGGGCCCAGCACCCCCAGCAGCTGGAGGAGGACCCACGCCGCGGCCGTCGAGACCGCCACCGCCATCCCCATCCGGACCAGGAAGCGGACCAGGACCGGCGTCTCGAGGCCTCCCAACGTACGCCGCAGCACGGTGTAGGACAGCACCGAGCCCACGGCGTACGCCGCGGCGTAGGCGACCACGAGCGCCGGCGAGGTGTGCTCGGGGTCGGTGGCGGTGACCGCGACCAGCGCGACCACGATGTTGGTGCCCGCGACCGCGCACTGGATCCAGAAGACCGTCCGGTTGCGCTCGAGCGCGTAGAACCCGCGCAGCATCAGGTAGTGCACCGTGAAGAGCAGCACGGCGGGGCCGAACAGCGCGAGCGAGAGCGTGAAGAGCTGGTAGTTGTCGCGCACGGCGCCGAAGGAGATCGTGTTGGCCACGTCGCGAGCGATCAGCGGCATCAGCGCGGCGAACGGCACGATCACGGCGAGGGCGCTGCGCAGGGTGCCGGCCAGGGTGTGCGCGAGCCCGCGCAGGTCGTCGTCCGCAGCGCGGGCCGCCAGCCGCGGCAGGATCGCGGTGGCCAGCGAGACGGTGATGATCGAGTGCGGGACCATCACGATCAGGAAGGTGGTCGAGTAGACGGTGTAGCCGGTGCCGTGCTCCCCGCCGCTGCCGCAGCCGGTGCCGCCGGAGGCGAGCCGGACCACGACGGTGTAGGCGATCTGGTTGACCACCACGAAGAGCACGGTCCACACGCCCAGGCGCAGCGTGTGGGCGAGACCGGTGCCGCGGAAGTCGAAGCGCGGCCGGTAGGTGTAGCCGGCGGCTCGCAGGTAGGGCAGCAGGATCAGCAGCTGGGCCATGATGCCGACGGTCGCCCCGATGCCGAGCAGCATCTCCTGGCCGCTGGTGAACGCGCTGTACTTCTGGCCCTCCGCGACCGGGCCGTAGACGACCAGGTAGACCACGAGCACAGCGACCGAGATGACGTTGTTGGCGATCGGCGCCCACATCATGGGGCCGAAGCGGCCGCGGGAGTTCAGGATCTGCCCGACCAGCACGAACATCCCGTAGAAGAAGACCTGGGGCAGGCAGTAGCGGGCGAAGGCGATCACCGACTCGCGCTGGTCGGCGAGGCCGGGCGAGTCGTAGCAGGAGTTGAGGTAGAGCGACATCACCCACGGCGCCGCGGCGACCAGCACCACGCTGACGACTGCCAGGAAGAGCCCGGCCAGGGTGACGATCCGGTTGGTGTAGGCCTCGCCGCCGTCGGCGTCGTTCTTCATCGCCCGGACCAGCTGGGGGACCAGGACGGCGTTGAACACGCCGCCCGCCAGCAGGATGTAGAGCATGTTCGGGATCGTGTTGCCGATCGTGAACAGGTCGGCGTGCAGGAGGTTGCCCAGGGCCGCGGTGAGCAGGAACGCGCGCACGAAGCCGCTCAGCCGCGACACGACGGTGCCGGCGGCCATCACGGCGCTGGAGCTGAGGATCTTCTGGCTCTCCGAGGAGCTCATCGGTCCCTCCTCATGACTGCCTCGCGGCTCGGGCGGCCGCCCGGATCCGGCGGAAGAGGCGCACCGCGATCGCGCCGAAGAGCAGGGCGACCCCGGTGCCGAGGATCAGCCAGATGACCTTGCTCACCTGGGCCGAGCGGATCGGGAGCTGGTCGGTCGAGCCGAGGGGATGGCCCTGGGCGTCGGTGACCATGAGCGTGACGTTGTGGACGCCGAAGGACTGGAGGGAGGCGTTGAGCAGCACCGTCGTACGCCCGCCCGGGCCCAGCTCCACCGTCTCGGGCCCGTGGATGGCGTGGGGCTCGTCGGTGAGGGCCTGGATGCTGACGGTGACGGGCTCGTCGAGGCCGTTGGTCAGCGTGGCCGCGAACCGCCCGCTGGTGCTCGACAGCGTCACGGCCGGCGGGGCGTCGATCTGGATCGAGCCGAGCTCCTGGTCGATCCAGGACCGGGACCGGTCGATGGCCGCCCGGGAGCCGTCCGGGCTCACCCGGTGGCCGTACGACGTGGAGCTCATCGCCTGGTCGGCCACCGTCGAGGCCACGTTGGTGTTGTCGGTGAGCACACCCTGCAACGTCACGCCCGCCCGGATCAGCTCCTCGGCCGAGGTGAAGTTCGCGTTGTCCAGCTCGACGCGGTCCCGGCCCTCGGGTAGTCGAGCCGGTCGATCGGCACGGGCCGCGCACGGCGGCTCGCCACGTCGTTGACGGTGGTCAGGTGCAGCCAGTTCACGTCGAGGCCCTCGAAGAACCCGTGGACGAGCTCGGGGTCCAGTACGACGGGAGCACCACCACGAGCGGCTTGTGCCCGGGCTCGAGCAGGTGCAGGGCCGCCTCGGCGAGGATCCGCTGGCGCAGCGCGACGGGGGCGAGCGGGTCGTCGGGGCCGGGCCACCGGCGGCCGCGCCCGACGACGCGTGATCAGTCGTGCGCCGGCGACGCGGGCGACCGCCGGGGCTTCGTCGCGTACATCCGGTCGGTGACCAGGACCCTCGAGCGCGCGGGCGTGGCGCGCAGCGCGGGGGCGTCGAGGTACCCGCCCGGCGCGGACACCGCGGGCGTCATCGGCAGGCCCCAGGGGGCGAGCTCGGTGCCGCTGCGCTGCCGCGCCCGGCGGTAGAGCGCGGGGTCGTGCTCGGCGGCGGCGGCGACGTCGAGGTCGCCGTACGGCAGGGCCAGATCTCCTCTCCGCTGAGTGCCTCGTGCAGCCGTCGAGCCAGGCGTTGCCCGACGCTGCGACCGCGGCGAGGGCCGCCTGGTCGGCGTCGCTGGCGTCGGACCCGTCCGAGCTGCCGGACGACGGCGTGGAGCCCGCCTGCGGCGTCGGGCTCGAGCCGCTGCTGCTGCTGTCGTCGCCGCCGGTCGTCCCGGCCGCGGGCGGGGCCAGGGACCGCGCCGGGTTGCCGAGCGTGAGCGACCGGACCACGTCGGGCAGCCCGGGGTCGAGCAGCCAGGTGATCGGGCGGGTTGCCGGCGGCGGCCCCGAAGTCGACCATCTGGCGCAGCCGGCCGCCGGCGCGAGGGCGGTGTTCCACCCCTCGACGTCCTCGATGCTCCCGTCCGGGGCGTAGGAGGCGGTGCGCCGCAGCGGGAGCACCAGGGCGGTGTCCACGGGCGAGTGCGTCGGCGGGAACCAGCGCAGGAAGGTGCGGGCCCGCCGTCGGCACCGTCGAGGCGGCCGTCGGGCCCGGTGCCCAGCGCGTGGACGCCGAACCAGTAGACGCCGGCCTCGCTCACGTGGATCTCGGAGTGCGGCACCGTGATGGCGTACTGCACGGTCTCCCCGGGCGCGATCCGGTCGATGGTGTCGTAGGTGCCGGGCGAGGTGATCCGTCCGCCGACCTCCGCCGTCGGGTCGACCGTGCTCGCCTCGGCCAGCTCGGCGGTCGACCGGATCGGGGTGTCCCCCATGAAGGCGAACATGTAGACCGACGTCCAGTCGCCCTTGTCCTCGTTGGTGACCGAGCCGGTCACCCGGATCGGCCCCTTCCTCGGGACCTCGGAGGGCTGAGCGAGTCGATGGTCACCGAGAGCGGGGTCGTGGGCTGCTGCAGGCGCGCGCTCCGGGCCCGGGTGACCACGTGGGCGACGGCCCTCGCGGTGGCGGCCGGCGGTGACCCGAGCTCGGTGGCCGCGGATGCGGGGCCTGCTGCCCCCAGGCCCGCCACCAGGCCAACCATCAGGCCAACCACCAGGGTCGCCACGACCGCCACGAGGGCAGGCAGCAGCGACGTGGGGCGGGGCACGGCGTTGACTCTATCCGTCGGACCAGCGGCCCCGGGGTGGTGCTCCGGCCCGGCGCGCGAGTCCCGGACGCTAGAGTTGCCGTCCGTGCCCGAAGCCCCGCTGCCGCCTCTCCAGCTGACCGACGTCGAGCGCTCGGTCGCCTCGGAGCTGGACCGGATCTCGCCGGTCATCGACGAGCTGGGACATCGCTTCCGGGCGGCCGGCCACGAGCTGGCCCTGGTCGGCGGCCCGGTCCGCGACGCCATGCTCGGCCGCCGCCACAATGACCTCGACTTCACCACCTCCGCCCGCCCCGAGCAGACCGAGACCCTCCTCAAGGGCTGGGCCGAGGCGATCTGGGACATGGGCCGCGCCTTCGGCACCATCGGGTGCCGCAAGGGCGAGTGGCAGGTCGAGATCACGACGTACCGCTCCGAGACCTACGACCCGACCTCCCGCAAGCCGGACGTCGACTTCGGCGACTCGCTGGCCGGCGACCTGGGGCGGCGCGACTTCACCGTCAACGCGATGGCGGTCTCGGTGCCCGACCGCACCTTCGAGGACCCGTACGGCGGGGTCGTGGACCTGGCCCACCGGGTGCTGCGCACCCCCGGGCGACCCGAGGACTCCTTCTCCGACGACCCGCTGCGGATGATGCGTGCCGCCCGCTTCGCCGCGCAGCTCGGCTTCACCGTCGACCCGGCCGTGGTGACCGCCATGCGGGAGATGGCGGGCCGCATCGAGATCATCTCGGCCGAGCGGGTGCGTGACGAGCTGGTGAAGCTGGTCTGCGCGCCCTACCCGCGGCTGGGCCTGACCCTGCTGGTCGAGACCGGGCTCGCCGACCACGTCCTCCCCGAGCTGCCGGCGCTGGCCCTCGAGCGCGACGAGCACCACCGGCACAAGGACGTCTACGAGCACACCCTGACGGTGCTCGAGCAGTCGATCGACCTCGAGCCGCGGCTGCCGGGCGGCGGCCCCGACCTCGTCTCCCGCTTCGCCGCCCTCATGCACGACGTCGGCAAGCCCCGGACCCGGAAGTTCGTCGACGACGGGACGGTCACCTTCCACCACCACGACGTGGTCGGCGCCAAGATCACCCGGAAGCGGATGAAGGCGCTGCGCTTCTCCAACGACCAGATCGACGCCGTGTCGAAGCTCGTCGAGCTGCACCTGAGGTTCCACGGCTACGGCTCCGGCGAGTGGACCGACTCCGCCGTACGCCGCTACGTGCGCGACGCCGGCGACGAGCTCGAGCGCCTGCACGTGCTCACCCGCGCGGACTGCACGACCCGCAACCAGCGCAAGGCCGACCGGCTGCGGCGCACGTACGACGACCTCGAGGCCCGCATCGAGCGGCTCTCCGAGGAGGAGGAGCTGGCCTCGATCCGGCCCGACCTCGACGGCAACCAGATCATGGAGATCCTCGGCATCGGTCCGGGCCGAGAGGTCGGCCTGGCCTACCGGCACCTGCTCGAGCTGCGCATGGACCGGGGCCCGATGTCCCACGAGGACGCCGAGGCGGCGCTGCGCGAGTGGTGGGTCGCCCGGGGCTGACCCCTGGTCGCCGGCCGGCATCGCTGGGACGCCGGCCGGCCGGGACGGTCAGCTCAGCGGACGATCTTGAAGTTGAACTGCGCGGTGCCCAGGGCGCCCATCAGCCGCAGCCAGATGGGGAGCAGCATCTCGGTGCCGCGGGCGGTCTCCAGCGGCCCGAGGTCGATCACGTCGTCGTGGCCGAAGCTCTCCAGCAGGCCGACCACGGCGGCCTTGGCCACCGCGTCGTCACCCGAGACGAAGATCGTCGAGCTCGCGCCGAGCGACTTCGGGTCGACCATCAGCGACGCGGTCAGCGTGTTGAGGGCCTTGACGACCTTGGCCTCCGGGAAGGCGCGCTGGATCTGCTCGGCGAGCGAGTCGGAGTCCTTCACGAACAGGGTGGGAGGGAAGCCGGCCGAGAAGTCGAGCGGGTTGGCGATGTCGAGCAGCGGCTTGCCGGCCAGGTTGTCCGCTCCGGCGAGGCGGAGCAGCTCGAGGGAGGTGTTGCCGTTGGAGGCGTTGACGACGAGCTCGGCGCCGGCGGCGGCGTCGGCGAACGTGGCCAGGGCGACACCCTGGTGGGCGGCGTGCCAAGCGGCGAACGGCGGGTTCCCCATGCCGTCCGGCTCGGTGCGGGCGAGGGTCGACGCGGGGTCGCGGGTGCCGACCACCACGGAGTGTCCGAGCTCGTGGAGGCGGCCGGCGATCGCCTGGCCCACCATGCCGGTGCCGAGGACTGCGATGTTCATCGTGATTCCTTCTCGAAGGTCGGGAGGTAGACAGATCTGTCTATCGATGAGTGGACGCTAACAGACAGGTCTGTCTATTATCAAGCCATGCCCACGTCCGCTGCCCGTGACCGCATCCTCGACGCCGCCTTCCGGCTGTTCTACGCGCGCGGCATCAAGGCGGTGGGGGTGGACCTGATCATCGCCGAGTCCGGCGTCGCCAAGGCCACCTTCTACAAGCACTTCCCGGCCAAGGACGAGCTCGTGCTCGCCTACCTCGACAGGGTCGACGACGTCTGGACCGGACAGCTCCACGCGGCGGCGCAGGCCGCCGGCCCCCGACCCGCCGACCAGCTGGTCGGCCTCTTCGACGCACTGAGCTCCTCGTGCCGACGCGAGGGCTACCGGGGATGCGCGTTCATCAACGCGGCGGCCGAGGCGCCGCCCGGCACACCCGTGCACGACCGCACCGTCGCACACAAGCAGGCCGTCCTGGCCTGGGTCCGCGGGCTGGCCGACGAGGCCGGCGCCGCCGACCCCGACGCGCTGGCGCGGTCGCTCACCCTGCTCCTCGACGGCGGGCTCGCGAGCGGGGCCCTGGACGCCGACCCCGAGGCCGCCACGCAGGCCCGGGCCTCGGCCAGGATCCTGGTGGCCGCCTCCAGCGGCTGACAGCGACGAAGGACTGACAGAATTGGAAATCTGTCAGTCATGCCGCATGATGGAGGCATGACCACCACTTCCGCTGTCCCGACCCGGCGCCTCGGCGCCACCGGCCCCAGCGTCGCGGCCCTCGGCCTCGGCCTGATGGGCATGTCGGACCTCTACGGGCCGGCCGACGAGGCCGAGAGCACCGCCACCATCCACGCCGCCCTCGACGCCGGGCTCACCCTGCTCGACACCGGCGACTTCTACGGCATGGGCCACAACGAGATGCTGCTGCGCGACGCCCTGCGCGGCCGCGCCCGCGACCGCGCGGTGATCAGCGTCAAGTTCGGCGCCCTGCGCGGCCCGGACGGCTCCTGGTCCGGCGTGGACACCCGACCCGCGGCGGTCAAGAACTTCCTGGCCTACTCGCTCAAGCGGCTCGGGACCGACCACGTCGACGTCTACCGGCCGGCCCGCTTCGACCCCAGCGTCCCGATCGAGGAGACCGTCGGCGCGATGGCCGAGCTGGTCGAGGCCGGCTGGGTCCGGCACATCGGGCTCTCCGAGGTCGGGGCCGAGACGCTGCGCCGGGCGCACGCGGTCCACCCGATCAGCGACCTGCAGATCGAGTACTCCCTGATCTCGCGGGGCATCGAGGCCGAGATCCTCCCCGTCGCCCGCGAGCTCGGCGTCGGCATCACGGCGTACGGCGTGCTCTCGCGAGGCCTGCTGTCGGGGCACTGGAGCGCCGACCGGGACGTGCGGGACTTCCGCGCCCACCTGCCGCGCTTCTCGGGGGACAACCTCGACGCCAACCTCCGCGTGGTCGAGGCGCTGCGCGGGGTCGCCGAGGCCCGCGGCGCCACCGTCGCCCAGGTGGCCATCGCGTGGGTGGCCGCGCAGGGGACGGACATCGTCCCCCTGGTGGGCGCCAGGACCCGGGTCCGGCTCGAGGAGTCGCTCGGCGCCCTCACCCTCGCGCTGTCGGCCGACGACCTGGCCGCGATCGAGGCGGCGGTCCCGGCCGGGGCGGCGGCGGGCACGAGGTACGACGCCATGCAGATGTCGTTCCTCGACAGCGAGAAGTAGCGTTCGGCCGTGGCCGGACCGCTGACCCGCGAGGGGATCCTCGACACCGCCGAGCAGGTGCTGCGGCGCTACGGCCCGGCCAAGACCACCGTGGTCGACGTGGCGCGGGCCCTCGACGTCAGCCACGGCTCGGTCTACCGGCACTTCTCCAGCAAGGCGGCGCTGCGCGACGCGGTCACGCAGCGCTGGCTGGACCGGGTGTCCGCGCCCCTGGAGGAGATCGTGGCGGGGTCGGGGAGCGCCGAGGGCCGGCTGCGCGACTGGGTGCGCACGCTGGCGGCGACCAAGCAGGGCATCGCCCGGGAGGACCCGGAGCTCTTCGCGACGTTCCGCAGGGTCACCGACGAAGCCGGCGAGGTGGTGGCGGCCCACGTCGACCACCTCGCCGCCCAGGTGGGCCGGATCGTCGCCGACGGGGTGGCCTCGGGCGAGCTGGCCGCGGTCGACCCGGAGGTCGCGGGGCGCGCGGTGCTGCGGGCCACCGCGCTCTTCCACCATCCCGCCCACGCCGACGAGTGGGGCGACCCGCGCCTCGACGACCAGCTCGACGCGGTGCTCGACCTGCTGCTCGACGGGCTTCGCCCCCGGAGCTGAGCTCCCGGAGCTGAGTCCTCGGAGCTGAGTCCTCGGAGCCGGGTCAGTGCGGACGTGGCGGGGGTCACTGCGCTGTTGAATTCGTGTCAGTAAGTTGGCTCCGCACGCCCACCACGCCGAGGAGCACCGCCATGACGACGGACCAGTCGACCCCCACCGACCCGCAGCTCGAGGAGACGATCGAGGTGGCCGCGCCCCCGGAGGCGGTCTGGGCCCTCGTCTCCGACGTACGCCGGATGGCGAGCTGGAGCCCGCAGGTCGTGCGGGCCTTCGTCCGCGGCGGCGGGGTGGTCGGTCCCGGGACCCGCACCGTCAACCTGAACCGTCGCGGGCCGCTCTTCTGGCCGACCCAGGCGAAGGTGGTGCGCTTCGAGCCGCACCGCGAGTTCGCGCTGCGGATCAAGGACAACTACACGATCTGGTCCTTCACCCTCGAGCCCACCGACACCGGCACGCGGGTCGTCCAGCGGCGCGAGACGCCCGACGGCATCTCCACGATCTCGCTGCGCCTGACCAAGGCGGTCCTCGGCGGCCAGGACGTCTTCACCGAGGAGCTCCGGGCCGGGATGCGCCAGACCCTGGCGCGGATCAAGGCCGAGCTCGAGGAGCGCCGACCCGTCACCTCCTGAACCCGCAAATGCACCGACCCGTCGTCAGCTGACGACGGGTCGGTGCTTGTTCAGCGTGAGAACGCGGTGGGGTCGGTCACTCCTCGCCGCGGATGAAGGCCTCCACGCGGCGGCGGCCCTCGTCGTCGGGGAGCTGCACCGGCGGGGACTTCATCAGGTACGACGAGGCCGAGATGATCGGGCCGCCGATGCCGCGGTCCTTGGCGATCTTCGCCGCCCGGATCGCGTCGATGATGATGCCCGCGGAGTTCGGGGAGTCCCAGACCTCGAGCTTGTACTCGAGGTTCAGCGGGGCGTCACCGAAGGCGCGGCCCTCGAGGCGGACGTAGGCCCACTTGCGGTCGTCGAGCCACGCGACGTGGTCCGACGGCCCGATGTGCACGTTGCGGTCGGAGACCTTGCCGGCGAGCTCGCCCTTGAGGTTCGAGGTGACGGCCTGGGTCTTGGAGACCTTCTTGGACTCCAGGCGCTCGCGCTCGAGCATGTTCTTGAAGTCCATGTTGCCGCCGACGTTGAGCTGGTAGGTGCGGTCCAGCGTCACGCCGCGGTCCTCGAAAGCTTCGCCATCACGCGGTGGGTGATGGTGGCGCCGACCTGCGACTTGATGTCGTCACCGACGATCGGGACGCCGGCGTCCTCGAACTTCTTGGCCCACTCCGGGTCGGAGGCGATGAAGACGGGGAGGGCGTTGACGAAGGCCACGCCCGCGTCGATGGCGCACTGGGCGTAGAACTTGTCGGCCTCCTCCGAGCCCACCGGCAGGTAGGAGACGATCACGTCGGCCTGGGTGTCCTTGAGGACCTGGACGACGTCGACGGGGTCGGCGGCCGACTCCTCGATGGTCTCGCGGTAGTACTTGCCGAGCCCGTCGAGGGTGTGGCCGCGCTGGACCTCCACGCCGAGGGTGGGGACGTCGCTGATCTTGATCGTGTTGTTCTGCGAGGCGTTGATGGCCTCGGAGAGGTCCTTGCCGACCTTCATGTCGTCCACGTCGAACGCCGCGACGAACTCGACGTCGTTGACGTGGTACTCACCGAACAGGACGTGCATGAGCCCCGGAACGGTCGTCGCGGGGTCGGCGTCCCTGTAGTAGTGCACGCCCTGGACGAGGGAGCTGGCGCAGTTGCCGACTCCCACGATTGCTACTCGTACCGAACCCATCGGGATTCCTTTCGTTCTCACTACTGGTCGGCCGTGGGGCCGGCTGGTTGCCTGTCGGCAGTGGGTGGGGTGGTGGCTGGCTGGTGGGGAGTGGCCCCGTCGGGCGGCCCCGCCTCGGAGCTGCGCTCGGCCTGGATCAGCTCGGAGAGCCACCGGACCTCGCGCTCGACCGACTCGACACCGTGGCGCTGCAGCTCGGCGGCGTAGCGGTCGACTTCCTTCTGGGTCATCGCCAGCTGGTTCTGGACCCGGTCCAGCCGTTCCTGGAGGCGGGTGCGGCGGCCCTCGAGCACGCGCAGCCGGATCTCCATGTCGGTGCGGCCGAAGAAGGCGAAGCGGATGTCGAAGTTGTCGTCCTCCCAGGCGGTGGGACCCACCTCCGACATCAGGCGCTCGAACTCCCGGTGACCGGCCTCGGTCACCTGGTAGACGATGCGCGGGCGCCGGGTGACCGGGGTCAGCGTGGCGGCTGCCTCCTCGATCAGCTGCCCGCGCAGCATCTTCTTCAGCGTGGGGTAGAGGGAGCCGTAGGACAGCACCCGGCCCCAGCCGAGCATGAGGTTGAGCCGCTTGCGCAGCTCGTAGCCGTGCATGGGTCCCTCGTGCAGCAGCCCGAGGACTGCCAGCTCGATGGTCTCTGCACGACGCGCCATGCGACCTATCGTACCGATATATCCAGGTTTCGTGAACACGTGGGGATCGGGCGGGTCGGGGTGCCGGTGCGTACCCTGTTGAGGTCGCCCACGCCGAGCGCGCGGTCCGACCTGTCCGTCGAACGCGCCCCGAGTCCCCGGAGAGCCGAAGTTGAGTGGAAAGCGCAGGGCCGCCAGCCCCGCCGTGAAGACGCCCCCGAAGCCACCCACGAGCACCAAGGCCCGCCTCAAGCGTGTCGCCAAGTGGCTGCTGATCGCGGCCCTCGCCGGGAGCCTCCTGCTGGCCGGTGCGGTCTTCTACCTCTACAAGACCACCGACATCCCGAACCCGAACAAGGACTTCCAGACGCAGACGTCCTTCGTCTACTACGCCGACGGCAAGACGCAGCTCGGGCAGTACGCCACGCAGAACCGTGAGTCGATCCCGCTCAAGGAGATCCCGCAGAAGATGCAGGACGCGGTGGTGGCGGCCGAGAACAAGACGTTCTGGACCGACAAGGGCCTCGACCCCAAGGGGATCCTGCGCGCGGCGTTCAGCAACGCCAGCGGCAACGCGACCCAGGGCGCCTCGACGATCACCCAGCAGTACGTGAAGATCCTCTACCTGACCCAGGAGCGGTCCTACCAGCGCAAGATCAAGGAAGCGATCCTGTCGCTGAAGATCCAGCAGCAGCTGAGCAAGTCGCAGATCCTCGAGGGCTACCTCAACACGATCTACTTCGGGCGCGGTGCGTACGGCGTGCAGGCCGCGGCGAAGGCGTACTTCAACAAGGACGCCAAGGACCTGAGCCTCAAGGAGTGCGCGGTCCTCGCCAGCGTGCTGAACAACCCGACGCTCTTCGACCCCGCCAACGGCAAGGACGCCAAGCACAACCTCAAGGAGCGCTACGGCTACGTGCTCGACGGCATGGCCTCCATGGGCAACATCTCCTCCGACAAGGCGGACAAGGCCGCGAAGCACCTTCCGGTCTTCCCCGAGATCAAGGCGCAGAGCCAGTACGGCGGCCAGAAGGGCTTCATGCTCTCGATGGTCAAGGACGAGCTGCACCAGCTCGGCTTCAGCGACGAGGAGATCGACGGCGGCGGTCTGCGGGTCACCACCACCTTCACCCCGAAGGCAATGCAGGCGGCCGAGCAGGGCGTGCTCGAGGGACGTCCGGACGGCTTCAGCGACAAGCAGCTCCACGTCGCCGTCGCCAGCGTCGAGCCGGGAACGGGTGCGTTGCGCGGGTTCTACGGCGGCCAGGACTACCTCCAGTCCCAGATCAACTGGGCGGAGACCGGCGGCGCACCGGGGTCGTCGTTCAAGCCGTTCGCCCTGGCGACCGGGCTGCGCAACGGCTTCTCGCTCAAGGACACCTTCGACGGGAACTCGCCGTACTACTACAACGGCCAGGGCACCGGTGACCGGATCCGCAACGAGGGCACCGGTCCCGACGGCCTCGGCACCGACTACGGGTCGGCGGTCAACCTGATCACGGCCACCGAGCAGTCGATCAACACGGCGTACGCCGACCTGACCCAGGCGATCCCGGACGGTCCGCAGAAGATCCTCGACACCGCGAACGCGCTCGGCATCCCGAAGTGGAACAAGAAGGACAGCAACTCCTACAACCACCTCCACAACAGCCCCGGCCTCGAGCCGGTCGCCGGCATCGCGCTGGGCTCGGCGACGGTCGCGCCGATCAACATGGCCAACGCCTACGCCAGCATCGCCAACGGCGGCCAGGAGGCCGACGTGCACGTGATCCAGAAGGTCGTGGACCGCAACGGCGAGACTCGGTGGTCCTACAAGCAGGCCACCAAGCCCGCGATCAGCAAGGACGTGGCGGCCGACACCTCCTACGCCCTCCAGCAGGTCGTCCAGCACGGCACCGGCACCGCGGCGCTGGCGCTCGGCCGGCCCGCGGCGGGCAAGACGGGCACCGCGACGAACAGCAAGGACCAGGTGTCCTCGGCCTGGTTCGTCGGCTACACCCCGCAGCTCTCGACCGCGGTGATGTACGTGCGTGGTGGCGGCAACGAGCAGCTCGACGGCTGGCTGCCGTCGTACTTCGGTGCCGACTACCCGGCCCAGACCTGGACCGACGTGATGAAGCGCGACATGGAGGGCCTGGCCGTGGAGGCGTTCCCGCCGCCGGCGAACCTCGACGGGACGGCGCCGCAGAGCGGCCACGACCCGTACACGCCGCCACCGTCGCCGACCTACGTGCCGTCGCCGACGCACTCGCCGTCCAAGAGTCCGAGCGCGTCGTCGACCCCGTCGCCGAGCCACACCCCGCCGGGGCAGACCAAGACCCCGCAGCCGTCGCCGAGCGACACCTGCGGCCCCCTCGGCTGCGGCCCGACCCCGTCCGACTCCTCCTCGCCGTCCCCGTCCAGCACGGGCGGCCCGGGGAACGGGAACGGCAACGGACCGACCAAGTCGCCGAAGCCGATGGCGTCCACGGAGCCCCGCCGGTACTCAGGGCAGTGACGCGGGGCGGGCACGACGCGCGGGTCCACCCGACGCTCGACGACCCGGTCATCGCCGCCCTCAGCGAGGGGGTCGGCGGCCCGGTCGGCGAGCACGCCGGGCGGCACCGGTGGTGGACGCCGGTGCGCGTCGTCCTCGCTCTGACCGCGGTCTGCTTCGCGCTGGGGATGGTCCAGAAGAACAACTGCTACCAGGACTCCTGGCAGAACGGGACCGCGCGCTACTCCCACATGTGCTACTCCGACCTGCCCTACCTCTACACCGACCGCGGGTTCGCCGAGCTCAACTGGCCCTACACCGACGACCCGCAGGTCCGGGCGCGCTACCACGTCATGGAGTACCCCGTCGGGATCTCCTACTGGGCCTGGGGGACCGCCTGGGTCACGCACTGGCTCAGCGGGTCCCCGGACATCGAGTCCCGCTACGGCCAGACCCCGGCCCAGCTGGGCGCCGACAAGACCGTGACGGCCGAGTCACGGCTCTTCGTCACGGTCAACGCCCTCGGCCTCGCCGCGGTCGCGATCCTGGCCGCGTGGTTCCTCGCCGGGGTGGACCGGCGACGTCCGTGGGACGCCGCCATCTTCGCGATCTCACCGGCGCTCGCCCTGACCGCGCTGGTCAACTGGGACCTGCTGTCGGTCGGCCTGGTGGCCGGTGCGCTCTGGGCGTGGTCGCGGGACCGGCCGGTCCTGACCGGCGTGCTCATCGGCCTGGGGACGGCGACCAAGCTCTACCCGCTCTTCCTGCTCGGCGGCCTGCTGATCATCTGCGCGCGCCGTCGGCAGTGGCGACCGTTCGTGCTGGCCGCCGTGGCGGCCGCGGTGGCCTGGGTCGTCGCCGACCTGCCCGCCTACCTCAGCGGCCCCGCCGAGTGGCGGGTCTTCTGGAGCTTCAACTCCGACCGCGGCGCCGACCTCGGCTCGATCTGGCTCGTCATCGCCCAGGCGGGCGACGGCACGGTCGCGGTGCACACGATCAACACCGTCTCGTGGCTGTTCTTCGGGGCGTGGTGCGTGGGCGTGCTGCTGCTCGGCCTGCTCGCCCCGGCGACCCCGCGCCTGGCACAGCTCGGCTTCCTGGTCGTGGCCGGGTTCCTGCTGGTCAACAAGGTCTACTCGCCGCAGTACGTCCTGTGGTTGCTGCCGCTGGCGGCGCTCGCCCGGCCCCGGTGGCGCGACCAGATCGTGTGGCAGGCCGGCGAGGTGTTCTACTTCGCGGCCGTGTGGTGGTACCTCGGCGGCTACCTCGCCCCCGCGTCGGGCAGTGACGCCGGGTTCTACTGGGTGGCGATCGTGGTGCGGATGGCCGCCGAGCTCTACCTGGTCGGGATCGTGGTGCGCGACGTGCTCCGGCCGCAGCACGACCCGGTGCGCGGTCCGGACTGGGTGCGACCCCGTCCGGCTGCCCCGTCGCTGGCGCTGGACCGATCGCTGGGTTGATCGCTGGGTTGGCCGCTGGGCCGGTCGCGACCGGTCAGCTGACCAGCACCCGGTCGAAGGCGGTGGCGGTGAACCGCACCCGCACGTCGACCGGATCGCCGACCGCCGGCACGTGGGCGCCGCGGGGGATGAAGAGCATCGAGGCCTGCATGTGCGGGGGCTCGGCGAAGAGCCGCTGCTTGCCGTCGATCGAGAACGGCGAGCGCACGAAGCCGGCGGCGTCCAGCCCGCCGCGGGCCAGCGTGGCCGCCCGGGCCCGCAGCGTCGACTCGCCGGTCGGGGCCTCCAGGCCGATGCCGTGGGCGGTGCCGCCGCTCACGACCAGGATGTGGCCGGCCTTCGGTGCGGTACGGCCGCGGTAGCCGTAGACGTCACCCCGGGCGACCGGGTGCACGTCGAGGACGGTCGAGGTGACCCGGAGGGCGTCCCGGTCCCCGAGCCACAGGTCGGTCCCGATCCGCGGCCGGATCGTGAAGTCCGGGTAGGAGGTACGCAGCCGGTCGAGCTCGTCGCGGGTCAGGTGGCTGACCCAGACCGTGGTGGCTCCCGGGCCCTCGGGGAGCTCGGCGGCCACGACGTCGTTCATCAGCCGGCTGACCTCGGGCAGGTGGGAGCCGTGGGCCAGCGGCAGGTGCAGCGCGACCCCCTCGAGGCGCGCCTGCGGGTGGTCGCGCATCATCGCGGCCGCGGTCCACAGGTCGCGGGCGGACAGGCCGTGGCGCAGCATGCTGGTCACCCGCTCCAGCACCAGCCGGGCGTCGGGCTGGCGCGCCAGCAGGTCCGCCAGGTCGGAGACCCGGCCGACGGTGTGGATGATCCGCGACGACAGGGCGGGGTCGGTCTCCAGCGCGCTGCCGAAGGGCCGCCAGGGCGTGAGGACCAACAGGTCGCCGTCGAAGCGGGTCGCCACGTGCGGGAGCTCGTCGTACGTGCCGACGGCGAGGGTGTCCCCACCCAGTCCCTTGTCGTGGAGGCCCTGGTCGCGCAGCCACTGCGTCTTGCGGGCGAGCCGGCCCAGGGTGAAGCCGTAGCCGTTGCCCTTGGCGACGGGGACCAGGCCGGGGGTGGCCGCGGCGACCTCGCGCAGGTGGGAGCGCCAGCGCTCGCCGTCGACGGTGAGGGTCAGGCTCATCGGATCAGCCCCTGCGCTTCATGTAGAGGTCGAACGCCGCGTACAACGGCTTGTTGAGCGGCAGGTCCCACTCGCCGGCGTACTCCACCGCCTCGCCGCCGGTGCCGACCTTGAACTGGATCAGGCCGACGTGCGAGTCCTCGGGGTCGAGGGTGTCGGTGATGCCGCGCAGGTCGTAGACGTCGGCGCCGGCCGCCAGTGCGTCGCGGATCATCGCCCACTGGACGGCGTTGGAGCCGCGCACCTCCCGCTTCTCGGTCGACGACGCCCCGTAGGAGTACCACGCGTGGCCGCCGACCCGGATCGCGATCGTGGCGGCGACCAGGTCGCCCTCGTGGCGGGCGAGGTAGAGCCGGATCCGGTCGGGCTCCTCCGAGCCGAGGGCCTCGACCATGGTCCGGAAGTACGACAGCGGCCGCGGGGTGAAGTGGTCGCGCTCGGCGGTGTGCACGTAGAGCTCGTGGAACGCCTGCAGGCTCTCGGCTGCCTCGGCGGCGGTGGTCGACGAGGAGACCTCGACGCCCTCCTTGGCCGCCTTCTTGATGTTGCGGCGCCACAGCTGGTTCATGCCCTTGAGGACGTCGTCCTCGGTGCGCGGCTCGCCCTCCGGGGTCCGCAGCGGGATCTGGAAGTTGTACTGCGGCTGGCCGGCCGCGAAGCCGCCCTCGACCGCCTGCAGGCGCCAGCCCAGCTCGCAGAGCTGCGAGACCACGCGCGCGCCGGTGTGGTCGCGCTCGGAGGGGGGCACCTCGCCGAGGCGGCGCACCGCGTCGTCGGCGATGCCCTCCTTGACCTGGGCCGCGCTCCAGCGGCGGGTCACCACCGGCGGGCCCATGCGGACCCCGAAGGCGCCGCGGGACCGCAGGTGCTCGGTCATCGGCGTCAGCCACGCGGAGAGGTCGTCGTCGGACCAGTCGATGACCGGCCCCTCGGGCAGGTAGGCCAGGTAGCGCTTGACCTTCGGCAGCTGGCGGTAGAGCACCAGCCCGACGCCCACCAGGTCGTCGCCGCGGAAGAAGCCGAGGGACTCCCGGCGCCACTCGGACTTCACCCGGCCCCACGCCGGGGTCTGCAGGAAGCTCGCGGAGCGGCGGCCGCGGATGAAGTCGAGGTGCTGGTCCTCGGTCACCTCGCGCACGGTGAGTGGGCCGGGGGTCCGGGGCGGGGAAGTCACGGGCCGAGGCTACCGGGGTGGTCGGTTCGCCGCCGGAGCGGCCGAATTGGTGCCAGTCTGGGCCGCAGACGTATCAGGAGGGGCCCGGGGCCCTCCACGGGGATGTGAGCGCGATGGGTGTACGGGAGCCAGTCGGCCGTACGACGGGGGCGGCGGCGGTGCCGGCGTCGGGGGCACCTCCGGGGGCGGCGCCCCGTCATGGGGGGACGGACGAGCCGTGGGCGCAGGCTGCCGACCGCTTCGCGCGCTGGTCGGACGGCGACCCGGCCGCGTTGGACGACCTGGTCAGGCTGATGACCCCGGTGCTGTGGCACGTCGTCCGGGCCTACCGGCTGCCGGCCGACGTGGCCGAGGACGTGATCCAGGCCAGCTGGCTGGCGCTGGTCCGCCGCCGGGACGCGATCCGCGACCCCGCCGCCGTGGGCGGCTGGCTGACCACGACGGCCCGCCGCGAGGCCTGGCGCGTCCACGCCTCCCGCGAGCGTGCGACCCCGGTCGAGGACCAGCACCTCGCGCCGCGGCTGCCGCGCCAGACCTCCGCCGAGACGGAGGTCGTCGCGCACGAGCAGCGGCGCGCCCTGTGGGACGCGGTCGACGCGCTGCCGCCGCGGTGCCAGCGGCTGTTGCGGGTGGTCGCGTTCACCAACCGTCCCGACTACGCGCAGCTGGCGGCCGACCTCGGCATGCCCGTCGGCAGCATCGGCCCCACCCGGGGACGCTGCCTGGCCAAGCTGCGGGTGGCCCTGATCGAAGCAGGTGAGTGCTGATGAGCGAGATGAGCCGCGAGGACCTGCTCGACGTCGTACGCCGGGTGTGGGAGCAGCGCGACCCGGTCCCCGACGAGCTGGTGGCCCGGATGCAGGCCGCGGCCGCGCTGGCCGCGTCCGACGTGGACCTGGAGCTGATGGAGCTGGTCGAGCGGGCCACCTCGCTGGCGGGAGCCCGCGGCGCCACGGCGTACACGCTGCGCTTCGTCTACGGCGACACCGACCTGCTGCTGCGGATCGCCGTCGAGGGCGAGGTGTCCCGGGTGGACGGCTGGATCGTGCCGCCGCAGCCCATGACGGTGCACGCGATCCGCACCGCCCCCAACGGGCGCGAGGACTCCGTGGTCAGCGACGTCGGCGACAGCGGCCGGTTCGTGCTGGTCGACCTGCCCGTCGGACAGCTTCAGCTGAGGCTCGAGCCGCGCGACCACAGCCGGGTGGCCATCGCCACGCCTGCCTTCGAGATCTGACCGGACGGACGCCATGCAGCCCTCGGACGACCAGCCCCGCGCCCGCAAGCCCCTCGACCGCGAGCCGGCCGTGCCGCCGAGGTCGACCCTGGCCCCCGTCCAGGGCCGGGTCCTCGACCCCGGGACGGCGATCACGGTCAAGGGGGTGGACCCACGACCCACGGTCTACGTCGGCCCGCGGGTGCTCGTGTCGGCGTCGGTCGACTTCGAGGGGGCGCTCGAGGTCCTGCGGGCCGTCGCGCGGCCCCTGAAGTGGGAGGTCGTGCCCCGCCCCGAGGACCCGAGGACGGCGGGGTTGAAGTACGCCGTCCGCGCGGTCGACATCCGGGTCGCGTCCGGGGAGGCCACCATCGCTCCCGACGGCTGGACGCTGCTGCAGCAGACGCGGGCGCAGTTCGGCAACGACGCGGTGAGGGGCTGGGGCTCGAGCATGTCGTGCTCTCCCGCGACGTCACGCCGAACCCGATCGAGATGAGCATCCCATCGAGATGTCGCACCCGATCGAGATAAGCCACCCGGTCGAGATGAGCCACCCGTCCACGACGTACGGGCTGCCGGGGCAGGGCGGCCGCCAGCCGGTCGCCTACGTCGGGCCGCCGCCGTACCGTCGCGCCGACGCCGACCTGACCGGGCGCCGCCCCGTCGTCGCCATCCTCGACACCGGGGTGGGCGCGCACTCGTGGCTCGACGGGTCGTGGACGAGACGGTCGCCGTGGACGGTCGGCCGATCGGCTACGACCCCGCCACCGACCCGGAGGAGCACGGCGACCTGCTCGGCCCGCTCGACGGCTCCATCGACCCGGTGTCGGGCCACGGCACGTTCATCGCCGGCATGGTGCATCAGGCCTGCCCGGACGCCGACATCCTGTCGTGGCGGGTGGTCCGTCCGAGGGGCCGCTGGTCGAGTCGGACTGGATCGCCGCCCTCGCGCAGGTCCTCGAGCTGGTCCAGCCGGCACGCCGAGGGGCGCCCCGGGGGCCGGCGGTCGACGTCCTCAGCCTCTCGATGGGCTACTACCACGAGACCCCGAGGACGACCTGTTCGATCCGACGCTGCGTGACCTCCTCGTCGAGCTCGGCCGCCTCGGCACCATCGTGGTCTGCTCGGCCGGCAACGACGCCACCAGCCGGCCCTCCTTCCCGGCCGCCTTCGCGCCGTGGTCCGACGCGGACGGGCCGGTCGACGGCTCGGTGGTGCCGGTCGTGTCGGTCGGCGCGCTCAACCCCAACCTGCGGACCGACGCGCTCTTCACCAACGCGGGCCCGTGGGTGCGCGCCTGGGTCCCCGGAGCGGCGGTGGTCAGCACCATCCCGGCGTTCCAGGGCGGGCTGCTCCCGCTGGCCCGCACCCGCGCCTACGGCCGGGTCCGGGAGTGCATCGACCCGACGACTCCGCGGCGGCTTCGCGTGTGGAGCGGTACGTCGTTCGCCGCACCGCTGCTCGCCGGGCGGCTGGCGGCGGCCCTCGCCCCGTCCCTGGGCGGGGCGGACGAGGCGGTCACCGCCCAGGACGCCGTGGCGCGGGCGTGGGCTGCGATCGAGGAACTCACGACCATCAGGCGCTGAGAGGGCCATGATGACGGGGTGCCTCCCGCGGACGAGCTGCACCGGCGAGCCGTCGCGGCGCTGAACGCGCGCCGCTTCACCCAGGCCGACCGGCTGCTCGAGCGCGCCGCCGAGCAGGCCACCGACGCGGACCTCGCCGCCCGGGTGCAGGCCAGCCGCGCGTTCCTGGAGTACGAGACGGGTGAGCCGGCGCGGCGTTCGACCGGTGCACCGCGGTCCTGGCCGAGCCGGGACTCGGCGCGGAGACCGCGGGATCGTGCAGTGCCAGCTCGCCATGCTGCACCTGCGCCGGGGTCGGGTGGCCGAGGCGCTGTCGGGGTTCAGCGAGGCGATCGGCTCGCTGCGCGACCCCGACGAGCTCGGCACCGCCCACGTCAACCGGGGTGGGGTCTACCTCGCCCAGAACCGTGCCGACCTGGCCCGGGCGGACTTCGCGCACGCCCGGGACTACTGGCGCGGCGCGGGCAAGGAGCGCGAGGCCGCGATCGCCACCCACAACCTCGGCTACGCGTGCTTCCTCCTCGGGGACCTGATCGGCGCCCTGGAGCACATGGGGGAGAGCGCGCCGATCCTGGAGGCGATGTCGCCGGTGATGGCGGCGACGGTGAGCCAGGACCGCGCCGAGGTGCTGCTCGCGGCCGGGCTGGTCCGGGAGGGGCGCCAGGCCCTGCAGGAGGCCGCCCGGGCCTTCGGCCGGCGGCGGATGCACCAGCGTCGCGGCGAGGCCGAGCTGGCGCTCGCCCGCACGTTGCTGCTCGACGACCCGCGCCGGGCGCTCGAGGCCGCCCGCGCGGCGGCGCGGCGGTTCCGGCTCGCGGACGCGGAGGCCTGGCGGGCGCGCGCCGAGGCCCAGGGCCTGGCGGCCCAGGTCGGTCTCGGTCGCGCCGGGCCGTCGCTGCTGGAGCGCGGTGACGTCCTGGAGCGGGAGCTGGACGAGCAGGGGCTGCGCTGGGGCGCGACCGCGGTGCGGCTCCAGGCCGGCCGGGTGCTCACCCGGCGGGGGCAGCTCGACCTCGCAGCGGCGCGCCTGGGCCGCGTCGGCGCGGAGGGCACGGCGCCGCTGGCCGTCCGCCTCCTCGGCCGTGACGTGCGGGCCGAGCTGGCCGAGCGGCGGGGGCGCCGGTCCGACGCCCTGCGCCACGTGCGATCCGGCCTGGCCGACCTGCACTCCTGGCAGAGCTCCTTCGGGAGCCTGGACCTCCAGACCTCCGTGGTGGGCCACGGCACCCGGCTCGCGGTCCGCGGCCTGGCGCTCGCCGTCGAGTCGGGACGGTCCGACGTACTGTTCGAGTGGTCGGAGCGGGCCCGGATGCTGGCCAGCCGGATCCAGCCGGTGCGGGCCCCGCAGGACGAGGCGCTGGTGGCCGACCTGACCGAGCTGCGGGCGCTGACGCAGGCCGAGGGGGACCGGCGTACACCCCCCCAGCGGGAGGCGGAGCTGCGGCAGCGGATCCGGGAGCGGGCCTGGCAGCACCGCGGGTCCGGGGCGGTGGTCGACCCGCTCTCGCTGGCCGAGCTGGGTGGTGCGCTGGGACCCGGGACCGCCCTGGTCGCCTACGTCGTCACCGCCGCCCGGGCCGTGGCCCTGGTCGTCACGGACTCGGCCGTCGAGCGGGTGGACCTCGGTGACCGGGCCGCCCTCGACCCGCTCCTGGACGGGCTGCTCCCGGACCTCGACATGGCGGCCTCGGACCTGCCGGACCCGCTCGCGGCCTTCGTCCGCGGGGCGCTCCAGGCACGCCTGACCGACCTCGGGCGGCTGCTGGTCGCGCCGGTGCTGGCCGCGGTCGGCGACCGCCGGGTCGTGCTGACCCCGTCGGGCGTGCTGGCGGGCGTGCCCTGGACGCTGCTGCCCGGGTACGCCGGGCGGCCGCTCGTCGTGGCCCAGTCGGCGACCGCCTGGCTGGCCCGTCAGGCGACCCCGTTGCGGACCGGCCGGGCGGGGTTCGTCGCCGGACCCCGCGTCGACCGGGCGGCCGACGAGGTGGCGGTGGCCGCCCGCGCGTGGGAGCGGCCCACGGTCCTGACGGGCCCGGTTGCGACGGCCACGTCGGTCTCCCGGCTCGCGGCCGACGTCGACGTGCTCCACGTGGCCGCGCACGGTCGCCACTCCGCGGAGAACCCGATGTTCTCCGGCCTCGAGCTCGAGGACGGGCCGTGGTTCGGCTTCGACGTCGACCAGCTGCCCGCGGTCCCCGACGTCGTGCTGCTCTCGGCCTGCGAGCTGGGCAGATCGACCGTGCGGGGCGGCGAGGAGCTGATCGGGATGACGGGGGCCTGGCTGCACGCCGGCAGCCGGTGCGTGCTGGCCTCCACGGCCGCCGTCTCCGACCGGGTGGCCCACGACGTGCTGGTCCGGGTCCACCAGGGGCTCGCCTCCGGCGTCGACCCCGCCGGCGCGCTGGCCGCGGCGCTGCCGGAGCCCGACCCGGCCGCACCCCCCGCGCCGTTCGTCTGCTTCGCCTGAGCACTCGGTCCCGCGGCGCCCGGCACGGATCCGTGGACCGATGTATCAGGGGCGGCGCCGGCCGCTCCTGAGGGGGCGTGCGCCAGGGGGGCCAGGGCGCCAGGGGAGGACCCGGCCGGGATCCGCGGGGGAGCTACCGGCCGGATCCTCCCCTCCCCTCAGATCCGCTTCGCCTCAGATCCGCTCGCGCAGCCAGTCGAAGTCGGCCCGGTGCTCCTCGGCCCCGCCCGGCGTCTCGCAGACCACCGGGGCGCCGGCGTCGCGCACCACCGTCGCCAGCAGCTCGGGGTCGATCCGGCCGTGGCCGAAGTTGGCGTGCCGGTCGGCGCCGGAGTCGAAGTCGTCGCGGCTGTCGTTGCAGTGCACCAGGTCGATGCGGCCGGTGATCCGGCGTACGTCGTCCACCACGGTCTGCAGGTCGTTGCCGCCGGCGTGGGCGTGGCAGGTGTCGAGGCAGAAGCCGACCATGTCGAACTGCTCGGTCGTGGAGATCGCCTCCCACACCCCGGCGATCCGCTCGAGGTAGCGGGTCATGGCGTTGTCGCCGCCCGCGGTGTTCTCGATCAGCAGCGGCAGCTTGAGGTCGGTCGCTTCCACGGCCTTGCGCCAGTTGTCGAAGCCCTTCGCGGGGTCGTCGTCCTTGTTGACGTGGCCGCCGTGCACGATCAGCCCCTTCGCCCCGATCGAGGCCGCGGCGTCGACGTGCTGCTGGAGCAGCTTGCGGCTCGGGATCCGGATCCGGTTGTTGGTCGTGGCGACGTTGACGATGTACGGCGCGTGGACGTACAGGTCGATGCCCGCGGCCTCGGCATCGGCCCGGAGGCCCTCCGCGCCGCCGGCGTAGGCGAACTCCGGGCCCTTGTAGCCCTGCGGGTCACCGAGGAAGAACTGCACCAGCGGCGCCTGCCGGGCCCTGGCCTCGGCGATCGGGTCGGTCTGGTCGACGTGGGCTCCGATGCTGATGCTCATCGGGCCATCCTAGGAAGGCCCACCGACGGGGTGCCGGGCCCGACCCGGGAGCGTCCACAGCAGCCCCGGCAGGGATTTCGGGGCCCCGGTGCCCCGCTGCTAACCTGTGACGTCCTTGTCCCCACCCCACCGACGGGGCCGGCCGGCCAGGGACACCCGCCCATCGTCGTACGACATCCTCGTGCGACCGGTCGGGAACGCAACGCCCTCCTGCCACGGAGAGACCGTGGTCGCCCTAGTCCAGAGGAGGTGGAGACCGCTTTGCGTGCCTATGAAGTCATGGTCATCCTCGACCCCAGCATCGAAGAGCGCACCGTTGAGACGTCGCTCGACAAGTACCTCAACGTCATCCGCACGGATGGTGGAACCGTCGAGTCCGTGGACGTCTGGGGACGTCGCCGGCTCGCGTACGAGGTCAAGAAGAACACCGAGGGCATCTACGCCGTCATCACGCTGAACGCCGAGCCCGCCACGGTCAAGGAGTTCGACCGTCAGCTCGGCCTCAACGAGTCGATCCTCCGCACGAAGGTCATGCGCCCCGACGCTCACTGAGCGTCGATCTGTGGATAACCCTTCCGCCTGTCGGTGCCAGCGGCAACGATGTGCGGACTTGACCAGAACTAGCTAGGAGAGCCCATGGCAGGCGAGACCGTCATCACGGTGGTCGGCAACCTCGTCGACGACCCGGAGCTGCGATTCACCCCCTCGGGTGCGGCCGTGGCCAACTTCCGGATCGCGTCGACGCCGCGCACCTTCGACCGGCAGACCAACGAGTGGAAGGACGGCGACGCGCTGTTCCTCTCCTGCTCGGTCTGGCGGCAGGCCGCGGAGAACGTCGCCGAGTCCCTGCAGCGCGGCATGCGCGTGATCGTGCAGGGTCGCCTGAAGCAGCGCTCCTACGAGACCCGCGAGGGTGAGAAGCGCACCGTCGTGGAGCT
This sequence comes from Nocardioides ungokensis, assembly GCF_013466985.1. GTDB lineage: Bacteria > Actinomycetota > Actinomycetes > Propionibacteriales > Nocardioidaceae > Nocardioides > Nocardioides ungokensis. The sequence goes on along the minus strand of NZ_CP059164.1, from coordinate 4,585,382 downwards.
CGAGGTCGACGAGGTCGGCCCCGCGCTGGCCTTCGCCACCGCCAAGGTCACCCGGGCCTCGCGCTCGGGTGGCGGGGGCGGCTACTCCGGCGGCGGCCAGGGCGGTCAGCAGTCGCGTCCGCAGCAGTCCGGCGGCGGCGACGACCCGTGGGCCACCCCGGCTCCGCAGTCCGGCGGACAGCAGTCCGGCGGCTACTCCGGCGGCGGCCAGCCCGCGGGCAACGACCCCTGGGGCGCTCCCGGCGTGGGCTCGGACGAGCCTCCGTTCTGACAACCAAACACGAATCCCTCAACCATTCCGGCGCAGTACCCACTCTGGGCCGGGCTTCTAGAAAGGAAGCACCACAATGGCCAAGGCAGTGATTCGCAAGCCCAAGAAGAAGGTTTGCCAGTTCTGCAAGGAGAAGGCGACCGGTGTCGACTACAAGGACACCGCCCTGCTCCGCAAGTTCATCTCGGACCGCGGCAAGATCCGCGCCCGTCGGGTGACCGGCAACTGCGTCCAGCACCAGCGTGACGTGGCGATCGCCGTCAAGAACGCCCGCGAGCTCGCCCTGCTGCCCTACACGTCCACCGGTCGCTGAGAGGAGCACGGAACATGAAGCTCATCCTGACCCAGGAGGTCACCGGTCTCGGTGCCCCCGGTGACGTCGTCGAGGTGAAGGACGGCTACGGCCGCAACTACCTCGTGCCCCGTGGTCTCGGCATCCGCTGGACCCGCGGCGCGGAGAAGACCGTCGAGTCGATCAAGGCCGCCCGCTCCTCGCGTGCGGTCCGCGACCACGACCACGCCGCGCAGATCAAGGCGAAGCTCGAGGCCGCCCCGGTCAGCGTCAAGGTCCGTGCGGGTGAGGGTGGCCGGCTCTTCGGCGCCGTCACCGTCTCCGAGATCGCCGGTGCGCTCGCCGAGACGTCCGGCGAGCAGGTCGACAAGCGCACGATCGTGGTGGACAACCCGATCAAGTCGCTCGGCGCCCACGAGGTCGCCGTCAAGCTGCACGACGAGGTGTCCGCCACGGTGTCCCTCAACGTGATCCCCGCCTGACGACTCGCGTCTCACGCCTCAGGGGCCGTTCCTCCTCCGGGAGGGACGGCCCCTGTCGCATCCCCGGGCCTGCCCGGGCCGGCGGGCGCCTCGCGGCCGGTCAGGCGGTGGTGGGTGCGTCCGGCTGCGCCAGGGTGGGCAGTGCCCAGGCCCGGCCCGAGTAGCGGAACAGCAGCCAGATCAGCAGCACCGCCATCAGCCCGGCCGCGACCACCGACGTCGAGTAGAACGACGCGACGCCGCCCCCGAAGACCAGGATCGGCAGCGCGGCCACGACCAGCATCCCGGTCCGGGTCAGGCGCAGCCAGCGCGTCGCCCGCGTGTCCTCGGCCTCCTCCGCGGTGGCCGCCAGCGCGTGGCACAGCAGGGCGGCGAAGAGCAGCTGGGGGAGGTTGGCGGCCCAGGCCAGGGACGGGTCGGTGTCGTAGAGCGAGTCGGTGACCCCGGGGAACCACAGCACGACCGAGACGACCCCGGCCAGCGAGGCCAGGGCCAGCAGCGACGACCGGTGCGGGACGGCCGGCGACAGGGCGCGCACCCCGAGCAGCACCAGGACCCAGCCGAGGGGGTCCGGGAGCGCGTCGTACCCGTGGAAGCGGGCGACCATCACCACGATGACCAGTCCCATCGCGACGGACTGGAGCGGCTTCACGCCCCCAATCTACGTGGCGCTGGCGACGCCGGCGCGGGGGCCGGTCACCAGCCACGCGGTGCCCCGGGCACGCCGGACCAGGACGACCAGCCGGGCCCCCATGAACACCCCCGCGAAGCAGAGCCAGACCGTCACCAGGCCGGCGGAGGCGGCGCCGAGGACGAGCACGAGGGGTGCGTGGGCGGCCAGGGTCACCAGGCCGCCGCGGGCGAGGTAGGGGCCGTCGCCGGCGCCGATCAGGACGCCGTCGAGGACGAAGACGACGCCCGCGACCGGCTGGCCGAGCGCGGCCACCAGCAGCACCGGGACCAGCAGCTGCTGCACCGCACGGTCGTCGGTGAAGAGCCGGCCGAGGACCGGGCTGGCCGCGGCCAGCAGCAGTCCGGTCACCACCCCGCAGCGGACGCCCCAGACGACCATCCGGCGGGTCGCGGCCCGGGTCCCGTCGACGTCACCGGCTCCCAGGGCTCGGCCGGTGATCGCCTGGGCGGCGATGGCGATGGCGTCGAGGCTGAAGGCCAGGAAGGTCCAGATCGTCAGGGCCAGCTGGTGGGTGGCGAGCTGGACCTGCTGGTCGCGGGCTCCGGTCGCGCCCAGGGTCACGGCGTACGTCGTGACCAGCAGGGCCGCGCGGAGGGTGATGGTGCGGACGACCAGCGCCGCGGCAGCGTGGGCCGCGGCCCGGATGCCCGGAAGATCGGGGCGCAGCGGGTGCGCCCTCGCGGCGCGCGGCCCGGACCACGACCACCACCAGGGCGACGGCGCTCGCCGCCTGGGCGAGGACCGAGCCGAGGGCCGAGCCGGCGATCCCGAGGCCGGGCACGGACCCGGCGCCGAAGACCAGGAGCAGGTTCAGGGCCACGTTGAGGGCGTTGCCGCCCACGGCCACCGCGAGGGGCGTGCGGGTGTCCTGCAGGCCGCGGAGCACGCCGGTGGCGGCGAGCATCACCAGCAGCGGGGTGGTGCCGAGGAAGGCGATCCGCAGGTACGTCGCGGCCGGGCCGGTCACGCTGTCGGCGGCGCCGAAGGCGTGCACGAGCGCCTCCGTGAGCAGGATGCCGGCGACGGTCGTGACCGCGCCGATGCCGACCGCGAGCCAGAGCCCGTCGATGCCCTGGGCGAGGGCGCCGCGCAGGTCGCCGGCCCCGAGCCGCCGGGCGACCCCGGCGGTGGTGCCGTAGGCCAGGAACACGCACAGCCCGACCACGGTCTGCAGGACCGCGCCGGCGAGGCCCAGCCCGGCGAGGGCTGCCGTGCCGAGGTGGCCCACGATGGCGGCGTCGGCGAGCAGGAACAGCGGCTCCGCGACCAGGGCCAGGAAGGCCGGGACGGCGAGGCGCCAGATCTCGCGGTCGGGGGAGGCGGGCACTGGCCCATACTAGTCACGGTAATGACCATTACTCGACATTGCTCCCAACGCGAACTAGTCCCGGGCCCCTGTGGGTAACCATCCCCAGTCTGTGGGAATCCCGGGGTTGCGCACCGGTGCCGACCTGGGGCATGGCGTCCGGGAGGTGACCGTGAGGTGGCCGGAAACTGATCTCCGACAATTTTCGCTCCACACCTGTGCACACACGTTCTCGCAGGTCAGAGCGGCATTCGGCGAGAGATGGACGAACTTGTCCACAGGCCTGTCCCCAACGGGTGCACAACTCTCTGCGTGTCGTCCACGACGTTCGGCACGTTATCCACAGGACCTGTGGACGACGGGCTTTCACCAGGGCCCACCCGCGACGTACGGTCCGGGGGTTGCCGATGGTCAACCGACGGGGTCCGGGGACGTGCCGAGGGTGCGTCCGCGGGTGGATGTCGACGGCCTTCTCTACCCTCGGTCACGCTCGAGTGGGGTCGGATCGCAGATGAGTTCAGGAGGCCCAGGGTGAGCATCGCGGAGCACGACGGTCGGGGGCAGGACTCGCAGGAGTGGGTGGAGCCGCCCCTCGAGGACTGGGGCGACGGGCCCGCGCCGTACGCACCGGGCGAGCGGCCGACGAGGCCGGGGGATCGGACCCCGCCGCAGGACATGGCGGCCGAGCAGTCCGTGCTCGGGTCGATGCTGCTGTCCAAGGACGCCATCGCCGACGTCGCCGAGGTGCTGCGGGGCACCGACTTCTACCGGCCCGCGCACGAGACGATCCACGAGGTCATCATCGACCTCTACGGCCGCAGCGAGCCGGTCGACATGGTCACCGTCGCAGCCGCGCTCCAGCGCCGCGGCGAGCTGCAGCGGATCGGGGGCGCGCCCTACCTCCACACGCTGTCGGCCAACGTGCCGATCGCGGCCAACGCCGGCTACTACGCCGAGATCGTCCGGGAGAAGGCGATCCTGCGTCGCCTCGTCGACGCCGGCACCAAGATCGTGCAGATCGGCTACGCCGGCGAGGGCCAGATCGACGACGTGGTGGACCAGGCCCAGGCCGAGGTCTACAAGATCGCCGACAAGCGCTCGGGCGAGGACTACGTCCCGCTGAGCGACATCATGGACGGCGTCCTCGACGAGATCGAGGCGATCAGCAACCGCGAGGCCGGGCTCTACGGCGTACCGACCGGCTTCGCCGACCTCGACGACCTCACCAACGGTCTGCACTCCGGCCAGATGATCATCGTGGCGGCTCGTCCCGCCATGGGTAAGTCGACCCTTGCCCTCGACTTCTGCCGCGCCGCGTCGATCCACAACAACCTGAGCAGCGTCTTCTTCAGCCTGGAGATGACGCGCTCGGAGATCACGATGCGCCTGCTGTCGGCGGAGGCGAAGGTGCCGCTCAACCACATCCGCAACGGCAACATGAACGACGACGACTGGGCCAAGCTCGCCCGCAAGATGGGCGAGGTCTCCTCGGCGCCGATGTTCATCGACGACTCCCCGAACATGACCATGATGGAGATCCGGGCCAAGGCGCGCCGGCTCAAGCAGCGCCACGACCTGAAGCTGATCGTCATCGACTACATGCAGCTGATGAGCTCGGGCAAGAAGGTCGAGTCCCGCCAGCTCGAGGTCTCGGAGTTCTCCCGCCAGATCAAGCTGCTCGCCAAGGAGCTCGAGCTCCCGATCATCGCGCTCTCCCAGCTCAACCGTGGTCCCGAGCAGCGCGGCGACAAGCGCCCGATGATGAGCGACCTGCGTGAGTCCGGCTCGCTGGAGCAGGACGCCGACATGGTGATCCTGCTGCACCGCGACGACGTCTACGAGAAGGAGTCGACCCGCCCCGGCGAGGCCGACCTGATCGTCGCCAAGCACCGCAACGGCCCCACCCGCGACATCACCGTCGCCTTCCAGGGCCACTACTCGCGCTTCGTCGACATGGCGCACTGACTCCCGCCGCTGCCGAGATCGAGGAAGGCGCGTTGCACGATTCAGTCTGCAGGAGCTGAAGATTGCTCCTCGAGACGGTCGGGTCAGATGCTGACCGCCGCAGGGTGGCGCCGGCGGGTTGCACGGGAACGGCACACAGCCGCGATCACGAGCCAGCTCAGGAGGTAGACGACCAGGAGCGCGGGGGACACCAGCAGGAGCACGACGGCAGCTGCCGCCGAGGTGACGATCGCCGCTCTCACCGCAGGCGTCCCCGCCCGCCATACGGCGCGGATCGCCGCCCACGCCGGACTCTTGCCGTGCACGCGGGCCTTGACGCCCTCGGCACCGGCTCGCTGCGCCAGGCCTCCGGATTCGGCCACGGCGTCCAGCCGGCGTCGGTCAGTTCATCGATGGCGTCGGTGGAGTGGTTCTCGCCTGCAACGGCGCTGAGCTTGTCGATCCAGCCGGCTGTCTTGCGTTCCAGCTTCGCTGCAACGGTCCCCACGGCGGCGTCGAGGACCATGCCGAAGGCTTGGGCCGGGCTGGGACTGCTCTGGGCGCTCTGGTCCCTCGGTACCTCAGTTGTCCTCATGCGTTGCCTCCCTGGGGTGCGTACCCGTTGTGGCCTGATCGACACGGAGGTTCGTCAGCTCACACAGGGAGGGACCGCCGGCTGTCGAGCGCTCCGTGCTCGGCGACTGAAACGGCCTCCCTCCGTCATTGCCCCCAAGACCGTTGATCCACCGGACGACGCCTGTGCGCGTCAGCCGATCGACGTGAGCTGCGGTACGACGTCCTGCCCCACCCGCTGCGCGAACTCGACCGGGTCGCGGTCCGGCATCACCTGCAACTCTGTGACACCGAGGCGCGCATACTGTTCGGCCTGAACCAGGAACGCCTTCGGGTCCTCCAGTGGCGGCAGCAGCGCCAGCACCGTCTTCGTGATCGTGTCGTAGTCGCGGCCCACGTCGGTGCAGTGCGCACGAAGGACGTCGAGCTTGTGTGCCATGTCCTCTGGGCTGGAGCCGAAGAGATTGCACGCGTCCGCATAACGCGCCACGAACAGCAGCGTCTTCTTCTCACCACCTCCGCCGATCATGACGGGCGGATGCGGCCGGGTCAGCGGCGCCGGCACGCATACGGTCTCCGCGAGCTGATAGTGCCTGCCTTCGTACGGCCCGTTGTCCTCGCTCCACATCTGCTTGCAGATCTGCAGCGTCTCCTCGAGCCGCTCGAAGCGCTCGGCCACCGGCACCACGGGCACGCCTAGCCCCCGCTGCTCCCGCTCGTACCACGACGCGCCGATGCCGAGACGGGCGCGGCCGCCCGAGAGCACGTCGAGGGTGGTGACGATCTTCGCCAGCAGACCGGGATGCCGATACATCACGCCCGTGACGAGCAGCCCGAGCGTCATGCGCTCGGTCAGCGCCGCCACATAGCCGAGGGCCGTGTAGCCCTCGAGCATCGGCTCGTCGGCCGCGGTGCTCGGGGTCTCCATCTGGAAGTAGTGGTCCATGGCGGTGAACGAGGCGAAGCCCGCCTGCTCCGCGATGCGCGCCGCCCCGGCCAGCGTCGGTGCGATCCGCGCCGGATCGGCGGGCGTCGAGTAGTTCCAGTAGTGCAGCCCCAACTTCACAGGAAACCTCCGTGGACACCACGGGTCTGCGCAGCGCCGCCCTAGGTCGGGCAGCCTAGCAACGGGAGCGATCGTGCCTCCATCGGCACGAGATACTCCGAACCAAGCCAAGAGCGCGTCGAATGCGAGATTCCGCTGCCGCTCCCGCAAGCGGCTCGGGTGCGGTGCCCGCGCGCAGGAAGCAGTAGCTCTGACGTTGCGAGCGTTTTTCCCCCATTCCGCTTGTCCGGTCGGACAAGCCGAACCTCAACGCCGGCCCGCGATCCTCCGTGCACGGGATGTGTCTTTCCGCCGCCGGTCGGCTGCGCGCGGCGTTCGCGGCTTCGTCGAGAGCGCGGCTGCCCGCACAACGGGTGGTCCCCCGGACAGGCGTACTGTCAGGGCACGGAGCCATTCAGGCTTTCCCTCAGAGAGTTCCCCCCATGAGCGACAAGTCGCCGCGCAAGGTCATGTCCAGGAAGTCCGGGACGTCCATCACGGAGAGCCGCGCAGCGAAGCGCAGCCTTGAGACCGAGGGATCCCTCTCCGACAAGATCCACCCGACGAGCAAGCGGTGACACTCCTGGGACTCGGCGTGATCGGGTCGTCCGCGAAGGAGAACGAGCACCGGCTGCCGCTGCACCCCGAGCACCTTCACCTCCTGGACGCCGACCTGCGGGCTCGGATCACGCTCGAGCACGGGTACGGCGCACGGTTCGGGATCGCCGACGAAGCCCTCCGCGATCACATCGCCGGATTCGCGTCGCGCGAGGAGATCTTGGCGGGATCCGAGGTCGTGCTGCTCCCGAAGCCGCAACACGCGGATGTCGCCGCCCTGGGGCCTGGGCAGGTGCTGTGGGGCTGGCCGCACTGCGTCCAGGACCGGGAGCTCACCCAGATCGCCATCGACCGACGGCTGACCCTGATCGCTTTCGAGGCGATGAACCACTGGACCCGCGACGGCGGGGTCGGCTTGCACGTGTTCCACAAGAACAACGAGCTCGCGGGCTACTGCTCGGTTCTCCACGGGCTCCAGCTGGCCGGCCTGACCGGTGACTACGGCCGGCCCCTGAGCGCGGTGGTGATCGGGTTCGGCGCGACGGCACGCGGTGCCGTGACTGCGCTCAACGCGCATGGCGTGCACCAGGTCGTGGTGTTGACCAACCGCGCCGTGGCCGCAGTCGGCTCGCCGATCCACTCGGTGGTCATCCGGCAGTTCGATCAACAGCCGGACGGCGAGCACCTGAGCCACGTGATCACGGAGAAAGGTCGCGAGCCCCTGGCGGCCTTCCTGGCCGAGAGCGACATCGTCGTCAACTGCACGCTGCAGGACCCCGCCAAGCCGCTCGTGTATCTCAAGACGGCCGACCTGGCCGCTTTCCGCCCTGGCAGTGTCATCGTCGACGTGTCATGCGACCTGGGCATGGGATTCAGCTGGGCTCGCCCGACGACGTTCGACGAGCCGGCCTTCATGGTGGGCGGAAAGGTCCTGTACTACGCGGTCGACCACAGCCCCTCGTACCTGTGGCGCTCGGCCACGTGGGAGAACAGCAACGCGCTGATTCCGTTCCTCCGGCCGGTGCTCGAAGGCGCCACCGCCTGGGACGCCGACGAGACGCTGAGCCGGGCCATCGAGATCCGTGACGGCCGCGTGGTCAACCCCGCGATCCTGGCATTCCAGGGGCGGTCGTCGGAGCCGCCGTATGCCTTGGTCTGAGCAGCGACGGGACCCGTCGGCGAGCATGGGCTTCGCCTCAAGGCCCTCGCAGACGCCCGCAAGATGGGTGAGGTCTCCTCGGCGGCGACAGTGGGGCCACTGGACGTGTCGACCCCTCATTTCGTTGCTTCGGCCTCCAGAACGGGGGCGAAGCCCTAGGCTCGGCGAGCCCTGGTGACTGCACCCCCGGCGACCCGGGCCCCCTGGGACAACTCGGAAGCCACGGAGGGAACGTTGAGTCGGACCAGCCGGTCGCTGCGCAACCGCACCAAGAACACGATCGCGACGAACCCGTCGTCGCCCCGGCGGGTTCGTGCCCGCACAAGTCGCACAGGGCGCATCCGCTACGCCTTCGACAACTCGATGTCGCGAGGCACCCCGGCCCTGGTCGCATGGCTCGGTGCGGCGAGCCTGGTTCTGATCTTGGCGTTCGCCACGGTGATCACCGTCTTCAATCTGCGCGAGGGCAAGGCTGCCGCGGACGGGCACAAGGGCTTCCTCAACGAGCTCTTCCAGACCATGCTCCATGCCCTCGACGCCGGTACGGTCGCCGGAGACGCGGGAAGCTGGCCACTCCTGATCACCATGATGGCGGTGACCGTGGCCGGTCTGTTCATGATCAGTGCCCTGATCGGCATCGTTGCCGCCGGAATCGATGCCAGGATCGCGGACTTGCAGCGCGGCCGGTCCCAGGTCGTCGAGTCAGGGCACACCGTGATGCTCGGATGGTCAGACGCCATCTTTCCGATTCTCTCCGAGTTGGCCATGGCCAACGAGAGTTCCCGGCGTGCGGTGGTCGTCATCCTCGCCGACCGGGACAAGGTCGAGATGGAGCACGAAATCCGGGAGAAGGTGCCTGACCTGCGGACAACGCGGGTGGTGTGCCGTACAGGCTCACCGATCGACATCGCAGATGTGGCGTTGAGCAGCCCGGATGAGGCCCGGTCGATCATCGTGCTCTCCCCCGGGGGCGCCGATCCAGACAGTGACGTCATCAAGACACTGCTGGCATTGACCCACACGGCTCACGACGGCCCGCCGGTGGTTGTCGAGATCGCCAACCCGGACAACGTGGGGACAGCCCGGATGATCGGCAGAGGTCGAGCCATCATCATCGACAAGCGGAGCACGGTGGCCAAGCTCATCGTCCGCACCTCCCGCGAGTCGGGTGCAGCTGCGGTGTACACCGAGCTCTTTGACTTCGAGGGCGACGAGATCTATTTCCACCAAGATCATGGGCTAGCCGAACAGAAATACGGCGCGGTCCTGCGTCACCACGAGAACGCCAGCATCATCGGCCTCTTGGACTGCGACGGCGTCGCCCTGCTCAATCCGCCACACGACACCCCGGTCGGGGAAAGCTCCCTGATCGTGGTGGCCGGGGATGACTCAATGCTCGCCACGCTTCGGCACAGCTGCGCCGAGGTCGACGAGTCGGCCATCACTGCATCGGTGAATGCGGCCGAAGGCCCGAGCCGGGTCCTGCTGATCGGTTGGAACGAGAGCACGAAGACCGTGGTAGCTGAGCTCGACAACTATGCCGAGCCCGGCTCCGTATTGACCGTCCTGACTGAGCTCGGTGAGCCGCAACTCCCGGTACTACGAAACCTGGTCGCGACGATTCAGCGTGGCAGCACGACAGCACGGAAACGTCCTGGAGATGCATGTCACGCCAGCCTTGGACCAGGTCATCGTGCTCCCGTACTCCGATGACCTCGGCGTGCAGCAGGCTGACGCCCGCACCCTCGTGACCTTGCTGCACGTGCGCGACATCATCGGCGAAGAGCCCGGCGGCACGGCGGTGGTCACAGAATTGCTGGACGACCGCAACCGGACCTGGCCGAAGTCGCGCACGTCGACGATGTCATCGTCAGCGACCACATCCTCAGCATGATGATCTCCCAGCTCAGCGACGACCGCCGCCTCGAGCGGGTCTTCGCCGATCTGCTCGACGCCGGCGGAGCTGAGGTCTACTTGCGTCCGGCCGAGTGGTACGTCCATCTGGGCGCGACCGTTTCGTTCGCCACGATCGTCGCGGCAGCTGGAGTGCGCAACGAGACGGCCTTCGGCTACCGCTCGCTGCACAGTGACCAGACCGATCGAACTCGGGGTTCCGTGATCGTCAACCCCGCGAAGTCGGCCAAGTTCACCGTCTTCCCTGGTGATCGGGTCGTCGTCCTGGCAGACAGGTGATACGGGACCATCTGACAAAGTCCGTCGTTCCGCCTACCAGATAGACCAACTTCCGGAACGTTGTCAGCAGGGCAGTTACGCGCGACGCCGTCAGTGACACAGTCCGGTCGCACACCTGCGATCGGACAAGTGCCTGGCGTGGCGCCCTCACCACGCTGCAGGCATGGGTGAGGAGTCTCGATGAGCAACTCGCCCACACTTCCAAAGATTCGGATGCGTGAGCCAAGGGGTCCGCTTAGCATTCCGGAATGCAGCAGCTTGATCCGGGCGGGCCGCGCACGGCGAGCCGGCCACCCAAGTGGTTGTGGGCTTTGCCGGTGTTCTCCTGCGGGCTCCTGTCAGTCGTCCCTCCCATCGTGATCGCCGCGAAGCTCAGGCAGTCGCAGGCCTGGTGGCTGGCGGGCGGATTGACGATCGCATGGTTCCTGGGTTTCGCGTTGGTGGGCTCACAGCCGGAGGGTGCCGACAACTTTTGGACGACTTGCGGGGTGCTGTTCTACCTGGCGTCCTGGATTGGTGGGGTGGTCTACGCCCTCGTCATGGGCCCGAGGCTCGACTGGTCTCCTACGACATCGTCGATGGTGGCCCCGTCGTACGATCCCAACCCGGCTGCGATCGCGGCAATCCAAGCGGGGCGGCGGAAGCGGGAGGAAGCCCGGGAGCTTGCCCGCCGGGACCCACAGATGGCCCGCGATCTCCGGGTGGGGCGTCCAGACCTCGCGCGACAGTACGACGACGGTGGACTGGTCGACGTGAACAGCGCGCCCGAGGTGACCCTGGCGAGGTGGCTGGGCCTGAGTGCGGCGCAGTCAGCCCAGGTGGTCGAGGTTCGGCAGCAACTGACCAGGTTCGAGCATGTGGAGGACCTCGTGAACCTGGCTGGCCTCGAGCCGTCCACGTATGACCAGGTGAAGGACCGCATCATCCTGCTTTGACCGAGGGCGGACTTCCCCTTGCCGAGCCCGCCAGTGGACGCCGCTGCTAAGAAGGCAAGCCAAGCCCAGCGCCCGCTCTTGCCTGCCGCGACCGGCGCTCCGGGCACCTCGTCATTCGATCGCTTCAGTCCCGCAACGCGAACCCGGGTGAACGGGCAGGCGTGGGCGCAGTCGGGACCCGATGAGCCCCCGCGCGTAGGCTCGTGGCGTGACACGGAGTGTCCTCCAGCGCGTGCACAACCCGCGCAACCGCGTCTGCGGCTGCGACCCCGATTGCTGGTGTCGCAGCACGGCCATCGGCCGCGCCGTGAAGTGGTGGTTCCCTGCCAGGTTCGTGGGCCTGCACCACAAGAGCGGTCACTCGGCGGAGTGGAAGCGGGACCAGGAGTAATCGCGAGCGCGAAGCCCTAGGCCGCCTACCGTCGAGGCTCGGCCCGGCCCAGCTCCGCGCGGACCGAACGTGTCAGCCCGGCGACGACCAGGTCGTAGGAGTCCGCGATCAGGCCGCGCACGACGTCGTCCTCGACCGACCCGTCGAGGTCCACGGTGTTCCAGTGCCGCTTGTTCTGGTGGTAGCCCGGCCGGATCCCGGCGTACGCCTCACGCAGCTCGAGGGCCCGTGCAGGGTCGCACTTGAGGTTGACGGACCCGGGGTCCCCGGAGAGCGGCACGAGGGCGAACATCTTGCCGCCGACCTTGATCACCGCGACCTCGTCGCCGAACGGGTACGTCTCCTCCGCCGCCGGCAGGTCGAGGCAGATCGCCAGGACCTCGTCGCGCGTCATGGCCCCCAGTGTGCCCCGGCAGAGACGATCAGGCGGCGAGCTCGTAGTCGTCAGCCTGGAGCGGGAAGCGCCCGGCGACGCCGAGGGCGAGCCGGGCCGCTACCGGCCCCAGGCGGCCACCGGCAACGGCGTGCAGGGTGCGGCGGGGCGGGAGCCGGTACGCCGTGATCGTCGACTGCATGACCAGGCCGGTGACGCTGCAGAGTGCCAGCGCGTGGTCGCCCGCGGCCATGCCGTACGCCGCCCAGAGGAGCCAGCCCATCTGGCCGAGCACCGTGGCCCACGGGTCGAGTCCCCACAGGGGTGCGCCGATGAGGGCCAGCCGGGTCTGCGGCCACAGGCGCACGGAGCTGAGCACGGTGCCGAGCATCGCGAGCGCGAAGGGGCTGACCAGGTGGACCACCGAGAGCGCCACGGCGCCGGCGACGGCGACGGCCAGCAGCGCGGCGACCGCGTCCCGGGCCCAGCTTCCGCCCCGGGCGCGCAGGAGCGCGAACACGAGGAGGACGGCGAACCCGAAGGAGACGGTGTTGTTGACCAGCTGCACGTCGTCCATCACCACGGCGGAGTAGACGCACCACGACACGAGCGCGGCCAGGGTGAGCAGGAGCGAGCTCGTGGAGAGCCCGTCGACGCAACGGCTACGGAGCGCCCGGCGAACCTGCGGCACGGCTGAGGACAGGGAGAAGAACGACGCGACGGCGCCGAGCACGACGAGCACGGGGAAGCACTCCGGTGACGGTGAGCGGGGACGGGGATGGTGCAGCGGGTCCGCCGTCCTGCAGTGACACGTGACCAAGGTGCGCAGAAATTCTAGGGCCGCCGCGCCCGCCTTTCGGCCGATCGCAGGGGATTCCGGGTGAGATACCGGTCACCAGTGCGAGCCGCAGACCGAGGCCGGACGACGTCCTCGTTGAATAGGACCCTGCCCTTCGGGTACACCGTGGCTGCCGGCGTTTTCCGCCGGCAGCGCGTCCGTGGGACGCGCCGGCATGCAAGAGTCGGCCTCGGCCGACCGTGCCGAATGACCAGCCCCGTCCAGGGGCACCCGAGCTCTCGAGAAGGAGCAGCCATGAACAAGACCGAGCTTCGCGACGCGGTGGCGGAGGCGACTGACCTCAGCGCCGCGCAGGCCGACAAGGTCCTCAACGCAGTCCTCGACTCCATCACCTCCGCACTGAGCTCCGGCGACAAGGTGACGCTGCCGGGCTTCGGGACGTTCGAGACCCGAGAGCGTGCCGCCCGCCAGGGCCGCAACCCGCAGACCGGTGAGGCGATCGACATCGCCGCGTCCACCGCACCGGCCTTCAAGCCGGGCGCCCAGCTGAAGCAGGCGGTCAGCAAGGCGTGAGTCGCGCGGCCGGCGACTGGTGAAGTCGCCGGCCCGCCTCACCCCTCGGGGTCGAGCAGGTGCTCCGCGATGTGCACGACGGCGTCGCCGCCGTTCACGACCGGCGCCTCGGTGCGGCCGATCACGATGCCGGTCCGGTCCGCCCGGACCAGGCGCAGGGTGCGGCCGAAGGAGTCGGACAGGCTGCCCAGCCGGTCGCCCTCGGTGACGCGCTGCCCGAGGGGGGCGTCGAGGTGGAGGAACCCGGTGTGCCGGGCGCGCACCCAGCCGCTGGCCCGGCACTCCACGCTGGGCTCGATCGCGGGCAGGGCCGCGGGGTCCGCGGGCTCGACCATGCCCAGCGAGGCGAGCACCCGGCGTACGCCGTCGACCGCTGCGGTGATCGCCCACTCGTCGAAGCGCCAGGCCTCGCCACCCTCGTAGAGCAGCACCGTGGCGCCGCGCTCCCGTGCGGCGTGCCGGAGCGACCCGTCGCGGATCCGCGCGTGCAGCATCACCGGGGCGCCGAAGGCCGTGGCCAGCTCGCGGGTGCGCGGGTCGTCGAGGTCGGCGCGGACCTGCGGCAGGTTGGTACGCCGGTCCGAGCCGGTGTGCAGGTCGATGCCGACCTCGCACTTGGCGACCACCTCGGTCATCATCAGGTGCGCGATCCGGCTCGCCAGCGACCCGCGCGCCGAGCCGGGGAAGGACCGGTTGAGGTCCCGGCGGTCGGGCAGGTAGCGCTCGCCGGTCATCACGCCCAGCACGTTCAGGACCGGTACGGCGATCAGGGTCCCGCGCATCTCCTTGGGCGAGAGGCTGGTGAGCAGCCGGCGGATGACCTCGACCCCGACCACCTCGTCGCCGTGCGTGGCCGCGTTGACCCACACCACCGGCCCGTCCTCGCGGCCGTGGAGGACCCGGACCGGGAGCCCGACGTCGGCGCCGGTGATCAGCCGGGTGATCGGCAGCTCGAGGTCGCGGGCGGCGCCCGCCCGGACCCGCACCGGTCCGATGGCGAACGAGTCGCGCGACATCAACGGCCCCGGTTGCGCCGGCGCACGGACTTGTCGGGCCGCCCGCCGAGGTAGGAGCGGGCCGGGTCGACGACGAAGCCCTGGCGCAGGGCCTCCCGGCCGACCAGCATCCGGAAGCCCATCTGGTCGCGCCGCGACAGCGTCATCTCCGTGGTGACCGTGCGGCCGACCAGGCCGACGGTCATCTGCACGACGTACCGCTCGGCCTCGTGACCCGAGGAGCTGCGCACCACGCGGCGGTCGTGGATCCGGCTCTCCACGGTGGTGGCGTCCTCGCGGGAGCCCTGCCAGGGGTGGATCGAGTAGCGGACCCAGGCCTCGCCGTCGCGCTCGAACTCGACGATGTCGAAGGCGTGGATCGCCGAGGTCCGCGCGCCGGTGTCGAGCTTGGCCTTCACCCACGCGACACCGTGGTCCGGGAGGCTGATCCACTCCCGCCAGCCGGCGATGGTGTGGCCTGGAGTCGTCGACACGGGGCCCATCCTGTCAGGACGCACGGGTGCTTGAATGGGCGACTCTCACCCCCGGTCGGTCAGGATGGGCATGAAGCTAGCGATCCTCTCCCGCGCCCCGCGCGCCTACAGCACCCAACGACTGCGCACGGCGGCGCTCGACCGCGGCCACACGGTCAAGGTGCTCAACACCCTGCGCTTCTCCATCGACCTGTCGGGGGACGAGCCGGACCTGCAGTTCCGCGGGAAGCAGCTCTCGCACTACGACGCGATCCTGCCGCGGATCGGGAACTCGATCACCTACTTCGGCACCGCGGTCGTGCGCCAGTTCGAGCAGATGGACGTCTACACGCCCAACCCGGCGTACGGCATCACCAACAGCCGCGACAAGCTCCGCGCCAGCCAGATCCTGTCCCGGCACAACATCCGGATGCCCGCCACCACGTTCGTGCGCGACCGCGCCGACGTGATCCCGGCGATCGAGCGGGTCGGTGGCGCGCCCGTGGTGATCAAGCTGCTCGAGGGCACCCAGGGCATCGGCGTCATCCTCGCTCCCGACCGCAAGGTCGCCGAGGCGATCATCGAGACCCTGCACAGCACCCAGCAGAACGTGCTGATCCAGCGTTTCGTCAAGGAGAGCAAGGGCCGCGACATCCGGGCCCTGGTGGTCGGCGACCGGGTGGTCGCGGCGATGCGCCGGGTGGCGCAGGGCGACGAGTTCCGGTCCAACGTGCACCGCGGCGGCTCGGTCGAGCCGGTCGCGCTCGACGAGGAGTACGAGCGGACCGCGGTGCAGGCCGCCCAGATCATGGGGCTCCGGGTCGCCGGCGTGGACATGCTCGAGGGCCACGACGGCCCGCTGGTGATGGAGGTCAACTCCTCGCCGGGGCTCGAGGGCATCGAGACCGCCACCCAGCTCGACGTGGCCGGCGCCATCATCGACTTCATCGCCAACCAGGTGGCCTTCCCGGAGATCGACGTGCGCCAGCGGCTCAGCGTCTCGACCGGGTACGGCGTCGCCGAGCTGCTCGTGCACCCGGGCGCCGACATGGTCGGCCGGAAGCTGAGCGAGTCCGGCCTCGACGAGCGCGACATCGTCGTGCTGACGCTGCACCGGGGGCCGCGGGTCATCCCCAACCCGCGGCACAAGGAGGTCGTCGAGGCCGGCGACCGGCTGCTGTGCTTCGGCAAGCTGGAGGAGATGCGCTCGATGATCCCGACCCGGCGCAAGCGCCGGGCCCGCGTGAAGAAGCTGCCCGACCAGCTCATCCACGAGAGCTGAGAGCTCTCCACCGCCACGTCCCGACAGATACCGCTGCGGCGGCGCGCGAACGGACGTAGCGTCAGGCCGCGTGTACAACTACCCGGTCAGCTACCTGATCCAGCTCGTCCTCGAGACGGCGGCCTTCCTCGTCATCGCCGGCGTCGGCCTGGCCCGCTGGCGCGAGGGGCTGTGGGCCGTGCTCGCGACGGTCGGGGGAGCCCTGGCGCTGATCACCGCGGCGCTGCAGCTGACGGTGTACGCCGAGGCGAAGTACTTCGACAGCTCCCACGTGGCGGACTTCGTCCTCGGGGTCACTGACCAGGTCAGCAACGTCCTCGGCTGGACCCGGGTGGTAGGTGTCGTGCTGATCGCCGCCGCACTGGCCGTGAGCACCCGCTCGTCTGCCCCCGGCCGGCGAGAACGCTCCGAGGGGACGTTCTGACGGCGCGTTCTGGGTAAAGCGGTCGGAGTCCCTTGCGGTGCCGCCACCGGTGCCGCCCAATGGGAGCAAACACGTGCGAGGAGGTGCGATGGCGTCATCACTGTTGGCCGTGGTCGTGGACTGCCGGGACGCCCGGGCCCAGGCGACCTTCTGGGCCGAGGCCCTGTCGCGTCGCATGTCCGAGCGCAACACCGACGAGTTCCTGGTGGACGACCCGTCCCGCTCGGGGTCGCCGCTGTACTTCATGAAGGTGCCCGAGGAGAAGCAGGTCAAGAACCGGCTGCACCTCGATCTCGTCACGCCGGGCTCCATGGAGGAGGAGGTGGCGCGGCTGGTGGATGCCGGCGCCACGACCGTCGAGGTCCGTCAGGACCCGCCCTCGCTGGACAACCCGGACGTCTGGACCGTGATGAAGGACCCGGAGGGCAACGAGTTCTGCGTGTTCAGCGACGACTCGGTCACCGGGATGCCCTGACCCCCTCGGCCCGCCGAGCGCGCCACTCCTCGGCGAGGATCGCGTAGGCCAGCCCGTCGAGCCAGGCGCCGCTGCGGTGCAGCGACTCGCGGACGGTGTGGGTCTCCCGGCGCATCCCGAGCTTCTCCATCAGCCGCCACGAGGCCACGTTGTCGGCGAAGCACTGGGCCGTCACCCGGCGCAGCCCGAGGTCCTCGAAGCAGATGCGCAGCAGCGCAGCCGCCGCCTCGGTCGCGTAGCCCTGCCCGGCGTGAGCCGGATCGATCACCCACCCGAGCTCGGCCTGTACGCCGTGCGCCTGGTCGGCCACCTCCGCCTGCGCCCAGGCGTCCTCGACGAGCAGCATCAGGTCACCGACCACCTCGCCGTCCCGCTCGATGACCAACGTCTTGGACAGCCGCTCGGGGTCGGTGAAGACGGCGGCGTACTCCTCCCGGTCGACGGCGGCCCGGGTCAGCCACTCGGCGACCTCCGGGAGCCGCCGGAACCGCCACGTGGCCTCGGCGTCGGCGACCGTGCCGGGCCGGATGGTCAGCCGCTCGGTCCGGACGGGCCACGCGACGGCGCTGAGGTCCTGGGGCATGAGGACATCGTCGGTCATCCGGCGAGCACCGGTGCGGTGCCCTCCGGGGAGCCGTCGCTGGACCAGAGCACGTACTCGGGCTCCGGCGCGCCGTCCGAGACCAGGAACAGCAGCCGGTCACCCGCCGCCGTGCGCGCCGAAACCACGCCCGGTGCGCCGTTGGTGGTGCCGCTGAAGTCGTGCAGCTCGCGGGTGCCTGCGGACGTGCCGTCGCTGACCCACAGGGCGCTGCGAGGCGGGTCGTACATGCCCCCGGGCTCGGAGAAGGCCAGGTACAGCAGGCCCCCGACCACCGCGGAGTCCGCGAAGAGGGAGGAGCTGCTGGGCGGGAGGTCGGCGACCGGGGTGGTCCCCGCCACGGTCCCGTCGGTGCGCCACAGCGCGTTGTGGCCCTCGACGTGGGCGATGAGGTGGAAGGCCCCGGCGTAGGCGACCAGGGCCTGGGGGTTCGAGCCCGGGCCGCAGGCGCCGGGCGAGGCGGTCCGCGGGTCGAGGTCGAGCAGCTGGGTGCCGCGGGTGGTCCCGTTGCTCGACCAGGGCTCCTGGCCGTGGGTGCAGTCGGTGTCGCTGAAGAGCAGCCGGTCGCCGATCGTGGTGAGCTGCTCGGGGTAGGGCCCGTCGTCCCACAGGGAGCGGCCGGTGTCGACGTTGCGGACGTAGCGGGTGCCCTGCGCGGTCCCGTCGGTGCGCCAGATACCGGTGTTGTCGTCGCCCATCTCCGGCCCGTCGTTGGCGACGAAGTAGAGCCGGGTCTCGGCGCCGGTGAAGCTCCCGATCCGGGGGTCGAGGCGGGCGCCCGGCCGGATGTCCTCGACCAGCCGGGTGCCGCGGGCCGAGCCGTCGCTGCGCCACAGCGCACGCCCGGGGCCCACGCCGCGCCGGCCGGCCTCGAAGTAGACGTCGCCGTGCCAGGCATGCAGGTCGGTCGGGTCGATCGGCGAGGCGTCGTGGGTCCGCACCCGGACCGTGCCCGCCGCGGTCCCGTCGGACTTCCACAGCCGCGCCGCGTGCGCACCCTCGAGCGTGAAGAACAGCTCCTTCCCGCGGGCGGTGAGCTCGGAGATGGCCGAGCTGTCCGGGCCGGGGTGGACGTCGCGGACCAGGCGCGTGCCGGCGGCGGTGCCGTCGCTGACCCACAGCTCGGCACCGTGCCGGCCGTCGTCGACAACGAGGAAGAGCCGGTCGCCGACCGCGGCGTACCGCTCGTAGCGGAGCTTTCCGTACGACGGGTCGGTCCCGGCCGGGTCGATGACCGTGACCACCGAGGTGCCCGCGGCGGTGCCGTCGCTCCTCCACAGCGCGCGCCCGTGCACGTCGTCGCTGGCGACGAAGAGCGCTTGGTCGCCGACCGGGGTGAGCTGCCAGACCTTGCGCAGCGTGATGGCCTGGCCGGCAGCCGAGGAGGGCGGAGCGGCCAGCCCGGCCAGTGTCACCGCTGCGGACACGACGGCGGTGAGGACGGGACGAGTGAGTCTCATGACGCCTCCGAGGTCGAGCCGGGCCCGGTCAGGCTAGACCCGCCCGGCGTGGGCTGTCCCGGCTTCCGGAGCGGCGGGCCGTTCGGGGCACGGGCCCCTGTGGACCGGTCTGGTCCTGCCCGTCGGGCGGGTTTGCCGAGGCGGGGCCGCGGGAAGGGACGGGTCACTCGCCCGCCGTAGCGCGCGAGCTGCTTCGTCGTTGACGGGGTGAGTGCTCCACCGGGGAAAGGGTCCGCACACCATGCGCGCAGCGTCATCGAGGTCAGTCCGCACCGTCGTCTCCGGGCTGGGGGCGATGCTGCTCCTCGGCGGCGCCCTCACCGCCCTGGGCAGCGCCGACGCGGCCACCCCGGCGGAGGGATCCGTCTCGGCCGGCGGGGACGGCAGCGTCGGCTGGACCGGTGGCCCCTTCGCCGCCCCGAACGTCACCGGCAACGCCCTCGACGCGCCGGACTGCTCCGCGCCGCAGTCGTGCGACGACTTCACGCTGCACGTCGACACCCCGTCCGGCTACGGGCAGGCGCACCAGCTCAAGGTCTCGGTGAAGTGGTCCAACGCCGCCGCCGACTTCGACCTCTACCTGCTCGACGCCCACGGCGACACGGTCGCGACCGCGGCGTCCAGCAGCGATCCCGAGCTGATCCTGGCCGCGCCGAAGGCCGGCAGCTACACGGTCCGGGTGGTGCCCTACGCCCCGCTGGGCGAGAGCTACCACGCGACCGCGAAGCTGGTCGACAAGCCGGCCAACCCGAGCCCCGGCACCCAGACGCCGCCCACGTTCACCAACTTCAAGGCGCCCAAGGGCCTGCAGGACCACAACAACGCCGGTGAGCCGTCGATCGGCAACAGCTTCAAGACCGGCGCGACGATGTACCAGGCCTACCTGTCCACCTACCGGGTCTCCTTCGGCCACGGGAAGGCGCACTGGAGCGACCGGTCGGCGAACGCCGCGAGCGGATGCCCCCAGGGCAGCACGCAGAGCCTCGACCCGATCCTCTACACCGACCGCACCACGGGCCGCACCTTCGAGTCCCAGCTGACCGGCGTGGACTCCTTCACCTGCTGGACCGACGACGACGGGAAGACCTGGTCGCCCAGCACCGGCGGCGGCATCCCCAGCGGGGTGGACCACCAGACCGTGGGTGGCGGTCCCTTCACCAAGGACGCGATCGGCAACCTGCCGACCACCGACTACCCGCACGCCGTCTACTACTGCAGCCAGGACATCGTGACGGCGTTCTGCGCCTCCTCGCTCGACGGCGGCACGACCTTCGGCGCGGGCGTGCCGACCTACGACCTGACCCAGTGCGGCGGCCTGCACGGGCACGTCAAGGTCGCGCCCGACGGCACGGCGTACCTGCCCAACAAGGGGTGCGGCAAGCACGCCGCCGTCGCGGTCTCCACCGACGACGGCCAGAGCTGGAACGTCCGCCCGGTCCCGTCGAGCACGGTCGGCGACTCCGACCCCTCGGTCGGGATCGGCGCCAACGGCACGGCCTACTTCGGGTACGTCGGGGCCGACGGCCGACCCGGGGTGGCGACCAGCACCGACCGGGGCAAGTCCTGGCTGCACGGGCAGCAGGTCGGGGGCAACCTCGGGGTCAAGAACGCCGTCTTCCCGACCATGGTCGCCGGCAGCGACGGCCGCGCCGCGCTCGCCTACCTCGGCACCACCACCGGCGGGGACTACCAGAACGCCAAGAAGTTCCACGGGGTGTGGCACCTCTACGTCAGCACCACCTATGACGGTGGCCGGCACTGGGTGACCCGGGACGCGACCCCGCACGACCCCGTCCAGCGCGGCTCGCTCTGCACGGCCGGCACGACCTGCGGCAACGACCGCAACCTGCTCGACTTCATGGACGTCACGCTCGACAAGCACGGCCGGATCCTGGTCGGCTACGCCGACGGCTGCATCGGCAAGTGCGTGCGCAACCCGAAGAAGAACGGCCACGACGCCTGGGCCACCATCGCCCGGCAGCGCGGCGGCAAGACGCTCTACGCGAAGTTCGACAGGTGAGGCGCGCGCTGCCGGCCCTCGCGGCCGCGTTCCTGCTGACGGCCGGCCTGTCGGCCTGCGGGTCGAACGACAAGGCCCAGGACCCCGACGCCCAGGGCTCGGACACCGGCGAGCACGCCCTGGAGGCGGCGGCCGACCGCAGCGTCTGCCGGGCCGACGCCAAGCCGGTCGACAAGCCGTACGGCGAGGGCTTCCCCGAGGCCTGGTCGTTCCCGCCGCAGACCACGGTCTACGACGTGGAGGACCGGGGCGAGACGGGCGTCATCGTGACCGGGGTGTCCTCGGCGCCGTTCAAGGACATCCTCGACTACCTCAACCACGACGCCGTCGACGCGGGTTTCGTGGTCACCGAGGGCGAGACCGAGGAGCACGACGCCGAGGCCAACTGGAAGTCCGCCCAGCAGGTCGGCCGCTGGGCGATCCGGGAGTCGGGCGACTGCCCGGGCGAGACGGTCATCCAGGTCTTCGCGGCGCCGCCGTCGTCGTGAGCTGCGGAGCCGGAGCGACAACGTCGAGGGAATAGCCGACCCTGGCGCGGAGGCTGCACCAGCATGGAGCTCGAAGACGCCCTCGCCGTCGCCCGCAACAACCGCGAGGCGGTCCTGACGACGATCCGTTCCAACGGACTGCCCCAGCTCTCCAACGTCCTGGCCGCCGTCGGTGCGGACGGGCTCATCCGGATCTCCACCACCGCTGACCGGGCCAAGTTCAAGAACCTGGCGCGACGGCCGTGGGCGGCCGTGCACGTCAACGGCGAGAACTTCTTCTCCTACGTCGTGCTCGAGGGCGACGTGGAGCTCTCCGAGGTCGCCCAGGAGCCCGATGACGCCGCCGTCGACGAGCTCGTCGAGCTCTACCGGGCGTTGATGGGCGCCGACCACGACGACTGGGACGACTACCGCCGGGCGATGGTCGCCGATCGTCGCGTGGTGGTGCGGATCCACCCCACGCGGGCCTACGGGATGGCGAGACTGCCCCGCGAGTGAGCGCGCGGGCCGGTCCCGGGCTCAGGCCGGCGGCAGGTCCGACCAGGGCGTCCTAGGCCGCGGGAGGTCGACCCCGTCGACGGTCAGGTCGAGCCGCTCGGTGAAGAAGGCGACCAGCCCCCGCACCGGCAGCGCGTCGTGCAGCGGGTCCACGTAGGTCCACGCGATGTCGGGAAGCACGCCGTCACCGACCCGTGCCGACCAGTACGACGCCTGTCCCTTGTAGGCGCACACCGTGTGCCGGCTGCTCGGCTCCAGCAGCTCGGTCGACACGTCCTCGCGCGGGATGTAGTAGCGCACCGGGAGCGGGGTCTCGAAGAGGAGGGTCGCCCGGTCGGTGTCGGCGAGCACCTGCCCGTCGGCCCGCAGGGTCACCCGGCGGCTGCTGTGCAGGCAGTCGATCCGGTCGAAGGGGTCGTGCGGGTGCCCCATCACCGGCTCGTCCTCCTCGTACCACTGGGAGAACGCCTTCCAGTCCAGGACGACGTAGCCGCCCAGGTCGGGGTCGTCGGGTGCGAAGGCCGCGCCGACCAGCTCGTCGCTCCCCGCCCGGATCGTCAGCGGCGTGCCCGGGCAGCTGTGTGTCGAGAACGGCGTGCGCGGGTCCAGCACCGGTGGGCCCGCGCCGAGGGGGACCGGGTGCTCGACCGGGGCCACGTCCGGGTCGACGACGGGGACCAGGTCGCCGGCGACGTCGTCGCGGGGCACGGCGTACGACGGCACCACGCGCCGTGGCTCCCACACCAGCCTCGGCCTGCCCGTGCTGACCACGAGCGCGTCGCCGGCGCGGGCGCGCACCCACTTGTCCACCGGGTGCACCCGGAGCTCGGGCAGGACACCCCTCATGAGGTCGCGCATCTGGACGGCCATGGGACGAGTCTGCGCCTCCGGGAGCCCGCTGCGCCATGGTCCGCGACGTCGCCGTGACGAGGTCCGCGTCAGGGTCCGTGTCATGGTCCGAGGGCTGACCCGGACCACCCCGACGTAGGAGACTGCTCCGGTGACCGAGAGAACGCACCCGGACCGGGCCGTCAGCAGCCCTGTCAGCAACCCAGTCAGCAGCGCCGTGAGCAGTGCCGTCAGCGGCGTCGTCAGCAGGGGCCGGGAGGTGCAGGGGCGGATCTACCGGGACGGCGTCTTCGGCCACCGGCCCGTGGTCCCCGTCGAGCCGGCCGCGCTGGAGGCGGCCGCGCAGCGGCGGATGAGCCCGCAGGCGTGGTCGTACGTCGCCGGCAGCGCGGGCCAGCAGCACACCGCCCGCGCCAACCTGGCGGCGTTCGACCGGCACCGGATCGTGCCGCGGATGCTCGTCGACGTGGAGCAGCGCGACACCTCCGTCGAGCTGTTCGGTCGCCGGCTCCCCGCGCCGCTGCTGTTCGCGCCCATCGGGGTGCTGGAGATGGCGCATCGCGAGGCCGAGCGCGCCGTGGCGGAGGCGGCCCGCGGGCTGGGCCTGCCGATGGTGATCTCGACCCAGGGCTCGCTGCCGATGGAGGAGACCGCGGCCGCGCTCGGGGACTCCCCGCGGTGGTACCAGCTCTACTGGAGCAAGGACGACGACGTCGTCGACTCGTTCGTGGCCCGCGGAGGCGATCGGCAGCGAGGCGATCGTCGTCACCCTCGACACCCACGTGCTGGGCTGGCGCACCCGCGACCTCGACGTCGCCTATCTCCCGTTCGCCCGCGCCGAGGGGATCGCGCAGTACACCAGCGACCCGGCGTTCCGGCGGCTGGTCGAGGAGCGGGCGAAGACCCCTTCGCAGGAGCCGACGCCGCGGCCGACGCTGGCGGCGGTGAAGGCGCTGGTCTCCATGGCGCGGCACTACCCGGGCGACCTGCTCGGCAACCTGCGCTCGCCGCTGCCCCGCGCCGCGGTCGAGACGTTCCTCGACGTCTTCTCCCGCTCCTCGCTGACCTGGGACGACCTGGCCCGGCTGCGCGAGCGGACCTCGCTGCCGATCGTGCTCAAGGGTCTCCAGGACCCCCGGGACGCCACACTCGCCCTCGAGCACGGCGTCGACGGCATCGTCGTCTCCAACCACGGCGGGCGGCAGGTGGACGGGGCGATCGGGTCACTGGACGCGCTGCCCGGGATCGTGGAGGAGGTCGACGGCCGGGTGCCGGTGCTGTTCGACAGCGGCATCCGCAGCGGCGCCGACGTGTTCAAGGCGCTCGCCCTCGGGGCGGACGCCTGCCTCGTCGGGCGGCCGTGGGTCTACGGCCTCGCCCTCGGCGGCGCCGCGGGCGCCCGCGCGGTCATGGAGCACGTGTGGGCCGAGCTGGACCTGACGATGGCGCTCGCCGGCGTCAGCACCGTCGACCAGGTCAGCCGGGACCTGTTGGCCTGAGTGTGATCGGTCCCGCGGGGTCGCGTCAGCAGCGCACGGGGAGCTTCAGGTAGCCGCGCAGCGTCAGGCTGTCGCGGCGTTCGGCACCGCTCACGACCTGGAGGTCCGGGTAGCGCCGGAGCAGGGCCGGTAGCGCAACCTGCGCCTCCAGGCGGGCGAGAGGCGCCCCGAGGCAGTAGTGGATGCCGCCGCCGAAGGACAGGGGTGCCCCCTCGTGGCGGTGCAGGTCCAGCCGGTGCGGATCGGCGAACCGCTGCGGGTCACGGTTGCCCGCCCCCAGGTAGCAGACCAGGTTGGACCCCTGCGGAACGGCGACGCCGGCGACCTCGGTGTCCTGGCGGGCCAGCCGTCCGGAGATCTGGACCGAGCTGTCGTAGCGCAGCAGCTCCTCGACGGCGGACGCCGCCACGTCGGCCTCCCGTCGCAGGACATCGGCCTGGTCGGGGTGGTCCAGGAGCGCGACCAGCCCGTTCCCGAGCAGGTGAGTCGTCGTCTCGAAGCCGGCGGCGAAGAGCAGTGCCGCCATGGTGACCAGCTCCTCCTCGGTCAGCCGGTCACCCTCGTCGACGACCTGCACGAGCGCGCTGAGCAGGTCATCCCTGGGTGCTCGCCGGCGTTCCTGCGCGAGGGCGCGGAGGTACTCGCGGATCTCGGCGGCGGCGTCGTTCGCACGGGCCAGGACCTCCGGGGTGAACACGTCGAGCACCATCGTCCAGTCGCGCACCAACGGCTGGAAGGCGGCCCGGTCCGCAGGCGGCACGCCCAGCAGCTCCCCGATGATGGCGACGGGCAACGGGAAGGCGAACCGGTCCACGAAGTCGCCGCCGCCCTCGAGCTGCGCGAGCAGGCCGTCCACCGTGTCTTCGACCGACGCGCGGAGGAGCTCGACCCTCCTGGCCGTGAAGGCCTTGCTCACCAGGCGGCGCAGGCGGGTGTGCTGGGGAGGGTTGCTGGAGAGCATGCTCGTGCTGATGGTGAAGACCGCCGGCATGGCTCGCCAGTTCGCCAGGCCGACCGCACCGAACGCGTCGTCGGGGTCCGCGCGGCCGAACCGCGGGTCGTGCAGCACGGCCAGGCAGTCGGCATACCGGGTGAGGACGATCGCACCGTCCTCGGCGAGCGCCACCGGAGCAGCGTTCCGCACCGCCTCGTAGCGGGGGTAGGGGTCGGCGCGCCCCTCCGGCTGGGTGAGCTCGAGGAGCCAACGGTCGACCTCGGGGGAACGAACCGGCTGATCCATGACGGCTCCCGCGGCTGGTGAGGTCAGAGGGCGGTCGGGTGCGGGCCGGTGCCGGCTGGGCCGACGTACCCCTCCTCCTCGTGGCGCACCCACAGGCCGACGGTCACGAGCACCGCGCCCCAGGCCAGCGCGATCACGCCTAGCAGCACGGCGATCCCGACGACCGACTTGCCCGGGTTGAGCACGAACAGCAAGCCCAGCACCAGGTCGAGCAGCCCGACGAGCGCGAGCAGCCCGCGGTGCATCGTCACGTGCGACATCGCGGCGGCCATCAGCTCGAACACGCCGCGGGCGACCAGCCAGATGCCGAGGATCCAGGTCAGCGCGACCGCGGTGAGCTGCGGCGAGGTGATCGCGAGGATGCCGACCACCAGGGCCAGGCCTCCCATGGCACCGAGCAGCCAGCGCGACCCGGACTCCGAGCCGGGCCAGAACGCCTGGGCCAGCGCGCCCACGCCGTCGGCGACCGCCCAGATGCCCCACAGCAGCGCGAGAGCCGTCGCGGTCTCGAGCGGCCAGACCATCGCCAGGATGCCGAACACGACCGCGATCGTGCCGCGCACGACCAGCGCCTTCCAGCCGACGCTGAGCCACTCGCTCTCCATGGCGCCTCCCCGTGGTCCCGCCTCGACGCTACGGGGCCGCGGAGGTCGCACGCTTGCCCAGAACTGGGGATGCGGGAGGGCCCTCAGGCGCTGCCCGTGCGCCGGTAGACCCGGGCCTCCCAGGGCGCGAGCTCCGGACCGGTCGGGTCCGCGACGTTGCCCAGCAGCAGCTCGGCCAGCACCCACTCCGACCAGCCGGGGACGTCGGGGCACACCGGGTCGCCGGAGAAGTTGGCGACGGTGAGCAGCTCCACGTCGTCGAGGCGCCGGGTTCGCGTGAAGCGTAGACGACCGGGTCGTCGGGCAGGAGCATCGTGAAGTCGCCGAGGGCGACGGCCGGCACCGTCCGGCGCAGCTCGATCAGCCGCCGGTAGTGGTGGAAGACCGAGTCGGGGTCGGCCAGGGCTGCCTCGGCGTTGACCTCGACGTGGTCGGGGTTGACCGGGATCCACGGCGTGCCCGTGGTGAAGCCGGCGTGGGGGGAGGCGTCCCACTGCATGGGCGTGCGCGCGTTGTCGCGCCCCATCGTCCGCAGCGCGGCGAGCACCTCGTCGGGGTCGGCGCCCAGCGCGACCGCGTGCCGGTAGTGGTTGAGCGCCTCGATGTCGCGGAAGTCCTCGAGGGCGGCGAACGGCGCGTTGGCCATGCCGAGCTCCTCGCCCTGGTAGACGTACGGCGTGCCTCGGTGCAGGTGCAGCACGGTGCCGAGGAGCTTGGCGGAGCGGACCCGGTGCTCCCCGTCGTCACCGAACCGCGACACCGCACGCGGCTGGTCGTGGTTGTTCCAGTAGAGGCTGTTCCAGCCGACCTCGGCCAGGCCCTCCTGCCAGCGTCCCAGCGACCTCTTGAGCGCGGTCAGCTCCAGCGGGCGCACGTCCCACTTGCCGTCCCCTGGTCGAGGGAGACGTGCTCGAACTGGAAGACCATGTCCACCTCGTGGCGGGCCGGGTCGGTGAAGAGCCGGGCCTGCTCGACCGTGACGCCGGGCATCTCGCCGACGGTCAGGAGCGTGGCCTCGTGGCCGGCGACGACCTCGGCGTGCATCTCGGCGAGGAACTCGTGGATGCGCGGGCCGCACAGGTAGTAGGGCCCCCCGTCCCCCTGCGTCCCGCCGGGTGGCACCACCCCGTCGCGCTCCCGCCGTCGGCACGACTCCGTCGCGCGGTGGGAGGTCCTTGGAGAGCATGTTGATGACGTCCATCCGGAAGCCGTCGACGCCGCGGTCGAGCCACCACCGCATCATCTGGTGGACGGCCCGGCGCACCTCGGGGTTCTCCCAGTTGAGGTCGGGCTGCTTGCGGCTGAACAGGTGCAGGTAGTACTCGCCCGTCGTCTCGTCGTACTCCCAGGTGGGCCCTGAGAAGAACGACCCCCAGTTGGTGGGCTCCGCGCCGGGCTCGCCGGGGACGGTGCCCGGCCGGGCCGGGCGCCACCAGTACCAGTCGCGCTTCGGGTTGTCGGTCGAGGAGCGCGACTCGACGAACCACGGGTGCTCGTCGGAGGTGTGGTTGACCACGAGGTCCATCACGACCCGGATACCGCGCGCGTGCGCCTGGGCGATCAGCTCGTCGAGGTCGGGGAGGGTGCCGAAGAGGGGATCGACGCCCTGGTAGTCGCTGATGTCGTAGCCGTTGTCGTCCTGCGGCGAGGGGTAGATCGGCGAGAGCCACAGCACGTCGACGCCGAGCCGCTCGAGGTGGTCCAGCCGCCCGGTGATGCCCGCGAGGTCGCCGATCCCGTCCCCGTCGGAGTCGGCGAAGCTGCGCGGATAGACCTGGTAGACGACCGAGGTGGTCCACCAGGGAGCATCGGTGTGCGGCATGCGCCCATCCTTGCGGGCGTGGACGACGGTGGATAGGGCAGGCTGCAGCCATGTACTTCGTCGGTGTCGACCTCGCGTGGGGGCAGCGCAAGCCCACCGGCCTCGCCGTCCTCGACGAGTCCGGTCGCCTGGTGCACCTCTCGGCCGCAGGCACCGACGACGAGATCGTGGACGCGCTGGCGCCGTACGTCGAGGGCGACTGCCTGGTCGCGATCGACGCGCCGCTGATCGTCCCCAACGCCACCGGCAACCGGCCGGCGGAGGCGGACCTCAACCGCGACTTCGCTCGCTTCGACGCCGGCGCGCACCCCGCGAACACCGGCAAGCCGGAGCTGGCCGGGCCGGGCGGTCCCCGGGGCGCGCGGCTCTGCTCGCGCCTCGGCCTGGACATGAACCCCCGCTCGGGGCGGGCCCGCCGTGCCATCGAGGTCTACCCGCACCCGGCGACGGTCGCGCTGTTCCGGCTCGGCCGCACCCTGAAGTACAAGAACAAGACCGGCCGCTCCCTCGAGGCGCTGCGCGGCGAGCTGCTCGTGCTGATGGGGCTCCTCGAGGGCCTCGCGGACGCCGACCCGGCGCTGAGCGTCAACGGCCCTTGGAAGGAGCTGGTGGTCCGGGTCGAGGACGCCACCCGCAAGAGCGAGCTGCGGGTCGTCGAGGACCAGGTCGACGCCGTGGTGTGCGCGTATGTCGGGCTGTTCGCCGTGCGCCGGCCCGAGCTGACCTCGACGTACGGCGACTTCGCCGGCGGCTACATCGTCACGCCGACCCTGCCCGAGGGGCTCCGGCCGACGCCGCGGGAGCGTCGGGTGGCGGCGGTCGAGGACCCGGTGCGCGTCGCCGTGCGTGAGTACGCCGCGCAGCACGCGACCCTGCGCCAGGCCGCCGACCAGGCGGTGGCGCTGGTGCAGACGATCCTCGACGACGCCGGCATCAACTACCTCAGCGTGACCGGGAGGGCCAAGAGTGTCGCGTCGTTCGCCACCAAGGCCGCGCGCGTCGTCGACGGCGAGCCGGCCTTCCCCGACCCGCTGCGGGACATCACCGACGTGATCGGCGTCCGGGTGATCACCTACGTGCACAGCGACGTGGCCGCGGTGGCCGACCTGCTCGGCGACCAGGTCGTGGTCCACGACGACCGGGACATGGGGCGGGAGACCGCGAGCCAGGGGCGGTTCGGCTACGCCAGCAGGCACCTGCTGATCGGGCTGGACGCGGTGCGCGCGAGCCAGCCGGCGTACGAGCTGTTGCGGGAGCGGAGCACGCAGGTGCAGATCCGGACGGTGCTGCAGCACGCGTGGGCGGAGTTCGAGCACGACATCCGCTACAAGGGCACCATCCCCGACGAGCACGTGCCCGACTTCGACCGCCGGTTCACGCTGGCGGCCGGACTGCTCGAGCTGGCCGACCGGGAGTTCTCCACGATCCGTGACCGGCTCCAGCAGGGCCTGAGCAGCGCCCCCGCCGAGTCCGCCGACGACGACCCGCGGATCAGCCCGCGGGAGCTGGCCGCCTTCCTCGCCGGGCAGTACGCCGACGCCGGCTGGTCGCGGACCGACCACTACACGTGGATCTCCGGGCTGCTGCTGGAGGTCGGGATCACCTCGCTCGACGAGCTGGCCGAGGTGCTCCGGTCGGTCGACAGCGCCACGCTCAACGAGCGGATGGGCTACCGCTACCCGCCCGGCGCGGTGCGGCGCCTCGACGACGCCCTGCTCGCGGCGTACGGCGAGCGCTACCTCGCGCTGCACGGCAACAGCCACCGCGAGCCGCTGCTGCGCACCCGCCTCCAGAAGCTCCAGGGTGACTCGTGACCGCGCGGTTCGCCCGGGTGGAGGACTACCTCGCGTCGTTCCCCGAAGACGTCCGGCCGGTGCTCGAGGGGGTGCGTGGGGCGATCCGGGAGGCGCTCCCGGACGCGGTCGAGACCATCGCCTACGACATGCCGACCTACAAGGTGGGCGGTCGCTCGGTCGTGCACTTCGCGGGCTGGACCAGCTATGTCAGCGTCTATCCGCTGCCCGCCGCGCAGCCGGGCTCCGACCTCGAGGCGGACCTGGCGCCGTACCGCGCGACCAAGGGCACCGGCCGGTTCCCGCTCGACGAGGCGGTCCCCTACGACCTGATCACGCGCGTGGTCCGGGCCCTGCGGAGCGAACGGCTCGGTTGAGCCGGCCGCGGGGCGGGCCCACCAGAGGCCGGGCGCATCGAGGGCGTCATGCTGACCCCATGGCATCCCTGAACCCCAAGAACGTCGGGCGGTACGCCGCCATCGCGCGGCTGCTGGTCCGGCACGGCCGCTCCGACCTGGTCGCGGGGGCCGGCCTGGACGAGTTCTCCTTCGACGAGGAGCCGCCGATGGGGGATGCGGAGAAGGCCGACGCCTTCGCCCGCGACCTCGAGGAGCTCGGCCCGACGTACATCAAGCTCGGCCAGCTGCTCTCCACTCGCTTCGACCTGTTGCCGGCCGCCTACACGACTGCGCTGGCCCGGCTCCAGGACAGCGCCGAGCCGTTCCCCTACGAGCAGGTCGAGGAGATCGTCGAGGCCGAGCTCGGCGGCCAGGTCCGGCACCTGTTCGCGGACTTCGAGCGCGAGCCGATGGCGGCGGCCTCCCTGGGGCAGGTCCACCGGGCCACCCTGCCCAGCGGCCGGGAGGTCGTGGTCAAGGTCCAGCGGCCCGAGGCCCGCGAGATCGCCCGCGACGACATGGAGACGCTGGCCCGGCTGGCAGGCCTCGCGGACAAGCACACGGACGCCGGACGGCGCTTCGGCTTCGAGCAGCTGCTCAGCCAGTTCCGCCGGTCCCTGGCCGGGGAGCTCGACTACCGCCGGGAGGCGCGCAACCTGCTCAGGTTCCGCGACCTGACCGGGCAGTACGACCTGATCGTGGTGCCCGAGCCGATCCTCGACCACTCCTCCTCGCGGGTGCTCACGATGGAGCGGATCGAGGGCCGCAAGGTCACCGACGTCGGCCCGCTGGGGCTGCTCGACGTGGACGCCGGCCCGATGGTCGAGCAGCTGTTCAGCTGCTACCTGCGGCTGATGCTCGACCACGGCGTCCTGCACGCCGACCCGCACCCGGGCAACCTGATGCTGACCGACGACGGCCGGCTGGCCCTGCTGGACCTGGGCATGGTGGCGACCGTGCCGCCGCGCCTGCAGGACAAGGTCACCAAGCTGCTGCTGGCGATCGGCGACGGCGACGGCGAGGAGGCGGCGGCGGTACTGGCCGGGATGGGCCACCCGCTGGAGGAGTACGACGCGGCGGCGTTCCGCGGGGAGGTCGCGCACCTGGTCTCCGAGGCGGCGTCCGCCGGGGCGGAGCAGCAGGCCGGGACGGTGCTCGTCGAGCTGAGCCGCATCTCGGGCGCCCACGGGCTGCGTCCGCCCGCGGAGATGTCGATGATCGGCAAGGCGCTGCTCAACCTGGACCAGACGACCCTGCACCTCGACCCCGACTTCGACCCGGCCGCAGCGATCCGGTCCAACCTCAGCGAGCTGCTCGCCAGCGGGCTCAAGGTCAGCCCGGCCGGGATCATGGCGGCCGCGATCGAGGCCAAGGAGTTCACCTCGCTGCTGCCCAAGCGCGGCAACCGGATCCTCGACGCGCTCGCGGAGGGCGAGTTCACGATGCGGGTGCGCACGATCGACGAGGAGCAGCTCCACACCGTCCTGCAGCGGGTGGCCAACCGGGTCACGCTGGGGCTCGTCATCGCCGCCACGGTGCTCGGTGCGGCCCTGATGATGCGCGTGCCCACCGATCACCGGATCCTCGGCTACCCCGCGATCGCGATGTGCCTGTTCCTCTTCGCGGTCCTCGCCGGCGCCGCCCTCGCAGGCTGGATCGTGCTGACCGATCGCAAGGTCGCCCAGGCCGCCCGGCAGGGCAACCCCGGCGGCCGGGCCGGCTGAGTCACATGTAACGCGGTGTCCACGTCACCGGTGCGGTGCCGCGACACCGCAGGAGCACCGTGGACACCGCGTTACATGGGGTGGACGCTCAGCGCGAAGCGGCCCGGAGCTTCTCCAGCAGCGGACCGGCCGCCTCGCGGAGGAACGCGTCCTGGCTGTCGTCGCCGATCTGCACCAGCGCGATGTCGGTGAAGCCGGCCTCCCAGAAGGCGCGGACGGAGTCGACGATCCGGTCCAGGTCGGGGCCGCAGGGGATGGAGTCGGCGACGTCCTCGGGGCGGACGAACTGGGTCGCCCCCGCGAAGCCGGCCGGGGTCGGGAGGTCGGCGTTCACCTTCCACCCGCCGGCGAACCAGCGGAACTGCTCATGGGCGGTCCGGACCGCGGCGTCCTCGTCGGGCCCCAGCAGATCGGGATCTGCCCGACGGCACGCGCCGGCTCCCCGATCGTCGGCGCGCCCGCGACGGAGTTCCACGTCGTCACGAGGTCGGCACGCGGCTCGACCGCGACCAGGTGGTCGGCGAGCGGTGCGAAGTGCCGGATCCCGCGCTCGCCGGCGACGGCCACGCCGATCTCGACCGGCTGTTCCGGCAGGTCCCAGATCCAGGCGGAGTCGACGTCGAAGTGCTGGCCCCGGTAGGTCACCAGCTCGCCGGTGTGGAGCTGCCGGATGATCTCGATCGCCTCCGTGAGCATCTCCTGACGCGTCTCCACGGCTGGCCAGCCGGCACCGATGACGTGCTCGTTGAGGTTCTCCCCGCTCCCGAGCCCGAGGGTGAAGCGGCCCTCCGACAGCAGCTGCACGGTGGCAGCCTTCTGTGCCACCACCGCTGGGTGGTAGCGCATCGAGGGGCAGGTCACGTAGGTCATCAGCCCCACCCGCGAGGTCGCCTGTGCCACCGCCCCCAGGACCGACCAGGCGTACGGCGCGTGGCCCTGCTCGGTGAGCCAGGGGGAGTAGTGGTCGCTCATGACCTCGAAGTCGAAGCCGGCCTGCTCCGCGGCGCTCGCGTAGCGCACCAGCTCGCGCGGCCCGCTCTGCTCGGTCATCAGGGTGTAGCCGAAGTTCGTCACGCCCGTGCCTCCTCCCAGCCCGCCTCGGCGTGGCCGACATGCCTGTTGGACCCCGCCCGTACCCGACCTACCCTCGACGCATGACCCCTGCTCAGCTGCTGACCGACGCCTTCGGACGCATCGCGGAGGGCGGGCGCGACGTCGTCGACGGCCTCGACGAGGAGCAGCTGGCGCACCGGCCCGGACCGGACGCCAACCCGATCGGCTGGCTGGTCTGGCACCTCGCCCGGGTGCAGGACGACCACGTCGCCGACGTCGCCGGCATCGAGCAGGTGTGGACGGCCCGGGGCTTCCACGAGAAGTTCGGCCTGCCCTTCGACGCCTCCGACATCGGCTACGGGCACTCCAGCGAGCAGGTGGCGCACGTGCGGGTCGACGCCGAGCGGCTCGCGGCGTACGTCGACGCCGTGCACGAGCAGACGCGCGGGTACCTCGAGGGGCTGGACGCCGCCGACCTCGACCGCGTCGTCGACGACCGCTGGGACCCGCCGGTGACGCTCGGCGTCCGGCTGGTCAGCGTGGTCAACGACGATGCCCAGCACCTCGGCCAGGCGGCGTACGTCCGCGGCCTGCTGGGTGTCTGACCGCGGCGCGTGACGGCGCTCAGGCCGCCTCGCGCACCGCGCGGCTGATCCGGTAGCGCACGAACGCGGGCGCCGCCAGGGCTGCGATCGTCGTCCCGACGACCACCAGCACCCCGCCGCCCGCGGCCGCGGCGGCCGTGCCGACCATGGCCGCGCTCGCTCCGTGCACGACGTCGGCGATCCGGGGACCGCCCGCGACGACGACGATGAAGACGCCTTGTAGCCGGCCGCGCACGGCGTCGGTGGCGGCGCTCATCAGCATGCTGGTGCGGAACGCCGCCGACGCCATGTCGGCGGCGCCGCCGACGACCAGCATCAGCACGGCGACGACCAGCATCGGGCCCGGGCCTCCGTCGGCGAGCCCGACCGCGAGACCGAACCCGGTCATGGCCACGCCCCATACGAGGATGCAGACGATCACGGCCCGGCCCTGCAGGTCCACCCGTGACACCCAGCCCGAGAAGATGCCGCCCAGCACCGCGCCGGCTGGGATGGCGGCGAAGAGGAGCGCGAACGCGAGCCCCCCGCGGTCCGGGCCGCCGAACGCCTCGTGCGCGATCTCGGGGAACAGCGCGCGCGGCATGCCGAAGACCATCGCGATCAGGTCGACCACGAAGGACATCAGCAGCACCGGGTGACCGCGCAGGTAGGAGAGCCCCTCGACCACCGAGCGCAGGCCCGGGGTGCCGGTGCCGGCGCCCTCGACGGGCAGCCGGGGGAGCCGCACGACCGCAGACAGCGTGGCGAAGAGCGTGATGGTGTCGATCAGGTAGAGCCACGAGAAGCCGAGGACCGGGATCAGCGTGCCCGCCACCAGCGGTCCGGCGATCGCGCCGGCCTGGAAGATCGTCATGTTCAGCGAGTTGGCGGCCGGCAGCAGCTGCAGCGGCAGGATCTTGGGCAGCACCGCGCTCCGCGTGGGCTGGTTGACCGCGAAGAAGGCCTGCTGGACCGAGAACAGGCCGAGCAGCAGCCACACGTTCGCCCCGCCCAGCGCAGCCTGCAGCCAGAAGAGGCCACTGGTCACGATCAGGCCGGTCGTGGTGGCGATTAGCAGCGTGCGCCGGTCCATCACGTCGGCGAGCGCGCCGCCCCACAGGCCGAAGACCACCAGCGGGACCAGCCCGAAGAGCCCGGTGAGCCCGACGTACGCCGACGAGCCGGTCTCGGCGTAGATCTGCGCCGGCACGGCCACGACGGTCAGCTGGGCGCCGACCACCGTGATGATGTTGGCCAGCCACAGCCGCCGGAAGTGTTCGTTGCGCAGCGGCCGGTGTCCGCCACCAGTCCCCGGATCGTCGCTCGCACGGGTCCAGAACCTACGCCGCGCCCCGGCTCTTCCCCGCAACGGCGACGACTTTCGGCGACCGGCGATCAGGTGGGGGATACGGTCACCGTGAGGTGGAGGAGGGATCGCGTGATGTCGGAGCAGCAGGCGGCCCGGTCGTGAGGCGGCCCGTCCCCGAGCGGCCCGGGCCGGGCCAGGAGTCGGTGTGGGACTACCCACGTCCCCCGCGGCTGGAGCGCACGTCCGAGCGGGTCGAGGTCGAGCTGGGCGGGCGCGTGGTGGCGAGCACGACGGCCGGCTGGCGGGTGCTCGAGACCAGCCACCCGCCGACGTACTACCTGCCGCGCGAAGCCTTCGAGCCCGGCGTGCTGAGGGGGGCCGAGGGCGCCTCGGCATGCGAGTGGAAGGGCCGCGCGGCCTACTTCGACCTGGTCGTCGGCACGCGCGTCGCCCCGCAGGCGGCCTGGACCTACCCCCACCCGACGCCCGCCTTCGCGGAGATCGCCGGGGCTCTCGCGGTGATGCCCGGTCGGGTCGACCGCTGCACGGTGGACGGCGAGACCGTGGTCCCGCAGCCGGGGGAGTTCTACGGCGGCTGGGTCACCAGCCGGGTCGTCGGCCCGTTCAAGGGCGAGCCGGGCACCTGGGGCTGGTGACCCCCCGCGAGCACCAGGCGCCGCCGGT
The DNA here is from genome assembly GCF_013466985.1 of Nocardioides ungokensis. Lineage (GTDB taxonomy): Bacteria > Actinomycetota > Actinomycetes > Propionibacteriales > Nocardioidaceae > Nocardioides > Nocardioides ungokensis. Next base: position 4,549,518 of record NZ_CP059164.1, on the reverse strand, counting down.
GGTTGAGGTGCGAGCGTCAGCGAGCCTCGAAACCCCCGCAGCCAACTCAGGGCGGTGACCGGGCTTCGGCCTGCGGGCCGCGCGTGGTTGCGGTTCTTGGCAGCTACGCGGGAGGCGTCCGCCGGGGTTGCGGCTGCTTCCCGGCTTGCGGGCCGCCAACCAGGATCGACGAGGTATCGAACATGTGATCGATTCGTTATCTTCTGCGGTGGATAACCGCAGGTCAGTCACCCGTGACTGTCGGTGGCCTCTGGTTGAGTTGGGTCATGGAGCAGCCCACCGGTACGCCGACCACCCCCGCCGGGGTCGTCGCCTGTGCGGACCGGGTGCTGGCTGATCTGGACGAGACGATGTGGGTGGCCAAGTCGTCGGAGGAGCTGGTCGAGGCGGTCGTGGTGGCCGAACGCCTCCGGGCGCACCTGGCCGCCCTGGAGGCCGGGGTGCTGGCGGAGGTGCACGCCCGTGGGGTCGCCAAGGGTGAGCTGGCGTGGGGGTCGACCGCGGAGTGGTTCACCCACCTGGCCGGCACCCACCGCGGCACCGGCCACCAGACCATCCGGCACGCCGACACCCTGGTCAACGAACGCACCGCGACCCACTCAGCCATGGTGGCGGGGCGGGTGTCGCCCGAGCAGGCGGCGGTGATCGTGGACGCGATCGACAGGCTCCCCACCGACCCCGGCGTCCGGGCGGATGGGGAGGCGTTCCTCCTCGATGCCGCGTCGCGGTTGAACGCGACCGACCTGGCCAAGGCCGCGAGGCACCTGGTCGAGGTGGCCGACCTCGACGGTGCGGAGCGCAGGACCGAGCGGGAGCTGGAGCGGCAGGACAGGGCCGCCCACCACGGTCGGTTCCTGGCGATCGTGGAGGACGGGGCCGGCGGTATCCGGCTTCGGGGCCGGGGCACCGTGGAGGACGGGGCGGCGATCAAGGCCGCGCTCCTGCCGTTGACCAAGCCTCAGCCGGCGGTCGACCCGCGGGATCCGGACGGCGACCAGACCGTGGATCCGCGGGACCACGGCGCCCGGCTGTGGGATGCGCTGGTCGAGACCTGCCGGCACGCCCTGACCACCGACCTGCCGCCCGACTGCCACGGTGCCCGGCCCCGGATCGCGGTCACCACCTCGTTGGAGGTCCTGCAGCTAGGGCTCGACCTGGGTCGGATCGACTGGGCACCCTCGGCACCGATCTCCCGACCACCGACGACGGGTTGGAGCTCACCCCCGCAGTGGTCCGGCGGATGGCCTGCGACGCCGACCTCATCCCCATCGCCCTCGGCACCCAGGGCGAGGTCCTCGACGTGGGCCGCACCAGCCGACTGGTCACCCCGGCGATCTGGCGGGCCCTGGTCTGCCGCGATCGCCACTGCGCCTTCCCCGGCTGCACCAGGCCCCCGGTGATGGGCCACGCCCACCACATCACCCACTGGGTCGAAGGCGGGATCACCAGCCTGGCGAACCTGGTCCTCCTCTGCGGACACCACCACCGCGTCATCCACCACACCCCCTGGCAGGTCCGACTCAACCCCGCCGACGGCCGACCCGAGTTCCTCCCACCCCAGAGGCCCGGAGCACCCCCACCCAGCTGGATTCGCACAAGAAGACGCGAGTGACCGGGAGGCCGCCGGTGAGGGGTCAGACAGGTTGCGGCTGGTCATCCTCACGAGGACCGAAGATGCACAGCAGGTCCAGCGCCTCGACGCCGGGCGCAGGCGATCCCCATGCCTCCATCTGCCGGCGCGACCGCCGGGAGAAGATCGCCCGGTAGAGCTCGTACGCCGACACCTCGACCGCGGGCTCGGCGTCCGGGTCCCCGAGCACCTGGCCCTCGCACCGCACGGTGACACCTGCGCGCTGGAGCATCCGCGGCGCGGCCGCGTCCAGCACGGGACGCCACAGCGACTCCGGCGGGCGGCCGAGGTCGAGGCACTCGTGCACGTCGGTGTGGTGGACGGTGACGTCCCAGACCAGGGCCGGGCTGGGCCGGTCTGCGACCGACTCGGAGACGGCGTCCTGCTGCGACCTGATCTCCGCGACGAGGACGTCGAGCGGCAGCCGGGCGCGCTCACCGACGTGCCGCGAGGTCCACTCCGGCCCCGGAGCGCCGTCCATCCGGCCGCTCAGCGCATCGGCGGGGCCGCCGGCGAGGTGGGCGTACACGTCGCGCACGGTCCACGCGGGCGTCGCCGGCACGTGCGTGGAGAGCTGGTCCTCGCGCAGGTCGCCGGCGAGGGCGGTGAGGGCCTCGACGTTGTCGCGGTAGAGCCGTCCCCAGTCCGTCATGGCGCGAATCTAGTGCCTGCGCAGGAAGCCCGGGGCCGACGACCCGGCCGTCGGCGGGTCCAACGACTCTGGGGCCGGCCTCTGGCCCGGGCCTAGCGTCGGCCGGAGGAGGTGGGGCCTGTGTGGTTCTGGATCTTCATCATCGTGCTGCTGATCGCCCTGGGCGGCTCGGCGCTCATCGCTCGTCGTCGCGGGCGGTGACGCCCCGCGGTGACCCCGCGCGGACCTAGGCTGGGCCGGTGACGGACGCGCAGACCCCCAGAACCCAACCGCCCATCGTCCTGCCTCCCATCAACCTGCCCGAGGCCGACCGCGCCCGTGAATGGGTCGAGACCCGGACGCGCGAGGGCCTGGCGGCGGTGCGCATCCTGGCGGACGAGCTGCGGTCCGCGCCGCCGGTCGAGGCGCTGGCCGCGCTCCGCGTGTGGGACGAGATCAGCCTCCGCCTCAGCAACGTGATGGCGGTCGGGTCGCTGTGGGCCAACGTGCACCCCCTCGAGGAGGTGCGCACCAGCTGCGAGCACGCGCAGGTCGTGGCCGACCGCCTCGCCACCGAGCTGCGCCAGGACCGCAACCTGTACGACGTCTTCGCGGCCCTCGACCCCAGCCCGCTCGACGTCACGGCCGCCCGGCTGCTCGACAAGACCCTCGAGGACTTCCGGCGGGCCGGCGTGGACCGCGACGACCGGACCCGGGCGCGGCTCACCGAGATCAACGAGCGCCTCACCACGCTGGACCAGGACTTCAGCCGCAACATCCGCGACGACGTCCACACGGTGCGGGTCGCGCCGGAGCGGCTCGCCGGGATGCCCCTGGACTGGCTGGACGCGCACCCCGCGGACGACGAGGGACTGGTCACGGTCACCACCGACTACCCCGACTCAGTGCCGGCCCGGATGTTCGTGCGCGACCCCGGGGTGCGTCGCGACGTCACGGTCGCGTTCCTCAACCGCGGCTGGGCGCAGAACGAGCCGCTGCTGACCGAGATGTTCGCGCTGCGCCATGAGCTCGCCGACCTCGTCGGCTACCCGGACTGGGCCTCCTACGACGCCGCGGTGAAGATGATCGGGACGGGGCCGGCGATCCCGGAGTTCATCGACCGGATCACCGCCGCGGCCGAGGCACCGATGCGCCGCGACCTCGACGTCCTGCTCGAGCGCTACCGCCAGGACGTCCCCGGGGCGACCGCGATCGACCAGGCGGACGCCGGCCACTACGAGGAGCTGGTGCGCAAGGAGCAGCTCGACGTCGACGCCCAGCAGGTGCGCACCTACTTCGACTTCGCCAAGGTGCGCCAGGGCCTGCTCGACGTGACCGGTCGGCTGTTCGGGCTGCGCTGGGTGCCCGTCCACGACACACCGGTCTGGCACGAGGACGTCACGGCGTACGACGTCTATGACGCGGACGCGCCCGCGGGTGAGCCGGCCCGCGGCCGGATCTACCTCGACCTGCACCCGCGGGAGGGGAAGTACAAGCACGCCGCCCAGTTCACGCTCGCCGACGGCGTCGCCGGCCGGCAGCTCTGCGAGGGTGTGCTGGTCTGCAACTTCTCGCGCGGTCTGATGGAGCACGACCACGTGGTGACGCTCTTCCACGAGTTCGGCCACCTCGTCCACCACGTGCTGGCCGGCCGCTCCGCGTGGACGCGCTTCTCCGGCGTGGCCACCGAGTGGGACTTCGTGGAGGCCCCGAGCCAGATGCTCGAGGAGTGGGCGTGGGACGCCGAGGTGCTGCGCAGCTTCGCCACCGACGCCGCCGGCGAGCCGATCCCCGCCGACCTGGTCGCCCGGATGCGTGCGGCCGACGACTTCGGCAAGGGCTACCACGCGCGCACGCAGATGTTCTACGCCGCGATGTCGTACTGGTTCCACACCGACCGGCCCGCCGACCTGACCGCCCGGATGGTCGAGCTGCAGGCGGCGTACTCCCCGTTCCCGTGGATCGAGGGCACCCACATGTTCGCCGGGTTCGGCCACCTCGGCGGCTACTCCTCGGCCTACTACACCTACATGTGGTCGCTGGTGATCTCCAAGGACCTGTTCAGCGCCTTCGACCCCGACCACCTCTTCGCCCCCGAGGTCGCCCGCCGCTACCGCGACCTGGTGCTGACGCCGGGCGGCAGCCGCGACGCTGCCGACCTCGTCGAGGCGTTCCTCGGCCGGCCCTACACCTTCGACGCGTACGCCGCCTGGCTGACCCACTGACGCCCCTCGGGATCCGAGCCGGAAAGGCCTTGTGTGGTGGCCTTCGCGGCGTACTCTGGCGATATATCGCGAACTGTCGACGACAGTCTGAGGAAGGGAACCGTCATGGGGAGCTGGGACAAGGGGAGCTGGGACAAGGGCGGCTGGAGCGGCTGGGGCGGGCCGTGGCCCGGCGGCCGACCGGGACGAGGCGGGCGACCCGGCCCGCCGCCGTGGGTGGCCGGGATGTTCGGCCTCGCGCAGGACGGGCCCGCCCGCGGCCCGCGGGTGCGTCGCGGCGACGTCCGCGCCGCAATCCTCGACGTGCTGCGCGCGAGCCGCGATGCCGGTGAGCCCGTCAACGGCTACCAGGTGATCCAGCAGATCGCCGACCGTTCGGGTGGCGCCTGGCGACCGAGCCCGGGCTCGGTCTACCCGACCATCCAGCAGCTCGAGGACGAGGGACTGGTGGAGGCCGACGACGAGCGCGGCCGTCGTACGCTGCGGCTCACGGTCGCCGGCGACGCCTACGTGGTGGACAACGCCGAGGAGCTCGCCGACGTGTGGACCGCCTTCGAGTCCCCGAGCGAGGAGCGCGGCGGCGGGTTCTCGGACCTCAAGCCCGAGATCGGCCAGGTCATGGCCGCGGTGTGGCAGATCGTCACGCAGGGCTCCCCGCGCCAGCGGCGCGAAGCAGTGGCGATCCTCGCCGACACCCGTCGCCGCCTGTACGGCCTGCTGGCCGATGGCGACGCGGACGAGGGCGAGGAGGAAGCGTCATGAACGACCAGAACCTTCGGCTCAGCGACGTCGAGCGCGACCAGGCCGCAGCGGTCCTGGGGGAGCACTACGCGCAGGGTCGGCTGACCCCCGAGGAGCACTCCGAGCGCCTCGACCGGATCTGGGCCGCCCGCACCCGCGGCGAGCTCGCCCCGGTCTTCAGCGACTTGCCGAGCCCGTACTTCACACGCCCAGCCACCAGGGCGGTCGGCGGCTGGCCGGCCGGTCCGCCGCGTCGCCGTGGCGTGCCGACACCCCTGCTCGTGGTGCTCGCCGTCCTGCTGGTGATCACGGTGCTCACCCACCTGCCGATCATCCTGATCGGCCTGCTGGTGTGGTTCTTCGTGATCTCCCGGGTGCGGCGCCACTCGGCCGTACGCCGCTGGTAGCCCCGACCTAGGCTCGCCTCCATGACGAACGGGGCACCATGACGAACGGGTCGCCGGAGCGCATGATGGCCGCGGTCGCCGAGACCATGGCGGAGCGGACCGGCCGCACCCTCGACGAGTGGGTGCTGGCCGTCGAGGCCAGCGGGGTGGACCCGCTCGACCAGAAGGCCGTGCGCGCCTGGCTCAAGGAGGCCCACGGGATCGGGCAGAACACCCAGTGGGCGATCGCCTTCGAGACCGCCCGGCGCAACGGGTGGGTCGAGCCGGACGTCGAGGGCTACATCGACGGGCAGTACGCCGGGGCGAGGGCGCCGCTGCGTCCCGTCTTCGACCGGGTCCGCGAGCTGCTGACCTCGCTCGGTGACGACGTGACCGTCGAGGGCCGGGGCGGCTACACGCCGTTCGTGCGGCGCCGGCAGTTCGCCGCCGTGGCGGCCGCGACCCGCAGCCGCGTCGACCTGGGTCTGCGCTTCACCGAGGCGCCCACCTCCTACCTGTTGGCCGCGAGCAACGGCCCGGGACAGTCCACCCACAAGATCGGGCTGGCCGCACCCGAGGACGTCACGGCCGAGGTCGAGGCGCTGGCCCGCCTCGCGTGGGAGCAGAACGGCTGAGGCCTGCTCAGGCGAGCAGCTCGTCAGTCCACGCGAAGCACGCCGCCGACAGCTCGGCCAGGTCGCCGTTGCCGGGCAGCAGGGCGGTGACCCGCGTCGCGACGTCGGCCGGCAGGTCGGTGTGGAGGTAGCGGAACCCGAAGTCGTGGCGCCACGGGCAGTGCTCGACGCGCAGCAGCCGCACCAACGGGCTGAGCGCGAAGTTGAGGTAGAACGCGATCGCCTCGGGCTGCTGGCCGCGCCGCAGCGCCCGGTTGACCAGCCACTCGGCGGTGGCCAGGCGCTGCCGGATCTGGTCGACGCCCTCGACGATCGCGGCCTGCATCGCGTCCTCGTCGTCGTGGCGCAGCTCGACCAGCCCGTCGGGGTCGTGCACGACGATCGGTGTGCCGTGCCGCCGCACGTCGACGAAGCGGTGCGCGTCCGACAGCTCGGAGATGTGCAGGTCGACGATCCGGGTCGGCTCCTTCAGGGCGCCCGGCCGGTGCTGGTGGTTGATGAAGCACTGGCGGCCGTCCGGCCAGGTCGCTCGGGGCAGCTCCCAGACGTGGTCGACGTCGAAGTCCTCGTGGATCCGGGCGAGCAGCCGGTCGTGGACGGCGTCGGCCTCGCCCGGGGTGCACAGGAGGTCGATGTCGAGGTCCGACCACTCGTCGTACCCACCGGTCGCCGCGGAGCCGCCCACCCACACGACCCGGACGTCGGGGTCGGAGGCGCCCTGGTCGGCGAGCCAGGTCAGCCAGTCGTCGAAGCGGGAGAGGTCGGTGGTGACGGGAGCAGTCATGGTGGCTATGGTCACATTCGGTCCCGATCTGGGTACCACCTACTCGGAGGTGTGTCATGACCGATGTCCGTCGCCCCGAAGGCGGATCGTCCCGGGGCCTGTGGGCCGTCGTCCTGGTGCTGCTGGCGCCGGCGGTGGTGGTGCCGCTGCTGGTCCCGCTGTACGACAAGGCGGGCCCCGCACTGTGGGGCTTCCCCTTCTTCTACTGGTTCCAGTTCGCGCTGATCCTCGGCTCGGCGTTCCTCACGGTCACCGCGTTCCTGTTCGCCCGCGAGGCCACCCGGCGCGACCGGGCCGCCCGCGGCGTCCGCACCCGCGGGGAGGGGGACCGATGACCGGCCACGTGGACGGCGTCCTCGTCGGCGTCTTCGTCTTCCTGTTCCTGCTCGTCACCGTCCTCGGCTTCGCGGCCGCCCGGTGGCGTCGCGCCGAGTCCCTCGACAGCCTCGACGAGTGGGGCCTCGGGGGCCGCGGCTTCGGCACCTTCATCGCCTGGTTCCTCATCGGTGGCGACATCTACACGGCGTACACCTTCATCGCGGTGCCCGCGACGCTGTACGCCGGCAGCGTGGTCGGCTTCTTCGCGGTGCCGTACACGATCGTGGTCTACCCGCTGATCTTCCTGTTCCTGCCACGGCTCTGGTCGGTCTCGCACCGGCACAGCTACGTGACGCCCGCCGACTTCGTACAGGGCCGCTACGACAGCAAGCCGCTGGCGACCGCCGTGGCGGTGACCGGCATCCTCGCGACGATGCCCTACATCGCCCTCCAGCTCGTCGGCATGCAGGTCTGCCTGGAGGTCATGGGCATCGGCACCGGCAGCGACAACTGGTTCGTGAAGGACCTGCCGCTGTTCATCGCCTTCGCCGTGCTGGCTGCCTACACCTACTCGTCGGGCCTGCGGGCACCCGCGCTGATCGCGTTCGTCAAGGACTCGCTGATCTACCTCGTCATCATCGTCGCGGTGCTCTACCTGCCCTCGCAGGTCGGCGGCTGGGGCCACATCTTCTCGGCCGCGCAGGGTCACTTCGACGACGTCAACGCGGCGGCCGTGAAGGCGGGCGGGGCACCCACCGCGGGCACGATCCCGCCGCCGGCCGCGCAGTGGGCCTACGCCTCCCTGGCGCTGGGTTCGGCGCTCGCGCTGTTCATGTACCCCCACTCGATCACGGGGGTCCTCTCGACCCGCAGCCGCACCGTGATCCGGCGCAACGCCGCGCTGCTGCCGGCGTACTCCTTCCTGCTCGGGCTGCTCGCCCTGCTCGGCTTCGTCGCGATCGCAGCCGGGGTGAAGGTCGACAACCCGCAGCAGTCGGTGCCGCAGCTGTTCGAGAACGAGTTCCCCGGCTGGTTCGCCGGCATCGCCTTCGCGGCCATCGTCATCGGCGCCCTGGTGCCGGCGGCGATCATGTCGATCGCGGCGGCGAACCTGTGGACCCGCAACATCTACAAGGCCTTCATCAAGCCGGACGCGACCCACCAGCAGGAGGCCACGCAGAGCAAGCTGGTCTCGCTGGTGGTCAAGTTCGGCGCGCTGGTCTTCGTGCTCGCGCTGTCCAACCAGTTCGCGATCAACCTGCAGCTGCTCGGTGGCGTCTGGATCCTGCAGACGCTGCCGGCGATCGTCATCGGCCTGTACACGCGGTGGTTCCACCGGTGGGCGCTGCTGGCCGGCTGGGCGGTCGGCATGGCCTACGGCACCTGGCTGGCGTACGGCGTCCCACTGGCCACCGACCCGAGCAGCCACTTCGGCGGGCCCCTGGTGGTCTTCCCGGGCACGACCACCAAGGTCTACATCGCGCTGATCGCGCTGCTGGCCAACCTGGCCGTCGCCGTGGTGCTCACGGTCGTGATGCGTGCGATGAAGGTCGACGAGGGCGTGGACCAGACCCATCCCGACGACTACGTCGCCGACGCGGGTGACGAGGGCGTCGAGGCGGAGCTCGACCCGGAGGCCCCCATCCACGCCTGACCCGCGTGTCGAGGCCCGTTGCGTGGGTACGGTCGAGGTCGTGACGACGCCATCGTTCGACCTCGGCCAGGACCACCTCGACCTGCGGGACTGGGTCCACACGTTCGCCGCGGACGTGATCCGTCCGGCGGCGTCCGAGTGGGACGAGCGGGAGGAGTTCCCGTGGCCGGTGCTGGAGGAGGCCGCCAAGATCGGGCTCTACTCGATCGACTTCTTCGCCACCCAGTCCTTCGATGAGACCGGCCTGGGGATCCCGATCACCATGGAGGAGCTGTTCTGGGGTGACGCCGGCATCGGGCTCTCGATCGTCGGCACCGCCCTGGCCGCGGCGGGAGTGAGCTCCAACGGCACCCCCGAGCAGGTGGGCGAGTGGGTGCCCCAGATGTTCGGCTCGCCGGGAGACCTGAAGCTGGCGGCGTTCTGCTCCTCCGAGCCCGACGCCGGCAGCGACGTGGGCGCGATGCGCACCCGTGCGACGTACGACGAGGCCTCCGACGAGTGGGTGCTCAACGGCACGAAGACCTGGGCCACCAACGGCGGCCTGGCCGACATCCACGTGGTGACCGCCGTCGTGGACCCGGACCTGCGCACGCGCGGCCAGGCGAGCTTCATCGTGCCGCCGGGCACGAAGGGACTCAGCCAGGGCCAGAAGTTCCACAAGCACGGCATCCGCGCCAGCCACACCGCCGAGGTCGTCCTCGACCAGGTGCGCGTCCCCGGCAGCTGCCTGCTCGGTGGCAAGGAGAAGCTCGACGCCCGTCTGGCGCGGGCCCGGGAGGGCGCGAGCTCCGGTGGCAGCAACGCCAGCATGGCGACCTTCGAGCGGACCCGCCCGGCGGTCGGCGCGCAGGCCATCGGCATCGCCCGGGGCGGCCTACGAGGTGGCGCTGGACTACGCGAAGACCCGGGAGCAGTTCGGCAAGCCGATCATCGAGAACCAGGCGATCGCGTTCATGCTCGCCGACATGGCGACCTCGATCGAGGCCGCGCGGCTGCTGGTCTGGCGGGCGGCCTGGATGGCCGGCCAGGGCAAGACCTTCGAGCGGGCCGAGGGGTCGATGTCCAAGCTCTTCGCCGGCGAGACCGCCGTGAAGGTGACCGAGCGGGCGATGCAGATCCTCGGCGGCAACGGCTTCACCCGCGACTACCCCGTGGAGCGCTGGCGCGCGACGCGAAGATCTACACCATCTTCGAGGGCACCTCGGAGATCCAGCGGCTGGTCATCGCCCGGTCCGTCTCCGGCGCGCCGATCCGCTGATGCGATCCCGGGAGCTGCGGCGCTGGGCGCGCGAACGGTGGGACGACCCGGTCTTCTGGAGCGACGTGGTCCAGGTGGCCAAGACCGTGGCCGCGGCGGTGATCGCGTGGTTGATCGCGACCCGGGTCTGGCACCTCCCGCTGTCGTTCCTGGCGCCGTGGGCGGCGCTGCTGGTCGTGCACTCGACGGTCTACCGCACCTTCTCCCAGGGTGCCCGCCAGGTCGGGGCCGCCGTGATCGGCGTGCTCGTGGCGTGGGCGGTCGGGAACCTGTTCGGCCTCGGGCCGACCGCGCTGGCGGTCTCGCTCCTGGTCGGCTTCGCGGCCGGGGCCCTGCCGTGGCTGTCGGGCCAGGGGACCGCCACCGCGGCGACGGCGGTCGTGGTGCTGACGACGGGTTTCGCCAACAACGACAACATGCTCGTGCACCGCCTCGCGGACACGGCGATCGGCATCGTCACCGGCCTGCTGGTCAACTTCGCCGTCTGGCCGCCGTTGCGGGCGCGCACCGCGATCGCCGCCATGAACGCCCTCGACGACCGGATCGGCGAGCTGCTGCAGGACATCGGGGACGGGCTCGCGGCCGGGTGCACCCCGGACGACGTGCACGGGTGGATCGACCGGACCCGTGACCTCGACGAGGACCTCGACCAGGCCTGGGCGCTGGTGCGCCAGGCACGCGAGAGCGCGCGGATGAACCCGCGCCGCTCCGCGGAGGCGCTGCGCCACCCGCAGGAGTGGCTCGGCCTGCTGCGCCGGCTCGAGCAGGCGGTGGCCGAGACCCGCAGCATGGCGGAGACCATCGACCACGGCATGGACGAGAGCGGCGACTGGCTCTCGGCCTTCCGCGAGCCGTACGTCGTGCTCCTGCGCGACGCCGGCCACGCGATCATCGCCGCGGACCCGGTCTCGATCCTGGCGGTCCGCGACCGGCTCAACGACCTCGTCGACCGGCTCGGCTCCGAGCAGCCCACGCCCCGGCTCTGGCCGGTCTACGGCGCGCTGATCATCAACCTGCGCAACATCGTCGACGCGATGGGAGAGGTGGCGAAGGCGAACCCGCTCAGCCAGCCCCCTCTCCCGTTCGCCCGGCCCCGTTCGCAGGACGTCGAGCCGGTGTGACCGGCCCCGGCCCCGGCCCCGGCGTCGAGCAGCGTCGAGCAGCGCCGAGCGGCGCCGACCCCGCCTCGGCCGGGTCAGACGTCGATGGCCCGGTTGACCCAGTTCGAGGTGACGACCATGCCGACCTTCTCGTAGAGGCCCAGCGCGCCGGTGCGGGAGTCGGTGGACAGCTCGCAGACGGTGGTGCCGTGCGCAGCGCCCGCCGCGAACGCGTCGACGAGCAGCGCCTGGGCCAGCCCGCGGCCCCGCTGGTCGCGGCGCGTGGCGAGGCGGGCGATGTAGGCGCACGGCGGGTGGATCTGCAGGACGGCCACGGCCACGACGTCGCCCGCGGGGTCGGTGACGACCCGCAGGTGCCACGGCTCGAAACCGGGGCGCAGGTCGGTCCAGGCCCGCCACTGCTCGAAGGACTGCCGGTCCCGGTCGGACCACTCGAGGAAGGCGTCCTCCTGGACGGTCCAGCACTGGGGGTACTGCTCGGGCGAGGCCACGCCCACGGCGAACCCCTCCGGCAGGTCGCGCTGCGGGACCGCGGTGCCGGCGGGGAGCCGGAGCACCCAGCTGTTCCAGCGGACGAAGTAGCCGAGCGACTCGAGGAGCCGGTCGCCCGGCGAGTCCACGGGGACGGGCATGCCGATCCGGCTCGAGCCTTTCTCCCGCGCCCGCTCCTGCATCCAGCGGGCCAGGGCGGTGCCGAGGCCACGACCCCGGTGCTCGGGGTGGACTGCCGCGTCCCCGCGCTCGCCGTGGCTGACCTCGGCGTACGCCACCAGGGTCTCGCCGTCGAAGACCCCCACGGTGCTGCCGGGGACGTCGTACCCGGGGCTCTGCCACTCGGCGACGATGTCCGCCTCCTCGATGACGACCTCGCCTACGTCGTGGAGCTCCTGGGCAGCCATGACCGCGGTGACGGCGGCGGCGTCGGTGGGGACCAGGGGGCGCTCGGAGAGGCCGTCGGGAGCGGGAGCGGTGTGGTCATGGCTCCGATGGAAGCAGGAAATGGCCGAGGGGGCCGCCGATTTTCATCGGCGGCCCCCTCAGGACCGTGCTTCGAGCAGGCTGTGGTCAGCCGTTCTGGATGGCCGAGACGTCGAACTCGAGCTTGATCTTCTCGCTGACGAGCACGCCGCCGGTCTCGAGCGCGGCGTTCCAGGACAGGCCCCAGTCCTTGCGGTTGATGCTGGTCGCGCCCTCGAAGCCGACGCGCAGGTTGCCGAAGGGGTCACGGGCCGAGCCGGTGGACTCGAACTCGATGGTGACGGGCTTGGAGACGCCCTTCATGGTCAGGTCGCCGGTGATCAGCCAGGTGGAGGCGTCCTCGCGCTCGACCTTGGTCGAGACGAAGGTGATCTCCTTGTTGTTGTCGGCGTCGAAGAAGTCGGCGGACTTCAGGTGGCCGTCGCGGTCGGCGACACCGGTGTCGATGCTGGCGGTCTGGATGGTCAGCGCGACCTTCGAGGCAGCCGGGTTCGCGGTGTCGATGTGCGCGGTGCCGGTGAAGTCGGTGAACTGGCCGCGGACGGTGGTGACCATCGCGTGGCGGGCGCTGAAGCCGAGGCGCGTGTGGGTCTGGTCGATGGTGTAGTCGCCGGTGATGTCCTCGACGGCGCTGGTGGGGGCGTCGAAGGTCGGGTCGACGACGGCGGTGGCGGTCTTGGTGCGGTTGAGGAAGTTCATGGTCTGCTCCTGACGGTCGGTTTGTTCAATCTTCAACCATCCAAACCGGACCAAGGTCCGTTTCATTCCCGGTCGGCAGTGGTCTGGACCACTTTCTACCGGAAGGCCGACTCCCCGGTCAGTGCCTGGCCGATGACGAGCTGGTGAACCTCGGACGTGCCCTCGTAGGTCAGCACCGACTCCAGGTTGTTGGCGTGCCGCATCAGGGGGTACTCCAGCGTGATCCCGGCGGCGCCGAGGACGGTGCGGCACTCGCGGGCGATGGCGAGCGCCTCGCGGGTGTTGTTGAGCTTGCCGACGCTGATCGCGGGGGTCGGCAGCCGGCCGTCGTCCTTGAGCCGGCCCAGGTGCAGGGCGAGCAGCATCCCCTTGCCGAGCTCGACCGCCATGTCGGCGAGCTTGGCCTGCGTGAGCTGGTACGACGCGAGCTGCCGCTCGAAGATCTCCCGCTCGCGGGCGTAGGCGATCGTGGTCTCGAGGCAGTCGCGGGCCGCGCCCAGGGCCCCGAACACGATGCCGAACCTCGCCTCGGTGAGGCATGAGAGCGGGCCGGACAGCCCGTGCGCCTCGGGGAGCATCGCGGAGGCCGGCAACCGCACGCCGTCCAGCGCCAGCTCGGCGGTGACCGAGGCGCGCAGCGACATCTTGTGCTTGATCTCGGTCGCGGTGAAGCCGGGTGTGTCCGTCGGCACCACGAAGCCGCGCACCCCGTCCTCGGTCCGCGCCCAGACGACGGCGACGTCGGCGACCGAGCCGTTGGTGATCCACATCTTGTTGCCGGTGAGGACCCAGTCGCCCTGTCCGTCGGGAGCGGGGTCCTGGACCGCCCGGGTGCGCATCCCTCCCGGGTCGGAGCCGAAGTCCGGCTCGGTCAGCCCGAAGCAGCCGATCGCCTCGCCGGTGGCCATCCGGGGCAGCCAGGCGTCCTTCTGCTCCGCCGACCCGTGCTTCCAGATCGCGAACATCGCCAGCGACCCCTGCACCGAGACGATCGAGCGCAGGCCCGAGTCCCCGGCCTCGAGCTCCAGGCACGCCAGGCCGTACGCCGTGGCGCTGGTCCCGGCGCAGCCGTAGCCCTCGAGGTGCATGCCGAGCAGGCCGAGCTTGCCGAACTCCAGCGCGAGGTCCCGCACGGGCACGTCCGCCCGCTCGTACCAGCCCGCGACCTCGGGTCGCAGCCGGTCGTCGACGAAGGAGCGGACCGTGTCGCGCATGGCGCGGTCCTCCTCGCCGATGAGCGAGTCGGTGTCGAGCAGGGCGAGGGGTGCCAGCGGTCCGGTCATGAGCCCATCATGACCCGGCGCTCCAGTGGGGTCAGGCCCAGCAGGTCAGGCGGCGTGGGAGTGCGCCGGTGGGGTGACGGCGGGGGTCCCCGGCGTCGTCACCCAGCGAGCCTCCAGGTGTGCCCGTCCACGCTCGTCGACGACCCTCACCCAGGTCTGGACGAGGCCATCGTTCGATTGCGCGTTCATGTCAGGACACCTTTCGTTCACCTTCTGTTCACCTAGCGTACCGCACCTCCACCCGGGCCGCTGACCAAGGGCGAAACTCGGGCCATCTCCTCCACCCGGGCCCGGATTCGAGGTCGCTGGCGGTGATCACGCTCCCTTGTGACAGGTGGGACGGCGGCAGTCCGGGGCTAGGGCCAGGCTGAACGGTCACAACGGGTCGATTCCTGCCCGATTTCGGGCAGGGACTTGCCGATGCCTCGCTCGCGGAGCAGCATCGTCCGCGTGCCCGCCGCTCCCGACCCCGAGCTCGTCACCCGCATCGCCGCCAGCACCGGGCTGTCGGCCGCGGAGGCGGCGCGGGTCATCGAGGACGTCGTCGCCTTCCACGCCGAGCCGGTGGAGCAGTACGTACGCCGGCGGCACGCCCACCTGAAGACCTACGGGGCGAGGAACGCCGAGATCTTCGCGCGGATCGCCCAGGAGCTGCCCACCCGCGTGGTGGCCGCCCCCGAGCTGAGCGAGCGGCAGCTGCGCCGCATCGTCTACGGATGATCTCGGCACGGTCGCTGCGCGACCTGCTCGATCAACGAACACACGAGATCAACGAACGAACGAGGGAGACAGAAGATGTGCGGAATCGTCGGGTACGTCGGCGGCCAGCAGGCCGTCCCGCTGCTGCTGGAGGGCCTGAGCAGGCTCGAGCACCGCGGCTACGACTCGGCCGGGGTGGCCGTGCTCACGACCTCCGGGATCAAGGTGGCCAAGAAGGCCGGCCGGGTGCGGGACCTCTCCGAGGACCTGCCCAAGCGGTTCGCCGGGAAGACCGGGATCGGCCACACCCGGTGGGCGACCCACGGCCCGGCCAACGACGTGAACGCCCACCCGCACACCGACACGAAGGGTGACGTGGCGGTCGTCCACAACGGGATCATCGACAACGCCGCCGCGCTGCGCCAGCAGCTGACCGAGGCCGGCGTCGACCTGGTCTCCGACACCGACACCGAGGTGCTCGCCCACCTGGTGGCGCGCTCGGACGCCGACACCCTCGAGGGCAAGGTGCGCGACGCGCTGGCGGTCATCGACGGGACCTACGGCATCGCGGTGATGCACGCGGACTTCCCCGACCGGCTGGTCGTGGCCCGCAACGGCAGCCCGCTGATCATCGGCGTCGGCGAGAAGGAGATGCACGTCGCCTCCGACCTGGCCGCGCTGGTCCGCTACACGACCACGGTCGCCCACCTGGACGACGGCGAGATCGCCACGCTGACCGCGACCGGCTTCACGACGTACCGCATGGACCTGAGCACGACGGCGAAGGCGGCGACGACGCTCGACATCGACCCCTCGGTCTACGACGCCGGCGACCACGCCTCGTTCATGTACAAGGAGATGCTCGAGCAGCCCGCGGCCGCCGAGCGGGTGCTGCGCGGTCGCCTCGACGAGCGGTTCGGGACCGCCCACCTCGGCGGCCTGAACATGGATCCACGTGAAACCAGGGCGATCCGGCGGGTCAAGATCCTCGGCTGCGGCTCGGCCTACTACGTGGGCCAGATGGGCGCCGCGCTGGTCGAGGAGCTGGCCCGGATCCCCGCCGACGCGGAGGCGGCCAGCGAGTTCCGCTACCGCGACCCGGTCATCGAGCCCGACACCCTCTACGTCGCGGTCAGCCAGTCCGGCGAGACCATCGACACCCTGCTGGCGGTGCAGGAGATCCGCCGCAAGGGCGGTCGGGTGGTCGGCCTGGTCAACGTGGTCGGCAGCGCGATCGCCCGGGAGTGCGACGGCGGCATCTACCTGCACGCCGGCCCCGAGGTGGCCGTGGCCTCCACCAAGGCGCTGACCACGATGTTCCTCGGCTTCGCGCTGCTCGCGCTGCAGCTCGGCCGGGTGCGCGACCTGTCCATCGCCGACGGCACCCGCCTCATCGCCGGGCTGACCCGGATCCCGGGCCAGATCGCCGAGATCCTGGAGCGCGAGGAGGAGATCGCCGCCGTCGCCACCCGCCTGGCCGAGGCCGAGAGCCTCTTCTTCGTGGGCCGGGTGCGCGGCTTCCCGGTCGCGCGCGAGGGCGCCCAGAAGTTCAAGGAGATCTCCTACCGGCACGCCGAGGCCTACCAGACCTCCGAGCTCAAGCACGGGCCGCTGGCGCTGATCTCGGAGTCGGTGCCGACCGTGGCGATCGTCCCCGACGACGAGCTCGCCAGCCGCAACGTCGGCGCGCTGCACGAGATCGCCGCCCGGCGCGGCCCGCTCGTCGTCGTCACCCACGAGGGTGTCGACCTCGGCGAGGTCGACGCGGTGCGCATCGACGTGCCCCGCAACGAGCGCGAGCTCGACCCGATCCTGCTGACCATCCCGCTCCAGCTGCTCGCCTACCACGCGGCGCTGCACCTGGGCCACGACATCGACAAGCCGCGCAACCTCGCCAAGTCGGTCACGGTCGAGTAGCCACCTGCACGGCAGGGGTCGTGTGCCCGAGGACGCGTCGGGGCGCGTTCTCGGGCACACGACCCGCAGCTTCTGGGTGGCCCGGAAGTGAGCCCCGGAAGTGAGCCCCGGAAGTGAGCCCCGGAAGTGAGCAGAGTCTCCGCGCCCCCGAATCGAGCAGGGACCGCTGAACCCACTACCGTGATGGGGATGACTACAGACGAGAACGAGTTGACCGGCGAGGTGACCCCTGCCTTCGCCGAGCTCGGCCTCGCCGACGGGGTGCTCGACGCCCTGCGCGACGTGGGGTACGAGACCCCTTCGGCCATCCAGGCCGCGACGATCCCGCCGCTCCTCGAGGGCCGCGACGTCGTCGGCCTCGCCCAGACCGGCACCGGCAAGACCGCGGCGTTCGCGCTGCCGATCCTCTCCCGGCTCGACCTGTCCCAGAAGACCCCGCAGGCGCTGGTGCTCGCGCCCACGCGCGAGCTCGCGCTGCAGGTCTGCGAGGCGTTCGAGAAGTACGCCGCCCACCTGCGCGGCGTGAAGGTGCTCCCCGTCTACGGCGGCCAGGGGTACGGCGTCCAGCTCTCCGCCCTGCGTCGCGGCGTGCACATCGTCGTCGGCACCCCCGGCCGGATCATGGACCACCTCGACAAGGGCACCCTCGACCTCTCCGAGCTGCGGTTCCTGGTGCTCGACGAGGCCGACGAGATGCTCAACATGGGCTTCGCGGAGGACGTCGAGACGATCCTCGCCGACACCCCCGAGGACAAGAACGTCGCGCTCTTCTCCGCGACGATGCCCTCGCAGATCCGACGGATCTCGAAGAAGTACCTCCACAACCCGGTCGAGATCACCGTCAAGAACAAGACGACGACGTCGGCGAACACCACCCAGCGCTACCTGATGGTGTCCTACCCCCAGAAGGTCGACGCCCTCACGCGCATCCTCGAGGTCGAGAACTTCGAGGGGATGATCGTCTTCGTCCGGACCAAGAACGAGACCGAGACCCTCGCCGAGAAGCTGCGCGCCCGGGGCTACTCCGCCGCGGCCATCAACGGTGACGTCGTCCAGGCCCAGCGCGAGCGCACGGTCAACCAGCTCAAGGCCGGCAAGCTCGACATCCTCGTCGCCACCGACGTGGCCGCCCGCGGCCTCGACGTCGAGCGGATCAGCCACGTCGTCAACTACGACATCCCCACCGACACCGAGTCCTACGTGCACCGCATCGGCCGGACCGGTCGTGCGGGCCGCAAGGGCGACGCGATCTCGTTCGTCACCCCGCGGGAGCGCTACCTGCTCAAGGCGATCGAGAAGGCCACCCGCCAGCCGCTCACGCCGATGCAGCTGCCCTCGGTCGAGGACGTCAACGTCACCCGGCTGGCGCGCTTCGACGACGCGATCAGCGAGGCGCTCAACCAGACCAGCCGGATCGAGAAGTTCCGCGACATCATCGCCCACTACGTCAGCGAGCACGACGTGCCCGAGGTCGACGTGGCCGCGGCGCTGGCGGTCGTGGCGCAGGGCGACACCCCGCTGCTGCTCGACCCGGCCAAGGAGCAGGTCCGCCCGGTCTCCGAGGGCGCCTCGCGTCCCGACCGCGGCGACCGCCCCCAGCGCGCCGAGCGCCGGCCGCGCGGGCGCACCGACGTCCCGATGGCGACCTACCGGATCTCGGTCGGCAAGCGGCACAAGGTCGAGCCGCGCCAGATCGTCGGCGCGATCGCCAACGAGGGCGGGCTGTCCCGCAACGACTTCGGGCACATCCAGATCCGCCCGGACTTCTCGCTGGTCGAGCTGCCCGCCGAGTTGCCCGGCACCGCGTGGGACGCGTTGCAGACCACCCGCATCTCGGGCAAGCTCATCGAGCTGCGCCGCGACGAGGGCGCGCCGTCGGCCGGCGGCCAGGAGCGCGACTGGTCGGACCCCAAGCGCAAGCCGCGGGCGAAGAAGCCGAAGTACTAGACCACGCTGGTCAGCACGGACCCCCCAGTGCTTGAGTGAGCCAGGCCACATCGGGGTGGCCGCCGGCCACTGTCGGCCGGGATCTCGGGAGGTCCTGTGCGCGTCGCCCGCCTGCTCGCCGTCGCCGTCGTCGGCATCGCCACCACGCTGCTCGTCCCCACGGCGCCGGCCCTGGCCGCCGCCCCTTCGTACGTCGCCCTCGGTGACTCCTACTCCTCGGGGGTGGGGACCCGCAGCTACATCGACGACGGCACCTCGTGCCAGCGGTCGACGTACGCCTACCCGAGCCTGATCGCGGCGGCGCGGGGCTACGCGCTGAACTTCCGGGCCTGCTCGGGGGCGAAGATCCCCGACGTCACCAACAACCAGCTCGGCGCCCTGAGCGCGTCCACCGGCTACGTCACGATCTCGGTCGGCGGCAACGACGCGGGCTTCGCCGGCGTGCTCACCGAGTGCGCCCAGCCCGGCTGGATGAGCGACTGCAACGGCGCCATCGACGCCGCACAGTCCTACATCAACGCCAAGCTGCCCGGCGCCCTCTCGACGCTGTACGCCGCGATCCGCAGCCGCGCGACGACGGCCAAGGTCGTGGTCGTGGGCTACCCGCGGATCTTCAACGGGGAGGACTGCAACGCCGGCACCTGGTTCTCGCCGGCCGAGGAGACCCGGCTCAACGCCACCGCGGACCTGCTGAACAGCAAGCTCGCGAGCGCCGCGTCGGCACGGGGCTTCGCCTTCGCCAACCCGACCGGCCGCTTCGTGGGCCACGCCGTCTGCGCCGACGTCGAGTGGCTCAACGGCCTGTCCAACCCGATCAGCGAGAGCTACCACCCCAACCGGACCGGCCACGCGTCCGGCTACGCCCCGCTGGTGAGCCCGCTGCTCACCGGCGCCGCGTTCACGGCCAGCGCGGCGACGCTGCGGACGGCGGCCGCCGCCGGTGACGGCCTGGCGGCGCAGCAGCGGTCGTACGCCGCGCAGGACGCGACCATCGCCCCCGAGCGGTTCACGGCCCCCGACCTGACCTCCCCGCGTGCGCAGGCGGCGGCCCGCCGCGCCGGCGTCGACCTCGGCCGGTGGCTGGCCCGCCACTGAGCCGTTGGGCGGTGCGTCACGCCGGGCTGGTAGAACCGGGGCCATGGGGGCTCACCGGACCATCACCGCTCGCGCCACGACCACCTTGGCGACGAGCGCGCTGCTCGGGCTGCTGCTGACCGGGTGCGACTCGGGCTCCTCGGGCGGGCCGGACGCGTCCGACGCGGCCGACACCCTGGCCTCCGGCCTGTCCTCGGGGTCGTTCGCCGACGTCGACTTCACCAGGGTCACGACCGAGGAGGCGACGAAGGACTACCGCACCACCGTCGAGGGCATGGGTGACGTCCAGCCGGACGTCACGGCCGGGGACGTGAAGGAGTCGGGCGACTCGGCCACCGCCTCGCTCACCTGGAGCTGGCCGCTGGGTGGTCGCGCCTGGACCTACGACACGCAGGCCCGGATGACCAGGGTCGACGGCCAGTGGCAGGTCGCCTGGGACCCCTCGATCGTCGAGTCGAGCCTCGTCGACGGGGTCACCCTCGACCTGACCCCGATCGCGGCGCGACGCGGCCAGGTCATCGGGGCGCACCAGCAGCCGCTGGTCACCGATCGCCCGGTCGTCCGCTTCGGCATCGACCGCTCCAGGGTGTCGGCAGGCAAGGCCGCCGACTCGGCGCGCCGGCTGGCGCAGCTGGTGGGCATCGACCCGGCGGCGTACGTCAATCGGGTGCAGGCCGCCGGCGACCAGGCGTACGTCGCGGCGATCGTCTTCCGCAAGGACGACGTGCCCGCGTCGGTGGACGGCTACCAGGACATCCCCGGCGTGCTCGCCCTCGGGGCGCGCCTGCCGCTGGCCCCGACCAAGGAGTTCGCGGCCCCCATCCTCGGCACCGTCGGCGACGTGTGACCGCCGAGATGGTCAAGGACCACCCCGACACCTACCAGCCGGGCGACCAGGCGGGGCTCTCCGGCCTCCAGGCGAGGTACGACGAGCAGCTGCAGGGCACCGACGGCGCCGTGGTGAACGCGGTGGACGCCGACGGCAAGGAGCACGAGCTGTTCCGGGTCGGGGCCACCCGCGGCCGGCCGCTGCGGATCACCCTCGACGAGCGCCTCCAGACGACCGCCGAGCGGCTGCTCGTCAACGTGGGCCCGGCCAGCGCCCTGGTCGCGATCCGGCCCTCGACCGGTGACATCGTGGCCGCCGCGAACGGGCCGGGCACCAACGGCTACAACATGGCGACGTACGGCCAGTTCGCGCCCGGCTCCACCTTCAAGAGCGTCACCAGCCTCGCGCTGCTGCGGGCCGGGCTGACGCCGGACACGGTGGTGCCGTGCACGCCGACCATCACGGTCGACGGCAAGACGTTCAAGAACTACTCCGACTACCCCTCCGACGGGATCGGCCGGATCCCCCTGCGGACGGCGCTCGCCAACTCCTGCAACACCGCCTTCATCTCCCAGGCCGGCAAGCTCGGCGGCCGGGACCTCGTCGACGCCGCCGCGTCGCTGGGGCTCGGGGTCGACCACGACCTCGGCTTCCCGGCGTACTTCGGCAACGTCGAGCCGCCCGCCTCCGACACCGAGGCCGCGGCCGACATGATCGGCCAGGGCAAGGTGCTCGCCTCACCGATGGCGATGGCGACCGTGATCGCGTCGGTGCAGTCGGGCTCCCTGGTGGTGCCCCGGCTGGTCACCTCGGTCGACGTCTCGCCGCCCCACGGGGTCGACCCGGTCTCGAAGGCCGAGGCGGCCTCGCTGCGCTCGATGCTGCGCGGCGTGGTGACCTCCGGCAGCGGCAGCCTGCTCGCCGACGTGCCCGGCCCACCGGTCATCGCCAAGACCGGGACCGCGGAGTTCGAGAAGGACGGCAAGGTCCTCACCCACGCCTGGATGATCGCGGCGCAGGGCGACCTGGCCGTCGCGGCCTTCGTCGACGAGGGCGAGTCGGGCTCCGGCACCGCCGGCCCGATCCTGGAGTCCTTCCTCCGCGCCGTGGACTGAGGCGGCTCAGCCGCCGCCGCTCGCGGCGACCCTGGCGGCGACCCTGGCAGCGACGTCGTCGGGCATCGCCTCGTAGTGCGCGAAGGTGCGGGTGAAGGTGCCCGAGCCGTGGCTGGCCGAGCGCAGGTCGACCGCGTAGCGCACCAGCTCGATCTGCGGGACCTCCGCGACGATGCTGGTGTGGTCGTCGCCGACCTTGTCGGTGCCGAGCATCCGGGCGCGGCGGGCGGAGAGGTCGCTCATGACGCTGCCGACCAGGTCGTCGGGCACCACCACGGTGACCGTGTCGAAGGGCTCGAGCACGGTGATGCTCGTCGACGCCGCGGCCTCCCGCAGCGCCAACGCGCCGGCGTGGAAGGCCATGTCGGAGGAGTCGACGCTGTGCGCCTTGCCGTCGGTGAGGGTCACCCGCAGGTCGACGACCGGGTAGCCGCCCCGCACGCCGCGCTCCATCTGCGCGCGGATCCCCTTCTCCACGCTGGGGATGAACTGGCGCGGCACCGCGCCACCGACGACCTTGTCGACGAACTCGAAGCCGGACCCCTCCGGCAGCGGCTCGACCTCGATGTCGCAGACCGCGAACTGGCCGTGGCCACCCGACTGCTTCACGTGCCGGCCGTGGCCCTTGGCGGGCCCGGCGAACGTCTCCCGGAGGCTGACGGTGAACGGCACCTGGTCGACGTGCACGCCGTACCGCGACGTGAGCCGCTCGAGCAGGACCTCGGCGTGCGCCTCACCCATGCACCACAGCACCAGCTGATGGGTCTCGGCGTTGTTCTCGATCCGCAGCGACGGGTCCTCCGCGCCGAGCCGGCCCAGCGCCTGGGAGAGCTTGTCCTCGTCGGCCTTGCTGTGCGCGACGACCGCGATCGGCAGCAGCGGCTCCGGCATCGACCACGGCCGCAGCACCCGCGGCTCGTCGACCGAGGAGAGCGTGTCGCCGGTCTCCGCCCTGGTGAGCCGCCCGACCGCGCACAGGTCCCCGGCCACGATGCGGGACGCGGGCACCTGGGTGCGCCCGAAGGAGTGCGCCAGGGCGCCGACGCGCTCGTCCTCGTCGTGGTCGTCGTGCCCGGTGGCGTCGCCGAAGAACGACGTGAAGTGGCCCGACACGTGCACCGGCTGGTCGGGCAGCAGGGTGCCGGAGAAGACGCGCACCAGGCTGAGCCGCCCGACGTACGGGTCGCTCGTCGTCTTGACGATCTCGGCGACCAGGGGTCCCGCCGGGTCGCACGAGATGGCCGGCGCGGTCTTGCCGGCGGGGCTGAACACCTCGGGCGCCGGGTGCTCGGCCGGGGAGGGGAAGCCGCGCGCCGCCAAGGCGAGCAGCTCGGTGCAGCCGACGCCGGTGACCGAGCAGACCGGCACGACGGGGAAGAACGTCCCCCGGGCCACGGCGCGCTCGAGGTCGGCGGTCAGCACGTCCTCGGCGATCTCCTCGCCGCCGACGTAGCGGTCCATCAGGGTCTCGTCCTCCGACTCCTCGATCACGCCCTCGATCAGCTCGCCGCGCAGCTCCTCGGGGGCGTCGCCCCCCGGGGCCAGCAGCCCGGTCAGGCCGACCACGTCGGTGCCCGAGCGGCGCGGGACGTAGAGCGGCATCACCCGCTCGCCGAAGGCCTCCTGCGCCTGGCGCAGCAGGCCCTCGTAGTCGGCGCGGGCCTGGTCGAGCTTGGTGACCACGACGGCGCGTGGCATGCCGACCGCGTCGCACTCGCGCCACAGCGTCCTCGTCGCCTCGTCGACCCCTTCGTTGGCGGCCACCACGAACAGGGCGCAGTCGCTGCGCGCAGGCCCGCCCGCAGCTCCCCGACGAAGTCGGCGTAGGCGGGGGTGTCGATCAGGTTGATCTTCACCCCCTCGTGGACCAGCGGGGCCACCGCCAGGGAGATCGAGCGGCCGTGCGCCTGCTCGGACTCCTCGAAGTCGCAGACGGTGCTGCCGTCCCGCACGGATCCCGCGCGACCGATCGCGCCTGAACAGGCGAGCAGCGTCTCGACCAGAGTGGTCTTCCCGGAGCCTCCCGGCCCCACCAGCACCACGTTGCGGATCCGGTCCGGGCTGCTCGCCTCCAGATCGTGACCGGCTGGTCTACGTGGGTTCCCCTTGTCCGCCATGTCGCCACCTCAGGTCCGGGCCGCTCGGCCACCAGGCATCTCTGCCTCCGAGGCAACTCCTCCCGGGGCCGACGCGCAAGGGCCCACGGGGACTCTTCACCGAGACGTGGGAGCGCAGGCCCGGCCCGCACTCCCACGTCCGGCTCAGGCCCAGCCGACGACAGGGGGGACAGCGGCGGCGGAGCAGGGAAGAACCCCTCACTGCATGGGGTCAGCGAGGGGTCCCTGTCGACGTCAAAGTGCTCCCTCCGAGGTCGACGTGCACAGAATCCCATGAGCCCGGGAGGCCTGTCCTTGGTTTGCCGCACGTGCTTGGCTAGCCCCATGAACGGACTCGATCTCCTCGGCCCCGACCAGCGGGGCCTCTTCATCGGCGGCACCTGGCGCGAGGCAGAGGACGACGCGCGATTCGACGTCATCGACCCCGCCGACGGGTCGGTGATCACCGACGTCGCCGACGGCTCGATCCCCGACGCGGTCGAGGCGCTCGACGCCGCCGTCGCCGTGCAGGCCGACTGGGCCGCCACCCCGCCGCGAGAGCGCGGCGAGATCCTGCGCCGGGCCTTCGAGCTCATCACGGCGCGGGCCGACGACTTCGCCCACCTGATGAGCCTCGAGATGGGCAAGACGGTCAAGGAGGCGAAGGGTGAGGTGGCCTACGGCGCCGAGTTCTTCCGCTGGTACGCCGAGGAGGCGGTCCGCATCCATGGCCGCTGGATGCAGGCACCCGCGGGCGGTAGCCGGCTGCTGACGATCAAGAAGCCCGTCGGCCCCTGCCTGTTCATCACTCCGTGGAACTTCCCGCTCGCGATGGGCACCCGCAAGGTCGGTCCGGCGATCGCGGCCGGCTGCACGATGGTGATCAAGCCCGCCGCCCAGACGCCGCTGACCATGCTGGCGCTGGCGGCGACGCTGGCCGAGGTCGGCCTGCCCGCGGGCGTCCTGAACGTGGTCACCACCAAGCACACCGGCGAGTTCAGCGAGACCCTCCAGGCCGACGACCGGCTGCGCAAGGTCAGCTTCACCGGCTCCACCGGCGTCGGCCGGCTGCTGGTCAAGCAGTCCGCCGACCAGCTCCAGCGGCTGAGCATGGAGCTCGGCGGCAACGCGCCGTTCGTGGTCTTCGAGGACGCCGACGTCGACGCGGCCGTGGAGGGCGCCATGGTGGCCAAGATGCGCAACATGGGCGAGGCGTGCACGGCCGCCAACCGCTTCCTGGTGCACGAGGACGTCGCCGCCGAGTTCGCCGAGAAGCTGGGCAAGCGGATGGGCGGGCTGACCCTGGGCCGCGGCCAGGACGACGGCGTCGACGTGGGGCCGCTCATCGACGAGAAGGCGGTGGAGTCGGTCAGCCAGCTGGTGACCGACGCGGTCCACGACGGCGCGAAGGTCGTCGTCGGCGGCGAGACCCCCGACGGCCCCGGCTACTTCTACCCGCCGACGGTGCTGCTCGACGTGCCGGCCGACTCCGCGATCAACACCGAGGAGATCTTCGGGCCGGTCGCGCCGATCACGACGTTCCGCAGCGAGGAGGAGGCGATCCGTCAGGCGAACAGCACCGAGTACGGCCTGTCGTCCTACGTCTACACCCGCGACCTGTCCCGCACGATCCGGCTGGCGGAGGCCCTGGAGTTCGGCATGGTCGGGGTGAACACCGGGCTGGTGTCCAACCCGGCCGCCCCGTTCGGCGGGGTCAAGTCCAGCGGGTTCGGTCGCGAGGGCGGCTTCGAGGGCATCGAGGAGTACCTCGAGACGACCTATGTCGCCCTGCCCGTGAGCTGAGCCGGTGGACCTCTGGGCCGACGTGGCGGGCCAGTACGCCGACTTCGCGGGCTACGCCACCGACTCGCCCTGCTTCGAGGCGTGGGCGCGCGGTGTGGTGGGCGACCCGGAGCTGCTGGCCTGGATCGGGGAGCTGCCCGAGGGCAAGCAGCAGCCCAACCTGGTCTTCGCGGCCGCGCGCTGGCACGGCGTACCGGCACCGGGGCCGTACGCCGCGCTGCGCGATGCGCTGCTCGGCGACGACGGCCGGATCCGCGCCACCATCCTCGAGCGGGCGACCCAGACCAACGAGGTGGGCCGGCTGGCCACGCTGACGCCGGCCTTCGCCCTCCTCGGTGCCGGGGAGCCGCTGGCGCTGCTGGAGGTCGGGGCCAGCGCGGGTCTGTGCCTCTACCCGGACCGCTACCGCTACTCCTGGTCCACCGCGGAGGGCACCGTCACCGCCGGTGGCAGCGGGCCCGTGCTCGCGGCCGACGTGGCCGGACCGGCGCCGCTGCCGGCCGAGCCGCCGGACGTGGCATGGCGCGGGGATCGACCTCAACCCCCTCGACGTCACCGACGCCGACGCGATGGCGTGGCTGACCACGCTCGTGTGGCCCGAGCACGCCGAGCGGCGCGAGCGGCTGGAGCGGGCGATCTCGGTCGCGCGCACGGACCCGCCCCGGCTGGTGCGGGGAGACCTGCTCGAGGAGCTGCCCGGCCTCGTCGAGCAGGCAGCAGCCCACGGACCGGTGGTGGTCTTCCACAGCGCCGTGATCGCCTACCTCGAGCCGGTGGACCGCACCCGGTTCCACGAGCTGATGACCGGCCTCGTGTCCGAGGGGCGCTGCCACTGGGTGAGCAACGAGGGCAAGCGGGTGCTCCCCGAGGTGACGGCCACGGGGCCCGAGGTGCCCGAGGAGCTGCCGACCTTCGTGCTCGGCATCGACGGCCGCGCGATGGCTTGGACGCACGGGCACGGCCGCTCGATGACCTGGCTGGGGTGACCAGCCCCGGTCAGCGGGCCATGGCGCCGAGAGCGGCCGCCAGCCGGGTGCGTGAGGAGATGCCGAGCTTGCGGTAGACGCGCGACAGGTGCCACTCGACGGCCTTCACCGTCACCACCAGCTCCTCGGCGATCTCGCGGTTGGACAGCCCGTCGGCCGCGCGGAGCGCCACCCGACGCTCGGACACGGTGAGCGCCGCGAGGGCCTCGACCTCGACGCGGCGAGGGGACTCGCCCAACCGGTCGAGCAGCCGCCGGACCCGGCCGTGCAGGGGCCAGAGCTCCTGGCGGCCGGCGTACTCCTCGGCCGAGCGGAGCAGCGCCAGCGCCTCGGTCGAGCCCTCCCCACGGGGCGTGAGCAGCAGCAGGCCGGCGAGGTCGGTGTCGACCTGCGCGGCCAGCCGGCCGGCGGGGAGCGCGGCCAGGGTGCCTCGAGCCCTGCGGAGCAGCGCGATCGAGTCGGCGGCGGCGTCGATGGTCGCGACGGTGCGCAGCGCGAGGGCGACGGAGTACGGCGAGCCGGTCGGCTGCACCAGGTCGAGCTGCTCGCCCGCGAGCCGGGTGGCCCGGGCGCGGTCGCCGAGCCGCACCGCGGCGAGGGCGGCGCCCACGCGCCACGGCACCAGGGCCGGGACGTCGCCGTGGCTCTCGAGACAGTGACCTGCCAGGGCGAAGTGGGTGGCCGCCTGCTCGGCGTCGCTGACGGCCGCCGCCAGCTCGCCGTGGGCGTGGTGGGCGAGGGCGCCGGTCAGCCCGGGCTGCACCCGGAGGCGCGCCAGGTCCTCGCCCAGCGCGAGCGCCTCGCCGAGGTCGCCGCGGGCCAGCCGGCAGTCGACGGTGGCGGCAAGGAGGAGGGCGTGCTCGAGGCCGCCGGAGACCCGACCGGTCGCGCGGACGGCGTCCAGCTCGGCGAGCGCCTCGGTGGTGCGACCGGCACGGGCGAGCTGCCAGCCGCGGATCACGGCCCCGCACGGGTCGGGGTCGGTCCGGCCGGTGGCGGTGAGACCGGCGGCCGTGAGACCTGTGTCGATGAGCTCGGTGTTGATGAGCTCGGTGTCGATGAGTCTGGTGTCGGCGAGCAGCGCGTGCGGCAGGTCGACGAGCGCGAGCGTCAGCTCGTCGGGGGCGGGCATGGCGCACAGATTAGGAAGCCCGGACGTGCTATGTGTGTCGATTCGCGTGATTTCGTGCGGGTGGACCAGTCAGGTCGCGGCCGAGGAAGGCCAGCAGCAGGGCCGCGTCCGAGGAGTCCGCGGCCGGTCGCTCCGCGGCGAACCTGACGCCGCGGTCCGAGCACGAGACGACCGCACGCGCGACCGGGAGGAGCTCGCGGGCCAGCTCGTCGGGCACCGGCGTGCGCCGTCCCGTGGCCTGCGCGACGTCCCAGCCGTGCACGGTCACCTCGAGTGCGGCGGCGGCCACGAGCAGCGACGCCTCCACCGGGAGGTCGCCGACGAGGACGGCGGCCGGCGCCGCCATGGTCCAGGCGCCGAGCAGGGCGCACGCCTTGTCCTGGAGGGTGCCGACCCGGGTCTCGGCGGGCGCCGGCCGGCGTACCTCGACCCAGCCGCCGGCCGCCTCGGTGAAGGCGTCGAGGGCGTCGGCCATGTGGTCCAGCAGCTGGTCGAGGTTCCAGGCCGCGCAGGGCGTGGGCCGGTCGAGCGATGCCTGGTCGACGGCCGCGAGCGACACCCGGGTGTAGGCCAGTGCCCGGTCCAGGAGCTCGACGGCCTCGTCGAGCCCGGGGCTCACCGAACGCTCGGGGGTGCTGCGTCCGGCCCCGCGTGGTCGGCGGGGAGCCGGTCGGGAAGGCCGAACGTCGCGAACAGCGAGTGGTCGAAGAACGCGCTGACGTGCCGCACCCGGTCGCCGTCGAGCTCGAGCACCTGCAGCTGGAACGGCACGAAGTCACCGGCCTCCGAGCGCATGTAGAGACCGAACGCCGGTTGCCCGTTGGCCGACGTCGGCAGCATCGGCATGTCGTGGCTGCCGCCCGGGCACTCGTTGCCGATGAGCCAGCCGATCTGCGCCGGTCCGCGGAACCAGCTCGTGAAGGGCGGCATCTCCCAGACCGCCTCGGCGGTCAGCAGGCTCACGATCGTGTCGACGTCCTTGCGCCAGAAGGCCTCGACGTACCGCTCGAGGAGCTGCTGCTGCGACTGGGTCAGGTGGGGCTCGACGGTCTCCTCGGTCAGCCCGCGGTCGGCCAGCTGGGCGTGCGCGCGCTGGAGGGCCGAGTTGACCGCGGCCGTCGAGGTGTCGAGCACCTCCGCGACCTCGGCGGCCGACCAGCGCAGCACGTCGCGCAGGATCAGCACCGCGCGCTGCCGGGCCGGGAGGTGCTGGAGCGCCGCCACGAAGGCGAGCCGGATCGAGTCACGCTCGGCGACGACCACCGCGGCGTCCGGGACCGGCTCCAGCCAGGCGATCTCGTGGTCCTGCTCGAGGGCGTCCCCGGCCATCGCGTCGGCGGTGCCGAGGCCGGCGGGCAGGGGCCGGCGCGGCCGGCCCTCCAGGTTGGTGAGGCAGACGTTGGTGGCGATCCGGTAGAGCCAGGTCCGCACCGAGGAGCGGCCCTCGAAGTCGGCCGAGGCCTTCCAGGCACGCAGGAAGGTCTCCTGGACCAGGTCCTCCGCCTCGTGGACGGACCCGCTCATCCGGTAGCAGTGCGCGAGCAGCTCGCGCTGGTAGCGCTGTGTCAGGGTCGGAAAGTCGTCCAGCTCGGTGCTCGTGGTCATCGCTGCTCCCTCGTCGTCCGTCCAGTCTGCCTCGTGGGTCAGACCGGCGTCGACGAGGAAACTCATCGGCCCCGGAGGGTCTGGGTGGGACCTGGCCCGTCGGCGTCACCGACGCCGGCGATCTCCAGCGCACGTTCGGCGGCCGGTCGGGCCGCCTCGCGGTCGGTGGCCACCAGGCCGACGCGGGTGCGCCGGTCGAGCAGGTCGTCGACGTCGGCAGCGCCCTCGTGGGTGACGCCGAAGAGCAGCTCGGCGAGCGTCACCGGCACGCCGTCGGCGACCGGGGCGAGCAGCTCGTCGTCGGCGAGGCCGCTGACCTCGCGGGCGCTCGCGAGCACCAGCGCGGCGTCGGTGCCGTAGCGGCGCACCAGCCGCTCGGGCAGCTCGAGCGCCGCCAGCACGTCCCGCGGGGCGGCACCCAGGAGCGGCAGGGTGCGGGTGCGGCAGGGCCCCGCCCGCAGGCCGCCCCGGGCGACCGCCGCGTCGACGGCGTCCTCGGCCATCCGTCGGTACGTCGTCAGCTTGCCGCCGACGATCGTCACCACACCGGTGCGCGAGACGAGCACGGCGTGCCGGCGGGAGAGGTCGGCCGTGGCCCCCTCGCTGCCGCTGCCCGACAGGTCGAGGAGCGGGCGCAGCCCGGCGAAGGCGCCGACCACGTCGTCGCGGTGGAGCTGGTGGGCGAACGCCGCGGAGACGACGTCGAGCAGGAACCCGATCTCGGGCTCCGACGGCTCGGGCACGTCGGGGATCTCGCCGTCGACCGGCTCGTCGGTGAGCCCGACGTACACCGTGCCGTCGGGCTGGGGGAGCACGAGCACGAAGCGGTTGGTCTCGCCGGGGACGGGCGCGAAGACCGAGACGCGCAGCCCCGGCAGGCTGGCCTGGCGGAGCACCAGGTGGGTGCCGCGGCTGGGCCGCAGGGTCACCTCGTCGACGAGGCTGCCGGCCCAGACGCCGGCGGCGTTCACGACGGCGCGGGCGCGCACGGTGTGGGTCGCCCCGGTGAGCTCGTCGCGCAGCTCGACCTCGGTGCCGGTCGCGGCCAGGACGCGGGCGTGTGTGCGCACGTGGGCGCCGTACGACGCGGCGGTCCGGGCGACGGTGGTCACCAGCCGGGCGTCGTCCTCGAGCTGGCCGTCCCAGGAGAGCAGTCCCCCGCGCAGCCCGGCGGGACGCAGCGCGGGTGCGAGGCGCAGGGTCTCGGTCGCGGAGAGGCGGCGGGGCCTCGGCAGGGTCTCGCGGCGGGTGCGGGCGCCACGGCGCAGCACGTCGCCGGCGACCAGGCCCGCGTGGGTGACACCGGCCTGGAGGTGGGTGACCGCCGAGTTGAGCGGGACCACCATCGGCATCGGTCGGGCGAGGTGGGGTGCGGTGACCTCCATCAGGATCCCGCGCTCGACGGCGCTCTCGTGGGCGACGCCGAGCTGTCCCTTGGCGAGGTAGCGCAGGCCGCCGTGCACCATCTTCGAGGACCACCGGGACGTGCCGAAGGCGAGGTCGTGGGCGTCGACGGCCAGTACCCGGAGGCCGCGGCTGACCGCGTCGAGCGCCACCCCGGCCCCGGTGATGCCGAGCCCGATGACGACCAGGTCGACCTCGGTGGGGGCCTCGGCCAGGCCGGGGGTGATCGTGTTCACGGGGCCAGGGCCCGGGCCAGCAGGCCGGCGAGCTCGGCGTCCAGCTCGGTCTCGGTGGCGCGGTCGTCCACCATGGTGTGGGTCGAGAGCACGAAGCCGTGCGCGGCGAGCACCAGGGCGCGCGCGATCACGACCGGGGTCCCCGCCCGCACCTGCCCGGCGGCCTGGCCGGCCCGCACGGCCTCCTCGACCATCGCGAGGATCGCGTCCTGCGAGCGGCCCCGGCGCGCGAGCAGGTAGGGGAGCAGCAGCTCGGGGTCGAGCTCGACGATCCGCAGGAACAGCTCGTTGACCCGCAGCGTGCGGACCGTGCCCACGATGTCGCCGACCAGCCGGTCGACCGCGGTCGCCCCGGGGTCCTCCTCGGCGACCGTGGCCGCCACGACGCCGGCCCACTCCCGGGTCATCAGGTCGCCGAGCAGCTGCTGCATGTCGGACCAGGTGCGGTAGATCGTCATCCGGGACACCCCGGCGCGACGCGCGACCTCGGTCAGCGTCGTACGCCGCCAGCCGAGGTCGAGGATGCAGTCGCGGGCGGCGTCGAGGTAGCCGTCCCTCGGGTCCGACCCGTGGTCCGTCCCTGGATCGGGGGTGTGACGAAGTGACGTCATGTGTCACACTGTAACACATGGCCCCCGAGAAGACCGCCGTCGAGATGCACCCGCAGCGCTGGGGCGACCCGGCCGCGGCCACCCCCCTGAACGACGCCGCCCGCGGCCTCGTGGAGCTCGCCTTCGGCCTCCACGAGCACCCGCCCGTCCGCTCGTCGCCCGTGCCCGCGCCGGCGATCGACCCGGCCCTGCTCGACGCCCTGCGGGAGCTGGTCGGTGCGGAGCACGTGCTCACCGACGACGACACCCGTCGCCTGCGCACCCGGGGCAAGTCGACCCCCGACCTGCTGCGGGCCCGGGCCGGCGACCTCTCCGACGCCCCCGACGCGGTGGTGCGGCCCGGCGGTCCCGACGACGTCGCGGCGCTGCTGGCGTTCGCGGTCGAGCACCACCTCGCGGTGGTCCCGTTCGGTGGCGGCACGTCGGTCACCGGTGGGCTCGCGGCCCGACGCGACGGCTACGCCGGCGTGGTCAGCCTCGACCTGGTCCGGATGAAGCGCCTGGTCGCGGTGGACCCGGTGTCCATGACCGCGACGCTGGAGCCCGGCCTGCGCGGCCCGGAGGCCGAGGCGCTGCTGGCCGAGCACGCGATGACCCTCGGCCACTACCCCCAGTCCTTCGAGTTCGCCTCGATCGGCGGCTTCGCCGCGACCCGCTCCAGCGGCCAGTCCAGCGCCGGCTACGGCCGCTTCGACAGCCTGGTCGTCGGCCTGACGGTGGCCACCCCGCAAGGGCCGCTGGTGCTCGGGAGCGCCCCGGCCAGCGCCGCGGGCCCCGACCTGCGACAGCTGGTCCTGGGCTCGGAGGGTGCCTTCGGGGTGATCACCTCGGTGACGGTCCGGGTCCGGCACCTGCCCGCGGTCACGGCCTACGAGGGGTGGCGCTGGCGGTCCTTCGCCGAGGGGTCCGCAGCGATGCGCACGCTGGCGCAGGCCGGCCTGCTGCCCACGGTCATCCGGCTCTCCGACGAGACCGAGACCGCGATCAACCTGGCCCGCCCGGACGAGATCGGCGGCGCCGGTGCCGGCGGGTGCCTGATGATCGTGGGCTACGAGGGCACCCCGAGGCGGCCTCGGCCCGGCAGGCGGCGGTGACCGCGGTGCTGACCCGGCTCGGTGGGGAGTGGCTCGGGGAGGAGCCCGGCCGCGCGTGGGCCCACGGGCGCTTCGGCGCGCCGTACCTCCGCGACTCGATGCTCGACGTCGGTGTCCTCGTGGAGACCCTGGAGACCGCGACCTTCTGGTCCAACGCGGAGAGGCTGTACGCCGGGGTGAAGGAGGCCCTCGAGGCGGCGCTCGGCGAGCCGACGATGGTGCTGTGCCACGTCTCGCACGTCTACGAGACGGGCTGCTCGCTCTACTTCACCGTCGCCACCCCGGAGGGCGAGGACCCGCTGGGCCGGTGGCAGGCCGCGAAGGCCGCCGCCAGCGACGCCATCGTCGCGGCCGGCGCCACGATCACCCACCACCACGCGGTCGGCACCGACCACAAGCCGTGGCTGGCCGCGGAGATCGGCCCGGTCGGCGTCGGCATCCTGCGGGCGGTCAAGGCCGAGCTCGACCCGACCGGGATCCTCAACCCCGGGGTGCTGATCCCGTGAGCGCCGAACCGGTGAGTGGCCCACGCGCCTTCACGTTCCTGGTCAACCCCGCGTCCGGTGGCGGTGCCGCGCCCGACGCCGTGGTCCCGGTGGCGCGGCTGCTCCGCGAGGCCGGCGCGACGGTGGACGTGACCTACTCGCCGGGCGCGCTGGCGATGTCCGGGCTGGTCGAGCAGGCGGTCGGCCGCGGCGACGTCGTCGTCTCGGTCGGCGGCGACGGGATGCTGTCCTCGCTGGCCGGTCTCGTCTCGGCCGCCCGCGGGACGCTCGCGGTGCTGCCCGCCGGCCGCGGCAACGACTTCGCGCGGATGCTCGGCCTGCCGGCGGACCCCGCCGGCCAGGCGCGGCTGCTGCTCGAGGGCGGCGTACGCCGCGTGGACCTGCTCGCGCTCGACCTCCCCGGTGCGGCGCCCCGGGTGGTGGCCGGTTCGGTGTACTCCGGCGTCGACGCCCGTGCGGCGGAGCTGGTGGACCGCGCGCACCTGCTGCCGCGGCGGCTGCAGTACCCCTACGCGGCGGTGCGCTCGCTGGCGACCTACCAGCCCGGCCGTTACCGGGTCTCGGTCGACGGCGTGGAGCGGGAGTACTCCGCCGCGACGGTCGTGGTGGCCAACTCGGCGTACTACGGGCAGGGCATGAAGATCGCCCCCGCCGCGGCCGTCGACGACGGGCGGCTCGACGTGGTCGTCATCGAGGCGGCCTCACGGCTGGAGCTGGTGCGGTCGCTGCCGAAGGTCTACGACGGCTCGCACGTGGACCTCCCGGAGGTCACCGTGCTCACCGGCACCCGGGTGGAGCTGCGCGCGCGCTCGCGGGTGCCCGTCCCGGTGGGCGGCGACGGCGAGCCGCTCGGCGTTCTCCCCGGTCTCGGCGACGCCCCCGCGGTGGTCGAGCTCCGCCCCGGCGCGCTGTCGGTCATCTGTTGAGTTGGGCCTGATTCGGTCGCGAGACGGGCCGGAATCGCCGAAAGAGGCCCAGCTGGAAGCCGAATCAGGCCCAACTCAACGGGTGAAGGTCCAGACGAGCAGCTCGGTGGGGACCGCCGCGGTGAGCTCGAGTCCCGGCCGGTCGGTGATCCGGAAGGCGTCGCCGTCGGCCATCGGCTCGGCGAGGGAGGAGCGCACCAGCGCGCCGCGGGTGACGAAGACGTGCTGGCGCGGCTCGTCGGGCAGGGTGACCGTGCAACCGGCCGGCATCCGCGCCACCCAGAACGTCGCGGAGGCGGTGCCGATCCGGGCCGGCGCGTCGTCGCGGTGCCCCGAGGCCACGGGGACGAGCCGGCCGTCGGGCAGCGTCACGTCGGCATTCGCGTACGCCGGCTCGCCGCCGGACCGGTCGGGGGTCAGCCAGGCCTGGACGAAGCGGGTCGGACCGACCCCGGCGGCGGCCACCTCGCGGTGCACGATCCCCGCCCCCGCCGACTGCACCTGGACGGACCCGGGCCGGACCAGCGCCGCCGTCCCGCTGTCGGCGGCGTGCTCGACCGCCCCGTCCAGCACCCAGGTCACGATCTCGACGTCGGCGTGCGAGTGGTCCTCGAACCCGGTGCCAGCGCGCAGCAGGTGGTCGTCGTGGCACACCAACGGACCGAAGCCCACGTTGCCCGGGTCGTAGTGCTCGCCGAACGAGAACGAGTGGCGGGTCAGCCGTCCCTGATCTCGGGTACTGAAGCGTTCCGAACTCCGGCGGATCTCCACGGCCACGGGCACAATTGTGCCCGTGCCCCCCGCCCCGCAGTCGCCCGGCTACCCCCAGCTGCCCGCCGGCTTCCGCTTCGGGACCAGCACCGCGGCGTACCAGATCGAGGGGGCCGCCACCGAGGACGGCCGGGGGCCCAGCATCTGGGACACCTTCTGCGCCCAGGAGGGGCGGATCGCCGACGGCTCCAGCGGTGCGGTCGCGTGCGACCACTACCACCGGTACGCAGAGGACGTGGCGCTGATGCGACGGCTCGGCGCCGGCGGCTACCGGCTCTCCCTGTCGTGGCCACGCATCCAGCCGACCGGGAGCGGCGCGCCCGACGCCCGCGGCCTGGACTTCTACGACCGGCTGCTGGACTGCCTGCTCGAGTCGGGGATCCAGCCGATGGTGACGCTCTACCACTGGGACCTGCCGCAGGCCCTCGAGGACGACGGTGGCTGGCTCAACCGGGCCACGATCGACCGGTTCGCCGACTTCGCCGCGATCGTCGGCGAGCGCTTCGCCGACCGGGTCGAGCACTGGATCCCCGTCAACGAGCCCAACGTGGTCACGATGCTCGGCTACGCCACCGGCACGCACGCCCCGGGCCGGACCCTGATGTTCGACGCGCTGCCGGTCTCCCACCACCTCCTGGTGGGCCATGGGCGGGCCGCGATCGCGCTGCGCGCGGCGGGCGCGACCAGCGTCGGCTGCGCCAACAACCACGCGCCCATGTGGCCGGCCACCGAGGACGAGGCCGATGTCGGCGCCACCAAGCTGTTCGACGCGATCTGGAACGGCATGTACGTCGAGCCGATGCTGCTCGGCCGCTACCCGGCCGACCTGGCGCCGCTGATGGAGGAGGGCATCCTCGAGGGCGACATGGCCACGATCCGGCAGCCCCTCGACTTCTACGGGGTCAACTACTACAACCCGATGAAGGTCGCCGCCGCCGGCGAGGACGCCGAGATGCCCTTCGAGTTCCGCGAGCTCGTCGGCTACCCCACCACCGACTTCGGCTGGCCGGTCGTGCCCGATGCGCTGCGCGAGTGGCTGATCACGCTGCGGGCGCGCTACCGCGCCGCGCTGCCGCCCATCATGATCACCGAGTCGGGCTGCTCCTACGGGATGGGCCCGGACGAGCAGGGCGTGGTCGACGACCAGCCCCGGATCGACTACCTCGAGGCCCATCTCGAAGCGGTCGCCACGGCGATCCGCCGTGGCGTCGACGTGCGCGGCTACTACACGTGGTCGTTGCTGGACAACTTCGAGTGGGCCGAGGGCTACACCCAGCGGTTCGGCCTCGTGCACGTGGACTACGAGACCCAGAAGCGCACCCCGAAGCGGTCCTTCCAGTGGTACGCCGACATGATCGCCGCCCAGCCGAAGCACGCGGGCTGACCCGTCAACCGGTCGACCCGTTCAGCCGGCGAGGGCCTTCGCGAGCCGGCGCACCGCCGTCTCCAGCCGCTCGGCGCTGGTCGCGATGTTGACGCGGGCGTGGCCGGACAGCCCCGGCTGGTAGTCCGACCCGGGCGCGACCCGCACGCCGTGCTCGAGGCCGCGCGCGGCCGGGTCGTCGTGGCCGTATGCCCGCAGGTCGAGCCAGGCGAGGTACGTCGCCTCGAGCGGCCGTGTCCGGGCGTCGGGCAGGTGGTCCGTCACGAGCTCGGCGAGCAGCGCCCGCTGGGCGTCGAGCCTCTGGACGAGGGCGCCGTGCCAGTCGTCGCAGTCCTGCCACGCGACCCGGGCGGCGATCATCCCCAGCGGTGAGTAGGAATGGTTCTGCGGGAGCGGGACACCGCGCAGCCGGGCC
Organism: Nocardioides ungokensis; assembly: GCF_013466985.1. Lineage (GTDB taxonomy): Bacteria > Actinomycetota > Actinomycetes > Propionibacteriales > Nocardioidaceae > Nocardioides > Nocardioides ungokensis. The sequence continues at coordinate 4,512,604 of NZ_CP059164.1, read as the reverse complement.
TGTTCGGCCGGGTCGAGCACGACCACCTGGGCGGTGTGCAGGCCCGCGGTGTTGAAGGTCTTCGAGGGGCTGGTCACCAGGATCCCGCGCTCGTCGACGGTGAGGTACGGCGTGAACGCTGTGCCGTCCGTCCTCTGGGGCCCGGGCAGCACCAGCGGGCCGTGGATCTCGTCGGTGACCACGCGGGCGTCGTACCGCCCGGCGAGGGCGGCCAGGGCCTCGAGCTCGTCACGGCGGGGCACCCGGCCGAGCGGGTTGTGGGGGTTGCAGAGCAGCAGCGTCCGGGCGCCGGCGCGGAAGGCGTTCTCCACGGCCTCGAGGTCGAGGACGGCGTCGGTGGCGTCGGGGTCGGTCTCGACGGCCACCAGCTCGCGGCCGGCGATCGCGACGACCTCCCGGAACGGCGGGTAGCAGGGCAGCGGCACCACGACCGGGCCCGGCGGGCAGAGCACCTCGAGGACCAGGCGGATGCCGGCGATCACGTCCCCGACGACCACGCTCGCGTCCTCCGGGGGCGACCACGACCAATGCCGCTGCGCGAACCCGGCGAACGCCGCGCCGACCCCGCCGTCCCCGAAGGGCGGGTAGCCGGCCGTGCCCCGGCGTACCGCCTCGGTCAGCGCGGTCACCACCGCCGGCGCGAGCGCGTAGTCCATCTCCGCCACCCACGCCGGGACCACCCCGGCTCGACGGCTCCCCACTTCAGCGGCAGCGCTGCCCGGGCTTCCTCGTCGGTGAGATCAACGATCACGGGGTCGAACCTAGCGGGGCCGAAAACATGTAACGCGGTGTCCACGCATCTGGAGCGGTGCCGCAACGCCGCACCGGTGACGTGGACACCGCGTTACAAGCGGGGGCCCGCTCAGAGGGCCGCGGCCACCCGGGTGCCCTGCTCGATCGCGCGCTTGGCGTCGAGCTCGGCGGCGACGTCGGCTCCGCCGACCAGGTGCACCGTGGCACCGTCGACCAGGTGTACGGCGGTGTCCGCCCCGACGAGCTCGTCGTAGAGGTCCCTCACCGAGTCCTGGCCGGCGCAGAGCACCACGTGGTCGACGGCGAGCACGTGGGAGACGCCGTCGACTGTGTAGTGCAGGCCCTCGTCGTCGACCCGGTCGTACGTGACGCCGCTGACCTGGACGACGCCGGACTGCTTGAGCACCGCACGGTGCGCCCAGCCCGACGTCTTGCCGAGCCCGATGCCGATCGGGGTGGTCTTGCGCTGCAGCAGGGTGACCTCGCGGACAGGGGTGCGCGGCTTGCGCTCGGTCAGCCCACCGGGGTGCACCGCGGGGTCGCCGACGCCCCAGTGCGCCATCCAGTCGTCCAGCGTGTCGGCCGGGTCGTGGGTCAGGAAGTGGCTCACGTCGACCCCGATCCCGCCGGCGCCGATCACCGCCACCCGCTTCCCGGGCACGACCGCGCCGCTGAGCACGTCGGCGTACGACACCACCGTCGGGTGGTCGATGCCGTCGAGCTCCGGGGTCCGGCCGACCACGCCGGTGGCGACCACGACCTCGTCGTACGACGCCAGGTCGGCCGCCGTGGCCTCCGTGCCGAGGCGGACGTCGACGCCGAGGACCTCGAGCCGCCGGGTGTAGTAGCGCAGGGTCTCGCGGAAGTCCTCCTTGCCGGGCACCTGCATCGCGAGCCGGAACTGCCCGCCCAGCTCCGGCGCCTTCTCGAAGAGCGTGACCGCCAGGCCGCGCTCGGCGGCCGAGACCGCGGCCGACAGCCCGGCCGGACCGGCTCCGACGACGGCCACCGACGCCTGACGCCGGGTGGGCGCGAGCACCAGCGTCGTCTCCCGGCAGGCGCGCGGGTTCACCAGGCAGGACGCCTTCTGGTTCTTGAACACGTGGTCGAGGCAGGCCTGGTTGCACGCGATGCAGGTGTTGATCTCGTCGGCCCGCCCGGCCGCGGCCTTGGCCACGAAGTCCGGGTCGGCCAGCAGCGGGCGCGCCATCGAGACCAGGTCTGCCTCGCCGCCGGCCAGGATCTCCTCGGCAAGCTCGGGGGTGTTGATCCGGTTGGAGGCGCAGACCGGCACCGACACCGCGGCCTTGAGCCGGGCGGTCGCCGAGCGCCAGGCGCCCGGCGGGACCTGGGTGATGATCGTGGGCACCCGCGCCTCGTGCCAGCCGATGCCGGTGTTGAGCACCGTCACGCCGGCCTGCTCGAGGTGGTGAGCGAGGTCGAGCACCTCGTCCCAGGTCTGCCCGCCCTCGACCAGGTCGAGCAGCGAGATCCGGTAGACGATCGGGAAGCCGTCGCCGACCAGCTCCCGCGCGCGTCGCACGACCTCGACCGGGAACCGCATCCGCTTCTCGGCCGAGCCGCCCCAGCCGTCGGTGCGGTCGTTGGTGCGGGCGGCGAGGAACTGGTTGATGAGGTATCCCTCCGAGCCCATCACCTCCACGGCGTCGTAGCCCGCCTTGCGCGCCAGCGCCACGCTCTTCGCGAAGTCGGTGGCGGTGCGGTCGACGCCCTGGGTCGAGAGCGCGCTCGGCCGGAACGGCGTGATCGGCGACTTCCGCCGGGACGCGCTGACGCTCAGCGGGTGGTAGCCGTAGCGCCCGGCGTGGAGCACCTGCAGCGCGATCGCGCCACCTTCCTCGTGCACGGCTGCGGTGACCTCGCGGTGCCGCATCGCCTGCAGCCGGGTGGTCATCTCGGAGGCGAACGGCTTGAGCCAGCCGCGCTTGTTGGGCGCGTAGCCGCCGGTCACGATCAGCCCGACGCCGCCGCGTGCCCGCTCGGCGAAGTAGGCCGCGAGGGCCGGCAGGTCGCGGACCCGGTCCTCCAGGCCGGTGTGCATCGAGCCCATCACCACGCGGTTGCGCAGCGTCAGGTCGCCCACGGTGAGCGGGGTGAGCAGGTGGGGGTAGTCGGTCATCGTCCGTCCTTCGCTGATCGCACTTCCAGGTACTCGGTGAGCCACTCGACCCAGAACCGCTCCATGCGGATCCCGCCGCGCAGGACGAGGTACTGGTCGAGCTCGTGGTCGGTGTGGGTCTCGGGGTGCGGGTGGTCGCGCCGCTCGAGCTGCTCGTAGTGCGCGAGCCGGGCCCGGTGCTCGGCGAGGTTGGCGCGGACGACGTCCAGCACGGCCGCGCGGTCGCCGTACGACGCGCCGCGCATCTTGACCGAGAGCTCGCTGCGCAGCGGCTCCATCGGGGTGGGCGTCGCCAGCCAGTCGGCCAGCACCCGCTCGCCGGCCGGGGACACGGCGTACACCTTCTTGTCGGGCCGTCCGGCCTGGGCGACCTCGGTGACCGACACCCAGCCGTCGGCGTCCATCCGCGCCAGCACCCGGTAGATCTGCTGGTGGGTCGCGTGCCAGAAGAACCCGATGGAGCGGCTGAACCGCTTGGCGAGGTCGAGGCCGGACGCGGGTTGCTCGCGCAGTGCGACGAGGAGCGCGTGCTCGAGGGCCATGACGTCAGCATGCCCGACCTATGCAACGAGTTGCAATGGGGTATACGTCACGGTCGATTCCGGTCGAGGGCCCTTGGCAGATACCCATAGGGGGTATAGGTTCGGTCGCATGAACAGCTCATGGAGGATGGCGGCGACCGCGACCCTGCACTGCCTGACCGGCTGTGCGGTCGGTGAGGTGCTCGGCATGGTGCTGGCCACCTGGTGGGGCTGGGGCAACGCCGGCAGCGTGGTGCTGTCGGTGGTCCTGGCGTTCTTCTTCGGCTACCTGCTGACCTTCAGCGGCGTGCGGCGCGCCGGCCTCGACGTGCCCACCGCGGTGCGGACCGCGCTGGCCGCCGACACCGTCTCGATCCTCACGATGGAGATCGTCGACAACGGCTTCCTGGTCCTCTGGCCGGGCGCCATGGACGCCACCCTGGCCGACATCCTGTTCTGGATCTCGCTGGCGGCGTCGCTGGCGATCGCCTTCGTGGTGACCGTCCCGGTGAACCACTGGATGATCGGGCGTGGGAAGGGACATGCGGTCGTCCACGAGATGCACGAGCACTCCGGCCACTGAAACCGTAGAATTTGGCCATGCGCCTGCGTGGATCCGTCGTAGCCCTGCCTCTCGTGTTGCCGTTTCTCGTGGTCGCGGCTGCCTGCGCACCGCAGGACTCCAGCCCCTCGGCGTCCGACTCGAACAGTGGCAGCCCGGCCTCCTGCGCCAAGGCCGACCTGCCGCTGATCAAGCCGGGCACCCTCACGATCGGCACCGACTCCCCGGCGTACGACCCGTGGTTCAGCAACAACGACCCGACCAACGGCAAGGGCTACGAGTCGGCCGTGGCGTACGCCGTCGCGGACCAGCTGGGCTTCTCCCGCGACGAGGTCACCTGGGTCAAGGTGCCGTTCAACAGCTCCTACAAGCCTGGCGCGAAGAACTTCGACTTCGACATCAACCAGATCTCGATCACGCCGGCACGGGCCAAGGTCGTCGACTTCTCCGACGGCTACTACGCCGCCGCGCAGGCCGTCATCGCGCTCAAGGGGAGCAAGGCCTCGGAGGCCACCAGCCTCGCGGACCTCAAGGACCTGAAGCTGGGGGCCCAGACCGGCACCACCTCGCTGACCGCGATCCGCGACGTGATCCAGCCCAGCCAGGACCCGGCGGTCTTCGAGGACACCAACGCCGCCAAGCAGGCACTGCTGAACCACCAGGTCGACGCGATCCTCGCCGACCTGCCGACCGCCTTCTACATCAGCGCGGTGGAGATCCCGAACAGCACCATCGTCGGGCAGTTCCAGCCCGAGACCGGGCAGCAGGAGGAGTTCGGGATGCTCTTCCAGAAGGGCAGCGGGCTGGTGCCGTGCGTGAACGAGGCGCTCGCCACCCTGAAGAGCGACGGCACGCTCGCCGACCTGGAGAAGAAGTGGCTCTCCGACGTCGTGAACGTGCCGACGCTGCAGTGACGCAGCCGCCGGCCGAGGCCGCCACCACCTGGGAACCCAGCCCACGCGAGCTCGAGCGCCGCGAGATCCGCCGCCGCCTGCGCCTGCGTTCGACCGTGATCGCCACCGTGGCCGTGGTCGTCGCCTTCGTCGGGGTGGGCGTGCTGGTCGTGACCTCGCCGGGATGGCCCCGGGTCCACGAGGCCTTCTTCAACGGCCACCACGCCCGGGCGTCGCTGCCGGGCATCTGGTCGGCCTTCTGGCTCAACGTGAAGATGTTCCTGGTCGCCGAGCCCCTGATCCTGGTGCTCGGCCTCGCCATCGCCGTCGCCCGCGGCGCCCGGTCGCCGTGGCTGGTGCCGGTCCGGCTGGTGGCGGTCGTCTACACCGACCTGGTCCGCGGCATCCCGACGATCCTGCTCGTGCTGCTGTTCGGTTTCGGGATGCCCAGCCTGCAGCTCCAGGGCGTGCCCAACAGCCCGATCTTCTGGGCCACGACCGCGCTGGTCGTCTCCTACAGCGCCTACGTCGCCGAGGTGTTCCGCTCCGGCATCGAGTCGATCCACCCCTCCCAGGTCGCCAGTGCCGAGGCACTCGGCCTCGGTCGCGGCCAGACGATGCGGTACGTGGTGGTGCCGCAGGCGGTGCGCCGCGTCGTACCCCCTCTGCTCAACGACTTCGTCTCGCTGCAGAAGGACACCGCCCTGGCATCGACCATCGGCGTCTTCGAGGCGGTCTTCGTCGCCCGGGACTACGGCAACTACAACTTCAACTACACGCCGTACGTCGTGGTGGCGATCTTCTTCGTGGTGCTGACGATCCCGCTGGCCCGTTTCACCGACTGGCTGGGGCGGCGCTACTCCGAGCGCGAGCGGGCGGGGGCCCGATGACCGAGACTGCCGGGGGACCGCTCCTCGAGGTCACCGACCTGCGCAAGTCGTACGGCGAGCGCGTCGTGCTGGCCGACGTCGACCTGGTCGTGAACCCGCACGACGTGGTCTGCCTGATCGGCTCCTCGGGGTCGGGGAAGTCGACGTTGCTGCGCTGCCTGAACCTGCTCGAGGACGTCGACGACGGCGTGATCCGCTTCGAGGGCCGGGAGATCTCCGACCCCCGCGTCGACCGCCGCGCGGTGCGCAGCCGGATGGGGATGGTCTTCCAGGCCTACAACCTCTTCCCGCACCTGACCGTCCTGGAGAACTGCACGCTCGCGCCCCGGCGCGTGCACGGCGCCTCCCGCGCGGAGGCCGAAGAGCGGGCCCGGCAGCTGCTCGACCAGTTCGGCCTCGCCGACCAGGCCGGCAAGCACCCCGACCGCCTGTCCGGAGGCCAGCAGCAGCGGGCGGCGCTGGTGCGGGCGCTCTGCACCTCCCCGACGCTGCTGCTCCTCGACGAGATCACCGCCGCCCTCGACCCCGAGCTCGTCGGGGAGGTCCTGACCATCGTCCGCGACCTCGCCGAGCAGGGCACCACGATGGTCCTCGCCACCCACGAGATGAGCTTCGCCCGCGACGTCGCCACCTCGGTGTGCTTCCTGCACGAGGGCCGGATCCTCGAGCATGGCCCGCCCGAGCAGCTCCTCACCGACCCCCGCGAGGCCCGGACCAGGCAGTTCCTGCGTCGGGTGCTGCCACCCGCCTGATCATGTCGGCCGGGGTCGCGCCCACCCTGACAGCGGTCCTGTCATGATCGCCCCATGAGCTACGAACTCGGTCAGGGCACGGGTCCGCTGCGCGGGGTGAAGGTCGTCGAGATCGCCGGCATCGGGCCGGGACCGCACGCCTGCATGACCCTCGCCGACCTCGGGGCCGACGTGATCCGGGTCGAGCGGCCGGGCGGGCAGCTGCTGGCGGGTGGCCCGCACAACCTGCTCAACCGGGGCCGCCCGAGCGTCGCCCTGGACCTGAAGCGGCCCGAGGCGATCGCGACCGTGCTCGACCTCGTGAGGGACGCCGACCTGCTGGTCGAGGGGATGCGACCCGGCGTGGCCGAGCGGCTCGGGCTCGGGCCGGAGCAGTGCCACGAGGTCAACCCGCGCCTGGTCTACGGCCGGATGACCGGCTGGGGCCAGGAGGGTCCGCTGGCCCAGGCGGCCGGCCACGACATGAACTACATCTCGGTCGCCGGTGCCCTCCACGGCCTGGGCCAGGACAAGGGCCGCCCACACTTCCCGGCCAACCTCGTCGGCGACTTCGGTGGCGGCTCGACGTACCTGGTCATCGGGCTGCTGGCAGCGCTCCTCGAGGCCCGGGGGAGCGGCACGGGCCAGGTGGTCGACGCCGCCATCGTCGACGGGACCGCCCACCTCAACACGATGACCGCGGCCTTCCTGGCGGCCGGCGGCTACAAGGAGGAGCGGGCGGCCAACCTGCTCGACGGCGGCGTGCCCTACTACGACCTCTACGAGACCGCCGACGGCCGGCACATGTCCGTGGGCGCGCTCGAGCCCCAGTTCTACGACCTGTTCGTCGAGCTCCTCGGCATCGCGGAGTCCGCCCCCGACCGGTTCGACCCGGAGCGGGTCGAGGAGCTGCGCACGCTCATCGCCGAACGGTTCCGCACCCGCACCCAGGCGGAGTGGGTGGAGGTCTTCGAGGGCACCGACGCCTGCGTGGCCGGCATCATCCCGATCAGCGAGGCCGCCGAGCACCCGCACCTGGCAGCCCGGGGGACCTACGTCGTGCGCGACGACATGCTCCAGCCGGCGCCGGCGCCCCGCTTCTCGAGGACCCACGCGACCCTGACGACGCCGCCCACCGCGACTCCGGGCGCCGACACCCGCGAGGCGCTGACCGCCTGGGGGGTTGCCGACGTCGAGGGTCTCATCGCCGGCGGCGCCGCCGTGCAGGCCTGAGCCTGACAATGGTCCCGTGAAGCCCTTCCTCTTCCTCGGCACCCGCCCCGAGGACGACGTCGCCGAGAGCGAGTACGTCGCGGTGCTGCGGTGCGCAGGCCTCGACGAGCGCGACGTACGCCGGGTCCGGCTGGAACGCGACGAGCTCGGCCACGTCGACCTCGACGACTGGTCGGGCATCGTGCTGGGCGGCGGTCCGTTCAACATCAGCGACCCGGCCGACTCCAAGTCCGCGGTGCAGCACCGGGTGGAGGCCGAGCTGCGCGGGCTGGCCCTGCTCGTCGTCGAGGCGGACTTCCCGTTCTTCGGCGCCTGCTACGGGATCGGCACCCTCGGCTCCCTGCGCGGCGGGGTCGTGGACCGGACCCACGGCGAGCCGATCGGTGCGGTGGAGGTGACCAAGACCGAGGCCGGCGGCCTCGACCCGCTGCTCGGGCCGCTGCCGGACGCGTTCGAGGTCTTCCTCGGCCACAAGGAGGCGGTGAGCCGACTCCCCGACGGAGCGGTGCTGCTGGCCTCCTCGGCCACCTGCCCGGTGCAGGCCTTCCGGATCGGGGAGCGGGTCTACGCCACCCAGTTCCATCCCGAGCTGGGACGTCGACGGGCTCTGCCTGCGCATCGACGCGTACCGCCACCACGGCTACTTCGACCCGTCCCAGGCCGAGGAGCTGATGGCCCTGGCGCGCACCGCCGTGGTCACCGAGCCGCCGCGGCTGCTGGCCCGGTTCGTGGAGCTCTTCGCGCGCTGAGGCGGGTCGTTCTGCCCTGTGCCCGGCACGGACGGCGGGGGAGGTTGTGCCTGTGGACCGTCGCCGGTGGGTCTCCGGGGCCGAGGTCGCCCTGGGCGCGATCGTCGTGCTCCTCGACGTACTGCTGCCCACCCTGGTCCTGCTCCTCATGGCGTCGGTCTCCCTGGCCGTACGCCGGGTCGGGCCCGCCACGCTCGGGCTGGTCCGCTCGGCACACCCGGCCCGGATGGCCGTCGAGGTGCTCGGCTGGACGGTGGCCTGGACGCTGCTCGAGCTGGCCCTGGTCATCCCCGTCGCCGAGCACCTGACCGGCCGGCGCCAGGACGTCAGCGAGTTCGCCGAGCTGCAGGGGAACCTCGGTCTGACACTGGCGCTGATCGGTCTCTCCTGGACGCTGGCCGCGGTCGGGGAGGAGGTCGCCTACCGCGGCTACCTGCTGACCCGGATGCGGGAGGCGCTGCCAGCCGGCAACCTCGGGGTCGTCACGGCGGTCCTGGCGTCGGCCGTCCTCTTCGGGATGGCCCACACGGAGCAGGGTGTGGTGGGGGTGCTGGTGACTGCGGCGGACGCGGTCGTCTTCACCGCGTTGCGCTACCGCTACCGCACGTTGTGGGCCTCGGTGCTGGCCCACGGCTACAACAACACGATCGGCCTGACCGCCTACTTCCTGGTCGGCCCGATCCACGGCCTGTGGTGAGCCTCACCGGTCCGGCCGTCCGTGCAGCCGCACGATCGCCTCGGCCAGCTGCGCCTCGGAGATCCCCGCACGCCGGGCGGCCCGGGACAGGTGTCGGCGGGCAGCCCGCAGGTCGAGGTCGAGGTGAGCCGCAAGCGCCCGGACCGCCCGGCCGATGACGCCCTCGCGGGCGAGGAGGTCCGGCGCGCGCTCCGCGGCCCGGCGGCTGCGGAACGGCAGGTCGGCGTTGGTCACCGCGCCCGGCGCCCAGCTGCCCAGGATGGTGGCCAGCTGCTCGTGGAGGCCGCCGAAGGCGTTGTCGGAACCGGCGTACAGGGTCACCGTCCCGGTCGTGAGCCCGTCCGTGAGGATCGGCATGGTGAGCGAGCTCGCGACGGCCGGGGCCGCGCCGCGCTGGGCCAGCCGCTGCCAGGCGCGCTCGTCGAGGACGTCCTCCGGCAGGCTCGGGGGCGGGCCCCGCTGCGCGACCGGCCGGGAAGCAGGGCCCGGTTCGGAGACGGGCCCGACGTCGAGGTGTCGCAGGGCGTCGAGCAGCGCGATCTCCGCATCGGTCGCGACCAGCGCGAAGGTCACCCCGTGCTCGCGGGAGACCAGGCTCAGGGCGACGCAGTCCGGCACCAGCTCGCACACCCGCCGGCCCATGTCACGCAGCCGCTCCGCCAGGTCGCCGTCGACGGCGAACGGGCCCAGCTCTTCGATCGCCGCGACCGTCTCCGGGATGGGTTCCATGATGTCCCCGCTCCTCGTCGGTCCTGCCGTCGTCGGTCCGGCCCTGGCGCGTCGGACCTCCCGCTCTGGAGGTACCCGTACCCCCAGCGGTCATGCCCGCCCGGACGCAGCGGTGCGCGATGTTGTGACTCGGCAGTAGGTTCCGTGCCATGAGCACGCGTCCCACCCCCGAGGCGGCCCAGTCGACCCCAGAGTCGACCCCAGAGTCGGCCCCCCGGTCAGCGGAGCACGTCGACGTACTGATCATCGGAGCCGGCCTCTCCGGCATCGGCGCGGCCTGCCGGCTGCGCACGGAGCACCCCCAACGCAGCGTCGCGATCCTGGAGGCCCGCAGCGCCAGCGGCGGCACCTGGGACCTCTTCCGCTACCCGGGCATCCGGTCGGACTCCGACATGTTCACCTTCGGCTACCGCTGGCGTCCCTGGCCCGGCGACCGGGCGCTCGCCGACGGGCCCGCGATCCTGGAGTACGTCCGCACGGTGGCGAAGGAGTACGCCGTCGACGAGCTGATCCGCTACCACCACACGGTCCGGCGGGCCTCCTGGGACAGCTCGACGGCACGGTGGACCGTCGAGGTCGACCGCGACGGCGAGCCGGTGACCCTGACGACGAGCTTCCTCTACGCCTGCTCGGGCTACTACGACTACGACAGCGGCTACTCGCCGGAGTTCCCGGGCGTCGAGGACTTCGCCGGCGAGATCGTGCACCCGCAGGCCTGGCCCGAGGACCTCGACCACGCCGGCAAGAAGGTGGTCGTCATCGGCAGCGGCGCCACGGCGGTCACGCTGGTCCCGGCGATGGCCGGCGAGGCCGAGCACGTCACCATGCTCCAGCGCTCGCCGTCGTACGTCCTCTCACGCCCGGGCCGCGACCCGCTGGCGCAACGGCTCGAGCGGCTGCCCACCCGGCTGAGCTTCCCGATCGTGCGGTGGAAGGCGATCCTGCTGGCCGTGGCGACGTTCCAGCTCGCGCAGCGCCGCCCGGCGCTGGCGCGCCGGATCGTCCGCAAGGCCACCAAGGAGCAGCTGCCGCCCGGGGTCGACGTCGACGTGCACTTCAACCCGGCGTACAACCCGTGGGACCAGCGGCTCTGCTTCGTGCCCGACGGCGACCTGTTCAAGGCGCTGCGGGCCGGGACCGCCTCGATCGTCACCGACCACATCGAGACGTTCACCGAGAAGGGGCTCCGGCTGCGGTCGGGCGAGGAGCTGACCGCCGACATCGTCGTCACCGCGACCGGCCTGAACCTCAAGCCGATGGGCGGGATCGAACTGGTCGTGGACGGTCGCGAGGTCGACCTCGCCCGGACGATGACCTACCGGACCATGATGCTCAGCGACGTGCCCAACTTCGCCTTCACCATCGGCTACACCAACAACTCGTGGACGCTCAAGGCCGACCTGGTGGCCGACTACGTCTGCCGGGTGCTCGCCCACCTCGACCGCACCGGCACCCGGATCGCGGTGGCACCGCGCGACCCGTCGGTGGGCGAGGAGCGGCTGCTGACCTTCAGCTCCGGCTACGTCCTGCGGTCGCTGGACAAGCTCCCCAAGCAGGGCGACCGCGAGCCGTGGAAGCTCCGCCAGAACTACCTGTACGACGTCCGCTCGCTGCGCCGCGGCGACGTCGACGACGGCGTGCTGACGTTTGCCTGACCCGCGCATGGGCACGAACCCAGTGTCACGCGCGGCACTCGTCGCGCGGCGGACGGATGGAGGATGAGATGGGCTTGAGCGACAAGGCAGGCAACAAGACCGAGGACCTCGGCGGCAAGGCCAAGGAGGCCACCGGCAAGGCGGTCGGCAACGAGAGCCTCGAGGCCGAGGGCAAGAACGACCAGACGAAGGCCTCGGCCAAGCAGGCCGGCGAGCACGTCAAGGACGCCGCCAAGAACGTCAAGGACGGCCTGACCAAGTAGGACCCCGGCCGTCGCGACCCGCCGCCAGCGGGCCGCGAATAGGCCACAACGGGCTGCTGACCCTAGAGTGGGCTCGGCAGCCCGTTCCGTCTTGCCTCGGGCTTCCGCGCTGGCCGACCCGCACCTCGCAAGAGGATGCAGGCGCCGCGCCCCTCCTCGTGAGGCCTGCTTCTCAGCTCCCGTCGCCGATGGGATCAGCTTGGCGAGACACGCCAACAGTGAGTGATTTCCCCTTGTCTTCTGCACAGTCCACCCTGTCCTTCACCCAGCTCGGCGTGCCCGCCGACCTCAGCTCGGTGCTCGAGGCCCGCGGCATCACGGTGCCGACCCCATCCAGACCGCGACCCTCCCGGACTCCCTCGCGGGCCGCGACGTCCTCGGCCGTGGCCGCACCGGCTCCGGCAAGACCTACGCGTTCCTGGTGCCGCTGGTGGCCCGCCTGGTCGCCTCCGACCGCCCGGCCCGCCCCAAGTCTCCCCGCGCGCTGATCCTGGCCCCCACCCGTGAGCTGGTCGGCCAGATCCAGGAGGCGCTCGAGCCGCTGGCGGCCACCGCTGGCCTGACCACCCGCACCGTCTTCGGCGGAGTCGGCCAGAACCCGCAGGTCCAGGGCCTGCGCCGCGGCGTCGACATCGTCCTGGCCTGCCCCGGCCGGCTCGAGGACCTGATCGGCCAGGGCCACTGCAGCCTCGGCGAGGTCGAGATCACCGTGCTGGACGAGGCCGACCACATGGCCGACCTCGGCTTCCTCCCCGCCGTGCGCCGCCTGCTCGACCAGACCCCGAGGTCCGGCCAGCGGCTGCTGTTCTCGGCGACCCTGGACAAGGCCATCGACGTCCTGGTCAAGCGCTTCCTGAGCTCCCCGGTCACCCACGAGGCCGACTCCGCGCAGTCGCCGGTCGCCGCGATGGACCACCACGTGCTGCACCTCGACCGCGAGCACCGGGTGCCGGTGCTGGTCGACCTGACCAGCGCCCCCGGCCGCACGGTCGTCTTCACCCGCACCAAGCACGGCGCCAAGGCGCTGACCCGCCAGCTGAACAAGAACGGTGTCCCGACCGTCGAGCTGCACGGCAACCTGAGCCAGAACGCCCGCACCCGCAACATGGACGCCTTCCACGCCGGTCGCGCCACCACCCTGGTCGCCACCGACATCGCCGCGCGGGGCATTCACGTCGACGACGTCGCGCTGGTCGTCCACGCCGACCCGCCGGTCGAGCACAAGGCCTACCTGCACCGCTCGGGACGTACGGCGCGTGCCGGCGCCGCCGGCACCGTCATCACGCTGATGACCGACGAGCAGGTCCGCGACGTGCGTGACCTCACCCGAGCCGCGGGCATCAAGCCGACCACGACCAGGATCAACGGCGCCACGCACCCGGTGCTGGTCCAGCTCGCCCCCGGCGAGCGGGTCACCGTGCCCGGCGGCCTGGCCGTCGAGGCCCCGGCTCCCGCCCAGGGCCGCAAGCCCAGCGGCGGCTCCTCCGAGGGCTCCGGTGGCCGGTCGGGCGGCGGTCGCACCCGCTCCCGCCGCGGGCGCAGCGGTCAGGGCTCGCGCGCTGCTGGTTCCGGCCAGGGGTCGACGTCCGGCCAGAAGCCCGCGCAGAAGTCCACCCAGGGGTCGAGCGCCGGAGGGAACGGCGCCGGCGGCTCGCGTCGCCGGTCCGGCGGCGCCCGCCCGGCCACGGCCGGCTCCGGCGGGCAGTCGCGCCACAGCGCGGCGTCGTTCAGCACGGGCCGTCGCTGACGGTCGCCGATCACGCCACCCCCCGCCACGTAGGGTCGCGGCGGAAGGGGTGAGCCGTGCGGACCTGGTTGCAGCGAGCGCTGTGGGACGTCGTCCCGCGTGACCACCGGGAGTCCCCCGAGGCCTTGCGCCGGCGCCAGGCCGTGACGATCGCCTTCGTGGTGATCGGCGGCCTGGTGCTCGGCTTCTCGCTCCGGATCGAACCGGGCAGCGCGTGGTTCTACCCCGCGACCCTGGTGCTCGCGAGCGTGTGGACGATCGGGGCGTTCGCCTCGGGCCCGCTGCACCTGGGCCGGATCTCGCACTCGACCGGGCTGCGCCGCCCGGTGGTGACGCCGATCGTGCTGGGGCTGGCCCTGGTCGGCCTCTTCCTGCTGGGCGGCCTGGTCGTCCGGCAGATCCCGTTCCTGGACCAGCAGGTGCGCTCGGTCCTCGACCACGCCGCCGCAGGGTCGTGGCCGCTGCTGGTGCTGATCACGGCGGTCAACGGCATCGCCGAGGAGCTGTTCTTCCGCGGCGCCGCCTACGCCGCCACGCCCCGCTACCCGGTGCCGGTCACGACGGTCGCCTACACGCTGGCCACCCTCGCCACGGGCAACCTGATGCTCGCCTTCGCGGCCGTCCTGCTGGGAGTGGTGGTCGGGCTGCAGCGCCGCGCCTCGGGCGGGATCCTGGCGCCGATCCTCACCCACGTGACCTGGTCGGTCTCGATGCTCTTCCTGCTGCCCTGGCTCTTCGGCTAGCGGGCACCGCCCTCGTCGAGCGCGCGCCTTACCGCCTCGGCGTACGGCATCGGCTCCCCGGGCACGAGGTCGCGGATCGAGTGGTCGGTCACCACGACCTCGGTGCCCATCGAGTCGATCAGGTTGCGCGCCGTGGTGACGTCGACGTCGGTGACCAGCGAGAGCCAGTACGACGAGAGCCGGGGCGTCAGGACCGGCACCCGCACGATCGGGACCCGGTGGCCGGCGGAGATCTCGGCCGCCACCTGGAGCATCTCGAGGTAGGTCATCTCCTCGGGGCCGCCGATCTCGAAGGTGCGGCCGTAGGCCTCCTGCAGGCCGACGACCCCGGCGAGGTAGCGGATCACGTCGTCCACGGCGACCGGCTGCGTGCGGGTCGAGACCCACTTGGGCACCACCATGGCGGGGAGGTTCTTGACCAGCTGCCGGGTGAGCTCCCAGGAGATGCCCCCGGAGCCGACCACGATCGCGGCACGCAGCACGGTGACCGGGACGCCGGCCTCGCCGAGCAGCCCCTCCACCTCGCGACGCGAGCGCAGGTGGGCGGACAGGTCGTCGTCCTCGGCGCCCAGGCCCCCCATGTAGACGATCTGCTTCACGCCCGCCGCCGCGGCGGCCCGGCCGAAGGTGCGTGCGGCCTCGGCGTCCTTGCGCTCGAAGTCGGGGTCGTCGAGCGAGTGCACCAGGTAGACGGCCGCGTCCACGCCGGCCAGCGGGTCACTGAGGGAGGATCGGTCGTGCACGTCCCCGCCCACGGCCTCGCCCGGGCCGTCGTACGCCTCGGGCCGGCGCGTCATCGCCCGCACCTTCAGGCCGCGGTCGACCAGCTCGGGGACCAGGCGCCTGCCGATGAAGCCGGTGGCGCCGGTGACCAGCACCGTCGTCGCTGCGTTGTCGCTCATGGACCCACCCTAGGAGTGGGCACCACACCGGCCGGCCGGTCAGCCCGCTTGTCCAGCCGGGCGACCCGGCGTACTCTTGATTCAAGATTCAACTAACAGGGAGATGCCTGATGCCCGTAGCAGCGGTCCGCCTCAACCACGCCGTGCTCTTCGTCGCCGACCTCGAGCGTGCGCTCGCCTTCTACACCGGGGTCTTCGCGATGGAGGTGGCCGCCCGGGAGCCTCGCGCGAACGCCGCCTTCCTGCGCCTGACCCGGTCCGGCAACCACCACGACCTCGGGCTGTTCGGCGTCGGCCCCCAGGCGGCGCCCAAGGTGCGCGGCGGCATCGGGCTCTACCACCTCGCCTGGCAGGTGGACACGATCGACGAGCTCGAGGAGGCGCGGATGGCGCTGGTCGGGGCGGACGCGTTCACCGGCGAGTCGAGCCACGGCGCCACCAAGAGCGTCTACGGCAAGGACCCCGACGGCAACGAGTTCGAGGTCATGTGGATGCTGCCGCGCGAGGCGTGGGGCGAGTTCGAGCACGCTGCCCCGGTCGAGTCGCTGGACCTCCCGGACGAGGTGCGCCGCTGGGCCGGGGTCCGCACCGCCGGCCGGATCGTGACCGACGCCGAGGCCGACGCGCATGAGTGAGCGCCGGCCGGTGAGCACCTTCGCCCCCGCCGTGGTGGCCGAGCGCGGCTCCGCGGACCCGCAGGCGCCGCTGGTGGTCCTGCTGCACGGTCGAGGCTCCCACGAGCAGGAGATCCTCGCCCTCGCCGACCACCTCCCGCCCGGCCCGCAGTACGCCGCGGTGCGGGCGCCGATCGCGGAGGGCGGCGGCTTCGCGTGGTTCGCCAACCGCGGCATCGGCCGCCCGGTCGCCGCGAGCCTGGCGGACACGATGGCGTGGTTCCGGGAGTGGCTGGACGAGGTAGCGCCCGAAGGTCGGCCGGTGGTGCTGGTCGGCTTCAGCGGCGGTGCGGCCTTCGCCGGCGGGCTCGTGCTCGCCGACCCGGCCCGCTTCGCCGGCGCGGCGATCCTCTACGGGACGCTGCCCTTCGACGCCGGCGTGCCGGTCGAGCCCGGCCGGCTGGCGGGGCTCCCCGTCCTCGTGGCCCAGGGCGAGGCCGACCACGTGATCCCGCGCGAGCTGCTCGACCGCACCTGGGCCTACCTCACGGGCGACTCGGGCGCGGTCGCGCGCACGCGGCGCGACCCGGGAGGTCACGGCCTCACCGAGCCGACCCTGCGCGAGCTGGCCGACTGGGTCGCCTCGGTCGTGGGGCTGCCCGCGTCTTCCTAGCGTGCGCGCTGGGCGATGCCCTCGCGCTTGGTCTCGTCCATCGCGCTCTCGTAGGCCTGGACCAGGCTGGCGATCGAGAGCGGCTTGAGCCGCTCGACCACCTCCCGGACCCGCTCCGGCGAGGTCCCGGACTCCTTGTAGAACGGCCACGCCTTGGTGCGGAACACCTCGTAGAGCTCCTCGGCGATTTGGCGGCCGTGCGCGGCGTACACGTCGGCGGCCGCGAGGGCCGCCTCGGTCGGGAAGCCGAGGTCGAGCAGGCCCAGGCCGACGGACAGCTGCGACACCGCCACCTGGTGCTTGCCGCGCCGGCCCGGGAAGACCACCCCGAGGGCGGCCAGCGTGGTCAGGTCCTCGTCGCTGAGCGGGCGACCGGCGCGCTTGTCGAGCTCGGCCCGCGACATCTCGATGGGCGACTCGTGCTGCCACGGCGCCAGCATCGTGCGCTGCAGGGCGATGTCGGCGGGGGTGGCGTCGTGCGGGATGTTGGCGACGTACTTCTCGATGGCCGAGAGCGTGAAGCCGTGGCTCTGCAGCTCCTGGACCAGCTCGAGCCGCGCGACGTGGTCGGCGGTGTAGTAGCCCGAGCGGCCGCGCCGGATCGGCGGCGGCACCAGGCCCTTGGTCGTGTAGAAGCGCACGTTGCGCACGCTCATCCCGACCCGGGCGGTGAGCTCGTCGAGGGTGAGCAGCTCACGCGTCGTCTCCGCGCCGTCCGTCATCGCGCTCCTCCGGGGTTGGTGGTGACCCAGACCACATTCCGGGTCGCCTTGACCGTGACAGCAATAGTGTCACAATCAAAGGGGGTCACGACAGACTCGATCCAACGACTCAATCGCAAGGACGGTCATGGCTGAAGCATTCGTGTACGACCACATTCGTACGCCACGCGGCAAGGGCAAGAAGGTCGGGTCGCTGCACGAGGTCAAGCCGGTCGACCTCGTCGTCGGCCTGCTCGACGAGATCAAGGTGCGCAACCCCGGACTCGACCCTGCCCGGATCGACGACGTCGTCCTCGGCGTCGTGTCGCCGATCGGCGACCAGGGCGGTGACATCGCCAAGACCGCCGCGCTGAAGGCGGGCTACCCCGAGACCGTGGCCGGCGTGCAGCTCAACCGCTTCTGCGCCTCCGGCCTCGAGGCGGTCAACCAGGCGGCGTCGCGGGTGCGGGGTGGCTTCGAGGACCTGATCCTCGCCGGTGGCGTCGAGTCGATGAGCCGCGTCCCGATGGGCTCCGACGGCGGCGCCTGGGCGATGGACCCCGACACCGCGCTGAAGACCGGCTTCGTGCCGCAGGGCATCGGCGCCGACCTGATCGCCACGATCGAGGGCTGGAACCGCGACGACGTCGACGCCTACGCCGCCGAGTCGCACCACCGCGCCGCGAAGGCCTGGGCCAACGGCTACTTCGCGAACGCCGTGGTCCCGGTCAGGGACCCCAACGGGATGACCGTGCTCGACCACGACGAGACGATCCGACCCGACACGAGCCCCGAGGGCCTCGGCGCCCTCAAGCCGTCGTTCGCCGACATCGGCGCCCAGGCGGGCTTCGACGACGTGGCGCTGGAGAAGTACCACTGGGTGGAGCGGATCGACCACGTCCACCACGCCGGCAACTCCTCGGGCATCGTCGACGGCGCCGCGATCATGGCGATCGGCAGCGAGCAGGTCGGCACCGACCTCGGCCTGACCCCGCGGGCCCGCATCCTGGCCACGGCGGTCTCCGGCGCGGACCCGACCATCATGCTCACCGGTCCGGCCCCGGCCGCGCGCAAGGCGCTGGGCAAGGCGGGGCTGTCGGTCGAGGACATCGACCTGTTCGAGATCAACGAGGCCTTCGCGGCCGTGGCGATGCGGTTCATGCGCGACATGGGCATCAGCCACGAGATCACCAACGTCAACGGCGGCGCGATCGCCATGGGGCACCCGCTGGGCGCCACCGGCGCGATGATCCTTGGCACCCTCGTCGACGAGCTCCAGCGGCGCGACCAGCGCCGCGGCCTCGCCACGCTCTGCGTCGGTGGCGGCATGGGCATCGCCACCATCGTCGAGCTCGTCTGACCCCATTCGTTGAGTTGGGCCTCATTCGGAACCCAGTTGGGCGGGATTCCGAGAACCAGGCCCAGCTCGAAGCCGAATCAGGCCCAACTCAACAAGCTTTCCGCCGAGACTGAAGGACACCCACCGGCATGACCGAGACCCAGCAGACCGAGCAGACCGCCGTGCGGTACGACAAGGACGCCGACGGCATCGTCACCCTCACCCTCGACGACCCGACCGCCAGCGCCAACACGATGAACGACCTCTACATCGCCTCCATGGCCGCGGCCGTGGACCGGCTGTACGACGAGCTCGCGCAGGACGAGTCGGGCGTGACCGGCGTGGTGGTCGCTAGCGCGAAGAAGACCTTCTTCGCCGGCGGCAACCTCAAGAAGATGGTGCAGGCGACCAAGGCCGACGCCGCCGACGTGTTCGGCGCGGGCGAGAGCGTCAAGGCGGCGCTGCGCCGCCTCGAGCAGTTCCCGCGCCCGGTCGCCGCCGCGATCAACGGCGCCGCCCTCGGCGGGGGACTCGAGATCGCCCTGGCCTGCAACCACCGAGTGGTCGTCGACGACCCGTCCGTGCAGCTCGGCCTCCCCGAGGCGTCGCTGGGCCTGCTGCCCGGTGGCGGCGGGGTCACCCGCGTGGTGCGGATGCTCGGCATCCAGTCCGCGCTGATGGACGTGCTGCTCCAGGGGACGCGCTTCAAGCCGGCCCAGGCCCAGGAGAAGGGTCTCGTCGACGAGCTGGTCGCCACCCGCGACGAGCTCGTGCCGGCGGCCAAGGCCTGGATCAAGGCCAACCCGGACGCCGCGCAGAACCCCTGGGACCAGCCCGGCTACAAGATGCCCGGCGGCACCCCCAGCACCCCCAAGCTCGCGGCGTTCCTGCCGGCGTTCCGGCGCTGCTGCGCCAGCAGACGAAGGGTGCGGTCTACCCCGCTCAGCGGGCGATCCTCTCCGCCGCGGTCGAGGGCGCCCAGGTCGACTTCGACACCGCCTCGCGGATCGAGTCGCGCTACCTGACCAACCTGATCGTGAACCAGAACGCCAAGAACATGATCCAGGCGTTCTTCTTCGACCTGCAGGCGATCAACTCCGGGTCGCTGCGACCCGACG
Source organism: Nocardioides ungokensis (assembly GCF_013466985.1). Lineage (GTDB taxonomy): Bacteria > Actinomycetota > Actinomycetes > Propionibacteriales > Nocardioidaceae > Nocardioides > Nocardioides ungokensis. Next base: position 4,492,951 of record NZ_CP059164.1, on the reverse strand, counting down.
GCATCCCGCCGTACAAGGCCGTCAAGGTGGGCGTCCTCGGCGCGGGCATGATGGGCGCCGGCATCGCCTACTCGTGCGCCCGCGCGGGGATGGAGGTCGTGCTCAAGGACGTCGCGGTCGAGAACGCCGAGAAGGGCAAGGCCTACAGCGCGAAGCTGCTCGACAAGGCGATCGCCAAGGGCCGCTCGACCGAGGAGAAGAAGGCGGAGCTGCTGAGCCGGATCACCCCGACGGCCGACCCGGCCGACCTCGCGGGCTGCGACCTGGTGATCGAGGCGGTCTTCGAGGACCCCGCCCTCAAGGCCACGGTCTTCGCCGAGATCGCCGGGCACGTGAACCCCGACGCCCTCCTGTGCTCCAACACCTCGACGCTGCCCATCACCGAGCTGGCCGGCGGCGTGGACCGGCCCAAGGACTTCATCGGCCTGCACTTCTTCTCGCCCGTGGACAAGATGCCGCTGGTCGAGATCATCCGCGGCGAGCAGACCTCCGACGAGGCGCTCGCCAAGGCGTACGACGTCGTCCAGCAGATCCGCAAGACCCCGATCGTTGTCAACGACAGCCGTGGCTTCTACACCTCGCGGGTGATAGGCACGATGGTGAACGAAGGGCTGGCGATGCTCGCCGAGGGCGTGCACCCGGTCTCTCTGGAGCGCGCGACCACGCAGGACGGCTACCCCGTGGGTGTCCTGCAGCTCTCCGACGAGCTGAACATGGAGCTGTTCAAGAAGATCAGCAACGCCACCCGCGCCGCGGTCGAGGCCTCCGGCCAGGCCTACACGCCGCACCCGGCGGAGGCGGTCATCGACACGATGATCGGGCTCGGCCGCCCCTCGCGGCTCAAGGGTGCCGGCTTCTACGAGTACGACGAGTCGGGCAAGCGGCTCGCGCTGTGGAAGGGCCTCGCCGACACCTTCCCGGTGGCCGGGGCCGAGAGCGGCCGGGAGCAGGTCCCCTTCCAGGACGTGAAGGATCGGCTGCTGTTCGTGGAGGCGCTCGAGACCGCCAAGTGCTTCGAGGAGGGCGTGCTCACCTCGGCGGCCGCGGCCAACATCGGGTCGATCATGGGCATCGGCTTCCCGCCGAACACCGGTGGCGCAGCGCAGTTCATGACCGGCTACCAGGACCCGAACGACACCGACGCGCCGATCGGGCTGGCCGCCTTCGTGGCCAGGGCCGACGAGCTCGCGGAGAAGTACGGCGACCGGTTCCGGCCCACGGCGTACCTGCGGTCGATGGTCGAGAAGGGTGAGTCCTTCCCCGCCTGACCGAACGGCACAACAGCAGCGGCGACGGCCCGCCGAGCACTGCTCGGCGGGCCGTCGGCCGTGCAGGCGGTGGCCGGGGCTCAGCGGTGGGTCTGGAACCAGGGGTGGTGCAGGTCGTAGAACGTCGCGCCCTGCATGGCGTACTCCAGCTCGGCCATCACCTCGGGCGGCGGCGGGACCTGCTCGCCGGCGCGGGCGCTGGCCTCGTCGGTGAAGGCCACCGTCTCGGTGAACGTGCCGTCGGGCTCGAGCGCGAGCGTGGCCCCGAGGATCTCCGGGCGCATCTCGTGCAGGAGCGTCGTGTCGGCCATCATCGACTTGAGGCGAGCGGGGTCGCTGACCTTGCCGCGGATCACCTGGACGAAGCCGGCCTGGTCGGAGCCGCCGTCCATCATCAGCGTGACGTCGTCGCAGTCGTGGAACTCGACCGGTCCGTCCATCAGCGCCATCATCTGCTCGGCCCAGGCGGTCTGCTCCGGCCGGTTCGAGTTGGCCATCGCGGCGTCCTTCGACTCGAAGCGGACCACGCCGATGAACCTGTCGTCGTCGGTGAAGCCGTAGGTGCCCCCCAGCCAGCCGCTCGCACCGGGGCCGACCTCGGCGACCCAACGCTCTGCCATCGCCCGGAGCTCGTCCTGCCTCGTGCACTTCCCCTGGATGATCTGGATGAACACAGCGACCTCCTCTCGGTGGGCCGCCCCCGGGTTGAGGCGACCCGAGTCCGTCTTCGACGTTATTGCCGCCCCCACCGGCCGTCCATGGCGCGATCAGGGGAAATGGGGGCGGCGGCTAGGGTGCCGGGCATGGACTTCGCTCCGTCCGCCCGGGCCGCCGACCTCACCGATCGGGTGGCCGCCTTCATGGCCGAGGAGATCGCTCCGGTGGAGCCCGACTACCACCGCGACCTCGCCGAGCAGCGCCGCAGCGGGGACCCCTGGCAGCCGCTGCCGGTCCTCGAGGAGCTCAAGGCGAAGGCCCGGGCGCAGGGGTTGTGGAACCTCTTCCTGCCCCGGGAGCACGCGCACGAGTACGCCGCCCGCTTCGGCACCGACGGCGGCGAGGGGCTGACCAACGTCGACTACGCGCCCCTGGCCGAGCTGATGGGTCGCTCCGCCATCGCGTCCCTGGTCTTCAACTGCAACGCGCCCGACACCGGCAACATGGAGGTGCTGCTGCGCTGCGGCTCGCCCGAGCAGCGGCGCGAGTGGCTGGAGCCGTTGCTCGACGGCCGGATCCGCTCGGCGTTCACGATGACCGAGCCCGACGTCGCCTCCTCCGACGCCACCAACATGGAGGCCACCGCGGTCGTGCACGGTGACGAGGTGGTGGTCAACGGCCGCAAGTGGTGGTCGACCGGCGTGGGCCACCCCGACTGCAAGGTCCTGGTCTTCATGGGCCTCACCGACGCCGACGCGGATCGTCACCACCGGCACTCGATGGTGCTGGTCCCGCGGGACGCGCCGGGCGTGCGGGTGGAACGGCTGCTCGACACGATGGGCACCTATGACGAGCCGCTGGGCCACGGCGAGGTGTCGTTCACCGACGTGCGGGTGCCGGTCGCCAACATCATCAGCGGACCCGGCGAGGCGTTCGCGATCGCGCAGGGCCGGCTCGGGCCCGGACGCGTCCACCACTGCATGCGGCTGATCGGATTGGCCGAGCTGGCGCTGGAGCTGGCCTGCAGGCGGGGCCTGGAGCGCTCGGCGTTCGGCAAGCCGATCGCCAACCTCGGCGGCAACCGCGAGCGCATCGCCGAGGCGCGCATCGCCATCGACTCCGCGAGGTTGCTGGTGCTCAACGCGGCCTGGAAGCTCGACGTGGGCGGTCCCCTCAACGCGCTCTCCGAGGTGTCGCAGATCAAGGTGGCGGTCCCGAACATGGCCCAGCGCGTCATCGACATGGCGATGCAGATCCACGGCGGCGGCGGGCTCTCCTCGGACTTCCCGCTCGCCGGTGCCTGGACGGCGGCGCGGGCGCTGCGGCTGGCCGACGGGCCGGACGAGGTGCATCGCGGCGTCATCGCCCGGCTCGAGCTGGGCAAGTACGGCGCGCGTCGATGAGCCCTTCGATGAACGCTGCGAGGCGGGTCCTGGTCACGGGCGCGGCCTCGGGGCTGGGCGCCGCCCTGGCCGACGCCTTCGAGGCACGCGGGGACGAGGTGCTGCGGACCGACGTGACCGGCGGCGACCTCCGGCTCGACATCACCTCCGAGAAGGACTGGGCGGCGGCGCTCGACCACGTCACGAGGACGTGGGGCGGGCTCGACGTCCTGGTCAACAACGCCGGTGTGGCCGGCGGCGGCCGGCTCGACGTGGCCACCCTCGAGGAGTGGGAGTGGATCACCGACATCAACCTGTTCGGCGCGGTGCGCGGCCTGCGCACGTTCGTCCCCCTGCTGAAGCAGCAGCGCTCCGGCGCGATCGTGAACGTCGCCTCCCTGGCCGGCCTGGTGCACCCCGCCGGGATGGCGTCGTACAACGCGGTCAAGGCAGCGGTGGTCGCCCTCACCGAGACGGCGGGCCACGAGCTGGCGGCGTACGGCGTCACCGCGCACGTCGTCTGCCCGTCGTACTTCCGCACCAACCTGATGTCCTCCCTGCGCGGGGAGGACACCGCGCTGGCCGCCGTGATGACCCGGCTGGTCGACTCCTCGCCGACCACGGCGGAGGACATCGCGGCCGCGGTGCTCGAGGGGCTCGACCGCGGCGACGAGGTGATCGTGCCCGACCGCGCCGCGCGGGACGCGTGGGCGCTCAAGCAGGGTGACCGCGCGGCGTACGACGCGGTGATGCGGGCCCAGGCGGCCAAGCTCGAGAAGGGACTCTGATGGACGGGAACCCGGCGAAGCCGGTCCGGGACGAGGACGCGTTCGACACCGAGGCGGTGGCCGCGTGGCTGCGCGAGCACGCCGAGGCCTTCGCAGAGGACCTGGTGGGGACACCCGAGGTGCAGCAGTTCCCGGGTGGGGCGTCCAACCTCACCTACCTGCTGCGCTACTCGCCCCCGGGGCGGGCGCAGCGGGACCTGATCCTGCGCCGGCCGCCGGCCGGGGCGAAGGCCGCGAGCGCCCACGACATGGGCCGCGAGCACCGCATCCAGTCGGCGCTGGGGCCCGTCTTCCCCTACGTGCCGCGGATGGTGGGCTACTGCCGGGACGAGTCGGTCATCGGCTCGGAGTTCTACGTCATGGAGAAGCTGGACGGCACCATCCTGCGCCGTGACCTGCCGTGGCCGCTGGGCGCGGAGCAGGCCTCGGCACTGTGCGCCGCCGCGCTGGACGTGCTGGTCGACCTGCACTCGGTCGACGTGGAGGCGAGCCCCGAGCTGGCCCGGCTGGGTCGCGGCGAGGGCTACGTGGCCCGTCAGGTCTCGGGGTGGGTCGACCGGTTCGCCCGGGCTCGCACCGACGACACCGGGGACTGGTCCGACGTCATCGCCTGGATCGAGCAGCACCAGCCCGCCGACGTCGGCCAGAGACTGATCCACAACGACTTCCGCTTCGACAACATGGTGCTCTCGGTCGAGGAGAGTGGGGCCGGCCGCGACCTGCGCATCATCGGCGTGCTCGACTGGGAGATGGCCACGGTCGGTGACCCGCTGATGGACCTCGGCGGGATGCTCGCCTACTGGGTCGAGGCAAGCGACGACGAGTTCTTCCAGATGTTCCGTCGACAGCCCACCACCGCGCCGGGCATGTGGACCCGCGGCGAGATCGTCGAGCGCTACTCGGCCCGGATGGGCTTCGACGTCACGCCTGAGCAGTGGCGCTTCTACGAGGTGTTCGGGCTGTTCCGCCTGGCCGTCATCGCCCAGCAGATCTGGTACCGCTACTACCACCGGCAGACCACCAACGAGGCGTACGCCGTGTTCGGCCCGGCCGTCGGCTACCTCGAGACGCGGTGCCGGCAGCTGGTCTCCGGCGCCGGGGACCGGGCCTGATGGGGGTCGTGCTGCTGGTCCGCCACGGCCAGGCCTCCTTCGGTGCGGACGACTACGACGTGCTCTCCGAGACCGGCTGGGAGCAGAGCCGGCTGCTGGGTACCTGGCTCGCCGAGCGCAAGGTCGCCCCCGACCTGCTCCTGCGCGGAGGCATGCGCCGGCACCGCGAGACCGCGGAGGGCATGGTCGCCGCCGCCGGCTGGGACACCCCGGTCGAGGTCGACGCGGGCTGGGACGAGTTCGACCACCTCGGGGTGGTGGCGGCGTACGCACGCAGCGTGGAGGCCCCCGCTAACGGGGTGCAGGGTGACGGGGTGCAGGTCGCCGGCATGCAGGGGGTCGACCGGCGCGAGTTCCAGAGGATCTTCGAGCAGGCCACGGCCCGGTGGACCGGGGGAGGGCACGATGCCGACTACCCCGAGTCCTGGCCGGCCTTCGTGACCCGGGTGCGGGCCGCGCTCGAGCGTGCCTGCGCCGCGGCCGGGCCGGGCGGGACGGTGGTCGCGGTCAGCTCCGGCGGCCCGATCGCAGCCGCCTGCGCCGCCCTGGTCGACCCCGACGGCGAGGACCCGGCCGCGCTGGCGCGGATCTGGTCCCGGTTCAACACCGTGACCGTGAACTCCTCGGTGACGCGGGTGGTCGTGGGCTCCACCGGAGCCCGGCTGCTGACCTTCAACGAGCACTCCCACCTCGAGGACGAGACGCTCACCTACCGCTGACGGTCGGCTGCCGGCCGCGGGTACGACTCGAAACCCCTCCGCGGTTTGAACAAACGTTTGTTCAAACCGCGGAAGGGCATGTCGTGGTCCACCCAGCACTGCGTCACGTCCGGTCGGGCTGTGGAGAGCTTCGGGCAGGAATCGCCGGGACGTGATCGGCTGGTGACATGCCTCGACTCATCTGGCACATGGACCGCTTGGACTCCCTGGTGGTTGCCATGTTCGGGCTGGTGGTGACCGGAGGTGTCTCAGGCCCGTCACTGCGCTCCGTCGCCCGTGCCGCGGGGATCAGCCCAGCCGGCGTCGTCAACCACTTCGGCAGTGCCGAGCAGCTGTGGGGCAAGTTGGCGCATCGATGGATGAACGACCGAAGGGCGCGGTTCTACCACGTCACCACACTCACCGACCTGGACCGGCACCTGGCGGAGGCTCCCGACGCGGTTGACGACGCGGCGTTCGACTTCGCGCTCGCAGAGATCGGGCGCGGGCACGAGGGAGTCGCCCTGGCGATCGCCGATCTGCGGTCGGCCGAGCGCGAGTACTTGGCCAGAGTGCTCCCGGACGGGGACCAGACCGATCTCGACCTCTTGGTGGCCGTGACCGAGGGACTCCGGTTCGCCATGAGCCTCCCCGAGGCCGCTCTGCCGATCCCGCGCGCCCAGGCGGCCATGCAGCGTTTCGTCACCCGGCTGATCACCTGAGCCGACTGGTCACCTCAGCGGCTGGACCGTCACATCAGCTTCTTGAAGAGCGGCAGCGGCGCGTGCTTCATCAGCAGCGACAGCGGCGCCCACGGCAGCGGCGGCACGCAGGCCGAGGCCTTCTCCTTCTCGATGGCCTCGACGATCGCGTGCACGCCCTTCTCGGTGCTGACCATCATCGGGGCCTTCTCGGCGACGTGCTCGTTCATCTCCGAGGCGATGTAGCCGGGGTAGATCACGCTGACCTTGATCGGCTTGCCGTGCAGCTCGTTGCGCAGGCCCTCGGCGAGGTGGGCCACGCCGGCCTTGGTGGCGGCGTACGTCGTCATCGACTTGGGCAGGCCGCGCATCGCCGACATCGACGAGATCATCACGAGGTGGCCGGTGCCCTGCGCGCGGAAGATCTCCATCGCTGCCTCGGCCTGGGTGAGCGCGCCGACGAAGTTCGTCATGGCGGTCTCGCGGTTGGCGGCGTAGCCCCCGGTGCCGAGCGGGGCGCCCTTGCCGAGGCCGGCGTTGATCACGATCCGGTCGATGCCCCGCGCGGTGCCGTCGGTGCCGTCGGTGCCGTCGGTGACGTCGGTGACGTTGCCGGCGAAGTCGTCGCGGAAACCTCGGAACACCTCGAAGACCTGGTCGGCGTCGTTGACGTCGAGTTCCCGGACCTCGATCCGGCGGGTTGTCGACCCGCCGGGGTCCGCGGCGAGGATCTCGGCGCGCAGCTTCTCGAGGCGGTCGAGGCGTCGCGCGCAGAGCGCCAGGTCGTAGCCGCGTGCGGCGAGCTGGCGGGCCATCTCGGCCCCCAGGCCGGAGGAGGCGCCGGTGATCAGGACGGTGCGGGTGGAGGCACTGGTCATGCCCCCGAGTGTGAAGGAACCCGCCGGGCCTCGGCCCGGCGGGTTCCTCGGTACGACGTCGCGGTTGCCGCGTCAGCCCTTGGGCTGGTTGATCACGATCGTGCTCATGATCTTGTCGGCGAAGGTCTGCCGCTTGCGGTCCCACAGCGGCCACAGGTAGCCGATGTAGCAGATGCCGTCGATGATGTGGCACAGGTAGCGGAGGAAGGCCATGCCGCCGCCGATGGGCTGGCCCGAAGCCTCGCCGATCAGCTTGATGCCGAGCACGCCCTTGCCGATCGAGTAGCCGGTGCGGCCCTGCCTGAGGCAGGTGTTCCACACGAAGAACGCGATCGAGGTGACGACACCGATCAGGATCAGCACCAAGGCCGCGCCGCCGCCGGAGACGCTGGTCGTGGTGGTGCCGTCCGGGTTCGTCGTCGTCGTGGTGTTGGCCAGGAGGATGCCGTAGCCGATCCACAGCGGGATGCCGGCGAGCGAGGTCGCGAGCGCGTCGACGACGTAGGCGCCCACCCGCTTGATCCAGTGGGCGTAGTCGGGGACGACCGCGCCGTACCCGGGCTGGCCGTAGGCGACCTGGCCGTAGGTCGGCTGCTGGCCGTAGGGGTTGGGCTGCTGCCCGTAGGGGTTGGGCTGCTGGCCGTAGGCCGACTGGGCGGGCTGCCCGTACGGGTCGGGTTGGGCGTTCGGGTCCTGGGGCGGGTTCCCGTAGTCGGACATTGCTCCCCCTTCAGGGCTGCATCAAAGGTGGCGTCAGCGTAGTGACGAACTGGCCGCACGGGTGATGCCCGTGGGGCTGTTGGTCAAACGTGTCGCGACCGAAACCTCTGCCCAACGGACTGCATACGTGGTATACATACCCGGTATCCATCGGCCACGGGGGCCGGTGGACAACCCTCCGGGGAGGCGCGGATGTCGGTCAGGCAGGCACTGTTGGCATTGCTGGAGCAGGGGCCGATGTACGGCTACCAGCTCCGGGCCGAGTTCGAGCAGCGGACCGGGTCGACCTGGCCGCTCAACATCGGGCAGGTCTACACGACCCTGACCCGGCTCGAGCGAGATGGGCTCGTCGAGGGCACGGGGGCCGACGACGAGGACTCCAGCCATGGAGCCATCTACCGCGTCACCCCGGCGGGGCGCGACGAGGTCTCGGCGTGGTTCACCACGCCGGTGGCCCGCACCCAGCCTCCGCGCGACGAGCTGGCGATCAAGCTCGCGATCGCCGTCACCGTGCCCGGCGTGGACGTGGGCGCGGTGATCCAGCAGCAGCGCTCAGCGACCATGACGGCCCTGCAGGACTACACCCGGCTGAAGCGCGGCGGCCGTGCTGCGGCACCCGAGGATCGTGCCGACATGGCCTGGAGCCTGGTCCTCGACTCGCTGGTCTTCGCCGCCGAGGCGGAGATCCGGTGGCTCGACCACTGCGAGGCCCGGCTCCGCCGCGCTGCCGCGCAGCGCTCCACCTCCACCTCGACCTCCACGTCCGCGGCCGCCCAGGGCGCCGAGACGCCGGAGGCCCGCCGATGAACGCCGGGCTCCACGTCGACGAGGCCGTCCGGATCCACCGGGCCGAGACCCGCTGGCTCGACCAGTGCGCGGTGCGGCTGCGGCGGGCGACGCTCGAACGCCGCCTTCAGACGTCCGTCGACACCAGGGAGGTCTCGCGATGAACGCCGTGCTCAGGCTCGACACCGTCACCCGGGTCCACGGCCAGGGCGCCACCGAGGTCGTCGCGCTGCGACAGGTCTCGTTCGCGGCCCACCCCGGCGAGCTGGTCGCGATCATGGGCCCGTCGGGCTCCGGCAAGTCGACCCTGCTCACCCTGGCCGGCGGGCTGGACCAGCCGACCGAGGGCACGGTGTCGGTGGAGGGCGTCGACCTCGCCGCCGTCGGCAACAAGGGGCGTGCGCGGATGCGGCGTACGTCGATCGGCTATGTCTTCCAGGACTTCAACCTGATCCCGGCCCTCACCGCGGCGGAGAACGTCGCGCTGCCGCGCGAGCTCGACGGGGAGCGCTCGCGGGCCGCCCGTCGCGTTGCCCGGGCGGCGCTGGAGGAGGTCGGCATCGGTGAGCTCGCCGACCGCTTCCCCGACGAGATGTCGGGCGGGCAGCAGCAGCGCGTGGCGATCGCCCGCGCGATCGTGGGGGAGCGCCGGCTGATCCTGGCCGACGAGCCCACCGGGGCCCTCGACACGGAGACCGGTGAGGACATCCTGGCCCTGCTGCGCGCCCCTGCGACGCGGGCGCGGCCGGCGTCATGGTCACCCACGAGGCGCGCCACGCCGCGTGGGCGGACCGGGTGGTCTTCCTGCGCGACGGGGTGGTCGTGGACGAGTCCGGCGCCGACCCCGCCGACGTCCTGCTCGAGTCGAGGCTCGGATGAGGTGGCTGCAGCGCCGCTGGGCCGGCTGGCGCCTGGCCCTGCGGCTCGCCCGCCGAGAGGCGCTGCGGGCCCGTGGCCGCAGCATCCTGGTCCTGGTGATGATCGCGCTGCCGGTGCTGGGCGTGACCGCCGCCGACATCGTGCTGCAGACCCAGGACGTCTCGGGCTCGGAGTCCCTGGGCCGGCGGCTGGGCAGCGCCGAGGCCAGGGTGACCTTCCAGCACGGGATCGGGCGGGTCGCGCAGGCCCTCGACCCTGATGGCATGTCCATGGGGGACGGTACGCCGGACCGCCACCGGGGCCTGACCGGTCCGGAGCGGATCAGCGCGGTGCTCGGCCCCGGGGCCCGGTCGATCCCGATGGCCACCGGCAGCACCAGCGTCGACACCGACCGGGGAGCGATCTACGCCGACACCACGCGGCTCGACCTGACCGACCCGCTGGCCGACGGCATCTTCGACGTGACCAGCGGCCGCAAGCCGCACGCGCCCGACGAGGTCGTCATCAACAGCGCGCTCGCCGGCCACGGCTTCCCGCTGGGCGGCCCGATCAAGGTGCAGGGCGCCGGGTCCTTCACCGTGGTCGGGATCGGCGAGTCGACGTCGTACCGCGACCTCCCCGTCCTGGTCGGCACCTCGCCCCGCCTCACGGCCGGCGCGGCGATGGGCATGCAGACCTGGCTCGTCGGCGGCGGGCCCGTCTCGTGGGAGCAGGTGCGGGCCCTCAACGCGCTCGGCGGGCTGGTGCTCTCGCGAGCCGTGATGGACGACCCGCCCCCGGACTCCGCGATCCCGGCCGAGATCCGGGACTCCGCGAGCGGGAGCAACCAGTCCACGGTCGCCGTCGTCGTGCTGATCGTCGTGATGGCGCTGATCGAGGTCGTCCTTCTCGCCGGTCCGGCCTTCGCCGTCGGCGCCCGGCGCCAGTCCCGCTCGCTCGCGCTGATGTCGGCGACGGGCGGCACCCCCGACCAGGCACGTCGCGTCGTGCTGGCGGGCGGGGTGGTCCTCGGCGCGACCGGTGCCCTGCTCGGGATGGTGCTCGGCATCGCGGCCGCCTGGCTCTTGATGCCTGCCGTGCAGCGCTTCTCCAACATGTGGTTCGGCCGTTCGACGTGCCCTGGCCGCACCTGGTCGGCATCGCGGCCTTCGGCCTGGCCAGCGCGCTGCTCGCGGCGGTCGTGCCGGCGTGGATCGCGTCGCGCCAGGACGTCGTCGCGGTGCTCGCGGGCCGGCGGGGTGACCGGGCCCCGAGCCTGCGGTCGCCGGTGCTCGCGCCGTGCTGCTCGGCGCGGGCGTGGCGGGCGCGGCGTACGGCGCACGCTCCACGCAGAACGGCGAGTACTTCATCGCCGGCGCCGCCATCGTGGCCGTCCTCGGGATGATCCTGCTGGTCCCGGTGGTGGTCGTCGGCCTGGCCCGGCTCTCGCGCGGCCTCCCGCTGACGCTGCGCTACGCCGTACGCGATGCGGCGCGGCACCGGACCCGCACGGTGCCCGCGGTGGCGGCCGTGGCCGCGACCGTCGCCGGCGGGGTCGCGCTCGGCATCGCGAACACCAGCGACGAGGCCCAGAACCAGGCGGAGTACACCCCGCAGCTGACCATCGGCCAGGCGACCCTGACCCAGTGGAAGCCGCGGCAGGAGCTGTGGACACCGCTGCGCGCGGCCGTGGAGCGCAACGTCCCCGGTGCCACCATCACCGAGCTGCGAGGCATCCCGACCAGCACCAGGGGTGGAGGGACGATCGACGTCACGCTGCGCGCGGGGAAGCAGGACGGCCTGCTGGACATGTACGGCTCGACGCTCGGGTCGTCGGTGCTGGTGAGCGACGGCGGGCTCCCGACGCAGGTGCCCGGGCTCCGGGACGCCGACGTCGCCCGGGCCGACGCGGCGCTGCGGTCCGGAAAGGCCGTCGTCTTCACCTCGCAGGCGGTGCACAGTGACCGGGCGACGGTGGTCGGGTCCAGCTTCCCGGCGAGGGGCGGTCGGGCCCGCCCGCTGGGCCGGGTGACGGTGCCGGCGATGTTCCTGCGGGTGCCCGAGGGCCTGGGGACGATCCAGGCGGTGGTCCCCTCCTCGGTGGCCGAGGGCTTCCACTCGCCGCTCACCCGTCCGGTCACCGTGGGGCTGCTGGTCAGCGGCACCACGATCACCGAGCAGCAGCAGGCGGACGTCGACGAGGCCGTGCAGGGCATCTCCGGGGACGCCGGCTTCTACGTCGAACGCGGCTACCAGGCGCCGGACTCGACGGTGATCCTGCTGCTCGTGCTCGGGGTGCTCGGCGGGGTGCTCATGCTCGGCGGCACGCTCACCGCGACGTTCCTGGCGCTCTCGGACGCACGACCCGACCTGGCCACCCTCTCGGCGGTCGGCGCCTCGCCGCGAACCCGCCGCGGGGTGGCGGCGGCGTACGCGCTGGTCGTGGGCCTGGTGGGTGCGGTGCTCGGCACCGTGGTGGGCTTCATCCCGGGCGTGGCGATCACCTACCCGCTCACCGGCAGCTCCTGGCGTACGACGACGGCCGATGGCACTCAGATGCCCGGCCACTTCCTCGACGTCCCGTGGCTGCTGATCGGGTCGCTCGTCGTCGCGCTCCCGCAGGTGACCGCCCTCGTCGTGGGCCTCGCAGCCCGCTCGAGGCTGCCGCTGGTGGCTCGCCTGGGGTGACGTCTCACCGGTGAGTGCGCACCTCGCCGTGCCCCATCCCCGGTATTCGGGCGCCGTCCGTCCTGTTCACCGGCCGGATTGCCGGATACATTCCCGGAGGCGGCGCCCGGACCGGGGCGATCATCCAGCAGGGCCATTCACCGCAGGGCCTTTTCACCGCAGGGGAGCTCTCACATGACCCACCTCACGAAGAAGCCGACCGTCCTGCTCGCCACCGCGGCGTGCCTGGCCACCAGCCTGGGAGCCGGCCTGTCGCTGGCGTCGCCGGCCGCGGCGACCAAGCCGGGCAGCGGCTCGAGCACCGGCACCGGCAGCGTCTTCAAGGTGAACCCGGTGCAGTCCTCGGGCGACGAGTCGCTCACGGACCAGAAGGACTCCGCGACGGCCGTCCCCGCCTCGCAGTACGCCACCGTGCAGCTGCGCAACCTCGACGGCTCCGGCAACCTCGTCGGGAAGTGGGCCAACGTCCGCACCTCGACCGGCCCGCTGGCGTACAGCGCGACCAACACGTTCGTCTACCGGCGCGACGACGACCGCTTCGAGCAGGTGATGGCCTACTTCTGGGTCAACCAGGCGCAGGAGTACATCCAGTCGCTGGGCTTCGGCTCGACGCTGCCGCCGGTGAACGCCGAGAGCCAGGACGTGCGCATCGACCAGTACGGCATCGACAACAGCTACTCCACCGACAAGCAGGACTTCCTCCGGTTCGGCAAGGGGGGTGTCGACGACGCCGAGGACGCCGAGGTGATCGTCCACGAGTACGGCCACGCCGTGCACGACTCGCAGGTCCCGGGATTCGGGTCCAGCCTGGACGCCGGGTCGATCGGTGAGGCGTTCGGCGACTACCTCGCCGTGACGGTCGGGCTCGACGCCGCCCAGCAGTACGGCTGGCCGGTCAAGACGCCGAAGCCCTGCGTCGCCGACTGGGACTCGGTCTCCTACACGAGCACCGTGCCGCACTGCCTGCGCCGCCTGGACACCAACCGCGTGCTGGAGGACCGCATCGGTGAGGTGCACTTCGACGGCACGATCTGGAGCGCCGCCCTGTGGGACATCCGGCAGCGCTACGTCGCCCTCGGCTTCACCACCCGCGACTGGGACCGCACCCTGATCGACAGCCAGTTCGACTACGCCCCGGACACCTCCTTCAGCGATGCCGCCAAGGCGACGTACGAGCAGGCGCTGGCCGACCAGGGCCCGGCCGCGGCAAAGGCGGTCAAGGACGCGTTCGCCGCCCGGCACATCACCTTCTGACTCTTGCCGGAAGGCGAGCACAAAAAGTCAGTCTTGACTGTTTGTTGATCTCGGGGCCATGCTGACGAGGTGAGCAGCCAGCCGGGGTCGATCCGCGTGCCCCAGGAGGAGCGCACCCGGGCGATGCGGGCGCGGCTGCTCGAGGCGACGGTCGAGTGCCTGGTCGAGCGCGGCTTCGGCGGCACCTCCACGACGCTGGTCTCCGAGCGGGCGGGAGTGTCGCGGGGCGCCCAGCTGCACCACTTCCCGACCAAGAACGACCTCGTCGTGGCCGCGGTCGAGCACCTCACCGACGTGCGCCGTGCCGAGCTCGAGACCGCGGCCCGGGCGCTGCCCACCGGCCCGCGACGCACCCGGGCCGTGCTGCAGATGCTCGCCGACCACTTCACCTCCCCGGTCTTCATTGCCGCGCTCGAGCTCTGGGTGGCGGCGCGCACCGACCCGGCCCTGCTGGCGGCCGTCGCGCCGCTCGAGCAGCGGGTCGGCCGGGACACCCACCGGCTGACGGTCGAGCTGCTCGGCGCCGACGAGTCGCGGCCGGGCGAGCGCGAGCTCGTGCAGGCGACCCTCGACCTGGTCCGCGGCCTGGGCCTGGCCAACACGATCACCGACGACGCGCGCCGCCGCCGGCGCATCCTCGACCAGTGGGCGCGCACCCTCGACGACGCCCTCGCCCCTGAAGACGACCAGTCGGAGGAGACCGCATGACGGACCTGCTGGACAGCCTGCTCGCCGACCTGAAGGCGGAGGGCGACCTGCTCTGGAACGCCGTCGCCGGCCTCGACGAGGCGGGCTGGCGCATGCCGACCCCCGCGGACGGCTGGGACGTCGCCACCCAGGTGGCCCATCTCCTCTGGACGGACGAGGCCGCGACGGCGGCGGCGACCGACAAGGAGGCGTGGGACGCACTGGTGCTGCGTGCGATGGAGGACCCGACGGGGTTCGTCGACCAGCAGGCGCACGAGGTGGCCCGGCTCTCCCCGACGGCGCTGCTCGCCCGCTGGGGCGCGGCCCGGGCGGCGCTGGTCGCAGCCCTGCGCGGCCTGCCCGCCGGGGAGAAGATGCCGTGGTTCGGCCCGCCCATGTCGCCGGCATCGATGGCCACGGCCCGCTTCATGGAGACCTGGGCGCACTCGCTCGACGTGTACGCCGCCCTCGGGGTCGAGCCCGACGCCCTCGAGGATCGGCAGAGCGACCGGATCCGGCACGTCGCCCACCTCGGCGTACGCACCCGTGACTTCGCCTTCGGCGTGCACCAGCTCCCGGCCCCGGCCGAGGAGTTCCGCATCGAGCTGAAGGCGCCCTCGGGCGAGACCTGGACGTGGGGACCCGAGGACGCCGCCCAGACGGTGACCGGCTCGGCGTACGACTTCTGCCTGCTGGTCACCCAGCGGGTGCACCGCGACGACACCGACCTCCTCGCCACCGGGGCGGACGCCGACCGCTGGCTCGACATCGCCCAGGCCTTCGCCGGCCCGCCCGGTGGCGGACGCGAGGCGGTGGGTTCCGGTGGCTGAGGTGCTGCGCATCGGCAACTGCTCGGGCTTCTACGGCGACCGGCTCTCCGCGATGCGCGAGATGCTCGAGGGCTCCGCCGGCGGGCACGGCCTCGACGTGCTGACCGGCGACTACCTCGCCGAGCTGACCATGCTGATCCTCGGCAAGGACACGATGAAGGACGCGTCGCTGGGCTACGCGCGCACCTTCGTCCGGCAGGCCGAGGACTGCCTCGGGCTGGCGCTGGAGCGCGGCGTGAAGATCGTCGCCAACGCCGGCGGGCTCAACCCCGCCGGCCTCGCCGACCGGCTGCGGGAGGTGGCCAAGGGGCTCGGCCTCGACGCCGACGTCGCCCACGTGGAGGGCGACGACCTGCGCCCCCGCGCCGGCGAGCTCGGCTGGGAGGGGGCGCTGACGGCCAACGCCTACCTCGGCGGCTTCGGGATCGCCGCGGCCCTGCGGGCGGGCGCCGACGTCGTCGTCACCGGCCGGGTCACCGACGCGTCCCTGGTCGTCGGGCCGGCGGTCGCCCACTTCGGCTGGACCCCCACGTCGTACGACGAGCTGGCGGGAGCCGTGGTGGCCGGCCACGTGCTCGAGTGCGGGACCCAGGCCACCGGCGGGAACTTCTCCGGCTTCCTCGAGCTGCCCCGCGACGGCTGGCCGCTGGGCTTCCCGCTGGCCGAGATCGCTGCCGACGGCTCGTGCGTGATCACCAAGCAGGACGGCACCGGAGGCGCGGTCACCGTCGACACGGTCACCGCCCAGCTGGTCTACGAGATCCAGTCGACCCACTACCTCGGCCCCGACGTCACGACCCGGCTCGACACGGTGCAGCTCGAGCAGCAGGGCCCCGACCGGGTGGCGGTCTCGGGCGTGCGGGGCTCGGCGCCGCCGCGGCGGCTGAAGGTCTGCGTCAACGAGCTCGGCGGCTTCCGCAACTCCGTCGAGCTGGTGCTGACCGGCCTCGACATCGAGGAGAAGGCCGCGTGGGTGCGCGAGCAGCTCGCTCCGTCGCTGCGCGCCGAGACCGTCTCCTGGACGCGCACGGCCCTGCCGGCCGCCGACGCCGACACCGAGGAGGGCGCCTCGTGCCTGCTGCGGGTCACGGTGATGGACCCCTCGCCGGACCCGTGTGCCAAGGCCTTCACCGGCCCCGCCATCGAGCTGGCCCTGGCGTCGTACCCGGGCTTCACGATGACCGCGCCGCCCGCCCCGCCCACGCCGTACGGCGTCTACCGCCCGGAGTACGTCGACCGGACCGAGGTCACCCACACGGTCGTGCACGCCGACGGGACCCGTGAGGTGGTGGCCGACCCCACCGAGCTCGGGGAGGTCCCGCCCGACGCGGGCCGGCGCCCCTCGCCGTACCCCGCACCTGCCGACGAGCTCAATCGCCGGATGACGCTCGGCACCTTCGTCCATGCCCGCTCCGGCGACAAGGGCGGCGACGCCAACCTCGGCCTGTGGGTGGTCCACGACGGCTCGGAGCAGTACGACGCCCGCGTCACCTGGCTCACCAAGCTGATCACCCCCAAGAAGGTGCGCGAGCTGGTCCCCGAGGCGGCCGACCTCGAGATCGACGTCTACAACCTGCCGAACCTCGGCGCCGTCAACGTCGTGATCCGCGGCCTCCTCGGTCGGGGCGTGGCCGCCTCCACCCGCTTCGACCCGCAGGCGAAGGGGCTCGGTGAGTGGGTGCGCTCGCGGACCGTGCACATCCAGGAGGGGCTGCTCGTATGAACGAGACCCGCGAGGCCCTCAGGCGGACCGCGGCCGAGTTCGTCCGCCGCGAGGTGGCGCCGCACCTCCAGGAGTGGGAGGACCGCGGCGAGATCCCGCGCGAGCTGCACCGGGCCGCCGCCAAGCAGGGCCTGCTCGGCATCTCCTTCCCGGAGTCCGTGGGAGGCGAGGGCGGGGACCTGCTCGACACCGTCACGGTCCAGGAGTCGATGTTCGAGGCCGGCGCCTCGAGCGGGCTGATGGCCGGCCTCTTCACCGGCGGCATCGCGCTGCCGCACCTCGCCGCGAACGGCTCGCCCGAGCTCGTCGACCGCTTCGTCCGGCCCGCCCTGGCGGGCGAGAAGATCGGCGCCCTGGCGATCACCGAGCCCGGGGGCGGGTCCGACGTCGCCGGGATCCGCACCACGGCCCGGCTCGAACGGGGAGGGGGTGACGGGGACGTCTACGTCGTCAACGGCGCCAAGACCTTCATCACCAGCGGGTGCGGGCCGACTTCGTGACCACCGCCGTCCGCACCGGTCCGCCGGGCCATGCCGGGGTGAGCCTGCTGGTCATCGAGAAGGGCACGCCCGGCTTCACCGTCGACCGGGCGCTGGCCAAGATGGGCTGGCACTGCTCGGACACCGCCGAGCTGTCCTTCGCCGACGTGCGCGTCCCGGCCGCCAACCTGGTCGGCGCCGAGAACTCCGGCTTCTACCAGATCGCCGAGCAGTTCGTGGTCGAGCGGATCGCGCTCGCGGTGCACGCCTACGGCATCGCCGCCCGTTCGCTGGCGCTCACCGCGGCGTACTGCCGGGAGCGCGAGACCTTCGGCAAGCCGCTCATCGCCAACCAGGTGGTGCGCCACAAGCTGGTCGAGATGCACAGGCAGGTCGAGGTCGCCCGGACCTACACCCGCGAGGTGGCCGCGCGCCACGTGGCGGGCAGCCGAGGGGACGGGCCCAGCGTGATCGCCGAGGCCTGCCTGGCCAAGCAGACCGCCTGCGACGCCGCGACGTACGTCTGCCACGAGGCCGTCCAGCTGCACGGCGGGACCGGCTACATGCACGGGACCGAGGTGGAGCGGCACTACCGCGACGCCCGGATCCTGCCGATCGGAGGAGGAGCCACCGAGGTGCTGACGGATCTGGCCGCAAAGCTGCTGGGGTACACCCCATGAGCAACCGTGAGGCGATGCTCGAGAAGCTCGCCGACCTCGACGCCGAGCACGCCAAGGCGGTGGCCGGGGGCGGTGAGAAGTACGTCGAGCGCCACCACGCGCGGGGCAAGCTGCTGCCGCGCGAGCGGATCGAGCTGCTCGTCGACGAGGGCTCGGCGTTCCTCGAGCTGAGCCCGCTGGCCGGCTGGGGGTCGGACTTCACCGTCGGCGCGAGCGTGGTGACCGGCATCGGCGTCATCGAGGGCGTCGAGTGCATGATCACGGCCAACGACCCGTCGGTGAAGGGCGGTGCGTCGAACCCCTGGACGGTCAAGAAGATCTTCCGCGCCTCCCAGATCGCCGAGGAGAACGGGCTGCCGACGGTCGCGCTGGTCGAGTCCGGCGGCGCCGACCTGCCCACGCAGAAGGAGATCTTCATCCCCGGCGGGAAGCTCTTCCGCGACATCACCCGCTCCTCGGCCGCCAAGCAGCCGACCGTGGCGATCGTCTTCGGCAACTCCACCGCCGGCGGCGCCTACGTGCCAGGCATGAGCGACTACACGGTGATGGTCAAGGAGCAGGCCAAGGTGTTCCTCGGCGGGCCGCCCCTGGTGAAGATGGCCACCGGCGAGGAGTCCGACGACGAGTCGCTCGGCGGCGCGGAGATGCACGCCCGGGTCTCCGGCCTGGCCGACTACCTGGCCGAGGACGAGCACGACGCGCTCCGGATCGGCCGGCGCATCGTGGCACGGCTGAACTGGCGAAAGGCGACGCCGAGTCGGCGTTCGTTGACACCCCAGGACGTCAACCAGCGCCGACTCGGCGAGGTCACGGCGTCAACGAACGCCGACTCGGCGTACGCCGAGCCCGACGCGGACCCCGAGGGTCTGCTCGACCTGATCCCCACGGATCTGAAGGAGCCCTTCGACCCGCGCGAGGTGATCGCCCGGCTGGTCGATGGGGTCTCGCCGACCAACGGCGTGGCCTTCGACGAGTTCAAGCCCCTCTACGGGCCGTCGCTGGTGACCGGCTGGGCGAAGATCCACGGCCGCCAGGTCGGGATCCTCGCCAACGCGCAGGGCGTGCTCTTCTCCGAGGAGGCCCAGAAGGCCACCCAGTTCATCCAGCTGGCCAACCAGGTCGACGTGCCCCTGCTGTTCCTGCACAACACCACCGGCTACATGGTCGGCAAGGAGTACGAGCAGGGCGGCATCATCAAGCACGGCGCGATGATGATCAACGCGGTCAGCAACAGCACCGTCCCGCACCTGAGCGTGATCATGGGAGCGTCCTACGGCGCGGGCAACTACGGCATGAACGGCCGCGCCTACGACCCGCGCTTCCTCTTCACCTGGCCGAGCGCCAAGTCCGCGGTGATGGGTCCGGCCCAGCTCGCCGGCGTCCTCTCGATCGTCGCCCGCGCCGCCGCGGAGGCGAAGGGCAAGGAGTACGACGAGGCCGGCGACGCCGCCATGCGCGAGTTCATCGAGGCCTCGGTCGAGGAGCAGAGCCTGCCGTTCTTCCTCTCCGGGATGCTCTACGACGACGGGGTCATCGACCCGCGCGACACCCGGACCGTCCTGGGCATCTGCCTGTCCGTCATCGAGAACAAGGCGTACAGCGGCACCGACCGCTTCGGCGTCTTCAGGATGTGACCCCATGATCACGAGACTCCTGGTCGCCAATCGCGGCGAGATCGCCCGCCGGGTCTTCGCGACCTGCCGCCGGCTCGGCATCGAGACCGTGGCCGTGCACTCCGACGTGGACGCCGGGCTGCCGTTCGTCCGGGAGGCGGACGCCGCCGTACGCCTGCCCGGCAACAGCCCGGCCGAGACCTACCTCGACGCCGCGCTCGTCCTCGAGGCCGCCCGCCGGACGGGGGCGGACGCGATCCACCCCGGCTACGGGTTCCTCTCCGAGAACGCCGCCTTCGCCCGCGCCGTCATCGACGCCGGCCTGATCTGGGTCGGCCCCGAGCCCGAGTCGATCGAGCAGATGGGCTCCAAGGTCGAGTCCAAGAAGCTGATGGACGCCGCGGGTGTCCCGGTGCTCGGCAACCTCACCCTGGAGACCGCCACCGACGACCACCTGCCGCTGCTGGTGAAGGCGTCCGCGGGCGGTGGTGGGCGCGGCATGCGGATCGTGCGTGCCCTGGCCGACCTGCCCGGCGAGATCGAGAAGGCCTCGGCCGAGGCGGAATCGGCGTTCGGCGACGGCACGGTCTTCGTCGAGCCGTACGTCGAGCACGGTCGGCACGTCGAGGTTCAGGTCGTCGGCCACGCCCACGGCGTCCTGGTGCTGGGGGAGCGCGACTGCTCCATCCAGCGCCGCCACCAGAAGGTCATCGAGGAGACCCCGGCGCCGAACCTGCCCGCGGCGACCCGGGCCGCCCTCCACGAGGCGGCCAGGGCCGCGGCCGCGGCGATCGACTACCGCGGGGCCGGCACGGTCGAGTTCCTGTACGACGCCGCGGCGGACCGGTTCTTCTTCCTCGAGATGAACACCCGCCTGCAGGTCGAGCACCCCGTCACCGAGCTGGTGCACGGGGTGGACCTCGTCGAGCTCCAGCTGACCGTGGCCGAAGGCCGTCCGCTCGACCCGCACGCGATCGGGGTGACCTACGGCCACGCGGTCGAGGTCCGCGTCTACGCCGAGGACCCGGCCGCGGACTGGCAGCCCCAGAGCGGGCTGCTCACGCTGGTCGACGTCCCGGGCGTCAGCGCGGAGTTCGACCTGCTCAACCGACCAGGCATCCGGGTGGACGCTGGGTTCGAGAGCGGCAGCGAGGTGTCGACGCACTACGACGCGATGCTGGCCAAGGTGATCGCCTGGGCACCGACCCGCGAGGAGGCAACCCGCCGGCTCACGGCCGCGCTGGGCCGCGCACGGCTCCACGGCCCGGCCACCAACCGCGACCTCCTCGTACGGGTGCTGCGCTCCCCGCAGTTCCTGGCCGGGGACGTGAGCACCGACTTCTTCGACCGCACCGGCACAGTCGATCCGCCCGAGGGTTTCGACAGGGTCGGGGAGGCGACCGCGGCCGCGATCGCGTCGGCGGAACGGACCCGCACCGGCCGGACCGTCCAGCACGGCATCCCCGTCGCGTGGCGCAACGTGGTCTCACAGCCACAGCGGACAACCTTCGAGAGCGACGGCCGCGAGCTCGAGGTCGCGTGGTTCGGCGGCCGCGACGGATACACCGTCGACGGGTTCACCGTGGTCTCCGCCAGCTCGACCACGGTCGTCCTCGAGGAGGGCGGCGTGCGGACGTCATACGAAGTGAGCGTCCCGGGCCACGATTCGCATGACGTCCACGTCGACTCCCCGCGCGGCCATGTCCGGTTGACCCGCACGCCGCGCTTCGTGGACCCGGCCGAGCAGGTGGCCAGCGGCAGCCTGCTCGCGCCCATGCCGGGCACGGTCGTCAGCGTCGCGGTCGAGGCCGGCCAGCAGGTCGAGGCCGGGCAGCCGGTGCTGGTGCTCGAGGCGATGAAGATGCAGCACACGGTGAGCGCGCCGACAGCCGGCGTCGTCACCGAGATCGACGTGAAGCCCGGTGCACAGGTCGCGGCCGGGGAGGTCCTGGCAGTACTGGAGGAATGATGAACGCGTTCACCGAGTCCGAGGAGCGCCGGGAGCTCCGCAAGCAGGTTGCCCGGCTGGCGGGCAAGTACGGCCGCGAGTGGTTCACCGAGAGGGCCCGGGACGGCGAGAAGACCACCGACCTGTGGCTCGAGATCGGCAAGAACGGCTACCTCGGCATCAACATCCCCGAGGAGTACGGCGGCGGTGGCGGCGGGATCGGCGACATCGCGGCCGTGTGCGAGGAGCTGGCCGCGCAGGGCTGCCCGCTGCTGCTCATGGTGGTCAGCCCGGCCATCTGCGGCACCATCATCAGCCGCTACGGCACCGACGAGCAGAAGCAGCGCTGGCTGCCCGGCATCTGCGACGGCACCGGGACGATGGCCTTTGCGATCACCGAGCCCGACGCCGGCACCAACTCCCACAACATCACCACCACCGCCCACAAGGACGGCGACGGATGGGTCCTCAACGGCCGCAAGATCTACATCTCCGGCGTCGACGAGGCCGACAACGTGCTCGTGGTCGCGCGGACCGAGGCTCTGTCACCAACGGGGGAGCGGACCGGCAAGCTCAAGCCGTGCCTGTTCGTGGTGCCGACCGACGCCGAGGGCTTCGAGGCGAAGCCGATCCCGATGGAGATCGTCAGCCCGGAGCTGCAGTTCCAGGTCTTCATCGACGACGTCCACCTGCCCGCGGACGCGCTCGTCGGTGACGAGGACGGCGGCCTGGTGCAGCTGTTCGCCGGGCTCAACCCCGAGCGGATCATGGCCGCGTCGTTCTCGACCGGCCTGGCACGCTTCGCGCTGGACCGCGCCACGGCGTACGCCAAGGAGCGCACGGTCTTCAAGGACGCCATCGGCAGCCACCAGGCGATCGCGCACCCGCTGGCCCAGTCGCACATCGAGATCGAGCTGGCGCGGTTGATGACCCAGAAGGCCGCCGCGCTCTACGACGCCGGCGACGACATGGGCGCCGGCGAGGCCGCCAACATGGCGAAGTACGCCGCCGCCGAGGCCGCCTGCGACGCGGCCGACCGGGCCGTGCAGACCCACGGCGGCAACGGCATCACCCAGGAGTACGGCATGGCCGGCCTGCTGGTCGCGACCCGCGCCGGCCGGATCGCGCCGGTGAGCCGCGAGATGATCCTCAACTTCGTCTCGATGCACTCCCTCGGCCTGCCGAAGTCGTACTGACGCGTTCCCCACGCGGACGACCGGTAACGTGTTCGCGTGGGGACAGTGTCCGACCGCCTTGATCGCGGCCAGCGTCAGTTCCCCCCGCTGTCCATCCCGATCGCGGTGGTCTACAAGTACTTCGACGACCAGGGCAACTACCTCGCCGCGATCCTGACGTACTACGCGTTCATCGCGATCTTCCCGCTGCTGCTGCTGGCCTCCAGCATCCTCGGCTTCGTGCTGCAGGGCCGTCCCGAGCTCCAGCAGGAGGTGCTGAGCTCGACGCTGAGCCAGTTCCCGATCATCGGCGACCAGCTCGGCCGGCCCGAGGGCCTGCAGGGCTCGACCGCCGGCGTCGTCGTGGGTGCGCTGGCCGCGCTCTACGGCGCGCTCGGCCTGGGCACCGCGATCCAGAACGCGATGAACGTGGCCTGGTCGGTGCCGCGCAACAGCCGACCCAACCCGATCCTGCTGCGGCTCAAGAGCCTGCTGCTGCTGGTCACCGCCGGCGCCGCGGTGGTGACCGTGACGGTGCTGTCCACGCTCGTCAGCCGGACCTCCGTGATCGACGGCTCGCTCAACGTCTGGCTGAGCTGGCTGGTCCAGATCCTCACGGTGGTCGTGATCGGGCTGATCCTCACGCTGCTCTTCCGGGTGGCAGCCGCGCGCCGGCACAGCTGGCGCAGCGCGGCGCCCGGCGCGTTCACGCTCGCGGTGCTCTGGCAGCTGCTGCAGTACCTCGGCGCCTGGTACGTCACCCACGTGCTCGGCGAGACCAGCTCGATGAACAAGACCTTCGCCCTGGTCCTCGGCCTGATCGGTCTGCTCTACGTGGGCGCGGTGATGGGCATGCTGGGGATCGAGGTCAACGTCGTCCTGGCCCGGCGCCTGTGGCCGCGCGCGCTGCTCACGCCGTTCACCGACTCGGTCGACCTGACCGAGGCCGACCGCCGGGCCTACACGTTCTACGCCCGGGCCCAGCGGCACAAGGGGTTCGAGAACGTCGAGGTCACCTTCGACGACCTGCCCGTGATCGAGGCCCCCGTGAACACCGACTCAGCCGAGCAGCCGGGCCCGGAGCCGCGCTAGGTCCTCGTCGTCCAGCCCCAGGCCCACGGTGAGGTAGCCCTCCAGCGAGCCGTACGCCGCGGTCGCGGCGTCGTACGCCGTTCGCAGGTAGCGCTCGTCGGCGACCAGCACCCGCTCGTAGACCTCGACCGCGTCCGGGCCGAGCGCGGTCTCGGCCATCGTCAGGTAGCGGGCGCGGCTGGCGCGGGCCAGCTCGTTGGTCAGCAGGTAGTCGGCCAGCACCAGGTCGTCGTCGACGCCGGCCACGTGGAGCAGGAGCGCGGCGGCCCAGCCGGTGCGGTCCTTGCCGGCGGTGCAGTGGATGAGCTGCGGGCCCTCGGTGTCCGCGAGGCGGCGCAGCAGCAGCCCGAAGCCGGAGCGCGACGACTCGTGCTCGACGAAGCCCCGGTAGACCCGGGTCATCAACGCCTCCGCCTCGGCGAGGTCCTCGAGCCCGGCGACCTCCTCGGGCGGGATGCCCAGCACGTCGACGTGGTGCCAGGCCGCTCCCGGCAGGACCGCGTCGGGGTGGGCGGCGACCTCCTCGGCCGTGCGCAGGTCGTGGACCGCGGTGAGCCCGAGCCCGACCAGGGCGAGGACGTCCTCGTCGTCGAGCATCAGCTCGTTGGAGCGGAAGAAGACTCCCCGCCGCACGGCCACGCCGTGCCGGGTCGGGTAGCCGGGGCCGGCGACGTCACGGAAGTTGTCGGCCGAGGCCAGCAGCAGCGGTCGCACGCACGAAGGATACGAGGCGCCGCCCAACGCGATCGGGGCGGCGCCCAGGGGCCACCCCACGCGTCACCGCAGCGGTACGAACCGGTAGCTCCCGTGCCGTGAGGTGTCGACCCGGCCCTCCGCATCGGTCACGAGCAGCACCATCCAGCCGGCCACGGGGATCACCAGCCGGCCCTCCGGCGCGAGCTGGTCGAGCAGCTGGGCCGGTAGCCTTCGCGCCGCCGCCGAGACCAGGATCCGGTCGTACGGCGCGTGGCCCGGCACGCCGAGCACCCCCGGCTCGGCGGCCACGATCCGCGCCCAGGGCTGGCCGGTCCGGGCGAGGTTGGCCGCACCGAACTCCACGAGGCCCGGCTCGAGCTCGACCCCGACGACCTCGCCTCCGGGGCCGGTCAGGTGCGCGAGCAGCGCGGTCGTCCAGCCCGATCCCGACCCGACGTCGAGGACGCGCTGGCCGGGGCGCACCTCGAGCAGGCGCAGCATGTCCCGCACCGTCCGCGGCTGGGAGTTGGTCTGGCCGTGCCCGATGTCGAGCGGGCCGTCGAAGCCGGCCCGGCCGCGCAGCCCCGCCGGCAGGAAACCGGTGCGGGGAACCACCCGGAACGCCTCGTCGACGGGGTCCATGCACCCCATTGAAGCGCGGAGCCGGCGTGGATCAGGCCCGGCCCCGCTTCGGCGGCAGCGGGAAGAACATCGAGGTGCGGGCGGCGTACTCGGGGTAGCCGGGCCGCTTCATCATCGTGCGCTCGAGCAGGCGGGCCCCGGTCGCGAAGACCAGGAACCAGGTCATCGCCACCGGCGCGAGCACGGTCAGCAGGCCCGGCAGCCACCCGGAGGCGAGCCCGCCCGCGAGCCACAGCCCCCACCACACGCAGGCGTCGCCGAAGTAGTTGGGGTGGCGGGTCCAGCCCCACAGCCCGCGGTCCATGACCGGGCCGCGGTCGGGGTCCTTCTTGTACGCCGCGAGCTGCGCGTCGCCGGTGGCCTCGAAGACGACCCCGACCAGCCACAGGACGCAGCCGGCCACCACGACCGGCCACCAGGACACCTGCCGGGCGGCGGCCACCTGCACGGGCAGGGAGATGAACCACATCGCCGCGCCCTGGACCACGAACACCTTGCGGACTGCGACCCCGAAGCCGACCTCGCGGACCGGGCCGCCCAGGAGCTGCTCGTAACGCGGGTCCTCACCGGCCCCCACGGCCCGGCGGCGGATGTGCCAGGCGAGACGGAGACCCCACGTCGCCACCAGCACCGGCAGCAGCCACCGCCGGGTCGCGTCCCCGTCGCCGACGAGCGCGGTGATGACGGCGATCGCGACGAAGCCGAGTCCCCAGGCGACGTCCACGACCGCCACCCGACCGATCGCCCGGGCGATGAGCGCGGTCACGGTCATCACGACCGCAGCGGTCAGCAGCCCGACCGCGAGGACCGTCAGCACGTCACCAGCCCCGGACGGGCGGCAGGTCGTGCGGCCTGCCGGGCCGCACCATCAGGATCTGGTCCACGCCCATCCGGCCGTCGCGGAAGGCCATCGCCCCGCCGACGAGGTAGAGGCGCCAGACGCGGACGACCTCCTCGCCCACGAGGTCGGTGAGCCGGCCGAGGTTGGCCTCGAAGCGCTCGAGCCAGCCCGCCACCGTCAGCACGTAGTGCTCGCGCAGGGCGTGGACGTCGCGCACCTCGAGCCCCCCGCGCTCCAGGTGCGCGACGGTCTCGCCGACGGGCCGCATGTACATGTCCGGCGCGATGAACGACTCGATGAACGGGCCACCGCCGGGCCACTTGCCGGTGCGGGACATCTGCTGGACCAGCACCCGTCCCCCGGGGCGCACCGAGCGGCGCAGCACCTCGGCGTACGTCGGGTAGTTCCTCTCGCCGACGTGCTCGCCCATCTCGATCGAGCCGACCGCGTCGAAGTGGTCGCGCTCGGGGACCTCGCGGTAGTCCTGCAGCCGGATCTCCACCCGGTCGCCCAGGCCGCGCTCGGCGATGCGGGCGTCGATGAACTTCTTCTGCTCGGCCGCGATCGTCACGCCGGTGACCTGCGCTCCGAAGTGCTGGGCGCGTGCAGCGACAGCGAGCCCCAGCCGCAGCCCACGTCGAGCAGGGTCCGGCCGGGTCCGAGGTCGAGCTTGCGGCAACCAGGTCGAGCTTGGCCCGCTGGGCCTGCTCCAGGCTCACGTCCGGCGACTCGTGGTAGCCGCAGGAGTAGGCCATCGACTCCTCGAGGATCAGCGAGTAGAACTCGTTGGAGAGGTCGTAGTGGTGGCTGATCGCCCGCCGGTCACGCAGCGCGCTGTGGAGGCGGCCCCGGATCCGGGCCTGGGAGGCCGGGGGAGCGGGCGGCCTGCCCACCAGCCCGAGCCCGAGGGCCGTGCGCAGCGCCTGCGCGAGCGCAGCCGCCGAGGGTCGGGACCCCGCCAGTCCCCGCTCGCGGGCGACCGAGAACGCATGGGTCAGGGCGGAGTCGAGGTCCCATTCGTCCTCCCGCGGCACCTCGAGCTCACCGGTGACGTAGGCCTGGGCGGCGCCGAGCTCCCCCGGGTGCCACAGCAGCCGGCGTACGGCGTCGGGCGAGCGCAGCTCGACCACCGGCGCACCCGCCGGGCCGGCCTCGGAGCCGTCCCAGGCCCGCAGCCGCACCGGCAGGTCGCCGCCCACGAAGGGGCGCAGGGCCTCCGCCAGACGGTCGGCCACCCCGTCGGTGGTGGGGGTGCCGCCGTGGGTGCTCGGGTCTGTCGAGACGGTGCTGGTCACAGGTCCTCCGGTCGGGCGAAGGTCAGCTGGTTGACGTCGATGTAGCCGGAGGCGAAGCCGGCACGGGAGTACTCCAGGTAGAAGTGCCACATCCGGCGGAACGTCTCGTCGAAGCCGAGCGCGCGCACCTGCTCGGAGGCCGCGAGGAACGCGTCGTCCCAACGCCGCAGCGTCTCGGCGTAGTGGGCGCCCATCGAGAGCCGGTCGGTGATCCGCAGGCCGGTGCGGCGGCGGGTGATCTGGTCGATCACCTCGACCGAGGGCAGGAAGCCGCCCGGGAAGATGTACTTGTTGATCCACGTGTAGGTGTTGCGGGTCGCCAGCATCCGGTCGTGCGGCATCGTGATCGCCTGGATCGCGACCTTGCCGCCGGGCGCGAGCACCCGGTCGATCGTCTCGAAGTATGTCGACCAGTACTGGTGGCCGACCGCCTCGATCATCTCGACCGAGAGGACTGCGTCGTAGCTCCCCGTCACCTCGCGGTAGTCGCAGAGCTCGACCTCGACGAGGTGGCTGAGCCCGGCCGCGGCGATCCGCTCGTCGGCGAGCGCCTTCTGCTCGCTCGACAACGTGATCGTGTGCACCCGGGCGCCGCGTCGGGCGGCGTGGATGGCGAGCTCGCCCCAGCCGGAGCCGATCTCCAGCACGCGCGTCCCCTCACCGACGTCGGCCTGGTCGAGCAGCCGCTCGATCTTGCGGGTCTGGGCCTCGCGCAGGTCCGCCTGCCCGTCGATCCCGCCGTCGATCCCACCGTCGCTCCCGGTGGGGAAGAGCGCCGAGGAGTAGCTCAGCCCCGGGTCCAGGAACAGCTGGAAGAGGTCGTTGGACAGGTCGTAGTGGTGGGCGATGTTGCCGCGGGTGTTGCGCTGGGTGTTGCGGTGCCGCCTCGGCGTCCGGGGGACGACGACCGCGCGCAGCCGCTGCAGCGCGTCGGGGACCAGGTGCTGGATCTCGGCGGCCAGCACGGTGAGGAAGCCCGACAGGTCCTCGGCGTCCCAGGCGCCGGTCAGGTAGGACTCGCCGAAGCCGATCAGGCCCTGGCGTCCCACCCGGGCGAAGAACTCGTCGGGGCGGTGCACGGTCATCACCGGGCCGCCGCGCCCGTACGCCGCGGTGTGGCCGTCGGAGGGGTCGCCCGTGGTCGAGCCGGTCACCAGTACCACGGTCACGGGGAGGCGGCGTACCGCGGAGATGAAGAGCTGCCGGGCGACCTTCGCGGAGACGGCGGCACGCGGACCCGTCGGGACGGTCGCGAGGTCCGGCCAGGTGGCGGCCTCGAGGCGGGTCGGGGTCAGGGTCATGCTCAGACACCTTCCTGGTGGTGGTGCGGCCGTGGCTGCACCGGCAGTCGGCGCGCCCACAGCCAGATGCCGTGGGCGCGGATGAGGAACGAGCCGCGCAGGGCGGCGGGGGCGGCGCGCAGCGCCTGGGTCCGGGCCTGGACCCGGGTGCCGCGGCGCCCGGTGCCGGTGCGCAGGCCGGTGAGGGACGCGGTGAAGACCGCGCCGTCGTCGGTGCGCAGCGCGACGGCGACGTGCAGGCGCTCGTCCGGGACGGGGACGGTGAGGTCGTAGGTGCCGTCGGTGCCGTGGAAGGGCGAGACGTACATCGCCTTCTCCGTGGTTGCGCGGCCCCGCTCGTCGGGGTGCACCAGGTAGGCGTGCCGGTCGCCGTAGGTGTTGTGCACCTCGACCACGGTGGCGGCGAGGTCGCCGTCGGCGGCGAAGCACCAGAACACGCTGATCGGGTTGAAGCAGTGGCCGAAGGCGCGCGGGTGCGCCGCCATCAGCACCCGCTCGGCCGCGAGCCCGTGGTCGGCCAGGAAGGCGTCGAGGTTGGCGCGGATCGAGCGGCCCGGGTCGCCGAGGTGGTCGCGTCCCTCGAACCTGGCCAGCAGCCCGTGGTCGGGCAGCTCGTCGAGGTCGACGAGCCAGGTGTGCGACTTGTGCTCGAAGGTGCGCCGGAACGGCGTGCGCCGGGTGTGCCGGATCGTCGTCGCGTACACGCCGGTGGTCGCACGAGCCGCCGGGGCGTCGGCCCACGTGAGACCGAGCCGCTCGGCCGCCTCGACGCCGGAGCGCGCGCCGTCCTCGTGGAAGCCCCAGCCGTGGTAGGCGCCGGCGAAGGCGAGCCGGTCGGTGCCGATCCCGGGCAGCCGGCGCTGGGCGGCGACCGACTCGGGGGTGTAGAGCGGGTGCTCGTACTCCATCCGGTCCAGCACGGTGGCGGGGTCGACGAGGTGCTCGCCACCGAGCGTGACGAGGTAGCGGGTGTCGGTGCCGAGCCGCTGCAGGCGGGTCAGGTCGTAGGTGACCGTCACGTGGCCGAGGGCCTCGCGGGGGCGCAGGAAGTTCCACGACGCCCAGGCGTTGCGGGCGCGCGGCATCAGCGAGGTGTCCGTGTGCAGCAGCGCGGTGTTGGCCGAGTACGGCATCGCGCCGAGGACCTCGCGCTGCTCGCCGGTCGGCTCGGCCAGCATCGCCAGCGCGTGGCCCGGGTGCGTGGCGACCACGACCGCGTCGTACGTCGCCACCTCGCCGTTGCCGTCGGTGACCTCGACCCCGGTCGGGGTCTCGAGGACCGAGGTGACCTTGGTGCCGGTGCGGACCTCCTGCAGCCCGGCCGCGACGCGCTCGACGTAGGTCCGCGAGCCGCCGGTGACCGTGCGCCACTGCGGCGAGCCGAAGACCTGCAGCATGCCGTGGTGCTGGAGGAACGCGAAGAGGTAGCGCGCCGGGTAGTCGAGCGCCAGCCCCGGGTCGCACGACCAGACGGCCGCGACCACGGGCTCCATGAAGTGGCGGGTGAAGTACGCCGTGAATCCGCCCGCGTGCAGGAACTCCCGCAGCGTCACGTCCTCCCCGTCGGTCGCCAGCAGACGGCGGGCGCGCCGGTGGAAGCGCGGGATCTCGGTGAGCATCCGCAGGTAGGCCGGCCGGGACAGGTTGTCGCGGGTCGGGAAAATACCGCGGCGGCCGAGCGCTCCGGCCCACTCCAGACCGGAGTCGTCGTCGCGGATCGACATCGACATGTCGGAGTCCTGGGTCTCGACGCCGAGCTCGGCGAAGAGGCGCAGCAGGGTCGGGTAGGTGCGCTCGTTGTGGACGATGAAGCCGGTGTCGATCGCGAGCGGGCCGTCCGCGCCGTCGACGAGGTGCGTGTCGGCGTGCCCGCCGAGCCGCTCGTCGGCCTCGTAGAGGGTCACGTGGGCGGCCCGTGCCGCGACGTGGGCAGCGGTCAGGCCGGCGACCCCGGATCCGATGACGGCGACCCGGCGGGGAGCAGTGGTCCGCATCAGGCGTTCTCGAGGTTGAAGAGGGCGACAGGATCGGAGGTGGGGACCTTGGAGCCGCCGGCGGGCTCGACGGTGATCCCGGCGCCGGTGGCGTGCGAGACGTTCCCGTCGAGGACGACGGTGGAGTCGGCGGCGGTCATCAGGCCGCCGGGGACCGGCACCATGCCCTTGTCGGCGTCATTGAGCCACATCTCGTAGACCTTCCCGGCGGGCAGCGGGGGCAGGCCCTCGGTGCTCACGACGAGCTGGTTCAACGACCTGGAGGCGATGATCGTCGCCTCGCCCCCGTCGACCTTGCGGGTCACCGTCACCGCGTCGGGCGCGTTGCGGACCCGGTCGGCCGCGCTGGTGACCGGACCCTGGCCGGACTCGTCGGTCCACGGGTGCCACGCGACGCCACCGGCGCCGAGGACGGCCACGACGGCCGCCGCGGCGACCAGCGGCGCGAGCCAGCGGCGCCGGCTGCGGGAGCCACCGGGCTCCGCAGACGGCTCGCTGTCGGCCGCGCGAACGATCGGGGGGAGGGGCCGCACGGTGGCGACTTCGGCGAGGATGCGGTCGCGCAGGGCGCCCGGAGGCTCGGCGGTGGTCGTCTCGGGAGCAGGCCGGCGGCCTCGCGGAGGCTGTCGACCTCGGCCCGGCACTCGCCGCACTCGGCGAGGTGGCGCTCGAACCGGGCCCGCTCGATGTCGTCGAGGGCATCGATGGCGTAGGCGCCGGACAGCGCGTGGATGTCGCTGGTCATGCCGCTCCCACTCCCATCGCGTCTCGTAGTCTGATCAATCCGTCCCGGATCCGGGTCTTGGCGGTGCCGAGCGGCAGGTCCAGCATCGTCGCCACCTCCGTGTGTGAGTACCCCCCGAAGTAGGCCAGCTCCAGGGCCTCACGCTGCACCTCGGTGAGGTTCTGCAGCGCCCCCCGGACCCGGCGCGCCTCGAGCGAGGCCTCGGCGGCCTCGGCCGTGGAGTCGTGATCGACCGGCTGGTTCTCCTGGTGGTAGGTCACGTCCCGTCGGGACGCGGCCTCGGCCGACCGGACCCGGTCGACCGCCTTGCGGTGCACGATCGTCAGCACCCAGGACAGGGCGCTCCCGCGGTCCGGGTCGAACCGCGAGGCGGTCCGCCAGATGTCGAGGTAGGCCTCCTGGGTGACCTCCTCGGCCTGGGCCGGGTCACGCACCACCCGCAGGGCGAGCCCGTAGGCGCGGCGGGAGGTCGCGTCGTACAACGCGGCGAAGGCGCCCTGGTCTCCGCGACTCGAGAGCCTGAGCAGCTCGCCGAGCGCGGGAGCCCCCGGTGCCCCCTCCGAGGAGGAGGCGCCGGGGCTCACGGGCCGGATCTGGTCCACAGTGATGATCCTTGCGCACTCACCTGAAAGGTAAACCGGTCAGGAGGGCATCAGGACGGAGTCGATGACGTACACCGTCGCGTTGGCCGTCGGGATGTTGCCGCACAGGACCTTGGCGCCGTCCACGGTCATGCCGCTCGTGTCGCCCTTGACCGTGACCTGGTCCTTGGCGAGCGTGTCGTGGGTGCCGTCGATCTGGTCGGGGCTGAGCTGGCCGGCGATCACGTGGTGGGTCAGGATCTTGGTCAGCGTGGCCTTGTCCTTGAGGACCGCGTTGAGGTCCTTGGACGGGATCTTGGCGAACGCGTCGTCGGTCGGCGCGAACACGGTGAGCGCGTCGGCGGAGTTCAGGGTGTCGACGAGGCCGGCCTTGGTCACCGCGGCGACCAGGGTCTTCAGCAGCGGGTTGGCGCTGGCGGCCGAGGCGACCGGGGCGGTGGCCATGCCGTTGAACGAGCCGCCACCCGAGCTCGGGATGGCCGAGCAGCCAGGACCGAAGGTCTGGGCGCCGGCGTCCATCGAGGAGTCCGAGCTCTTCGCCATGCTCGGGACTTCGAGCCCGTGTCGGTGGCCGCGTTGCTCGAGTCGTCACTGCCGCAGGCCGCGAGGCCGAACGGAACGGTGAGGGCCAGGGCGGCGATTCCGGCGGCGCGGCGGGCGTTGGTGCGCTTCATGAGGGTGACCTTCCGATTGTGTGGCTTACGGGAGGTGTTCGCCGCCGGGCAGCGGGCGGATTTGGTCCGATCCCGAATTTTCCTCGACGGGCGGTTCGCCCAGAGGTCCCCACGGGACGCGGCACTTCGCCTCTGGCTGCTGCGCGGGGCCCGGCGAAGGCTCGACAGGGACGGCCGTGGGCGATCAGGAGCCCGGCCGCACCCCCACCGCTCGAGGAGCCCCGTCATGGCGCAGTACCTCCTGGAAGTCGCCTACACCCCCGAGTCCTGGGCCAAGCAGGTCCGGGACCAGGCCAACGTGCTCGACCGGATCGAGCC
This sequence comes from Nocardioides ungokensis, assembly GCF_013466985.1. Taxonomy (GTDB): domain Bacteria; phylum Actinomycetota; class Actinomycetes; order Propionibacteriales; family Nocardioidaceae; genus Nocardioides; species Nocardioides ungokensis. The sequence continues at coordinate 4,459,826 of NZ_CP059164.1, read as the reverse complement.
GCTCGTCGACTCGTGCGGCGGACGCATCGAGAGCCTGTTCTACGCGTTCGGCGACTACGACCTGGTCGGCATCGCCGACTTCTCGACCCCCGAGGGAGCCGCCGCGTTCTCGCTCGCCGCGACCGCGGGTGGGGCCGTGAAGTCGTTCCGTACGACCCCGCTGCTGACCATCGACCAGGGCATCTCCGCGATGGCCCGCGCGCACGAGTCGGCCTCGCTCTACCAGCCGCCGGTCGACAGCCCGGCGCGTCAGGCGTAGCGGTGCCTAGGAGACCGTGACGACGATCGACTGGATGCCGCTGGAGCCGTCCGGGAACGGCGTCGCCCGCGCGGCCGTCTGCTCCTCCTTGCGGCCGTCGACGGCGCGGACGGCCAGCGTGTGCTGGCCCTTCTCGGCGCTCCACGGCAGGTACCACTGGCGCCAGTAGTCCTGGCCCGCCGAAGGGCCGAGCCGTGCCTCCTCCCAGCCACCACCGTCGATGCGGACCTCGACCTTCGCCACGCCCCCCTCGTGCTGCGCCCAGGCGACGCCGCCGATGACTGTGCGGCCGGCGTCGATCGTGGACAGCGGCTTGGGGTGTCGATCCGGCTGGAGAGCTTGATCGGGGCGTCCGTCGCCCAGTCGCGCTGGGTCCAGTAGGCGTCCTTCTCGGCGTAGGTCGTCAGCGTCATCCGGGTGATCCACTTGGTGGCGCTCACGAAGCCGTAGAGGCCGGGGACGACCATGCGGGCGGGGAAGCCGTGCTCCTGCGGCAGCGCCTCGCCGTTCATGCCGACGGCGATCATCGCGTCGCGGCCGTCGGTCGCGAGGTCGAGCGGGGTGCTGATGGTCATCCCGTCCACGTCGGTGCTGAGGATCTGGTCGGCCTTGGTGTTCCCGATGCCGGCCCGGTCGAGCAGGTCCTTGAGAGGTACGCCGAGCCAGCGTGCGGCCCCGACGTACCTGCCACCGATGTCGTTGGAGACGCACGTGAGCGTGATGTCGCGCTCGATCAGGTCCATGGCCAGGAGGTCGTCGAAGCTGAAGCTCACCTCACGGTCGACGTCACCGTCGATCGTCAGGCTCCAGCCGCCGAGGCTGACGATGGGGAGCGTGAGCCGGGTGTCGACGCGGTAGAAGTCGCCGTTGCGGGTCCGGAACGCCGTGATGCCGGGGACCTTGTCGTCGAGCCCGGCCGGGAAGACCGGGGCGGGGTCGGCGGCCGCGGGCAGGTCGACGTTCTCCGGGCGGGTCCGGTAGGAGGTGATCCAGCGGCCGGCCCCGCCCATCACCACGGCGGCCGCCGCGAGGGCGCCGCTCGCGACGAGGAGGCCGCGGCGGCCGGTGCCGGTCCCGGGGTCCTCGGCCGGGGTGCGGTCCGGGGTCCGGTCCGGGGCGGCGCGGACCAGCCAGGCGAGCGCGGCGACGCCGGTGACAGCGGCGGCGATGCTGGGCACCAGGTCGGCGAACCCGGCCGTCGGCCGGCTCAGGGCGGCCGCGCCGGCGACCGCCACCAGGACCACCAGCAGCCCGGCGCCGTAGGCGAAGCGACGCAGGGTCAGCAGGCCCGCGACCGCCGCGAGCAGCAGCACGCCCACGAGGACCGAGCCGACCAGGACCGTCTTGTCGTTGGTGCCGAAGTGGGCGATCGCCCACTCCTTGAGCGGGGTGGGGGTCAGGTCGATGACCGTGGAGCCGACCGCCAGCACGGGTGACGCCGCAGGCTCGGTGAGCGAGGCGACCAGGTGTCCGGCCGCGACCCCGACGATGGTCGCGAGCACGCCGAACCAGGCATGGAGCAGTCGTCTCGTCATGACCGGTGTTCGGAGCGGCGACCGGTCCGGATGGCCGTGCGGCAGGATGTGGCGCATGTCTGACGCAGCAGAGACCGAGCTCGTCCACTACGGCGCGACCGGCGCCGTCGCGACCCTCACCCTCGACTCCCAGCACAACCGCAACGCGCTGTCCCGCCGGCTGGTGACCGAGCTGTTCGCCGGACTGGAGCGCGCGGAGGCCGACGACGACGTCCGCGTCGTGCTGATCCGGGCCGAGGGCAGGGTCTTCTGCTCGGGGGCCGACCTCTCCGAGGCCACCGCCGGTGGCATGGACGAGGGCGCGCGACGCATCGTCGAGCTGCAGCGCCTCATCGCGACCATGGACAAGCCCGTCGTCACCCGGCTGCACGGTGCCGTGCGCGCCGGCGGGATCGGCATCGTCGCCGCCTCGGACATCGCGATCGCGGCCGAGGAGGCCACCTTCGCGCTCACCGAGGTCAAGCTGGGCCTGGCCGCGGCGATCATCTCGCTGACCGTGCACCACCGGATGAACCCCCGGGCAGCGGCGCTGACCACGCTCGGGGGCGAGGTGTTCACCGGGCGCGACGCCGCGGCGTACGGCCTGGTCACGACGGCGGTGGCCGCCGACGAGCTCGACGCCGAGGTGGAGCGGGTCTGCGCGTCGCTCGCCACCGGCGCCCCGCAGGGGCTGCGCGAGTCCAAGCGCATCCTCAACCGCGACCTGGTCGCCCGGATCGACGCCCACGGCGACGAGATGGCCGAGCTCAGCGCCCGGCTCTTCGCCTCCGACGCCGCCCGCGAGGCGATGACGGCCTTCCTGTCGCGGAAGAAGTAGCGGGCACCGGGCAACCATCGGCGGTGGCCACCGGGTCGGACCCGGTATGACTGCACTGGCAGGGGGACCGGTGACCGATCCACGGACGGACGGGCCGACGAGCCGCGTCGACTTCGACGAGTTCGTGGCGGCGCGCTCCAGCGGGCTGCTCCGCACGGCGTACCTGCTCACCCACGACCACGCGCTCGCCGAGGACCTCCTCCAGACGGCGCTGACCAAGGCGTGGTTCGCGTGGGGCCGGATCGACGGCCACCCCGAGCCCTACGTACGCCGGATCCTGGTCAACACCTATGCGACCTGGTGGCGGCGCCGCTGGAACGGCGAGCTCGCCACCGAGGAGCTGCCGGAGACACAGTCCGGTGACGGCGCCGGCGCCAGCGACTCCGGCCACGACCTGTGGACGGCCATGGAGCGGCTGCCCAAGCGGCAGCGCGCCGTGGTGGTGCTGCGCTACTTCGAGGACCTCACCGAGACCGAGACCGCCCGCCTGATGGGCTGCTCGGTCGGGACGGTCAAGAGCCAGACCAGCAAGGCCCTCGCCAAGCTGCGGATCGACCCGGCGCTGGCCGTCGAGAAGGAGGACCTGCGATGAGCACCACCGACGACCTGCGCAGCACCCTGGACCGCCACGCCTCCGGGCTCGCCGACCACGACCTCCACGTCCGGCCGGTCGCGGTCCACGAACGGATCCGCGTCGCGCGCAATCGACGTCGTGGTGCCGTGGGCGGTGTCGCGGCTGCCGTCGTGGGTGCCGTGGTGCTCACGCTCACGCTCTCCCTCGACGGTGGGCGGCAGGCACCGGTGGCGGACCGGCACCTGGCGGGCCACGTGGCCCCGAGGACGATGAGCTCGCTCGGCTACACGTTCACGTTCGCCCACGGGCAGCAGGGCGACGGCAAGGTCCGGCTCCATCTCGCCCCCTCTCCTGAGCCGCGCCTGGTCAGCTGGGCGACCTCGGGCGCGGACCACGAGGTCACGCTGCGGGGCGTCGACGAGAAGCCTCGCGCCGTCACCTCCGACGACTTCGGCGACTTCGTGCGCGTGCCGCCCCAGCAGGACGGCACCATCACCGTCACCGGTGATGGTGAGGTCGCCCTGGCGACGTACGACCTGACCGAGGCGGCCCCCGGCGACACGAAGGACGGGATCACCTTCCGCGACGACGTGGCCGGCCAGCGGCTGCTCGCCGACGCGATCGGCGACCCCGGCCAGGCGGACATCAGCTTCGACCTGTCGACCGAGGGTGGCGCGCTCCCGATGTCGTACCTGTGCTCGGCAGGCCCCGAGGACGCCTGGCTCCACATCACGGTGAACGGTCGCGGGACGGTCTTCGGTGGTGGGTGCGACGACTCACTCTTCGACCCGGCCGGCAGCGGCGGCGTCACCAGCTACCCCAAGGCCGCCGAGGCCCGGTCGATGCACGTGCGCATGTGGGTGACCCACGGGCAGAAGGGCAGGATCGTCGACGACCCCGACCTCCGCATCGCGGTGGGTGCGTACGCCCCGGCGCCCTCGGTGGGCCGCCTGGCGGGGTGGCCGGTCACGGCGACGGCCGAGTACGACGGTCACCTCTGGCGGCTGGTGGACACCGAGCCGGGGGCGCCGGGCGACCGCGAGCTCGAGGTGCGCGGCGTCCCCGGCCAGGAGACGCTGGTCAAGATGAGCTTCGCCCGCACCGGCCCGGGCGTGGTCCGGACGCTCGAGAACGGTGGGCCGGGGCTCTCCTCGTTCTCCGCAGGCGGCTCCGGGTCGACCGAGGCCGTGATCCCGGCGACGGGCGGCAGCGTGGGCCTGCGGGCGAGCGGCCACCGCCTGCGCGACGATCTCCAGCTCGGCCTGGCGAGGTACGTCCGCGCCGACTGAGCCGGTGCCCGAGTGGTCGGGCCGTCAGGTCGCGTTGCCGGTTGGGGGGATTCCCGGCACCGGCTCCGGACCGAGCGGGTAGGCTTGTCGACTCGCCAGTCCGCGGGTGCGGACGGGCCATGGGGGATGTTTCAGGGTCTGAGGGGATCGGTCGTTGTCTGAAGAGCTCGTCGAGAACGAGGTCGCCCGCGAGCAGGCCTTCGTGGACAGGGTTTACGTGCAGCTCGCCACGTCGGCGAAGGCTGCCCAGGAGCTGGCGCGGGAGGGTCACGGTCGTGGCCGGCTGGGCCACGAGGGTGGCCTGGTCGAGCGCGACGCCATGGTGTTCCAGGCCGCGAAGCGGATCGCGCAGCTCGACGCCGCGCACGAGGGGCTGGTCTTCGGCCGGCTCGACCTGTCCGCCGACCTCGACCCCGAGCCGCGCTACGTCGGCCGGATCGGGCTGCGTGACGACAACCGCGACTCGCTGCTGATCGACTGGCGGGCCCCCGCGGCCGCGGTGTTCTACCAGGCCACGGCCGCCGAGCCGCACGGCGTCGTGCGCCGCCGGGTGCTGCGCTGCGCCGGGGCGACGGTCGTGGGGGTCGAGGACGAGCTCCTCGACGCCGACGAGCTCGAGCGTTCGGGGGCGGACCTGCCGATCATCGGAGAGGGCGCGCTGATGGCTCAGCTGTCCCGCGCCCGCGACCGGTCCATGCACTCGATCGTCGCGACCATCCAGGCCGAGCAGGACAAGGCGATCCGCGCGCCCGGCAAGGGTGTGGTCGCGATCTCGGGCGGTCCCGGCACCGGCAAGACGGTCGTGGCGCTGCACCGCGCGGCGTTCCTGCTCTACACCGACCGGCGTCGCTACGAGGGCGGCGGCGTGCTCATCGTCGGTCCCAGCGGCGTCTTCATGCGCTACATCGAGCGGGTGCTGCCCTCCCTCGGCGAGACCGCGGTCGCGCTGCGCAGCCTCGGCGAGGTGGTCGACGGCGTCCGTGCGACCCGCCACGACGAGCCGGCGGTCGCCGACGTGAAGGGCTCGGAGCGGATGGCCGAGCTGATGCGGCGTACGGCGCGGCAGCAGGCGCCGGGCAGCCCCCAGGAGTTCCGGGTGTTCTGGCGCGACGACACGATCGTGCTCGACCGCGGCCTGCTCGGCCGGCTGCGCCGCCAGCTGATGTCGCAGGGCCGGCGCAACCGCCAGTTGCCACGGGTCGCCCACACCCTGCTCGACGCGATGTGGCGCCAGGTGCGCGGCGAGCGCGGCCGCGAACGCGGGCGCGAGGCCTTCAACGACGAGATGCTGTCCCACCAGCCGTTCGTCGACTTCGCCGTGGCCTGGTGGCCGCCGCTCGACGCCCCGCAGGTGCTGTCGTGGCTGCGCGAGCCGGAGTTCCTCTCCCGCGTCGGCGACGGTGTCGTGAGCGCCGAGGAGCAGCGGCTGCTGTCCAAGTCGTGGAGCGGTGACGGCTCCCTCTCGGTCGAGGACGTGCCGCTGCTCGACGAGCTGCGCTACGCGCTCGGCGACGTGCCCGCCAAGACCGAGGACGAGCGCGACCTCGACGACTCCTCGCTGCTCGAGGGCGGCGTCGACATGCAGGAGCTGCTGACGGCGGCCGACCGGGAGTACGCCCCCACGGGGCGCGCCTGGACGCCGCCGACCCACCGCATCGAGGACGACGGCTTCGCCCACGTGCTCGTCGACGAGGCGCAGGACCTCACGCCGATGCAGTGGCGGATGGTCGGCCGCCGCGGACGCACCGCGTCGTGGACGATCGTCGGGGACCCCGCGCAGTCGTCCTGGCCCGTGCCCGCCGAGTCCGCCGCCGCGCGGGCCGCCGCGACCGAGGGCAAGGACGTCCACGAGTTCCACCTCTCGACCAACTACCGCAACTCCTCGGAGATCTACGCCCACGCCGCGGCGTACGCCGAGCGGGTGGGCCTCGACGCCGACCTGCCCACCGCGGTGCGCTCCACCGGCGTGGAGCCGGTCGTGCTCACCGGGGTCGCCGACCTCGAGAGCACCACCCGCGCGGCGGTCGCGGAGGTCGCGGGCCAGGTCGGGGGGACCGTCGGCATCGTGGTGCCCGTCGCCCGGCGCTCGGAGGTCAACGCCTGGCTGGCGTCGTGGCCGGAGTTCGCCCAGGACGCCTCGGGCGCCCGCGCCGCGGTCGACTCCTCGGTCACGCCGTCCGGCGAGGACCGGATCGTGGTGCTCACCGGCCTCGACACCAAGGGCCTGGAGTTCGACGGCATCGTGGTCGTCCGGCCGCAGGAGATCGAGGACGAGTCGGCCACCGGCCGGGCCACGCTCTACGTCGTGCTCACCCGCGCGACGCAGCTGCTGACCACGATCAGCTGACGCTGCTCCCGGTCGCGTGCCTGGCGACGCGGTAGTGGACCAGCAGCGACCCCGACGGGGTGGCGGCGCTCGACACGAGCTCGAGGGAGAACGGCGGGGTGCCCTCGGGGACCAGCCGTCGCCCCGCGCCGGCGACCCGTGGCGCGACGACGAGCCGGAGGTCGTCGACGAGCCCGGCGGCCAGCAGCGAGGCGGTGAGGGTCAGGCTGCCGTGGAGACCGATGTCGCCGCCCTCCCCGTCACGGAGCGCCTCGACGGCGGAGAGGACGTCGCCCTCGATGGCGTGCGCGTGGGGCCACGTACCCGGCAGGGCCGACGACGTCGCGACGAGCTTCTCGACCGAGTTGATGAAGTCCGCGAAGGGCTGGATGTCGGAGCTCGGCCAGAACCGGGCCCACTCGTCGTGCATCCCGCGGCCGAGCAGGACCGTGGTCTGGGACCCGATGACGTCGGCGAGGTCGGCGTCCATCGCCTCGTCCCAGTCGAGCACGAACTCGTCGGGGTCCTGGGCCACCCCGTCGAGCGACACCAGCATGTAGGCCACGACCCTGCGCATCTCTCCACCTCTCCTCGGCCTGTCCACGGGCTGTCACGGGTTGGACCGTGCGGGCGGCCCGGACTCATCGCACTAGGCTTCGCGCATGTCCTCCACGACCGATGCCCGGGCCGCGATCGAGGCGCTCCAGGGGCACGAGGCGTGGGCGATCATCCGCCGCTCGACCCGGGCGGGCGACCGCGACACGGTCGGCCTCGTGGGCGGCCGGAGGCACGTCGTCGAGTCGATCCTCGACGTCCCGCTGGAGCAGGGCGTGCCCGATGACGGGCACATCGCCGACCGCCTGGTGGGGATCCCGTTCCGCCAGGTGCGCGAGCGCGGCTTCGAGGCGCACGACGACGGCACCCCGCTGGTGGTGGTCGACGTCGAGACCGAGCGGGAGTTCTCCGTCGCCGAGGTGATCGAGGCGATCGACGACACCGGGATCGAGTTCGCCGACCGCGGCGGCTTCGACATCGACGACCACGACTACGGCAAGCTCGTCGGGTCGATCATCGAGGACGAGATCGGCCAGGGCGAGGGCGCCAACCTGGTGATCGGGCGCCACTACCGCGCCACGGTCGCCGACTGGGGCCGCGACAAGGCGCTCACCGTCTTCCGCCGGCTGCTCGAGCGCGAGCGCGGCGCGTACTGGACCTTCGTGTTCTTCACCGGGGACCGGTACCTCATCGGCGCCAGCCCCGAGCGGCACGTGTCCATCCACGGCGGCGACGTGCGGATGAACCCGATCAGCGGCACCTTCCGGATCCCCCGCGACGGCGACGTGAAGGCTCAGCTCCTCGACTTCCTCCACGACGAGAAGGAGATCTACGAGCTCTTCATGGTCGTCGACGAGGAGCTGAAGATGATGTGCGACATCTGCAACGAGGGCGGCCAGGTGCTCGGCCCGTTCCTCAAGCCGATGAGCCGCCTCGTCCACACCGAGTACCTCCTCGCCGGCCGCACCAGCCGCGACCCCCGCGAGGTCCTGCGCGACACGATGTACGCCGCCACCGTGACCGGGTCGCCGGTCGAGAACGCCTGCCGGCTGATCACCCAGTACGAGTCCGAGGGGCGTGGCTACTACGGCGCCGCGCTGGCCGTCCTGGGCCGCGACCCGGTCGGTGGGCCGGTCGTCGACAGCCCGATCGTGATCCGCACCGCGGACGTCGACCTCGACGGCAACCTCACCGTGACGGCCGGCGCGACGCTGGTGCGCGACTCCGACCCGGCGTACGAGGTCGCCGAGACGCACGCCAAGGCCGGGGGGATCCTCAGCGCCTTCGGGCTGGTGCCGCCCGCGCCGGCTCCCGGTGCGAACGTGGCCGAGCTGGTCAGCGACGAGGACGTGCTGCTGGCGCTCAACGCGCGCAACCGCCGGCTGTCGAGGTTCTGGCTGACCGACCAGGGTGGCTCGGCTCCCGACCCCAGGCTGGCGGGCAGGTCGGCGGTGATCCTCGACGGCGAGGACGACTTCGTGAACATGCTGCGCCACCTGCTCGGCGTGCTCGGGATGACCAGCACCGTCGTCCGGCACGAGGAGTACGTCGAGGGAGCCCTGGACGGCTTCGACCTCGTCATCGTCGGGCCGGGTCCCGGTGACCCACGCGACGGCGACGACCCCAAGATGGCCCGGCTGCGCGCGGCCGTGGCGCGCCTGCTGGAGCAGGGCCGGCCGTTCCTGGCGGTCTGCCTGGGACACCAGGCGCTGTGCCACCAGCTCGGGATCCCGCTCGCCTACAAGGACATCGTCTTCCAGGGCACCCAGTCGCCGGTCTCGATCGACGGCCGTACCGAGCGGGTGGGGTTCTACAACACCTTCGTCGGACGGGTCGCCGTGGACGCGGCCACGACGGCCGGCCTCCCGGAGGGCGTCTCGGTCGAGGCCGACCCCGAGTCCGGCGACGTGCACCTCGTGCGCGGGCCGCACTACCGCGGCATCCAGTTCCACGCGGAGTCGATCCTGACCGAGAACGGCTACGACCTGGTCCACGACCTGGTGAGCGACCTGCTTCTCGACCGCTAGGTTGGGCCGGTGGTCGCACCGGACGTGGTCGTCGTGGACCACCACGACTCCTACACCTGGAACCTCGTCCACCTCGTCGCCGCCGTGACCGGTGTGCTGCCGACCGTCGTGCAGCACGACGAGGTGTCCGCCGACGAGGTCCTGCGGCACTCGCACGTCGTGCTGTCGCCGGGGCCGGGGCATCCCGCCGTGACCGCCGACTTCGCGGTCGGCCGCGAGGTGCTGCTGGCCGCCACCCGTCCGGTGCTGGGTGTCTGCCTGGGCATGCAGGGCCTGGTGACGTCGTACGGCGGCACCGTGGACCGGGTGCTGCCCGCCCACGGCGAGGTGGCAGCGGTCCAGCACGACGGCCGCGGCGTCTTCCGCGGGCTGCCGCAGGGCTTCGAGGTGGTGCGCTACCACTCGCTGGCCGCGGTGGTGGTGCCCGAGAGCCTGGAGGTCTCGGCCCGCTGCGTCGGCGAGGACGGCGCGGACGTGGTGATGGGGGTGCGGCACCGGTCGTTGCCGCTCGAGGGCGTGCAGTTCCACCCCGAGTCGGTCCTCTCGGCGCACGGTGCGGCCCTGGTCGCGAACTTCCTGGAGCTGTCGTGAGCGACCCGGTCGGCTGGTTCCGCGAGGTCGCGTCGACCCACCCGCGCTGCTTCTGGCTGGACGGGGGCGGGGCCCGCGAGTGGTCGGGCCGGCGGTCGCTGGTCGGCTGGCTGGAGCCCGACGACGTGTCGCTGACCTACGACGCCTCGCGGCGCGAGGTGCGCCGGCACGCCGGTGGCCGGACGGAGGTCGTGGGTGACGACGTCTTCGCCGTCCTCGAGCGCGAGATCGCGGCGGGCGATGCCGGTGACCAGTGGTTCGGCTACCTCGGCTACGCCGCGCGCCCGGACCTGCCCGCGGCCAGCGACCCCGGCGGCCTGCCCGACGCGGTGTGGATGCGGCCCAGCCAGGTCAGGCTGTTCGACCACGGGCTCGTGGACCGGGAGTCCCGTCCGGCCGTCGGGCTGCCTCCCGTCGCGGAGGTGCCCGACTCCTACGCCGAGGCGTTCGCCCGGGTCCAGGAGGAGCTGCACGCGGGCAACACCTACGAGGTCAACCTGACCTACCGGCTGGCCCGGCAGAGCGACCTGGACCCGGTGTCGGCGTACCTCCGGCTGCGCGAGCTCAACCCCGCGCCGTACGCCGGCTTCCTCCAGCACGACCTGCCCGGACACCGCGCCTGGCTGCTGAGCTCCTCCCCGGAGCGGTACGCACTGGTGACCGCCGACCGGCACCTGGAGACCAAGCCGATCAAGGGCACGACGCCGCGCGGCGCGACGTCGGGGGAGGACGAGGCGCTGAGGGAGCGGCTGCGCACGGAGCCGAAGTTCCGCAGCGAGAACCTGATGATCCTCGACCTGCTCCGCAACGACCTGTCGATGGTGTGCGAGCCCGGCTCGGTCGAGGTGCCGGTGCTGATGGGGGTGGAGTCCTACGAGACGGTGCACCAGCTGGTCTCGACGGTGCGCGGCCGGCTGCGCGACGACGTCACGACGGTGCGTGCCCTGCACGCCCTGTTCCCGGCCGGGTCGATGACCGGCGCTCCCAAGCTGCGCACGATGTCGGTGATCGACGACGTCGAGTCGACCCCGCGCGGCCCGTACGCCGGCGCCTTCGGCTGGATCGCTGCCGACGGTCGCGCGGACCTCGGTGTGGTGATCCGTTCGCTGACCACCGCCGGCGACGGCACCTGGACCCTCGGCACCGGCGGCGGCATCACGGTCCGCTCCGACCTCGCCGAGGAGTACGCCGAGTCGCGGTGGAAGGCGGAACGGTTGCTGCGGGTCTTCGACGGGTAGGTCAGTGTCCGTCGGACCGGTAACGGTTGCGGAGCCTGTCCCCCATGAAGGCCTGGTGCTCGACGCGTCCGCGGATGTCGTTCGGCCCCTCGTGCCGGTAGGTCGGGTCGGTCGGCGTGCCGCTGCGCCGACGTCCAAGCCACCACCACACGACTGCCGTGGCAACCAGGATCGCGGCCAGGATGATGAACCAGTACATGCCTGCCTCCCTGCCTCACCCCTCTTCGGATGCTCCTCCGGGACAGGACGGCAGGCAATGGCGCGATCGGACTACTGGTCGACCGCCGGGCTCAGGTGAGGCGGAACGTCCCCGCGCCGCCGACCAGGTAGCTGCGACCCAGCGGGAACTGCCAGGTGTAGCTGCCGTCCTCGTTGCGTCGGTAGCGGAAGTGTCGTGCGGTCTTGCCGCGGTGATGTCGCCTGCACAGCGGTGCAAGCTTCTCGGGATCCGTCTGGCCCGGCGGCCCGCCGTCGTCCGGGTCCCGGTAGGGCTCGATGTGGTCGAGGTCGCCGGACCGGGCGTCGGTCTCGCACCAGGGGAAGATGCAGTGCCCGTCTCGCAGGACCACCTGCTCGCGCATCCGCTCGTCGGGGTCGTGGCGGTCCAGCGCCCGACGGGCGCCGAGGTCGAGCACCGGCACGATCGTGGCCCTGCTGTGCTGGAGCCAGTCGCGGATCTTGGCCAGGGTCACCGGACCGAGCCGCTCGGCCGTGCCGATCGCGTCGGGGCTGTCGAGGTCGGCCATGTTCACGTGCAGGTACAGCCTGGTCTTGCCGCCACCTGCCCTGCCGTTGGGGTGGTCGAGCCCGCCGTGGGCGCGGTCGGCGATCACCCCGAGCGCGCGGGCCTTGCGCTCCTCCAGCGGCGAGTCGTCGCCATCGAGGCGGAGCTGCTCGGCCACTTCGCAGACCAGGTCGTGGAAGCGGGTCAGGTCGAGGGTGTCGCCGGCCGCCTCCAGCCAAGAGGTGCCCGCCCAGGCGCCCGGACCGTCGACGGGCCCGTGGCTGAGAGTGACGCCCCAGCTCGACTTCGCCTGCTCCTCGGCTTCGGACACCGACTCCGGGTCGACCAGGGCCTTGGCCTCCGCGATCGCGCGGTCGATCCGCCTGGCCCCGCAGCTGCCGGCGATCGGTGCCAGCTCGGCGTCGACGTAGGCGGCGGCGGCCTTCGAGAGGCCGGTGGTGGCCTGCGCGATCCGACGGCCGCGGAACGCCGGGATCTCGAGTGCCTCGATCCGCGCCCAGGTGCGGGGCAGCCGGTGCCGCAGGTCGAGCACGTCGGACATCAGCTGGGTGGCGGCGTACGTCGAGATGCCGAGCGCGGCGCCGAGCTGCTCGGCCGCGAACGGCCTGACCGCGGGCGTCCCCTCACCGCCGACCCGCTTGTCGCACCCACCCGCCGGCGGGCCGGCGTCGCTCCACACGGCGGGGTCGTCGTCGAGCGCGGGGTTGAGCACGCACCAATGGGCGACGTAGCGCAGCTTGCGGCGCTCGGCCGCACGGGCCTGCACCTCCGACTCCTCGGCCAGCGCGAGCAGCCCGTCGGCGTCGAGGTCCTCGACCACGACCGGGAAGCCCATGCTGTCCGTCTCGATCACAGGACCACTCAAGCACTGACCACCGACAGTCCGGCGCCGCCGGAGGAGTGCCCTGTGGACGGGCCCTCGGACACCTCGGGCCAGCAAGAGAACGCGGCCCCGTCGACGATAGGTTTCGGGAATGCTCGAGCTGGTTCGGCCAGACGTCACACGGCACTCGGCCTGGCTCGCGTCCCACCGGGAGTGGGGACCTGGTCTGCACGAGGACGGCTTCGGCCTGGGCCCGGACGACGAGGTCGAGAGCGCGGAGGGATTCGCTGCCTGGGTGAGTCGACTCCGGTCGCTGCCTGCCGCCCGGATGTGGTGGATCGTCGACGGTGACGAGGTGCTGGGAGGCGTCGCCCTGCGTACGACGGCCAGCCCGGACGTCATGCGACTGGGGCACGTGGGCTACGGCATCCACCCGTCGGCTCGGGGACGCGGGATCGCGACCTGGGCGCTGGGTGAGCTTCTCCCACGCGCGCGAACGGCCGGCCTGAGCCGCCTGCTGCTGGTCTGCCTGGACGACAATGTGGGCTCGATCAGCACCATCGAGCGGCACGGTGGGGTTCTCGAGAAGGTCGTCGACGAAGAGCACGGTCGCTTACGGCGCTACTGGATCGATCTCTGACCAGGGTTGAGGTCCGCGAGCCGTGTCAGACGTGGAGGCTGAGCCAGGTGCGGTCGTCGTACACGGAGGCGCCGGGCGACGCCGCCTTGGGGCCGAGCAACGGACCGATGCACAGGGGGTCGTCGCGGACGAGCTCGAAGAGGTTCCGGTCGCTGGCTTCGCGACTCTCGAGGATCGCCGGGTAGCCGTCCGAGGTCAGGACGAGCGTCCCGGTGCCGGCCAAGGCCGTCGCGACGACGTACTGCTCCGGGACCGGGAGCCCGTTGACCGAGCCGTAGCCGAGATCGTGCACGCGGTTTGCGAACACGCCCTGGTGGTCGAGCAGGCCGTGGATCGCTTCCCGCCCCGGGTCCTGGCGCGCGAGCTCCTCGACCGCCCACCCGTCGGCGAGGTGTGCCTCGGTCACCGCGGCGCGGAGGGACGCGGTGATGTCGTCGATCTTCTTGCCGGCGCGGTGCTGGACTCCGCGGAAGGCCCAGGAGCAGTCCCCGACGCTCCACACCTCCCGGCGGGGTGCCGAGTACACGACGAGCGAGCATGCCGGACGCTGGTGGACGCCGATATCGGGCTGTTGCTCGAGCACGGCCTCGTCGAGACGCCGACCGATGAACGTCATTGCCTCCACCGACGTGGGCGCCCTGCACGTGGTTTCAAGCGCGACCAGGGCGTCGGCCACCACCAACGCCGCGAAGCGACCCGAGGAGGCTGTCTCGCCCCTCCACTCGTAGCGTTTCCCGGACTTGTCGGTGGCGCCGTCGATCACCGCGGCGTGCCGTTCGAGGACGACGTACGCGTCCTCGTTCGGTCGAGCCGGGTCCTTCGACTGCGTGAAAGCCTCCAAGACCTCCACTCCGGTCTTCCTTTCGGCCGCTGTCGAGTGTTCAGACGGTGCTCCGCACCCGCCTGCCGACCGCGAACCACAGGATCCCCGCGAACGGCGAGAGCAGCACGATCGCGACCGCCCACCCGTAGCGTCCCTGCCGCAGCGCGTCCACGAGCGGCCACACCACGAGGACCCCCACGACCAGCAGCGTGGTCAACAGGAGCACGGGATCGGGCGAGAGGTACGACGTCTCCAGGGCGGTCACGGGGATCATGATGCGACAGGGGTCGCGCGACCTTCGGCCGGGGGCAGCGGCTGAGGACCTTCTGCCCTGTCCGGGGGCCGGGGCCGGTCGGAGTGTGGAGCCATGAAGGTCGCGGACGTCGTCAACACAGCCAGGGACGCCATCACCGTCAAGCGGGTCTACGGCGAGCCCTACGAGAAGGACGGGCTGACCGTGATCCCGGCCGCCGTCGTCTCGGGCGGAGGCGGGGGCGGGACCGGGCACGACGAGAAGGGCCAGGAGGGCGAGGGGGGCGGGTTCGGCGTCACCGGCCGCCCGGTGGGCGCCTACGTGATCCGGAACGGCGAGGTCAGCTGGCGCCCGGCGCTGGACCCCAACCGGATCCTCACCATCGCCGGCCTCGTCGTCATCGCCTACCTGATCAGCCGCCCGCGCGTGGTCCGCGCCCGCGCCGCCACCGCCAAGTGGCAGCTGCTCGCCGCGCGGGCCCGGGCGAAGCGGTCCGCCGCCTGAGCCGTCGTCACAGCGACCTCACCCCGCGCAGGTGATGTGCCGGCCGCCGTGCGCCGGGCACCGTGAGGGCATCGGAGGTACGGCGGTCGCGGGCGCGGTGGTGCCTCCCCGGCGGAAGGGGACGCGATGAACGGCAGCGAGCGCCACCCCTGGTGGGCACGCCTGGCGCTCGTCCTCGCGGTCCTCGGCATCATCGGGCTCGTCTCGGCCGCGGCGTCGCGCGCGCTGTGGCTGTTCCTGGTGGTCGCGATCGCGGTGGTCGCCTTCGTGGCGGCGGGCTACTCCTTCCTGGCACTGCGGGGGTGGCGGCGCACCGCCAGCCTCGTCGTCGCCCTGGCGGCCCCGGTGGCGCTGGTGGTGCTGCTCGCCGTGAACGACCTGCTGCTCCCGCTGCTCGTCTGCGCGGGCCTGTTCGCCCTGGCCGTCGGCGCGGGACGGGTGGCGCTGACCCCCGGGGCCGACACCGAGGGCATGCCCGAGCAGGTGGTCCCGCCGCCGCGGCACCCGTTCATCGTGATGAACCCGCGCTCGGGTGGGGGGAAGGTGGCCAGGTTCGACCTGCAGGCCAAGGCCGAGGCCCTCGGCGCCGAGGTGGTGCTGCTCGAGGGACCCGAGATCATCGACGTCGCCGAGCTGGCCCGCCAGGCCGTGGCCCGCGGAGCCGACCTGCTGGGCGTGGCCGGTGGCGACGGGACCCAGGCCCTGGTCGCCGGGGTGGCCGCCGACCACGACGTACCGCTCCTGGTCATCAGCGCCGGCACCCGCAACCACTTCGCGCTCGACCTCGGGCTCGACCGCGAGGACCCCTCGACCTGCCTGGCGGCGCTGGGTGAGGACGCCGTGGAGCTGCGCGTCGACCTCGGGGTGATCGCGGGCCGGACCTTCGTCAACAACGCCTCCTTCGGTGCGTACGCTGCTGCCGTGCAGAGCCCGGGCTACCGCGAGGACAAGACCCGCACCACCCTCGAGGTGCTGCCCGACCTGCTGAGCGGCGCCAAGGGCCCGCAGCTGCGGCTCGACGTCGACGGGATCGTGGTCGACCACCCGCAGGCTGTGCTGGTCAGCGACAACCCGTACGGCATGGGCGACCTGGCCGGGCTGGGGCGCCGCGCCCGGCTCGACACCGGGCGGCTCGGCGTGGTCTCGGTGACCGCCGGCAGTGCCCGGCAGGCCGTCGGGCTGCTGCGCGGCGCCACGCGGCACGGCGTGGTCGCGACCACCGCCCCCGAGGTCGTCATCTCCTCCGACGCCCCGGAAATCCCGGTGGGCATCGACGGTGAGTCCGTCGTGGTGCCCACCCCGGTCCGCTGCAGCGTCCGCCCCCGCGCTCTGCGGGTGCGCGTGCCCCGCGACCGGCCCGGCGTACCACCGCGGCGGCCCACCTGGAGCTGGGCCGAGCTGCTGCGCCTCGCGTCCTTCTCGCGGAGCGGGTCCGCACGGTGACGGGGCTCCGCCCGCGGATCCGGCAGGTCGGCCACGAGCTCGTCGAGCTCGACCGCGCCGTGTACGCCGCCGTGCAGTCGACCCCGACGCCGCGGATCGACCTCGCCCTGGCCCGCATCTCCCGCACTGCCGACCGGTCCGTCCTCTGGATGGGCATCGCCGCGGCGCTGGGAGTGTCGGGACCCCGACCGCGTCGGGCCGCAGTGGTCGGGCTCGGCGCCATCGCCGTCACCTCGGCGACCGTCAACCTGCTGGTGAAGCCGGTCCCGAAGCGGGTCCGCCCCTCGCTGGAGGGCTCGGTCCGCACGCACGGGGTCCGGATGCCGGGGTCGCACTCCTGGCCGTCGGGCCACTCCGCCTCGGCGTTCGCGTTCTCCACGGCAGTCGGCAGCGAGATCCCGGAGCTGGACAGCGTGCTCCGGCTCGCGGCCACCGTGGTCGCCTACTCGCGCGTCCACACCGGGGTGCACTACCCCGGGGACGTCATAGCCGGGACCCTGATCGGTGCCGGCATGGGCACGGCGGCGCACCTCGTGGCCCGCCGGCGCCCGGCGCCCCGCCGCTAGGACGCCTGCGTCTCCTCGTCGCCCTCGATGCCGATGACGTTGGTGATGACCTCGGCGAACCGGGTCGGGTCGGCGAGCAGCCAGCTGTGGTTGCCGGGGACGGTGACGACCTCGGTCTTGCCGAGCGCCACGGCGAGGGACTCCGCGCACGCCCACGGGATCACGGTGTCGTCCCGTCCCCAGACGATGACGACGGGCAGCCCGCGCTCCTTGAGCTCCTCGAGCTCGGCAGCCAGGTTGGCGTCGCGGGCGAGCCGTCCGACCTTCCACAGCGTGGTCGGGTGCAGCACGAAGTTGGGAACCGCGTCGGCCGCGATCACGGGCATGACGCGGGTGAACGACCGCACCGACAGGGCGTGGGCCGCGATGTGCAGCCCCCAGTCCCACATCGGCCGGTCGGCCATCGGCACCGGCAGCTCGCCGCGGTTGGACCACACCGACCCGCCGATCGAGTTGACCAGCACCAGCCGGCCGAACAGGTCTGGACGGAGGTGGGCGGCGTGCAGGGCCACCCCGCCCCCGAAGGAGTGACCGATCAGGGTGACCGGCTCGTCCACGCCGTACTCCTCGAGGAAGGCCGCCACCCACTCGGCGTACCCCTGGAGCGTGAAGGCGTCCTCGGGGAGCGACGCGGTGCCGGCGAAGCCGGGGAGCGCCGGGGCCAGCACCCGCACCCCGTGCCCGACCAGCAGCTCGAGGCCGTGGCGGTAGGTGCGGTGGGAGAGTCCCCACCCGTGCAGGAAGACGACCAGCGGCCCGTCGCCCGCGACGCCGTACGACGCGGGGCGGCCGTCGACCCGCATCGTGCGCCACTCCATCCGTGCCCTCATGGGTCGGCCTCCTCAACCGAGGACCCGAGTCCTGACCTGAGTGTCGCCGCAGGCAGGACCGGAGGGTGGGTCCGGAAGTCCCGACCCACGGGGGCCGGTGGTCCTGCTGTCAGCGAGTGAGGAAAGCGATGCAGGAGCGCATCGTGCGCAGCGCGGGGTAGTCGTCCTCGTCGATCCGGGCGCCGGTCGAGGCGCTCAGCTGCTCGACGAACCCGAGGAAGTCCAGCGAGTCCAGCTCCAGCTCGGCCCGCAGCGCGCCGTCGTCGCCCACCTCGTCGAGATCGGCGTCCGGGACGATGCGCAGCAGCGCCGCAGTGACCGCCTCGCGGGCCTGGTCGTCGGTGAGGGTGGTCGGATCGGGCATGGTCACAGCTCCTCGGGGCTCTGGAGACGTTCGTCGACGGCGGCCAGGAAGCGGCCGCCGGTGAAGCCGTCGGTGGCGCGGTGGTCGGCTGCGAGGGTGGCCACCGTGAGCGGGCGCACGCCGAGGAGACCGTCGACCGCCCACGGCCGCTCGGTGACGCGGCCGAAGCCGACGAGCGCCACCTGGGGCGGGTAGATCACGCCGTGCACCGACTCGACGCCCTGCTCGCCGAGGTTGGTCACGGTGATCGTGGGGTCGCTCAGCTCGGCCCGGCGGAGCCGGCCGGCGCGGGCCCGGGTGACGACGTCGCGCATCCCGGCCATCACGTCGGTGAGGTCGAGCTGGTCCGCGTCGTGGATCGCGGGGGCGACGAGGCCGCCGCCGCGCAGCGAGACCGCCACCCCGAGGTGGACCCCCGACCCGGGCCGGAACTCGTCGTCGACCCAGAAGCCGTTGAGCCCCGGGTTGGCCGCCGCCGCCAGCGCCGCCGCCTTGAGCAGCAGGGCCGCCGGGACCAGCCGCTGGGCCACCGGCAGGTCGCGGTTGCGCTCGCGCATCCACCGCAGCGCGCGGTCGAGGTCGATGGTGAGGGTCAGGTAGTAGTGCGGGATCTCCCGCTTGGACCGGGCCATCACGGTGGCGATGGTGCGACGCATCTCCTCCCGGCGGTCCGCCTGGGCAGGGGCGGCGACCTCTGGTCGCTCCGGGGCGGGCCGCTCGGAACCGGCCGCCGCGGCCCGCACGTCGGTGGCGCGCACCGGGCGTCGTTCAGGGGCGGGCAGCCGGTCGAGGTCGACGCCGAGCTCCCCGGCCAGCCTCCGGGCGTACGGCGTGACGCGCGCCGGTCCGCGTCGTCCCTCGGACGGTCGGGCATGGGGCGCCGCCGGGACCGCGGGCGGTGCCGCCGCGTGGGCCACGTCGGCGCGGGTGATCGCCCCGCCCCGGCCGGTGCCGGTCACGGTGGCGAGGTCCACGCCGGCCCGTTCGGCCTCCCGGCGCACCAGGGGGGAGCTGACCAGGGGTTCCTCGGCGATCGCCACCGGCATCTTCGCGGCGTGGCGGCTCGGCCGCTTCCTCGGTTCGGGCGGCGCCGGCTCGGCGCCGGCCGCGGCGAAGGTGGCCAGGACCGCGCCCACCGGGACCCTGGTGCCGGGCTCGACGACGAGGGACTCGACCACGCCGTCGGTGAAGCTCTCGACCTCCACGGCCGCCTTGGAGGTGTCGACGACCGCCATCAGGTCGCCCTTCTGCACGGTGTCGCCGGGCTTGACCAGCCACTCCAGCAGGGTGCCCTCGTCCATGTCCGCACCCAGCGACGGCATCGTGAAGTCGCTCATCCGCCCTCCCACGTCCGCCGCGCGGCGGCGGCGATCGTCTCCGGCTGGGGCAGCGCGGCCTCCTCGAGATGACGTGGGTAGGGCAGGGGCACCTCCGCCGTGCACACCCGCTCGACCGGGGCGTCGAGGTCGTAGAACGCCTGCTCGGTGATCCTCGCGCTCACCTCGGCGGCGAGGCTGCCGCTGCGCCAGCCCTCGTCGACCACGACGGCGCGGTGGGTGGCCCGCACCGACGCCAGGATCGTCGCGTCGTCGAGCGGACGGAGGGTGCGCAGGTCGACGACCTCCGCGGAGGACCCCTCCGCGGCCAGGAGGTCCGCAGCCGCCATGGCCTTGCCGACGCAGCCGCCGTAGGCGATGAGCGTGACGTCCTCGCCGCTGCGCCGGATCGCGGCGTGCTCGATGTCGACGGCGCCGGCGTCCGTGGGCAGCTCGCCGGCGAGGTTGTAGAGCGAGCCGTGCTCGAAGATCAGCACCGGGTCGGGGTCGGCGAGCGCCGGGGCGAGCATGCCGCGGGCGTCCTCGAGGGTGGCCGGCGCGAGGACCCGCAGCCCGGGGATGTGGGCGTACCACCCCTCGAGGCTGTGGGAGTGCTGGGCGGCGAGCTGCCGCCCGGCGCCGGTGGTCATCCGGATCACCAGCGGCACGTTGAACTGGCCCCCGGACATGTGCAGCAGCGACGCGGCGTTGTTGAGGATCTGGTCGAGCGCCAGCAGGCTGAAGTTGACCGTCATGATCTCGACGATCGGCCGCATCCCGCCGAGGGCGGCGCCGATCCCGGCGCCGACGAAGCCCGACTCCGACAGCGGCGCGTCCCGGATCCGCTCCGGCCCGAACTCCTCGAGCAGCCCGAGGCTGACCGCGAACGAGCCGCCGTAGCTGCCGACGTCCTCGCCCATCAGGAACACCCGCTCGTCGGCGCGCATCGCCTCCGCGATCGCCTCCCGCATCGCCTCGCGGTAGGTCGCCTCGACCGTGGTCACGGTGGTCATCGGCCCGCGGCGGTGTTTGTGAGAGCGGTGCTCGTCACGAACCTGGTCAGGTCCTCCACCGCCTCCCGGGGCGCCTGCTCCGCGGCCTCGACGGCCCGGGCCAGCAGGCCGGCCACCTCGGCCTCGAGGGCGACCAGCTCGTCGTCGTCGAGCTGGCCCTCGGCCCGCATCCGGTCCGCGAAGGTCGGGATCGGGTCGTGGGTACGCCACGACGCGATCTCCTCCTTGGTGCGGTAGCGGTCCGGGTCGTACATCGAGTGGGCACGGAAGCGATAGGTCCGCAGCTCGAGGAACACCGGCGCGCCACCGCCGCGGATCTCCTCGACTGCCCGGGTGGCGGCGTCCTCGACGGCCTCGACGTCCATCCCGTCGACCGGCCACGACGCCATGCCGTACGACGAGGCCCGCAGTGCCAGATCGGTCTGGGCGTGCTCCTTGGCCAGCGCGGTGCCCATCGCGTAGCGGTTGTTCTCGCAGCAGAAGAGCACCGGCAGGCGCCACAGGGCGGCGAGGTTCATCGCCTCGTGGAACTCGCCCTCGGCGACCGCGCCGTCGCCGAAGAAGCAGGCGGTGACGCGGTCGCGGCCCTGCATCCGGTCGGCGAGCGCGAGCCCGACCGCGAGCGGGATGCCACCGGCGACGACGGCGTTCCCCCCGACGAAGTGGGTCTCCTTGTGGAAGAGGTGCATCGAGCCGCCCCGGCCCCGGCTGCAGCCGGTCTGCCGGCCGAACATCTCGGCCATCAGCGCGTCCAGCGGCACGCCCCGGGCGAGCGCGTGCCCGTGCTCGCGGTAGGTCGAGACGACGGCGTCGTCGGGCCGCAGCGCCGACATCACCCCGGTGGCGACCGCCTCCTCGCCGATGTAGAGGTGCAGGAACCCGCGGATCCGGGTCGCGCTGTAGAGCTCGGCGCAGGACTCCTCGAAGCGGCGGATCAGCACCATCGTGCGCAGCAGCTCCTGGCGGTGCTTGGCGCTCACGGGGCGTTCTCAAGGGTGGAGATGTCCCCTTCGGGCAGGCCGAGCTCGCGGGCCTTGAGCAGCCGGCGCATCACCTTCCCGCTGCTGGTGTGCGGCAGGTGCTGGTCGAAGTCGATCTCCTTGGGCGCCAGCCCGCCGAGGCGGTGCCGCCCGAACGCCAGCAGGTCGCGGCGGAGCGCGTCGTCGGGCTCGAAGCCGGGCCGCAGCGTCACGAACGCCTTGACCAGCTCGCCGGCGACGGCGTCGGGCTTGCCGATCACGCCCGCCTCGACCACGGCGGGGTGCTCCATCAGCGCGGTCTCCACCTCGAAGGGGCCGATCAGGTGGCCGGCGGACTTGATCACGTCGTCGGCCCGGCCGACGAACCAGAAGTAGCCGTCCTCGTCGACCCGGGCCAGGTCGCCGCTGAGGTACCAGCCGTCGGCGAAGCAGGCGCGGTAGCGCTCCTCCTCGCCGAGGTAGCCGCGGAACATCGACGGCCAGCCCGTCCGCAGCGCCAGCTCGCCGGTGACCCCGGGGCCGGCGACGGTCACCCGGTCGTCGACGACACGGGCCCGGCCGTTCTCGCCGCGGACCAGCACGGCCGCCTCGACGCCGGGCATCGGCCGCCCCATCGAGCCCGGCCGGATCTCCATGCCGGCGTAGTTGCTGACCATGATCGCGCCGGTCTCGGTCTGCCACCAGTTGTCGTGGATCGGCCGGCCGTAGGCCTGCGTCCCCCAGGTCACCACCTCGGGGTTGAGAGCCTCGCCGACGCTCGCGATGTGCCGCAGCGTCGACAGGTCGTGCGCCCGCGCCGCGCCGGCGCCGTACTTCATCAGCATCCGCAGGGCGGTCGGCGCGGTGTACCAGACGTTGACGTGCTGGGCCTCGAGCAGCTGGTACCACGCACGGGCGTCGAACTCGCCGGCGTAGCTGATCAGCGTCGCGCCGTGGGTGAGCGGCGCGATGATGCCGTACGACGTGCCGGTCACCCAGCCCGGGTCGGCGGTGCACCAGAAGACGTCACCGGGCCGCAGGTCGAGGGCGAGCTCGGCGGTCGCGTGGTGGGCGACCACGGCCTCGTGCACGTGGACGGCGCCCTTCGGTCGGCCGGTGGTGCCGCTGGTGAAGTGCAGCAGCGCCGGGTCCTCGGGGTCGGTCGGCGCGATCTCGTAGTCGTCCGAGGCGAGCGCCATCTCGGCGGTCAGGCTCAGGGTGTGCTCGTCCGGCGGCTCACCGACCACCAGGACGTACTCCAGCGACGGCAGGTCCGCCAGCAGGGCGGCCACCTTGCGGCGGTAGAGGAACGGCGTGGTGACCAACACCCGCGCCCCGCTGATCCGGAGGCGCTCGCGGATCGGCTCGGGGCCGAAGGAGGAGAAGAGCGGCGAGAACACGGCCCCGTGCTTGAGGGTGCCGAGCGCGGCGACGTACTGCTCCTGCTGTCGCCCCAGCAGCGTCATCACCCGGTCCCCGCGCTCGACGCCGAGGTCGGCGAGCACGTTGGCGAAGCGGTTGGTCTCCCGGCGCAGCTGCTCGTACGTCGTCGTGGTGACGACGCCGTCCTCGTCGACGCAGCGCAACGCGGCCCGGTGGCCCAGCCCGGCGCCGACGTGCCGGTCGACGGCCTCGTGGGCGATGTTGAGACCGCGGCCGTCGGGCAGGCCGGAGAGGTCCCGACGGGCGCGGTCCCAGGTGAAGGTGCGGCGGAGCTGTTCGTACGTCGGGGGGATCAGGTGCAGCACGGGGGGCTCCTTCCGGTCCCGCCAGTCAACGACGGTGCGTCCCGGCCAGGCAGGGCCGAAGGTCGGCTCCCGGCAGGGCCATGGGTCTGCGCTCAGCCGGTGGGCGAGGCCGCCAGGTGCGGGCCGTGCGCGAGGTGCTCGAGGAAGAAGTCGCGGGCCAGGTCGGCCACCCGCTCCAGGGTGCCGGGCTCCTCGAAGAGGTGGGTGGCTCCGGGGACGACCACCAGGCTCGCGTGCGGCAGCTGCTGCCCGGCCTGCCGGTTGAGCTGCAGCACCAGCTCGTCGCGACCCCCGACGAGGAGCAGCGTGGGCGCGCGGACCCCGGAGAGCCGGGCACCGGCGAGGTCGGGGCGCCCGCCCCGCGACACGACGGCCGCCACCCGCAGGCGGGGGTCCGTGGCCGCGCAGAGGGCGGCCGCGGCGCCGGTGCTCGCGCCGAAGAGGCCGAGCGGCAGCGCCCGGCAGCCCGGCTGCCGCTGCAGCCACTGACAGGCCGCGGCGAGGCGCCCGGCCAGGAACTCGATGTCGAACACCAGGTCCCGGTCGCCGTCCTCGTCACCGGTCAGCAGGTCGAGGAGCAGGGTGCCCAGGCCCGCCTCCCGCAGCACCCGGGCGACCAGGCGGTTGCGGGGGCTCAGCCGGCTGCTGCCGCTGCCGTGCGCGAAGGCCACCAGGCCCACGGGCCGGGCAGGCACGTCGAGGATGCCCTCCAGCGGTCGTGCCGCGCCGGGCACCGGGATGAGCACGTCGGACGCCGCCCAGGCCGCGCGGTCCAGCAGGGACAGCACCTCCTCGTCGCTGACCTGGCCGAAGTCGCCGTAGACCTGGCCCACGGCCCAGAACGGGGAGGGCTGGTCGAGGCAGACCAGGTCGTCCACGTCGCGGGCCAGGACCGCGGCCGCCTGGCGGGACGCCACCGGCACGGCCAGGACCACGGCGCGCGCCCCGTGGGCGCGGGCCACCTGGCAGGCGGCCCGGGCGGTGGCGCCGGTGGCCACCCCGTCGTCGACGACCACGGCGACCCGGTCGAGCAGGGACCTCCTCGGGTGGCCCGGCCGCAGCCGGCGTACCCGCTCGTCGAGCTCGGCGCGGCCGTGCTCCTCCAGGACCCGCAGCGAGTCGCGGGTCAGCCCCGCGCCCGCGACCACCTCGGGGTTGACCACGAGGACGCCGTCCTCGCCGACCGCCCCGGCGGCCAGCTCGGGCTGCGTGGGCACCCCCAGCTTGCGGACCAGGATCACGTCGAGGGGAGCGTGCAGTGCCCGGGCGACCTCGAAGGCGACGGGCGCCCCGCCGCGGGGCAGTCCGAGGACGACGGTGTCGGCGTCTCGGTAGGCCTCGAGGGCCCGGGCCAGCCGGCGCCCGGCGTCGTGCGGTGCGGTCGTCGAACATCACGGTGGGTCACCTCCCGGTGCGGGGGTCCGACCCGTTCACGCTCTGCCCGGTGACCTCGCCCCGGTAGGGACCTTCGGCCCGAGAGGCCGGTCGTAGCCGGGCAGCCACAGGGTGAGCCGAGCGCCTCCGGCGGGTGAGGCGCTGGCCACGACGGTGCCCGAGTGGCGGACGGCGACCTGCCGCACGATCGAGAGCCCGAGCCCCGAGCCGGGCATCGAGCGGGACTCCTGGGAGCGGTAGAAGCGGTCGAAGACGTGGGGGAGGTCGGCGGGCGCGATGCCGGTGCCCTCGTCGTCCACGGTGAGCACCCCGTCGGCGAGCCGGACGGTGACCGTGCCCTCGCGGGGACTCCACTTGGCGGCGTTGTCGAGGAGGTTGGTGATGGCCCGCTCCAGGCCCGCGGGCTCACCGACCACCCACCACGGCTGCCCCGTCACGTCGAAGGTGATGCCCGTGGCGCGGCGCCGGACCCGCGCGACCGCCCGGTCGAGCACCTCGGCGAGGTCGACGGCCTCCACCACGTGCGTCATCGGGTCGTCGCGGGCCAGCTCGACGAGGTCGCCGATCAGGGTGGTCAGCTCCTCGATCTGCGCGCGCACGTCCTCGAGCAGCTCGGCGCGCGCCTCGGCGGCAGGCCGTGGGCGCCGCCCGGGCCGTCGGCCTGGGTGAGCAGGTCGAGGTTGGTGCGCAGCGAGGTGAGCGGCGTGCGCAGCTCGTGCCCGGCGTCGGCGACCAGCTGGCGCTGCCGGTCCCGCGAGGCGGACAGCGCGGTCAGCATCTGGTTGAACGCCGTGGCGAGGCGGGCGATCTCGTCGTCGCCCTCGACCGGGAGCGGCGTCAGGTCCTCGGTGCGGGCGATGTGCTCGACCGAGCTGGTGAGCCGCCGGACCGGTCTCAGCCCGTTGCGCGCCACACCCCACCCGGCCATCCCGGCCGCGATCACGCCGGCCAGGCCGAAGAACAGCATCACCGCGCCGAGCCGGTCGAGGACGCGCTGCTGCGAATCGAGCGGCTGGGCGATGATCATCGTCTGTCCCGAGTCGCGGCGGACCGCCGCCACGCGCCACAGCCGGTGGTCGTTGCTGCTGACGGTGTTGATCGAGGACTGCTGCGATCCCGAGATGACCTGGAACTCGGGGTCGCCGAGACGGATGTTCGGCAGACTGTCCGAGGTCACGGCGAACTGACCGGTGACGCAGGCGATCCACACGTCCGTTGCGCCGAAGTACTTCGTCGGCACACCGGTGTTGGGGTTGCACAGGCCCAGGGACGCCGAGTCCGCTCGCTCCAGCAGTGACTCGTCGAGGGAGGACTGCAGCTGCATCCGCACGGTCACGTAGGCGCCCATCGCCACGAAGGCGACGGCCAGGCCCACGGCCATCGTGGTGAGCAGGGTGACCCGGCTGGCCAGGGAGCGCCGGTAGTGCCAGCGACGCTCGTCCCCCTCCCGGACCGGTGGCACCGACCGTCCGTCGGGCGGTGGCGGCGGCGGGGTCAGGGAGCTCATGACTCCTTCAGCACATAGCCCACGCCGCGGACCGTGTGGATCAGGCGCGGCTCGCCCTCGGCCTCGGTCTTGCGGCGCAGGTAGCCGACATAGACCTCCAGCGAGTTCGCCGTGGTCGGGAAGTCGTAGCCCCACACCTCCTCGAGGATGAAGGAGCGCTCGAGGACCCGGCGCGGGCGGCGCAGGAAACATCTCGAGCAGCGTGAACTCGGTGCGGGTCAGCTCGACGGTCCGGTCACCCCGGCGGACCTCGCGGGTGGCGACGTCCATGGAGAGGTCGGCAAACCCGAGGATCTCCTCGGTGCCGTCCTCACGGGGCACGACGCGGCGCAGCAGCGCGCGGAGCCGGGCGAGGAGCTCCTGGAGGGCGAACGGCTTGGTCAGGTAGTCGTCGGCGCCGGCGTCGAGCCCCTCGACCCGGTCGCCGACCGCGTCCCGGGCGGTGAGCACCAGGATCGGCACGTCGTTGCCGGCGGTGCGCAGCGCCTTGGTCGCCTCGATGCCGTCGAGGCGCGGCATCATCACGTCCATGATCACGACGTCGGGCTGGGTGCCGGCGATCCCGGCCAGGGCGTCGGCACCGTCCGAGGCCAGGCTGACGTCGTACCCGTTGAACTCCAGCGAGCGCCGCAGGGACTCGCGCACCGCCTTGTCGTCGTCGACGACCATGACGCGGGGCCGGGGCAGGCCGCTGGAGGCAGAGTCGGTCACGGCACCACTCTGCCAGCCGAGTCTGAGTCGGGACTGAGAGTTCGCGGGAAAGTCGCGCGTCAGGTGTAGCGGCGGGCCGCGTCCGCGGCACGCGGGCCGTAGCCGCCGCCGAAGAGGCAGGCGTGCACGAGCAGCGGGAAGAGCTGGTGCAGCCCGACGCGCTCCTGCCAGCCGTCGGCGAGCGGGGCGGCCTCGGCGTACGCGTCGAGCACCCGCGGCAGGTTGGGCAGCCCGAACAGCGCCAGCATGGCCAGGTCGGTCTCCCGGTGGCCGCCGTGGGCGGCGGGGTCGATCACGTGGGCACGTCCGTCGACGCCCCAGAGCACGTTGCCGTTCCACAGGTCGCCGTGGAGCCGGGCCGGGGGCTCCTCGGGGACCAGGCCGGGCAGCCGCGCGACCACCGCCTCGACGGCCCGCGCGTCGCCGTCGTCGATGGCGCCCCGGTCGCGCGCCAGCTTCAGGTACGGCAGCACCCGCCGGGTCGCGTAGAACTCCGCCCAGGTGTCGGCCGGCTTGTTGGGCAGTGGCAGCCGCCGATGTAGCCGTCCCGGTCCAGGCCGTACGACGGGGCGCCGGAACGGTGGGTGGCCGCCAGGGCCCGGCCGAAGCCGGTTGCGGCGTCGTGGGTGCACTTGCCCGGCTCGACCCACGACAGGATCAGGCACTCCGGGTCGACGGCGAGCACCTCGGGGACCAGGACCCCGCTGCCCTCGGCGAGCCAGCGCAGCCCGTGCGCCTCGCTCTCGAAGAAGTCGGCGGGCGCGTGGGGGAGGGTCTTCATCAGCGCGGTCGTGCCGTTGTTGAGCCGCAGGCGGGTGGCGGTCGCGATGTCACCGCCGGCGACCGGGGCCGTGGCCACCACAGCGGCGCCGAGGAGGTCCTCGGCGCGGCGGGCGACCAGCGGCTGCCGGGTCACTCGAGCTCGAGCCCCAGCTGGGCGACGATGGTCGCGGCCGTGCGCTCCACCATGGTGAGCACCTCCTCGAAGCCGGCGTCACCACCGTAGTACGGGTCCGGCACCTCGCCACCCGGTTCGAGGGGATCGAAGTCCCGGAAGAGTCGCACGCGGTGGTCGGCCCCGCCGATGTCGACGAGATTCTGGCCGTCCATGGCCAGCACCAGGTCGAACTCGTCGCGCCAGGTGGGGGCGTACTGCTGGGCCGGTGCCGCGAGGCGTCGTACCCGGCCGCGGTCAGGGTGGCGGCCGCGCGCCGGTCCATCGGCTGGCCCACGTGCCAGTCGCCGGTGCCCGAGCTGGCGATGCTGACGCGGTCGGCCAGCCCGGCCTCCTCGACGCGGGCCGACAGCACGACGTCGGCCATCGGGGAGCGGCAGATGTTGCCCAGGCAGACCAGCGCGACCGCGTAGCGGCTGCTGGTCCGCGGCGCCGGCAGCGCTGGTGGTGGGGTGGCCATCAGCGGTCCCGGTCGGGGCCGATGAGCCGGTCGACCCCCCAGTCCACGAGCGTGATCACGATCGCCCCGGCGACCGCGGTCCAGAAGCCGTCGACGTGGAAGCCGAGGTCGAACTGGCCGGCGAGCCAGCTGGTCAGCATCAGCATCAGGGCGTTGATCACCAGCAGGAAGAGGCCCAGCGTCAGGATGATCAGCGGGATCGACAGGATCTTGAGGATCGGCTTCACGAACGACGAGACGACCCCCAGGATCAGTGCCACGAGCACCAGCGGGACCAGCTTGTCGGTCAGCTCCGCGTGACCGTGGTGGGGGCCCTCGAAGTAGATGCCGTCGAGCAGCCACGCGGCGACCGCGAGCGCGATCGCGTTGGAGACCAGCCAGGTGAGGAGACGCACGGCTCGATCCTCTCAGCCCGGGATCGTCGGACGCGACCCGTCGGTGCTCCATGGGCCCGGCTGGGTAGCCTCGCCCCCGTGGTTCCGGTGGGTGGGGTGGGCGTGATGCTGCTCGGCAGCGCGCTGTCCGGCCTGCTCTGCCTCCTCTTCTTCCTGGCCTCCCGGCGACGGCTGGGCACGGTCTCCGCCCTGGCCATCGCGGGGTTCGTCTGGTCGCTGATGGTGATCGCCTGCGTCACGCTGATCCCCGCCCAGGGAGCGCCGGGGGTGGTGTCCGCGGAGGGCCGCCTGACGACCTGCTCGTGGGACATCGGCGGGCCCGCGCCGCAGGGGTTCTGGATCTTCCAGAGCGGGCAGCGGGCGCTCAACACCGTTCTCTTCGTGCCCTCGGGGGCGCTGCTGGTGGTCGGCGCCGCGCGCTGGCGGGCCGGCTGGGTGCTGGTGCCCCTGGGCCTGGTCGGGCTCGCGGTCTACTCCGCGGCCATCGAGGCGACCCAGCTGGCGCTGGCCCGGCTGGACCGGGCCTGCGACGTCACCGACTTCGTCGACAACGTCACCGGGGCCGCCCTCGGCGTGGCCATCGGGGTGGTCCTGGCCGTGGTCCTCCGCCCGTGGCGCGCCCGCAGCCGCCGGCACCACTAACCTGACCCGCATGACCGGCCCCGCCACCCCTGCGCCCCGTCCCAACATCGGCCAGATCCCGCCGTACGTCGCGGGCAGGCCGCCGACGGTCCGCCCCGGGATGACGTCGTACAAGCTCTCCTCCAACGAGAACCCCTACCCGCCGCTGCCCGGCGTGGTGGAGGCGGTGCAGGAGGCGGTCGGCTCGATGAACCGCTACCCCGACATGGGCAGCGCCGCGCTCTACGCCGCGCTGTCGGAGAGGCTCGGGGTGCCCGCCGACGACCTGTCGCTGGCGACCGGCTCGGTCGGGCTGATCTACCAGCTGGTGCAGGCCTTCTGCGAGCCCGGTGACGAGGTGCTGTTCGCCTGGCGCTCGTTCGAGGCCTACCCGATCGCGGTCACGGCCGCGGCCGCAACGGCGGTGCGGGTGCCGGTGCTGGCCGACGGTCGCCACGACCTCGACGCGATGGCCGCGGCGATCACCGACCGCACCCGCGTGGTGCTGGTCTGCACGCCCAACAACCCGACCGGCCCGGCCGTCACCCAGGCCGAGCTGGACGCCTTCCTGGCCCAGGTGCCGCCGCACGTCCTCGTCGTCGTCGACGAGGCGTACGTCGAGTTCGTCCGGATGGACGACCCGGTGGACGGCATCGCGACCTACCGGGCCCACCAGAACGTGGTGCTCACCCGCACCTTCTCCAAGGCCTACGGGCTGGCCGGCTTCCGGGTCGGGTACGCCGTGGCCCCGGCACCGATCGCCGCCGCCCTGCGCGCGGTCTCCCTGCCCTTCGGCGTCTCGACCGTGGCCCAGGCCGCCGCGATCGCCTCGCTGGAGCGAGAGCCCGAGCTGCTGGAGCGGGTCGAGGCCCTCGTCGCCGAGCGGACCCGCGTGGTCGAGGGCCTCCGCGCCGCCGGCTGGGAAGTCCCCGAGGCTCAGGGCAACTTCGTGTGGTTCGAGCTCGGTGACCGGACGGCCGACTTCGCCGCCGCGCGACGAGGTCGGCATCGTGGTGCGCCCCTTCGCCGGCGAGGGCGCCCGGGTCTCGATCGGCGAGGACGAGGCCAACGACCGGCTCATCAAGCTCGCCCAGGAGTTCCCGCGCTGACGCTCACCGACGCCGAGTCGGCGTCCGTTGACGCGGGCCGGTGGTCCATCTCGCGCCAGCGCGGCTGGACCGCAGGCGCCAGCGTGGTGACGAGGTAGGCGCCGCCGACCACCAGCAGCGCCGGCGCGAGGCCGAAGGCGCCGACGGCCAGGCCGCCGAGCACCCCGCCCAGCGGGATCAGCGACCAGCTCATCGCGATGTTCATGGCCGACACCCGGCCCATCAGGTGCGGGGGCGTGCGCTCGAACAGCACCGCGCCGAGCACCGGGTTGATGAAGCCGGCCGCGCAGCCACCGACCACGGCGACCAGCAGGATCGACCACAACGGGGCGTCGAGGGCGAGCGCCACGAAGCGGGGCACGCCGCCGAGGAAGAAGCACAGCAGGTAGGTCAGGTAGCGCGGCAGTCGTTCGGCGTACGCCGTCGCGACAGTGACCCGAGCACCGCGGCCCCGCCGAACGTGGCGGCCAGGATCCCGACCGCGGCCACGCCGTTGCCGCTGTCGTGGGCCCAGACCGGGACGAGCACGACCGACCAGGCCTGGTCGAGGAGGTTGGTGATCGCCACCATGACCGCGATCCCCATCAGCACCGGGTCGCGGCGCGTGAAGGTCCAGCCCTCGCGGAGCTCGTGCAGGTAGGCCCGCACCCGCGAGGGAGGCGGCGTCGTATCGCCGGGCGCCGGCGCCGTGGCCAGGCCTCGGGTGGTCGCCACGAGGATCACCGCGGAGACCAGGAACGACGCGGCGTCCACGACCAGGGCGTCGGCGCCCCCGACGGCGGCGACCACGCCGCCGGCGATCGCCGCGCCGGCCAGGGAGGCGGTGCGCTCGACCGTGCCGTCCAGCCCGGTGACCCGTTCCGTGGGCAGGTGCGAGTGCGCGACGAGCAGGGGGAGCATGGCGTGCCGCGCCGCGTCGCCGGGGCCGCGCAGCGCGCCCGCCACGGCGACCAGCCCGAGCAGGGCGGGGAAGGTGAGCAGGCCGAGCGCGTGCAGCAGCGGAACGGCTCCGACCACCAGGGCGCTGCCCCAGTCGCACGTGATCGCGACCCGGCGGGCGCCGAGGCGGTCGATGACCGGCCCGGACAGGAACTGCAGCAGCACCAGCGGCGCCATCTCGGCGAAGGCCACCAGGCCGGTCCGGGTCGCCGAGCCGGTGGTGGTGAGCACGAACCACGGGATCGCGATCATCGAGAGCCGGGTGCCGGTGATCGACACCGCCTGCGCGGTGAGGTAGCCCCACAACGGGGTCCGTCGAGCACTCACGGCTCGACGTCCTCGGTGGCGAGCGTCCCGGGTCGGACGAAGGCGTTGACGTTGACCCGGAACGACGCGGCACCGGTGCGTCCGCGGGGTCCTCCGGCCAACCCTCGATGAGCTCGTGCAGCGCCTCGACCAGGGCCTTGGCCCGCTCCGGGGTGAGGTGCAGCGACCAGTCGCTGAGGTTGCCGGCGTCCTGCCAGGCGGCCGGCAGCGTGCGGCGCTCCTCAAGCGAGTGCTGCAGCTGCTCGGTGTAGATCACCCCGACGGCCTGCAGGTAGGCGTCGTAGGTGTCGTGCTCCTCGGGCGTGGTCGCCTCGGCGGCGTCGGCCTGGGTGTAGTGGTGGGCCGCACGCCACCACCGGTCGCGCGCGTTGCCGCGCGTGGTGTCCTCGACGATGAAGCCGTGCTTCTCGAGCTGGCGGAGGTGGTAGGACGTGGCCCCGCTGTTCAGGCCGAGCCGGGTCGCGAGCATGGTGGCCGTGGCCGGGCGCTCGCGCAGCAGGCCCAGCATGCGGAGACGTCCGGGGTGGCTGAGCGCCTTGAGCCCCTCGGGACCGGGTGAGACGGAGGTGCGCGGGTCCATGCCCCGAGCCTAGAACCGCAAAGACTTGTTTGCAAAGAGTTCTTTGCAGTTTGTCAGAAGACGTGGGTGGCCCGCTCGGCGTGCTCCTTGATGCCGAGCAGCATCCGGCGCTCCATCACCGCGTGCGGCAGCTCGATGCCCAGGTAGTACGCCAGGGCGCGCGGTTCGCGGTCCACGTGCGAGCGGGCGACGAGGCGGCAGCCGCCGTCCCAGTCCGGCTCCACGACGTAGGCACCCCACCCCTCGATCACCAGGGCGTGCGGCGCGTCGACCTCGGTCAGCTTCGTCGCGACGCCGGGGAAGAGGACGAGCGGGTCGCCCGGCTCGGCGTGCTGCCACTCCGGGTGCACCCGGGTCGCGGTGCGCAGGCGGCAGCCGGCGAGGTTCTCCAGCCAGTCGTAGGAGTAGAACCCGCCCTTGTCCTGGCCGATCTGCACCAGCCACGGCCAGACTGCCTCGGCGGGGGCCCGGACCGTGACCGCGCGGGTGCTCGTCGAGAGCGGCCGCCCGACACCGTCACCCGGGTAGCGCCGGTCCCGCTCGCCCTCGGTGGAGCCCCAGTTCTGCAGCCACGGCCGCACCATGCCGGCGTACACCCAGGGCAGCGCCAGCCCCGCGAGGGTCGCCGCCCAGGCCGTACGCCGGGTCGTGCGACCCCGCAGCCGCGAGGGCCAGCGGCGGGCGGCTGCCACGGGCGCCACGGCCGAGGCCAGGGCCAGCAGCACCGGCCCTCCCGCCACGACCGTGACCGCGCGGGCCAGCTGCAGGGGAGTGGGTTCGGTCCTCATGGCCCGACGCTGCAGGCAGCGTGCCGCCGCGGGGCAGGGTCGGACGTCCCGATTGGCGAGGCCGCACCGCGGGTACGTCTCCGGCGTGAGCGACGACTACCAGCGGGACATGACCTACATCCCGGACCGGATCACCCTGGACGCCCGCAAGCCCGACCACGGCCCGGTCGAGGGCGACCTGTGGCCGGTCGAGCCGGGTCGCTACCGCCTGGTCGCGGCGCCGGCGTGCCCGTGGGCGAACCGGTCGCTGATCGTGCACCGGCTGCTCGGCCTCGAGGACGTGATCTCGGTCGGGCGACCCGGCCCGGTCCACGACGAGGACAGCTGGACCTTCGACAACGACCCCGGCGGGGTGGACCCGGTGCTCGGCATCCACCGGCTGAAGGAGGCGTACCTCGCGCGCGACCCCGACTACCCGCGCGGCATCACGGTGCCCGCGGTCGTCGACATCCCCACGGGGCAGGTCGTGACCAACGACTTCCCGTGGATCACCCACGACCTCTTCTTCGAGTGGCGCGAGCACCACCGCCCCGACGCGCCGGACCTGTGGCCCGAGCACCTCCGCGAGGAGATGGAGGAGGTGATGGAGCAGGTCTTCACCGAGGTCAACAACGGCGTCTACCGCTGCGGCTTCGCCGGCTCGCAGGAGGCGTACGACGCGGCGTACGACCGGCTCTGGAACGCGCTCGACTGCTCGAGGACCGCCTGGCCGGCCGTCGTTACCTGATGGGTGAGCAGGTCACCGAGGCCGACGTGCGGCTCTTCACGACCCTGGTCCGGTTCGACGCGGTCTACCACGGCCACTTCAAGTGCAACCGCCAGAAGCTGAGCGAGCTGCCCGCCCTGTGGGGCTACGCGCGCGACCTGTTCCAGACGCCGGGCTTCGGGGAGACGGTCGACCTCGACCAGATCCAGGCGCACTACTACCGCGTGCACCGCGACCTCAACCCCTCCGGCATCGTCCCGAAGGGACCGGAGCGCGGGTCTGGGCGACCGCTCACGGCCGGGAGCGGCTCGGCGGCTAGAAGCCGTTGTTGCCGGGGCCGCCGAACGGCCCGTTGTTCTTGTACGGGTAGAGGGTGCCTTCGGTCTTGCCGCGCGCACGGCTCTCCGCGACGCTGTCCACGCCGCGGCGGGCACGGCCGCTGCTCCACCAGGCCAGGGCGAAGCCCACGACGACGACTGCCAGCACGATCCACCGAACATCTGGAACCCCGGACTCAGCGATGTGACCGCCACCGTACTTGCAAGAATGGCGCGGCGGTGCAACGACCGACCAGGAGGCATGCCGATGGGCCACGACCACGGCCACGCCACGGGGCGCGCGGAGGACCGCGGCCGGCTGCGGCTGGTGCTCGCGGTCACGGTCACGGTGCTGGTCGTGGAGCTCGTCGGCGCGTGGGTGGCCGGATCGCTGGCGCTGCTGGCCGACGCGGGGCACATGGCGACCGACGTCGCCGCGATCGTGCTCGCGCTCGGGGCGTCGTACGTCGCCACCCTGCCGGGAGGCCCGCGCTCGACGTTCGGCTACCACCGTGCCGAGATCCTCGCCGCGCTGCTCAACGCACTGGTGCTGCTGGGCGTGTGCGGCTACCTGCTGTACGCCGGCATCGGCCGGCTCTTCTCGCCCGAGACGGTCGACGCCGGCCCCATGATCGCCTCGCGACAGTGGGACTGGTCGCCAACGGCGTGTCGATGACGGTGCTGAGCAGGTCGGAGACCGGGTCGCTCAACCTGCGGGGTGCCGCCACGGAGGTGCTCGGTGACCTGATCGGGTCGGCGCTCACGGTCGTGGCCGGTGTCGTCATCTGGGCCACCGGCTGGCAGCAGGCCGACGCGGTGGCGTCGCTGCTGATCGCGGTGATGATCCTGCCGCGGTCGTTCCTGCTGCTGCGCGACTCGGCGTCGGTGCTGCTGGAGATCGCGCCCCACGACCTGGACCTGGCCGAGGTCGAGCGCCACCTGCGCGCCCTGCCGGGCGTCACGGACGTGCACGACCTGCACGCCTGGACCATCACCAGCGGCATCCCCAGCCTGTCCGCGCACGTCACGGTCACCGACCAGGCGCTGGACGAGCACGGCGTCGGCGGGATCCTCGACCAGCTCTGCGCGTGCACGACCGAGGACTTCGGGGTCCGGCACGCGACGTTCCAGGTGGAGCCGGTCAGCCACCGCGAGCACGAGGACCTCGGCGAGGCCCACTGAGCGTCGGCCGGGCAGTGCGGGACCGTCACCCGGCCTGCGCGGCCAGCCGCACGTGCGTGCCGGCGGCGCCGTAGCCGGCGTACCCTCCGCGGCGCTCGAGCAGCTCGACGTGGAAGCCGGTCTCCAGCGGCAGGGTGAACGCCTGCAGCAGCTCCCCGTCGCCCACCCGGTCGTAGAGCAGCTGGTGCTCCCGCAGCTCGGCCAGCAGCGCCGGGTCGAGGGCGAAGCGGGCGTCGAGGTCGACGTAGTAGTTGTCGGGCACCGGCATCAGCGGCACGCCGCGCGAGCGGAGCGCGCGCACCTGCGCGGCCACGTCGGCGACGGCGAAGGCGAGCTGCGTGATCCCGGACCGCCGCGGGTGGCCGGGCCGGACGTCCTCGACGTTGAGGACCACGCGCAGGTCGCCCACGGGCGGCCGCAGGGCGCGGCTGCGCAGCCTCCCGTGCGGCTCGATGAACTCCTCCACGCCACCCGGCGTCAGGTCGAAGAGCGTCCGGAAGAACGCGATCTCCTGGTCGAAGCGCTCGGCCGGAACGGCGACGACCACGTGGTCCAGCCCGAGCCAGCCCGCATCCTCCGCGGGGTCGGCCTCCACGAAGTCCCCGTGCCAGTCGTCGGCAGCCCCGGCCTCCGCGCTGACGAACATGTGCAGGCCTGAGGGTGAGGTGATGCCCGGCAGCAGCGCCTCGCCGGTGCCGCGGGTGCGGTCCACGGCCGGCCACAGCAGCGCCTTGGCGCGGGCGGCGACCGCGTCCACGGGCGGCGCGGCGAGGCCCAAGGCGTGTGTGGTCGGGGCGTGTGAGGTCGCGCCGGTGGTCTGCGGGGTCTCGTTGACGACGACCTGGGCGCCGCCGTTGCGCCACCAGGTGACCGGCTTGCTGCGGTGGTGGCCGGCGACGGTGAAGCCCAGCGACCCCAGCAGTGCCGGCACGCCCGGCGTCGCGGAGACCTCCACGAACGCCGCGTCCGCGCTCGGGCGGGCGGCGGGGCCGCGGCGAGCGGCCCGTCGACGAGGGGGGCCAGCCGGTCCTCGAGGAAGATCAGTGAGCGCATCGCGTCGCGCGCGGTGTCGGCCGGGTCGGCCTCGCGTACCGCGTCGCTGAACACCTCGAGCGACAGCGGGCCGCGGTAGCCGGCGCGCAGCACCGCGGCCACGACCCCGGTGACGTCGAGCGTCCCCTGGCCGGGGAAGCACCGGAAGTGGCGGCTCCACTCGAGGACGTTCATGTCGAGCAGCGGGGCGTCCGCGACCTGGAGGAAGCCGATCCGGTCGCCCGGGATCCCGTCGAGGGCCGACCCGTCGTCGCCGCGGGCGAGCAGGTGGAAGGTGTCCACGGCGAGGCTCACGGCCGGGTGGTCGGCCCGTCGTACGACGTCCCAGGCCGCGCCGACGCGGTCGATGTGCCGGCCCCACGCCAGCGCCTCGAAGGCCAGCGTCACGCCGTGCTCGGCCGCGAGCTCGCCGACCCGGTGCAGCTGCTCGGCCGACAGGTCGGGGTCGTCGATCGCGTCGCTGCCGACGTTGGAGCAGGCGAGGAACGTCGTGACGCCCAGCTCGCCCATCACCGCGAGCTTGGTGCGGACCCGGTGCAGCACCGCGTCGAAGCGGTCCGGGGCCACGCCCTCGAGGTCGCGCACCGGCTGGAAGAGGTCGATGGACAGCCCCAGGTCGGCACACCGCCGCGCCACCTCGCGGGGGCTCAGCGGGGAGGCGACGAGGTCGTTGTCGAAGAGCTCGATGCCGTCGAAGCCCGCAGCGGCGACCGCGGCGAGCTTGTCGGCGAGCAGGCCGCTGAGGGAGACGGTGGCGATGCCCTTGTGCATCAGGCGCTCTGCTCGGCGGTCGTGGGCTCCCCGGAGGTCAGCTGGGCGAAGTGCCGCGACATCCGGTCGGCGTCGGGCACCCGGCCGGTGAAGTACTCGAAGGCGCCGACCGCCTGGTGCACGGCCATGCCGCCACCGGGGACGACCCGGCAGCCGCGGGAGCGGGCCAGCCGGACCAGCTCGGTCTCGAGGGGGAAGTAGACGACGTCGGAGACCCACAGCCCGTCGTGGACGAGCCGGCCCGGCACGGCCGTGCCGGGGTGGCCGAGCATGCCGATCGGGGTGGCGTTGACCAGTCCCTGCGCATCCGCCAGCGCCCGCTCGAGGTCCTCGACGGCGCTCACCCGGTCGTCGCCGAACCGCTTGGCCAGCCGCACCGCGCACGCGTCGGCGCGGTCGCGGTCGGCGTCGAGGACGGCCACGTGTTCGGCCCCTGCTCGAGCAGGCCGTAGCCGACCGCGACCCCGGCGCCACCGGCGCCGACCAGGACCACCCGGTCCTCGACGGCGTCGGGGAGCGCCTGGCGGAAGGCCCGGCCGTAGCCCGACCAGTCGGTGTTGCGGCCGAGGGCCTTCCCGTCGCGGAACACCACGGTGTTGACCGCGCCGAGGTCGGCCGCGTCGTCGGAGAGGTCGTCGAGCAGGGGCACGACCGCCTGCTTGAACGGGTGGGTCACGTTGAGCCCGTCGAAGCCCAGCCGCCGGGCCCAGGCGAGGACCTCGGGGAGGTCCTCGGCCCGCAGGCCGGTCTTCTCGGCGTCGATGATCCGGTAGCTCAGCAGCAGGCCGGACTCGCGGCCCTCCCGCTCCTGCATGGCCGGGGTGAGCGAGGCGCCGATGCCGGCGCCGACCAGGCCGAGGAGGTACGACGTCTGCTCGGGCAGGGGCGCGCTCACGACGCGACCCCGACCGTGACGGGGCGGGTCTCGACGCGCCGGGCGGTGCCGAGGCCGACCTCGCGGGTGGGCACCCGGTGGGTGTTGCTCGGCCCGGTCAGGACGGCGATCGCGGAGATCACGCAGGCGCCGGCGGCGAAGGCCGCGACCTTCCACCAGTTGCCGGCGTCGCCGGCCATGATCCAGCCGGCGATGGTGGGCGTGAAGCCGGCCAGCGCGAAGCCGAACTGGGTGCCGACGGCCATCCCGGAGAGGCGGACGCTGGTGGGGAAGTACTCGGCGTACGTCGCCGGCCACACGGCGTTCGGCATCGAGTAGACGACACCGGCCAGGGCGACGCCCAGCACGAAGACCAGCGGCGCGTTGCCGCCGAGATGGCGGCGAGGAACGCGACGACCAGGACGGCGCTGCCGAGCAGGCCGGACACGAAGACCGGCTTGCGGCCCACCCGGTCGGAGAGCCGGGCCCAGAACGGGATGGTGGCGATGGCGACCAGGTTGGCGACGATCGCCAGCCACAGCATCAGGGTCGAGCTGATGCCGATGCCGTAGGCGTCGGAGGTGGCGAAGTTGAGCGCGAAGACCTGGAACGTCGTGTTGACCATCGCGATGAAGGCGGCGAAGAAGACCCGCAGCACGCCGCGCCAGTGGTAGCGGAACAGCACGGCCAGGGGGGTGTGCGAGGCCGCGGTGGTCATGTCGGTCTTCTTGAGCCCCTCGGCCTCGAACTCCGGCGTTTCGTCGAGGGTGCGCCGGATCGCGAACCCGATCAGGACGACGACCGCGCTCAGCAGGAACGGGATCCGCCAGCCCCACGCGAGCAGCTGGTCCTCGGGCAGCACGGCGGCGAGGGGCAGGAACACGGCCGGGGCCAGGACCTGGCCGCCCTGGGTGCCGCTGAGGGTGAAGCTGGTGAAGAATCCCCGCCGGTCGTCGGGGGCGTGCTCGAACGACATCGAGTTGGCGCCCGCCTGCTCACCGGCGGCGGAGAGGCCCTGGAGCAGCCGGAGCAGGACGAGCAGCGCCGGCGCGATCAGCCCCACCTGCCCGTAGGTCGGCAGGCAGCCGACCAGGAAGGTCGAGATGCCCATCAGCAGCAGGGTGCCGACCATGACCTTCTTCCGGCCGAGCCGGTCACCGATGTGGCCCATGAAGAACGAGCCGATCGGACGGGCGACGTACGCCACGCCGAACGTGGCGAGGGAGGCGATGGTCGCGGCCGACGCGTTGCCGTCGGGGAAGAAGATCTTCGGGAAGACCAGCGCGGCGGCGGTGCCGTAGATGGCCAGGTCGTAGTACTCCAGCGCGCTGCCGCTCCAGGCGGCCAGGGCCGCCTTCTTCGGCGTACGCCGGGGGGTGTCCTGATCGGTCATGTCGGTTCCTTCGGTCTCACCCTGCTGGTCCAGGGGGCTTGCCGTCGAGTGTTGGAGTGGCGGCGGTCACATGGCAAGCGTTTGCCATCTTTTGCCAGAATGGCCGCATGACCCCCTCCGAGCCCGCGCCCGGACCGCGCCGACGGGCGACCATCACGGACGTGGCGGCTGCGGCAGGAGTGGCGGCCTCCACGGTCTCGCGGGCGTTCACCAGGCCCGGCCGGGTCAACCAGCACACCCGCGAGCACGTGCTCGCGGTGGCCGAGGAGCTCGGCTACACGCCGAACCCGGCGGCCCGCGCCCTGGAGTCGGGGCGCACCAACACCCTGGCCCTGCTGGTCCCCGACATCACCAACCCCTACTTCGCCGGCGTGATCAAGGGAGCCGAGCGCGCCTCCGCGGCGGCGGGCCTGACCCTGGTGCTCGGCGACACCCAGGAGAACCCTTCCGCGGAGGAGCAGCTGATCCGCCGGCTGGGCCCTGCCGTGGACGGCTTCGTCCTCAGCGCCTCACGGCTGCCCGACGAGGAGCTGCGCCGGGCAGCCGAGCTGAACCCCATCGCCCTGGTCAACCGGGCCACGCCGGGGCTCGCCTGCGTGGTCGCGGACTACGACAACGGCACCCGCCAGATCGTCGATCACCTCGCCTCCCACGGGCACCGGTCGTTCGTCTTCCTCGGCGGCCCGGCGGAGTCCTGGTCCGGGGCCCGCCGGTGGGCCGGCCTGCGCGCCGCCGCCGAGGTGCACGGCCTGCGGACCACCAGGTTCGGGCCCTACGTGCCGACCCTGGCCGGCGGCCCCGCGGCCGCTGACGCGGTGCTCGCCTCCGGGGCGACGGCCGTGGTCGCGCACAACGACATGCTCGCGATCGGGGTGATGCTGCGGCTGGCCGAGCGCGGGGTCGACGTGCCCGGCGAGGTCAGCGTGGTCGGCTTCGACAACATCGTCGGCTCGGACTTCTGCAGCCCCGCGCTCACCACTCTGGCCGAGCGGACGGAGGACGCCGGGTCGCGTGCCGTCGAGGCGCTGGTCCAGCAGGCCCACGCCCGCGCCTCCACGCCCGCCGCCCGGGTGCTGCCCACCCAGCTCGTCGTACGCCGCTCGTCGGGGCGGCGCGCTGACCCCAAGCAAGGGTCCGCCCGGGCTCAGTCGGGGGTCTCGACCTCGCCCGCCCGCAGCAGGTTCCGCCCGATCATCCGGGCGGCCTCCTGCACCTCGGCCGGCCCGACGATGCGGAACGACGTGCGCAGCAGGGCGAGCTGCTGGGCGTACCAGTCGGGCTCGTCGGTGGAGCCGACCAGGCGGCAGTGGTCGTCGTCGACGGGCTCGAGGCGGCCGAGGCTGCGCGGGATCCAGGCGCGGACGGTCGCCGCCGGCGCGTCCACGAGGATCTCGACCTGGTGGGCCCAGCCGTCGGAGAGGTGGTCCTCGACGTCGCGCACGGGGTCGAGGTCCTGCGGCGGCTCGAACGTCTCCGGGAGGAGGTCGACCGAGACGACGCGGTCCACCCGGAGCACGCGGCGTGCGTCGCTGGTGTGCGACCAGCACAGGAGATACCACCGGCCGTGGCGCGTCACCACGGCCCACGGGTCGACGTCGAGGACGCGGTCTCGCCCGGACCCCGAGCGGTAGCCGAGGCGCAGCCGCCGCGCCGCGGAGCACGCGTCGACGAGCTGCACCGTCGTCCCCGGGTCGGGGCTGGTGTCGCGGTGGGCCCGGCGCGTCGCGCTGACCCGTCGTACGGCGTCCGCGGGCTCGGCCACCGTCGCCGGCAGGGCCCGGATGATCTTGCCGAGGGCGCTGCCCACCGGCACGGTCGGGTCGCCCGCCGCGTGGTCGCCCTCGATCACCGCCATCACCAGGGCCAGCGCCTCGGTGTTGGTGAACATCAGCGGCGGCAGCCGGTGCCCGCGCCCGACCCGGTAGCCGCCGTACCGGCCACGCGCGGACTCGATCGGCACCCCGGCCTCGCGCAGCACTGCGACGTAGCGGCGGGCGGCGCGGTCCGAGACGCCGAGGCGCTCGCCGAGCCGCTCGGCGGTGATCCCGGGGCTGTTCTGCAGCAGCTCGAGGCAGACCAGGGCGCGGGCGGTCGGGCTCGTCTCGTCCACGGTCGTCATCCTGCCAGCCAAACCGGAAGCGTTACGTCCGGAATGGTCTCTAGGGTGGCGTCATGACGACTGAGACCCGCACCCCTCCGCCCTGGGAGCCCCCGGTCGCCGGCACCGAGGTCGAGCACCTCGTCGGCGCCCTCGACCGGCAGCGCACGACGTTCCGCTGGAAGGCCGACGGCCTCGACGCGGCCGGGTTGCAGACCCGGATCGGCGCCTCGTCGATGACCCTCGGCGGCCTGCTCAAGCACCTCGCGTTCGTGGAGGCCTACTACTTCGCGTGGAAGGTGGCCGGGGAGTCGCCGGGCGTGCCCTGGGAGAGCGTGGACTGGGACGCGAACCCCGACTGGGACTGGACCTCCGCCGCCGACGACAGCCCGGAGGCGCTCTATGCCCTGTGGGACGCCGCGGTCGAGCGCTCCCGCGCGAAGCTGGACGCCGCCCTCGCCGACGGCGGGCTCGACCGGTCGGTGAACCTCTCCTGGCCCGACGGTCGCCAGCCCAGCCTGCGCCGGGTGCTGTGCGACCTGGTGGAGGAGTACGCCCGCCACACCGGGCACGCCGACCTGCTCCGCGAGGCCGTGGACGGCCGGACCGGCGAGGACCCGCCGGCCGACTGGCGCCCCTGATCCCGCAGCCGGGCTTGGAGGGGGCCGTCAGGCCCGCTCCACCTCGCTGCCCTCGCGGACGCTCATGCGCCCTCGCCCGCCCGGGCCGCGTCCTCCTCGGCCGCACGGGACAGCCGCACCAGCGTCTCCTCGATCCCGCGACGGTTGCGCTCGGGGAAGCCGGCGACCTCGATGCCCTTCGCCCACAGCAGGTTGTAGCGCGAGTAGTCGAAGGTCTCGGTGACCCGGGTGCCGCCCTGGACCGGCTCGAGCTCGTAGCGCCACCGGTGGCCGCCGAAGTGACGCCACGCGATGCGGCGCCCCTCCTCGAACTCCACGACCCGGTTGCGGATCCGGTAGGGCAGGCCGTACATCTTCATGTCCATCCCGAAGTCCGCGCCCTTCGCGAGCCGCTCCGGGCCGGAGATCGTGCCCTGCAGGGTGCCGGACCCGTCGATGCGCGGGTGCTGCCGCGGGTCGGCGAGGATCGAGAAGACCACGTCCGGCGGTGCGGCAACCGTCGTGCTGGCGGAGACGATGCGAGAGCCCATGGTCCCGAGACTAGGCGGGCGT
Source organism: Nocardioides ungokensis (assembly GCF_013466985.1). GTDB lineage: Bacteria > Actinomycetota > Actinomycetes > Propionibacteriales > Nocardioidaceae > Nocardioides > Nocardioides ungokensis. Next base: position 4,417,214 of record NZ_CP059164.1, on the reverse strand, counting down.
TCCGCATCGGGGCCGGTGGATTGGCCCCGGCCCGTAGCCCCCCGGTAAGTTGTCCGCGAGCCCGTTGTGGTCCCGATCACAGAGCGCACCACCCCAGCGCCGCAGGTCGGATCCCGCCTATCGGCATGCGGAGACCCCGCGACGCCGATGAACTCGAAGGAGTGCACGTGACCCAGTCCGGAAGTCCTGGCTTCGGCCCCGATCTCGTGGAGGTCTTCGGACCCTCGCAGCAGGACGGTGGCCCCGAGCTGATCCAGCTCCTCACTCCCGAGGGCGAACGCGTCGAGCACCCCGAGTTCAGCTTCGGCGCCGGCCTGTCGGCCGATGAAGAGGCCGAGATGGTGCGCGGCTTCTACCGCGACATGGTGCTCACCCGTCGCATCGACACCGAGGCCACCGCCCTCCAGCGTCACGGCGAGCTCGGCATCTGGGCCCAGCTGCTCGGTCAGGAGGCTGCGCAGATCGGCGCCGGCCGTGCGCTGCGCCCGCAGGACTACGTCTTCCCGACCTACCGCGAGCACGGTGTCGCCTACTGCCGCGGCGTCGACCCGCTCAACCTGCTCGGCCTGTTCCGCGGGGTCGACCACGGCGCGTGGGACCCGAACGAGAACAACTTCGGCCTCTACACGATCGTGATCGGCGCCCAGACGCTGCACGCCACCGGCTACGCCATGGGCATGCAGCGCGACGGCGTCGTCGGCACCGGCGACCCCGAGCGCGACGCGGCGGTCATCGCGCACTTCGGTGACGGCGCGTCCTCGCAGGGCGACGTCAACGAGGCGTTCATCTTCGCCGCCTCCTACAACGCGCCGGTCGTGTTCTTCTGCCAGAACAACCAGTGGGCCATCTCCGAGCCGATCGAGCGCCAGACGCGGATCCCGCTCTACCAGCGCGCGCTCGGCTTCGGCTTCCCCGGCGTCCGGGTAGACGGCAACGACGTGCTCGCGACGTACGCCGTCACGCAGGCCGCGCTGCAGCGCGCCCGGGACGGCCAGGGCCCGACCTTCGTGGAGGCCTACACCTACCGGATGGGTGCCCACACCACGACCGACGACCCGACCCGCTACCGGCTCTCCGACGACGTCGAGCACTGGAAGCTCAAGGACCCGATCGCCCGCGTCGAGGTCTACCTCAAGCGCAACGGCCTGGCCGACGACGCGTTCTTCGAGGGCGTCAAGGCGGAGGCCGACGACCTCGGCCACCACCTGCGTGAGGGATGCAAGGCGCTCCCGGACCCGCAGCCGCTGAGCATGTTCGACCACGTGTACGCCGAGGAGACCGAGGAGCTGCGCGCCGAGCGCGAGGGCTACGCGGCGTACCTCGAGTCGTTCGAGGGCTCTACTACTGCTGGGGGGCACTCCTGATGAGCAACCAGAAGATCACGCTCGCCAAGGGCCTCAACATGGGCCTGCGCAAGGCGATGGAGGACGACCCCAAGGTCCTCATCATGGGTGAGGACGTCGGCAAGCTCGGCGGCGTCTTCCGGATCACCGACGGCCTGCAGAAGGACTTCGGCGAGGACCGCGTCATCGACAGCCCGCTCGCGGAGTCCGGCATCGTCGGCACCGCGGTCGGCATGGCCCTGCGCGGCTACCGGCCCGTCGTGGAGATCCAGTTCGACGGCTTCGTCTACCCGGCCTACGACCAGATCGTGTGCCAGGTCGCGAAGATGCACTACCGCTCCAAGGGCCGCAACAAGATGCCGATGGTCATCCGGATCCCGTTCGGTGGCGGCATCGGCGCGGTGGAGCACCACAGCGAGTCGCCGGAGGCGCAGTTCGCGCACACGCCCGGCCTGAAGGTCGTCGCGTGCTCCAACCCCGTGGACGGCTACTGGATGATCCAGCAGGCGATCGCGAGCGACGACCCGGTGATCTTCCTCGAGCCCAAGCGGCAGTACCACGCCGACAAGGCCGAGCTCGACGAGTCCGCCACCCCGGAGCCGCTGTTCACCTCGCGCGTCGTGCGCCAGGGCACCGACGTCACCGTGCTGGCCTACGGCCCGACGGTGAAGACCGCCATGAAGGCCGCCGAGGCCGCCGCGGGCGAGGGCAAGTCGCTGGAGGTCATCGACCTGCGCACGCTCTCGCCGCTGGACATGGGTCCGGTGCTGGAGTCGGTGCGCCGCACCGGCCGCGCCGTCGTCACCCACGAGGCGCACGTCAACCTCGGCATGGGCTCGGAGCTGTCCGCCCGGATCACCGAGGAGTGCTTCTACTCCCTGGAGGCCCCGGTGCTGCGCGTGGGCGGGTTCGACACCCCCTACCCGGCCTCGCGGATCGAGGAGGACTTCCTCCCCGACCTCGACCGGGTGCTGGACGCCGTCGACCGTTCGCTGAGCTTCTAGGAGCCGTGCATGTCTGAGTTCAAGCTGCCCGACGTCGGCGAGGGCCTCACCGAGGCCGAGATCGTGGCCTGGAAGGTCAAGGTCGGCGACGTCATCGCGATCAACGACATCATCGTCGAGATCGAGACCGCCAAGTCACTGGTCGAGCTGCCGTCGCCGTTCGCCGGCACGGTGCTGGACCTGATGGTCCCCGAGGGCGAGACCGTGCCGGTGGGCACGCCGATCATCTCGATCGGTGACGCCTCCGCGGCACCCGCGGCCGCCCCCGCCGCACCCGCGACCCCGGCCCAGCCGACCCCGCAGGCCGAGATGGAGATCGACCTGTCCAACCCGCGCGCCTCCGGCGGCGGCGAGGGCGAGAGCCTGGTCGGCCGCAACAAGGTCGAGCGCGGCGCGGTCCGTCGTGCCCGCAAGGGCGCCACCACGCCGGGGGTCGCGGTCGGTGCCGCGGCCGCCCACGCGCAGGCCCAGGGCGCCTTCGAGCCCGGCCCGGCACCGGACGTCCAGAGCTCCGACGAGCCCGCCGTGCCCGCCACCTCGGCGGTCCCGACCGGTGGTCGTCGGCAGGCGAGCGCGCTGGTGCCCGACGCCGTCACCTCTCCGGCGACGGCGCGCGCGCTGGCCAAGCCGCCGGTGCGCAAGCTGGCCAAGGACCTCGGCATCGACCTCGGCGCCATCGCTCCCTCGGGCCCGAACGGCACCGTCACCCGGGCCGACGTGGAGGCCGCGGCCACGGGTGCTCCGGCCATGCCCGAGCAGTACGCCGACCTCGCGCGTCCGGGCGTGAACCCGATGGTCGGCGCCCGCGAGACCCGCGAGCCGATCAAGGGCGTCCGCAAGATGATGGCCCAGGCGATGAGCCAGTCGGCCTTCACCAGCCCGCACGTGACCGAGTGGATCACCGTCGACGTGACCCGGACGATGGAGTTCGTCGACCGGATCAAGGCGCGCCGCGAGTTCAAGGACGTCAAGGTGTCGCCGCTGCTGGTGCTCTCGCGCGCGGTGATGCTGGCGATGAAGCGGACCCCGGAGATCAACTCGTTCTGGGACGACGCCGCGCAGGAGGTCGTCTACAAGGGCTACGTCAACCTCGGGATCGCGGCCGCGACTCCCCGCGGACTGGTCGTCCCCAACGTCAAGGACGCCGACTCCCTGTCCCTGCTCGAGCTCTCGGCTGCGCTCAACCAGCTCACCGCGACCGCGCGCGAGGGGAGGACCCAGCCGGCCGAGATGAGCGGTGGCACGTTCACGATCACCAACGTGGGCGTCTTCGGTGTCGACGCGGGCACGCCGATCATCAACCCCGGTGAGTCGGCCATCCTGTGCTTCGGCGCGATCCGCAAGCAGCCGTGGGTCGTCACCGGCGCGAACGGCGAGGACGAGCTGGCCATCCGCCAGATCACCACGCTGGCGCTCTCCTTCGACCACCGGCACATCGACGGCGAGAAGGGCTCACGCTTCCTCGCCGACGTGGCCGGGATCCTCGAGGACCCCGCCTCGGCGCTGCTGTTCTGAGCCGACGGGCCGCGGGCTCACACGTAGCGCGCGGCCCGCTCGGCGGGTGACCCCGGTCCGGCGTCGAGCAGCGCGGCGAGCTCGTGCTCGAGGACCGCGCCGACACGTTGGCAGAACGCCTCGGGCTCGTCCGCGGCGTCGGGCTGCTCGGCCACGATCCGGTCGACGATCCCGAGGCGGTGCAGGTCCAGCGCCCGCACCTTCTGGGACCGTGCCATCTCGGGGGCGTGGTCGAGGTCGCGGTGGACGATCGCGCTGGCGCCCTCGGGCGGCAGCGGGGAGAGCCAGGCGTGCTGGGCGGCCACCACCCGGTCGGCCGGCAGGAGCGCGAGCGCGCCGCCGCCGTTGCCCTCGCCGAGCATCAGGCACAGGGTCGGCGCGTCGAGGGTGACCAGGTCGGCCAGGCAGCGGGCGATCTCGCCGGCCAGCCCGCCGTTCTCGGCGTCCGGTGAGAGCGCGGCGCCCTGGGTGTCGATCACGGTCACCAGCGGCAGCCCGAGCTCCGAGGCGAGCCGCATCCCGCGGCGGGCCTCCCGCAGCGCCTCCGGCCCCATCGGGTGGTCGGGGGTCTGGCCGCGGCGGTCCTGCCCGAGGAAGACGCACGGCGCCTGCCCGAAGCGCACCAGCGCGATCAGCAGGCCGGGGTCGTGCTCCCCCTGCCCGGTGCCGTTGAGGGGTACGACGTCGGTGGCGGCGTACTTCAGCAGCCGGCGAACGCCGGGCCGGTCCGGGCGGCGGGACCGGGTGACGGCGTCCCAGGTCTCCACGTCGGGCAGCGGGGTGAGCGGCACCGGGTCCGGCACCGGCGTGATGCCGTGCCGCGGCGCGAGCAGGATGGTCAGCGCCCGGTCGAGGATCCCGGCGATCTGGTCCGGCGGCAGGACGGCGTCGATGATGCCGCGGGTGTAGAGGTTCTCCGCCGTCTGCACGCCCTCGGGGAAGGGCCTGCCGTAGAGCGCCTCGTAGACCCGCGGGCCCAGGAAGCCGACCAGCGCCCCGGGCTCGGCGACGGTGACGTGCCCCAGCGACCCCCACGACGCCATCACTCCGCCGGTCGTCGGGTGGCGCAGGTAGACCAGGTACGGCAGCCCGGCGACCTTGTGCGCGGCGACCGCCTCGGAGATCCGCACCATCTGCACGAAGGCCGGGGTGCCCTCCTGCATCCGGGTGCCGCCGCTGATGGGCGCCGCGAGCAGCGGGAGACCCTCTCGCGTCGACCGGTCGATCGCGGCCACCAGCCGGTCGGCCGACGCGCGCCCGATCGACCCGGCGAGGAAGGCGAACTCACCGACCACGACCGCGACCCGGCGCCCGTGCATCAGTCCCTCGCCGGTGAGGACCGACTCGTCGACCCCGCTCTTCTCGGCCGCCGCGGCCAGCTCCGCGGCGTACTCCTCCGAGATGCCCTCGCGCACCGGCGGCAGGTCCCACGAGGTCCACGAGCCCTCGTCGAGGACCAGGCCGATGAGGTCGGCGGCGGAGAGCCGGGCGGGACGGGGTGCGGTCGTCATCTGGGCAGGTTAGTTCGTGCCCCCGGCCCGGCAGGACGTCATACGTTGCCGTCGCTGGGGCGACCGTTTCGTATGACGTCCCGCTCGACGTGCGCGGAGGGGTGGGCGCGGGAACAGGAGCGGACGTCGACGCGTTCGCCCCGAGTGACCCTCGACGCCTCGCCCGACCTGCTCCCGCTGCCGCGCGAGCGGCGCAGCACCCGGTCGTTCGACGACACCCACGTGCTCGTCGACGACGAGCTGCGGGCGATGCTGGAGGCGGCCCGGTGGGCGCCGTCCGCGGGCAACTCGCAGCCGTGGGCGTTCCTGGTGGCCCGGCGTGGCGACGCCGCGCACCAGCGCCTCGTCCCGCTGCTCTCGCGGGGCAACCAGTCGTGGGCGCCGCGCGCGAGCGCGCTGGTCTTCACGCTGCACCAGGTTGCCTCCGGGCCGGAGGAGGACGCCCTGACCTACTCCGACTACGCGGCCTACGACCTCGGCCAGGCGGTGGCCCAGCTCAGCGTCCAGGCCCTCGCGCTGGGGTTGGTGGTCCACCAGTTCGCCGGGTTCGACCACGAGGGGCTTGCGGCGCAGGCGGGAGTGCCGCGGCACTGGCAGGTCACGACCGGCGTCGCGCTGGGCCGCGAGCTGGCCGCGGACGACGCGGGCGACGCCGCCGCGCGCGAGCGCGACCGCCGGCCGCGCACCCGCAAGCCACTCGCCGAGCTCGCCTTCGGCGCGACGTTCGGCGAGCCGCTCGACCTCGGATGAGCAGGGACCTCAGGCCCGCTCGTGCCAGGCCGCGAGGACCTTCTCCTCGTCCTCGCGGGACCATCCGGTGACCGGGGCGTCGGGTGTCTCGCGGAGCCACACCAGGGTGTCGCGGGCGGTCTCGGAGAGCGGGCGCGTGCTCAGCCCGGCGTCGAACGACGCGGTCACGTCGTGGGCCATCAGCCCGGCGTACTCCGGCAGCGGCAGCCACACCGGGACCGAGCGCGGACCCATCCACGGCTCCACCTCGTGGGCGACCAGGAAGTCCTGGTCGACAGCGGTGAACGTGGTCGTCGTCGGGTCGTGCAGCCCGAGCTCGCGGGCGGCCGCCGCGACCGCGTCGACGAACGCCGCGCGGGTCGTGGCGAGGCCGGTGCCGTCGAAGGTGCCGGTACGCCGCTCCTCGGCGCAGGTCACGATCCAGGCCGCCAGGTCGCGGGCGTCGACGACCTGGACCGAGTCGTCGGGTGATCCGGGGACCAGCACCTCCGGGTGGTCGGCGGTGTCGGCGAGGCGCGCAGGCCAGTAGGTGAAGCGCCCGGACGGGTCGCCGGGTCCGACGATCAGTCCGGGCCGGATGATCGTCGCGGATGCGGCTCCGGCCGAGACGACCTGCTCGCACGCGACCTTCATCGGCCCGTAGGCCTCGGGATCCTCGCGCAGGTCGCGGTCCTCGTGGAGCGGCTCGCGCAGCGGCAGGGCACCGGGCCCGCCGGGCGTGGAGTCGTCGGAGTAGACGTTGATCGTGGAGACGAAGACCCAGTGTGCCGACGGGATCCGCTCGACCGCGGACCGGACCCAGGACGGCAGGCGGCCGACGTCGACCACGGCGTCGTAGTCGTCGGCGAGCTCGTCGGGCAGGCCCTCGGAGCGGTCGGCCACCACGTGACGGGTCCCGTCGGGCACCGAGCCCGACGAGCCCCGGCAGGCACACGTGACGTCGTGCCCGCGACGCACCGCCTCCTCGGCCACCGCGCGGGAGAGGAAGACCGAGCCACCGAGCACCAGGAGTCGCATGGCTCCCACCGAACAGGCTCGGTCGCTCCGACGCAAGGGGTTCCGCTGTGGGCAGCGCAGCCGCGTCAGGGGAAGGGCGGCGAGGTCGCCCCGAGCAGCCAGGAGTCGAAGAAGGGGTGCAGGTCCGTGCCGGTCCGCTCGGACCAGAAGCCGGTGAGGTCGTCGTAGGAGGCGTTGGCGTCCTCGTGGGCCTTCGGCCAGGCGCGGACGATCGCCCAGAACCGCTCGTCGCCGAGACGACGCCGCAGCTGGTCCCACATCAGCGCCGGGCCGTAGTAGACGTTGCCCGCGCCGAAGGTCGCCGGGTCGTAGTCGGCCGGCGGCCCCGACTCGCGGCGCATCTGCGGCTCGGCCCGCGCCCAGCGGGCCATCAGCGCCGGCACCGGGAGGTGGTCGTGCTCCGCCTGCCACAGCCCCTGCAGGTAGAGCGCCATCCCCTCGCTCATCCAGACGTCGCGCCAGTCGGCCGGCGTGACCTCGTGTCGCCGTACCACTGGTGCACCATCTCGTGGACGAGCACCTCCGGCGAGGTGTCGTACGCGGTGCTGCCCAGCGTGATCATCGTCTGGGTCTCCATCCCGCTGCGGGAGTCGACCACGAGCACGCCGAGCGAGGAGAACGGGTAGGGACCGAGCCGGTCCTCGATCCAGCCCAGCTCGTCGGCGGCCGGCCGCAGCCGGTCGACGAGGGCGGGCCGGTCGCGCGGGGTCCAGTAGGTCACCGGCACCCCGCTGGCCGAGCGGTCGCGGGTCTCCCGGAAATCGCCGATCGCGATCGTCGTGAGGTACGACGACGCGGGCTCGGCGAGGTGCCAGCGGGTGACGGTGCGGTCGCCCTCGTCGTGGCGCGACTCCAGCGTGCCGTTGGCGATCCCGACCATCGGCGAGGGCGCCGAGATGGTGAAGTCGTAGAGCGCCTTGTCCGACGGCTGGTCGTTGACGGCGTACCACGAGAAGGCGCCGAAGGGCTCCTGCATCGTCCACACCTCGCCGTCGGGTGTGATGGTCCAGCCGAGGGTGCTGAAGTCGGAGCGCGTGGTCGGCGCCGCGACCGGGCGGGGCGTCCCGGCGTAGTGGAGCACGACCGTGTAGCGCTGGTCCGCGGTCACCGGGGTGCGGACCACGAGGTCCTTGCCCTCGTGGTCGTACGCCGCGTCCCTGCCGTCGACGGTCACCGACGACACCGCGAGGGCGTGCTCGAGGTCGAGCTGGAAGGTCGGGGCGTCGGAGGTGGCCCGGAGGACCAGCGTCTCGACGGCGTCCAGTGTCGAGGAGTCCGGGCTCCACGTGAGGTCGAGGCCGTAGTGCAGGGCGTCGACGCCGGGGTCGCCGACCTGCGGGTAGACCCGGTCCTCGACGGGCGTGCTCAGCGCGGCGTCGAGGCTTCCGTGGGTGGTCGGGCTCCCGTGGGGGGCAGGGCTCGGGTCGTCGGACCCCGACGTGCACCCGGCCAGCAGCAACGACCCCGCCGCCAGTCCGGCGACGAGGGCGCGCATCAGTCCCCGGCCCGCAGCAACGGCCGCGCGAGCTTGCGGCCGTGGTGGATCTGCGCCTTGATCGTGCCCAGCGGGACGCCGACGAGCGCGGCGATCTCCTCGTAGGACATCCCGTAGACGTCACGCAGCAGCAGCGGCTCGACGAACTGCGGATGGTCGCGCTCGATGGTCTCCATCGCCTCGAGCAGGTCGAGGCGGGTCCCGGCGATGACGCTGGTGGTGCGTGGGTCCGGCTTCTCGGCCGGCAGCACGTCGCTGGCGATCGCCTGGTTCTTCATCCGGCGGTAGGTGGTGCGTGCGGAGTTGACCGCCACGACGTGCATCCAGGTGGTGAAGCGGCCGCGACCGCCCCAGGAGCAGATCTTGTTGGCGATGTTGAGCAGCGCCTCCTGGCAGGCGTCCTCCGCGTCCGGCGTGTAGGGCAGCACCCCCCGGCAGACGTTGAGCGCGCGAGGGCGGATCGCCCCGAGCAGCAGCTCCATGGCATCGCGGTCGCCGTCCTGCGCCCGTCGCGCCAGATCGTCGATCTCGTCCGGCGTGGTGGCCTCGGCGTACGTGTCCCCGGTCATGCGGTGTTCCTTTCCCCGTGCCACGGACACTAATGGAGGGCCCCGGCGGCAGCACCGCCGGAGCCCTACCCGTTGGGGGATCGTTACTTGACCTCGGACCGCATCAGCATCGCCAGGCCGACCGCGAGCGGCGCCACGAGCCAGATCGTGCCGGCGACGCCGAGGTGTGCCCATTGCTCCCCGCTCATCGAGCCGTTGAAGAGCTGGCCCTGGGCGAAGTTGAAGTCGATCCACGGCTGGAGGTCGCGGAACCACTGCTGGCCGTTGGCCAGCAGCATCGACAGGGTGGGCAGCACGAACGAGTAGACGAAGTACGCCACGATCGCGCCGGCCGAGTTGCGGATGACGGTGCCGAGCATGAAGCCGACCAGCAGGCCCAGCACGTTGCCGAGCACGATGTAGCCGAGCACGCCGAACCCGTCGTCCCAGACGGTCGGGACCCCGGCGATCGCGGACCCCGCGATGTTGCCGATCGCGCCGATGCCGAAGGCGAGCAGCATCGAGGCGACGCCCACGCCGATCGCGACCAGCGCCTTGGCGAGGATGACCCGGCTGCGGTGGGGCACGAGCGTGAACGTCGTGAGGCCGCTGCGCTGGCTCCACTCGCTGGTCACCGACAGCACCGCGATCATCGGCAGGATCACCGCCATCGGGAAGCCGATGGCGGCCGCGAACGTGTCGTAGGTCAGCTCACTGTCGGGGGCCCAGAGCAGGACGGCGCCGGTGGCGAGCACGGCGGTGATGCCGATGCTGGCCAGCAGCCAGAACCCCGACCGGGTGTCGAACGACTTGCGCAGCTCGACCGCGGTGATGCGGGAGAGCGGGATCGGGCTCGGCGCCGGCTTCGGCGTCCCGGTGCGCCCGGCGGCGGGCGCGAGGGTGGTGGTGGTCATGCGACCGCTCCTTCTCGTTGGGTGTCGGCGGTGAGCTCGAGGAACATCTCCTCCAGGCCCGCGCCGTCGGCGGCCCGTAGCTCGGCGAGCGCGATGCCGGCCTGCTGGGCGACCTTGCCGACCAGTTCGGGGTCGGCGTCCACGCGCAGGGCGTCGGTGCCCCCGGTGGTGGTGCTGGGGACGACGCTCAGGCCCGACGCCGTCAGGGCGGTGGCGAGCCGGGGCGCGTCGTGGGTGCGGACCAGGGTGCCGGCGGCCCGCAGCAGCTCGGCCTTGGTGCCCTGGGCGACGATGCGGCCCTGGCCGATGACGACGAGGTCGTCGGCGATGACCTCGATCTCGTGCAGCAGGTGCGAGGAGAGCAGCACGGTGCCGCCCTGGTCGGCGTACCCGCGGAGCAGGTCGCGCATCCAGCGGATGCCGGCCGGGTCGAGCCCGTTGGCGGGCTCGTCGAGGATCAGCACGCCCGGGTCACCGAGCAGGGCCGTGGCGATGCCCAGCCGCTGGCGCATGCCGAGCGAGTAGTGCCGCACCCGGCGGCCGGCCTCGTCGGGCGTCAGGCTGACCAGCTCGAGCATCTCGTCGACGCGCCGGGCCGGCAGCCCCATCATCCGCTGGGCGACGGTGAGGATCTCGCGGCCCGTGCGGCCGGCGTGCTGGGCGGAGGCGTCGAGGAGCACGCCGACCTCGAGGCCCGGGTTGGGCAGGTCGGAGAAGCGCTGGCCGTTGATGTGGGCGGTGCCGGAGGTGGCCGGCGTGAGCCCGACCATGATCCGCATGGTGGTGGACTTGCCGGCGCCGTTGGGACCGAGGAAGCCGGTGACCCGGCCGGCCTCGGCCGTGAAGGTGATGTCGTCGACGGCCGTGAAGGCGCCGTACGTCCTGGTGAGTGATGCGACCGTGATCATGCCGAGAACACTCGCGCGGCGACGGGGGTGCGCGCATCGGGGATGCCGCTGAAGCCGCCCCCGGAACCCACCCCTGACCCTCCTCGGGGTTGACCCTTGGTGCCCCCATAATGCTGGGGTGTCCATGCCCTCCCGCCTCGGCCGCTATGCCGTGCGCCGGCGCATCGGGTCCGGTGGTTTCGCGACGGTATGGCTGGCCTACGACGAGCAGCTCGACTCGCCGGTGGCGGTGAAGGTGCTCGCCGACAACTGGACCGAGGACCACCACGTCCGGCAGCGGTTCCTCGAGGAGGGCCGCTACCTGCGCAAGGTGGAGTCGCCGCACGTCGTGTCCGTGTACGACGCCGGCGAGCTCGACGACGGCCGGCCCTACCTGGTGATGTCGTACGCCGACCAGGGGACCCTGGCGGACCGGCTCGAGCTCGAGGGGCTCACCCCGGCTCAGGCGCTCGAGGTCGTCCGGCAGGTCGGCGCCGGCCTCCAGGCGCTGCACCAGCGGGGCATCCTGCACCGCGACGTGAAGCCGGCCAACGTGCTCTTCCGGACCGTCGAGGGCGCCCGGGCGGGGGAGACCGAGGTGCGCGCGATGGTCGGCGACCTCGGGCTCGGCAAGGCGCTCGACATGTCCTCGCGACTGACCATGATCGCCGGCACCCCGTCGTACGTCGCCCCCGAGCAGGCCCTGGGTGAGGGGCTGGACGCGCGGGCCGACCAGTACTCCCTCGCCTCCCTGGCCTACCTGATGCTCAGCGGCCGCGCGGCGTACTCCCACGCCTCGCTGTCTGCGGCGGCCAGCCCCGGGACGCCGCCCGCGCTGTCCACGCCGGAGCGGCCCTTCCCGGCCGAGGTCGAGGCAGTGGTGGCGCGCGGGCTCGCCCCGGACCGGGAGGACCGCTGGCCCGACGTGGACGCCTTCGTGGCGGCGCTCGCGACGGCGCTGGCCCCGGTGCTCGAGCCCGGGTCCGCCGCGCCCGGCGTGACGTCGACGAGCGAACCCTGGCTCCCCGTTGACCCGCACCTGACCCAGCCGGGCGCCGCGCCCTCGCCGCGTCCGGAGTCCCGCGACCTCCCCGAGCCCGGACGCCCGCGGCGCGGCCGACGCCGGGCCGTCGCCACCCTGGTGGGCCTCGTCGCGCTGGCCGCCGGGGGCGCGGCCGGCTACCTCGCCGAGCAGCGCACCGGTCGCGACGCCACCCTGAGCGACGACTCCGGGAACCTCTCGGTGACCGTGCCCGTCGGCTGGGACCGCGCCGTGGCGACGGCCGGCTGGACCCCGCCGGCCAGCCCCGGCTCGAAGGAGGAGTTCCCCGCGCTGTCGGTCGGCACGTCCCGCGGCTGGACCGACCGCGACGCGGCCGGCCAGGGCGTCTTCCTCGGCATCCTGCCCGGCACCGCGCTGCCCCACCAGGTGCCGAGGCACCCCGAGTGCGGTGCCGCCGACGAGCCGGTCGACGACACCGTCGAGGGGAACGCCTCGGTCACCGTCGTCTACACCGGCTGTCCCGGTGGCGTCACCGTCGAGCGGGTCGTCCAGGTCGCGGGCAACCGGCTGCTGTGGGTCCAGGTCCGCAGCGCGGACCGGGCCACCGCCAACGCCGTGCTCGACGACGTGCGGACCCACGGCATCTGAGCCCTGCTGCCTCGGCCCTACTGGACCGGGTGCACGCTCCGGGAGACCTGCTCCATCAGGTCGTCGAGCCCGTCCCGGTCCACCGCCCGGCCGACGACCGACATCTCGAAGAGCGCCTCGTCGGAGCCCGGCAAGGACAGCCAGCGGAACGTGTTGAAGCGCTGGACGTCGGTGTCCGGCTCGCGGTAGGAGAACGACAGCAGGTCCTGGGTCTGACCGAGGATCTGCACGTCGTCGTAGCCCGCCTGCATGGCCGCCAGCTTCTGCGCGACCATCTCCTCCTTGGTCTTGTGCTCGAAGACGAGCTTCACCCGGAGGCTGTAGCCGCCGACGTCCGGTTCGTCCGCCGGTCGCCAGCGGATCTCGTCGGGGTCGCCGTTCTCGATGGTGGGCTTCCAGCCCCAGGGCGCGTCGTACACCCACTGCTGGAAGCCCTTCTGCCCGAGCACGTGCCGCTTGTACTCCTGGCCCGCGAGCAGCGACGGGTAGTCGATGTCGGGGGCGAACGTCGGGGGCTGGTCGACCGGCAGCGAGGGGTCTGCCGCCGGCACCGGCGCGGCCACCGCCATCGCCACGGGCGCGTCCTCCAGGAGGTGTCCCACCGCGAACCCCCCGGCCGCCCCCAGCAGGGCGAGCACGAGCACGGCCCCGAGTCCCCGCATGCTCATGGCGACACCGTATCCGCAGCGATGACTTCTCCCGTGCCGGCCGGTCTGTCGAAATGACCGGGCCCCGTTCGTGGAAGGGGTGAACCCCGTCCACCGAGGAGAGATCGATGACCGAACACACCGCCGTCCGCACTGCCGACCGCTCGGCCACCGACCGGAGCCGCTGGCTGGCCCTCTACGTCCTGTGCCTGGGCGACCTGATGATCGTGCTCGACTCGAGCATCGTGAACGTCGCCCTGCCGTCCATCCAGACCGACCTGGGCTTCTCGGGCTCGGCCCTGGCCTGGGTCGTCAACGCCTACCTGCTGACCTTCGGCGGCTTCCTGCTGCTGAGCGGGCGGCTCGGCGACCTTTTCGGCAACAAGCGGGTCTTCTCGGTGGGTGTGGTGGCGTTCACCCTCGCCTCGGTCGCCTGCGGGCTGGCCCCGGCGTCCGGGCTGTTGGTGGCCGGCCGCGCCGTCCAGGGCTTCGGCGGTGCCGCCGTGTCGGCGGTCGCGCTCTCCCTGATCATGGGCCTGTTCTCGGACCCGGCCGAGCGCGCCAAGGCGATGGGCTTCTTCGGCTTCGTGATGTCCGGCGGCGGGGCGGTCGGCGTGCTGCTCGGCGGGGTGCTCACGGGGCTCTTCTCGTGGCACTGGATCTTCCTGGTGAACGTCCCCGTGGGCGTGGCCGTGTGGGTGAGCGCCCGTCGGGTGCTGCCGGAGGACGCGGTCTCCGGGGGCGGCGGCCGGCTCGACGTCCCCGGCGCGGTGCTCGTCACGAGTGCGCTGATGCTCTCGGTCTACGGGATCGTGGGTGGGAACGCCGCCGGCTGGGGCTCGGTGCGCACCCTGGGCCTGCTCGGCGCCTCGGTCGTCCTGCTCGGCGCCTTCGTGGCGTGGGAGGCGCGGACCGCGCACCCGCTGGTGCCGCTGCGGCTGTTCTCGCTGCGCAACGTCGCCGTCTCGCAGGTCGTGGGCGTGCTCTGGGCCGCGGCCATGTTCGCCTGGTTCTTCCTGGCCGCGCTCTACCTCCAGCGAGTGCTCGGGTACGACGCCCTCGAGGTCGGCCTGGCCTTCCTCCCGACCAGCGTGCTGATGGCGTTCTGCTCGCTGAAGGTGTCCGACCGCCTGGTGATGCGTCTCGGCGTCCGCACCCCTCTGACGGCCGGGCTGCTGCTGGCGGCGGCCAGCCTGCTGCTGTTCTCGCGGGCACCGGTCGACGGTGACTTCCTGGTCGACGTGCTGCCCTCGATGCTGCTCCTCGGCGCCGGCGCGGGGATCGCGTTCAACCCGGTGTTGCTGGCGGCCATGGGCGACGTCGAGCCGCACGAGTCCGGCCTCGCGTCCGGCGTGGTCAACACCTCCTTCATGATGGGCGGCGCGCTCGGGCTCGCGGTCCTGGTCAGCCTGTCCGACCACCGCACCGGCAGCCTGCTCGCGGCGGGCGCGGCTCCGCTGGAGGCGCTCAACGGGGGGTTCCGGGTCGCCTTCGCGGCCGGGGCCGTCGCGGCGCTGCTCGCGGCGGTGGCGGGTGGCGTGCTGCTGCGGCCGCGGCCGATGGTGGCGCCCGAGCCGGTGTGCGAGCCGGCCGAGGCCGCCTGCGCGGACCCGGCCTGAGCCGGACGTGCCCGGTGCCGACCCCGCGGTGCGAGTGCGGTCGGCCACAGCGTTAGCGTGCGGACGGTGACGAGCCACCTGATCCGCAATGCCCGCCTCGTCCCGCTCGGCCCGGGTGAGGACGCGCCCGACCGCCCGCTCGACGTCCTCGTCGAGCAGGGCACGGTGACCGCCGTCGGCGCAGCCCTGGACCGCCCGGCCGGGGTCGAGGAGAGCGACGCCCAGGGCCGCTGGCTGATCCCGGGCCTGTGGGACCAGCACGTCCACCTCGCCCAGTGGACGCTGGCCTCGCAGCGGCTCGACCTCGCCGCCGCCCGCTCGCCGGAGGACGCGACCCGCGCCGTCGCGGAGCGGATCGCCGAGTGGCCCGACCACCCGGTCATCGGGTGGGGGCACCGCTCCGGCGGGTGGGACCGCGACGTCACGGTCTCCGAGCTCGACGCGGTCTCCGGCGACACCCCGGTCGTGCTGATCAGCGGCGACGGGCACCACGCCTGGCTCAACACCACGGCGCTGATGCACCTGGCGATGCCCGTGCGCGACTCGGTCGTCCGCGAGGGGGAGTGGTTCGCGGCGTACGCCCGGCTCTCGACGCTGGTCGGTGACGACGGGACCTCCCCGGAGGCCTACCGCCGCACCCTCGACCACGCGGCCTCGATGGGGGTCGTCGGCATCGTGGACTTCGAGTTCAGCGGCGGGGCCCGCGAGTGGGCCGAGCGCTGGGCCGCCGGCGCCGACCTGCTGCGGATCCGGATGGCGACCTACGCCGACACCCTGGAGGACGTCATCGCCGCCGGCCTGCGCACCGGCGACACCCTGCCCGGCTGCGACGGCCGGGCCACGATGGGCCCGCTGAAGATCATCAGCGACGGCTCGCTGAACACCCGCACGGCCTGGTGCTGCCAGCCGTACGCCGACGCGCACCGCCTGGAGTACCCCTGCGGCCAGCCGAACCTCTCCGGCGACGAGCTGCGCACGCTGCTGGCCCGGGCGCACCGGTCCGGCCTCGAGGTGGCCACGCACGCGATCGGTGACGCGGCGGTGGCCGAGGCGCTCGCGTCGTACGCCGACACCGGCGCCCGCGGCTCGATCGAGCACGCGCAGATGGTCGGCCGCGACGACGTGCGCCGGATGGCCGAGCTCGGCATCCGGGCGAGCATCCAGCCCGCGCACCTGCTCGACGACCGCGACCTGACGGAGAAGATCTGGGGGGATCGCGCCGAGCGCTGCTTCGCCTTCCGCTGGATGCTCGACGACGGTGTGGAGCTCGCGATGGGCTCCGACGCCCCGGTCTCCGCGCTGGACCCGTGGCTGGCGATCGCCGCGGCCGTGCACCGCAGCGCCGACGACCGCGAGGCCTGGCACGGCGAGCAGGCGCTCACCGCGCGCGAGGCTCTGGCCGCCTCGGTCGACGGGCTGCCGACGGTCGGTGCCGGCTCCCGTGGCGACCTGGTCCTGCTCGACCGCGATCCGCTGGCCGCCGGCGAGGGCACGGCGGCCACCGGCGAGCTGCTGCGCACCATGCCCGTCGCCACCACCTTCGTGGGCGGCGTCGCGGTGCACGACGTGCGGTAGGTCAGGCGGCCTCGCGCTCGTTGAGCGCGTCGGTGAGCAGCGAGACCAGGGCCTCGAGCTGGACGTCGGCCGAGGAGGCGACCTCCTCGTCGGACCCGTCGAGCGCGCGGGCCGCGAGCCCGGCCTTGCTGTCGATGAGCTCGGCGATGCGGGTGTCGATCGTCTGCGCGGCGATGATCCGCCACGCGGTGACGGGCTCCGCCTGGCCGATCCGGTGGATGCGGTCGATGGCCTGCGTCTGCTCCGCGTCGGTCCACGACAGCTCGGCCAGCACCAGGTTGGAGGCGACCTGCAGGTTGAGCCCGACGCCCGCCGCCATCAGCGAGCAGACGACGATCTCGACCTCGGGGTCCTCGACGAAGGCGTCGATGTTCTTCTGCCGGGCCCGCGGGGTCTGGTCGCCCCGGATCGAGGAGTACTTGATCCCCCGCTTGGCGAAGGTCTCCTCGGCGACGTCCATGACGTCGACGTGCTTGGCGAAGAAGACGACCTTGCCGACGTTGCGCGCCAGCTGCGCGGCGTAGTCGGCGGCCAGGCCGGCCTTGGCCTGGCCGATGCGCCGCATCATCGTGAAGACGTTCTCCTCCGACTTCGTGGTCGTCGTGTCCTCACGCTCCCAGGTGGCGACCCGGCGTACGAGCTCGTGGTCGATGCCCTCGACGACCGCGCCGGACGTGCGGGTCTCGAGCGCGGTGTCGTAGCGGTGCACCAGGCGGCGGGCCAGCTCGCGCTCGGCCTCGCGGATCGACCGTCCGAGGTCGTCGTCGAGCTCGACGGGCAGGTCCGCGACTCGGCGGGCCGGGATGTCCGCCGCCACGTCGACCTTGCGGCGCCGGACGATGCCCATGTCGATCACGGCCTTGCGGGCGGCGGGGTAGAAACCGGGGTCGGCCGGCGTCATGCCGGTCTCCTCGAGGGCGACCATCAGGTCGGTGAGCGGCTTCTTGTCGTCGATCCAGCCGAGGAACTGCCAGATCGCGCGGAAGTCCTCGATGTCGTTGATGAGCGGGGTGCCGGTCAGCGCCATCAGCAGCGGGCGCACGATCCGGGAGCGGATGCGCTCGGAGAGCTGCAGGACGTTCTGGGAGCGCTGGGAGGACTTGTTCTTGATGAAGTGCGCCTCGTCCACGACCATGCCGCGGAAGCCGAGGTCGCCGAGCCAGCCGACGTGCCGGTCGAGCACCTCGTAGTTGACCACCACGATGTCGGCGAAGCCGTCGATGTTGTCGCCGTTGCCGTGGATCACGGTGGCCGGCCGGTTGGGCGTCCAGAGCCCGGCCTCGCGGGCCCAGTTGGTCTTGACGACGTTGGGCACCACCACGAGCAGCGGGTAGGCGTTCGCGGCCTCGGCGGCGAGCAGGGCCTGCGCGGTCTTGCCCAGGCCGGGCTCGTCGGCCAGCAGGAAGGTCCGCTGCCCGTCGGCCGCGGCGGCGACGACCTGCGCCTGGTGCCGCATCAGCTCCAGGCCGCCCGGGGCGCTGAGCGAGGTCGGGTCGGGCAGGGGCATGCAGGACGAGGCGCCGTTGCCGGCGTACTCGAAGGACCGGAAGAGCGGGCCGAGCAGCTCCCAGCCGGCCAGCCGGTGCGTGCGGACCTTGGTCTGCTGGGCAGCGGAGAAGTCGGGGACGAGGAAGGGGTTCGCGAGCTGGCGCGAGACCACGGACTGCGGGACCACGCGGCGCTCGGGCGCGGCGGAGGTGGTCACCGGCTCGGCGGGGGCGGCCTCCTCGACCGGCGCCTCGACGCCGCCGGCGGCGAGCATCTCGCGCTTGAGGGTCCGGGCCGACTCGGAGACGACGGCGTCCTCGGCGAGCAGCACGAGCAGCGTGGTGTCGCGGGCCGCGGTCTTCGCCAGGATCGTGGCGATCCCGTCGAGCCGCTTGAGCTGCTCGGCCCGGTGGGCCTCGGTGTTGGTCGTGTCCGCCTTCACCCGGGCGCGCTCCTCGCGCACGAGCAGCGCGATGACCTGGAACTTCGTCCGCACCGACGCCATCACCTGACCGCGCTGGACGGCGTTCTCGACCTCGCGCACGGCGCGTGCGAGCACCGGGATGATGCCCTCGTTGTCGAGATCGCGACCGCGGCGCTGGTTGCGCTGGGCGGGACGGCGAACGCTCTGCTGGCGCTGGCCTCGTCGAGCCAAGACTCCTCCTCTGGCGTGCCGGGCACGCTCAGCGCGGTGTGGCTGGCGCCATCCGCACACCGTCCCGCAGTACGACGGGACATCGAGCGGAGCGAGCCGGGTGGCCACTCCGCGAGGCGACCCGACCCCACGGATCTGCGAGAGATCGACGCGATGCCGTCCGACGGACGACAGGGCCAGGGTCGGTGCTTCTCCCATACTAACGCCCAGCGCGTCAGGAGGGAGACCCGGCGCTGTGTCGGAACGCGGGAGGGCCGGGTCGCAGCCGTGCTAGCCCGTGACCGCCTTGACCAGGTCGGCCAGCTCGGGGGTGCTCTCCGCCTCGGTCAGCGCTGCCTCCAGCGCCTCGTCGTGGGCGGGTCGGGCCAGGTCGAGCTGCTTGCGGCCGGTGGCGGTGAGCTCGGTGTAGATGCCGCGCCGGTCGTCGGCGCAGAGGATCCGGGTCAGCAGGCCGCGGTCCTCGAGGCGGTTGACCAGCCGGGTCGACGCGCTGGGGGAGAGCCCGGCAGCGCGGCCGAGCTGGGCCATCCGCATGTGCCAGCCGTCCTGGCGGGACAGGGCGTCCATGACCGTGAACTCCACGACCGACAGCCCGTGCTCGGCCTGCAGCGCCTTCTCCAGGCGGCTCTCGATGAGCTGGTGCAGGGCGGCCAGGCGACGCCA
The DNA here is from genome assembly GCF_013466985.1 of Nocardioides ungokensis. Taxonomy (GTDB): domain Bacteria; phylum Actinomycetota; class Actinomycetes; order Propionibacteriales; family Nocardioidaceae; genus Nocardioides; species Nocardioides ungokensis. The sequence continues at coordinate 4,397,932 of NZ_CP059164.1, read as the reverse complement.
TCCCTGGGCGCGGACCTCGACGGCCTCGTCGCTGATTCCCATCTCTCGCCTCCCGCGTGCCGTGGTGTCACCCTTCACTCTACCAGCGTTTGCAATAGACCGCGTGTGCAACTAACGTCGAACGAGAAACTTGCACACGCGGGATAACGCCCCGCGCACGAGATGGAGGTCAACCATGAAACCCGGACTGCTCGCCCTCGCCGTCGGTGGGTTCGGCATCGGCCTGACGGAGTTCGTCATCGCCGGGCTGCTGCCCGAGGTCGCGGCCGACTTCACGGTCTCGGAGGCCACCGCCGGCTGGCTGATCTCGGGCTACGCCCTGAGCGTGGCGGTCGGTGCGGTCGGCCTGACCGCCGGCGTGACCCGCCTCCCGCGCAAGCAGGTGCTGCTCGGACTGATGGTGCTCTTCGTCGTCGGCAACCTGCTCTCCGCCCTCGCCCCGTCGTACGCCGTGATGCTCACCGGCCGCATCGTCGCCGCGCTCTGCCACGGCGCGTTCTTCGGGATCGGGTCGGTCGTCGCGGCCGGCCTGGTGGAGCCGGCCAAGAAGGCCGGTGCCATCGCCCTGATGTTCGGTGGCCTCACGATCGCCAACGTGCTGGGGGTCCCGCTCGGCACCCTGCTCGGCCAGCAGCTGGGCTGGCGCTCGACCTTCTGGGCCATCACGGCCATCGGCATCGCCGCCTTCGCCGCCATCGCCGTGCTCGTGCCGGGCGGCCGGCCCGACGAGGGCCAGGGCAGCCTGCGTCACGAGCTCGTCGCCTTCCGGCACCCCCAGGTCTGGCTGTCGCTGGCGATCACCGTGCTCGGCTTCGGCGGCATGTTCGGTGCCTTCACCTACATCGCCTACACGCTCACCGAGGTCAGCGGCTTCGCCTCCGGTGCGGTCCCGTGGCTGCTGGTGCTCTTCGGCGGCGGCCTCTTCGTCGGCAACCTGCTCGGCGGCCGAGCCGCCAACGTCGACGTCCCCCGCACCCTCCTCGTCGTGATGGGCGGGCTGGCCGTCGTGATGGCGCTCTTCGCGCTGACCGCCGGGTCGCAGGTGGCGACCGTCGTCGCGCTGGTGCTGATGGGCGCCTTCGGCTTCGCCACCGTCCCCGGCCTGCAGATGCGGATCATGACGTACGCCGGGGCGGCGCCGACGCTCGCGAGCGGGGCCAACATCGCGGCGTTCAACGTCGGCAACGCGCTCGGTGCCTGGCTCGGCGGGCTCACGATCACCGCCGGTCTCGGCTTCACCTCCCCGCTGTGGGTGGGGTCGTCCCTCGCGCTCGCGGCGCTCGTCGTGCTGGTGGTCGCCGAGCGCGCGGCCGCCCACGCGCCAGCTCCCGCGATGCCCGACGAGGAGCCGGTGGCGGCCTAGGAGACGGCAGCCAGCACCAGCCGGGCCACGGCCTTCTGCTCGGCGGCGAAGGGGTGGAAGGCCAGGGCCCGGGCCGGGTCGGTCGCCTGGCCGTTGATCCACGGGTCCTTGGAGCAGATGTCGTGGCCGGCGCTGGCCTTCAGGACGTCGATGTAGTCGTCGGCCTTGCGCGCCCCCAGCCTGACCGCGTCGGAGAGCCCCTGGTTGATCCGGTGCGCGTAGGCGTAGTCGCCGGTCGCCAGCGGGAGCAGGTCGGGGCAGGTGCCGTGCGCCGGCACGATCTGGGGATAGCCGACGACCACCACCCGGGCGTGGGGCGCCCGGTCCCGGATGCCGGCGACGATGGCCGCGACGTGACCCCTGATCTGCCGCAGCTCGCGCGTCAGCTGGTCGCTCCCGCCCGAGCTGAGCTGCGCCTCGCAGGGCGAGCCCGTCGGGTCGGAGTCCCGCAGCCTGGCGCAGGTGCCGATCAGGGTGCCGAAGAGGCCGAAGTCGTTGCCCCCGATGCCGACCGTGACCAGGTCGGTGCTCTTGGTGAGCGCGTTGAACTGCGGCTGCTGGGCCTGCGAGCCCGTCTCCTGCACGCCGACCATCGAGCTGCTGTCGGCCCCGCTGCAGCTGACGTCGATCAGCTGGGTGCCCGGCAGCCCCTTCGCGACCAGCGAGGGGTAGTTGCCCGTGGAGCGCAGGCACCCGTTGGAGGTGTCGGTGGCCGGCACCAGCGGTGCGGCCGTGTAGGAGTCGCCCAGTGCGACGTAGGTGCCGTACTTGCTGGACGGCGTCGGGTCGCCCGCCGTCGGTGAGGACGCGGAGGGCTGCGGGGGGCCCGCGTCGGCGCCGGAGCTGCCCTGGGAGCAGCCGGACGCGACCACCGCCAGGGCGAGGGCCACCGCGAGCGGCAGCGCCCACCGGGTCGCGCGGGTCGGACGGGACGAGCGGGTCATGCGTACCTCCTGCGGTGAGACGGTACGGGCGTGCTCCCAACGATCGGTGACCGCGTCGACGCGTGAACTGCCCGGCACCCGGGTAGGACTGGAGGGTGAGCACTCAGAGCGCCGAGAAGCCCGGCGATGGCACCCCCGTCTCGGTCGAGATCCCCGACGACCAGTCGAAGGGCGGCGAGTCGACGTTCACCGTGATCGTTGCCCTGATCGCCAACGGGCTGCTCGCGGCGGCCAAGACGTTCGCGGGGCTCGTCACCGGGTCGGCCTCGATGATGGCCGAGTCGGCGCACTCGTGGGCCGACACCGGCAACGAGATCTTCCTGCTCATCGCCGAGAAGCAGGGCAAGAAGCCTCGCGACGAGAGCCACCCCCGCGGCTACGGCCGCGCGACGTACATCTGGTCGCTGGTGGCGGCGTTCGGCCTGTTCTCCGCCGGCGCGGTGGTGTCGATCTGGCACGGCATCACCGAGCTCGTCGCCGAGCCGACGTCGGCCAGCTTCACCATCAACTACGTCATCCTCGGCATCGCGTTCCTGCTGGAGGGCAGCTCGTTCTTCCAGGCCTCGCGACAGGTTCACGGCGCCTCCCAGCGGTGGGGGATGCACCCGATGAAGTTCATCGACAGCACCTCGAACCCCACCCTGCGGGCGGTCTTCTTCGAGGACTTCGCCGCGCTGATCGGCCTGGTCCTGGCCGGCACCGGGATCGGCCTGCACCAGCTCACCGGCCAGGCCTACTGGGACGCACTCGGGTCGCTGGCCGTGGGTGTGCTGCTGGGCTTCGTGGCGGTCTACCTGATGCGGCGCAACATCCAGTACCTCATCGGCGCGGGGTCCCCCGAGCTGCGCGCCCGGGTGCTGCGGGGCATGCTCGACCACCCGGCGATCGACCGGGTCAGCTACCTGCACGTGGAGTACGTCGGACCCAGCCGGGTCTTCGTGGTCGCCGCCGTGGACCTCAGCGGTGACGACGCGGAGCCCGACCTGGCCGTGCGGCTGCGCGAGGTCGAGCGCGAGATCGAGGACAACGCGCTGATCGAGGACGCGGTGCTCACGCTGTCGCACCCCGACGAGGCGTCGCTGACTCCCTGACGACCGCACCCAGGGCGACCGCACCGCTCCGGATGACAGGGGAGAGCGGTGCGGCCGCGTCGGTGGGCGGTCAGAGATTGGCTGGCCGGAGCACCTGGCTGATGCCGTGGGCGATCTGCCGGTTGCCCTTGTTGATGTCGAGCGCCCGCGGGAGCACGCGCGCGTTGGGGGCGTCGGGGTCTCGGTCGATGAGTCGGATCCCGTTCTTCGTCACGTTGACCTTGATGACGCCACCCTGGGCGGTCTTCAGTTTGGCGCCGTCGGCCTTGGCCGCCTGGGCGGAGGTGATCGTCGCGCCCGGCACCACGTGGTAGAGCAGGATCGCCTCGAGGGTGTCGACGTCCGCGACGGACGCGACGGCCTTGAACGTCGCCCTCTCGGTCTGCGGCGTGTGGCCGGTCAGGTCAGTGACCAGCCGGCGGAAGGCCGCGTCGGTCGGGATGAACGCCGTGACCCGCTTCCTGCCCTTGGTCAGCACCCCGACCGGGCTGTCCGGCTTGGCGTCGAGCACGGTCAGCACGGCCTTCTCCACGATGTCGAAGTCCCTCCAGTTGTGGTCGAACCTCGTGCCGTCAGCGGCCAGCACTGTGGCGAGGCTCCTGGTGCCCGCACTGCGCTCCGGGGCCGGGCTCGCGTTCGCCGGGGCGGCGGCAGCCGTGCCCGCGGCCAGGACGGTCGCCAGGGCGGTCGCGGTGAATCGGATCTTCATCGGTGTCTCCTCTCTGGGGCCCTGCGGGGTGTTGCCCACGTCGGCCTCGTCGAGGCCGGGCGGGCGGCGCAGGTGCCAGTGATTCGACGACCTCGCACAGGCGGTTGGGGTTCTGGCCCAATATTTCAACAACTTGTTGAGATGTCCCTGAGGTGTCAGACGTGGTCCACGCCCAGGGCGATGGTCAGCGCGAGCACCGTGGCCGGGTCGTCGAGCCGGTCGCCGTAGAGGTCGCGCAGCTGGCCCATCCGGTAGCGCACCGTCTGCGGGTGGACGAAGAGCTCCTCGGCCACGTCGTCGCGCCTGCCCTGGTGGAGCAGCCACGAGCGCAGCGTGTCGGCGAGCTTCTCCGCCGAGCCGGCGCGGAGGCCCTCCAGCGGGGCGAGCACCTGGGTGCGGAGGTCGGCCAGCGCCTCGGGGTCCGCACAGAGCACCAGCTGGGTCAGGTGCGCCTCGGTGTCCTCGGTGATGCCGAGCGTGCGGGCCCGGATCGCCCGCTCGTACGACGCCCGCACCTCCAGCCAGGGGCGGGCCGGGCCGGCGACCGCGCCCCGGCCCAGCAGGGCGCGCAGCAGCGCCGGGCGGCGGCGGCCGTGCGCGTCGGGCACCAGCAGCAGGGCGTGGTCGTCGAGGTCGGGGAGGTCCGCGGCCACGAGGGTCCGCGACGCCACCGCGGCCAGCACCGGACGGACCTGGGCCTCGGGCAGCACCACGGCGGTGAGCGTGGTCGGGGCCTCCCACCCGGCCCGCTCGGCGGCGGCGAGCACCGTCTCGGTCGATGAGCCCTGCAGCAGGTGCCGGGCGATCCGCTCGAGGAGCCGCTGCCGGACCCGCCCCGTGGTCGCCAGCTCGTCGGTGTGCCCCGCGACGCTGGCGGCGGAGAGCTCGTCGATGTAGGCGAAGACCAGCTCGGCGAAGTCGACCAGCGTCTCGGCCGGGACGCCGTTCTCGACCGCGGTCGTGGACATCTCGCGCCAGGAGACCCGGGCGCCGACCCGGAAGGCCGCCAGGAGGGCGTCGGTCGTCCTCCCGCTGCGCGCCTCGCCCCGGCCGAGGGCGTAGGCGCCCTCGACGGCCGGCGCGGTCGGGGTGCGCGGGTTCGCGCCGCGGCGGCCGCTGGCCAGGGAGAGGAACCCGCCGAGTGCGAGCTGGACCGCGTTGCGGATGTTCTCGCCCATCGACCCGGTGAGCGCGCCCTCGTAGCTGGGCACCTCCGCGATGATCGCGGCGACCGTCTCGTCGGCCACCGCGGGGAGCCGGGAGCGCATCTCGGTGACCGCCGCGGCGGGCAGCTGGAGCCGGTGTCCGGCCGTTTGACGGGTGGAGCGAGCCATGAAGAACTCCGTTTTGTGCGTTACGAACAAATGTGACGTACGTCTTCACGCTCGTCGGACAGGACTTTACGCCCTCCGATGAAGGACAGTCGATGTCATGAGCATCAGTGTCACTCCCCGCGCCTCCGGAGCGACCGCGTCCCCCGTCCGGGCCCGCGGCCGCAGCCTGCGAGACGGCCTGCGCCGCGTCGCCGAGGCCGCGGTCACCCCGCTCCAGCTCGACGACGTCCTCGACGTCTTCCACCCGCTGCGCGCGGGAGCGGAACTGCGCGGGCGGATCGTGGCGGTCCACCCCGAGACCGCCGACTCCGCGACCCTGGTCATCAGGCCGGGCAGGGACTGGGCCGGCCACGTGCCCGGCCAGTACGTCCGGGTGGGCGTGGACGTCGACGGGGTGCGCCTGTGGCGCACCTACTCCCTGACCCACGGCCCCCGTGCCGACCGCTGCATCAGCATCACGGTCAAGGGCATCCCCGACGGCGTGGTCTCCAACCACCTCGTGCACCGGGTGCGGGCAGGACAGATGATCCACCTCGGCCAGGCCGAGGGTGACTTCGTGCTCCCCGACCCGATGCCGGGCAAGCTGCTGCTCGTCACCGCCGGCTCCGGCATCACCCCGGTGATCGGGATGCTGCGCAACCTCTTCTCCCGGGCCGTCCCGTTCGAGGCCGACATCGTGCTGCTCCACTCGGCGCTGTCGCGGTCCGAGGTGATCTTCGGCGAGGAGCTGCGACGGTACGCCGCGCAGGGCCGGCTCCGGCTGGTCGAGCTGCACACCGACGTCCACGGGATGCTCGACGTGGCCGATCTCGACGAGATCGTCCCCGACCTGGCCGAGCGCACGACGTACGCCTGCGGTCCGGTCGGCCTCCTCGACGCGCTCGAGGAGCACCACACCGGCCGCGGACTGCCGCTGCACATCGAGCGGTTCCGCACCGCGACGGTGGTCACCGGCGAGGGCGGCACCCTGACCTTCTCCAGGTCGGGCGCGGTCGTCGAGGCCGACGGCGCGACCCCGATCCTCGACGCCGCCGAGTCGGCCGGCGTGCTGATGCCGAGCGGCTGCCGGATGGGCGTCTGCTTCGGCTGCGTGCTGCCACTGCGCGAGGGCGCCGTGCGCGACCTGCGCAACGGCCAGCTCACCGTCGCCGCGCCCGGCGACGGCGTGATCATCCAGACCTGCATCAGCGCCGCCGCGGGCGCCTGCGACATCGACAACTGACCCTCCACCCCGCTCGATCCCACGAGAAGGAGCGACCATGACCGCACTGCAGAAGAAGTCCGAGAACCCCATCGCCCACCTCACCCCTGAGGACATCGAGCAGCTCGGCGTCGAGCTCGACGCGATCCGTCAGGACATCCTCGACTCCCGAGGCGAGCGCGACGCGGCGTACATCCGCAAGGTGATCGGCGTGCAGCGCAAGATGGAGCTCGGCAGCCGTGCCGTGCTGCTCGCCAGCGCCTTCCCGCCCGCCTGGATCGTCGGCACCGCCGGCCTGAGCGTCGCGAAGATCCTCGAGAACATGGAGATCGGCCACAACATCCTCCACGGCCAGTGGGACTGGATGCGCGACCCCAAGATCCACTCCACGACCTGGGAGTGGGACATGGCCACGCCGGCCAAGCAGTGGCAGCACTCGCACAACGAGCTGCACCACACGTACACGAACGTCATCGGCAAGGACAACGACCTCGGCTACGGCATCATGCGCGTGGACGAGGACCAGCCGTGGCACCCGTTCTTCCTGGTCCAGCCGCTGTGGAACTTCATCAACGCCTGCTTCTTCGAGTACGGCATCGCGGCGTACGACCTCGAGCTCGGCGCCAACATCAAGCGCAAGAAGACCAAGGACCCCGAGTTCAAGGCGCGCGTCAGCCAGGTGCTGAAGAAGATCCGCAAGCAGGCCACGAAGGACTACGTCGTGCACCCGGCGCTGTCGCTGCCCACGGGCTCGTTCCTGCCGACCCTGGCCGCGAACTTCACCGCCAACGTGGTCCGCAACCTGTGGAGCCACTCGATCATCATGTGCGGCCACTTCCCCGAGGGCGTCGAGACCTTCGAGAAGCGCTCGATCGAGGGCGAGACCCGCGGTGAGTGGTACGTCCGCCAGATGCTCGGCTCGGCCAACATCTCCGGCTCCAGGGCGATGCACATCATGAGCGGCAACCTGTCGCACCAGATCGAGCACCACCTCTTCCCGGACCTGCCGAGCAACCGGTACGCCGAGATCGCGCCGAAGGTGAAGGACCTCTTCGACAAGTACGACCTGAACTACCACGCCGCGCCGTTCCCGAAGCAGGTCGCGAGCGCCTGGCACAAGGTGGTCCGGCTGTCGCTGCCCAACGGCTGGCTGGCGACCACCAACGCCAAGAACGCCGTGCCGCAGCTGAAGATGCTCTACAAGATGACGACCGGCGGCCCCAAGCTCCGCCGTGCCGCCCAGGCCCGGCTCAACCAGCAGGCGCGCCGGGCCGAGGCCGCCTGACGCTCGTTGAGTTGGGCCTGATTCGGCCTCGAGCTGGGCTGGATTCTCTGAATCCGGCCCAGCTCGACGCTGATTTCGGCCCAACTCAACGGAACAGGTCCAGCAGGGCGCGCAGGTCGGGGAGCACCTCGTGGGCGCCGGCGTCGATGAGGTCGGTGGCCGACCAGGTGGTGGTCACCCCGACCACGCGTCCGACGCCCGCGGCGACCGCGGCGCGGATGCCTGCCGGGGAGTCCTCGGCGGCCAGGCAGGCCGGTGCGTCGACGCCGAGCCGCTCGCAGGCGAGCAGGAAGCCCGCCGGGTCGGGCTTGCCCTCGGCCACGTCGTGGGCGGTGACGACGACCTCGACGTGGTGGAGGACTCCCAGCCCCTCACCGACGGCCAGTGCGACCCACTCCGGGCGGGCCGAGGTGACGATCGCGACCTGGATGCCGGCGCCGGCGGCGGCCCGCACCAGCTCCGGCGCCCCCGGGACCGGCTCGGGCGTCGCGTCGTCCGGGATCTGGCCGCGCACCTCGGCGGCCAAGTCGCGGGGGTCGTGCTCGGCCCAGGGGCCGGGCTCGACGGCGAAGACGTCCTCGGCCCGGCGACCGGTGAAGATGCCCAGGTCCGGCACCTCCCAGCCGCGGTCGGCCAGGAACGCGTCGTACGCCGCACGGTGCACCGGCTCGGAGTCGACCAGGGTGCCGTCGAGGTCGAGCAGCAGGGCGGCCGGCCTCACGGGGTGACGGTGAAGAGCACGTCGCCGACCTTCGCGACGGCGTCCGCGGCGGGTGCCGGCACCGAGCCCTTGGGCCGGTCCATCGCCACCACGGGCACGACGGTCGAGATGCCCTCACCGCCGATGGTGGCCGGGTCCCAGCGCACCATCGGGTCGCCGGCGGCGACCGTGGACCCCTGCTCGGCCAGGACCTCGAAGCCCCGGCCCTCCAGGCGCACGGTGTTGATGCCGAGGTGGACCAGGACGCCGACCCCGTCGGCGCCGAGCACGACGAAGGCGTGCGGGTGCACCTTGACGACCTTGCCGGCGATCGGCGACACGACGGTCACCTCGCCCGGGTCGGGGTCGATCGCGACCCCGGGCCCGACCATCTCGGAGGCGAAGACCGGGTCGGGGACCTCCGACATCGGCACCAGCCGCCCCGGGCAGGGCACCAGCACCTCGACCGGGCCCCGTGGCTCGGATCCGGTCACATCAGGTCCTCGATGTCCTCGGCCAGGTTGTCGGCCTCGGGGCCGACGACGACCTGCACCACGTTTCCGGACTTCACCACGCCGTGGGCGCCGGCGGCCTTGAGGGCCTTCTCGTCCACGAGCGAGCCGTCGTTGACCTCGGTGCGCAGGCGGGTGATGCACGGCTCGATCTCGACGACGTTGCCGGCGCCGCCGAGTCCGGCGAGGATCTGCTCGGCCTTGCTGCTCATGGGTTCTCCTTGGGTTGGGGTGGGTCGGTGGCGGTCACCTTGGCCAGGCCACGGGGGTTGTCGGGGTCGAGCCCGAGCTCGCGCGCGAGCCCCTCGACGATCAGCTGGGCCGGGACGATCGCCCCCAGCGGTGCGAGCGCCTCGGGCAGCTCCGGGCCGGGCACGTGGACGGCGCAGGCGTCGGCGAACGCCGGGTCCCCGCCGATCCCGACCACGGTCGCGCCGCGGGCGGCGAGGTCGTCGGCGAGCTCGGCCATCGGGGCCAGCAGCGGGCCGTCCGGCGCGGCCACGAGCACCGCGGTCATGCCGCTCGTCACGACCGAGATCGGCCCGTGTCGCAGGTCGGCGTACGAGTAGCCCCGGACCGGGCGCAGGCAGGTCTCCTCCAGCTTGAGGGCCGTCTCGAGCGCGGTGCCCATCATCAGGCCACGCCCCGACACCACGGCGTACGCCGCGTCGCGCAGCGCCCCGACGGCCGCGTCGACGCCGTGCGGCTCGCGGACCAGCCGCTCCACCTCACCCGGGACCCGGGCCAGCTCGGCGTCGAGCACGGTCGGGTCGGGGGCCAGGGCGGTGCCGAGGACGGCCATCGCCACCAGCTGGGTGAGGTAGGTCTTGGTCGCCGGGACCGCGAGCTCCGGCCCGGCCCGGGTGACCAGGGCGAGGTCGGCGTACTCCGCCAGGGGTGAGCCCTCGACGTTGGTGATCGCCAGTGTCGCGGCGCCGTTGGCGCCGGCCCAGGACTGGGTGTCGACGATCTCGCTGGTCGCGCCGGACTGCGACACGCACACGACCAGCGCGTCGGAGAGGTCGAGACTCGCGCGGTAGTGGGTGGCGACGCTGGGGGAGAGCAGGCTGCCCAGCACCCCGGCGCGCGTCTCCAGCAGGTACCGCCCGTAGACCGCGGCGTTGTCGCTCGAGCCGCGCGCCGCGAACAGCACCCGGCGCCTGCCCTGGGCCAGCTCGCTCACCGCGCCGCGGAGCGGCAGCAGCGCGTCCAGGGTGCGCTGCACGGCGAGCGGCTGCTCGGCCACCTCGGCGGCCATCCGGCTGCCTGCGCCGCTGTCGCCCGATCTGTCCTGGGTCTTGACATCCATCGAAACCGTGACCATCCTCACAACTGGTACGGACCAGACCGTACCAGCGACACCGATAGTCGTCGAGAGGTCGAGTCCCTTGTCCCGTACCCGTCCCGCCCGGGTCATCACCGATGGCCCCCGGCCCAAGCACGCGCAGCTGAGCGACGTGCTGGCCGACCTCGCGGTGCACGAGCTGGGGCCCGACGTGGCGATCCCCTCCGAGCGCGAGCTGATGACGACGTACGACGTGTCGCGGGCCACGGTGCGCAAGGCGATCGACAGCCTGGTCGCCGACGGCCTGCTGCACCGGATCCACGGCAAGGGCACCTTCGTCGCCCGGCCCCGGCTGGAGAGCCGGCTCCATCTCGCGTCGTTCAGCCAGGACATGCGGCGCCGGGGGCTGACCCCCTCCACGCGGCTGCTCGACGTCGAGCTCGACGAGCCGCCGGCCGACGTCGCCAAGGCGCTCGACCTCAGCGCCGACGGCCGCGCCTGGCGGCTGGACCGGGTCCGGCTCGCCGACGGGCAGCCGATCGCGCTGGAGAACGGCTGGTACCCGCGCTCGCTCCTGCCCGGCCTCGACCGGCACGACCTGGGCGGCTCGCTCTACGAGCTGCTCGCCGACGTCTACGACCTGTCCATCGACAGCGCCGAGCAGACGCTGTGGGGAGAGACCGCCGACGCCGCGACGGCGCGCCGCCTGGACGCTCCGGTCAACACCCCGCTGCTCGTCTTCCGCCGCGTCTCGTACGCCGCGGGCCGCCCGCTGGAGTACGTCGTCTCGCGCTACCGCGGCGACCGCTACCAGCTCCACATGTCCCTGGGCCGGGACGACCTCGGCCCAGCCACTCAACAGAAGAAGCAGGGCACTTCCGAAGGGAACCGACAGTGACCACCACAGACGCGTCCGCGGACGCCACCCCCACCGAGGGGCGCAGGTTCAACCTCGCGCCCGTCCAGAAGTTCGGCCGGAGCCTGATGCTGCCGATCGCGAGCCTGCCGGCCGCGGCGCTGCTGCTCCGCCTCGGCGCGCCCGACCTGCTCGGCGCCGACGGCCTCGGCTGGGACCACGTGGCGGCGGTGCTCGGGGCTGCGGGCGGTGCGCTGTTCGCCAACCTGCCGCTGATCTTCGCGGTCGGCGTGGCCATCGGCATGGCGAAGAAGGCCGACGGGTCGACGGCGATGGCGGCCGTGGTGGGCTACCTGGTCTTCAAGGCCGTGGGTGACGCGATGAGCCCCGACATCGTGGACGGGTCCACGACCGACCAGGCCAAGCTGCTCACCGGGGGGATCAACTACGGCGTCCTCGGCGGCATCGTGATGGGCCTGATCGCGGCGTTCCTGTGGCAGAAGTACCACCGGATCAAGCTGCCGCCCTACCTCGCCTTCTTCGGTGGGCGCCGCTTCGTGCCGATCATCACCGCGTTCGTGGCGATCGTCGTGTCGGTGCTCATGAACTTCGTCTACCCGGCCTTCGACTCCGGCCTGACCAACCTCGGCACCTGGGTGACCAACAACGAGGTGGTCGGCGGCTTCGTCTACGGCACGCTCAACCGGCTGCTGATCCCGCTCGGCCTGCACCACATCCTCAACAACCCGCCGTGGTTCGTGTTCGGCAGCTACCACGGCCCGGACGGCGTGGTGCATGGCGACATCGCCCGCTTCCTCGCCGGCGACCCGACCGCGGGCGCGTTCATGACCGGCTTCTTCCCGATCATGATGTTCGCGCTGCCCGCCGCTGCGCTGGCGATCTGGCACGAGGCCCGGCCGAGCACAAGAAGGCCGTCGGCGGCATCATGCTCTCGGCCGCGCTGACGTCGTTCCTCACCGGCGTGACCGAGCCGCTGGAGTTCGCGTTCATGTTCGTGGCCTGGCCGCTCTACATCATCCACGCGGTGCTCACCGGCACCTCGCTGGCGCTGGTGAACGCGCTTGGCATCAAGGACGGCTTCGGCTTCTCCGCGGGCCTGTTCGACTTCGCGCTGAACTGGAACATCGCCACCAAGCCCGCGCTGCTCATCCTCATCGGCCTCGGCTACGCGGTCATCTACTACTTCCTCTTCCGCGCCGTCATCCGCAGGTGGAACCTGCGGACGCCGGGCCGCGAGGAGGAGGGCGCCGAGTCCGTCGCCGAGGCCGACACGAGCGTCTGAGGATGCTCCTGTCAGCTGGTCGGGTCGTCACCCCGGCGCGGGTCTTCGCGCCGGGGTGGCTCCAGGTCGAGGGGCAGCGGATCGCCGAGGTCGGTCCCGGGGCGCCGCCGCGTCCCGCCGACCTCGAGCTGCCCGCCGCCACGGTCGTGCCGGGGTTCGTCGACACCCACGTCCACGGGGGCGGGGGAGCGTCGTTCGACGGTGGCGACCCGGAGGCGTGCGCGACCGCGGTCCGCGCCCACCTCGCCCACGGCACGACCACGATGATGGCGAGCCTGGTGACGGCGAGCGCCGAGTCGTTGCGGGCGTCGGTGGGCCTGATCGCCGACCTCGCCGACGACCGGCTGCTCGCCGGCATCCATCTCGAGGGGCCGTGGCTGAGCAGGAGGTACGCCGGGGCGCACGACCCCGAGCTGCTCACCGACCCCAAGCCCGCCCACGTAGACGCCCTGCTCGAGGCGGGTCGCGGGCACGTCCGGATGGTGACGCTGGCGCCCGAGCTCACCGGGGCTCGACGCGATCCGGCAGCTCACCGCTGCCGGCGTCGTGGCCGCGATAGGGCACACCGACGCGACGTACGACGTGGCGCGCGCGGCGCTCGACGCGGGCGCCGGCGTCGGCACCCACCTCTTCAACGCGATGCGCGGCCTGCACCACCGCGAGCCTGGGCCGGTCGCCGCACTGCTCGAGCACCCGGACACCTACGTGGAGCTCGTGGCCGACGGTGTCCACGTGCACCCCGCCGCGCTGCGGCTCGCGGCCCGGGCCAAGCCGCACCTGACCGTGCTCGTCACCGACGCGATGGCGGCGGCTGCCGCGGCCGACGGGGACTACCACCTCGGCCGGCTCACGGTCACGGTCCGCGACGGCGTCGCCCGACTGGCCGACACCGGCGCCAACGCCGGCTCCACGCTGACCATGGCCGCGGCGGTGCGGTACGCCGTCCAGGTCGCCGGCCTGCCGATCGAGGACGTCGTCCGCGCGGCCACCGCCTCGCCCGCGACGCTGCTCGGCCTGGACCGGGTGGGCGCGCTGCGTCCCGGCTTCGACGCCGACCTCGTGGTCCTCGACGACGACCTCGTGGTGCAGCGGGTGCTGCGCAAGGGCGCGTGGGTGGCGGGCACCTGAGCGACCTGCACGGGTCAGTGCGGCAACGACGCCAGCCCGAGGACGGCGCCGTTGGGGAACTCCTCTCTCACGACGCCCACGTCGCGGACGTACCACAGCCGGATCTCGTTGCCGGGTGACAGTCGCGAGTCGACCTTGGTGAGCAGCGCGTCGTCCCAGCTGCCCGCGGGCCCGGACACCTCGGCGGCGACGTCGACGACGGTGGTGCGGTCCTCGGCGACGCCCGGCACCGACTGCTGCTCGTAGTCGTCGCCGACGCGGGGCCGGCCCGGCATCGCGACGCCGGCCCTGGCCCCGGACCGTCCCGCCTGCCACACGCCCCCGGACCCGCCGGCGCCGAGCACCCACACGTTCCCGTCCCGGTCCTGCGCGTAGAAGGTGCGGTCGGTCGCGACCACCCGACCGCGGGCGTCGGTGGTGGTGGCCTCGACGATCGTCGTGGTGACGCCGTCGACCGTGCGGGGCCGGTCAGCCACGGAGACGACGACGCGCACCGCGTCGGGAGTGCCGGAGATGCGGAAGGTGTGGGTGCTGCCGGGCGCCAGCCCCAGCCACGGGTTGTCGACACGGTCGACGAAGTCGGCCGGGTCGGGCGACGGGGTGGGGATGACCAGTGCGTCGACCCCCTTCGGCGGGTCGGCGGCGGGCGTCGAGCCACAGGCGGCGAGGCCGAGGCCGAGCACCCCGGTGAGGATCCCGACCAGCACACCTGTCGGTCTCGTCGGAGCGAGATCCGGGCGCACCCGGCCTACTCGTCCCCGGTGAGGTTGAACGCGCGCAGCCGGCGGCCGGTCAGCCAGACCCCGAGCACGATGACGACGGCGGTCGCGACCACGGCGTACCCTGCCCCCAGCTTGTCCACCAGGGACACCTGGGCGACCGGCTCGGCGATCGCGGCCGACCAGCGGCTGACGCTGAGCCACCGGACCCCGTCGAGCAGGCCGCCGAGCAGGCTCTCCCAGATCAGCAGGTAGATCAGGCCGACCACCACTGCGTGGCGGGTCAGCACCGAGAGCAGCGCGAAGAGGGCGCAGTAGGCGAGGCCGCCGGCGAGCGCGCCGAGGGCGAAGCCCAGCCCGAACCGCGGGTCACTGGTGCGCAGGAGCAGCCCGGCTGCCAGGACGGGGACGACGGCGAAGGCCACCACGCAGGCCGACGCGACGGCCAGCTTGCTCAGCACGATGGTGTAGCGCGAGATGGGCTTGGCCAGCAGGTAGGCGATCGACCCGTCGTCGATCTCCGGCGCCAGCAGACCGGTCGTCGCCAGGAGTGCGACGAGCGGCACGACCACGACCAGCCCGAGGCCGTAGAGGGTGTGCCGGGCGGCCATCTCGTCCTCGCCGACGAGCAGCCGCACCAGCAGCGCCAGCCCGAGCAGCACGACGGGCAGCACGAAGAGCAGCACCCCGCGCCGGCGGCCGAAGACGCTGTGCATGCCGATCCGGGCGACGGTCGTCGAGAAGGCGACGCTCATGCCGACACCAGGTAGGCGAAGACGCTCTCCAGCGACTCGTCGGTGGGCGTGACCTCGAGCAGCCGGATCGCGTGGTCGCGGGCCAGCCGCGGCAGCACCTCGCTGAAACGGCCGAAGTCGACGCCTCGATCTCGATGCCGCCCTCGGGCCGCAGCCGGCGCCCCGTACTGAGCCGTCGGCCAACAGAGTCGACGCCATCGTCCGGTCGTCGCTGGTGCGCAGGACGAAGCGGTTGGGCCGGTCGGTCATCAGCCGTCGGATGGCCCCGAAGTCGCCGGAGGCGGCGTGCCGGCCCGCGACGACCACCTCGATCTGGCGGGCCACCTGCTCGACCTCCTCGAGGATGTGGGAGCTGAACAGCACGGTGCGGCCCTCGGCACCCATGGTGCGCAGCAGCTCCATGAGGTGCATCCGCTGCCGCGGGTCCATGCCGTTGAAGGGCTCGTCGAGCAGCAGCACGCCGGGATCGTGGACCAGCGAGGACGCCATCTTGATCCGCTGTCGCATGCCCTTCGAGTACGTCGAGATGGTGCGGTCCTGCGCGTCGGTCATCTCGACCAGGGCGATCGACGCCTGCGCGGCCGCACCCGGGTCGGTCAGCCCGTGCAGCTCGGCGTTCGCGACCACGAACTGCCGCCCGGTGAGGTAGTCGAACAGCGCCTCGCGCTCGGGGACCAGGCCGATCTTCCGGTAGACCGACTCGTTGCGCCACAGGGGCTCGCCGTCCAGGGTGACCGTGCCGGTCGACGGCGCCAGGAAGCCGGACATCATCGCGATCAGGGTGGACTTGCCGGCGCCGTTCGGGCCGAGCAGCCCGGTCACGCCGGGCCCGATCGTCATCGAGACGTCGTTGACGGCGACGACGTTGCGGTACCACCGCGACACGTGCTCGAGCAGGATCGTGCTCATGCGGCCACCTTCCGGTAGCGGGCCAGCATCGCGCCGACCGAGCCGAGCACCACGAGCGCGGTGGTGGCCAGGTAGAGCGCGCCCTGGGCGGCCCCGGAGGGCGGCGTGGGGGTGGCCTCCGGCGCGTTGAAGAGGATCACCTGCACGCCGTTGACCAGCGTGTACGCGAGAACAGCCGGCCACCTGGCCGACCGTCTCGTGCCCGGAGTCGAACGAGATCCCCTGGATGGTGGCGACGACGGTGTAGCTGACCAGCAGCACCACGATCACCGCGGCCACGGCGAGGCCGCGGCGGATCGTCAGCGCCGAGACCAGGGCGGCCAGGCCGGACAGGCAGGCCGCCAGCAGCGCCGCCCCGACCAGCGCGCCCAGGATCCGCCCGGTCTCCCGGCCCAGCGGGAGCCCGGCGAGCAGGCCGCCGACGTACATCAGCAGCAGCGGGGCGGCGACCAGCACGAACGTCGCCGCGGTCAGCGACGCCAGCCGCACCAGGACGTACGTCGTGCGCCGCATCGGGCGAGCCAGGTAGAGCGTGATCGTGCGGAACCGCAGGTCACGGGAGACGAGCGCCGGCGCCTGCGAGGCGACGAAGACCGAGATCAGCAGCTGGGTCGTCAGCGGGTAGGTCGAGTAGGGGACGATCTGGTCGTCGAGGCCGAGGAGGGTCTTGGCCTGCACCAGGACGCCCACGAGGATGAGGGCCGGCAGCAGCATCAGGCCGAGCAGGATCATCGGCAGCACCTTGGAGCGCCCTGATCGGCCCAGCCCGTAGCAGTTGCGCAGCCCGGTCCCGAAGAACGCGCGGGCGACCGCCGGCTCGCCGAGGCGCGGCCCGGTGTAGGAGCGGTAGCCCAGGTCATGGATGACGCGCGGTGTGGACCGGCGGGTCCACCGTGGTCTGGGGTTCAGACGGGCTGGACACTGCCGGCTCCTCCCTCGCGGAAGACGTCCTCGATGCGGTGGTGCCGCTCCTGCATCCGGACCAGGCCGAGCCCGAGGTCGACGGTCAGGTCGCGTACGACGTCGCGCGTGGTCTCGTCGCGGACCTCCACCTCCACCATCCGGCCCTCGGCCGGCCGGCGACCAGGCCGGCGTCGACCAGGGCCTGCCCGAGCAGCCGGTCGGCGTCCGTGCGGCCCTGAACCTCGACCAGCAGGGTGCCGGTCGTGTGCAGGAACTCGGTCGTGGCCGAGGAGCGAAGCAGGCGTCCGCTGTCGAGCACGACGACGTGGTCGCTGACCCGCTCGAGCTCGCCGAGCAGGTGCGAGGTGACCAGCACGGCGATGCCGAACTCGGTGCCGATCCGGCGGACCAGCGCGAGCATGTCGTCGCGCGACGACGGGTCGAGGCCGTTGGTCGGCTCGTCCAGCAGCACCAGCCGTGGGTCGTGGACGAGCGCCTGGGCGAGCTTCGCGCGCTGCTTCATGCCGGTCGAGTAGCCGCCGATGGGCCGGTAGCGCTCCTCGGCCAGGCCGACGTGGCGCAGCACGTCGGAGGCGCGCTCGCGGGCCGCGGCGTACGGCAGCCCGGACATCTGCCCGAGGTGACGACCAGGTCGCTCGCCGACACGTCGGCGGCAGGCAGTCGTGCTCGGGCATGTAGCCCACCACCGCGCGGATCTCCCCGCCCTCGGTGCGACGTCGTGCCCCAGGACGGTCGCGCTGCCGCTGGTGGCCGGCAGCAGGCCGAGCAGGATCTTGATCAGCGTCGACTTGCCCGCGCCGTTGGCGCCGACAAGCCCGGTGACCCCGCCGCCGATGCTCACGTCGAGCCCGTCGAGGGCGGTGACGCGCGGGTACCGCATCGTCAGACCCGCCGTCTCGATGACCCCCACGTCACCAACGTAGCCGTGCGGTGGACGTGGTTCCCCTGCGACGCTCCGGGCACACCGGCCCGGGGACGCCACCCTGTCGGCGTAGCGTCGGACCGTGTTCGGGTCTGTTGCTGCCACCGCGGAAGAGGCCGGGCGGCACTGCCCGGTGACGACCTGGTGCCCGACGCGGACGTCGTGATGGACCGTGCCTTCACGCTGAATGCGACCGCGGACGACGTGTGGCCGTGGTTCGTGCAGCTCGGCAAGCGACGTGCGGGCTGGTACCTGCCGCGCGTCGTCGAGCGCCTGATCCCGCAGGGTCGGCGGGGGATCCGCCACCTCGACCCGGCGCTCCAGTCGCTCGCGGTCTCCGACGTCATCCCGGACTGGGGCGGCCGAGACGCGACGTTCACCGTCGCCCGGCTCGAGCCGCCGCACGTGCTCGTGCACACGTCGCGACGTGGACGGACCCTGCTGTCGTGGGCGATCGTGCTCCGCGACGTGCCCGACGGCACGCGCCTCCAGCTCCGGCTCCGGATGGCACCGGTGAAGCGTCCCTGGCTGGCCGCCACGTTCGGTGATCTCATCGACGCCGCGACGGTGGCCGGGCTGGCCGCCGGCCTGCGCGAGCGGGTCAGCCGAGAGCGGCGCTGACCACCTCGCGGGCCTCGTCCTGCACCTGGGCGAGATGGTCGGGGCCCTTGAACGACTCGGCGTAGATCTTGTAGACGTCCTCGGTGCCCGACGGGCGCGCGGCGAACCACGCCGACTCGGTGACCACCTTGAGCCCGCCGATCTTGGCGCCGTTCCCGGGCGCCTCGGTGAGCTTGGCGGTGATCTCCTCGCCCGCGAGCGAGGTCGCCTTGACGTCGTCCGGGGAGAGGGCGGCGAGCTTGGCCTTCTGCGCGCGGTCGGCCGGGGCGTCGATGCGGGCGTACGCCGGGTCGCCGTGCTCGGCGACCAGGGCGGCGTAGTGCTCGGACGGGGTCTTCCCGGTGGTCGCGAGGATCTCGGACGCCAGCAGGGCCAGCAGGATCCCGTCCTTGTCGGTGGTCCACGTGGAGCCGTCCGTTCGCAGGAACGACGCGCCCGCGGACTCCTCGCCCCCGAAGCCGAACGACCCGTCGATCAGCCCGGGCACGAACCACTTGAAGCCGACCGGCACCTCCACCATCGGCTTGCCGAGCGAGGCGGCGACCCGGTCGATCATCGAGGAGGAGACCAGCGTCTTGCCGATCCGGGCGGTGTCGGGCCAGCCGGGCGGGCGCCGCCGAAGAGGTAGCCGATCGCCACCGCGAGGAAGTGGTTGGGGTTCATCAGCCCCGCGTCCGGGGTCACGATGCCGTGCCGGTCGGAGTCGGCGTCGTTGCCGGTGGCGATGTCGTACTCGTCCTTGCGCCGGATCAGCGACGCCATCGCGTTGGGGAGGAGCAGTCCATCCGGATCTTGCCGTCCCAGTCGAGCGTCATGAAGCGCCACGTCGGGTCGACCAGCGGGTTCACCACCGTGAGGTCGAGCCCGTGCCGCTCGCCGATCTCGCCCCAGTAGGCGACGCTCGCGCCGCCGAGGGGGTCGGCCCCGATCCGCACGCCGGCGTTCCGGATGGCGTCGATGTCGAGGACGTTGGGCAGGTCGTCGACGTAGGTGCCGAGGAAGTCGTACGACGACGCGGCGGCGCGGGCGCGCGCGAAGGGGATCCGCTTCACGTCGGACAGCCCGCCCTTGATCAGCTCGTTGGCCCGCTTCGCGATCACCGAGGTGGCGTCGGTGTCGGCGGGGCCGCCGTGGGGCGGGTTGTACTTGAAGCCGCCGTCGCTCGGTGGGTTGTGCGACGGCGTCACGACGATGCCGTCGGCCAGCCCCCTTCCGCTGGTCGAGCCTGTCGAGACCCCCCGGTTGGCGCGCAGGATCGCGTGGGACACCGCCGGGGTGGGTGTGTAGCCGTCGCGGTCGTCGACCAGCACGGTCACGTCGTTGGCGGCCAGCACCTCCAGGGCGGTCGCCCACGCCGGCTCCGAGAGCCCGTGGGTGTCGCGCCCGATGAACAGCGGCCCGTCGTACCCCTGCTCGCGGCGGTAGTCGCAGATGGCCTGCGTGGTCGCGAGGATGTGCGTCTCGTTGAAGGCCGTCCGCAGCGACGAGCCCCGGTGCCCGCTGGTGCCGAACGCGACCTGCTGGTCGACGTCGTCGGGGTCGGGCACGCCGGTGTAGTACGCCGTCACCAGGTGGGAGACGTCGACGAGGTCCGAGGGTTCGGCGGGCTGTCCTGCGCGGGGGTCGGCCATGTGGTCATCATGCCGTCCCGGGCAACGAGCGTCACTGCCCTGCGATCGCGCACCGGGCGCCGGCGGGGAGCGAAGCGTCGGGGCAGTGCTTCCGCGTCAGCCAGCGATGTTGAAGAGGAAGTTGTCGTGCTCCCACGCGAGCTCCCGGCTCTCGGCGGCGCTCCGGTCGCGGTGGCTTCGGATCTCGCCGAGGACCGCGAGAAATTCAGTCGCCGAGAACTGGACCTCAGGGAGGTCGGGCCACCTCTCGTCGACCGGCTTGGCGGGCGGAGCCACCGCGTGGGCGAAGCCGGCGGCGGTGCGCAGGCGGAAGGAACCGTCGGCAGCCTGTTCGACGGCGAACCCGGGCGCGTGCTTGGTGGTGTGCCCGCGCTTGCAGGCGGGCCAGAGGTTGGCTGGCTCGGTGGCACCCCGAGGCCAGGGGACCCGATGGTCGTGCTCGGCCTCGGTGGCGGGCGCGTCACAGGCCGGCTCGAAGCAGGAGCTCCACTCGGCGACGACGTGCCGCCAGATGGGATCGGTGGGCCGGTAGGAGGTCGTCGAGAGCTCGACCATCCGGCCGGCCGGGTCGGTGAGCATGCGGTGCCAGGTGGCGTCCGGGTGGGAGGCGATGGCGCGAGCCAGGCCGGCAGGGACGACGGTGCCTCCGGCCAGCACGCCGGGGTCGTCGGCCAGGCCCATCACGGTCTGGACGGGCACGGTGAGGTTGACGATCGGCCGGGAGTACGACGGGGCCGGCACTCCCTCCTCCCTGCCGGTCAGCAGGTCGATCGCGAGGTCCGACTTCAGCTGGGCGATGGTCCGCTGGTCGCCCTCGCGGCGCCGCTGCCGTGCGGCGTGGGTCAGCCTGTGGTCGGCCAGCCGGACCTGGTCGACGGTGGCACTGATGCCCAGCTGGGCCATCCCGTCCGGCAGCTCGACCTTGCGCACGTGCCGGTCGGCGACCGCCTTGCGATGCAGCTCCTCGCTGTGGGCGGCGCGGAGCCGGTTGAGCTCGTAGGTGAGCTTGTTGCGCAGCTGCTTGGGCGTGCAGGTCACCAGGGGTGGAATCCCCGGCAGTCCGTGGGCGTCGGAGAGGTGTCGCTCGAGGAAGGCCTGCACCCGCCGGGCCAGGACGTGCAGCAGGACCGGGTCGTCGAGGGCGTGGCGGGCGTTGTCGGCGATCAGCCCCGCGCGGTAGCAGTCGAGCTGGCCGTTGCGGGACAGCTCCCAGACCTCGGGGAAGTACTGCTCGAGGAAGAGCGCGACGTTGAGCTCGTGGCGCACGCGCGACTCGCTCAGGCCCCACAGTGCCGAGACCTCGCTGACCGTCTGCGCGCGCGGGGTCAGCGTGAAGCTGGGCGAGATCTCGTGCCGGAGCCGGCAGTCGGCCTCCCGGCGGCGGTGGAACTCCACCAGCCGCGCCCACCGCTGCCAGCCCGCCCGGGCCTCGGCCACCCCGTCGGCCACGCCTCCGGCCAGCAGGTCGTGGTCGTCCATCTGCATCAGGTCTGCTTCCATCGCGACACCCCTCGAGAAAGGTCGACCCCTCGAGGAAGACGCTAGACGCGACCACCGACACCGCGGACCGCCGGGCACAGAGGCGGGAGAAGCCGCTGGCGTCATTCGGTGACGGTGTCGGCATGTCGGTGAGCGACCTTCCATGCGCCGTCCTCTCGTCGATACACCTGTGTGACGCGCAAGGTGTAGCTCCGCGGCTGCCCGTCCATGGAGGCCGACGTGTGCTCTCTGCCGGTTGTGTAGGCCATGTCGCCCACCACGTCGAAGGCCTGCAGTTCGAACCTGAAGGTCGAGCATTCGGAGAAACCGCTCTCCAGGAGCTGGAAGACGTCCTCCACCTCCTGCAGCCCACAGGCGTCGCGCAAGGCGCCCTGGATGCTCACCGGCTCGTTGCGAGACCAGAGTGCCCGGCGGGGATTCGCGTCGCCGTTGTGTAGAGCCACCTCCGCCTCGTACAACGCGGACTTGACCCATGCCAGGAAGTCGTCTCGATCGGTCATGCCCCGAGAATGCGCCTCAGCTGGGCCGTTTGCACCCCCGCGACAGCCACCCTTCGTCTGCTGGCGCTGCCAAGCGACCGCTCGTGCCGCCTAGCGCGCCTGGATCCAACCCAGCGCTCGGCGCGGCCATCGGGGCCGGTGCCAGGGGCGACCTTCGGCGGATGGTCGCGGCCCATCGTTGCAGGCCTGGGCGTCGCTCTGGGCTACGTCGTACTGATCCAGAAGCGGCGCTGATCGAACTTCGGTCCCGTCCAGGCACGGGCCGACACCACTGGTCGCGACACACGGGCCGACGACGTACCAACGGCATCCGCCGGACGTATCGGGAGTCCACGACTCCCAACGGTCCTCGCCGCGGCGTCAGCCGTGATGGTCGCGTGCTCGTGACAGCTCGGCTCGCCACCAAGCGCCGTTCTCGATCCGCTCGAGCTGGTCCATGACGAGGTCTCCGTTCGAGAACTCCTCGACCTCGGCACGGGTCAGCGGCCAGGGTGGGCCCTTCACCGCGGAGTCTTCCTCCCGGGTGGTCGCCAAGACCAGCAGCGTGCCTCCTGGTGCGACCAACGCTGCGATGTTCCGTACCGCGACCGAGTGCTGCTCAGGTGGCATCGACTGCACGGTGAGGCTCTCGACAACCAGGTCGAAGTTCCCCTGCCACTCGCGAGGAAGGTCCGTGACGTCGGCAACGAGGTAGTTCACCTCGCTGGCCGGATACCTACGCCGCGCGCCAGCAATCGCCGTCGGCGCGAAGTCGAACGCCGTGGTCCGAAATCCGAGCGACACGAGAAACTCGGCGTCAGCTCCGTAGCCACACCCGACCACCAGCGCCTCGCGGCCACCTCCCGCGAGGTTCCGCGCCTCAGCCCACTCCACGAGCTGGGGACGAGGGGCGCCATGGTCCCAGGGCGGCTTGGACCCACCCGCCTCCGCGCCCGCGTACATCGCCTCGAACATGCTCGATGGCTCGCTCGTCACGCCTCGAGACTACCGACCACGGTGCATCGCGGAACCCGTCG
Organism: Nocardioides ungokensis; assembly: GCF_013466985.1. GTDB lineage: Bacteria > Actinomycetota > Actinomycetes > Propionibacteriales > Nocardioidaceae > Nocardioides > Nocardioides ungokensis. The sequence goes on along the minus strand of NZ_CP059164.1, from coordinate 4,374,724 downwards.
AGACCACCGGAGGGCGGCGAGCCTCAGGCTCCCACGATGCGGAACTCGTTGCCGTCCGGGTCGGCGAGCTCGACGCCCTCGTCGACGTCCGCGAGGCGGGCCGCCCCCAGCGACGTCAGCCTCGCGATCTCGGAGTCGAGGTCGTCTGCTGCCAGGTCGAACCGTTGGCGGTTGCGCACCCGCTTGGGAGCCACAGGCGGCCCGCCCCACGCCAGCTTGGTGCCGCCGGCCGGTGACTGGATCGCGGTCTCCTCGCCCTGGTCCCACACCAGCGGCCACTCGAGAACCTGCTGCCAGAAGACCCCGACCGCTCGAGAACCGTCGCAGGCGACCTCGCCGAGTGGACCGCAGCCGGCGAGGAAGCCGTTGCCGGCCTCGATGATGCAGAACTCGTTGTCCTCCGGATCGCTCAGCACGACGTGTCCCTCCTCGGGCAGCTGGCCGACATCGAGGTGGCATCCGCCGATGCTCAGGGCCTTCTCGACAGTGGCCCGCTGCCCCTCCGGAGAGGCGCTGGTGAGGTGCAGGTGCAGTCGGCCGAGCCCGACCTTCTGGGTGGACGCCGCCACGAAGCGCAGCCCGACCTGTCTCTCGTCCCCCCGGAGCAGCACGCCGTCGTCCTCGTCGACGACCTCTCGTCCGAGCAGCTCGGCCCAGAACCGGGCCACCGCTGTCGGCTCCTGAGCGTCGAAGGCCACTGCTACGAGACGTGTGGGCACCTTCTGCACGCTAGACGCGACTCGGCGCGCCGGGCACCTGGTTTCTCGCGTGCAGCTCGCACATGGCGTTGCTCATTCGCGGTCGGCCGATCGTCCCGTTGGTCTGCAGCTATCGCTGCAGAGCAATCCACGCTTGGAACCCGCCGACGAGGTCCGTCGCTCGCGTGAGGCCAAGACGCTGCAGGGTGTGCGCGGCGAGGCTGGAGCTGAAGCCCTCGTTGCAGACGAGCACGACTCGCCTCTCCGGGTCGTCGGCGATCGGCAGGCGATACGGACTGGACGGATCCAGGCGCCACTCGAGGACGTTGCGATCGATGACCACTGCGCCAGGAAGGTCACCGTCTCGTTGACGCTGCTCGACCGGCCGGATGTCGACCACGAGGGCGCCGGCCGCCACCTCACGCTCCAGGGCAGCCGGCTCGACGCGTTCGAGCCCGACGCGGCACTCGTGCAGCAAGCGGTCGATCGCGGAGCCATCCGTCTCGGTCATCACGCACAACCTACGGACCCGGCCGAGGTGCGCACTGTGCGCGGGCACCTGGCTGCGGAGCCCGGAGGTCCGCGAGCCGCACCCTGGCACCCGGACAGTCCTGGCGATGGTTCATACTACGAACGTGTCAGGCTCGTCAGAGGCTGGCTACGCGGACGTGGTGTAGTTGCAGCACGCTTCCCTTCCAGGGAAGGAGTCGAGGTTCAAATCCTCGCGTCCGCTCCAGTTGCCGAAGTCGGAGCCCAGCAGCATCCCGGCCGTGAGCAGGCAATGTCGTTCCCTCTACGACCCGCGGTCTTGGACGTTCAGGTGAGCGCCGCGTCTGACCCGTCTGCCATCACAACCCGTCGGTCAGGTCGGAGAAGGCACCGGTGAGGACCGAGGGCCAAAGAAGCGCCGGCACGACGACCACGATGATGGCGAACACTGCGAGCCCGAGCCACGGCCGCCCCTTCCACACATGGAGGATCCCGCCACCGAGTACGGCTCCCGGGACGACGAACGGGACGGTGTCGGGCAACTGGTAGGCACACCAGGCGACGGCGGCACCGTAGAGGAGCAGCCCGGATATCCGGACCTGCAGTGCTCTGATGACCGTGCTGGCACGGGACGCAGGGGTCGTGCTGGCGTGCCGCAGGACATCACTCATGGGCAGGTGGCAGGAGAGACATCCTGACGACCTCAGTGACACCTCGCCCCTGCAGAGCGGACATACCAGAGCTTGCGTCACCGAGACCCTCGCATTCGTGGTTGCGGGTGGCGTCCGGACGCGCCCCCCGGACAAACCTCGGTGATGCGGCACCCACTCTTGAGGGCCGACCATCCAGGCCTCCGGCGATCCCCGGCCATTGGCGGACCCTCATGTTCCGAGCGCGTGGATACGCAGAAAGCGCCGATTCCCAACCCGCGCCGGACCTGGACCGCTCGGCCGCGCGCGAGCGCCGCTCGGCTACGCCGCGATCGGCCTCACTCGCCCGTCAGTTGATGATCTCGCCGCGTTCGTCCGCGCGAACCACCGCGAGCCGGTCGCGCCAGGCACGGAGTGCTCCGGGGGTCTGCCGCGTCCAGTCAGTCACCTCGCCGACGATCCTGAGTGGCTCTGCGCTGCGGTAGGACCGGGTGGGATTCCCGGGGAACTTCTTGTCGGTCACGTTCGGGTCGTTCTCGAAGGCGCCCGTCGGCTCGACGACGTACACGCGCGGAGCACCCTCGCCCACCGCAAGCTCCGCGGCGAGCCCGGCACCGTCACGCAGTGCGGTGAAGTAGATGTGGTTCATCACCACTTCCGGCCGGTAGTTCGACCGGAAGCCAGCGGTCAGGAGATCTCCCACTCGCAGGTCGGCCTTCGTGCCGTGGAAGAACGGCCCCACGTCGAGCGCGTCACTCACCGGCACGACCCACGCAACGGAAGCATGGTCTTCGGCCCGCGCAGGAGCGCGACCGACGAGGGACTCATCCCGACTCCGACACGCGCGTCAGGTTCAGCTCGGCCCGACGGTGCAGGACTGCGCGCTCGCTCTCGTTCCTGGTGCGCGCTGCCGCCTCGTTGAACGCCTCGCTCGCCCGTACGTGGAGCCCGGCCCGCTCGAGCAGGTCTCCACGCACGCTCGGCACGAGTGGCGAGTCGCCGAGCTCACCCGCATCCAGCTCGTCGAGCACGGCGAGGCCCGCATCCGGGCCGAACGCCCGCCCGTGCGCGACGGCCCGGTTCACCTCGACGACGGGTCCCGGCGCGGCATCGGCCAGGACGTCGTAGAGTGCCGCGATCCGGCGCCAGTTGGTGTCCTCGGCACGCTCCGCACGGGCGTGCTGGGCGGCGATCAAGGCCTGCAGGAAGTACTTCCCGACCGGCTTCCCGCGCGCGGCAAGCAGCTCGGCCTGCTGCAGGGCGGCCAGCCCGCGCCGGATCAGCAGCTGGTCCCACCGGCTCCGGTCCTGCGCCTCCAGCAGGACGGCCACGCCGTGCTCGTCGAGCCGGGCGGTCATCCGCGAGCCCTGGATCTCCAGCAGCGCCTGCAGCCCCAGCACCTCGGGCTCGTCCGGAGCGAGTTCGGCGAGCATGCGCGCGAGGCGCATGGCCTCGTTCGCCAGGTCGGGGCGCATCCAGCTGTCGCCGGCGGTGGCGGTGTAGCCCTCGTTGAAGATCAGGTAGATCACGGCCATGACGTCGTCGAGGCGCTGCGTCCGCTCCGCGCCGGTGGGCAGCTCGAACTCGGCGTGTGCCGCAGACAGCGTCTTCTTCGCTCGCGAGATGCGCTGCCCCATCGTGGCCTCGCTGGCCAGGAACCCACGGGCGATCTCGGCGGTGGTGAGCCCTCCCACCAGGCGCAGCGTCAGCGCTGCCCGGGACTCGGCGGTCAAGGAAGGGTGGCAGGTCAGGAAGATGAGCCGCAGGACGTCGTCCTCGATGTGGTCGACCTGGGCGTCGAGGTCGGGCATCTCCACCTCCTCTCCCTCGCTGGCGCGCTCGAGCTCCGCGACCTTGCGGCGCAGGTTCTCGACGCGCCGGAAGTGGTCGATGCCCCGCCGCTTCGCGGTGGTCATCAGCCACGCGGCCGGGTTCGCCGGTACGCCGGTGGCGGGCCACTGCTCGAGCGCGGCCACGAGCGCGTCCTGCGCGAGGTCCTCGGCGAGGTCCACGTCACGGGTCATCCGGGTGAGTGCGCCGACGAGGCGGGCCGACTCGGCCCGCCACGCGGCGACGATGGCCCCGGTGGGGTCATCCGTACTCGTCTCTGCCGGCACGCGGCCAGCGTAGTGAGACCGTCGAGCCTCGATCCACCAGAGGCTCGAGGCTCACTCGCCGGGCGCCTCCGGGCCCTCGGAGATCTGGCGCAGGGTCGCGACGACGGTGACCTCCGGCCAGTGCTTGGCGTGCAGCTCGGCGAACTCCCGCTGGTCGGCCACGGCCTCCTCGAGGGTGTCGTACTTCATGAGGGCCCAGCCGCCGACGACCTCCTTGGCCTCGGCGTACGGTCCGTCGACCCGGGTGACCTCGCCCTTGCGGACCACGAAGTTCACGGCGTCCTCGGTGCCGTAGAGCCCGCCCCCGTCGAGGAACACGCCCTTGGCGGCCTGCTCACCGATGTAGACGTCCATCGCGTCGAAGAGCGACTGCGGCGGGGTGCCGATGCCCTCCTCCATCCTCACGAATCCCATGAAACGCGGCATCTTGATCACTCCTAGTGATTGCTGGTGGGTTGCTTCTCGCACGTACGTCGAACGGCCGGCATGCCCTTCGACATCGCCCTCCGAAGTTTTCTCCACCCTCGCAGACACTCGGCCAGCGCGTGCGCATCGGCCGCCGACAGGGCGACCGTGGAGTCAGAGGAGCTCGCGCAGCCTGCGCGCGGCGTGCTCGACGAGTTCCGGGCCCGGTGTGGTCTCCCCGCCACTGGCTTCCTCCCAGCCGCTCCAGATGTCGTCGAGGACGTCCTGGAGGGTGTTGAAGCCGGCCGGCGGCCGCAGCACCCAGATCCTTCCGCCAGGACGCGGGGGCACGAGGAGGCCGTCGAGGAACCGGTTGTAGTCGTTCTCGGTCTCGGAGTAGTCGGCCGCCGTCCACGGCAGTCGCTCGACTGGCTTGCCGGTCCGTTGCCTGCTCGCATGTCGGACGCGGCGGTCACGGATCCAGGCTCGGGCAGCGCGCGGCCACACGGCCGGGACGAAGCACCAGAGCGGTGCTTCGCCGAGCGGGAACCAGCCCTGTCGTCGGGCGGCCGCGACCTCTTCGAGGTCGTCCGCGTGGTCCGAGTCGACCGGGACCCACTGGAGTCCGCGGACCCCGAAGTCGTCCGGTTCCTCGTCGAAGCCCCAGTCCACGTCGACCACGCCACGAGGGTAGCCCTGACGTTCAGGAGCAATCCGAGTCTCGCCCACCGCAGATCGGCTTTCGTGCCGCGGAAGAACGGCCCCTCGTCCAGCACGCGACTCACCGCCACAGCCCATGTGGAGGCAACCGCGTCCTACTGCGATCCCGCGGCCCGGAGTCGGTCGGAGATGGGCTCGAGCAGGGCCACCAGCCGGTCGAGCTCGAACGGCTTCAGCCCGTCGTACGGAGTTTCCGCCAGGGCATCGGTCAGTGACTCGATCCGGCCCTTGGTCGCACACCCGACCTCGGTCAGGTGGCCCGAGGCATCGAGGAGGCCGCGATCGCGCAGGCCGTCCATGACCTCGGTCAGACGGGCTCGTGGCAGGTGGTGGATGCGGCCGAACGACTCCGCCGGGTAGATGCCCATCGCGAGCGCACTGAGCACGTGGGCCTCGGTCCCGCCGATCCGCTCGGAGACGAGCGCGACGACGTGCCCGTCCCCGCGGTGCTCGCGCAGCATGTTGGCCGCGTGCCAGAGCCGGGCCACGGGCTCCTCGGGCACCGGGAGCGCGCGGAGCGCGGCGTACATGATCCGTCCCTCGACCGGGGCGCTGACCGAGGCCTTGGCGAGGAGCTCGGCGGCGCACGCGAACGCCGGAGCCTCGACGAGGTCGCCGAGGATCCGCCGCAGCGCCGCGACGCAGCCCCGTTCACGCGCGGCGTGGGCCGCCTCCGGTGTCGTCGTGTCCCAGACCTTGGGGATGTGGCGGGCCACCTCGCCGTCGGCGAAGCTGTAGAAGGCCGCGTCGACCACGGTGGCCGGGACCCGGCCGAGCGGCGCAGAGCGTCCCGCGAAGTAGCCGTCCCAGTAGTCGGGGAAGCCGAGCTCCGCCATCGACTGGTTCGGCTCCTCGGAGAAGAAGTTGACCAGCGAGATCGGCTCGGTCAGGTCGTACAGGCGGCGCGCGACCGGCTCCTGGTGCTGCATCTGTGACGTCCTCTGCTCGCGACCGCGCCCCTCGCGGGGCGGTCTCTCACCAGTGCAACGAGCAGGGCGACCGCGAAACGACAACGTCGCAACGATCCGGCCCGGCCTGCGGTCAGGTCACCTTCGCGAGGGCGTCGGCGATCACCCTCGCAGTCTCTCCGGGAGCCTCGTCCGGGAGGAGGAACACCGAGCCCGGGAGGGTCACCAGGGTCACGTTGTCCGCCGCCTCGAGGGTGGCGCGCTCCTGGTCGGTGAGGCCGCCGTCGCCCTTCTCGGCGTGGACGACCCACACCGGGCTGCCCGTTGCCGCGAGCTCGGCCGCGTAGTCCCGGCCGGCGTCGATGTAGTCGAGGTACGCGCCGCTGACCTTGACCGAGTCGCCCGCCCTGTTCTGCTTGAGGTCCTCGATCAGGTCCCGCTTGTGCGGGGCGGGTGTCTTGGCGGACTTTGCCATCTGGGGCAGGAACCGGAGCAGGATCGCGAACGGCCAGCTTCCCACCCGCTGCGACACCCGTACGGCGGCGCGGAAGAACCCGGCCTCGTCCTCCGTGGTCAGGCTGATGCCCAGCAGCACGACCGGGCCATGGAAGTGACCTGACAGGAGCATCTCCAGAGCAACCGTGGCGCCGTGGGAGAAGCCCACGAGCACGTCGCACCTGTGTTCCTTGGCCAGCTCTCCCGCGGTCCGGGCCAGTGCCGGGACGGACACGTCGGCGCTCAGCGGGGCGCCTGCCATGCCCGGCAGCGTCGTGGCCACCAGGCGCACTCCGGACAGCGCCGGATCCGCCATCACCAAGTCGAAGGATCGGGCCGCGTTGGCTCCTCCCGGCAGGAGCAGGACCGATCGGGCCGCGTCCTCGGGGCCGGCGACCAGGACCTCCCAGGCACTCCTCATGGCAACCTCCGAACCACGACCTCCCTCGAGATTCGAGAGTGGGCTGACTGTGGTGAGGCGCCGCAGCTCGAATCTGGCACGGTGCGCGGGCCGGTGTCATGCCCTCGAGTAGTCATCCGCGGACCAGCGTCCGCAGCTCACCGCTCCGCGAGGTAGGGATCGGCCCAGGCGCTGATGATGCGGGCCGCCCGCTGGGCCTGGTCACGGCCGGTGAGCAGGTGGTCGGCGCCCTCGAGCGACACGAAGCTGCGCGGATGTCGCGCCGCGCGGAAGATCTCGCTCGCGTTGGCGATGCCCACGGTGTTGTCGGTCGGGGAGTGCATGACCAGCAGCGCTCGGTGCAGGGTGCGGATCTGCTCGCGCAGGTCGGCGACGCGCACGTCCTCGATGAAGTCGCGCCGCAGGGTGAGGGCCTTGCCGCCGACCAGGAAGGGAGCCTCGCCATCGGCGAGGATCCGCTCCACGAGGGCGTCGTAGTTGTGCTCGACGTGGCTCGGCTCGTACGGCGCCCCGACGCTCGCCACCGCGCGCACCGAGTCGACCTCGTGGGCCGCGGCGATCACCGCAGCACCGCCGAAGGAGTGGCCCACCAGCAGGCGCACCTCGCGGCCGGAGTCGTTCATGAACCTCGCCGCCTGCGCGGTGTCGGCGACCTTGTGGGAGAACGACCCGTCGCCCCAGTCGCCCTCGGAGTCGCCGAGGCCGAGGTTGTCGAAGCGCAGCATCCCGATGCCCTCCGCGGCCAACTGCTTGCAGATCCGGCTGGCGGCCGGGCAGTCCTTGCCCAGCGTGAAGCCGTGGGAGAACACGCCCCACCCGCGAGCCGGTCCCTCGGGATGGTCGATCAGGCCACCGAGCCTGGGTCCGCTCGTGCTGGAGAAGAACACCCGCTCGGCCACGGCGCCCATCCTCACAGAATCCGACGGGTCGCCGTGACCCGTCTCGTGGGGGCCGGGGCCGTCCAGCAGCGTGGCGGCCCCGGCACCTCGTGTCACCGGTCGAGGAAGCGCTCCAGGCCGGCCAGGTCGTCGGTGTTGATCTGGTCCACCCCGACCTCGACGAGCTTCGACCACACCCGGTCGCGAGCCGGACCCGCCTGGTCGGGGGTGGCCCAGAAGCGCAGCCGGTACCCCTGCTGGTGCGCCCGCGCCACGATGTCGCGCAGCCTCTGCTCCTCGGCCGCGGGCATCGGGCCGTTGCCGTCCCAGGTGAAGGTGTTCGTCCAGTTGTCGCTGACCAGCGGCATGAACGACGCCGGCGTCCCGGAGGACAGGTCGCCGAGCCGGCCGTCGTACCCGGCGTACCTGGTGGGTTCGGCGAGCATCGCCGCGCGGTCCCGGTTGCCGCTGATGACCGCGGTGACCGCGCCCTTGTCGGAGCTGTCGGCCGTGAAGGTCGTCATCAGGCCGGGGTGCTCACGCAGCACCTCGTCGATGGCCGCCCAGGTCGGGCCGGCATCGGACTTCACGTCGATGAGGAGCTGGAAGTTGCCGTTCCACCCCGGGTACTCCGTGCCGCCGTCCATCTTCCGGCGGGCCTCCAGGGGCGAGAGGTAGAGGCTCTCGAGCGTGCGGCCGGCCACCACCTGGTCGCGGTCGTGGGCGACCAGCAGCTGGCCGTCCACGAGCCAGACGTCCGCCTCCACGCTGGCGAAGCCGTGGTCGAGCGCGTCCTGCAGCGGGTGCTGGTGCTCGTAGTCGTTGTGCGCGTGGGCCCGCTGCAGCGGCTCGGCCTGGGAGGCGGTGTCGTACGCCCTCGGGAGCGCGAAGCCACGGTCGGCGAGGACGCCGCGGAGCCGGTCCGGGTAGTCGGTGATCAGGCCGTCGACGCCGTCGTCGATGAGCTTGTTCATCGTCGGCTCGTCGTCGACCGTCCACGGGATGACCGTGATCCCGAGCCCGTGCGCCTCGTCGACCATCGACTTCGTGACGTAGGGCTTGTAGTCGGGGTCGGTGACCTTGCCGTTCTGCGGGAAGCCGTGGACGGGGGAGAACGACGAGGCGCCGAAGCTGTCGATCGCCTTGAGCGGGTCCCCGCCGAAGTCGTCGATGTCGAGGCCGCCGAGCCACGGGGACTTGCCGGGCTGGCCGGTCTGGAGGAAGTCGTAGTTCGTCAGGGCGACCAGCGGCAGCCGCGGGTCCACCTGCTTCATGCGCATCAGGGAGCCCCAGTCGAAGCTCTGGATCGTCACCTGACGGGCGATGTCGGCAGCCCGGATCTCGTGATCGATGACCTGCACGAACTGCTCGCGCGGCGCGGTCTCGCTGGGAGCGCCCGCCTCGACCTTGCTCTCCACGTTGAGCTTGACCGAGTCCGCGTCGTAGGCCTTCACCAGGTCGAACACCTCGCTCAGCAGCGGCATCCGCTCTCCGGGCGAGGCCTGCTGCTGCGGGAAGTCCGACAGCGTCTGGCTGCCGCAGTCGAGCGTGCGGACCTGGGCGAGGGTGAGGGTGTCGACGTACTTGCCGACGTAGGGGTACTCGGGGTCACCGGGGGTGGCCGGGTGGGTGTCCTGGCACTTGGAGCCGTTGACCTGGCGGTCGTGGGTGACCACGGCCTGGCCGTCCTGGGTGATCTGGACGTCGAGCTCGAGGGTGCTGACCCCCAGGCGGATCGCGCGGTCGAAGGACGCCAACGTGTTCTCGACCGTCAGGCCGATGCCGCCGCGGTGGGCCTGCAGGTCGAAGGTGGGTCGGGTCTGGGAGGTGGAGGCCGCCTGGGCGGGGGCCGGTTGGACGGGCACGGTCGCGACGACCGCGCCGAGGAGGAGGGCGAGGCCGCCCGTGATGTTCCGAGTCATCATGCGGCAGAGCCTGCGCAGCACGCCGTACGCCGCGGTGAACGGCGTACGGCGTGCGCGCGACCGGTGTGAGGCGGCTCGTTCCGGGTGCCCGGACAGCGGCCCGGGTGGTCAGGGCTGGATCAGCAGCGCGTCGCCGACCGGTCGTTCGCCGGTCGCGTCGGAGGGGTGGTTGATGACCTGCCCGTCCGCGACCATGGTGGTCGAGCCGCCCCCGTCGAGGTTGATCGCGTCGACGACGCCGAGCGATCGCGCCACGTCGGCGGCCTCGGGGATCGAGAGGCCGAGGTCCTGCGTGGAGCGGCCGTCGACGGTGACCAGCACCGTGCGCCCCTGCGCGTCGACGCCGGCGAGGGTGCGCGGGTTGCGCTTCACGAACCAGCCGTAGGCGAAGCTCGGGTCGCCCGGGTGCACGAAGCCGTCGCGGCGCTGGGTGATGTCGACCCGGCCGTCGCGGACCAGCTGCGGTCCGCCGTTGCTGACCGTGGTGCCCCTCGGCGTGGCGAGCGGGGAGCCGCCGGCCTCGAGGCGGGCGCGCACCGGGATCTCGTCGCCGACCTGGACCCCGTCGAGGAGCGCGGTGTCGTCACCCGTGGCCTGGAGAGACGTCTGCCCCGGGGCGAGCGTCGTGCCCCGGCTCTCGTGCACGGCGGTCACCACCCCGTGCTCGAGCACCACCTCACGCCCGTCGCCGGAGGGGGTGCCCTGCCCGTAGTCGGGCGTGAACGCCACCAGCTCGCTGCCGTCGGTGCAGGTGAGGTCGTGGAGCGGGAGGTCCGTGGGGCTGTCGGTCGCGTCGCCGCCGCAGTTGCGCACCAGGCCGGGGACCCGGTCGATGCCGTCGAGCCGGGTCGCCCGGCCGCCGATGGTGGCCACCCCGGCCCACGTCAGCCGGCGTACGGCGCTGCCCCGGGCGTTGTCGTGCAGCACCAGCGCGGGGCGACCGTTCGTCGACTCCGACAGAACGCGGCCGTCGTAGACGCCGGCGCCGGCCGGGTCACCGGGCGCCCCGGAGGCGGGGTCCAGCACGAAGAACCCGGCGTTCACCCCGGCCGTGGCTCCGGCTGCCTGGGCGAGCTGCGACGTGGTCTCCCGGCGGTAGAGGTCGGGGCCGAAGGAGCCGTCGAGCCGCCCGGTGAACGTCTTCGGATCGATGCGCAGCACGTCCACGTGCCAGGGGCCGCGGTCGGAGGAGTCGCCGTCCCAGCCGGTGTAGACGCTGCTCGCGGTCTCGCCCGCCCGGGCCAGGCGCTCCTTCCCGGCGTCGGCCGCGGCCTGGTTGGGGTAGTTGCCGACGCGGACCCGGTAGCCCAGGGTGCCGGCGGGGACGTCCGCCGTCTCGGGCTGTCGGACCGCCTCCACCCGGGCGGTGAAGCCCTCGGACTGCAGTCGATCGGCCTCAGCCTGGGCGCTGTCGTGGTCGGAGAGCGAGCGCGGCGGTGCATCGGGGTCGGGCGAGGTCGTGGTCGCGGGGATGGCGATCTCGTTGGTCCAGAACAGGCTCGGGTCCGCCTCCCCGCGGTCGATGCGGGTCAGCGTGACGCCGGGCTGCAGCGTGGTCGTACGCCGTGACTCGGGCAGGCCGGCGGGGCCCAGGTCCAGCGGTTGCGGGGAGCCGCTCGGACTCGCGGACGAGGCGACCTGGTCGGGCGCCGCGAGCGCCACGGGCGGGGCCGCCGTTGTCGCCGCGGCGGCGAGGCCGACCAGGGCGATCGAGAAGCGTCGTACTCGGGCAGGGACGGGTGAGGGAGCACTCATCCGACCGACCGTAGGGGCCGCGGCTACGTGCGCGGAACCCCCGGGCGTCCGCAGGGTGAACGGCTAGACGTAGAAGTTGTCGTGCTCCTCGAAGAACGCCTGCAGCTCCTCCCTGCCCGGTTGCCAACGACCCTCGGCGAGCTCGACGAGCCCCTCGAAGTACGCCTCCCGGGGCGCTCCCGGCGTGAACAGGATGAGCAACGAGGCCGGCTCCCCGGACTCGTTGCGGAAGCCGTGCAGGCCGCCCTCCGGCACGTAGGCGAAGTCGCCGGGGCGCGAGTCGACCCAGTCGGTGCCGTCGAACAGCCGCACCGTGCCTGACAGCACGAAGAACGACTCGCTGATCGTGCGGTGGAAGTGCGCGTTGGCGCCACCCGGCTCCGGCCCCATGTCCCAGCGGTAGAGCCCGAACCGGCCCCCGGTCGTGGCGCCGGTCGCGAGGTAGCTCGCCGCGCCGCCGCCGGGACGGGGCAGCTCGGGCGGGGTGTCGACCGGGCGGAAGCGCGCGGTGACCTCACCGCCACTGCCGAGGTACGACGGCTCGGGGTAGGACATGGCAGGACGCTACGCCCCGGGGCGGGACCGCTTCATCGCCCGAAACTGGGTACCTCAGGGCGCCGGACGGGCGGGCGAGTACGTCATCCGCCCGATGTGCCGGCCCCGTCTTACGACGACTCTCGAGGACATGAACCCCCTCACCGTGAACCCCGCCATCGCCCTCGACCACGCCCGCCGCGCCAACGCCGAGGCGGTCCGGACCGCCGAGCGGCACCGCCGTGAGCACGCGCTCCGCGAAGCAGATCCGCGGCGTACGGACCCGCGACCGCCGTGGTGGCGTCGGTGGACTCCCCGCCCGCCGGATCCCAGGCGAACCGGAACTACGGGTCCTGCGTCCCTTCCGGCATGACCATCCGCCCGGCATGATCTCCCCACCGAGACACAGCAGGGGGAGCAGATGACCACCGTCAACGGCTCGATGGCCACCGATCGACCCGAGCGCTACGCCAAGCAGCTCGTCAGCCACTGGTCCGAGCGCGGGCCCGTCTCGACCGAGGAAGGGGTGACCGTGCAGCGGTGGAACACCGGCCAGGTGCTGGTGCTCCGCCCCGTCGACGGCTCCCTCGAGGTCGAGGTCACGGTGCCCGAGGGGGACGACGCCGCGCGGTTCGCGCAGGTCGTCAAGGCCCACCTCGAGCGCTTCGGCCAGCGCGAGGAGCTGAACGTCGTCTGGCACCTGTGAGGGCGACGGGCACAATGCCACGGTGAGCACCGCCGTGGACTATGCCTGGTTCGTCGCCGGGCTGATGGCCATGACGGGCCTCACGCTGCTGCTCGGCCGCTGGGCCGGCGTCGGGCTCGGGCTCTTCCCGCTCTGGGCGATCGGACGCGCCGTCGTCCAGCTGACCGTCATCGCCCTGCTCCTGCGGGGCATCCTCAGCGTCCCGTGGACGGTGGCAGGCTTCATCCTGCTGATGCTGACCACCGCCTCCTGGACGGCGATGGGCCGCCTGCGCGAGCTGTGGCACGGACGGCGTACGGCGGTCCTCGGGGTGCTCGCCGGAGCGCTGCTGACGCTGGTGGTGATCTTCGGGCTGCGGCTCGTCGACCTCCAGGTGCGCTACCTGGTCGCGGTCGGCGGCATCATCATCGGCAACTCGATGTCGGCCGCCACCCTGGCCGGACGGAACTTCCTGCGTGGCTCCCGGGCCCGCAAGGACGAGATCGAGGCGTGGCTCTCGCTCGGGGCCACGCCGGCGCAGGCGCACGAGGCGATCGGCCGGGAGGCGGTCCGCGAGTCGCTGCTGCCCACGCTCGACCAGACCAAGTCCACCGGCCTGGTCACCCTGCCGGGCGCCTTCGTCGGCGCGCTGTTCGGTGGGGCCAGCCCCGCGACCGCGGCCCAGTTCCAGCTCGTCGTGCTGGCCGGCATCGCCCTGACCATGACCGTCACCGGCATCGTCGTCACCCGCCTGGCCGGGCGCACGCCGTACGTCGTCACTGGCGCCTAGGGTCGGTCCATGTCCGACGACGTGCAGAACCGCCTGGCCGAGCTCTGGCCGCCCTTCGGCCTGGTCGTGACCGCGGGACCGCTCGAGCTGCGCCCGATCCGGGACGTGGACATCCCGGACGTCGCCGAGCTGGCCGCAGCGGGCATCCACCCGCCCGAGCAGATGCCGTTCTCGGTCCCGTGGACGGACGTTCCCGCCGCCGAGCTGGGGCGCGCCTGTGCCCTCTACTACTGGCGAACCCGCGCGGACCTCACCCCGGCTAGGTGGGAGCTGCAGTTCGTGGTGCGCCACGACGGGGAGCTCGTCGGTGTCCAAGGCATCAGCGCGATCGACTTCCCGGTCACCCGCAGCACCGAGAGCGGCTCGTGGCTCGGGCAGCGCCACCAGGGCCGAGGGATCGGGACGTTGATGCGGCAGACCGTGTGCGCGTTCGCCTTCGACCACCTCGGGGCCGCGGAGGTGACCTCCGGGGCCTGGTCGGACAACCCGGCGTCCCTCGCGGTCAGCCGGAAGGTCGGCTACGTCGCCAACGGCAGCCGTCGCCTCGAGCGCCGCGGCCGGCTCGCGACCATGCACGACCTCGTGCTGCGGCCCGACCGGTTCGTACGGCCCCCGCACCCGCTGACCGTGCACGGGCTCGACGGCGTGCGCCGCCTGCTGGGGCTGGACGGGTAGCCGCATCGACCCGGGAGGTCCGCTCCACAGCAAAGTGCGGCAGGGTGGGTGGGGTGACCCATGCGCAGGACCCCACCGACTGGCTGCTCACGCAGGCCGAGCGAGGCAATCCCAGGACCCGGCTCGACGACGTGCACCCGGGGGACCGGGCCTGGTCCGAGGGCAACCTGGTCCGCCCGCTGATCCACGGGGCGACGTACTTCGCCGAGCTCCACGAGCGCCTCGAGGCGACGCGCGCGGGCGATCTGGTCCTCTTCACCGACTGGCAGGGGGACTTCGACGAGCGGCTCACCGGCGAGCCCGGCAGCGAGGTCGGCGAGGTGCTCTGCCGCGCCGACGAGCGCGGCGTGGACGTCCGCGGCCTGGTCTGGCGCTCGCACTCGGAGGCCTTCGGCTTCACCTCGCAGGAGAACCGCCACCTCGGCGAGAAGCTCCAGGCCCGCGGGGCCGAGGCGCTGCTCGACATGCGGGTGCGGGCCGGCGGCTCCCACCACCAGAAGATGGTGGTGATCCGGCACCGCGACGACCCGACGCGCGACATCGCCTTCGTGGGCGGCATCGACCTGTGCCACTCGCGCCGAGACGACGCGGACCACCACGGCGACCCGCAGGCGATGGAGCTGGCGAAGGAGTACGGCGACACCCCGCCCTGGCACGACATCCAGGCCGCGATCACCGGGCCTGCCGTGCACGACGTGGAGACGGTCTTCCGCGAGCGCTGGGAGGACCCGACCCCGCTGAGCCGCAGTCCGCTGCGCTACCTCAAGGACCGGGTGGGAGGCCTCGACCTGAGCCCGGACCCGATGCCCGAGCAGGCACCCCCGCCCCCGGCGGTCGAGGGCGGCACGCACGCCGTCCAGCTACTGCGGACCTACCCGGACCTGCGCCTGGACCGCGACTACCCCTTCGCCAACGGAGGGGAGCGCAGCGTGGCCCGCGGCTACACCAAGGCCGTGGGCCGGGCCCGGAGGCTGGTCTACCTCGAGGACCAGTACCTCTGGGGACACCACATCGGCAACGTCTTCACCCAGGCGCTGCGCGACAACCCCGGCCTGCACGTGGTCGCGGTGGTCCCGCTCCACCCCGACCTCGACGGGGCCTTCTCCCGCACCCCGCAGCTGCTGGGCCGGCGCCGGGCGATGCTGGAGATGATGGGTGCCGCGCCGGACCGGGTGGCCGTCTTCGGGATCGAGAACCACGCCGGCACGCCCGTCTACGTGCACGCCAAGTGCTGCGTGGTCGACGACACCTGGGCCACCATCGGCTCCGACAACTTCAACCGGCGCTCGTGGACCCACGACTCCGAGCTGTCCGCCGTGGTGGTCGACCAGGGGCCGGACCCGCACGCCTACGCCCGCCGGCTGCGGCTCACGCTCGCCGCGGAGCACCTGGACCGGGTCGTCGACGACCCCGACTCCCTGCTGGACGTGATGGGCGACTGCATCGAGCCCGAGGGCCTCTTCGCGGCGTACGCCGACGCCGCGGCCGACCTCGACCGCTGGCACGACTCCGGCCGGGTCGGCCCCCGGCCCCCGGGGCGCCTGCGTCGGCTCCAGCCGCCGGAGCTGGGCTCCGTGGCCCGGACGCTCGCGCTCCCGGCGTACCTCACCCTGCACGACCCCGACGGCCGTCCCCGGAGCCTGCGGAAGACCGACCGCTTCTGACCATAGGCTTCTGCCATGGGCCAGGTGAGCTGCACGGTGGAGAACGGCGTCGCTCAGGTCCGGCTCGACCGGCCGGACAAGCTGAACGCGCTGACCCTGGAGATCCTCGACGAGCTGGTGGCCACGGCGCACCGGCTGCGGCGCGACCGGACGCTGCGTGCCGTGGTGGTCGCCGGCGAGGGTGACGCGTTCTGCGCGGGGCTCGACTTCGGGTCGGTGCTCCGGCAGCCGGCGAAGATCGTGACCAGCTTCGTGCCCCGGCCCTGGCGGGGGACCAACACGTTCCAGGAGGCCTGCTGGGCCTGGCGTCGGCTGCCGGTCCCGGTCGTCGCGGCGGTGCACGGGCACTGCCTCGGCGGTGGCCTGCAGATCGCGCTGGCCGCCGACTTCCGCTTCGCGACCCCGGACTCGCGCTGGTCGGTGCTCGAGGGCAGGTGGGGGATCATCCCCGACATGTCGGGCATCCGCAGCCTGGCGCAGCTGGTCGGCATCGACACCGCCAAGCGGCTCACGATGACCGCCGAGACCATCACCGGCGAGCGGGCGCACGAGCTGGGGCTCGTCACCGGGCTCGCCGACGACCCGTTGTCCGCGGCCGCCGAGCTCGTCGACCAGCTGCTGGTCCGCTCACCCGACCAGCTCGCCGCCGCGAAGCGGCTCTTCGACGACACCTGGACCGCGAGCGCGCGGCGTACGTTCGCCCGGGAGCGGATCGAGCAGGCGCGCCTGCTGGCCGCGCGCAACACCAAGGTCGCCCGGGAGGCGGCTTTCCGCAAGGTCGCCCCGGCGTTCGGGCCCCGGGGTCGATGAGGTTCCAGCGCTCGCTCACCCTGCTGGGGGTGGGCCTGCTCTGGCTCGCGCTCGGGCCGTGGGTGCTGCCGGCGGCGCTGGCGACGCTGCTCGTTCCCCGGGTGCGGGCGTGGATGCGGCCGACGTGGCGGGCGGTGGCCGCCGTGGCCGCCGCGGTGCTGGCGCTGGCAGGCCTCGTCTGGCTGGTCCCGGACGGCTGGCTGCCGATCCCGCCGGGTCCCGGCGCCCTGGTCACTCCCGGGTACGTCGGCCGGCCGGCCGCCGTGCGCCCGATCCGGATGGAGGTGCCGCAGCAGCCACACCTGGCCGCCAACGGCACCGGCTCGGTGCACGACGACGCCTGGGCGACCGACACCTACCCCTGGTCCGGCCCGCTGGGGGAGTCGCCCGGGGTGGACACGTCATGGTTCGGCCTGGAGGAGTGCGCGGGCCTCGCCGTCGACTCCCACGACCGGCTGGTCGGGCTCTGCGGGGACCTGCACGGTCGGTCCCTGCACGTGATCGACCCCGACTCGATGAACCCGGTCGCGACCAAGGAGCTCCCGGGTAGCGGCGACACCGGCACCGGGTCGAGCGAGGACCTGTGCGCCGGCGGCTACTTCTTCCTCGACGACCGGGACCGCGCGGTCGTCGCCACCACTGACCGGCGGGTGCTCGTCGTCGCCACGTCCGACGCCGACGGCGACCCCGACCTGACGACCGAGGCGAGCTACGACCTCACCTCGCAGGTGCCCGACCACGACTGCCTGGTCGCGCTGATGCCGGACCGGGACGGTCGCATCTGGTGGACCACGCAGCAGGGCCGGGTCGGGACCATCGACCAGTCGTCGGGGCGGGTGCGCGTGCTCGACCTCGGCGAGGAGATCGCGAACTCCTTCGCCGTCGACGGGAACGATGCCTACGTCGTCACGACCCACGCCCTCTACCGACTCGACGTGGGCCCCTCCGGCCGACCGGCGGTGACCTGGCGGACGGCGTACGACCGGGGCAGCGAGCAGAAGTCCGGCCAGCTCAGCCGGGGCAGCGGCACCACGCCGACCCTGCTGCCCGGCGGCCTGGTCGCGATCACCGACAACGCCGACCCGCGGATGGACGTGGTGTTCTACCGGACCGACAGCGGCGACGAGGTCTGCCGGTCGGCCGTGTTCGGCGACGACGAGAGCGCCACCGAGAGCTCCCTGGTCTCGGTCGGCACCGGCGTCATCGTGGAGAACAACCACGGCTACGGCGGCCCGCTCAGCACGGCGTTCGGGATGACCGCCGACGGCGGCCTGGCGCGGGTGGACGTGGCCGACGGGGACTGCTCGGTGCGGTGGACCTCCGACGAGGTGGCCCCCTCCTCGGTGCCCAAGCTGTCACGGGCCAACGGACTGCTCTACACCTACACCAAGCCGCACAGCTGGTGGGGCGCCAACGCGTGGTACCTCACCGCGATCGACGCACGCACCGGCCGGAGCGTCTTCAAGGTCCGCACCGGCCTCGGCGCGTTGATGAACAACCACCACTCCGCCGTCACCCTGACCCGCGACGGCTCGGCCTACGTCGGCACCGTGGGCGGGCTGGTGCGGGTGCGCGACCGCTCCACTCAGGGGTAGCGGACCCCGGTGGTGTCCTCGCTGATCTCCCAGAGCCGCCGCTGGGCGGCCTCGTCGTGGGAGAGCCGGGTGCTGGAGACGACGGCGGGGAGGCCGCGCTGCTCGGCCCAGCCGCTCGGGCCGCAGTACGTCGAGCCGGGCAGGTCGGCGGTCGCGGCCATCAGGGTGGGCCAGGCGCCCATGTCCGCCGGCTGCGAGATCGCCTTGATCCCGGCGTCGAGGATCGAGGCGAGGCCGCCGCTGGCCCGGCCGTACCGCCCGTTCGCGGCCAGGTGGGTGCCGGCGAAGCCGGGGTGCGCGGCGAGCGCCTTGACGGGCAGCTCCGCGCGCCGTGCGCGCCGGTCGAGCTCGTGGGTGAAGAGCAGGTTGGCGAGCTTGGAGCGCGCGTAGGTGGGCCAGCGCCGGTAGTGGCCCTCCGGTGCTCGCGGGTCGCCCAGCGGGGCCGACCTGGCCACCCGGTGCATCAGCGAGCTGACGGTGACCACGGTGGCGGCGTTGCTCGCGACCAGCTGCGGCAGCAGCAGCCCCGTCAGCAGGAACGGCCCGAAGTGGTTGGTGGCCATCTGCAGCTCGAGCCCGTCGACGGTGCGCTCGTAGGGCGTGCCCATCACGCCGGCGTTGTTGACCAGCACGTCGATCGGCCCGTACGCCGCGGCCTCCATCGCCGCGCGCCGGATCGACCCCTGGTCGGCCAGGTCGACGACCAGCAGCTCCAGCTCGGCCTTCGGCACCTCGTCGAGGATCGTCCGCTCGGTGTCGGCGAGGCGCCCGGGCGTGCGCCCGGCCAGCACCACGCGCGCGCCACGACGGGCGAGCTCGAGCGCGGTGTGGTGGCCCAGGCCGCCCAGCGTCGTGCCGGTGACCAGGACGGTGCGGCCGGCCTGGTCCGGGATGTCCTCGAGCCGCCAGGGGTCGGTGTGCGGGGTCATCAGGGCGTGACCGCGAGGGCGCCGAGGATCTGGCGGCCGAGCTCGTCGTCCCCGCTGACCTCGACCGACCCGGCTTCCGGCTCGCGTCGCCCGCCGGCGAGCACCACGAACGCCTCGCGCTCCAGCCGCAGGCACACGGTCGGGTCGTCCGGCAGGGTCGGCAGCGGCACGCCCCGGCCCGCGTCGGACACCGCGAAGGCCACCGGCGGCTGGCCGCCGACCTCGAGGACCGCGCTGGTGCCGGCCGGTGCGCCGACCCGCTTGGCGAGCACGACGCCGAGGCTCTCGGCCAGGTAGGCCGCGGTGTGGCGGGCACCGGCGGAGTCCATGCCGCCCGGCAGGTCGACGGCACGGCGGATGTCCTGCTCGTGCATCCACACGTCCAGCGGGCGGTTGCGCAGCAGCCGCTCCCAGTCCCACGGCACGCCGCCGAAGATCCGCTCCGGCTTGGCGGACCCGTCCGTGGGCGGGTCGGCCAGCAGCGCCGTGTGGCGGGCGGTGGCGGCCTCACGGATCTCGTTGATCAGCTCGTCGGGGATGCGCCCGCGCCGGGCGACCACGCCCTGCTCGGTGTAGAGGCCCATCAGGCCGGTCACGTGCTCGGGCTCGCCGACCTCGACGGTCTCCTCCGGGCTGCCGGCCAGCACCGACTCGAGGTGCGCGATGTGCGCGGCCACGGCGTGCACGTCCCAGCCGGGCAGGTCGGTCGGGGTGTCCCACTGGTCGGCGGGCACCTGCTCGAGCAGGTCGAGGAAGTCGTTGACCGACTGCCACCAGATGTCGACGTACTCCGCCAGCCGTTCCCGATCGGTCATGGGCGGCAGCCTAAGGGGGCCCCTCGCGGCCGTCAGCCCCCGGTCCGCGGACCGGCCTCGATGCGACGGCGGACCACGTCCAGGTCGTCGCGATGCGGGTCGAACGCCTCGACCCACCAGGTGGCGCCGACCTCGGCGTACGCCGCCAGCCGGTCGTCGTCGGGGACGTCCGGGCGCGACCAGACGAGCGCGTCGAAGGGCTCGTCTCCCCGGCCGTTCTCGAGACGCTCCTCCCGGACCACCTCGAGGCACGCGGCGTACTCCTTCGGCGTCGGCAGCGCGAAGCCCGGCCACAGCGGCACCACCCCGTCGTACCTCGCCGCCCGCCGCAGCGGGCGCCGGTGCGGCCAGCGTCCCGCGACCCAGACCGGCACGTGCGGCTGGACGGTGCCGGCGTGCAGCTCGACGTCGGTGACGCGGTACGCCGCCCCGGCGTGGCTGACCGGCCCGCCCTCCTCGAGCAGCCGCTGCAGCAGCCCCAGGGACTCGTCCAGCACGGCGGCGCGGTCGCGGGCCGGCGTGGGGTCGCCGACCGGCGCGAAGTCGATGTCGTCGCCGTTGCCTACGCCGAGCGTGAACCGGCCTCCGGAGAGCCGGTCGAGGCTGGCCACCTCGCGGGCGACCTTCCACGGTCGGCGCCGGGCCAGCGGCGTCACCAGCGGCCCGAACCGCACCCGACTGGTCGCGAGCGCGATCGCCGCCAGCGCCACGGTGGTGTCCGCCACCCCGCGGCCGACGGGGTCCCACAGGACGTGGTCCCAGCAGAAGAAGCCGTCCCACCCCGCGTCCTCCGCCGCCCGCGCCAGCTCGCCCAGGGTGCGGGCGTCGAAGTCGCCGAACGTCGGCACGCTGACGGCGGTCCTCAGGGTGTCGGGCACCGACGCAGCATAGGGCTCGCTCTGGCTGGTGGGACCTCGTCGGCCGCCTTGGCGGTACCCCGGACAATGGACAGGTGCGTGTACGTGCCCCCGAGCTCGCCGGCCGCGGCTGGCTGAACACCGACGGACCCCTCTCCCTGAAGGACCTGCGTGGTCGCGCGGTGCTGCTGGACTTCTGGACCTTCTGCTGCGTCAACTGCCTGCACGTCCTCGACGAGCTGCGCCCCGTCGAGGAGAAGTACTCCGACGAGCTGGTCGTCATCGGCGTCCACTCCCCGAAGTTCGTGCACGAGGCCGACCCGGTCGCGCTGGCGGCCGCGGTCGAGCGCTACTCGGTGCACCACGCGGTGCTCGACGACCCCGAGCTGGTGACGTGGCAGGCCTACACCGCGCGGGCCTGGCCGACGCTCGTGCTCATCGACCCGAGGGGTACGTCGTCGCGCAGTACGCCGGCGAGGGCCACGCCCACGCGATCGACGCGCTGCTCGGCGACCTGCTCGAGGAGCACCGGGCGAAGGGGACCCTCCAGCCCGGGGACTCGCCGTACGTCCCGCCCACGGTCGAGCCCACCGACCTCCGTTTCCCGGCCAAGGCGGTCCGCCTCGACGACGGGCACGTCCTCGTCGCGGACGCGGGCCACGACGAGGTGGTCGAGCTCGACGGAGACGACCGGGTGGTCCGCCGCTTCGGCGGCTTCAAGGAGCCCAACGGCCTCTGCCTGCTGCCGTCCGAGGTCGCGGCCGAGGTGGGGTACGACGTCGTGGTCGCCGACACCGTCCACCAGCTGCAGCTGCGCGGCATCGCGCTCGGCTCCGGTGAGGTCAGCGTGCTCGCCGGGGACGGCCACCAGTGGATGCAGGGCGAGGGGACCGACCGGCTGTCGAGCCCCTGGGACGTGACCTGGTGGCAGGACCGGGTGTGGGTCGCCATGGCCGGCATCCACCAGCTATGGACCTTCGACCCGCGCACCCGCACGGTCGAGGTGGCCGCCGGCACCACCAACGAGGGGCTGCTCGACGGCCCGGCGGCCGAGGCGTGGTTCGCCCAGACGTCCGGTCTGGCGCCCGCCGGTGACCGTCTCTGGATCGCCGACAGCGAGACGTCGTCGCTGCGCTGGGTCGACGGCGACGGCGTGCACACGGCGGTCGGCTCCGGGCTCTTCGAGTTCGGCTTCCGCGACGGGCCCGCCGACCGGGCCCTGCTCCAGCACCCGCTCGGCGTGACGGTGCTGCCCGACGGCAGCGTCGCGGTGTGCGACACCTACAACGGGGCGGTCCGGCGCTTCGACCCCGTCATCGGGGAGATGTCCACGCTGGCCACCGGGCTCGCCGAGCCGAGCGGTGCGTTCGTGGACACCGGCGCGGGGGAGACGGCGTACCTCGTCGTGGTCGAGTCCGGCGCCCACCGGCTGGCCCGGGTGCCGCTCGGGCCGCGGCCACCACCACCGACGGCTTCGCGCACACGACCCAGCGGCCGGTCACCGAGGTCGCGGCGGGTCTCGAGCTGGTGGTCGCCTTCCAGCCGCCGCCGGGCCAGAAGGTCGACGACAGGTTCGGCCCGCCCTCGCAGCTGGTCGTCGAGGCCACCCCGCCCGCCCTGATCCGCGACGGCGGTGGCCGTGGCACCGACCTGACCCGCACGATCACGCTCGACCCGGGTGTCGGCGAGGGCGTGCTGCACATCGCCGCCCGGGCCGCCTCGTGCGACGAGGACGGCGGCGAGGGCGCAGCCTGCCGGATGCACCAGCAGGACTGGGGCGTCCCGGTGCGCATCACCGAGGGCGGCGACCCGGAGCTCGTGCTGCCGCTCGGCGGCGCCGGCTGAGGCCGGCTCACCCCGTGGCGAGCCGCACCGCGACCGCCAGCATCACCACGCCGATCAGCACGTCGAGCACCTGCCACGCGCGCGGCGTGGCCAGCACCCGGCTGGCCGATCGGGCGCCGTAGCCGAGGCCGGTGAACCACAGCGCGCTGCCCAGGCACGCGCCGAGCGCGAACCACCACCGCCCGGTGCTGCCCTGGTGGTTGGCGACCGTGCCCAGCAGCAGCACCGTGTCGAGGTAGACGTGGGGGTTCAGCCAGGTCAGCGCGACGGCGCGCCCCACCACGGCCCGCGACGAGGTGGGCCCGCCGGCGGCGACCCGGAGCGACTCGGTCCGCCGGGCCCGCAGCAGCGAGCTCACGCCGTACCACCCGAGGAACGCGACGCCGAGCCAGCGCACCACGGTGAGCGCCCACGGGGCGTTCTCGACGACCGTGCCGATCCCCGCGACCCCGGCCACGATGAGCACCACGTCGGAGAGCGTGCACACGAGCACGACGGCGCCCACGTGGTCGCGCGCGAGGCCCTGGCGCAGCACGTAGGCGTTCTGCGCCCCGATCGCGACGATCAGGGACAGGCCGGTGACCAGTCCGGTCAGGGAGGCGTCGAGCACGGGGACACGCTAGGGCGTGCCCCGCCCGACGGCGTCAGTTGTAGTGGTGCTCCTCGACCCGCGTCCGCGAGCGCCGGCTCAGGGCCAGCGGCAGCAGCAGGGCGAGGACACCGACGACGACGCAGATCCAGCCGACGGTGTTGGTGGCGATGGCGTCGTCGACGGCCTGCGGCAGGTCCACCGCTCCCGTCACGAGGACGAGCCCGACGACGAGCAGGATGATGCCGGCTCCGAAACCCATGAGTGGCTCCTTGGTGGTCAGCGGCCGGAACGGCCGTCCCGGGGACACTGCCCCCGAACGCCGCCCCCGAAACTCGAGGGACCTGCCGGGGACGCTGACCTTCGCCCCGGACATGACTCGACCCGCCCGGTCCGTGGGACGCGAGCGGGTCGAGGCGTGAGGAGTCAGGTCAGAACGCCGACTCGTCGAGGTCCATCAGCGAGAGGTCGACCGCCGAGGCGATCGCCCGCTCGGCGGTGAGCCGCGGCAGGTTGGTGTGGGCGAAGAACTGCGCCGCCGCGACCTTGCCCTCGTAGAACGCCTTGTCCTTGCCGGAGATCGACGCAGTGTCGCCGTCCAACTTTGCCAGCGCGACCTCGGCCTGGCGCAGCAGCAGCCACGCGCAGACGACGTCGCCGAGCACCATCAGCAGGCGGGTGGTGTTGAGCCCGACCTTGTAGATGTTGCGCAGGTCGCCGCCCTCGGCGCTGGCGTCGGCCGACATCAGGTCGTTGATCATCGCACCGACGATGGCGTTGGCGTCGTCGAGGGCGGTGGCGAGCAGCTCGCGCTCGACCTTGAGGCGGCCGTTGCCGGCCTCGCTCTCGATGAACGCCGAGATCTCGCCGGCGAGGTGGCCCAGCGCCTTGCCCTGGTCCTTGACGATCTTGCGGAAGAAGAAGTCCTGGCCCTGGATCGCGGTGGTGCCCTCGTAGAGGGTGTCGATCTTGGCGTCGCGGACGTACTGCTCGAGCGGGTACTCCTGCAGGAAGCCGGAGCCGCCGAAGGTCTGCAGCGACTCGGTGCCCAGCAGCACCCAGGAGCGTTCGGAGCCGTAGCCCTTGACGATCGGCAGGAGCAGGTCGTTGACCTTCTCGGCCAGCTCGTCCCGCTCGCCCGCGTGCTCGGCCAGCATCACGCGGTCCTGCCAGGACGCGGTGTAGAGGACCAGGGCGCGCATGGCCTCGGCGAACGACTTCTGCACCATCAGCGAGCGACGTACGTCGGGGTGGTGGGTGATGGTGACGCGCGGTGCGGTCTTGTCCGCGGCCTGGCTGAGGTCGGCGCCCTGCACCCGCTCCTTGGCGAAGTCGAGCGCGTTGAGGTAGCCGGTCGACAGGGTCGCGATGGCCTTGGTGCCGACCATCATCCGCGCGTTCTCGATGACCTGGAACATCTGGGCGATGCCGTCGTGGACCTCGCCCAGCAGCCAGCCCTTGGCGGGCTCGCCGCCGCCGACGGCGGAGTCGCCGAAGGTCAGCTCGCAGGTGTTGGAGACCTTGATGCCCATCTTGTGCTCGACGTTGGTGACGTAGACGCCGTTGCGCTCCCCGGTCGGCTCGCCGGTCTCGTGGTCGAAGTGGATCTTCGGCACGATGAACAGCGAGAGGCCCTTGGTGCCGGGGCCGCCGGCGCCCTCGACGCCCACCGGGCGGGAGAGGACGAGGTGGATGATGTTCTCGCACAGGTCGGACTCGGCCGAGGTGATGAATCGCTTGACGCCCTCGATGTTCCACGAGCCGTCGTCGTTCGGGGTGGCCTTGGTGCGGCCGGCGCCGACGTCGGAGCCGGCGTCGGGCTCGGTGAGCACCATCGAGGTGTTCCAGCCGCGGTCGACGATGTGCTGTGCGATGCGCTTGTCACGGTCGTTGCCGTTGCGGTGCACGACACCGGCGAAGGCCGGGCCCGCGCGTACATCCAGATCGGCGCGTTGGCGCCGAGCACCATCTCGCCGATCGCCCAGACGAGGCTGGAGGGGGCCGGCGTGCCGCCGAGCTCCTCGGAGATCTGCAGGCGCCAGAACTCGGCGTCCATCCAGGCCTGGTAGCTCTTCTTGAACGACTCGGGGATCGGCGCCTCGTGGGTCTTCGGGTCGAAGACCGGCGGGTTGCGGTCGCCGTCCTCGTACGACGCGGCCAGGTCCTCGCGCGAGAGTCGGTCGACCTCGGCCAGCACCTCGCGGGCCGTCTCGCTGTCGACCTCCGCGAAGGGGCCGGTGCCCAGGACGTCGTCGCGACCGAGCACCTCGAACAGGTTGAACTCGATGTCACGCAGGTTGCTCTTGTAGTGGCTCACTGCTCCACCTTTTCCGGGATCGTGGCTTTGGCTCGGGGCCGGTCAGCCTCGTGCTACTGGCCGGTAACAAAATCATAGGAGTCACGACAGGGGCACGCAAGGCACGGTGACCTGCGTCTCGTCGCGGGCTTCCGCTCCGGCGCTGGGAGATGGCCCGTTGACAGGCGGCGCGAATTGTCCATTAATTGAGTGGAGATATTCGCAATTCGCGGAGGTGGGTCGTGCGCAAGCTCCTGGTCCTCGCGATGGCAGGCCTGGTCGCCCAGCTCGTCGACGGCGCCCTCGGCATGGGGTACGGCGTGACCTCCTCGACCCTGCTCCTCGCGGGCGGGCTGGGACCGGCCGCGGCCTCGGCCGCCGTCCACTTCTCCGAGATCGGCACCTCGCTGGTCTCGGGCATCTCCCACCACACGCTCGGCAACACCGACTGGCGGGTGGTCGGTGTCCTGGCGGTGCCCGGCTTCGTCGGGGCCTTCGCGGGCGCGACGTTCCTGGTGAGCCTCGATGCCGAGGTGGCGGTGCCGGTCGTCGCCGGCCTGCTGCTGGTGCTCGGTGGCTACGTGACCTGGCGGTTCCTGGCGGCCGGGCCGCGCCGCCTGCAGTTCCGCCCCCGGCCGGGGGCGCGCTTCCTCGTGCCGATGGGGCTCTTCGCCGGCGCGCTCGACGCCGTCGGCGGGGGCGGCTGGGGCCCGGTCGGCACCACCACGCTGCTGTCCTCCGGTCGTCTCGAGCCCCGCAAGGTCATCGGGTCGGTCGACACCGCGGAGTTCGTGGTGTCGGTCGGCGGCTCCCTCGGCTTCCTGGTGGCACTGGGGAGCCAGGGCGTGAACTGGGCCTTCGTCGGGGCGCTCATGGTCGGCGGTGGCCTCGCGGCGCCGATCGCAGCGCTGGTGGTGCGCCACCTGCCGGCGCGCGTGCTCGGTGTGAGCGCGGGCGGCCTCATCGTGCTGACCAACCTGAACACCCTGGCCCACTACCTCGGCGCCTCGGGGGTCACGGTCGGGCTGCTGGCCTCGGTGGTCTTCACGACCTGGGTCCTGTGGGTCGCCTGGGCCGTGAAGCTGGAGCAGGAGGTCGCCGCGTCGGTGTCGACGCCGAGCCCGGCGGCGGACAGGAGTCACGCCACTGCCTGATGGTCGAGTGTCTGGATCGACAATCTGACAGACTGGCCCCATGCGGGTATCTGCGAAGTCCGACTACGCCCTGCGGGCCCTCATCGAGATGGCCGCGCGGCAGGACGGCCGTGCGGTGAGTGCCGAGGAGCTGGGGCGCGTGCAGGAGATCCCGCACGGCTTCCTCCAGGCGATCCTCGCCGACCTCCGCAAGTCCGGGATCGTGATCTCCCAGCGTGGCCAGTCCGGCGGCTGGCGGATGGGCCGCGACCCCGAGACGGTGTCCGTGGCCGACGTGATCCGCGCCGTGGACGGCCCGCTGGTGTCCGTCTACGGGCTGCGTCCCGAGGCGGTCAACTACAACGGCTCCGCCGAGGTGCTGCAGCACGTGTGGATCGCGGCGCGCCGCTCCCTGCGCGACGTCTTCGAGCAGGTGTCGATCCAGCAGCTCGCCGACGGCAAGCTGCCCAAGGCGGTCACCTCGCGCACCGCCGACGAGGACGCCTGGCAGCCCCACTGAGGAACGCCCGGGGGAGAGAAGGCACGGGGGTGCGTGTGACGGACCGACGCCGGGCTGCGTCGTACTGGGTGACGCCAACCCAGGAGTGACATGACGACGGCAGGAAAACTCGGGGACTTCGAGGAGTTCGCACGTGTGCGCACCCCTCACCTCCACCGCAGCGCCTGGCTCCTGTGCGGGGACCGGCACCAAGCCGAGGACCTCGTCCAGGAGACGCTCGCGAAGGTCTACGTCCGCTGGCACCGACGCCTCGGTGCCCGGATCGACAACCCCGCGGCGTACGCCCAGACCACGCTCGTGCGGACCTACCTCAGCGCCCGTCGCCGGCGCAGCAGCCACGAGCTGCCGTACGGCGACGTGCCGGAGCAGGTGCGTCCCGACGACGCGGCCACCAGCGACCTGCGGCTCTCGCTGCAGCAGGCACTGGACGGGCTGAGCCCGCTGGACCGGGCGGTGCTGGTGCTCCGCTACCTCGAGGACCTCGCGGTCTCCGAGGTCGCGGAGCGGCTGGAGGTCTCCCCCGGGTGCGGTGCGCAACCGCAGCATGCGGGCGCTGGACCGGATCCGGCCGTTGCTCGACTCGTCACTCGTCGGCACCCGGAAGGAAGCACGATGAACGACCACCAGCAAGCCACCCACCTCCTCGACGCCGCGACGGACGGCCTCGCGCCCGACGTCGACCGCATCGTCGCCGGCTCCGTCGGCCGCGGCCGCGCCCTGCGCCGTCGGGCACGGGTGGGGACGACCTTCGCCGCGGCGGCCGTCATCGGCGTCACCGGCCTCGCGGCGAGCCTTCTTCCCGGAGGGAGCGGCGGAGCCGGGCACCAGCGCGACGCGGCTGCTGCCTCCCAGCCGGCGACCCACGGGACCCCGGTCGCGAGCACCCTGGCCTCGCTGCTGCCGCACGGCAGGGTGAAGGCCCTCGCCGACGACGACGGCCCGGACTATGACCGAGGTGGCCTGCGCTATCGGGGCACCCGGGTCTACGTCTACGTCTACCGGGCCGAGTCCTGCGACGCGGCGCCCTTGCTCGAGGACGTGGGGTGCTACGACCTCAATGCGAAGGACACGCACCCCGCCTCGTCTGCAGGGACCTTGACCAGCGGCGACGCAAGTCCACGACGGCGCATCTCGGAGGCCGACTTCACGCGCCCCGACGGCTGGCGGGTGTCGGTGGTGGCCACCAACGACCGCGCGGCGGACGGGCCTGTGGTCCGACGGCTGCCGGCCCTGAGCTGGGATCAGCTGCTGCGGATCGCCCGGGCCGACGTCTGGCTCGAGAACCGGTAGCGCTCAGCGGTCGGTGCGCGCTGCGACCCACTCCACGAGCGGGCGCAGCGCGCGCCAGTCGTCGCGGACCACGTCGAGCAGCTCGGGGGTGTGGATCACCGGCTCGAAGCCGTGCGAGCGGCCGGCGGTGAGCGACTTGTGCCGGAGCAGCTCGATGCGCGGGTGGTCCGCGGCGTACCCGCGCGGGCTGGTCTTGAGGCGGTCGCCGCCGACGTCCCAGCCGTCGGCGCGCAACGAGTCGAGGATCCGCTCCAGCTCCTGGCCGGTGAGCTCCTCGTCGATGGCCGCACGCACCGCCGCGAGCCCGGCCGACGACGCCTCGTAGAACCCGGCGCCGGTGCGCACGCCCTGGGCGGAGACCTGGACGTACCACCCGGTCGACGGGCCGCAGGGCACGAACGCGCCCTGGTGGGTCTTGTACGGCGTCTTGTCCTTCGCGAAGCGCACGTCGCGGTAGGGGCGGAACACCTTCGCGCTGCCGAACTCCGGCTCGAGCGCGGCGCAGAGGGCGGTCATCGGGGCCTTCACGGCCTCGTCGTAGACCGCCTTGTGCTTCTCCCAGAAGGACTTGGTGTTGTCGACCTCGAGATCGTCGTAGAAGTCGAGGGCCGCGACCGGGATGCCGGTGAAGGGCTCGGGTGCGGAGGAGGGGCTCACGCGGCCACCCTACGGTCGCGGTGGAGCGGGATCAGCCCAGCGCGGCGCTGACCTGCTCGTCGCCGGACTGGGCCAGCGCGGTGACGGTGATCGTGTCCCCGCCGCAGCGCGGCGGCGTCAGGAACGCGTGGCCGCCGTGGGACCGGTAGACGACCTCCAGACCGTCACCCGGTGTCCAGCGCATCAGCTCCGCGGGGTCGCTGTCGCGCTGCGGGTCGCGGGCGAAGTACGCCGCGCCACCGCACCAGGTGAGCGTGCCGGACACCGAGGGGCCCAGGTCGTAGTAGCCGTGACCGGTGCGGGCGAAGGCGTGCGCGGCCTCGATCTGGCGCTCCTTGGGGATCACCGACCACACGGCGCCGTCCTGGGTGACCAGCCCGTCCCAGCCGGTGCAGTCGGGCACGCCCTCGAAGGGGGTCACCTGGTCGCCGCTGAGCTTCACGACCGTGCGGCAGGCCGGGTGGGAGTCGTCGAAGGTCAGCAGCGACTCGCCGGCGGGCGTGATCGCGGCGCTGTTGAAGCCGTGCCGTGCGGGTGCGCACCAGCCCAGGGTGGACTTCCGGGTGGCGAGGTCGACCGAGGCCACGCAGTAGGAGCCCTGGTGCACCGTGGCGTGGAGCAGCTGGCCCTCGCCGAGGGCCCAGGTGCCGCCGTTGGTCGTCGGCACGTCGGAGCCGCCGTCGACGGTGAAGGTGTCGCCCGAGCGCAGATCGACCACCGTGGCGCTGCTGGGTCGGGTCTCCTGCTTGTCCTGCAGCACCACGACGGCGTGGTCACCGTCGATGAGCGCGTCGGAGATCCGTTGGCGCGGGTCGGCCCGGATGCCGCTCCCCGAGCCCGGCCCCTCGATCCGAGCCTCGGTCTCGGCCTGGTTGACCGTGAGCGTCCAGGCGCCGCTGCGGGTGACGGTGTCGTCGACCGACCCGGGCACCTGCTTCCAGTCCAGCAGCCGGGTCGTCGTCGAGAGCACCGTCGGCTTGTCGGCGGTGCCGCCCGGCGCCGGAGCCGCGGCGGAGCCGTGGGTGGCGCTCGACGAGTCAGTGCCGGACGGCGTGTCGCTGCCGGTCGGGGAGCCGGTGGCCGAGGGGCTCGACGTCGGCTCCTCGGCTTTCCCGTCCCCGCCGTCCGAGCAGCCCGCCAGGGTCAGCAGCGGGACGAGGAGCAGGGCCGCGGCAGGTACGGCGTACCGGCGCGAGGGTGCGGGCATCAGACGCCGATGTTGTGCTGGAAGTGTGCCTCGTTCGCGCGGTAGCTCTTGTACGCCGAGCGCCACTGCACGCGGGCGATGTAGGGCTCGGAGGGGTCGAACCGCTGCTGGTTCCAGGGCTCGAAGTAGCCGATCAGGTTGGACTTGTCGCCCCGGCGGTCGTAGCCGCGGCCGGCCTGGAAGTGACCGGAGGCGTCGTCGTCGAGGTAGGGGTAGTACTTCTTCAGCAGGATCGGGTGCAGCACGACCGGCGCCCGGTAGTCGGTGACGTGGCGCATCAGCAGCTTCTCCCACTTCTTGAAGCCGTAGTCGCTGATGTCGAGCACGATGTAGGCCCCGGCATGGTCCTTGCGGTCCCAGCCGGTGTTGTCGTTGATGACCCGGACCATGTCGCTGATCCCGGTGCCCTGGCTGGTGGTGTGGAGCTTGTCGGCCCAGTGCGCCTGGCCGAGGTCCTTGTGCTTCCAGCCCCAGGTGATCATCTGCATCGTGGTCGGGCCGCACCAGTAGGTGCGCTGCTGCTCGGCGACCTGCTTGGGGTTGAGCACGGTGTCGCGCTGCGGGTAGTCCTTGAACCGCTTCGGCCGGCTCTTCGTCGGCGTGGCGGTGGCCGTCGCCGACGGGGACGGCGTGCTCGACGAAGAGGACGTCGTCCGGGCCGAGGACGTGTCGGCCAGGGCCTCGGGGTGCTCGTCGAGGACCGACTGGGGGATGTCGACGCCCTCGATGTCGTGCCGGAGCAGCCACACCTTGGCGACCGAGCGGGCCGCTTGCGTGAGCTCCTCGCGCTCCTCGGCTGCGCGGGCGGTGGGACTCATCCGCGCCAGCTGCCGCAGGGTCGCCAGCTCGTCGAGGTCGCCGGTGGTGGTCCGGCCGCTCGGGCGCGCGGCGACGGCACGGGCCGCGGTCGCCATCCGGGCCTGGACCTCGGACTGGGTGCTCTCGGTCCAGCCGGTGTGCAGGCAGTAGCGCTGCCCGTCGAAGTCCGCGCAGCGGATCAGCCGCGCGGCCAGCGTGTCCGGGCTCTGGGTCACCGGCACCCGGCCGGCCGCCTCGCCCTGGGCCAGCACCCGGTCGATCTCGGCCTGCAGCTCCGGGGTCACCTTCCCCAGGGGTGCGGTGTCCGCGGGCACGAGCGCGCCGTACCGCTGGTCACCGGAGGGGCGCATCGCCCCGTTGTCGTCGCCGCCGTGCGGGATGAACGGGCTGGCGGCGAGGAGCACCGCGAGGGCGCCGATCGCGATGGTGCGGGGGCGGGGCCGGGACATGGGGATCCTCGAGACAAGTCGGTGAAGTTGCGTACCACTGTCCCCAATGGTCCCGCAAGACGTCAAGTGACCCATGAGTCACAGCAGTCACCCGAGCGCGGCGGGGCAACGTCATGCGAATCGTGGCCCCGGGGCCACGGAACGCATGACGTCCCGGGATGGGGGTGAGGAGAGGGCCGCGAGGGCCGGGGAAGGAAGTGGAGCGGATGACGAGACTCGAACTCGCGACATCGACCTTGGGAAGGTCGCGCTCTACCAACTGAGCTACATCCGCACGACCGGCGGACCGGTCGGCGCACATGCTAGTTCATCAGTCGCCGCCGGGTGACACGGGTCGCGAGGAGAGCGGTACGGCGAGTCGCGCCAGGGTCGGGTAGCGCGGACTCACCGTGTCGCCCGAGGAGCGGCCGGTCAGACGGCGGTGCACCCAGGGCAGCGCGGCGCCCCGCACCCAGTCGAGGTTCTCGCGGAGCTGGTCGCGCCGGCTGTGGACGGGCAGGTCGCGCAGCGGCAGCGGCGCCAGGTCGTGCGCGACGCCGAGGGTGTCGAGCACCTCGATCGCCATCCGCTGGTGGCCGGGCGGCCCCATGTGCATCCGGTCCTCGTCCCAGTAGCGCCAGTCGCGGTACTCCCGCAGCCGCCAGAAGTCGACGACGGAGGCGCCGTGCCGGTGGGCGCTCTCGCGGACCAGCTCGTTGTAGAGCGCGAAGCGGCCGCGCACCGGGCGGTAGATGGCCGAGCCGCCGGGGTCGAAGGCCGTCCACACCAGGACCCGGGCGCCCGTCGCCGAGAGCCGGCCCAGGGCCTTGTCGTAGTCAGCGGCGAGGGCGTCGAGGTCGACGCGCGGGCGCAGGATGTCGTTGGCGCCGGCGTAGATCGTGACCAGGTCGGGCTCGAGCGCGACCGCGGCGTCGAGCTGCTCGGCGATGATCGCGTGCAGCTTGCGCCCGCGGATCGCCAGGTTGGCGTAGCCGAACCCGGACGCCCCGGCCCGGTCGTCGAGCACCTCGGCGACCCGGTCGGCCCAGCCGCGCAGCCCGTTGGGACGCGACGGGTCGGGGTCGCCGACGCCCTCGGTGAAGGAGTCGCCGATGGCGACGTACCGCTGGAAGGACATGAGCACATCTTCGCCGGGAGGCGGACGGTCGCCCGTGGCGGGGTCGGCGCCGGTAGGGTGCCCACGTGCTGCTGTCAGACCGCGACATCATGGCCGAGATCGACGCCGGGCGCGTCCGGCTTGACCCGTTCGACCCCGGCATGATGCAGCCGTCCTCCATCGACGTGCGGCTCGACCGGTTCTTCCGGGTCTTCGAGAACCACCGCTACCCCCACATCGACCCCGCGGCGGACCAGTCGGACCTGACCCGCCAGGTCGAGCCCGAGGGGGACGAGGCGTTCATCCTGCACCCGGGGGAGTTCGTGCTCGGCTCGACGTTCGAGGTGGTCTCCCTGCCGGACGACATCGCGGCGCGGGTGGAGGGGAAGTCCTCGCTTGGCCGTCTCGGTCTCCTCACGCACGCGACGGCCGGCTTCGTCGACCCGGGCTTCTCCGGGCACGTGACCCTCGAGCTTGCCAACGTGGCCACCCTGCCGATCAAGCTCTACCCGGGCATGAAGATCGGGCAGTTCTGCTTCTTCCGGCTCTCCTCGCCGTCGGAGCACCCGTACGGCTCCGAGCGCTACGGCTCGCGCTACCAGGGGCAGCGCGGGCCGACGCCGTCCCGGTCGTACGCCAACTTCCACCGCACCCGCATCTGAACGACCCGGGCTCCTAGCTGTCGACGCGGTCCGCGATCCGGCGGAGCCGCTGGGCGACCCGGTGTCGCGACGTCGTCGAGTCGACCCGGGGCGATGAGGCGCGGGCCACCCGCTCGGCGATCTGCTGCCGGGCGACCATCTGGTTGAGGGTGTTGTTCATCGTGCTCTCCTCCCGTGGGGTGGTGGCTGGTCAGACCTCGGTCAGGACGACGTCGCCGCTGACCGTCTTGGCCCGGACCTCGACGTGGTCGGCACCCGCCTGGGGCTGACCGGCGCCGGTGAGGTTGCTGTGGATGGCGCCGGACACCGTCGAGATGTCCGTCCAGACGGGGACGCCGGCCGGGATGCCGAGCCGGATGTCCCCCGACGCGCCCTTGGCGGTGATGCGCCCGCGCTGGGCCGAGCGGACGACGAGGTCGCCGCTGCCGGTCGTGAGCGAGACGTCGGAGAGGGCGTCCACGACCTTCAGGTCGCCGGACCCGGTCTTGACGACGGTCGGGCCGCTGCTGGTGCCGATCTCGACGTCTCCGGACCCGGTCGACACGGCCACGGTGGCGCCGGCCGCGCCGATGTTGACGTTGCCCGAGCCGCTCTTGATGCGCAGCTCGGCGCGGGCGTCGTCGATCCGGATGTCGCCCGAGCCGGTCTCGACCACGGCCGGTCCGCCGAAGGCCTCGACCTGCACGTCGCCGGACCCGCTCCTGATCTGGCTGGTCCCGACCGTGCCGTCGACGGTGATGTCGGCGCTGCCGGTGCGAACGGCCAGGCCGCTGTCGGTCGGGACGGTCACGGTGACGTCGAGGCGCGAGTCGCCGGCCAGGAATCCCGAGCGCAGCTTGGGGGCCACGACGCTGATCCGGTCGCCGGCGTGGTCGACGCGCACCGACTCGGCGTCGCGTCCACGCACCTCGACCGTGGACTCGGTGGTGTCGGTCGCGAGGACCGTCACGCTGCCCTTGCCGATCTCGACGAGGAGGTCGACCGGGCGGAGGGTCTCGAACTGGTAGTCGGACATGTGAGCTCCTGCTTCTGGGTGTGTTCGTCCGCAGGACCAGCCCGTTGCTGGTCCCGTCGGGATGTTGGGGGAACTAGGTGTGCCGGCCCTCGGTCCGGCTGGTCCTCAGATCCAGCCGGTCATCCGGCGGTGCCCGCGTCCGGGGCCCTGCCCGCCGAACGGGTCGTTGCCGAGGAACGGGATGCTGGAGAGGTCGATGTCGACGTTGACCGCGCCGTCACGGGTGGCTGCACGCACGACGTTGACCAGCCAGGTGTTGAGCGAGTGGCCCGTGCGGGCCGCCAGCTCCTCGGCCCGGGCCTTGACCGACTCCGGCATCCGCAGGGTGATCCGGGCGGTCCCGCCCTCCTCCTCGGGCTCCTCGGCGTTGGGCGTCGGTGCGGCCGGCTGGTCGGGACCGATGGGCGGCGGGGTGTGGACGACGAAGTCGAGGTCCCGCCCGTCGAGCCGGACGTCGACGCCGCCGGACGGGAGCTCCGCGGTGATCTCCGCGGCGGCCTGGGAGATGGCCTCCATCATCGCGAGGCGCGCGGCCGGGTCGAGGGCGAAGGTGAGGCGCTCGGCGGCGGCCCGGGTCTCGGGTCCGGCTGCCTCGGCGGCTGCGACGAGGTCCCGACGCAGGCTGTCGATGTACGGCGTGATGTCCATGCGCACCACGATGACACCACGATGACGTCACGTCAAGCATTCATGACGTCAAATGTGGTGTCGCGTGACGTCATTGGGGGTGACGGCCCGGGAAGAGGGAGGTGTCAGGGCCGGAAATACGGGGTACCGGTGAGAGACGGGTCACCTCTCTCGGGCCACCGGCGTGGGGCGCGTCAGTCCCCCGCAACACGTGAACACGGAAGGGCAGCTCATGGCTGGCTCGGGAATCACGGTCCTGGCGACCGACACCCTCATCAACGCGACCGCCGCCGACTACCTGATGCTCGTCATCTACTTCGGCTTCGTCGTCGGCATCGGCCTGATGGCCGGCCGACAGGTCTCCGGCTCGCTCGACTTCTTCCTGTCGGGCCGCTCGATGCCGGCCTGGGTGACCGGCCTCGCCTTCATCTCCGCCAACCTCGGCGCGGTGGAGATCATGGGCATGTCGGCCTCGGGAGCGGAGTTCGGCATCCCGACGGTCCACTACTTCTGGATCGGCGCGATCCCGGCGATGCTCTTCCTCGGCGTCGTGATGATGCCGTTCTACTACGGCTCCAAGGTTCGCTCCGTGCCGGAGTTCATGCTCCGCCGGTTCGGTCCGGGCGCCCACCTGGTCAACTCGCTGTCCTTCGCGATCGCCCAGCTGCTGATCGCCGGCATCAACCTCTACCTGCTCGGCAGCATCGTGCACGCCATGCTCGGCTGGCCGCTCTGGGTCGCGCTGATCGTGGCGGCCGCGGTGGTGCTCTCCTACATCACCCTCGGCGGACTGAAGGCGGCCATCTACAACGAGGTGCTGCAGTTCTTCGTCATCGTGGCCGCGCTGCTGCCGCTCACCCTCCTGGGCCTGCACAAGGTCGGCGGCTGGAACGGCCTCAAGGACCAGCTGACCGCCGCGGCCGGTAAGGGCGGCGCCGCCCCGGCCGCCGAGCAGCTCAACTCCTGGCCCGGTCAGGCCCTGTCGGGGATCGACTCCTCGGTGCTGTCGGTCGTCGGCATCGTCTTCGGCCTCGGCTTCGTGCTCTCCTTCGGCTACTGGACCACGAACTTCGTCGAGGTCCAGCGGGCGATGGCCTCGGACTCGATCTCCTCGGCCCGCAAGACCCCGATCATCGGCGCCTTCCCGAAGATGTTCATCCCGTTCATCACCATCCTGCCCGGCATGCTGGCCGCGGTGCTGGTCACCGAGATCGCCAAGGTCAAGGCGGGCGGCACCGTCCCGGGCGGATCGTCGGGAAGCGGGGTCACCTACAACGACTCGCTGCTCCTGCTGATGCGCGACCTGCTGCCCAACGGCTTGCTGGGGCTCGCGATCGCGGGCCTGCTCGCGGCGTTCATGGCGGGCATGGCGGCCAACATCTCGGCGTTCAACACCGTCCTGAGCTATGACCTGGTGGGCGACTACCTGGTCAAGGGCCGCGACGACGCCTACTACCTGCGGGTGGGCCGGATCGCGACCGTCGGCGCCACCGTGATCGCGATCTTCACCGCGGGGCTGGCCGCCAACTTCAGCAACATCATGACCTACCTGCAGACGCTCTTCGGGTTCTTCAACGCGCCGCTGTTCGCGACGTTCATCCTCGGCATGTTCTGGAAGCGGATGAGCGCGACGGCCGGTTGGGTGGGCCTGGTGTCCGGCACGCTCTCGGCGGTGGCCGTGGCGTTCCTGAGCCAGGACGCGTTCGGCTCGCTGAGCACCGGCACGATCCCCGTCGGCGGGCAGGGGGCGGCGTTCCTGGCCGCCTCCACCGCCTTCGTCGTCGACCTCGTGCTGAGCGTCGTCGTGTCGCTGGTGACCAAGCCGAAGCCCGCGGCGGAGCTCAAGGGCCTCGTCTACTCCGAGACCCCCCGGGAGGACCTGGTGGACGCCCACGAGGCGTCGTACCCGTGGTACCGCCGGACCCTGCCCCTGGCCGGAGTGGCCCTGGTCATGGTCATCGCCCTGAACGCAGCCTTCTGAGGAGCACGACATGTCGACCACCACGAACACCAACGGCGGGCACACCAAGAGCGGGCACACCGCCGGCATCTTCGACATCCGCAACATCATCGGCGGGCTGCTCGGGATCTACGGCGTCATCCTGACGCTGCTCGGCGTCTTCGCAGACCCCCAGGAAGACAAGACCGGGGGCGTGAACGCCAACCTCTGGGCGGGCATCGCCCTCCTCGTGGCGGGCGCGATCTTCATCGCCTGGGCCAAGCTCCGCCCGGTCGTCGTCCCGGACGAGGTCGAGCACGAGGACGAGCCTGCCCACATGGACGCTCACTGACGGAGCGCGGCCTGTCCGCGACAGTGCCGGCGGGTGCCCGAACCGAGGGCAGTTGGCCGCTCGCGCGCGTCGGCTGAGCGTGGCCGGAGCAGGATTCGGGCGAACTTTCCCTCGCTCCGCAGCAGGAGGCGGTGCCGGGTCGTGCTGGCCGGCCGTGAAGGGACCCGGAGCAGAACGATGGCGGTGATCCCCGGTCACCAGGTGACTGGGGATCACCGCCATCGCGGGACCCTGCGGGTCAGAGGTCGAAGAGCGAGCCCGACTCGTTGATGTCGACGTCGGTCTTCGGCTGGTGGGCCGCTCCGTTGCTGGAGGGAGCCTGCTCCTTCTGCTGAGCGGGCTCCTCCGGGGTGTCGGCCTCGTCCACGGCGGGCTCGGGGGTGGCGGCGGCCTCCGGCTCGGAGGTCGCCGGCTCGTCGGATGCCGAGCCGGCCGCGGCGGTGGCGGCGGCGCTGACCGCCGCACCCCCGCTCAGGCCGTCGGTCGACGACTCCTGGTCCGTGGCCTCGTCCGCCGACTCCGACTCCGACTCAGACTCCGACTCAGACTCAGACTCGGGCTCCGACTTCGCCTCGGGCTCCCGCTTCGCCTCGGGCGCCGCGGGGGCGGCCGGCTCCGGTGCCGCGGGGGCCTCGATGTCGAAGAGGGAACCGCTCTCGGGGATCTCCTGCGCCGGCGCGGCGGCCTTGGCAGCCGGCTTCGGGTCAGCCGCGACCGGCTCGGCCTCGGGCTCGGGCTGCGCCTCGGGCTCGGGCTCGGCGGCCGGGGCCGCTTCCTGCTTCGTCGGCTCGGCCTTCGCCTCGGGCTCCGGGGCGGCGATGTCGAAGAGCGAGCCGTTGGACGGGATCTCCGACGCCGGGGCGTTCGCGGCGGCGGGTGCCTCCGCCTTCTCCGCGGTCTCCGGCTCGGTCTCCGCCACGGGCTCGGGCTCGGCGGCGGGGGCCGCTTCCTGCTTCGCGGGCTCGGCCTTCGCCTCGGGCTCCGGGGCGGCGATGTCGAAGAGCGAGCCGGAGGAGGGGATCTCCTCGGCGGGGGCGGCCGCCCCGGCAGGCTCCGTCTTCGCAGGCCCCGTCTTCGCAGCCGCCTTCGCGGTCTCCGGCTTCGAGGGCTCGGCCTCGGCGGCCGGCTCGGCCTTCACCGCGGGCTTCTCGGGCTCGTCGCCACCGAGGTCGAAGAGCGACCCGCCCGTCCCCAGGTCGGGCTCTGCCTTGGTCTCGGCCGGCTCCGACGCCGTCTCGGCTTCGGGCTCAGCGGGCTCGGCCTTCGCCGCGGGCGCCTCGGGCTCGTCCCCACCGAGGTCGAACAACGAACCACCGGACTGCTCCGCGGCCTTCGCCTCCTGCTGCACGGACGCGTCGGCGTCCGCCGTCGCGGCCGGCTCCTGGGCCTCGGGCTCGTCGAAGAGCGAGGAGCCCCCGGAGGCCTTGGCGGCCGAGCCGGCGTCCTCGGTCGCGGTGACGGTTTCCTCGGTCTGCGTCCGGTCGCCGTCCTCGGGCTCGGCCTTGGTGGCCTCGTCCTCGGCCCGGGCCGGAGCGGCCTCGGCAGGAGCGGCAGCCGCGGCGGCCGCGCCGGCTCCCGGCTGCAGCTTGGTCGCGCTCTCGCCCTTCACCGACGCCAGCAGCATCTGTGCGACGTCGAGGACCTCGACCTCCTCGCGAGCCTCACCCTTGGCCTGCTGGGCCGTGAGCCCGTCGGAGAGCATCACCCGGCAGAACGGGCAGCCAACGGCGATCTGGTCCGCTCCGGTGCCGACCGCCTCCTGGGTGCGGTTGACGTTGATCCGCTCGCCGAGGTTCTCCTCCATCCACATACGCGCGCCACCGGCGCCGCAGCAGAACGAGCGCTCGGAGTTGCGCTCCATCTCCACGAAGTCCGCCCCGGGAAGCACCTGCAGCAGCTCGCGCGGAGGTGAGTAGACGCCGTTGTGGCGGCCGATGTAGCAGGGGTCGTGGTAGGTGATCGAGCGCTTCGCGGCGCCGGCGCCGTCCTTGACCGGGGTGAGCCTGCCCTCGCGCACCAGGCGGTTGAGGAGCTGGGTGTGGTGGACGACCTCGAGCTCGATGCCGAAGTCCTTGTACTCGTTCTTGAGGGTGTTGAAGCAGTGGGCGCAGGTCGAGACGACCTTCTTGACCTTCGCCTCCTTCAGGGTCTCGACGTTCTGCTGGGCCAGGCCCTGGAACACGAACTCGTTGCCCGCGCGCCGCGCCGGGTCACCGGTGCAGGTCTCGCCGTTGCCCAGCACGCCGAAGCTGACGCCGGCCATGTCGAGCAGCTCGGCCACGGCCCGGGTCGTCTTCTTGGCGCGGTCCTCGTAGGCACCCGCGCAACCGACCCAGAACAGCCACTCGACCTCGTCGAGCGACTCGATGGTCTCGCCGACGACCTTGACCTCGAAGTCGAGTCCCTTGGCCCAGTCCATGCGCGCGTTGGGCGACATGTTCCACGGGTTGCCCTTGTTCTCCAGGCCCTTGAAGAGCCCGTTGAGCTCGGCCGGGAAGTTCGACTCCACGAGGATCGCGTAGCGGCGCATGTCGACGATGTGGTCGACGTGCTCGATGTCCACGGGGCACTGCTGGACGCAGGCGCCGCAGGAGGTGCACGACCAGAGGACGTCGGGGTCGATGACCGCGGCGCCGTTCTCCGGCATGTAGAACCAGTCGTCCCCGGTCTCGCCGACCAGCGGGCGCTCGACCTCCCGGGTCAGGGTGTCGTTGCCCTCCAGCAGCGCGGCGCGGTCGCCCTCGGCCGCCTGGAGGTACGGCGCCTTGGCGTGCGCGTGGTCGCGCAGCGCGGTGATGAGGAGCTTGGGGGACAGCGGCTTGTCGGTGTTCCAGGCGGGGCACTGCGACTGGCAGCGGCCGCACTCGGTGCACGAGGTGAAGTCGAGGATGCCCTTCCAGCTGAAGTCCTCGACCGCGCCGACGCCGAGCACCGAGTCCTCGTCGAGGTCGTCGATGTCGTCGAGG
This sequence comes from Nocardioides ungokensis, assembly GCF_013466985.1. Lineage (GTDB taxonomy): Bacteria > Actinomycetota > Actinomycetes > Propionibacteriales > Nocardioidaceae > Nocardioides > Nocardioides ungokensis. The sequence goes on along the minus strand of NZ_CP059164.1, from coordinate 4,334,447 downwards.
GTGATCGCCTTGCCGTCGGAGGTCAGCGGCTTGACGGCACCCAGCGCGGTACGGCCCGACGACTCGCGCTTGAACCAGATGTTGAAGAAGGCGAGGAACCGGTGCCAGGCCACGCCCATGGTCAGGTTGACCGAGATGGTGATCATCCAGATGAACGAGATCAGGATCTTCAGCATGGAGACGAAGTAGACGGAGTTCTTCAGCGAGGAGTCCGACATTCCCGAGAACGCCTCGCCGAGCCAGAAGGTCAGCGGGTAGTGGAAGGCGGTCGAACCGTCCTCGAGGGCGTACTCCAGGCCGCGCAGCGTGACGATGCACAGCCCGACGCCGAGGATCACGGCCTCGACGAAGTAGGCCTGCCACATCGTGGAGCCGAAGAACCGCCCCCGCGGGCCCCGGACCCGCTCGCCCGGCCGGCTCACGCGGTAGCCGATGAACGCGATGATGGCCACCAGCATCACGAACGTGACGAACTCGGTCAGCCACTCCCACAGGAAGAAGTGGCCGATCAGCGGCAGCGCGAAGGTGGGGCTGAAGAGCTGGCCGAACGCCGTCACCAGCGTGAAGAACAGCAGCCCGAAGCCGACGAAGATGAACCAGTGCCCCGCGCCGACCCAGTGCCACTGCAGCATCCGGGTGTGGCCGAGTGACTCCTTGAGCATCGTCGCGGTACGCCGGCCCGGGTTGTCGCTGCGCGCGGCCGGCTGCCCGACCTTCATCACCGCGATGATCTGACGGATGGCCCTCACGAAGAGGGCGATGCCGACGGCGGCGATCGCGAGCGAGACAACGATGGCGAAGATCTGCATGGACTACTGCTCCTCGTCGGGGCGGCGGCGTCGATCGGCGGTTCGGGACGCGTGGCGCGAGCCTAGGCGGGTCGGACGGGCCGCGTCAGTCCCCGAACGTTGTGAGGTGGATCCTACCCGCAGGTAACTTCGCGCCTGCCACGGGCACAGCAACGGCGGCCGGACCCCGAGGTCCGGCCGCCGCAGTGCTCAGCTGCTCGCCCAGCGAGCGGGTCAGTCGGTCAGTTCACCGACACCGCCGACCAGGCGGCCTTGACGGCCGCGACCTGCGACGACGAGGCGCCGTACAGGTCTGTGGCCGCGTTGATGTTGGCGGTGCGGGCACCGGCGTAGTTGGTGCTGGAGGTCATGTAGACCGTCAGCGCGCGGTACCAGATCGCGGCGGCGGTGGTGCGACCGATGCCGGTGATCGTGGAGCCGTTGCACGTGGGGCTGTTGTAGGCGATGCCGTTGATCGTCTTCGCGCCGCTGCCCTCGGACAGCAGGTAGAAGTAGTGGTTGGCCGGGCCCGAGGAGTAGTGCACGTCGACGCGCTTGGTGGCGGTGCTCCAGCAGTCCTGGCTGGCGCCGTCCATCGAGGGCTTGTCCATCCGGCGGATGTAGTTCGTCGCCGGGTTGTAGGAGCGGTAGATCTCCTCGCCGATGACGTAGTCGGGCACGTCGTTGGCGTTGTTGGCGTACCACTCCACGTTGGTGCCCATGATGTCCGAGCTCGCCTCGTTGAGGCCGCCGCTCTCGCCGCGGTAGGTCAGGCCGGCGGTCCGGCTGGTGACGCCGTGGCTCATCTCGTGGCCGGCCACGTCGAGCGCCACCAGCGGGTAGGTCGTCGAGTCGCCGTCGCCGTAGCGCATGCAGAAGCAGGAGTCGCTCCACGACGCGTTGACGTAGGCGCCGTCGTGCACGAACGAGCGCGCGCCCTTGCCGTCGTTGGCGATGCCGTTGCGGCCGAACGTGTTCTTGTAGAAGTCCCAGGTCTTCGCGATGCCGTAGTGGGCGTCGACGCCGGCCGAGGCCGGGTCGCTGGTGGAGCCGTTGCCCCAGACGTTGTCCGCGTCGGTGAAGATCGGCGTGGAGCTGTTGCTGAGCGGGCCGTTGTACGTCGCGTTGCCACCGCGCACCGGGTCGACCAGCTGGTAGGTCGAACCCGACTGCGTGGTGTCGAGCGAGACGGTCCCGTCGACCACGCCGGTGCCGGAGCCGGTGGCCTCCTCGGTCGAGGCCCACCGGTCGAGGACGCGCCCGTTGCGGGCACCGACGAAGACGTAGTCACCGGCGGGGGCGCCCTCGGCGTCGCGGCCGGTCACGTTGACGCGCCAGGCGAGCGTGGGGGCGCGGTGCACGGCCAGGACGACCAGGTCGTGCGTGGCGTGCTCGTGGGCGAGGTCCACGACCGAGGCGGCCTTGGCGGTGGCGGCCTGCGCCGTGACCGAGGCCGTGGTCGGCAGCTGGAACGGGGACAGCGAGCGCCCGGAGACGGAGCGGAAGGCGCCGCCCTTGGCCTGGTGCACGACGAAGTCGCCGCCGACGACCTCGAGGCCCTTGTAGGTCCGGTCGAACCGGACGTGGCTCGCGCCGCTGGAGTCCAGGACGGTGTCGCGGACGACCAGGCCCTGGCCGGCTGAGACACCGGCGTGCTCCTGGGCGTTGGTGCGGGCCTCGCTGATGCTCGCGGCGCGGCGGTCGGCGTGGGTGGACGCTGCTTGGGAGTTGCCTGCCGAGGCGACCAGGGCTGCGGATACGCAGCCGAGGGCGACGGCAGAAGCCAGGGTGGGCTTCATGCACGGTCTCCTGAGGGTGGGGGTGGATTCCGGACACCGTCCGTCTCGACGGTGCGGTGAGCGGATTCCATCCCGCGCCCACCCGGCCCGACAAGGCGCTCGGACCTGCACAAAGTTGAAATGCAGGAATGTGCAACCGAAGGGGTGAGGTGGCCCCCGATGACTCAGCCGAGGCGCCGCAACCCGGTGACGCGGCCCCCGTCCCCGAAGGTCACCTGCATCCGCACCCGCGGGTCGGAGCCGGTGCGGGCGCAGAAGACGTAGTGGTCACCGAGCCGGGTGTACGGCTGGCCGACCGCATCCATCACCTGCCGGGTCGTCAGGCCGGGAACGACCCGGTCGCGCACCCGGGCGACCGGTTCGCGCAGGCCCGGGTTGCGGCAGGAGTCGGGGGCGATGCCCTCGGCCCGCTCCCACATCTGCAGGTAGGCCTCCGCGCCGCGGGCCATGTCGTCGGCGATCGCGGCTCCGTCGCCGGCGTGCTCGGCGTCGGCGACCTTGCTGAGGTCCTGGATCCAGTCGGGGTAGAGGCCGTACTGCGCGACCCCGTCGGCATTGATGTCGTAGACCCGCTTGCCGGCGTGCTGCTTGCGCACCGTGATGCCGTTGAGGCCGCGGAACGGGTAGGTGACCGGGTTGGGCACGTCCGTCCCGCGCGGGTCGCCCTGCGCGCCGAGGCCGTTCATGTCCGCGCCGTAGCCGAGGCCCCAGTAGTAGCGCGGGTCGGCCCAGCCGATGTGGGCCCGCCACTTCTGGACGAACCCGGTCGAGTCGCCCGCGTACGGCGTGATGAAGCCGCCGTCGCGGTAGATCCGCGGGTAGGCGTCGGGCGTCGACCACGAGTGGCTAGAGACGACCCCGGGGTAGTGCATCGCCTCGATCTGGTCGAGCGCGGAGTTGCGGGCCTCGACGCTCATGTGGTCGGGGTCGAAGATCATGTGCCGCGCGGCCAGCCCGTTGATCGTGTGCTCACCCAGCGTCGTCAGGCCGCGGGCGTTGCAGTGGTCCGGCGGCGGGTAGAGCGGCAGGGCCGGCAGGTTCGTGGTGTCGATGAGCTGCGCGATCGCGCCGAAGAGCGCGTCCTGCTGCTCGGCCGAGATCTCGGGCGCTGCCACCTGGTCCTTGTCGTGGGACTGGCCGTCGGCCGGCTCGCAGTGCCGCATGTCCCAGAAGGAGCCGGTCTCCTTGAAGTTGGCGGCGTTCACTGCGGCGCCGACCTCGCCGTTGTCCCCGGCGACACCCGCCAGCGCGTTGTCGAACTTGTTGACCAGCTCCATCTGCCGCACGCCCCACCGGTGGACCTGGTCGAGCTGCCGGTCGATGTTGGCGGGAGTGCACTCGGGCGCGGGCTGGTCGCCTCCGGGCAGCGCCTTGAACGTGCAGCCGAAGGGCACGCTGGTCTCGATGCCCATGATCACCGCCATCTTCCCGGCGTTGATGACCCGGCGCGCCTGGAAGGGGTTCGTCACGATCCGGTAGAAGCCCTTGCCGGGGCCACCGAACTGGGCGTCGATGTAGTCCTGCATCTGGTACATGTCGCGCGCCTGGCGATGGATCGACTCCATGTCGTCGCACTTGGCGTACTCGGCGTTCTTGTGCAGCGGGTAGATCTGGCACAGCTGGTTGTTCTCCACCAGCAGGTTCACGAAGATCCGCTGGCCGCCCCGCCAGGAGCGCTCCAGCCACCGGTAGTAGGTGCCCTCGTGGGTCAGCGAGTCCGGCGCCGGCCAGTCCTTGAAGGTCGGCCAGCCGACCGGGTCGTGGTGGGTGCGCCCGGACAGCGCGTCCTCGAGGATCCCGCCGTACCCGCCGCTGTAGGTGTGGTCGGGGCAGTCCACGAGCGCGTACGGCGCGCCGTACCGGTCCCACGGCTTGCCGCAGTGGGCGTCGCCGCCGAGGAACTCGAAGGCCATGCCGTGGGTGTGCGCGTCGACGTAGCCGCGCACCTCCTGGTACGGCGTGACGCCCGCGTGCGGGTCGCCGGAGATGTCGATCTGGGACTCGGGGTAGGCCGTGCAGCCGGCCGCGCGGGTCGGGACGAACGCGGAGGTGCCGCCCCGCTCCAGCCGCGTTGACCCGGAGGTGAAGGTGAGGGCGCCGCCGTGCTGCGTGGCCGTCCACTCGGTGTCGGCGCTGGGCGCGTCGGCCGTGCCGCCGCCGGCGCTGACGAAGCGCCGGTCGTGGTCGTACAGCAGGTAGGTCCCGAGCTGCGTGGGCTTGAAGAACAGCGGCTCGCCGTGCGGGTGAGCCGGTAGCAGCCGTTCGCCATCGCGTAGCGGTCCTGCGGGTGGAGGCGTCGCGGGGCCGTCACGGGGACGGTCGTCAGCGGCGGGTCGGGCAGCCGGCGCTCGGCCGCGACGTAGGCGGCGCTGGACTGCTTCTGCGCCGCGGTCGTGGGATCCCGGGTCTCGGGCCCGGAGTCGGTGGAGCGGGAGATGGAGTTCTTGGTGGCCGGGTCGTTGTGGTTGTGCGGTGCCGTGCCGGGCGGGTCGACGTGGGGCCGCGCCTCGACCGCGGCGGCCTTGGTGGCGTCGTACCTCGCCAGCAGGTTGCCGTCACGGCTGCCCCAGGACGGGACGGCGACGGCGGTGGCGACCAGCGTGACGGCGAGCGTTCCCGACCAGAGCAGTCGGCGCAGCGGGCCTCGGTTGTGGTGGGACACGTCGGTTCCTCTTCCCGTCATCGGCCCGTGACGGGCTCGGTCGATCAACGAGCGGGAGGCGCCGACGTCACTGCGTGGTGCCGCCGATGCGGCGGGTGAGCCCGTCGGCGGTACGCCGCACCTCGCTGGCGAGCGCGGCCGCGTCACCCTCGGCGTAGGTCACCGCGACGCCGGCGACGGGGTGTCCGTTGTGGTCGTGCACCGCGGCGGCGACGCCGGCCAACCCGGGGGTGACCTCACCCTCCTCGGTGGCGTAGCCGCGCTGCCGGGTCTCGGAGAGGACGGTGCGCAGGGCGCTGAGGGTCCGGGGTCCGGTGCCGTGACGGTCCACGAACGCCGTCGGCGCCGGGTAGAGCGCGCGCACCTGCGGGGCCGGCAGCGACGCCAGGATGGCCCGGCCGCTGGCGGTCAGGTGCGCGGGAAGCCGCACGCCGACGTCGGTCACCAGGGGCGGCCGGCCCGGCGCACGCTCCTCGAGCACGTAGAGGACGTCCCGCCCGTGCAGCACGGCGAGGTGGGCGCTCTGCCCGGCCCGGTCCACGAGCGCGGCCAGCGGCCGGCGCGCGATCCGCTGGAGCGGCGCCTGCCGCGAGTAGCCGCTGCCCACCTCGAACGCCGCGACCCCGAGACCGAAGCGATGCTCCTCGGCGAGGTGCACCACGAAGCCCTCGTCGACCATCGCGCGCAGCAGGTGGTACGCCGTGCTGCGCGGCAGCTCGCACGCGCGCATGATGCGCTCGAGCGGGACCGGGTCGGGCTGGCTGGCCAGGAACCGGAGCACGCGCAGCGCACGCGTCGCGGCCGGGACCTGGCTCATGTCCCGGAGACTAGACCCCGGGCCGGGTCACACCCGCTTGTCGTCGGGGTCGATCCGCTGCGCCTCGCGGATCCGGTCCTCCTGCGTGGCCTGGTCCATGTGCACGCCGGTGCGAGCCTCGGCGGCGCGGCGCTCGGCCTGCTCGGCCTCGACCCGCGCGGCCTCGGCGTCGGCCTCGGCCAGCTTGGCCTCGCGCTCGGCCTGGGCGATCGAGTCGGACTGGGCGGCCGCCTCGGTGCGCAGCTGGGCCGCCTGGGCGCGGCGCTGCTCGTTCCTCTTCTTGCTCATCAGGAGTGCGACGACGACGCCGATCACGACCAGGATGACCACCAGGACGAGGATCGTGACGATGAGTCCTCCGGACATGGTTCCCTCCAAGGGGGTAGGTCCCGGGCGGGTGCCGGGACTCGTGCCTGACCTGTGGGTACCCGCCGCCGCCCCAGCTCAATCCCGGCCGGGCCGCCGGGCTGGTCCGGTCAGGACAGCTCGCGCTCGGTGCCGACCGGGACCAGTGGCGCGGCCACGACGGGGAAGACGGCCCCCAGGGCGAACGCGGCGGCGTACCCGAGATGTGTCACCGCCACCCCGGCGACCGGCGGCACGGCCGACGCGGCGAGGAACTGCGCGGTGTTCTGCACGCCCAGCGCCCGCCCCGACCAGCTCGGCCCGGCGCGCTCGGCGACGGCGGTGAAGGCCAGCCCGTTGTCGGCGACGGTGAGCACGGTGGCGACCACGAGCAGCGCGACCGCGAGCGCCCAGTCGCGGTCGGCGGCCAGCCCGAGCAGGCCCATCACCGACGCCGCGGCGACCGCCACCCAGCGCAGCGGAAGCATCCGGCTGCCGACGAGGTCGGAGAGGTGGCCCACGCCGATCCGGCCCAGCGCCCCGGCCACCTGGGCGGCGGCGACCAGCGACCCGGCCGCGGCCGGCGACCAGGAGCGCTCCTGCACCAGCCAGACCAGCGCGAAGGTCCAGACCAGGAACTGCGGCACGACCAGCAGCACCGAGACGCCGTGGACGCGGGCGAGGAAGCTGTCGCGCCGGTACGGGTTCGCGGCGCCGCCCGCGCGGGGATCGGGCCGGGGCGGGTCGAGGACCACGAGCGCGACCACGACCAGCGCGAGGGCGGAGGCCGCGGTCGGGACCCACAGGGCCGCGTGCACGCCGTGGGCGGCGGCCACCACGGCGATGCTCACCGCGGCGATCCCCACGCCCGCCGGCTGAGCCATCTGCCGGACGCCCATCGCGAGCCCGCGACGCTCAGGCGGGAACCAGCCGACCACGACGCGGCCGCTGGCGGCGTTGGTGCTCGCCGCGGCGGCGCCGGCCAGGACCAGCGCGGCCACGAGCAGGGGCGTCCCGCCACCGGCCGCGGCCATGGCCCCGAAGGCGGTCGTCAGCGAGAGCCCGCACAGCAGCGTGCGCCGCTCGCCGTACCGGTCCGCGACCGCGCCCCACGCGACGAGGGTGAGCATCACCCCCAGCGTGGGCGCGGCGGCCACGAGGCCGGCCTCGGCCAGGCTCAGGCCGCCCGCGTGCAGGGCCGGGATGAGGAAGGCCGGCCCGTGCATCATGACCGCCGCGGAGGCCTGGGCGAGGGTGCTCGCGCCCAGCATCGACCACCGGCGCAGCGTGCCGGGGCCGGCGCTCGTGGCGATGGCGGTCGAGGTCATGGCCCTCAGTCAACGCCCGACCCGACCTCGTGGGTCGCCGCGTCTTGTCTGCTGATCAGTGAGGTGTCTCGCGGGCCCCGGACGCGCCGACGCCGGACGCGCTGGGCGCGTCCGGCGTCGGTGAGGTGGTGCTGGGAGAGCCGCCGGTCAGCGATCGGCCCGCTTCACGTAGAACTTGCCCTCGCCGAGGTTGGCCACCGCGCCCGAGCCGTCCAGCAGCGTGATGCGCAGCGCCGTCACCGAGAGGCCGTTCTTGACCTTCTTCACGATGTTGCGCTCCAGCTTCGCGACGCCGGGGATCTCGAGCACGCCGGAGTCGGGGAAGGTCTGCTCCTGCCCGTTGGCCGTGATGGTGCCGATGGTCGTCTTCGCGTGACGGACCAGAGTCGCGAGGTCGGTGCCCTTGCGGGTCACCTCGACCCGCCCGACGATGCCGTCGACCACGAGCTGGCCGTTGCCGAGGTCGACCTTGGCGATCCGGCCCTCCTCGTGGCCCCAGGCGCGAGCAGCGGTCTGGTCCGCCATGCCCGAGGCCTCGACGCCGCTGAGGACGAGCCCGTTGCCGAGGTCCACGCTGGCGGTGGAGTTGTCCCGGAGGTCACCGTGGGTGCCCTGGCAGGGCATCGGCTGGTACGGCGTGCGTCCCGTCGTCACGTGGCCGTCGCCGGCGTTGGCCCTGGCTCCGTCGGCGTAGCCACCGAAGAGCCCGGACTTGATGCCGCGCGCGAGCTGGGCGAACGACTGGGCGACGTGCACCTTGGTGCCGGTGGCGGCCGAGGTGATGGTCAGCGCCTCGACGCGGGCCCGGGCGAGGTCCTTGCCCGCGGCCTTCTTGGGGGTGCCCATGTCGATGGTGGCGACACCCGGGACGTCGACGCTCTGCCCGGGGTCGGGCACCGGGATCTCCTGGGCCGGGCCCATCGCCGGGGTCAGCACGATCTTCGCGAGCTCCGCGGTCGTGTCGGCGTGGAAGCCCTTGTCGTCGTGGGACGCCACCGCGGTCGACTTGATGCCCTCCAGGGACAGCGTGCCGGCCTGGGTGCTCGAGAGGACGACCTTGGCGATCGCGTTGCGGGAGTGCGAGGCGACCACGCCGGTCGTGGCGTTGCGGGTGGTCCAGGCGTGCGTCGTGACCTGGTAGGCCTTGCCCAGCCCGGGGAGGTCCTCCGACGTCACCTTGTTGCTCTTGTCGATGCCGGCGTCGTTGGTGCAGCCGATGACCTGGAAGGCGGTGCTCCCCGAACCGGCCGGGACCTGGCCTCCGTGGGCGCGGCTGCCGAAGGCGTAGGACTTGAAGGCGAACGGCGTCGGGACCTTTCCGGTCGAGTCGGTCGTGGCGCCGGCGCCGGAGGCGCTGACGAGCCCACCGCTCGCGGCCAGCGCGAGCACGGCGGTGCTGGCGATCAGTAGTCGCATGGCTTCTCTCTCTTCCCCGAGTGCCCGGGACACCGACCTGCGGCTCCGAGCGTCTAGATGCGGACACGTGACCAGGTCGCCCCATGTACAGCCGGTCGGACGGAACTTACCCACCGGTCACATCTTTCAGACGTGTCGTCTCGGACTTTGTGATGCGGGTCCGACGTGGCGGCGGTCACACGGGTCTGGGATCCGAGACGCCGGGCGTTCGTGGGCGCTTGGCGGACCTCCGGCAGCGGCGTTGGATTGACCCATGCAGTCCTCACCAGTCGCCGTCGGCACCGGCCCCGTGTCGCCCTCGGACGTCCTGGCCGTCGCCCGCCACGGCGCCCCCGTCGAGCTCGCCCCGGACGCCGTCGCGGCGATCGCCGCTGCACGGTCGGTCGTGGAGGAGCTCGCGGCCGCCGCGACCCCGTCCTACGGGATCTCGACCGGCTTCGGCGCCCTCGCGACCCGCCACATCCCGACCGAGATGCGGGCCCAGCTGCAGCGGTCGCTGGTCCGCTCCCACGCGGCCGGGTCCGGTCCGGAGGTCGAGCGCGAGGTGGTGCGGGCGCTGATGCTGCTGCGCCTCTCGACGCTGGCGACGGGCCACACCGGAGTACGCCTGGAGACCGCGCAGCTGATGGCCTCGATGCTGAGCCACGGCATCACCCCTGTGGTGCGGGAGTACGGCTCGCTGGGGTGCTCGGGCGACCTGGCCCCGCTCTCGCACTGCGCGCTGGCGCTGATGGGCGAGGGCGAGGTCCGCGACGCGGCCGGCACGCTGGTGCCCGCCGCCGACGCGCTGGCCGCGGCCGGCCTGGTGCCGGTGGAGCTGGCGGCGAAGGAGGGCCTTGCGCTGATCAACGGCACCGACGGGATGCTCGGCATGCTCGTGATGGCCATCGCCGACCTGCGGATGCTGCTGCGCACCGCCGACATCGCGGCGGCCATGTCGGTGGAGGGCCAGCTCGGCACCGACCGGGTCTTCGCCCCCGAGCTCCAGGCGATCCGGCCGCACCCCGGTCAGGGGCTCGCCGCCGCCAACCTGACGCGGCTGCTCGCCGACTCCGGCGTGGTCGCCTCGCACCGCGGCCCGGACTGCAACCGGGTCCAGGACGCCTACTCGCTGCGCTGCTCCCCGCAGGTCCACGGGGCCGCCCGCGACACCGTGGAGCACGCCGCGCAGGTCGCCGGGCGCGAGCTGGCCTCGGCCGTCGACAACCCGGTGGTGCTCGCCGACCAGGGGCGCGTCGAGAGCAACGGCAACTTCCACGGGGCGCCGGTGGCCTACGTGCTGGACTTCCTCGCGATCGTGGCCGCCGACGTGGCCTCGATCAGCGAGCGGCGCACCGACCGCTTCCTCGACAAGGCCCGCAACCACGGCCTCCCGCCGTTCCTCGCCGACGACCCGGGTGTCGACAGCGGGCACATGATCGCCCAGTACACGCAGGCCGCGATCGTCTCCGAGCTCAAGCGCCTGGCCGTGCCGGCCTCGGTCGACTCCATCCCCTCCAGCGCGATGCAGGAGGACCACGTGTCGATGGGGTGGTCGGCCGCGCGCAAGCTGCGCCGCTCCGTGGACGGCCTGACCCGGGTGGTCGCCGTCGAGGTGCTGACCGCCGCGCGGGCGCTCGACCTGCGGCGGCCGCTAGCGCCGTCGCCCGCCACCGGCGCCGTCGTACGCCTGCTGCGCACCTCCGGCATCCAGGGCCCCGGCCCCGACCGCCACCTCTCGCCCGAGATCGAGGCCAGCGTGGAGCTGGTCCGCTCGGGCGCCGTCCTCACCGCCGTCGAAGAAGTGATCGGAGAGCTCGCATGAGCAACCCACGACTGCCCATCCACGCCGCCACCGGCACCGAGCTGTCCGCGAAGTCGTGGCAGACCGAGGCGCCCCTGCGGATGCTGATGAACAACCTCGACCCCGAGGTCGCCGAGCGGCCCGAGGACCTCGTCGTCTACGGCGGCACCGGCCGCGCGGCCCGCAGCTGGGAGGCGTACGACGCCCTGGTGCGCACGCTGCGCACCCTCGAGGACGACGAGACCATGCTCGTGCAGTCGGGCAAGCCGGTCGGCGTCATGCGGACCCACGAGTGGGCGCCGCGGGTGCTCATCGCCAACTCCAACCTGGTCGGCGACTGGGCCAACTGGGAGGAGTTCCGGCGGCTGGAGGACCTCGGGCTGACGATGTACGGCCAGATGACGGCCGGCTCGTGGATCTACATCGGCACCCAGGGCATCCTGCAGGGCACCTTCGAGACCTTCGCGGCGGTCGCGAACAAGAAGTTCGCGGGCACGCTGGCCGGCACCATCACGCTGACCGCCGGCCTCGGCGGCATGGGCGGTGCCCAGCCGCTGGCCGTCACGATGAACGACGGCGTGGTGATCTGCATCGAGTGCGACCAGTCCCGCATCCAGCGCCGGATCGACCACCGCTACCTCGACGTGCAGGCCGGGTCGCTGGAGGAGGCCGTCGAGATGGCGGTGGCGGCGCGCGACGAGCGCCGCCCGCTCTCGATCGGCGTGCTCGGCAACGCCGCCGAGATGGTGCCGGCGCTGCTGGAGATGGGCGCCCCCATCGACGCGGTCACCGACCAGACGTCGGCGCACGACCCGCTCTTCTACCTGCCCGTCGGCACCGCGTTCGAGGACTGGGAGCGCGAGCGCACCGAGGACCCGGTCGGCTTCACCAAGCGGGCCAGGGAGTCGATGGCCGTGCACGTGCGCGCGATGGTGGAGTTCCAGGACCGGGGTGCCGAGGTCTTCGACTACGGCAACTCGATCCGCGACGAGGCGCGCAAGGGCGGCTACGACCGGGCCTTCGAGTTCCCCGGCTTCGTGCCGGCCTACATCCGGCCGCTGTTCTGCGAGGGCAAGGGCCCGTTCCGCTGGGCCGCGCTCTCCGGCGACCCGGCCGACATCGCGGCGACCGACCGCGCGATCCTCGAGCTCTTCCCGGCAGAGGAGAAGCCGGAGTACGAGCGGCTCCACAAGTGGATCACGATGGCGGGGGAGCGGGTGCACTACCAGGGCCTGCCGGCCCGCATCTGCTGGCTGGGGTACGGCGAGCGCCACCTCGCCGGCCTGAAGTTCAACGAGATGGTGGCCTCCGGCGAGCTCAAGGCGCCGATCGTGATCGGCCGCGACCACCTCGACTGCGGGTCGGTGGCCTCGCCCTACCGCGAGACCGAGGCGATGCTCGACGGCTCCGACGCGATCGCGGACTGGGCGCTGCTCAACGCGCTGGTCAACACCGCCTCGGGTGCCTCGTGGGTGTCCATCCACCACGGCGGTGGCGTCGGCATGGGCCGCTCGATCCACGCCGGCCAGGTCTGCGTCGCGGACGGCACCGACCTGGCGGCGCAGAAGATCGAGCGGGTGCTGACCAACGACCCGGGCATGGGCGTGATCCGCCACGTCGACGCCGGCTACGAACGCGCCTCCGAGGTGGCCGCCGAGCGCGGCGTACGAATCCCGATGTCCGAGGCCTGACCCGTCGGTCGGCAACCCATTGGCGCAGCGGGGGCTCGGGCCTCCACAATGCTCGCGTGACTGAGGGGACCGTCGGTGCGGAGGAGATCAGGCCACCGGCGGCGGTCCCGCCCCGGCTGACCCGGCGGGGGATCCCGACCGACCCCAGCCTCCGGGTGCTGGCGCTGGGCACGTTCGTCAACCGCGCCGGCACCGGTGCGACGACGACGACGTTCGCGCTCTTCTTCACCCAGGAGGTCGGCCTCGCGGCCACCGACGTCGGCCTGATCCTCTCGGTGGCCACCCTGGTGGCGATGTTCGGGCAGGTGCCGCTGGGACACCTCGGCGACACCCGAGGCCCGCGTGAGGTGATGCGGGCGCTGACCGTGGCGGCGGGCGTGGCCCTGCTCGGCCTGCTCGTCGCCCGATCCTTCTGGCCCCTGCTGCTCGTGATGACGGTCTCGAACCTGCTGTTCTTCGGCAACGGCGCGGTCCGCAACGGCTACATCGCCCAGGTGGCGACCGGCGGTCGTGGGGTCCAGTTCAAGGCCTACCTGCGTGCGGTCACCAACGTCGCGATGAGCCTCGGCGCGATGCTCGGCGGCCTCGCGCTGCTGGTCGACCGGACCTGGGCCTACCTCGCGGTCTTCGCCTTCGACGGCCTCGCGACGATCGCGACCGGGCTCCTCTGCACCCGGCTGCCCCACCTCGAGCCCGCGCCCGCCCGGGCCGCGGGCGAGCCGCGGCTCGCAGTGCTGCGCGACCGCCCGTTCGTGGCGATCACGCTGCTCAACGGGCTCGTCGCCATGCACTTCGTCGTCATGGAGCTGGCGATCCCGCTGTGGATCGCATCGCACACCGATGCCCCCCACTCGATGGTGGCGGTCCTGCTGGTGCTCAACACCGTGGTGGTCGCGCTCTTCCAGGTGCGGATGACCCGCGGCGTCGACGACGTCCCTGTCGTCGGTTCGGGCGATGGTGGTCGGCTGCGTCTGGATCGCGACCGGCTTCGTGATCGTCTCCTCAGCGACGGTGCCGGCGCGGCCGTCGCGATCGTGCTGCTGGTGCTGGCGCGTCCGTGCACGTCGTCGGGGAGATGATCTCCAGCGGTGGCCAGTGGGGCATCTCGATGGGCCTGGCGCCGATGGACAGGCAGGGCCAGTACCAGGGCTTCGCCAGCCTCGGCTTCTCGATCTCCAACGTCATCGCGCCCACGCTGATCACGCTGCTCTGCATCGAGTGGGGGCGGCCCGGCTGGTGGGTGATGGGCGGGCTGGTGCTCGCGGCCGGCGTGCTGCAGGTGCCGGTCTGCCGCTGGGCGCTGCGCACCCGGTAGGCGGGCCCGGTCGTGCGAGAGTGACCCGGTGACGACCCAGCCGGCCCGGTCCCGGGCCACCCTGACCGGCATCAGCTCACGCGCGTGGGAGCACCCCGCCGACCGCGGGGCGCTGGTGGCGCTGCGCAGGCTCAAGGGCTTCGACACGGTGCTCAAGGCGACGTCCGGGCTGTTCAACGAGCGCGCCGTGCGGCTGGTCTTCCTCGGGTCGGCGATCCGGGTGGACGAGCGCCAGTTCGCGACCCTGCACCGCCTGCTCGGGGACGTGGGCCGGACCCTCGACGCCGCCGAGCTGCCCGAGCTCTACGTCTCCTCCAACCCGGTGCCCAACGCGATGACCATCGGTATGAACAAGCCCTTCGTCGTCGTCACCTCCGGCATGGTCGACCTGCTCGACGACGAGGAGATGCGCTTCGTCCTGGGCCACGAGCTCGGCCATGCGATCAGCGGCCACGCGGTCTACCAGACCCTGCTACAGCGGCTGATCCAGCTCAGCGGCGTGCTCGCCGTCGTCCCCGGCGGCGGGCTCACCGTCCGCGCGATCATGGCGGCCCTCTACGAGTGGGCGCGCAAGGCCGAGCTGTCGGCGGACCGCGCGGGGCTGCTCGCGGGCCAGGACCCGGCGACGGCGTTCCGGGTGCACATGAAGCTGGCCAGCGGGGGCCACCTCGACGACCTCGACGCGACGTCGTTCTTCGCACAGGGGCAGGAGTACGACGACTCCGGCGACGTGCGCGACTCGGTCCTCAAGCTGCTGCTCATCGAGAACCGCACCCACCCGTTCGCGGTCGTGCGCGCCAGCGAGCTGCGGCGCTGGGTCGACTCGGGGGAGTACACCCGCCACCTCGCCGGGGACTACCCGCGCCGGGACGGCGACGACGACGCCCGGGTCAGCGAGGCCGCGGCCGCCGCGGCACGCAGCTACTCCGAGACGTTCCGGCAGAGCCAGGACGCGGTGGGCAAGCTCGTGCACGACGCGGCCGGGTGGCTCGGCAGCGCCCGGCTGTGGCTCGACGACGTGCTGCGCCGCGACGACGACTGATCCCGTCCCACGGCGGCCCCGGACGTGCGACGACCCCCGGAGCCGAGGCTCCGGGGGTCGCTGCGGAGAAGTGTGGTGCGGGGGTGGTGCTAGTAGAACCTCCGTCGGGTGCCACCGATCGGAACGAAGTTCAGGATGAGACCGACGATCAGCAGAATTGCGCCGATGGTGACGAGCACAGGGATGCTCGCCACGAGGCCGATGATGAGCAGAATCAAGCCCAGGATAACCATGTCAACCTCCTCCCAAGGTCTAGGTTCGAGAGGTTCGTACCACTCCTGAGGACAGTTCAAACTCCCGAAGTCGATAACGATTTCGACTGCGGTCAATGGTCCAGCCCACGGGTCGAGCCGTCAGCCCTGCAGGGCGCTGATCGCGTCGTGGATGCTCAGCGTGCGCTGGGCGGACTCGACGTGGAGGTTCTCGATCATCCGGCCGTTGTAGGTCACCACGCCCGAGCCTGCCCCGTCCTCCCACGCCCGGAGGATCCCGCGTGCGTCGTCGACGGCCTGCTCGCTGGGAGCGAAGGCCTCGTTGGCGCCCTCGACCTGGCCGGGGTGGATCAGGGTCTTGCCGTCGAAGCCCATCTCGCGGCCCTGCCGGCACTCGGCGAGGAAGCCGTCGGTGTTCTTCACGTCGTTGTAGACGCCGTCGAGGATCACCTTGCCGGTGGCCCGCGCGGCCAGCAGCGCGAGGCCGAGGCCGGCCAGCACCGGCTGGCGGCCGGGGACGTGCTCGGCGTACAGCTCCTTGACCAGGTCGTTGGTGCCCATCACCAGGACGCTCAGGCGCTCGGAGGCGCCGGCGATCTCCTCGGCGTGCAGCATGGCGTACGGCGTCTCGAGCATCGCCCACAGCGTCGTGTGCTCGGGGGCGCCGTGGCCCGCCATCGCCTCGACCAGCCGGAGGACCGCGTCGGCGCTGTTGACCTTCGGCACCACGATCGCGTCCGGGCCGGCGGCGCAGGCCGCGGCCATGTCGTCGGCGTGCCACTCGGTGTCGGCGCCGTTGATGCGGATGGTCAGCTCGCGCTGGCCGTACTCGCCCGACCGCACCGCCGCGCAGGCCTTCTCGCGGGCCTCCGGCTTGGCGTCGGGGGCCACCGCGTCCTCGAGGTCGAGGATCAGGCCGTCGCAGGGGAGGTTCTTCGCCTTCTCCAGCGCCCGGTCGTTGGAGCTGGGCATGTAGAGGACCGAACGACGCGGCCGGAACGAGCCCGAAACAGAGAGAGTCATGCCTGCTCCTCGAGGGCGTCGTACTGCTTCTTCAGCTCGGGGTCGATCGCGGCCAGCTGCTCGGCCAGCTCGACCAGGACCAGGCACTGCTTGAGGGAGGCGTCGTCCTCCATCTTCCCGTCGAGCATGACCGCTCCGGTGCCGTCACCCATGGCAGCGACCACGCGGCGCGCGTGGCGGATGTCCTCGATGCTCGGGCTGAAGACCTTGTTGGCGATCGCGATCTGCTTGGGGTGCAGGCTCCACGTGCCGACGCAACCGAGCAGGAAGGCGTTGCGGAACTGGTCCTCGCAGGCCACCGTGTCGGCGATGTCGCCGAACGGGCCGTAGTAGGGGTAGATGCCGTGCATCGCGCAGGCGTCGACCATCCGGGCGATGGTGTAGTGCCACAGGTCCTGCTGGAAGGTCGCGCGGGTGGCCTCGAGGTTGGCGGCGCCGTCGATGCGGGGCGGGTCCTCGCGGACCAGGTAGCCGGGGTGGCCGCCCCCCACGCGGGTGGTCTTCATCCGACGGTCGGCGGCCAGGTCGGCGGGGCCGAGGCTGAGTCCCTGCATGCGCGGGGAGGCGCCACAGATCTCCTCGACGTTCGCGACGCCGCGGGCGGTCTCGAGGATCGCGTGCACCAGGATCGGCCGCTCGAGGCCGGCCTTGGCCTCGAGCTGGGCGAGCAACCGGTCGACGTAGTGGATGTCCTCGGCGCCCTGGACCTTCGGCACCATGATCACGTCGAGCTTGTCGCCGATCTCCGGCACCAGCGTGATCAGGTCGTCGAGCACCCACGGGCTGTCCAGCGCGTTGACGCGGGTCCACAGCTGGGTGGGCCCGAAGTCTGTCTCGCGGGCGATCCGCACCAGCCCCTCGCGGGCGGCGACCTTGTTGTCGGCCTTGATCGCGTCCTCGAGGTTGCCGAGAAGCACGTCGACCGTCCCGACCATCTGCGGGATCTTGGCGGCCATCTTCTCGTTGCTCGGGTCGAAGAAGTGGATCGCGCGGCTCGGGCGGGCCGGGATCTCGGTCAACGGGGTCGGTGCGCCCACCGCGAGGGGGCGGAAGAAGTCCTTGGCGCTGCGAGATGAGCTGGGCATGCTGCGGAAACTAGCAGCGAGTGGTTACCCGTCGGTATGACGGATCTGACAGTCGTGAGGACGACTTGGCGTCAGCGCCGCCACCACCGCCGCCGGCGACGGCGCTGCTCCGGAGCGGGGGTGGCCCGGGCGGCATCGGCCCGCCGGGCGCGCAGGGCCGTACGTCGCTCCCGCCACTGCGCGACCGCCTCCTCGACGTCGCGCGGCATCGTGATCAGAGGAGGGCCCTCCGGGAGCTGGTAGCGCGCGGCGATGACCCGGGAGTTGAAGTCCTCGAGCTCGCGGCGCACCTCGGCCTCGACATTGAGGGTGTCCAGCCGGTCGTCGAGCTCGGCGTCCTCCTTGCGCAGCGCCAGCGACGGCGGCAGGACGCCGGTGATCTGCTCCCGTTCGACGAGCTTCTTCAGCCACCAGTCCGGGTCGTGCTGGCTGCCGAGGTCCTTGATCGGCTTGCCGGCGCCGGGCAGGTCGTCGAACTCGCCCTTGGCCATCGCCACCCGGATCTGCTGGTCGACCCAGGCTGCCTGGTGCTGCATCCGGGCGGCCGCGGCGCTGCGTCCGGTGCGCTCGTCCAGCTCCGGTGCCCTGTCCTCCGGTGTCCTGTCCTCGCGGCTCTGCTTCTCGTCCTCGTCGGGCACGTGTCTCACCCCCAGGGTGCCGAGGATAGTCGGGCCGTTCCAGCGGAGGCAGGGTCCGCGTGGACAGGGCTCAGGGCACGGCGACGGGCTTGTCGGCCGCCCGGTCCTCGGCGGTCGCCCGGGGCAGGAAGAGCAGGGCCGCGGCGGCCAGCAGCGCCGCCACCGCGCAGACGGTCCAGACGGTCAGGTAGCCGGACAGGGGTGCGTGGCCCTTGGTCGGGTCGTCGAGCGAGCCGGTCGAGGCCAGGGCGATCGCGAACACCGAGGAGGCGATGGCGCCCCCGACCGTCTTGGTCGCGTTGGTCATGCCGGTCGCGAAGCCGGTCCGCTCGGGAGGCGCGGCGGCTGCTGCGGTCGCGGGCAACGCGGCCACCAGCGCGCCGGACCCGACGCCGGCGACCGCCATGTTCAGCAGCGCCTGCCCGGTGCCGGCGTGGAAGGGCAGCCACAGCGCGTACCCCAGGGCGACCAGCAGGGAGGACAGCACCAGCGCCCCACGCGGCCCGAGCGCACGGGCGGTGAGCGGCAGCGTGAAGGCCCCCACGGCGAGGCTGATGACGTAGACCCCGATCAGCGTCGAGACGAACGCGGCGTCCGCGCCCAGCCCGTAGCCGGCCACGTCGGGGTCGGTGCGGGCGAAGGTCGACAGCGGGATCTGGGCTCCCAGCACCGACATGCCGAAGAGGAACGCCGTGAGCTGCACCGGCCACTGCCCGGCCGCCGCGAAGACGCGGACGTCGACGAGCGGGTCCGCGTGGGCCGCCTCGTAGCGCACGAACGGCACCAGGGCGGCCACCCCGAGGACGACCAGCGCCCAGGCGACCGGGTTGCCCGCGCCCTCGAGCCGCACGACGATCAGGCCTGCCATCACCAGGCCGAGCACGAGGGTCACCAGCGCGAGCCCGACCAGGTCCAGCCCGCCGCCCGAGGTGCCCGGACGGTCCTCGACGCCGAGCCAGACCAGGCCCAGGACCAGCGTGACCGCGATGGCCGGCAGCATCAGGAGCACGGTCATGGACGTGCTGCCCACCAGTGAGCCGCTGGTGAGTGCGCCGATGATCACGGCCAGCTCCAGCGCCCCCACCAGGACCGCCGCGGACCGTCGGGTGAGCTGGTCCTGGCGGCCGGTGCCCGCGGTGCGGCGGTGGATGATCGCGATCTCCATCGGCAGCCACACGACGTACGCGCCCTGGATCGCGAAGCCGACCAGGAAGGTCGTGAAGGACGGCGCGAACGCGAGGATCCAGGAGCCCAGGGCGGTCACGGCGGTCGAGAGCAGCAGCACCTTCTTGTGACCGACCACGTCGCCGAGCCGGGCCAACAAGGGCACCACCAGCGCCGAGACGACCAGCTGGGCGGCCTCGAACCAGTTGACGTCGGCGTCCCGGATGGAGAGGTGGCCGGCGACGTCCTTCCAGATCGGGGTGTAGTAGCCCTGCAGCACCCCGCTGGCGATCTCCACGCAGACCAGGAAGCCCACGATCGTGACCAGGCTGTGTGCCCCGGCGCGGCTCCCCGCCCGGTCGAGCACGTCCCGGAGCCGTCATCGCGGCAGTCCTCTCGTCGTCGTCACAGGTCGCACGTGGGGCTCGGACCCCGCATCAGCGCGCGGGCGTCGTACCTCGCCAGCATCGGGACCAGCGGCCGGCCGCCGCGCAGCTGGAAGGTCTTGGCGCCCGCCTCGGAGAGCGCCCAGAGGTCGCCGCGGCCGTCGAGCTGGATGTCCTCGGTGCCGGGGGCCACCGCCACCCGGCGGCCGCCGGGCAGCAGCAGCTGGCCGCAGTGGGTGCTGCTCCGCACCAGGTAGAGGCCGTCCGGTCCGACGGTGCCTCCCTGCATCCAGGTGCGACCGGGGTCGCGCCGCACCGGACCGGCCTGCCCGGGACGGCGGTGCCGCCGGTGAGGTCGAGGAGCCGGGCGCGAGCAGGTCCCGGACGTCGAACCACGAGATGTCCTGGGGAGTGCCGCTCGCGTCGAACCGGCCCAGCCCCAGCCGCCCTCCGGAGTCGACCATGATCGAGCCGCGCAACGGTTCGACGATCCCCCAGACGCGCTTCACCGGGTCCCGCCCGGTGCCGATCGCGTCGGGGTCGAGCAGCCACAGCCGCATCGTCTCGGCGACCCAGAGGCCCTCGCGGGTCAGCGCCAGGCCACCGCCGTGCCGGCAGGCCTTCGGGTCCCGGTGCCCGACCGCGCCCTCGATCGGGGTGAGGCCTGTGATCCGGCGACCGGTGTGCAGCGACACCCGGGTGAGCGCGCAACGTCGGGCACCCGCCTCCGGGCTGAAGTGGTAGCCGCTGACCCAGGCGGTGTCGCCGTCGAGGGCGAGGCCCTGGGGCACCAGCCGGCGGTCGGCGCCCGGCAGCCAGTACGCCGCGCACATCGCGCGGCTGCCCGGCACGTCGGCGAGCGGGCCGTGGGCGTAGTCGATGCGGGGCCCGCGCACGTCGGCGGCGCTCACCCCCCGGCACCCGGGCCGGCCCTCGGGCCCGAGCGCACCGGGGCCCCCGCCCGGCGGCCGTGCGTCGCCGGAGGTGCAGGCCGTGAGGGCGAGGGCCGCCAGCGCGAGGGCCGCGGCGACCCGGACGCCAGCCACCCTCATCGGGGGAGGCTCTCGAGGAGGGTGCGGTACCACCGCACGCCGTCGAGGAGGTCGTCGACGCCGAGGTGCTCGTCGTAGGAGTGGATCGACTCGCGCTGCGCCCTGGTCATCCGGAACGGCGCGAACCGGTAGACCCGCTCGCAGATCGCGGTGAAGTAGCGCGAGTCCGTGGCGGCCATCATCACGTACGGCGCCGGGACGGCGTCGGCGAAGACCTCGCCGATCGCGCGCTCGAGCAGGGCGAAGGCGTCGTCGCGGGGAGACACCGGGCTGGGCTCGTACTGCTCGACCACCTCGACGTGCACCCGGTCGTCGTCGATCGCCCGGCGGACGTGCTCGATCACCCCGGCGACCGTGTCGCCGACCATGATCCGGATGTTGACCCCGGCGCGCGCGGTCGAGGCGATGACGTTGAGCGCCGGCGAGCCGGACAGCGTGGTGACCGCGACCGTCGTGCGCGTCAGCGCCGCCGTCTCGGGGCCGGCCGCCACCAGCGCCCGGGTGAGCACCGGGCGGATCCGCGCCGCGTTGGCCAGCAGCGGCCGCAGCGCGAGGGGTGCGTGCGGGGCCAGGCGTCGGAAGAGCTCGAGCGTCGGCTCGGGGATGCTCGCCGCCATCGGGGAGCGGTCGAGGCGGACGACCGCCCGCGCCAGCCGGGCGGTCGGACCCATCCGGGCGGGCGTCGAGGCGTGGCCGCCGCGGCCGTCGACGCGCAGCTCCAGGGAGGTGACGCCCTTCTCGGTCACCCCGATCACCCCGACCGGAGCGGCGACTCCCGGGAAGGCCTCGTGCGCGATCGCGCCACCCTCGTCGAGGACGAACCACGGCCGTACGCCGCGGCGCACGAGCTCGGCGACCGCCTGCGGCGCCGCCTGGCCCATCACCTCCTCGTCGCACCCGAAGGAGAGCCAGACGTCCTGGGCGGGGGTGACCTCCCGCTCGAGCAGGGTCTCGACGGCCTCGCAGATCGCGACCAGGCTGCCCTTGTCGTCGAGCGTGCCGCGGCCCCACACCTGCCCGTCGACCAGGTCGGCGCCGAACGGCGGGTGCTGCCAGGGGGCGTCCTCGTCGACGGGCACGACGTCGAGGTGGGCCATCAGCACAACCGGGCGCTCGGCACTGCGGCCGCGCCAGTGGAAGAGCAGTCCGTGGGTGTGGATGCGGGTCAGCTCCAGGCGCTCGTGGAGCAGCGGGAACTGCCGGCCCAGCTCGGCGAGGAGGTCGTCGAACGCGCCGGTGTCGACGAGGTCGGGGTCGCGCCGGGAGACCGTCGGGATGCGCACCAGCGCCTGCAGCTTCGCCACGGCGCGCGCGTCCCTCGTCTGCATGGGCCGAACCTACCGGTGCGAGGTTGTCTCGGATGCGAGATCGCCGCGCGGGCGCGGTCGTTGACCGGTCGCGGCTACGCCGATGGACTGGAGGCGTGCCCCCACTGACCGCGATGGACGACGTCCTCCATCGGCCTGCGCCGGCGTCGCGCCGGCGAGCCCGGGGCGCCGCCCTCGGCGGGGTGCCCGATCGTGATCACGCCGACCGGATCGAAGTCGTCGGGGATCCCGAACTCGGTGCGCACGGCGGCGTCGCGCTCCGGCGGGATCCCGAAGAAGCAGCCGCCGAGCCCCTCGTCGACCGCGGTCTGCAGGATCAGCAGGCTGGCCATCGCCGCGTCCATGTGCCAGAACGGCATCGGCCAGCGCGCCTCGTCGCGGTCGGTCCAGCCCTTGTCGCGCTCGGCGTACCGGCTCAGGTAGGCGGCCTTGCTGCTGCACGGCAGGATCACCACCGGGGCCCGCATCATGCCCCGCAACCAGGTGTCCGGGTCGCTCGTGTCGGCGGTCGCGGCCCAGTAGCGGGCGACGTCCGCGGGGGTGTCGAGCACCACGAACGCCCAGCCCTGGCTGAAGCCTGCCGACGGGGCGCGCACGGCGTTGGCCAGCGCCCGGTCCACCACCTCACGATCCACCGGCTCGTCGGTGTAGCTGCGGACCATGCGGCGACGGCGTACGACCTCCTGGAACTCCATGGCCCCGATTATGGACAGCGCGATGACTGACGACTTCGAACGCATGTGGGACCGACCTCACCCCCGTCGGACGGTCGGCCGCCTCGGGCGGCTACTTCCGCCAGCCCTACCGGGGTGCGGAGAGCGAGCTGCGCTCGTGGTTCCTCGAGCAGGCGACCGCCCGTGGGCTGCGGGTCGAGTCCGACCCGGTCGGCAACGTGGTGGCTGGTGGGCGCCCCCGGGCGTGTCCGGTCCGGGCGTGCTGACAGGCTCGCACCTCGACTCGGTGCTCGACGGCGGGGCGTACGACGGCCCGCTCGGCGTGGTCTCCGCGCTCGCCGCCGTGGACGTGCTCCGCTCGCGCGGGTTCGTGCCGGCGAAGCCGATCGGGTGTCGGTCTTCGTGGAGGAGGAGGGGTCCCGCTTCGGCCTGGCCTGCCTGGGGTCCCGGCTCGCGGCGGGTGTCGTGCCGTGGCGCGACGCCCTGGCGCTGACCGACCGTGACGGCACCTCCTTCGAGGACGCACTGTCCTCGGCCGGCCTCGGCGCCGGGACGTACGAGCCGTGGGACCTGGCCGCCACCGTCGACTGCTTCGTCGAGCTCCACGTCGAGCAGGGCCGCGACCTCGTGGACCGCGGGGCGGCGGTCGGGTGGCCAGCGAGATCTGGCCGCACGGGCGTTACCGCTTCGACTTCACCGGCGCCGCCAACCATGCCGGGTCGACGCGGATGGAGGACCGGCAGGACCCGATGCTGACCTATGCGATGACCGCGCTGGCCGCCAACAAGCAGGCCCGCCTGGCCGGCCAGCGGGCGACCTTCGGCCGGGTCGAGGTCGCGCCCAACGGCACCAACGCGATCCCGTCGCGGGTGACCGCCTGGCTCGACGCGCGCTGCTCGACCGACGCGGGGCTCGCGTCACTGGTCGAGGCGATCAGCGGCCAGGCCACCGACCGCGCGGATCGGGACGGGACCTCGCTGCGGGTGACCGCGGAGTCGGTCTCGGCCTCGGTGGCCTTCGACGCCTCGATGGCGGCCCGGCTGGCCGCCGACCACGAGGGCGGGGACTGGCCGGTGATCCCGACCCAGGCCGGCCACGACGCCGGGATCCTGTCCGCCGCCGGGGTGCCCACCGCCATGCTGTTCGTCCGCAACCCGACCGGGGTGTCGCACTCGCCCGAGGAGCACGCCTCGATGCCCGACTGCCTGGTCGGCGTCTCGGCGCTGGCCGACACGCTGGAGAGGCTGGCCCGGTGAGCGCGTCGTACCACCTGGAGCGGGCCTGGGTCGACGGTGCCGTCCGCGACGACGTGCGCGTGGAGATCGAGGACGGGCGCTTCACCTCGGTCGAGGTCGCCGCGTCGTCCGCCTCCGCCGCCGTCCGCGTCCCCGGCCTGACCATCCCGGGGCTGGCCAACTGCCACAGCCACGCCTTCCACCGGGCTCTGCGCGGGCGGACCCAGCGCGAGCGCGGCACGTTCTGGACCTGGCGGGACCGCATGTACGCCGTGGCGGGGCGGCTGGACCCCGACTCCTACTTCACGCTCGCGCGGGCGACGTACCGCGAGATGGCGGCCGCCGGGATCACCGCCGTCGGTGAGTTCCACTACCTGCACCACCAGCCGGACGGCACGCCGTACGACGACCCCAACGCGATGGGCCTCGCGGTGGTCGAGGCCGCGCGGGAGGCCGGCATCCGGATCAGCCTGCTCGACACCTGCTACCTCAGCTCCGGGTTCGGCAAGCCGGTGGAGGGCGTCCAGGTCCGCTACTCCGACGGGTCCGCTGAGGCGTGGGCCGAGCGGATGGGCCGCCTGGGCGCGCGCGAGGGGGTCGTGGTCGGCGCCGCGGTCCACTCCGTGCGCGCGGTGCCGCGCGACCAGCTCGGGGTGGTCGCCCGGGCCGCTCACCACCGGCCGCTGCACGTCCATCTCTCCGAGCAGGTCGCCGAGAACCAGGCCTGCCGGGAGGTCTACGGCCGCACGCCCACCCAGGTGCTCGACGACGCCGGGATCCCCGGTCCGCTGACGACCGTCGTCCACGCCACCCACCTCACCGACGACGACGTCACCGTCCTCGGCGGGTGGTCGACCCACGCCTGCTTCTGCCCGACCACCGAGCGCGACCTCGGCGACGGCATCGGCCCGAGCCGCGCGCTGCACGACGCCGGCGCACGCCTCACCCTCGGCTCCGACAGCCACGCCGTCATCGACCTCTTCGAGGAGATGCGGGCCGTGGAGCTCGACGAGCGGCTGGCCGCGCAGTCGCGCGGGCACTGGCAGGCCGCGGAGCTGCTCGCCGCGGGGACCGGCGGCCACGACAGCCTCGGCGTCGACGACGCCGGCAGGATCGAGGTCGGCCGGCGCGCCGACCTGGTCACCCTCGACACGGCCACCCCGCGGACCGCCGGCACCGGCGCCGACGAGAACACGGCCGTCTTCGCGGCGTCCGCCGAGGACGTCACCCAGGTGATGGTCGACGGCCGGGTCGTCGTGCGCCACGGGGACCGGGCCGAGATCGGCCGGGAGCTCGACGCCGCGATCGACGCGATCTGGAAGGGGATGGAGTGACCAGCACGCTGCTGACGAACATCGGTGAGCTCACGACCAACGACCCGGAGGCCGACGACCTGCTGGGGCTGGTCGAGGACGCCGCGCTCGTCGTCGACGGCAGCACCGTGGCCTGGGTCGGCCGCGCTGCCGACGCGCCGCCGGCCGACGAGGCCCTGGATCTCGGGGGCCGGGCCGTGCTGCCCGGCTTCGTCGACAGCCACAGCCACCTGGTCTTCGCCGGCGACCGGGCCGCGGAGTTCGCGGCCCGGATGGCGGGGGAGAGCTACGCCGCCGGGGGCATCCGCACCACCGTCGCCGCCACCGGGCCGCCACCGACGAGCAGCTCACCAGCCACGTGGCCCGCCTCGTGGAGGAGATGCGCAGCCAGGGCACCACCACCGTCGAGATCAAGAGCGGCTACGGGCTGAGCGTCCGCGACGAGGCGCGCAGCCTCGCCGTCGCTCGCCAGTTCACCGAGGAGACGACGTTCCTCGGCGCCCACGTGGTCCCAGAGGGGACCACGCCCGAGGAGTACGTCGACCTCGTCACCGGGCCGATGCTCGACGCGGCCGCCCCGCACGCCCGGTGGATCGACGCCTTCTGCGAGCGGGGCGCCTTCGACGCCGACCAGGCGCGGACGGTGCTCGAGGCGGGGGCCACGCGGGGGCTGCGCGGGCGCCTGCACGCCAACCAGCTCGGGGCCGGGGCACGGCGTACGACTGGCCGCGGAGCTGGGGCTGGTCGCGGTGGACCACTGCACCTACCTCGACGACGCCGACGTCGACGCGCTCCGCGAGTCCGGCACGATCGCGACCCTGCTGCCGGGGGTGGAGTTCTCGACCCGGCAGCCCTACCCGGACGCGCGGCGGCTCCTCGACGCCGGAGTCCGGGTCGCGATCGCCAGCGACTGCAACCCCGGCTCCTGCTTCACCAGCTCGCTGCCGCTGTGCATCGCGCTCGCGGTGCGCGAGATGGGGATGACCCCGGCCGAGGCCGTCCACGCCGCGACGTTCCGGGGCGCCCAGGCGCTGGACCGCGACGACGTGGGTGCCCTGGTGCC
The DNA here is from genome assembly GCF_013466985.1 of Nocardioides ungokensis. GTDB lineage: Bacteria > Actinomycetota > Actinomycetes > Propionibacteriales > Nocardioidaceae > Nocardioides > Nocardioides ungokensis. The sequence goes on along the minus strand of NZ_CP059164.1, from coordinate 4,308,288 downwards.
CGGCCGGCGCGCCGACCTGATGGTCCTCGACGCCCCCACCCACGTGCACCTCGCCTACCGCCCCGGCGTGCCACTGGTCCGCGGGGTGTGGGTGGCCGGCCGGCCGGTCTAAGCCTGGATTCGCCGAGGGCCGCCGTCGCGAGCGTCATCAGGCGGGTGCGATGGCAAGACGCCGTCGCGAAGACTTACCGGGCGTCTTTCGAGCGTCGGCAACGCCGCCAGCGTGCCCGCGTGGTGGCGCGCAGCAGGCGGGCATCGGTGAATCCAGGCTAAGGCACCCCCGGCCGGCTCCGTCACAGATAAGGCAGTTGCCCGATGTGCGGGGCTACCTCAGTCGACGAACCTCGTCTCAACAACGAGGAGCTGAGGAGCCCACCATGTACGAGTCGAACCTGTCCTTCGCCCAGGCCGAGATCGCCTTCCGCACCGAGCAGATCGCGACGGCGCGGTCCGGGAAGCGGCGCCTGACCCGCCTTGCCCGAGGTCGGCGGGGGGTGCAGCCGAGCGACACCCACCACTGATCCGCCCGGAATCGACCGGACAATGATGAATCAGGTGGACGCGCACGGGATCATGGGCGATGTGGCACACACGAGCCAGGTCCTGGTCGGACGAGACGCCGAGCTGACGGAGATCGCTTCGTTGCTCGGCGTCCGTCCCGTCCCCGGGCAGGACCCGTCCGTGGTGCTGCTCTCCGGTGACGCCGGCGTCGGCAAGACCCGGCTGCTCACCGAGCTGCGGGACCTCGCGTTCACCGAGGGCTGGCAGGTCTTCGCCGGCCACTGTCTCGACTTCGGCGACAGCGCGCTGCCCTACCTGCCCTTCTCCGAGGTCCTCGGCCGGCTCGCCGCGGACCTGCCCGACGTGGTCGAGACCGTCGCGGCCGCCCACCCCTCCCTCGCCCGGCTCCAGCCCGGACGCCGCGTCCTCGGCGCGCCCGACGGCTCCAGCGGGACCGAGTCCGCCGCGCTCGACCGCGCCGACCTCTTCGGCGCGGTCCACGCCCTGCTCGACGCGGCCGCGCAGAAGGCGCCCCTCCTGCTCGTCATCGAGGACGCCCACTGGGCCGACCAGTCCACGCGCGACATGCTCAGCTTCCTCTTCTCCCGCCCCTTTGCCGGCCCGGTCGCCCTCGTCGCGTCGTACCGCTCCGACGACCTGCACCGCCGTCACCCCCTGCGGCGCCAGGTCGCGGAGTGGTCGCGCATCCGCGGCGTCGAGCGCGTCCAGCTCGCCCCGCTCCCGGCGACCGCGGTCCGGGACCTGATCCGCGAGCTCCACCCCGACTCCCCCCTCGAGGAGTCCGAGATCGCCGACATCGTCGGTCGGGCCGAGGGCAACGCGTTCTTCGTCGAGGAGCTCGTCGGTGCCGCCTGCGGTCCGGGCCGCTGGCTGCCCGACGACCTCGCCGACGTCCTGCTGGTGCGCCTCGACCGGCTCGACGACAACGCCCGCCAGGTCGTCCGGGTCGCCAGCGTCGCCGGGCGCCAGGTCTCCCACGAGATGCTGACCGCCGCCTCCGGCCTGCCGACAACCGCCCTGGACGAGGGCCTGCGCGGCGCCGTCGAGATGAACGTCCTCGTCGCCGGCCGGGGCAGCTACTACTTCCGGCACGCCCTGCTCGGCGAGGCGGTGTACGACGACCTGCTCCCGGGCGAGCGGGTCCGGCTGCACGCGGCGTACGCCGAGTCGCTGCGCAGCGGCGTGGCCCGCGGCACCGCGGCCGAGCTGGCCCGCCACGCCCGGCTCGCGATGGACCTGCCCACGGCCCTGATCGCGTCGATCCGCGCCGGCGACGAGGCCAGCGCGGTCGGTGGCCCCGACGAGGCGGCCCAGCACTACGAGCAGGCGCTCGAGATCCTCGCCGATCCCCGGCGCGGGGAGGAGTGGGACGGCGACCTGTCCAAGCTGGTCGCCAAGGCCGCCGATGCCCTGATGGCCAGCGGCCACGCGATCCGCGCCGCCGCGCTCGTCGGCGAGCAGCTCGACCGGCTCGCGCCCGACGCGCCCGCGTCGTACCGCTCGCGGATGCTGTCCGCGCGGGCCAACGCACTCGTGGTGATGGAGACCGTCGAGGACCCGGTCGCGATCTCGCGGCAGGCCGTCGAGCTCGCGCCGGAGGGGGCGAGCGGCCTGCGGGCGAAGGTCCTCGCCGTGCATGCCCGCATCCTGTCCAGCCACGGCCGGTTCGAGGAGGCGCAGACCTACGGCCTCGAGGCACTGGGCCTGGCCGAGCGCCTCGACCTCCCCGAGCTCGCGTCCGAGGCGGTCACCACGCTCAGCGGGCTGAAGAAGGCGGGCCCCAAGGAGGCGCTGCGCTCCTCCCTCGAGAGCGCCGTGACACAGGCCGAGCAGACCGGCGCGCTCCACGCCGAGCTGCGCGGCCGGTGGCTGCTGGGCCGCTCCTACGAGGACTGGGCCGAGTTCGACGAGACCGAGCGGTGGTTCCGCAGCGCCATCGACCGGGCGGCCGACGCGGGTGTGCCGTGGGCGCCGTTCGCCTTCGAGAGTCGCTGGCAGCTGGCCTGGGTCAAGCTCGTGCGCGGCGAGTGGGACGAGCTGCTGGCGCTGTGCGACTTCACCGGGCAGTCGCCCCCGCCCATCTCGCGCGCGCTCCTCGACAGCATCCGGCTCTACGCCGAGGACGGACGCGGCCTCGACGTCGCCGCCGAGGCCGCGTCGCTCCGGCGCTGGTGGCGCAAGGAGGGCGGCGTGGCCATCCACTCCGCCGCCGTCGAGATGCTCCAGGCGGGCCGTCGCCGCGATCCCGCCGCGGTCATCCGCGTCTACGACGAGGTGGTCGGGCTGCTGGGCGAGATCTGGCACCCTTGGTTCAGCGCCCGGATCCGCCTGGCCGCCGTCGCGGTCGGCGCCGTCGCGCAGGCCATGCCGCACCTCGCCGCGGCCGAGCGGGTGGCGTACGTCGAGCACGTCGACCGCCTGCTCGCCGACGGGCACGTCGTGCTGGACCGCTACACCGACCCGTCCGGCTTCTGGGGTCCCGAGGGCCGGGCCTGGATGAAGCGGCTGGACGCCGAGACGCTGCGCGCCCGCTGGCTCGCCGGCGTCGACGCCCCGCCGCTGGACGTCCTGCTCGACACCTGGCGCGAGGCGGAGGTGCTCGTCGAGGAGTTCGGCGACGTCCACGAGCTGGCCCGGGTGCGGCTGGTGCTGGCCTCGATCCTCCGCTCCAGCGGCGACCTCGCCGCGGCCCGGGTCGTGGGCGACGCCGCCCGCGAGGCCGCGCACCGCCTCCGGGCCCAGCCGCTGCTCGACGAGCTGCGCGCGATCGGCAGCACGCCCGCCCGGGGCGACTCGTCCTCCGACACGCTCACCGCCCGGGAGAGCGAGATCCTCGCGCTGGTGGCCGAGGGCCGCTCCAACGGCGAGATCGGCAAGCAGCTCTTCATCAGCGCCAAGACCGTCAGCGTCCACGTCTCCAACATCCTCGGCAAGCTCGGTGCCGCCGGTCGCACCGAGGCCGCCGCCATCGCCCGCCGCAGGGGCCTCATCCCCTGACGGGCACAATCGCAGCGTGACCGAGGAGTTCCGCTGTGCCGCCGCCAGCCTCGCCGACGCCGAGCCGATGGCGGGCACCGCGCCCGAGGACGCCGTGTGGCTGTTCGTGGAGGACGTCGGCCCCTGGGGGCGCAAGGCCGTCGCCGAGAGCCGGCTGCCCGAGGAGGTGCGCGCCTTCCTCGACGGCCTCGACGGGGTCCGCGTCCAGCTGGTGCGCCGCCACGGCGGGGTCTCGAGGCCGGGCGTCGGTGTCTTCGCCGCCCACCTCGGCGCAGACCGCGAGGGATCCCCGCGTGTCTGGGCGACGACGCTCGACGACGTCCACGACGTCCTCGACCTCGACGTGGCCGCGCTGCGCGCCGGGCGTCCCGACCTCCCGGTGCATGAGGGGCCGCTGTGGCTGGTCTGCACCAACGGCCGCCGGGACCGGTGCTGTGCGGAGGCCGGCCGCCCGATCGCGGCCGCCCTGTCCGCCCGGTGGCCGGACGAGACCTGGGAGACGACCCACCTCGGCGGGCACCGGTTCGCCGGGACGCTGCTGGCGCTGCCGAGCGGGCTGGCGCTGGGGCGTCTCGACGCCGGCTCCGCGGTCGCGGCGTGCAAGGAGCTCGAGGCCGGCCGGCTGCCGCTGGACCACGCCCGCGGCCGCGCGGGCCGGCCGCCCGCGGTCCAGGTCGCCGAGCTCCACCTCCGCGTCGAGCTCGACCTCGACGACGCGGCACCTGCCGAGACCCTCTCCGTGGACGGCGACACCGTGGTCCTGCGCGTCGGTGGCGCCGACTACTCCGTCGAGATCGAGCGGATCCTCATCGAGCCCCGGCGGCAGAGCTGTGCGGACCTGAAGACCAAGGCCGGCTGGGAGCACCGGGTGCGGTCCTGGCGGCTCGGCACCGGCTGAGCGCCCGGGTGGACCGCCTCAGTAGCCTGCGGGCTTCCCGTCCTGCCGGAGCCAGTCGGAGAACAGGCCGCCGAGGTCGTCGCCGGAGATGCGCTCGGCCAGCGCGACGAACTGGGCGGTGCGCACGTTGCCGTGCCGGTGTGCCCGCGCCCAGGCCCGCAGGATCGCGAAGAAGTCCTTGCTGCCCACCCGCTCGCGCAGCACCTGCAGGGTCATCGCGCCTCGGTTGTACTCCGGGCTCCCGAAGAGGTCGGCCGGGTCGGTGAACTCGGTCGGCGCGGGGTGCCACAGGGCGTTGTCGGCGGGCTTGGCGTAGAGGCTGTCGAAGCGCTGGGCCGGCGTGTGGCCGCCGTGGGCCGCGCCCCAGAGCCACTCGGTGTACGTCGCGAAGCCCTCGGCCAGCCAGATGTCGTGCCAGTCGCGCAGCGTGACCGAGTCGCCGTACCACTGGTGCGCCGTCTCGTGCACGAGCGTCGGGGTGTCGACGCCGCCCGGGTAGAACGGCCGCGTCTGGGTCTCGAGGGCGTAGCCCACCTTGGCGTCGTCGACGATCATGCCCGCCGACGTGAACGGGTAGGCGCCGAAGCGCTTCTCCTCGAAGCGGATCACCCGGGGGAGCAGGGCCCGCGCCCGGCTCGCGGACGAGGTGGTCGGGTCGGTGAAGGACCAGATCGGGATGGTCCGGCCGGTGACCGACCTCGTCGACGAGCGGTGCACGTCGAACCGGCCGATGGCGACCGTCGCGAGGTAGGTCGACATCGGGTCCTTCTCCCGCCACACCCAGGTCGTGTCGGGCCCGCGCCGGACCCGCTCGGCCAGGTCGCCGTTGGCCGCGACCTGCACGGTGCTCGGCGCCGTGACCCGGAACGTGTATCGCGCCTTGTCGCCGGGCGTGTTGTTCGACGGCAGCCAGGTCATGGTGCCGACGGGCTCGCCCAGCGCGGTTGCACCGTCGTGCGTGCGCACCCAGCCCTCGGTCGAGCCGTCGGGGTCGGTGTGCTCCTTGGGAGTGCCGGCATAGCGCACCGTCGTGGTGAAGGGACCCCGCACCTTCCTCCGGGGCGTGACGACCAGCTCGTGGCCGTGCCGCTTCCAGGTGGCCGGCCGGCCGTCGACGGTGATCGCGCGGACGTGCATCCCCTGCAGGTCGAGGTGGTACGACGCCAGGGCGTGCTCGGCCCGCGCCCGGATGGTGGCGACGGCCCGGAGGTGGTTGGTGGCGGGCGCGTAGCCGAGCGAGACGTCGTAGCTGCGCACGTCGTACCCGGGGTTGCCCTGGCCGGGGAAGAGCGTGTCGGGGGCCTGCGTCCGGGCGCTCGCCGGGGGTGCGACGGCGGTCAGCGCGCCAGCCGCGAGGCCGATCCCGGCGAGGGTGACGGCGGCTGCGCGGACGGGGTTCGGCTTCGACATGTGGGGCTCCCTCGTGGTGACGTCGACGATCGGCTCCGACCCTACGCGCGCCCGCGCCCGGTCCGGCGGGCCTACAGTGAGGTCCATGGTGGTGAGGGTCGTCTTCGCGGACGACAACTACCTCGTCCGCGAGGGGGTGGCGGGGCTGCTCACGGAGGCCACGGGTGTCGACCTCGTCGAGACGGTGGCCGCTCCCGACGCGCTCCACCGCGCGGTCGCCGAGCACCGGCCCGACGCGGTGCTGACCGACATCCGGATGCCCCCCAGCTTCACCACGGAGGGCATCGAGGCCGCGAAGCGGATCCGCGCCGAGTTCCCCGGGACCGGGGTCGTGGTGCTCTCGCAGTACGTCGAGGAGGACTACGCCTTCGAGCTCCTCTCCGACGGCGTTGCCGGGCTGGGCTATCTGCTGAAGGAGCGGGTGAGCCAGGTCGACGAGCTCGTCCGGGCGCTGGACGACGTGGCGCGGGGCGGGTCGGCGCTCGACCCCAAGGTCGTGGAGGGCCTGGTGGCGCGACGCAGCCTTGAGCCGAGCTCGGCCCTCGCCGGGCTCACCTCCCGCGAGATGGAGGTGCTCCGCGAGCTGGCCACCGGCCGGAGCAACGCCGCGACGGCCAAGGCGCTCTTCATGAGCGAGCGCGCGGTCGAGAAGCACGTCGGCGCGGTGTTCCAGAAGCTCGACCTGGTCCACGAGGCCGAGACCAACCGTCGGGTGATGGCCGTGCTGGCGTTCCTCGAGGCGACCGGTGGCCCGGCGGCCCGGTGAGGGAAACCCGCCCGCGCCCGGGCGGTCAGCACCCTGTCGGCGGGGGCGTCTGATCGCGACGATGTCGGTCAGGAGGTGTCGCCGGTGGCAGAGGTTCGCGTCGTGATCGTGGACGACCAGGAGCCGTTCCTGCTCGCCATGGCCGCGGTGGTCGCCGAGACCGACGGGTTCGTCGTCGTCGGGTCCGCCACCAGCGGCGAGGAGTCGCTAGCCGTGGCCGCGGAGCTTCGCCCGGACCTGGTCCTGATGGACGTGCACCTGCCCGGCATCGACGGGGTGGAGGCCACGCGTCGGCTCGTCGCCGACCCGGGCGGCCCGGTGGTCGTGCTCCTGTCCACCTACGACGAGGACCAGGTGGACCTGCTGGGCTGCGGCGCCACGGCGTACGTCGCCAAGCGGGCGTTCGGGCCGGACCGGCTGTCAGCCGTGTGGGCCGGCGCCGGCCGGCACGGGAAGGTCTCCGAGGCCGACCGGGACCTCGAGCGTCAGGCTCCCGTCGCGGACGACCAGCGAGCCGCCGACGGCGGCGGCACGGTCCACGATCCCCTGGACGCCGACGCGCCCTGACCCGGAGCCTCCGATGTGCAGGACCAGGTCCTCGCCGGCGATCACGAGGTCGATCGTGGCCGGGCCGGGGTCGCCGCGCAGGGCCTCCGCGCAGCAGAAGTAGAGGGCTGCCTCGACCCGGGGGCTGAACCGCCTGCCGTCGACGGCGGGATCCACGTCGAGCGTCGTCGGCAGCCCACTTCGCGCCACGAGCGAACGCAGCGCCGGGCCGAGCCCGGACCGCTCCAGCTGGGTCGGGAACACACCCCGGGTGAGGTCCCGCAGCGACTCGAGGGCCGCGTTGACCCCCGCCACCAGGCCGGCGATGCGACCGGCCTCGACCGGTGCGTCGCCCGCGTCGGCCACGACGGCGAGCTCCCCGGCGACCTCGACCAGGTGGGGCAGGACCTCCCGCGAGATCGCCGTCTCCAGCGTGCGCCGCACCGTGTCGTCCGCCTCGATGATCCGGGCCCGGGCCTCGCCGAGCTCCCGGGCGGTCCGGTCGAGCTCGGCCACCTGGCCCGCCAGCTGGGTCTCCAGGGCGGCGTTGCGGAAGGCGACCGCGGCCTGGTCGGCCAGCGCTTCGAGCAGGCGCCGGTCGGAGGGGCGGAGGTGACGGCCCTTCGGGATCTCCACCTCGATGCTGCCGAGTGCGGCGCCGCCGGTGCGCACGCGGGCGATGTGCGAGGTGAGCCCGGTCAGGCCGCCCCGCTCCCAGACCGCCGTCGACGCGGGTGCACCGGGGACGTCGAGCCGGACCGTCACGCGTCGGGCGGACAGCGCCTGGCCCGCGGCGGCTGCGACCACCGGCAGCAGGGTCTCGGGCGACGGGGTCTCGCCGAGCCGCTTGCTGAAGTCGGACAGCTCCCGGTAGGGCTGGGCCCGCGAGCCGTAGGCGAGCCGGTTCGCGAGGTGGACGACGCGCCGGCGCAGCGGCTGGAAGGCCAGGGCCACCAGCGCGGTGGCGGACAGCGAGAGCCAGTAGCCGCTGGTCTGCCGGTCGACGAGCTTGCCCACGACCACCACCAGCGTGGTGTAGCCGACCGCGGCGAAGGCGGTGCCGACGGCGAGCACCACCGTCCGGTTGATGATCACCTCGATGTCGTAGAGGCGGTAGCGCAGCACCGCCACGGCCAGCAGGATCGGCAGCAGGAGGTAGGAGACGAAGAGCGGCAGCGATGCCGCCCAGGTCTGCTGGCCGCCGTTGACCCCCGTGACGACGGCCAGCACCACGAGCCCCACGCACATGCCCGCAGCGGCCAGCGCGATCAGTCGCACCTGCTGGCGTGCCTCACCACGGCTGCGGTGCAGCCGGACCAGCATCGAGACCAGGGCCGCGATCAGCACCCCGGTGATGAGGAGGAACCCCACCGAGAACAGCACGCTCTGCAGGGCGCCGACCGCGTCGGACGTGGTGCTGACCTGGAACGTGGTCGGGTCGATGGTGAGCAGCGCGGTCACGCAGGACAGCTCCCCGAGCGCGAGGACCACCACGGCGTACCTCCAGCGCCGCGAGAGGAGCCGCCCGTCGGGTGCCAGGAGGAAGAGCAGGGCGAGGCCGGCGATCGCGAGCTGCCCGCCGAGGAGCGTCGACACCCAGGCGGCCCAGCCCCCGACCGCGCGGGTGCCGGGCCCGTCCTCGTCGATCACCCAGACGGCCCAGGCCTCGGTCACCAGCGAGATCGCGGTCGTCGTGCCGATGAGGGTGAGCAGCCAGCCGATCACGTGCCGCTCGTAGCGGCTGATGACGATCGCGCCCATCACGGCACACCCCAGCACCGCGCCGTCGACGAAGGGGAAGCCGTGGACCGCCACCGCCGCCTCCGAGGTCAGCGAGCGGTACTGCGCGGTCAGCACTGCGTCGACGACGACGAGGACGAGCGTCGCCCCCGCCATCCCCCACGCGATCCTGGCGAGCATCTCAGCTCTCCGGGCTCGACGGCTCGACGTCGCGGGCCACCGGGGGCAGCTCGAACCGGACCCGGGTGCCCGCCCCGGGAACGGCGCGGACCGCGAGCGTGCCGCCGACGGACTCGACCCGGTCCCGCATGTTGGCCAGGCCGCGGCCGGTGTCGGCGGTCGCCGTGTCGAACCCGGTGCCGTCATCCTCGACCGTGCACGTGAGCGAGTGGCTGCTGCCCTCGAGCACCACCCGGATGGCGCGCGCGCCCGCATGCTTGGCGGCGTTCTGCAACGCCTCGAGGCACGCGAAGTAGGCCGCGGCCTCGATCGTGCGGTCGTAGCGTGCGACGTTCCGGGTGACGACCTCGACCGACGTGGGGCCGGCGGCGGTCGCCGCGCGGAGGGCGGCCTCCAGGCCCGCGTCTGCGAGCAGGGGCGGGTAGATGCCGCGGGAGAGCTGGGAGAGCGCGTCGATGGCCGCCATCGACGCCCCGTGCTGCGCCACCAGCAGCCGTCGAGAGCGCTCGGGAGCCTGGGGGGCCAGGGTCTCCGCGAGGCGGAGGTTGACCGCCAACGCGACCAGGTGCTGCTGGGCGCCGTCGTGGATGTCGCGCTCCAGCAACCGGCGCTTGTCGTCCTGGACGTCGACCAGCCGTTGGAGGGAGCCGCGCAGCTCGTCGGCCCGCCGGGACAGCTCCCGCGCCCGGGCAGCGAGCTCGGCCCGCAGCCGCGCGCCGCGCAGCACCAGGCCGGCCTGGGCGGCGAGGTCGGCGAAGAGACGCTGCTCGAGCGAGGTGAGGGGCCGGTTCGGCCGCTCCTGCACCACGAGCACGCCGAGCTGGTCGCCGCGGTGCCGCACGGGGAGCGAGCGTCGTCCTGGGGCGTCGGCCAGGGTGTCGGCCGGGGTGTCGGCGCCCGCGGGGGTGGGCGGACCCGGCGGCCAGGACGCGGCCAGCGTCGGCCGGTGGCCGACCACCAGCCACACCTGGGACCAGGCGCCGGTCCCGTCGGTCAGCGTGGGCGATGCGGCGGGCAGCTCCTCCGCCGCATGGCTGCCGCTGACCGTCTGGGCCAGCTGCCGCAGCGCGTCGTACGCGAGACCTGGCCTTCGGGGGCGACGACCCGGGAGGCCAGCGCCTCGAGGCGTGTCTGCACGGGGTCGAAGCCGAGCGCCACCAGCGCGGTGGCCAGCACCGACAGGGACACCAGCGGGGAGGAGGTCCGGCCGACGGCCTCGCCGCCGCCCACCACGACCACGACGTAGACGAGGACCACGAACCCGACGAGCCCGACCAGGACCAGCGACGACGCGAGCACCTCGCGCCGTGAGCGTCGAAGGCGTCCCAGAGGGGTCATTCCTGCAGTGTGCGCGCTCCGGCAGCGACGGGGGAGGGGGCAGACCCGAACCCCGGTGGTGGGGCTGGCCGCACGGGTGACCGCCCCCGACCCCGCGGCTGGGCTCCGCCGACGTGCGCCCAGCCCTCTGGGAGCGGAAGCGGGATCGGCGTGTGCTGGACGAAAGCTGCCCGCACCGGGCGACCCACCCCCAGGAGCTCAGATGTCACTCACCACCGGGACCCCCCGCGTGATGACCACGCACGCCGCCCGAGCGGAGTCGGTCACCAAGATGTACGGCACCGGCGACGCCGCCGTGGCCGCCCTCGACAACGTCAGCGTCGGACTGGGACAGGGCCATTCACCGCGATCATGGGCCCGTCGGGGTCCGGGAAGTCGACGCTGCTGCACATGCTGGCGGGGCTGGACCGCCCGACCTCGGGCGAGGTCTACCTCGGCGAGACCGAGACCACCGGCCTCAACGACAAGGCGCTGACCCTGCTGCGCCGCGACCGGATCGGCTTCATTTTCCAGTCCTTCAACCTGCTCCCGACCATGACGGCCGCGGAGAACATCGTGCTGCCGATGCGGATCGCCGGGCGCCGCCCCGACGAGCACTGGGTGGCCTCGATCGTCGCGACCGTCGGGCTGGAGGACCGGCTCCGGCACCGGCCGGCGGAGCTCTCGGGTGGTCAGCAGCAGCGCGTGGCCGCGGCCCGGGCACTGGCCTCGCGGCCCGACATCGTCTTCGCGGACGAGCCGACCGGGGCCCTCGACTCGAGGTCCGGCCTCGAGCTGCTCAGGTTCCTGCGCCGGGCGGTCAGCGAGCTGGGCCAGACCGTCGTCATGGTCACCCACGACCCGACCGCGGCCAGCTACGCCGACCGGATCCTGTTCCTCGCCGACGGCCGGGTCGTCGGTGAGCGGCAGGCCGCCACCGCCGAGGAGATCCTCGACCACATGAAGAGCCTGGGGGCCTGAGGACCATGTTGACCGCCACCCTGCGCGGGATGTTCGCGCACAAGCTCCGCCTCGTCCTCACGACGGCCTCCATCGCGCTCGGGGTCGCGTTCCTCGCCGGGACGCTCATCCTCACCAGCACGATGGCGCTCGCCTTCGACCAGCTCTTCGGCAAGGTCTCCTCCGGGACCGACGCGGTCGTCCGCACCACGGCGCCGTACACCGCCCAGGACGGGGTCGGCACCAGCCGGGCCCCGATCTCCGCCTCCGTGCTCCCGACCGTCCGCAAGGTCGACGGCGTGCGCGCGGCCGAGGGCTCCGTGAGCGGCTACGCCCTGCTGACCGACAACGACGGCAAGGCCGTGCTGACCAAGGGCGGCGCCCCCACCATGGGCTACTCGATGCCCTCCGACGAGAAGCTCCGCGGCGACGTGGGGTTGCTGTCCGGCCACGCTCCCCACGGCGCGCACGAGGTCGCCATCGACGCCACCAGCGCCGAGCAGCACCACATCGCGCTCGGGTCCACCATCGAGGTCCTGTTCCGGGGGCCGACCCGCGAGTTCACCGTGGTCGGCACCGTGGGCTTCGGCGGCGAGAAGGACCTCGGCGGCACCACGTCGGCGTACTTCGACGTCCCGACGGCACAGCGGGTGCTGGGCACGCCCGGCCACTTCGACACCATCGACGTCAGCGCGGAGGACGGGGTGAGCCAGACCGAGCTCGCCAAGCGGCTCGACGCCGTCGCGCCACCCGGCGCCGAGGCCGTGACCGGCGAGGCCGTGGCCCAGGAGAGCTCGGACGCGATCAAGGAGAACCTCAAGTTCGTCTCGGTCCTGTTCCTGATCTTCGCGGGCATCGCGCTCTTCGTGGGCTCCTTCATCATCTGGAACACGTTCACGATGACCGTGACCCAGCGGGCACGGGAGATCGCGCTGCTGCGGGCGATCGGCGCCACCCGGCGCCAGGTGCTCCGCAGCCTGCTGGTCGAGGCCCTCGTGCTGGGCGCGGTGGCCTCCGCCGTCGGGCTCGGGCTCGGGCTCGCGGTCGCGAAGGGGCTCAAGGTCCTCATGGACGTCGTCGGCTTCAGCCTGCCGAGCACGTCGCTGCAGGTCGCGCCGAGCACCATCTGGATCTCGCTGCTGGTGGGCACGCTGGTCACCGTCGTCGCGGCGCTCGTGCCGGCTCGTCGGGCCACGAAGGTGCTGCCCGTCGAGGCGCTGCGCGAGTCGACCCCCGGCGCCGAGAAGCCCTCAGCGCGGCGGGCGGTCATCGGCCTGGCCGTGGCCGGCGCCGGTGCCGGCGCGATGCTGTGGTCGTTGTACGGCGGCGCGGACATGAAGGTGTTCGGCCTCGGCCTGCTGGCCTCGATGGTCGGCGTGATGGTGGCGCTGCCGATCGTGGTGCGTCCGCTGTCGACGGTGATCGGGATGCCGCTGCGGATGCGGGGCCTGCCCGGCGAGCTGGCCGAGCAGAACGCCGTGCGCAACCCGCGGCGTACCTCGGCGACGGCCGCGGCGCTGATGGTCGGGCTGACCCTGGTCGTGAGCATGAGCGTCTTCGCCTCGTCGCTCAAGGCGTCGTTCGGGGACGTCATCTCGGACCAGACCAACGCCGACCTGTTCGTCACGACCGCCAGCACCCAGGCCGACGGCTTCAGCCCCTCGGTGATCGCCGCGGTCAGGGCCGTGCCGGGCGTCGACCAGGTGTCGGCGAACGGTTGGGGGGAGGCCCGGTTCGCCGGTGCGTCGTCGAGCTTCTCGGCGGTCGACCCCACCAACGCCGAGGAGGTCATGAACCTCGGGGTCTCGCAGGGCGCCGTCGGGGATCTCGGCAAGGACGGGGTCGTGGTGTCGCGGGCAGTCGCGAACCGGCACTCGTGGTCGGTCGGTGACGAGGTGCCGGCGGAGTTCGCGGCCAGCGGCAAGCAGCAGCTCCACTGGTGGGCATCTACACCGCAAGGGGTGGATCGGTGACGACTACATCCTGAGCATCGCCGAGCAGAACGCGTTCGCCGGGCCGTCGCTGGTCTCCACCGGGCTGGTCACGCTTGCTCCGGGGGCCGACCAGGCCCAGGTGCAGGCGGCGATCACGGACGCGCTGGCCGCGCACCCGGACGCCAAGGTGCTGGACCAGGCAGGATTCGAGAAGGAGGCCAGCGGATTCATCGACCAGCTGCTCACCTTCGTCACCGTGATGCTCCTGCTGGCCGTCCTGATCGCGCTGCTCGGCATCGTCAACACCCTCGCGCTGTCGGTCTTCGAGCGCACCCGGGAGCTCGGACTCCTGCGCGCGATCGGGATGACCCGCAGCCAGGTGCGCGCGATGGTCCGCTGGGAGTCGGCCGTGATCTCGCTGATCGGCGCCCTCAGCGGCGCCGGGCTCGGGATCGGCATCGGGCTGGCGCTCTCGCAGGCCCTGAAGGACGAGGGGATCAAGGCGATCTCGATCCCGACCCTGCAGGTGGCGATCTACGTGCTCCTCGCGGCGTTCGCCGGGGTGGCGGCGGCGATCGGCCCGGCCCGCTCCGCGGCCAGGGTGGACGTGCTCAAGGCGGTGGTCACCGACTGACTGGAGCGGCGACGGCCCGGTGGTGTCCTCGACATCGCCGGGCCTCGGCGTCTCAGAGGTCCCAGCCGAGCAGCCGCGCCACCTCGGCGTGCAGGGTCATCGGGTCGAAGGGCTTGGGGATCACCCCGTGGATGGCGAGCTCGTCCCAGAGCTGCCGCTCACCGGCCAGCACCTTGGCGGTCAGCAGGATGACCGGGATGTCGCGGGTGGCCTCGTCGGCCTGGAGGTGGCGGAACGTGGTGGGCCCGTCCATCCCGGGCATCATCACGTCGAGCAGCACCGCGTCGGGACGGTGGCTGCGGGCCAGCTCCAGGGCGGTCACGCCGCTGTCGGCGGCGACGACCTGCCAGCCGCCGACCATCTCGAGCGCCAGCTGGGTGATCTCGCGGACCGAGTCGTCGTCATCCACGACCAGGATGTGCGGCACGGCCACGACTCACCTCCTTCTGGCGCCGGAGGCCCAATGCTAGGGGGTGGCGGGCCGCGGCCGGCATCCCCCGGACGGGTCAGTCCCGCGACGTCGGGAGGGGGCCGTGGAAGGTGCTCGCGTAGTAGGTCTGCCGGTCGATCGGGGCGACCGTGACCTCGGCGCAGCCGTGCAGGATCCGCTCGATGTTGTCGTTGAGCCCGAGCAGCTCGTCGTTGTGGGCGCAGATGTCCCAGGCGCAGACCGCCCGTCGCTCGACCAGGAGCTCGACGATGCGCTCGACCATGGCCCGGAAGATGCGCGTCTGGCGGCGCTGGCGGTGCACCAGCGTGAACCCCAGGTAGTAGACCGCTCGGCGCGCGCTGTGCTCGGGGTAGCGGTGGGCGAAGTAGGCCGGGCTGATCCAGGGGACCGTCTCGAGGTCGGAGGTCAGGGTCGACATCCCGATCACCTCGTCACCCTCCCAGGCGACGTACTTGTGCACGCGGGGGTCGCGCATCTCCTCCATGAACTCGTGCTCGTGGAGCAGCTGCCGGGCCACCGCCCGGGTCTCGAGGGCGCCGAAGGTGCTGCGGTAGAGCTGGTAGTAGCTCGCCGCGGTCTCCGGGGAGACCTCGGTCTCGACGGTGATCGGTACGCCGGTCAGCCGCCGCTCAAGCACCGGGGCTCCACGGGACCACTTCGTAGGCCGCGATGGTCAATGCGCAGACCGGCCGGTCCACGCAGTGCGCCGACGCGGTCGCCGTGTGCACGGGGCCGTAGCCGCCACCCCGGTTGGCGGTCATGTCCGCCAGGCTCAGCTCGATCTGCTCGAGCAGGGACTCCTCGCTGCCACCCTTGTGCTCGACGAAGAGGCCGCCACCCGTGGTCTCGTCGAAGGTCCAGCCCAGTCCCGCCCAGACGAACTCGCCCGGGTGGTCGGCGTACGCCGCGGAGAGCACGCAGTAGAGCCGGTCGCCGTGGCCACCGGGCAGGGCGGTGTCGACGACGCGGACGCTGCTCTCCGGAGGGATGACCGAGGAGAGCGCGATCAGGTTGAAGTTCGCGACGCCGGCAGCGAGCAGGGCGCTGTCGAAGGCGGACAGCAGCGTCCGCCCGCTCCCCGTGCCTGTGCGGACGGAGATGTCCGGTCCGGCGGGGGTCGGTCTCGGGCGGGTCACGCTGGGGTCATCCACGTGCGAATCCCTCATGTCTTCCTGTGGTGCCGTCGAGGAGGCCCACCAGTCTCTCGCGGAGCTCCTCGGGGCCGACGCGGGCCCTGGTCAGGAAGACCGTGCGGCCCAGTGCGAGGTCCGCACGGCGCTCGGGTGCGACGTCGTCGGCGCTGTAGACCAGCAGGGTCGCGTCGGCCAGGGCGTGCTCGCGTCGCAGGTCGGCCCACGACCCGGGCCCCGTCGTCGAGCCCCTGGAGGTCGAGGACGACCGCGCGTGGGCGCAGCTCCCGGCCGCGGGCGACGGCCTCCGCGGCGGTCGTGGTGTGCACGACGTCGAGTCCCTCGTCGGTGAGCAGCTTCGTGATCGCACGCGCCAGGTCCCCGTCCCCGCCGATGAGCAGGATCGATCCCGGCAGGGTGCGCGCACCGTCGCTGGTCGCCATGGTGCGCGGTGCCGGCGACGAGGGCAGCGTGAACAGGATGGTGGTCCCGGCCCCGAGCTCGCTCTCCGCCCAGATCCGGCCGCCGTGCCGCTCCACGATGCCGCGGCTGATGGCCAGGCCGAGGCCGGTCCCGCCCTTCTGGCGGGCGTCGGAGGAGTCCACCTGCTCGAAGCGCTCGAAGACGGACTCGAGCTTGTCGGCCGGGATGCCGCGGCCGTGGTCCCGCACCCGGAACAGCACGTGTCGTCCCGCTCGGTCGCGTCCATGAGCACGACGTCGCCCGGCTCGGAGTACTTGATGGCGTTGCCGAGCAGGTTGGTCAGCGTCTGCATGATCCGGTCCTCGTCGGCCAGCACCCGCCCGGAGCAGTCGCCCAGCTCGACACGCACCTTGGTGGCGGAGGCCAGGCCCTCGATGGCGTGGGCCGCGGCGGCCAGCAGGTGGCAGGCGTCGAGCGCCTCGATCTCCATCGGCTTGGTGCCCGACTGGATGCGCTCGATGTCCAGCAGGTCGTTGATCAGGCGGGTGAGCCGCTCGCTGCTCTGCAACGCGATCCCGACCAGCGAGTCCGCGCGCGGGGGCAGCTCGCCGAGCTTGCCGCCGGCGAGCAGCCCCAGCGAGCCGCGGATGGAGGTCAGCGGGGTGCGCAGCTCGTGGCTGACGACCGAGAGGAACTCGCTCTTCATCCGGTCCACCTCGCGCCGCTGGGTGACGTCGCGGAAGACCACCACCGCGCCGCGAACGACGTCGTCGTCGACCAGGGGGGACGCGGTGATCTCGACGGGGAACGCGGTGCCGTCGGACCGGACGTACATGTCCTCCTCCGCGCTCGCCACGACGCCGTGGCGGATGGCGTCGTTGATGTAGCAGCCCGACCAGGGGAACGGCACGCCGTCCTCGGCGGGGGCGTGGAAGGTGTCGTGGGCCGGCCGGTCGTGCAGCTCCCCGGCGTCGTACCCCAGCGCAGCGGCCCCGGACGGGTTGACGAAGGTGACGCGGCCGTCGTGGTCCACGCCGTAGATCCCGTCGCCGACCGAGGTGAGCAGGACCTCGGTCTGCCGGGCCAGCCGGCTCAGGTCGGCGGTCTGCTCACGCACCCGCTGCTCGAGGCCGCGGCGCAGGGCGGCGTTGTCCGCGGCCAGGAGCATCTGCCGCGTCCCTGCCGCGAGGAGCAGCACCAGCCACAGGCCGGCCTGCGCGGCGGGGAGGTGGCCGCCCGTGCCGAAGCCGACCTGCACGATGCCCGCGGTGAGGAGGACCGCGAACACGACGACCGTGCCCCGGGCGTCGGTGGAGCCGCCCTCCATCTGCTCCGGCGCCCCGTCGGCCCGGGCGCTCGGGTACCACGCCGCGAGCGCGATCAGGAGGTAGCCGGCGATCCAGCCGAGGTCGAGGTAGGTGCCGAAGTGGAAGCGGTCCTGGGCCGCGAGGACGGCGAAGGAGAGGTCGGCGACGGCGTAGGTCAGGAATCCGGCGGTGACCAGGGCCAGCGCCGGCCGGTCCGACCCCGACGTGCGCAGGAGCAGCAGCAGGGCGACGGTGGCGAGAACCACGTCGAGGACGGGGAAGAGCAGGGCCGAGGAGCGCGAGGCAACGTCGGCGGTCACCGAGTCCAGCAGCTCGGCGTAGACGAGGACGGAGGCGATCACCAGCACCGCGCTGCCGGCGACCAGGCCGTCGAGCGACATCAGCAGCTGCTCGATGCCGCGCCGGCGGATGCTGGGGAAGCTGAGCAGTCCGGCGATGGAGAGCAGCAGGGCCACGGCGATGCTGCCGTTGCCGACCGCGCTCGGAGACGCGACCGGGTCCGCGCCCACGATCGCCACCCAGACGTTGCCGGCGACGGCCACCACGGCGGCCGACATCAGCAGCCGCCACGACCGCCGGCGGCGACCGATGGTCTGGGTCGCCCGGACGCCACAGCTGATGGCCGCCAGGACGCCCGCCACGAGGAGGCCGAGACCGGAGGCCGACTGCCGCAGGTCGAGCGGGAAGTTGGGGCCGAGGAGCACGGTGAAGGTCGCGATCAGCGCGAGAGCGACGGGTACGGCGACGGCGAACCGGCGTCGCTGCCCGGCCAGCGACGGCATGGTGCCCATGGGCCGCGACGCTATCAGCAGAGAGGGGCGATCACGCGGGACGCGACGGGGGCGCGAGCCGCACCTGCATCGCCTCGACCCCGAACACGATCGACAGCTGTCGCAGGGCGATCGCGTCGAGGCGGGACTCGAGCTCCAGGTCGGGGAACCGGGCCGCGAGCGCCGGGAACGCCGTACGCAGCTCCATGCGCGCCAGCTCCGCGCCCACGCAGCGGTGGAAGCCGTGGCCGAACGCGAGGTGCGCGCCGGGGCTGCGCCCCGGGTCGTAGCGATCGCCGTCCGCACCGGCACGGTTCGCGCCGGCCAGGTGGCAGATCACGACGTCCCCCTTCGACACCCGGCGGTCGCCGAGGACGAGGTCGCGGCGCGCGAACCGGGGGAAGGCGATCTGCACGACCGACAGGTAGCGCAACAGCTCCTCGACCGTGGGGTCGACCCGCTCGGGCCGGGTCGCCAGCGCCCGGAAGTCCTCGGGGTGCTCGAGCAGCACCGCCGTCCCGAGGGCCAGCATGCTGGCGCTGGTCTCGAGGCCGCCGGTGAAGACGCCGTCGGCGAGGCCGGCCAGGTCGAAGTCGCTGATCGCGTCGCCCTCGGCGCGGATGATGTCCCCGATCAGGCCGTCGCCCGGGTCGCTGCGCTGCCGTCGGGTCGCCTCCATCAGGAAGCTGCGGGACTGCGAGACGGCACCGAAGGTGCCGTAGCCCCCGCGGCTCACGTCGAAGCGCGCCGAGCCCAGCTGCCGGAAGGTGTCCCGGTCGTCGTCCGGGAGCCCCAGGAGCTCGCAGATCACCTGGAACGGGATGGGGAACGCGAACTGCTCGACCAGGTCGACGACCGGGCCGCGGCCCTCCATCTCGTCCAGTCGCCGCTCGACGATGTCGGCCACCCGCGGGCGCAGGCGCTCGAGCCGCCGCATCGTGAACTGGGGGGTCAGCAGCCTGCGCAGCCGGGTGTGCTCGGGCGGGTCGGTGAAGCCGAGTCCGCCGACGTCTCCCGTCGTGGTCGACCCCCGGGCCCCCACGAACGGACGGATGTCGTTGCTGAAGTCGGTCTGGTCGGCCAGCACGGCCCGGGCCACGGCGGGATCGGTCACCATCCAGACCTTGAGCCCGAAGAACGACGTCAGCCGGTGCACGGGCTCCTGCTCCCGGACCTGCGAGAGCCGCGCCACCGGGTCCACGCCGTCGCGCTGCAACGGCCACGTCAGGCGCGCCGGGACCCGGTCGAGCCGTGACAGGTCGACGGTGCGCCTGCCGGACAGCGCCGTGAACCCCCGGCGGGTCTGCCTCAGCAGCGATGCGGTGACGGACGACATGTCTGCTCCTGCAGCGGGCGCGATCTCGTGACACCTCGAGCCTATCCGCGACGGGCCCGGAATCGTGGTTGTTCCGGCGCGAGCGGGTTCGTGGCCCGACGCTCAGCGGGCGCCGACGCTCTCGCCGGCGTCCGGTGCCGGGACCTGTGTCGGCTCCAGCCGGGCGATCCAGACCAGGCCGAGGGCCATGACGACGGCGGACACGAGCTGGACGGCGAGGGAGAACGGACCCTGGACCGGCGCCTCGCCGAAGACGAACCAGCCGAAGCTCATCGCGACGACCACGTTGACGACGTTCAGGACCGGCATCGAGGAGGCGAGCCGACCTGCGTGGAAGGCGCGCTGGTTGGTGCTCACCGCCGCGAACCCGGTCGCGGCGAGCACCCAGGGGCGCCACGACTCGAGGGCCGACCACACCCCGTCCACGGCGATGTCGTGCGTCACCAGCTTGATCAGCCCGGCCATGACGCCGAAGAGGACGCCGGCGGCCGCGCCCAGCAGCCCGGCGCGGGCACGCCGCAGGCCGGGACGCGACGCCAGCAGGTTCAGCACCAGGAAGGCGACCAGCGTGGTGAGGCACATGACGGCGGCGCGGCCGGGGCTCGGGGCCTCGCTGCCCGCGCTGAGCTTGGTGGCGGCGAGGAAGACCGCCAGGCCGGTCACCGTCACCGTGACCGCGAGGACGTCGTCGCGGTGCGGCAGGCGGTGGTTCACCGCGGCCCGGACGGGCACGGCCAGGACCACGCCGCACAGCATCAGCGGCTGCACCAGGGCCAGCGTGCCGAGGTGCAGGGCGAGCGCGTGGAGGGCGAAGGAGAGCAGGCCGAGGGCCGACGCCAGCAGCCACAGCGGGGTCCGGACGAGACGTACGAGCAGCCCGACCGCCGAGGCCGACGCGTGGACGCGGCTGGCGGCGAGGTGCTGGAGCGACGTCGAGACCGCGAAGCCGCTCGCGGCCGCAAGCGCGACCACCGGTGCACCGACCATGCCCTGCCCTCCCGTCCGGACCCCCGCGACACCACCCGTGCCGGGCTGGCGACGGGCTGGCGACGGGGGTGCGCCGATGGGTCCAGTCAAGCATCCGGGGCCTTGACGTACTCGTAGTATGTGAGCGTGGCCACGATCGAGCAGGACGTCGACCAGCTGACCGAGCAGCGCTTCCGCCGGATGAGCTACGTCGGGGGCGGGGCGCTGCCGCCGGTGGACATGACCGGCCTGCCGCCCGGCCCACGCTGGCCGGTCCTCGTGCAGAGCGCCGGCCTGCTGCGGTTCCGGCACTGGTTCCACCCCTACCTGCACCGGCGGTACGGCGACGTCTTCACCGTGCGCCTGGTGCCCGGCGGCCGGCCGCTCGTCTTCTTCACCCGTCCCGAGCACGCCAAGGAGATCTTCGCGGGCGACCCCGAGGTCTTCCACGCCGGCAAGGCCAACGCGATCCTCGGACCGATCATGGGCGAGCACTCCCTGCTCCTCCAGGACAGTGGCGAGCACAAGCGCGCCCGCAAGCTGCTGATGCCGGCCTTCAACGGCCACGCCCTGCGCGGCTACGAGTCGCTGGTCACCGATCTCGCCCGCGCCGAGGTCGGCCGCTGGCGACCGGGCTCGGAGATCCGCGCCCTGGACCGAATGAACGCGCTCACCCTCGAGGTGATCCTGCGCGTCGTCTTCGGCGTGACCGACGAGGCCCGACTGGCCGAGCTCCGGCCGCGGGTGAACGCGACCGTCGACATCAGCCCGGCCGTGCTGCTCGGCTGGGGCTACCCGCGGCTGCAGCGGTTCGGTCCCTGGAAGCGCACCGTGGCGAACCAGCACGAGCTGGACCGCCTCATCTACGCCGAGATCCGCGAGCGCCGCGAGGCCCCGGACCTCGAGCAGCGCACCGACGTGCTCTCCCGGCTGATCCTGGCGCGCGACGGGGAGGTGGGCAGCGACGCCCTCGACGACACCGAGCTGCGTGACCAGCTGGTCACGCTGCTCCTGGCCGGCCACGAGACCACCGCGACGGCCTTGGCCTGGTCGCTGTTCGAGCTCGGCCGGCACCCGGACCTGCTGGCCCGGTCCCGCGAGGCCGCACGCACGGGCGACGACGCCTGGCTGGACGCGGTGCTCAAGGAGTCGATGCGGCTGCACCCGGTCATCCCGATGGTGGTGCGCACCCTGATGGAGCCGGCCACCGTCGGCGGCTGGTCGCTGCCCGCCGGGACGACCGTCGGGCCGTCGATCATCATCAGCCACGGCCGCGAGGACAACCATCCCGACCCGGAGGTGTTCCGGCCCGAGCGCTTCCTGGGCCACAACCCGCCCACCAACACCTGGATCCCGTTCGGGGGCGGCGTCCGTCGCTGCATCGGAGCCGGGTTCTCGCTCATGGAGGGGGTCGCGGTCCTGCGCGAGGTGCTCACGGCGTACGCCGTCACGGCCGTCGGCGAGGACCGGCCCCGGGTCCGCAACATCACCAGCGTCCCCCGTCGCGGCGCGCGCATCCGGCTCAGCGAGTAGCCGCCCGCCCGCTGGAAAAACCGGTGGGGCGCACCGTCGTCCGGTGCCACGATGGTCGTTTGTGATCGACCGATGAGCTGGAAGGAGCGGCTGCGCGCCGTCCGGATGGACGTGACCCCGCTGCGGGAGTCGCGGGACTTCCGGCTGCTCTTCCTGGCCGGGACCGTGTTCTACCTCGGCGCGATGGTCACCTACGTCGCGATCCCGTACCAGATCTACACGCTGACGGGCTCCAACTTCGCGGTCGGTGCGATCGGCCTGGTCGAGCTCGTGCCGCTGGTGGTCTTCGCGCTGTACGGCGGCGCGCTGGCCGACCACGTCGACCGGCGCAGGCTGCTGATCTGGACCGGCCTGGCCCAGGCCGGGTTCACCGTCGTGCTCGCGGTCAACGCCTTCTCCGACCACCCTCACGTGTGGGTGATCTTCGTGGTCTCCGGACTCCTGGCGGCCTCCTCGTCGCTCCAGCGGCCCTCGCGCGAGGCGCTGATGCCGCGGACGGTCCGGCACGAGCAGATCACTGCGGCCAACAACCTCACCAGCCTCGGCATGCAGATCGGCGTGCTGGTCGGGCCGGCGATCGGCGGCCTGATGGTGGCCTACGTGGGGATCGGCTGGTGCTTCCTGATCGACATCTGTGGGCTGGCCGTCGCGACCATGCTCTTCGTCGCGATGCGCCCCTACCCGCACCGGGAGGAGACGACGCCGCCCAGCCTGGCCGGCATCGGGCAGGGGCTGCGCTACGCGTTCTCCCGGCGCGACCTGCTCGGGACCTACCTGGTCGACATCGCGGCGATGCTGCTGGCCCTGCCGGTGGTGCTCTTCCCGGCGCTGGCCGAGGAGGTCTTCGGCCGTCCCGAGCTGCTCGGCCTGCTGTACTCTGCCGAGACGGTGGGGGCCCTGCTGGCCACCGCGCTCAGCGGCTGGACCTCGAGGGTCCACCACCACGGACGCGCGATCGTCGTCGCGGCGGCGGCGTACGGCGCCTGCGTCGGTTTCGCCGGCCTGATGCCGAGCATCTGGCTGGTCGCCTTCTTCCTGATGCTCTCGGGCGCGGCGGACATGGTCTCGGGGGTCTTCCGCGGCACCGTGTGGAACCAGACGATCCCCGAGGGCATGCGCGGCCGGCTGGCCGGGATCGAGATGCTGTCCTACTCCCTCGGTCCGCTCGGCGGGCAGGTCCGGGCCGGCGTGACGGCGGACCTGTGGACGGTCCGGGGGGCGGTCGCCAGCGGCGGCTTCGCCTGCATCGCCGGGGTCGGCGTGACCGCCCTCGCGCTGCGCGACTTCTGGTCCTACGACGCCCGCACCGACGAGTACGCCGTGGCGGAGCGGACCGCCGTCAGCGCGCCGGCGAGGGGCTGGACGCCGCCGAGGCCTGACCCGGCGCTGCGGGGCGGAGCCCCACGGGTGACCGCGATTGGCCCCGCTTGACCTCGTCACGGAGAATGGGCCACGACCGGTCCGATCGACCAGGGGGTGCCCCGCCAAGTGGATGATGGAGAAGGACGTCCGGTCCTCACCGGACTGCTCGCCCTCGTCGGCGTCGCGGTCGCCGTCGGCCTGATCCTCGGCGTCGTGGCCCTCGTCGGGACCAAGGTGCTGGGCCTCGACGGCGGTGCGGGCGCGTCGCAGGCTGCCGCCGAGCACTCGATGTACCTGCCGAAGCCGTCGAAGACGCAGGCGCCGTCGGGTCCCCTCATCACCCTCGCGCCCGGACAGACGCAGTCGCCGTCGTCCGGCAGCAGTCAGCCGGCCCAGAAGCCGACGAAGAAGAAGACCCCGAAGACGCAGATCTCGCTGTCCGCCGGCGAGACCTCGGTCGGCCCGATGCAGCAGATCGACCTCACCGGGGTCTACCCGGGTGGCGAGGGGGCGATCCTCCAGGTGCAGCGCTTCACCAGCGGCGCCTGGACGGACTTCCCCGTCACCGCCTCGGTGAGCAACCAGACGTTCTCCACCTACGTCCAGACCAGCCAGGCCGGGGTGAACCGGTTCCGGGTCGTCGACACCGACACCAAGCTGGAGTCCAACGAGGTCAAGGTCACCGTCGGCTGACCCCCGCGTGGTTACTGTCGGAACCACGGGATGCAGACCCGGCGAGGAGAGCAGCATGGCGACGGAACGTTGGTCGCAGCGTCGCGTGCTGACGTCGGCTCTGGTCGTCCTCGGAGTCGTCGTCGTCCTCGACGCAGCCCTCCCCGGGATCTCGCTCAGTGCCTCCTACGCGGTGGCTGCCGTGGTGGCAGCGGTGGTCGCCGGTGTCAGGCGCACGGCCGCCGTCGCGGCTCTCGCGCTGGTGCTGTCGGTGCTGGCCGGTCTCTGGAACCACAACCTGGGCAGCTTGGACTGGCTGCTCCGGGTGGCGATCACGCTCCTCCTCGGCGCGCTGGCAGTCCTGACGGCGTGGCTGCGCGTGGATCGCGAGCGCGACCTGCAGCACATGACCGTGATCGCCGAGACCGCCCAGCGGGCCCTGCTCGCGGCGATGCCGAGCGAGGTGGGCTCGGTGGGGTTCGCCTCACGCTACGTCTCGGCGACGCAGGACGCCCTGGTCGGTGGTGACCTGTACGAGGTGGCCGCGAGCCCGTACGGCGTCCGCGTCATCGTCGGCGACGTCCGGGGCAAGGGCCTCGACGCGGTCCAGCTGGCCGGGACGGTGCTCGGCGCGTTCCGCCGCTCGGCGTTCACCGTGGAGTCGCTGGGGCAGGTCGCGCGGGACCTCGACGTCGTCGTGTCGGCGGTCGCCGGCGACGAGGACTTCGTCACCGCGGTGATCGCGGAGTTCCACGACGACCACACCGTGACGCTGGTCAACTGCGGTCACCACCCGCCGCTGATGGTGACGGGCGAGGACTGCGTCGACGAGATGCCCACGGGGACGCCCGAGCCGCCGCTGGGACTGCGTCCCGAGCCGCACCCCGTCACCTCGCCGTGGCCCGAGGGCTCCCGCATGCTGATCTACACCGACGGCCTGGTCGAGGCCAGGGACGAGCGGGGCACCTTCTTCCCCCTCGGGGAGAGCGCCCGGTCGCTGGTCGACGGCGACCTCGAGGAGGCGCTGGACGTCCTGCTGGTCCGACTGCGCGACCATGCCGGCCAGCGGATCAACGACGACATGGCGCTCGTGCTCGTGGAGCACCGCGCGGCCTGACCGGGCCCGCGTCACGCCGTTCGCGTCACGCGGCCGAGGCGGCCCGTCGTTCCTCCGCGGTGGCGTCCCGCCGCAGCCCGGCGACGGTGCCGGCCCGAGGTGCCGGACGCGCCCGTCGGCCGCCGAGGGCGCTGCGGACCGCTGCCTGGAACGCGGGCTGGCCGGCGAGGACCCCGCCCAGCACCAGCAGCATGCCCAGCGCCTGGGCCCAGCCGAAGAGCTCGCCGGCGAAGACGACGCCGAGCATCGTCCCGACCACCGGGTTCACCAGCCCGATCAGCGAGACCACGCCCGCGGGCATGCTGCGCAGGCCCAGGAACCAGCAGTAGTACGCCAGGCCGGTGCCGACGAGCCCGAGCCACAGGAAGCCGCCGACGGCGGGCAGGTCGAGCGCCGGAGGTGCGCCCTCGACCACCAGGGCGACCGGGACGAGCAGCAGGCCGCCGACGACCAGCTGCCAGGACACCAGCGTCAGGTTGTCGACCGGGGCCGGCCAGCGCTTCACCAGCACGTAGCCGAGCGCGGAGACCAGCACCGAGCCGAAGGCCGCGGCGAGGCCGACCGCGTCCACGTGGCCGGGGGAGCGGAGCACCAGCAGCGCCACGCCGACGGCACCGACCAGGGCGGCGCCGACGCGGGCCGAGCCGGGACGCTCGCCGAGACCGGGCCAGGCCAGGGCCATGGTGACCATCGGGGCCGTCGCCTGGAGGGTGGCCGCCAGCCCGCCGGGGAGGTGGTAGGCCGCGAGGAAGATCAGCGGGAAGAACATCCCGATGTTGAGCAGGCCCAGGACGAACGCGCGCCCCCACCAGCCGCGGGGCGGCAGCTGCCGGCGGAGGGCCAGCAGGAGCAGCCCGATCGGCAGCGCGCGGACCACCGCGGCGAAGAGCGGCCGGTCGGGCGGCAGGAAGGTCTCGGTGACGAGGTACGTCGAGCCCCACGCGACGGGGGCGACCGCCGTGATCAGCGCGAGCCGAGCCTGATTAGTTTCCATGGAAAGCATAATAGTTTCTTCGGAAGGTATATTCCGCCCATGGTGAGCGATCTCGATCACGTCGGGGGGTGATGGCGCAGTGGCACGACGCGCGTCCGGACCTCGACGTGTCCCCCCAGGGCGTCATCGGCCGGCTGCACCGGCTCGCAGGCCGGCTCACCGAGGAGCTGGTCGCCGTCTACAGCCGGTTCGGGCTCGGTGAGGGCGAGTTCGACGTCCTCGCGACGCTGCGTCGCGCCGGGGCGCCGTACGAGCTGACCCCCAGCGAGCTCGCCGCCTGGACGATGGTGTCGTCGGGCGCCGTGACGAAGCGGGTCGACCGCTGCGTCCAGCAGGGGTGGGTGACCCGCCGGCACAGCGACCGCGACGCCCGCGGCCGGGTGGTCGCGCTCACCGACGCGGGCAAGGAGCTCATCGACCGGGCGTTCGAGGCGCACATGGCCAACGAGCACCGGCTGGTGGCGAGCCTGAGCGAACGGCAGAGGGCCCAGCTCGCACACCTGCTGGAGGTGTGGGGCCGGGCCCTCGACGCCTGATCCGCATGTTGAGTTGGGCCTGATTCGGCGTCGAGTTGGGCCAGATTTCGAGAATCTCGCCCAGCTGACTGCTGATTTCGGCCCAACTCAACGAGCGGGGTGGCTCAGGCCGGGACGTAGTCGAACGTGTCCGGGTTCGGGCCGTTGCGGCCGTCCTCGCCGCGGTCGAGCGCGCTGATCGCCTCGACCTCGTCCTGGGTGAGCGTGAAGTCGAAGATGTCGAAGTTCTCGCGCATCCGCTCCTCCCGCATCGACTTGGGGAACACGATGTCGCCGCGCTCGACGTGCCAGCGCAGGGTGACCTGCGAGGCGGTCTTGCCGTAGTTCGCGCCGATCTTGTTGATGACCTCGTCGTCGAGCACCTTGCCCTGCGCGATCGGGGACCACGCCTCGACCTCGACGCCGTGGCGGATCGACGCCGCGCGCGCGTCCTCGTTGGTGAAGTAGGGGTGCACCTCGATCTGGTTCACGGCGGGCACGACACCGGTCTCGGCCACGATGCGGTCGAGGTGGGCCGGCTGGAAGTTCGAGACGCCGATGGAGGTGGCGCGGCCGTCGGCGACGAACTCGGCCAGGGTCTTCCACGTGGACACGAAGTCGCCGTCGTACAGCGTCGGCAGCGGCCAGTGGATGAGGAAGAGGTCGATCCGGTCCAGGTCCAGGGCCGTCAGGGTCGCGTCGAAGGCGCGGCGGGCGTCGTCGGGCCGGTGGAAGCCGTTGTTGAGCTTGCTGGTGACGTAGAGCTCGTCGCGGCCGATGCCGGAGGCCTTGATCGCCTCGCCGACGCCCTGCTCGTTCTGGTACATCTCCGCGGTGTCGATGTGGCGGTAGCCGACCTCGAAGGCCGTGGTCACCGTCTCGGCGGTCTCCTCCGGCGGCACCTGGAAGACCCCGAAGCCGAGCTGCGGGATGGTCGTCTGGTCGTTGAGGGTGATCGTGGGAACGGTCATGGAGGGCATGACAACGATCCGCCCCTCGCTATTCCGGTCCTGGGGACTTCGTACGCCGGCCCCGCGGGGACTGTGAACCATCCCACGCGTACTGCCGGGGTCATCCGGGGCGGAGGCCGGGAACAACGCGGGCCGGACCTTCGTTGAGCCGGGTGAACAGAGTTGAGTTGATCCCACTCAACTTGTTTGCCAGACTCGCCGCCATCGGCGCAGGATGGCGTCACCACAGACTCAAGCAGGTCCCAGAAGAGGACCCCCAGAGATGGGTTCACAACCGGAGGTATTCCCCATGGCACGTGCGGTCGGCATCGACCTCGGCACGACGAACAGCGTCGTCGCCGTCCTCGAGGGTGGCGAACCCACCGTCATCGCAAACGCGGAAGGCGCCCGCACCACCCCGTCGGTCGTGGCCTTCGCCAAGTCCGGCGAGGTGCTGGTCGGTGAGGTCGCCAAGCGCCAGGCCGTCACCAACGTCGACCGGACCATCCGCTCGGTCAAGCGCCACATGGGCACCGACTGGAAGCAGAAGGTCGACGACAAGGACTTCACCGCGCAGCAGATCAGCGCGTTCGTCCTGCAGAAGCTCAAGCGCGACGCCGAGGCCTACCTGGGCGAGCCCGTCACCGACGCGGTGATCACCGTGCCGGCGTACTTCTCCGACGCGCAGCGCCAGGCGACCAAGGAGGCCGGCGAGATCGCGGGCCTCAACGTCTCCCGCATCGTCAACGAGCCGACCGCGGCCGCGCTGGCCTACGGCCTCGACAAGGGCGACGACCAGACGATCCTGGTCTTCGACCTCGGTGGCGGCACGTTCGACGTGTCCCTGCTCGAGATCGGCGAGGGCGTCGTCGAGGTGAAGGCGACCTCCGGTGACAACCACCTCGGTGGTGACGACTGGGACGCCCGCGTCGTCGAGTGGATGGTCAAGAAGTTCAAGGACAACAACGGGGTCGACCTCGGCGCCGACAAGATCGCCAAGCAGCGCCTCCAGGAGGCGGCCGAGAAGGCGAAGATCGAGCTGTCCTCGTCCTCCGAGACCACGATCCACCTGCCCTACATCACCCACGGTGAGTCCGGGCCGCTGCACTTCGAGGAGAAGCTCACCCGCAGCGAGTTCCAGAAGATGACCTCCGACCTGCTCGACCGCACCAAGGCGCCGTTCCAGTCGGTGCTGAAGGACGGCGGCGTGGACGTCAACAAGATCGACCACGTCGTGCTGGTCGGCGGCTCCACCCGGATGCCCGCGGTCACCGAGCTGGTCAAGCAGCTGCTCGGCGGCAAGGAGCCCAACAAGGGCGTCAACCCCGACGAGGTCGTGGCCGTCGGCGCCGCGCTCCAGGCGGGCGTCCTCAAGGGCGAGGTCAAGGACGTGCTGCTCCTCGACGTCACCCCGCTGAGCCTGGGCATCGAGACCAAGGGCGGCGTGATGACCACGCTGATCGAGCGCAACACCACGATCCCGACCAAGCGCTCGGAGATCTTCACCACCGCCGACGACAACCAGCCGTCGGTCGAGATCAAGGTCGCCCAGGGCGAGCGCCAGATGTGGGCGCAGAACCAGCCGCTCGGCAACTTCGAGCTGACCGGCCTGCCGCCGGCTCCCCGGGGCATCCCGAAGATCGAGGTCACCTTCGACATCGACGCCAACGGCATCGTGCACGTCTCCGCGAAGGACCAGGGCTCCGGCAAGGAGCAGTCGATGACGATCTCCGGCGGCTCGGCCCTCGGCAAGGACGAGATCGACCGCATGGTCCGCGAGGCCGAGCAGTACGCCGAGGAGGACGCCAAGCGTCGCGAGACCGTCGAGACCCGCAACCAGGCCGACTCGCTGGTCTACTCGACCGAGAAGTTCCTCGAGGAGAACGGCGAGAAGATCCCCGAGGACGTGAAGACCGAGGTGCAGGCCGACGTCGACGCGCTGAAGGCCACCCTGGAGAACGCCGAGGCGTCCGCCGAGGAGATCCAGGCCGGCGTCAGCAAGCTCGGCGAGTCCAGCCAGAAGATGGGCGCGGCGATGTACGCCGCCGCCGAGGCCGACTCCGCCGCGGCGGGTGGCACCACCGGTGCCTCCGGCGAGGCCGACGAGGACGTGGTGGACGCCGAGATCGTCGACGAGGCCCCGGAGGCCGGCGAGGGTGACGCCAAGTGACCCGTGCACCCGATGACGGTGCCCAGGCTCCGGCCGAGCCCGTCGAGACCCCCGAGGTCTCGACGGGCCCGGCCCCGGGGTCGTTCGGGGACGAGGCCGCCGAGATGGCGAACGAGACCGAGGTCGAGGCGCCCGCCGAGGGCGACGGCGACGTCGAGCTCGAGGACGACCTGACCGCGGCCCGCCGCGACCTGGCCGACCTGACCACCGACCTCCAGCGACTCCAGGCCGAGTACCTCAACTACAAGCGGCGCGTCGAGCGTGACCGGGAGCTGGTCCGCGAGAACGCGACGTACGCCGCGCTCGCGCCGATCGTCGACGTGCTCGACACGATCGACCGCGCCCGTGAGCACGGCGACGTCGACGGCGGCTTCAAGGCCGTGGCCGACCAGCTCGAGCGGGTGGTGACCAACGTCGGCCTGACCAGGTTCGGCGCGGTGGGCGACGCGTTCGACCCGAGCCTGCACGAGGCGCTCTCGCACATCGGCGCGGACCCGGAGGTCAGCGTGACGACGTGCAAGGTGATCGCCAAGGCCGGCTACCGCATCGGCGACCGCGTCGTACGCGCCGCCCAGGTGCTCGTGGTCGACCCCGCGGGCGAGTAGAACGTCAACCGACACATGACAGGAGAGGGGGTGCGCGGATGAGTGCCACCGACGGGATGCGGGCCGACTGGGCCAACAAGGACTTCTACGCCGAGCTGGGTGTGAAGAAGGACGCGACGGCCGACGAGATCAAGAAGGCCTATCGCAAGCTGGCGCGCGCCAACCACCCCGACTCCCACCCCGGGGACACCGCCAAGCACGACAAGTTCAAGGCGGTGGCCGAGGCCTACGACGTCGTCGGCGACCCCGAGAAGCGCAAGAAGTACGACGAGATGCGCGAGCTCTACGCCGGCGGAGGCTTCCGGGGCGGGTTCCCCGGCGGCTTCGGCGGCGGGGGCGGCGGCGCGGGCGGGTTCGACCTGAACGACCTGCTGCGCGAGCGCGCCGGCGGGGGCGGCGGCTTCGGGGACATGTTCGGCGACCTCTTCGGCGGTGGCCGGCAGCGGACCCAGCAACGCCGGCCTCAGAAGGGCGCCGACGTCGAGACCTCGGCGACGATCAGCTTCACCGACGCCCTCGAGGGCGTCACGATCTCGCTGCGGCTCACCTCCGACGCGCCCTGCCCCGACTGTGCGGGCACCGGCGGCAAGCCCGGGACCAAGCCGCACGTGTGTCCCGAGTGCGACGGGGCCGGCTTCGTGGTCGCCTCGGTCGGCGGCGCGTTCTCGATGAATGAGACGTGCCCGGCCTGCGGCGGTCGCCAGCTGGTCTACGACGAGCCCTGCCCGACCTGCCACGGCAGCGGCCGCGGCCTGTCGGCGCGCTCGATCCAGGCCCGGATCCCCGCCGGCGTCAAGGACGGCCAGAAGATCCGGGTGCGGGGCAAGGGCGCCGCCGGCGAGAACGGCGGCCCGGCCGGTGACCTCTTCGTCACCGTGAAGGTCTCGCCGCACCGCGTCTTCGGTCGCAAGGGGGACAACCTCACGCTCGACGTGCCGGTGTCCTTCGACGAGGCCGCGCTGGGGGCGGAGATCAAGGTCCCCACCCTGTCCGGCGCGCCGGTGACGCTGAAGATCCCGGCGGGCACCCCCAACGGCCGTACCTTCCGGGTGCGGGGCAAGGGCGCCCGCAAGTCCGACGGCACCATGGGCGACCTGCTCGCCACCGTCGAGGTCCAGGTGCCGGCGGTGCTCGACGCCGCGGCCCGCGAGGCGGTCGAGGCCTACCGGGCCGCCACCGCCGGGAAGCCGCTGCGCGCGAACCTCTTCGAGGGCTCGTGATGAAGGGCGGCGCGCGCGACTTCAGGGCCCCCGGCCCCGATGCGGCGGTCTACGTCATCAGCGTGGCCGCCGAGCTGACCGGCCTGCACCCGCAGACCCTGCGCGCCTACGAGCGGCTCGGCCTGATCACCCCGGGCCGCACCGGCGGCGGCGGCCGTCGCTACTCGCACACCGACATCGAGCTGCTCCGCCAGATCGCGGACCTGACCTCCTCCGGCATCGGCCTGGAGGGGGTGCGCCGCATCCTGGACCTGCAGAACCACGTGACCGCGCTGGCCCAGCGCAACGAGGAGCTGGTGGCCGAGCTCGAGGCCACCCGCGAGGCGCTGCGCCAGGCGCTGGTCGTGCGCCGCGGCGACGGGGACGTCCCGGCGCCGGTGAACCGGCTCCCGGTGCTGCGGCAGCCGACCCCCGGCCAGTCCCTGGTCGTCTGGCGCCGCAACAACCGCTGACCCGCCTCCCGGTGGGTCGGTCAGCCGATGACGTCGCGCAGGTGGTCGAAGCGCGCGGCCATCTGTGCGGCGTACGCGTCGGCCGCCGGGCCGCCGCCGTTGTACTCGTGCGCGGCGGCGGTCCAGCTGCCGCAGGCGCGGTGCAGCGCGGCGAGGTGGCGGAAGCCGACGAGCATGTTGGGGTAGGGCTTCCAGGCGCCGCCGAGCCGGTCGGCCGCGTCCTGGTACGTCGGCCAGGTCAGCTGCATCGGCCCGACGCCCTGCATCTCGCCGGTGCGCCGGCGGACGTCCTTGTAGGCGAGGTACTTCGACTTCGTGACCTCGCCGGCCCCGGCGAAGACCGTCGGGTCGCTGCCGAACACGTTGCGGCCACCACCGGTCTCCTGCGCCAGGAACGCGCAGCCGACGTACAGCGGGATGTGGGCCTCGCGCGTGGCGCGGCGGGCGAGGCCCGCCATCGTGCATCCGGCGCTCTTGGCCGCACGGACCTGCTGCTGCTCGGCAGTCGGCCCGGCCGAGCGATCGGTCGACCGTTCAGAGGAAGGTCCGGCGGACCGCTGGGTGGTGGCCGAGGTGCTCGGGGACGCACCGGCGGCCGCGGCGGGCTCCTCGAGGCCGAGGGGCGGGACGGCCATCTGGAGGACGGTCAGGGCAGCGTAGAGAAGCGGGACGGCCGCGAGGGCGCGCTTCGACGGCTTGGCTGAACGGGACATGGATCTACTTCCTGGGGTGGGGGAGGGCGCCCGCCGACGGCCACATGCGGCTCGCTCCCCCACGGCGGGCTCAGGCCGGAGGCAGCGACCCGGGCAAGTTCACCGGTTCGCCGCGCACGCCGTGCCTGGCGGTCAGATCCCGGCCTCCGCGTCGTCGCGGACCGGTCGGGGACGTCTTCAACGGTGGCAAGCCGACGCGCCGGGGGTCAAAACGAGGGCAGGGTGTGCTCGGTCACCCCGACCCGGTCGGGTGCGTGGTTCCGCCGGAGTCAGTCCTGCGGTGCCCACGACGCGGGTCGGCGCCGGCCGTCCGGGATGGTGGTGGTGACGTCGCCGCGTGCGCTCTCCAGCTGTGGCCCGGTGAGGAACAGTGCGTCGCGGAGGTCGGTGCCCCGGAGGTCGGCGTCCCGGAGGTCCGCGCCGAGCAGGTCGGCCGCGCCCAGGTCGAGCCCGCGCAGGTCGACGCCGATCAGCACCGCGCCGCGCAGGCACGCGGAGCGGACGTCCCGGCCACGCAGGTCCCGCCCGGCGAGGTCGGCGCGGGCGAGGTCGGGGGCCCGGGGCCCCCGGACCCGCAGGCTCGCCGCGGCCAGCAGGTCGCCACACTCCTCGTGCAGTTGATCGAGGTCCGCGGTCAGCAGCTCCACCGGGGTCGCGTCGCGGAGCTCCAGCAGCCGCTGCCGCAGGTCCTCCGCAGCGGGGTCGGGAGACCGTCGGCCGACCTCCCCGAGGTGGGTGAGCATCTCGTGCACCCGGCGCAGGACCGAGAGCACCGCGGCCATCTCGCCGAGGTCGTCCTGGTCGCGCCACGACCTACCGCCGTAGGTGACCTGGGAGGCGTGCTGGCCGGCCCCGAAGCAGTCGAAGACCGCGCACCCGGACCAGCCCCGCTCGCGTAGGTCGGCGTGGATCCCGCAACGGTCGTCGGCGCGCAGGTGGTGGCAGGGCACCCCGCCCGCCTTGTCGGCGCCGAAGCCCGCGTCGCGCCGGTAGGGCAGCAGCACGCAGCACAGGGCGAAGCAGCGCGAGCAGTCGGCCGTGAGCTCGGGTTCGGGGGAGGTCGTCGGCACCCGGGCATCCTCGCAGCCCGGTCGGTGGTGCGGCCCCTCCGGTGGTCCGCGACTGTGACCAGCGCCGCTTGACAACCTATGTACAGATGTAAAGTCCAGTGGCTACCCTCGCTCGATTGGAACGGCCCGCGACGGGGTAGACCCGAGAGGTGACGATGGAGTGGCTGGGTGCGTGGGCCGCCGGTGTGGACTGGCTGCACTTCGCCACCATCCCGCTCTTCACCGGTATCGTCGGCTGGCTGATCAACTGGTCGGGCCTGGTGATGCTCTTCAAGCCGGTGCGCTTCCACGGCGTGCGGATCCCCGGCATGCGCGAGCTTGCCGCGGTGCTGCCCCGGAAGCTCCAGGAGGTCCCGGGCCTGCTCCAGGGCGGGGTCGGCTGGCAGGGGATCATCCCCGCCCGGGCCGCCAAGATGGGCAGCATCGCCGTCGACAAGGCGATCGCCAAGCTCGGGACGCCCGGGGAGTTCTACCAGCAGCTCGAGCCCGACCGGATCGCCGAGCACATCGTCACCGTGTTCCGCCCGGAGATCCCGCAGCTGGTCGACGACGTGATGCGCCGCGAGCACCCGCGGCTGTGGCGCGACCTGCCCCGGCCGGTGCGCGACGCCGTGGTCGAGCGGGTCCAGACCCAGCTGCCGGCGGTCGTGGGTCGGGTCACCGACGAGATCGGGATCCACATCGACCAGCTGCTCGACCCCAAGATCATGGTCATCGACCACTTCCGGGCCAACCCGTCGCTGGTGGTGCGGATCTTCCGCGACTTCGGCCAGCGCGAGCTGAACCTCATGGTGGCCTTCGGGTTCGTCTTCGGCTTCCTTCTCGGCATCCCCGTGGCGGTCGTCGACAGCCTCTTCGGCGAGTGGTGGCTGCTGCCGCTGCTGGGGGTGGTCGTCGGCTGGATCACCAACGCGCTCGGGATGTGGCTGATCTTCGAGCCGCCGGAGCCGCGCCGGATCCTCGGCATCAAGGTGCACGGGCTCTTCCTGCGCCGCCAGGACGAGGCCGCTGAGGTCTACGCGCGGATCATCGCCGACGACGTGATCACCCTCGAGCGGATCGGCGACTTCCTGCTCGACGGGCCGCGAGGCGACCGCACCCGGCAGATGCTCGCCACCGCGCTCAAGCCCGCGATCGACAAGGCCGCGGGTCCGGCGCGCGCCGCTGTCCGGGTCGCCGTCGGGCCCAGCAGGTTCGACACCATCCGCGAGTCGGTGGCCCGTGAGGCCGTCGGTCGCACCCTCACGCCGTTCAAGGACCCCGCCTTCAGTCGTCGCCAGGCCGACCGGATCCAGCACCTCGTGGCCACCCGCACCAAGGAGCTGCCGCCGCGCGACTTCGTCGAGATGATGCGGGCCGCGATCCGGGAGGACGAGTGGATGCTGTACGCCCACGGGGCGATCATGGGCCTGGCCGGCGGGTTCCTGCACCTGTGGCTCTTCGGGGTGGGCGGATGACCCAGGAGCACGACGACGTCCCCGAGGTGGAGCGCGACGGGACGGTGCCGCCGGTCCAGCGGCTGCCAGCGCTGCCCGAGTCGGTCGCGCCGGCCGTGGAGGCGTTGCCGGGGCTGGCCCGGGTGGCGGCCTCGGCCTGGTGGCACACCACCGAGTGGGGCGTGCGCACGTCGGCCCGCGCCGGCCGGCGGATGGCGCGCGCGGTGACCGACCCGTCCGAGGCGGCCTCCCTCGCCCGGGACGCGACCGAGGCCGCCACCGTGATCGGTGACCTGGCCCGGTCGGTGACCTCGGGGGTCCCGATCTCGCGGGCGCTGATGTCGGCGGGGGAGTCGCTCGGTGAGCTGGCCGATCCGCCCGACCCGGCCGGGGACCGGGCCCCTCCGACGACCGACACGATGGCGTCGCTGCGGCAGCGGGGGGCCGAGCTGCTCGAACGCTCCCGCGACGTGTGGAGCACCGACGTCGGCCACCCGGCGTACGAACGGATCCTCGACGAGCTCGCCCCCGACGAGGCGCGGATCCTGCTGCTCCTGCTCCAGGGCGGACCGCAGCCGAGCGTCGACGTCCGCACCGGCGGCCCGATCGGGATGGTGAACAGCCAGCTCGTCGCCCCCGGGCTCTCGATGATCGGCGCGCGGGCCGGCTGCCGCCACCTCGACCAGGTGCCGGCGTACCTCAACAACCTCTTCCGGCTCGGCCTGGTGTGGTTCTCCCGGGAGTCGCTGCGCGACCCGATGGACTACCAGGTCGTCGAGGCGCAGCCGGACGTGCTCGCGGCGGTGCACTCGGTGAAGTTCGCCAAGATCGTCCGGCGCAGCATCCACCTCACGCCCTTCGGCGAGGACTTCTGCCGGACCTGCCTGGTCGACGAGTCCGTCGCCGCGACCGACTTCCCCGAGCACGCCCCGCCCCCGGAGCCCGAGGGGGGCGAGCCGCCCAACGCCTGAGGGCCGCTACGGTGCGGCGGTGCGTGGTTCGCTGCTGGTCGCCGGGACGACGTCGGACGCCGGGAAGACCGTGGTCACGACCGCCCTGTGCCGCGCGTTCGCCCGGCGCGGTGTCCGGGTGGCGCCGTTCAAGGCGCAGAACATGTCCAACAACTCCATGGTCTGCCTCTCCCCCGAGGGCGACACCGCCGAGATCGGGCGCGCCCAGTGGAGCCAGGCCCTCGCTGCCCGCGCCGTGCCCGAGCCGGCGATGAACCCGGTGCTGCTCAAGCCCGGCAGCGACCGGCGCAGCCACGTCGTGGTGATGGGGCAGCCGGCGGGGGACCTGCGCGCCGCCGACTTCCTCGGCGGCAGGACCCACCTGCGGGACGCGGCGTTCGCGGCGTACGACGACCTGACCGGCCGGTACGACGTGGTGGTCGCCGAGGGCGCCGGCAGTCCCACCGAGATCAACCTGCGCGCCGGCGACTTCGTGAACCTGGGGCTGGCCCGGCACGGCCGGATCCCGACCGTGGTCGTGGGCGACATCGACCGGGTGGTGTCTTCGCCTCGATGTTCGGCACGCTCGCGCTCCTCGACGCCGACGACCAGCGGCTGGTGGCGGGCTGGGTGGTCAACAAGTTCCGCGGCGACCTGGGGCTCCTGGCTCCGGGGCTCGAGCGGCTGCGCGACCTGACCGGGCGGCCGGTGCACGGCGTGCTCCCGTGGCACCCGGACCTGTGGCTGGACTCCGAGGACGCGCTCGACCTGGGCGGCCGGCGGGCCGACGAGGGCTCCGGCCCGACCCTGCGCGTCGCCGTGGTCCGGCTGCCGCGGATCAGCAACTTCACCGACGTCGACGCGCTCGGGCTCGAGCCGGCCGTCGACGTGGTCTTCGCGGCCGAGCCGCGGGCCATGGCCGGGGCCGACGTCGTGGTCCTGCCCGGCACCCGGGCCACCCTGGCGGACCTGGCCTGGCTGCGTGAGCGGGGCCTGGACCGGGCGGTGCTCGGGCACGCCGCCGCGGGCCGGCCGGTCCTCGGCATCTGTGGCGGGTTCCAGATGCTCGGCCGCACCGTCGCCGACCCGGCTGGCGTCGAGGGGCCGGCGGGCGCCGAGGTGCCGGGGCTCGGCCTGCTCGACGTGGCCACCGTCTTCGAGCCCGGCAAGATCCTGGCGCTGCCGCGCGGGTCGGCCCTGGGCGAGGAGGTCCGCGGCTACGAGATCCACCACGGTCGGGTCACCCGCGGGCGGGAGGCCGAGGAGTTCCCGGGCGGCGCCGCGGCCGGAGCGGTGCTCGGGACCATGTGGCACGGCACCCTCGAGTCCGACGGCTTCCGGCAGGCCTGGCTGGGGCTCGCCGCGGCGGCCGCGGGCACGTCGTACCACCCGTCGGGGGTGCGGTTCGGGGAGCGGCGCGAGGCCCGCTACGAGCTGCTGGCCGACCTTGCCGAGGAGCACCTCGACGTGGACGCCCTGCTGGACCTCGCCCTCACCGGCCCGCCTGCCGGGCTGCCGGTGCTCCCGCCCGGTGCCGGGTGACGCCGGCCGCCCGACCAGCGGAAATCACCAAAGTTGAGTGGAACAGACTCAACTTCTCGCGCGTTGCACCTCATGACGAGCACACTGGGTGCCGTCCTCGAGGAACCGTTCCCCAGGAGACCCCACGCCCATGAGCCAGTTCGGCGCCGAGAAGTTCACCACCCGCAGCCGCGAGGCGATCGAGGCTGCCCAGCTGTCCGCCACCACGGCCGGCAACACCAACACCGAGCCGATCCACCTCCTCGTCGCCCTGCTGCGGCAGGACGGGGGGACCGCCCGCAACCTGGTCACCAAGGCCGGCGTCGACGCCGCGCAGCTCACCGGCCAGGCCGAAGCAGTGCTCAACGCGCTGCCGCGCGCCAGCGGCTCGACCGTGCAGCAACCGAGCGCCTCCGCGGCGCTGACCCGGGTGCTGGCCTCGGCCCTCGACCTCGCCGGCAGCATGAAGGACGACTACGTCGCGACCGAGCACCTGCTCATCGCGATCGCCGGCATCGAGAGCTCGGCGCAGAAGGTCCTCACCGACGCCGGCCTCACCGAGAAGGGCCTGCGGGAGAGCCTGACCGCGGTGCGCGGCAACCGGCGGGTGACCAGCGAGGACGCCGAGTCGACGTACGAAGCGCTCGAGAAGTACTCCGTCGACCTGACGAAGGCGGCCGAGGACGGTCGCCTCGACCCCGTCATCGGCCGCGACGCCGAGATCCGCCGCGTGGTGCAGGTGCTCTCGCGCCGCACCAAGAACAACCCGGTCCTGATCGGCGAGCCCGGCGTCGGCAAGACCGCCGTCGTCGAGGGCCTGGCCCAGCGCGTGGTCGCCGGCGACGTGCCGGACTCGCTCAAGGGCCGACGCGTGCTGAGCCTCGACCTGGCGGCGATGGTCGCGGGCGCGAAGTACCGCGGCGAGTTCGAGGAGCGCCTCAAGGCGGTCCTCGAGGAGATCCGGGACGCCGGCGGGCAGATCATCACGTTCATCGACGAGCTGCACACGGTCGTGGGCGCCGGAGCCGGCGGCGACTCGGCCATGGACGCCGGCAACATGCTCAAGCCGATGCTGGCCCGGGGCGAGCTGCACATGATCGGCGCCACCACGCTGGACGAGTACCGCGAGCGGATCGAGAAGGATCCCGCCCTCGAGCGCCGCTTCCAGCAGGTCTTCATCGGGGAGCCGAGCGTCGAGGACACCGTGCAGATCCTGCGCGGGATCCAGGAGAAGTACGAGGCGCACCACGGCGTCCGGATCACCGACGCCGCGCTGGTCGCCGCCGCCACCCTCTCCGACCGCTACATCCCCGGCCGCCAGCTGCCCGACAAGGCGATCGACCTCGTCGACGAGGCGGCGTCCCGGCTGCGCATGGAGATCGAGTCCTCGCCGGAGGAGATCGACCAGCTGCGCCGCCAGGTCGACCGGCTGAAGATGGAGCAGTTCGCGCTGGAGAAGGAGTCCGACGAGGCCTCGGTCGAGCGGCTGGACAGGCTGAAGGCCGACCTCGCCGACCGCGAGGAGGAGCTGCGAGGGCTCGAGGCCCGCTGGGAGCAGGAGAAGCAGTCCCTCGAGGGCGAGGGCGAGCTGCGTCGCCAGCTCGACCAGCTCCGCATCGAGGCCGAGCGACTGCTGCGCGAGGGCAACCTCGAGGCGGCCAGCCGGATCAACTACGAGTCGATCCCGGCGCTGGAGAAGAAGATCCACGCGGTGGTCGCCGCCGAGAAGTCCGACGTCGAGCCGCTCGTCGGCGAGGAGGTCGGCGCCGAGCAGGTCGCTGAGGTCGTGGAGGCCTGGACCGGCATCCCGACCGGCCGGATGCTGCAGGGCGAGACCGCCAAGCTGCTCGAGATGGAGTCCGTTCTCGGCCAGCGGCTGATCGGCCAGAAGCAGGCGGTCCAGGCGGTCAGCGACGCCGTACGCCGCTCGCGGGCCGGCATCTCGGACCCCAACCGCCCGACCGGCTCGTTCCTCTTCCTCGGGCCGACCGGCACCGGCAAGACCGAGCTGGCCAAGGCGCTCGCCGACTTCCTCTTCGACGACGAGCGGGCGATCGTCCGCATCGACATGAGCGAGTACTCCGAGAAGCACTCGGTCGCGCGCCTGGTCGGGGCACCTCCCGGCTACGTCGGCTACGAGGAGGGCGGCCAGCTCACCGAGTCGGTGCGCCGTCGCCCCTACTCGGTCGTGCTCCTCGACGAGGTCGAGAAGGCGCACCCGGAGGTCTTCGACATCCTGCTCCAGGTGCTCGACGACGGGCGCCTGACCGACGGTCAGGGCCGCACGGTCGACTTCCGCAACACGCTGCTGATCCTGACCAGCAACCTGGGCTCGCACTTCCTCGTCGACCCGGTCCTGGACCCGGAGAAGAAGCGTGAGTCAGTGATGGCCGTCGTGCGGTCGTCGTTCAAGCCGGAGTTCCTGAACCGGCTCGACGAGGTCGTCATGTTCGACGCCCTCACGCCCGAGGAGCTGACCCACATCGTCGACCTGCAGCTCGCGCTGCTGGAGAAGCGGCTGGCCGCGCGCCGGATCTCGATCGAGGTCACCGACGCGGCCCGCACCTGGCTCGCCGACACCGGCTACGACCCGGCGTACGGCGCCCGCCCGCTGCGCCGCCTGATCCAGAGCGCGATCGGCGACTCCCTCGCCCGGATGCTGATCGCCGGCGAGGTCACCGACGGCGACCGGGTCACCGTCGACCGCGGCGCCGACGGACTGACCCTGTCCGCCTGACCCTTTTCTGCCTAACCTGGAGGTCGCGCCCCGTCCCGGCGAGCCGCCGATGCCGGGGCGCGACCGCAGGTTTGGTGGAATGGGGTCCATGACCACGCCTCCCGCGCCGACCCGCCCACGCCAGGTGACCCTGGCCGCCTGGCTGATCATGGGCGGCTCGGTGCTCGTCGTGCTGACCGTCTTCGAGCGGATGTCGGGCCTGCACAGCCTCGAGACCCGGCAGGCGGTCGAGAAGTTCCTGTCCGAGCCGCCCGGTGACGGGCTCGGGGTGGGCGTCTCCGGGGTGCTCGACGCGCTCCGCGTGTTCTGCATGGTCGCGGCCGGGTGCGCCACCGCGGCGGCGATCCTGGGCTACCAGGTGCTGCAGCGCAGCCGCAGCGCCCGCATCGCCCTCACCGTGCTGGCGGCGCCGCTGTTCGTGAGCGGCCTGATCTCCGGCGGCTTCGTGTCGTCGGTGGTCGCGGCCTCCGCGGTGATGCTGTGGTTCCAGCCGGCGCGCGACTGGTTCGACGGGGTGGTGCGGGAGTCGCGGCCCGCGACGGAGGCCCGGCCGCAGAAGCCCGCGGCCGTGTGGCCCCCGCCGCTGCCCCCGACCGCCTCCTCGCCCACGCCGGACCAGCCGCCGACCCAGCCGTCGACCCAGCCGTCGACCCAGCCGCCCGCGTGGGTCGGCGCGCAGCCGGCCCTGCCCCTGGCCAACCCGGCCGTGCGTCCGCCGGGTGTGGTCTGGGCGTGCCTCCTGACCTGGGTCTTCGCCGGACTGGCCCTGCTCGTGATGGGGCTGAGCATCACCATGCTGGCGACCAGCCCCGGCCTGGTCTTCGACGAGCTGCACCGGCAGAACCCCGACCTGGCCGCGACCGGCGTCTCCGACGCCACCCTCCGCTCCGCCACCTTCGTGATCGGGGAGTGGTGGCCGCCTGGTCCCTGATCGCCGTCGTCGTCGCGGTGCTGGCGTTCCGACGGGTGCGCTGGGCACGGGCCGCCCTGGTGGTCTCGGCCGCCGGATCGGTCGCCTGCTGCCTGTTCGCGACCCTCGGCCAGTTCCTGGTGGTCGTTCCCCTGGCGGCGAGCGTGGTCACGCTCGCGCTGCTGGTCCGCCCGAGGTGCGCGCGTGGTACGACGCACCCGGGCGCGTCAGGCCGTGAGGTCCGCGGACTCGAGCCGGCGCAGCCCCTCCGCGATCAGGTCGGGCTCCTTGCAGAACGCCCACCGGACCAGGTGCCGGCCGGCGCCGGGACTGTCCGGGTCGTCGTAGAACACCTGGCTCGGGATGGCGACGACGCCGGCGCGCTCGGGCAGCGCGAGGCAGAAGGACAGGCCGTCCTTCCAGCCCAGCGTCGACACGTCGGCGGTGGCGAAGTAGGTGCCCTCGGGGACCCGGACGTCGAGCCCGACCCGGGTCAGCCCGGCGCAGAGCAGGTCGCGCCGCTCCTCGAGCTGCCCGGCCAGCCGGGTCGGGAAGTCGCCCTCCTCGTCGAGGGCGAGCGCGACCGCGGGCTGGAGCGGTGAGCCGGAGGTGAAGGTCAGCCACTGCTTGGCGGCGAGCACGGCGCCCACCAGCTCGGCCGGTCCGGTCGCCCAGCCCACCTTCCAGCCGGTGAACGACCAGGACTTGCCGGCGCTGGAGAGGGTCAGCGTGCGCTCGAACATCCCGGGCAGCGTCGCCAGCGGCACGTGCCGGTGGCCGGTGAAGGTCAGGTGCTCGTAGACCTCGTCGGTCACCACCACCAGGTCGTGCTCGATCGCCACCTCGGCGATCACGGCGAGCTCCTCGGGGGTCAGCACCGTGCCGGTCGGGTTGTGCGGGCTGTTGATGAGCATCAGCCGGGTGCGCGGCGTGACGGCGGCGCGCAGCTCCCCGGAGTCGAGCCGGTAGTCCGGCGCGCGCAGCGTGACGGGACGGCGTACGCCGCCGGCCATCTGGATCATCGCCACGTAGGAGTCGTAGTAGGGCTCGAGCACCACCACCTCGTCACCCGGGTCGACCAGGCCGAGCAGGGCCGCGGCGATGCCCTCGGTGCAGCCGGTGGTCACCACGACCTGGCTGTCGGGGTCGAGCTCGAGGCCGTAGTGGCGCCGCTGGTGCCGGGCGACCGCCTGGCGCAGGGCGGGGATCCCGAGGCCGGGGGCGTACTGGTTGTCGCCGCCCTCGAGGGCGGCGACGGCCCGGGCGATGACCGCAGGGGGCCCGTCGACGTCGGGGAAGCCCTGGCCGAGGTTGACCGACTGCGTCCGGGCCGCGAGCGCGGACATCTCGGAGAAGATCGTCGGCGGGATGCCCTGGAGGCGGGAGGCGAGCATGCCCCCGAACCTAACGCGGATACCCTGCGGGCGTGACTTCACCTGATCCCGACCTGGCCCGAGACATCGATGCCTGCTGCCGCCTGACCGGCGAGTTCACTCTCCGGTCCGGGCAGGTGGCACCGGAGTACTTCGACAAGTACCTCTTCGAGGCCCAGCCCGGGCTGCTGGTCCGGGTGGCGCAGCAGATGGTCGACCTGGTCCCGGACGAGACCGAGCTGCTCGGCGGCCTCGAGCTCGGCGGCGTGCCCATCGCCACGATGGTGAGCAGCCTGACCGGCCGGCCGGCGCTCTTCGTGCGCAAGAAGGCCAAGGAGTACGGCACCTGCAAGCTCGCCGAGGGTCCCGACGTGGCCGGCCGGCGGGTCACCCTGATCGAGGACGTGATCACCACCGGCGGCGCCGTACGCGACGCGACCCGGGCGCTCCGCGAGGCCGGCGCGGTCGTGGAGCTCGTGGTGTGCGCGATCGACCGCAGCCCCGAGGGGCAGAACCCGCTCGCGGACGTGGGCCTCGAGGTGCGGCCCGTCCTGACCAAGGCCGAGCTCGACGCCGTCCGCGCGAGCGGCTGACGCTCAGGCCTGGTCGCTCTCGCTGGCGGCCTCGTGGCGGCTGTGCTTCCACCACTCGTAGGCCACCGGATCAGCGAGAAGGCGAGGATCGCGATGATCGCCTTGTCGAGGTTCTGACCGAGCGCCGGGAACGCCGAGCCGAGGAAGTAGCCCAGCATGGTGATGCTGAGCACCCAGAGCAGCGACCCCACCAGGCTCCAGGTGAAGAACTTGCCACGGTGCATCTCGGTGACGCCGGCGACCACGGTGATGAAGGTCCGGACGAACGGCACGAACCGGCCGATCACCAGCGCCTTGCTGCCGTGGCGCTCGAAGAAGTCCGAGGTCTTGTCGAAGTGCTTCTTCTTCAGCACCCTGCCGTCGCGCTCGTAGAGCGGTGGACCGACCTTGCGGCCGATCTCGTAGCCGGACACGTTGCCCAGGAAGCCGGCGGTGGTCAGGGCGACCAGCGCGAAGAGAAGCTCCACGAAGGGTGCGCCCGGGATCAGGTCGACCTGTCCCGAGGCGATGAAGAGGCCCAGCCCGAAGAGCAGGGTGTCGCCGGGGAGGAACGGGAAGAGCAGGCCGCACTCGACGAAGACGATGCCGAGGCTGATCCAGAACAGGGCGTTGCCGAACTGGTCGAGCAGCCAGTTGGGGTCCATCCAGCTCATGCCGAGAAGGAAAGGGTGGAGCTCGAGCAGCAGGGTCACGCACCAACGTTACCCGGAGCCTCCTGACGCACCCGCGCCCGTCCGCCGCGGCGGGTACGGTTCCGGCTGTGGACGAACGCGACACGGAGGCGGTGCTGACGGAGGAGGCGCGCGCGCCGTACGACCCGATGCCGCACGGTCCCGCCGAGGTCGGGGTCGGCCCATGGCAGGGTCCCTGGCCGACCGGCGAGCAGTACGACGCGCAGCTGCTGGCCGAGGGCGACCGCCGCAACGTGGTGGACCGCTACCGCTACTGGTCGATGGCGGCGATCGTCGCCGACCTCGACACCCGCCGCCACGACTTCCACGTCGCCATCGAGAACTGGCAGCACGACTTCAACATCGGCACGATCGTGCGCTCGGC
The DNA here is from genome assembly GCF_013466985.1 of Nocardioides ungokensis. Classification (GTDB taxonomy): domain Bacteria; phylum Actinomycetota; class Actinomycetes; order Propionibacteriales; family Nocardioidaceae; genus Nocardioides; species Nocardioides ungokensis. The sequence goes on along the minus strand of NZ_CP059164.1, from coordinate 4,264,031 downwards.
CAACGCGTTCCTCGCCGCCGAGGTGCACATCGTGGGCAACCGGCGCTGGAACCGGCGCGGCGCCATGGTCACCGACCGCTACCAGCACGTGCGGCACCACGCCACCGCGGCCGACCTCGCGGCGTACCTCCACGAGCACCCCGGCGGCCCGGTGAGCCTGCTCGGCATCGACAACCTGCCGGGGTCGCAGCACCTGGAGACGATGACGGTGCCGCGCCGGGTGTGCTTCCTCTTCGGCCAGGAGGGACCCGGCCTGTCCGAGGGCGCGCGGGAGGTCGTGGACGGGACCTTCTCGATCGCGCAGTTCGGCTCCACCCGCTCGATCAACGCCTCGGCCGCGGCCGCGATCGCCATGCACTCCTGGGTGCGTGAGTACGCCGACCTGTCCGGCGAGGACGCCTGGCGGGGGTAGCGCGGACCCGGCTCAGCTCCGGGTGACGGCGAAGCAGGTCACCGTGCGGAAGCCCGCCTTCCAGCTCGGCCTGGTGAGGTACCACGCGACGTACGGGTCGGGTGCGGTCATCGCCGGGCAGTGCTTGTGGAGGATCCGGTCCTGGGCCTTCTTGCCCGGGTAGCCGTCGTGGCGCATCACGAACGTGCCGGCGGCCCGGTAGGCGTGCTTGCGCGCGCAGATGGTGTTTGCGTACGTCCTGCCCTGGCGGCAGAGCGCGACGGAGTCGGGCAGGGGAGCCTTCGGCAGGGCGGGGGTCGCGTCGGTCGGCAGGTCCAGCAGCCGCCCGCCGCCGTAGAGGCCGAGCTCGCAGGTGAACCAGCGCGCCCCGTCGGCCCGCTGGCCCTTGGTGGGCTCGAACCAGAACAGTCCGTAGGCCGCCATCAGCCGGGTCGACTCGTTGCGGCCGAGGGCCTGCGCGAACGCCGGTCGGCACACCGCGTCGACGGCCTTGCTGATCGCCGCGTCCGATGAGTCCCAGTCGAGGTTGTCCGGCAGCGTGCCGACCGCGATGGTGCGGACCGTGTGCGGCTGCGCGCAGTCGACCGCAGGCTGCGTGTCGGCGTTGGCGTAGGCCTGGTAGATGGTCAGGTCGTGGCACTCACCGACCGTCGGGTCCGTCGTCGTGGTGCCCGCCAGCGCGGGCGCGGCGACGAGCGCGACGGAGGCCGTGGCCAGTGCGGTCAGGACGGTGGCGAGAGCGCGTCGGACGCCCGTGGTCGAGTGCATGGGTTCCCCCTGGTGCTGAGATCGGGCGAGAACCTATCGGGAATCACGAGGCGGTGAGGGCGACTTGCACCTTTCCACTGCCGGACCGGCCCGCGGTCAGCTCTTCGTCTTGCTGTAGCAGACGACGACGTGATCGCCAGCGTTCCACCCGGGCTGGAGCCTGTAGGTCCAGTGGTAGCGATCGCTGCTCACCCGTGCGGCGCACTTGCGCGCGGCCGCGGTGTTGAGCTTGTTGCTCCCCGGGAAGGTGCTGCTCTTCACGGTGAACGTCCCGGTGGCCCGGAAGGCGTGCTTGCGGGCGCAGGTCGTGGGAGAGAGGGTCCGCGGGGTCAGGCAACGGGCGACCTTGTCGGGCAGCGGCGGTTGCTGGAGCGCGGGCGTCTCGTCCGTGGGCAGTGGGAGGATCTTTGCGCCGCCCCACAGTCCGAGGTCGCAGCGGATCCAGCGGGCGCCGTGTGAACGCTGGTCCTTGGTGGGCTGGAACCAGAAGTAGGCGTACGCCGACATGTCCCGGACGGGGTAGCTCCTGCCCAGCGCCTCGTTCTCGGCAGGCTGGCAGATCTTGGCCGCTGCCTTCTCGACCGCTGCCTCCTTCGACCAGGCGACGCCGTCGGGCAGGTGTCCGACCGCAATGACGCGCAGGGTGTGGGGGGCCGCGCAGTCAGTGGGTGCGGAGGTGTCGGACGGCTTGTAGGCGCCGGCAAGGTCGGTGGTGCGGCACTCGCCGACCGTCGGCGCCTGGTAGTCCGGTCCGTCGGGCGTCGTGGTGCCCGCCATCGCGGGCGCGGCGACGAGCGCGACGGAGGCCGTGGCCAGTGCGGTCAGGACGGTGGCGAGAGCGTGTCGGACGCCCGTGGTCGAGTTCATCGGTTCCCCCTGTTGAGATCGGGCGAGAACCTATCGGGCTTCACGAGGCGGTGAGGGCGACTTGCAGCTTTTCCACGCCGCGCGACGTGTGGCTCTTCACCGTCCCCTCCGAGATGCCGAGCTCGCGGGCGGTCTCGGCGACCGACAGCCCGAGCCAGTGCCGCAGCAGCACCGTCTTGCGCTGCATCGGCGGCAGCTCCTGCAGGGCGTCGAAGAGTGCCGAGCGCTCCTCCACCGGGAGGGGCTCCGGCGCGCTGCGCTCGGGCCCGGTGAGGCCCGAGGTCTCTCGTCGCCACGGGCGGCGGGACTCGTCGATGTTGGCGCGCACCAGGATGGTGCGCACGTAGGCCTCCTCGCGGCCGTCGCGCTGCACGCGCGGCCACGCGACGTACAGCTTCACCAGGGCGGTCTGCACCAGGTCGTCGGCGCGGTGCCAGTCGCCGCAGATCGCGTAGGCGATCCGGCGCAGGTGGCCGCGGCGGGCCCGGACGAACTCGGAGTACGCCGCGTCGCGGTCGGTTCCTCGCATGTTCTCTCCCCCCGGACCTAGCGCAGACCCGCGCCGCCGGCGTACCGCCCGCGTGCGTAGTCGAGGAAGCCCGCCAGCGTGGGTGCGGAGACGGAGGCCGCGGTCGGGAAGTACTCGGGCGGCGAGCCGGGCAGCCGGCGCGCGAGCACGAACCACGTCTCTCCCTGCCAGCGGACCTCGGCCACGGCGGTGGTGGCGTCGGGCCCGGCGAAGTCGGGGCCCAGGTCGACGCCCGCGCGCTGCTGGACGACCGTGACCCCGTCGAGTGGTTGCAGCGTGGCGGTCCCGGGGCCGGCGAAGTGCACCAGCGCCAGCGTGTCGCCTCCGCTCTGGAGGGCCACCTGGTCGTCGAGCCAGGACTTCAGCGTCGGGAAGGAGACGCGAGCCTCGTCGTGGCTGGATCCGGTGCTCTGGGTGCCGTCGCTGTCGAGGAGGTACCAGTACGTCTTGCCCCGGTAGCTGATCTCGAGGCCGAGCGAGGTCGCCGGCTCCGTGGAGCCCATCGGGTTCGGGACCCGCTTGAGGATGTCGACGCCGTCGCGGACCGCGAGCCGGCCGTCCAGGGTGAGCGCGACCAGCTCGCCGCCGCGCAGCGCCTGGCGAGTGGGTCGGGGGTCGGCGTGGCACTGGCACTGGCACTGGCGCTCGGGGTGGGCGTCGGGTCGGTGGCCACGGCCGGTGAGGAGTCCGTGCCGGACGGGCCGGACCCGGTGCTCGACCAGGCTCCGCCTCCGACGATGACGACCACGGCCAGTGCCGCGGTCCCGGTGGCGAGCCGACGGCGTCGCAGGGACCGCCGACCCCGCAGCGAGCAGGTCGTCGACGGGGCCCGGGGCAGGGCCGTCGCCGAAGGATCGGTCGATCTCGGTGCCGATGTCCATCGAGTCCTCCTCGTGTCCGGTTCTCACGAGGAATACGGCAACGAGGGCACCGGGGTTGTCACGTCGGCGGGACGGGACTGCCGGGCGCGCCCGGCGGGTGCCACCCGCCGGGCGCGCACGAGGTCAGCTGCTCGTCTTGGAGTAGCAGACGACCACGTGGTCGCCGAGCTTCCAGACCAGGGGGGACTTATAGCTCCAGCGGTAGGTGTTGCCGCTGATGCGCGAGACGCACCTGTCGGTGGCGATCCGGTTGAGGCGCTTGGTGCCCGGGAACTTCTTGGAGGCGACGGTGAAGGTGCCGGTGGCCCGCCAGGCGTGCGTACGGGCGCACGTCGTGGTGAGCGCCTTGCCGGTCAGGCAGCGGGCGACCTTGTCAGGCAGCGGCGGGGCGTCGAGAGCGGGCGTGGTGTCGGTGGGCAGCGCCACGAGCTTCGAGCCGCCGTAGAGGGCGATGTCGCAGCGGATCCAGCGGGCGCCGTGGGAGCGCTGGTCCTTGGTGGGGATGAACCACAGGGAGGTGTAGGCCGAGCTGTCCCGCACCTTCGCCGGGCGGCCGAGGGCCGCGTCCAGGGCGGGGGTGCAGGCGCGGGTCGCGGCCCGGGCGACCGCCGCCGACTGCGACCACTGCACGCCGTCGGGGAGGTGGCCGACCGCGATGACGCGCACGGTGTGGCTGGTCGCACAGTCGGTCGGGGCGCTGGTCTCGGATGCCTGACCGCCCTGGGCGAGGGTGATCTGGTGGCAGTCACCGACCTGGGGCGCCTCGTAGTCGGGGCCGCGGGGGGTCGCGGTGGCGGCGCCGGCACCGGCGGCGGCGAGGGCAGTCGTCAGGGTGACGGTGATGAGGGCGCGCGCGGCGCGGCGGCCGAGCGACGGATGCAGTGAGTGGCGAGGGAGCACGGGATTCCTTTCCGAGGTCGGTCGGCCGGAAGGCTAACCCGTGTCACCGACACGAGCGCCGACTCGCCACGGCTCAGCCCAGCAGGCCCGCGAGTGCCTCCACCGCGGCCTCCGCCGAGGCGACGACGACGCCCACGTCGTCGGGCAGGTCCCACGGGTCGATGAGCACCAGGGGCACGCCGGTCCGCCGGGCCAGGGCGATCTCGCTGAGCGTGCCCCAGCTGCAGCCCACGGCCAGGACCGCGTCGGCGGCCCGGACCAGCAGCCCGTTGCGCAGCTCCCCGAGCCCGGTGGGGAGCAGGTAGGTGTGCTCCGGCGCTCCCTCGTCCCGGTCGAGGCCGGGCAGCAGCCCGATGGAGACCCCGCCGGCGGACTCGACCCCCGCAGCCGCGGCCCGCATCACCCCGTGGTGGCCGCCGGTCAGGACCACGGCCCCGGTCCCGGCGAGGAGCCGACCGGCCTCGGTCGCGTGGGTGAGATCGGACGGCCGGGCAGTGTCGGCCGGGCCGACGACGGCGACGTAGCGGCCGAGGAGCGGCGTGCTCACGGCTCGTTCCGGGCCAGGTCGGCCAGCAGCCGGCGGTGCGTGAGCCCGATCACCGCCTCCCGTGCCGGCAGGTCGGCGAGCTGGTAGGCCAGCCCCAGCACCCCGTCGGGGTCGAAGGCCACCACCTGGTGCAGCCGCGCCCGTGTCCCGGTCACCGGTTCGACCTCGGTGCGGAGCAGGACCCGCCCCGGTGCGCGGACCTCGGCGTCCAGCAGCAGCCGGTAGCGCAGGCCGCGGCGGCCGGCCTCGCGGACCCGCCAGAACCCGGCCGTGTCACCGACCGCGAGCAGCCGGGTGCCCGGGGGCTCCCACGCCCGGCCGTGCCCGCCCAGCAGCCGGTCCAGGCCTCCGCGGAGGACGAACGGCGCAGCGTCGACGTACCACTGCGGGCCGCGCCAACCGGAGGCGACGACCGCCCAGGCCTGCTCGGCGGGCAGGTCCACCTCGGTCGTACGACGGCTCGTGCGCAGCGCCAGGTGCCTCACGGTTCGACGGTAGCGGCTCGGGGACGAACGCCCCTCGGTCGTGGCCCGCCGAGCCACTAGGGTGGGACGCGCCCAGAACGCCGGCCGAGGAGTCCCAATGCCCATCGCCACCCCTGAGAAGTACGCCCAGATGCTTGATGAGGCCAAGAAGAACGGTTTCGCGTTCCCGGCCATCAACGTCTCGTCGTCCCAGACCCTCAACGCGGCCCTCAAGGGCTTCGCCGACGCCGGCTCGGACGGGATCATCCAGGTGTCCACCGGTGGTGCGGAGTACTTCTCCGGCCCGTCGGTCAAGAACATGGTCACCGGCTCGGTCGCGTTCGCCGCGTTCGCTGCCGAGGTCGCCAAGAGCTACCCGGTGAACGTCGCGCTGCACACCGACCACTGCCCCCAGGGCAAGCTCGACGGCTTCGTCCGGCCGCTGATCGAGATCTCGGCGGAGCGGGTGGCGCGCGGCGAGGCCCCGCTGTTCCAGTCGCACATGTGGGACGGCTCGGCCGTGCCGCTGGACGAGAACCTCACCATCGCCCGTGAGCTGCTGGAGAAGTGCGCCAAGGCGCGGATCATCCTCGAGATCGAGGTCGGCGTCGTGGGCGGCGAGGAGGACGGCGTCGTCGGCGCCATCGACGAGAAGCTCTACTCCACGCCGGCCGACGCGATCGCGACCGTCAAGGCGCTCGGCACTGGTGAGGACGGCCGCTACCTGACGGCGCTGACCTTCGGCAACGTGCACGGCGTCTACAAGCCGGGCAACGTCAAGCTGCGCCCGGAGATCCTCAAGCACGCCCAGGAGGCCGTCGTCGCCGAGCTCGGCCTCGAGGCCGGCTCGCGCCCGTTCGACCTCGTCTTCCACGGAGGCTCGGGCTCGACGGCCGAGGAGATCGGGGCGGCGGTGGACTTCGGCGTCGTGAAGATGAACGTCGACACCGACACCCAGTACGCCTTCACCCGCCCGGTCGCCGGGCACATGTTCACCCACTACGACGGCGTCCTCAAGGTCGACGGCGAGGTCGGCAGCAAGAAGGCCTACGACCCGCGTGCGTGGGGCAAGGCCGGCGAGGCCGGGATGGCCGCCCGCGTGGTCGAGGCCTGCGAGAACCTCCGCTCGGCGGGCAAGTCCGTCTCCGCCTGACCCACCCCGCTCCACCCTGCAGCGTCATACGGCCCGGTCGCCTCGGCGACCGGGCCGTATGACGTCCACCCGTCGGGTCAGCGGGTCTGCTCGGCCGCGGGTGCGGCCTCCGCGGTCTTCGGGGTCTCCGTGGCCGCAGCGGCGGGCGCCGTGCCCCAGCCCTGGTGACGCGGCTTCTGGAAGAAGAGCACCGCGACGAAACCGAGGATGAACGCGGCGGTGGGCAGCAGGATCGAGGTCGCCATCGCGTCGCTGAACGCCTGCGCGACCTGCGGCGGGAGGCTGCCGCCCCCCTGGCCCCCCGCTTGGCCGCTGAACGACGGCAACCCCTCGGCGGCCAGTCGGGAGTCGATCACCACCGCGATCGCCGCGGAGCCCAGCACCGCGCCGACCTGGCGGGTCGCGTTGTACACGCCCGATCCGGCACCGGCCTGCTGGACCGGCAGGTTGCGGGTCGCGGTCGCGCTGTTCGGCGCCCAGACGAAGGCGTTGCCGACGCCGAAGACGACCATCGGCGGCACCGTCCACCAGATCGAGGTGTCCGGCGTCATCACGGACGTCAGCCACAGCAGGCCGACGAAGAGGCACACGAACCCGAACGCCGTGATGATCCGCGGGTGGACGCGGTCGGTGAGCCGGCCGACCAGCCGGGCCAGCAGGAGCGTCATGAGGGCCATCGGCACGAGGAGCAGCGCCGCCCGGGTCGGGCTCAGGCCACGGACCACCTGGGCCCAGATCATGATCGGGATCAACGACGCGGTGATCGAGAAGCCCATCACCGAGATCGCGACGTTCGCCAGCGAGAAGTTGCGGTCGCGGAAGAGGCCCAGCGGGACCAGCGGCCCTCCTGCGGGCCTGCGGGCCACCACACGAAGGCCGCGAGCACCACGAGACCGGCCGCGATCATCCCCCAGATGGCGCCGCTCCAGCTGTACTGGTGGCCCTCCTGGATCCCGAAGACCAGCAGGAACATCCCCAGGCCGCTGAGCCCGACGCCCAGCCAGTCGAAGCTGTGCGTGTGCGTCGGGAGGGTCGGCACCAGCCGCCAGGCCAGCGCGAAGCCGATCAGGCCGACCGGGACGTTGATGAAGAAGATCCACTCCCAGCCGAGCGCGTCGACCAGCACGCCGCCGAGGATCGGGCCCACCAGCGTGGCGATGCCGGCGGTCGCGCCCCACAGCGCCATGGCAGCCCCGCGCCGCGCGGCCGGGAAGATCCGGGTGATGATCGCCATGGTCTGCGGCGTGATCATCGAGGCGCCGAGTCCTTGCACGACGCGGGCGATGATCAGCGCGGAGATGGTGCGGTCAGGCCGCACCACAGCGACGCGAGCGTGAAGACCGTGAGCCCGGTGAGGTAGAGCCGCTTGGGGCCGAACCGGTCCCCGAGCCGGCCGGTGATCAGCACGGGAACGGCGTAGGCAAGGAGGTAGGCGCTGGTCACCCAGACGACGTCGTTCACGCCGGCGTGCAGGTCCTCGATGATCGCCGGGGTCGCCACCGACACGATGGTCGTGTCGACCAGGATCATGAAGAAGCCGATGCAGAGCGCGATGAGGGCCGGCCACGCCTCCTTCTCGTCGAGTGCCGGTGTCGGGGAAGGAGTTGCCTGGGTCATGGAAGTAGTCAACACCCGGCCATGGACAATGCTTCCATGAGTTCCTTCGGTGACCTGATGGCCGGCCCCCCGCCCACCCACCTGCCGGAGGACCCGGCCGAGGCGGAGCTGTCCGCCGGCGCGGCCCCGGTCGACGTCGTACGCCGCCGCCCCGCCTCGCCGTTCGCCTGGGCCGCGCTGGCCGAGCAGGCCCGTGACGGCGGCGCTGACGACGTGACCGTCTACGCCTACGCCCGGGTGGGCTACCACCGCAGCCTGGACATGCTCCGCCGCAACGGCTGGAAGGGCCACGGCCCGGTGCCGTGGGAGCACGAGCCGAACCGGGGCTTCCTGCGCTGCCTGGCGGTGCTCGCGGTGGCCGCCCGTGCCATCGGCGAGACCCCGGAGTGGGAGCGCTGCTCGGAGTTCCTGCGCGACTCCAGCCCCGCGGCGTACGACGCCCTGCTCGGCTGACGCGTCCCTTGTAACGCTCGGCTGAAACCGCCGAGCGTTACATGTGTCAGGCGGTCAGCAGCGAGCGGACCTTGTCGGCGCCCAGCGCCACGATCAGCGTGGGCAGCCGGGGACCGCGGTCGGCGTCGACCAGCAGGTTGTAGAGCAGCGTGAAGAAGGCCTTCTGGTCGGCCTTGACCTCGTCGGTGGGGTCTGCGTCCAGAGGCAGGCCGTGGGCGAGCTTCGGGACGCCGTAGACGAGGGTCGTGACCGGCTCGATGTCGAGCTCGGCGGGCAGGCCGTCCAGCAGCAGGCTGAGCCACTGCCGCTCCCGTTCCGAGAGCGCCGCGAGCCGCTCGGCGTCGGGGCCGTGCGCACGGTCGTGCGGTCCTCGGCCGGCACGAAGTCGGCCATCCACGACATCGCCCTGGTCAGCCGCGGCTCGAGGTCGTCGACGCTGGCGTGCTCGTAGCCGACGTGCCCGACGGTGCGGCTGATCAGCTCGGCGCTGCCGGCGGTGACGTCGGCCACCGAGGAGAGCACGCGGAACGGCACGACCACCGCCGGGGTCGGCAGGGTGCCGGCCGTGGCGGTCGCGGAGGCCCGCTCGAAGGCGAGGGTCTGGGCGTCGTGCCGGTCGGGGTCGGCCGCCTTGCGACCCAGCGCGTCCCACTCGTCGTAGAGCCGGACGACCTCGACACCGAAGTCGATGTTGAACGCCTGCTTGGGCTGCCGGCGGGCGTAGAGCCAGCGCAGGATCGGCGCCTCGAGGATCTTCAGCGCATCGGCCGCGGTGGGCACCCCACCGGCGGACGACGACATCTTCTGCACCCCGGCGAAGCCCACGAACGCGTAGGCGACGTACGACGGAGCGCGGAAGTCGAAGACCCGCTTCACCAGCTCCTTGCCGACCGTGTACGACGAGCCCGGGGTCGAGTGGTCGAGGCCACCGGGCTCGAAGTCGACGCCCTCGAAGGACCAGCGCATCGGCCAGTCGACCTTCCACACCAGCTTGCCCTCGTGCTGGGTGGCCACGTTCGTGACGCCGGTGAAGTCGCACGAGGCGCAGGTGTAGGACAGGTCGGTCGAGTCGTCGTCGTACGCCGTGACCTCGACCGTGTCGCGGCCGCACTGGCGGCAGTAGGGCTTGTAGGGGAAGCGCGCGAGGCTGCCGGTCCCGGTCTGCGCCTCCTCGTCCTCGTCGGCGACGGAGTCGGCCAGCGCGGCCGCCTCCTGCTCGTTCTCGACGACGGTGTCGGCCTTCTTGGTGCGGTGCTTGGCGAGGACCTCCTCGATCACGTCGCGGTGACGGATCGCGTGGAGGACCTGCTCGGTGTAGGCGCCGGCCCGGTACTGCTCGGTCTGCGACACCTCCTCCATCTCGATGCCCATCTCGGCGAGCGCCGCACGCAGCGGGGCCTTGAAGTGCTCGGCCCAGGAGTCGTGGCACTCCCACGGGTCGGGGACCGCCGAGAGCGGGCGGCCGATGTGCTCGGCCCAGGCCGGGTCGACCCCGGCGGGGACCTTGCGGAAGCGGTCGAAGTCGTCCCAGCTGTGCAGGTGGCGCACCGCGACGCGCGCGGCGGCGGATCTCCTCGGCCACGAAGTGCGGGGTGATGAACTCGCGCAGGTTGCCCAGGTGGATCGGGCCGGACGGGCTCGCACCGGAGGCGCAGGTGATGATCCGGCCACCCTCGGTGCCGGCCTTCTCGTCGGCCTGCCGCGCGTGCCGGATCGCGTCGTCCGCCGCCCGGGTGACCCAGTCGGTGGGCGTCTGCCTCGCGGAGGACTCGCCTCGTCCCATGCTGCTCGTGGCTCCTGGTTGCTCGACGTCGTGGTGGGGTGCCGAGCGGCAACGCTACCGGGAGGAGCGCGGGAGACAGGAAGGGCACCGGAATCGTCCCCTGTGGCGATTCCGGCGCCCTGTCCCAGCGTCATCTGCTCGACCGCATCCCCCGATGTGGGTCGTGCTCGGCGGTCGCGATCTCCCCGAGAGGAGGTGCGGCCACCCGACGCGCACTGGAATCCTCGCACTGACAGGTCCCTGCCAGCTGGCTAAGAGTGGTCTGTGGCATTAACCTGCCAGTATGCCGCCGCGCCGCGTGCCAGTCAGCGTCATGACGGCCCTGGGATTCCCTCCCGGGGTCGACCCGCCTCTACGAGCGCGTCCTCTCCCAGTCGGGGCGCGAGCTGGTGTCCGTCGCGCAGGCGCTGCTCCGCACGCCCGAGGAGATGATGGCCGACCTCGCGCCGCTGCTGGAGCACGACGTGGTCCGGGTCGAGGACTCCCGGCTGTACGTCGAGAGCCCGGCCGAGGCGATCGCCCGCCTCGTCTCCGAGCAGGCGAGCGATGCCGCCCGGGCCCGCCGGCGCCTCGACGCGCTGTCGGCGGCGATCCCGTTCCTCACCGCCGGGGCCGCGCGGCCGGCTCCCGGGGAGGTGCACGACGTAGAGCCGATCGACGGCGAGATCAGCTCCGGCGGCCAGCCGGTGGCCCTGATCGCCGCCCTGATGGCCCAGAGCAAGGGAGACATCCTCTGGCTGCGCCCCGACCAGTGGCGCATCCCCCGCGAGGACGCGATGCTCAAGGTGGTCCGCGACGTGATCGCGTCGGGGCGAAGGTCCCGGGCGATCTACCCGGTGCGGGCCCTCCACGAGGCGCCGGACACGCTGCGGGCCAGGGCCGAGGTGGGCGAGCAGATCCGGGTCCTGCCCGACCTGCCGACGCGCATGTTCATCATCGGGACCACCCACGCGGTGCTCCCCGAGCCGCTCGGCTTCACCGACGAGCCGCGCTCGCTGGTGCGGCAGCAGGGGCTGGTGGAGGCGCTGACCCTGCTCTTCGAGCTGATGTGGGACCGGGCCGCGCCGGTGCCGGAGCTGGACCGGGGCGAGGCCCGGCCCGACCTGCGCCGCTTCCTGCTGCAGCAACTGGCCTCGGGCGCCCAGGACGAGCAGGTCGCGCGCACCCTCGGCATCAGCCTGCGGACGGTACGCCGCCGGGTCGCCGACGTGCTGACCGAGCTCGGGGCCGACACCCGGTTCCAGGCCGGTGTGGAGGCGGCGCGCCGGGGCTGGTTGTGAACCGGCGCCCTCGCGTCAACCAGCGGGGGAGGGGAGCACCATCGAGTAGGCCTCGGGCTCCACGTGCCAGGTGCGCTGCCGCTCCGGGCCGTAGATCTCGCCGTCGGCGCTGCACCAGAAGGGCTCGCCCGCGACCGACACCGTCGAGCCGCGCAGGTAGGTGACGTCCTCCCGCTCGGGGTGGCGCGCCAGGCCGAGGTGCACGGCGTACCGCACCCGCTCGAGCGGGCCGACGGCGCGGGAGATCATCACGTCGACGCGGCCGTCCTCGGGGTTCGCGTCCGGGGTCAGCTCGGCGCCACCCCCCACCGAGGAGCCGTTGCCGACTGCGACCATCAGCGCGGGCTGGTCGAAGTCGTTGACGACCTGTCCGTCGACCTCGACGCGGAGCCGGAGGATGGGCGGGTTCCAGGCGGTCAGGGCCGCACCGATCGGGTAGCCCAGCTTGCCGAGGTTGGCCTTGCCGACCCCGATCGACCCCAGGCGATCCTTCCAGCGGGCGCCGCGTCGGCTGGCGTTGGCGCCGGCACCGACGTGCACGCTGTTGACGACCACCTCACCCACCTCGTCGACCACGAGGTCCATCGGGCGGACCTCTCCGGAGAGCAGCACCCGGGCCGCCTCCTCGATGTCGAGCGGGATGTCGGTGCCCCGGGCGAAGTCGTTGCCGGTGCCCAGGGGGAGTAGGCCGATGACGGAGTTCTTCAGGTCGTTGCGCCGGTGCAGGGCGGAGATGACGGCGTGGAGGCTGCCGTCGCCACCGGCGACCACGATCCGGCGGGACCCGGCCCGGTGCAGGACGCCGTCGAGCTCGCCCGGGTCACCGGTTGCCTGCACCTCGACCGAGGCGTGCTTGCGAAGCACGGCCAGGGCGAGCGCCAGCGACTCCTCGTCGGCCGTGCCGGCGTCGCTGTTGGTAATGACGAGAAGCGGGTCCATTCGCCGGACACTATCCGAGGACCGTGCGTGCCGAGCAGGGACTTGTGGTCCGTCCGTACCAGCGGCCGGGCTGCGGTATCGTGAGGTCGCAAGAGCCCCGGTGCGCTGTTGCCGGGGCTTGAAGCATTTCCGTGCACCCGTGTGGTCCGTCGAGAGGCGTGGTCACCGAAGGAGGCAGTGATGCCCGCCATCGTCATCCTCGGAGCCCAGTGGGGCGACGAGGGCAAGGGGAAGGCGACCGACCAGCTCGCCACGACCGAGACCATCGACTACGTCGTGCGCACCAGCGGCGGTCACAACGCCGGCCACACCATCGTGGTCAACGGCGAGAAGTTCGCCACCCACCTGCTGCCCAGCGGCATCCTCACGCCGGGCGCCACCTCGGTCATCGCCAACGGGGTCGTGGTCTCGCCGGATGCGCTCTTCCGGGAGCTCGACGCACTGCTCGAGCGTGGGGTCGACGTCGCCGACCTGGTGGTCAGCGCCAACGCGCACGTGATCGCGTCGTACCACTCCACGATCGACAAGGTCGCCGAGCGCTTCCTCGGGGCCAGCAAGCTCGGCACGACCGGCCGCGGCATCGGCCCGGCGTACGCCGACAAGATCAACCGGGTCGGGATCCGCATCGCCGACCTCTTCGACGAGGGCATCCTGCGGCAGAAGGTCGAGGCCTCCCTCGACCTCAAGAACCACCTGCTCGCGAAGGTCTACAACCGCCGCGCGATCGAGGTCGACGCCGTCGTCGAGGAGCTGCTGTCGTACGTCGACCGGCTGCGACCGATGGTCAGGGACACCTCGCTGCTGCTCAACACCGCCCTCGACGAGGGGAAGACGGTGCTCTTCGAGGGCGCCCAGGCGACGATGCTCGACGTCGACCACGGCACCTACCCGTTCGTGACCAGCAGCAACCCGGTCGCCGGCGGCGTCTGCACGGGGGCCGGCGTCGGACCCACCCGCATCGACCGGGTGATCGGCGTGATCAAGGCCTACACGACCCGTGTCGGGTCCGGTCCGTTCCCGACCGAGCTCTTCGACGAGGACGGCACCAACCTGCAGAGGATCGGCGGGGAGATCGGCGTCTCCACCGGCCGGACCCGCCGCTGCGGCTGGTACGACTCCGTGGTCGCGCGCTACTCGAGCCGGGTCAACGGGCTCACCGACTACTTCCTCACCAAGCTCGACGTGCTCGACAGCTGGGAGCGGATCCCGGTCTGCGTGGCCTACGAGATCGACGGGGTCCGCCACGACGAGATGCCGATGACCCAGACCGAGTTCCACCACGCGAAGCCGGTCTACGAGTACTTCGACGGCTGGAAGACCGACATCTCCGGCTGCCGCAGCTTCGAGGACCTGCCGAAGAACGCGCAGGCCTACGTGCAGGCGCTCGAGGAGATCTCGGGCACCCGCATCTGGGGCGTGGGCGTGGGTCCGGGGCGCGAGCAGACGATCGAGGTCCACCCCGCCTGAGCCGGCACGGCGTGGCAGCCGGGCCGGCCGTGCGAGGTTGCGCGATCGGGTGACGGCCACGCCGATGGCGGCTAACGTGCCCACATGCTGGAACCCGAGCGGGCCATCGACCGCCTCCAGGCGGCCTTCGACCCGCCGGACGGCTACCGCACCCTGCACGCCAAGGGCGGCTTCTACACAGGGACCTTCACGGCCACGCCCGAGGCGGCGGCGCTGTGCCGCGCCGGGCACCTCGCGGCCGCCACCGTGCCCGTCACGGTGCGGTGGTCCAACGCCGGCGGCAACCCGCGGGTCAGCGACGAGGAGCCGGACATCCGCGGGATGGCGATCTCCTTCCACCTGCCCGACGGGACCGTCACCGACCTCCTGGCGCAGACCTCGCCGCGGTTCCCGGTGCGCACGCCCGAGGACTTCGTGGCGATGACCGCGGCCTCACGCCGCCCCCACACCATGCTGCTCTGGCTGGCCCGGCACCCCTCCGCGCTCCCGGCGATCCTGGCCGGGGCGAAGGCCAAGGCGGTCGGCAGGCCCTCGAGCTACGCCGAGATCCCCTACTACCCGCTGCACGCCTACCGGTGGGTCGACGCCGACGGCAACGGGGTGTGGGTGCGCTACACGTTCGCCCCGCTCGGCCGGCGGGAGGACCGCCCGGAGGCCACGTTCACCGGACCGGACCGGCTCCGGCAGGAGATCGCCGCGCGGCTGGCGGCGGGGCCGGTGCGCTACGAGATGCGCGTGCAGGTGGCCGGCCCGGGCGACGAGCCCCACGACGTCATGTCGGTGTGGACGAACGCCCGCGAGCTGGTGGCCGGGCACGTCGACGTGACCGCCCCGACCCCCGATCCCGAGACCCGCGGTTGCGCCGTCGTCTTCGACCCCACCCGGGTGGTCGACGGGATCGAGCTCTCCGACGACCCGATCCTGCGCTACCGGCCGGCGGCGTACTCGGAGTCGGTGTCCCGCCGGACGCGGTCCCGGGAGGAGTGACCCCGGGGCGCCACTACCCTTGGGCCCCGTGACCTCCCCCTCGCCGTCCTCGCTCACGGTCCTGGTGATCGGCACCGGCGGCCGCGAGCACGCCTTGGTCCGCGCGCTCGCCCTCGACCCCGCCGTGACCGGGCTGCACGCCGCCCCGGGCAACCCCGGCATGGCCGCGCACGCGACCCTGCACCCCGTCGACCCGATGTCGGGGGAGGCCGTCGCCGGCCTGGCGGAGTCGCTGGGCGCGGACCTGGTCGTGATCGGGCCCGAGGCGCCGCTGGTCGCCGGGGTCGCCGACGCCGTCCGCGAGCGGGGGATCGCCTGCTTCGGGCCCACCGGCGAGGCTGCCCGTCTCGAGGGCTCCAAGGCCTTCGCCAAGGAGGTCATGGAGGCAGCCGGCGTGCCGACCGCCCGGGCCTTCGTCTGCACCACCGCCGAGGAGGTCGCCGCTGCGCTCGACGAGTTCGGTCCGCCGTACGTCGTCAAGGACGACGGCCTGGCCGCGGGCAAGGGCGTCGTGGTGACCGAGGACCGGCAGGTAGCCGTGGACCACGCGGCCGGGTGCGACCAGGTCGTCGTCGAGGAGTTCCTCGACGGGCCCGAGGTCTCGCTCTTCGCGCTGTGCAGCTGGAACGAGGCCGACGGCGCGACGGTCTACCCGCTGCAGCCCGCGCAGGACTTCAAGCGGATCGGGGACGACGACCGGGGCCCCAACACCGGCGGCATGGGCGCCTACACGCCGCTGCCGTGGGCGCCCGCGGACCTGGTCGACGAGGTGCGCCGGACGGTCCTCCAGCCGACGGTCGACGAGATGGCCCGCCGAGGGACGCCGTTCTCCGGCCTCCTGTACGCCGGCCTCGCGCTGACCTCGAAGGGAACCCGCGTGGTGGAGTTCAACGCCCGCTTCGGCGACCCCGAGACCCAGCCGCTGCTCGCGCTGCTCGACTCGCCCCTCTCGGCCCTGCTGCTCGGGGCCGCGACCGGCACGCTCGCCGACGTCCCGCCGCCGACCTTCAGGGTCGGCGCCGCGGTGGCGGTCGTCCTCGCCGGGCGTGGCTATCCGGAGACCTCGTCGGCGGGCGAGGTGGTCACCGGCATCGACCGCGCCGAGGAGATCGAGGGCGTCCACGTGATCCAGGCCGGCACGGCCCTGTCGGGCGACGACCTGGTCACCGCCGGGGGACGGGTGCTGGCCGTGGTGGCCACCGGTCCCGACGTCGCGGCCGCCCGCGCCGCGGCGTACGACGGAGTGACCGCCGTAGAATTCGAGGGCGTCCAGCACCGCACCGACATCGCAAAGGGCATCTGATGGCCGTCCCCAACGTCCTGGCCACCCGCTACGCCGGAGCGGACCTCGCGCGGATCTGGTCCCCGGAGCACAAGATCGTGCTCGAGCGCCAGCTGTGGATCGCCGTGCTCGAGGCCCAGCGGGACCTCGGCATCGAGGTGCCCGACGGGGTCGTCGAGGCCTACCGGGACGTCGTCGCCCTGGGCGAGAAGGGGGTCGACCTCGAGTCGATCGCGGCCCGCGAGCGGGTCACCCGGCACGACGTGAAGGCGCGGATCGAGGAGTTCTGCGCGCTCGCGGGGCACGAGCACATCCACAAGGGGATGACCTCGCGCGACCTGACCGAGAACGTCGAGCAGCTCCAGGTGCGCCAGTCGCTGGCGCTGGTGCGCGACCGCGCCGTGGCCGCGCTGGCCCGGCTCGGCCGTCTGGCCTCCGAGCACGAGACCACGGTGATGGCCGGCCGGTCCCACAACGTCGCGGCCCAGGCGACCACGCTCGGCAAGCGGTTCGCCACGGTGGCCGACGAGATGCTGATCGCCGTGGAGCGGGTCGAGGACCTGCTGGGCCGCTACCCGCTGCGCGGCATCAAGGGGCCGATGGGCACCGCCCAGGACATGCTCGACCTGCTCGACGGCGACGCCGGCAAGCTCGCCGCGCTCGAGGAGCGCGTCGCCGCCCACCTCGGCTTCGACCGGGTGCTGACCAGCGTCGGCCAGGTCTACCCGCGCTCGCTCGACTTCGACGTGGTCTCCTCGCTGGTGCAGCTGGTCGCGGGCCCCTCCAACCTGGCCACGACGATCCGCCTGATGGCGGGCAACGAGCTGGTCACCGAGGGCTTCAAGGAGGGCCAGGTCGGCTCCTCGGCGATGCCCCACAAGATGAACAGCCGCTCCTGCGAGCGCGTCAACGGTCTCGCCGTCATCCTCCGCGGCCACCTGTCGATGATCGGCGAGCTGGCCGGCGACCAGTGGAACGAGGGCGACGTCTCCGACTCGGTCGTGCGCCGCGTGGCGCTGCCCGACGCGTTCTTCGCCGCCGACGGGCTCTTCCAGACCTTCCTCACCGTGCTCGACGAGTTCGGCGCCTTCCCGGCCGTGGTGCAGCGCGAGCTCGACCGCTACCTGCCGTTCCTCGCCACGACCAAGGTCCTGATGGCGGCGGTCCGCAACGGCGTCGGCCGCGAGACCGCCCACGAGGCGATCAAGGAGGCCGCCGTCGGGGTCGCGCTCGACATGCGGCGCGGCCAGGCCGAGAACGACGTGTTCGCCCGGCTCGCCGCCGACCCGCGCCTCGGCCTCACCGCCGAGCAGCTCGCCTCGCTGGTGGCCGAGCCGATCACGTTCACCGGCGCGGCGGTCGACCAGGTCGAGCGGGTCGTGCGCCAGGTGGCCGAGGTGACCGCCCGGCACCCCGAGGCCGCGGCGTACACCCCCGGCGCCATCCTCTAGTCCCGCCGCTAGCGCTCCTGGCGCAGCGACCGCACCGCCATCACCATCGCCACGGCGAGGACGGCCAGCGACGCCAGCAGGGCCGCCTCGAGTCCCCGGCCGGGTGAGGAGGCGGCGGCCACGCCGTACACGGTCATCAGCAGCGCGGCGCCGATCGAGGAGCCGATCCGCTGGCCGGTCTGCAGCGCGCCGCCGGCGGCGCCGCCCATCCGCGGCGGCACCTCCGCGAGCGAGAGGGTGAAGTTCGGCGAGACCACCCCGCCGCCGCCCAGGCCGGCGAGGAGCAGCGGCGGCACGAGCACCAGCCAGAGCCCGTGCGGCCCGCGGCCGGGGACCAGCAGCGCCACCGCCAGCACCCCCGTCATCATCACGCTCAGCGCGATCACCGTGATCAGGCGGTGGATCCTCGAGACCAGCTGGCCCGCCAGCGGTGCGGTGAGGGCCGAGCCGATCGCGAACGGCGTGAGCAGGGCCTGCCCCCAACGGCGAGAAGCCCAACCCGTCCTGCAGGTAGACCGACAGCACCAGGAAGATCCCGGTGAAGCCGGTGAAGTAGAGCGCGCCACGGCCAGCCCGTTGGCGTAGCCGGGAGTACGACGCAGCAGCGCCACGTCGAGCAGCGGGGCACCGCCCCGCCGGGCGATCCGCCGCTCCCACCGCACGAAGCCCCACAGGAAGGTCGGCGCCCCCACCAGCAGGACCAGCGGCAGCCGGGCGCCGCTCTCCACGCTGACGAGCGGGAAGAGCACGCAGAGCACCGTCGCGCCGAGCAGCGCGGCGCCGAGGTGGTCCAGCCCGGTCCGGTCCTGCGACTCGCGGGGCCGCTGCGGCACCATCCGGGCGACGAACACCATCGCCACCAGTCCGATCGGGACGTTGACGAGGAACAGGTAGCGCCAGCCGTCCTGCTCGCCGAGCAGGCTGATGATGAGGCCGCCGATCACCGGTCCCAGGCCCGAGGAGATCGACACGGTGAGGCCGAAGAACCCGAAGGCCCGGCCCCGCTCGGCTCCCCGGAAGAGCTGCTGGATCAGCCCGGAGTTCTGCGGGGTCAGGAAGCCCGCCGCCGCGCCCTGCGCCAGCCGTGCCCCGATCACCCAACCGACGGTCGGGGCCAGGCCCACCGCCGCGCTGGCGGCGACGAAGCCGGCCAGCCCCAGCAGCATCATCCGACGCCGCCCGTAGGCGTCGCCGAGGCGACCGCCGGTCACGAGCGTCAGCCCGAAGGCCAGCGCATAGCCGGACACCACCCACTGCACCGTCGAGGCCGAGGTGTCGAGCCCCGACCGCATCGACGGGATCGCGACGTTGACGATCGTGACGTCGAGCAGGGCCATGAAGCCGATGACCAGGTGACGCCGAGGATCCGCCAGCGCCGCGGGTCCGGGTCGTGGACCTCCTGCTCCGGCGTGGTCGCCGGGGCCGTCGTCTCCTCGCTCACACCAACACTCTGTCCCGACGGTCAAGGGGCGAGCAGCGCGACCCGTCGTACCCCGCAGAATGGGGCCATGCGCAAGGCAGTGCACGAGAAGGCAGTGGACGTCACCGTGACCGGCCGGGTGCAGGGCGTCTCGTTCCGGTTCTACGCCGAGCGAGAGGCCCGCCGGCTCGGGGTGGCCGGGTGGGTGCGCAACGAGCCCGACGGGTCGGTCGGCGGGCACTTCGAGGGCGACGTCGAGGCCGTCGACGCGATGGTGGCCTGGTGCCGGACCGGCCCCCCGGCGGCGCGCGTCGAGCAGGTGCGGGTGCGCGATTCCGAGGACGGAGGCGAACGCTCCTTCGGCGTCCGCTTCTGAGGCGTACGCCGTCAGACCAGGGCGCGCCCGTCGTGGTTGGCCAGCTTCCGGGCGACCGTGGCGAGGTCGGCGCGCCAGACGTCCTCGGGCACCGGGGGCAGGATGTCCTCCCACTCCGCGCGAACGAGCCGCGGATCCCCGCCTGTCGCTCGGTCCGGGCCATGAACCACACGTGCAGGTGGCTGCTCCCGTCGCCCCAGCGGGAGACGTGCACCCGACCGATGTTCGCCATGTTGCACATGATCCGGCTCATCCAGACCGTGATCCGGCCGTACTCGGAGGCGGTCTCGTCGTCCATCTCGCTGAAGTCCTGGTGCTCCTTGCTCTGCAGGAACAGGACGAGCGGCAGCCCGGTCGGCTGCGCCATCCGGGTGACGACCCAGCGCTCGTTCTCCCAGATGTCGAGGTCCGGGTCGCGCTCGCAGGTGGGGCAGGGCTTGCCACCCTCCCCGGCCCGGGGCTCCTCGTCCGCCGGCGGCGGCAGCACCTTCGGTGCGATCGAGCCGTCCACGACCTCCCAGGGGAAGACGTCCCAGTCGACCAGCGACGGGGCCGGCAGGCGGCCGCTCTCGCCGGCGGCGGCGACGACCCTGGCGTAGACCTCTTCAGCAGACTCGGGCATGGGCACACTGTGCCAGTCGTGGCGAATTTGCGGGGCGACCACCCCGGGCCTGACGCTTCTGGGATGACCAGCCCCGTCACCGTCTCCATCACCCGTCACCTCGACCCGGGTCGCGAGGCCGAGATGATGAGCTGGATGTCCGCCGGGGTGGCGCTCGCCGAGCGCTTCCCGGGCTTCCTCGGGGCCGGCTGGGTGCGTCCGGAGCAGGACTCCGAGACCTGGCACGTGCTCTACCGCTTCGCCGACCACGAGGCGCTGGCCGGGTGGGAGTCGTCGCACGAGCGGCAGTGGTGGCGCGACGCGTCGGTCGGGCTCGGGGTCGTGGAGTCGCGGGTGGAGCGGCGTACCGGCATCGAGGGCTGGTTCGACGAGCCGGTCACCCGGGACCTCCGTGACCTGCGGCTGTCCCCACCGCGCCGCGCGCTACAAGCAGGCCACGGTGATCTGGCTGGCGTTCTTCCCCCTGAACCTGCTGGTGTCCTGGATCTACTCCCAGGTGGCTCCGGACCTCCCGCTGCTGGTCCGGGGACTGACCTCGACCCTGCTGATGACCCCGGTGATGACCTACTCGTGCTGCCCTGGATGACCCGCAGGCTCAGCTGGTGGCTGCAGGGCGAGCCGCCGCCGTGGCGCCGCGTGGCCGCCGCCTGACCGTTCGCCGGGCACGCCGGGCCGCGACCTCTAGGCTGGGGCGCGTGGCCGACCTGAACATCCCCGACGCCCCGACGATCGAGGGTGCGACCCACCTGCACTCCGGCAAGGTGCGCGACCTCTACGAGCTGCCCGGTGGCCGCCTGCTGATGGTGGCCAGCGACCGGATCTCGGCGTTCGACTTCGTCCTGGACACCGCCCATCCCCGACAAGGGCGAGATCCTGACCCGGATGTCGCTGTGGTGGTTCGACCAGCTGGCCGAGCTGGTGCCCAACCACGTGGTCTCCACCGACGTGCCGGACGCCGTGCGTGGCCGGGCCGTGGTGTGCGAGCGGCTGGACATGTTCCCGGTCGAGTGCGTCGCCCGCGGCTACCTCACCGGCTCCGGCCTGCTCGACTACCGCGCGTCGGGGCAGGTGTGCGGCATCCCGCTGCCCGCCGGGCTCGAGGACGGCAGTCGCCTGCCCGAGCCGATCTTCACGCCGGCCACCAAGGCCGCGCTCGGCGACCACGACGAGAACGTGTCCTACGACGCGGTCGTGCGCGAGGTCGGCGAGGATGCGGCGGCCGAGCTGCGCGGCCTGACGATGGCGGCCTACTCGCGCGCCGAGGAGATCGCGCGCGGCGCGGCATCATCCTGGCCGACACCAAGCTCGAGTTCGGCAGGCGTCCCGACGGCATGACGGTCCTCGCCGACGAGGTGCTCACCCCCGACTCCTCGCGGTTCTGGCCGGCGTCGCAGTGGCGGCCGGGTCGCACCCAGCCGTCGTACGACAAGCAGATCGTGCGCAACTGGCTCCTCTCGCCCGAGTCCGGCTGGGACCGCGCCGCGGGCGGCCCGCCACCGGCGCTCCCCGCGGCCGTCGTCGAGCGCACCCGCGCGCGCTACGTCGAGGCCTACGAGCGGCTCACGGGGCAGACCTGGTGACCGGGTCCGGGGCCGTGTCCTTCGGCGTCGCGCCGGACGTCGCCTTCGACTACCTCGCCGACCCCGCAACCGGCCGGCCTGGCAGTCCAGCCTGTCCCGGGTCGAGGCCGTCACCGGCGAGCCCCGGATCGGCCAGCGCTGGGTCGACGTGACCCGCCCGGGGCTGCGGCCCTCCATGGAGACCACCGAGCTGGACCGGCCCTACCGCTGGGCGAGCTCGGACGGTGGCGCGCGCTCCGCGCCGCCCTGGCCCTGACCTTCGTGGCCGCCGACGCCGGCTGCGAGGTGGTCTTCGAGTTCGCGGTCGAGGGCGACGGGCTGCTCCGCCCCACCGGTCCCGCGCTCACCCGCCTCGCGGTCCCGGCCGTCCGCGCCGATCTCCGGCGTGCCGCGGCGATCCTGACGACTCCGCCTGACAGGTCAGGCCGGTCCTCGACCTCCGCGCGCGCGGCGCGCGTGGCATCGCTGACCGCCTCGAGGAACTCGGCGATCCCGGCGAGCTCGTCCTCGCTCCGGCCGGCCAGCACGGGGCCGATGTGCGCAGCCAGTCGTCCGAACATCTGCTCCCCGACGTCGCGGGCGTGGTCGGTCATCTCCACCACCACCGAGCGACGGTCGCCGGATGCGGAGAACGGCGCACGTGGCCGAGTCGCTCGAGCCGGTCCAGCATCGCGGAGGTGGCCGGGCGCTGAGGTGCATCGCGGCGCTGAGTTGTCCCGGCGTCACCGGACTGTCCGTGTCGCCGCGGTCCATGACCATGGCCAGGCCCGTGAGGTCGGTGCGGTGCATCTGGCTCTCGCGTCCCGCGGCGCCCACGTAGAGCTCGGTCTCGTTGGTGACCTCGCGCAGCGCTCGGACGACGCGCACCGCCGCCTCGGGGGGTCCGCCACTTGTCTCGGCCATGGCACCCCTACTGTTTCGATCGTGGAAATATTCCAGGGAGTGAACAAAGGTGCAGTGGGCCGGCGACTGAGCTGGTCGTCGTGGCGTTGGCACTGCTGTTCTCGGGGGTGATGCTCGCCGCGGACGTCACGGCGCGGACGGCGCCCAACGCGACCTCGAACCTGCCGACGACGCCGAGTCCGCCCAGGCGGCCCGGCTCGCCGACCGGCTGGGCACCTCGGAGTACACGCCCGCCATCGTGGTCTTCGACCGTGGAGGGGCCCCGCTGACCCGCGAGGACAGGGCGGCCGTGGCCGCCAAGGTGCGCGAGCTGGCCGGTCTCGCTGACGACGGACAGCGGGTCTTCCCCGCCTTCGCCGACGACGGTGCGGCGGCCTTCGTCGGCGTGCCGCTGGCGGCCGACACACCGGAGGAGGACCTCGCCGGCCCGATCGGGAAGATCCGGGCGGTGGCCGGCGCCGGGCTGCCCGACGGCCTGAGGGCGCAGGTGACCGGAGGACCGGCGTTCGTCGTGGACCTGTCGAAGGTCTTCGACGGGGCCGATGTCACGCTGCTCATCACCACGGCGAGCGTGGTCGCCCTCCTGCTGCTCCTCACCTACCGGAGCCGTGGCTGTGGCTGGTGCCGCTGACGGTGGTCGCGGTTGCCGACCAGGTGGCCGCCAAGCTGCTCGCGGTCGGCACCCACGTCCTCGACTTCCAGACCGACGGCGCCACCACCGGCATCACCTCGGTGCTGGTGTTCGGAGCCGGCACGAACTACGCCCTGCTGCTCATCGCGCGCTACCGCGAGGAGCTGCGCCGGGAGGGGAGTCGGTACGACGCGATGCGGGTCGCGCTCGGGCGGGCGGCTCCGGCGATCCTCGCCAGCTCCGGCACCGTCGTCCTCGCACTGCTCTGCCTCGGCTTCGCCGACAACCCGTCCAGCCGCAGCATCGGCTTCGCCGGCGCCATCGGGATCGTCACCGCCGTCGTCTACGCGCTGCTGGTCCTCCCGGCCGCGCTCACCCTCTTCGGCCGCCGGCTGTTCTGGCCCTTCGTGCCCCGGCTGGGCCAGGCCGAGCCGACCGAGACCGGCTTCTGGTCGAGGGTGGCCGACCTGGCCACCGGGCGCCCCTGGCTGGTCAGCGGGCTGGGCGCGCTGCTCCTGGTCGTACTGGCGCTGCCCCTGTCGGGAGTGCGGACCGGACTCTCGGAGACCGAGCAGTTCCGCGCCCAGCCGGAGTCGGTGACCGGCCAGCAGGTGCTGGCCGACCACTTCCCGGCGGGAGCCTCGCAGCCCACCACGGTCCTCGCTCCAGCCGCTTCGGCGTCTGCCGTACGACGCGCGGTCGCCGCGGTCGACGGCGTCCAGCGGGTCGACAGGGTCGGGGGCAGCCGCGAGACCGTGGAGCTGGACCTGGTCCTCGACGCGGACCCGGGCTCGAGCGCCGCCTTCGACGCGGTCGAGGCCGTCCGGGTCGCCGCCCACGACGCAGATCCCGCAACCCTCGTCGGTGGGGCGGACGCCGAGGCGCTCGACGCGAGGACCGCCGCGCAGCACGACCAGCGCCTGGTCATCCCGCTGATCCTGGCCGTGGTGCTGGTGGTCCTGCTGCTCCTGCTCCGGTCCGTCGTCGCCGCCGTCGTCCTGGTGCTCACCGTCGTCGCGACGTACGCCGCGAGCATGGGGGCGAGCTGGTGGGCCTTCCGGCACTGGTGGGACTTCCCGGCCCTCGACCTCTCCGTCCCGCTGCTGAGCTTTCTGTTCCTCGTCGCCCTGGGCGTCGACTACAACATCTTCCTGACCACCCGGGCCCGCGAGGAGGCCCATCGGCTGGACACGAAGGCGGCGATCCGCAGGGCCCTGGCCGTGACGGGTGGGTCATCACCAGTGCCGGGGTGCTGCTGGCGGCCGTCTTCACGGTCCTGGGGGTGCTTCCACTCATCACGCTGACCCAGATCGGGGTGATCGTGGGCTTCGGCGTCCTGCTCGACACCTTGCTGGTGCGCAGCATCCTGGTGCCGGCGATCGTGGCCCTGCTCGGCCGGCGCTTCTGGTGGCCGGGGTCCCTCTCGCGGCATGCCCGACCGCTCGCCGGTCCGGCCGGGGTGGACGTGGAACGGGCCGGTGGGGTGCAGGCCGGAGCGCGGGGCTCGCGGGGTTCATGACCGCTGAGTAGGTTGGCCCCACCACAGCGATTCCGTGATGGAGGCCACGTTGTACAACCTGTCGACCCTGCTCGAGAACAGCGCCCAGCAGTACCCCGACCGCGACGCGGTGGTGCTGGGGGACCTGCGCCTGACCTACGCGCAGGTCGACGGCGCGGCCAACCAGGTGGCGAACCTCCTCGTCGCCCGCGGCATCCGGCACGGTGACAAGGTGGCCCTGAGCTGCCCGAACCTGCCCTACTTCACGATCATCTACTTCGGCATCCTCAAGGCGGGCGCGACCGTCGTACCCCTCAACGTGCTGCTCAAGGGCCGCGAGGTCGCCTACCACCTCGGCGACTCGACGCGAAGGCCTACTTCTGCTTCGAGGGCACCGCCGACCTGCCGATGGCCAAGGAGGGGTACGCCGGCTTCCAGCAGGCCGAGGGCTGCACCGACTTCTTCGTCATCACCGCCGACCCGTCGGCGCCCTCGCCCATCGAGGGGACCGAGACGCTGGGCCAGGCCCTCGCGGAGCAGCCCCCGACGTTCGAGACCGTGGCGACCGACGAGGACGACACGGCCGTCATCCTGTACACCTCCGGCACCACCGGGCAGCCCAAGGGCGCGGAGCTGCGGCACCGCAACATGCGCGACAACGCCCTCGCCGGCGAGGTGCTCTTCGGGGCCGACGCCGACAACCCCGACACCCTGTTGTGCGTGCTGCCGCTCTTCCACTCCTTCGGCCAGACCTGCATCCAGAACGGCGCGTTCGCCTTCGGGGGCACGGTCGTGATGCTGCCGCGCTTCGAGGCGCACGCGGCCCTCGAGCTCATGGGCAGGGAGAAGGTCACCTACTTCGCGGGCGTGCCGACGATGTACTGGGGCCTGCTCGGTGCGCTCGAGGACGTCCGGGCCTCCGGCGGGATCGACGTGGAGCAGCTGGCGAAGAACCTGCGGGTCGCGGCCGCCGGTGGTGCGGCGCTGCCGGTGGAGGTCCACAAGGAGTTCCAGCGGAAGTTCGGGGTCACCATCCTCGAGGGGTACGGCCTCTCGGAGACCTCTCCGGTCGCGAGCTTCTCCCCGCGTGGGGAGGAGGTCCGGGTCGGCTCGATCGGCCGGCCCATCCCCGGGGTGGAGATGAAGCTGATCGACCCGGAGTGGAACGAGGTCAACGCCGACGGCACCGACCCCGACGCGGTCGGCGAGATCGCCATCAAGGGCCACAACATCATGAAGGGCTACTACGACCGCCCGGAGGCCACCGCCGAGGTGATCCACGACGGCTGGTTCCGCTCCGGCGACCTGGGCCGCCGCGACGAGGACGGCTACTACTACATCGTCGACCGGTCCAAGGACATGATCATCCGCGGCGGCTTCAACGTGTACCCCCGCGAGATCGAAGAGGTCCTGCTGACCCACCCCGACGTCTCGCTGGCCGCGGTCATCGGTGTCCCGCACGAGAGCCACGGCGAGGAGATCAAGGCGTTCGTCATCCTCAACGACGGCGCCACCACCACCAGCGAGGAGCTGGTCGCGTGGGGCAAGGAGCAGATGGCCAACTACAAGTACCCCGCATCGTGGAGATCGTCCCGTCGCTGCCGATGACCGCGACCGGGAAGATCCTCAAGCGCGAGCTGTCCTGACCGGGACGGCTCAGGCGAACGGGTCCGGCATCGCGCCGGGCAGCTGCGCGAGCAGGTCACGGGCCTGCTGGGCCACCTTGTGCTCGACGAGGACCTCGTACTTCGTCGCGACCACCGAGGTGACCGAGGAGAAGTCGCGGTGGCCGCGGGTGGCGGCGTACCCCACGAGCGCCCAGACCACCCCGAACAGCGCCCCGAACAGCATCGTGGAGACGACCACCGCCACGGTTTGCTGTTGTCGAAGAGGGCGAAGATGATGCCCACGAACAGGCCGAGCCACACGCCCGACAGCAGCCCGCCATCGCCACGCGTCCGGTGGTCAGCCGGCCGGTGATCCGCTCGATGCGCTTGAGGTCGGTGCCGACGATCATGCACTGCTCGACCGGGAACTTGTTGTCCGAGAGGAAGTCGACGGCCCGCTGGGCAGACTCGTAGTCGTCGTAGACCGCCAGGGACTGCGGGAACTGCAGCTTCAGCGGGGACCTGCCGGGCATTCCGGTCGGCATGCTCATGCTCCTAGTCTGCCGGAGCCGCCCAGCGGGAGCCGTGGGTCGAAGGTCCCGTAGAATCGAGCCGCAGCAGCCCCCGCCATCAGGAGCCCTCCGTGCCCCGAGTCGTCGTCGACGTCATGCCCAAGCCCGAGATCCTCGACCCGCAGGGGAAGGCCGTCCTCGGCGCCCTGCCGCGGCTGGGGTTCTCCGGCGTCACCGATGTCCGTCAGGGCAAGCGCTTCGAGCTCGAGTTCGACGGCGAGCTGACCGACGAGGTCCTCGCCGAGGTGCGGCAGATGGCCGAGACCCTGCTCTCCAACCCGGTGATCGAGGACTTCACCGTCTCGGTCGAGACGGTCGCTGCGGTCGAGGCCGTCGAGTGAAGGTCGGGGTCGTCACCTTCCCGGGCTCGCTCGACGACGTCGACGCCCAGCGCGCGGTCCGGCTCGGCGGCCACGAGGCGGTCGCCCTGTGGCACGGCGACCACGACCTGCGCGGCGTCGACGCGGTCGTCCTGCCGGGCGGGTTCTCCTACGGCGACTACCTGCGCTGCGGTGCCATCTCCCGCTTCTCGCCGGTGATGGCCGAGGTCATCGAGGCCGCCCAGCGGGGCATGCCGGTGCTCGGCATCTGCAACGGCTTCCAGATCCTGTGCGAGTCCCACCTGCTCCCCGGTGCGCTGATCCGCAACGACCACCGCAAGTTCGTCTGCCGTGACCAGCGGCTGCGGATCGAGAACGTCGCGACTCCGTGGACCTCGTCGTACGAGCCGGGAGCCGAGGTCACGATCGTGCTGAAGAACGGCGAGGGCGGCTTCGTCGCCGACGCCGACACCCTCGACCGGCTCGAGGGCGAGGGTCGGGTCGTGGCCCGCTACCTCGACGTCAACCCCAACGGGTCGGCGCGCGACATCGCCGGCATCACCAACGAGCGCGGCAACGTGGTCGGCCTGATGCCTCACCCCGAGCACTCGGTCGAGGACCTCACCGGGTCCGGCACCGACGGCCTGGGGTTCTTCACCTCGCTCGCAGCGGCCGTCCTCTCGTGAACCCCCTGTCGCTCTTCCGTCGGGTCGCGATCGCCGAGGCGATCACCTGGGCGCTGCTGCTGATCGGGATGTTCCTCAAGTACGTCACCCACACCACCGAGCTCGGCGTCCGGGTGTTCGGGATGGCGCACGGCGTGGTCTTCATCGCCTACTGCCTGGTGACGCTGCTCGTCGGCGTCGACCAGCGTTGGACCCGCGGCCGGGTGCTGCTCGGCCTGGCCTGCGCGGTCCCGCCGTTCATGACGGTGTGGTTCGACCGGTACGCCGAGCGCCGCGGCGCGCTGGACACCTCCTGGCGGCTCGTCACCACCGAGCCCGCCGGCCCGGTCGAGCGGCTGGCCGCCCGGCAGCTGCGCCACCCGCTGCGCGGAGCCCTGGCCGGCGTCGTCGCCGTGGTCGCCCTCACCGGGGGGGTGGCCCTGCTGGTCGGCCCGCCCGGCTCCTGACCGCCGCGAGGCTCAGCGCTCGGCGGCTCGCAACGCCTTCCAGGTGGGCGAGTTGGCGATCCCGTCCACGTCGAGCCCGACCTTGCCCTGCCAAGTGCGCAGGGCCGACTGGGTCGCGGCGTCGAACACGCCGCCGACGGTCAGCTGCGCGGTGCCGCTGGCCGCGTTCAGGGTCCGCTGGAGGCGCCGTACCTCCGGGCCGGCCGAGCCCGTCTTGAGCACCGGCCGGGGGCCGTCGATGAGCAGGGTCATCCAGCTGCGCCGGGACCAGGTCGTGCTCACGGTGAGCGCGTGGGCGGACTGCCACTTGTTGGCGGCGGCGATCGTGGCGCTGTTGTAGACGCCGTTGACCTTGCCGGCGTAGAGGCCGTGCTCCTTGAGCAGGCACTGCAGCGCCTGGACCTGGCCCGCGTCCGGGGTGGTGTCCGTCGTGGCCGGCTTGAGCGGGAGGTACTTCTGCGAGCTGATCACGACGCCCGAGCAGTGCACCTCCTTGGCCGCGAACGACCCCAGCCCGAGGTCGAGGTAGTCGCGATCGATGTTGACCTTGGCCGAGCCCCAGGTCTCGTCGTGCCCGCCCTGGTACTGCTTCACCCGAGCGTGCGGCTGCCAGCCGTCCTCGCGGATGTAGGAGGTGGAGGTGTTGGCGGCGCCGTCCCAACGCGCGATCCAGATCTGGTCGGGCAGCTTGAAGGCGTCGGGGCGGTTCACGCGGGCGTTGTCGAGCATCGCGATCCCGGAGCCGGCGCTGGAGTAGACGCCGGAGACGTAGCCGAGCGCGTGGATCTGCCGGGTCCAGGCGGACAGGAAGGCCAGCGCGGACTCGCGGCAGTCGGTGTTGGAGCTGTCGAAGCCCTCGAGGTCGTACCACATCGTGCTGCCGGGCACGAGGCCGAGCGACTTCGCGACGCCGACGGTCTTGGTGGCCTCCGCCGAGCCCTGCTTGCGGGCCTGGCCGTAGCGGCCCTTGCTTCCGGGCGCGGGGTTGATCGTCTTGTCGGTGCCGTAGCGCGGGAACCGCGGCTGGCACGACGCCTGCGGCCCGAGCGTGATCGGCAGCAGCCGCCAGCCACGCGCGAGCTGGGTGCTCACCCACTTCGGGGTCAGGTTGGGCTGGTTGAGGCAGGCCCGCGAGTAGCCCGAGATGTAGATGCCCACGGCCAGGAACGGCGAGTGGTCGAGCCACTGGTTCATCGTCGACTGCGACGGCGCCAGGCACTGGTCGAAGCCGTAGCCGGTGAAGTTGCCGGGGGTGACCGGGTTGTCGGCCCGGGCCGGGGCGCCCACCGCGAGCGACGCGAACACGCCGATCACGAGGCTCAGGACGGCGGCGCGGGCGGTCGAGGCGGCCCAACGGGACATGGTGACTCCAGCGGAAACGTGGGTGGACACGGGCGAAGCCTCGTCACCATAGCCTCAGAAATCACACCAGTAACACCAGTTCCGGCTAACTACAGATCTGTAATTCGTGCCGGGTGGGCCGTCCGGCTCTCTGACGCGCCCCGGCCCGTTCCGCCACGAGTAGCCCCCGAGTCGGCGCAGGTTGACGGGGTGGGGACGCCGAGTCGGCGCAGGTTGACGGGGTGGGAACGCCGAGTCGGCGCAGGTTGACGGGGGAGGGCGTCAACGAGCGCCGACTCGGCGGTGTGGTGGGCGTCAACGAGCGCCGACTCGGCGGGGGTCAGGCGGCGTCGGCGAGCACCGGCTCCGGCTCCACCTCGGCGACCGCGGTCTTGCGCTGCGGACGGAGCACGAAGGTCGCCACCAAGAACGCGACCGCCGCGAACGCGGCCGAGGTGAGGAACGCCGCCCGGACACCCGGCACGAACTCACCGGGGACCGCGCCGGCGGCGTACACCGAAACGATCGCCGCGACGCCGACCGCGCTGCCCAGCTGCTGGGTGGTCTGCAGCAGGCCGGAGGCCGAGCCGGCGTGCTCGGGCTCGACACCGCCGAGCACGGTCGCGGTGATCGGCATGAAGACGAAGCCGGTCGCCAGGCCCGCGATCAGCATCGGCCCGAACACCGCGCCGAGGTAGGTGTCGGTGGTGCCGATCCCACTCAGCCAGGCGTAGCCGACGACCATCGACGCGGTGCCGATCATCATCATCGTGCGCGGGCCGAGGCGGCCGATCAGCCACGGGGTGACCCGCGACATCGCGAAGATGCCCAGGCTGAACGGCAGGAACGCGAAGCCGGACGCGAGCGGGCCGAAGCCGAGGACGCGCTGGACGTACTGCACGACGAGGAAGAACATCGACAGGTTGGCGCCGATCACCAGCGCCATCACAGCCAGGGCGCCGACCCGGCGGCGGTTGCGGACCAGGTGCGGCTGGACCAGCGGGTGCGGGTGCCGCACCTCGGTGCGCGCCAGCACGGCGAGCAGGGCCAGGCCGATCGCGAACCCGGCGAGGGTCCGCGGAGAGGTCCATCCGTGCTCGGGCGTCCCGATCAGGGCCCAGACGATGGAGACCGCACCCAGGGTGGCGGTGGCCGCGCCGACCAGGTCGAACTTGCCGGGGCGCCGCGGGGTCTCGTCGACGAAGCGGCGCGCGAGCAGCAGCACCGCGATGCCGAGCGGCACGTTGATGAACAGGGTCCAGCGCCAGGAGCCGACATCGGTCAGCAGGCCGCCGAGCAGCAGCCCGATCGAGGCGCCCCCGGAGGAGACGGCGCCGAAGAGCGCGAAGGCCCGGTTGCGCGCGGCCTCGTCGGGCGCGCTGGTGGTGAGCAGGGCGAGCACGCTCGGGGCGGCCATCGCCGCGCCGACGCCCTGGAGGGCGCGGGCGGCGACGAGCTGGCCCGGGGTCTGGGCGAGGCCGCCCAGCGCCGAGGCGAGGGTGAAGAGGGCCAGGCCGATCTCGAAGAGGCGCAGCCGGCCGCGGACGTCGCCGAGCCGTCCGCCGAGGAGCAGCAGACCGCCGAAGGTGAGCGTGTAGGCGTTGAGGACCCACGACAGCGACGCCGGCCCGAAGCCGAGGTCGGTGTCGATGCGGGGGAGTGCGACGTTCACGACCGTCGCGTCGAGGACGAGCATCAGCTGAGCGACCAGCACGATCGCGATCCCGGTGGCGGCGCGGCCGGCGTTCGGCGGCAGCTCGGTAGGGGTGGTGCTGGGCGAGGTTGTGGTGAGGGATGGAGACATGGAGAGTCAGTCCTGTTCTGGTCTTGCCGACCGACGTAGACTTAGCGGAGAATGACTCCGGTTCGGGATCAACAGTAGCGGAGACTGTCTCCACTTAGCAAGGGGTGTGTGCAATGCGTGCCGACGCCAAGCGCAACCGCGACCGCCTCATCGAGGTGGCGCGCGAGGTCTTCCGCGAGCACGGGTACGACGCGTCCCTCGACGAGGTCGCCAAGCGGGCCGGAGTCGGGGCAGGCACCCTCTACCGGCACTTCCCCACCCGGGATGCCCTGCTCGACGCGATCATGCAGAGCTGGGTGGACCGGGTGAACGAGGGTACCGAGAAGGCGCTCGCCTTCGAGGGCCCCGACCGCGAGCTGCTGATCGGCTGGCTGGAGACCTACGCCGCCCTCATCTCCCTGCACAAGGGCGGCCCCGCCAAGATCACCTCGGCGATGGGCGACCCCGACTCCCCGATCCAGACCAAGTGCCAGGTGCTGGTCGCCGCCAGCCAGCGCGTCATCGACCGGCTCGAGGCCGACGACGCCCTGCGCCCGGGCGTCAGCGCCCTCCAGGTCGGCCAGCTCGTCGGCGGCGTCGCGACCGTCGCGGACAACGCCGGTGCGCCGGTCAGCGCCGTCCGCCCGCTGCTCGAGATCGTCGCGGACGGCCTCCTCCGCTGAGGCCACCGATTCCGGGGGCGTACGCCGAGTCGGGTCCGGCCGGTGACCGCCGGTAGATTGGCGACCGTGCCCGAGACCGTCAGCACCGCCCGCCAGGTCCGCCTCGACACCGTCGCCGTCGCCAAGGACGACCCCCACCACGAGCAGCCGTGGGCCGACCTCGGCCTGAAGGCGGACGAGTACCAGCGGATCCGCGAGATCCTCGGCCGCCGCCCCACCAGCTCCGAGCTCGCGATGTACTCCGTGATGTGGAGCGAGCACTGCTCCTACAAGAGCTCCAAGGTGCACCTCAAGCAGTTCTCCGAGATCCCGCAGGAGACGCCCGCCGGCAAGATGCTGGCCGGCATCGGCGAGAACGCCGGCGTGATCGACGTCGGCCAAGGCTACGCCGTCACGTTCAAGGTCGAGAGTCACAACCACCCGTCGTACGTCGAGCCCTACCAGGGCGCCGCGACCGGTGTGGGCGGCATCGTCCGCGACATCCTGGCCATGGGGGCCCGGCCGGTCGCGGTCATGGACCCGCTTCGGTTCGGCCCGCTCGACGCCCCCGACACCCATCGGGTGCTGCCCGGGATCGTCGCCGGCGTCGGTGGCTACGGCAACTGCCTCGGCCTGCCCAACATCGGCGGCGAGGCGGTCTTCGACGAGACCTACCTCGGCAACCCGCTGGTCAACGCGCTCTGCGTCGGCGTGCTCCGGCACGAGGACCTGCACCTCGCCAAGGCGTCCGGGGTCGGCAACCAGGTGATCCTGTACGGCGCCCGCACCGGCGGCGACGGCATCGGCGGCGTCAGCGTGCTCGCGAGCGAGACCTTCGACGCGGACGGTCCGGCCAAGCGGCCCAGCGTGCAGGTCGGCGACCCGTTCATGGAGAAGCTGCTCATCGAGTGCACCCTCGAGATCTTCGCCGCCGGCCTGGTCGCCGGCATCCAGGACCTCGGCGGCGCCGGCCTCTCCTGCGCCACCTCGGAGCTCGCCTCCGCCGGCGACGGCGGCATGCACGTCGAGCTCGACCGGGTCCCGCTGCGCGACTCCACCCTCGCGCCGGAGGAGATCCTGATGAGCGAGTCGCAGGAGCGGATGATGGCCGTCGTCGAGCCCGGCGACGTCGACGCGTTCATGGCGATCTGCGCCAAGTGGGACGTCGAGGCCGTCGTGGGGGCGAGGTGACCGACACCGGGCGGCTGCACATCGACTGGCACGGCGAGCGGGTCGTCGACGTACGCCGCGGACGGTCGCCCACGAGGGCCGACGTACCAGCGCCCCTACGCCGCCCCGACTGGCAGGACGCCCTGCAGGCCGACGTCGCGGGAGAAGCTCCCGCGCCCCGCGACCGGCGAGGAGCTGCGCGACACGCTGCTCCGCCTGGTCGCCTCGCCGAACCTGTGCGACAAGTCGTGGATCACCGACCAGTACGACCGCTACGTGCGCGGCAACACCGTGCTCGCGCAGCCCTCGGACAGCGGCATGGTGCGCGTCGACGAGGCGACCAACCTCGGGTCGCGGTCTCGACCGACTGCAACGGCCGCTTCGCCAAGCTCGACCCGTACGCCGGGGCGCAGCTGGCCCTGGCCGAGTCCTACCGCAACGTCGCCACCGGTGGTGCCACCCCGCTGGCGATCTCGGACTGCCTGAACTTCGGCTCGCCCGAGGACCCGGCGGTGATGTGGCAGTTCGCCGAGGCCTGCCGCGGGCTGAAGGACGCCTGCGTCGAGCTCGGCATCCGGTCACCGGCGCAACGTGAGCCTCTACAACCAGACCGGCGAGACCGCGATCCTGCCGACCCCGGTCGTGGCCGTGCTCGGCGTGATCGACGACGTGACCCGCCGTACGCCCTCGGCGTGGGCGGCGGCCGGCGAGCGGGTCTTCCTGCTCGGCGAGACCCGCGAGGAGCTGTCCGGCTCGGAGTGGGCGAACGTCGTCCACGGGCACCTCGGCGGTCTGCCGCCGCGGGTGGACCTGGCCGCCGAGAAGGCGCTCGCCGAGCTGCTCCGCGAGGGCGTCGGGCTGCTCACCAGCGCGCACGACCTCTCCGACGGTGGCCTGGGCCAGACGCTGGTCGAGGCGGCTCTGCGCCACGACGTCGGCGTGAGCGTCTCGCTGCCCGGCGATGCCTTCGTGGACCTGTTCGCGGGAGTCGGTCGGGCGGGTGCTGGTCACGGTGGCTCCGGGCGACGAGGACCGGCTGGCCGAGCTGGCCGGGCGCCACGGCGTACCCCTCACCCCGCTCGGCGCGACCGGCGGCGACTCCGTGGACGTCGACGGGCAGTTCTCCGTGCCGCTCGCCGAGCTCCGCGCGGCCTGGACCGCCACCCTCCCCGCCGCTCTCGCCTGACCCGGGTCGTGTGCCCCAGCGCGCGCCGGGGCGCGTCTTCAGGCACACGAGCCGACGTGAGCCGGCGCACGCTGCTGGCGATCGGCGCGTTGGGTGCCGTCGGGCTGCTCGCCGCTTGCGAGGATGAGGCCGTGACCGACCCGCGCAAGATCACCTACGGCGACGACCCCAGCCAGTACGCCGAGCTCTCGCTGCCCGACGGCACGCCGCGCGGGGTCGTGGTGGTGATCCACGGCGGCTTCTGGAAGGCGGCCTACGACCTCTCCTGGGCCGTCCCCTCGCGTCGAGCCTGGTCGACCAGGGCTGGGCCGCGTTGAACCTCGAGTACCGCCGGGTGGGTCCCGCCGCGTCCGGAGGTGGCGGCGGCACGCCCACCACCCTCGACGACGTGGCGGCCGGCATCGACCGCCTGGCCGACCTCGATCTCGACCTGTCGACCGTGGTCACGCTCGGACACTCCGCCGGCGGCCACCTCGCGACCTGGGCGGCCTCCCGTGGCCGCTTCGAGCGCTGGGTCGACGGGGTGGACGTCACCGCCGTCGTCTCCCAGGCAGGCGTGCTGGACCTGCGGGCGGCGTACGACGAGGGGCTGGGCAGCGGCGCCGGTCGAGGCGTTCCTGGGCCACGCCCCCGGACCCGGCGACGCCCCGGCGGACCCGCAGCAGCAGGTCCCGCTCGACGTACCGGTCTGTGTGCGTGCACGGCGGCGCCGACGACATCGTGCGATCAGCCAGTCCCGCGGCTACGTCGCGGCCGCCACCGCCGCGGGCGCCCGGGCCGAGTTGGTCGAGGTCGAGGGCGACCACTTCACCGTCATCGACACCGGCTCCGACGCCTGGAAGCGCACCCTCGCGATCCTCGACTCCCTCGCCTGACGACCGCTGAGCTCGGGGACTACCCGCTCGGCGTCAGAGCAGGCCCTCGCAGAGGTGCTCGGCGATGGCGAGCGAGGAGGTGGCGGCGGGCGACGGGGCGTTGCGTACGGCGGTGACCGGGCCCAGCCGGCTGATCCGGAAGTCGTCGACGAGGGTGCCGTCGCGGTCCAGCGCCTGGGCCCGCACACCGGCGTGCCGCCCGTCGACGTCGGCGGCGGTCAGCTCGGGCAGGTAGCGGCGGGCGCCGGCGACGAAGGCACGCCGCGACAGTGAGCCCCGCATCTCGGTGACGCCCATCCGCCAGTGCTGGCGGGCCAGCCGCCGGAACCCCGGCCAGGCCAGGGTCTCGGCGAGGTCGCGGACGACCAGGTCGCTGCGCCGGTAGCCCTCGCGGGCCGTGGACAGCACGGCGTTCGGTCCGATGTCGACCGTGCCGTCGACCCGGCGGGTGAAGTGGACGCCGAGGAACGGGTAGCGCGGGTCGGGGACGGGGTAGACCAGCCCGTTCACCAGGTGCGCGCGGTCGGGACGCATCGTGAGGTACTCCCCGCGGAACGGCACGATCGCCGGCCCTCGTCGTCGCCCGCCAGCCGGGCCACGCGGTCCGACTGCAGGCCGGCGCAGACGACCAGGCGGTCGAAGGTGTCCGGCGTTCACCGGCCACGACGCGGACCACGTCGCCGTCGCGGGTGATCGAGGTGACCGGGTGCCGAGCAGCAGGGTGCCGCCGGCGGCGACCACGTCGTCGGCGTACGCCCGGGTGACGGCGACGAAGTCGACGATCGCGGTCGAGGGGGAGTGCAGGCCGGCGACACCGTGGATGTGCGGCTCGTGCTCGCGGATCTCCTCCGGTGAGAGCCTCCGCAGCCCGGGCACGCCGTTGTGGCGGGCGCGCTCCTCGATGTCGCGCAGCCGCGGCACCTCCTCCTCGGTCACCGCGACGACGGTCTTGCCGCACTCGACGTAGGGGATGCCGCGGTCGGCGCAGTACTCCTTGAGCAGCCCGATCCCACGCCGGCACAGCCGCGCCTTGAGGGAGTCCCGCGGGTAGTAGAGCCCGGCGTGCGCGACCCCGCTGTTGTGGCCGGTCTGGTGGCTGCCGACGCTGGGCTCCTTGTCGAAGACCGTCACCTCGACGTCGGGGCGCGTCCGCTGCAGCTGCCGGGCCACCGCGAGCCCGATGATCCCGGCGCCCACCACGCCGACACGCGTCTCTCCCGTCACGCGGACGAGGGTACGGCGCGGGCCTCCGAGGGGGCGTCGCAACGACCGGCGCCTACCGAATCGTGGGGGTGCGGCCGCTCAGCGCCCGGTCGTCACCTCGAAGACGCGACGGCGCCCGGCGCGGGTCGACGGCGTACGCCCGCGAGTGGCCGGCCGCGTGGTTACGGACCTTCGACCCTCCCACCACCCCTGCCACTCGTGGCACCGTGGGGCGCGTCCGCCGTCGACGAGAGGTCCGCATGCCCATCTTCACCCGCCGGAGCGAGCCGTCAGCCGACCGGGCGGCGCCCACCGTCCTCGACGATGCCGAGGTCGACCGGCTCGACCGCTGGTTCCGCGCCGCCAACTACCTGGCCGTCGGCCAGATCTACCTGCTCGACAACCCGCTGCTCGAGCGGCCGCTGGTCGCCGAGGACATCAAGCCGCGGCTGCTCGGCCACTGGGGCACCACGCCGGGGCTCAACCTGGTCTGGACCCACCTCAACCGGCTGATCCGCCAGCGCGACGTCGACGCGATCTTCCTCGCCGGACCCGGTCACGGCGGGCCGGCCGCGGTCGCGAACGCCTGGCTCGAGGGCACCTACAGCGAGGTCTACCCGTCCATCGGGTGGACCGCGACGGGATGCGCGGGCTCTTCCGGCAGTTCTCCTTCCCCGGCGGCATCCCCAGCCACGTGGCGCCGGAGACCCCGGGCTCGATCCACGAGGGCGGCGAGCTCGGCTACGTGCTCTCCCACGCGTACGGCGCCGCGATGGACAACCCCGACCTCGTCGTGGCCGCCGTGGTCGGCGACGGCGAGTTCGAGACCGGACCGCTCGCGGCGTCGTGGCACGCGAACAAGTTCGTCGACCCGGTCCACGACGGGGCCGTGCTGCCGATCCTTCACCTCAACGGCTACAAGATCGCCAACCCGACCGTGCCGGCCCGGATCCCCCGCGAGGAGCTCGAGAGCCTGCTGCGCGGCTACGGCCACGAGGTCCTCACCGTCGAGGGCGACCAGCCGCGCGACGTGCACCGGCAGCTCGCCGCTGCGCTCGACCGCGCCCACGACACGATCCGCGACATCCAGGCCGAGGCGCGCGAGGCCGCCGAGGACGGCCGCAGCGTCGAGCGCCGGCCCTGGCCGATGATCCTGCTGGTCACCCCCAAGGGCTGGACCGGCCCGGCGCGGGTCGACGGCGTCCAGGTCGAGGGCACCTGGCGGGCGACCAGGTGCCGCTGGCCGGGACCCGGGAGAACGACGGGCACCGCGCGATCCTCGAGGAGTGGCTGCGCTCCTACCGGCCCGAGGAGCTCTTCGGCCCCGACGGGTCGCCGCGGGAGGACCTGCGCGAGCTCGCACCCGTCGGCGTACGCCGGATGAGCGCCAACCCGCACGCCAACGGCGGCCTGCTTCGTACGCCGCTGCGGCTGCCCGACTTCCGCGACCACGCGGTGGAGGTCACCGAGCCCGGCGGCTCGATCCACGAGGCGACCCGGGTGCTCGGCCGCTACCTCGTCGACGTGGTGCGCGACAACGACTCGACGTTCCGGATCTTCGGGCCCGACGAGACCGCGTCCAACCGGCTCGACGCGGTCTACGAGGTGACCGACAAGGTGTTCGCCGGCGAGATCCGTGACCTCGACGAGCACCTCGCGCACTCGGGGCGGGTGATGGAAATCCCTCCGAGCACACCTGCCAGGGCTGGCTCGAGGGCTACCTGCTGACCGGCCGGCACGGGCTCTTCAGCTGCTACGAGGCCTTCATCCACCTCGTCGACTCGATGTTCAACCAGCACGCGAAGTGGCTCAAGACCACCCGCGACCTGGCGTGGCGGCCGCGCATCTCGAGCCTGAACTACCTGCTCAGCTCGCACGTGTGGCGTCAGGACCACAACGGCTTCTCCACCAGGACCCGGGCTTCATCGACCACGTCGTGAACAAGAAGGCCGAGGTGGTCCGCGTCTACCTGCCGCCGGACACCAACACCTGCTCTCGACGATGCAGCACTGCCTGGGTAGCCAGCACTACGTGAACGTCGTCGTGGCGGGCAAGCAGCCGTCGTTCGACTGGCTCGACGCCGAGTCCGCCGACCTGCACTGCGCGCGCGGCGTCGGCATCTGGGACTGGGCGTCGAACGACGAGGGAGACCCCGACGTGGTCATCGGGTGTGTGCCGGCGACGTGCCGACCCTGGAGGCGCTGGCGGCGGTCTCGATCCTGCGCGAGCACCTGCCCTCGTTGAGGATCCGCTTCGTCAACGTGGTCGACCTGATGCGGCTGCAGGACGAGAAGGAGCACCCGCACGGCCTCTCCGACCGCGACTTCGACACGCTCTTCACCACCGACAGGCCGGTGATCTTCGCCTACCACGGCTACCCGTGGCTGATCCACCGGTTGACCTACCGGCGCACCAACCACCACAACCTGCACGTGCGCGGCTACAAGGAGGAGGGCACCACCACCACGCCCTTCGACATGGTGATGATGAACGAGATCGACCGCTACCACCTGGTCATGGACGTCATCGACCGGGTGCCCGGCCTCGGCTCGCGCGCCGCGCTGCTGCGCCAGCAGATGGGCGACACCCGCCGGCGCGCCCGGGAGTGGACCCGCGAGCACGGCGACGACCTGCCCGAGGTGCGGAGTGGAGCTGGAGCGAGCTGTCCTCGCCGAGGCACGGGCACTCCCCGTCGACCACCGCCACCGCCCTGGGGCCCGAGCACGGGTGAGGCCGCCCAGATGTAACGCGGTGTCCACGGCTCCAGTGCGGTGCTGCAACCCCGCGCCGGTGACGTGGACACCGCGTTACAAGCGGCCGGCCAGCACCGCCGCCGCCTGGCGCGCGATCGACAGCTCCTCGTTGGTGGGCACGACCAGGACGGCCACGGGGGAGGAGTCCGTCGAGACGAGGCGGGCCCCGACGTCGTCGGACGAGTTGCGGGCCGGATCGACCTCGATGCCCAGCGCGGACAGGCCGTCGAGGGCGTCGGCGCGCACGCGAGCCACATGCTCGCCGACCCCGGCGGTGAAGACGACCGCGTCGGCGCCGCCGAGGACGGCGAGGTAGGCGCCGACGTACTTGCGCAGCCGGTGGCAGTAGACGTCGTACGCCGTCCGCGCGGCCTCGTCACCCGCGTCCACCGCCGCGAGCAGGTCACGGAAGTCGTGGCGACCGGCCATCCCCTCCAGGCCGGAGCGGTGGTGCAGCAGGTCCTCCAGCTCGTCGAGACCGAGGCCCGCGTGCCGCATCAGGTGCAGCAGGATCCCGGGGTCCAGGTCGCCGGCCCGGGTGCCCATCACCAGGCCCTCCAGCGGCGTGAGCCCCATCGAGGTGTCGACCGGGCGGCCACCCCGGACCGCCGCCGCCGATGCGCCGTTGCCGAGATGCAGGACGACCAGGGACAGCACTTCCGGCGCGCGCCCCAGCAGCGCCGCCGCCTCGCCGGCGACGTACTCATGGCTGATCCCGTGCGCGCCGTACCTGCGGACCTCCTCGCGCTCGAGCAGCGCCCGGTCCACGGCGTACGTCGCCGCGGCCGGCGGCAGGTCGGCGAAGAAGGCCGTGTCGAACGCCGCGACCTGAGGGAGGCAGGGGTACGCCGCGCGGGCGCTGCGGATGCCCTCGACCGCGGGCGGGTTGTGCAGCGGGGCGAGCCGCGCGAGGTGCTCGATCTCGGCGAGCACCGCGTCGTCGACCAGGTGTGCCCGGGTGAGCCGGGGCCCGCCGTGGACCACCCGGTGGCCCACCGCGCGCAGGTCGCGCTCGCCGATCCCGGACCCGTCGAGCGCGTCGTGGACGGCCGCGAGCGCGGCCAGGTGGTCGTCGGCGTCGAGGTCCCGGTCCGACGTGCCTCCCGGGTCGCGGTGGGTCAGCCGCGCCGCACCGCTGCCGATCCGCTCGACGATGCCCTGCACGGGCGCCGCGCCGGAGGCAGGGTCGACGACCTGGTACTTCAGCGAAGAGGAGCCTGCGTTGAGCACCAGCACCTGTCCTGGCCCAGACACCACCGCGGCCTCCCTCGTCGTGGGCCCACGGTACGACGGGGAGGCCGCTGGGGGCCGGAGGTGGGACGGCTCAGGCCGCGACGGGCTCCGGCTGCCCGGCCAGCTCGGCCTGCCACACCCGCGGGTGCGGCACGGCGCGGACGCTGCGGGCCAGGGTCGGGAGCAGCGCCACGGCCGCGGTCAGGATCGCGAGCGCGGCGACGGCGGTGGGTCCGCCCAGGCCGCTGAGCAGGAGGCCCCCGACGACGGGCGCGAGCGGCATCACCGACATCGAGAGGAACTGGGTCGCGGAGGTGACCCGCCCCACGAGGGGGTCGGGGGTCAGCGCCATGCTGTAGGCGCTGATGCCGGCGTTGCCGGCCGGGTTGAGCAGCAGGCCCGCGAAGAGGGCGGCACCCACCGCCACCGGGTTGTTCCAGAACACCAGGGGCACCAGCAGCGGGACGAAGCTCCAGGCGATGAGGACCGTCAGGCGGCCGGTCGCGAGGCGGTCGATGATCGTCGGTGCGGCGATCGCCCCGAGGATGCCGCCGATCCCGGCCGCGGTGGACACGAAACCGATCTCGGCGGGGTGGAAGCCCGCCTTGACCAGCCGCATGATCGCGACGAAGAACACGGCGTTGATCGTGAGGTTGGCCATCGCCGACCAGGCCAGGAGCGTCCGGAAGAAGGGCCGTCCCGCGATGAAGCGGACCCCCTCGGCGATGTCCTCCCCGGGCGAGGGGCGCGCCCCCTCGTGGGGTGCGGGCGAGAGGTCGGCATGGATCCGGCCGAGCATCACCCAGGAGAAGGCGAAGCTGATCGCGTCGGCCGCGAAGGGCAGCCATCGGGTCACGCCGTACAGCAGTCCGCCCAGGGGGCCGCCGAGCAGCTCGGCGACGTGCTGGCGGGCCTGGTTCTGGCTCAGCGCCGTGGACAGGTGCTCGGTGGGGACCACAGTGCGCACCGAGGAGCGCTCCGCCGGCCCGAAGACGCCCGCGCAGATCCCGGTCAGGAACGCGACGACCACCAGGTGGGAGATCGTCAGGTGCCCGAGGATGCCGGCAGCGACCAGCGAGCCGTAGAGCACCGCGCCCGCCACGCTGGCGGTGCGCATGATCCGGCGGCGGTCGTGCCGGTCGGCGAGGACGCCCCCGGGGAGCAGGAAGCCGACCATGCCGAGGAGGTGGGCCGCCTCCACGACGGCGGCAGCGAGGGCCGAGTGGGTCAGCCCGTAGGCGAGCAGCGGGAACACAAACATGCTCATGCTGCTGCCGAGGGCGGACACGGTCTCGCCGATCCACAGGACGGTGAAGTCGTGGTTGCGGGCCAGGGTGCGGTATCCGGTCATGTTCCGCACCATAAGTTGCGCAACAATCAATGCGCAAGTGTTATTGCGCAATTGATGGTGCGCATTCGCGGTACGCTGCCGTCATGGCGATCTACGACGACCCGCGGATCCTGCGTGCGGTCGCCCATCCCACCCGCAACCGGATCCTTTCCGAGCTGTTCGCGGCCGGGACGCTGCGCGCGGCCGACATCGCCCGCGAGCTCGGCATCCCCGCCAACCAGGCCAGCTTCCACCTGCGCCAGCTGGCGAAGTACGGCCTGATCGAGGAGGCCCCCGACGAGGCCCGCGACCAGCGGGACCGGGTGTGGCGGCTCGCCGACGCCGACGGGATCAGCTTCCGCACCCGCGACATGCTCGAGCAGCCCGGCGGGCGGGCGGCCTACGCGGTGTTCCAGCGCAACGCCGGGGCCTGGGGGCACCACCTGGTCGACCGGGCCCTCGCGTCCGACCCGGGGAGCAAGATCCACAAGTCGGTGTCGGAGTGGGCCCTGCGGCTCACTCCCGAGGAGTCCGACGAGCTGCTCGCGGAGATGTCCGACGTCGTCGAGCGGTGGCGCCGCAAGACCCAGGACGGCGGGGAGGGGCGGCTGACGTACTCCATCTACCAGCTGATCCAGCCCTACCCGGGCCCCGACCCCGACGAGGGCGACGACGCGGTTTCCTAGGATCGACGCGTGCCCTCCCGACTCCGTCCCGCCGACCCGGCCGCGGTCGCCGACGCCCGTGCCCGTCTGGATGCCGGGGAGTCGGCGCCGGCCGACCTGCGGCTGCTGACCAAGCACTACCTCGCGCTGCTCGAGTCCCGAGCGCCGGGCAAGTCGGTCGAGGTCCGCGTCCCGCCGTACGCCGCGGTCCAGGTCGTGGAGGGCGTGCGCCACACCCGCGGCACCCCGCCGGCGGTCGTGGAGATGGACGCCGAGACCTGGATCGCGCTGGCCACCGGCGTCCTGGACTGGCCGGTCGCGGCCGACTCCGCACGGGTCCGCGCCAGCGGCGAGCGCGCCGACCTCGCGCCGTACCTCCCGCTGGGGTGAGACCCGCGCGCGCCCGATTAAGGTGACCGCCATGACGAGCGTCGACGACATCAGGGCCCGCGTGACCGAGATCCTGCCCGGCATCCGCCGGGACCTGGAGGACCTGGTCCGGATCGAGTCGGTCAGCGCCGACCCGGCCCGCGCGAGCGAGGTGCAGCGCAGCGCCGAGGCGGTGGCCGAGCTGTTCCGGGCCGAGAAGTTCGAGAGCGTGGAGATCGTGAGCGCCGACGGCGGCGCCCCCGCGGTGATCGCCCACAAGCCCGGGCCCGAGGGCGCGCCCACGGTGCTGCTCTACGCCCACCACGACGTCCAGCCGGAGAACGACCACGCCGAGTGGGACTCGCCGCCGTTCGAGCCGACCGAGCGCGACGGCCGCCTGTACGCGCGCGGCGCCGCCGACGACAAGGCCGGCATCGCGGCCCACCTCGGCGCCCTGCGGGTCCACGGCGACGACCTCCCGGTCGGCGTCACCATGTTCATCGAGGGTGAGGAGGAGGTCGGCTCGGAGACCCTGACCGCGCTGCTCACCGAGCACCGGGACAAGCTCAGCGCCGACGTCATCGTCATCGCCGACTCCGGCAACTGGGACATCGGCGTGCCGGCCCTGACCACCAGCCTGCGCGGCCTGGTCCGCGTCGACGTCGAGGTCCGCACCCTCACCCACGCCGTGCACTCCGGCATGTGGGGCGGCCTGGTGCCCGACTCGCTGATCACGCTCTCCCGCCTGATCGCGAGCCTGCACGACGACCGCGGCAACGTGGCGGTCCAGGGCCTGCACAGCGGCCCGGCCGCCGACGTCGAGTACCCCGAGGAGCGGCTGCGCGCCGAGTCCGGCGCGGTCCCGGGCATCGAGTGGATCGGCGAGGGGACGACCGTCGAGCGGCTGTGGACCAAGCCGTCGCTGAGCATCACCGGCCTCGACGCCCCCAAGGTCGACGGCGCCAGCAACACCCTGGTGGCGGCGGCCCGCGCCAAGATCTCGATGCGGATCGCCCCCGGCGACACCACCGAGAACGCCCTGGCCTGCCTCACCGCCCACCTCGAGTCCCACGTGCCGTGGGGTGCGGAGCTCGAGGTCACCGTCGTCGACACCGGCGAGGCCACCCAGATCGACGCCACCGGCCCGGCGTACGACGCGGCGCGTGGCGCGTTCACCGAGGCCTGGGACGGCACCGAGCCCGTCGACATGGGCGTCGGCGGCTCCATCCCGTTCATCGCGGAGTTCCTCGAGACGTTCCCGCGGGCCAGCGTGCTGGTCACGGGCGTCGAGGACCCCGACACCCGCGCCCACGGGGCCAACGAGGGCCTGCACCTCGCGGAGTTCGAGCGCGTCGTCCTCGCCGAGGCGTTGCTGCTGCACAACCTCGGCAATCTCTGACCGTCCCGGCTCCGAACTCAGGCCGTGCGCGCCGAGACCCTGGCCTTCCTCGCCGGGCACCGGCGCGCCCGGCTCGAGGCGCTCACCGACCG
This sequence comes from Nocardioides ungokensis, assembly GCF_013466985.1. Taxonomy (GTDB): domain Bacteria; phylum Actinomycetota; class Actinomycetes; order Propionibacteriales; family Nocardioidaceae; genus Nocardioides; species Nocardioides ungokensis. Next base: position 4,219,529 of record NZ_CP059164.1, on the reverse strand, counting down.
GCTGGTCGCCACGATCGAGGCGAGCAACCCCGGCTACCGCGCGACCCGGCTGGTGCCGCACGACGACCTGTGGGAGTCGTGCCACGACAACATCGCGCGGGTGCTCGAGCTGCTGGCCGCGGCGGTGGCGGGGTCGACCCCGGCCGCTGCCGCCTGGCCTGCCGGGGCCGAGGCCGGCGACGCGGCGTACGACGCGGCGCGCGCGACCGGGCACCGCAGGGCGGAGCAGGGGCTGCCCCTCGACGACGTGCTGCGCTCGTTCCGGATCGGCGGTCGGCTGATCTGGGACGACCTGGTCGAGCAGGCCCGCTCGGCCCTGGACGCCGAGGAGCTGCGCGAGGTCGGCACCCGGCTCTGGGAGGTCGTCGACGAGACCTCCGCGCAGGTCGCCGCGGCCTACCACCTCGCCGAGCGGGCCGCCGTCCGCGCCGACGAGCAGCTGCGCGCGGAGCTCTGGGAGGGTGTGCTGAGCGGGCGGGCCAAGGAGCCGGGCTTCGCGCACGAGGCCGCCCGGATCCTCGACGTCCCCGTCGCCGGTGACTACCTGGTCGTGCTCGGAGACCGCCTCGACGCGGCCGGTCTCGAGGCGGCGCTGGCGCCCCGGCCCTCGGTGTGGGTGCGCCGCACCGGCGGGGTCGTCGGCCTGGTCTCGCTCGGCGGCCGGGCGGCCGACGGGGTCCTCGCGGTGCTGCGCGACCGTGCCGAGGGGACCACGGCCGTCTCCGCGGTCGTCGCGGGCCTCGCCGGCGTCGACGCCGGCATGCGGCAGGCGTCGCTGGCGCTCCGGACGCTCGACGGCGAGCCCGGACTGGCGGCCTTCGACGACCGGCTGCCCGAGGCACTGGTGCTGACCTCGCCTGAGGTGGCCGGCCGCCTGGTCGCCGTCTGGCTCGGCCCGCTGCTCGCACTGCCGCCGGCCGACCGGGCGCCGCTGATCGAGACGCTGCAGGCGTGGGTCGCGACCGGTGGGTCGACCACCCACACGGCGGCCCGGGTCCACTGCCACCGCAACACCGTGATCAACCGGCTGCGGCGGGTCGCCACGCTCACCGGTCAGGACCGGTTCGACGGCGTTCCCCCGCTCGAGCTCGGTCTGGCGCTCCGTGCCCTCGGCGCCGGCGCGCACCGCTGACCTGTCCTCCCGGCGCGCTGGTCGGCCAGCGGTGGGTGGGCCACCGTTCCGCGGCTGGATCCGGTGCCTGGCTCACCGCCCCCGGGGGACGGGGTCACCTGGGTGTGCACTCTGCACAATCGGCCCCCGCGAATCGTGGGCACCCCGGGCATGGCGCGCCGGAGTGACGGCTGTCACGCTGGGCCCGGGAGGGAGCACGACGTCCCGGGCACGCCCGGGACCCATGCTCTGGAGGTAGGACGCATGACCGCGTACGCCCACGACCGCATCGGACAGGAGGACCCCGCTCCGTCCGGGGTTCGGCGCCGCAGCTTTCTCGGGTACGTCCTGGGCGGGGCCACGCTGGTCGCCGCCGCGGACCTCGGGCTCGTCGACCGCGCGTCGGCGGCCCCCACGGCGCCGCAGCCCGCGGAGCTCTACGACCTCAACGACCTGCTCACCGACTCCTGCCGGCCGACCGCGAACCTGATCACGGTCACCGTCCACGAGGACGGGACGGCGTCGTTCGCCCTCCCGCGGATGGAGGTGGGCAGGGGATCACCACGTCCTCGGCGATGCTGATCGCCGAGGAGCTCGAGCTCCCCATCCACAAGGTCCACGTCACGCTGGCCGAGGCCCGGCCCGAGCTGGCGTTCAACCAGCTCACGGGCGGTTCCAACACCACGATCTCGACCTACACGCCGATCCGGGTCGCCGCCGCGGTCGCCAAGGCCGCGCTGCTCGACGCGGCCGCGATCGTGCTCGGCGACACGGTCGACAACCTCCGGGCCCGTGGCGGGGTGATCCAGGCCCCCGACGGCTCCAGCGTCACGTACGGCGAGCTCGCCACGAAGGCCGCCAGCGTGACCACGAAGGCCGTCGACGTGCAGCTGAAGGACACCAGCGCGTTCCGCGTGATCGGCGTCGGCCACAACCGCGTCGACGCGCTCGAGGCGGTCACCGGGCGCAAGGAGTACACCACCGACCTGCAGGTCAAGGGCGCCCTGCCGACCATGGTCTGCCGGGCCCCCACGCTCAACGGCACGCCGAAGCGACTGCGCAACCGCGCGGAGATCCTGGCGATGCCCGGGGTCGCAACGTCGCGGTCGTGGACACCGGCGTCGCCGTGCGCGCGGAGACGTTCGGCCAGTGCATCGACGCGATCCGCGCGATGCGGGTCGACTGGAACGACGGCCCGGTGGCCGGACAGTCCGACGGCGACATCGTCAAGGAGCTCAGGGCGGCCGAGGTCGCCCTGCCCGCCCCGCCGGACAACCCGCTCGCGGAGACGATCGAGCACGACTTCCTCTTCTACTTCCGCAGCAACTCCGCCATGGACACCAACTCCGCGGTCGCCGACGTGCGCACCGACCGGGCCACCGTCTGGGCCGGCCTCAAGTCGCCGATCACCGCCCAGGAGCGGATCGCGGAGCAGCTGGGGATGACGCCGGACCAGGTCACAGTGCACGTCGTGCAGGGTGGCGGCTCGTTCGGCCGCCGGCTGTTCTTCGACGGCGCTCTCGAAGCGGCCACGATCTCGCAGGCGATGGGCAAGCCGGTCAAGCTGATGTGGCACCGGGCCGACGACGCCCGGGTCGGCCGGGGTCACCCGATGGCGACGAGCCGGGTCCGGGTCACCCACGCCGGCGGCGAGGTGCTGGCCTTCCAGCAGGCGCACACGAGCGTCGAGACCGACTTCCGGCACGGGCTGGGCGAGATCATCAGCGCCATGGCCGCCGACCTGCCGGCGGGCATGGGCAACCTCGGGTACGCCGAGACGATCTTCGCGCTCACCCAGGAGGTCCCGTACGACTTCGGCGTGGTCTCCCAGACGCTGACCGAGACCGACGAGCGGTTCAACACCGGGTCGATGCGCAACATCTACTCACCCGACGTCCGCACCGCCGGCGAGCTCGTGGTCGACCAGCTCGCGGCCGCGCTGAAGCAGGACCCCTACGAGTTCCGCAAGGCCAACCTGCGCAACGACCGGGTGAGGGCGGTGCTCGACAAGGTCGCCACCGAGGGGCAGTGGGGTCGCCCGATGCCGAAGGGCACCGCGCAGGGCATCGCGATCCACAAGGAGTACAAGGGCGCCAGCGCCTGCCTGGTGGAGATCGACTGCCGACCCCGGACCGTCGATCGCGACATCCGCGACGGCGTCGGCGGACCGCGGGTCACGAAGGTCGTGCACGCCATCGACGTCGGGCTGGTGGTCAACCCGCGCGGCCTCGAGGCCCAGATGCAGGGCGGCATCAACGACGGCATCGCGCTGGCGCTCACCTCCAGCCTGCACCTGCGCGACGGCCACTTCCTGGAGGCCAGCTGGGACAACTACTTCTACACGCGGCAGTGGAACACCCCGCCCGAGGTGCAGGTCTTCGTGATGCCCTCCGACAGCGGCCAGCCCGGCGGCGCCGGCGAGGCCGGGGTCGCGGCCACGTTCGCGGCGGTGGCGTGCGCGTACGCCCGCGCGACCGGCACCGTGCCGGCGTACTTCCCGATCAACCACCGCGACCCGCTGCAGTTCACCCCGAAGCCGGTCGTCCCCCCGATCCCGCAGTCGCCCACCAACGGGCTGAAGCTCACCTACTGAGGAGCGCCATGAGCCAGCAGACCTTCATCCTCAACGGCAAGAGCATCACCGTGGACGTCCACGACGACGTGCGGGTCCTCTGGGTGCTGCGCGACCTGCTCGGGGTGACCGGCCCCAAGTACGGCTGCGGCATCAACGTCTGCAAGGCGTGCACCTCGCACATCAACGGCCGTGCCTTCAACCCCTGCTCGGTGCGGGTGGGCGACCTGGCCCCGACGACGAGGTGACCACCATCGAGGGTCTCCCCGGGACGGTCGGCCGGGACCTCCACCCGATGCAGCAGGCGTGGCTGGACCGTGACGTGGCCCAGTGCGGCTACTGCCAGCCGGGCCAGATCATGGCCGCGGTCGCCCTGGTCGGGAAGGTACGCCGCGAGGGCCGCTCGATCACCGAGGCCGACCTCGACGGCATCCGCAACATCTGCCGCTGCGGCACCTACACGCGGATCCGGGAGGCGATCACGCAGGGCGAGCGCCACATGTGAGGCGGCAGGCTCAGCCGGGCGCGGCGGGCAGCAGCACCCGGAAGGTGCTGCCCCTGCCGAGCTCGGACTCGACCTCGATCCGGCCCCCGTGCCGCTGCACGATCCGCAGCACGATCGCCAGCCCCAGGCCGGTGCCGGGTTGTGCGTGAGCCTCGGGGTTGGTGCTGCGGAAGAACTCGGCGAACAGGTGGTCCTGGTCCTCCGCGGAGATCCCGAGGCCGTCGTCGGTGCAGGTCAGCAGGATCTCGTCCCCGCAGGTGGCGAGCCGGACGGTGACGTGGCCGTGGTCCGGGGTGTACTTCACGGCGTTGCTGACCAGGTTGGCCACGACTCGGTCGAGCTCCTCGCGGTCGCCCACGGTGCACACCTGCTCCCGGGGGGCGTCGACCAGCAGGGTGATGCCCTTGCGGCTCGCGGCGACCGAGGTCAGGTCGACCACCTCGTCGATGATCCGCCGCAGGTCGACCGGGGCCGGGATCACCGGGTTGTTGGGGTCGCCGACCTTGGAGAGCAGCAGCAGGTCCTCGACCACGCGGACCATCCGGGTCGTGCCGCGCTCCATGGCGGCCAGCGAGGACCGGGTGGTGCCGGTCAGGTCGGGGGAGGCGTCGAGCATCTCCAGGTGGCCCATGATCGCGGTGAGCGGGTTCTTCAGCTCGTGGGAGACGGTGGCGATGAGCTGGCTCTTGTAGGTGTCGAGCGCCTGCAGCTCCTCGACCAGCTGGTGCTCGCGCTCGAACGTGCGGGCGTTGAGGATCACCCGGCCGAGGTCGCGGCCGATGTCGAGTGCCGCATCGCTCTCGACGCTGCTCCACTCGGGGTCCCCGTGGGCGCGGGTGAGGACCAGGTTGCCCAGGCACTCCGGGCCGGCGCCGAGGGGCGCGAAGAGCAGCGAGTCGACGCCGATGCCGTCCAGGAACGCCAGGATGCGCTCGCCCTCCTCGGTGGAGATCGAGGGCCCGAAGGGACGGCCGCGCTGCACGATCTCGACCCACTGCCCGTCCCAGGCCCGCCGGGCCGCCGCCTCGGCGATCCGCGTCAGCTCCCCGGTGAGCGCCACCTCGCCGCCGTCGGCGGCGTAGACCGCGCCGGTGCCCTGGCCGTCCTCGTCGAGGGTCTGGATCCACAGGCCGCGCGCCTGGAAGCCGGCCATCAGGGCATCGCGGATGTCACCCAGGATCCCGTCGATGCGCAGCTGGGCGCTGGCGTGCCGGACCACCTCGCGGGCCGCCTCGGCCAGCCGGACCCGGTGGGCCAGGTCCTCGCGCTCCAGCGCGGTGATGACGGCGCGGCCGGCCTGCTCGGCGTACCGCTGGAGCAGCTGGCGCTGCCCGAGCCCGGGCCGCCGGCCGTCCTCGGGCAGGTCCATCGCGAGCGTGCCCCGCAGCCGGCCCCGCTCGTCGTAGAGCGGCGCGATCAGGAGGTCCAGCGGGTGCCAGGCGTCCTCGTGGGCCAGCGGTGTGATGTCGGGGACCCAGCCCCAGGTGTCGCCGGCGCTCTCGTCGAGCCGCTCGTGGGGCACGAAGCGCAGCAGGCCCCACTCGTCGGCCTTCTCGATCTCACGTTCCAGCCGGGCCACCGGGGTGCGGGTGCCCGCCAGCTGGGTGCGGGCCTCGTCGCTGCCGGCGACCGCCATGACCTCCAGCTTGCCGTCGTCGCGGACCACGCTGATCGCGGCGACGCCGAAGCCGGCGAGCTGGGTCACGCCGTCGGCGATCGTCTGCAACGCCTCGCGTGAGGCGTCGTACCACCCGCCCGGCTGGGCGGGTGGCGGCTGGAGCTCCGTGTGTGCCCGTTCATGTGTTCTCGCAGTTCCCCCGGTGGTGTGACCCACCTTACGTTGACTCACCCCCAGGGGTTGGGGATCCGCCGAGGAGCAGTCGGCGAGTGGGACGACGCCGGTCGCGGCCCTAGACTCGGGTCGTGCCCTACCTCAGCAGCACGCGCAAGGGTGGCGACGGCCGGTTGACGGCGGCGCTCGACCCCCACGAGCAGGGACCCCAGGACGCGTGTGGCGTCTTCGGTGTCTGGGCTCCGGGCGAGGACGTCGCGAAGCTGACCTACTTCGGCCTGTACGCCCTCCAGCACCGTGGCCAGGAGTCCGCCGGCATCGCCGTCAGCAACGGCCGCCAGATCCTCGTCTACAAGGACATGGGGCTGGTCAGCCAGGTCTTCGACGAGTCGACGCTGGAGTCGCTCAAGGGCCACCTCGCGATCGGCCACTCCCGCTACTCCACCACCGGTGCGAGCAACTGGGAGAACGCCCAGCCGACCTTCCGGCCGACCGGTGACGGCTCGATCGCGCTGGGCCACAACGGCAACCTGATCAACACCCACGACCTCGCCCAGATGGTCGAGGACCTGCCCGGGCCGAGCGACGAGCTCGAGCTGCACTCGCGGCAGCTGGAGTCCTCCACCAACGACACCGGGTTGGTGACGGCGCTCCTCGCGCACCACCCCGACACCTCGCTGGAGCAGCGCGCGCTCGAGGTGCTGCCCCAGCTGCGCGGTGCCTTCTGCTTCGTGTGGATGGACGAGGACACCCTGTACGCCGCGCGCGACCCGCAGGGCATCCGGCCGCTGGTGCTCGGTCGCCTGGACCGGGGCTGGGTCGTGGCCAGCGAGGACGCCGCGCTGGCCACCATCGGCGCCAGCGTCGTCCGCGAGGTGGAGCCCGGCGAGATGCTGGTCATCGACGAGAACGGGCTGCGCTCGCACCGCTTCGCCGAGGCCGCGCCGAAGAGCTGCGTGTTCGAGTACGTCTACCTGGCCCGGCCCGACGCCACCATCAACGGACGCAGCGTGCACGAGGCCCGCGTCGAGATGGGCCGGCGCCTGGCGCGCGAGTTCCCGGTCGAGGCCGACCTCGTCATGCCGGTGCCCGAGTCCGGCACCCCCGCGGCCGCGGGGTACGCCGAGGAGAGCGGCATCCCCTTCGGCCAGGGCTTCGTGAAGAACGCCTACGTCGGCCGCACCTTCATCCAGCCCAGCCAGACCCTGCGCCAGCTCGGCATCCGGCTCAAGCTCAACGCCCTCGAGCACATGATCCGGGGCAGGCGGATCGTGGTCGTGGACGACTCGATCGTGCGCGGCAACACCCAGCGCGCGCAGGTGCGCATGCTCCGCGAGGCGGGGGCGCTCGAGGTGCACGTGAGGATCTCGAGCCCGCCGGTGAAGTGGCCGTGCTTCTACGGCATCGACTTCGCGACCCGTGCCGAGCTGATCGCCAACGGGCTCGACGTCGACGAGATCGCCGCGAGCGTGGGCCCGACAGCCTCGGCTACATCTCCCTGGAGGGGATGATCGAGTCCACCAAGGTGCCCTCCGAGCGGCTGTGCCAGGCCTGCTTCACGGGGAGTACCCGATCGAGCTCCCCGACGAGAGCCTGCTCGGCAAGCACCTGCTGGAGACCTCGCTGACCTCGCCGAGCACGGGCAAGGCGCTCCCCGTCCTGAACAACCCCTGACCCACGACTGCTCAGACACGATCACAGCCCAGGAGAACCCGTGACGCAGCCCCCCGCCGACCCCGCCCGCGGCTCCCAGGAGGGGGCGTACGCCGAGGCCGGGGTCTCGATCGAGGCCGCCGACAAGGCCATCGAGCTGATGAAGGGGTGGGTCGAGAAGGCCCGGCGTCCCGAGATGATCGGTGGGCTGGGCGGCTTCGCCGGGCTCTTCGACGCCAGCGCGCTGACGCGTTACCGCCGCCCGTTGCTGGCCACCTCGACCGACGGCGTCGGCACCAAGGTGGCGATCGCGCAGGCGATGGACGTGCACGACACGATCGGGTTCGACCTCGTCGGGATGGTCGTCGACGACCTCGTGGTGTGTGGTGCCGAGCCGCTGTTCATGACCGACTACATCGCGACGGGTCGCGTCGTACCCGAGCGGATCGCCGCCATCGTGAAGGGCATCGCCGAGGCCTGCGTGGTCGCGGGCTGCGCCCTCGTCGGGGCGAGACCGCGGAGCACCCCGGCCTGCTCGGGCCGGACGAGTACGACGTCGCCGGCGCGACCACCGGCGTGGTCGAGGCCGACGACCTGCTGGGCCCCGCCCGCGTGCGTCCGGGGGACGCAGTGCTGGCGATGGAGGCCAGCGGGCTGCACTCCAACGGCTACTCGCTGGTCCGCCACGTGCTGCTCAACACCGCGAAGTGGGACCTCGGCCGTGACGTGCCCGAGCTCGGGCGCACCCTGGGCGAGGAGCTCCTCGAGCCGACCCGGATCTACGCCAAGGCGTGCCTCGACCTGGCCGCCCGCACCGGGACGCACGCGATGTCGCACATCACCGGCGGCGGGCTCGCGGCGAACCTGGAGCGGGTGATGCCCGCCGAGCTCAGCGCGACCATCGAGCGCGGCACCTGGGTCCCGCAGCCGGTGTTCGACGTCGTACGACGCGTCGGCGGCGTCGCGCAGGAGGACCTCGAGGCGACCCTGAACTGCGGCGTCGGCATGGTCGCCCTGACCCCGCCCGACGACATCGACACCGCGATCGAGGTGCTCGCCGGGCACGGCATCCGGCCTGGGTGGCCGGCGAGGTCCGCCGCGACGACACCCACGGCGGCCGGGTGCTGATGACCGGGCAGCACCCCGGTTGGTGATTCTCGCCGCACGCGACCCGCGAATTGGGGTCCGGGTGTGCGGGAACAGCCGGTCAACCGGTAGCGTTGGGCCCACGAGAGAACTCTGAGAACAGTCCGGGAGCCACAGTGCCCCGGCCGAGCGTGCGAGGGGCTGACCCTATGGGGCGCGGCCGAGCGAAAGCCAAGCAGACGAAGGTCGCCCGCGACCTGAAGTACCGCACTCACGAGACGGACTTCGGGAAGTTGGCGCAGGAGCTGCATGGCGGCGAGAGCAGCAACAACGACCAGCCGGACTCGTCGAACGACGAGTACGACGACTGGTCGGACTACGCCGAACCTCGGCGCGACTGACCGGTCTCAGCGGCCCCGTCCCACCTGACCGGTGGGACGGCTGTGTGCGCGCAGGAGTACCCGGCTGGCCGGTGAAACCTGCGCTTGTCGGCCGTTGAGGCGGCCGACAAGCTCCAGTTTCACCGGCTGACCGGGGAGTCCTGCGGCGGGGCTCAGCCCAGCCAGATGCCGCGCAGCCGACCCACGTCGCGCATGCGGCGCTCGGCGAGGCGGTCGGCGGCGATGGCGGGGGCGACCCCGTCGGAGGCGGCGAGCTCGAACACCCGACGCGTGGTGTCGAAGATCCCGGCGGCGCGCTGCTGGGCGCGCTCGAAGGAGAAGCCCTCGAGCTCGTCGGCGACCTGGATCAGGCCGCCGGAGTTCACGCAGTAGTCGGGGGCGTAGAGGATCCCGCGGTCCTCGAGCGCCTTCTCGATGCCCGGGTGGGCCAGCTGGTTGTTCGCGGCGCCGCAGACGACCTTCGCCGACAGCACGTCGACGACCTCGTCGGTCAGCGCACCACCGAGCGCGCACGGCGCGTACACGTCGAGCTGCGAGGCGACGAGGGCCTCGGTCGAGTCGACGGCGGAGACCTGCGCGAACTCGTCCCGGATCCGGTCCACCGACGGCTGGTGCACGTCGGTCACGGTCACCGACGCGCCGTCCTCGATCAGGTGCCGCACGAGGTGGCGGCCGACCTTGCCGACCCCGGCGACGCCGACGGTGCGCCCGGCCAGCGAGTCGGTGCCCCAGACGACCTCGGCAGCCGCGCGCATGCCCTGGAAGACGCCGTACGCCGTGAGCACCGAGCTGTCGCCCGCGCCACCGTGGGCGACGGTGCGGCCGGTGACGTAGTCGCACTCGCGCGCGATGTCGTCCATGTCCTCCGAGAACGTGCCGACGTCGCAGGCGGTGTAGTAGCGCCCGTTCAGCGACTGCACGAAGCGGCCGTAGGCGCGCAGCAGCGGCTCGGACTTCAGCGTCGACGGGTCGCCGATGATGACCGCCTTGCCGCCGCCGAGGTCGAGCCCGGCGAGCGCGGCCTTGTAGGACATGCGCGCGAGAGGTTCAGGACGTCCCGCACCGCGTCGGCAGTGGAGGCGTAGGGGTAGAAGCGGGTGCCGCCGAGGGCCGGGCCGAGGGCCGTGGAGTGGATGGCGACGATCGCCTTCAGGCCGGTGGCGGGATCGTTGGCGAAGACGACCTGCTCGTGCTCGGCGCCGAGCTCGAACACGTCGGCGTCCTGGGGTGCAGACATGGGTGGTGCCCACTTTCTGTGTGTCGGCCACGGGATGGGTGGCACTGCTGGCAAGGACCGCAGGGGTGGCGCGTGTCCGTGATCACATGGTAGGCCGATCGGGCGCGCGATCCTGACTCGGCGTCGACCTCAGCAGCACCACGTCGCCGTGGGTGCCGTAGCCCGGCAGCGGGCCGCCGTACGCCGTCCCGTCGAACGCCACCATCAGCCAGTCCCGGTCGCCGAGCTCGACCAGCGTGGGCCACGGGATGTTGGTGGGGTACGCCGCGTCCAGCGCCCCGACCTGGCGCATCTCGAGGTCGAAGACGGGGAACCCGCGGCGCTGCCCGCGCCTGCCGTCGCGCCCGTCACTGGCGAGCACCCGCCACTCCCCGGCGACGCGCAGGATCGTCGTCCCCTCGGTGGAAGTGCGGTCCTCGGCGGCGCCCCGCAGCGCGAGGCGGTCGAGGTCCGGCCCCTCGGCGAGCGCCGGGTGGAAGCGGAAGAACTTCCGTGCGCTGACGAACCCGACCAGCCAGCGCTCGCCGGAGTGCACCAGGTGCGGGTCCCAGACCCCGACCGAGCGCAGGCTGCCGGTGGGGACGACCAGCGGGCGGGTGTCGAGCACGTGGCGCCCGGACAGCAGGTCGGCCTCCGTGGTGGCCCGGGTGATGGCGACGGTGGCGCCCGGGCGCGAGCGGTCGAAGTCGCCCCACGTGCTGGTCGCCACCAGCCACCGGCCGTCGTCGCGGACCAGGTGGGTCGCGTGGTCGCCGAAGACCCCGGTGCGGTCGGGCCGGCGGAAGAAGAGGTCGGCGCGGTGCTCGAGGTCGTGGGTCGCGGGGTCGAGGGTCCACACCGACGTGTGCGCGGTGTCGAAGAACCCCGGCCCGGCACTGGTGGCGGTGAGCACCAGCCGACCGTCCAGGCGGTACGCCGCGCCGTCGCGCCCGCTGACCAGGCGCACGTCACGCAGCCCGAGCTGGCCGAACCCCCCGGCGACGACCCGGCCGGCCGGCGGCGGGTCGGTGCCCTCCCAGCGCTGCGAGGTCCGCAGGGCCGCGAGCCAGGCCTCGTCCCGGGTGTCGATGCGGTCGCGCAGGTCGACGCGCCCCCGCGCGGTCCAGGCGGACCCGTCGTGCGTGAGCACCGCGAGGTGGGTGCCGGTCAGGGTGAGGGCGAAGGACATGGCGGGCCCGGCGACCCGGCCGTGCCGTCGGCTGCGATGGCTGGTGGTCCGGCCGCCGAGCTCGACCTCGAGGCCGACGGCGCCGCTGGCGACGTCGTACCACCCCGAGAGCCGCGCGCCGGGGCCGAGCAGCTCGAGCACGAGCCGGCCGCTTCGGGGCCGCTCGAGCGAGGCCACCGCTGCGGCGTACGGCGCGGGGTGCGGCGTGGGCTCGGACCAGTCGGCCGCGAGCGGGTGCTCCACGAGCAGCGAACCGGGCGAGACGAGGTCCACCGGGCGACGGCGGGCGACAACCTCGAGGCGCGGCAGCACGCGGTCAGTCTCCCAGCCGCTCCGTCACAGCGACCCGGCGGTGGCCTCCTGCAGGGCCGCGACCGCGCGGTCGACCTCACGGACGAGCTCGGCGAGCAGGTCCTCGGCGCCGGCGGTCGTGCCGGCGTCCCCGAGCGCCTCGAGCCGGGCGGCGGTGGCGCCGACGAGGGGCAGTCCGAGGTTGAGGGCGCTGCCCTTGAGCTGGTGGGCGGACTGCTGGAGCGCGCTCGCGTCCCCGGCGGCGACGGCGCCCCGGATCGCGAGCACCTGGTCGTCGACGCGCGACATGAAGGAGGCCGCAGTGCGCTCGAAGAAGCTGATGCCGTCCTTCTTCAGCTCGTGGAGCATCCGCGCCCGGTCCAGGTCGAGCGCGGCGGGAGCCGGGACGTCGGGCTCGGGTGCGGCGTCGGGGGCGGCTTGGGGCTCGGTCATGGCATCCTCCGGTTCCGCGTGGCGAGCGCCGGTCCAGCGACGGACGACCCGCTCGAGGTCGTTCGCGTTGACCGGCTTGCTCAGGAAGTCGTCCATGCCGGCGGCCAGGCAGCGCTCGCGTTCGCCCTCGAGGGCGGAGGCGGTCATGGCGATGATCGGAACGCGCCGGCCCTCGGGCTCCTGGGCGCGGATGGCGCGGGTGGCGTCGAAGCCGTCGAGCCGGGGCATCCGGCAGTCCATCAGGACCACGTCGAAGTCGTGCTCGTCGGCGAGCCGCTGGACGGCCTCGGCCCCGTCGGTGACGACCTCGACCTCGCAGCCGAGGGTCTCCAGGAGCCCGGTCGCCACCATCTGGTTGACCTGGTTGTCCTCGACGACCAGCACGTGCAGGTCGAGCGACGCGCCGGGTGCCCGCCCCACGTGCCCGGAAGGGCGGTCCCCGGAGAAGGCGACGCCGACCAGCGCGTCGTACAGCTCGGAGTGGCGCACGGGCTTGTCGAGCGAGGCGTGCAGACCGGCCTCCCGGACGGCCTGCGGGCTGACGCCCTGGTCGGAGGAGAGCAGCAGCAGGAGCGGCCGGCCCAGGTCCGGGTCGGCGCTGATGTTGCCGGCCAGCGCCAGCCCGTCGGTGCCGGGCATGACCAGGTCGAGCAGCGCGATGTCGACGGGGCGGTGCGCCCGCGACGCCTCCCGGAGCGCGGTCAGCGCCTCCTCCGCCGAGGCGACGGCGACCGCCTCGGCCTCCCAGGCCGCGAGCTGCTCGGTGAGGATGAAGCGGTTGGTCTCGTTGTCGTCGACCACGAGCACCCGCTTGCCCCGGAGTCCGCGGGGGGTCGGGGAGCTGGGGACGACCTCGCTGCGGGCCCGCGCCAGCTCGGCGGTGAACGAGAAGGTGCTGCCGCGGCCCAGCTCGCTGCTGACCTCTATCTGCCCGCCGAGCGCGTCGACGAGCTGGCGGGAGATGGCCAGCCCCAGGCCGGTGCCACCGTGCCGCCGGGTGGTCGAGGGGTCGGCCTGGGTGAAGGCGTCGAACAGCGTGGCCCGGGCCGCGGGCGCGATGCCCACCCCGGTGTCGACGACGTCGACGCGCAGCGTGACCGTCTCGGCGTCCTCCCGCTCGACACGCGCGGAGATGACCACCTCGCCGCTGTCGGTGAACTTCACGGCGTTGGAGCCGAGGTTGGTCAGCACCTGGCCGAACCGGATCGCGTCGCCGCGCAGGTACGGCGGCACCTCGGGCTGGCAGGCCACGACCAGCTCCAGCCCCTTGGCGTGCGCGGGACCGCTGAGGACGGCCGCGGTCTGCTCGAAGACGTGGCGGACGTCGAAGTCCTCGTCCTCGAGCTCGAGCTTGCCGGACTCGATCTTGGACAGGTCGAGGATGTCGTTGATGATCCCGAGCAGGGTGAGGCCGGCGCTCTGCAGGCCCTCGGCGAGGCGGCGCTGGTGGTCGTCGAGCTCGGTGCGCAGGAGGAGCTCGTTGAGCCCGATCACGCCGTTCATGGGGGTGCGGATCTCGTGGCTCATGGTCGCGAGGAACTCCGACTTCAGGCGCGAGGCCTCCATCGCCTCGTCCCGGGCCCGGCCGAGCTCGTGGGCGGTGCGCTCGCGCTCGGCGACCAGGCTGAGCTGCCCCGCGATCTGGCCGATCAGGAACCGGGAGTTCTCGTCCGGGGGCACCTCGTCGGCCAGCACCTCGATCACGGCGGTGACCTCGCCGGCCAGCAGCACCGGGATCGCCACCAGGCTGTGGGTCTCGGCGTGCGAGCCGGGCGTTCCGAGCTCCACGCGCTGCGAGCGGCGGGCGCGATCGGCCAGATCGGGGTCGGGGTCGAGCTCCCAGGGCAGTCCGCAGGGCTGGAGCGGCGAGCGGACCAGGGTGTCGTCGTCGGAGACCCGGTAGACGCCGACCGCCGCCCAGGACGTGAAGAGCGGCAGCCCGGCCGCCATGTCCTCGATGGCGTCGACCAGGCTGCTGGCCTGGTTGGCGGCCATCGCCATCTCCTGGAGCAGCTCGAGACGGCGGGTGGCCTCGGCGGCGATCTCGTCGGCGCGCTTGAGGTCGGTGATGTCCTGGGCGGTGCCCCCCATCGAGACGGGCGCCCCGTCCGGGGCGCGCACGACGCGCCCGAGGCCGCGGATCCACCGCACCTCACCGCTGCGGCGCAGGATCCGGCTCTCGAACTCGAACTCGTCGGCGTCGACGAACGCCGACTCGACGGCCCCGCGCACCCGCTCGCGGTCGTCGGGGTGGAGCTGGTCGAGGAAGCCCTCGTACGTCGCGTCGTGCTCCTGCGGGTCGAGGTCGTAGATGCGGTAGAGCTCGTCGGACCAGGTGACGACGTCGGTGGGGATGTCCCATGCCCAGCTGCCGATGTGGGCGATCGACTGGGCCGTCGCGAGCTGCTGCTCGCGGTCCTGGAGCTCCGCGAGCAGCGTCTTGCGCTCGGTGTACTCGCTGACGCGGTGCAGCCAGCCGACCCGCTTCCCGTCGTCGTCGCGGATCGCGCTCCAGCTGACGAGGACCCAGATCTCGGTGCCGTCGGCGCGGACCAGCATGGACTCGACGTCCTCCACGCTCACGTCGACGGCGGACAGCTCGGCGAGGTGGTCCGCGAGCTGACCGCGACCCTCCTCGTCCAGGGCGTCCTCGACCCGGAAGCCGGGCATCCGGTCGGGGTCCACCCCGAGCAGGTCCGCCATCCGGGCGTTGGCCCACAGGGTCGTCCCCGTCTCGTCGAAGACCCAGAGGCCGTCGGTGCTCGCCTCGACGAGGGCTCGGTGCAGTGCGGCGTCCCAGTCCACCACTGTCACCTCCTCCCGAGTTCGGTGCTGGCCTCATCATCCACGGCCGGGCGCGGGCGCGGTGGCTTTGTCCGGTGCTGGAGCCGAAGTTGTCGCGAAGTACGCCTCGTCGCGGCGCCGGAGACGCCCTGGGCGGCCCGTCTCGAGCAACAGCTGCGGGTCGAGCCGGTCAGGCGCGGTTGTTGGCCTCGCCGACCAGCTCGCCGGCGACCTCGCGAAGCTTGACGTTGCTGTTCGACGAGAGCCGCACGAGGTAGCGGAACGCCAGCTCGGCGTCCAGCCCGAAGCGCTCCATCACCAGGCCGACCGCCTGCCCGATGAGCTTGCGGGTCTGCAGCGCGGCCCGCAGGTTGTCCTCGCGCAGGGACCGCTCCACGGCCACGGCGGCGTGGACCGCGAACAGGGTCACCAGCCGCTCGACGTGCGGGTCGATGCGCTCGGCCTGCGTGCAGTAGACGTTGATCGCGCCCCAGGGCCGCTCGTCGACCGTCAGCCGCACCGCGAGCTGGGCGCGCACCCCGAGGGCGAGCGCCCGGGGCACGTAGTCGCTCCACCGCTGCTCGTGCTGGAGCACGTCGACGGCGACGACCGGCTCCTTCTCGAGGACGTGGAGGCAGGGCCCCTGACCGGTCGACCGCTGCACCCGGTCGAGCTCCTGGACGAGGGGGGCGGAGCAGGCCCTGGTCTCGACGTGCCCGCCGCGGACCAGGGACACGATGCCCACGAGGTGGTCGGCGGGTAGCTGGCGGTGCAGGCAGTCGACGACCGCCTGGAGGGTCGAGCCGAGGTCGCCGCGGGGGTTGATCTCCCGGGACAGCTGGGTGAGGAGGTCGGCGAGGTCCGGCCTGGGGGCCACGATTTCGTCTCCGCTGGTGGGGTTGAGCCGTGCGCGCTGGAGGGCACAGCGCCCGCTGGGAACCAGCGGGTGTGTCCGGTGCGCGGGCTGTTCTTCCAACCCCGGACGCGGATCGTATCCCAGGCGGCCGGCTCCGGCGCGCAGTGCTCGACGGGCGGGTCGAGGTGCCGGGGCGGCGGGGACCTGTGACCCTGTCACCCCGCCACGCGCGCGCACCACCGTGGACGTGGAGGTGGCAGATGTCGAGCACCGACTTCCCCTACGCGGACCGGTTCCCCGTCCACCGCGCGCTGCCGGAGCGCGGGACACCGCGCGAGGAGGTGCTCGCCGAGGTGCGGCAGATGGCCACCGAGGAGGACGCGTTCTGGGAGACCGGCAAGTGCTCCGGGACGATGTACTCCGGTGACCACGAGCACTACCGCTTCCTGACCGAGGCGTTCGGCATGTTCGCCCACGTCAACGTCCTCCAGCGCGACATGTGCCCGAGCGCGACCAAGATGGAGGGCGAGATCATCGCGATGGCCCTCGACCTGCTCCACGCCGAGGCCGTCTCCGAGGGCACGCCGTGCGGCCTGGTCACGACCGGCGGCAGCGGGAGCATCCTGCACGCCATGCTGGCCTACCGCGAGCACGCCGCGGCGCGTGGCCGCACCGACGTCAACGTGGTGAAGCCCGAGACCGGGCACCCCGCCTTCGACAAGGCCTGCCACCTCCTCGGGATCGAGCTGCGGGCGGTGCCGGTCGACCCGGCCACCACCGTCGTCGACCCCGACCGCGTGGCCGCTGCCATCGACGACCGCACGGTCGCGATCGTCGGCTCGGCCTGCAACTACGGCTACGGCACCATCGACCCGATCGCGGCGCTGGCCGGCCTGGCGCAGGAGCGGGGCGTCGGGATGCACGTCGACGGCTGTCTCGGCGGGTTCATCCTGCCCTTCGGGGAGGAACTGGGGTACGACGTACCCGTCTTCGACTTCCGGCTCCCGGGAGTCACCAGCATCTCGGCCGACACCCACAAGTACGGCTACGCGTTCAAGGGCAGCTCCACGGTGCTCTTCCGGGACACCGCGCTGCGCGACGCCCAGTACTTCCACCTGCCCGGCTGGACCGGCGGCAAGTACATGTCGCCGGGGATCGAGGGCTCGCGCTCGGGCGGGCTGCTGGCGGCGACCTGGGCGGCCATGGTCCAGCTCGGCCGCGAGGGCTATCGCACGTACGCCGCCGACATCTTCGACACGGCGGAGGCGATGAAGGACGTGGTGCGCTCCTACCGCGAGCTGCGGATCCTCGGCAGCCCCACCTTCTGCTTCAGCTTCACCTCCGACGCGTTCGACATCTACCACGTCGCCGACTGCATGCGCGGGCGTGGCTGGCGCTTCAACGGGCAGCAGTACCCCAACGCCCTGCACATGGCCGTCACCCGGCCGCAGACCCGCCCCGGCGTGGTGGACTCCTTCGCGGTCGACCTCGCCGAGGCCGTGGTCTACGCGATGCGCAAGGAGGCGGCGGGGGAGCAGGCGTTCTCCGGCGCCATCTACGGGGGCGTCCCGGGCGGGATGAGCCCGGCTGCAGAGGAGTTCATCGTCTCGGTGATGGACGGCATGCTCGACACCGAGCTGTCGGTGCCGCCGGGGTCCTGATGGCGGCGGACGGGCTCGTCCTCGCCGTCGACCTCGGGTCGAGCGTGGTGAAGGTCGGACTGGTCACTCTCACCGGCCGGGTCGTCGCGTGGACCGCCGAGCCGCTGCACACCGACCGCGGCTCCGGCGGCCGGGTCACCCAGGACGCCGGGGAGTGGTGGCGGACCGTGGGCGACTCGGCCCGCCGTTGCCTGGCAGACAGCGGGGCCGACAGCGGAGCAGACGGCGGCCACGTGGTCGCCGTGTGCGTGACCGGGCAGTGGGCCAGCACCGTGCCGGTCGGTGCGGACGGCGTCCCCGTCGGTCCGTGCCTGATGTGGAGCGACACCGAGGGCGCCGACCGCTCCCGCCGGGTGGTGGCCGGCCACCTGCAGGGCTACCGGGCCACCGCCCTGGCGACCTGGGTGCGGCGTACGGCGGGCGTCCCGTCCACGTCGGGGGCCGACCCGGTCGGCCACATGCTGCACCTGACCCACGACGAGCCCGACGTGGCCGCCGCCGCGCGCTGGTACCTCGAGCCCGTCGACTACCTGGCGATGCGCTTCACCGGGGTAGCTGCCGCCACCCCGGCGTCGATGACCGCCGCCTGGCTCACCGACAACCGGCACCCCGGGCACCTCGCCTACGACCCGGTCCTCGTCGGCAGGGCCGGCCTCGACCCGGACAAGCTGCCCCCGCTGGTGGCCACCGGGAGCGTGGTTGCGCCGCTGCGGCCCGACGTCGCCGCCGACCTCGGGATCTCGCCGGCCGCCGTGGTGGTGACCGGCGTCCCCGACCTGCACGCCGCCGCCCTCGGCTCCGGGTGCGTGCGCGACCACGAGGCCCACCTCTCCCTGGGCACCACGGCCTGGGTCAGCTGCCCGCTGCCCGGCAAGCACACCGACCTGCTCCGGCAGATGGCCACGGTCCCCGGGCTCAGGAGCGACGGCTACCTGCTGGGCAACAACCAGGAGTCCGCGGGTCGCTGCCTGGAGTGGGTCGCCCGGGTGCTGGGCGACGGCCCCCCGGCTTACGACGAGCTGACGGCGCTGGCGGCCACCTCGCCGCCCGGGGCCGGTGACGTCCTGTTCACGCCCTGGCTGGCGGGGGAGCGCTCGCCGGTGGACGACCGGGCCGCCCGGGGCGGCTTCCACCACGTCTCCCTCGAGACCAGCCGCGCGGACCTGGTCCGGGCCGTCCTCGAGGGCGTGGCCTTCAATGCACGCTGGCTGCTGGAGGCCGCGGATCACAGCGCCGGACAACGGCTGGAGCCCCTGCGCCTCGTGGGCGGCGGGACAAGGTCGCTGCTCTGGTGCCAGGTCCTCGCCGACGTCTGCGGGCGACGCATGGAGCGGGTCGCCGAGCCGCTGCTGACCGGGCTCCGCGGCGTCGCTCTGCTCTCCGGGCTGGCGCTCGGCGCGGTGGGCTGGGAGGACGTGCGGGCCCTCGTGCCAGTCGACGTCGACCTCGAGCCCGACCCGCGCCACCGCACGACGTACGACACGCTGTTCTCAGAGTTCACCGGCCTCTACCGGTCCCAGTGGCGGATGTTCGCGAGGCTGGACCGCGCCGTGCCCGCCTCGGGCTGACGGCCGCCGTCCTCAGCCGGCGTCGGCCGCGAGGGTGAGCTCGCCCGAGACGACCTGGTCGGCCACCGCGGGCACCGACTGGTGGTGGGCGGCGGCGTGGTCACGCAACCGGCGCAGGGCGGTCTCACCGTCGATGCCGTCCCGCCCGGCCAGGAACCCCTTGGCCTGCTCCACGACCAGCCGGGAGTGCAGGGCGGCCTCCAGCTCCTCGACCCGCTGGTCGGCCGACTCGGGGCCGGTGAGCGCCAGGCTGCGCCGCACGTTGCACACGACACCGCGTACGGACGGGTCGTCGACGAAGTTGGTGAGCGCGAGCTCTGCCCACGCCCAGTTGTCGCCGCGCCGGACCCGGACCTCGTGCGCCGGCCGGACCCCCGGCTGACGACCGACGTCCTCGAGGAAGCGAGCCAGCGACTTGCGGTCGTCCGGGTGGATCAGGTCGAGGACCTGGGTGCCGATGAGCTCCTCGTCGCGCCAGCCGAAGAGCTGCCGGACGGCCGGGCTGGCGTAGGTGATCGTGCCCTCGGCCCTGAGCACGAGCGCTGCGTCGGCGGCGCGCTCCAGCAGCGGGCGCACTGCCGCGCCCAGGTTCGTGGAGACTCCGACGATGCCGACGAGCCTCCCCTCGCGGTAGACACCCGAGTCGGTCACCAGCGCCGGGAAGAGGGTGCCGTCCCTGCGGCGCACCGGGAACCCGCCGCTCCACGGCACCCCGGCGCGCAGCGCCTCCATGATGTCGGCGCCGACGTCCTGGGCCACGTCGGGGATGCAGAGGGTCGAGATGTTGTGGCCGATCGCCTCCTCGGCGGTCCAGCCGTACAAAGCCTCCGCGGCCGCGTTCCAGCCGACCACCACGCCGTCGGCGTCGGTGGTGATCACCGCCTGCCCGAGGGCGGCCAACTGCTCGGCGGCGCTGATGGCCTCGTCAGTCGTCACGCCCTCATGGTCCATCGGAGCCGGGCGTCGGATGAGTGCCGAAGGTCTCTGTCTGCCGGGTCCGTACGCCGGTGGCCGAGCGCACGCGAAACTGTCCGAGGTCCGACTCCCGAGCGGTCGGCTCGGCGGGCAGGTGCCGGTGGTCGTGTGGGTCTACTGCTGTGCGGATGCCGCCTGCCCGGCGCCGAGGCCGAGCTGGGCCATCATGGATCCGGTGTCGAAGTACGACCTCTGGCGCCGGACCTTGCCGTTCTCGAACTCCATCAGGTCGCAGAACTGGAGCGTCACCGCACGCCCGGTCGCCGGGATGTCACCCATGCTGGTCGACAGGGTGCCGGTGTGGGTGCCCCGGCCGGTGAACTCGACGGCCACGAGGTCACCGGACGCGACCACCCGGTCCACGGTCAACCGGCCGTCGGGGAAGGCGTCCGCCCAGGTCGCGCTGTACTTGCGCGATCCTTCGACGCCCTCGAAGACGTCTCCCGAGCCGACGACCGTCAGGGTCCCACCGGGGGCCATCCCGTCGGCTATCTCGTCGAACTTCCGTTCGTTCCACGCTTCGTGGAGCCTGCGTGCGAGGTCTGCGTTGTCTGTCATGTGAGCCTCCGCTCTGGCACCTGCCCGCGTCCTCGACGCTAGACCGCGACCCGACCGTGATCAATGAGCCGTTTGGACCCCCTGCCGGGGGGAATCCTCCGGTTGCGGGGAGAGAGATGGGAGCGACATGTTCAACTCGCGGTTCATGCCCTGCACGGAGTGCGGAGACTCCGTCGACCAGGCCTCGGATTCGCCGCACCAGTGCTCGCCGGAGCGGCGCGCCGACTACCAGATGTTCGGGCTGCGCGACGAGGTCGCCCAGCTCCAGACCGCGGTCGAGGGTTATCTCGGCACCGCGGCGGGGCGCTTCGAGACCTGGCTGGCCGCCCGGCAGGTCCGCGCGACGGGCTGAGCCCCTCCCGGACCGTCTCGATCGCTTTCCCGTGGTCCCCTCACGAGTGCCGGGTGGGGCGGGCGACCACGACCACGTTGTCCTGGTAGCCGCCGCGCGCGGCGTCGTACGCACCGCCGCAGGTGATGAGGACGAGGCGGCGGGAGCCCGCGGCGGAGAACACCACCTCCTCCCTGCGCAGGTCGGCGCGGGGGACGACCCGCACCGACGTCACCCGGTACGACTGGGCCCGGTGCCGCGCCGCCAGGTGCACCCGTGCCCCGGGCCGCGTCGACAACAGCTCCGCGGCCGGTCCGACCCCCTGGGTGAACGAGTCGACGTGGGCGGCCAGCACGATGCTGCCGAACGGGTCGCCCAGACGTGAGCTTCCCGCCCACCACCCGGCGCGGTGGATGTCGCGCGGGATCGCGAGTGCGCCGCCGGGCAGGGTGCGGACCACGTCGACGGGCAGCACCCGGCCGCTCGGCAAAGTGACGGAGACCGGGCGCTCGGTGCGCTCCTGGCTCGCCGCCGGCGTCGCGACCGCGGCGGGTCGGGCGGCGGCGTCGACGTGTGCGGCCTGGTTACCGGTGGCGGAGGTCCCCGCCCCGGACGCGCTGCAGGCGCCCAGCAGGGCGGCCGCGAGGACGGCCGCGGCGACGTCGGAGGGGCGCACCGGGCTACGCGCCGTTCAGCGGCCGAGCAGGGCGGTGAGCACCGGCCAGGTCGTCAGCCGCGCGGTGTCGACCGAGCCGTCGGGGTTGACCAGGCCCGCCGACCCGGTGTGCACCGACGCCGGCGCCGCTCCGCCCGTCGTCGGCACCGGAAGCACCTGGACGACGGCGTCCATGCTGCCGTTGCGGGGAGCACCGATGGCGAAGACCCGGGTGAGCGCCCCCGCCTGCACCGGGAGTGGGAGCGGGCCGAGGAGCGGGTTGCCGCCGCCGGTGGGGACCACGGCCACCTGGTACGTCGCCGCCGGGACCACCGCGCTCACGAACTCGCCGTTGGCGATGTTGGTGAACAGCGTCTTGCCGTCGGCCGTGATGTCCGCCGGCGGCACCACCGCGGTGTGCGCCACGGAGAGCCGGCCCTTGCCGGAGCCGACGGCCGACACGTCGTTGGTGAACACGGTGACGACGGGCTTGTCCGCCGCGTCGGCCGGCCAGTGCAGGACGACGTCCTGGCTGCCGTGGACCGTGACCGACGTCATCACCTTCCAGTCCGGGCTGCTGAACGACACGGTGTGGTGTCCCGGCGACAGGCCGAGCGGGCCGACCACCTGCTTGGCGGCGACCCCGGAGCGGACCGCGTTCCCGTCGACGGACACGTCGACGCGGGTGTCGGGTACCCCCTGGACCACGTAGGTGGAGGCTGCCTGCCGTGCCGTGGCGACGCCTCCGGGCAGGAGCGTCGTGAACAGCGTGACGAGGGCGGCGAGCAGGACGAGGGAGAGGGCGCGACGGGCCTGTGGGACTGACATGGAGGATCACGTCTCCGGGGACGAGGTGAGAGAACCGGGGAAGGGAGACGGTTCGTGATCCGAGGTGTCGACGCCCGTGCTCGTGGCGGTGCAGGGTCGGCACGGTGTCCCTCGCACCACCGGTGGCCGACTCAACTGTAGGAGTCGCCGGAGTGGTTGTCACCGTATACTTCTCGCGCGGGGCGGAGGGAGAGGTCTTCGCGCCATGCGCACCGCCAGCCCCTCCCGTCGTCGAGGCGGTGCCGCGTCCCGCGCGGCCCACGGCGGGGCCCATGCCGGCCGCGCGCGGCGGAGCCACTGGGTGCCGGTCGTCGCCGTCTGCGGGATCCTCCTCGCGATCCTCGCCTGGCAGGTCGTCCGGCTCGTCCTCGGTGACGGCACCACGTCGGCCCCCGTGGCCAGCGCCACCAACCCCTCGGCGGCCAGCGTCGGCGCCACCACCGAGGTCAGCATCGGGGACAGCGGAGGGCTGCACGTGGTCGAGACGCTGGCCTTCGACACCCCTCAGAAGCGGATCGAGCTCGCGGTCCCGCACCGCGTCGGCGCCGGCGAGCCCTTCGCCCCGGCCATCAGCGCCCTGGTGGTCCGTGGCGCCGGGCAGGTCCGGAAGGCGAGCCCGATGGGGGTCGGCGACCGGGCCGCCGTGTCTCTGGACCGGCCCACCGACCACGTCGTGCTCGAGTACGACGCCGCCGGGGCCGTCCAGCGCTCCCACGACGCCTCGGCGCCGGAGCGGGCCCTCGCCCTGGTGACACCGCTGGTGGTCGTCGGGGCCGAGAGCCTGCCCGCGACGGTCGAGGTGCGGTCGGTGAAGGTGCTCAACGTCGGGTGCCTGCACCACGGCGTGCTGGCCGGCTGTGGCACCCGGACCAGCGGCGGCTGGACGGTGGAGACCAGCGGCGCCGACGGCGCCCCGGACGTGCTCGCCCAGCTCAACCTCGCGGTCCGGTGACCCGGACCCGGACCGCCTCCCCGGACATCACAGCTAGACGGACGGGTTCGAGAGCACGCACCAGACCGTCTTGCCGGCGTCGGTGGGCCGGGTGCCCCAGCGGTCGGCGAGCGCGGCCACGATCTGCAGTCCCCGGCCGTGCTCGTCCTCGGCATCGGGCCGCTGCTTGCGGGGCTCGTAGCTGGCGCAGTCGTGGACCTCGATGCGGATCTCGGTCTCGTCGCCCATCACCCGCAGCTCCACGGGCGGGATCGCGTGCAGGGTGGCGTTGGTCAGCAGCTCGCTGGTCACGAGGATGGCGTCCTCGATGACGCTCGCGGCCCCGATCTCGCGCAGGTGCCTTGCCACGTTGTGCCGGGCCGCGGAGATGTCGATCTCGCGGGCCTCGAAGGCGAGCCACAGCCCGGTCGTGGCCAGGGCCGGGTCGACCCGCGCCACCAGCACGGCGACGTCGTCGTCGGGCCCGTCGGGCAGCCGGCCGTGGACCAGGGTCTCGGGGGCCTCGGACAGCTGCCCGGTCAGCTGGGCCGACAGGCCGCGCAGTGCCTCGATGCCGTCGTCGAGATCCTCTCCCCGCCTCTCCACCAGGCCGTCGGTGTAGAGCAGGACCGTCGAGCCGGGGTTGAGGGTGATCTCGCCCTGGCGCAGGTTGTAGAGGCCCACGCCCAGCGGCGGGTCCTCGGTCGCCGGGAGGACGGTCGCGACCCCGGCGGCGCTGACCACGATCGGCGGCAGGTGCCCGGCGTTCGCGAAGCGCAGGGTGCGGTCGGCGGAGTCGAACACGGCGTACAGGCAGGTGACGATCTGGTCGACCCCGAGGTCGCGCACGATGCCGTCGAGGAACTCCAGCAGGTCCGGCGGCGGCAGGTCGAGGCGGGCATAGGCCCGGACCGCGGCCCGGAGCTGGCCCATGACCGCGGCCGCCTGCACGCCCCGGCCCATGACGTCGCCGACCACCAGGGCGGTGCGGCCCCCGCCGAGCTCGATGACGTCGTACCAGTCACCGCCGACCTGCGTGCCCTCGACGCCGGCGCGGTAGTAGGTGGCGACCTCGAGGTGCTCGAGGTCGAAGGACTGCTGCGGCAGCAGGCTGCGCTGGAGGGCGTCCGCGATGGCGTGCTCGCGCGCGGCGGCCTCGGCGTCCGCCGCGGCCCGGGCCAGCCGCTCCTCGGCGGCACGTCGCTCCGTGATGTCCTGCAGGGAGCCGCGGATGAGCGTCGGCTGCCCGTCCTCGTCGGAGACGACCACCTCGGCGTGCACGTAGACCAGGACCACGTCGCCGTCGGGACGGACGATCCGCGTCTCGTAGCGGATGTCGTCGCCGGGGGCGGCCCCGGTGAGCGTCTCGGTGACCCTCGCGCGGTCGTCGGGGTGCACCGCGACCTGCACCAGGCGCGTGAAGCCCCACTCGGCGATCTCCTCGGCCGAGTGGCCGACGATCCGGCGGAACTCCTCCGAGGTCCGCAGGACGTCGCGGCGCAGGTCGATCTCCCAGCTGCCGAGCCGCGCGAGGCGCTGCGCCTGGTCGAGCAGGGCCCGGCTGCGCTCCAGCTGCTCCCGGCTGCGCCGAGCTCGGTCGAGCTCGAGGTTGGCACGGACCCGCGCCATCAGCTCGCGCGCGGCGAAGGGCTTGACCAGGTAGTCGTCGGCGCCGGCCTCGAGCCCCTCCAGCGTCCCGCCCTCGCCCGCGCGGGCGGAGAGCATCACCACGGGGATGTCGACGGTGGCGGCGTCCTCACGCAGCGCCGCCAGCAGCCCGAAGCCGTCGAGCCGGGGCATCATCACGTCGGTGAGCACCAGGTCCGGCGGGTCCGTGATCGCCTGCTCGAGCCCGTCGCGACCGTCGACCGCGGTGGAGACGTCGTACACCGTGGCGAGCAGGCTGGAGACGTAGGTGCGGATGTCGGCGTTGTCGTCGACGACCAGCACGCGGGCTCGCGCGCCGGCGGGTGTCGTGCGGGCCGCGTGCCCGTCCTGCTCCTCGGGAGCCGCCAGCTGGTTGGCCTCCGCGAGGAACCCGTCGACGACCTGCTGGGCCACGCCCGTCGCGGAAGGCTCGGCGATGCGCTCGGGGGAGAGGTGGTCGGTGCCGAAGGGGACCCGGATGCAGAAGGTGCTGCCGGAGCCGGGCGCGCTCTCGACGTCCGCCGAGCCCCCGTGCAGCGCGGCGATCTCCGCCACCAGGGCCAGCCCGATGCCGGAGCCTTCGTGGGTGCGGGAGCGGGCCCCGCTGACGCGGCGGAACCGCTCGAAGAGGTGGACCTGCTCCTCAGGGGGGATCCCGGTGCCGGTGTCGCGGACGGCCAGGACGACGTCGTCGCCGTCGGCGCGCAGGGAGACGTCGACCCCGCCCGAGAAGGTGAACTTCAGGGCGTTGGAGAGCAGGTTGAGCACGACCTTGGCCCACAGGTCCCGGTCGACGTACACCTTGTGCGGCAGCTCGTCGCACTCGATCGTGAGCGTCAGCCCGAGCCGGCGCGCGGCGCTCTCGAACATGCTGGCCAGCTCGCGCGTGTAGCCGGCGAGCTCCACGGGCTCGTACGACGCCTCGACCCGGCCGGACTCCAGGCGGGAGAAGTCCAGGAGCGTGTTGACGAGCTTGAGCAGCCGCTGGGCGTTGCGGTGGATCACCTCGACCCGGTGCCGTTGCTCGTCGGGCAGCGGGGCCTCGTCGTCCACGAGCGCGTCCTCGGCCGGGCCGAGCAGCAGGGTCAGCGGAGTGCGGAACTCGTGGCTGACGTTGGTGAAGAAGTCGGTCTTGGCGTGGTCGAGCTCGGCCAGGGTCTCGGCCCGGCGCTGCTCGAACTCGAAGGCGAGCGCGTCGGTGATGCCGGAGGCCAGGTGACCCGCGACGAGACCCAGGAAGTCGGTGTAGCCCGCGTCGAGCAGGCGGAACGGATTGAGGCCGGCCACCAGGAAGCCGTACGAGTCCTGCGTGCCCTGGCTGATCGGCAGCACGGCGGCGTGGCCGGGAGGCTGGCTCCACGCCCCGGTGGGCAGGTCGCCGAACCGGTCACGGAGGTCGACCTCACCGATCGCGTTCCCCGTGGGCCACGGCCACGGCCCGTGATCAGCGCCCACGACCGACGGCGCGGCCGGATGGGTGGCGGTGAAGCCGGTCGAGCCGATCAACCGTGCCACCCGCCGGTCGTCGTCGTACCGGTAGACCAGGGCGAACGGCAGGTCGTGCGCGCTGTGCTCGAGCTCGGCGCACGCGGAGGCCACGGTGTCCGCGACCGTGTTGCTGCCGGCGGTGCGCAGCCCGAGGTCGCGCAGCGTCTGCATCCGGCGGCGCGCGATGACCTCCTCGGTGTCCTCGCTGACGACGCAGAGCATCCCGGCCACGGTGCCTCGGTCGTCGGCCAGCGGGCTGTAGGAGAAGGTGTGGTAGGTCTCCTCGGTGTAGCCGCTGCGCTCGAGGAAGAGCATCAGCTGCTCGTCCCAGGTCGCGACGCCCGTCCCCATCACCGCGTCGATGCGGGGGCTGATGTCCTCCCAGATCTCCGACCAGACCACCGAGGCGGGCTTGCCCAGCGCCCAGGGGTACTTCGCCCCGAGGGTGTCGCGCCGGTAGGCGTCGTTGCAGAAGAAGGTGAGCTCGGGCCCCCACGCCATCCACATCGCGAAGCGCGAGGAGAGCACGATCCGCACCGCGGCCTGGAGACTGTTCGGCCACGTCTCGAGCGGCCCCAGCGGCGTGGCCGCCCAGTCCACGGACAGCATGTCCCGCCCGACGTCGTCGTTGCGGAGGAACGTGTCGCGCACGAAGTGAGGCCCTCTCAGGGTCGTGTCGGCACGATGTGCCGCGTTGGTCGCGAGTCTAGGGGCCGGCCTGGCGGAGGTGCAGGAGGCGGGATCCCGCCCACGGGGCACCCGGCCGTTTGTGCCCGACCCGAGCAGGGCATTCTCGATGCGGCGGGGAAGTGGGAGTGACATGTCCGGACCAGCGTCCACGCCCCGTCCCCACCGCGGGAGGATCGAGGGTCACCAGGACCGCCGGAGAAGGGAGCCGCGATGACGGGCGATCTCGCGCCGGCCCTGGCCGTCAACTGGACCCGGTTGTCGATCGGGGTCGCGACCGCGCTGCTCGGGGCCCTCGTCGTGATCCTGGTGGTCCGGGTCGTGGTGCTGCTCGCCGCGCGGCGGTGGCCGTCCCTGCGCCTGCTGGTCCGGGCCGCCCGGGTGCCGTTCCGGGTCGTGGTCGTGCTGCTGGCGCTGAACCCGGCGCTGGCCGTCCTGCGCCGGCACGGGGACGACAGCGCCTGGATGGGCGGGGCCGCGGTGGCCGCCCGCGTCCTGCTGATCGTCGCGGTCGGCTGGTTCCTCACCACCTGCGCCCTGTTCGTGGAGGACGCCGGCCTGCGCCGCTACCCCACCGACGCCCCCGACAACCGCGTCGCGAGGCGGATGCGGACCCAGACCCTGATCATCCGCCGCCTCACCGTCAGCGCGGGCGTCGTGCTCACCCTGGGCGCGGTGCTGTTCAGCTTCTCGGAGGTGCGGGTGGTCGGGGCCAGCCTGCTCGCCTCCGCCGGCGTGATCGGGGTGGTGGCCGGCATCGCCGCCCAGTCGGTGCTCGCCAACCTCTTCGCCGGGATCCAGCTGGCGTTCAACGACGCCATCAGGCTCGACGACGCCGTCATCGTCGAGCAGGAGTGGGGGCGGATCGAGGAGATCACGTTGAGCTACGTGGTCGTCCGGCTGTGGGACGACCGGCGCCTGGTGCTGCCCTCGACGTACTTCACGACGACGCCGTTCCAGAACTGGACCCGCAAGAGCTCCGAGCTGCTCGGCTCGGTCGAGCTCGACCTCGACTGGCACGTCGACACCGGCGAGATGCGCCGCCAGCTCGACCTCGCGCTGGAGCACACCGACCTGTGGGACGGGCGGGTCAAGGTGCTCCAGGTGATCGACGCGATCGGCGGCTGGGTCCGGGTCCGGGTGGTGGTGACCGCCAAGGACGCCCCGACCCTCTTCGACCTGCGCTGCCACGTCCGTGAGCACATGGTCGCGTGGGTCCGGGACAACGAGGACGCGGGGATGCCGCGCCAGCGGGTCGAGATCGTGGAGCACCCGGTCCCTGCGACGTTCGAGCCGGTCGACGACCGTTCCGAGGGAGGTCTCTTCCACGGCGACCCGGCCGCCGACGAGCGCGCCCGCCGGTTGGGCACGGGCGCGATCCCGCTGCCGCACACCGACACCGACGACGGCGAGGCGGAGGCGGACGTGTAGGCCGGTCAGCGGCGTCGGTCCCGCCGGTCCTCGCGCCGGTCTCCCCGGTCGTCGCGCCGGTCCTCGCGCCGGTCGTGCCGGCGGTTCACTCCGTGGGCCACCACGACGGCGCCACCTACGGCGGCGGCGGTCCGGCGCCTGCGTCGGGCTGCGAGAGGCATGTCAGATTCCTTCCTCGTCGGCCGCGGCTGCGGCCAGCACTGCCTGGGCCGGGATGCGTCCCGATGCGACGAGCTGGCCCCCGGCGTGGCGCACGGCCGACCCGAAGGGCGCGGCCCAGAGGTTCTCCCACACCAGGACGGCGGCGGAGTTCCCGGGCTCGATGGTCTCGGCCAGGTCCAGGACGTCCTGCTCGGAGAGCACCATCGCGAGGTCGGCCTCGGCGTGGCGGATCGCGCCGAGCTCGCTCGTGTCGAGGTCGGAGATCTCGGCGGCCTCCAGCGTGCCGTCCGCGTCCTTCCTGAGGAACACCATGTCCAGGACGCGCACGAGGCCACGGTCGACCAGGTCCTGGAGGTGGGGCGCCACCATGCCCCTCCCGTAGTCGGGGCCGGGGAACTCGACCACGACCCAGTCCACCGGTCCGAGCGTGTCGAGATCTTTGAGCTCGTTGATCGTGTCGGTCATGCCAAGGCCTCCGCCTTCTCGGTCGGTTCGTCGGGGTTGGGGGCTCCTCCACCCTGATCCCGCGCCCGGGCGACCGCCTCATCCGGGCAGGGTGAGATGGGCGGCCCTTGACTCGGGTGGGGTCCGGCGGCGAGCGTTTCGGCGTGGAGCGAGCACCTCACGAGAACGTCGCGACCGTCCTGGTCGACCCGGTGGTGCTGCGCGACCTGGAGATGCACCTGATGGCGCTGGACCTGCGGCTGTGGCCGGTCGCGACCGCGCCGATCTGTGCCGACGGTCCGCGGCGCGCCTTCCAGATCCGCCGGCGGATGGTCCAGGCGCGACGGGGCGAATGGGACGAGGCAGCGGACTGGACGCCGGTCTGGATCGCCTTCGGCGAGAGCTGGTACGACGGCGCGGAGCCGCTGCCGTGGACCGCGCACCGCACGCTCTGGCAGACCCTCGAGCGGTACGCCGATCACGTCCGCTACCGCCTCGGGCTCGGTGGCGTCCCGCGGCTCGACGTACCGCAGGAACGCACCGCCTGACCGGTCCGTCCGGGTCGTGTGCCTGAGGACGCACCAGGGCGCGTTCCCAAGCACACGAGCCGAGGACCCGGCAGGTCACTGGGCGGCGTAGCCGCCGTCGACGAGGTGGTAGCTGCCGGTGATGAAGCTCGCGGCGTCGGAGGCGAGGAACGCGACCAGCGCGGCGACCTCCTCCGGGGTGCCGAGGCGGCCGGCGGCGTGCTTGTCGGCCAGGGCCTGCTGCGTCGCGGCGTCGAGGTTGGCCTCGAGAAGCGGCGTGGAGATGAAGCCGGGGCCGACCGCGGTGACGCGCACCTGCTGCGCCGCGTGCTCGAGGGCGGCGTTCTTGGTGAGGCCGAGCAGGCCGTGCTTGGAGGTGACGTACGCCGAGGAGCCGGCGATGCCCACCGAGCCGAGCACCGAGGCCATGTTGACGATCGCGCCGCCGCCGTTGCCGGCGATCGCGGGGATCTGCGCCCGCATGCCGTAGAAGACGGCGTTGAGGTTGACGTCGATGACCTTGCGCCAGCTGTCGATCGGGTACTCGCCGACCGGTGCGGCGGCACCGCCGATGCCGGCGTTGTTGACGGCGATGCGCAGCGGGGCGAGCGCCTCAGCGGCGGCCACCGCGGCGACCGCGACCTCGGGGTCGGCGACGTCGCCCACGAAGGCCTCGGCCGTGCCCCCGGCCGCGACGATCTCCTTGGTGACGACCTCGGCGGCGCCGCGGTCGAGGTCTGCGACCAGGACGGCCGCGCCGTTCTCGGCGAGCAGGGCGGCGATCGCCCGTCCGATGCCTGAGCCCGCTCCGGTCACGATCGCCGAGCGGTCCGTCACGTCGTAGGTGGCCATGGTTCTCCTCCTGTCCCGGCGTCGTGGTCGGCGCCGACTTCTCTCCGACAGGTGTCGGATACCGATATAACCTACAGTTGTCGGAGAACATTCCCCGACCGGAGGTGACCATGGATCCGCGCCAGCGCCGTACCCGCGACCGGCTGCACGCGGCCGTCCTCCGGCTCGCCGCCGAGCGCCCGGTGGCCGAGCTGAGCGTCACCGAGGTAGCCGCCGCGGCCGGCGTGCACCGCTCGACGCTGTACGAGCACGCGGCCTCGCCCGCGGACCTGCTGCAGCAGGCGCTGCTGGTCGAGCTCGACGAGCTGCGCGACCAGCTGCTGGAGCGCAGCGACCAGGACGTGGCCCGGGCGGTCACCGAGATCACCGAGGGCGTGCTGCGCCACGTCGAGCGGCACGCCGCCGTCTACCGTCGCGGCCTGGGCGCGGGCAGTGGCGAGGCCAGCCTCCACCCCATGCTGAGCGGTCACTTCCGGGAGAGCAGCCGGCGGCTGCGCGAGCTCGCCCGCGTCGAGGTGCGAGTGCCGGTGCCCGGTGTGGACGACGACGTGGTCGCCGACATCGCCGGGCGCTTCCTCGCCGACGGCACCGTCGGGGCGATCGAGGGGTGGCTCGAGCGGCCGGAGCTGGGAGTCGAGGACTTCATGCGGATGTACGTGCGCCTGGTGCCCGACTGGTGGCCGCGCGACCTGGCGGTCGAGGCGCGGTGAGGCCCGGGGCGGCCGTCTGCGAACTACCCTCGTCGTCGTGGACCGCTGCCCCGTGTGTGGACACGCCGCCAAGGCGGAACGGCGGTCGCTCGTCGACCGGCTGTGGGGGCTGAGGCCCTACTGTCCCGAGCCGCTGACGGCGGCCGACACGATGCGCGACGCGTGCGGGTGCGCCGACCTCTGGCACGTGGCCGGCACCTGAGCCGTCGGCCCCCCCGGGCATGCAGAAGGCCCCCGCCGGAACCCGGCGGGGGCCTTCTCGCAGGTCTGTGACCCGCGGTGCTTGTGGGCAGGGGCGGGGTCGAACCGCCGACCTTCCACTTTTCAGGCGGACGCTCGTACCAACTGAGCTACCTGCCCAAGCGACGGAAACCATACCCGAGAGCCCGGCCGGCCACGAAAACGGGGCGGGGACGCATTTTGGCGGGCGTCGCGGCGCGCCCCTATGCTGTCGGGGCAGTCCGGCCCCCATCGTCTAGCGGCCTAGGACGTCGCCCTTTCACGGCGGTAGCACGGGTTCGAATCCCGTTGGGGGTGCTCTGGAGGGTGCGGCACCTGCCGATTGGGAGTCAGCAGCACCCATGGGTTAGAGTTCCAGCGCTTCACCAGTGAGGCAGCAAAACACCTGGCCCCGTAGCGCAGTTGGTTAGCGCGCCGCCCTGTCACGGCGGAGGCCGCGGGTTCGAGTCCCGTCGGGGTCGCAGAGAGAACGCTCCGGATCGAGAGATCCGGAGCGTTCTGCATTTTCCACTTGCCCCGGGCTCGACAATGGGCACGTGCCGATCGAGATGGACCCTGACCGCTTCGACGCGCTGGTCGACCAGGCGCTGGACGGGATCCCCGACGAGATTGCGGCCTTCGTGGAGAACGTCGCGGTGCTCGTCGAGCAGGAGCCGCCCGAGGACGAGCCCGACGACCTGCTCGGCCTGTACGACGGGGTGGCCCTCACCGAGCGCTGGGGCAGCTCGCCGATGGAGCTCCCCGACCGGATCCTGATCTTCCGGGGGCCGCTGCTCGACCTGTGCGACTCAGCTGAGGAGCTGGTCGAGGAGGTCCGGATCACCGTGGTCCACGAGGTCGCCCACCACTTCGGCATCGACGACGACCGGCTCCACGAGCTGGGCTACGCGTGAGCGGCGGTCAGCCGAGCAGGTAGCCCAGCGCGCAGGCCGGCAGCGCGAGCAGCAGCGTGACCACGGCGTACGCCGTGCCGCCCGCCGGGCCGCGCTCGTGGGTCTTGACCGCGAACGCGGAGTAGGTCGTGAACCCGCCGCAGAAGCCGGTGCCGAGCAGAGCGATCGCGCCGTCGTCGAGGCCCTGCGCGGTGAGGAGCCCGAGCAGGAACGACCCCACCACGTTGACCACGAGCGTGCCCCAGGGAAAGCCGTGGTCGAGCCAGTGACCGGCGAGCAGGCGCAGCGGCGCCCCGACAGCGGCCCCGAGCGCCACCAGCAACGGGGTCACTCGTTGCCCTCCTCGTCCTCGAAGGCCCGCTGGGCCAGCGGCCGGGAGAAGCGGTGCGCCAGCGCGACCGCGGCGAGGCAGGCGCCCAGCGTCCCCAGGAGGTACGCCGCGGCCAGCCCGGCGTCACCGGTTGCGAGGAGCGCCCGGGTCTGCTCGGAGTAGGTGGACAGCGTGGTGTAGCCGCCGAGCACCCCGGTCCCGAGGCCGGCCGCCAGCACCGGGCTGCGGCGTACCGCGAAGAAGGCGGGGAGCATCGCGAGCAGGAAGGAGCCACTGACGTTGATCGCGAAGGTCGTCCACGGAAAGCCCGTGCCGTCGGGGGCGAGCTCGCCCAGCGTCCACCGGACGAGCGCCCCGAGCGCGCCACCGATCGCGACCGCGGCGACCAGCCGCGGCGGGGGAGGGGGCTTCACGACACGCTGGTGCGGGGGCCTGCCACGGGGGCATCGTGCCACGCCACCGGTGGCTCGCCGGCGCTCTGCCGGACGAACTCACCGAGGAACCAGCGCTGGAACTGCTGCTGCTCCGGGCTGCGCGCCAACGAGAGGAGCCGCTCCTGGCGGCAGAACTCGTCGGCGAGGTCGAGCAGCTCGACGAACCGGCCGATCTTGGTGGCCGTGTCGGGCGGCACCGTCACCTTCAGGTCGGCGACCTGGCCACCGGCGCGCAGCGCCTCCTCGATCTGGTCGGCGCCCATCCCCTCGCGGAGCTGGCGCTCGAGGGAGCCGAAGACGTCGGAGAGGTTCTTGGCCAGCGGGTAGTCGGCCTCGTGGGCCAGCGCCAGCAGGCGCACCTCGCGGCGCAGCTCGCGGTAGTGGCGCTGGAACGCCGCGTAGGTGCGCAGCGGCACACCGAACACCGAGACCGCGACGTCGTCGTCGTGCGCCTCGCGGGCGCCCGCCGTGGAGACGCCGGTGATCAGGCCGTGGACCAGCACGTCGCGGACCGAGGTGCTGGGCGCGAACCAGACGACCTTGCCGTCGTCCTCGATCTCGGCGCCCCAGGCGTCGGCGCACCGCGCCACGATCCCGAGCCCCCGGCCGAAGGTCAGCAGGAGGTCGTCCTCGTCGCTGGGCTGGGTCTCGGGCAGCAGCGGCGGCTCGGTCGAGCCGTCGCGCACCTCGACGCGGGGGTGCTCGCGGGTGCCGCGCACGCGCACCTGGATGGGCTGGTCCGCGTGCAGGAGGGCGTTGGTGACCAGCTCGGAGACGCCGAGCTCGGCGCACTCCACCAGGTCCGGACGATCGATGTCCGTGCACGTGTCGACCACCCAGCGACGTGCATTCTGCACGCCACGGGGACCCGAGCCCAAGGACAGGGCTGGCCTGTTCAGCGGCACGTGGTCTCTTTCCGGGGGTCGAGGGACGGTTCACGCCATTGTCCGCTCGTGTACCCGCGATTTCCCCGAACGAAACCTCTGTCAAGACCTGTTTGGGCAGCGTTCCACAAGTCACACCCCCGCACGAGGGGGGCGATTGGTCAACCACTGCCGTACAGCGGGAGAATGGACATGCACGCGGGGCCTGTCGGGTACGGCGAGGCCCACCGCCGCGGGAAAGGATCGGCATGGCAGGCACGCAGACGGAGCAGGCGACCGGCAAGCGTCACCAGGTGGTGGTGATCGGGTCCGGGTTCGGGGGGCTGTTCGGCACGAAGGCGCTGCGCCGCTCCGATGTGGACGTCACGATGGTCGCCAAGACCACGCACCACCTCTTCCAGCCGCTGCTCTACCAGGTGGCGACCGGGATCCTCTCCGAGGGCGAGATCGCGCCCCCGACCCGCGAGGTCGTCAGCGGCCAGAGCAACGCGCAGGTGCTGCTCGGTGAGGTCACCGGCATCGACCTCGAGGCCCGCACGGTCACCTCGCAGGTGCTCGGCCGCGAGACGGTGTCGTCGTACGACTCCCTGATCGTCGCCGCCGGCGCTGGCCAGTCCTACTTCGGCAACGACCACTTCGCCGAGTTCGCGCCCGGCATGAAGAGCATCGACGACGCCCTCGAGCTGCGCGGCCGCATCTTCGGCGCCTTCGAGATGGCCGAGCTCGGCGCGGTCCGCGGCGACAACGTGGACCACCTGCTGACCTTCGTCGTCGTGGGTGCCGGCCCGACCGGGGTCGAGATGGCCGGCCAGATCGCCGAGCTGGCCCACCGCACGCTCAAGCGCGACTTCCGGGCGATCAACACCCGCAGCGCCCGGGTCGTCCTCGTGGACGCAGCGCCGCAGGTGCTGCCGCCGTTCGGCCACAAGCTCGGCGAGAAGGCCAAGGCCGAGCTGGAGAAGCTCGGGGTCGAGGTCGTGCTCGGGGCGATGGTGACCGACGTCGACGAGCGCGGCATCGAGATGAAGTTCAAGGACGGCCGCACCGACCGGATCGACACCGTCACCAAGATCTGGGCGGCCGGCGTGCAGGCCAGCCCGCTCGGCAAGACCCTGTCCGAGCAGACCGGCGCCCCGCTGGACCGTGCGGGCCGGATCAGCGTCAACCCGGACCTCACGCTGCCGGGCCACCCCGAGGTGTTCGTCGTCGGCGACATGATCTCCCTCGACAACCTCCCGGGCGTCGCGCAGGTCGCGATCCAGGGCGCCAAGTACGCCGCCAAGGAGATCGACCACCGGATCAAGGGCAAGCCGGCCCAGGGACCCTTCAAGTACTTCGACAAGGGCTCGATGGCGATCATCAGCCGCTTCCGGGCGGTCGCGATGGTCGGCAAGCTGCGCCTCACCGGCGTGATCGCCTGGCTGATGTGGCTGGCCGTGCACCTCGTCTACATCACCGGGTTCAAGAACCGGATCACCGCGGTGCTGCACTGGTTCGTCTCGTTCCTGGGCCGCGGCCGCTCCGAGCGCACCACCACCGAGCAGCAGATCTTCGCGCGCAGTGCCCTGGCGCGGCTCAAGCGCGGTGCCACCGACCTGGTCTCCGAACCGGGGGCGTACGACGCCGCCCGGGCGCTGCTGGAGACCACCCGGCGGGCGGAGCTCGAGGCCCGGGCAGCCGAGGAGGCGCGCCTCACCGACGCCGGCGAGCGCGGCGTGAAGGTCGGCGAGCGCTGACCCTGACGACGCAGGCTCAGGCGGTGGGGATCCAGTACCTCCGCTTGCCCAACCGGATGTCCTCGAGCACGCCGCCGGCCTTCTCGATCACCAGCCGCGAGCCCAGGTTGTCCTCGTCGCAGGTCAGCAGCACCCGGTCCAGCCCGAGGTGGGCGGCACGCGCCAGCGCGAG
This sequence comes from Nocardioides ungokensis, assembly GCF_013466985.1. Lineage (GTDB taxonomy): Bacteria > Actinomycetota > Actinomycetes > Propionibacteriales > Nocardioidaceae > Nocardioides > Nocardioides ungokensis. The sequence continues at coordinate 4,183,475 of NZ_CP059164.1, read as the reverse complement.
GGCGAGCGCCCGCGACGCGTGCCCGGCGCGACGCCGCGAGGGCCGCACCGAGTAGCCGATGTGCCCGCCCTCCTGCAGCAGGTGGTCGTTGAGGCGGTGCCGCAGCGCTAGGAAGCCGATCACCTCGGCCTCGTCGGTGATCCAGAAGTGGTCGCAGTGGACCCGGTCGGCCGGCAGCACGGCCGTCGGGTCGCCGTACCGGACCAGGTCGTCGACCAGCCTGGCGCAGCTCGCCCGGTCCAGCGGCTGCCCCTCGGGCGGGCAGCCGGAGCCGTGCGGGTAGTCCGGGCCGAACTCCCGCAGCGTCGCCGCCCAGGAGTCGAACCACCGCACGTCGGGCCGCACCAGCTCGGTCATGGCCCATTCGACCAAGGAACGGCCTCGCCCCGCCACCGACTTCCGGGGTCGGCCCGGCTACTCGGACAGGAGCGGGCCGAGGGGGCCGAGGTCGATGTTGAGGTCCTCGGCGGTCAGGTCGTACCTCGCCTTGAGGTCCTCCATCGCCTGCTCGAGGTGCATCAGGCCGGTGCCGAGGCCCTCGATCTGCTCGTCGGTGAGGTCTCCCTCGTCGACCCGGCGCAGCGCCTGCTTCTCCATCAGCTGGCGCACCAGCTCGATCACGGTGAGCACCAGCTTGAAGAGGTCACGCTCGACCGACTCCGCGTCGGTCTCGAGCCGCTGCGGGAAGAGCCGGCGCTCCTCGCTCATTGGGGCTCCAGCATGTCGGCGCGGATCGAGGTGATCAGCGCGTGCAGCCGGACCTGGACCAGGTCCACCCCGGCCAGCGAGATCACCACGTCGCCCGCCAGCACGACTCCGGTGCCGAGCAGGCGGTCGAGCAGGTCGACCAGGGCGATCTGGCGCCCGTGGACCGGCTGCGGCTCGACCGTCGTGCCGGCAGTGGTGCCCGCCTGCGGGGCGTCGGTCACTGCTGGTCCAGGGTCGCGAAGGAGTACGGCGGCCAGGGGCCGGCGCACTCGATGACCACGTCGGTGTGGGCGGTCGTGAGGGCGTCCACGGCCGCGGCGAAGGCATCCCCGTCCTCGACCGGGACCAGGTAGGCGCCGTTGTGCAGCATCCGCTCGGTCCGCCCGGTCAGCCGGGGTCCTGGGCCGGGAGCCGGCGGGTGGCGACCGACCGCGCGCCCAGGCGCTCGTGCACCTCGTCGGCGATCGCTGCCGCGGTGCTCTCGTCGGCCTCGCGGGCCTGGCTCTCCGCCCGCTTCCGCTGCAGGTACGCCGCGCCGCCCGTGGCCGCCGGCTGGGACCCGGTCGCGGCCGGGGTCGGACGGGGCCGGGCGAAGACCTTCACGCTCCACTCGCGGCGGCCCTCGATCCGGTCGAGGACCTGCTCGAGGGCGTCGTGCCACTCCTCGAGGCGGGCACGCACGCCGTCGTCGTCGAGGCAGATCGTGGCCAGCCGCAGCGGCGCGGTCGGGGCCTGCTCCGCGGCCGCCTGGACGACGGTGTCGTGGCCGCGGGCGACCTCCTCCAGCCACGCGAGGTCCTCGAGGTTGCGCCTCAGCCCCTCCTCGCCGTACTCGCCGAGGTCGACGGTGCTGACCACAGCGGCCAGGCCGAGGTGCTCGACGACGTCGAGGTGGCCGCCGCCCAGCGCCGGGACGTGGACCATCACCTGCGGGTCGAGCCCCCGTGCGATGGCGTAGAGGTAGCGGCCCGTCTCAGTCACGGGACTCCTTCGCCTCCAGCGCCTCGATGCGCTCGCGGAGCTGGCGGTTCTCGTCGGCCAGGCTCTGCTCGGTGCCGTTGAGCATGGGGTCGTTGCGCCACCAGTCGATGCCCATCTCCTGGGCCTTGTCGACCGAGACGATCAGCAAGCGGATCTTGATGGTCAGCAGCTCGATGTCGAGGAGGTTCACGCGGATGTCGCCCGCGATGATGATCCCCTTGTCGAGGACCCGCTCGAGGATGTCGGCCAGGTTGGCCGGCTGGGGCCGCGCCGTCTGGCTGGGGGCGGAGTAGTAGGGCCGGGAGCTGGGGGTGGCGTCGGGGGACTGGGTCATCTCACGCCTCCCCGGGCGTGCCCCGCACGTAGCGCTGCAGACGCCGGTAGCCCTCGAGCTCGCCGTCGCCGTCCATGGTGACCTCGTAGATGGCGAGCACGTCGGTGGTGTTCGGGATCCGGCGCAGCTCGAGCACCTCGACCTTGACCGACCAGCCGTCCTCGGTGCGCTCGAGGCCGATGACGCCCTCGGCGCCCTTGCCGGTGAGCTCCAGGAGCTGGCGGACCGCCTCGGCCGCCACCCGGGGCCCGGTCATCCGCTTGGGCCGCGCGGGCTCGGTGCGGGCGCTCGCCTTGCGGGGCGCGGCCTTCTTCGCCGGGCTCTTCTTCGTCGTGCGCTTGCGGGCGGGCGCCTTCTTGGCCGTGCCCTCGTCCGTGGACTGCTCGGCCTCGGAACTGCTCTCACTCATGCTCGCTCCTCCCGGGGGCGGCGCTGCCCCTCCATCAGCCGCTCGACGAGCTCGTCCTCCCAGGCCGTGGCCTCGTCGTCGGACAGCTCGCCGGACTGGCGTCGTCGGTCGACATCCTCGAGCTGGGCTCGGATCGTCGCCGGATCGTAGTAGGTCTCCTCGGCCTGTCGCAGCACCTGCTCGGCCACCGCCACGGTGCCCCGCAGCGGTGCCAGCGGCAGGCCCAGGATGCCGCTGATCAGGCCCATCCGTCGCCCCCGACGAAGTCGTACGGCGCGACGGGGCCGACCAGACGGAGCCGGAGCCGCTCGTGGACCGCCTCCGCCAGCCCCTCGAGGTGCTCCTCGAACTCGGTCCGCCGGTCGTCGTCGACCAGCAGGGCCACGTCGAGCACGTGCTCGATCCCGGCACCGGAGCGCAGGGAGTAGCCCGCGGTCAGGGGCAGGATGCTGTCGAGCAGCGCCTCCACCTCGAGCTCGCGCTTGTCCTCCATGGCCCGGGCGACGAGCTCGCCCAGCCGCACCCGGTCGGCGTACGCCGCGTCCTCGGGAAGGTCGCGGTGTGCTCGTGCAGCCGGCGGATCTCGGGATCGGCGGCCACGACCTCGGCCAGCACGACGGGCTCGTGGAAGCCGACGCGCAGGTTGAACTGCGCGCGCCCGGCCAGCTCGGCGAGGAGTTGGGCGAAGTACTGCTCGTTGGGGGCGAGCAGCTCCTCGATGACGCTCTGCTCGTCCACCATCACCGAGCCGAACTGCACCGGAGCGACGGCGCCCGCCGCCGCCAGCCGGTCCAGGACCGTGCTGTAGGCGATCAGGTCCGCGCGTCGGCCGTCGTCCGGTCCAGGTCGATCTCGCCGACTACCGCCGCGACCGGGCCCCGGGGGACGACCCGGACGGGGGTGTCCTCCACCCCCGTCAGGCCGTCCGGGACCCGTCCCGTCTCGGAGTCGATGACTCCGTAGACGAAGAAGCCACGGTCGGTGTCCACGACATCCTCGGCTCGGGTCGTCGTCACTGCTCCTCAGTCCTGCGACGCGACGACGACTTCCTGGCCGGTCGGCGGCCCTCGTCGTCGTCGGAGCTGCCCGGGGACAGCGCCTTCTTGGCTCCCTTGACCGCGCCGCCGACCTTCTTGGCGGCGCCGCTCTCCTGCATCGAACCGATGAACTCGTCGAGGGGCTTGCCGCCGCCGTGCTCGACCAGGTCGAGCCGGTTGGTGGCCTCCGCGAACCGGAGGTAGGTGTCGACGCTCGCGATCACGATGCGCGCGTCGATCGTGAGCAGCTCGATGCCGACGAGGGACACCCGCACGTAGGCGTCGATGACGATGCCCTTGTCGAGGATGATCTCGATGACGTCGGCCAGGCCGCTGGGGGCGGGGCGCTCGAGGTAGCCGCCGCCTCCGCGGCGGCTGGACTGCTGAACACTCATGAAGGCTCTCTCCTCAGGTGGTGGGGGTCAGCTCGCACGGCGGCGCGTACGACGCCGCGGCGCTTCCTCTTCCTCTTCCTCGGACTCCTCGGCGTCCTCGGGCTCCTCCTCAGCGTCCTCCTCGTCGGCCTCGGGCTCCTCCTCGGCCTCGTCCTCGGGCTCTGCCTCGTCCTCGGGCTCTGCCTCGTCGTCCTCGGCGGGCTCGTCCTCGTACTCGTCCTCGGGCTCTGCCTCGTCGTCCTCGGCGGGCTCGTCCTCGTACTCGTCCTCGGGGGCTGCCTCGTCCTCCTCGGCGTCGCCCTCCTCGTACTCGTCCTCGTCGCCCTCGTACTGGTCCTCGGCGCCCTCGGACTCCTGCTCCTCCTGCTGCTGCTCCTCCTCGAGGGCCTCCTCGTGGGTCTGGACGACCTCACCATCCTCGATGGTGCCGCGCCAGCCCTCGACCTCCTCGGAGTTCAGGATCGTACGGGTCATCACGTGGCGCCGGAAGTGCTTGAACTCCGCTCGGGCGCGTCGGCCCTGGGCGCGCCAGATGTTGCCGGTGCGCTCGAAGAGGCCCTGGGGGTAGTACTCCAGGACCAGCAGGATCCGGGTCAGGTTGGGGCCGAGCTCGTGGAAGGTCACGGCTCCGTCGACGTGGCCCTTCTCGCCCTTGGAGCGCCACACGATGCGCTCGTCCGGGATCTGCTCGAGGATCGTCGCCTCCCAGGTGCGGTGCGACCAGACGATCTGGGCCTTGAAGTTGAGCTTGTTGTCGTCGGCGGCCTCGACCTTCTCGACCTTCTTCATGAAGTTCGGGAACGAGCCGAACTCGGTCCACTGGTTGTAGGCGACCCGGAGGGGGACGCCCACGTCGATCGACTCCACGATGTTGGTCGCCTTGGTGGCCTTGGGCGACTTGTTGCCCTTGCCGCCACCGCCGGTGATCTTGTCCTTGACGCCGGAGGCCAGGCCCTTGACCGCGCCCTTGACCGGCGACTCGCCCTTGAGCTTGGCCTCGCCGCCCTTCGCGACTGCCTTGCCGATCGGGCCGCCGCCGGCGATGTCCTCCAGCTTGTCGGTGAGACCACCGACCCGCTCGGACGCCGTCTTCATGGCCTTGTCGCCGACAGCCTTCATGAGGTCGGAGGAGACGAGCTTGAGCTTGTCCATCGCCTCGGTGTTGGTGTTCGCCATGGCGTTTTACCTCCCCGAGCCGCTGCGCGAGCGCGACGTCGACTTCTTGGCCGTGCGGCCCGTGCTCGTCTTCTTGGCGGGTGCCTTCTTGGCGGGGGCCTTCTTCGCCGGCGCCTTCTTCGCAGCGGTCTTCTTGGCAGGGGCCTTCTTGGCCGGTGCCTTCTTCGCCGCGGTCTTCTTGGCGGTCGAGCTGGTCTTCTTGGCGGGGGCCTTCTTCGCCGGCGCCTTCTTGGTGGCCGTCCGGCTCGACTCCGAGGTCTTCGAGGCGGCGCGCTTGGCCGACCGTCCGCCAGAGGACGGGCGCCTGCGCGCGCGTCGCGGAGGTTCGGGCTCCTCCTCGGGCTCGGGCTCCGGCTCCTCGGCCTCGTCCTCGGGCCCCTCTTCTGCCTCGTCCTCCGGCTCGTCCTCGGCCTCGGGCTCTTCCTCTTCCTCGGACTCCTCGTACTCGTCCTCGGGCTCCTCCTCGGACTCCTCGTACTCGTCCTCGGGCTCCTCCTCGGCCTCGCCCTCGTCGGTGTCCTCGGCCTCGTCGTACTCGTCTTCGTCGTACTCGTCCTCAGGCTCCTCCTCGTCGGAGGAACCGGCGGTGAGCGACTTGGTGACGTTCTCGATCCGCGAGGTGGCCTGCGAAAGTGCGGCGGCCTTGACGGCGTCGAGCAGCCGGCCGGTCATCTGGTCCTGGAGCTTCTTCAGCTCGGGGTTCTTGTCAGCGAGCTTGGCCCCCTGCGCCAGCAGCGCCTGGGGGTTGGTGGCGATGCGCTGGCCGGCCAGCATGCTGCCGACGGTGATGGCGAGCCGCAACTTCTTGGTGCGTCCCAGCAGGTATCCGCTGGCGACGCCGACGGCAATCTTGGTGGTTGCAGACATGCTCCCTCAATCCTTCTGGTGCGCCTTGACACGGGCGCGGGTTGGACTGTCTCCCCACCGCGCGCCGTACCCGAGGACACGTCGGACAAACAGGTACGCAGTGATCTGCAACATGTTCTGCCTAGGGCAGCGGGGGCGCGCTGTAAAGAGGGCCTCCCCCAAATGGGTGAGATGGCGTCCGGGTTGGGTACGCCGTGGTCACACCGACCAGCGCACCGCCTCGGCCGTCAGGTCGGCGGGCGGGTACACCCCCGCCAGGTCCGGTCGTCGAGCGAAGAGGTCGGCCAGCACGCGCACGTGGGTGATGACGCGGACCTCCGTGGCTGCGGTCATGTCGACTCGCTCGGTCATCTGGTCTGTTCCTCTCGGGAGCGGGACACTCGTCATGGACTTAATACTAGTAACTTGGTCAACTTCAACTACTATGGGGACCATGACCTCCGGACCGTCCCCAGCCGCCAGGAGCGGGCGCCAGCTGTCGCCCGCCGAGCTGCGCGACGTCGTGGAGCGCTACGCCGAGGACGTGCGCCGAGGAAGCCACGTCGCGGACTTCCACACCGAGGACCGCTGGCACGTGCGGATCCACCAGGACGCGGACGTCGACGTCTGGCTGATCAGCTGGACCACCGAGCAGGGCACCGAGCTCCATGACCACGGCGGTTCGTCCGGTGCCTTCACCGTCGTCCAGGGCTCGCTCACCGAGTACGTCTGGAGCGGGCCGACGCCGGACTCTCCGGGCGAGCTGGGCGACGAGCCGCGGCACGAACGGGACACGGTCGTCTTCGACCCGCACTACGTGCACGACGTGCGCAACCACCTGGAGGCGCCTGCCCTGAGCGTCCACGCGTACTCGCCGCCGATCCGGCTGATGCACTACTACCAGCCGTCGGAGGGAGGCCTCCTGCGGTGGGCGGCGAGCTGGACCGATGACCCGGAGGCGCCCCCACCGGCGCGGGAGGCGGCGTTCTCGAGCCTCGAGGAGATGCTGGGGGTGGCCCGCGAGGCGCTGACCCGCCTGACCCCCGAGCAGGCGGACCGGGCGGTCGCGGACGGTGCCCAGCTGGTCGACATCCGGCCCGAGTGGCAGCGGCGCGCCGACGGAGAGATCCCCGGTGCGGTCGTGGTCGAGCGCAACCACCTCGAGTGGCGGCTGCACCCCGACTCCGACGCCAGGCTGCCGATCGCCGCAGCCGGCCGGCGCTGGATCGTCTACTGCACCGAGGGCTACACCTCCTCGCTGGCCGCAGCCTCGCTGGTCTCGCTCGGCCTCGACGCGACCGACGTGATCGGGGGCATCCAGGCCTGGCGCGAGGCCGGCCTGCCCACCGTCGCGGGCCCGACGCCGGTCGAGCAGGTCGTCGGCGGGCTGCGAGTCGTGCCCGACTCGCCGACCGCGGGTTCCTGACCGCCGGACCGATGACCCACTGAGATCACCCCCTGAAATGACCACAGTGAAAGGAAGCGACGTGGACCCCGAGCTGCTCTGGTACATCCCGAACGCCGTCGAGCCCGGCCATCGAGGCGACGCGGTCACGGCTGACCACAACAGCCTGGAGCGACTCACCGAGCAGGCGCAGGCACTCGAGCGGCACGGCTGGGCGGCGCCCTCATCGGCACCGGCTGGGGGCGTCCCGACACATTCACGCTGGCCACGGCGCTGGCCTGCCGCACGTCGACGTTCGAGCCCCTGGTCGCCGTACGCCCGGGCTACTGGCGACCGGCCAACTTCGCCGCCGCCGCGGCGACCCTGGACCACCTGACCGGCGGTCGGGTACGCGTCAACATCGTCTCGGGCAAGGACGACCTGGCCGCGTACGGCGACAGCGAGGGCGAGCAGGCCCAGCGCTACGACCGGACCCGGGAGTTCATGCAGCTGGTGCGCCGGTTGTGGACCGAGGAGCGGGTGACCTACGAGGGCGAGCACTTCTCGGTGAGCGACTCCACCGTCCTCCCGCGGATCGCCCCGCGCGGCGACCGGCGGCACCCCCGGCTCTACTTCGGCGGGGCCTCCGCGGCGGCCGAGCGGGTCGCCGCGACCGAGGCGGACGTCCAGCTCTTCTGGGGCGAGCCGCTGGACGGCGTGCGCGAGCGCATCGAGCGGCTCCGGGCGCTGAGCCGGGAGCTCGGCCGCGAGCACGCGCCGCTGGAGTTCGGCCTGCGGGTGACGACGTTCGTCCGTGACACCACCGACGAGGCCTGGGCGGAGGCCGAGGCCCGGGTGGCCGAGATGGCCGCTCAGGCAGACGCCGGGGCCGGGACGCGCGCCTGGCAGAACCCCTACCGAGGCGAGGCGGTCGGTCAGCAGCGGCTCTTCGACCTGGCCTCGCGGGGCGAGGTGCTCGACGACAACCTCTACACGACGCCCGGCAGGTACGGCGCCGGCGGCGCCGGCACCACGTGGCTCGTGGGCTCTCCGGCGGACGTCGCCAAGTCACTGCGGAAGTACCAGGACATCGGCGTGACGCACTTCGTGCTCTCGGACACGCCGTACCTGCGAGAGATCGAGCGCCAGGGGGAGCAGCTGCTGCCACTGCTCCGAGGGTGACGGATCTGTAGGCCCCGTGGGACTCGAACCCACAACCAAAGGATTAAAAGTCCTCTGCTCTGCCAATTGAGCTAGGGGCCCGTGGGGGTTCAATCGGCACTCTCCCAGGTACTTCGCTGGGGAAGGCCGGGCCCCTGGTCCGGCGACATCATGGCAGACGGCCGTCGCACAGAAGGGGTCGGCGTGACGGAGGGGCGGCCGCGACGCTTCCGTCAGCTCTCAGCCCGCTCGAGTCGGGTCGCGACGCCGTCGAGCACGACTTCGAGGCCGACGTCGAACTCGTTGCCGTAGCTGTAGCCCGGCTGCAGGACGTGCTCGACAGTCAGCTCGAACAGGAAGGGGAAGTCCTCGGCCGGGAACTGATCCATGATCGCGCCCGTCATCGCGGCCAGCTCGGCCTCGTCGCGGAAGGGCAGGTTCACCTCCTGCAGCACGAACCCGTGCACGTAGCTGTCCACTGCCGAGATCGCATGCGCAGCGGGCTGGACGGGGAAGCCACCGGCTCGGAAGCATCGGATCCCGGCCTCGAGCAGCCGCAGCGTGGCCGGCCCGGGTGTTGTGCGCGATGCCATCAGGGCCACCGCCCAGGGGTGCCGGCGCAGGACCGCCCTCGTGCTGTGCGCCCGCTGGCGGATCGCTGGGCGCCACTCATCGGAGGGTGACGGGAGCTCGATCTCGGCCGAGACGATGTCGACCAGTCCGTCGAGGATCTCGTCCTTGCCGCTGACGTGGTGGTAGAGCGAGGCGGCCTCGACCCCGAGCTCGCGTGCCAGTCGGCGCATGGTCACCGCCTCGATGCCCTCGGCGTCCGCGACGGCTACGGCGTGCTCGAGCGCCCGGTCCTTGCTGACCGGCGCCCTGCTGGCCGCCTCTGCTGATCTTCGAGCCACGTGTCTCGTCCCCTTCTTCGCAATCGCGGTCCGCATCCCTCTAGACAATCTAACAGTGTTAGGTTACTGTCATGAATCTAATCTAACACCGTTAGGGACGCTTTCCGGGACGCGCTCCTCGCGGCCTTCGAAAGGACGGATCCATGACCACCAGGAAGACTGGCCGCATCGTCGGCGCGCTCATCCTCGCCGGCTTCCTCTACGGCGGTGGCAGCTTCCTCATCGCCTCCGCCACCGGCACCGCCACCCCGGTCCCCGAGAACGCCACCTCGCTGGGAAAGCTCAGCGCGGGCGCGGTGCTTCTCCTGCTGAACTCGGTGGCCGCCATCGGCGTCCTGGTGCTGGGCGTGCTGCGGCGCGACCACCGCCGCACCGCCCACACGTACCTCGTGACTCGCACGGTGGAGGGGGTCTTGTTGGCACTCGCCCCGCTGGGCATGTTGACCCTGGTCCTCCTGGACCATGGAGGCGCCAGGACGTCGAGCGCCACCGACTCCGGGCTTGCGGGCTTGGCGCGGACCGCGGCGGAGCACGGCCAGTCCGCGTACTGGGTCGCGATGGCGGCACTGGGCGTCGGGAGCATCTTCTTCTGCGCGGCTCTACTGCGCTCCGGCCTGCTGCCGCGGCTCCTGGCCGTCTGGGGCGTCGTCGGCTACGCGGTCTTCGCGTTCGGCAGCGTCCTGGAGCTCGCCGGCTACGGAGTCGGCCTGGCCCTGTCTGTTCCCGGAGGGCTGTTCGAGTTGACGGCCGGAATCTTCCTCGTGGTGAAGGGGTTCCGCCAGACGATGCCGCAGGCCGACGACGCTCCGCGCAGTGGGAGCAGTGCCGCCGTCGTCTGGACCGTCTCCGGCGCCGGCACCTGAGCGCAGACCATCATCACGGCGGCCCCTGGACTCTCCGCACGGCGGTGCGCGTGGCCGGCGCATCCGTCCCGGCGCGCGACCCGCGGCATGGCTCGGGCTGCGCAGGTTCGCTCAGTGCGTGAGCCGGTACAGGTTGCCGGAGGCCATGTCCGCGTACACGATGTCGCCGTTCGGCGCGGCCGCGAACTTCACCGGGGCACCGATGTCGGTGCCGAACGGCGGGGCCTCGGGGCGCCGCACCAGGTCGCCGGCGGAGCTGAAGCGCATCGTCCAGAGCTTCTGCCCCATGAAGTCCCCGAAGAAGTACGCGCCCCGGTACCGCTTCGGGTAGTGCTTGCCCGTGTAGACGATGCCGCCGGTGACCGCGTTGCCCTGCCTGGCGGCGGTGCCGTGGCGGTAGGACCAGACCGGCCGCGTGTTCGACACCTGTGCGCAGCGTCCGAGGCTCGAGTAGCCCGGCGTCTCCGCGGGCCCCTCCCAGCAGGGCCACTTGTAGTTGGCGCCGGGCCGCACCAGGTCCACCTCCTCCCACGTCTTCCAGCCCACGTCCCCCACGATGGGCCTGCGGGTGGCGGGGTCGAGCGAGAACCGGAACGGGCTGCGGAAGCCGCCGGCGTACGTCCGACTGCGCCAGGAGAACGGGTGGGCCGCCCGGTAGAAGGGGTTGGCACGGACCCCGGCGCCGTTGGCCCTGAGGTGCAGGATCTTGCCCTCGGGTCGGCCGATCCTCATCGCGTTCACCGCCCCGGGCACCACCGACCTGAAGGTCCGGAGGTCGCCGATCGACACCCAGAGCGTTCCGTCCCGAGCAGGCAGCACGGTCGTCATGCCGTGCGTGTGCTCCACGGCCTTCACCGCGACGAGCACCTTCTCGTGCGCGAGCCCGGTGGGTGTGGCCTCGCCCTGGACGGTGAACCGCGACAGCCGGATCCGGTACGGCGGCTCCGACGCGCTCGGGATCGATCGGATCAGGTAGATGTGGTGGGTCGTCCGGTAGTCCGGTGCGACTCCGAGACCGACGAGCCCCAGATCCCCTTTGTTCTCCGTGGCGAGGTTGGCGATCGTCTGAGGGGGCCCGGTGTTCGGCACCCACGTGACCTGACCGTCCTTGCCGATGGTGAGCAGGCTGCCGCCGGGCAGGTAGCCGAAGTCGGTCAGGTTGTAGGCGCCCTGGCCGGTCGCGATCTCACGCAGCGCGAAACCTCGCGGCAGCGACTGCGCGCCGACGGCCGCCTGGACGTCTGCGGTCGCCCTCACGGTGGCGTCCCGGTCTCCTGCTGGACCGCTCGACACGGTGCCAGCGAGTACGACGCCGGTGGCCAGCGCAAGCGGCGCCAGTGCGGTCATCTTCATGACGGTGTCCCCCTCGTTCCCCCTTCGAGGGTGACAAGGTCCGTCACGTGGCGGACTGCATCCGCCAGACTCGGTCCGAACGTCTCGACGGGGCATGGCCCGTACGGGTGGTGCCCGCAACTTTCGGAGGATCTGGCGTGCCCGGCTCAGGGGACCGGGAGACGGTCGCAGCGCGGACCCGGAGAGGGACGGGAGTCAGCCCGCCGAGCAGTCGGGGGCCGCTGCGCCGCGGCGCGGGAGCTTGTTGTGGCTCACGACCTGCTGCCCGGTCGTGATGGGGAAGCCGCGCTGCCAGTCGGAGATGACGCCGGTCTGGTCCATCTCCGCGCCCGGTTGGCCGACCAGCGACAGCCGGAGGGTCAGCGGTACGCCGGGGAGCGCCGCGTCGTTGGTGACGGATCCGACGGGGGACCCGTTGAGGAACCACGTGAGGTGGCCGTTGGCCACCTCGACGGCCACGTTGTACGCCTTGGCCAGCGGGGTGTACGGCGCGGTCGTGGTTCCGTTCCACGAGTACAGCGGGGAGCGGACCCCGAACCCGACCTCGTCGGAGAACGGCGAGATGTTCGCGACCGTGATGTTGTGCGCCCCGCAGTCGTAGTCGGCAGCGTCGGCGGGGACCAGCTCGACGAGGAACTGGTACGCGTGTCCGCCACGCTCGTAGGCGTTCCGGACCCGGATGCTGGTCTCCCAGCGGCCCTGGCTGATGGAGTTCCCGTGGAGCGTCGCACGGGTGGTGCCGAAGTCACCGGGACCCGCCCCGACGTACCTCTTGCTGTCCAGCGCCAGCCGCGCCGTTGAACTTGGACACCCGTCCGCTGCCGGTCGAGGAGTCCGTCCAGCTGCCCTGGATCCGGGTGCCTCGGGAGGGCGGGCTGCTGAGCGACTGTCCGTACTCCCAGGCGAAGTCGAACAGCGAGGGGAACCACCGGTAGTGCTGGCTGGAGGTCGGAGGCTGGGCGCCGCCGCTGGGCCCCTTGTTCACCGGCACGGACGAGTTCGGCACGGAGCCGTAGAGGCTGGAGTACCAGTCCTGGGCGGTCTGCCCGGCGAGCACGTAGAGCGGGAACGACTGGGCCCAGCCGATCTGGTTGCCTCCGGTGACGTAGTCCTCCGCGCGCACCCGGAAGACCGCGACCCCCGCGACCGCGGTGAGCCCGGTGAAGTACCGCGGCCGTCGTCGCCCACGGTCGTGGTGTCGAGGGTGCGCCAGGTGTCCGCGTCGATCCGCTGCTGCAGCGTGAGGGTTCGACCCTTGAGCACGGGGAGTCCCTGCGACTCGGGGCTCCGGTAGATGTTGTCCGGAGTGGTGTCGACGGTGATCCCGAACGTCCGGTCGACGCCCACCCGCGCCGGGGCGTTGGTGTTGGTCACCGTCTGCCCGGTCACCCAGATGGTGAGGTCCTGGGTCTTGGCGTTGAACACCCGCGCCGCGGACCACGTACTCGCCGGCCTTCACCCGGTAGCGGATGTTGAACATGCTCGGCGCGGGATAGGTGAACGAGAAGCTGCCGTCCGCCTGGGTCTGATCGTGGAAGCCGTCGACCGTGGACCAGTGGTTGCCGGTGGCATTCCCCATGTTGAACTGGAGCACCAGCGGGCGTACGCCGGCGTGACCGACGCTCCCGGACCAGGTGAGCCGTTGACCGCCCACGTACTTGGCCGGAGAGATCGACAGGGAGCCCGTCGTCGCCGACGACAGCGTCGCATCGACGTGCGACCCGCGCGCTGCGGGAGCCGTCGGCAGGCTCGCGGGGGCGGCCGGCAGGTTGGCCGCGACGTAGACGAGGCCGACCGCCAGGCCTGCCATCAGGCGAGAGCCGGCGCGACGGAACCCGAGAGGAGATCTGGTCACGCCTTGGTTATCGGATCCCCGTTGCCCGGGTTTGAGGGCTGGGCGACCTGAAATTTCCCGCAACCGCTCGCCTGGCACAAGATCCGGCGTGGGCGGTCAGTAGCCGAGGGCCGTCAGCTCTGGCCGTAGAACCCGGTGCGACCCTCGTCGGTCTCGCGGGTCCGTAGGACCCCGTCGATGTCGACGCCGCCGCGATGCTTGCGGTGGTCGGTCCACCACCAGTACGTGAGGAGGGCCGCCACGACGACGAGCACAATCCAGAGCATGATGCCTCCTTGCTCGGACCTGCACCTCGAACCTAGGCCGTCACTCTGGTCCCGTCATCACCCAGACGGCGGAGCCCGGGTCCGCTCAGCCGAGCTGCTGGAGGGCTTTCTCCTGGATCTCATCGAACCGCTCGACGAGCTCGCGCGGGGTGGCCACGACCGCCAGCGCGCCGGCCTCGAGGAGCTCTGCGGCGCTGATGCCGCCGGTGAGGACACCGACGCACGGGACCCCGGCCTTGCCGGCAGAGACGACGTCCCAGACCGCGTCCCCGACGCACAGCGCGCGGGACCCCTGCGCCCGCTCGAGCGCTTCGTCGATCAGGTCGGGAGCGGGCTTGCTGCGGTCGGCGTCGGAGCCCGAGACCCGCTCCTGTATCGCGTCGGAGTCCTCCACGAGGTCCAGCAGCCGGTCCGTCTGCTCGCGCTCGCCGGAGCTCGCGACCGTGACGGAGACACCCCGCTGGCGAAGCAGCGCCATCAGCTCGGCGGCACCGTCCACCGGCTTGACGTGGCTGAACCCCTGATCGAAGTGGTGGGCGTGCCGAGCGCGTACGTCGTCACCGACCGCGCGTTCGACGGCGTCGCCGGCCACCTCGGCCACCAGCCGGTCGCCGCCCATCCCGATCGCCCGGTGGATCGAGTACGCCGGCACCGCGACCCCGACGTCGTCGAAGGCCGCCACCCACGCCGCAACATGCAGGTAGACCGAGTCCACCAGGGTTCCGTCGACGTCCAGGACGACTGCGTCGAGCTGCATGGTCAGCACCCCTCTTCCTCCGCGGCTTCGGACCTCGCGGTCCTCGGGCAGTACCCGCCCGCGAGGGAAACACTCCCGGGCATGTCGCCATCGGGCCGCGGGTACCCAACCAGTGTGGTCCGGGCTCCCCCGGACCGAGAACCAGGAGCCATCACGAAGGGAGCGCGCTGATGCCGGAGAAGAAGCCGGGCCCGTCGGTGAAGGACGACGAGCTCTACGAGAAGCTCCGCGACGAGGGTGAGAGCAAGGAGAAGGCCGCGCGCATCGCGAACTCCGCGGCCAACCGGTCCCGCACCCAGGTCAGCCGCAGCGGCGGACAGTCGCCGCCGTACGAGGACTGGACCGTCGACGAGCTCCGTGACCGAGCGGCCGACATCGGCATCGAAGGTCGCTCCTCCATGGACAAGGAGCAGCTCATCCACGCGCTGCGCAACCACTGACTCCGTCGACCTCCTCGCAGCGGTGGACACACGACGAGCAGGGGAGGAGCATCGAGAGCGAGGGGAGAGCCGGCGATCCCCTGGTCGACCTCCCCTCCGGGAGGAGCCATGTACCTCGTCGGGCTGCTGTGCCTGGTCTCGTTGGGCGCGATCGCGTTGTGGGTCGACCGGAGAGATCGCAGGCACGGGCACAAGCACCGGAAGCTCTCCGACATCGAGTCGGGGGCGAGCGACGAGCTTCCGAGGAGTGACCGGAGCCCGTGGAACGGTTACGGCGGTTGACGCCGGCGCCTGGTGCCAGCCGGCGCTGAACCTCGCCTTCCTCGTCCGCACCCCGCGCACCGCGAGCAACACCCGGATCCCCAACCTGGGGGCCCGACGGTCCGAGCGGGCGCCGGATTCCCGTAGCGTCCCCCGGCGTGACCGACAAGCTCCCCCCGCGCCCGCACGCCCACCGAGGACGCCCGCGCCGCCGGCCGCACCGGTCGCGTGGCCGGCTCTGGGCTCGGCTGGCGGTCGTCCCGATCACCGTGGTCGCGCTTCCGGTCGCGGGCTCGGCGTTCGGGCTGTCGGTGCCCGGCGTCGACGCCGCCCTCCAGGCCGCGGGCGCACCCGCGCTCCATGACACGTCGACCCCCAGGCAGCAGCACGCACCCGCCCACCACGCGCCGACCGCGCCGACCACGCCGGCCGCGGCCGCCCCGCCCGCCCCGGCAGCGCAGCCGCTCAGCTCCGGGCAGACGCTCACCTCGGCGCCCCCGTCGCCGTCCCCCTCCGTCATGGCCGCCCGGGCCGAGAAGGCCGCGAAGCGAGCCCACCACCCGGCACACGCCACCAGCGCGTCCGCCTCGGCGAGTCCGTCGCCCACCGCCTCCTCGAGCCCCGACCTGCCGGCGGCGGCGTTCCGGGTGGCGTCGTTCAACATGCTCGGTGCCTCCCACACCGGTCCCGGCAGCGAGCGTCCGCAGTACGCCTCCGGCCCCACCCGCACCCCGTGGGCCGTGCAGCTCCTGAACAACGCCGGGATCACCGTGGCCGGCCTCCAGGAGTTCCAGACGCCGCAGATCCAGGAGTTCAACAAGGTCGCCACCGGCTGGCACGCGTGGCCCGGGCTCGGCACGCTCGGCGGGTCAACTCGGTGATCTGGCGGACCGGTACCTGGCAGCCGGTGCAGACCCACACCATCGACATCCCCTACTTCGGCGGCAGCGACGTCCCGATGCCCTACGTGCTGCTGCGCCACGTTGCCACCGGCCAGCTGGTGTGGTTCGCCAACTTCCACAACCCGGCCGACGCCCACGGGCCCGCCCAGCGCTGGCGCGACGAGGCCGTACGCCGTGAGGTCGCCCTGGTCAACCGGCTCCATGCCGACGGCACCCCGGTCATCGTGACCGGCGACGCCAACGACCGGGACCGCTTCTTCTGCCCGCTCGCCTCCGGCGCCGGCGTCACCTCCGCCGACGGCAGCCACCTGACCAGCAGCGGCTGCGACCTCGCCCCCGCCCCGGGTGTCGACTGGGTCGTGGGCACCAACGACGACCTCGACTTCTCCGACTTCCACCGGGTCCGCGGCGGCCTGGTGAGCCGTACCTCCGACCACCCCTTCGTCTGGGCGCAGGCCACCGCGCACTGACCGCCGCGAGAGGGCACCGACCGGCCCTTGACGGGTCCCCGGGGCAGTCGAAGACTGGAGGCTCAGGGGAAGGGGCCGGGTCATGGCGTGGAATCTGACCGGTAGCTATGTGGAGACCTGCTCGTGCGAGCTGATGTGCCCGTGCAATCTCTCCTTCGACCACGGCGCGACCTACGACTTCTGTCGGGTGACGCTGGTCTTCAACATCCGCGACGGTGACATCGAGGGCACCGACATCGCGGGGCGGCGGGTCGCGATGATCGCGGACACGCCCAAGGTGATGACCGACGGCAACTGGCGACTCGGCGTGTACATCGACGACCAGGCGAACGACGAGCAGTTCGACAAGCTCGTCAAGGTGTTCGGCGGCCAGCTCGGCGGGCCGATGGGCGCCCTGGCGCCGCTGGTCGGTGAGATCGTCGGGGTCGAGCGCGCCGCCATCGAGATCGCCGACGACGGCCTGCGCCACACTGTGCGCGTCGGCGACACCATCGACTTCGAGATCGAGGACATCGTCCCGTTCGGCGTGGAGACCGGCCAGCCCATCCGGTTCGACGGGATGTTCCACCCGGTCGGCTCGAACCTGACGATGGCCGAGGCGAAGCGCACCAGCATCAACGCCTTCGGCATCTCCTACGAGGGCAAGACGGGCCTGTCCACGTCCGAGTTCTCCTGGGCCTCCTGATCCGATGGCGGCGACGGCCGGACCCGTCGACGCCGGACTCGGTGCGAAGGTCGCCGCGGTCCGGGCCCGTCTCGGCCTGGTGCTGGCGCTGTTCGGGATCGCCGTCGTCGGCTGGATCTGGAGCGCCCACGCGATGGCCGGCATGGACGCGGGACCGTGGACCGGGCTCGGCAGCCTGGCCTGGTTCCTCGGCGTCTGGGTCGTGATGATGGCGGCGATGATGCTGCCGTCGGTGGCCCCCACCGTCGCGTTGTACACCCGCGTCACCAGGCCGACCTCACGTCTCTCCCCGTGGATCTTCGTGGGCGGCTACCTGCTCGTCTGGGCCGCCGCCGGCCTGGTCGCGTACGCCGTGGGCGTCGCGGCCACCACCGTGCTCGGCGACGAGCTCGCGTGGGACCACGCGGGCCGGGGGATCGCCGGTGCCACCCTGGTGGTCGCCGCGGTCTACGAGCTGACCCCGTTGAAGAACGTCTGCCTCGCCAACTGCCGGAGTCCCCTCGGCGCGTTCCTGGGCTCCTGGCGGGGAGGGCGGACCGGTGCCCTGCGGATGGGCGTCCGCAACGGTGCCTGGTGCGTCGGCTGCTGCTGGGCCCTGATGGCCGCCCTGTTCGCCCTGGGCATCATGAGCATCACCTGGATGGCGCTGGTCGCCGGGATCATCGCCGTCGAGAAGACGCTCCCGCTGCGCCGAGACCTCACCTACGCCACGGCCGGACTGCTCCTGGTCCTCGGTCTCCTGCTGCTGGTCGCACCCAGCACCCTGCCCGGCCTGACGATCCCCTCGGGCCAGCGGATGTCGATGACCTGAGCGGACGACGCTCCCGCCCCGGGCAACCGGTGTCGGCAAATGCCTGAGCGACGCCCGCTGAGTGGATAGCGTGGCTGTGGTGCAGGTCACAGAGTTCAACGCTCTGCCGGCGGGGAGGCACGGAGCCTCGTCGCCGGCTGCCTCGGCGTGCCCCGGTGGGTGGACGAGGTCGTGGCCGGGCGGCCGTACGCCGACACGGAGCTGCTGTTCAAGCAGGGACACGACTCGGCGCTGGCGCTGACCGACGACGAGCTCGCGCAGGCCCTGTCGCGCCACCCGCGGATCGGGGAGCGGCCGGACGCCGAGGACGCCGAGGCCCGGCACTCGCGGGCCGAGCAGTCCGGGGTGCGGGCCGAGGACGTGGACCGCCTGCGCGCGGCCAACGCGGCGTACGAAGCGAGGTTCGGGCACGTCTTCCTGATCCGGGCGGCCGGCCGCAGCAGCGAGGAGATCCTCGCCGAGCTCGAGCGCCGTCTCGCCAACGACGACGCGGCCGAGCGCGAGGAGACCGTCACCGCGCTGCGCGACATCGCCCTGCTGCGCCTGGAGAAGGTCGTCGGATGAGCCACGTGACCACGCACGTCCTCGACACCTCGGCCGGGCGGCCCGCCGACGGCATCGCCGTGACGCTGGAGCGCGGCGGCGAGGTGGTCGCCACCGGCACCACCGACGCCGACGGCCGCATCGTCGACCTCGGCCCGGACCGGCTGGACGCGGGGACCTACCGGCTGCGGTTCGACACCGGGGGGCGCAGTCCCTTCTTCCCCGAGGTCGTCGTCGCCTTCGTCGTCACCGACGACACCCACCTGCACGTGCCGCTGCTGCTCAGCCCGCACGGCTACACGACCTACCGGGGGAGCTGACGTGGGCATCGTGCTCGGCACCAACCGCTACGGCAAGGCGGACACGCGCGTCTTCCGGATCGTGCGCGACACCGACCGGCACGTGGTCCGCGACCTCAACGTCTCGACGTCGCTCACCGGCGACTTCGCCGCCGCGCACCTCGAGGGCGACCAGGCCCACGTGCTGCCGACCGACACCCAGAAGAACACTGTCTTCGCGTTCGCCAAGAAGGTGGGGATCGGCGCGATCGAGGACTTCGGGCTCGCGCTCGCGCACCACTTCGTCGACGACGTGGCGCCGGTGACCGGGGCAGAAGTCCGGATCGAGGAGTACGCCTGGGAGCGGATCGCCGACCATGACCACGGCTTCCGCCGGGGCGGACCCGACGTGCGCACGACCCGGGTCGCGGTCTCGGCCGCGGGCACATCGGTCGTCAGCGGCGTCCGGGACCTGGTGGTGCTGAAGTCCACCGGCTCGGAGTTCGCGGGTTTCCTCGTCGACGACTACACCACCCTCGCGCCCACCCACGACCGCGTGCTGGCCACCTCGCTCACCGCCGGGTGGACGTACGCGGCGGACGTCGGCGCCGAGCGGCCCGACTGGGACGCGACGTACGACGCCGTCCGGCGGACCCTGCTCGACCGGTTCGCCCACGTGCACTCGCTGGCCCTCCAGCAGTCGCTGTGGGAGATGGGCCGGGCGGTCCTCGAGGCCGCGCCGTCGATCGCCTCGATCGAGCTGGTCGCCCCCAACATCCACCACATCGCCGTCGACCTGACTCCCTTCGGGCTGGCCAACGACGGCGAGGTCTTCCACGTGACCGACCGGCCCTACGGGCTGATCGAGGTCACCGTCGGGCGCGGGGACTGATGGACTTCCTGTCCCCGACCTCCCTGCCCGACGCGCTGGCCGCGCGTGCGGAGCACCCTGGTGCGGTCCCGATCATGGGCGGCACCGACGTGATGGTGGAGCTGAACTTCGACCGCCACCGCCCGCCCGCGCTGCTCGACCTCACCCGGGTGTCCGAGCTCGCGACGTGGGACCGCGTGGGCGACGAGATCCGGCTCGGCGCCGGCGTCACCTACAGCAGGGTGATCGCCGAGCTCGCCGCCGAGCTGCCAGGGCTGGCGCTGGCCGCCCGCACGGTCGGGTCGCCGCAGATCCGCAACCGCGGCACCGTCGGCGGCAACGTGGGCGCCGCGTCGCCCGCCGGCGACTCCCACCCGGCGCTGCTCGCCGCCCACGCCGAGGTCGAGCTCTCCTCCCTCACGGGAGTACGCCGGGTCCCGGCCGCCGAGTTCTACACCGGGCCCAAGCGGCACGCCGGCCGTCCCGACGAGCTGGTCACCGCGGTCTGGGTGCCGGCCGCGACCGGGCCGCAGCAGTTCAGCAAGATCGGGACCCGCAATGCGATGGTGATCGCGGTCGCCGCCCTCGGGCTGGCGCTGCACCCGGAGCAGCGCTCGGTCGGCACCGGCATCGGCTCGGCCGGCCCGACCCCGCTACGGGCCCGCGACGCCGAGGAGCTGCTGGCCGCCGAGCTCGACTGGGAGGGCCGCGCCGACGTCCCCGACCCGGTGGCCGAGGAGTTCGGCCGACTGGTCGCGGCGGCCGCGTCTCCGATCGACGACGTGCGCGGCACCGCGGCGTACCGCCGCCACGCCCTGGCCGTGATGGCCCGCCGCTGCCTGGCGTGGGCCTGGGCCGAGGCGCAAGGCCGAGAAGGCCCACGAAGGGGAGAGGGCTGATGCGGGTCACGATCACGGTCAACGGCGAGCAGCGCGTGGCCGACGACGTCTGGGCGGGCGAGAGCCTGCTCTACGTGCTGCGCGAGCGGCTCGGCCTGCCCGGCTCCAAGAACGCCTGCGAGCAGGGCGAGTGCGGGTCGTGCACGGTCTACCTCGACGGTGTCACCTGCTGCGCCTGCCTGGTCGCGGCCGGGCAGGCCGACGGCCGGAGCGTCGACACGGTCGAGGGCCTCAGCCACCACGCCGGGGAGGGCGAGCTGCACCCGGTGCAGCAGGCGTTCGTCGAGACCGGCGCCGTGCAGTGCGGCTTCTGCACCCCCGGCCTGCTCGTCGCCACCCACGACCTGCTCGCCCGCGACCCCGACCCGGACGACTCCGAGATCCGTGAGGCGCTCGCCGGCAACCTCTGCCGCTGCACGGGCTACGAGAAGATCATCGAGGCCGTGCACCTGGCCGCGAGGCGGATGCGATGAGCCGCGTGGTCGTCGACGGGTGCGCGGTGGTCACCATGGACGCCGACCGGACCGAGCACGCCGTCGGGCACGTCGTCGTCGACGGCGCCCGGATCGCGTCGGTCGGCGAGGGCCGGGCGCACCGGGACCTGCCGGACGCGACGTACGTCGACGGCACCGGGTGCCTCGCCACGCCCGGCCTGGTCAACACCCACCACCACCTCTACCAGTGGCTGACCCGCGGCTCGGCCGTCGACCACACGCTCTTCGAGTGGCTGACCACGCTCTACCCGGTCTGGGCCGGGCTCGACGAGGACACCGTGCGGGTCGGGGCCACCGGCGCGCTGGTGCAGATCGCCCGCACCGGCTGCACCACGACGACCGACCACCACTACGTCTTCCCCGCCGACGGCGGTGACCTGCTCGGCGCCGAGATCGAGGCGGCCCGCACGGTCGGGCTGCGGTTCCTGCCGACCCGGGGCTCCATGGACCTCGGCCGGTCGCGCGGAGGCCTCCCGCCGGACCACGTGGTGGAGGAGGTCGACGCGATCCTGGCCGCGACGGCCGACGCGATCGACCGGCACCACGACCCGTCGCCGGACTCGATGCTGCGCGTCGGCGTGGCGCCGTGCTCGCCGTTCTCGGTCACCGGTGACCTGCTCCGGCAGGCGGCCGCCCTCGCTCGCGACAAGGGCGTCCGGCTGCACACCCACCTCGCCGAGACCATCGACGAGGAGGAGTTCTGCCGGGAGAAGTTCGGTGTGCACCCGGTCGACTACGTCGAGTCCCTCGGCTGGGTCGGGCCCGACGTCTGGTTCGCCCACGGGATCCACCTCGACGACCGGTCGGTCGGCACCCTCGCCGCCACCGGCACCGGCGTCGCGCACTGCCCGTCGTCCAACGCCCGCCTCGGCGCCGGCATCTGCCGGACCCGCGACCTCCGCAAGGCCGGCGTCCCCGTCGGCCTAGGCGTGGACGGCGCCGCCTCCAACGAGGCCGCCTCGCTCGTCGAGGAGCTGCGCCACTCGGTCCTCTTCGCCCGCGCGGTCGGAGGGCCGACCGCCCTCACCGTCCGCGACGGGCTCGAGCTCGCGACGATCGGCGGCGCGAGGGTGCTCGGCTGGGACGACCGGATCGGCTCGCTGGAGCCCGGCAAGCAGGCCGACCTCGCGCTGTGGCGGGTCGACACCGCCGCCCACGCCGGCATCCCCGACCCGGTCGCGGCCCTGGTGCTCGGCACGCCGCCGCCGCTGGAGCTGCTGCTGGTCCAGGGCCGGCCGGTCGTGCGGCACGACGCGATGGTCGAGGTCGACGAGGAACGGCTCGCGGTCGACGTGCTCCGGGCGTCCGAGACCTTGATGGCGAAGGCGGTGACGGCATGACCGGGACCACGGAGACCACCGGGACCACCCGGGTCGGGGCGCCCGGCGGAGTGGGGGAGTCGCCGCTGCGGCCGGACGGGATCCTCAAGGTCACCGGGGAGTTCGCCTACGGCAGCGACCTCTGGATGGACGACATGCTCTGGGGCGTCACGCTGCGCAGCCCGCACCCGTCCGCCCGGATCCTGAAGGTCGACATCACCGAGGCGCTGCGCACCGCCGGCGTGTTCGCGGTGCTGACCCACGACGACGTGCCCGGCCAGAAGCACTTCGGCCTCGAGCACCAGGACCAGCCGGTGCTGGCGGTCGACGTGGTGCGCTACCAGGGCGAGCCGGTCGCGCTGGTCGCCGCCGACCACCCCGAGACCGCCCGCCAGGCCGCCAAGAAGATCGTCGTCGACTACGAGGTGCTCGAGCCCGTCGTCGACGCCCGCAAGGCGCTGCTGCCCGATGCACCGCAGCTGCACCCTCACGGCAACCTGGTCCGGCACGTGAGGATCCGCACCGGTGACCCGCACCCGAGCGCCGAGGTCGTGGTCTCCGGCGACTACGAGGTCGGCATGCAGGACCAGGCGTTCCTCGGACCCGAGTCCGGCCTCGCGGTCCCCGACGGCACCGGCGGTGTGGACCTGTACGTCGCCACCCAGTGGCTGCACGTCGACCAGCGGCAGGTCTGCGCCGCGCTCGGGCTCGGCCCCGACCGGGTCCGGCTCCGGCTGGCCGGCGTCGGTGGCGCGTTCGGCGGCCGGGAGGACCTGTCGATGCATGTCCACGGCTGCCTGCTCGCGCTGCACACCGGCAAGCCGGTGAAGATGGTCTACAACCGCGAGGAGTCGTTCTTCGGCCACGTGCACCGGCACCCCGCCTCGATGCACTACGAGTACGGCGCGGACCGAGACGGCCGGCTCGTCTACGCCCGGGCCACCATCCACCTCGACGGCGGCGCCTACGCCTCCAGCACCCCCGCGGTCGTCGGCAACGCCGGCACCATGGGGCTCGGCCCCTACGAGATCCCGAACATCCACGTGGACTGCTACGGCGCCTACACCAACAACCCGCCCTGCGGCGCGATGCGCGGCTTCGGGTCGGTGCAGACCGCGTTCGCGGTCGAGGCGATCATGGACAAGCTGGCCGAGGCGGTCGGCCTCGACCCGGTCGAGATCCGGGTCCGCAACGGCTTCCACGAGGGCTCGACGGCGCCGACCGGCCAGGTCATCGACAGCGCCGCCCCGGTCGCCGAGCTGGTGCAGCGGCTCCGGGCGATGCCGCTCCCGCCCGATGACGGCGGCGAGCTCGACCTGCGCCGGCTCCCTGGCGGGGTCGCCAACACCACCCACGGCGAGGGCGTCCGTCGCGGCGTCGGGTACGCCGTGGCGTACAAGAACGTGGCCTTCTCCGAGGGCTTCGACGACTACTCGACGGCCCGGGTGCGGCTGGCGGTCGTCGGCCACGAGCCGGTCGTCACGGTGCACACCGCGGCCGCGGAGGTGGGCCAGGGCCTGGTCACCGTCGAGCAGCAGATCTGCCGCACCGAGCTCGAGGTCGAGCGGGTCGTGGTGGCCCCGAAGGACACGCAGGTCGGGTCGGCCGGGTCGAGCTCGGCGTCGCGGCAGACCTACGTCACCGGCGGCGCGGTCCGGGCAGCCTGCCAGAGCGTGCGCCGGACGGTGC
Source organism: Nocardioides ungokensis (assembly GCF_013466985.1). Lineage (GTDB taxonomy): Bacteria > Actinomycetota > Actinomycetes > Propionibacteriales > Nocardioidaceae > Nocardioides > Nocardioides ungokensis. The sequence continues at coordinate 4,159,377 of NZ_CP059164.1, read as the reverse complement.
TCGCCCGGGCGGCCCAGCGGCTCGGCGTCGACGCGGCCACGCTGCGCCTGGCCGGAGACGCGGTCGTCGACGACCTCGGTGCCGTGGCGGTCACCCTCGCCGACCTGCTCGGCACCGACGAGGTCGAGGACACCGTCGAGTGGCGGCACCGGCCGACGTACCCCATCGACCCCGAGACCGGGCAGGGCAACGCCCACGTGCAGTACGCCTTCGCCGCGCACCGTGCCGTGGTCGACGTCGACGTGGAGCTCGGGCTGGTCAAGGTGGTCGAGCTCGCCTGCACCCAGGACGTCGGCAAGGCGGTCAACCCGTCGGCGGTCGTGGGCCAGATCCAGGGCGGCAGCACCCAGGGCATGGGCCTGGCCCTGATGGAGGAGATCCAGATCGTCGCCGGCCGGATCACCAACCCGTCATTCACCGACTACCTGATCCCCACCATCCTGGACACCCCGCCGATGCCGATCGAGGTCCTCGAGTACGCCGACCCCCATGCGCCGTACGGCCTGCGCGGCGTCGGCGAGGCCCCCACCATCTCCTCGGGTCCCGCGGTCGCGGCGGCGATCCGCGCGGCCACCGGCCTCGACCTGCGCCGGGTGCCGATCCGGCCCGAGGACGTGACGGGCACCCGATGACACCCCGACTCACCGCCGCCGACCTCGCCGACGTGGAGCGGATCATGGCGCCGGCGGACGCGGCACTCGACCGGCTCTACCCCGGGGACACCGGCGAAAGGCAGCCGGTGCACACCGTCTACGTGCCGGCGGACCGGGTCGGCGCCGGGGTCGTGGCCGGGTACGCCGCGGCCGCCCGCGCCGCCCTCGACGCGCACGCGCCGTCGCCGGAGGCCCTCGCGCTGGCGACCGGGGCCGATCCCGACGAGGTCGCGGCGGTGTGGCCGCTGCTGCTGGCCAAGCTGGAGCGGGAGCCGGTCGAGGACCTGCGCATCGACCTCGAGGACGGTTACCGCGGCCACTCCGACGCCGAGGAGGACGCCGACGCGGTCGCGGCCGTGGGCGTCGTGGCGGCCGACCCGCCGCCGTACTGGGGGGTGCGGTTCAAGTCCTTCGAGGCCTCCACCCGGGCGCGCGGGCTGCGCACCCTCGACCTCGTGCTCGGCGCCGCCCTCGAGGCGGGCCCGCTGCCCGACGGCTTCCGGCTGACGCTGCCCAAGGTCACCTCCGTGGAGCAGGTGCAGGCGATGGTGCTGGCCTGCGAGCGGCTGGAGGCGGCGTACGCCCTCGACCACGGCCGGCTCCGCTTCGAGGTCCAGGTCGAGACGCCCCAGGTGGTGCTCGGCCCCGACGGCGCCGCCACGGTCGCTCGGCTGGTGCACGCGTCCGCCGGCCGCTGCAACGGGCTGCACTTCGGCACCTACGACTACACCGCGGCGCTCGGCATCGCGGCCGGCCACCAGGCGATGGACCACCCGGTCGCCGACCACGCGAAGAACGTCATGCTCCTCGCGGCCGCCGGCACCGGCGTCCCGGTCAGCGACGGGTCGACCAACGTGCTGCCGGTCGGGCCGGCCCGGCAGGTGCGGGAGGCGTGGGCGCTGCACCACCGGCTGGTACGCCGCTCCCTGTCGCGCGGGCTCTACCAGGGCTGGGACCTGCACCCGGCCCAGCTGCCGACCCGGTTCCTGGCGACGTTCCTCTTCTACCGCTCCGGCCTCGACACGGCGGCGGGGCGCCTACGGGACTACCTGGGTGGGGCCGCGGGCGCCGTGCTCGACGAGCCGGCGACGGCGCGGGCGCTGGCCGGCTTCCTGCGCCGCGGCCTGCACTGCGGCGCCGTCACGGCCGACGAGATGGAGCGGCTCACCGGTGCGCCGGCCACGACCCTCGACGACCTCGCGCTGCGGCGGGTGGGCTGAGGTGGTGGCGGACCTCGCGATCACCGGCCCGGTCCTGCGGGACGGCCGTCTCGAGGAGGCCGTGGTCGTCGTGGACGGCGGCCGCATCAGCGCCGTCGAGCCGGCCGGCACCCACGTGGACGCCGCCGAACGGGTGCGCCTGGCCGCTGACGAGGTGCTGCTGCCCGGCCTGGTCGACACCCACGTGCACGTCAACGAGCCCGGCCGCACCGAGTGGGAGGGCTTCGCCAGCGCGACCCGCGCCGCCGCCGCCGGAGGCGTGACCACGCTGGTCGACATGCCGCTCAACTCCATCCCGCCGACCGTCGACCCCGCAGCGCTGGAGACCAAGCGCCGGGCCGCCGAGGGCCGGTGCCACGTGGACGTCGGCTTCTGGGGCGGCGCCGTCCCGTCGAGCCTGGGGCGGTTGCGGGCGCTGGCCGACGAGGGGGTCTTCGGGTTCAAGTGCTTCCTGGTCGACAGCGGGGTGCCGGAGTTCGCGCCGCTGGACCGGGCCCAGCTCGACCGGGCCCTCGCCGAGGTCGCCTCCTTCGACGGGCTGATGGTCGTGCACGCCGAGGACCCCGACGTGCTCGCCGACGCTCCCGCTTGCGCCGGCCCGTCGTACGCCGGGTTCGTCGGCTCGCGGCCCCGGGAGGCCGAGGACGCCGCCATCTCGGGACTCCTCGACCTCGCCCGGGAGAACGGCACCCGCGTGCACGTGCTGCACCTGTCGAGCGCGAGCGCCCTGCCCCTGCTGGCGAAGGCCCGCGCCGACGGGGTGCGGGTCACCGTCGAGACCTGCCCGCACTACCTGACGCTTAGCGCCGAGGAGGTGCCCGACGGGCACACCGAGTTCAAGTGCTGCCCGCCGATCCGCGACGCCGCCAACCGCGACGCGCTGTGGCGGGCGCTGGTCGACGGCGCCATCGACGCCGTGGTCTCCGACCACTCGCCTTCGACGGTCGACCTCAAGCGGCTCGACACCGGCGACTTCGGCTCGGCCTGGGGCGGCGTTGCGTCGCTGCAGCTGGGGCTGCCGCTGATGTGGACCGCCGCCCGGGAGCGGGGGATCGGCCTCGGGCAGGTGGTCGCCTGGATGTCCACGGGACCCGCGGCGCTGGCCGGCCTCGACGCCAAGGGTGCGATCGAGCCGGGCCGCGACGCCGACCTGGTGGCGTTCGCGCCCGACGCCTCCTTCGTGGTCGACCCCGGGCGGCTGCACCACCGCAACCCCGTCACGCCGTACGCCGGACGCACGCTGACCGGCGCGGTTCGCGACGTGTGGCTGACCGGCCGCCGGATCGTCGCGGGCGGCTCCGTCGCGCCCGACCCGCTGGGACGCCTGATCAGGAAGGACCGTCGATGAGCGGTTTCACGCACCTGCCCGACCTCGCCTCGCGCGACCTCTCCGGCAGCGTCTGCGCGGCCAACGACGAGTTCTTCGCGGCGCGGGAGAACCTCATCCGCCCGGAGCCGGCGTCGGCCGTGCACACCTTCGGCCACAAGGGCAAGGAGTACGACGGCTGGGAGACCCGCCGGCGCCGGGAGCCCGGCAGCGACTGGGCGATCGTGCGGCTCGGGGTGCCGGGCGTTTTGCACGGCGTGGTCGTGGACACGGCCCACTTCACCGGCAACTACCCGCCGCACGTCTCGGTCGAGGGCGCGGCCGCACGGGCTACCCGTCACCCGACGAGCTCGCCGCACTCGCGTGGGAGCCGCTGGTCCCGAGGTCCCCGGCGTCGGGCGACACCGCCAACGAGTACGCCGTGTCCGACCGGCGCGTCTGGACCCACGTGCGGCTCACGATCCACCCCGACGGAGGCGTTGCCCGCTTCCGCGTGCACGGCACGCCCGTGCCCGACCCGCGCTTCCTCGTCGGCACGATCGACCTCGCCGCGCTGGAGAACGGCGGCTCGCTGGTCTCCTGCTCCGACGCCTTCTACGGCTCGGCGGGCCGGCTCATCCTGCCCGGCCGGGCGCGCAACATGGGCGAGGGCTGGGAGAACGCACGGCGTCGCGACGACGGCCACGACTGGGCCCTCTTCCGGCTCGCCGGGGCCGGCGTGGTCCGCCACGTCGAGCTGGACACGTCGTACTTCCTCGGCAACGCACCCGGCTGGGTCCGGCTCGCCGGCTGCTCGGTCTCCTCGTCCGACGACGTGGAGGACGCCGCGTGGTTCGACCTCGTGCCGCGGGTGCGCTCGCAGCCCGACACCCGGCACCGCTTCCTCGTCCCCGAGGACCGGCCGGTCACCCACGTGCGGCTGGACGTCTACCCCGACGGCGGGATGGCCCGGCTGCGGGTGTGGGGCGAGCTGTCCTGATCCGTCGGGCCGGGCGGGGCCGGCGGTGGATCAGCCACCGTTTCGTCTGCGGAATCGGTGGCCAACTCACCGCTGGGTGGCGAGCCGGGTGGTCGGGCGGTGGGTGAGCCACCGTTGTGGCGGGCGAAACGGTGGCCAGCTCACCGCCGGCCCGGTGAGCAGTGGGGCCGGAGGTCAGTCGACGTCCGTCGCGGACGGCGTCGTGAGCGCGGGGATGCTGCCGGGCCTGGCAGTGACGTCGTGCGCCACGTCGCTGATCGGCGTGCCCGTCTCGCGCGCGAAGACTCGGAGCAGCTCGTAGGCCTCGTCCAGGGAGCAGCCGTGGATCTGGGCGAGTGCACCCTTGGCCTGCTCGATGGAGATGCGGGCGTTCAGCGCGCCCTGGAGCTGCTCGGTGAGGATCTCGCCCTGCCGGATCGCGCGTTCCTGGATCAGTGCGATGGTGGCGACGTCGGCCAGCGCCTGCACGACGCGCGCATCCGCGGGATCGATCGTGCCGGGGTCCGTGCTGAAGAGGTTCAGCGCGCCGATCACCTCGGAGCGCAGCCGCATCGGGAACGCGTGCACGGCACGGAAGCCGTTCTGCACAGCGAGGGGCGCCCACCGCGGCCAGCGGTCCTGGGCGTTCGCGAGGTCCGCCCCGACGATGGCCCGGCCGGTGGAGAAGCACTCGTGGCACGGACCTTCGTGCGACTGCAGCTGGAAGAGCTCGAGCATCTGGGTGCGTTCGTCGGAGGCGGCCATGAGCCGGAGCTGGCCATGGTGGTCGGCGAGGAGCAGCCCCACCGCACTGATCTCGAGCAGGTCGGAACTCCGGGCAGTGAGCCCCTGCAGGAACTCGATCAGGTCGAAGTCGTCGGTGAGGGTGTCGGCCACCTCGACGAAGATGTGAGCCAGCCGGTCGGCTGCGATCATGCTGGACCTTTCGCGATGCTCATGGGAACCGGGGCCGCTCAGGAGTCCGGCTCGAGAACAAGTCTACGAGCGACGACATCGGCCGCCACCTCGTGCAGCGGCCGGTCCTGAGCGTAGGCGTGGGCGCGAAGCCGCGCCATGGCCTCGTGGAGGCTGACCCCGAGCTGGACCTGCACCATGCCCTGCGCCTGGTAGACCTCGAACTGACCGTCCAGCGAGCTGCCGAACGCCGGGTGCTCGTTGTCGGCCGCCGCCTGGGCGTCGAGCAGGGTCGACATGGCCGCCTCGGCGAACGCCAGTCCCTGGTTGAGATCTCGGGTGGACAGCGAACCGGTCTGGTCGCGGTACACGTCCATGGCCCGCAGGCGGGCCCCGCCGAGCTGGAGCGGGAAGGCGAAGACCGCGTTGATGCCGTGCCCCCGGACGGCGGGGGCGTAGCCGGGCCACCGGGTCCTCGCGGCCAGCGCAAGGTCCGGGGTCAGTACCGGGCGACCGAGCGAGAAGGCATCCAGGCAGGGCCCCTCGCCGAGGGTGAACTGGAGCTGCTCGACGGTTTCGGTGTCCGGCCCCGAGGCCGCGAGCACGCTGGCGTCACCGTTGTGCGCGAGGAGGCTGATGCCTGCTCCCGTCGCACCCAGCTCGCGCGCAGCCGCTCGGCACAGCCGCTGCATCCAGCCTCCCGGGTGGGGCTTGTCGCCGCCCAGCGACGGCTCGTCGGCGATCAACGACCAGACGTCACGGCGGGGTGGACCCGCGGTGCTCATGCCGACCCGCGGTGCCCGGAGGCGCAGCGTCCCGCGGCGTTCCGCTCGACTTCCACCGCCGCACGCTTTCCAGGAATCGCAGCCGGTTCCGAAGAGCCACGTCCACAGACTAGGGAGTTTCCACCCTACCTCCGCGCCGGTCTCGCACGCGGAAGGTTCACGGTCCCTTCATGCGGGCCGCGGATAGTCCCGGAGGTCATCGAGCCCTCCGGAGGTGGACCCATCCCCATGTCAGAGTCGTCCTGTCGCCCGTCACGGCGGTCTCCTTCGGCCACAGCGTCGCCCGCATCGATGACTCCGCCGCCGACCGGCCGCGAGGGGCAGGACCGCGGCTGGCTGTGGCGCGTGTGGCTCCTCGTGGCGGTCTTCGCCGCCGTGTCGCTGGCGAGGTCAGCCCAGGTGGGGATCGGCTTCAAGGACCCGGGCGGCGAGATCCTCCGGTCCAGGATCGCGCTGTCGCTGGCGATCTTCGTCGGGGTGCTGCTGGACGCCGCGGTGCGCACCCCGCGGCCCGGCTGGAGCGTGCGGGCGGCCTGGTCGACGCTGTGGGAACGGTGGACCGGCCGCCGGCTCTCGCTCGCGCTGGGCGGGCTGCTGGCCTACCACTGTGTCTACTTCTGCTACCACAACCTGAAGAGCTGGGACGTCTTCCGCGCGCCTCGCGACCAGATGCTGGAGTCCTGGGACCACTGGCTCTTCCTCGGGCACAGTCCCGCAGTCCTCCTGCACGACCTGTTGGGCCAGCACATCGCGGCGTACGTGCTGATGGTGATCTACGAGTCGTTCCCGACGCTGGCCTCGGTCTCGTTCGTCGCGGCCCTGGCGCTCGCCCCGCGCATCAAGGAGGGGTACGTCTTCATCGCCTCGATGCTGTGGGTGTGGATCCTCGGCGTCGCGTCCTACTACCTGGTCCCGTCGTTGGGTCCGTTCGACGCCGCGCCCGGCGACTTCAGCGGGCTGCCGCGCACGATGATCCAGGACACCCAGGCCCGCTACCTCGCCCAGCGCGACCATCTCCTCGCCCACCCGCACGCGGCCGACGCCTTCGCGCAGATCTCGGCGTTCGCGAGCCTGCACGTGGCCGTGACGACGGCCACCCTCCTGATGGCCCGCTACTACGGCCTGCGGCGTACGGCGCGCGCCCTGACCGTCTTCCTGGTCGGGACCGTGCTCGCCACCATCTACCTGGGCTGGCACTTCGCGGTCGACGACCTCGCCGGGCTGGTCATCGCCTTCGGGTCGGTCCGCCTGGGCCGGTGGATGATCCACCCGCCCCGGCGCGCGGACGGACGGCTCACGACCCCAGTCGTGCCGCTGCGGTCCGCCGCCGACCGCCCAGGTCCAGCGCCCGGTCCAGCGCGGGTGTGAGGTGCTGGGCGTACTCGACGGTGACGTGGGCCAGGTCGCGGCGGGGGACGAAGTGCCCGATCACCGCCGGGCACTGGTTGCCGACGCAGAACCACGGCGTCGGGTCGACGTACTCCGCGCCGGCCGCCTGGGCCCCGCGGCGTCCGGCGGCGATCAGGTCCAGCGAGCGCGGGTCGCGGCCGGCCATGCACGAGCGCAGTGACGCCCCCCGCTTCGACAGGCACAGGCTGACCTGGAAGTCGTTGGCGGGCGGGTCCCCGATGAAGACGGTCCGGCCGGAGTGGGCGGAGAGCCGCTCGACGGACCTCGTCATGCCCGCCTCGAACATCGCCAGCGTGGCGTCGTCGTCGGTGACGAGGGTGCCGGAGTCGTCGACGTAGCCCCGGTTGGTGTCGGACTGGGAGCCGAGGATGGTGACCGCGGGCTCCAGCTTCGCCACCTGGTCGACCGCCCAGTCCTGGAACTCCTCGCACCCGTTGCTCGGACCGCCGGTCTTGCGCTCCGGGGTCACGTCCGCGGCGGGGCAGCCCTCCCGCACGAGGTAATAGGCCTTGTAGCCGTACTTCTCGGCCAGGATGTCGAGCGCCGGGATCCACTGGCGCGCGTGCGAGTCGCCGACCAGGACCAGGGTGCGGTCGGCGGACAGGTCACCGCGCGGGCACAGCTTGTCGGGGTTCGTCGGGTAGTACTGGCAGCCGCCGAGGTCGGGCTTCTCCGGGTCCAGCTCGAGCCGGGAGGGCTGGAGGTGCCGGGGGATCTCCAGCCCGTTGCGGGCGGCCAGCACCGAGGCCTCGACCAGCGCGACGGCCGGCAGCCTGCTGAAGTGCGGCTTGGGGTCGTGGCGGGTCTGCCCGTAGTTGCTCCGCGTGATCCACGCGCCGCCGCCTGCGTTCATCTTGGTGACCACGGCCCCGGCGCCGGCCATCATCGGCAGCACCAGGGCGAGCACGGCGGGGTAGAGGACCAGGCCGCGGGCGGGACGCAGCGAGAGCGACTGCATCCGGCGGAACGGGTTCTCCACGAAGTGGTAGCTCAGCCCGGAGACGGCCACGGCGCCGGCGAGCACGACCAGTCCGGACGCGCCGGAGATCGGGCGCCACACCGAGCCCGCGATCACGAGGGCTGGCCAGTGCCAGAGATAGATGGAGTAGGACCAGTCGCCCAGCACCCGCATCGGTGGCACCGACAGCAGCGGCTGGGGCCCCCAGCGGGCCGGTGAGAGGCCCCCGGCCAGCAGCAGCGCGGTGCCGAGCACCGGCAGGGCCGCGGCGTACCCGGGGAACAGGGTGTCGGGGTCGAAGGTCAGCGCCGCGACGGCCACCGCCACCAGGCCGGCCCAGGACACCAGCCCCAGCACCGGGCGGGGGAGCCGGCGCAGTCCCGGCACCAGGCACGCGGTCAGGGCGCCGATGCCGAGCTCCCAGGCCCGGGTGAAGGGGGAGAAGTACGCCGTCACCGCGTCGTCGCGCGTGTGCACCACCGACCACGCGAACGAGGCGGCGATGACGAGGAGCAGCAGCACGACGGCGCTGCCGGTGACCGCTCGGCTGCCCGGGTCGCGCTCGCGGACGACGGCGTGCCGCCCGGCGGCCTTGGGAGCAACGACGCGGCGGCCGACCGCGTGCCGCCCCCGCCGGCGTCGCTCCTGCCGGCGGGCCGCCAAGCGCACGACCAGGCACAGGGTGAGCAGCACCAGCGGCCAGACCACGTAGAACTGCTCCTCCACCGCCAGCGACCAGTAGTGCTGCAGCGGGGAGGGGGCGGAGTCGCCCTGGAAGTAGTCGGTGCCGTCGCTGGCGAACTTCACGTTGGCGGCGAAGAACGTCGCCCACAGGGCGTCGCCGATGACCGCCTCGGCCTCGATGCCGCTGAGGAACCAGACCGAGGCCGCCACGGTGACCAGCGTGACCAGGGTCGCCGCCGGCAGGATCCGGCGGGCGCGGCGGGCGTAGAAGCCGATCAGGGAGACCCGGCGGTCGCGGGCGACCTCGGCGAGCAGCAGCGAGGTGATCAGGAAGCCGGAGATCACGAAGAACACGTCGACGCCCACGAAGCCGCCGTGCAACGGCCCGACGGACGCGTGGTCGAGTGCCACGAGCAGGACCGCGACGGCACGGAGACCCTGGATGTCCCCCCGAGACATTCGCGACACCTCGGCATCCTAGGTCGTGCGACGCCTCCCCGGGCGGTCTTCGCACCGCGGTGGGACGCAGCCACCGGCCCCGGACCGGACTCACCCGACCGGGTGGTTATCCGGCCGGACACGCGCCCGTAGCGCAACCTTCACGATCTCCGTCGGTAAATGCTTGGTCCAGAAACTGGATACGGGGTGATGGCTTGGTAGTGTCGACCCTGCAACAGGTGCAAGTTCCAGCAGGTCTGACGCCCGCGGAGTTTGTGATCCAACGGCGTTTCTTCTTCGTGTGTGCCACTCACGCAAGTCGAGGCGACGTGTCACCGCATCTGATGCGGATCGTCGAAGTGACGATTCTCGCCCCGATGAAGGAGTAACGAGCAAATGGCTCAGGGCACCGTGAAGTGGTTCAACGCCGAGAAGGGTTTCGGCTTCATTGCGCAGGAGGACGGCGGCGACGACGTCTTCGTGCACTACTCGGCGATTCAGTCGCAGGGCTACAAGTCCCTCGACGAGAACCAGAAGGTTGAGTTCGACGTCACCCAGGGCCCCAAGGGTCCCCAGGCGGAGAACGTCCGTCCGCTCTGATTGCGGACGCCAGCCAGGACAGCACCTGTCCGACTGGTCTGTTGCGAGGCCCCATCCCTAGGGATGGGGCCTCGTGCCGTCTTTTGGGGTTCCGCTCGGGTGGTTCCTCATCCCCAAAGGGGTCAGATTTCGGGGCGGGTGTTTCATTCCCGGAATCGCCGGGCACCCTTGACCCCAGAGGGGGCCGACCGTCCACCACGACCGAGGGAGCATGAGGTGCACGACCAGTTCGACGTCACCCTCGAGGACGCTGACCTGCTCGGTGAGGTGGAGCTGACCACCAGCCTGATCATCGCCGCCAGCGAGGCCGAGGACCACCTGTCCGCCGACGAGATCGACCAGATCCTCGGCGTTGCCGAAGAGCCCCGCAGCGCGAGCTGACCCGCGACCTTCCCGCGGAGGGCCTCCCCGTTCCGCCTGCTGGTCCGCCGTACCCCAGGGGGGTACCGTGGTAGTCATGACGGAGCACCAGCACGGCTACATCCACCGCAAGGACGACTACCTCAAGCGCCTGCGCCGCATCGAGGGGCAGGCCCGCGGCCTGCAGCGGATGGTCGAGGAGGAGAAGTACTGCATCGACATCCTCACCCAGGTCAGCGCGATGACGAAGGCGCTGCACGCGGTGTCGATCGGCCTGCTGGAGGAGCACATGAACCACTGCGTGGTCGACGCCGCCCGCGCCGGTGACGACGAGGCCCGCGAGAAGGTCACCGAGGCCGTCGACGCGATCTCGCGACTGGTCCGCTCCTGACCGCCGCGACTGAGGAGGCCTCGATGAGCAACGTGAGCACCTGGACCGTCGCCGGCATGACCTGCGGCCACTGCGTCGCCTCGGTCTCCGAGGAGATCGCCGAGATCGACGGCGTCGAAGCCGTCGACGTGGTCCTCGAGACCGGTGCGGTCACCGTCACCAGCACCACCCCGCTCGACCGCGCCGCCGTGGAGGCGGCCGTGGACGAGGCGGGGTACGCCCTGACCTGAGCGGGGTCGACCCCATGACCACCGACGTCGAGCTCGCCATCACCGGCATGACGTGCGCGTCCTGCGCCAACCGGATCGAGCGCAAGCTGAACAAGCTGGACGGGGTCGTGGCGACGGTCAACTACGCGACCCAGAAGGCCAGGGTCAGCTACCCGACACCGTCACCACCGACGCCCTGCTCGCGACGGTCGAGGGGGCGGGCTACCACGCGCGGTTGCCGGAGCCCCGACGCGAGGTCCCGGAGCGGCCGGACGGGGCCGACGCGGAGCTCGACGCGCTGCGCCAGCGGCTCGTCGTCTCCGCCGTGCTGACCCTGCCGGTGGTGCTGCTGGCGATGGTGCCGGCGCTGCAGTTCACCTACTGGCAGTGGGCGTCGCTGACGCTGGCCGCGCCCGTCGTCGTGTGGGGTGCGTGGCCGTTCCACCGGGCGGCGTGGACCAACCTGCGCCACGGCACCTCGACGATGGACACGCTGGTGTCGATGGGTGTGCTGGCGGCGTTCGGGTGGTCGCTGGTCGCGCTCTTCGGGGGTACGGCGGGCACGCCCGGCATGACGCACCCGTTCGAGCTCACCGTGCAGCGGACCGACGGCCTGGACAACATCTACCTCGAGGCCGCCACGGGCGTGACGACGTTCCTGCTCGCCGGGCGCTGGTTCGAGCTGCGGTCGAAGCGACGCGCGGGGGCCGCCCTCGCCGCGCTGCTCGAGATGGGGGCCAAGGAGGTCACCCTGCTCGAGGACGGCGGGGAGCGGCTGGCGCCCGCCGACGAGCTGGCCGTGGGGGCGCTCTTCGTGGTCCGCCCCGGGGAGAAGATCGCCACCGACGGGGTCGTCGAGCGCGGCACCTCCGCGGTCGACGCGTCGATGCTGACCGGGGAGCCGGTGCCGGTCGAGGTCGGCCCGGGCGACGCCGTGGCGGGGGCGACGGTCAACGCCGGTGGGCGGCTCGTCGTCCGCGCGACCCGGGTCGGCGGCGACACCCAGCTGGCGCAGATGGCGCGCCTGGTCGAGGACGCACAGCACGGCAAGGCCGACGTGCAGCGCCTGGCCGACCGGATCTCGGGCTTCTTCGTGCCGATGGTGATCGTGCTGGCGCTCGCCACCCTGGGCTTCTGGCTGGCCGTCGGCGCCGGGGCCTCGGCGGCGTTCACCGCGGCGGTGTCGGTGCTGATCATCGCCTGCCCGTGCGCGCTCGGCCTGGCCACGCCGACCGCGCTCATGGTCGGGACCGGCCGGGGCGCCCAGCTCGGGATCCTGATCAGGGGGCCGGAGGTGCTCGAGTCCACCCGGCGCATCGACACGGTGGTGCTCGACAAGACCGGCACGGTGACCACCGGCCGGATGTCCCTGGTCGACGTGGTCGCCGCGGGTGGCGAGTCGGTGGAGGACGTACGGCGGCTCGCGGCCTCCCTCGAGGCGGGCTCGGAGCACCCGATCGCCCGCGCCGTCGTCGAGGGCGCCGGCGTCGACGGCGACCTGCCCGAGGCCGAGGACTTCGTGAACGTCGAGGGCCTCGGCGTGCGGGGCGTCGTGGACGGCCACGCCGTGCTGGTGGGCCGGCCGCGGCTGCTCGAGGAGTGGTCGCAGCACCTGCCGCCCGAGCTGGCGTCGGCCGTCGAGGTGGCCCGGGCCGCCGGCCGCACCCCGGTCGCGGTCGGCTGGGACGGTCGGGCGCGCGGCGTGCTGGTCGTCTCCGACACCGTGAAGCCCACGTCGGCGGAGGCGGTGCGACGGCTGCGCGGCCTCGGGCTGGAGCCGGTGCTGCTGACCGGCGACAACGAGCGGGCCGCCCGCGCGGTCGCTGCCGAAGTGGGCATCGAGGAGGTGGTCGCCGACGTGCTGCCCGCCGACAAGGTCGACGTGGTCAAGCGGCTCCAGGACCGGGGCCGGGTGGTGGCCATGGTCGGCGACGGCGTCAACGACGCCGCCGCGCTGGCGCAGGCCGACCTGGGGCTGGCCATGGGCACCGGCACCGACGTGGCGATCGAGGCCTCCGACCTCACCCTGGTGCGGGGTGACCTGCGGGTCGCCGCGGACGCGGTGCGGCTGGCGCGGCGCACCCTCACCACGATCAAGGGCAACCTCTTCTGGGCCTTCGCCTACAACGTGGCCGCCCTGCCCCTGGCCGCCGCCGGGCTGCTCAACCCGATGCTGGCCGGGGCCGCCATGGCCCTGTCGTCGGTGTTCGTGGTCTCCAACAGCCTGCGGCTGCGTCGCTTCCGTTAGCACGCCGAGTCGGCGCTCCTTGACACCTCGGGGAACGCCGAGTCGGCGCTGGTTGACGCGCCTGGCCGCAGGCGACCTCGCGATCAGCAGGTGGCGAAGAGGACCGGGCCGCTGCCGAGGTCGGAGAGCACGTAGGCGTCCCGGCGGGGGATCAGGTCCATGGTGACGAGCTTGCCGGAGGCGGTGGCCGACTTGACGGAGAACCGGTCGCCGAAGGTGCCGCCCTGTCCGGGTGCGGGACCGCGGGCCAGGGTGAGGCGGGTGTCGGCGTTGGTCTTGGCCTGGTCGTCGGTCTCGAAGGCCATGACGACCCTGACGTGCCGGTCGGGCTGCACCGACATGGCGAAGCTGCTGATCGGGTTCACGTCGCCGGCGTCGGCCAGCAGCTGGTCGGCGGCCTGCTGCTCGGACGGGTCGGCGTGGCTCATCGCCAGCGCCGAGCAGGTGTAGTCGCCGGAGTAGATCGACGCCGAGAGCGGCTCCCCGCTGGCGTCGATGACCTCGTCGAGCTCGTCGGAGGCGCCGTCGCCGTGCAGCTCGTCGACCGCCTGGCTGAGGTAGCCCTCGTTGTCGCTGGTCAGCACCAGCCCGTCGTCGCTGTCGATCGCGACGTACTGCAGCTCGGGGGTCAGGTCCGGGCCGATGGAGTTGAGCAGGTCCTCGCCGCCCCGCCAGACCCCCGTGTCCGACGACGGCCGGGTGTAGCCGATCGACGCGAGGTCGTCGCCGATGCCGCCGAAGTCGGTGCCGTCGGGCAGGTGGATCATCACCACTGCGCCCTGCGTGGACTGGCTGAAGAGCTCCCAGTCGGCCGAGGCGGGGGAGAAGCCGTACTTCTCCTGGAGCACCGGCGCCGACTGCACGAGCGCCGACGTCGAGGTCAGGTCGGCGTCGTACCCCTTGGTCAGCATCCGGTTCAGGTCGGAGACCGGGGAGTCGGCGGTCGTCGACACGCCGACCGCGCGGCGTACGGCGGTCCAGTCGGTCCAGGAGAGCCGTTCGGCGTCCGGCGGCGCCATCGAGGTCGCGCGCTGGAGATCGGTCCGGTCGTGGTTGCGCCACCAGAGCAGGCCGCCCACGACGAGCGCGACCACGACCGCCGCAGCGGTCCCGATCACGAGACGTTTGCGCACGGCTACTCCTGTCTCGGGGCGAGGTGATGTGAGACTACTGGCATGCCCTCGAAGGACGTGCTGGCCGCCGGTGCCGTGGTCTTCCGCCCGGGACGCCAGGTCCTCCTCGTGCACCGACCCCGGTACGACGACTGGTCCTTCCCCAAGGGCAAGCTCGATCCCGGCGAGCACGCGACCGCCGCCGCGGTGCGGGAGGTGGCCGAGGAGACCGGGCTGCACGTGCGGCTCGGGCCGCCGCTCGGGTCGCAGCGCTACGAGAACGGTGGCGGCCGGATGAAGACGGTCTTCTACTGGACCGGCCGGGTGGTGGGCGACGACGACGTGAGCGGCTACCTGGTCAACGAGGAGATCGACGAGGTGGTGTGGGTCGACCGCGACGCGGCGTACGACCGGCTCACCTACCCCCACGACCGCGACACCCTGCACGAGGCCACCAAGGTGCGCCGCAAGACCCAGGCGCTGGTGGTCCTGCGCCACGGCGTGGCCCGCTCCCGCAAGGCCTGGAGGGGCGACGACCGGCTGCGGACGCTGGTCCACGCGGGCCAGGAGCAGGCACAGCGGCTGGTGCCCGTGCTGTCGGCGTACGCCGTGTCACGCGTGGTCACGTCCAGCAGCACCCGCTGCGTGGAGACGGTGCGGCCCTTCGCCGACACCACGGGCTGGAAGCTCGAGCTCGAGGACGGGCTGAGCGAGGAGGACTCCACCGTCGCCTCCGTGCTCCGGGTGGTCGACGATCTCGCCCACGACGACCACGCGGCGGTGCTGTGCACGCACCGGCCGGTGCTCCCGTCGGTCTTCGACGCTCTCGGGCTGGACGACCCGCAGCTCGACCCGGGCGGGATGTTGGTGGTCCACCTGCGCAAGGGCAGGGTCGTCGCCACCGAGCAGCACCAGGTCCGCTGAGTCAAGGCCTCCCGGCCTTGTTCACGTGATCGCCGTCTCACCTGCGCCGCGGCGTCGACGAGTGGGTGGTTCGAGTTCACCCTCGTTCACCGTCGACCACGCAGCCGGACACCTGCGCTCCCTAGCGTCCCTGCTGTCATCCCCGAGAGAGACATCAGGAGAACGAAGTGAAGAGCACTTCCATCCGCCGGGCAATCGTGCCCGGAATCGCCGTGCTGACGCTGGCGCTGACCGGCTGTGGGGCCGGCAACGAGGCCAGCGGTGACAGCGGCAGCGGCCTGAGCGGGACGCTCAACGGCGGCGGGTCCTCGGCCCAGGAGTCGGCCCAGGCTGCCTGGCGCGCCGGCTACCAGAGCGCCAACAGCGGGGTCACCGTCAACTACGACCCGGTCGGCTCCGGCACCGGGCGCGAGAACTTCATCTCCGGCGCCTACATGTTCGCCGGCTCCGACTCGGCCCTGAGCACCGACGGTGGCGAGCTCGACTCGGCCAAGAAGCGCTGCGGCGGCGACGTCATCGAGGTCCCGGCCTACGTCAGCCCGATCGCCGTGGTCTACAACCTGCCGGGCGTCGACAAGCTGCAGTTGTCGTCCGCCACCATCGGCGACATCTTCTCCGGCAAGGTCACCAAGTGGAACGACCCGGAGATCGCCAAGGACAACCCGGGCGCCAAGCTGCCGAGCACCACGATCACCCCCGTCCACCGCTCGGACGACTCCGGCACGACGGCGAACTTCACCGACTACCTGGAGCAGACCAGCGGCGGCACCTGGAAGTACCCGACCGACGACACCTGGCCGATCAAGGGTGGCGAGGCCGGCGAGGGCACCTCCGGGCTGGTCGCCGCGGTGAAGGCCGGTGACGGCACGATCGGGTACGCCGACGACAGCCAGGTCGGCGACCTCGGCGTCGCCTCGATCAAGGTCGGCTCGACGTACAACGCCCCGAGCGCCGAGGGCGCCGCCAAGGTGCTGGCCCTGTCGCCGAAGGTCACCGGCCGTGGTGCCGACGACATGGCGATCGCGGTGGACCGCAGGACGACCGAGGCGGGTGCCTACCCGCTCTCGCTCACGTCCTACCTGATCGCCTGCCCGACCTACAGCAGCAAGAACGACGCCGACATGGTGAAGGGCTTCCTGTCGTACGCGGTGTCGACCAAGGGGCAGCAGGCCGCTGCCACGCAGGCCGGCTCCGCCCCGCTGGACCCCAGCCTGCAGAAGCAGGCGGCCTCGATCGTCGACAAGATCTCGGCCAAGTAGGCATCACGAGTACCTTGACCGCCGGGGTGCGGCGGGCCGGGATAACCGGTCCGCCGCACGCTGGCGTTCAGCCGTAGTCCCCCGTAGCCCAAGGAGCATCGTGTCCGTCACCACCTCCGTCCCGGAGAAGGCCCCGGCGAAACCGCCGCGGAGCCTCGGCGACCGCCTGTTCTCCGGCGTGGCCCGGGCCGCCGGCCTCACGATCCTGGCCGCGCTCGCCGGTGTCTTCATCTTCCTCACCATCGAGGGCGTGCCCGGCCTCAGCCAGCCGACCAGTACCTACGCGCCCAACCACGACTTCCTGTCGTACGTCGGACCGCTGATCTACGGCACGATCCTCGCCGCGGTGCTCGCTCTGATCCTGGCCGTCCCGTTCGCCCTGGGGATCGCGCTGTTCATCTCCCACTACGCGCCGCGCCGGCTCGCCGTCCCGGTCGCCTACGTCATCGACCTGCTGGCCGCCGTGCCGTCGGTGGTGTTCGGCCTGTGGGGCGCCCGGTCGCTGGCCACCTACCTGGTGCCTCTGCACGAGTGGCTCTACGCCCACCTGTCGTGGCTGCCGTTCTTCGCGGGTCCGCCGTCGGTGACCGGCCGCACCATCTTCACCGCCGGCATCGTGCTGGCGATCATGATCCTGCCGATCATCACCGCGATCTCGCGCGAGGTGTTCGCGCAGACGCCGCGGCTGGACCAGGAGGCGGCGCTCGCGCTCGGCGCGACCCGCTGGGAGATGGTCCGGATGGCGGTCTTCCCCTACGCCCGCTCCGGCATGGTCTCGGCGATCATGCTCGGGCTCGGCCGCGCCCTGGGCGAGACGATGGCGGTGGCGATGGTGCTCTCCGCCTCGCCGATCGTCACCCTGAACCTGATCTCCAACACCAACCCCGCGACCGTGGCGTCCAACATCGCCTCGAGCTTCGCCGAGGCCACGCCCGCCAAGCTGCACGTGCTGATCGCCACCGGCCTGGTGCTCTTCGCGTTCACCTTCGCGGTCAACTTCGCCGCCCGGTGGGTCGTGGGCCGCAACGATCGGAGGATGTCGCGATGACGAGCGCGAACCTTGCCCCCGACCTCGCCGCGTCGATGCGGCTGTCCCGTCCCCGGCTGCCCCGCTGGGCGCCGGTGCTCGCCCTGGTCCTCACGGTCGCCGCGGCCGGGCTGCCGGCGATGCTGCTCGGCTGGTCCGTCGTGGGCTGGCTGGCCCTCGCGCTCGTCCTCTTCCTCGCGGCGCTCCCCGGCTGGGCGTGGGCCGTGGAGGGCGGCCGCTCCGCGGTCGACCGGTTGATGACCGCGCTGATCTGGTCCGCCTTCGGGATCGCGGTGATCCCGCTGGTCTGGCTGATCTGGACCGTCGTCAGCCAGGGTGCCTCGGTCATCAGCGTCGAGTTCCTCACCTACTCGATGCGCAACATCGTCGGCTCGGGCGGTGGCATCTACCACGCCCTGATCGGCACCCTGCTCGTCACCGGGGCCGCGGCCGTGATCTCGATCCCGATCGGGATCTTCGCCGCCATCTACCTGGTGGAGTACGGCAAGGGAACCCAGCTCGGACGCTGGATCACCTTCCTGGTGGACGTGATGACCGGCATCCCCTCGATCGTGGCGGGCCTCTTCGCGCTGTCGCTGTTCGTGCTGCTCTTCGGTCCGCAGTTCCGGGCCGGGATCGGTGGCGCGGTGGCCCTGTCGCTGCTGATGATCCCGATCGTTGTGCGCTCGACCGAGGAGATGCTGCGGTTGGTGCCTGCCGACCTGCGCGAGGCGTCGTACGCCCTGGGCGTGCCGAAGTGGCGCACGATCTCCAAGGTGGTGCTTCCGACCGCATTGGGCGGCATCATCACTGGTGTGACCCTGGCGATCGCGCGCGTCATCGGTGAGACCGCGCCACTGCTCGTGGTCGCCGGCAAGACCGACTCCACGAACTTCAACCTCTTCAACGAGCGGATGAGCACGCTGCCCGTCTACATCTACTACTCGTTCACGCAGCCGGGCATCGCACCGCCGGGCGTCAGCGACCCGCCGGGCATCGCCCGTGCGTGGGGCGCCGCGCTGGTGCTGATCGTGATCGTGATGGTGCTGAACCTGCTCGCGCGGGTGATCGGCAAGATCTTCGCCCCCAAGAAGGGCTGACCCGGCGACCCCGGGCTCAATCCTTTTCGACCACAAGGAACTCACATGGCCAAGAGCATCGACGTCTCCGACCTGAACATCTACTACGGAGACTTCCTCGCCGTCGAGGGCGTCAACATGACCATCAAGGCGCGGTCGGTGACCGCGTTCATCGGGCCGTCGGGCTGCGGCAAGTCCACGATGCTGCGCTCGCTGAACCGGATGCACGAGGTGATCCCCGGTGCCCGGGTCGAGGGCAAGATCATGGTCGACGGGCAGTCGCTCTACGACGCCTCGGTCGACCCGGTCGCCGTACGCCGCGAGATCGGCATGGTCTTCCAGCGCCCCAACCCCTTCCCGACGATGTCGATCTACGACAACGTGCTGGCGGGCAACCGGCTGAACGCCAAGCGGCTGAAGAAGTCGGAGTCCGACGACATCGTCGAGCGGTCCCTGAAGGCCGCCAACCTGTGGGCGGAGGTCAAGGACCGCCTCGGCAAGCCCGGCATGGGCCTCTCCGGCGGCCAGCAGCAGCGGCTCTGCATCGCCCGCGCGATCGCGGTCGAGCCGCAGGTGCTGCTGATGGACGAGCCCTGCTCGGCGCTGGACCCGATCTCGACGTCGGCCATCGAGGACCTGATCCACGAGCTGAAGACCGACTACACGATCGTGATCGTCACCCACAACATGCAGCAGGCCGCCCGTGTCTCCGACGACACCGGCTTCTTCAACCTCAAGGCC
The DNA here is from genome assembly GCF_013466985.1 of Nocardioides ungokensis. Classification (GTDB taxonomy): domain Bacteria; phylum Actinomycetota; class Actinomycetes; order Propionibacteriales; family Nocardioidaceae; genus Nocardioides; species Nocardioides ungokensis. The sequence goes on along the minus strand of NZ_CP059164.1, from coordinate 4,140,079 downwards.
ACCGGCGAGCCCGGCCACCTGGTGGAGTTCAACCCCACCAAGAAGATGTTCACGAACCCCGACCACGAGTCCACCGAGGCGTACATCTCGGGGCGCTTCGGCTGACCTGCGTCGGCCCCGGGCGTCATACGGTCCGGTCGCCCCGGCAGCCACGTCGTACGACGTCCCGCGGGACGTCGTACGAGCTGGTCGCTCGGGGGGCCGGGCCGTATGACGTCTCGAGGGAGGTCATACGAGCTGGTCGCCGTGGCAGCCGGAACGTATGACGTCCCAAGGCCCTCGGACTACTGCAAGCGACTCAGACCGGGACGAGGACGTTCAGGATCTCCCAGCACCCGGCGGCGACGAGGCCGGCCATCGGGAAGGTGAGCACCCAGGCGGTCACGATCGAGCGCGCCACGCCCCAGCGGACGGCGGAGAAGCGCTTGGTGGCGCCGGCGCCCATGATCGAGGACGTGATCACGTGGGTGGTCGAGATCGGGGCCTGGTAGACGAACGCGGTCGTGTAGAGCACCGCCGCGCCGACCGACTCGGCGGAGAAGCCGCGGGCGGGGTCGAGGTGGATGATCCGGCGGCCGAGGGTCCGCATGATCCGCCAGCCACCCGAGTAGGTGCCGAGCGAGATCGCCGACGCGGCCCCGACGACCACCCACAGGGGGAGCGAGTCGCTCTCCGAGGCGTAGCCGGAGGCGACCAGGGCCAGGAAGATCACGCCCATCGTCTTCTGGGCGTCCTGCAGGCCGTGGCCGAGCGCGAGCGCGGCGGCCGAGACGGTCTGGGACATCCGGAAGCCGCGGAAGACCTTGTGCTGGTTGCGCCGCCGGAAGATCCACATGATGGCCAGCATCACCAGGAAGGCGAAGATGAAGCCCACGATGGGCGAGGCCACCATCGGGATGACCACCTTGTCGAGGATGGTCTGCCAGTGCACGGTCGCCCCGGCTGCCAGCGCCGAGCCGACCAGCCCGCCGATCAGGGCGTGCGAGGACGACGAGGGCAGCCCGAAGCGCCAGGTGATCAGGTTCCAGGCGATCGCCCCGAGCAGGCCCGCCAGTACGACGATCAGCCCGGCGTTGCCCGACGGCGGCACGATCGTGTCGCTGACCGTGTGGGCGACCTCCTGGCCGAGCAGCGCGCCGACGAAGTTCATGACGGCGGCCAGCAGCAGCGCGACCTTGGGGGTCAGTGCCCGGGTCGAGATCGACGTGGCGATGGCGTTCGCCGCGTCGTGGAAGCCGTTGGTGTAGTCGAAGGCGAGGGCAACGACGACTACCGCGATGACGATCGCGAGGTCCATGCGTTCAGGACTCCTTGACCGCGATCTGCTCCACGATGTTCGCGACCTTCTCGAAGGCGTCGATGGCGCCCTCGAGCGACTCGACGATGTCCTTCAGCTTGAGGACCTCCATCGCCTTGAACTCGCCGGAGAAGAGGTTGGCGAGCGTACGGCGGTGGTTCTTGTCGCCGGCGTTCTCGAGGCGGTTGATCTCGATCCAGTACTCGTCGAGGCTCTGCATCGACTGCAGCTGCGGCATCGCGGCCGCGGTGATCTCGGCGCAGCGCTGGAGCACGTCGACCTGCTCCGACAGCTCGGCCGGCAGCACCTTGACCTCGTAGAGCAGGATCTGGTCGACGACCTCGTCCATCATGTCCATCACGTCGTCGAGCCCCGAGGCGAGCGCGTAGATGTCCTCGCGGTCGAAGGGCGTGACGAAGGTGGTGTTCACCCGGCGCACGATCGCGTGCGTCGTCTCGTCGGCCTGGTGCTCGGCCTCGCGCATCCGGCGCGCCACGTCCTCGTGGTTGGCCTGTTCGCTGAGCATCTCGGCAAGCAGACCGGCGCCGACCACGAGGTGCTGGGCCGACTCGGTGAAGAGGTCGTAGAAGGTGGTGTCAACCGGGCGGAATCGCAAACCCACGGAGAACTCCTGGTGAGGAGGAGCAGAACGGCCATCATGCTAGGGGGTGCGGTCCGCGATGCTGCAAGTCAGGGCCGTGTCAAGCCGACGTACGTCGTCTCCGCTGCCTCTCGATGAGTGCCTCCTGGAGGTGCAGCTGGCCGTCGTTGCGGGTCCAGGTGCCGTCGCTCTCGAGCAGCCACGCGCTGGTCTCCTCGTCGAAGGCGAGGTCGAGCAGCCGCCCGATCGACTCGACGTTCTCCTCGCCGGGGAGCCGCACCAGCACTTCCACCCGGCGGTCGAGGTTGCGGTGCATCATGTCGGCCGACCCGATCCAGGCGACGGGCTCGCCGGCGCTCTCGAACCAGTAGATCCGGCTGTGCTCGAGGAACCGGCCGAGCACCGAGCGCACCTCGATGGTCTCCGACAGGCCGGGTACGCCGGGTCGCAGCGCGCAGATGCCGCGCACCAGCAGCTGCACCGGTACGCCGGCCTGCGAGGCGAGGTAGAGCGCGTCGATCACGGCCTCGTCGACGATCGAGTTGGCCTTGAACCGGATCCGGGCCGGCCGGCCCGCCTGGTGGTGGTGGATCTCGCGGTGGATCTGCTCGACGAGGCCGTCGCGCACGGAGTCCGGCGCGACCAGCAGCTGGCCGTAGATCGCGTTGCGCGACCAGCCGGAGAGGTTGTTGAACAGGTGCGCGACGTCCTCGCCGATCCGCTCGTCGGTGGTGATCAGGCCGAGGTCCTCGTACATCCGGGCGGTCTTGGAGTTGTAGTTGCCAGTGCCGATGTGGGTGTAGCGGCGGATCCCGTCGGGCTCGTCGCGCACGACCAGCGACAGCTTGCAGTGGGTCTTGAGCCCGACCAGGCCGTAGACGACGTGGCAACCGGCCTGCTCCAGCTTGCGGGCCCAGCGGATGTTGGCCTGCTCGTCGAAGCGGGCCTTGATCTCGACGATCACCAGCACCTGCTTGCCCGCCTCGGCGGCGTCGATGAGGGCGTCGATGATGGGGGAGTCGCCGGAGGTGCGGTAGAGCGTCTGCTTGATCGCCAGCACGTGCGGGTCGGCGGCCGCCTGCTCGATGAACCGCTGCACCGACGTGGCGAAGGAGTCGTAGGGGTGGTGCAGCAGCACGTCGGTGCGCCGCGCGGCCTTGAAGACGTCGACCGGGGCCGCCGACTCGACCTCGGCCAGCCGGTGGTGGGTGGTCGGCACGAACGCGGGGTACTTCAGCTCCTCGCGGGCCAGGTCGGCGATGTCGTGCAGGCCGCGCAGGTCCAGCGGGCCGGGCAGCCGGAACACCTCGTCGGTGGAGATGCCGAGCTCGGAGACGAGCAGCTCCAGCACGGCCGGCGAGATGGACTCCTCCACCTCGAGCCGCACGGGCGGGCCGAAGCGGCGGCGCAGCAGCTCCTTCTCCAGCGCGGCCAGGAGGTTCTCGGCGTCGTCCTCCTCGACCTCGAGGTCCTCGTTGCGGGTGACCCGGAAGCTGTGCACCTCCAGGACCTCCATGCCGGGGAAGAGCCGGCGCAGGTGCTCCCGGATCACGTCCTCCAGCGGCACGAACCGCTGGTTGCCCAGCGGCACGAACCTCGCGAAGATCGGCGGCACCTTCACCCGGGCGAAGTGCTCCTTGTTGGTCTTGGGGTTGCGCACCAGCACCGCGAGGTTGAGCGAGAGCCCCGAGATGTAGGGGAAGGGGTGCGCCGGGTCGACGGCCAGCGGCGTGAGCACCGGAAAGACGCGGTCGCGGAAGAGCCGCTTGCAGTACTTCTGCTCCTCACGGTCGAGGTCGTCCCACCGCACCAGCTGGATCCCGGCGTCGGCCAGCTCCGGCACGAGCTCGCGGAACTGCCGCGCGTGCCGCTCCATGAGGTCGCCGCTGTTGGTCCAGATCTGCTCCAGCACCTCGCGCGGCATCAGCCCCGACGCGGCGCGGACGGCGACACCCGCGGCGATGCGCCGCTTGAGGCCGGCCACCCGGACCATGAAGAACTCGTCGAGGTTGCTGGTGAAGATCGCCAGGAATCGGACCCGCTCGAGCAGCGGCAGCTCGGGATCCTCTGCCAGCTCGAGCACCCGCTGGTTGAAGCGCAGCCAGGACAGCTCCCGGTCCAGGAAGCGGTCGTCGTACTTCTCGACCGCGGCGAGCTGCTCGTCGTCGGGGAAGTACGGCGGCTCCACGTCGAACGTCTCGTGATCCCCGGGCTGCTCCTCGACGGGATGGGCGACGCTGGGAACGCTCTCGGGGCTCATCGGTCCAGTGTGGCACCGTCGGGTGAACGGAAGGGAGCGTCTGCGACGGCCCAAATGGGGTACAACTCTCGTGTGGAGCAACACGTCCCCGGACTGCACCGCACCTTCGCCCCCCACCCCGCCAGCGTCGGAGACGCGCGGCGGCTCATGCGCGAGGTGCTGGTGGCGGCCGGCCGGGAAGACCTGGTGGAGTCGGCGGAGCTCGTCGTCACCGAGCTGGTCACCAACGCCCTCGTCCACGCCGGGACCCCGATCGACGTCGCCGCGATCGTCGACGACGCCGGGCTGCGGATCGAGGTGAGCGACGGCAGCGGCCACCTGCCGGTGCTGCGCCGCAACGGCACCCTGGCCGGGACCGGGCGGGGCCTGTGGCTGGTGCAGAGCGCGGTCGACGACTGGGGCATCGATGCCCACGAGTCGGGCAAGTGCGTCTGGGTGGAGATCAGCGTGGGCATGGGCGCGCCCGGGACGTACGCCGACCCGGGGCGCGACGTACAGGTGCTCAGCCTCCGCGACGACCGGGGCGACGTCGCGGTGGAGCTGCTCAACGTGCCGCTGCTGCTCCACATCGCCTGGCAGCAGCACGCGGAGGCGCTGCTGCGCGAGTACCTCCTGTTCAGCCTCGGCGACGAGGGCGACGTCGCCGGCCTCCAGGCGCATGCCGCGTCCAGCGACGCGATCGCCCTGCTCCTCGACCACCTGCCCGACCCCGGCATCGGCGACGACCCCGACAGGCTGATGGCCACGGCCGTCGAGCCCGACGTCTCCAGCGACCGCGAGGTGCTCCGGGTGCCGGTGGACTCGCTGCTGCACTTCCGGGTCCTCGGCGAGGCCCTCGACACCGCCATCGGGCTGGCCGACGCGGGCGTCCTGCTCACGCCGCCGACCCAGCCCGAGATGCAGGCCTTCCGGCGCTGGGTGTGCGATGAGGTCGAGCGGCAGAGCGGTGGCGGCGGCCCGCTGCCGTGGGTCGACCAGAGCGAGGCGGCCCCGCCGCCGGGGCGGACGCCGCTGGAGTGGGCCAGCGAGGTGGTCCGCGACTCGCCCGACACCCTGATCGCGGCCGACGACACCAACGGGATCGTGGCGGTGAGCCGGCCGGCGCTCGCGCTGCTCGGGTACGACGACCCTGACGACCTGGTCGGCCGGCGCCTGATGTGGATCATCCCGCCGCGCTTCCGCCAGGCCCACCTGGCCGGGTTCACGATGCACCTGACCACCGGCCGGGCGCCCCTGATCGGCCGGCCGGTCACCGTCCCCGCGCTGTGCCGCGACGGCAGCGAGACCCTCGTCGAGCTGGTCGTGGAGTCCCAGTGCCTCCCCGGCGGCCGGCACGTGTTCGTGGCCTCACTGCGCCGCTAGGACCGTCGGACCACATGTAACGCTCCGTTAGGGACTCTGCCGCGCCGTTCTGCGGGGGCTCCAGATTCCCTAACGGAGCGTTACAAGCGGGGCCGCGCGCTCATGAAGCGGGCGAGGACGAGCACGACGGCGATGCCGGTGAGGGTGACGCCCGCGCAGCCGGCGGTCCACAGCAGCGGGCCCCAGTCGGTGACGACCACGTCGGGGTACGGCGGGTCGTACTCGCATCGCAGCGTGGCCGGCCACTGCAGGATCGGGCCGGTCACCACCACGCCCTCGTTCGGCGGCGAGGGCGCCCGGGTGAAGCAGTAGTCTTCGAGGTAGTGCCCCAGCCCGACCGCCCACACGGCGAGCGCGACGAGCGGGCCGAGCAGGCAGAGGGCCGCGGCGCCGCCCCAGACGGCCAACCGCCGGATCGGGGAGATGGACACGGCCACGCAGTGTGCCGCACCCGGCGCCGTCCCGCAGCCGATGGCCGGACGAGGCAGGACGGCACGCCACCGCACAAGGCGGGTGTCCACGGGGCAACCACCACCCCGACGCCCCACCCGGAACGCCCTAGGGTGCGCGGGTGACCTTCAAGCACCAGCTCGCCGACGCCAGCCAGCGCCTCCGCTCCGCGACCCTGCGGGGCGCGCTCGCCCTCCCGGAGCCGGTGCAGCGCCGGCTCGCGGGGAAGCCGATCGTCCGCGACGGCCAGACCCTGGCGACCGACACCCAGCTCGCGCTGCGGCTGCAGAAGGTCGCCCGCGAGGTCGGCGCCGAGACGCTGCCGATCCCCGAGGGCCGGCGCGCGATCCTGCGGCACTCCGCGATGACCGGGGGCCGGCAGCCGGTCGGCGCGGTGCGGAGCCTGCCGGTGGGCGACCTGGCCGGGCGCCTGTACGTGCCCACCGGGGTCGACACCCCCGGCCCCACGCTGCTCTTCCTGCACGGCGGCGGCTGGGTCTACGGCGACCTGGACTCCCACGACGCCGCCTGCCGCTTCCTCGCCGAGCGCAGCGGGGTGCGGGTGCTCGCGGTGGACTACCGGCTGGCGCCCGAGGCGCCGTTCCCCGCGGCGTACGACGACTCGGTGGCGGCCTACCGCTGGCTGGTCGAGAACGCCGAGTCCGTCGGCGCGGACCGGGACCGGCTCGCGGTCGGCGGCGACTCCGCCGGAGGCTGCCTGGCCGCGACGACCGCGATCGAGGCCGCCCGCGAGGGGCTGCCGCTGGCGTTCCAGCTGCTGATCTACCCCGGCACCGACCACACCGCGGCCGGCGGCAGCCGGGCGATGTTCTCCGAGGGGTTCTACCTCACCAGCGCGTTCATGGACCTGGCCACCGCGAGCTACGTCCCGCCGGGCGCGGACCCGCGCGACCCCCGGCTCTCCCCGCTGTACGCCGACCTGCCCGACGGCCTGGCCCCGGCGTACGTCGCCACCGCCGGCTTCGACCCGCTGCGTGACGAGGGCGAGGCCTACGCCCGCAAGCTCGCGGACGCCGGGGTGGAGGTGGAGCTCAAGCGCTACCCCGACCAGATCCACGGCTTCTTCAACATCGTCGGCGTGGGCCGCACCAGCCGGGCCGCCAACGCCGGGATCGCCGCCAAGCTCAAGGCCGCCCTGGCCTGAGCCGGGACGGCCCGGGTTCAGGCGCGGGCGGGGACCACGACCAGCTTGCCGACGTGCCGGCGCTCGGCCAGCTGCCGCTGGGCCTCGGCCACCTCGTCGAGGTCGAAGGTGGCGGAGATGACGGGCCGCACCTCGCCGCGTCGGGCGAGGTCCACGAGGAGGTCGAAGATCCTCGGCGTGTGCATCGTCGACCCCACCAGCGCCAGGTTGGCGAGGTAGATCCGCCGTACGTCGAGCTCCACGGCCCACCCGTCCAGGGCGCCGGCCACCACCCAGCGACCGCCCGAGCGCAGCAGACCGAGGCCGGGGGCGACGGTGCCGCCCGCGACCACGTCGATCACGGCGTCGTACCCCCCGGGGGCGGCGGCCGCCGCGTCGGCGACCACGTGGCCGCGGCGCCGGTCCACGATCTCGGATGCTCCGGCGTGGCGCACCGCCTCCGACTTGTCGCCGCTGCACACGGCCACCACCCGTGCCCCGCGCGCGTGCGCCAGCTGGACCGCCGCCAGTCCGACGCCCCCGGATGCGCCGGTGACCAGCACGGTGTGGCCGCCGGTGATCCCGCCCCGCTCGAGCATCCCCAGCGCGGTGCCGTAGGCGATCGGCAGCGATGCGAGCTCCACGTCGCTGAGGGGGGAGTCGTCGACCCGGTGGGCCCGGTCGGCCGGCACCACGACGTACTCCGCGAAGCCCCCGTCGCGCTCGCTGCCGAGCACGTCGACCGGCCGCGCGTCCGGCCCGGAGTCCTCGTAGAGCGCGGGGTCGACCAGGACCCGCGCACCCACGATCCCGGTCGTGTCCGCGTCCCCGCAGGCGACCACGGTGCCCGCCACGTCGCCGCCCTGGATGCGGGGGAAGTCGAGCGGTCCGAGCCACCCGGCTCTCTCGTCGGTGCCGTAGGAGCCCTCCCGGGTCCACAGGTCGGTGTTGTTGCACCCCGCGGCGCCGACGCGCACCAGCACCTCGGCGGGTCCCGGTCGGGGCACCGCGACGTCGCGGAGCTCGATCGGGCCGCCGTGGCGCACGGTGACCGCGGCCCGCATCGTCGAGGGAAGCGTCACGGACTACCGCCCTCGGCTACAGCCCCGGCCGCCAGGCCCGCAGCGCGTCGACGAACGCCACCCCGTCGACCATCCGGCCGTCGACGGCGACCGGGTCGAGGCCGCGGCGCCGGAAGAGCAGCTTCCAGTCACGCTCGCCCGGCTCGCCGACGACCTCGAGCTCGGTGGCCTCGTTGGTGAGGTCGAAGCGGTGCTGCCGGTCGCCGATCACGATGTCGACCAGCCCGTGGTCGATGCGCACGTGCGAGTGGGAGGGGCGGATCCACCAGGCCAGGACGGCGAGCAGGACCGCGGCCAGCGCCGCCGCGACGCCGGAGACCGGGTTGAGCCCACCGCCGAGGCTGTACGCCGCGACCGCGGCCGCGACGACGGCGAGCACGAGGCAGGCCCCGGCGCCGACCCGGCTGCTCCGGGGCGGCTCGAAGGTGAGCACCCCGTTGTCCTCGGCGTCGGTCGAGCCCGGGGTCATCGCGCGGGACGTGGCCTCGGAGGCCGTCGAGGGCAGCGGCGGGAGCACGACCGCCTTCGGGCGCTGCCACCAGCGGCGGCGGGTGGTCAGCTCGTCGAGCAGCAGGCCGCGGGTCTCGGCCAGCGCGAAGGCGAGCTCGCGGGCCCGGTCCTCGGCCTCGCGACGCTCCCGCATCGCCTCCTCGGCCAGCTCGGCCTGGTGGCGGACGGCGGCCTCGACGGTGGCCCGGTCGGTGGTGCGCTCCTCGACCAGGCGCTCGGCCTCGGCGCGCAGGCGCACCTGCTCGGCGACGGCCTCCTCGGCCTCCGCGCGGGCGCGCACCGCGGCGGCCAGCTCCTCGGCGTGGTTGGTGGCGTCGCGGGCCGCCAGATCGAGCACCTCGCGGGCCCGGCGCTCGGCCCGGGCGCGGTCCTCGGCGGCCTGCTGCGCCTGCTCGGCGTGCTCGCGGGCCTGGTGCTCGGCGACCTCGCGCGCCGCCAGCGCCTCGGCGGCGCTGTCCTCGGCCCGGGCCCGGTCGACGTGGGCGCGGGCGGCGGCCTCGGCCTGGTGGCGGGCGGCCTCGTCGGCGGCGGTGCGGGCCTGGTGGGCGGCGGTGGCCGCGTCCGCGAGCTCGACGGCGGCGAGGTGCGCGGCCTCCTGGGTGGCGGCGGCGCGGGCGGCGGCCTCGGCCAGCTCGTGTGCCGACTCCTCCGCGGCGGCCCGCTCGGCGTGCGCCTGCCGGCCGGCCTCGGCCTGGGCCCGGGCGGCCTCCTCGGCCTCGAGCCGGGCCGCGTGGGCGGCGGTGGCCAGGTCGGCCTGCTCGCGGGCCAGGTCCTCCGCGGTCTCGCGGGCGGCCAGCTGGTCGGCGGCGAGCGCCTCGGCGGCGGCGCGGGCGGCGGCCTGGTCGGCGGCGGACCGCTCGGCTGCCTGGCGGGCCTCGGTGGCGAGGCGGGAGGCCTCGGCGTGCTCGGCGGCCGCGGCGGCGGCCCGGTCGGCCAGCGTGGCGGCGCTCTCCTCGGCGGCGATCCGGGCCTCGTGGGCGGCCTGGGCGCGCTCGGCCTGGGCGCGGGCAGACTCCTCCGCGGCCGTCCGGTCGAGGTGGGCCTGCTCGGCCTCGCGGGCCCGGTCGCCGGCCGCGGTCTCGGCCTCGGCCCGCAGTACGTGGGCCTGGCGGGCCAGCTCGGCGTGGTGGCCGGCGGTCTCGTCCGCGCCGGCGCGCGCCTCGGCGTGCTCGGCGGCCAGGGCCTCGGCGGCGGCGCGGGCGCCGGCCTGGTCGGCGGCGGCCTGCTCGGCGGCCTGGCGGGCCTCGGTGGCGACGCGGGAGGCCTCGGCGTGCTCGGCGGCCGCGGCGGCGGCCCGCTCGGCCAACGCCGTGGCGTGCTCCTCGGCGACCAGTCGCGCCTCGTGGGCGGCGTGCGCGGCCTCGGCCTGCGCGCGGGCCGACTCCTCGGCCGCGGTCCGGTCCAGGAGTGCCTGCTCGGCGGCGGCCGCCCGGGCGGTGGCGTGCTCCTCGGCCTCGCGCCACCGGGCGTGCGCGGCCTCGGCCTGCTGGGCCTGGTGGCGGGCGGCTTCCTCGGCCTCGGCCCGCTCGGCGGCGCGCGCGGAGGCGGACTCCTCGGCGGCCAGCCGCTGGGCGGCGGCGTGCTCGGCCGCCTCGGCCTGGTCGCGGGCGACCTGCTCGGCCGCGCGGCGCACCAGCGTCGCGTCGACCGCGGCCTGCTCGGCGGCGGCGCGCTCGGTGAGGTGGACGGTGAGGGCCTCCTCGGCCTGCTGCCGGGCGGCGACCGCGGCCGACGCGGCGGCGGCGTGCTCGGCGGCGACCCGGTCCGCCTCGGCGCGGGCGGTCGACGCGTCGCGGGCGGCCTCCTCGGCCACCATCCGCTCGGCGGCCTGCTCGGCGGCGGCCAGCTCGGCGGAGTGGCGCAGCGCGGCGGCGCGCTCGGCCGCGGCGGTCTGCTCGGCGGCGCGGCGTACGGCCTGCTCGGGGGTCTCGTTGGTCGGCGCCTGGTCCGCCCGGCGGCGCCAGCGGCGCCCGCCTGCGTCGTCGGGGCGCGCACGATCCTGTCGAGACTGGTTCTCGACCCGATCGTCGGGGGTGCGGGGGGCGGCCGGGTTCATCGCGGCGAGCGTAGTACCTCACAGGCCCGGTGGTCGCATGCACGTCCGCCCTAATTTCGGGCGGCGCACCCCCGACCGATTACCGATTTGTGGACCGAGTGTTGATCGAGCGTGGGTGAGCCGTGGACGAGGCGAACCTAGCGTTGAGGAGCACGCGGAACCGCGGCCTCGGGCAGGGCCTCGGAGGGGGAACCACCATCACGACCGACACACACGCGCAGCCGGCGCTGCCGGTGCTGCCACTGCCTGCCGCGACCGGCTTTCCCCGGCCGCCACACCTGCTGATGGTCGAGGACGAGCCCGACACGGCGCTGCCGCTGGTGCGCACCCTGGAGCGCGAGGGCTACCTGGTCAGCTGGGTGGAGACCGGGCGGGACGCCCTCGCCCACCTCGCCCGCCACCCCGCCGACGTGGTGGTCCTCGACCTGGGCCTGCCCGACATCGACGGGCTCGACGTCTGCCGCAGCGCCCGCAGCGAGGGGTACGACGGGGGCGTGCTGATGGTGACCGGCCGCGCCACCGAGGCGGACCGGGTCGCGGGGCTCGACCGGGGCGCCGACGACTACCTGGTCAAGCCGTTCGGGCTCGCCGAGCTGCACGCCCGGGTGCGGGCGGTGCTGCGCCGGACCGGCCGGTCCGAGTCCGCCGACCGGGCCGCGGAGCTCGTGGTCGACCACCAGGGCGTCGCCCGCGTCGGCGGGACCGAGCTGGCCCTGGGCCCGCGGGAGCAGGACGTGCTCCGGCTGCTGGCCGAGCACCGCGGCCAGGTGGTGGCGCGGGGCGTGCTCATGGACGCGGTGTGGAGCAGCGGCTGGGACGGGTCGCCGAAGATCCTGGACATGACGGTCGCCCGGCTGCGGCAGAAGCTGGAGCGCGTCGGCGCCGCGGCACGGATCGTCGCGGTGCGCGGGGTCGGCTTCCGGCTCGACGACTGATCAGCTCGCCTCGTCCGGCTCGGGGACCGGAGACCTCACCTCTCCAGAGCCCGCAGCGACTTGCCCCTCGCGTTGCGCAGCGCGGTCAGGCGCGCAGTCATCGCGGTGGTGTCGGTGGTCGCGTGCTGGCTGCTCATCTGGTGGGGGTCGGCGGCCAGGTCGTAGACCTCCTGCTCGCCCGCCGCGTAGTAGTCGATCAGCACCGTGTCGTGCTCGCGCAGGTGGGCCCAGTCGTGGGCCGGGTGCTCGGTGAGCATCCGCTTGCGCCACCCGCTCCAGTCGCTGGTGGTGATCGGCGTCAGGAACGAGCGCCCGTCCAGGTCCCGGCCGGCGTCCGGGTCGAGGCCCGCGATCTCCAGGGTGGTCGGCATCAGGTCCACCGTGGTGACCAGCTTCCCGGACACGGTGCCCCGGGTGACGCCGGGACCGGTCACCACGAACGGCGTGCCCACGCACTCCTCGTAGGGCACCTCCTTCTTCGCCAGCCGGTGCTCGCCGAGCATGTAGCCGTTGTCGGTGACGAAGAAGACCCAGGTGTTGGCCAGCATCCCGAGCTCGGACAGGTTCGTCAGGATCGAGTCGACCTGGTCGTCGACGTCCTGGAGCTCCTCGAGCTTCCCCTCGTAGCCCGCCCGCAGCTTGGCCTTGTTCTTGAACGGGATGCCGTGCAGCCAGCTGGGCTTGTCGCTCATGTCGACCTCGTTGAGAGCCGGCGGGTTCCAGGCCACGCCGTCGAAGTCGTGCTCATGGGCCGGGGACGGGTTGTAGCTGTCGACCGCTGAGGTGTCGCTGTGCGGGTTCGTCGGCGCGAACACCGCGAACCACGGGTCCGGGTCGGTGGCCCGCTTCCGTAGCCAGGTGTTCAGCTGCCGGGTGGCGAACTCGTCCACGTGCATGTCCACGGTGCGCACCGTGCCCGCCACGTTGACCTCGTGGCTGACGGTGCCCAGGCTCGCGACCCAGCGCTGCCAGCCGGGGGCGACGTACGTCTTGTCGTCGTAGCCGTTCATGTACTTGCCGAAGTAGCCACAGGCGTAGCCCGCCGCGCTCATCCGGGTGCCGATGGTGTCCTGGTCGAGGCCCTGGCCGTTGAACTCCGCCATGGTGTCCTCGTTGGTCTCGCAGCCGTGGTTGTGCGCATACATGCTCGTCAGGATCGAGGCCCGCGAGGGGCCGCAGAGCGGGACCGCGACGTTGCCCTTGGTGAACCGGACGCCACCCTTGACGACCGGGTCCAGAACTTCCGCATCTTCGGCAGGGTGTGCCGGGGCTGGTCGTCGGTGATGATCCACAGCACGTTGGGGCGGTCGCTGTGGCGGAGCGCGCCGCTCGCGCCCAGGCCCGGGGCCGCCGACGCCCGGCCTCGGGTCATGCCCACGCCCACGGTGGCCCCGAGGGCGGCGCCGGCGCCCAGGAGGAGCCGGCGGCGGGCGATGTTGGTGGGGACGGTCCTGTCCGGCATGACTGGCGATCTCCTGCGGTCGTGGACTGATGGGCGCTCAGCCGGGCCACCAGGAGGTTCGATGGCATGACATGGGGTGGCGGTCGAGATCGCGGGCCGCAGACGCGGGCGCCGCGGTCCCCGACGACCGGGCCGCCCCCGAGTCGCGGCGTGACCACGGCATGCGTGCGCAGCCGGGCACGCGGAGCCGGGCACGTTGTCGTGCGGCCCACGATGCCGAGTCGTGCTGGTGGGGCCAAGGACCCGCGATGGCTCGGCGTGTCGCCGCGCTGGCCTACGGCGTCAGCCCCGGCGGTACATCACGTGGGTGTCGTGGGCCGCGTGCCCGAAGCCGAGGCCCGAGTAGACCGCGATCGCCGGGGCGTTGTCGGACTCCACGTAGAGCAGCACCTCCCGCGCGCCACCGTCGGCGAGGTGGTGCAGGCCGGCGAGGGTGAGCGCCTTGCCGAGGCCACGGCCCTGCGCGGCCGGGTCGATCCCCACCACGTAGACCTCGCCGAGCTCGGGGGAGTGCCGCTTGGTCCAGTGGAAGCCGAGCATCCGGTCGCCGTCGACCGCCACCAGCAGCCCGGCGGGGTCGAACCACTCCTGCGACATCCGCTCGGCCAGGTTGGCCGCGTCCATCGCCCCCTGCTCGGGGTGGGCGGCGAAGGCGGCCGCGTTGACCCGGATCAGCTCGGCCTCGTCCCCGGGCTCGAACCCGCGGATGGTGACGCCGTCGAGCGCCGGCACCTCGGCCAGCGGCAGGCTCCCCGGCCGGCGCATCACCCACAGCTCGCGCACCCGGTCGAACCCGTGATGCCGCGCCAGCGCCGCCGCGCCCGGGTGGTCGCCGTGCGACCAGGCCCGCAGCTCCCCGTCGTACGCCGCCAGCACCTCGGCCAGCAGCTCCCCGCCCAGGCCGTGCCGGCGCGCCTCGGGGTGCACCACCAGGCTGAGCTCGGCGCCGACCAGCAGCGCGAACGCCTGCTCAAGCTCCCACCTCGTCACCCGGTCGGGGTGGTGGCGCAGGGTCAGCCAGGTCGCCTCGTCGAGGGGGGCCGCGCCGTCGGCCTGCTCGGCCGCGGCGGCGATCGCGTCGATGTCCACCCACCCACCCTAGGAACCGGGGTTCGGGCCGGCCGGTGGGCTCGCCGTCAGGCGTCCTGCTCGACGTCCGCGGTGGCGCGGGCGTCGGCGGCGGCCTCTTTCTCCTTGGCGGGGAGCACGAAGCGGTAGCCGACGTTGCGGACCGTCCCGATCAGCGTCTCGTTCTCGGGGCCGAGCTTGGCGCGCAGGCGGCGGACGTGCACGTCGACGGTGCGGGTGCCGCCGAAGTAGTCGTAGCCCCACACCTCCTGCAGCAGCTGCTGGCGGCTGAACACCCGGCCGGGGTGCTGGGCGAGGAACTTGAGGAGCTCGAACTCCTTGAACGTCAGGTCGAGCGTGCGGCCGCCGATCTTGGCGGTGTACGTCGCGTCGTCGACCACGACCTCCCCGCTGCGGATCACGTGCGACTCGGGGTCGTCGGCGTCGAGGCGGGCCTGCAGCCGGCCGATCGACAGCCGGATCCGGGCCTCGAGCTCGGCGGGGCCGCAGGTGTGCAGCACGACGTCGTCCATGCCCCAGTCGTGGGCGACGACGGCGAGCCCGCCCTCGGTGACGATGAGCAGGACCGGGACCTCGGTCCCGGTGGTGCGGATCAGGCGGCACAGGTCGCGGGCGTGCGCGAGGTCCTGGCGGCCGTCGACGAGGAGCAGGTCGACCTCCGGCGCCTCGAGCAGCGCGCTGCCCTCGGCGGGCAGGATCCGGACCTGGTGCCCGAGGAGGGAGAGGCCCGGCAGGACCTCGACCGAGGGTTGCAGGGCGCTCGTCAGCAGCAGCAGGGTGCTCATGTGGACCTCCCGTGAGACGGGGGGACCGAAACGCGACGCTGGGCCTCGGTCTGTTTTCTGATCGGTAAGAATACCGAAACATGGACGCGACGACGGCCGGTTCGGGCAACGGTGAGACGAGCACGCATGCGGGCACGATCCGGTTGCACTACTGGGCGGCGGCCAAGTCCGCGGCCGGGGTGGCCGGCGACGAGCTGCCCGTGGACGGCCCGATCAGCCTGGCCGAGGTCGTACGCCGCGCCGTCGCCCTGCACCCGGGCACCCGGCTGCCCGACGTGCTCCAGACCTGCTCCGCGCTTCTCGGCGACCGGCCGGTGACGGCCGAGGACCCCGACGCGGTCCAGATCGCGCCGGGGTCCACGGTGGAGTTCCTGCCGCCCTTCGCCGGCGGCTGACCCGCCGCCGTCGGTTGAGGCGATGCACTGAGGAGGCGCGCCAGCGCCGTCTCGAAGTGTGCGAGCGTCAGCGAGCCTCGAAACCCGGTGACCCGACCTCAGGCCTCGATCGCGGTGCGCCCGGAGTCGGCGGACCCGCTGGTGACCTCGATCTTGCGCGGCTTGGCCTTCTCGGCCACGGGAACGACGAGCCGCAGCACGCCGCCGTCGTACGCCGCCTCGATCCGGGCGAGGTCGAGGTTGTCGCCGAGCACGAGCTGGCGGCTGAACACGCCGCGCGGCCGCTCGGAGGCCAGCATCTCCCAGTCACCGTTGCGGGGGACGCGCTCGGCGCGCACGGTCAGCACGTTGCGCTCGACCTCGAGGTCGATGCTCTCCGCGGCGACGCCCGGCAGGTCGAACTCGATGACGAACCGGTCGCCCTCCCGCCAGGCGTCCATCGGCATCACCGCAGGACGGTTCGTGGTGCCGAAGATCTGCTGGGTCAGGCGGTCGAAGTCACGGAACGGGTCGGTGGTGCGCAGCAACATCACAAGGTCCTCCTGGTCCTGGTGTCGAGGGCGCCGGGTCGGTGCCCTACCTG
The DNA here is from genome assembly GCF_013466985.1 of Nocardioides ungokensis. Taxonomy (GTDB): domain Bacteria; phylum Actinomycetota; class Actinomycetes; order Propionibacteriales; family Nocardioidaceae; genus Nocardioides; species Nocardioides ungokensis. The sequence continues at coordinate 4,124,068 of NZ_CP059164.1, read as the reverse complement.
TATTGACTGTTATAGGTTTCTTGTAACTCAAGAATGAGGCAAAATCAACCCCGCCCGGTGTTGAGGTGCGAGCGTCAGCGAGCCTCGAAACCCCGCTGGAAGGGAGAGGGCATGAGCGAGCACACCCGCGGCGTGTTCGCGATCTCGGTCGCGGCCGAGATGGTGTCGATGCAGGTGCAGAACCTCCGCGTGTACGAGCGCCGCGGCCTCCTCGAGCCCGACCGCACCGCCGGAGGCACCCGCCTCTACAGCCGCGCCGACGTCGAGCGCCTGCAGCGGATCGGGGACCTGCTGGCCGAGGGGCTCAACCTGGCGGGCATCGCGCGCGTGCTGGCGCTCGAGGACGAGGTACGCCGACTCCGGGCCCAGGTGGCCCGGCTGCGGGGACCCGACGCCTGAGGCTGACCTCCGGTGGTTGAGGTGTGAGGAGCTTGCGTCCGGTGGTTGAGGTGCGAGCGTCAGCGAGCCTCGAAACCCCGCGCGGAATCGAAATGCCATCTGCCTCGTTGACCCCCACATGAGCGCAGGAGCGTGGGTACTCGTCGTCGCCGTCGTGGCCGCACTGGCCTTCGGGCTCTATCGCGCCGTGACCGACGGGCGCTTCCGCGGCACCCACCGGATCGCGGGTGTTGACGAGGCCGCCGCCGAGACCCCCAGCCGAGCGTGGTCGAGGCCGCGGGCCTCGACGTACAGCTGGGGGAGCGGGCAACGCTGCTGCAGTTCTCCTCCGCCTTCTGCGCACCGTGCCGCGCCACCAGGCGCACCCTGGCCGACGTCGCCACGGCCGTGCCGGGGGTCGTGCACGTCGAGATCGACGCCGAGCACCACCTCGAGGCGGTCCGCCACCTCGGGATCCTGCGCACCCCCACCACGCTGATCCTCGACTCCCGGGGCCTCGAGGTCACCCGCGCCTCGGGTGCACCACGCAAGGAGCAGGTGCTCTCCGCCCTGGAGACCGCGGTCAGCTGACGGCCGCGCTACCCAGAAGTGGGTAGAAGGGCGTCTCGACCGATCCGTCGTGCCCCTGCCTTCCTAGCGTCGGAGCATGCACCTGGTCCACGCCCCGCATCTAGGCGGGAAGCACCGCGTCGAGCGGAGTCGCCAGCCCGCTGTGTGCCCCGACTGTGGGCACCCAGGGGTGGCCGTCGCCGGCTCGCCGCTCGGGCGACTGGTGCACCGGGTGCGGCCCTCGCACGAGTGCCACTACGCGATGTACGAGTACAGCGTGCTGCGGGACGAGTCCTGCGGCTGCCGCTCCCACGCCCACGTCGGCTGAACCGGCCGCCGCGATCAGGCGGCGTGCAGGTACGCCGCCGAGTGCTCGACGCCGCTGCGCAACCGCTCCATGTCGGTCCGGACCATGTGCCCGATGACCTCCTCGAAGCTGTGCTCGGGCTGCCATCCCAGGAGCTCGCGCGCCTTGGTCGGGTCGCCCTGCAGGTCCATGACGTCGGCCGGGCGCATCAGGTCCGGGTCCTGCTCCACGTAGCGAGCCGGGTCGCCGAGTCCGGCCGCCTCGAAGGCCACCTCGAGCAGCTCCGAGAGAGGACGCGACCGTCCCGTGGCGATGATCAGGTCCTGGGGTTCGTCCTGCTGCAGCATCAGGTGCATCGACCGCACGTAGTCGGCGGCCGAGCCCCAGTCGCGGCGTACGTCGAGGTTTCCGAGCGTGACCTTGTCGCGCCGGCCCAGCGCGATCTCGGCGGCGGCCAGGGTGATCTTGCGGGTCACGAACTGGGGTCCGCGCAGCGGGCTCTCGTGGTTGTAGAGGGTGCCGTTGGCCGTGAAGAGGCCGTAGGAGTCGCGGTAGTTCACGGTGAGGTGGTGGGCGAAGCTCTTGGCAGCGGCGTACGGGCTGCGGGGGTAGTGCGGGGTGTTCTCGGTCTGCGGCTGCTGGTCGGAGATGCCGAACATCTCCGAGCTCGACGGCTGGTAGAAGCGGGGTGCCTCGCCGTGTCGGTCGCGGTAGGCGACGATCTCCTCCAGCATCCGAAGAACGGACATCGCGTTGGTCTCGGCCACCAGCTCGGCGTTGCGCCAGCTGGCGCCCACCGAGGTGAATGCCGCCAAGTTGTAGACCTCGCGGGGCTGGAGGGCCTCGATCGCCTCCCCGAACCCCTGGCGGTCCCGCGAGTCGAGCTCGATCACGGTGATGTCCCGCAGGTACGCCGCCAGCCGATCGGTGGCGTCCGTGCCCGGAGCCACCGTTCCGACGACGCGGTAGCCCAGGCTGGTGAGGTGCCGAGCGAGGTAGATCCCGTCCTGTCCCGCCACTCCGGTGACGAGAGCGGTGCGGGAACGTGTGTCACTCATGGGCAGTGATCATAGACAGCCCAAAACGTCCGCATCGTGACACGGGCGTCCATCAGTCGAGACGGAACAAAGACCCGGAGCCTCGGGTTCTCCTACAGTGATGCGCATGTCCTCGACCATGCTGACCCGCCGCCGCGCAGTGGACCACTGCCGCGTGCGCTCGTCGCTGTGTCGAATGTCCTGACGGGACGCGTTCCGAACTCCCTTTAATCTACCGGATTAGTCGACTAATCTCGGTGTGGAGTCCTCGCCATCCGGCGGACGCGCCCGTGCCGCGAACACGCAGCCCTCGTTCCGAGCAGGAGAGACATGTCCACCGACACCCCGGCCACCAGTGCCACCCGACCGCAGACCGCCGAGCGCGGTGCGCAGGTCGACCCCCGCGGTCAGCAGTTCGCCGCCGCAGTCACCTCCGTGGTGCTGGCGGTCGTGCTCCTGGCCGCACCCAGCCCGGTGGCGATCGCGCTGCTCGCCGTCCAGGTGGTGCTCTTCGCGATCGGTGCCGGCCTCGGCGTCCAGAGCACCCCCCACGCGCTGGTCTTCCGGAGCCTGATCCGGCCCCGGATCGGCGCTCCCCGTGAGCTCGAGGACGCGACCCCGCCGCGCTTCGCCCAGACCGTCGGCCTGGTCTTCGCGACCGTCGGCCTGGTGGGCTTCCTGGCCGGCGCCACCGCCGTCGGCCTCGTCGCCACCGGCTTCGCCCTGGTCGCCGCCCTGCTCAACGCGGTCTTCGGCTTCTGCCTCGGCTGCGAGATGTATCTGCTGATCAAGCGCGCCACCAGCTGACCCACCAACCCAAGAACCCCCAGCGCCCGCCGCCGGCGCACAGAAAGGTAGAGAAATGAGCCGCGAGAACTCGCTCGTCACCGCCCAGTGGGTGGCTGACCACCTCGATGACCCGAAGGTGGTGCTCGTCGAGGTCGACGAGGACACCACCGCCTACGACAAGGGCCACATCAAGGGCGCCATCAAGCTCGACTGGACCACCGACCTGCAGGACCAGGTCCGTCGCGACTTCGTCAACAAGCAGCAGTTCGAGGCGCTGCTCTCCGAGCGCGGCGTCGCCAACGACGACACGGTCGTCCTCTACGGCGGCAACAACAACTGGTTCGCCGCCTACGCCTACTGGTACTTCAAGCTCTACGGCCACGGCGACCTCAAGCTCCTCGACGGCGGCCGCAAGAAGTGGGAGCTGGACTCCCGCGAGCTGACCGAGGAGGTGCCCACCCGCGAGAAGACGTCGTACACCGCGCAGGAGCAGGACCGCTCGATCCGGGCCTTCCGCGACGAGACCGTCGAGGCGATCGGCGTGAAGAACCTCGTCGACGTCCGCAGCCCCGACGAGTACGCCGGCCGCCTCCTGGCCCCGGCCCACCTCCCGCAGGAGCAGGCCCAGCGCGCCGGCCACATCCCGACCGCGGCCAACGTGCCGTGGAGCAAGGCGGCCAACGACGACGGCACCTTCAAGTCCGACGACGAGCTGAAGAAGATCTACACCGAGGCTGGCGTCGACTGGAGCAAGGACACCATCGCCTACTGCCGGATCGGGGAGCGCTCCTCGCACACCTGGTTCGTGCTCAAGGAGCTGCTGGGCCAGGAGAACGTCAAGAACTACGACGGCTCGTGGACCGAGTACGGCTCCCTCGTCGGCGTCCCGGTCGCCCTGGGCGACGAGAGGGGCGAGGCCTGATGTGCGGCGCGACTCAGGGCGGGCTCTCGCTCGACGGGATCAACGTGGCCAAGGAGGCCGTGGTGCAGGGCCAGGTGACCCGCGGCGGCGAGCCGGTGGGCAACGCCTACGTCCGGCTCCTCGACCGCACCGGTGAGTTCACCGCCGAGGTCCCGACCTCGGCCACCGGCCACTTCCGGTTCTTCGCCGGCGAGGGGGAGTGGACCCTGCGCACCCTCGCCCCCAAGGCGGACCCGGTGGACCGCAAGGTGCACGCCGCCGTCGGCTCCGTCGCCGAGGTAGCCGTCGCCATCTGACCCCCGGTGGTCGAGCTGCGAGCGTCGGCCGTCGCCGTTGGTTGAGGTGCGAGCGTCAGCGAGCCTCGAAACCCCGGGGACATCGCCGGTCGAGTAGCGAGCGCCAGCAGTCAACGGTGGTTGAGGTGCGAGCGTCAGCGAGCCTCGAAACCCCTCAATCCCCCCAGGCGCCGCCCGGGACCGCACAGGTCCCGGGCGGTGCTGCATGTGTGAGGAAGCCCATGGTTGACAGGGATTCGGCCGAAAATGGGCAAGCCATCAGGTCCCACCTGTCACGCTTGGCCCCCGCTGATGTTCATTGTGGGAGGGACGAATGATCGGGCAGCGCAAGCGCGTGCGAAGCGTGCAGAGGGAGCGCCGCAAGCGCCAGTGGGAGACGGCAGGCATCGTGATCGTGCTGCTCGTCACCCTGTTCCTGGTGTGGAAGGCGATGCAGGCCGGCTGAGCCGGCACGGAAGGCAGTCCAGCAGCGGGCTGCCTATCCCCGCGCCGGGCTCTCCAGGATGAGCGTGACCGGCCCGTCGTTGACCGATTCGACCCGCATGTCGGCCCCGAAGACCCCGCGCTCGACCCGCGCCCCGAGCCGCACGAGCTCGTCGCAGACGGCGTCGTACGCCGGCTCGCTCACCGGCCCCGGCGCCGCGGCCTGCCACGTCGGCCGACGTCCCTTGCGGGCGTCGCCGTAGAGCGTGAACTGGCTGACCACGAGGATGGGCGCCCCGACGTCGGAGGCCGACTGCTCCTCGCGTAGCAGTCGCAGGTCCCAGATCTTCCGGGCCGTCCACTCGACCTGAGCCGGCCCGTCGCTATGAGTCACGCCGATGTAGACGAGCAGCCCTGGCTCCTCAAAGCCGCCTACGATCGCCCCGTCAACGGTGACGTTGGCGTGACGAACTCGTTGGATCAAAGCACGCATGTTGGTCCCAACGCCTCCCGCGCTGTAACACACGGCGGTTTCGAGATCATGGACCGTTCGCTGGTGAACCCTGGCGCGATCATCTTGAGTCTGGCAGCCATTCTTCCAAGCATCAAAATCTCTGGATTCGGCGCCCCTCGGAGTGATGAAAGGACCGATGGGAGAGGCTTAAACATCCTCTTTCTGGAACTGCTCATCTTGCTAAGAATGTTGACTTTCTCGACACGTCGGCGCGTGGTTGATTCACCTGTACTCGTCGCGACTCCCCGCGGCTTTTTGATTGCACAAACATGCCAGTTACCAAGATGACTGCTAGGTAGGCCATTGCTTGGAGAAGCGAGCCTCGCAGGATCAAGAACATGTAGCCCGGGAGTATGCATCCCAGAACCCCAGGTGATCGTTCGACCGAAAGTGCTGCCCGGATTCGTTGATCCGCTCTGCGCGCACACCAACCGAGGAGGAACATGCCGAGAATGAGGGCTAGCCACGAGCCATTGATCAGAAGTTCTGCCTGTAGCGGCGACGAGAGATTGGTGAAGGTGTACCCCCTCGAGTTCGCCAAGAGAATGCCAGTGTCTACCGGTTTGCTTGGCCAGATGTCCCTCGGCACCCAGAAGAACAGGACCCCAAGTGCCTGTTGACCGTCGGTCGAACCATGACGCTGAAGATAAAGAAGCGAATTGCTCAATTGTCCGAATGCGTCGAAGTCGCCCGTCGTAAGTGCGCCGACGGGACTGTCCGACTTGAACTCTGCCCGCGAGCCATAACGAAAAGCATCGGCCATTGGGAAGAGGAACACGAGAGCCGAAAGGATTGTGATACCTACGATGCGGGTGCGGAACTGTGTGGCGTAGCCGCCGGCGACGGTCAAGAGACCCAATGCCACTGTGCCGAAGACATAGCGAGGGCTGCTAATCGGGTTTACGACCAGCAAGAGTGCGGCGCCGACGAGGCATTGCAGAACGATGTGTCGATGACTGGAGCCTGTGCGGGTAGCCTTAGCAAGGGCGACGAATGCCACCAACAGGGACATCGACACGAATGCGCGAACCATGACGGATGTCAACGGATTGGGCCACGCCATCTGCATCCCAATGTCGAGACCTGCTCTGCTGGCGAGCAGGGTCCCGATACCCACTTTTGCCACGAAGTACACACCTGCAAGAAGTGCAACGACCGCGAGTAGCAGAGTGCGGTTGCGATGAAGCGTTACTGGAGTGGCCACCGATGCGATCGGCGCGCGGATGCCAGAGAGATGGTTGCCTGCTAGATAGGCAAAGCAGCCCACGATTACCCCGGTCAAGGCCGGGTCGAACAGTGCTGTGGGGAGGTTCGGCGTTGTGTTCGGAAAAACCCCCAGGCGCAGTTGCACTAAAGGTGCGAGCCCTAAGAAGACGTACGTAAATGTCCAGAACGTGGTGTCGACCAATCGTTGAACGCCCGCACCGACCAAGAACGCCAAACGCAGCCCGGCGATGACCATGACTACTACCGCTCCGACGGAGTTATAGCGCGCGTTCGGCGTCGCGACCCAAAAGAAGGTCGGAGTCAGAATGGCGAGCGCGGCGCCGATGAAGACGACAGCAACCCCGGTCAGTTGACCAGATCTACTGTCCTCAGCCTTGCTCACCCCGGCGAGGGTACGCGAGATGTGTTGACGTCCGCGACGGCCCCGCACATGTCCCGGTTTCGGCATCGGAGTCGGCGCCCGGCGACAGGCTCTCGAGGCGACGAGTCAAGTCTGAAGACTCCAGCGCGCATGAGCTTGGTTGTGCAGCCACGTCGTCGGCCGCGCCAACTTGACCCGATCGCAGGTAGCGAGCGGGATCGAACAGTTGTGTCAGGATCCGGGTGTGAATGCCGTGCCCGCCGACCGCATCATGATCACCGTCGCTCCCACGGGAGCCGAGACCGCGAAGGCCGACTGTCCCGAGTTGCCCACCACTTCCGAGGAGATCGCCGCGACCGCCGTCGCGTGCGAGGCGGCTGGCGCGTCGATGATCCACCTCCATGTGCGCGACCACGAGCACCAGCCAACGCTCGACCCCGCCCTCCTGCGTGAGTGGGTCGCGGCCGTGCGCGAGTCGACCGACCTCGTCGTCCAGCTCTCGACCGGTGGCTCGGTGCACGACCCGCTCGATCGGCGGCTCAAGGTGCTGGACGCTGAGCCGGACTCGTGCAGCCTGACCATGGGCACGACGAACTTCGGTGACGACGTCTTCTCCAACCCGTGGCCGTTCGTCTGCGAGCTCTACCAGCTCAGTCAGGAGCACCGGGTCGTCCCCGAGTTCGAGCTGTTCGACCTCGGCCAGGTGCACGCCTTGGGTCGCCTGCTGGACAAGTACGGCCTGCCCTACGGCGGCAAGGTGCACTGCGACTTCGTGATGGGCGTCCCGGGCGGTATGCCCGGCACCGCCGACGCGCTGGTCGCCGGCGTCGCCACCCTCCCGGAAGCGGTGACCTCCTGGTCGGCCACGGGCATCGGCCGCACGACCCTGCCCGTCGCGCTCGCCGCTCTGTCCAAGGGCGGACACCTGCGGGTCGGCATGGAGGACGTGCTGACCATCAGTCGCGGAGTCCCGGTGGAGAGCAACGCCCAGCTCGTCGAGCGTGCCGTGGCGATGGCCGCGCTGGCCCAGCGCACCCCCGCCACCACAGCGGAGGCCCGCACTCTCCTGGGCCTGGAGCGCGTCTCCATGTAACGGGGGCGTGAATTCTCGGGGTCCCGGGTCCAAAGTGACCCAAGTGATGTGCGCATCCCCAATTTTCGTGAAAGAGTGGCCGTTCAAGTCTCACTCGTTGCACTTTCATGGGGAGTTCCAAGATGAAGAAGATGCTCGCCGGCCTGGTGGCCACGTTCATGATGCTCGGGCTCGTGGCGGGCCTCTCTGCAGGCGCTGCGAATGCCGACAGCGTTCCCGCTCGGTACCAGAACACTGTTCCGACCAGCGTGAGCATCAAGGTCGCTGACACGGTGAAGAAGGGCAACGCGGTCCGGATCGGTGTCCGCGTTCAGGCTGCTGGCAACGGCAACCCGGACTCCGGTCACGTCACCATCCGGGTGGCGCGCGTGAACGGTGGCTACCGCTACCTCGACGTGAAGGGCTACGACGGTGGCACCGTCTACTTCACGACCACCAAGCTGCCGCAGGTCGGCAAGTACAGCGTTCGTGCCCGCTTCGACCGCTCGACCAAGTCGAAGTACATGGACGGCAACAACGTGGCGACCTTCAAGGTCGTTCGCTGACCTGATCCGATAGTCTCGGTCCTCGGCCTCGCACGCATTCGCGGCGGGGCCGAGGCTCATTTCGGCCCTCCATCGCTAGGACCCCATCCGTGTCGAACCGCCGACGCCTGCTCTGGACCGTCCCCGTCGCTCTGCTCATCGCGGTCGTCGCCTACACAGGCTGGCTGGTCTGGCGAGTGCAAGGCGACCTGCAGGCGGCCGAGAACAGCGCGACCAGGCTTCGGGACACGCTGGACAGCGGTGACGGCTCGGCGCGGAAGGCCGCGCTCACGGACCTGCAGGCCGACGCCGCCAGCGCAAGGCAGCGCACAGAAAGCGCGTGGTGGACCGGCCTCACCTATGTGCCCTTCCTCGGTGACGACGCCACCGGCGTGCGCGCGCTAAGTCGGTCGCTCGACACAGTCGCTGCCAACGGCGTCCAGCCGCTCTCCGACACAGTCGACGACCTCGATGGGGTGCTCGCACACGGTCGGATCAACGTGGCCGCAGTCCGTCGACTGCAGTCCCCGGTGGCTGACGCGCACGATGCCTTCGTCACCGCCGACGCCGACGTGAGCGGGCTGGACAGCTCGGGCTACGCGGGTCCGTTGAAGTCCCGCTTCGACCGCTACACGAAGTTGATCGGTGACACTGCTCAGGCCCTCTCGTCGGCGCAAAGGGCGACGCAAGTGCTGCCGACCATGGTGGGTGGGGACGGGCCCCGCGACTATCTGCTGATCTTCCAGAACAACGCGGAGATCCGCGCCACCGGCGGGCTGCCCGGGTCCTGGGCCAGAATTCACGCCGAGGATGGCCAGCTCAGCCTGGCCCAGCAGGGCACCGGTTCGCAGTTCGGACAGCGTCCGAAGCCGGTGCTGCCGCTCACCCCGGCCGAGCGCGTGCTGCAGCACGAGCAGTTGGGCCTGTACTTCCTCGACGCCGGCTTCACGCCGGACTATCCCCGCGCCGCCCAACTGTGGACCGCACGCTGGGAGGAGACGTTCCCCAACGTCAAGCTTGACGGCGTGGTCGCCCTCGACCCGGTGGCCATGTCCTACCTGCTCGAGGGCACCGGGCCGGTGCAGGTGGCCGGCATCACCCTCACCAGCAAGAACGTCGTTAGCGAGCTGCTCAACCGCACATACAGAAGGTTGTCGGCGCCGGCCGCCCAGGACGCCTTCTTCGGGAAGGCGGCGCAGAGCATCTTCGCGGCCAGCACGGACCACCTGAAGTCACCCCTCCGTTTCGTGGAAGGCCTGGCTCGGGCCGCTGAGGAGGGCCGCTTCCTTGTCGCTGCCTCGGACCACTCGGTCAACGCAGCAATCGACGGCACGCGGGTCCGTGGTGCCCTGACGGCCGACGACGGGGACATCCCCCACATTGACATCGGCCTCAACGACGCGACGGCCGCCAAGATGTCCTACTACCTGCGCTACTGGGGCGAGGTGAAGTCCACCGGCTGCTCGGACGGCCGCCAGACCCTCTCCGGATCGCTGACCCTCAACCAGGACATCGATCCTGAGGCGGCCACCAAGCTGCCCCGGTACGTGACCGGGGGCGGGGACTCGGGCACAGACCTTGGCTCGCAGACCGTGCTGATCCCGATCTACGGCCCCTACGGTGGCACCATCAACCACATCTCGGTCAACGGCAAGAACTTGGATCACATCATCCAGACCGTCAACTACCGCGGACGGCCGGCCACTCTCGTGTTCGCCGACGTCTCGTCACGCAAGGACGTGGTCTTCAACTTCACGATGCACACGGGCAAGGGGCAGACCGGCGCTGTCCACCTCGGGCTGACCCCGAGCATCGTCCCGGGCAACAACGACACCGTCTCCAAGTCCGCCTGCTGATCCGGCCGGTGGCCGAGGGCGGGCAGGAGCAGACTGCTGGTTGAGGCGCGAGTCCACCAGGTGGATGAGGTGCGAGGGGCGGGCTCGCCGGTGGTTGAGGTGCCAGCGTCAGCGAGCCTCGAAACCCCTCAGTAGACGAGCGCCTGCACCTCGTCCTGCAGGATCTCCTCGGCAAACACAGCCGCGCCGGCTATCTGCACGCCGGGAATGACGTCATCGGCCGTGATCTCGCGCCGCGCCGCACACTGCGTGCACAGCGTGACCCGGCCGCCGACCACGACCGTGTCCAGGAGCGAGTCCAGAGGTGCCGCTAGCGGCAGGCTGAACTCGGCCGCGCGGCCCGGAAGCGCGAACCACGCGGCTTCGCCGGTCAGCCACAGGCTGACCACGGCGCCGGCAGCCACCGCAGACGCGGCCACGGTGAACGCCTGGTTGCAGCGCTCCGGGTCCTCGGAACCGCAGGTGACCTTGACGACGAGCGTGCGGGGCATGGGCCAAACACTAGACTTCCGCACTATGCCGTTCGAGCTCCCCGACAACCTGCACCCCGACTGCGGCCCCATCGCCTGGCTGCTCGGCACCTGGCGCGGCAACGGTCATGGTGACTACCCGACGATCGAGCCGTTCCAGTTCGGCCAGGAGCTGATCTTCACCCACGACGGCCGTCCGTTCTTCCACTACATGTCCCGCGCCTGGATCGTCGACGAGAGCGGCCAGAAGGTCCGCGACGCCGCCATCGAGACCGGCTTCGTCCGTGCCCGCCCCGAGGGCAAGGTCGAGGTCGTCCTCACGCACAACACCGGCTTCGTGGAGATCTGGTACGGCCACGCCGAGGGCGGCAAGCTCGAGATCGTCACCGACGCGGTTGCCCGCACCGAGAGTGCCAAGGAGTACGTCGGCGGCAAGCGCCTCTACGGCAACGTCGAGGGTGACCTGCTCTACGCCTACGACATGGCCGCCGTCGGCCAGGAGCTCCAGCCCCACCTCTGGGCCCGCCTCCAGCGCGCCTGACGCTCACCGAACGCTGAGGTGCGAGCGAGGCGAGCCTGGAATCCCCGCGGTGAGCACAGAGCAGCCACAATGGACCCATGACCCAGGACTGGCGCGAGAAGCTGCGGGGGAGCGGCTACCGCCTGACGCCCCAGCGCGAGCTCATCCTCCGCGCCGTCGAGGACCTGGGTCACGCCACGCCGGACGAGGTCCTCGCCCGCGTGCGCGAGCAGTCCTCGGCGGTCAACGTCTCGACCGTCTACCGCACGCTGGAGGTGCTCGAGGAGCTCGGCCTGGTGCGCCACGCGCACCTCAGCGACCGCGCCCCGACCTACCACTCGGTGACCGAGCACGAGCACTTCCACCTGGTCTGCCGGAATTGTCACCGCATCGTCTCCGTTGACCCTGATGTGCTGGCGCCGCTGCGAGAGCGGCTCCGTCAGGAGCACGCGTTCGTCGTGGACGTCGGGCACCTGACGGTCTTCGGCACCTGTGAGGAGTGTGTACCCCGTGCGTAGCCCCCTGCTGGACCTGCCCGGCGCCGTGGCCGGCCACGGCATCGACGCCGATGTGGCGGCCCACTACGGATCGTTCAACGGCGAGCAGCGCACTCTGGAGTCGGGCGAGGGCTTCGTGGACCTCTCCCATCGCGACGTGGTGCGCATTGCCGGCCCGGATCGGCTCACCTGGCTCCACTCCCTCACCACTCAGTTCTTCATGGACCTTCAACCGAAGCAGTGGACCGGCGCCCTCATCCTGAGCCCTCAGGGGCACGTCGAGCACGCGTTCTTCGGCTACGACGACGGTGAAGCATTCATCGGCCACACGGAGCCCGGCCACGCCGATGCGCTGGTCGAGTTCCTCGACCGGATGCGGTTCATGATGCGTGTCGACGCCACAGACGTCACCGACGAGATCGCAGTGACCTGGCGCCCCAGGTCGCCCCACGTCGACGATGGCTCGTCGGAGGTTGAGGTGCGAGCGTCAGCGAGCGTCGAAACCTCGCGAGGTAACCAGAGCCGCAACCCCTACGCTGACTACGAGTTCGTCCCACGCGCCCAGCTCGAGGACTACGCCGCAGCAGCGGGCCCTGCTTGCGGCATGTGGGCCTTCGAGGCCCTCCGCATTGCACGAGGCGAGCCCCGTCTAGGCATCGACACCGACCACCGCACCATCCCCAACGAGGTCGGCTGGATCGGACCCGCGGTTCACCTCGAGAAGGGCTGCTACCGGGGCCAAGAGACGGTGGCCCGTGTCCACACGCTCGGTCGCCCCCCGCGGCGGCTGACGCTGCTACACCTCGACGGATCGGAAAATCGGCTACCCGCTGCGGGGGCGGAACTGCGGTTAGGGGACAGAGTCGTTGGCTTTGTCGGTAGCTCAGCCCGTCACCACGAGCTCGGTCCGATCGCGCTCGCCGTCGTGAAACGGAACGTAGCACTGGACGTCCAACTCACTGTGGGTGAGATGCCTGCCACCCAAGAGATGTTGGTCGATCCAGAGTTGGGTCTGCACGTCCGACCTCGACTGACTTAGAACGCTCCTTAATGGATCGGACCACCATCACGCAGCAAACTGAGCGCTTCGTCCATCGAGTCGACCATGGTTACTCCGCCCACCTCCTGGATATAGGCGCTGTAGGCGGCACGGATCTTCCCATTAGCGTTGTCTAAGGCAACGACGGGGATGCCCATGAGCTGACCTAGGACTGTGGCGTGGAGCCGATCAGTGAGAAGCGTTCTTCCTTGAGCAATGATTCGCCGCGCTGAAGCGACGTTCGTGCGGATCATTGCGTTGAAAGCACGATCGATCATTGGTGCAAGGTATCTCCGCATCGGCGGCGCGACCCGGGCGCAGTTCTCCGGCATCCGGTAAAGAAGCCAGCGTAGTTGCTCGGCCCCACTGAGGCCCCAGTCCCCACTTTCAAGAGACGTCAACGAACTAATGGCATTGCTGCGGGAGCCAGACACCGCTTCAGAGTCCTTTCGCAGGACAGCTGTGACGTCGTATTCGGCCGTGAGTGGACGTTCCTGCCGTCCCGCGCCGTAGGCCATATCCGGACAGAACTCCACATGGGCGTTTGGGAACCACTTGATCGCCCTATCGTAGGAGTTCCAATCACGCATCAACAGCACCAGATCTGGATGCGAATTGAGAGTTGCTTGAGCTTGACGTAGTCCAACTTCGGAGCGGAATTCAATGCTTTGTGGCAGTTGAATTATCTTGCGCTCTGGGAACTCGCGGATGACCTGCTCTCGAAACTTCTGCTGGCCCGTCCATCGATCACCGAAATTTCCCCCGCCATTGATGAGGATCGGTCCCCCTGGAAGACGCTCGCGCAGATCGTTGGGATGGAACATGTGCAGATCTGCCATGAAGTCAACATTGACCTCGAGCCGCCGTAGATAGGTCACGGCGCCATGCCATATCAGGGAGTCGCCAGCATTTTGGTGGCGAGGAAAATCGACAAGCGCGACCCGACTCAGTCTCGGAATATGTCTCCGCAGAATCTCAAGCGTGCTATCTTGCAGTGCCTCAAGGGGCTGCATAGCTTCCCGTCCGTTTCTCTGAGGGCGAGATTCGGCGCCCCCCGGCACCGACGATCGATCACTAGACTATCCTATCTAGCGTCCGGATCGGTGACCATCCCAGGCCTTGGCGCGGCCCGTCGAGGGGAAGCTGCGTATGCGAGTCGGGTTCGTAGTCCTAGCGCACGATGATCCCGCCACACTCGATCAACTGTTAGTCAGGCTCGCCCCTGCGCCAGTCGCTCTCCATGTGGATAGACCTGCTCTACGGCGCGGGATGCTGAGAGATGTGGAACTCGGCGGGCACGTCGTGGTTAACCCCGAACCAAAATGCGTCCACTGGGGCGGGTTCTCTGCTGTTGAGGCAATGCTCGAATCTCTTGATCTGCTGCTTCTCTCCAATTCAAAAGTTGAATACGTCGCATTCCTTTCTGGACATTGCTTCCCGTTGCGGCCGGTCTCAGAGTTTGAACGATTCTTATTAGACGCTCCCTATGCCGTTCACTGTCGAGGTGCTCGGCTCTTGCCGGACCAGGCGTCGGACATGAGTGCCGATCGTGTTCAGAGACGACATTGGTTTGATGGTCCCATTGGGCACGGAAAGAAGACGCGCTTGGCGCCTGCGGCATCACTGTTGCGGAGAGGTGTCGTGGCCGTCACAGCGCATTCGAAGGTGCGACTTCCTCACGGAGTGGAGCCCGTCGTTGGTTCACAATGGTCGGCCATGCCTGTTGAGCTTGCTCATGAGCTCATTGCAGAGTATCGGGCAGGGGCTTCGATTACTTGCGAAATTCTTTCGCCCCGGATGAGATGGCGATCCCGACCTACATTTATGGAAGCCCGCGCTGGCAGAGTGAGACTCAATGTCGCGGCCTAGAGAGCATTGGTTCATCCAGGTGTCCAAGTTGTCGAACTTTCACTGGCTGCGACCGGACATGGCCGGATATGTCCAGAGTCAAGACTTGGAGCAGGCGATCGCATCGGAGCGCTTCTTCGTGCGCAAAGTTTCGGTCCTGCAGGATCCTAAAGTCGCGACCGCACTCCTAGGCCTGCCCCATGATTCGGCGTAAACCTCCACTCCGAGTCGTCCTCGGCGTAGCCGACCAGGCCGCTTCGAGTGTGACCAACGTGGCACTGGTGGTTGCTGTTGCGCGGACGTCCTCGCAGGAGGTGTACGGATCCTTCGCAGTGCTTCTAGCCATGGTTGTCTTCGTCGTCGGCTTGGCTCGGGCGTGCTGGGGAACTCTCATCGCTGTCCGGGGCTCATGTGACGATGGCTTCGACGCTCTTGAGGCTCGCAGCATCTTCACGGCTGGCTTGTTGTTTGCTGCGATTGGCTCGGTGATCTGTGCTGCCGCTTACGGGTCTGTCGTGACTATTGAGTTGCCGCCGTCTTTCCTCGCCCTCGCATTGCTGGGGCCACTCGTCGTCGCGCAGGACCTGCTGAGATTCGCCGCGGTGAGCTTTCAGAGGGCCGGTGACGCACTATGGTCCGATGGCCTCTGGTTGGTCATCCTGGCATTGCCTCTATCACTGGATTTGCTTTCGGCGCGGGTTGCGTTCAGCGCCTCCACATACATACTGCTGTGGCTCGGCGGGTGTGCGGCCGCGCTGATATTTCTCGTGGTTCGACTGCGCCCCAGGATTCGAATGAGGGGACTTGGGATCTGGCTCAGGTCGCGCAGGGTCGACGTGGTGCGTCTCATTCTCGACGGGTCGCTCGGGGGGTCGGTTGCGCTGTTGGTCTCCATCAGCACTGCTAAATTCCTGAGTCTGGCTGATGTTGCCGCCCTTCGGGGTGCGAACATGCTGATCGGTCCGCTCGCCGTCCTCTTTTCGGCAATCCAACTTGTCCTCGTGCCGGAGCTCTCTAGGCGAACAATGAGGCAACAGCGGAAGATCTCCCTATGGCTGCTGCTTTCTCTGGGGTCCGTCGTGATTGCTTGGGGAACTCTCCTTTCTCTGCTGCCTCCCAGCATTGGCGTCGAGATCTTGGGACAGTCTTGGGGTGGCGCAAGGAAGATCATCCCAATCACCAGTGCCGAGTACGTCCTCTGGGCGACCGCGGCGGTGCCCATTGCCCTACTCAAGGCGCGCCAAATGTTCGGGCAAGTGCTGCTAGCGAGGGTTGTGTACGTAGTTGCGGCCGCGGTCGGCCTGTTCGTCGTCGTGTCATTGGACGCTGGGCTAGTGGCGGTCGCTGCCAGTCTCGTCGTGGCTGTCGCCGTTCACACGTGCATTGCTTGGCAGTCGCAGATCAGGGGCCCGCGCGCGCAGCGTGGCAATCGGCCTCAGGATAGCGGGTCTGAAGGTGCGGGAAGAGGGACAGAGTTGAGCGCCAGCCCGTAGATCTCCACCAGACGCTCGCCGACCACATCGAGACTGAAGCGGGAGGTGGAGAGGCTTCGAGCGTTTAGGGACATGGCGTTTCGCAGCGCCGCGTTGGACAACAGTAGGTCAATGGCACTCGCGACCTGAGCAACGTCGTCGTCGTCAACCACGACACCCGCCTGCGCGCTATCAATCTCACTCGCGAGCCCGCATGAGCGCGTCACCACGACCGGAAGGCCTATGGAAAGCGCTTCAAGAACGGTCATGGGAAAGGGTTCGTCGACGGACGGCAAGACATAGATAGAGGCGTGCTGCATCCTTGCCAGAGATTCCGCCGGTGCGACAGCGCCTTCCCAACTCAAGAGTCCCGCCCCAAACTCGTCGATAAGACGTCGAACGTCTTCGCCCGAGCCTTCGTCGGGGCCAACCATCGTGAACCGGGTGCTGGGATGAGCGGCCTGGAGGTCGACCGCTGCCTGAGCGAAGATCAGGGGACGCTTACGTTCGTGCAGGCGCGCCAAGAACAAGACCTCAGCGTCCCCGGAAGCGGCGGATTCGGGTGCGCGTGGGACGCCGTTGGGGAGGTGGATGAGTCGCAGTTCAGTGCCAGCGACAGCCTGCAGGTCCCGCCGTTCCCTTGGAGTCAGGTAGCAAACCGCTCTCGCGCGCAGGAGCACAGGGATCGTGAGAATGAGGTCTAGCGGCCTGCTTAGAGGGTTGTCGCTCGCGTCAATCATCCCGTGCGTCTGAATCACGAACGGCACTCGAAGAATAAGGGCGACAATGGCGATGGGCAGCGTAACTAGATCTCTGGCCATGTGAATATGGACGAGGTCGAACTTACGAATATTACGAAGCGCCCAGAAGAGAAGTCGCGGGGACGACCATCCTGCGAATCCAATACCCGGGACCGCCTGAACCCCGCGCTTCAGTCGCAGTGGGACGTCGCCAGCCCTCGTGGGTGCCGTGTCGAATCCTCGAAACGAGGCGGCCAATTCGACCTCGTGGCCACGAGCTGCTAGTTCCGTCGTCAGATGCTCTGCGACTCGAACGGGGCCGCCATATGCCCCGTCGGGACTCAAAAGCGTCGCAACGTGAAGGATCTTCATGACTGTCCTCGGTGAACTGCCGCATTCGCGATCAATGAACCGTCGGCGACATCACGGACAACTAGAGACCCGGCACCAACTGTCGCGCCTTCCCCAATCGAAACGCCACGCAAGACCGTGGCCCGTGCGGCGACCCAAGCGCCATCGCCGATCGAGATGGGGGCGTTGTCGAACTCGAACGTGGGGGAGCGCCGGTCATGGCTCCCAGTGCACAGGAAGGCGTCTTGCGATATGCACACGTTGGCGCCGATCGTGACTGGCTCGAGGTTGAGGATCCAGGCACCCTCGCCGATCCAGGTGTTGTCGCCGACGGTGAGCTTCCACGGCCAGTGGATGCGCACCCGGTGCCGTACGAGGACCCCGTCGCCGATCTGCGCGCCGAAGGCGCGAAGGATGGCGACGCGGACCGAAGCGGGGCACCACCAGCGCATGAACACGCTGCCGGAGACGGCCAACCACAGGACCTGCGTGAGCTTCCCACGACCGATGTCATAGCCGGCACCGGTGAAGCCGGAAAGGTCTCGATTCGGGACGGACACGGGTTAGATCCTAGGCTGTCCCCTACGTCATCGACCTTTTGGGGGAAATGTGCCCATGGGCACGACTGGTCTGAGGATCACCGTTCTCGGGGTGAACTATGCCCCCGAGCCGACGGGCATCGCGCCGTACACGGCCGCCATGTGTCGTGGTCTCGCCGCACGTGGGCACCAGGTCCGCGTGATCACGACGTTCCCCCACTACCCGCAGTGGCAGCTCGACCCCGAGCACCGCTCGATCGTCACGCGCCACGAGGTACTTGATGGCGTTCCGATCACCCGGCTTCGGCACTTTGTGCCCAACCCGCCGACCGGGCTGCCGCGGGCGCTCTCGGAGGTCTCCTTCGGGACCCGGCTCCTCGCCCGTCGCTGGGGCCGGCCGGACGTTGTGATCTGCCTCAGCCCCGCGCTGCTCTCGACGGCCATGGCCGCTGCCCGCGCCAAGGTCGGCCGCCGCCGGCCAGCTGTCGGGGTCGTCATGCAGGACCTCTACTCCGCCGGCGTGGGAGAGACCGACAGCGGTGGCTCCGCCGTAGTCCGCGTCTTCACTCGGCTGGAGTCGCTGGTGGCGCGCCGCGTCGACGGCGTCGCAGTCATCCACGACCGTTTCAAGCGTCGCGCGGTTCAGCACCTCGACGCCGACCCCCAGCGGGTCGCCGTGATCAGGAACTGGACCCACATCAAGCCCGTCGAGCCCTTCGACGAGCCCGCCTTCCGGACACGGATGGGCTGGCGCGAGGACGAGACCATCGTCCTGCATGCCGGCGCCATGGGGGAGAAGCAGGACCTCGGCAACGTCGTCGCCGCCGCCCGGCTCGCGCAGGAGCAGGGACAGTCGCTGCGGTTCGTCCTGATGGGCGACGGTGGCCAGCGCGCCGCGCTGCAGGCGCAGGCGGTGGGCGTGTCGACGATCGAGTTCCTCGATCCGCTCCCCGACGAAGACTTCGGGAGGGCCCTCCGCGCGGCCGACGCCCTGCTCGTCAACGAGCGGGTCGGCCTCAACGAGATGGCCGTCCCCAGCAAGCTGACGTCCTACTTCTCTAGTGGCACCGCGGTCATCGCCGCGACGGAGGCGACGAGCACGACCGCCGAAGAGGTGGACGCGGCCGGGGCCGGTGTCCGGGTCGAGCCGGGGGATCCGGCCGCTCTTGTTTCGTGCGTGGTCTCGCTGCGTAACGATCCCTTGACCCTGCGTGAGCTCGGCAGCAGCGGTCCCACCTACTGTGACAAGGTTCTGTCAGAAGACGTCGCGCTCGACGCGTACGACGAATGGGTGCGAGCACTGCACCGACAAAAGCATGGAGGTTAGTCAGGCATGGCGACGAAGCGCGCCCTCATCACGGGCATCACGGGGCAGGACGGGTCGTACCTGGCGGAGCTGCTGCTCGGCAAGGGCTACGAGGTGCACGGGCTGATCCGTCGTGCCTCCACGTTCAACACCTCCCGCATCGACCACCTCTACGTCGACCCACACGACCCGGAGGCCAAGCTCTTCCTCCACTACGGTGACCTCTCGGATGGTGCGCGTCTGGTGACGCTGCTGCACGAGATCAACCCCGACGAGGTCTACAACCTCGCCGCCCAGTCCCACGTGCGAGTGAGCTTCGACGAGCCCGAGCACACCGGTGACACCACCGGCATCGGCGCCATGCGCCTCCTCGAAGCCGTGCGCATGGCGGGGATCCAGTGCCGCTACTACCAGGCATCGAGCTCGGAGATGTTCGGCGCGACCCCGCCGCCGCAAAACGAGGAGACCCCGTTCTACCCCCGCTCGCCCTACGGCGCCGCGAAGGTCTACGCCTACTGGGTGACGAGGAACTACCGCGAGGGCTACGGGATGTTCGCCGTCAACGGCATCCTCTTCAACCACGAGTCCCCACGCCGCGGCGAGACCTTCGTGACGCGCAAGGTGACCCGCGCGGTCGCCCGCATCCAGGCCGGCCTGGACGACTACGTCTACATGGGCAACCTCGACTCGATCCGCGACTGGGGCTACGCACCCGAGTACGTCGAGGGCATGTGGCGGATGCTGCAGGCCGACGAGCCCGACGACTACGTCCTCGCCACCGGCGGCAACTTCACCGTCCGCGACTTCGTCGTCACGGCCTTCGAGCACGCCGGTCTGGACTGGGAGAAGCACGTCCGCTTCGACGAGCGCTACCTGCGCCCCACCGAGGTCGACGCCCTGATCGGCGACGCCAGCAAGGCCGAGCGCAATCTCGGCTGGAAGCCTGTGGTCCAGACTGACGAGCTGGCCCGGATCATGGTCGATGCCGACATCGAGGCCCTCAAGCACGAGGGCAAGAGCTGGATCGACCAGCCGAAGCTCGAGGGCTGGCCGTCGCTGGACGAGCTTCGATGACGGAGGCGACGAACAGTCGACCGCTTGACCACGATGCGCCGTTCTACATCGCCGGGCACCGCGGCCTCGTCGGCGGTGCCATCTGGCGTGCGCTCGAGGGTGCCGGCCACAAGGGGCTGATCGGGCGCACGTCCGGCGAGCTCGACCTGCGTGATCGCGGCGCGGTCTTCGACTTTATGGCCGACGCCAGGCCGCAGTACGTCGTCCTCGCCGCCGCCAAGGTTGGCGGGATCCTGGCCAACAACTCCTACCCGGTCGACTTCCTTTCCGAGAACCTCCGTATCCAGACCAACGTCATGGACGCGGCCCTGGAGTACGGCACCGAGCGGCTGCTCTTCCTCGGCTCCTCGTGCATCTACCCCAAGCTGGCTCCGCAGCCGATCCGCGAGGACTCGCTGCTGACCGGTCATCTCGAGCCCACCAACGACGCCTACGCGATCGCCAAGATCGCAGGCATCCTTGGCGTGCAGTCCGTGCGCCGGCAATACGGTCGCCCGTGGATCTCCGCGATGCCGACGAACCTCTACGGGCCCGGAGACAACTTCTCTCCGACCGGCAGCCACGTCCTTCCCGCGCTCATCCGCCGCTACGACGAGGCAAAGCAGGCCGGGTTGTCCTCGGTCACGAACTGGGGCACCGGGACCCCGAGGCGCGAGTTCCTGCACGTGGACGACATGGCCGCGGCCTGCCTCTACCTGCTCGAGAACTACGACGGCGCAGCGCAGGTCAACGTCGGCACCGGACGAGATGCCACCATCAGGGAGATCGCTCACCTGGTGGCCGAGGTCGTGGGCTATGAGGGCGAGACCCTCTGGGACACCAGCAAGCCCGACGGGACTCCCCAGAAACTCCTGGACGTCTCCAGGCTCCGCGAGATCGGCTGGGAGTCACAGATCGGCCTACGCGAGGGCCTGGAGTCCACCGTGGCGTGGTATCGCGAGCACGTCGGGCACCTGCGGGAAGCCGGGTAGGCCTCAGGCCGGGACCGAGGCGACCGCAACGCGGGCGTCGCCAGCCAGGAGCGCCCGTTCTTGGTGACCGACGAAGAGCACCTCGCCGGCGTGAAGCGGTTCGCAGCGCCCCGCAGTGGTCACGTCGACCGTGCCCTCCAGCACGAGAACGGCGCGGGGGCCCGCCATCGGGCCGACGTGCTCCGGCCGGCCGACGTAGAGCTCGAACTCCGCGACCGGCGGCTGGAAGCGCGCCGCATCCTCGTCGCTGGTTCCCCGGCCGCTCGCAGAGGGCAGCCAGAGCGGCGGCGGGATCGGCGTGAAGTTCGTGATCTCCAGGAGCTCCGGCACGTCGACGTGCTTGGGCGTAAGACCCGCGCGCAGCACGTTGTCAGACGAGGCCATCACCTCGACGCCGAAGCCCGAGGTGTAGGCGTGGATGACGCCTGCGTCGATGAACATCGCCTCGCCGGCCGCGAGGACGACGTGGTTGAGCAGCAGGGTGACCAGCACCCCGGCATCGTGCGGATAGCGGTCGATCAGCGTCGGCAGGGCGGCGTAGACGCGGATGGACTCACGCTCCACCGCGCTCGGATCCGGGCTGCGGTCACGGCGGCCGGCGGTCGTGGTGTGAAGGTGCTGCTCCGCAGCCACCGCGGCCACGCGCAGCTGCCCTAACCGGTGGCTGAGCAGCGGCTCCGGCGTCGCCAGCAGCTCGGTGACGACGGCACGCAGCTCCTGGAAGGGGGATGCGGCGCTCTCGATGCGGGTCGCGATGACGGCGAGCCAGGGCAGGCCGAGGCCACGCAGGATGACGGCACTCCTGGCGGGATCCCGGAAGCCGGCGAGCCCCTCGAAGCGGGTGAGGGCGTAGATCAGCTCAGGCTTGTGGGACCGGTCCTGGTAGCTGCGCTCCGGCGCCCCCAAGGGAATACCGGCGGCTTCTTGCTCCTCGAAGCGGATCTGGGCCCGCTGGCTCGTCGGATGGACCTGGAGGGACAGCGGCTCACCTGCGGCCAGCAGCTTCATCAGGAAGGGCAGGCGGTCGCCGAATCGTCTGCGCAGCTCCGGGCCGAGGAACGCGTCAGGCTCGGCGCCGATGGCCCCGTCGAGAGGGCGGCCGTCGGGCAGCACTGACGGGTCGGCCGGGTGCGCGCCGATCCACATCTCGGCGACCGGCTCGCCGGTCGGCTCGACGCCGAGCAGGCGGGGGATGTGAGACACAGAACCCCACGCGTAGGCACGCGTGGGGTTCTGGAGGCGGTAGACGCTCAGAGCAAGCGCTCCGCTCAGCTGCCGCTGTTGATCATGCCTGCGCCGACGGTGACGCCTGTGGCCTCGTCGATCAGGATGAAGGAGCCGGTGGTGCGGTTCTTCGAGTACGGGTCGCACAGCAGCGGCACCGTGGTGCGCAGCTGGACGCGGCCGATCTCGTTGAGGCCGAGCTCCTTGGTCTCCTGGTCGCGGTGCAGCGTGTTGACGTCCAGGCGGTACTGCACGTCCTTGACCAGGGCCCGGGCAGTGCGCGTGGTGTGCTTGATGGCGAGCTTCTGGCGCGGGCGTAGCGGCTCGTTGGTCATCCAGCAGATCATCGCGTCGATGTCCTGGCTCGGCTTGGGCGCGTTCGCCGGGCGGGCGATCATGTCGCCGCGCGAGACGTCGACGTCGTCCTCGAGGCGCACCGTCACCGACATGGGCGGGTAGGCCTCGGCGAGCTCCTTGTCGTGGAGGTCGATGCCCTGGATCTTCGAGGTCATGCCGCTGGGCAGCACGACGACCTCGTCGCCGGGCTTGAGGACGCCGCCGGCGACCTGGCCGCCGTAGCCGCGGTAGTCGTGGTGCTCGTCGGACTTCGGGCGCACGACGTACTGCACCGGGAAGCGGACGTCGACGAGGTCACGGTCCGAGGCGACGTGTACGTGCTCGAGGTGGTGCATGAGCGACGGGCCTTCGTACCACGGCATGTGCTCGGAGCGGTTGACGACGTTGTCGCCCTGCAGCGCTGAGATCGGGATGACCTCGAGGTCCGGGATGTTCAGTTTGGTGGCGAATTGGGTGAACTCGTTGTGGATCTTGTTGTAGACCTCCTCGGAGAAGTCCACGAGGTCCATCTTGTTCACCGCGAGCACCAGGTGCGGGACCCGGAGCAGCGAGAGGATCACCGCGTGCCGGCGGGACTGCTCGGTGAGGCCCTGGCGGGCGTCGACGAGCACCAGCCCGAGGTCGGCGGTCGAGGCGCCGGTGACCATGTTGCGCGTGTACTGCACGTGGCCCGGGGTGTCCGCGATGATGAACTTGCGGTTCGGGGTCGCGAAGTAGCGGTACGCCACGTCGATGGTGATGCCCTGCTCCCGCTCGGAGCGCAGACCGTCGGTCAGCAGGGCGAGGTCGGTGTAGTCGTAGCCCTTGCCCTTGGAGGTCGTCTCGACGGCCTCGAGCTGGTCCTCGAAGATCGACTTCGAGTCGAGCAGCAGGCGCCCGATGAGCGTGGACTTGCCGTCGTCGACCGAGCCGGCGGTGGCGAAGCGGAGCAGGTCGGCGTTCTCGCTGATCGCCGTCTGGTGGGTCGTGGTCTCGGCGGCCATCAGAAGTAGCCCTCCTTCTTGCGGTCTTCCATGGCCGCCTCGGAGAAGCGGTCGTCGCCACGGGTGGCGCCCCGCTCCGTGACCCGGGCGATGGCGATCTCGTCGATGATCTCTGCGGTCGTCGACGCGGTGCTCTCGACACAGCCGGTGAGGGTCATGTCGCCGACGGTGCGGAACCGGACGGTCATGGTCTCGACGGTCTCGTTGCCCTTGGGCTGCACCGCGTCGGAGGCCGAGAGCAGCATCCCGTCACGGGCGATCACGTCGCGCTGGTGGGAGAAGTAGATCGAGGGGATCTCGATCTTCTCGCGGTCGATGTAGTGCCAGATGTCGAGCTCGGTCCAGTTGGACAGCGGGAAGATCCGCATGTGCTCGCCCTGGTGGATACGGCCGTTGTAGAGGCTCCACAGCTCGGGGCGCTGCATCTTCGGGTCCCACTGGCCGAACTCGTCGCGGTGGGAGTAGACGCGCTCCTTGGCGCGGGCCTTCTCCTCGTCGCGGCGGCCGCCACCGAAGGCGGCGGTGAAGCCCTCCTCCTCGATGGCGTTGAGCAGGGTTCCGATCTGCATGCGGTTGCGGCTGGTCTTGCCGTCGTCGACGATCACGCCGTTCTTGATCGCGTCGTCGACGCTGGCGACGACCAGGCGAACACCGAGGCGGTTGACCCAGTTGTCGCGGGTCTCGAGCACCTCGGGGAAGTCGAAGCCGGTGTCGACCTGCAGGACGGGGAAGGGGATCTTCGCCGGGTAGAACGCCTTCTCGGCGAGGCGAAGCATGACGATGGAGTCCTTGCCGCCTGAGAACATCAGGACGGGCTTCTCGAACTCGGCGGCGACCTCACGGAAGATGTGGATCGACTCCGCCTCCAGCTGGTCGAGCTGACTCAGCTGGTAGTCGGCGTGCGTTTGGGTCATGGCAGAAAGGGGACCTCTCCTCGGGACAGCAGCGGCCATCGTATCGGGGGCGATGGCCGGGTGGGTAAACCCCGTTTGACGTGGATGACCCGGGTCACTCTCGGCGGAAACCCTCCCCGCGAGCAAGTCGACGCAAACCTGGCCGCCCGATGGCGGCCGATCCGGGACGTGCACTCGCGCGGACCGGTCGGGCGCCCGGGTCGCTTCTCCGGTCGGGGCGCCCGGCTCACTCCGCAGCTGGCGGCTGGCCCTTCGAGGGCGTCGGCGCCTTGTCCTGGTGCTTCCAGCCTGGTGGGTTCTCCAGCTCGGCGACCGTGGGCGCTCCCATGAAGGGCAGGCCCTGCTCCTTGCGCAGGAATCCCCACACCACGGGGACGACCACGATCATGACGAGGCCGATCATCGCCACCAGGATCGGGTGGGTCTGGTCGTCGCCGGCGCCCAGCGGGGCCCAGCCGGCCTTGTCGAGCAGCGCGACGCCCGACATCGTCAGCACGATCACGATGCCGCGGCGGATGAACGACTGCGGGACCTTCGGGGCGATCCTGGAGCCCAGGATCGTGCCGGGGGTCGAGCCGAGCACGAGCGGGATCAGGATGTGCCAGTCGAGGCCGTTGAGGTAGATGTTGGAGATCGCCGCGGCCAGCACCAGCGGCACCGCCTGCACCAGGTCGGTGCCGACCAGCCTCACGGCCGAGAGACCGGGGTAGAGCATCAGCAGCGCGATCATGATGACCGAGCCCGAGCCGACGCTGGTGATGCCGACGAGCAGACCGCCCAGGGCGCCGACCAGCACGGTGGGCAGCGGACGGATCTTGGGGTTCGGGTCGGCGGCCGGTGCGCCGCCGCGCACGCGGCGCAGGTTGATGTAGAGCCGCAGGGCGTACGTCGAGGCCGCGAGCAGCAGCGCGAACCCGATGCACTCCTTCAGCAGCGTGTCGAGGGAGTCCGGCTCGGACCCGGCAGCGGCATGGATCAGCCAGGGCCCGAGCAGGGCCATCGGCACCGAGCCGAGGATGAGCCACTTGGCCAGGGCGAAGTTGGGGGATCCCTCGCGGGCGTGGGTGACCGCCCCGCCGGTCTTGTAGATCGCGGCGGCGGTCAGGTCCGCGGTCACCACGGTGGCCGCATCACCCACGCCGAGGAAGATCAGGGCCGGTGTCATCAGGGCGCCCCCGCCCATCCCGGTGAGACCGACCACGATCCCGACGAAGAAGCCCGCCGCGAGGATCGAGAAGAAGGAGGTCGTGATCAGGTCGTTCATGAGGAGAGACCTTACTTCTATCCAAGTAGTGCAGTTAAAACGGCACGCAGTCGGTCCTCCAGCAGCCGGGCGCTGGCCTCGGCCGCCTCGGGACCCCGGCCGTACGGATCAGGGATGTCGAGCGAGCGGTCGGCGGTGCCGCGGTGCTCGCCGATGACGGTGAGCAGGGAGCGCCCGGTGAGCCCGTCGGGAGCAGTCTTCACCGCCTCGGCGAACTGGCCCAGGGTGAAGACCTTGCGGAAGGCCGCCGGGTGGTCGTCGAGGATGAAGGAGCGGTGCGCGGTCTCGGCGGTGAGGACCAGGTCGGCCCCCTCGACCATGTCCGCGGTGAGCGGGCGGCTGCGGAAGCCGTCGGCGGAGACCCCGAGCGGGGCCAGCGTCGCGGCCATCACCGGGTCCATCGCGCTGTCGCGGAAGCCGTGGGTGCCCGCGCTGGCGAACTGCAGGTCGTCGAGCTCACCGACGAGGTGGCGCGAGACCAGCTCCATGTAGGGGGAGCGGCAGATGTTGGCGGTGCACACGAAGAGGATGTTGAGGTGGGTGTTGTCGGAGCTGGCTTCGGGTTCCGGGGTTTCGAGGCTCGCTGACGCTCGCACCTCAACCGCCGGGGATGTGCCGGAGCCCTTGACCGCCGGAGCTCCGGCTGCACCCTTGAGCTCCGGATCAGTCGGAGAGGTGGGTTCTTCCTGCGTGAGGTCGAGGTATCCCTCGTCGCGCAGGGCGACCAGGACGTCGGCGAGGGCGTCCTCGATGGTGCGGCCGGTCGTGTCGACGCGGACGTCGGCGTCCTCGGGCTCCTCGTAGGGCGAGGAGATGCCGGTGAACTCGGGGATCTCGCCGCGGCGGGCCTTGGCGTAGAGGCCCTTGCGGTCGCGACGCTCGCACTCCTCCAACGGAGTGGCCACGTGGACGAGGAAGAAGGCGCCGCCGGCCTCGTCGACCATGGCCCGGACCTGCTGCCGGGTCTCGTCGAACGGCGCGATCGGGCTGCAGACCGCCACGCCGCCGTGGCGGGAGATCTCCGCGGCGACCCACCCGATCCGGCGGATGTTGGTCTCGCGGTCCTCCTTGGAGAAGGTCAGGCCGGCGGAGAGGTGGCGGCGTACGACGTCGCCGTCGAGCGTGGTGACCGTGCGGACGCCGTGCTCGAGGAGGCGGTCCATCAGCGCGCGGGCCAGCGTGGACTTGCCGCTGCCGGAGAGGCCGGTGAAGAAAAGGACCAGGCCCTGGCGGTCGGCTGGAGGCTGGTCGAAGTCGACGATCTCGGCGATGTCGGCGGGGTAGAGGTCGCTGGTCGCTCCCGGGGTTTCGAGGCTCGCTGACGCTCGCACCTCAACCACCGGGGTGGAGGGGAGGCCCATGACCGGGTTGGTGCCGGCGTAGTTGGTGGCGACCCGCAGGCCGAGGGCGTGGTCCACCTCGGCGTCGCCGTGGGCGGCCAGCGGGACGGCCACAACGGCGGCGTCCGGCAGGTGGCCGGCGGCGGCCAGGGTGGCCCGGAGCAGGGCGACGGGGGTGAGGTCGGGCGTGCCGGACCCGACCAGTGCCAGCAGCACCAGCGGCCCGGCGGTGGCCAGCCCGTCGAGCTGGGCCCGGGTGAGGGCGTCGGTGACGGGGACGAAGGTGCGCCCGGCGTACCGCTCCTGCGACTCCACCGGCGTCAGGTAGTGGCTGCGGAACGGCCCGAACTGGGCGTGCGTGAGCGGCTCGACGGCGCCGCCGGGGACCGTCACCCGGGCCAGCGGCAGCCCCTCGGGGTCGACCAGCTCGACAGCCCCGGCGGCGGCCGCACGCTCCGCCACGTCGGTGGGGAGGTCGAGGGTGACCGGGCTCCCGGGCTCGTTGAAGGCGCTGATCGGCGCGAACGCGCCGCTGGTCAGCAGCTCGAGGTCGTCGAGCTCGCGGGGGAGAGGGCAGTGCTGGGGCGCGGGCGGGGTCGACACGGGCGTCATCCTCTCACCCGGCGGTGGCTACTCTGCGGGCCATGTCTTCTCCTGTGCTCTCCCGCCCTGTCGTCGTGGCCGAGATCGTGCGTTCCGGGTTCGTCGAGGGGCACCACTACGGGTCGGTCGTCGCGCTGGGCCGCGACGGGACCCCCGAGTGGGGCGTCGGGGAGACCGAGGCGCCGATGCTTCCGCGCTCGTGCAACAAGCCCGTCCAGGCGCTGGCCATGGTCCGGCTCGGCCTCGACCTGACTCCGGAGCTGCTGGCGCTCGCCTGCGCCTCGCACTCGGGTGAGGACTTCCACGTGGCCGGCGCCCGCAAGATCCTCGGGACGGTCGGGCTCGACGAGAGCGCGCTGCAGACCCCGCCGGACTACCCGCTCGACGACGCCACGCGCGACGAGCTAATCCGGGCCGGCGGGCAGCGCTCGCCGATCCTGATGAACTGCTCGGGCAAGCACTCCGCGATGCTGGCCACCTGCGTCATCAACGGCTGGGACACCGCGACCTACCGCGACCCCGACCACCCGCTGCAGCGAGCGATCACGGCGACCTTCGCGGAGCTCACCGGCGAGCCGGTGACCGCGGTCGCGATCGACGGCTGCGGGGCGCCGCTGCTGTCGACCTCGCTGGTGGGGCTGGCCCGCGCCTTCCGGGCGCTCGCCATCGCCGAGGACGGGCCGGAGCGTCTGGTGGCCGACGCGATCCGCCAGCACCCGGCGTACGTCTCAGGCTCAACGCGCGACGAGCGGACGTTGCTCACCGCGATCCCCGGCGCCATCGGGAAAGCGGGCGCGGAGTCCTGCTATGCGGTCGCGCTGCCCGACGGGCGGGCCTGGGCCCTGAAGACCGACGACGGCGCGGCGCGGGTCCGGCCGGTGCTGATGGCCGAGGCGCTCCGGCGCAGCGGGGTGCTGGACGAGCCGGGCGTCGACGCCGCGGCGGTGCGACGCACCGGTGTGGTGGAGCTGCTCGGCGGGGGCAAGCGCGTCGGCGACATCCGCGCGTGCTTCTGATGCAACCCCTGCTGAGCGGGACCTGATGCTCGCCGGCTTGGTGCTCGTGCTTCTCGTCGTGAGCGCCTGCCTGGCGGGTTTCGTCGGGCGGCCGGCGGTGCCCGTCCTCGTGGTCGCGTCGGTGCTGTGGCTGGTGGTCAACGGGCCGATGGAGGGCGACGTGCTCATCCACTTCACGCGCGACCACGGGCTGACCAGTGCCGACCTCGCGGGGCTGGCGGGGCTGGGGATGGCCGTGTGGCTGTGGCGGCAGACGTAGCGCGCGCTCGGGTTCCGGGGTTTCGAGGCTCGCTGACGCTCGCACCTCAACCGCCGGGTGCGCTCGCACACTATGAGACGGCGCCGGCGCGCCTCCTCAGCGCATCGCCTCAACCGCGGTAGCGGCCTTGTTAGCGGGCGGTCTGCTGAGATTCTCCTTATTTTCTTGGGCTCTTCACGCTCGGTGTGACTCGCTTCACCGCTGGGGAGTTTGCATTTGCTAACTCTTGCTAGCAGTGTGGAGTCATGGCCAAGGGAAAGGTCGGGAAGACCGTCGAGTCACTCGGTGACTACCTGAAGGAGCAGCGCATCGCAGCGCGTCTCTCCCTCCGGCAGCTCGCCGAGCAGGCCGGTGTGTCCAACCCCTACCTCAGCCAGATCGAGCGTGGTCTGCGCAAGCCCTCGGCCGACGTGCTGCAGCAGATCGCCAAGGCGCTGCGGATTTCCGCGGAGCAGCTCTACATCCGCGCCGGGATCCTCAACCCCGAGGACGGCGTCGGTGGCTCGGTCGAGCTGGCCGTGCTCAGCGACACCGGCCTGACGGAGCGTCAGAAGCAGTCGCTGCTGGACGTCTACGCATCGTTCCTGGCGCTCAACGCCGCCAGGCCCGTGAGCGACATCAGCAAGCCGGACGACATCCCGGAGAGCTGAACCCACGAGGTTCGGCGCCCGGGCCGGACCGACAACCACGAAGGAAGTGAAGGACATGGCCAAGACCAAGTTCGACATCAAGAATGAGGCCACCCGCCCGCTGTACGCCGGCGTGGGCGTCACCGACCTCGCCGTGGAGTACGTCCGCGGCTACGTCACCGAGGTGCAGACCCGCGTCGCCGGCGTGCAGAAGACCGTCACCGACATCGACCTGCAGCCGCAGAACCTGCGCGACCAGGCCGTCACCGTCGTCAGCTCGCGCGTCGAGGCGCTCTCCAAGGACGCCAAGGCCCGCCGTGCGGCCATCGAAGCCCGCGTCGCCGAGCTCCAGGCCGAGGCCAAGGAGCTGCCGGCCAAGGTGCAGGCGCTCGTGAACGAGAACGTCTCCACCGTGACCAGCGCCTACGGCGACCTCGCCAAGCGCGGCGAGACCCTCGTCGGCCGGATCCGCGGCCAGGAGTCGGTCAAGGCCACGAAGTCGGCCGCCAAGACCACCACGGCCAAGGCGAAGACGACCAAGACCCAGGCCGCCAAGACCACCAAGTCGGCTGCGAAGAAGACCACCTCCGGCGCGAAGTCGACGGCCAAGAAGGCCTCGACCACGGCCAAGAAGTCGCCGGCCGCCCCCAGCGCCAAGGCGACCGCCACCGCCGCCAAGACCACGGCCTCCAACGCGACCACCGCCGCGACCGAGGCCGCCGAGAAGATCGGCGACTGAAGAGCAGAGCCTGATGAGGGACAGCTGAGTCTGTTCTGACCTGTGGAGCCCCCGGTGCCTTCGGTGCCGGGGGCTTCGTGGTGCTTGGTCTCGAAACGCCCGCTCGTTCCTCGCGGGCTACTCGACCAGCGGGAGGCGGTCGCCGCGTGCCCCGGGAGCACCTAGGCTGGGGGTGTGATGAACGTGTTCGCGATCGAGGGAATCTTCTCGCTGCTGGTGGAGGTGGTCCTCCTGGGCGTCAAGATCTATGCGTTCGTCAACTGCCTGATGTTCTCCAAGGAGCACTACACGGCGGCCGGCAAGATGACCAAGCCCGCCTGGTCGATCATCCTGGGGCTCGGGCTGGTCCTTCAGGTGCTCATGGTCGCCAGCTCGCCGATCAACCTGATCAACCTGGCGTTCACGATTGCCGCTTTTGTCTACCTTGCCGATGTGCGTCCCGCGCTGGCTTCTTTGACGCGGCGTCGCTGACCCGCGGCTCGTATCCGCCATACCCGTAGCCGTACCCGTAGCCGTAGGAACGGCCGGTGCGCCGCGACGGGGCCAGGTTGATCACCACGCCGATCGGCTTGGCGTCCACGGCCTCGATCCGCTCGATCGCATGCTTGAGCTGGTCGCGGGTGGTCTTGCCGTGGCGGACCACCACCAGGGCGCCGTCGGCCTGTGCGGCCAGCAGGGCCGCGTCGGTCACCGGCAGCAGCGGCGGGGCGTCGAGGATGACGATGTCGAACTGGTCGCGCAGCTCGCCGAGCAGCTTCTCCATCGCGTGGGACTGCAGGAGCTCCGACGGGTTGGGCGGGATCGGGCCGCTGGTGAGCACCTGTAGGCCGGTCTCGTCGTAGGGCTGCAGGGCGTCGTTGAGCTGCACCTTGCCGATCAGGACGCTGGTGGTGCCGACCCCGTCGTCCAGGTTCAGGCGCTGGGCGATGAGCGGCCGGCGCAGGTCGCACTCGACCAGGACGACCCGCTGCTTGGCGAGCGCGAGCGTGATGGCGAGGTTGACCGCTGTGGTCGACTTGCCCTCTCCGGGCAGCGAGCTCGAGACCACGAAGACGCGCTGGTCCTGGTCGACCTCGACGTACTGCATGTTGGTGCGCAGCACCCGGAAGGCCTCGGCCCAGGGGGTGACGTCGCTGAGGACCTCGGCGGGCGATTTCTTCGCTGCGGAGGCGTCCACGCCGATGTGGCCGAGGATCGGGACCGTCGTCACCTCTGCAATGTCTTCCGCTGTGGAGACCGATGTGTCCATCAGCTCGCGGAGCACCGCGAGGCCGACGCCGAGCAGAAGTCCCAGCACGAAGGCCAGGCCGAGGTTGCGCACTGGCTGCGGGCTCACCGGGACGTCGGCGACCTGGGCGTTGTCGACAATGGAGGCCTTGACCAACGGCGCCTTCTTGCCGTTGGGCGTCTCCAGGGTGCCGACCAGAATCTTGAGCTGCTGAGCGTAGGACTGGGCGATATCGCGAGCCGTCACCGCGTCCGCATCCGTGGCGGTGATCTGGAGGATGACCGTGTCGGGGTCGACGGTGGCGGTGACCTCATCTCTCAGGGTGTCTGGGTCGATGGTGCCGCCCAGATCGTCGGCCACGCGCTGGGCCAAGGGGCGGTCCTTGACCAGCGAGGCGTAGGACGCGATCCGTTGGGTGGCGAACAGGTTGCCCTGGTAAGCCTGGGTCGAGTCGGACGGGCTCGTGGACACGAAGATCCGCGTCGACGAGGAGTAGAGCGGCGTGGTCTGCCAGGTGATGACCGAGGCGACGGCAAGCGTGGCCGCAACACAGAGGACCACGACCTTCCAGCGTCGACGGAGTGTGCGCCAGTAGTCCTTCAGTTCCACGTCTGTCCCGTCTCATTCGCGGTCAAGTGCCCCATGCGCACCGCGGCGCGCGCCCACTCTATCCGCCGGAGTGCTTCACCAATCTGGTGGAGTCGGCTGGCGGTCCCGACTGGCTACCCTTGGGCTGCAACGTGCGAGAGTCGCGCGCCTTGATCTGGGGGAGCTCATGACACAGGACTTCGAGGTCCGGCCCTGGGGCACCTGGCAGGTGCTCGACTCCGGCGACGGTTGGAAGGTCAAGCGGATCGAGGTCCGGCCGGGGCACCGGCTGTCCTACCAGACCCACGAGTTCCGCGAGGAGCACTGGTTCGTCGTGTCCGGCACGGCGACCTGCCTCATCGACGAGGTCACGGTCGTGGCCGGCCCGGGCGAGCTCGTGGCGGTGCCGATCGGCGCGGCGCACCGCATCGCCAACGCGCACGACGACGAGCTCGTGATCATCGAGGTGCAGCGCGGCAGCTACACCGGCGAGGACGACATCGTCCGCCTCGCCGACGACTACGGGCGTTCCGAAGCGCTCAGGCCCTGATCCCGGCCCGGGCGGGTCACTGGCCGAGCGCCGCGTAGGCCGCCTCGGTCTGCTCCTTCGCCGGGCGCCACCAGTCCTCGTGCTCCTGGTACCACCCGATGGTCGCAGCCAGCCCGGCCTCGAAGTCGTCGTACGCCGGCTTCCAGCCGAGCTCGGTGCGCAGCTTGGTCGAGTCGATCGCGTAGCGCAGGTCGTGGCCGGCGCGGTCGGTCACGTGGTCGAAGTCGTCAGCGGCGCGCCCGAAGTGGCGCAGGATCAGCTGGACGACCTCGAGGTTGTTGCGCTCGCCGTCGGCGCCGATCAGGTAGGTCTCGCCGATCCGGCCCCGCTCGAGGATGGTGAGGACCGCCGAGGAGTGGTCCTCGGTGTGGATCCAGTCGCGCACGTTGAGGCCGGCCCCGTAGAGCTTGGGCCGATCGCCGGCGATGACGTTGGTGATCTGGCGCGGGATGAACTTCTCCACGTGCTGCCAGGGCCCGTAGTTGTTGGAGCAGTTCGAGATCGTGGCCTGCACGCCGAAGCTGCGCACCCAGGCGCGCACCAGGTGGTCCGAACCCGCCTTGGAGGCGGAATAGGGGCTGCTGGGCTGGTAGGGGGTGGCCTCGGTGAAGCGGGCCGGGTCGTCGAGCTCGAGGTCGCCGTAGACCTCGTCGGTGGAGACGTGGTGCAGCCGCACCCCGGCCTTGCGCACGGCCTCGAGGATGGTGAAGGTGCCGACCAGGTTGGTCTGCACGAACGGCGCGGGGTCGTTCAGCGAGTTGTCGTTGTGGGACTCGGCGGCGAAGTGCACGACGGCGTCGTGCTCGGCGACCAGCGGCTCGACCACCGCGGCGTCGGCGATGTCGCCGACCACCAGCTCGACCCGGTCGGAGGGGAGCGGCTCGATGGCCGCCGGACTCGCGGCGTAGGTCAGCTTGTCGAGCACGGTGACGCGAGCGTCGGTGTGCGCGACCAGATGGTGCACGAAGTTCGAGCCGATGAAGCCGGCACCGCCGGTGACAAGGATGCGTTCCACGCTGGCGAGTCTAGAAGGGTCGCCGTGCCCGGTCGCGGGTGCGGGGGAGATGCCGGCGTCCCCGGGGATCTGTCAGGATCACCGGCATGCGCGGGATCATCCTGGCCGGTGGCACCGGCTCACGGCTCCACCCGATCACCCGGGGCATCAGCAAGCAGCTGGTGCCCATCTACGACAAGCCGATGATCTACTACCCGCTGTCCACGCTCATGCTGGCCGGGATCCGGGACATCCTGGTGATCACGACGCCCCACGAGCAGGAGCAGTTCCGGCGGCTGCTGGGCGACGGGTCGCAGTTCGGCATCTCCATCACCTACGCCGCGCAGCCGCGCCCGGAGGGCCTGGCGCAGGCGTTCGTGATCGGCGAGGAGCACATCGACGGGGACCGCTGCGCCCTGATCCTCGGCGACAACATCTTCTACGGCGGCGGGCTCGGCATCGCGCTGCGCCGGTTCACCGAGATCGACGGCGCCGCGGTGTTCGGCTACCGGGTCGCCGACCCCACGGCGTACGGCGTGGTCGAGTTCGACGACTCCGGGAAGGCGCTCTCGCTGGAGGAGAAGCCCGAGCACCCGAAGAGCAGCTTCGCTGTCCCGGGCATCTACTTCTACGGCACCGACGTCGTGGAGCGGGCCAAGAACCTCCAGCCCTCGGCCCGCGGCGAGCTCGAGATCACCGACCTCAACCGCACCTACCTCGACGAGGGCCGGCTCAAGGTCGAGGTGCTGCCGCGCGGGCCGCGTGGCTGGACACCGGGACCTTCGACGACATGAACGACGCCAGCAACTTCGTGCGCACGATCGAGACCGGCAGGACCTGAAGATCGGGGCTCCCGAGGAGGTGGCCTGGCGGCTCGGGTTCATCACCGACGACCAGCTCGTCGAGCAGGCCGAGGCGCTCGACAAGAGCGGGTACGGCGACTACCTGCTGGGGCTGCTCAAGGACCGGAAGGCGCCGAAGCCGGGGCTTGGGCTCTAAGGCGTCAGTAGGCGCCGCGGGAGCCGACGACTGCGCTGAACGTCTTCGCCAGGATCGACACGTCCTGCAGCATCGACCAGTTGTCGACGTAGTAGAGGTCCAGGCGGATCGCCTCCGACCAGGACAGGTCCGAGCGCCCTGAGACCTGCCAGAGGCCCGTCATGCCGGGGCGGACCCGCAGCCGGCGGTGCGCCTCGACGTCGTACGTCGCCACTTCGCGCGGCAGCGGGGACGCGGGCCGACCAGGCTCATGTCGCCGAGGAACACGTTGAACAGCTGGGGCAGCTCGTCGAGCGAGAAACGCCGCAGCCACTTGCCGGGCCCGGTGATGCGCGGGTCGTCCTTCATCTTGAACAGGCCGACCTCATAGCCGTGCTCGGCGTGCAGGCGGGCGAGCAGCGCTCGGCGTCGGTCACCATGGTGCGGAACTTGAAGCAGGGGAACTCGCGTCCGTCCTTGCCGATCCGCGTCTGCTTGAAGAGGATCGGGCCGCCGTCGTGCCGCTTGACCTGCAGGCTGATCACGAGCATCAGCGGTGCGAAGACCAGCAGAAGCAGGGCCGATCCGAGGACGTCGAACAGGCGCTTGCCCCAGCGCGATGCGTCGATGCCGGTCGGCGGGTCGATGTGCATCAGCGGGAGGCCGCCGACGGGGCGGACTCGGATCCGGTCGCTCGAGATGTCGGTGACGCTCGGCGCGACCACGACCTGGACCTCCTGGTGCTCGAGGTCCCAGATCGCCTTGCGCATCTGGTTGCCCGAGCCGAGTGCACCGCTGGCGAAGAAGATGACGTCGGCGCCGGCGTGCCGCGCTATGGAGGTGGCCTCGTCGGTGTTGCCCAGGACGGGGATGCCGGTGCTCGTCTCCTCGCTCAGGTCGACGGTCGGGGTGAGTGCCCCGATCACGTTGTAGCCCAGCCACGGCTCGCGGCGGAGCACGACCGCAATTTCGTCGACGTGAGCCTGGGAACCGGCGATCAGCACGCGCTGCTGCAGGGCTCCGTGGCGACGGGCGCTGTGCAACGCCCGGCGAAGGACCAGACGGCCGATCAGCAGGGCGGGGATGCCGATGACGAAGGCCAGGAAAAAGAAGCCGCGCGAGAGTGAGAAGCGCGCCAAGTAGCAGCCCACGCCGACCAGGCTCGCGGTGACGAGGCTGGCGTTCATGACGCGCTTGTACTCGTCGGTGCCGACCCCGAAGACATTGCGGCGGTAGCCACCGAAGACCGCGATGGCGAGCAGCCAGGCCAGCAGGATGAACGGCCCGGCCATGCCCAGGCTGCCAACGACGTCGGCCGACTTGTCGAACACGTCGAACCGCTCCCGGCCCATCGCCGCGAAGGTCCGACGGCCAGGATGACGACCAGGTCCATCGTCAGCGCGGTGACCGGAAGCGCCCGCAGTGCCCGACTCGGGGTCGCGGCGGTGAGGCTAGGTCGGCCGACCGAGAGGAGGGTCATCGAATGTCCAGTCTTGCTGCCCGGGAACGACGGGGGTGGGGCGATGGGTGTGATGGCTCCGTTGTCATCGAAGCCTCATCCTGTCTCATCGTCACCCCCCGTGACATGCAATCGAGCATTGTTAACCGAGTCAACCAACTGCGACATGTTTTCGTTACGCGGTCGACACGTGAGACGCCCCCAATCCGGCGGTGATGCCGGATTCCTCAGCCCGTTCACGGCTCGATCGAGTCGTGGGGCGGGCTGGAAATGTGGTGATTTCTTTACTGTCGCGTGGTCCGCGTGTGCATCGCCCGTGACCGGGCGGGCGGCACAGTCTAACCATGTTGTGGATCTGGATCGCCCTCGGGGTCGCCGCGTGGTGGGCTGTCCCTGCCGCTCGCGGTGGCCGTGGGGCGCGCGCTGCGCGCGTACCTGCCTGAGCGGTCAGGCACCCCGCGACCGGGCCCGGCGCCGGCGGTGTCGGCGTCGTGGACGCGCGCTCGAAGCGCTCCCAGGCCTCCGGATCCTCCGGGTGGACGCCCTGGCGCTCGCACCAGTCCTCGAACGACGTGGTGAGCCCGGGGCGCGGCGGCTCGTCGGGGTAGAGGAGACAGTCGGTGCCGCCTCGTCCGAAGTTGCTCATCGTCCACACCCCTCTTCTCGACGTCCGCGGGGGCTGACGGATCCCGAGGTCGTCGGAAGCATCGGGCCGGCGGCTCCCCGACTGCAGCCCGACTAGACCGTGCATCGGGATCGGCGACACGTCGGGAAATGTCTGCGGATCCCTTGACGGCCGGTTCGGCGCCGCTAGCATCTCGGGCAGCAAGACGGGGACGCGAGCTGGACGTTCTAGAAGCAGGACCGCCGCACGACGGTCGCCCCCGCTCTCCCGGGCACCGTCATCCCCCGACGACGCGAAAAGGTAGGCCGGTGCCCGAACCCCGCCGCATCCTCACGTCCACTCACCCGTGCCCCCCAGGTCCTCGACGACCTGCTCACCTCTGTGGAGTCCGCGCTGCACCGCGTCGGCGCCGGTCGGGTCTGGATCGACGCCCACTGGGGGCCCGACCTCGCGTGATGGCCGAGCTGTCCGACCCAGCCCCGTCGGTGGCCGGCGTCCCGGATAGCACGCCGGACCGAAGTTCGGCCCCATTTACCCGTTCGACATACCGGCGAGTTAACCTTCTTGCCTTCCGATCTCGGGACCAGCGTCTCGCCTCACCCGTGGGGGTGACCTCGCCGGCTCGTGCTCGTTGCTCCACATGTAGGACCCCCCGCCGCTTGAACCGGAAGGCGAGCTCAGTGCCGCAGACCGCAAGATCCTCACGCTGCACTCCCCGATCGGTGCCGACGTGGTGGACCAGCTGCTCACCTCGATCGAGGACGCCCTGCACCGTGTCGGTGCGACCCGGGTGTGGATCGACCCCCGCTCGACGCACGACCTCACCGTCATGGCCGAGCTGCCCGACGCCGCCGACAGGGCCGACGCCGCCGAGGTCCCCGACCCGCGACTCATCGACGAGTCGGACGCCGTCCGCTCCTGACGTAGGCCCCGCGAGCGGCGCCTGGGCTCCCTCAGGCGCCGGCGAGCTCGTCGTGACGGGCGGCCGACTGGGCGGCCTCGAAGCACTCCCAGGCGCCGAGCGTCTCGGGGTGGACGTTGCGCTCCGCGCACCAGTCCTCGAACGGCGTGGAGAGCGACTCCACTCCACCGTCGTGTCCCGCGGTCTCGAACCGCCACTCGTGCATCCCCCACGATGGCCGGAGCGCCCGCGCCTCGCCAGCGGCGAATGTGCAGAACCCCCGAAATTGGGTATGACGCGCTTGACCACAACACTCCGATCGCCCCGAGATCCGACAGACGGGTCTCATCTGCCCCGCCCGGCCGGGGTTAAACCTCCGGTCCGTGGCGACGTTATGGTGGCCCGCATGAAGGTTCTCGTCACCGGCGGCGCCGGCTACATCGGTTCGACCACGGCCAAGGCTCTCGAGCAGGCCGGCCACACCCCGGTGATCTCGATTCGCTGCTCACCGGGCCGCTCGCCTTCGTCAAGGACCGGATCTTCTACGAGGGCGACATCGCCGACCGTGAGCTGCTGCGCCGGATCGTCGCGGAGCACCCCGACATCGACGCCACCATCCACATGGCCGCGCGGATCGTCGTGCCCGAGTCGGTGGAGAAGCCCTACGAGTACTACCGCGACAACGTCGCGAAGTCGCTGGAGCTCTTCGACGAGCTCGTCGCGCTCGGCAAGCCCCGGGTGCTCTTCTCCTCCTCGGCGTCGCTCTACGCGACCAAGGACGACTTCGAGGTCACCGAGGAGGACGCGCTCGCGCCCGGCTCGCCGTACGCGCGCACCAAGCGGATGATGGAGCAGGTCCTCGAGGACATGGCCGTGGCCACCGGCCTGCGCGCGATCATCCTGCGCTACTTCAACCCGATCGGCTCCGACCCGGACCTGGAGTCCGGGATCTACGCCAAGGAGCCCTCGCACGTCCTGGGCCAGCTGGTGATGGCCGCGCGCGGCATCAAGGACTCCTTCACGATCACCGGCACCGAGCACCCGACCCGCGACGGGACGGGCATCCGCGACTACATCCACGTGTGGGACCTCGCGCGGGCGCACGTGCGCGCGGTCGAGAAGTTCGACGACGTGCTCGCGGCCGCCGACGCCCCCAGCACCGTCATCAACATCGGCACCGGCGACGGTGTGACCGTGCGCGAGCTGATCGACTCCTTCCAGCGGGTCTTCGGCCAGGAGGTGCCGGTCACCGAGGCGCCGCCGCGTCCGGGTGATGCGGTGGGGGCCTACGCCAACGTCGACAAGTCCGCGCGGCTGCTGGACTGGCACACCCAGCTCTCGCTCGACGAGGCGATCGCCTCGGCGCTCGCCTGGGGCGAGAAGCGCCAGGAGATCCTGGGGTACGAATGAGCAGGCGCACGACGGCGACCCTGCTCGCCCTCGTCCTGCTGATCGCCGGCGTGGTCGGCGAGACGGTCTGGTCGCGGAGACGAAACCCGGGTGAGGTCGACCTGACCGCCGGTCGTACGCCGGCCGGGGCGCGCCACCGGTCAGCCGGTCGATGGACCGAACCGCCGACGGCGCCCGGGCCGCGGCCGGCCCGCTGGCCGGGCGCACCATCGTGATCGACCCCGGCCACCAGCTCGGCAACCACAACTACCCGCGCAAGATCAACGGATGGTGCCGGCCGGCGGTTCAAGAAGCCGTGCAACACCACCGGCACCGCCACCAGCGGCGGCTTCCCCGAGGCGACCATGGCCTGGAAGGTGTCGCGGCTGCTGCGCACCCGGCTGCACGACCTCGGCGCCCGGTGATCCTCACCCGCACCAGCAACCCGCCAGGACCGCTGGGGCCCCTGCGTCGACGTCCGTGGCCGGGCCGGCAACCAGGCCAACGCCGACCTGAAGGTCAGCATCCACGGCGACGGCAGCTACACCTCCGGCGCGCACGGCTTCCACGTCATAGCCCCCACCGACCGCAAGCCGTGGACCCACGACATCTACAAGACCTCCCGCCGGCTGGCCTGCGCGAGCGTGCCGCCCTGCGCGGTGCGGGGGTGCGGTCGCCAACTACATCGCCGGCGGCGACGGGCTGGACTTCCGCTCCGACCTCGGCACCCTCAACCTCTCCGACGTCCCGACCGTGATGGTCGAGCTCGGCAACATGCGCGACTCCCGACGCCCACCGGATGACCACCACCACCGGCCGCGCCACCTACGCGCGCGCCCTCGCCTCCGGAGTGCGTCACTACCTGGGCTGATCGGCGTGCCGTCCGCGCCGAACCGAGGGCAGTTCGCTCCTGAAGCTGCTCACTCGAGCGGGGACTGCGCGCAACCGGACTGAACTGCCCTCAGTTCCGCTCACGCCGCCAGGGGTGCGCAGCTTCGCGGGCCGAGCGCGACCAGGTCCATGAGTACGGCGCGCACATAGGCGGGGTCGAACATCACCTCCTTCCAGGTGAACCGGACGACCGTCCAGCCCGCCCTCGCGAAGCCGGTGTAGCGGCGTACGTCGCGGCCGAAGGAGTCACTGTCGGCGTGGAACTCGAAGGACTCCGCCTCGATGACCAGCCGCAGGCGCCGGTCCATCAGGTCGGCACGGCCGATGTCCCCGACCCACTGCTGCGGCTCGACGTGGAGTCCCGGTACGTCGAGCGCGATCGCTCGCAGTGCCGACTCGAACGGGTTCGCCGCGCGGGGGTCGGCCGCGTCGACGACGAGGAGCGCCTTCGTACGGCCGGTGCGGGGTGAGCGCAGGGCTGCCTGCCTCAGCTCGACGGGGTCCAGGCCGGAGCGCAACGCCGAGTCCGCCACCGCGAGGGCGACGTCCCAGCGGGTACGCGCGAGCGCAGTCGACCACCGTCCGCTCCGGCGAGGTGACCCCGTCCACGACCACCGTGGGTGGGAGGTCCGCCCAGTGCACCTCGACACCGTCGGTGTCGAGACCGTGACGTCGACGAGGGACGGTGACCGCGGGTCGGGTCGGCGGCAGCTTCACCTTCCACTGCCAGTGCTGGGCGGCACTCAGGTGGGAGATGACACCACCCAGCCGGGTCGCCGCCGAACGTGCGGCATCGGCTGTCGGGAGCGCGAACCGCGCTCGCCCCAGCTTGATCACCTCGTCGGCTTCCACTGCTGCGTTCAACCGGCGCCTGCTGGTCAGGGCCAGCACTCGCCGGAGGCGGCGATCCCGCCAAGGCGGGTCAGGGCTTCAACTGCATCCAGGGTGTTGGGCTCTTTGGTCATGAGAGCGTTCTTCCCGGGCCGCGCGAGAGAGTCGTTCGTTGTCCACAGGCACGAACCGGGGGCAGCTCGGCACCGCCGACCCCCGTGCCCGTGTGAGTCCAGCGGACGGACCGGCCAACTGCCCTTCGTACCGATCGGTAGGTTCGGCGCATGCCAGTCGACGCACAGATCCAGACCCTGCTCGACGTCGTGAACGCGGCCGAGAAGAAGATGCACGAGGGGACGCCGGAGGAGGCGCGGGCGGCGTTCCGGACCCTGACCGTGGACTTCGTCAAGCCCGAGGACGTCGTACCGGTCGGCTCGGTGGAGGAGCTGACGGTGGCGGGGCGGCCGGCGCGGCTGTACCGACCCGAGGGGGCGGGGGAGACACCGACGCTGGTGTTCTTCCACGGCGGCGGCTACGTCCTCGGCGACCTCGACACCCACGATCCCACCTGCCGCCGGATCTGCGCCGGCGCGGAGACCACGGTGCTGGCGATCGACTACCGGCTGGCGCCCGAGCACCCGTTCCCCGCCGGGGTCGAGGACGCGATCGCCGCGACCCGCTGGGCGGCCGAGCACCTGCACGGCACCCGGCTCGCGGTCGGCGGCGACAGCGCCGGCGGCAACCTCTCCGCGGTCGTCGCCCAGACGCTGCCGGACCTGGTGCAGGCGCAGGTGCTGCTCTACCCGGCGGTGGACAAGTTCGGCGACTACCCCTCCCGCGAGGAGAACGCCGAGGGCTACTTCCTCGACACGCCCACGATGACGTGGTTCCTCCAGCAGTACGTCGGCGGCGTGGCCGACCTCGACCCCGCCGACCCGCGGCTCTCGCCCCTGCTCGGCGACCTGTCCGGCGTGGCCCCGGCCCTGGTGGTGACCGCGGAGTTCGACCCGCTGCGCGACGAGGGCAACGCGTACGCCGCCGAGCTCGAGGCCGCGGGTGTGTCCGTCGACCAGGTCACCTACCCCGGCCTGATCCACGGGTTCATGGAGATGGGGCCGTGGAGCCCTGCTGCGGCGGATGCCGTCGACGACGTGATCGCCCGGATCGGGAAGCTGCTGCGCGCCTGACGTGGACGCGGCGGTCGGTCTCGCCGGGTTTCGAGGCTCGCTGACGCTCGCACCTCAACCAGCGGGTCGCGCTCGCACCTCAACCAGCGGATCGACCCTGCCCGCGGCCCCACTAGCCTGAGCAGGCCGGACCCCCGAGCCCCTAGGAGCACATCGTGACCCTGCCCGACACCCTCGCCGGCCGGACCGTCGCCGTCCTCGGCGGCACCGGACCCCAGGGCCGCGGGCTGGCCCGCAGGTTCGCCGCCGCCGGACTGCCGGTCGTGATCGGCAGCCGCAGCGCCGAGCGCGCCGGCGACACGGCCCGGGAGCTCGCCGGGGCCACCGGCGGCACGGTGACCGGGGCCGACAACGCCGGGGCCGCGGAGGCCGGTGACATCGTGGTCGTCGCGGTGCCGTGGGACGGCCACGGCGAGCTGCTGAAGTCGCTGAGCGGCGAGCTCGCCGGCAAGGTCGTCGTCGACTGCGTGAACCCGCTCGGCTTCGACAAGCAGGGTGCCTACGCGCTCCAGGTCGAGGAGGGCTCGGCGGCCCAGCAGGCCGCGGCACTGCTCCCGGACAGCACCGTGATCGGCGCGTTCCACAACGTGAGCGCGGTCCTGCTCGACGACGCCGAGGTCGACAGCGTCGACACCGACGTGCTCGTCCTCGGTGAGGCCCGCGAGGCCACCGACCTGGTCCAGGCGCTCGCCGAGACGATCCCCGGCGTCCGCGGCGTGTACGCCGGCCGGTTGCGCAACGCCCACCAGATCGAGGCGCTCACCGCCAACCTGATCAGCATCAACCGCCGCTACAAGGCCCACTCCGGCCTGCGGGTCACGGACGTCTGAGCATGGACATCTACCCCGCCTTCCCCGCCCCGTCGGACCGGGCCGTCGAGCTGCACGCCCGGCTGTCGGAGTTCCTGCAGACGCACGTCTTTCCCGCGGAGGCGGCGTACCACTCCTTCCGCGCCGAGCGCGGCCACGACGACCACACCGTCCCGCCCGTGGTCGAGGAGCTGAAGGTGAAGGCCCGCGAGCGGGGCTGTGGAACCTCTTCCTGCCCAGCGAGTCGGGCCTGACCCAGCTGGAGTACGCCACCCTCGCCGAGCTCACCGGCTGGAGCAACGAGCTCGCCCCGGAGGCCCTCAACTGCCAGGCACCCGACACCGGCAACATGGAGCTGCTGCACCTGTTCGGCACCGACGAGCAGAAGGAGCGCTGGCTGCGGCCGCTGCTCGACGGGGAGATCCGCTCCGGCTTCGCGATGACCGAGCCCGCGGTGGCGAGCTCGGACGCCACCAACATCGAGAGCTCGATCGTGGCGACGGGGACGAGTGGGTCCTCAACGGGCGCAAGTGGTTCACCTCCGGCGCCTCCGACCCGCGCTGCAGGGTCCTGATCTTCATGGGCAAGACCGACCCCGAGGCCGCCCGGCACCGCCAGCAGTCGATGGTGATCGTGCCGATCGACACCCCCGGGGTGCGGGTCGAGCGCTCGGTCACGGTCTTCGGCCACCAGCACCAGCCCGGCCACGCGGTCACCG
Organism: Nocardioides ungokensis; assembly: GCF_013466985.1. Classification (GTDB taxonomy): domain Bacteria; phylum Actinomycetota; class Actinomycetes; order Propionibacteriales; family Nocardioidaceae; genus Nocardioides; species Nocardioides ungokensis. The sequence continues at coordinate 4,080,468 of NZ_CP059164.1, read as the reverse complement.
TCTTCGAGGACGTGCGGGTGCCGGTCACCAACCTGCTCGGTGAGGAGGGCGGCGGGTTTCGCCTGCGCCCAGGCCCGGCTCGGGCCCGGCCGGATCCACCACGTGATGCGAGCCCTCGGGGCCGGCGAGCGGGCGTGGCGATGATGGTCGCGCGCGCCAAGGAGCGGGTCGCCTTCGGCAAGCCGCTGGCCGAGCAGGGCGCGCTGCGCGAGCGGATCGCCGAGTCGCGGATCGAGCTCCAGCAGGCCCGCGGGCTGTGCCACCAGGCGGCGTACGTCATCGACGGCGCACGGCAACAAGGAGGCGCGCCACCTCGTCGCCGCGGCCAAGGTGGCGGTGCCGCGGATCGTCACCGGGGTCATCGACCGGGCCATCCAGGTGCACGGCGGGATGGGCGTCACCGACGACACCCCGCTGGCCGACATGTGGGGGCTGGCACCGCGCGATGCGAATCTTCGACGGACCCGACGAGGTGCACCTCGCCTCGCTGGCCCGCGCCGAGCTGGACCGGGAGCCGCCGTTCCGGCTGTGAGGGACGGGAGTCGCGGCGACGGATGACCGAGGTCCCGACCGTTCGGGGCCATCGCCGATTCGTTGGGAGTAGGGCCCTCCCCGTACAATGGGACTACCGAGAAGGTCTCACACGAGGGGCGATCGCCCCGCCGTTTCCGGTGCACCGTCGACCCCGGCCCCCGCCGGAGACAGGCCACGATGACCCTCGGCTCTGCCACGCTCGCCCCCGCGACCCTGCCCACAGACGGCGACGCCACGGAAGGGCACCAGCCCCCGTCGCTGCGCTCGATCTTCACCCGGCTCGCAGGGAGCCTGCTGGTGGCCGTCATCATCCCGGGCGTGGTCTTCTACGCGGCCATCGTGAACTGGGGCCTCGACGTGGCCGTCGTGCTGGCCCTGGCCTGGACGTACGCCGCCACCGTGTGGCGCTGGGCCACGCGCCGCCCCATGTCCGGCCTGCTCGCGCTCACCGTCTCGGTGATGACGGCCAAGACCGTGTTCACGCTGATGACGGGCAACTCGTTCGTCTACTTCTTCCAGCCGGTGGTCACCGACACCCTGGTCGGCGCGCTGTTCCTGGGCTCGCTGGTGACGGCGCGTCCGGTCGTGTCCCGGCTGGCCTCCGACTTCTACCCGATGACCCACGACCTCGCGTCCCGCCCCCGGATCAGGCGGCTGTTCCGTCAGCTGACCCTGATGTGGGCATTCGTCATCCTCGCCAAGGGCTTCGTGACCCTGTGGCTGCTCCTGTCGCAGTCGATGGTCAGCTTCGTGCTGCTGAAGAACCTGGCGATGCTCTCGCTGACCGTCGGCGGAGTCGCCGTCACCATCGCCGCCGCCTTCGTCGTCGCCCGCAAGGAGGGCATGCTCGTCGTCAGCCCGGCCTCGGCCTGACGCGGCCGCGGCCGCGGCCCGAGTCCGCGGCCGCCCCGGTGGATCAGGGCAGGGCGACGTACGACGACAGGAACGACCGCGCCGACGCCGTGTCGAGGCGGTAGTCGACGTTGGTCGACCGGCAGATCGCGTCGCCGGTGATCGTGGTGGCGGCGACGATGCCGGTGCTGCCCAGGAAGTTCGGGCCGCCGGAGTCGCCGTAGCAGGTGCCGCCGTTGCCGGTCGCGGGGTTCATCGAGATGCGCAGCCACGCGGGGTTGATCGAGTTCAGGGTCCCGGTCGCGACCATCCGGACGTCGTCGTAGAGGTACTGGTGCCCGCCGGGCTGGTTGGTCACCTCGTGCGCGCCGTACCCGACCGAGGTGAACCTCTGGTCGCCGGAGAGCCCGGACAGCGAGCCGGCCTTCGGCAGGGTCGCAGGGTGATGCCCTTGACCGCCTTGTCGAGGACCACCACGGCGATGTCGTGCGGGTCGCTCTGCGTCTGGTTGTAGGCGGGTCGCCGTGGAAGGTGCCGGCGTACGTCGTGTCGCCGTCCTGGTAGGCCGGGTCGAAGGTGACCCGCACCCGGTCGCCCCCACCCTCGGCGCAGTGGGCGGCGGTCAGGAACACGTCGGGCTGATCAGGGTGCCCGAGCAGTAGAGCCAGGTGCCGTCGGAGTAGGCGTGGTCGGCGACCAGCCCACCGACGTTGGGGTGGGCGTTGCCGTCGTCCGAGCCGTTGGTGATGGCCTGGGCGGGGGCGGCGAGGGCCAGGGCCGCGAGTGCGGCCAGACCGATGACGAGACGTCGCATCGAGACTCCTCCGTGTGTGGGCTCGTGGCCCGTGGTCCGGCGACGGCCGGGTCGGCGTCGCCCGGTCATGCTGCCACCGTCGGGTGGTTTTGGGGAGGGGTCCGCCGCGCCGGACCGGACCAGGGCAACGCCCGGACGGCACGCGCTGAAGGCGCCGAACCCGGCCCCGATACGCTCGGCACATGGACGTGGGGGCTCCGATGAGCTGGTTCGAGGCCAACACCCAACACTGGGACGACTGGTCGCTCGACGACCTGCTCGCCGCCAAGGGGGCCACGACGGTGAGCCTCGTCGTGCCCGCCCGCAACGAGGCCGCCACCGTCGGCGACGTCGTCACCCGCGTCCGCGAGGCGCTGGTCGACACCGTCAAGCTCCTCGACGAGATCGTGGTCATCGACTCCGACTCGACCGACGACACGTACGCCGTCGCGACCGACGCGGGCGCGGTCGTGCACCGGTCCGCCGAGATCCGCCCCGACCTCGGCTCGGTGTCGGGCAAGGGCGAGGCGATGTGGAAGTCGCTCTTCGTCACCACCGGCGACGTCCTGGTCTTCATGGACGCCGACCTCGTCGACTGGGACACCCACTTTCGTGCCCGGCCTGCTCGGCCCGCTGCTGACCCGCCCCGACGTTGCGCTGGTCAAGGGGTTCTACGAGCGGCCGATGGTGCAGGGCGACGACGTGGCCCGCTTCGAGGGCGGCCGGGTGACCGAGCTGGTCGCCCGCCCGCTGATCGCGCTCGACTTCCCCGAGCTGTCCGGGCTGGTGCAGCCGCTGGCGGGGGAGTGGGCGGTGCGGCGCTCGCTCTTCGAGCGCCTGCACGTGCCGACCGGGTACGCCGTCGAGCTCGCCGCGCTGGTCGACACCGTCGGACTCGTCGGTCTCGACGCGATCGCGCAGGTCGACCTGGGTCGGCGTGCCCACCGGCACCAGGCGCTGCGCGACCTCGGCGCGATGGCGACCCAGATCGTGGCCGCGGCCCAGCTGCGGCGTGGCGCGCGCGACCCCCTCGACCACCGCGACGTCGTGCTGCGCCAGTACCACCCCGTCGGCGATGGCATCGAGCCCGTGGACCGCGTCGTACCCGTGGGGGAGCGCCCACCCGCCTCGGGGTTCGCCGAATGACCCTCAAGCTGGGCCGGCACGAGTTCGCCGACGACGCCACCCTGATGATGGCGATCGTCAACCGGACCCCCGACTCCTTCTACGACAAGGGCGCCACCTGGGCCGAGGACAAGGCCTTCGAGCGCGTCGCCACGGTCGTCGAGCAGGGCGCCGAGATCGTCGACATCGGCGGCATCAAGGCCGCCCCCGGCGTGGAGATCGACGCGGCCGAGGAGAAGGCCCGGGTGGTCGACTTCGTCGCCCGCGTCCGCGACGCCCATCCCCACCTCGTCATCTCGGTCGACACCTGGCGCGCCGAGGTCGGCCGCGCGGCCTGCGAGGCCGGGGCCGACGTGCTCAACGACGCCTGGGGCGGCGCCGACCCCGAGCTCGTCGACGTCGCCGCGGCCCACGGCGCCGCGATCATCTGCACCCACACCGGGGGCGTGACGCCGCGGACCCGCCCCTACCGGATCGAGTACGACGACGTGGTCGCCGCCGCGATCGCCGACACCGTCGCGTACGCCGAGCGCGCCGTCGCCGCGGGCGTCGACCCGCGCAGCGCGGTGATCGACCCCGCCCACGACTTCGGCAAGAACACCTTCCACTCCCTCGAGCTGACCCGCCGGCTCGGCGAGATGGTCGACACCGGCTGGCCGGTGCTGGTGTCGCTGTCCAACAAGGACTTCGTCGGCGAGACCCTCGACCTGCCCGTCGGCGAGCGGCTCACCGGCACCCTCGCCGCCACCGCGGTCTGCGCCCTCGCCGGCGCCCGGATCTACCGGGTGCACGAGGTCGTCGAGACCCGGCAGGTCGTCGACATGGTCAACACCATCGCCGGCCGCCGGCTGCCGGCGCGAGCGATCCGGGGGTTGCAGTGAGCGAAGAGCCTTCGGTAGTCCGTGACGTTCCTGCTGTGGGAAACGCGCTGTCCACAGCAGAAACGTCACGGACTACCCCACAGGTCGTGCTGGTGCCGGGGGTGCTGGCCCTGCTGCCGGAGTACGCCGGGCTGAGCGACCCCGTCGCCGAGCTGCGAGCCGCGTGCGAGAAGGCGGTGGGGTGGCTGGAGGGGCCGGTCGAGATCGTGGCCGACGCCCAGGGCCGCCGGTCGCCGAGCACCTGCTGGCCGCCGTCGGGTCGCCCGCCCTCGGGCAGCGGGACGGCGGCGAGCCGGCGTCGTACCTCGTGGTCGGCAACGGCTCGGCCAAGCGGACCGAGAAGGCGCCCGGGCACCTCGACCAGCGGGCGGCCGGCTTCGACGCCGAGCTCGGCCGGAGCCTGCGCGAGGGCCGCTCGGAGTCGCTGCGCGCGATCGACCTCGGGCTGGCCGACGAGCTCTGGGCGACGGCCGGGCCGCTGGTCGAGCTGGGCGGCCTGCCCGACCTGGGCGCGGGGAGACGCTCTACGACGACGACCCGTTCGGGGTGCAGTACTGGGTGATGAGGTGGACATGCGGGTCCTGATGGGTGCTGCGCACGACGGCCTAGTGGGCGACGACGACCTGGCGGAGCTCTACGCCCCGCCGGCCACGCCGTGGCTGCGCGTCAACATGGTCAGCACCGTCGACGGGTCCGCCACCGGCGACTCGGGGCGCAGCGGCTCGATCAACAACGCCGCGGACAAGAAGGTCTTCGACACGCTGCGCCGGATCGCCGACGTCATCGTCGTGGGCGCAGGTACGGCGCGGACCGAGGGCTACGGGCCGGTCAGCACGCCGATCGTCCTGGTCAGCCGGCACGCCGAGGTGCCCGAGAAGCTGCGCGGCGCCGAACCCGGCCTGGTGCTGATGGCGACCTGCGCGCAGGCCGACCACCTCGACGAGGCCCGCGCGCTCCTCGGCGACGACCAGGTGCTCGTGCTCGGCTCCCACCGGGTCGACCTCGCGGCCCTGCGCACCACGCTGGTCGACCGCGGCTGGGGCAACATCCTCTGCGAGGGCGGCCCCCACCTGCTGCGCGACCTGGTCGCCCAGGGGGTCGCCGACGAGCTGACCTGCACGCTCGTCCCGCGGCTGGTCGCGGGCACGCACCCGCGGATCACCGACGGCCCGCCGATCGACGTACCGCTGACCCTGCACACCCTCCTCGAGGAGGACGGCACCCTGCTCGGCCGCTGGCTGCTCGCCTGACCTCCCCGGCCCGGGATCGCGGGGGTTGTCGGCCAGAACTGGTGCTTGTCGGCCGCTGCAATGGCCGACAAGCACAGGAGTCACCGGCCAGCCGGGGACTCCTGCAACAAAATCACCCACCACGAGACCCCTCGTGAAAAGATTCACAAAGTCTGGATGATCACGCCCGGGCCCCTCGGGCGGGCACCGGACGCGACGTACCGTCGAGGCCGTGCTCCCCTCCACCGCACCCCTGACCACCCTCGTCACCCTGCTCGCCACCGACGTCCCCGCGGGGTTGATGCCGGCCCGGGAGCAGATGGCGGTCTCGCTGGGCTGGCACATCATCCTGGCCTGCTTCGGGGTCGCCTTCCCGACGATGATCTTCGTCGTCCACCGCCGGGGCATCGTCAAGGACGACCCGGTCGCGCTCGGCCTCGCCCAGCGCTGGGCCAAGGTCTCGGCGGTCCTCTTCGCGATCGGCGCGGTGTCCGGCACGGTGCTCAGCTTCGAGATGGGCCTGCTGTGGCCGGGGCTGATGGGCCGCTTCGGTGACGTGCTCGGGCTGCCGTTCGCGTTCGAGGGGATGTCGTTCTTCGTCGAGGCGATCTTCCTCGGCATCTACCTCTACGGCTGGGGCCGGATGCCACCGCGCCAGCACCTGCTCACCCTGCTGCCCATGGCCGCCGCCGGCGTCTTCGGCACCTTCTGCGTCATCTCGGTCAACGCCTGGATGAACAACCCCACCGGCTTCCGCATCGTCGACGGCCGCGTCACCGACGTGCACCCCTGGCGCGCGATGTTCAACGACGGCGTGTGGCTGCAGTTCGCGCACATGTGGGTGGGCGCCTTCATGCTGGTGGGCTTCGTCGTCTCCGGCGTGTACGCCGCGGGCCTGCTGCGCGGGCGTCGCGACGAGCACCACCGGCTCGGCTTCGCGGTGCCCTTCACGTTCGCCACCGTCGCCGCGCTGGCCCAGCCGCTGATCGGGCACGTGCTCGGCCTCCGCGTCGCCACCACCCAGCCCGCCAAGCTGGCGGCGTTCGAGCTCGCGCAGCACACCGACAGCCCCTCGCCGCTGAGGCTCGGCGGGCTGCTCATCGACGGGCACGTCCGCGGCTCCATCGACATCCCGCTGCTGGGCTCGATCATCGCGCGCAACTCGTTCACCACGCCCGTGCAGGGCATGGACACCATCCCCGTCGCCAACCGGCCGCCGGTCAACATCACGCACATCGCGTTCCAGTCGATGGTCGGCATCGGCACCCTGCTCGCGCTGGCGGTGCTGGTGTTCTGGCTCGCCCGCTGGCGCGGCCGGGACCTGACGCAGCAGCGCTGGTTCCTGCGGTTCTGCGTGGTGGCCGGCCCGCTCGCGATCATCGCCCTCGAGATGGGCTGGATCGCCACCGAGGTCGGCCGCCAGCCGTGGACGGTCTACGGCGTGCTGCGCACCGTCGACGCGGCCGGCGACAACGGCGGGCTCTGGTGGACCTTCAGCGCCGTGCTGCTGGTCTACGCCGGCATGACCGCCGGCGCCTACGTCGTGCTCCGCTCGATGGCGCGACGCTGGCGCGCCGGCGAGGAGGACCTGCCGAGCCCCTACGGCCCCGAGGCGGCGCTGCCCGAGGGAGCCGGGCGATGAGCCTGGCCGTGGCGGTGGCGGCCGCGATGTTCGTCGCCGTGCTCGCCTACGCGCTCTTCGGCGGGGCCGACTTCGGGTCCGGCTACTTCGACCTGACCGCCGGCGGCAGCGCCCGCGGCGCCGAGCTGCGCACGCTGATCGACCACAGCATCGGGCCGGTGTGGGAGGCCAACCACGTCTGGCTGATCTTCGTGCTCGTCACCTGGTGGACCGCCTTCCCCGTCTCCTTCGCCGCGACGATGAGCACGCTGTTCGTGCCCCTCGTGCTCGCCCTGCTCGGGATCGTGCTCCGCGGCGCCAGCTTCGCCTTCCGCAAGTACGCCGCCACGCTCGGCCAGGCGCAGCTCTTCGGGGTCGTCTTCGCCGCCTCCTCGCTGATCACGCCGTTCTTCCTCGGCACCGTCGCGGGCGCCATCGCCTCGGGGCGGGTGCCGGCGTCCGGCAGCGGCGACCTGTGGAGCTCGTGGCTCAACCCCACCTCCGTCTTCGGGGGCGTCATCGCGGTCGGCACCTGCGCCTTCCTGGCGGGTGTCTTCCTCGTCTCCGACGCGGACCGCAACGGGCACGCGGCGCTGGCCACCCAGCTCCGGCTGCGCACCCTGGTCGTGGGAGTGGCGACCGGCCTGGTCGTCTTCGCCGCGCTGGTCCCGCTCGAGCACGACGCACCGACCCTGAGCGCAGGGCTCACCGGCAAGGCGGCGCCGCTGATCGTGCTGTCCGGCCTGACAGGCGCGGCCACCCTGTGGCTGCTGGTGGTCCGCCGGTTCTCGGTGGCCCGGCTGACCGCGCTGGTCGCCGTGGCGAGCGTGGTCTGCGGCTGGGGAGTCGGCCAGTACCCGTGGCTGCTCGTCGACCAGGTCACCATCGTCGACGCCGCCGGCGCCACCAGCACCCTGGTCGCCCTCCTCGTCGCGGTCGGGCTCGCGGCCGTGGTGGTGCTGCCGGCGCTGGCCTACCTCTACTGGCTGACGCAGTCAGAGCGCTGGACCGAACACCCGGACGAGCACCCGACCGCGCAGACGACGCGGCACTGAGCCCGGGCCTACGGCCTCTCGATCCGGGCGACCCAGTGCAGGTGGGTGCCGCCCTTGGCCGGCTGGGTGACCTCCATGGAGCCGTGGTGGTCCCTCGCCCGGCGCTCGAGGTTGGCCAGCCCGCTGGAGCGGGTCGGCTCCCCGATGCCCCGGCCGTCGTCGATCGCGTCCAGGGTCACCGTGTCGCCGGACAGTTGCACCAGCAGCCGCACGCTGGTCGCCCCGGAGTGCCGCGCGGCGTTGGACAGGGCCTCGCGCGCCACCGCGACCACGTGGTCGGCCAGCTCGTCGGGGACGGCCTGGTCGAGTGGGCCGGAGAACTCGGCGTGAGCGGTGAAACCGAGGGCCGGGCGTGCGTCCTCGACCACCGAGAGCAACCGCTCCTTCAGGCTGCCCCCGCCGTACGGCGCGCGGTTGAGGCGGAAGATCGTGGTCCGGATCCGGCGGATGGTGGCGTCGATCGCGTCGACGAACTCCACCAGCTTCGCCTGGTTGTCGGGGTCGTGGGTCCGGTGGACCATGCCCTGCATGGCCATCCCGGTGGCGAACAGCTCCTGGATGACGTGGTCGTGCAGGTCGGCCGCGATCCGCTGGTGCTCGCGCAGCACGGCCAGGGCCGCCTGGTCGGCACGGGACTGGTTCAGCTCGAGCGCGACACCGGCGTGGCCGACGTACGCCTCGAGCTGCTCGACGTCGGTGCGGTCGAAGGGCCGTCGCCCCTGCAGCCGGGCGAGCACGATCGCGCCGACGACCAGCTGCCCGCGCATCAGCGGGACGGCGATCATCGAGGTGATCGGCGGGTCCGTGATCTCGTCGATGTCCTCACGCCGGCCGTAGTTCTCCACCAGCAACGGGGCGCCCTGCTCCAGCACCGGCCGGAGGATGCTCCGGGCGATCGGGACGTGCCGTCCCGCCAGCACCTCCGCGAGCTCGCCCTCCACGAGCTCCGCGACGACGTCGTCCTCGTCGAGGTCGGCGAACGAGGCGAGGTCCGCCTCGGCGCCCACCATCGCGCCCTGCAGGACGACGCCCATGGGGCGGTCGTGGTCGCCCGCGAACAGCGACTGGGTGGCGTCGGTCGTGACCGACTGCCAGCGGCGCCGACGCTCGGAGTCCTCGTAGAGCTTGGCGTTCTCGATGGCGACCGCGGCGGTCCGGGCCAGGCTGGTGATCAGCTGCTCGTCCTCGTCGCTGAACTCGCCCCGGCCGCTCTCGACCAGGTAGAAGTAGCCGAAGGCCGCCCCCCGCACCCGGATCGGGACGGCGAGAAGGCTGCTCACCTCGGTCTGGCTGCCGGCGAAGCCGAGCGAGGACGGCGCTATGGCGACCTCGCGCAGCCTCACGGGCCCGGGCTCCTCGATCAGGAGTCCGAGGATGCCGGCATCGGCGGGCGGTGGGCTGAGGGGCTCCACAGGCGCGGGCGGGCTGCCGGCCCGGACGAAGCGGTCGACCACGCAGTCCTCGCCCAGCACGCCCAGCGCGGCGTACCGGGCTCCGACCAGGTCCCTCCCGGCGTGGACGACCCGGCGCAGCACGACCTCCAGCTTCAGGTCGGCGGTGACCAGCGCGTTGGCGCGGAGCAGCTCGCGCAGGCGCCCCTGCGCCTGGAGCACGTCGGTCGCGCGCTCGGTGAGCTGGACGATGCTCTCCTCCAGCTCGAGCCGGGGCACGTCGGGGAAGGTCAGCAGCTCACGAGAGCTGGCGACAGTGGTGCCCTCCCGGGCCTGGCGGGCCGGCGTGGCCGGCGTGGCCGGCTGGGCGGCCGCCCAGGGCAGGACGTCGCGCGACCGGGCGGCGCCGAGGTCCACCCGCTCGGAGAAGCTGACGACGCCCCGTCGCAGGTTCCGTCGGGGGCCTGCCGCGAGGCCACCTCCATGTCGAACCAGCCCGACGTCCCGGGCGCCGCGCACGGCGTGAGCAGCGTGGCGGGGGCCTGCAGGTCGCCACGCAGCGCCTTGCGCACCATCGAGGCGGCGTGCCTGGCGACGGGGTCGTCACCGGCGGCCGTGCAGACCTCGAGGTAGTTCGCGCCGGGCCCGCACCCGGTGAGGTCGCCGGCGTTGTCCCGGCAGAACGCCTGCCAGGCCTCGTTGACGGCGACCACGACTCCGTCGCGGTCGAGCACTGCTGTGCTCCGAGAGCGGCCGGTGTCGGGATGGGGACCGGACGTGAGGTGCCGCTGCGCGCTGTCGGTCACCATCGGCGCCGCTCTCGTTGCCGAGGGTCGCGGCGTTCGATGGATCCGTGCGTCGTACGCTGACCGACCATCCCCGAGCTCCCTCCAGGCAAGGCTGCCGCACCGGGTCCGAGGTGGGCGAGACCTCCGGGGTCCGGGGAGGTGATGCTGTCACTGTAGCCCGGGCGTCTACCCCTGAGAAGGCAAAAAGAACCGTCTCACCTGCTGGAAGAGGCGGCGGTGGCGTAGCGTCGGGACGTCGGCGCATCCGCACCACGCCTGGAGGACAACTGGGCTGCGCCGGCGGGCTTGGGGAGCCACAGGGGACAGAGGCATGTATGACCACTCGCTCTTGCTGCGCACGGTCTCGGAGCTCAGCGGCCGCCTGCTGACGCCGCACGACGTCGACGCCGTGCCCGAGCACGTGGTGGCTCGCCTCGTCGAGGTCTTCGACCTGGCCGGTGCCGGCATGGCCCTCGCCGAGGCCGGCGACCTGAAGTCCACCGCGGGCTGCCCGGACGTGGTCGACGCCCTCGAGCAGATCCAGGTTGCCGAGCAGACCGGTCCGTGCGTGCAGGCGTTCCGCACCGGCGAGGTGCTGGCGATCCCCGACCTCGAGGAGTACGCCGACCGGTGGCCGTCGTACTGCGAGGCGGCCCGGGTGCGCGGGCTCGGCTCCGCCGTCGGGATCCCGTTGCGGCTGATGGACCAGTCGGTCGGCGCGGTCGGTCTCTACGGGTCGGGGCGGCGCTCCTGGCCCCCGGAGGACCTCGAGGCGGCGGTCGTCCTGGCCGACCTGGTCACCGCCTGCCTGGTCAACGCGTCCAAGGTGCGGCAGCAGGAGCAGCTGACCGAGCAGCTGCAGGGTGCGCTGGAGTCCCGAACCGTCATCGAGCAGGCGAAGGGGGTCGTCGCGGCCACCCACGAGGTCTCGATCGACGAGGCCTTCGAGCTGATCCGCCGGCACGCCCGCAGCCACCGGGCCACCGTCCGTGCGGTGTCGGACGCGATCGTCTCCATGGGTCTCGAGGTCTGAGCTCCGCGGGGCCGGACGACGGTTCACCCGCTGCGGGTGAGGTGGTCGTCGGCGCTGCGACCGACGCTGGAAGTGGCAAAGTGCCGACCGAGAGAGTCAGGAGCTCGTGATGTCCCACACCACACCGGACGCCGCCGCCTCGCAGCAGTCAGCTGCCAAGGGCGAGCAGGTGCCCGCAGGGGCAACGTCCCGCCGCAGGGACGTCCCCGAGCCGACCGGGTGGGTCGGATGGATCATCTTCGCCGCGACCATGATGCTCATGCTGGGCACCTTCCACGCGATCGCCGGGTTGGTCGCGTTGTTCGACGACGGCTACTACCTCGTCAGCAAGAACAACTTGGTGGTGCACGTCGACTACACGGCCTGGGGCTGGACCTACCTGATCGGCGGCATCATCATGGTCGCCGCTGGCGCGGCCCTCTTCGCCGGGCAGATGTGGGCGCGCATCGTCGGCGTCCTCGTCGCGCTGGTCAGCTCCGTCGTCAACCTGGCGTTCTTCTCCGCCTACCCGTGGTGGTCCGCCATCATGATCACGATCGATGTGTTCGTGATCTGGGCGCTGACGGTGCACGGCGCCGAGATGAAGGCCGAGCGGGAGTAGGCCACCCGCGAGAAGCCACCGAGGCTCGGGCCCGGTCCTCGACCGGCCCGAGCCTCTCCATGCCCGATCGTGCCGTGCCCGATCGGGCCCCGATCTAGTCCAGGACCGTGATGCTCGCGACCCGGACTCCGTGAGAACGCAGCACGGAGACCAGGTCGGCGAGCTCACGGTCCTTGGCGAGCCTGGCCCGCAGCACCGTCTGCTCCTGCGTCGCCGTGGCACGCACCGGCAGCAGCGCGGCCCTCAGCACCGGCCCGAGCTCGCCGCGCACGACGACCTCGTAGTTGACCGCGCGGGCGTGCCGGTTGCGCCGCTGCCCGGTCCGGGGAGTGTGCGGGGCGCCCATCAGTCGTCCTCGTCCTCGTCGGTCTCCAGCACCCGCCGGATCTCCAGCACGTCCAGACCCTGGGCCCGTAGGCGCCGCAGGAACGCCGACAGGGCCGCCTGGTCCGCGAACCTCCCCGAGAGGACCGTCGTGACGTCGTGACCGACCGTCTCGACCTCGCCGAGGTCCTCGAGGACCTCGGACTCGTCGAGGAGTCCGGTGACGCGGACCTCGTAGGTGTGATCGGTCATCTGCTCGCTCGGGGAGGTCTCGTGCGTGGATGGGGGTGCCTCTCCAGCACATCGCACCTCCTGTGCTCGGGCCTCACCCGGCAGGGATGAACGGCGTCCGGATCAGTTGAGCGGGCGGTCGAAGAGCCCCAGCTCGCGGGCCCGCCGTATGGCGCTGTTGCGGCGGTTCACCCCGAGCTTGCGCAGGATGCTGCGCACGTGGGTCCGGACGGTGTTGACCGACACGAACATCTTCTCGGCGATCTCCTCGGTGGTGAGCAGCTCCTCGAGATGGTCGAGCACCTCGTGCTCCTTGGCAGTCAGCGGCTCGAACACCAGCTGGCTCACGTCGGTGGGGTCCTCGTGGCGCTCCGCGCGGCCCGCCGCGGAGGCAGGCGGCCGAGCCGGCGCCCCAGTCGGCGCCCCAGTCGGCGCCCGGGTCGGCATGGGCCGCGCCGGATCGGCGTTCGTCAGCCACCGGTGCCGGTCCAGCAGGTGCGGGTTCCCCGCCAGCAGCCGGAGCACCGACGGCGAGGCCTCGCGGAAGGGCCGACGCGCCTCCTCGCGGGCCGCGAGCTGGAGCGCCTGCTCGACGAGGGGGGCGGCCTGGCGGGGAGACTGCCGGCGCGACTGGTGAACGCCCTCGACCAGCAACCGGGTCACCTCGTCCGGGAGCGGACGCTCGGTGGAGCGGGCCAGGGTCAGGGAGCGCTCGAGGGCGACGGGACGGCCCTGCTCGGCGTACGCCGCGGCGCGACGACCTGTCCGGACGCGGCGTCCTCGGCCGAGATGTCCTCCAGCGCGCGCAGCGCATGGTCGGGCAGTCCGAGGGTGACGGCGAGGCCGGCTGCCTGGAGGCGCAGCCAGCCGGCGAGCCAGGGGTCCCTGAGGTCGGCACGGTCGCAGACCGACTCGAGATGAGCCAGGGCGGGTCGGCCCTCGCCGGACGCGGCCTCGACGTGTGCCGACACCCCGGCCGTGACGGTCCTCGAGACCGGGTCGACGACCAGGGCCCGGCAGGACCGGGCCGAGGTCAGGTACTGCCGGGCGGCGGTCAGGTCGTCGCGCTCCAGCGAGACCAGGGCCAGGGCGGTGGCAGCGGCCGGGTTGCGCAACCGGGCCGGGACCTTGCCGTCGTCGGCGAGCGCCACTGCCTCGGTGGCCTGCTGCCAGGCCTGGGTCAGCCGGCCGTCGAGCGCATCGGTGAGGGCCAGGTAGCCGAGCACGGCAGCGCGGAAGCGGACGGGCATCCCGGGCAGCTCACCGACCCGGGCGAATCCGGCGTGGGCCTGAGGCAGGTCTCCGCGGCGGAGCGCGATCATGGCTCCGGCGACCTCGAGCAGGCCCTCGAGTGTGGGCCCGGCCAGCCCGGCCGCCCGGCTGCGGGCCGCGGCCAGGCTCGGGAGGTTCGCTCCACGAGGGCGGCGGCGCTGTCGAGGTCGTCGACGGCGCACGCACGCAACGAGTCGACCACGGCGAAGGACAGCCCCCTCGGTGCGTCGTCGTCAGCGGCCGTCGCCGGCTCCGCGGCCGAACGGGCGCGGTCGAGCTCCTCGGCGCAGGTGAGTGGGTCCGAGGCCGCCAGCGCGAGGGCGGCGCGGACGATGCAGGCGGTGGCGTCGCCGAGGTCGGCGGGGATGTGGCGCGCCATCTCGAGGAGACGCTCGTCCTGGCCGAGCACCAGGCGGGGGACGAGCAGGTCGTCGACGAGCTGCCTCGCGACGTCCGACCACAACCCGCCCGTGGCCAGCTGCGCCACCGAGCGGAACGACATGTCCCGACCGCGCAGCCACGCGGCCGCGCGGCGGTGGAGCTCGGCGGCCGTGGCGGGATCCTCGAAGGCCAGCTGCGCACGGAGCAGGTCCCGGAAGAAGGGCGGGTAGCGGTAGTAGCCGGGACGGTCCGGCACCGGCTCGAGGAACATGTTGGACCTGGCCAGCTCGGCGAGGGCGCGCGGGGCGTCCGGTCCGGCGAGCTCCTCGGCCAGCCCCGGCCGGAGGAGGTCGGGCACGCAGGTCCGCAGCAGCAGGTCCCGAGTCTCGGGCTCCTGCACCTGCAGGACCTCCGCGAGGAGGTACTCGTTGATGTCGGCGGCCTGGGCGACCACCGCGGCCACGGAGTCGACCGCGTGCTCGTGGCGGGTCAGGGCGCGGGCGGCGAAGCGCAGCCCGGCGGCCCAGCCGCCGAGGCGGGAGTCGAGGTCGTGGACGAGACCCGCCGGCAGCCGTACGTCGCAGCGCTGCAACAGGTCGGCCGCCTCGACGTCGGTGAAGCGCAGGTCGGCGGCCCGGACCTCGGCGAGGCTGTCGTCGAGCCGGAAGCGGTAGAGCGGCAGCACCGGGTCGACCCGGGCCGCGAAGACCAGGCGGAGACGTCCGTCGGTGTGGTCGAGCAGGAACGTGACCTCGGCGGCCAGCTCGGTCGAGCGGAGCTCGTAGCCGTCGATCACCAGGGTCCACCGCCGCCCCGACGCGGCGACAGCGGCGGCCAGCTCCTCGAGGCGGGACCGCCCCAGGAGCAGGTCCGGGGACGGCTGCGCCGCGGCGTACGGAATGGGCAGGCCGAGGGCCGCGAGGCAGGCCAGGAGCGGCTGCCACAGCCTGGTGTCCTCGTCCTCGAAGGTGACCCAGCCGAGCTCGTCGTCGCGGGGGGCGCCCTCGTGCAGCCACTCGGCGAGCAGGGACGTCTTGCCCGACCCGGCCGGGCCGCTGACCAGCACCAGCCGGGCCGAGGCGGCACCGTCCAGGGCTGCGACGAGCCGGGGCCGTGGGACGTGCGACGCCGAGGTGGCCGGGACCCCGGATCGGGCGGCGTAGGTCACGCGGTCAGCGAGATCGGTGCCTGCCGGGGCAGGCTGTGATGGCTTTGAGCTCACGGTCACCCTGCTTCGTCCTTGAACGGGATTCCCCTTTTCGACGCTAGGAGAGGGGCCCGGCCGCTGGTCAGGGAACGAAGGCAGGACCCCTCGGGACCAATGGCCGGGGCGGGACCGGCCCGCATGGGGGACACGCCGCCGGGGCCATCTCATCCGCCCCGTGTGAGGCGTCCGGGCGTCCACGCGTTGGACAGTGGCGCTGCCTGCGCTGTCCACGGTGAGGGAGGACCACGGTGAGCGAGACCCAGGAGGTCGACGCCCTACGGGCCCGGATCGCCGAGCTGGAGTCACAGCTCGCAGCCGCCGGCCCCCCGCCGCCCGCCGAAGTGGAGGAGCACCGCCACGTGCGCGGGCTCAGCGTCGTCTCCGGGATCCTGGTCGTCCTCGCCGTCGTGCTGGCCCCGCTGTCGGTGACGTCGGTGTGGGCCAACCGCGTCATCTCCAACACCGACCAGTACGTCAAGACCGTCGAGCCGCTCGTCCACGACCCGGCCGTCCAGGCCGTGCTCACCGACGAGGTGACCACCGCCGTCCTCGACAACATCGACGTGCAGGGCGTCACCAAGGAGGCGCTGACCGCCCTGGCCAAGCAGCGTGGCGTCTCGGCGGACGTCTCGGCGGTGATCCCCGGGCTCGAGGCCGCGCTGGTGAACGGGGTCAACGGCTTCGTGCACGACCAGGTCGCGAAGTTCATCGCCTCCGACCAGTTCGCGCAGGTGTGGGACCAGGTCAACCGGGCCGCCCACGCCCAGATGGTCAGGCTGCTGTCGGGCGAGCAGGGCGGCGCGGTCACGGCCCAGGGCGACACGGTCACCCTCAACCTCGGGCCGATCATCGCGCAGGTCAAGGCCGCGCTGGTCAACCAGGGCTTCTCGCTCGCCGACAAGATCCCGACGGTGAACAAGACGTTCGTGCTGGTGCAGTCGAGCTCGGTGACGCACGCGCAGGGCGCCTACAAGCTGCTCGAGAAGCTGGGCGTCTGGCTCCCCATCATCGCGCTCGCCCTGCTCATCGGCGGGGTGGCGCTGGCGCGTGACCGGCGGCGGGCGCTCCTGCTCGGCGGGCTCGGCCTGGCCGCGGCCATGATCCTCCTCGGTGGGGCCCTGGCGGTGGCGCGGACGTGGTACGTCAACGAGACGCCCGGGAACGTGCTGACCCCGGATGCGGCCGGCAGCGTCTTCGACACGCTGGTGCGGTTCCTGCGCAGCTCGCTGCGGGCCGTCGGCGTCCTCGGCCTCGTGCTGGCCTTCGCGGCGTTCATCAGCGGGCCCTCCACGGCCGCGGTGGCACCCGCCGCGGCTTCACGCAGGGCATCGGCTCGCTGCGCGGCTCCGCCGAGGCGGCCGGCTGGCAGACCGGCCGGGTCGGCACCTGGACCTACACCCACCGGCGGGCCCTGCGGCTGACCGCGGCGGTCCTCGGGGGCGTGGTGCTGATGTTCTGGAACCAGCCCACCGCCGGCGTCGTCGTGGGCGTCGCGCTCGTGGTGCTGCTGGTGCTGGCCGTCATCGAGTTCGTCGGCCGGCCCACCCCACCCCGCTCCGCCACTCAGTCCTGAGCAGGAGACTCGGCGCCGCGCGGCTGCCAGTCGTAGACGACCCGGGTGCCGAGGACGATGTCCTGGAGCGACCGGTTGTCCCGGCTGACCAGCACCCACGCGATGCCGATCGGCACCACGACGACGAACACTGCGCGGATGGCGGCTCCGACGAGCCGAAGCGGCCTTCCACCGCGCCCGAGGACCCGCAGCCCCATGACGAGGTAGCCGTAGGTTCGGCCGCTCAGGGTCCAGGACACCGTCAGGTAGACGACGGCCACGCAGAACGCCCAGAACAGGCTGAAGACGACGCCGACCTGGGGGAACTGGAAGCCCCGCGGGTCGATCAGAAGAGCAGCCCGACAGGCCGAGGTAGCCGCCGAGCAGGACGCCGCCGATGACGACCGCGTCGACGGTGGCGGCGACCAGCCGCGTGACCAGCCCGGCGCGCTGTCCCTGGTAGGGACGCGCCTCGCGGGGGATCGGCGACACCCCGCCGCCCGTGCCCCCGGCCACCGAGGCCTCACTAGCTCGCGTCGCCGGAGGTGCGCGCGTGGCGCAGCAGCAGCCGGTCCATGGCCCGGCCGACCGCCTGGTCGGCGCCGATGCCCTGCATCCGCACGCCCTTGACGGTGTCGGAGGCCATCGAGCCGGTCGACTCCCGGATGATCTCCGGCAGGTCCACGCCGTCGATGATCTGCTCGGCGAGGGTGATCAGGTCGACCTGGGCGAGCACCGCGTCGACGACGGTGTGCAGGTCGACACGGCGCAGCACGATGGTGGTGAGGTCCATCCGGTCGAGCACGGCGTCGATGTCCAGCCGCTGCGCGACCGCGTCGAGGTCGAGCCGCTCGGCGACCGCGTCGACGTCGACCCGGCTCACCACCAGGCTCACGCTCTGCTCGTCCAGCTGGCCGATGGCCTCCCGGACGACGATCCCGAGGTCCACCCGGTCCAGCACCGTGGCGGTGAGGTCGAGGCGGTCGAGGACCGCCTCGATGTCCAGCCGGCGGACGATGGCGTCGAGGTCGACGCGGCGTACGACCTCGTTGACGAGCTCGGTCAGCAGCCCGTCGAGCAGCGGGGCCAGGGAGGCGACAGACGCGGCTGCCGGCCGCAGGACCGGTTCGAGGACCGATCGTGCGACCGACAGCGGGGACAGCCTGCGCATGAGGACGGTGGCCGTGGGGTTCACGTCGCCGTCAGGCGAGCGCCTTCTCCTTCAGCCTCTCGAACTCGGGCTGAGAGATCGCGCCGTCGTTGAGCATCTTCTGGGCTTGCGCGATCTGGTCGGCGGGACTGGCCTTGACCGCGACGTCGCGGATGTAGGCGTCCTGCTGCTCCTTCATGTTCGCAGCCGTCTGCATCTGGCGATCGGCCATGCCGCTGCCACGAGCGATGAGGTAGACCAGTGCGGTGATGAGCGGGAAGAAGATCAGGCAAACGATCCAGACCGCCTTCATGACTCCGGACTCCTCCCGGTCACGGAAGAGGTCGGCAATGATCGAGAACATCACCATGAGGTACGCCACGAAGGCGAATGAGATCACGATGAACCACACGACGTCCCAGAACGACATTGCAGCGTCCTTTCTCTGGTCTACGACTGCAATCGAAGTGTGCGCGCGAGCCTGAGAACGCACCTCATCCCGAGCGGACGATCCCTTGCGACCCCCACGTCACATCCTTCGTCACTCGGGTGGGGTGATGCGCGGCCCTCCCCGCGGGTGAAGCATGCAAGGAGATCGGGGTGGGCGGGACATGAAGGAGCGGGTCGATGCGGTACGAGGTGCACGTCGCGGGGATCGTCGCCCCCCAGGCCATGGGCGACGTCGAGGAGCTGGACGAGCCCGGCACGGTCGAGCACGAGGTCTGCACGGTGCTCTCGGGGAGGTTCGAGGACCAGGCCGCCCTGCACGGCTTCCTGCACCGGCTCTGGGCCCGGCGCCTCCAGGTGGTGCGCGTGCGTCGTACCGGTGACTGAGCGGCCCGGCTGGGCTGCTCAGGCGTCGTGGTCGCTGTGGCCGATCTGGCGGACCAGCTCGTTCATCCGCAGCGACACCTGGTGCACGTCCGGGATGTCCTTGAGGACCACGGTGCCCTCCTCGCTGGCGGCCGAGACGCGCAGCGTGCCGCAGCCGACGACGCGGTCGAGGAGGCCCTGGTCGAAGGCGACGTCGTTGATGCGGTTCAGCGGGATGTCTCGGCCGGAGCGCCGCAGGATCCCGGTCCGGGTCGCGAGCCGCTCGGTCGTCAGGGTGTAGGTGCGGTTCCACCACCCGAGGGCCGGCCACACGCCGAAGAGCAGCACGACGCCGGCGAACGCCACCCACCCCAGGGTGTCCACCCAGCCGAAGAACCCGCTCTCCGGCCCGATCGCCAGGACCACCACGAGCCCGACGAGGGCGGCCAGGCAGATCAGCATCGCACCGAGCAGGTGCTTCCAGTGCTCACGCATCTCCAGGACGATGCTCTCCCCGGCGGAGAGCTGGTCGGCAGGCAGGCCCATGCCGACATCGTCCTCGGGGCGCGCCGGCGCCCTCAGGGCCGGAAGTCCGCTGGTCGCGGGGCGTCAGTCGTCCCGGTCCTCCTGCGCGAGCGCGCCGTGCGCGTCGCGGAGCTCGCGCTTGAGGATCTTGCCGCTCGGGTTCTTGGGCAGGGACTCCGCGACCACGACGTACTTGGGTGCCTTGTAGTGGGCGAGCACGCTCCGGCTGTGCTCGAGGACCGCGTCGGAGGTGAGCGTGACGCCCTCCTTGGGGACGACGACGGCCGCGACCGCCTCCACCCAGCGCGGGTGGCTGATGCCGAAGACGGCGACCTCGGCGACGCCGTCGAGGCGGTAGATGGCCTCCTCCACCTCGCGGCTGGCGACGTTCTCCCCACCGGTCTTGATCATGTCCTTCTTGCGGTCCACGACGTAGAGACGCCCGCCCTCGTCGAGGTAGCCGAGGTCGCCGGAGTGGAACCAGCCCTCCCTGAACGACTCCGCCGTCTTGGCCTCGTCCCGGTAGTAGCCGAGCGTGGCGTGCGGTGAGCGGTGCACGATCTCGCCGACCGTGCCCGCGGGCACCGGCTGGTCGAGGTCGTCGACGATCCGGGTCTCGACGTTGAGGGCCGCCCGGCCCGCGGAGCCGGCGTACTCCAGCTGCTCGTCTGGTCCGAGGATCGTCGCCAGCGGGGCCATCTCGGTCTGGCCGTAGAAGTTCCACAGGTCGACGTCGGGCAGCCGGCGCTGGATCTCCTTGAGCACCTCGACAGGCATCGGGGAGGCGCCGTAGTAGCCCTTGCGCAGGCTGGAGAGGTCGGTGGAGTCGAAGTCGGGGCAGCGCAGCAGCCCGATCCACACCGTGGGTGGGGCGAAGAACTTGGTGACCCGGTGCTCCTGGATCGCCCGCAGGACCTGCTGCGGGTCCGGCCCGGGCAGGATGATGCTGGTCGCGCCGAGGTAGACGTCCGTGCCGAGGAAGCAGTCGAGCTGCGCGCAGTGGTAGAGCGGCAGCGTGTGGAGCTCCACGTCGTCGGCGGTCATGCTGCCGTCGAGGGCGCAGGAGACGTACTGCCACAGCAGCGACCGGCTCGACAGCAGGGCACCCTTGGGTCGCGACTCGGTGCCGGACGTGAACATCATCCGGACCGGGTCGTCATCGGCGACCGGCACCCGCGGAGGTTCCCCGTCGTGGTCGAACCACTCCTGCGCGTCGGTCCAGCCCGCGGGCAGCTCGCCCCGGCCGAGGCGTACGACGACGCGGGTCGCGACCGTGCCGCCCGCGGCGGCCAGCGCCTTCTCGGCCGTCGGCACCAGGGCGTCCTCCACGACGAAGGCGGTCGCGCCGCTGTGGTCGAGGATGAACGCGATCTCGTCGCCGTTCAGCATGAAGTTCACCGGCACCAGCACGACGCCGACCCGGGCAGCCGCGAAGTCGAGCACCGCGAACTGCCAGCAGTTGTGGCAGAGCAGCGCCAGGCGGTCGCCCTTGGCCAGGCCCGCGGCGGCGATCGCGGCCGCGGCCCGGTCGACGACGGCGTCGAGCTCGGCGAAGGTCAGCCGGGTGGCTCCGTCGACGATGGCGAGCTTGTCCGGCACGCGTCGCGCCGTACGCCGCGGCAGGTCGCCGAGCGACTGCTGCCGTGCCTGCTGGACGAGTGCCTCGACCGCCATGGGGCCTCCTTCGTCGATGTGCTGCTGGTCACCGTAACCGGCACCGGTCGGCGGCCGGTCCGCTCGTGGGCGGGACCCGGTCTGAATCGTTGTGCGCAACCGGTCCCGCGGAGGTGGGCGAAGCCCTACCGTGAGCGCATGCGGATGGACTGGATCCCGGCGTCGGCGGCGGCCTTCGTGACCGGAGCCATGGCGCTGACCTTCGGGTCGCTCCTGCTGCCCGCCAGCTCCTCCACCGCGGGCACGCTGCAGGTCGTCAGGAACGAGGACGGCCGCTGGCTCGCCGCCGCGGTCATCTTCTTCATCGCCTCCGTCGCCCTGACGCTGGGCCTGCCGGCGGCGATGAGCCTCTTCGACCGGCGCGGGCGGACTCTCGGCATGGTGAGCGCGGTCGTGCTGGCGGTCGGCTTCCTCGGCACCGCCGGCTACTCGATGCTGATCGTGTTCTTCCGGGCGATCGCGCTCGAGACGTCCCTCAAGCCGGCCGAGCTCGACAAGGCCGTGCACGACGCGGGGCTGACGATCTTCCTCTACGGGTGGATCGCGGGCTTCTACCTCGGCGAGCTGCTGCTGGCCATCGCCCTGCTCCGGGCCGGCACCACCCAGCGGTGGGTGCCCCTGGTGCTCATCGCCCACGTCGCGACGCTGGCCTTCAGCTCGTTCCTGCCGCACGAGCTGTCGTCGGTGCTGGTGCTCCTGGTCGCCGTGGGCTTCGCCGGCGTGGCGATCGAGGCGGTCGGCCGGGACAACGAGCGGCGCAAGGCCTCGCCGGTCACGCTCTGACCCCTAGGGTGTCGCCGTGAACGGGGAGCAGGCACGCCAGGCCCAGGACGAGCTCGAGGCGGCCCAGGAGGCGGTGGCGGAGCACCAGCGGCTCACCGGGCGGATCGCCCGGGCGCAGGCCGAGGTCGACGACGCGAGCAGGAGCCTGGCGCAGGCCCGCTCGGAGCTGGGTCGGGAGAGCGCGGACGTGGCGCGGCTGGAGTCCTTCAGCCCGACCCGGATCTGGGCGGGGCTCCGGGGCAGCCGCGACGCCGACCTGGCCCGCGAGCAGGCCGAGGAGCAGGCCGCGGCGTACGCCGTCGCGCGGGCCGACGCACGTCTGGTGCAGGCGCGGGCGGAGCTCGACGCGGCGTCCACGGCCCGGGCTGCCCTCGGTGACGTGGCCGGCCGCCGGGTGCGTGCGCTGGCCGCGAAGGAGGCCGCCCTGACGGGGGACGGTGGCGCGGCCGGAGCCGAGCTCACCTCGATCGCCGCCGAGCTGGGCACGCTCCGCTCGCAGCTGCACGAGGTCGGCGAGGCGCTGGCGGCCGCCGAGACGGCCGCGGCCCGGCTGGCCGACGCCGACGTGATGCTGGGCAAGGCGCGCGGCTGGTCGACGTACGACACCTTCTTCGAAGGCGGCCTGGTCGGCGACATGATGAAGTACGACCGATGGACCAGGCCTCGGCGCTGATGCGCGAGGCCGACCGGGCCATGCGGCGCCTGTCGACCGAGCTGGCCGACGTGGGCATGGCCGGGGTGGGCGGCATCGACGTCAGCACGATGGCCCAGGCCTTCGACGTGTGGTTCGACAACATCTTCAGCGACTGGTCGGTCCGCAACCGGATCACCGAGGCGTCGCGGCGCACCGACGACGCGGCGGCCGCCGTGCACCGGGTGCGGACCGGGCTGACGGCGCGGCACCGGGAGCTCTCCGACGCGGTCGACCGGCTCGCCGCGCGCCGCGAGGACCTGCTGCTCGACCCCGCCTGAAATGCCGAGTCGGCGCTGGTTGACGCAGGTGAGTGCGTCAAGCAGCGCCGACTCGGCGGGGACTACTTGGACTTGCGGGCGCGCGCGGCGATCTTGGCGCGGTCGTTGTGGTCCAGGATCACCTTGCGGATGCGGACCGACTCCGGGGTGACCTCGACGCACTCGTCGTCGCGGCAGAACTCCAGGCACTGCTCGAGCGACAGCTTCTTCGGCGGGATCAGCTTCTCGAAGTTGTCCGACGTCGCCGAGCGGATGTTGGTCTGCTGCTTCTCCTTGGTGATGTTGACGTCCATGTCGTCGGCACGGGAGTTCTCGCCGACGATCATGCCCTCGTAGACCTCGGTGGTGGGCTCCACGAACATCACGCCGCGCTCCTGCAGCGAGGTCATGGCGTACGCCGTCGCCGCACCCTTGCGGTCGGCGACCAGCGAGCCGTTGTTGCGGCTGCGGATCTCGCCGGCCCACGGCTCGTAGCCCTCGGAGATGTGGTGGGCGATGCCGGTGCCGCGGGTGTCGGTGAGGAACTCGGTGCGGAAGCCGATCAGGCCACGCGCCGGGACCAGGAACTCCATGCGAACCCAGCCGGTGCCGTGGTTGGTCATCTGCTCCATGCGGCCCTTGCGGACGGCCAGCAGCTCGGTGATCGCGCCGAGGTACTCCTCGGGCGCGTCGATGGTGAGGCGCTCGACGGGCTCGTGGACCTTGCCGTCGACCTCCTTGGTGACCACCTGCGGCTTGCCCACGGTCAGCTCGAAGCCCTCGCGGCGCATCTGCTCGACCAGGATCGCCAGCGCCAGCTCGCCGCGGCCCTGCACCTCCCAGGCGTCGGGGCGCTCGGTCGGGAGGATGCGCAGCGACACGTTGCCGATCAGCTCGGAGTCGAGGCGGTCCTTGACCAGGCGCGCGGTGACCTTGGAGCCCTTGACCCGGCCGACCAGCGGCGAGGTGTTGGTGCCGATGGTCATCGAGATCGCCGGCTCGTCGACGTGGATGAGCGGCAGCGCGACCGGGTTCTCCGGGTCGGCCAGGGTCTCGCCGATGGTGATGTCGGGGATGCCCGCGATCGCGACGATGTCGCCGGGGCCGGCGGACTCGCCGGGCTTGCGCTCGAGGCCCTCGGTGACGAGGAGCTCGGTGACCCGGACGTTCTTCACGTCGCCGTTGCGCCGCATCCAGGCCACGGTCTGGCCCTTCTTCAGGTTGCCCTGGTGGATGCGGAGCAGCGCGAGGCGGCCCAGGAACGGCGAGGAGTCGAGGTTGGTGACGTGGGCCTGCAGCGGCGCGCCCTCGTCGTACGTCGGCGCCGGGATGGTCTCGAGGATCGTCTTGAACAGCGGCTCGAGGTCGGGGGACTCCGGGAGCTCGCCGTTCTCGGGCTGCTCGAGGCTGGCCATGCCGGCGCGGCCGGAGGCGTAGACGACCGGGAAGTCGAGCGCGTCCTGGCTGTGGTGCTCGTCGAGCAGGTCCATGAACAGCTCGTAGGTCTCGTCGACGACCTCGGCGATCCGGGCGTCGCCGCGGTCGGTCTTGTTGACCACGAGGATCACCGGCATGTCGGCGTTGAGTGCCTTGCGCAGCACGAAGCGGGTCTGGGGGAGCGGGCCCTCGGACGCGTCGACCAGCAGCACGATGCCGTCGACCATGGACAGGCCGCGCTCGACCTCGCCACCGAAGTCGGCGTGGCCGGGGGTGTCGATGATGTTGATCGTCATCGGCTTGCCGTCGGCGGCCGGGCCGGCGTAGTGGACCGCGGTGTTCTTCGCGAGGATCGTGATCCCCTTCTCGCGCTCCAGGTCACCGGAGTCCATGACGCGCTCGGCCACGCTCTCGGCCTGGTGGGCGGTGAACGCGCCGGCCTGTCGGAGCATGGCGTCGACCAGCGTGGTCTTGCCGTGGTCGACGTGGGCGACGATCGCGACGTTGCGCAGGTCGTTGCGGAGTGTGGATCCAGTCATGGAGGTACGGCGTCGCTTTCGGTGGCGTGTGGGGTTGCGGCCCACGAAGGGCCCCGAGGAGTCTACGGCGAGCCGTCGTCCCGGCCCGCATCGTCGTGTGGGCCCGCTGTCTAGGGTGGGCGCATGGTCACGATCGCCACCACCGACCGGGTCGACCGCGACGGACTGCTGGAGTTCGTCCGCCCCCGGCACCAGATGACGCTGATGACGACCCGGCGCGACGGGCGGCCCCAGATGTCCCCGGTCACCGGGGGCGTCGACGCCGACGGCCGGATCGTCATCTCGACCTACCCCCAGCGGGCGAAGGCGGCCAACCTCCGCCGTGACGCCCGGGCCACGGTCCTGGTCCACTCGGACGAGTGGAACGGCGCCTACGTGCAGGTCGACGGCACCGCCGAGGTCCTGGACATGCCGAGCCAGGAGGCCGAGGACGCCTTGGTGGAGTACTTCCGCTGCATCTCGGGCGAGCACCCCGACTGGGACGACTACCGCCAGGCGATGCGCCGGCAGGGCAAGTCGCTGATCCGGATCACCCCGGAGTCGTGGGGTCCGATCGCGACGGGCGGCTTCCCGCCAGACCGCGCCCCGGCGTGAGCCCCCTCGACGACCTGCATCACCCTGGTGGACCGGCGAACCCCGAGGAGGCGGAGGTCGCCCGTCAGGTCGCCGGGTTGGCAGACCGGGTCGAGCAGCTGAGCGGCCGCCGGCCGTCGTACGTCCCCGACACCGAGAACCGCGACGCCGGCTGCACGTTCTACCGCTACCGCGACGGCACCTACTCCTACGAGGCCTTCGAGCGCGGGCGCGAGAGCTTCGGCCGGCGCACCCCCTCGCGCCACGAGCTGCTGGGCTGGATCGCGTCGGACCTGGCCCGCGACGTGGCCACCCGCCACGAGCTCGAGCACCGGGTCGAGGGTCAGGACTCGCGGCGGGCGTGGTTCGCCATGTGGGAGGAGCTGACCGCGGCCCTCGACCCCGAGTGGGGCGCACGGGTGCGGCAGCACGTCGCGGAGACGCTGGCCCGGGCGCCGTACCGCGACGCCTGAGCGCCCGACCCCTTGCGGGTGTCGGTGCCGTCGTCTTTTCTGGACCCATGACCTCTCTCGGGACCTGCCGGTTCGTGCCTCCCTACCTGCTCGAGGCGGTCGCCGCCGGGCAGGGCGAGATCGCCGACCAGTGCCGGGCGACGCTCGCGGTCGACGAGCGGATGCGCACCGCGCGCCTCGCTCCCCGCACGCCGCCGACCGCCCTGGTCACGCCGGCCGGCCCCGCCTGGACCGTGCACACGGCCCACAACGGCTCGATGCTGCCCGGCACCCCGGTGCGCTCGGCCGGTGAGCCGGAGTCGGGTGACCCCGCGGTGGACGAGGCGGCGGCCGGGATCGCCGGCTCGCTGGCGCTCTTCGCGGAGGTCTACGGCCGCTCGTCGTACGACGACCGGGGCGCGCCCGTGAGCCTGAGCGTGCACTACGAGCGCAACTACGACAACGCCTTCTGGGACGGCACGCAGCTGGTCTTCGGGGACGGCGACGGCAAGGTCTTCGGCCGGTTCACCCGGCCGGTCGACGTGCTCGGCCACGAGTTCACGCACGCGGTGACCGAGCACACCGCCGCGCTGGAGTACTCCGGCCAGTCCGGTGCGCTGAACGAGTCGGTCTCCGACGTCTTCGCGTCCTGCCTCAAGCAGCGGCTGCTCGGCCAGACGGCGCTCGAGGCCGACTGGCTGATCGGGGCGGGCATCTTCGTGCCCGGCATCAAGGCCCGGGCCCTGCGCGACATGGCCGCGCCGGGTACGGCGTACGACGACCCCGCGATCGGCAAGGACCCGCAGGTCGGGCAGATGTCGGACTACGTCGAGACCACCGACGACAACGGCGGGGTGCACCTCAACTCCGGCATCCCCAACCGCGCCTTCCAGCTCGCCGCGACCGCGATCGGCGGCAGCTCGTGGGAGGGCGCCGGCGCGATCTGGTACGCCGCGCTCACCGGCGGGCAGGTCGCCGCCCGCACCGACTTCGCGGGGTTCGCGGCCGCGACCGTGGCCGCTGCGGGCGCCCACGCGGACGCCGTCGGGCAGGCGTGGGAGCAGGTGGGGGTCACTCCGGGCGCCGGCGGCACCGCAGCGGGCGCTCCCACGACCGGCACCGGGTCGGCCGGCACGCGCGTGGCGGTGCGGCGCACCGGCGGCTTCGCGGGGCTCACCGCCTCGGGCGAGGTCGACCTCGCGGCCGACGATCCCCGCGGCGGTGAGCTGCGCGAGCTGGTCGACCGGATCGACCTGGCCGCGGTGCCGGGCGGGCCGCCCCAGCCGGACCGCTACGTCTACGCCTTCGACCTCGGCGGCCGCCGAGCCGAGGTGCCCGAGCAGCACCTCACCGACGACCTGCGCCGGCTGGCGGAGCTGCTGCTGGAGAACGGGTAGTCCGTCGGGTAGTCCCCGCCGGTTGGCACCCCTCGGTCGGTCGCCAGGGGTGCGAAACGGAGGGGACTATCGCCCCACCGGTGCTCAGGCCAGGGCGCGGTCGAGGGCTGCCTCGACGTGCAGGGTGGTGCACGGGAAGACCGGGAGCTCGACGTCGGCCTGCGTGATCAGCAGCTCCAGCTCGGTGCAGCCGAGCAGTACGCCGCCGGCCCCGGCGTCCCAGAGCTCCTCGATGATCTCGACCACGCGGCGGCGGGTGCGCGGGAGCACGTGCCCGTGCACCAGCTCCTCGTAGATCGCGGAGTTGAGCCACTCGTGGTGCTGCTGGTCCGGGACGAGCGCGGTCACCCCGTGGGTGGCGAGACGGTCGGTGAAGAAGCTGTCCTCCATGGCCACCTTGGTGCCGATGAAGCCCACCGTGGTCACGCCCTGCTCGACGCAGGCGCGGGCCACGACGTCGGCGAGGTGGATCAGCGGGATCCCCACCTCTGCCGCCACCTGGTCGGCGACCTTGTGGAACGTGGTGGTGCAGAGCAGCAGGAAGTCGGCGCCGGCGCGGTCGACGCCGCGGGCTGCCTCGGCGAGCAGCTCGCCGATCTGCTGCCAGCGCTCCTCGTCCTCGAGGTCGGTGACCTCGGCGAAGTCCACGGTGCTCAGCACCAGCTTCGGCGAGGAGAGCCCGCCCAGTCGCTGCTGCACGCCGAGGTTGAGGTCGCGGTAGTAGACCGCGCTGCTCTCCCAGCTCATGCCGCCGATGAGTCCGATCGTCTGCACGACGGCAGTCTGGCACGAGCGGCGTCGTACGGCGCTGGGGCGGCCCAGTGGCTGGACCTCGCGGCCGCTGCGGGCGTCCGGGGTTGTCGGCCACCTCTGTTGCTTGTCAGCCGTTGCACTGGCCGACAAGCACAGGAGTCACCGGCCAGCCGGGGAGTCCTGCACGCTCAGGCCTGGCGGTGCACCTTGTGCTGCGCGGCCTGCGCGCGCGGGCGGATGACCATCTCGTCGACGTTGAAGTGCGACGGCAGGCCGGCGATCCAGCGGACCGCCTCGGCGACGTCCTCGGCCACGAGCGGGTCGGGGACCCCGGCGTACACCGCGTCGGCCTTGGCCTGGTCGCCACCGAAGCGGACCACGGCGAACTCGTCGGTGCGCACCATGCCCGGCGCGATCTCGGAGATCCGGATCGGCTCCCCGCACAGCTCGAGGCGCAGCGTCTCGGTGACGACCTGGGTGCCGTGCTTGGCGGCGGTGTAGCCGCCACCACCCTCGTAGGCGATCCGACCCGCCGTCGACCCCATGTTCACGACCAGGCCGTCGCCGCCGGCCCGCAGGGCGGGCAGGAGTGCCTGGGTGACGCGGAGGAGGCCGAGCACGTTCACCTCGTACATCGCGCGCCACTGGTCGGGGTCGGCCGACTCGACCGGGTCGGAGCCGAACGCGCCGCCCGCGTTGTTGACCAGCACGTGGAGGGTGTCGCCGACCTCGCGGGCCAGCCCCGCGACCGACTCCCCGTCGGTGACGTCACAGGCGACCGCGCGACCGCCGATCTCCTCGGCGAGCGCCTCGATCCGGTCGCGGCGCCGGGCGGCGCACACCACGTGGAAACCGTCCGCGGCGAGGGCCCGCGCGGTCGCGGCCCCGATCCCGCTGCTGGCTCCGGTGACGACGGCGATGCGCGAGGTGCTCATGGGTCGATTGTGCCGGAGCGGCCGAATCCGCCCGTGGTGGGGCCGGGCCGGCAATGGCAGACTGGCCTGTTGATCGACTCGCTCGTCCCCCGGAGTTGGAGTACATGGATCCGTACACGCTCGCCCGCCTCGCCGGACTCGTCGGCGGCCTCTGCTGGGTCGCCCGCTTCGTGGCGGGTGGTGGGGGCGCGGTCGGCGGCGGTCTCTACTACCTCGGCGCGCTGCTGGTGGCCGTGGCCCTTGTCGCGGCCGGTGCCGGGCTGGTGAGCACCAGCGCGACCTGGCTTCGCGCGATCGTGGGCGTGGCCTTCCCGCTGCTGGTCTGGTCGGTCCTCGAGGTTCTGCACCAGAACGGCAACGCCACCACGATCGACGGGGTGGTCGGCCTGGTCGTCGCGGTCGTCGCCGCGACGCAGCTCGTGCGGTCGAAGCCCCCGAAGCCCCCGAAGCCGCCGACGTCCTCGCGGTCCGCGAAGCCTCGCGGTGGCGAGCGCCGCGCCGGCCGCTCGACCGGCCGCTCGACTGGGTCGCACGCGCGCTGAGCGGGCCGTCGTACGACGGGTCCGGGGCCCCGGGGAATCCCTGAGGCCCCTACGCGGTTCTTGTTGGTTGGACTGTCGACGGAAGGGACCACGTGGATCGCATCAGGCGCCTGGCGATGATCAGCCTGCACACCTCCCCGCTCGACCAGCCCGGAGCCGGGGACGCCGGCGGCATGAACGTCTACGTGATCGAACTCTCGCGGCGGCTCGCCCAGCAGGGCATCGAGGTCGACATCTTCACCCGCGCCACGAGCTCCGCGCTGGAGCCGATCGTGCCGGCGGCCGACGGGGTGTCGGTGCGCCACATCCACGCCGGCCCCTTCGAGGGGCTCACCAAGGGCGAGCTGCCGGGCCAGCTGTGCGTCTTCGCCCGCGAGGTGCTGCGGGCCGAGGCGGCGCACCCGGTCGGCCACTACGACGCGGTGCACTCCCACTACTGGCTGTCGGGGCAGGTGGGCGCCCTGGCCCGCGACCGCTGGGGCGTGCCGCTCGTGCACACCATGCACACGATGGCCAAGGTCAAGAACGACGCCCTCGCGCTCGGCGACACCCCCGAGCCCGCCGCCCGGATCATCGGTGAGGAGCAGGTCGTCGAGGCCGCCGACATGCTCATCGCGAACACCGACATCGAGGCCAAGCAGCTGATCAACCTGTACGACGCCGAGGCCGGCCGCGTCGAGGTGGTCCACCCGGGTGTCGACCTGTCGGTGTTCCGGCCGCTGGACCGGGTCGCCGCCCGCACCGCCCTGGGCCTGCCGCAGGACGCGCACGTGCTGCTCTTCGCCGGCCGGATCCAGCCGCTCAAGGCCCCCGACGTGCTGCTCCGCGCGGTCGCCGAGCTGCTCGCCCAGACGCCGTCGCTGCGGTCCCGGCTCGTCGTGCCGATCGTGGGCGGACCCTCCGGGAGCGGCCTCGAGCACCCCGAGTCGCTGGCCCAGCTGGCCACCGAGCTCGGGCTCGACGACGTGGTGCGCTTCGTGCCGCCGGTCGCCCAGGCCGACCTCGCCCGGTGGTGCGCGGCGGCGACCCTGGTCGCCGTGCCGTCCTACAACGAGTCGTTCGGCCTGGTCGCCGCGGAGGCGCAGGCCACCGGGACCCCCGTCCTCGCCGCCGCGGTCGGCGGGCTCACCACGGTCGTGCGCGACGGGCACAGCGGGCTCCTGATCGAGGGGCACGAGCCGCGCGACTGGGCGGCCGCGCTGCGTCGCGTGATCGAGGACGAGGCCCTCCACGCGCGTCTCTCCCGGGGCGCGCTGGAGCAGGCCCGCCACTTCGCGTGGGAGCGGACCGCCGAGCGCACCCTGGAGGTCTACGAGAAGGCGTGGTCGTTCATGCGAGAGTCGGTCTCATGAGCGACCCCGCCGGCACGATCCGCGACTACCTCGCCGCCAACGAGATCGAGTTCACCGAGCCCTCGTCCGGGCTCTTCTCCTTCTCGCTGCCGGGGGAGAAGAAGCTCCAGACGGCCGTCCGGCTCGACGTCGGCGAGCACGCCCTCGGGGTGCACGCCTTCGTGTGCCGCCGGCCCGACGAGAACCACGAGCGCGTCTACCGCTGGCTGCTCGAGCGCAACCTCAAGATGTACGCCGTCGCCTTCGCCGTCGACCGGCTCGGCGACATCTACCTCGACGCGCGGCTCCCGCTCTCGTCGGTGGATGCCGCGGAGCTGGACCGGCTGCTCGGCTCGGTGCTGTCCAACGCCGACGAGTCCTTCAACGCCATCCTCGAGCTCGGCTTCGCCTCCTCGATCCGCAAGGAGTGGGAGTGGCGCAAGCTGCGCGGGGAGTCGACGAGGAACCTCGAGGCGTTCCGCGGCTGGCTGGAGTCCGGCGAGGAGCCCGCGGTCGGCTGACCCCTGGGTCGGGCGGTGGGTCAGCCACCGAATGGTCGGCGGCGGGAACGGTGGCCAGCCCACCGCTGGGAGGTGGGCTCGGGGTCGGGCGGTGGCTCAGCCACCGATTGGTCGGCGGGGACGGTGGCCAGCCCACCGCTGGGGCGGGGGCCGGGGCGAGCGTCAGGCGCTGAGCAGCACCGCGACGAGCGCGAGCGCCGCCGGGACGGCCTGCACCAGCAGGATCCGGCGGTTTACCGTGGCAGCGCCGTAGACCCCGGCGACGACCACGCACGCCAGGAAGAACACCTCCACGTCGGTGTGCCCCGCGACGAGCCCCACAGCAGCCCCGCGGCCAGGAAGCCGTTGTAGAGGCCCTGGTTGGCGGCCAGGGTCCGGCTCGCCTCGGCGAACGCCGGGTCCAGCCCGAAGGTGCGCCGCCCGGTGGGGGTGGTCCACAGGAACATCTCCAGGACCAGGAAGTACAGGTGCAGCGCGGCCACGAGGGCGACCAGCACGCCGGCGACGATGTCCACCGGCACAGCATGGCAGCCCCTAGGCGGTCTGTGCGGGCTCCTGTGCGACGGTCCTGGGCTTGCGCCGGGCCACCGCGACGCCGACCAGCGCGAGCGCGCCCCCGGCGTACGCCATCGTGGGCGGCGCCTCGCCCAGGAAGACCAGACCCATCACGATGGTCAGCGGAGGCACGAGGTAGGTCGTCACGCCCAGGCTGCTGGCGCTCATGTGGGTGAGCGCGAAGGCGTACGTCGTGAACGCGATCGCCGTGGGGAACACCCCCAGTAGACCACCCACGCGATCGACGAGGCGGGCGCGTCGGCGGTCTCGCGGACCAGGTCGCCGGCGAACGGCAGGCACGCCAGGGCGCCGACCGTGCACGCGAGCCAGGTGACGTGGACGGCCTGGACCCGCGCCATCAGCGGCTTCTGCAGGATCACGCTCACCGAGTAGACCACCGCGCTCAGGACGCAGAGCAGCACGCCGAGGACGTCGTGGTTGCTGCCGGGCGAGGTCGAGAGTCCGATCAGCGCGACGCCGCCGAACGCCAGCGCCAGGCCGATCCCCAGGAAGACCGTGAACCGCTCGGACAGGAACAGGGCCGCCAGCAGGGCGATCAGCACGGGCGACACCTGGATCAGCATCGCGGCGGTGCCGGCGTCGACGCGGCGCTCACCCTCGTTGAGGGCGACGTTGTAGACCCCGAACCACAGCACCCCGATGACCACGATCGAGAGCAGGTCGCGGCGGCTCGGCCGGGGCACGCCGCGGCTCAGGGCGACCACGGCGAGGCAGGCGGCGCCGACGAGCAGCCGCCCCAGCGAGAGGGCGCCCGGCGAGAAGTCGTCGCCCAGGTAGCGGATCGCCACGAACGCCGAGGACCACAGCAGCAGGGTGACGGCCACCGCGGCGACCGGCAGCCAGGCCCGCGTGGCCGAGGCGGGGGGCCGGGTGGGCGCGGGGCTCGTCGTACTCGTCACCGGCCCAGCCTAGGGAGCCCCACCGACACCCGACACGCGGATATCGGACGCCGCACCACGATCCGCCGCCATTGTTCGCGCTGGACAGGTGCCGCCACGGCGCTGCCCGCGCCGCCCGGGGGATCCGGGCGACGCGGGCAGCGGTGGAGCATCCGGGCGAACCCGGCGAGGTTGCGGGTGGAGCGTCTCAGCGCACGGCGTCGAGGGCGTCGACGACGCCGTCACCGAAGTAGCTGTTCTCCTCCGCCGTTCCGACGCAGGGAGCGCCGGCCGTGGTGGCACTGCAGGGCTTGTCATCGGCCTGTGCGCGCAACTCGGCCAGCATCCGTGCCGGACCCCACGACGGGTGCGCCGACTTCATCAGCGCGAGCACGCCGGTGACGTGCGGGGTGGCCATCGACGTACCGCTCTTCAAGCCGTACCCGTTGTCCTTCACGATCGTCGACAGGATCCGCGAGCCGGGCGCCGCGACGTCGATGACTCCGAGGCCGCGGTTGGAGAACCCGGACAGCCGACTGTCCATCGAGTCGGCCGGGAAGCGCTCCAGCGAGGCGACCGTCACCACCCCGTCGAGCTCGGTGGGGATGTCGTTGCACCCGGCGTTGACGGTCCGGTTGATCGGCGTGCTGTCGTCGGGGCTGGTCGTGTCGGTGGTCTTGTGCGCGAGGTCATCGTGCTCGTTGCCGGCGGCCGCGGCGGAGAGGACGCCCTGGTCGATCGACCAGGCGACCGCCCGGCGCACGGACTCCTTCGCGGCGGCCTGGTCGGGCTGGTCGTCGCAGTAGTAGCGGAACGGGTCGACGTAGTAGCTGTTGTTGGTGACGTCCATGTGGTGAGTCCCGGCCCAGATGAACCCGCACACGGCGTACTCGGGGTAGATGAACCCGGCGTCGTTGACCACCTTGACCGAGGCGAGTCGCACCTTCGGGGCGACGCCCACGATGCCGACGCCGTTGCGGGCGGCGGCGATGGTGCCGGCCACGTGGGTGCCGTGGTCACTGGTGGTGGGGTACCAGCCGGTGGCGGAGGTGTCGGGTCGTCCCGCGTCGGTGCAGTTCACCGAGTCGGCGGTGTCGATGTTGTCCGCCAGGTCCGGGTGGTCGGGGTCGATGCCGCTGTCCAGCACGCCGACGAGCACGTTGCGGTTGCCGTCGGTGATCGCGTGTGCCTGGTCGGCCTTGATCATCTGCATGTCCCACTGCTCGGCCTCGCGCGGGTCGGCGGTGGTGGCGGCGGTCGGCTCGGAGCCGACGTCACCGTTGACGTCCTTCTTCGCGCCGCGCTTGTAGTCCGACGCGCCGCGGCCCCAGGGAGCGTTGGCCTCCTCGGGGGTGCCCTCGGAGACGGGGACCGTGCGCGTGGCCCCGACGGAGTCGAGGGCGTTGCCGGCGCTGGCGGCGACGTCCTCGCGGAACGTCGACACCTCCGAGTGCGCCACGACGACGCCGATCTGCGGCCAGCTCTGGACGACGACGCCGCCGGCCTCGGCCACGGCGCGCTCGACCAGGCGGGTCTGACCGGGGTTGGCGGTCTTGGCGTTGAGCAGGTAGCTGGAGACGACGCCGTCCGGTGTGGCGATCGGCACCGGGGTGGACGCGGGCGTGACGTCGGTGGGTGTGGCCGTCGCGCCGGGTCCGGTCAGCGACACGAGGGCGCAGGCGAGCAGCCCTGCGGTCGCACTGGTGAGAGCGGCGGGTCGCCGCGTGAAGATCATCGTGATCCCTCCCGAGAGATGAAGAACGGCGTCGGATCGGACGCCGGGCTCATCCTGCACACGGAAGGGGCTGCGTGACCAGAGTTGCGCGAAAGTACTTTTCGAGACTGCCGTGACTGGTGGGACATCGTGCGGGCGGTGAGTCCTGCAAGCAGGACGCCGCCCTACAGGTCGAGCTTGTAACCCAGCCCCCGCACGGTCACGAGGTACTTCGGCTCGCCCGGGTCCGGCTCGAGCTTGGCGCGCAGCCGCTTCACGTGGACGTCGAGGGTCTTGGTGTCGCCCACGTAGTCCGACCCCCACACCCGGTCGATGAGCTGGCCGCGGGTGAGCACCCGACCGGGGTTGCGCAGGAACATCTCGAGCAGCTCGAACTCCTTGAGCGGCAGCCGCTGCTCCTGCCCGTCCACGGTCACCACGTGCCGCTCGACGTCCATCCGGACCGGACCGGCCTCCAGGGTGGCCGGCTCGAGGTCGGCGTCCCCGACACCGCGCCGCAGGACCGCACGGATCCGGGCCACCAGCTCACGGGGGGAGTAGGGCTTGGTGACGTAGTCGTCGGCGCCGAGCTCCAGCCCGACCACCTTGTCGACCTCGTCGTCCTTGGCGCTCACCATGATCACCGGGACGCTGGAGGTCTGCCGGATCTGCCGGCACACCTCCGTGCCGGGGATGCCGGGCAGCATCAGGTCGAGCAGCACGATGTCCGCGCCGTTGCGGTCGAACTCCGTGAGGGCGTCGTTGCCGTCGGCGGCGATGGCGACCTCGAAACCCTCCTTGCGCAGCATGTACGCGAGAGCCTCGCTGTAGCTCTCTTCGTCCTCGACGACGAGTACGCGGGTCACCGGCCTGCCTCCTGGTCTCTGCCCTGCTGGTTGGCTTGCTCGTGGGGCTGGGAAGTCTCGGGGATGCGCGGGAGGGACAGGGTGAACGTAGACCCCTGGCCCTCCACGGACCACACCCTGACGTCGCCTCCGTGTGTCGCGGCGACGTGCTTGACGATGGACAGGCCGAGGCCGGTGCCGCCGGTGGACCGGTGGCGGGCCGGGTCGACCCGGTAGAAGCGCTCGAAGATCCGGTCGATCTCGCGCTCCGGGATGCCGATGCCTTGGTCGACCACGGAGACCTCGACGTTGCCGTTGTCGGCCTTCGTGGTCACCAGCACGGTGGAGTCACAGCCGGAGTACGACACGGCGTTCGCGACCAGGTTGGCCACCGCGGCGGTGACCTGCTCGGGGTTGCCGAGGATCTCGAGACCGGCGGTGCCGCCGGTGACGATCGAGATGCGCTTGGAGTCGGCGTCGATCGCGGAGGTGTCCACGGCCACGGCGATCACGTCGTCGACCGAGACCGGCATCGGGGCCTCGAGCGGGTCGTCGCCCTGGAGCCGGGACAGCTCGATCACCTGCTGCACCAGCCGCGAGAGCCGGTCGCTCTCGAGGAGCATCCGGCCCGCGAAGCGCTTGACGGCCTCGGGGTCCTCGGCGGCGTCGTGCACGGCCTCGGCGAGCAGCCGGATGGCGCCCACGGGGGTCTTGAGCTCGTGGCTGACGTTGGCCACGAAGTCGCGGCGTACGGCCTCGACCCGGCGCTCGCGGGTGCGGTCCTCGACCAGCGCGAGGACCAGGCGGGAGCCGAGCGGCGCGACGCGGGCGGTGACGTGGCGCGACGGCATGCCGCTGCGCGACATCTGGATCTCGATCTCGCGGATCTGGCCGTCGCGGCGGACCTGACGCACCAGGTCGGCGAGGTCGTCGGAGGCGAGCGCGGTGCCGCGCACCAGGCCGAGGGCGTACGCCGGGGCGGAGGCCTTGAGCACCACGTCGTTGTCGTCGACCACCACGGCGCTGGAGCGCAGCACCGAGAGGACCGTCGCGACGCCCGGGGGCACGACGGGCTCCTCGATGGGAGTCGTCTGGCGCTGCTGCCGGTCGCTGACGTGCCACGCGAGCACGGCTCCACCGGCGACGATCGCCCCGATCAGCGCAGCGAGGAATGCCTGCGTCGTCGGATCCACGGCCACAAGAGTACGCAGGCATTCACCTGCTGTTGACGCACCGACCACGGGCTTCGAAACGTTCACCCCGCGTTCATGCTGCGGCCCCGGCCTGTCACCCGGCGCACCTAGGCTCCCCCGCATGCGAGAGGCCTTTCATGAACAGCTCGACTCCGTCTTCGACGACCTCAGCGGCATCGCCGGCAGGGTCGAGGACGCCGTCCGCCAGGCCACCTCGGCGCTGCTGACCGGCGACGCCGAGATCGCCGAGCGGGTGATCAGTGGCGACGTCGAGATCGACCGGGCGCGCGAGCGGGTGGAGGACAAGGCGTTCTCCCTGCTGTCGCTGCAGCAGCCGGTGGCCGGCGACCTGCGCACCATCGTCGCCGCGCTGCGGATGGTCAGCGAGCTCGAGCGGATGGGCGACCTGTCGGTGCACGTCGCGAAGATCGCGCGGCTGCGGACGCCGTACGTCGCCGTCCCTGAGGAGGTGCGCCCCACCATGTCGCGGATGGCGGAGGTCGCCGAGGACATGGTCGCCCAGCTGCTGCAGATCATCACCGCGCGTGACGTCGAGGCCGCGATCAAGCTCGGCCGCGACGACGAGGAGATGGACCAGCTGCGGCGCACGTCCTTCACCGAGCTGCTCTCCGACGAGTGGAGCCACGGGGTCGAGGCGGCCGTCGACGTGGCCCTGCTCGGTCGCTACTACGAGCGGATCGCCGACCACGCCGTCTCGGTGGCCAACCGGGTGGTCTTCGTGGTCACCGGGCAGAACCCGCGCGCCGTCGACGTCTGAGGACCCGCGGATCTCGACACGCCCGTCGCGACCTCGTCCCTCGGTCGCGGGGCTCGCTCGATCTCGCAGAGCCCACGGGGCGAGCTCCTTCCTGGCTCGCTCCTGCTCAGCGACCCTGGTTGGCCACGGCTGCGGCGGCTGCGGCGGCGGCCTCGGGGTCGAGGTACTCGCCGCCGGTCACGGTCGGGCGCAGCTGCTCGTCGAGGCGGTAGACCAGCGGCATCCCGGTGGGGATGTTCAGGCCCGCGATGTCCTCGTCGCTGATCTGGTCGAGGTGCTTGACGATCGCGCGCAGGCTGTTGCCGTGCGCGGCGACCAGGACGGTGTGCCCGGCCCGCAGGTCGGGGACGATGCCCGACTCCCACCAGGGCAGCATCCGGGCGATGACGTCCTTGAGGCACTCGGTGCGGGGCATCTCGTCGCCGAGGTCGGCGTAGCGCGGGTCGCCCACCTGGGAGAACTCGCTGTCGTCCTCCAGCGGGGGCGGCGGCACGTCGAAGCTGCGGCGCCAGAGCATGAACTGCTCCTCGCCGTACTGCTCGAGCGTCTGCTTCTTGTCCTTGCCCTGCAGCGCGCCGTAGTGGCGCTCGTTGAGCCGCCATGAGCGGCGCACCGGGATCCAGTGCCGGTCGGCGGCGTCGAGCGCGAGGGCCGCGGTGTTGATGGCCCGGCGCTGGAGCGAGGTGTGCACCACGTCGGGCAGCAGCCCGGCCTCGCGCAGCTGCTCGCCGCCGCGGACCGCCTCGGCCTCGCCCTTCTCGCTCAGGGCGACGTCGACCCAGCCGGTGAAGAGGTTCTTGGCGTTCCACTCGCTCTCGCCGTGGCGGAGCAGGACGAGCGTGTGGGTCATGGTCACTCCGAGGCAGAGGCGGACGGGGACTCCGAGGGCGACTCCGACGCGCTGCCCGAGGGCGACGCCGAGGAGCTGTCCGACGGGGACTCCGACGGGGTGGCGGTGCTGCTCGAGATGTCGAGGCCCGCGTAGTCGCCGGAGTCGGTGACGACCGGGACGCTGAGGTCGGCCCGCTCGCCGTTGCCGAACGTGATGGTCATGTCGACCAGGTCGCCGGCCTTGAAGGTGCCGGAGACGGGGACGCCGCCGGCGGTGGCGAGGTTGACCAGCCCGCCCGGGTCGAGGCTGATCGGCTTGAAGTTCGCGACCTGCAGGCTGCTGCCGTTGCCACCGGTGATCGTGTCGACGGTGGCCTTCTTCGTGTGGTCGTTGTTGGAGAAGGTGGCGATGAAGGTGCCGGAGTCGTCCTGCGCCGAGACGATGACGGCGCCGAGGACGTCGACGGAGGCGTCGCGGTTGTTCACGCCTGCCGCCGGGGTGTAGACCCGGTCGGTCGCGTAGTTGAAGCCGCACGACGTGAGCAGCGGGCTGGCGAGGACGAGCCCGCCCAGGGCGACCGCCACGGAACGGCGGAGCGTGCGGCTGGGGTTGCGTCGCAGGTGCATCTTCAAGGCCTTCGCAGGTCGTCGGCGAGCCGTCTGTCGGCGGCGCCGGTACGCGGTGTGCGGTGCACGGTTCGGGCACAGCCTAGCGGTCCCGTACGGCGCCGCTGGGGGTGGTCGGCGGCCGCCCGTCGGGAGCCGGTCCTACTGGGAGAGGCCGACGAGGTCGCCGGTGACCAGGAGGCCGGCCACCACCAGGGCCGTCCACGCCAGCGAGATGATCAGGAGCCTCGTCGCCCCGGTCCGCAGCGCCACCCGCAGGGGCAGGCTGCGCCAGCCGTCCTCGTGGTCGGCGACCAGCCCGGGCAGCGCCCGCAGGAAGTGGGCGCCGACGCCGAGGAGCGCCGCCAGCACCGTCATGGAGATCTCGGGCGGGCTGCCCGAGGCGCTGCCGTCCCAGCCCCGTAGGAGAGGAAGGCCGGGTACAGCGCGAAGGACACCGCCCAGGGCAGCCACGAGAGCAGCCCGCGTCGGAGCAGCACGTTGCCCAGCAGGCCGACGACCAGGGAGATCAGGTAGGCGCTGCCGGCCGTGACGCCGTTCGACACGGAGAGAGGTACGACGAGCAGCAGGCCGCAGACCAGGGCGAACCACGCCGTACCGGCGTCGAGCAGGCCGCCGGCGATCGGCTTGCCGTCCGGGTCGTGGCGCTGGTCGCGCTCCCGGTCGACGAGGTCGTTGTGCCAGCCGAGGACGGCCTGACCGACCAGCACGGTGGCCAGCACCAGCCCGATCTCGCGCAGCGGCCGCCCCGCGAGGGCCGCGGCGACGGAGACCCCGACGGCGGTCAGCAGCGCCTGGCGGGGGTGGGCG
Source organism: Nocardioides ungokensis (assembly GCF_013466985.1). GTDB lineage: Bacteria > Actinomycetota > Actinomycetes > Propionibacteriales > Nocardioidaceae > Nocardioides > Nocardioides ungokensis. Next base: position 4,040,970 of record NZ_CP059164.1, on the reverse strand, counting down.
GTGCGGAGCAGGAGCACGGGCCACGAGGAGGTCACCCGCGAGCGTCCGGGCGCGCGGCGCTGTGGCTGTGCGGCCGGCGGCGTGGGGGTCTCGGCGGGGGTGTCCTCCGCCCCGGACCTCTCCGCGCGCGCCCGCTTGATGATGGCCATGCCCGGCAGTATCGACCACCGGACCTCACCGTGTCGGCATTGGACCGGCGCGGGGTGGGTGTCCTGGACGGGCCCGGAGCCCGCCCACCACAGGAACAGCGTTTCTGTCAAGCCCGCATTGTGGCTCTGACCTGCACAAACGCCGAAGGAGCTCCTTCGAACCCGTGTTAGACTAGTCACCTAGGAAGGGGTACCTGACACATGACTTTCACCGTCGGCGAAACGGTCGTCTATCCAAATCACGGGGCCGCAGTCATCGAGGACATCGAGATGCGGAAGATCAAGGGAGAGGACCGGCAGTACCTCGTTCTGCGGATCGTCGCCCAGCAGGACCTGGTCGTGCGAGTTCCGGCCTGCAACCTCGATCTGGTCGGGGTTCGTGACGTTGTCGACAAGGAGGGTCTCGACCGTGTGTTCGACGTCCTCCGTGCCGCGCACGTCGAGGAGCCGACCAACTGGTCGCGCCGCTACAAGGCCAATCTCGAGAAGCTGCACAGCGGCGACGTCATGAAGGTGGCGGAGGTCGTCCGCGACCTGTGGCGCCGCGAGCGTGACCGCGGCCTCTCTGCCGGCGAGAAGCGGATGCTGGCCAAGGCGCGCCAGATCCTCGTCTCCGAGCTGGCGCTGGCCGAGCACACGAACGAGGACAAGGCCGAAGCGATCCTCGACGAGGTCCTCGCTTCCTGAAGCCTCACCGACGAGTCCCCGGGTGAACCACCCGGGGACTCGTCGCATTTGTGGGGTGGACGTCATACGTTGTGTGCCCTATGACGCACGATTCGTATGACGTTCCGGACCTGGATCCGATCCCCGCGCTCGGGTCGGTGGTGGAGCAGGGGCGCGGCTCCCTCCCGTTCGCGCTCATCCACGGCGAGGCCCTGGTGACCTGCGCCGCCTGGGCGCTGGGCGATGCGGGCGTGACGCCGGCCGACCTCGGCACCGAGTGGCCCGGCCTGGTCGAGTCGGGCGAGCCCTTCGTCCTGCACGACTCCCTGTGCCCGATGGTGCCGGCGTCGTTCATCGCCGCCTGCGTGGCCGACGCGGTGGAGCGCGACGTCGTCGTGGTCGGCGTGCGCCCGGTCACCGACACGGTGAAGTCAGTGTCCGGCGACCGGGTGGGGGAGACCATCGACCGGACCGCGCTGGTCTCGGTCGCCTCCCCGATCGTGCTGCCGCCCTCGGTCGTGGCCGCCCTGGACCGGCTGCCCACGCTGGACTTCGCCGCCCTGGTGGCGGCGCTGCGTGAGCTGTTCCCGGTCGAGCTGGTCGCGGCCCCTCCCTCGGGCCGCCGGGTCGCCTCGGAGGACGACGTACGGCTGCTGGAGGCGCTGACCGCGCGGTAGTCCGTGACGCTTCGGTTGTGGAAACGGCGTTCTCCACAGCAGAAACGTCACGGACTACCCCAGAGGTTGCCGCTCAGTCGGTGAGCCGGGCCGCGAGCTCGACGTCCTCGGGGAAGGTGATCTTCAGGTTCAGCGGGGTGCTCGGCACGGCGGCGACGGGCAGGTGGGCGTACCGCTCGAGGCAGGACGCGGTGTCGGTCCCCTCGAAGGCGTCTGCCTCGGCGCGCCGGTAGGCCGCGAGCAGGTCGGCGGCCCGGAAGGCCTGCGGGGTCTGCACGCCGGCCATCGCGCCGGGCACCGCCGGGCGTCGGTCGTCAGCAGCGAGCCCAGCGCGACGACGGGGATCGCCCCGCCGTGCTCGCGGGCGGCGGCGATCGTCTCCTCGAACAGTGCGACCGCCGCCAGCGGCCGGGCCCCGTCGTGGACGGCCACCACGTCCACATCGCCCGCCTCGATGTCCGGAGCGAGCACGCGCAGCGCGTTCCACTCCGAGGCGTGCCGGCTGGCCCCGCCGGCGACGACCAGGACCTCCCGGTCGCCGAGCTCGGGGGCGACCGCTTCCGCCAACGCCTCCTCCTCACCCGGCCGCACCACCAGCACCACCCGGCGCACGTCGGCCACGGCCAGCGCCGTTCGCACCGACCACGCCACCACGGGGGCGTCCCCCAGGGGCAGCAGGACCTTGTTGACCTCGGCCCCCACCCGGCTCCCGGAGCCGGCGGCGAGGATCACGACGGCGGCGGGCATGCCGGGAGTGTATGCAGCCGGGCGGTCGCCGAGGCCGGCCGGTGAGCCGTGAGGACGTGAGGTCCGTGAGGCCGTGAGGACAAGCTGACGTCGGCGAGACCGCGTGACGGCGGTGGCGAAACCTCGGCTCCCGAGAGTGGTCCCGACGCAGACCACACCCCACAGGAGCACTCATGTCCGTGACCGACTCCCCGGCCGCCACCGCCGGGCACCGCACCGGCCGCTGGATCGACGACTGGCGGCCCGAGGACCCCGAGTTCTGGGAGGCGGGAGGCAGGCAGGTCGCCCGCCGCAACCTGACCTGGTCGATCCTCGCCGAACACCTCGGCTTCTCGGTCTGGCTCTTCTGGAGCGTCAGTGCCGCGATGCTGGCCAAGATGGGGTTCGACTTCTCCGTCTCCCAGCTGTTCCTCCTCGTGGCGGTCCCGAACCTCGTCGGCTCCCTGCTCCGGCTGCCCTACACCTTCGCGGTCCCGCGGTTCGGCGGCCGGAACTGGACGGTCGTGAGCGCGCTGCTGCTGCTCGTGCCCACGCTGCTCTTCGCGGTCGCCGTGCAGCACCCGAGCACGCCGTACTGGGCGTTCGTGCTGATCTCCGCCACCGCCGGCGTGGGCGGCGGCAACTTCGCCTCCTCGATGGCCAACATCAACTTCTTCTTCCCCGCCAAGCGCAAGGGGCTGGCGCTCGGGCTCAACGCGGCCGGCGGCAACATCGGCGTCGCCGTGCTCCAGCTCGGCCTGCCGATCGTGGTCGGCGGCGCGGGCCTCTTCGGGCTGGTCACCGCGAGCACCGGCGGGATCCACCTGGAGCGGGCGGGCTACCTGTACGCCGGGCTCGCCGTCGTGGCCGCCGTCATGGCGTTCTTCCTCATGGACAACCTGTCCTCGGCCCGCTCCAACGCCCGTGACGTGGCAGCGGTCGTGAAGCACCGGCACACCTGGGTGATGGCGCTGCTCTACATCGGCACCTTCGGCTCGTTCATCGGCTACTCCGCCGCGCTGCCGCTGCTGATCAAGCTCGAGTTCTACGTGCCCACCCCGCTGCCCGCCGGCACCGGCATCAACTTCGCCTACTACGCCTTCCTCGGCGCCCTGGTCGGCTCGGTCACGCGGCCCCTCGGCGGCTGGCTCGCCGACAGGTACGGCGGCGCCCGGGTCACCCTGGTCACCTTCGGCGCGATGATCCTCGGCACCCTCGGCGTGCTCGCCACGCTCGCGCAGCTCACCCCGAACCCCACCCAGGACCCGACGATCGCCACCCACAACACCGGGATGTTCCCGTGGTTCCTGGTGGCCTTCCTGTTCGTCTTCGCGGCGACCGGGATCGGAAACGGCTCGACGTTCCGGATGATCCCGGTGATCTGGAAGCACGACACCCGGCAGGCCTCGGGGGTCATCGGCATCGCCTCCGCGGTCGGCGCGGTCGGCGGGTTCCTGATCCCGCTCGCGTTCGGTGCCCCGTGGATCGACGACCCGGTCCAGGCGGTCCGGACCTCGCTGGTCGCCTTCACGCTCTTCTACGTGCTCTGCCTGGCCGTCACCTGGGCGGTCTACGTCCGCAGGGCGTCGGTGGCCCGCGTCGCCGGACTCGCCGAGGCCCGGATCTGAGATGACCGAGACCCACTGCCCCTACTGCTCGCTGCAGTGCGGCATGCGGCTGGTTTCGAGACGGGCCCCGGGGGGCCCTCCTCAACCAACGCAGTCCGCCCCGGGGGTCCCGCAGGTGCAGGCCTGGGAGGAGTTCCCGGTCAACCAGGGCGCGCTGTGCCGCAAGGGCTGGAACGCCGCCGGCCTGGTCGGGCACCGCGAGCGCCTCACGACCCCGCTGCTGCGCGACCGGGCCACCGGCGAGCTGCGGCCCGCGTCGTGGGACGAGGCGCTCGACCTGGTCGCGGACCGGCTCACCGCCCTGCGGGCCGAGCGGGGACCCGACTCGGTGGCGGTCTTCGGCGGCGGCGGGCTGACCAACGAGAAGGCCTACCAGCTCGGCAAGTTCGCCCGGGTCGCGCTGGGCACCAGCCAGATCGACTACAACGGCCGCTGGTGCATGTCCTCCGCGGCGACCGCCGGCACGCGGGCGTTCGGGGTCGACCGGGGGCTGCCGTTCCCGCTGGCCGACCTCGAGCAGACCGACGTGGTCGTCCTGGTGGGCTCCAACCTCGCCGAGACGATGCCGCCGGCGGCTCGCCACCTCGACGCGCTCCGCGAGCGCGGCGGCACGGTCGTGGTGGTCGACCCGCGTCGCACCCCGACCGCCGACCGCGCGGACCTGCTGCTCCAGCCGGTCCCCGGCACCGACCTCGCCCTCGCGCTGGGCGTGCTGCACCTGCTGGTCGCGGGCGGCCACGTCGACGAGGAGTTCGTCGCAGCCCGCACCACCGGCTTCGACGGCGTACGACGCTCCGTGGCCGGGTGGTGGCCCGAGCGGGTCGAGCGCGTCACGGGGGTGGCCGTCGACGAGTTGCGCGAGCTGGTGCGGGTGCTCGCGGGCGCGCCGCGGGCGATGGTCCTGACCGCCCGCGGGGCCGAGCAGCACAGCCAGGGCACCGACACGGTCCTGGCCTGGATCAACGTGGCCCTCGCGCTCGGCCAGTGCGGGCGGGCGTACGGCGGCTACGGCTGCCTCACCGGCCAGGGCAACGGGCAGGGCGGCCGCGAGCACGGGCAGAAGGCCGACCAGCTGCCCGGCTACCGGATGATCGACGACCCCGTCGCGCGCGAGCACGTCGCCGGGGTGTGGGGCGTGCCGACGGAGTCCCTGCCGGGCAAGGGCCGCTCGGCGTACGAGCTCCTCGAGGCGCTCGGCACCGACACCGGCCCGCGCGCGCTGCTGGTCTTCGGCAGCAACGTCGTCGTCTCGGCGCCGAACGCCACCCACGTCCGACGGCGGCTGGAGTCGCTCGACCGACCTGCTGGTCGTCGCCGACATCGTGCTCTCGGAGACCGCGGCCCTCGCCGACGTCGTTCTGCCGGTCACCCAGTGGGCCGAGGAGACCGGCACGATGACCAACCTGGAGGGTCGCGTGATCCTGCGGCAGCGGGCGAGCTCCCCGCCGGCCGGCGTCCGCAGCGACCTCGACGTCCTGCACGGCCTGGCCGAGCGCCTCGGCTCGCCGGTCCCGTTCGACACCGACCCGAGCAGGTCTTCAGCGAGCTCGGCCGCGCGTCGGCCGGTGGGCGGGCCGACTACGCCGGCATCACCTACGAGCGGATCCGTGCGGAGCGGGGCGTGTTCTGGCCTTGCCCGGCACCGGACCACCCCGGCACGCCCGGATGTTCCTCGACTGCTTCGCGACCCCCGACGGGCGCGCACGGTTCCACACCGTCGAGCACCGGGGCGCCGCCGAGCAGGCCTGCGCCGACTACCCCGTCCACCTGACCACCGGCCGGGTGCTGGGGCAGTACCAGTCCGGCGCCCAGACCCGCCGGGTGCGCGCCCTCCCCGACGACGGTGCGTTCGTCGAGCTGCACCCCAGCCTCGCCGGACGGCTCGGGGTCACCGACGGCGCCCCGACCCGCATCACCACCCGCCGCGGCTCGATGACCGCCCCCGCCCGGGTGGTCACCACCATCCGCCCGGACACCGTCTTCGTGCCCTTCCACTGGGTCGGCGCCAACCGGCTCACCAACGACGCCCTCGACCCGTCCAGCCGGATGCCGGAGTTCAAGGTGTGCGCGGCCGCCGTGGAGGCGTCATGACCCGCGAGCGGCTGGTGGTCGTCGGCAACGGGATGGCCGCCACCCGGCTGGTCGAGGAGCTCCTCGCCCGGGGGTACGACGGCCACGTCACCGTCCTCGGCGACGAGGACACCCCGGCGTACAACCGGATCCTGCTCAGCGCGGTGCTGGAGGGCACCCACCCGCGGGACGCGATCGCCCTGGCGGACCCCCTGGCCCACGACCCCGAGAGGCTCACGGTCCGGCTCGGCTGCCGGGTCCTCGACCTCGACCGGGGCCGTCGCGAGGTGATGCTGGCCGTCGGCGATCGGCCGGGCCACGAGCAGCTGGCCTACGACCGGCTGGTGCTGGCCACCGGCAGCATCCCCACCCTCCCACCGATCCGCGGGCTGGTGCGGATGGACGGCCGGCTGCACCCGGCGGTGAACGCCTTCCGCAGCCTGGCCGACTGCGACCGGCTCGAGGCGGCGGTGTCCTCCCGAGCGCCGGGGCGGACCCGCGCGGTGGTCGTGGGCGGCGGTCTGCTCGGCCTCCAGGTCGCCCGGGCGCTCACCGTCCGCGGGGTCGTGACCGAGGTGGTGGAGGGCACCGAGCACCTGCTCTCCCGCCAGCTCGGCACCCCCGGCGGCCGGATCCTCGCCCGCGACCTGCGCCGCCTCGGCACCGAGGTCTACACGGGCACCCGCGCCGTACGCCTGAGCGGCGAGGGGCCGACCACCGGTCTCAGCCTCGACAACGGCTTCACCCTCGCGACCGACCTGGTCGTCCTCGCCGCGGCGGCCGCCCGTCCACGGCCCTGGCACGCCGAGCCGGCCTCCTGGTGCGGCGCGGGGTCGTGGTCGACGGCCGGCTGGCCTCCGTCACCGACGACCGGGTCCACGCGATCGGCGACTGCGCGGAGCGTCGCGGCGTGACCACCGGGTTCGTGCCCCCGGCCTGGGAGCAGGCCTCGGCGCTGGCCGGGCTGCTGGCCGGCGGGACCGAGGAGTACGCCGAGTCCCGCACCGTCGCGCGGCTGCGCGCCACCGGGCTGGACGTGGCCGTGCTCGGCGACCCCGAGCGCACCGACGGCGAGGTCGTCGAGATGACCAACCCGCTGGCCGGCAGTCACCGCCGGCTCGTGGTCCGCGACGGCGTCATCGTCGCCGCCGCGCTCGTCGGGGACCTGTCGCGGGTCGGCCTGATCACCCAGCACTACGACCGGCGCACCGTCCTCGGTCCGCACGAGCCCGGCGAGCTCCTCGCCCCCGAGACCTCCGGCACCACCGAGGACGCGTCCCCGGCCCGGCTCGACGACGACGTCGAGGTGTGTGCCTGCGCCGGGGTCACCGCCGGGCGGGTGCGGGCCTGCGCCGGCCTCGAGGAGGTCCGGAGCACCACCCGGGCCACCACCGGCTGCGGCGGCTGCGCGCCCGTCGTACGCCGCCTGCTCGAGCCGGCGACGGCACCCGCCTGACGAGCCCGACCAGAAGCGTTTTCACGGCTGTTACACGCCGAAACAGGACCTCAACACAGTCGGCCTACGTTCGACGAACCAGAAGGGACACACCCGATGACGCACCTCTCCAGCAACCGGCGCCGCAAGACGCTGGTCGTGGCCGGTCACGGCATGGTGGGCCACCGCTTCGTGCAGGCCGCGATCGAGCGCGGACTCACCGAGACCTACGACCTGGTGATCGTGGGGGAGGAGCCGCGGCCGGCCTACGACCGGGTCTCGCTCACGTCCTTCTTCTCGGTCGAGTCCGCCGACGAGCTCTCGCTGCTCCGCGAGGGCAGGTACGACGACCCGCGGGTGCGGCTCGTCCTCGGCACCACCGTGACTGGGCTGGACCGGGACACCCGGACCGTGGCGCTGTCGGACGGCGAGGTGCTGGCCTACGACGCGCTGGTGCTGGCCACCGGGGCCGCGCCGTTCGTGCCGCCCGTCGAGGGCCGCGACCTCGACGGCTGCTTCGTCTACCGCACCATCGAGGACCTCGAAGCGATCCGGGACGCCTCGATCACGGCCACACGGGGGGTCGTGATCGGGGGCGGCCTGCTGGGGCTGGAGGCGGCCAACGCGCTGGTCCAGCTCGGCCTGGAGACCCACGTGGTCGAGATGGCGCCGCGGCTGATGCCGGTCCAGCTCGACGACGGCGCGGGCAGCGCCCTGGTGCGGCACATCGAGAAGCTCGGGGTCACGGTGCACGCCGGGGCCGCGACGAGGGCGATCACCGGAGACGGCCGGGTCGAGGCCCTGCAGACGGCCGACGGCGAGATCGGGACCGACCTGGTGGTGTTCTCGGCCGGGATCCGGCCGCGCGACCAGCTGGCCCGCGAGTCCGGGCTCGAGGTCGCTGAGCGTGGTGGCGTCCTGGTCGACGAGCAGTGCCGGACCTCCGACGATCGGGTCTTCGCGATCGGCGAGTGCGCGGCACCGGGGGGCCGGATGTACGGCCTGGTCGCCCCCGGCTACGCCATGGCCGAGGTCGTGGTCGACGCGCTGCTCGACGGGCCGGGCACCTTCACCGGCGCCGACATGTCAACCAAGCTCAAGCTCCTCGGGGTGGACGTCGCGTCGTTCGGCGACGCCTTCGCCTCGACCGACGGCGCGCTGGAGCTGGTCTTCGCGGACGCCGTCGGCGGGGTCTACAAGAAGCTCGTGGTGACCGAGGACGGGTCCCGGCTGCTCGGCGGGATCCTGGTCGGCGACGCCTCGGCGTACGGCGTGCTGCGGCCGATGGTGGCCAGCGGCATCGCGCTGCCCGCCAACCCCGAGGAGCTGATCCTCCCGGCGGCCCGCGGCGGAGCGGCCACCGGCCCGACGGCGATGCCCGACGAGGCGCAGGTCTGCTCCTGCAACGACGTCACCAAGGGCCAGATCCTCGCGGCGGCCGAGGCGGAGGGCACGACCCGGGCCGGCAGCACCTGCGGGTCCTGCAAGCCGATGGTCAAGACGCTCATCGAGGACTGGTTCGCCCGGCAGGGCAAGGTCGTCGACAAGGGCCTGTGCGAGCACTTCGCGCTGACCCGCCAGGAGCTCTTCGACCTCGTGGCCGTGCACGGCTACCGGCGCTTCGACGACCTGGTCGAGGCGCACGGCCGGGGGCGCGGGTGCGACGTGTGCAAGCCCGCGATCGCCAGCATCCTGGCCAGCCAGTTCAACGGCCACGTGCTGGCGGAGGAGACCGCGCCGCTGCAGGACACCAACGACGCCTACCTCGCCAACATCCAGCGCAACGGCACCTACTCGGTCGTGCCGCGGATCCCCGGCGGCGAGATCACCCCGGAGAAGCTGATCGTCATCGGCGAGGTGGCCCGCGACTTCGGGCTCTACACCAAGATCACCGGCGGGCAGCGGATCGACCTCTTCGGGGCCCGGATGGAGGAGCTGCCGGCGATCTGGCGACGGCTCGTCGACGCGGGCTTCGAGTCCGGCCACGCCTACGGCAAGTCGCTGCGCACCGTGAAGTCGTGCGTGGGCTCGACCTGGTGCCGCTACGGCGTCCAGGACTCCACGAGCCTGGCCATCCAGCTCGAGCTGCGCTACCGCGGGCTGCGCTCGCCGCACAAGCTCAAGGGCGGGGTCTCCGGCTGCGCGCGCGAGTGCGCCGAGGCACGGGCGAAGGACTTCGGCGTGATCGCCACCGAGAAGGGCTGGAACCTCTACGTCGGCGGCAACGGCGGGGCCAACCCCGCCCACGCGCGGCTGCTGGCGGGCGACCTCGACACCGACACGCTGGTGCGCTACCTCGACCGCTTCCTCATGTACTACGTCCGCACGGCCGACCGGCTGCAGCGCACCGCCGCCTGGATCGACTCCCTAGACGGGGGCCTGGACCGGGTCCGGGCGGTGGTGGTGGACGACTCCCTCGGGCTCAGCGCGGAGCTCGAGGAGGCCATGACCCGCCACGTCGGGTCGTACTTCGACGAGTGGAAGGCGACCGTGGAGGACCCCGACAAGCTGGCCCGGTTCGTGTCGTTCGTGAACGCCCCGGACACCCCCGACCCCAACATCTCCTTCGGCACCGAGCGCGGCCAGATCCGACCGGAGGTCGCCGGCGAGCCGGTCGTGCTCGCCGCCACCATCCCGGTGGGGGCGCCATGACCCAGGCGCCCCCGCACGATTGCGGCACCGACGACTGGCAGCCGGTCTGCCGGGTGGCCGAGCTGGAGGTCGAGCGCGGCGCCACCGCTCTCGTCCACGGCCAGGCGATCGCGATCTTCCGCACCCACGACGACGAGGTCTACGCGCTGGGCAACCACGACCCGTTCGCCAAGGCCTCGGTCCTGGCCCGCGGCATCGTCGGCACCCGCGGCGACGTGCCGTTCGTCGCCTCGCCGATGCACAAGCACGCCTTCGACCTGCGCAGCGGGCGCTGCCTCGACGACGCGCACGTCTCGGTGCCGGCGTACGACGTGCGGGTCGTCGAGGGCGTGGTCCTCGTCGGCCACCGCAAGTCGGACGCGGCATGACCGGCGGCCCGCTGGAGGGCTTCCTGGTCGGCGTCACCGCGGCCCGCAAGGTCGACGAGCAGACGGGCCTCCTCGAGCGCCGCGGCGCGCGCGTCGAGTGGGCGCCGGCGCTCTCCCTGGACCCCAACCACGTCGATGACGACGAGCTGCACGCGGCCACCGACGAGGTGCTCTCGCGGCCGGTCGACATGTTCCTGGCCACGACGGGGATCGGGATGAAGGCGTGGTTCGAGGCGGCGACGCGCTGGGGCCGGTGCGCGGAGCTGGTCGCCGCCATCGGCGGCGCCGAGATCCTGGCCCGCGGCCCGAAGAGCGTCGGTGCCCTGCGCGCGCAGGGGCTGCGCGAGCTCTGGGCGCCGGAGTCCGAGTGCTTCGAGGACGTCCTGGCGCACCTGCGTGGCCGCGACCTCACCGGCCTCCGGATCGTGGTGCAGGAGCACGGCCAGTCGCTGTCGATGGTCGCCCACGCGCTGCGCCGGCAGGGCGCGGACGTCACCGTGGTCACGGTCTACCGGGTGGCCGGCGCCGAGGACCCCGCGCCGATGTTCCGGATGGTCGACCTGGTCGCCGACCGCAAGCTGGACGCCGTCACGTTCACCTCGGCGCCGGCGGTCGCGGCGCTGATGGACGCCGCGGGCGTGACCGGGCGCCGCGACGAGGTGGCAGCGGCGTTCCAGGCCGACGTCGTCGCGACCTGCGTCGGGCCGGTGACCTCCGCGGCCTTCGAGATGTGGGGGGTGCCGACCATCCGGCCCGAGCGGTCCCGGCTGGCGGCGATGGTCAAGCTGATGGAGACCGAGCTCCCGGCCCGCCGCTGCGGGACGGCCCTGGAGGTGGCCGGCCACCAGCTGCTGCTGCACGGGGACCGGGTGCTGCTCGACGGGGTCGAGGTGCGGCTGTCGGCGGCTCCCCTGGCCGTGCTCCAGGCCCTGGCGGTCAACCCGGGCCACGTGGTCTCCCGGCCCGAGCTTCTTGCGGCCCTGCCCAGCGGCCTCGCCACCTCCGAGCACGCCGTCGAGATGGCGGTGGCCCGGGTGCGGGCGTCCATCGGGACCCGGCTGGTGCAGACCGTCGTCAAGCGCGGCTACCGCCTGGTGGTCACCCCGTGACCACGCTCGTGACCGTCGCCCACGGCACCCGGCACGGGCCCGGCAACGACGTCGCCCGAACCCTCACCGCGATGGTCGCCCGCTCGCTGGGCGTTGCGGCGGTGGCGGCGTACGTCGAGCCTGTGCGAGCCGTCGCTCGGCGACGTCCTGGCCTCCGCGACCGGCCCGACCGTGGTGGTGCCGCTGCTGCTCTCGACCGGCTTCCACGTGCGTCACGACCTGCCCGGGGCCGCGGCCCGGTCCACGTCGCCCGTCCGGATCGCGCCGCCGCTGGGTCCCGACAGCGTCCTCGCGGTCGCCCAGGCGACCCGCCTGGTCGAGGCCGGCGCCCGCCCCAGCCAGCCGGTGGTGCTGGTCGCGGCCGGCTCCACCGACCCCGAGGCGGAGGCCGACGTCGAGCTCGCCACCGCCCTGCTGGCCGACCTGTGGGGCGGTCCGGTCGAGCACGCCACCCTCTCGGGCCGAGGCCCCCGTCCCGCGGAGGTGGTCCGGCCCGGGGTCGCCGTCTCGCCGTACCTGCTCTCACCGGGACACTTCGCCCGGCGCGCCCGCGCGGAGTCCCTCGAGACCGGGGCCGAGATCGTGGCCGACGTGATCGGTGTGCAGCACTGCCTGGTCGACCTGGTCGCTACCCGCTTCCTCACGCACCCCGTGGACGTCGGCGGCGACGACGTCCGGGAGCCGCTCGACCGGCTGGGCTGACCCCCCGAGCGCCGGTCAGGCCTCCGTGGCGGCCACGAGCGCCGTCGCCACCGCGGCGACACCCTCGCCGCGGCCGGTGAGGCCCAGGCCGTCGGTGGTGGTCGCGGACACCGAGACCGGGGCGCCGACCGCCTCGCTAAGCGCCCGCTCCGCCTCGGCCTTGCGGGGGGCGAGGCGTGGCCGGTTGCCGATCACCTGGACCGCGACGTTGCCGATCGCGAAACCCGCCTCGCGCACCCGCCGGGCGGTCTCCGCCAGCATCGCCGTCCCGGCCGCACCGGCCCAGGCCGGGTCCGACGTACCGAAGTTGGAGCCGAGGTCGCCGAGGCCGGCCGCCGAGAGCAGCGCGTCGCAGGCCGCGTGGGCGGCGACGTCGGCGTCGGAGTGGCCCTCCAGGCCCTGGGCCTCCTCGGGCCAGGCGAGCCCGGCGAGGTGCATGGGGACGCCGTCGGCGAGCCGGTGGACGTCGGTGCCGATGCCGACGCGGACGGTAAGCGGGTTGTAAGGCACGACTGGATCATGCCTGAGGGACAATCGCTCGTGTGAAGAGCAACCGCTGGGCGTGGAGCGCGGCCGGCCTGGTGGCCGGCTTCGCCGGGCTGGCCACGAGCTACTTCGTGGCGATGGCGATGACCATCCGGTCCTCGCCGGTGGTCGCGATCGCCGAGCTGGTCATCCGCGAGACGCCCGGCACGATGGTCGAGCAGGCCATCCAGGTCCTGGGCCGCCACGACAAGACCTTCCTGGTCACGGTGATCCTGGTGGTCACCGCGCTGCTCTTCGCCTACGCCGGGCGGCTCGCGGCCCGCGCGTGGTGGGCGCCGGCGATCGTCTTCGGTGTGCTCGCGGCGATCGGGTTCACCGCGGTCGGCCTGCAGCACGACACCGGCATCACCGATCTGCTTCCCGTGGCCGTCGGCTTCGTGACGTGGCTGATCTGCCTGTCGCTGCTGACCGAGCCGCTGCGCCGGGCGGCCCGGGGCGGGGCGGCTCCCGGCGGTGACCCAGCCACCGATCCTGACTCCGATACTGCTGCCGAGCCCGCCCGGGTGGCACCGACCTCCGCAGGCTCGACCCGGCGCGGCTTCCTCGTGCGCAGTGCCGTGATCACCGCGGCCGCGCTCGCCGTGAGCGCGTTCGGCCGCGTGGTCGGGCAGGGCCGGCGCCAGGTCGAGGAGACCCGGCGACTGCTCAAGCTGTCGGGGGTGTCCCCGCCGGTCGTGCCCACGCACGCGCGGATCGGCCTCGACGGCATCTCGTCGTGGATCACCTCGGCCGGCGACTTCTACCGGATCGACACCTCGATCGTGGCGCCGGCGATCCAGCCCGTCGACTGGAAGCTGCGCATCCACGGCATGGTCGACCGTGAGGTCGAGCTGACCTACCAGGACCTGCTGGACCGGCGGCTCACCGAGGACTGGATCACGCTCAACTGCGTCTCCAACCCCGTCGGCGGCCCGCTGATCGGCAACGCCTGGTGGAGCGGCGTACGCCTCTCGGAGCTGCTGCACGAGGCGGGCGTGCACCCCGACGCCGACGCCGTGCTGCAGACCTCCGACACCGGCTGGACCTGCGGCACGCCGCTGTCCGCGCTGACCGACGGGCGCGATGCCATGCTGGCGGTCGCCATGAACGGCGAGCCGCTGCCGATCGACCACGGGTTCCCGGTCCGCACGATTGTGCCGGGCCTCTACGGGTACGTGTCCGCGTGCAAGTGGGTGGTGGACATGGAGGTCACGCAGTTCTCCCGGTTCTCGGCGTACTGGACCGAGCGCGGGTGGAGCGAGAAGGGTCCCGTGAAGCTGTCGTCGCGCATCGACGTGCCGCGGTCGGGGGATGACGTGACGGCCGGGCGGGTGCGCGTCGGGGGCGTCGCGTGGGCCCAGCACATCGGGATCAAGGCGGTGCAGGTGGCCGTCGACGGCGATGACTGGCAGCCCGCCGACGTCTCGCACCCGCCGACCGACGACTCGTGGGTCCAGTGGGCGACGACGGTGACGCTCGACGCGGGCGACCACACGCTCAGGGTCCGCGCGACCGACAAGGACGGGCTGGTGCAGACCGGGGTCCAGCGCGGCGTCCTCCCCAACGGGTCCACCGGCTGGCACACCATCGACGTCACGGCCACGACATGAGCGACTTCCGGAACAGGCCGGGGGCCGCGCTCGTCGTCGGCGGCAGCGGCGGGCTCGGGCTCGCGATCGTGAGGATGCTGGCCCGGCGGGGCTCCGCCGTGGCGCTCACCTACCGCACCCACCCCGAGGCTGCCGAGGCCGCGACGGCCTCGGCCCGGGAGTGGGGCGTGAAGGCCTCGGCCCACGAGCTCGACCAGATGAGCGACGAGGCCGCGGCCGACGTGGTCACCGCGGTGGCCGAGGAGCACTCCGGCCTGCACACGCTCGTCTACGCCGCCGGGCCGCACGTGCCGCTGGCGCACCTCTCGTCGGTGGCGCCCTCGACCATGGCCGCGCAGCTCGCCGCCGACGCGAGCGGCTTCTTCAACGTCGTCCAGCCCGCGCTGCCGCATCTGCGGCACACCCAAGGCTCCGTCGTGGCGGTGACGACCGCAGCCACCAGCCGCTACCCGGCCCGCGACGGGCTGTCGGCGGCACCGCAGGCGGCCGTCGAGGCGCTGGTGCGGGCGCTGGCCGTGGAGGAGGGCCGCTTCGGGGTCCGGGTCAACGCGGTCGGCCCCGGCATGCTCACCGACGGCATGGCGGCCCGCCTGCGCTCCTCGGGCGACCTGGCGCCCGACGTCCTCGACGCCGCCCGCCTCTCGATCCCGCTGCGCCGCTTCGGCAACGCCACCGACGTGGCCGAGGCGGTGTGCTTCCTCGCCTCCGACCAGGCCGGGTTCATCTCCGGCCAGAAGCTGGACGTGGACGGCGGGTACTCAGTCTGACGGTCCTGCCGCGTGCAGGAGTACCCGGCTGGCCGGTGAGTCCGATGCTTGTCGGCCGTCGAAGTGGCCGACAAGCAAGGGAGTACCCGGTCAGCCGGTGAAACCTGCAGGCCGTCACCAGTTGGTGTGGGCGCCCGCGGGGAGCGGGTGGGCGTCGTCGCGGATCACGTAGACCAGCCCGCCGGAGCGGGGGAGCCAGGCGTTCTCGAACTGGCCGCGGTCGTAGGTGCGCCGCACCCCCGAGCGGGTCGGGGCGGCCGGGTCGTTGACGACCACGTCGCCGTTGGTGCGGAAGCCGACGATCACCGACGGGCGTGCCGTTGGACGCCGAGATCGGGGCGCCGGTCAGCTCGCCGCTGCCGAACGAGATCGACGCGACCAGCGGGATGCCCGCGTCGATGAACAGCTCCGCCTCGCGCAGCGACCGCAGCCGGGTCACGAAGGCGTGGCCCGCGAGCGGGGCGGCGTACGCCGTGTTGAAGGGCCAGTTGCCGGTGCCCTGGTACGCCGCGTCGTACGTCGACCGCGCGGCCTCGTCGACCCACGGGTCGGTGTGGCCGGCCGGGACCCAGGCGTAGGTCGAGGGGTCCGGCAGCGCGTCGTAGTAGCCGAGCACCATCGAGGTCGACGTGGGCGAGCACCAGGCCTCACCGCCCCCGCCCCAGCGCGGGTAGTGGCCGCGGTGCGCCATCTGGGAGTAGCGGGGCACGTCCAGCACCGTCCCGGCCTTGCTGGCGGGGCCGGACGCCGAGGTGGTCACCGACCCGCTCGGCAGCCGGGAGGACATCGCGCCGACCTGGTCGAGCGACGGGCTCGCCGTGGAGGCGCCGGTGCGGCGCAGCAGCAGCACCCGCACCTGGTACGACGCGAGGCCGGTCGACCGGCTGGCGACCCAGGTGTCGACGTTGACCGAGGCCAGGTCGTCGGACTGCCCGGAGACGGAGGTGCGGACGGTGTGCGTGTCGCCGGAGGTCCAGCGGCCGAGCACGTCCCAGCTCGACAGGCCGCCGTCGCCGGCGCGGCCGCGCACCTGCACCTCCAGCCAGCTGTCTCCGGGCGTGGTTGCCGACCAGGACGAGACGAGCTGGGTCAGCCCGAAGCCGGGGGAGACCCACGGCGAGACCCACCGGCCCACGTCGTACTGCCTGCCGTCGTAGCTGCGGTGCGCGGTCGGCGCGTCGAGCTCGACCCGCCCGCGTGTGACCCGCGCACCCGACGTCGTGCCGGTCCGCAGCTCGGTCGTGGTGTCCCACTGCGTGTGGGCGATCGGCCGGGCCACGACCCGGGCGGACCCCTCGCCCGGCGGGGCGGCGGAGGCGGGCGCGGGCGCCGGTGCGCGCGTCGCGAGGGGGGGAGGGCGACACAGGTCGCCAGCAGGGTCGTCAGCGGTCTCCGCACCCGCCCACGATAGGGCGACTGTGTCACTCCTGTCCCAGCAGTCACAGGATCCGGCGATGCGATGCGGAGTGCCCCTCACCTCTAGAATCAAGCGGGTGACCTTCAGGCTGTACGACACCGCGACTCGCGAAGTCCGTGACTTCGTCCCCCTCGAGGAGGGGAAGGCGGGTCTCTACGTGTGTGGCCTGACCGTGCAGAGCGAGCCGCACGTCGGGCACGTCCGCTCCGGGGTCAACTTCGACGTGCTCCAGCGCTGGCTGCGCCACCTCGGCTACGACGTGACGTTCATCCGCAACATCACCGACATCGACGACAAGATCCTGATCAAGGCCGCCGAGCAGGGCCGGCCCTGGTACAACCTCGCCTACGACATGCACCGCGAGCTCGACAAGGCGTACGCCGCGCTCAACGTCGCGCCGCCGACCTACGAGCCGGCCGCGACCGGCCACGTGCCGGAGATGGTCGAGCTGATCGCGACGCTGATCGAGAAGGGCCACGCCTACGCGGCCGAGGACGGCTCGGGCGACGTCTACTTCGACGTGCGCTCGTGGCCGCAGTACGGCGAGCTGACCCGGCAGGGCATCGACGACATGGAGGCCGCCGAGGACGCCGACCCCCGCGGCAAGCGCGACCCGCGCGACTTCGCGCTCTGGAAGGGTCGCAAGCAGTCGGAGCCGGAGACCGCCTCCTGGCCGAGCCCGTGGGGCCGCGGCCGACCCGGCTGGCACATCGAGTGCTCCGCGATGGCCGGCAAGTACCTCGGCGAGGCCTTCGACATCCACGGCGGCGGCGTCGACCTGCGCTTCCCCCACCACGAGAACGAGCAGGCCCAGTCCCGCGCGGCCGGGCACCCGTTCGCGTCGTACTGGATGCACAACGCGTGGATCACCACCGCCGGCGAGAAGATGAGCAAGTCGCTCGGCAACAGCCTCACGATCCCGGCGGTGCTCCAGCGCTTCCGGGGCGTCGAGCTGCGCTACTACCTCGTCGCCGCGCACTACCGCAGCCACGTGGAGTTCAGCTTCGAGGCGCTCGAGGAGGCCGCCGTCGGCTTCCGCCGGATCGAGGGGTTCCTCGACCGCGCTCGTGACCTCGTACCGGCCGACGCGGTGCGGGAGCTCCCCGAGGCCTTCGTGGAAGCCATGGACGACGACCTCGGCACGCCGGCCGCGACCGCCGTCCTCTTCGACTGCGTGCGCGAGGGCAACCGCCTGCTCGGGCAGGGGGCGACCGAGGAGGCGGGCCGTCATGCGGCCGCCGTCGTCGCGATGCTCGACGTGCTCGGGCTCGACCCGCAGGACCCGGCCTTCGCCGGCTCTGGTGCGGCCGCCCAGGACCAGAAGCTCACCACCGCTGTGGACGCCCTCGTCCGCGGCCTGCTCGACCAGCGCGCCCAGGCGCGCGCGGCGAAGGACTTCGCCGCAGCCGATGCGATCCGCGACCAGATCAAGGCCGCGGGCATCGAGGTCGAGGACACCCCCAACGGACCGAAGTGGACCATCTGATGCCAGGTAACTCCCAGCGCCGCGGCGCGATCAAGAAGACCGGCAAGGGCAACCCCACTGCCGGCTCGGGCGGTCGCGTCCGCCGTGGTCTCGAGGGCAAGGGCCCCACGCCCAAGGCCCAGGACCGCCCCAACCACAAGGTCTACAAGCAGCGCCAGAAGGTCGACAAGTCCGCCGCGGCACGCCCGAAGCGGCGTACCACCGGCTCCACCGACGCCGAGTGGGTGGCCGGGCGCAACTCCGTGGTCGAGGTGCTCCGCGAGGGCGTGCCGGTCACCGGGATCTACGTCGCGGAGGGCGCCGAGCGCGACGGCCGGCTGCGTGAGGCGTTCAAGCTCGCCGCGGAGCGGGGCCTCAGCCTGGCCGAGGTCAGCCGGACCGAGATGGACCGCCTCACCGGCGGGGCCGTCCACCAGGGCCTGGCCGCGCGGCTGCCGTCCTACGAGTACGCCCACCCCGACGACCTCCTCGACCGGGCCGCCGAGCTCGGCGAGCCGCCGCTGATCGTGGCGCTCGACTCCGTCACCGACCCGCGCAACCTCGGTGCGGTCGTCCGCTCCGCGGCCGGCTTCGGCGCGCACGGCGTGCTGATCCCCGAGCGCCGCGCGGCCGGGATGACCGCCGCGGCGTGGAAGACCAGCGCCGGAGCCGCCGCCCGGGTGCCGATCGCGCAGACGGTCAACCTGGTGCGCCAGCTCAAGGCCTACCAGGACGCCGGCTGCATGGTGATCGGCCTCGCGGCCGAGGGCGAGGTGTCGCTGCCCGACCTCGACCTCGCTGACGGGCCGCTCGTGGTCGTCGTCGGCTCCGAGGGCAAGGGCCTGGGCCGGCTCGTCGCGGAGACCTGCGACCAGCTGGTCTCGATCCCGATGGCCAACCAGCTGGAGTCCCTGAACGCGGGGGTCGCCGCCTCGGTCACCCTCTACGCCATCGCCCGAGCGCGCGCCTGACCGTGAGGTCTCGGGGTCGCGTGCCCAAGGACGCGTTGCGGCGCGTCCTCAGGCACCCGAGCCCTGCTGGCCGGGTCGCGGCGTACGTCGTGGTCTGGCTGGTCGTGTCGCTGCTGGTCGGGCTGGCGATCTTCCTGTCGAGCAGCCGCACCCTCGTGGTCGCGAGCCACGACGCCGTCCTGCGCCCCGACCTGGGCGGCCACGTCGTCGTACACACCGGTCCGGTGCTGCCGGACTTCCGGATGTCCACCGGCCACACCCTCGGGGTGGACATCCGGCTCGGGAAGACCGAGGCGCGCTCGACCGACGAGCTGGTGCAGCGCTACGCCTACATCGCCAGCCAGCCGGACGGCCAGATCGCCAAGGTCGAGGACGCGCTCAGTGACATGGCGTGGGACGCGGCGCTGCGTGGCGCGGTGGTCGGGCTGCTGCCGATCCTCGTGTGGCTGCTGCTCGGCCGGGACCGCCGTCGCCAGCTGGGCGCGGAGGTGTTCGGGCCGAAGGGCGCCCTGGCGGGGCTGCTGGTGGTGTTCCTGGTCCTGATGATGTGGGAGCCGTGGACCAGCGCGGAGTCCGCGGTCGAGGCCGATCATCCCTGGATGTCGCTGGCGGACTTCGTCGGCCCCGACGTACCGCTGCCCGACGAGGCCAAGGGCATCGAGGTCCGCGGTGACGTGACGACCGAGCAGACCCGTCGCCTGATCACGAGCGCGGTCGCCAAGTACGAGAGCAGCAAGAGCTGGTACCGCACCGCCGCCGACGCCGCCCGGAAGCTCCGGCTCCGCCAGCCCGAGCACGGGGACACCGTCGTGCTGTTCGTGTCCGACCGCCACGACAACATCGGCATGGACGAGGTCGCCCGCGCCCTCGGTGACGCGGCCGGCGCCACGGTTGCGTTCGACGGCGGCGACGACACCTCGGCGGGCAAGTCGTGGGAGGCGTTCAGCCTCGACTCCGTGACGCAGGCCTTCGACGGGCTCGACCGCTACGGCGTGGCCGGCAACCACGACCACGGCCCGTTCGTCTCCTCCTACCTCGACGACCACGGCTGGACGATGATGGACGGCCAGGTGATCAGCGGCCCCGCCGGCACGACCATGCTGGGCGTGGACGACCCGCGCTCGAGCGGGCTCGGTGCCTGGCGCGACGAGACCGGGCTCAGCTTCACCGAGGTGGGGCACCGGCTCGCCGACGCGGCCTGCGACTCCCCGGTCCGCGTCACCACGATCCTCGTGCACGACGCGGACCTCGCCGACGAGGCCCTGGCCCGCGGCTGCGCCGACCTGGTGCTGGCCGGCCACCTGCACGTGCAGGAGGGGCCGACCCGGGTCGTCGGCAGCAACGGCGAGATCGGCTACAGCTACACGACCGGCACGGCCGGCGGCGCGGCGTACGCCATCGCGATCGGCGGCAAGCCGCGCCGCGACGCGGAGATCAGCCTGGTGACCTACCACGACGGCCGACCGGTCGGGATCCAGCCGGTGACGCTGCGGACGACCGGCGAGTTCGACGTGGCGGACTACATCCCGCTGCACCTCAGCGAGCCCCAGGCCGTCCGCGACGCCCCGCCGCCGCTGATCCCGGAGCAGTAGCCACCGGGTGCGGTCGGCGTCCACCGCCTTAGGATCGATCTGTGCCCACGACTGTTGACCGCCTGCTGCCCAGCGAGGAGGCCGAGGCCCTCCTCGAGCTCACCCGCGAGATCGCCACCAAGGAGCTCGCGCCCCAGGTGGCCGAGGCGGAGGAGCAGTCGGTGTTCCCCGCGGAGGCCTACCGCCTGCTGGGCAAGTCCGGGCTGATGAGCCTGCCCTTCGCCGAGGAGCACGGCGGCGGCGCGCAGCCCTACGAGGTCTACCTGCAGGTGGTCGAGGAGATCGCCACGGCCTGGCCGAGCGTCGGGGTCGGCACCAGCGTGCACACGCTCACCGCCTCGGTCGTCGCGGGCAACGGCAGCGACGAGGTCGTGTCCCGCTGGCTGCCGCAGATGCTCTCGGGCGACTGGCTGGGGGCCTACTGCCTCTCCGAGCCGCAGGCCGGGTCCGACGTGTCCGGGATCCGCACCCGCGCGGTGCGCGACGGTGACGAGTACGTCGTCACGGGCACCAAGCAGTGGATCAGCAACGGCTCCTGCGCCGACTACTACATCCTCTTCGCCCGCACGTCCGACGACGCCAAGCGCGGCCTGTCGGCCTTCGTGGTGCCGGCCGACACCGCCGGCATGAGCTTCGGCGCCCCCGAGAAGAAGATGGGCCTGGCCTGCGACGTCACCACCCAGGTGATCTTCGAGGGCGCCCGGCTGCCCGCCGCGCAGCTGATCGGCGAGGAGGGTGCGGGCATGCGCGTCGCGCTGTCCGCCCTCGACGCCGGCCGGCTCGGGATCGCCGCGGTCGCCACCGGCATCGCCCAGGCGGCCCTCGCGCACGCCGTCGCGTACGCCGGGGAGCGTCAGCAGTTCGGCAAGCCGATCGGGCACCAGCAGGGGCTGCAGTTCCTGCTCGCCGACATGGCCGCCGAGGTCGAGCGCGCCCGCGCGACGTACCTCCACGCCGCCCGGCTCAAGGACGCCGGCCGCCCGTTCTCCCGGCAGGCGTCGATCGCGAAGCTGACCGCCACCGACGCCGCGATGCGGGTCACGACCGACGCGGTGCAGGTCCTCGGCGGCAACGGCTACACCCGCGACTACCCCGTCGAGCGGCTCTTCCGCGACGCCAAGGTCACCCAGATCTTCGAGGGCACCAACCAGATCCAGCGGATGGTCATCGGCCGCGACCTGCTGCGCTGACCGCCCGCCGAGTCGGCGCTCGTTGACGCAGGGAGAACGCCGAGTCGGCGCTGCTTGACGCGCGCCCGGCACGCGGTGGGTACATCTGCGCCGACTCGGCGGGGTTTGGCTGGTCAACCTGCGCCGACTCGGCGGGGCTTTGCTGGTCAACCTGCGCCGACTCGGCGGGCTCAGTCGGCCGCGACGGCCTCGTCGGGCTTCTCGAGCAGCACGGTCTCGATGTAGTCGCGGGCGGTGTCGAAGATGCCGATCTCGTGGCCGGCCCGTTCGGAGAGGTACCACCGGTGCACGAGGATCTCGTGGAAGACCTCGGCCGGCTCGAGCTTGCCGCGCGCCTGCGGCGGGATCATCGCCATGATCGGCTCGTAGACCTTGGTGAGCCATCGGTTGGCGACCAGGCTGCGGTCCTCGCGGCCGAGGTCGAAGTTGGCGGTGAACGAGGCGATGTCGTTGAGCAGCCGCCGGGCCTGGGCGTCCTCGACGTTGAGGCCGGTCAGCGCCTGCAGCTCGCGGCGGTGGTGCCCGAGCTCGACCACCTTGGGCTGGATGCGGAGCTCGTCGCCGTCGAAGTCGGTGATGATGTCGAGCTCGTCCACGTCGAAGCCGAGGTTGTTGAGCCGCTCGATGCGCTGCTCGATCCGCCACAGCTCGTCGGCGGAGAACTGCTCCACCGCGGTCAGCTCGTCCCACAGTGCGTGGTAGCGGCTGTCGAGCAGCTCGACGATGTCGTGAGCCTGCACCTCGTCGTCGAGGGACTCGCTGGCCTGCAGGTCGAGCAGCTCCGCGAACACGTTCTCGGTCGCGACGGTGAGGTCGTACTCGCGCATGGCGTCCGAGAGGCTGGACTTGAGCTCACCGGTCTCCGCGTCGACGAGGTACGCCGCGAAGCCGCCCGCGTCGCGCCGGAAGAGCACGTTGGACAGGGACACGTCACCCCAGAAGAAGTCGGCCAGGTGCAGCCGGACCAGCAGCACGACCAGGGCGTCGACCAGCGAGGGCAGGTTGTCGGCGGTGAGCCCGTGGCCGAACAGGCTGCGGTAGGGCAGCGAGAACTGCAGGTGCTGGGTGAGCAGGGCGGCCGGGAGCGGCTCGCCGTCGCCGTCCACGCGCCCGGTGACCACGCCCTGCGGCACCACCGACGGCAGGCCCATCCGCTGGAGGTCACGCAGCAGCCGGTACTCCCGGAAGGCGATCTCCTCCTCGGTCTCCTTGACCGCGTAGGTGCGCTCCCGCAGGCGGACGATGCGGACCACGTGGCGGGAGAGCCCGCGCGGCAGCGGTACGACGTACTCGCTGGTCCACTCCTCCAGGGGGCTGGCCCAGGGCAGGCCGACGATGGCCGGGTCCGGCCTGCTGGTCACGATCCGCAGCGCCATGACTCACAGGCTAGGGGGTCCTGCGGGCCGGCGTCGCCCGCCGGACCCCGGTGGGCTCGAGGAAGACCGGACCCGGGCCCCGTGGCGCCACCTCGTCGTCGGGGTTGTTGAGCGCGCAGGTGCGCAGGCTCAGGCACCCGCAGCCGATGCAGCCGTCGAGCTTGTCGCGCAGCCGCTCGAGCCGCTCGATCTGCTCGTCCAGGCGTGGTCGCCAGGCGCGGCTGAGCCGGGACCAGTCCGCCTTGGTGGGGGTCCGGTGCGCCGGCAGCGTGGCCAGCGCGTCGGCGACCTCGTCGAGGCTGAGCCCCACCCGCTGGGCGGTCCGGATGAACGCGATCCGGCGGAGCATGGCCTGCTCGAAGCGGCGCTGGTTGCCGGTCGTGCGGACCGCGCGGATGAGTCCGCGCGACTCGTAGAAGCGGATCGCCGAGGTGGCCACGCCGGCCCGCTCGGCGAGCTGCCCGATCGTCAGCTGGGTCATGCCCCGAGCATTCCTTGACTTAAAGCCCACTTCAAGTCTCACGATTGACGGGTGAACGAGATCGAGCGACTGATGACCTTGATGACCGGCGACGAGAAGCACTCGGCGGCTGCGACGTCGACCCTCGACGTGATCCGCGTCCTCTACGAGCGGGTGCTCGACGTGAGCCCCGAGACGGTGGGGGACGACCGGCGGGACCGCTTCCTGCTGTCGAAGGGGCACGGCCCGATGGCCTACTATGCGGTGCTCTGCTCGCGCGGGTTCTTCCCCGAGGAGTGGCTGTCCGGCTGGGCGTCGTACGACTCCCCGCTCGGCTACCACCCGGACCGCAACCTGGTCCCCGGCGTCGAGATCGCGTCGGGGTCCCTGGGGCACGGGCTGCCGCTGGCCGTCGGCACCGCGCTCGGGCTGCGCGCCCAGGGCATCGGCGCACGCGTGGTGGTGCTGGTCGGTGACGCCGAGCTCGACGAGGGCAGCAACCACGAGGCGATCGAGCTGGCCGCGGCGCTCGGCCTCGACGCGCTGACCGTGGTGGCCGTCGACAACCGCTCGTCGTCGTACGCCGTGCCGGGGCGCCTCGAGCAGCGGTTCGTCACCGAGGGGTGGCACGCCGTCTCCGTCGACGGTCGCGACCACGACCTGCTCGAGAAGGCCCTGTCCCACCGGGAGATCGGCCGGCCCAACGTGGTCGTGGCGGTCGTGGAGGAGAAGCGATGACCGTCTCGAGCCGGGTCCAGTTCGCCCGCACCGCCACCGACCTGGTGGAGACCGACCTCTCGGTGGCGCTGGTCTACGCCGAGATCTCCGGCCAGTTCTTCGGAGAGGTCGAGCGCCGGCACCCCGACCGGGTGGTCAACGTCGGCATCCGCGAGCAGCTGCTGGTCAACGTGGGAGCCGGGATGGCGCTCACCGGGATGCGGCCGATCGTGCACACCTTCGCCTCCTTCCTCGTCGAGCGCGCCTTCGAGCAGGTCAAGCTCGGCTTCGGGCACCAGGACGTCGGTGGCGTGCTGGTGGGCTCCGGCGGCTCGTTCGACATCGCGGGCGGCGGTCGCACCCATCAGGCTCCCGGCGACGTGGCCCTCCTGGACACCCTGCCCGGGGTGTCGATCCACGCGCCCGGGACGGCGCAGGAGGTCGATGCGGTCCTGCGGAGGTCGGTCGGCGGGTCGGGGCTGCACTACGTGCGGGTGGTGGAGCAGACCAACGCACAGTCCTTCCCCCACGCGCCCGGCCGCTTCCACGTCGTACGCCGTGGGGCCGGGGCGACCGTGATAGCGCTCGGACCGGTCCTGGACGAGGTGCTGTCGGCGACCGAGGGGCGGGACGTGACCGTGCTCTACGCGAGCACGGTGCGCCCCTTCGATCGGCGCGGGCTGCGGGAGGCGCTCGGGTCCCCGGAGGTCGTGCTGGTCGAGCCGTGGCTCGCGGGCACCTCTGCGCACGTGGTCGCCGACGCCCTGCGCGACGTGCCCCACCGGCTGCTCGCGCTCGGCGTCGGGCGGACCGAGCTGCGCCGCTACGGCACCGCCGCCGACCATGTCCGGGCGCACGGCCTGGACGCCACCGGCCTCCGCCGTTCCCTGGACGGCTTCCTCACGCCGGGCCACACGACGCTCGACCCCGGGCGACGACTAGCATGTGACCTCGCCGCGACGGGTGCGCGGCGATGCCGGTGTAGCTCAGTTGGTAGAGCGTTCGCCTTGTAAGCGAAATGTCGCGGGTTCGACTCCTGTCACCGGCTCTGTCGGCGCCTCCTCCTACCGTCGTTCACGTGTTCGAGTGTCGAGGCTGTGGCGCGGTCCTCCCGGGGAGACGGCTCCGCGTCTACTGCAGCAATGCCTGCCAGCGCGAGAGTGAGCGGGTGAAGTTGGTGGCCGAGTGGATCGCGAGCGGAGTCGCCAGCCCGGGCACTGGCCAGCGCCACTACGTCCGCCTGCACCTGATGGATGAGCAGCGCGGGAAGTGCGCGATCTGCGGGCAGCCGTCCAGCTGGAACGGCGCACCTCTCGCACTTGTTCTCGATCACGTTGACGGTGATTCCGAGAACAACCGTCGAGAGAACCTGAGGCTGGTGTGCCCGAACTGCGACTCCCAACTGCCCACATACAAGAGCCGCAACAAGGGGCGAGGTCGACACTGGCGGCGTCAGCGGTACGCCGACGGGCAGTCGTACTGACGCCTCGTGTGGTCGAGCGTGCACCATCGCGCACCCTTACCCACACGACTCAGAGCGGCTGCTCCGTCACGGTGAGCAGGACGCTGCAGCCGCCGGAGGGCGAGCTGCCGATCACCAGGTCGTCCACCAGCTGACGCGCGACCCACAGCCCCATGGAGCTCGCTCCGTCGGGATGCCGGTAGCCCGCCATGGGGTCGACGAGCCCGGGGCCGGAGTCCTCGACCAGGCAGGTCAGGCTCCCGACATCGGTCCAGAGGCTCACGCGCACCGGCGCACGACCGTGGAGGAGTCCGTTCGAGGTCACCTCGTTGACGGCGACACGGAACTGTTCGATGGTCTGCGGCGACACGGCACTGTGCCGGTAGGCGCCGACCTTCACCAGGTCACGACCGGCCGAGAGGTGCTCGAAGTCGTGGATGATCGTGGCCGCGCACGCCTGGGTGGCCGGCGCCTCGGGCCGCTGCGCCAGCGGGGCGGCGAGGAACGCTCCGGGTTCGACGTACTGCGGGTTGTCCCGGTCGGTGAGGTCGACGTTGACGGTGCGGTGGGTGGCCAGCGCGCCGGCGATCACCGAGGCCGGGCGGCGGCGGGTGTCGTAGGTGCACAGCGCCGCGAACGGGTAGGTGCCGAGGGCATCGTCCACAGCGGACTCGTACCTGAGCCAGGCGGCCTGCTGGGTGGCATCGAGGCCGAGCGGGACCGTCCCGGTCACCCACAGGTTCGTGGGCTCGGACCTCTCGGCGAGTGTGCGCTGGTAGGAGAACAGGGTGCGCATGGGCGCCTGGTAGAGCTCGTCGTCGAAGCCGTACGCGAGCCGGGGACCGGTGCCGAGCGCCTCGCGCAACAGGGCCACCCGGTCCCGGGAGCCGTGGACCAGCACTTCCCCGCCCGAGTCCAGCCCGCGGGCGACGAAGGCGCGCGTGCCCTCGATGAGCTCCTCGTCCGTGTCGTGGACCAGGAGGCCGTGCCTGTACGCCGAGTGCATCCGACTGGAGGTTCTCACTGCGTCTCTCCCACGAGGATTCCTTCTGCCTGGTCGATGCCGAGCAGGTGGATCAGCTGCGCGACATGTGGTTGCGGCGACTCCAGCCGGACCTGGCCGCCACCGCCGCGGTGGTCGAGGGTCCCGAACATCAGTGCCCGGGCGCCCGGCAGGTCGAGGAAGTCCAGGCACCTCAGGTCCAGCACGAACGGGTCGCTCCCGGCAGCAGCGGTCGCCGCCGTCAGCAGCGAGATCAGGATCTGCTGGTTCGAGGCGTCCAGCTCGCCGGCCACGGCGAGACCACCCTCCACCGGCGCGGCCTGGAACAGCTGCTCGCGCAACCCTCCGCCGTGCGACTGGCTCAGGAACCCGATCGCGTCCCCGCACTCGACAGCCGAGTACTGGCACAGCACCGACAGGGGGCGAGACGTGCACAGCTCGTCGGTCGCCCGCTCGACGAGCTCGTGACGACTGCGCGGGATCACGTCCCAGGCGGTGGTCGCGTCCCCGGTCCACCGCACCGACGGGTACCCCTCGGACAGCGCCTCGTCGACGACGGTCTCGATGAAGGCGGGGTCGTACGTCGACGGGTCGGCCGGGATCACCTGGATCTGGCCGCGTTCCATCGCCTCGAGCACGTCGGGCTCGTCGCGGAACAGCCCGGCCAGCGACCGGTCGGGAGGGTCATCGGGGGGCTGGGTGCAGAGGATCTTCGCTCCCTGCGTCAGGCCGCGGTGGACCCAGGTGGCGACGCCGGCACGTCGCTGCGACTCCTCGTCGTAGAACAGCAGCACGTGCCCGTCCCACCCCGGGCGCCAGCCACGGGTCTTCACGCCCCCAACGTACTCCCCGACGGTCGATCGTGGCTCGGGTCAGTGCGCCAGCATCTTGCGCATCAGGTCGATCTCGCCCTGCTGGACCGACTCCACGTGCTGGGCGAGGTCGATCGCGGCGGGGTACTGTCCGTGCGCCACCTCGACGTCCGCCATCGCGATCGCCCCCTGGTGGTGGCGGATCATCATCCGCAGCCACATGTCCTCGAAGGCGTGGCCGGACGCCGCGCCCAGCTGACGGAGGTCGCGGCCGGTCATCATCCCCCGGAGGCCATTGGAGCCGCCCATCATGCCGTCGCCGCCCATCGACTCGTCGTCGCCGTGCATGTGACCGGTGATGCCGTCGGGGTCCCTGCCCCAGTCCTCGAGCCAGCCCCGCATCGTCTCCACCTCGCGCGTCTGAGCGGCCTTGATGTGCCGGGCCAGCGCCTCGAACGACGGGCTCAGGTGCCGGCCGCGGGTCATCGCCACCATCCGGAGCGCCTGCTCGTGGTGGGGGACCATCTCGCCGGCGAAGACGACGTCCGCGTCGTCGTGGGCCACGGCGCCTTCGGAGTGGCCCGAGCCACCGGAGACGTCAGGGCTGCCCGAGCTGTCGCCGCTGCAGCCGGTGAGTGCCAGGACGAGGGCGGTGAGCAGGGAAGCGGCGCGGATCAGGTTCTTCACGCGTCCACGTTAGGGGCCGGGCGCCCGCGGCTCCCGGGTCGGAGCATCCCGGCGTGGCGCGTCGGTCACCCGCCGAGACGGGCTCAGCGCAGGCGCCGCACCTCGAAGTTCATCGGCGGCTCGGCGAGGTGGTCCTGGGCCGCCACCAGCTGGATCTCGCGGGTGCCGGCGGCCACCGTCGCCTCGAGCACCGCGAAGACCGACGAGGCCGTGCTGGCCAGGGCCTTCTCGGGGGAGCCGCTCGTGCGCAGGTGCGCCAGGTAGAGGGCAGCGGTCACGTCGCCGCAGCCGTTGGGTGAGATCGGCAGGAGGGGAGTGGTGACCGCCCACGCGCCCTCGTCGGAGACCGCGACCAGGTCCAGGGAGCCCTCCGGCACCTCGTCGTGCAGCACGCTGGTGACGAGCACGTCGCGCGGCCCGCTCGCCCGTACGGCGTCGACCGCGTCGAGGACCTCGGCCAGCGTGGTCGTGGTCCGGCCGGCCAGGAAGTCGAGCTCGAAGTGGTTGGGCGTGACGATGTCGGCCCGTGGCACCACCGTGTCGCGCATGAACTCGGGGATGCCCGGTCGCACGAACATGCCGCGGCCGACGTCCCCCATGACCGGGTCGCAGCAGTAGACCGCGTCGGGGTTCAGCTCCTTGACCATCGCGACGGCGTCCAGGATCACCGCTCCCACCGCCGGGTCGCCCTGGTAGCCCGAGAGCACCGCGTCGGCCTCGCCGAGCACACCGCGGTCCCCGATGCCGGCGATCACGTCGCGCACGTCGTCGGGGGCGAGCAGCGGCCCGCGCCACTCGCCGTAGCCCGTGTGGTTGGAGAAGTGCACGGTCAGCACCGGCCAGACCTCGTGGCCGAGACGCTGGAGGGGGAAGACGGCTGCGGAGTTGCCGACGTGGCCGTAGGCCACCGAGGACTGGATGGACAGGATCTTCACCGCAGCATCCTCGTGCCGCGCCACCGGTGCGGGCAAACCCGAAAGCCGCATCCGGGGGCCTCGTAGGGTCGGCGCCATGAGCGAGATGACCTACCGCGCCCTCGGCGACTCGGGACTGATGGTGAGCGCGGTCGGGATCGGCTGCAACGCGTTCAGCCGCCGGGTGGACCTCGACGGCGTACGCCGGATCCTGGCCGCGGCGCGGGACACCGGCGTCACGCTGCTCGACACCGCCGACGTGTACGGCGTGCGACCGGGCGCCAGCGAGAACCTCATGGGGGAGGCGCTGCTGGCCAGCGGGACGACTTCGTGGTGGCCACCAAGTTCGGCATGGACATGCACGGCGACAGCGGCCAGGACTTCGGCGTGCGCGGGTCGCGTCGCTACGTCCGCCGTGCCGTCGAGGGCAGCCTGCGCCGGCTGCGCACCGACCACATCGACCTCTACCAGCTGCACGTCCCAGACGACGTCACGCCGATCGAGGAGACCCTCTCGGTGCTGACCGACCTGGTGCGCGAGGGCAAGATCCGCTACCTCGGCTGCTCGAACTTCGCCGGCTGGCAGGTGGCCGACGCCGACTGGACGGCACGCTCGGCCGGCCTCGAGCGGTTCGTCAGCGTGCAGAACCGCTACTCGCTGCTCGACCGCTCGGTCGAGGCGGAGGTGGTGCCGGCCTGCGAGAGGTTCGGCCTCGGCCTGCTGCCGTACTTCCCGCTGGAGTACGGCCTGCTGACCGGCAAGTACCGCCGCGGCCAGGGCGCTCCGGCCGGCTCGCGCGCCGCCCTCGACCCGACGCGCGCGCAGTGGCTGAGGACGGCCGACTGGGACCGGATCGAGGCGGTGGAGCAGTACGCCGAGGCGCGGGGGCTGTCCGTCCTCGACGTGGCGATCGCCGGCCTGGCCGCCCAGCCGACCGTCGGCTCGGTCATCGCGGGCGTGACCTCGGCGGAGCAGGTGCGCACGAACGCGGCCGCACTGCGCTGGGAGCCGACAGCCGAGGACCTGGCCGAGCTCGACGAGATCGCGAGCTAGAGGTCAGCGGCCGGCGCGCTGGTCAGGCGACCTGCAGGGACCGCTTCGACAGGCCGAGCCAGAACCCGTCGATGACCTGGAGGCCGGGCTCGTCGGGGTTGGTGGCGGCGCCCAGCGTGACGAACAGGGGCGTGTAGTGCTCCACCGTCGGGTGGGCGTAGGGCATGCCGGGAGCGTTGGCGCGGTAGTTGGCCAGCTCGTCGACGTCGCCCCGGGCGAGTGCGTCGGCGGCCCAGGCGTCGAAGTCCCGCGACCAGCCGGGTGCGGCCGCGTCGAGGCGGAAGTCGGTGAGGAACGGCAGGCCGTGGGTGAGGAAGCCGGAGCCGATGATGAGCACGCCCTCGTCGCGCAGCGGCCGGAGCCGCTCGCCGAGCTTCATCAGTCGCACCGGGTCGTGGGTCGGCAGCGACATCTGCAGGACGGGA
This sequence comes from Nocardioides ungokensis, assembly GCF_013466985.1. Lineage (GTDB taxonomy): Bacteria > Actinomycetota > Actinomycetes > Propionibacteriales > Nocardioidaceae > Nocardioides > Nocardioides ungokensis. The sequence continues at coordinate 4,010,342 of NZ_CP059164.1, read as the reverse complement.
ATGTCCGCGTCGGGGTACATGATCCTCAGCGGCACCCAGGCGCCGTGGTCGAGGCCCCGGCTGGCGTGCTGGTGCACCGGCTCGGAGGCCGGCATCAGGCCGGCGATCCGCTGCGCGAGCGCGGAGGGCGTCGGGCGTCTCGTAGGTCATCCGGTAGTACTTCGCGTCGAAGCCGCCGAAGTCGTAGACCCGGGGCGCCGCTCGCGGTGAGGCTGACCGGGGCGGACTCCCAGTGGGCGCTGACGATCAGGATCGCCTTCGGGCGGGGAGGTCGGCGGACCAGGCGGCGAGCTGGCCCGACCACGTGGGGTCGTCGAGGAGCGGCGGTGCGCCGTGGCCGATGTAGAGGGCAGGCATGCGGTCGTTCACACTGACTCCAATGGTTGAGGATTAAACTTTATTCCATCGAAGGTCTGCCCGTCCAGCATGTGCCTACCGGGCCAGCGCGGCCAGGGCCTCCAGCTCGGCCTGGGTGCCGAGGGCGATGAGGACCGCGCCCGCCGGCACCACCAGGTCGTCGGGCGGGTTCGGCTCGAGCTGGCCGTCGGGTGCGCGGCGTACGGCGAGCAGCAGGGCGCCGGTGCGCTCGCGCAGCCGCAGCCCTCGAGGGAGTGCCCGGCGACGGAGGAGTCCGCACCGACCGGGACCTGCTCGACACGCCAGTCGATGTTCTCGTCGTGCATGACCACGTCGAAGAACTCCGCCACGTGCGGCTGCAGCGCGAAGACCGCCAGCCGGCGGCCGCCGATGCGCTGCGGGTTGACCGCACGGGTGGCACCGGCGAGGTGCAGCTTCGCCTTCGAGTCCGTGGTGCGGGCCCGCGCGACGATCACGACGTCCGGCCGGATCGCCCGCGCCGAGAGCGTGGCGTAGACGGTGTCGGCGTCGTTGTCGAGCGCGACCACCACGGCGCGGGCGTTGTCGAGCCCGGCCTCGCGCAGCACCCGGTCCTCGGTGACGTCTCCGACCAGGTGCAGCACGCCCTCGGGCAGGTCGGCGAGCCGGCTCCGGTCGGTGTCGACGACCACGACCTGGTGCCCGGCCGATGCCAGGAAGTCGGTGGCCGCCCGGCCGACCCGGCCGTAGCCACAGATGATGACGTGCTCGCGCAGGGCTGCGATGCGCCTGTCCATGCGTCGCCTTTCCAGGTGCTGGCGGAGCTGGCCCTCGGTGACGGTCTCCAGGATCACGCCGAGGTTGTAGAGCACCGTGCCGACGCCGACGACGATCAGCACGATGGTGAAGATCATCCCCGCCGTGGTGAGCGGCCTGACCTCCCGGAAGCCGACCGTCGCAACGGTGGTGACGGTCTGGTAGACCGCCTCCAGCAGGGTGAAGCCGAGCAGCAGGTAGCCGACCGTGCCGAACACCGTGACCGCCGCGAGCGCGGCCAGCGCGACCACGAGGCGGCGTACGGTGCTCACGCGCTGACCGTAGCGGCCCGGACCCCGCTATGTCGGGAGTCGCCAGTCCACCTCGTGGCCGCCCTGCTCGACCAGCAGCCGGTTGACCCGGCTGAAGGGGCGCGAGCCGAGGAAGCCGCGGTGTGCCGAGAGCGGGGAGGGGTGGGTCGACTTCACGCAGGGCACCGGACCGAGCTTCGGCTCGAGGCCCTGCGCGTCGCGGCCCCACAGGATCGCGGCCAGCGGGCCGCCCCGCCCGGCGAGCGCGTGGATGGCGCACTCGGTGACCTCCTCCCAGCCCTTGCCCCGGTGGGACGCGGGCTGGCCCGGCTGCACCGTCAGGGCGCGGTTGAGCAGCATCACCCCCTGGTCAGACCAGGCGGTGAGGTCGCCGTGCTCCGGCGGCTCGATGCCGACGTCGCTGCGCAGCTCGGCGTAGATGTTGGCGAGGCTGCGCGGGATCGGCCGCACGTGCGCGTCGACCGCGAAGCTGAGCCCGATCGGGTGGCCCGGGGTGGGGTAGGGGTCCTGGCCCACGACCAGCACCCGGACGTCGGCGAGCGGCCGCTGGAACGCGCGGAAGACCCGCTCGCCGTCCGGCAGGTAGGGCCGCCCGGCCGCGAGCTCGGCCCGCAGGAACTGCCCCATCGCGGCGACCCGGGCGTCCACCGGCGCCAGCGCCTCGGCCCAGTCCGGAGCCATCAGTCCCTTGTCGACCAGGCCTGCCAGCGCGCTCATGGTGGGTGAGGCTATCGGGGTGAGGGGTCAGCGCCAGAAGGCGCTGCGGGGCAGGTACGCCGCCCGGCCCCGCTCGCGCACCTCGACGTCGAGGAGGGCGTGGGGGAGGTGTCGCCGAAGAAGGACTGGTTGGCGACCAGGACGCGGCTGCCGAGGAAGGTCGCCGACGACGGGGTGTCGAAGGGGATGGCCGAGCCGTTCTCGCCGGTGCCGGGCACCTGGGGGAAGCGGGCGATCTCGTGGCCGTCCGCCCCGAGCTCGACCAGCTGGTTGGAGAGGCCTGCGTCCGCGACGTACACGTGGCCGGAACGGGCGATGCCGAAGCCGTCGGGCAGGTCGCCCGGGCTCGAGGTCCACAGCGTCCGCAGCCGGCCCGGCGCGCCCGAGCGACGTAGCGGCAGCCGGTAGAGCTTCCCGTCGGTGGGCACCGACCCGTCCGTGGCGGTCGACTGCTGGGTGATCAGGAAGTCGCGTCGGCCGGGCCGGTAGACCAGCCCCGCGGTCCCGAACTCCGAGCCGTCCAGCTGCGCCGAGGCGAACCACACCCGCGGCCGGACCGACCCGCGCGGGATCTTCCAGATCACCGCCTGTCCGTAGTCGCTGACGTAGAGCGCCCCGCCCGGCCCCCAGGTCGCGTAGTTGGGGATCGCCGGGTAGTCCACGGCGTTCGGCGAGCACCCCGGCCCGCTGGTCCCGGGGGCGCACGTGGGCAGGTCCGGCAGCGTCGCCCACGTCCGGAATTGCCCGGTCCGCACGTCGAGCGTCATGACCGACGACGTCGACTTCTCCAGCAGCACCAGCCGGCCGTGCGCGTCGGCGTTCGCGACCTGGACGCCGTGGTCCTCGTCGAGGTGCTGCCCGGGCACCGTCCACGACCGCAGCAGCGTGCCGCCCCGGGACCACTCGAGCACCCGGGAGCGCTGGTGGTCACCCTGGGGGTTCGTGTAGGTGCCGGCGTAGACCCGGCCGTTGCGGTGCGCGAAGGCGTACGCCGGGTAGCCGGGTGCCGGCACGTGGGCGAAGACCCGGGTGTCCCACTTCCCGCGCGCCGGCGTCTCCCCTGCGGACGCCGGCGCGGGACCCGACCCGAGGCCGAGGGGAAGGCCCAGGGAGAGGCCCAGGGACAGTGCGGTGACCAGCAGTCGCCTCACAGCTGCTCCAGCACCTCGACCGCCGCCCGCTGGCCGGCGCGCACGGCGCCGTCCATGTAGCCGGTCCAGTACGTCGAGGTCTCGGTGCCGGCCCAGTGCACCCGGCCGAAGGGCCGCCGGATCGCGGGACCGAAGCGCAGCATCGTCCCCGGTGCGTAGTTGGCGACCGGGGCGCCGCGGGTCCAGACCTCGTGGGTCCAGTCGTGCTCGACGTAGTCGATCGGGTGCAGGGCCTGGTCGCCGAACATCGCGGCGAACCCTTCGAGCACGGCCTTGCGGCGCTTGGCCTTCGTCTGCACGCCGTACTTGCGCCAGGTGCCGCCGCCGACGAACGCCAGCAGCACGCCGGGATCGCCCGGCTTGGGACAGTTGTCGAACGCCGCGCGCACGGCGCCGGAGTCGCTGATGCCGAACCCGTTGAGCCCCGCCTCGCGCCAGAACGGCTTGTCGTAGATGGCGTCGCACTTCATCAGCTGCCCCATGTCGAGGTGTCGCAGCAGCTCGAACCGGCGCGCGGGCAGCCGCGGGAACCAGTCGATGTCGAGGACGAGCGGCGGGGGAGCGGCCACGATGACGCGCTTCGCGGTGACCGTGCCGCGCCCGGTGTGCACGACCGCGTGGTGGTCCTTCTGCTCGATGCGGTGCACGGGCGCGGCCAGGGCCACGACGTCGCCGAGCTGCCGCGCCAGCCCCAGGGGCACCAGCTGCGACCCGCCGACGAAGCGTCGCTCCTGGGCGCCGCCGGTCGTGTCGGAGTTGCGGGAGAAGGTCCCGACGTTCTTCTCGTTGCCCGAGCACGCGACGTACCAGAGCACGTAGAGGAAGGAGAGCTCGCTGGGGTCGGCGCCGAAGCCCGGCTGCGTCCAGCAGCGGATGAGGTTCTCGACGCCGTCGCTGTTGACCGCGTTGCGCCGGATCCACTCGCCCAGCGTCTGCTGGTCCCAGTCGGTGGCGCTCGGGTGCGTCCAGGGCGCGTCCACCGGGATCTCCGAGGCGTACTGGTCGATCTGCTGGAGCAGGCGGGCGGCGTCCGGGAGGATCGTGGGGTCCGGCGGCACCGTGCCGGAGTACTCCATCCGGCCGGTCGTGGAGGAGATGTAGACGCTGTTGCCGGTGTTGTACTCCTTGAACGTCGGCACTCCGAGCTCGTCGGCCAGGGCCGTGATGTGGGTCTGCGTGGGCCCGATGAAGGCGCCTCCGGACTCGATGGTCGCGCCCTCACGGAGGTGGTGGTTGAGCACCCGGCCGCCGACGCGGTCGCGGGCCTCGACGAGCAGCACCCGTCGCCCGGCGCGGGCGACCTTGCGCGCGGCCACCAGTCCGGAGATGCCGCCGCCCACGACGACCACGTCGACCTGCCCGGGCAGGGAGCCCTGCAGCGAGGCGTCGGCGGCGTCCAGCCCGGTGAGCGCGCCGGTGCCGACGGCCAGGCCGCCGAGCGCTGCGCCGCCGAGGAGGGTGCGGCGGGTGAGGGGGAAGGAGGTCATCAGGGCTCCGGTTCCGCTCAAGAGACATGAATATGTGTCAGGTTCGGGTTCGTAGAATACACTGGTCCGCATGCCTGCGGTACGGACCCACCAAGCCACCCCGAAGCGACGGGTCCCGACGCAGGAGCGCAGTCGTCGCCGCGTCGAGGAGATCCTCGACGCGGCGGCGCGGCTCGTGGTCGAGCGCGGGGTCGAGGCGCTCAGCACCCGGGACATCGCGCAGGCGGCGGGCGTCCCCGTCGCCTCGCTCTACCAGTACTTCGCCGACAAGGAGGCCGTCCTGCTCGCGCTGGCCGCGCGCGACATGGAGGAGATGGACGGCCAGGTCGTCGACGACCTCGCCGGGCTCGACGTCCTCACGGTCGCGGGCGTCGTCCGGACCACGATGCTGGCGTTCGTCGCGGTCTACCACCGCCGGCGCGCGTTCGTGGAGATCTACCTGCGCGGGCGCACCAACGCGGCGGTCCACCGGTTCGGCCGCGAGCACAACGCCCGCGTGGCCGAGACCTTGTACGCCTTCGCCGTGGATGCGGGGCTCGCCCGGCCCGAGCTCACGCCGGCGATGGCGCTGCTCGCGGTCGAGGTCGGGGACCGGGTCTTCCAGCTCGCCTTCGAGCACGACGCCGACGGCGACCCCGTCCTGATCGAGGAGGGCATCGCCATGGTCACCGCCTACCTCGAGCGGTACGCCACGCCCGCGGGGCTGGCGGGGACCCGCCCGTGACGGACGCCGCCGCGCTGCGGGACGCGGTGGCCACGGCCGCCCGTCGCCTCGCGGCCGCCGGCCTGTTCATCGGCACGTCGGGCAACCTCAGCGCCCGCGACGGCGACCGGGTCGCGGTGACCGCCACCGGGGTGACGCTGGCCGACTGCCGGCCCGAGCAGGTCACCGTCGTCACGCTCGGCGGTGAGGTCGTCACCGGCGACCTGGTCCCGACCTCCGAGCTCGACCTGCACCTGGGCGTGTACGCCGACACCGGCGCGGCCGCGGTGGTGCACACCCACGCGCCGTACTCCACCGCCGCGGCGTGCGTCCTCGACGAGCTGCCGGTGCTCCATTACCAGCAGCTGCTGCTGGGCGGGGCCGTGCGCGTCGCGCCGTACGCCACGTTCGGCACCCCCGAGCTCGCCGCCCGGGTCCGCGACGCGCTCGCGGGCCGGCAGGCCGCGCTGATGGCCAACCACGGGTCGGTCGCGGTGGGCGGCAGCCTCGACCGTGCTGTCGAGCACGCGCTGCTCCTGGAGTGGCTGGCCCAGCTGCACCACCGCGCGAGCGCGCTCGGCACCCCGCGTCAGCTCACCGACGAACAGCAGGCGGCCGTGGTCGAGGAGGCCGTGCGCCGCAGGTACGGAACCCCCCAGGAGAACCCGGCATGACCATGAAGATCGCCACCGTCGGCGTGCACGTGCTCGACGTCCACGTCATCGGCGTCGAGTCGGTCCCCCGCGGGTCGGATGGCCAGCTCGTCGACACGATCCGCTTCTCCGCGGCTGGCACCGCCGGCGGCACGGCCCTGGTCCTGAGCCGGCTCGGTGCGGAGGTACTCGGCTTCGGCGCCGTTGGTGCGGACCCGATCGGCGCCACGCTGCTGGCCCTGCTCGGGCGGGAGGGTGTGGACACCACGGGCCTGGTCCGGCGCGGGGACCAGCAGACCTCCGCCTCGGTGATCCCGGTGCGGCCCAACGGTGACCGGCCGGCCTGGCACTGCCTGGGTGCCAACGCCACCTTCACCCTCGACGACCTCGACCTCGCCGCCCCTCGACGGCATCACCCACCTGCACCTCGGTGGCCCGGAGTTCCTCGGCGGCGAGGCAGCAGCCAAGCTGCTGGCGCACGCCCGCTCGCTGGGCGCTACCACGTCACTCGACCTGCTCGCCCCCGGCGACCCCGGCCTGCTCGAGTGGGTCGCCGACGCGCTGCCGCAGACCGACTACCTGCTCCCCAACGACGAGCAGGTGCTGGGCTTCACTGGCGCCGCGTCCCTGGCCGAGGGCGCCCGGGCGCTGGTGGCGGCGGGTGCGGGCTGCGTCGCGGTGACCCAGGGGGCGAGGGGCGCGCTCGTGGTCACGGCCGACGACGAGGTCGAGGTGCCGGCGTACGACGTGGAGGTCGTCGACACCACCGGCTGCGGCGACGCCTTCTCCGCCGGATTCCTGCGCGGGCTCTCCCTGGGCCGCGACCTGCGCGGCGCCGCCGAGCTGGGGTGTGCCACCGCCGCCCAGGTGGCGGGTGGCCTCGGCACCGACGCCGGTTCCTACTCGCTGGCCTCGGTCGAGGAGTTCCTGGCGGCCACCCCGCCCCGCCGCTAGCTCGGGCGGACCGGCGTCGCCCCCCCGCGCCGACCCGGCTCAGCGGGTGGCCCGATCACGGGGCGGTGGGTGGTTGCCGATTGGTCACCAACCACAAGATTCTCGGCCCCGGGGATGCAGTTCGTGACCAACGGGTGCGGCGCCCACCCGGCCGCCTCCAGCCGTCAGCGGGAGAGCGCCCGGGAGCCGCCGGAGCCGTAGCGGCGGGACGGGTTGGACCCGATGGCCTCGGCCGACGCGGACTTCTTGGCAGGACGCTTCCTGGCCGGGGTGGCCCCCTTGGCGGAGGCGGCCTTCGGCGCCGCCTTCTTGGGCGCCGCCTTCTTCGCCGGGGCCGCCTTCTTCGTGGCCGCGGACTTCTTCGACGCCGTCTTCTCGGCGCCGGACCTCCTCGCGGCCTTCTTCGCGGTGGGCGTCGGGACGCCCTCCGCGTCGCTGGACCACTGCGCCACCCACTCGTCGAGCACCTGCCAGGTGGAGGTCCGCGCCCGCCGTCCGGTCAGCATCCCCAGGTGGCCGCCGGGCACGATCTCGAAGCGAACGTCGCGGGCGCCGGTCAGCAGCGGGACCACCGCCTTCACCGACGGCGCTGGGGCGATCCCGTCGGTGGCGCCCCCGAAGACCAGCACCGGGGCCTTGATGTCGGCCAGCGAGATGGTGCGGTCGCCGAGCTCCATCGACCCGGTGACCAGGGCGTTGCCCTTCACGAAGCGGTGGTAGAGCTGCCCGAAGGTCCGGCCGGGGTAGGCGATCATGTTGTCGGTGAACCGGTCTACGGCCTCGAGCTGGGCCAGGAAGTCGGTGTCGTCGAGGTGGGTGGCCACGGCCACCGGCTTGGTCACGAGCTTCTGGAACGACGACATCTGGAACGCCCAGCGCACCAGCGGCTTCGGCGCCCCGCCCAGCACCTGGTAGGTGCGCGTGATGCCCCCGCGGCCGTCGGTGAAGTTCAGGAGCGGGCGGAGCGGCGCCACGAGCGGGACCTGCTTGACGTCGACGGGCGACCCCACGACGGTGAGGGACGCGATCGGCAGGTCGGGGGTGTCGGCGGCCGCGAGCATCGCGAAGATGCCGCCCAGGCTCCAGCCGACCACGTGCACGGGACGGTTGCCGGCGTGCGCCGACACCTCGCGGATCGCGGTCGGGACCACCTCGTCGACCCAGTGCTCCATGCCGAGGCCGCGGTCGCGGAAGGAGACCTGGCCGTACTCCACGAGGTACGTCGGGCGGCCCGCGGCGACGAGGTGCTCGACCAGCGAGCAGCCCCGGCGCAGGTCGTAGCAGAGCGCGGGTGCGGCCAGCGGGGTCACCAGGAGCACCGGGTCGCCCTGCTCCTTGACCTTGGCGGCCGGACGGTAGTGGTAGACCTCGCGCAGCGTCCCCTCGTCGATGAGGGTGCGCGGCATGGGGCGGAGATCGGCAAGACCGCCGTACAGGACCTTGTGGGCCACGTTGCTGGCAGCAGAGACGACCTGATCGGGCTTCGGGATCAGATCCATGGCCGAAAAATACCCGACGCCGGGACCGGGGTTCGCGGGATGGACACGTCAGGCTCGCCACACCCCCGTCCGGCGGGGTCTTCCCGGGGCCCCGCGCGCTCCACTACGTTCGCTGACGGCCGGTCGGTCGACCGGCCGGGGAGGGATCGGACCTCGTCGAAGGAGACCCCACCGTGTCGCTGCTCTCGGGAGCAGGCCGGTCACGCCTGCGCGTGCCTGCCGTCCTCCTGGCCCTCATCCTGTCCATCGCCCTCGGCACCGCCGCCGGCCCCGCGCCCGAGGCCCGCGCCGACGGGCCGGGCGTCGGCACCCCGTGGGTCGTCACCGTCGGTGACTCCTACGTCTCCGGGGAGGCCGGCCGCTGGGCCGGCAGCTCCAACGACTCCTCGTCGTACGCCGACGCGCTCGGCCCCACGGCGTACTACGACAACGCCGGCGGCACGGGTGAGACGATCCCTCGCTGCCACCGCAGCAAGTCCGACGAGGCCTACATCGGTGGCGGCGTCAACGGTCTGGACCTCGCCTGCTCCGGCGCCAGGACGAGCACGTTCACCAACAGCGACGGCTACTTCAAGCCCGGCCTGGACTTCTACAACAGCGGCGGCCAGCAGGGGCAGGCACTGATGCTGCAGAACGCCGCGGCCTCCCACAACGTGAAGATGGTCGTGGTCTCCATCGGCGGCAACGACTTCAACTTCGCCGACATCGTGCAGTCCTGCGTGACCGACTTCCTGACCTCGCCGGCCTGGTGGCCCGACTACTGCAAGGACGACAGCTCGGTCACGTCCAACTTCACCTCCGCCAACGTGAGTGCGGTGAAGACCCGGATCGCCACCGCGCTCCAGAACGTCCGCACGGCGATGCGCAACGCCGGCTACGCCGACACCGCGTGGACGATGCTCGTGCAGACCTACCCGTCGCCGATCCCGAACGGCTCGGGCTTCCGCTACTCCGAGAGCGGCTACACCCGGCAGAGCACCGGCGGCTGCGGCTTCTGGAACGCCGACGCCGACTGGGCCAACGCCAGCGCGCTGCCGACCATCAACAGCACGGTCACCGGTGCGATCAGCCAGGCCGGCATCACCAACAGCAGGACGCTCGACCTGGCCTCGGCGTTCAACGGCCGGCGCCTGTGCGAGAACACCGTCGGCCTCTACGAGGAGCAGGGGCTGACCTCGTGGACCCAGCCCGGGGCGGTCGACAGGACCGAGTGGGTCAACCAGATCCGCACGGTGTCGACGTGCTGCTCGGGCAGCCCCTACTACATCCAGGAGTCGCTGCACCCGAACTACTGGGCGCAGCTGGCCACCCGCTCCTGCGTGCGGCAGGCCTGGAACGGGGGCACGCCGCGCGGCGGCATCTGTCGCATCGCCGGCACCGGGCTGGTCAACGGCGAGCCGAGGATGTCCCTGGGCTAGGACCCGGGGGAACGTCATACGTGCCGGTCGTCGGGGCGACCGGCGCATATGACGTCCAGCCGGGGAGCGTCAGGAGCGCTTGGCCGGCCGCACGGTCTTGCCGTGCGAGGGGCGCACAGCGGCCAGCTCGCCGAGGAAGCTGTCGGCCCAGGCGTTCACGTCGTGCTGGATGATCGTCTTGCGCATCGCCTTCATCCGGCGCGAGCGCTCCTTCTCCTCGGCCTCGTAGGCCTCGAGCAGCGCCGCCTTCATGCCGTTGATGTCGTAGGGGTTGATCAGCCAGGCCTGGCGCAGCTCCTCGGCCGCGCCGGCGAACTCCGAGAGCACCAGGGCGCCGTCGTTGTCGTAGCGGCAGGCGACGTACTCCTTGGCCACGAGGTTCATGCCGTCACGGAACGGCGTGACGACCATGATGTCGGCGGCCCGGTAGAGCGCCGCCATCTCCTCGCGCGGGTACGACGCGTGCAGGTAGGAGATGGCCGGCCGGCCGATCCGGCCGAGGTCGCCGTTGATGTGGCCGACCAACCGGTCGATGTCGTCGCGCAGGATGCGGTACTGCTCCACCTGCTCGCGCGACGGCGTGGCCACCTGCACGAAGACGGCGTCCTCGACGTCGAAGTGGCCGTCGATGATCAGCTCGCTGAAGGCGCGCAGCCGCGCGTAGATGCCCTTGGTGTAGTCGAGCCGGTCGACGCCCAGGAAGATCCGCCGGGGATTGCCCAGCGCCTCGCGGATCTCCGCCGAGCGCTTCTCGACCTGCTCGGAGCGCGCGAGCTCCTCGTAGCCGGCGGTGTCGATGGAGATCGGGAACGCCGCGGCGCGCACGGTGCGGCCGTCGGGCAGGTAGACCAGGTCGCGGTGGGTCTTGTGGCCCACACGCTGCCGCACGAGGCGCACGAAGTTCTGCGCGCCGCCGGGCAGCTGGAAGCCCACCAGGTCGGCGCCGAGCAGGCCCTCGAGGATCTGGCGGCGCCACGGCAGCTGCTGGAACAGCTCGGCCGGCGGGAACGGGATGTGCAGGTAGAAGCCGATGCGCAGGTCCGGGCGCAGCTCGCGCAGCATCTGCGGGACCAGCTGCATCTGGTAGTCGTGCACCCACACCGTGGCGCCCTCGGAGGCGACCTCGGCCGCCCGCTCGGCGAACCTGCGGTTGACCGAGACGTAGGCGTCCCACCACTCCCGGTGGAAGCTCGGCTTGGCCACCAGGTCGTGGTAGAGCGGCCACAGGGTCGCGTTGGCGAAGCCCTCGTAGAAGTACTCGACCTCCTGCGGGGTCATCGACATCGGCACCAGCGACAGCCCGTCGGCGTCGAAGGGCTCGTGGCCCTGGTCGGTCCCGCCCGGCCAGCCGATCCAGGTGCCGTCGTTGGCGCGCATGATCGGCTCGAGGGCGCTGACCAGCCCGCCGGGGGAGGGGCGCCACTCCTGGCTGCCGTCGGGCAGCGTGACCCGGTCGACGGGCAGCCGGTTGGCGACGATCACGAGGTCGGCGGAGCCAGAGGAAGCCACGGCCCAACCCTAGGGGGTGTCGCTCAAGTGCTGGCCGGGCTCAGCTGTCGTCGACGGCGTAGCGCACGCCGATCTGGGCCCGCAGGTCGTCCATCTGCCGCATCAGCGCGACGGTCTGCGCGTGCGGCACCAGCGGGCTCTCGCGCAGCCCGGCGCGCAGGCAGCGCACCACCTCGGCGATCTCGTTGCCGTAGCCCCGCCCGATCACCGGCTCGTCGCCCACGACGTGGACGGGCTCGCGCCGCGCGTCGACGTCGTTGGAGCCGCCCTCGGCGTACGGCGTGAACGTGGCGCGGGTGGGGTGGTGGAAGTCGTCGAGGTCGATCCGGCCGCGGTCGGTGGCCAGCGCGGCCGCCCGGGAGGACCACGACGTCATCGAGGCGGTCATCGTCGCCAGCGCTCCGCCCGGGTAGCGCCCGGTCAGTGCGACGTCGAGGTCGATGCCTCCCTCGGAGAGCGAGGCCACCGCGTGGAGCTCCTCGGCCTCGCCCAGGAACAGGTGTGCCACGGTGAGCGGGTAGATCCCCATGTCCAGCAGGGCGCTCGCGCCGAGCTCGGGGTTGAGCATCCGGTCCTCGGCCGGGGCGTCGACCCGGAAGCCGAGCTCGGCGTGGAAGTGGCGCGGGGTCCCGAAGCGGCCGGCCCGCAGGTCGGCGGCGACGCGCCGCACGACCGGGTGGCAGGCGGTCCACATCGCCTCCATCAGGAAGCGGTCGTGCTGACGGGCCAGCGCGACCATCTCCTCGGCCTCGGCGAGGTTGAGGGTCAGCGGCTTCTCGCACAGCACGTGCTTGCCCGCCTCGAAGGCGAGCCGGGCGTGGTCGAGGTGCAGCGCGTGCGGGGTCGCGACGTACACGACGTCGACCGCGGGGTCGGCGACCAGCTCCTCGTAGGAGCCGTACGCCGCGGGCGCGGGGTGCTGGCCGGCGCCGTGCCGGGCGGCGAACGCCTCGGCGCTCGCCAGTCGCCGGGAGCCGACGGCCGCCAGCCGCGCGCCGGGCACCAGGGCCAGGTCCGCAGCGATGCTGTGCGCGATCTTGCCGGTCGCGAGGATGCCCCATCCGATCTCGTCCACCCCGTGACCCTAGGGTGTCGCGACTCGCCCGGACGGAATGACATCGTTGTGGTTCGTCCCCTATAGACTGACGCTCGACCGTCAGGTAGACGAGCTCGCACCACGATGTACCAGGGGAGACAGCGCATGGATGCCGCGAACGCCCTGCACGGCGGCGACGCCGGGGCGACGCCGAGCCTGAGCGACCGGGACCGCGAGATCCTCGAGTTCGAGCGCCAGTGGTGGAAGTACGCCGGGGCCAAGGAGACGGCCGTCCGGGAGAAGTTCGACATGTCCTCCACCCGCTACTACCAGGTCCTCAACGCCCTGATCGACCGTCCCGAGGCCCTCGAGGCCGACCCGTTGCTGGTCCGTCGGCTGCGCCGCCTGCGCGCCGCCCGCCAGCGCCAGCGCTCGGCCCGTCGACTCGGCTTCGAGGTCTGAGGTGCGTCCCCGCGACCAGCGCGGCGTGGTGTTCCCCTCGCCGGTGGTGATGCTCAGCATCATCGCGGTCGCCATGGCCGGCATCGCCTACGTCGCGACCCGAGGCCAGGAGGCCCCCGAGCGCGACGTGACCACGGTCGCCCGGACCGAGCCGACCCACACGCCCTCCACGCAGCCGTCGGCCAAGCCGACGCTCGCGCCGCACAAGCCCGCGAAGATCAAGCACAAGCCGCCGGCCGTCGAGCGCGGCAAGGTCTACGTCGAGGTCTACAACAACTCGGGGATCACCGGGCTGGCCGGCAGCGTCGGCGCCCAGGCCTCCGACGCGGGGTGGCAGGTCGTCGGCTCGGACAACTGGTACGGCACCATCCCCGCGAGCACCGTCTACTACCCGGCGCGGCTCGAGCCCGCGGCGAAGCTGCTGGCCCTCGACCTCGGGATCCACCGGCTCGAGCCGGCGGTCGACCCGATGCGGCTGGACCGCCTCACGGTCATCCTGACCGGTCCGCTGGGCTGACCCGGATCCAGGCAGGGTCCCGGTCGGGCCCTGGCCGGGCCCCGCCCCACGGCTCCCGCCGTTCGTGGTTGGGTGTTCCCCATGGAGTTCACCTCGATCGGGGGCGAGCAGAGGTACGCCGCGCTGGTGCGGGCGGCGCCGACCTGCGTGGTCGGACTCGACTTCGACGGGACCCTGTCGCCGATCGTCGACGACCCCGCCGCGGCGTACATCCATCCCGAGGCCCGCGATGTCCTCGTCGACCTGGCCACCCAGGTGCTGGCGATCGCCGTGGTCACCGGGCGCCCGGCCCGGCAGGCGCTGGCCCTCGGCGGCCTCGAGGAGGTCGGCAACGCCATCGGGGACGCCGGCAAGGAGCTCTACCTCTTCGGCCAGTACGGCAACGAGCGGTGGTCCTCCACCAACCGTCGGGTGATCTCGCCCCGCCCCCCGCACGGCCTGGCCACCTTCCTGCGTGAGCTGCCCCGCACCCTGCGTGCGGCGGACGCCGGCGACGCCCACCTCGAGGACAAGGGCCTGGCGGTCGCGATCCACACCCGTCGCCTGCCGGATCCCCAGGCGGCCTTCGAGCGGCTGCTCCCGCTGGTGCGCGACGAGGCCCGCCGGCACGAGCTGACGGTGGAGCCGGGGCGCAACGTGATCGAGATCCGCTCCGCCGGCATGCACAAGGGGGTCGTGGTGGACACCCTGGTGAGCGAGCTCGACGCCGGCGCCTTCCTCTTCGCGGGCGACGACCTCGGCGACGTCGAGGCCTTCGAGGCCGTGGACAAGCTGCGGGACGGCGGCATGCCGACACTGCTGGTCTGCGCCGCGTCGCACGAGGAGAGCACGCTCGAGGCCCGTGCCGACGTGGTCGTCAAGGGCCCCGAGGGGGTCCTCGACCTGCTCCGCCAGCTCACGGCCGACGCCCGCGAGCTGCGCGCCTGAGGGCCGGTCCGGACGGGCGTGTTCGCCCACGACGAACACGCCCGATCGGCGGAACACCACCCGCGCGCCGAGAGTTGAGTGGACGTCGCTCAAGTCTTGAAAGTGAGGCGCCATGTCCGCCGTCAACCTGCCCGTCCTGTTCGTCTCCGACCTCGTGGTGCTGCCGGGCATGGTCGTGCCCGTCGAGCTCGACGAGGCGTCCCGCGCCGCCATCGACGCGGCCCGCTCGAGCAGCGAGGGCAGGCTGCTCGTCGCCCCGCGTCTCGAGGACCGCTACGCGTCGTACGGCGTGATCGCCTCGGTGGAGCGCGTCGGCCGGCTCAGCGGTGGCGGCCCCGCGGCCGTGCTCAAGGCCGAGGGGCGTGGCCGGATCGGCAGCGGCGTCACCGGGCCCGGCGCGGCGCTCTGGGTCGAGGTCGAGCCCGTCGAGGAGGTCGTCACCGACCGCGCCCGTGAGCTGGCCGAGGAGTACAAGCGGCTCGTCGTCGCCGTGCTCCAGCGCCGCGAGGCGTGGCAGGTCATCGACACGGTGCACCGGATGACCGACCCCGGCGCGATCGCGGACGCCGCGGGCTACGCGCCGTACCTCTCCCACGACCGCAAGCGCGAGCTGCTGGAGACCCCGGACGTGGAGGCGCGCCTCGAGACCCTCATCACCTGGACCCGCGAGCACCTCGCCGAGGTCGAGGTCGCCGACAAGATCGGCGAGGACGTGCGCGAGGGGATGGAGAAGACCCAGCGCGAGTACCTGCTGCGCCAGCAGCTCGCCGCGATCCGCAAGGAGCTGGGGGAGGACCAGCCCGACGGCGCCGACGACTACCGCGGTCGCATCGAGGCCGCGGACGTCCCGGACGCCGTCCGCGAGGCGCTGCTGCGCGAGCTCGACAAGCTCGAGCGCTCCAGCGACCAGAGCCCCGAGACCGCCTGGATCCGCACCTGGCTGGACACCGTGCTCGAGCTGCCCTGGCGCGTCACCACCCAGGACAGCACGGACGTCGAGGAGGCACGCAGGGTCCTCGACGCCGACCACCACGGCCTCGACGAGGTCAAGGAGCGGATCGTGGAGTACCTCGCGGTGCGCGCCCGCCGGGCCGAGCGCGGCCTGCAGGTCGTCGGGGGCCGGGGCTCCGGGGCGGTGGTCCTGCTCGCCGGCCCGCCCGGCGTCGGCAAGACCTCGCTGGGCGAGTCGGTCGCGCGCACCCTGGGCAGGAAGTTCGTGCGGGTGGCGCTGGGAGGCGTGCGCGACGAGGCCGAGATCCGCGGCCACCGGCGCACGTACGTCGGTGCCCTGCCGGGCCGCATCGTGCGCGCGATCAAGGAGGCCGGGTCGATGAACCCGGTGGTGCTGCTGGACGAGGTCGACAAGGTGGGTGCCGACTACCGGGGCGACCCGGCGGCGGCCCTGCTCGAGGTGCTCGACCCGGCGCAGAACCACACCTTCCGCGACCACTACCTCGAGCTCGACCTGGACCTCTCGACGTGCTGTTCATCGCCACGGCCAACGTCGTCGAGCAGATCCCCTCCGCCCTGCTGGACCGGATGGAGCTGGTGACCCTCGACGGCTACACCGAGGACGACAAGGTCGCGATCGCCCGCGACTTCCTGCTGCCGCGGCAGCTGGAGGGGCGGCGCTGACGGCGGACGAGGTGACGGTGACCGACGCCGCGCTGCGTGAGCTGGCCGCCAACTACAACGGGGAGGCGGGGGTCCGGCAGATGGAGCGGCTGATCGCCCGCGCGCTGCGCAAGGCCGCCACCCGGCTCGCACTGGGTGAGCGGCACCGCTGACGGTCGACGAGCCCGACCTGCGCGACCTGCTGGGCCGGGCGCGGTTCACCCCGGAGTCGCACGAGCGGACCTCGGTCCCGGGCGTGGCGACCGGGCTGGCCGTGACCGGCCTGGGCGGCGACGTGCTCTTCATCGAGGCGTCCGCCCACGACGGGCCGGCCGGGCTGACCCTGACCGGCCAGCTCGGTGAGGTGATGAAGGAGTCCGCGCAGATCGCGCTGTCGTTCGTGCGGGCGAACGCCGAGCGCCTCGGGTGGACCCGGCCGTGCTCGACCGGGCCATCCACGTCCACGTCCCGGCAGGCGCCGTACCCAAGGACGGGCCGTCGGCGGGCGTGACCATGGTGACCGCGCTGACCTCGCTGGCGACGGGCGCCCGGTGCGCTCCGAGGTGGGCATGACCGGTGAGGTCACCCTCAACGGCCGGGTGCTGCCCATCGGCGGGGTGAAGCAGAAGCTGCTCGCCGCCCAGCGGGCCGGCTTGACCGAGGTGTTCCTGCCCCAGCGCAACGAGGCGGACCTCGACGACGTTCCGGACGACGTCCGCGCCGGCGTCACCGTGCACCTCGTCGGCGACGTGCTCGACGTGGTGACCGGGGCTCTGACCGCGGCCGCCGAGGGCGCCGGCGCGAGCGCCGCCTGAGTCGTCCGACCACCGTGGGCGGGCCGCCCAGCATGCGGACTTGGTGTGCGCATGCTGAGACGGCTCGCCTACAGTGGGTCCTGCTCATCGAGAGGGACTGAGGGAACGGCCCTGTGAAGTCCCGGCAACCGCCGCGAGCTCCTGCCCCGTCCCAGTGCGGACGCAGTCGCGGAAACGGTGCCAATTCCGGCCCGGATGCGAGAGACGCCCCGGGGAAGATGAGAAGGAGGACTTCATGAGCGCCGTCGTCGCCGAGCAGGCATCCACCACCCCCACGTCCGACACGGGGATCCGCGAGGGCGCCTTCGGCAATGCCCGGGCGCTGTCGTGCCGCGAGTGCGGCCACCGGGTCGACCTGGGCCCCCACTACGCGTGTCCGGAGTGCTTCGGACCCCTCGAGATCGCCTACGACTTCCCGGCCGTGACCCGCGAGGAGATCGAGGCCGGCCCCCGCAACATCTGGCGCTACAAGGCGCTGCTGCCGGTGCCGGCGGACATCGAGCAGAGCCCCAACATGGAGCCCGGCTTCACCCGGCTGCTGAAGGCGCACAACCTCGGGCGCGAGCTCGGCATCGACAACCTGTGGGTCAAGGACGACAGCACCAACCCGACCAACTCCTTCAAGGACCGCGTCGTCGCCTGCGCGCTGAGCGCCGCTCGCGAGTTCCACAGCAAGGTCTTCGCCTGCCCGTCGACCGGCAACCTCGCCAACGCCGTGGCCGCCGCCGGCGCCCGCGCCGGGATCAAGACGGTGGTCTTCATCCCGAGCAACCTCGAGCAGCCCAAGCAGGTGAACTCGGCGGTCTACACCGACTCGCTGGTCGCCGTGAACGGCAACTACGACGACGTCAACAAGCTGGCCTCGGAGATCGCGGGCGAGGAGGACGGGTGGGCGTTCGTCAACGTCAACGTCCGCCCCTACTACGCCGAGGGCTCCAAGACACTGGGCTACGAGATCGCCGAGCAGCTCGGCTGGCGGCTGCCCGACCAGATCGTCATCCCGGTCGCCTCGGGCTCCCAGCTCACGAAGGTGCACAAGGCCTTCCAGGAGCTGATCAAGCTCGGCCTGGTCGAGGAGAAGCCCTACAAGGTGTACGGCGCTCAGGCCACCGGCTGCTCCCCGGTCTCGGTCGCCTACAAGGGCGGCGTCGACGCGATCCGGCCGGTCAAGCCGGACACCATCGCCAAGAGCCTGGCCATCGGCAACCCCGCCGACGGCATCTACGTCCTCGACATCTGCCGGGAGACCGGCGGCGCGGTCGAGGACATCAGCGACGACGAGGTCCGCGAGGCGATCGTGCTGCTGGCCCGCACCGAGGGCATCTTCACCGAGACCGCCGGCGGCACCACCGTGGGCGTGCTGAAGAAGCTCGTGGAGAGCGGCCAGCTCGACCCCTCCCTCGAGACCGTCGTCATCAACACGGGCCACGGCCTGAAGACCCTCGACGCGGTCGCCGGCTCGGTCGGGCCCAGGGCGACCATCGACCCGTCGTACGCCGCCTTCACCGCGACCGGTATCGCCTGATCGCCTGCGTCGTCGTAGTTTCAGTCCCAGAGCCGCCTTGTCGGCGCAGTCATCTCGAGGAGAGTCATGAGCGTTTCGGTCCGGATCCCGACCATCCTGCGCACCTACACCGGTGGTGAGTCGGAGGTGAGCGCCGAGGGTGGCACCCTCTCCGAGGTGCTGGACAACCTCGACGCCCACTACGCCGGCATCAAGGGCCGGATCCTCGACGAGGGCGGCGACCTGCGCCGGTTCGTGAACGTGTACGTCGGCAACGACGACGTCCGCTTCCTCGACAACCTGGGCACCGCCACCCCCGACGGCACCCAGATCTCGGTGATCCCCGCGGTGGCGGGCGGCTGAGTCCCCGTCGCATGTAACGCTCCGTTAGGGACTCTGGAACCCGCGCAGAAGGGGTCCACAGACTCCCTGACGGAGCGTTACAGCTGTTGGCGCCGCTCGATCAGGTGCGCCCGCTCGGCCAGGTTGGTGCACCGGCCGATGGCCTCGTCGTACGCCGTGCGGGCTTCGGCGGGGCGGCCGGCGCGGGCGAGGAGCTCGGCCCGGGCGGCGGGGAGCCGGTGGCCGGGCAGCGCCAGTCCGTCGAGGAGAGCCAGACCGGCCAGCGGGCCGTCGGCCTCGGCGACCGCGACGGCCCGGTTGAGCCGCACGACCGGCGAGCCGGTGAGGTCCTCCAGCTCCCGGTAGCGCGCGGCGATCCGCGGCCAGTCGGTCGCCTCCGGAGTCGGCGCGATCGCGTGCTCGGCGGCGATCAGCGCCTGGAGGAGGTACGGCGCGGGCGGCGCGTCGACGAGCGGGCTGAGCAGGTCGAAGGCCTCCGCGGCCTCCTCGGGATGCCACCTCCCGCGGTCCTGGTCCGGCAGCAGCACCGGCCGACCCTCCCGGACCCGCGCGTCCCGGCGGGAGTGCTGGATCAGCATCAGGGCCAGCAGCGCGTCCAGCTCGCCGCGCCCCGCGAACGACGCCGGCAGCAGCGAGCGCAGCACCCGGACCAGCCGGATCGCCTCGGCCGCGACGTCGGCCCGCAGCACGTCGTCGCCCGAGCCGGGCGCGTAGCCGGTCGTGAACGCCAGGTAGGCCACGTCGGCCACCACGCCGACCCGCGACTCCAGCTCCGCCCCGGACGGTACGACGAACCGCTCGCCGGCGATCTTCTTGCGGGCCCGGGTCAGGCGTGCCGCCATCGTCGGCGGACTCACCAGGAACAGCCGGGCGACGTCCTCGGTCGGCACCCCGAGCACCAGCCGCAGCGTGAGGGCCGCGGCGGAGGCGGGCGGGAGCGTCGGGTGCGCGCACAGCAGCACCAGCCGCAGCCGCTCGTCACGCACCTGCTCGCCCGCATCGGCCATCACCCGCTGCGCCTCCTCCTGCAGGCCGGCCTCGACCACGAGCAGGGGCACGGTGCGCGCGGCGACGGCGTCGTGGCGCAGCCGGTCGGTGATGCGCCGTCGTGCGGTGGTGAGCAGCCAGGCCGGCGGGTTGTCGGGCACGCCCGTGGCCGGCCAGGTGCGGGCTGCCGCCTCGAAGGCGTCGGCCAGCCCGTCCTCGGCCAGGTCCAGGCGCCGGTACTGCGCGACGAGCAGGGCCAGCAGCCGGCCCCACTCGTCGCGCAGGACCTCGGAGAGCGCGTCGGTCACGCGTTCCCGGAGTGGTCCACGGTGCCGCGGACCTCGACGGCGCCCCCGGCACCGGCGAGCAGCCCGGCCACCTGCAGCAGGTCGTCGAGGTCGTCGGTGTCGACGACGTAGAAGCCGGTGAGCTGCTCGACGGTCTCGGCGTACGGCCCGTCGGTCACGGTCACCGCGTCGAGGTCGCCGCGGACGACCTTGGCCTCACGCGAGTGCGTGAGCTCGTTGCCTCCGGTGACCTTGTGGCCCCGCTCGGCCAGCAGGCGGGCGAACTCGCCGTGCTTGGCGTACATCTGCGCCTTCTGCTCCTCGGTGGCGGCCGCCCAGGTGCTCTCGTTGCCCGGCAGCAGCACGACGTACTCGGTCATGGTGGGTCCTCTCGATCTCCTGCGTGTGAGTCTGACACCGGGATGACGGGCGAGGGCGACCGAAATCGACACCGCCCGCACACGGGATCGTCGGCGCCCGTTCAGGTCGACGTGCTTCAACGTCCCCATGACCCCATCCCGCGACCGCCGTGCCCTGCTCGTCATCACCGCCGCCGGGGCCCTGGTGGCGGGCGGCGGCCTGAGGTACGGCGCCCGAGAGCTCCTGCACCGCCAGGCCGAGGCCGCGCGCCGCGTGGTCGGCAAGCCCCTCGGCGAGGTGGCCCCGCGGGCGGACGGCCGCTACAAGAAGAAGTACGGCGACCCGCTCGAGCTGCTCGTCCTGGGCGACTCGATCGCCGCCGGTCTCGGGGCCGACCTGCCCAAGGAGACGCTGGGCGCGCGGCTGGCCACCCGGCTGGCGAAGGCGACCCACCGCACCGTGCACCTGACCACTGCCGCCCGGGTCGGCTCGGAGTCCTCGATGCTGGCTGGGCAGCTAGCCGGGCTGGCGGCGTCGTACCGCCCGGACGTCGCCGTCATCGTCGTCGGCGGCAACGACGTCACGCACCGCGTCCCGGTGGGTGAGTCGGTCCGCCACCTCGAGGACGCCATCACCGATCTGCGCGAGCGGGGCGCCGCGGTCGTGGTCGGCACCTGTCCCGACCTGGGGGCGCTGCGTCCGGTGCCGCAGCCGTTGCGGGCCCTCGGCTCTCGTGCCTCCCGGCAGTTGGCGCGGGCCCAGGAGGCGGCCGCGGTCCGCTGCGGGGCGCACGCCGTGTCGCTCGCCCACGTGGTGGGGCCCTTCTTCATCACCAACCCCGACGAGATGTTCAGCCTGGACCGGTTCCACCCCAGCGCCATCGGCTACAAGCGGACCGCGAAGGCGATCCTGCCGTCGGTGCTGGCCGCGCTCGGCCTGGAGGACGCGGTGTCGTTCGGGCACCGCCCGCCCGAGGTCGGACGGCCCTGAAGGTGCCGTAACCCGGGTGCGGCCCGCGCCGGGAGCGCCTAGCCTCGCGAGCGTGACGCGCGTGCTCCTGGCCACCTTCTGCCTGCTGCCCGACGGGGAGCCCGGTGGCGACCACCTGGTGGCGGCCCTCGCCGCGCGCGGCCTCGAGGCCCGATGGGTCAGCTGGGACGACCCGAACGTCGACTGGGCCGCTGCCGACCTGGTCGCGGTCCGGGCCACGTGGGACTACCACCGCCGCTGCGCGGACTTCCTGGCCTGGGCGCGGAAGGTCGACGCTGCGACCACGCTGCTGAACGGCGCGGACGTCTTCGCCTGGAACGCCGACAAGGCCTACCTCGTCGCCCTCGCCGACCGGCTGCCCGTCGTACCGTCGCTGCTCGTCGACGACTCCGACCTGGCCGGCGGGCTGCGCGCCGGGCTCGAGCGCTTCGGCCCCGTCGTCGTCAAGGCCCGCACCGGCGCGAGCGGGATCGGGGTCGTGCAGGCCGAGCGCACCGACGACCACCGGCTGAGCGGGCTCACCGCCGGCCCGTGGATCGTGCAGCCGCTGGTGGAGTCGGTCCGCACGCGGGGGGAGACCTCGGTCTTCGTCCTCGACGGCGTGGCCGTCTCCCAGGTCGAGAAGCTGCCGGGCGGCGACGAGATCCGCGTGCACGAGCAGTTCGGCGGTGTGACCCGCCCGGTGCCGCTCGGGGAAGAGACCGCGGCGGTGGCGGTGGCGGCGATGGACGAGGTGGCGACCCTGTTCGGCGGCCCGCTCGACTACGGCCGGGTCGACCTCATGGAGCACGAGGGCCGGCTGGTCGTCAGCGAGCTGGAGCTCATCGAGCCCGGCCTCTACCTCGACGTGCTGCCCGAGAACGCCGAGCCGTTCGCCGACCTCGTGGCCGCGCGCCTCGAGTAAGGCCTCACGGGCTACCCGGCCGAGGGCGGGTCCAGCGCGCGGGCGAACCCGGCAACCACCTCGGCCGCGGTCGTCTCGCCGGTGAGCGCGGCGACGCCCTGGCCGGCGTACACGTGGGCGACGGAGAAGTCCCCGTCGGCGACTGCCGCGCGGAAGCGGGCGCGGGCCGCGTCGTCGATCTCGTCCTCGCGCCCCACCCACTCGTCGAAGAACGCGTTGGCCACCGCCCGCCCGCCGAACTCCGGCGGCCAGTCGGCCGCCTGGGCCCGGTCGAAGACGCGGCCGTAGCCGGTCTGCTCGGCCGCGAAGAGGGTGGCCTTCGCGGCGGCCGAGCCGGCGGCCTCCACGCACCCGAGGAACGCCGTGCCGACCCAGGCCCCGGCGGCACCCGCGGCCAGCACCGCGGCCAGCCCCCGGTGGTCGAGGATGCCGCCGGCGGCGTAGACGGGCCTGGTGGTGCGGTCGAGCACCAGCTGGAGCAGCGGCAGGGTGCCCATGGCGTCCCGCCCGTGCCCGCCGCCCTCGGCACCGCGGACGACGACCACGTCCACATCCGCCGCCGCCTCGGCCTCCTCCAGGTCGGCCGGCGAACAGACCTGCGTCGCCGTCAGGATGCCGGCCGCGCGCAACCGCCGCACCGGCTCGGCGTACGGCCCGAAGCTCACGGACGCGAGCGTCGGGCGCAGCTCGAGCACGGCCTCGAGCTGCTCCGGCGCCGTGGCCAGCGCCCAGGCCAGCAGCCCGACGCCGTACGGCGTCCCGCCCTCCCCGGCGATCGCGGCCTCCCGCCTGATCCAGCCGGCGTCGGACGTCGGGGAGACACCCACCATCCCGAGTGCCCCGGCCCGGCTGATCGCGTGGGGCCGCCCGCCGGCCGGGCCGGCCATCGGTGCACCGATCAGGGGGACGGGCGTGCGGAGCGGTGCCGGTGGTTGCATGCGTGCCACGCTAGGGATCCGGCCCGCGGACGCCAACCTTTCCGGAGAGGTCTGCGTTGATGGGGGCATGAGCACGATCGGGGGACCGGCGCCGGTGGACGACCACGAGGCGTTCACGCGGTGGGCGACCGAGCGCCAGCGGGCGCTGCTGCGCACGGCCCTGCTCGTGACGGGCGACCACCACCGCGCCGAGGACCTGGTCCAGGAGGCGCTGACCCAGGTCGCCCTGCGCTGGCGGCGGCTGCACAGCGGACACCCCGACGCCTACGCCCGCCAGGTCATCGTTCGCGGCAACATCTCCTGGTGGCGGCGCCACCGCCGTGAGGTGGTCGCGGACCCACCGGAGGCCGGGACGGACACCGGGGCGGCGGCGGGCGCGGAGGTCACCGCGGACCGCCGGCTGGCCCTGGACCGGGCGCTGGCCGCGTTGACCCCGAAGCAGCGAGCGGTGATCGTGCTCCGCTTCTACGAGGACCTCACCGAGCGGACACCGCCGACGCTCTCGGCATCGGCACCGGCACGGTCAAGAGCCAGACCCACGTGGCGCTGCGCCGCCTCCGAGAGAGCTCACCCCACCTCGCCGTGATGCTGGAGGACCTGCGATGACCGACCACGAGCTCCGGGAGCTGCTGCACGAGCGGGTCGCCGACGTCGGCATGCCCGACCTGTCCGAGGTCGCCTGGCAGCGCGCCACGCGGATCCGCCGCCGGCGTGCCGTCATGGCCGTCACCGCGGCCGTGGCGGTCGTGGCCGTCGGGTCGGTCGCGGTCGCGGGCGGCCCGGGCGGTGACCGGTCGACCGGGCCCGTCACCCAGCTGCCGTCGCCCACGACGACCTCCGTGCCGACCCCGCCGACGCCCACGAAGACGGGCACGCGGCCCGACGGCCACTACCGGGGGTGGCCGGTCTACTGGGGTCCGCTCGCCTCGCAGGAGTCCGACCTGCCGCAGGTCGCCTCCCCACTGCCGTCCGTGATCGACCTGTCGGCGCCGACCACGGACGTCGCCGACGACCCGATCGATGCCGCGCTCGCGGCGTACGCACTCATCGACGACAACGGCGGGCAGCGGCTGCTGCTCCTCGCCCCCGACGGTTCGCTGCGCACGGTCGACACCTCCCGAGTCGCGCCGTACGACGACGGCTCCGGCGACGACATCTCGATCGCCCACGACTCACTGCTCTCGCCCACGGGGGAGTACCTCTCGCCTTCCCGCAGCCGGGCCACGTCCTCGTGCTGACCCTGGCCACCGGCGCGTGGCGGTCGGTCGACACCGGCGACCGTCCCACCACGACCCTGCACTGGATGGGCAACACCGACCTGTGGCTCCCGCCGACCACCCAGGGCGGGGACGGGCCGATGTACTCCGTGCTGGACGGGCGGCGCTCGGGGCCACGAACGTCGCGGCGCCGGCGGGCCCGTCCAGCGCCGGGGGGCCGTACGGTCGCTGGCGGATGGGCCCCCTCGGGACCGCGCAGAGCTGGGGCCGGTTCGCCGGGCTGCCGGTGTCCTCGGACCAGGTCACGCCCTCGCAGGCGCTGGTCGTCGAGGGCGACGCACCGGCTCACGACGCGCTGCTGGTGCTCGGTTCGGCCTCGACGCCCGACGCCGACCAGCGGCCGGACTTCTGCTGCGGCGTGGAGTTCTGGCTCGACTCCGACACGATCGTGTACGAGTCGCAGACGCAGCCCCGGCGACTGGTGTCCTGGCGGGTCGGGACCCACGACCTCGGCCGGGTGTCGTCGATCGTGGGCTTCGACCCCGACCGGGAGTTCCTGGTCTCGAGCTACGCCCGGATCTGGGATCGGTAGGACTGTTTGCACTCGCCCACCCCGAGTGCTAAACATGTGACTGGCACTCTCCTCAAGAGAGTGCCACCACCGGACCGGGGAGTTGAGGTCTGAAGCGTCGGCGGGAAGGGTCCGCCGGGTCAGCCAGGCCGTCCGTCGCGGGCAACGAGCCGGACCGTCCAACGAACTCTTCAATGCGAAGGATCGCAGGAGTTATGCCGAAGCTGATTGCATTCGACGAGGAGGCCCGGCGCGGTCTCGAGCGTGGCATGAACACGCTCGCCGACGCCGTCAAGGTCACCCTCGGCCCCAAGGGCCGCAACGTCGTGCTCGAGAAGAAGTGGGGCGCGCCCACCATCACCAACGATGGTGTGAGCATCGCCAAGGAGATCGAGCTCGAGGACCCGTACGAGAAGATCGGGGCCGAGCTCGTCAAGGAAGTCGCCAAGAAGACCGACGACGTCGCCGGTGACGGCACGACGACCGCGACCGTCCTGGCCCAGGCCATGGTCCGCGAGGGTCTGCGCAACGTGGCCGCGGGTGCGAACCCGATGAGCCTCAAGCGCGGCATCGAGGCGGCCGTCGCCGCCGTGTCCGAGCAGCTGCTCGGCATGGCCAAGGACGTCGAGACCAAGGAGCAGATCGCCTCCACGGCCTCGATCTCGGCCGCGGACACCACCGTCGGCGAGATCATCGCCGAGGCGATGGACAAGGTCGGCAAGGAAGGCGTCATCACCGTCGAGGAGTCGAACACCTTCGGGCTCGACCTCGAGCTCACCGAGGGCATGCGCTTCGACAAGGGCTACATCTCGGCGTACTTCGTCACCGACCCCGAGCGCATGGAGACGGTCCTCGAGGACCCCTACATCCTCATCGCCAACTCCAAGGTCAGCTCGGTCAAGGACCTGCTGCCGCTGCTGGAGAAGGTCATGCAGTCGGGCAAGCCGCTGGTCATCATCGCCGAGGACGTCGACGGCGAGGCCCTGTCCACGCTGGTCGTCAACAAGATCCGTGGCACCTTCAAGTCCGTCGCCGTCAAGGCTCCGGGCTTCGGTGACCGCCGCAAGGCCATGCTGCAGGACATCGCGATCCTGACCGGTGGCCAGGTCATCTCCGAGGAGGTCGGCCTCAAGCTGGAGAACGCCGGCGTCGAGCTGCTCGGCCAGGCCCGCAAGGTCGTCATCACCAAGGACGAGACCACCATCGTCGAGGGCTCGGGCGACGCCGACCAGATCGCCGGTCGCGTCAACCAGATCCGCGCCGAGATCGAGAAGTCCGACTCCGACTACGACCGCGAGAAGCTGCAGGAGCGCCTGGCCAAGCTGGCCGGTGGTGTTGCGGTCATCAAGGTCGGCGCGGCCACCGAGGTCGAGCTCAAGGAGCGCAAGCACCGCATCGAGGACGCCGTGCGCAACGCGAAGGCGGCCGTCGAGGAGGGCATCGTCGCCGGCGGTGGCGTGGCGCTCGTCCAGGCTTCGGCCGAGGCGTTCGCCAAGCTCGAGCTCGAGGGTGACGAGGCCACCGGTGCGCAGATCGTGCGCTTCGCGACCGAGGCCCCGCTCAAGCAGATCGCGATCAACGCCGGCCTCGAGGGCGGCGTCGTGGCGGAGAAGGTGCGCAACCTGACCCCGGGCCACGGCCTGAACGCGGCCACCGGCGAGTACGTCGACATGATCGCCGAGGGCATCATCGACCCCGCCAAGGTGACCCGGTCGGCGCTGCAGAACGCCGCCTCGATCGCGGCGCTCTTCCTCACCACCGAGGCCGTCGTGGCCGACAAGCCCGAGAAGGCCGCCCCATGGGTGGCGACCCGTCGGGCGGCATGGGCGGCATGGACTTCTGATCCGCCGCTCCACCCAGCACCACCAGCAGGGCCCCGGTCTTCGGACCGGGGCCCTGCTGTCGTGTGGGCCGCTGCTTGTAACGCTCCGTACTTGTAACGCTCCTTGGGTTCGAAGGGTCGTTGCACCACTCGTCGTGAGGAGTGGTGTGGTGACCGTCGATCGTGCGACCCGTCAGGTGTTCTGGGAGGCGATCCGGTCGGGGTCGTGGGTGAGTGATGCGGCCGGTGCCGCGGGCGTGTCTCGCGGCACCGGGCAACGGATGTTCCGCCACTTTGGCGGGGTGATGGAGCCCTGCAGCCGCCCCAGCGGGCGTTTCTTGTCGCCAGCCGAGCGTGAGGAGATCGCGATCCTGCACGCCCAGCAGCACGGCGTGCGCGAGATCGCGCGCCGGATCGGACGCCCACACTCCACGGTGAGCCGGGAGCTGGCCCGCAACCGCAACGTCGACGGCACATACCGGGCCGGGACCGCACAAGCCCGGGCCGAGCGCCGCGCCCGGCGACCCAAGCCGGGCAAGCTCGCCACGCACCCGCGACTGCGGGCCTACGTCGGGGAGAAACTGACCACCCTGCAGTGGTCGCCAGAACAGATCAGTCACGCTCTACGGGTGGAGTTCCCCGACGACCCGGACATGCGCTGCTGCCCCGAAACGATCTACCGCTCCCTGTTCGTCCAGGGCCGCGGCGAGCTGCGCCGGGAACTGGCCGCGCACCTGCGCACCGGCCGCGACCAGCGCAAGCCCCAACGACGCCCCGAACATCGCAAGGGCCGGCTGGTCGACCCGATCCCCATCAGCCAGCGCCCCGCCGAGGCCAACGACCGGGCCGTGCCCGGGCACTGGGAGGGCGACCTGATCCTGGGCCGGTCAGGCGGCTCGGCGATCGGCACCCTGGTCGAACGCTCCACCCGGTTCGTGCTGCTGGTCCACCTGCCCGGCCGGCGTACCGCCGTGGACTTCAAGGACGCCCTGGTCCCGGTCATCGCGACCCTGCCCGAGCAGCTGCGCCGATCCCTGACCTGGGACCAGGGCAAGGAGATGGCCCTGCACAAGCAGATCGCCCTCGAGGCCGACATCCCGATCTACTTCTGCGACCCACGCAGCCCCTGGCAACGCGGCAGCAACGAGAACACCAACGGCCTGCTGCGCCAGTACTTCCCCAAGGACGTCAGCCTGCGCCAGTTCACCCCCACCGACCTCGACGAAGTCGCCCGCAAGCTCAACAGCCGACCCCGCAAGACCCTCGACTGGGCCACCCCCGCCCAACGCCTCGAGGAACTACTCTGCGGGCATCAGATCAGCCGTGGTGCAACGACCGGCTGAAACCGCCGAGCGTTACAAGCAGGGGCAGCGCTCCGGCGGCCGGCGGAACGGGTCCCGGCCGGGACGGACCGACGGCATCGGGCGGGGTGACCATCGGCACTGTGGATGCCGGTAGGCGCGGTCGGATCGTGGGCACCAGAGGCCCTGGCTCCCGGGGCCACGGAGGTGGCCAGCATGAGCATTCACGACACGGCTCTCACCGCCGGGCACTACTTCGACTGGGGCGTCATCAGCGTCAGCGTCACCAACCTCTCGATCATCATCGCGATGATCGTGGTCTTCGTCCTCGCGATCCTGCTGCCGTTCCCGCACGCCCGCCAGGACGACGACCTCGAGCGGCAGGACCGGCCATGAGCACCCAGCAGCGGGTGGTGCCCGCGGGCTCCACCACGGGCGGCAGCTGGACGGCGTGGCTGCGGACGCGGATCGTCGGCCTGGTGCCGGAGGGGCAGGCCCTGCCGGACCGGCAGCCGGCGTACGTCGCCTCCTGGATCTACGTCTTCGGGGTCCTCACCCTGGCCGCCCTGGTGGTGGTCGTGGGCTCGGGCCTGGCGCTCGCCGTCGGAGGCTCGGCGTGGTGGCACACCTCGTCGTTCGGGCACTTCATCAACTCCATGCACCTGTGGAGCGTCGAGCTGTTCTTCGCGGTCATGGTGATCCACCTGTGGGGCAAGTTCTGGATGGCCGCCTGGCGCGGCAAGCGGGCGCTGACCTGGATGACCGGCGTCGTGGCCTTCGTGGCCTCGATCGGTACGGCGTTCACCGGCTACCTCTCCCAGTCCAACTTCGACTCCCAGTGGATCAGCGGCGAGGCCAAGGACGGCATCAACTCGATCGGCGCCGGTGCGTACTTCAACGTCCTCAACCCCGGCCAGATGCTGATGTGGCACGTGGTCCTGCTGCCCCTGGCCGTCGGCGTGATCGCGGTCCTGCACGTGATCCTGGTCCGCCGGCACGGCGTGGTGCCGCCGCTGGACGCCGACCTCCCGGAGCACGCTTCGGAACGGGCGGGTGACTGAGATGGCCACCGTCACCGCCCCCCGGCGTACCGCGCACCCGACCCCGGACTCCCACGACTTCCCGACCCGCCACTACGACCTGGTCAAGGAGTTCGTCATCGCGCTCGCGGTGATGGCCCTGCTGACCACCGTGCTGGCAGCGATCTTCTCCTCGCCGGACGAGAAGGCCATCACGATGAAGGACTGGGCCGAGGCCGACCCCGCCGACGTGGTGGCCACGGCGACCGGGGAGCTCGCCGGCACGACCACGAGCGCGACGTACGGCGCGCCGTACAACCACGCCAGCGACGGACAGAAGGTGCTCGGCATCCCGCTGCAGAAGTGGGGCGGGGTCAGGATCCCGGTCAACTCGCAGGACCTGGTCCTGCAACCCCTCTCCGACGCCGTCGTCGCGCCGGTCGTCAGCCAGGCCCTCGCCCAGTGGCGCTCGGCCTCGCCGAGCCAGCAGACGGCGTGGGCCACGGCGTACGCCGACGCGCTGGCCAAGGCCCCGAACGGTGACCCGACGCAGGTGGCCAAGGGCGACTACGGCCCGGTGCCGGTCCTGTCGCTGAGCCTGCTGGCGCTGGCGAAGTCGGGCAGCCTGGAGGGGAGCCTGACCGCCTCCGGCAACTTCTACGGCGGCGACCAGACCCGGTCGGTGCTGCTGCTCTCCGACGGCGCCTACCTGGAGGACCAGGCGGTCGCGCAGCACCTGGGCGGTGACCAGTGGGGGATGATGAACGAGACCGGCAACTACCCCGGGCAGCCGTGGATGTGGCTGTACACGTTCTGGTACCAGGTCAAGCCGTTCTCCACCTCGCCCAACGCCGACGCCCAGGTGTGGGCGCTGATGATGGTGCTGACCCTCGGGCTCCTGCTGCTGCCGTTCATCCCCGGGCTGCGGTCGATCCCGCGCTGGGTCCCGGTGCACCGGCTGATCTGGCGGGACTACTACAGGACCCACCCCCGGGAGTGAGGACGCGACAGGTCGGCGTGTCCCACGTGCCGACGAGCGACGGGCCGGCGTGTGTGAAGGTAAAGGCGTGGACGCGCAGACCCGCCGGGACCGCTTCGAGGAGATCGCGCCTGACCTGATCGAGCCGCTGCGGCGGTTCCTGGCGCGTCGTACCGACCCCGCGACCGCGGACGACGTCCTGTCCGAGACCCTCCTGGTCTGCTGGCGCCGCCTCGACGAGCTGCCGGCCGAGCCGCTGCCGTGGGCCTACGGCGTCGCCCGCAACTGCCTGACCAACGCCCAGCGCGGGCACCGCCGGCAGGAGCGGGTGGCCGCCAGGATCGCCGTCGTCGACCCGCCGCCGGAGACCACGTCCGGGCCGGGCGCGACCGGCGGGGACGGGGCCCTCGAGGAGGCGCTGGCCGCCCTGCGACCCGAGGAGGCCGAGCTGCTCCGCCTGTGGGCCTGGGAGCAGCTGACGCCGGCGGAGATCGCGGCCGTCCTCGAGATCACGCCGAATGCCGCCAGCATCCGCCTGCACCGGGCGCGGGAGAAGCTGCGCGACCAGCTGCGAAAGATCGAGCAGCCGGCCGGACATGAGGAGTCGAGAGAGAGGAGGCGGTCGTGAGCGACCACTGGGACGACGACCCTGAGCTGCGTGACCGCCTGCGGTCCGCCGACCCGGCCTCCTCCCTGCCACCGGCCGACCCGGCACGGGCCGCCCGACTCCTGGAGGACACCATGAGCAGTTCCACCGACACCCCCACCGACGAGCTGGTCCTCACCGAGTCCCGGGAGACCGGCACGCGCAGCCGCGGGCCGCTCACCTGGCTGGTGGCCGCCGCCGCGATCGTCCTCATCGTCGGCGTGGGCGTCTTCGGG
Source organism: Nocardioides ungokensis (assembly GCF_013466985.1). Taxonomy (GTDB): domain Bacteria; phylum Actinomycetota; class Actinomycetes; order Propionibacteriales; family Nocardioidaceae; genus Nocardioides; species Nocardioides ungokensis. Next base: position 3,979,332 of record NZ_CP059164.1, on the reverse strand, counting down.
CTGCTCAACCACGACTCGCAGCACGACAAGGTCCCGGCGGCCGGCGGACCGACGACGGTCACCCGGCTGCAGGCGCCGGCGCCCGCGGCGTACCAGGCCCGCTGCATGGTGCCCACCGCCCCGATGATCGCCCAGCAGTCGGTCGCGTTCGCGGGCACCGTCGAGGGCATCAGCGGTGACGTCGTCACGCTGCGCCCGACGCACTTCTACGCCGGGACCCCGACCGACCTGGTCAAGGTGCAGGCGCCTCCGGCGGCCGACCTCCAGGCGCTGATCCAGGCGGTGCACTTCAAGCAGGGCGAGCGCTACCTGGTCTCCGCGACCCGGGGTGAGGTGACCATCTGCGGCTTCAGCGCCCCCTGGTCGCCGGAGCTCGCCGGCCTCTACGCCCAGGCCTTCCCGGCACGACGCTGATGATCCAGGGGGTCCTGCTGGCGGCGGGGGCCGGGCGGCGGATGGGGATGCCCAAGGCGCTCGTGCACGACGAGGCGGGCGAGGCCTGGCTGCTCCGCTGCGTGGAGGCGCTGCGCGGGGGCGGCTGCGAGGACGTGACTGTCGTGCTCGGCGCGGCCGTCGACGAGGCGCTGCCCCTGCTCGACGGCGCCCGTGTCGACGTGGTGGTGGCCGCGGACTGGGCCGAGGGGATGGGGGCCTCGCTGCGCGCCGGCCTCGGCTCGCTGGGCCCCGGAGCGGAGGCCGCCCTGGTCACGCTGGTGGACCTCCCCGACGTCGGGCCCGACGTCGTACGCCGGGTGGCCGCGGCCGCGGACGGTCCCGGTGTGCTCGCCCGCGCGGCGTACGACGGGGTGCCCGGCCACCCCGTCCTGCTGGGCCGCGACCACTGGAACGGTGTGAGGGAGTCCGCCACCGGCGACAAGGGCGCCCGTGACTACCTCGCGGGCCGCCAGGTGACCCTCGTCGAGTGCGGGGACCTCGCCACCGGGCGCGACCGGGACACGCCCGGCTGACCCTCGGCCCCCGGTCGGCAGGGCGCCCAACCTCCCGCCAACGCGCCCCGAAGTAGCCTCGGGGCATGGAGCTCGAGTCCACCCGCGACGTGGCCACCCGCCTCGGCGAAACCGGGTACCTCTGCGACGAGTCGCTGGCCACCGTCACCTTCCTGGCCCTGCGCATGCAGCGGCCGCTGCTGCTCGAGGGCGAGCCGGGCACCGGCAAGACCGCCCTCGCGGAGGCACTGGCCGAGAGCCTCGACCTGCCGCTGGTCCGGCTCCAGTGCTACGAGGGCATCGACGCCAGCCAGGCGCTCTACGACTGGGACTTCCCGCGCCAGATCCTGCACCTGCGGGCCCTCGAGGCGACGGCGGCCGCCAAGGAGCACCCGAGCGTCGAGGAGGCAGAGAAGAGCCTGTACGACGCCCGCTTCCTGCTCGCCCGGCCGGTGCTGGCCGCCCTCCAGCAGAGCCCCGCGGTGCTGCTCGTCGACGAGGTGGACCGCGCCGACGACGAGTTCGAGGCGTTCCTGCTCGAGGTGCTCTCGACCTACCAGGTGACCATCCCCGAGCTCGGCACCGTCAAGGCCGCGACGCCCCCGATCGTCATCCTCACCTCCAACCGCACCCGCGAGCTCCACGACGCCCTCAAGCGGCGCTGCCTCTACCACTGGATCGAGCACCCCGGCCTCGAGCGGGAGGTGGAGATCGTGCGCTCCCGCGCGCCCGAGGTCTCCCAGGCGCTCGGCCGTCAGGTGGTGACGCTGGTCCAGCAGCTGCGCGACCGCGACGACCTGCAGAAGCCGCCGGGGGTGGCGGAGACGCTCGACTGGGCCCGGGCCCTGCACCACCTCGGCACCACCGAGCTGGACCTCGCGACCGCCGCGGCGACCCTGGGCGCGCTGGTGAAGTACCGCGAGGACGCCGACCGGGTCCGCCAGGCCCTGGACCGGATGCTGCGCGCATGAGCAGCACGACCGTGGTCCCGCCGGGCGAGGTGCCGACGCGGCACGGCGCCGACGAGGTCCTGCTCGCCTTCACGCGGGCGCTGCGTGCCGCCGGGGTCCCGGTCACCCAGGACCGCACCCACGGCTTCCTCGCGGCGGTCTCGGTGCTCGGCCTCGGCGACCAGCGGGCCACCTACCTTGCCGGGCGGGCCACCCTGTGCGCCGGGCCCGACGACCTCGAGCGCTACGACCAGGTCTTCGAGGCCTGGTTCAACGCGCGGGACGGGCTGCCCCGGACCCGACCCGCCCAGCCGGCCGCCCCCACCTTCTCCGAGCTGCCCGCCGCCGACACCGACGGCGGCGCGGGCGAGGCCGACGAGGAGGTGGTGCGCGCGATGGCCAGCGACACCGAGGTGCTCCGGCACCGCGACGTCGCGTCGATGTCACCGGCGGAGAGGGCTCGGCTGGCCGGCATGTTCGCCACGATCCGGCTGCGGCCGCCGCTGCGGCGTACCGCCCGGCACCAGGCCTGGCACCGCGGCGACATCGACGCCTCCCGCACCCTGCGCGCCAGCCTGCGGCGGCTCGGCGAGCCCGCCGAGATCGCGTGGCGCCGCCGGGGGGTGCGGCCGCGGCGCGTGGTGCTGCTGGTCGACGTGTCCGGCTCGATGAGCGGCTACGCCGACCCGCTGCTCCGGCTGGCCCACCGCTTCACCCAGGTCGCGCGCGAGCGGGGCGGTGTGGTCGAGACCTTCACCGTCGGGACCCGGCTGACCCACCTGACGAGGGCGCTGCGGCTGCGCGACCCCGAGCGGGCCCTCGTGGCCGCGGGGGAGACGGTGCCGGACTGGTCGGGCGGCACCCGGCTGGGGGAGACGCTGCGCTTCTTCCTCGACCGCTGGGGCCAGCGCGGCATGGCCCGGGGTGCGGTCGTGGTGGTCGTCAGCGACGGCTGGGAGCGCGGCGACCCGTCGCTGCTCGCCGAGCAGATGCGGCGCCTGCACCGGATCGCCCACCGCGTGATCTGGGTGAACCCGCACCGCGGCAAGGAGGGCTACGAGCCGGTGCAGCAGGGCGTGCTCGCGGCCCTGCCGCACTGCGACGACTTCATCGCCGGCCACTCGCTGGCGACGTACGCCGAGCTGGCGGAGGTGGTGTCCCGTGCGTGACGTGCTGCCGGAGCTGATGGAGTGGTGGCGGGCCGGCGAGACGGTCGGGGTCGGCACCGTGGTGGCGACCTTCCAGTCCGCCCCGCGGCCGGCCGGCGCCTCGATGCTGGTCGGCCCCGACGAGACCGCCGTCGGCTCGGTCTCCGGCGGCTGCGTCGAGGGCGCGGTCTACGAGCTGGCCCAGTCCGTGGTCGGGTCGGGTACCCCCGTCCTGGAGCGGTACGGCGTCTCCGACGACGACGCGTTCGCCGTCGGGCTGACCTGCGGCGGGATCCTCGACGTCTACGTGGAGAAGGTGAACCGCGAGACCTTCCCCGAGCTGGGCGAGATCGCCGCCGACATCGAGGCCGGCCGGCCCGTCGCGCTCGCCACGGTCATCGAGCACCCCGACCCGGCCTGGCTGGGCCGGCGCCTCGTCGTACGCCCCGAGGGCGCGACCTCGGCCGGCTCGATCGGCAGCCCGCGGGCCGACGACGCCGTCCACGACGACGCGCTGGGCCTCCTCGCGGCCGGGCACAACGCCACCCTGACCTACGGGCCGGACGGCGAGCGGCGGGGCGAGGGGATGCGGGTCTTCGTGTGGGCGTTCGCGCCCAAGCCGCGGATGCTGGTCTTCGGGGCGATCGACTTCGCGGCCGCGGTGGCCCGGGTCGGCAGCTTCCTGGGCTACCACGTCACCGTCTGCGACGCCCGGCCCGTGTTCGCGACCACCAGCCGCTTCCCGGAGGCCGACGAGGTCGTCGTCGACTGGCCGCACCGCTACCTCGCCGCCGAGCGCGACGCGGGGCGGGTCGACGGCCGGACGGTGCTCGCGGTGCTGACCCACGACCCCAAGTTCGACGTCCCCCTGCTCGAGGTCGCGCTGCGGCTGCCGGAGGCGGCGTACGTCGGGGCGATGGGCTCCCGGCGCACCCACGACGACCGGATGGCGCGGCTGCGCGAAGCCGGGCTGACCGAGGAGGAGCTGGCCCGGCTCTCCTCGCCGATCGGCCTCGACCTGGGGGCGCGCACCCCCGAGGAGACCGCCATCAGCATCGCCGCCGAGATCATCGCCGGCCGGTGGGGCGGCAGCGGCGAACCCCTCGGCACCACCGAGGGACGCATCCACCGCGAGCACGTCTGACTCGAGCTCGGACCCGTCCCCTGCTGGCCGTTCCCACGGTCGCTGGGCGGGGCTACGTTGACGGGACGAGACGAGGAGGCACGCATGCAGGGCATGTCATTGAGCGCGCTCATCGAGGAGAAGCTGGCCGAGGCCAGGGAGCACCACAGCGGACGCAGCGCGGTGACCGTTCACGGCGGACGGGAGAACGCCCTGCGGCAGACCATCGTGGCCCTGGCGGAGGGCCACGTCCTCGGCGAGCACGAGAGCCCGGCGGAGTCGACCCTGCAGGTGCTCCAGGGCCGGGTGCGACTGTCGACCGCCGACGACAGCTGGGAGGGAGCGGCGTCCGACTTCCTGGTGATCCCGCCCGAGCGGCACGACCTGTCGGCCCTGACGGACTGCGCGGTCCCGCTCACCGTCTCGCTGCACCGCGCAGTCTGAGGTCCGAACGTCTGTGACGGGAGTCACCGGAACGGTGTTACGTTGACGAAACAGGTCCGACACCGGGGGTCCCGATGGCGCGAAGTGAGTTGCACTCACGCAGGGTCGAGGCCGTGCGCGCCTGGACCACCTTCGTGGAGCGCGGTGACGGGGCCGAGCAGCTCGTGCGGCCCGAGATCCTCAGCAGCTGGGCCCGGTCCGAGGCGGCGATCACGCCGGACGTGACCCACGCGCCTCTGGCCGACGAGGGCGAGACCGCGGAGCTGTGGCGGGGCTCCCCGCTCCAGACCGCGGTGATGCGGGTCGAGGCCGAGCTGCGGCGGACGGCCGAGGACGGCGACCTGGTGGTGGCGGTCACCGACGCGGAGACGCGGATCCTGTGGACCTACGGCGGCCGCGTGATGCGGCGCAAGGCCGAGACCGTCAACTTCGTCCCGGGTGGGCGGTGGGACGACGAGAGCGTCGGCACCAACGCCCTCGACCTCGCCAACCGGCTCGCCACCCCGGCGATGGTCTTCAGCGCCGAGCACTACGCCCCGATCGTGCACAACTGGGTCTGCTGGGCGGCGCCGGTGCACGACCCGGTCACCGGCCGCCAGCTGGGCGTCATCGACCTCTCCACGACGTGGGACCGGACGCACCCGATCGGCCTGGCCACCGCCCGGGTGATGGCGCGGCTGATCGAGACCGCGATGCCGCGCTCGGCCCACCACCCGACGCTCGGCGGCACCGACGACCAGGACGAGCCGGGCCTGGTGATGAACCTCCTCGGCACCGTGGAGACCCGCCTCGACGGCCAGCGGCTGCTGCTCAACCGGCGCCAGACCGAGGTGCTCGCGCTGCTGGCGATGCACCCCGAGGGGCTCTCGCTGGAGCACCTCCACGCGCTGGTCTACGGCGACCAGGCCGTCACGCTCTCGACGCTCAAGGCCGAGGTGAGCCACCTCCGCTCGGCGCTCGGGGGCCAGCTGTCCTCGCGCCCCTACCGACTGATGATGCCGGTCGCCACCGACGTCGAGCACGTGCTCGCGCTGCTCCGCGGCGGCCACGTCGGCGCCGCCGTCGAGGCGTACGGCGGTGACCTGCTGCCGGGCACCAACTCACCGGCGCTGGGCGAGCTCGCCGAGTACGTCGCCGTGGCGGTCCGCGAGGCGCTGCTGACCGATCCGCAGCCCGACGCCGTGGTGCGCTACAGCGAGCTCGCGCCCTACGACTCCGAGGTGATCGAGGTGTGCCTCGCCCGGCTCGGCAGGCGGCCGCACCCCGCCGTACCCCTGCTCAAGGGCCGGCTGGCGGTCGCCCGCGGCTGAACCCACCGGGTCGTGGGGCCCAGGGTGCGCCGGAGCGCACCCTCCACCGCACGACCGGTCAGACGCCGGCGGCGGTGACGATCGCGTCGGTGAGGAAGCCGGCGACCAGGCCGACGAGGATGCCGTAGGCGAGCAGGTCGCTGCGGCGGGCGCGGGCGGCCACGCTGATCAGCTGGGTGATGACGTAGATCAGCGAGCCCGCGGCGAGGGTCAGGAACGCGACGCTGAGCGGCTCGCTGGTGAAGCTGAAGCCGATGGCGGTGCCGATGAAGGTCGGGCCGCCGCCGATGGCGCCGAGGGTGAGCAGGAAGGGCCAGCTCGGGCGGCGGCGGGCGCCCTCGTCGTCGAGATCCGCGGCCAGCGGGGCCACGATCCCGAAGCCCTCGGTGGCGTTGTGCAGGCCGAAGCCGATCACCAGCATCAGGGCGAGGGCGATCTCGTCGCTGGCCGCCGACTGGCCGATGGCGAGCCCCTCGGCGAAGTTGTGGAGGCCGATGCCCACCGCGATCATCAGCGACAGGCGGCGCGCGGCCGACCACGTCGCGATCCCCCGGGGCGGCTTGACCTCGCCGAGCGTCATCGCGCCCGGACCCTGCGGGCGAGCGGGGGCGCCGGCGGGACGTGCCGCGACCTGCCGGCCCATCCAGCGCTCGTACCAGACCAGCGAGACCAGCCGATGGCAAGGCCGCCGACGAAGATCAGCCCGTAGCCGATCGCCGTCCCGAGGCCGCCGTTCCCCTCGTGCACCGAGCCGAGCGCCACGTCGATCGGCTCCCACGCCGCGGAGAGCACGTCCCAGACCAGGAACAGCAGGACACCGACCGCGGTCGCGTTCAGGAACAGCCGCAACGACGGCGCCGGGCGCTCCATCCGGCCCACGGGCAGGCCGAGCAGGATGGTGACGCCGGCGATGAAGCCGAGCAGCAGCGTGGCGGGGAAGCTCACGGGAGGCTCCGATCGGGGGACGAGGAAGGCCGTCAACTCAGATTAGGCTCACCTAACTCGCGGGGCAAATGCCCGGCGCCCCGGACCGCGATCCGGGACGGGCCGCCTGCCCGGGCCGGCGCCCGTGCGACGACGGCGAGGAAGGGGACTTTCGCCCCAACCTTTCGCCAACCGGATGGACCTAGCGTGAGCGGCGTCACAGCTCCATCCCGACCCCAAGGGAGTCGTCCATGACCCGGATCAGCCTCACCGTCGACGGAGCGTCGGTCTCCGACGACGTCGAACCCCGCATGCTGCTGGTGCAGTACCTCCGCGAACGCCTCGGCAAGACCGGGACCGTCATCGGCTGCGACACCAGCAACTGCGGCGCCTGCACGGTGCACCTCGACGGCACCAGCGTGAAGTCCTGCAACGTGCTCGCCGTCCAGGCCGACGGCGCCGAGGTGACCACGATCGAGGGCCTGGCCACGGACGGCCGGCTGCACCCCGTGCAGGAGGCGTTCCGGGAGTGCCACGGACTCCAGTGCGGGTTCTGCACGCCGGGGATGATCATGCAGAGCGTCGACCTGCTCAACAACAACCCGAAGCCCACCGAGGAGGAGATCCGGCTCGGGCTCGAGGGCAACCTGTGCCGGTGCACCGGCTACCACAACATCGTCAAGGCCGTGCAGCACGCCTCCGGACAGAGCGAGGTGACGGCATGACCGCCACCCAGGAGCGCTCCACCGAGACCAAGGAGATCGGTCGCGACCGCCGGCGCAAGGAGGACCAGCGCCTGATCACCGGCCGCACCCGCTGGACCGACAACATCCAGCTGACGGGGATGCTGCACCTCGCGATGGTCCGCAGCCCCTTCGCGCACGCGAAGATCGTCAGCATCGACACCAGCGCAGCCCAGCAGTCGACCAACGTGGTGGCGGTGCTCACCGGCGCCGACCTCGCCGAGACGCAGGGCGCCTGCATCAACGCCTGGGCGATCACCACCGACCAGGTCACCCCTGCCCACCGCCGATGCCTGCGGACCGGGTCACGTTCGCCGGCGAGACCGTGGCCGTGGTGGTCGCTCGCACCGCCGCCGAGGCCCGGGACGCCGCCGAGCTCGTCGACGTGGAGTACGACGAGCTGCCGGCCGCGCTGGACCTCAAGGAGGCGGCGGAGGCCAGTGCCGACAATGGGGGGATCCTGGCCCACCCGGACCTGGGCACCAACAAGTCGGCGTTCTGGAAGTTCGACTCCGCCGAGGCCGGCACCGGCGGCAACGTCGACGAAGCCATCGAGAAGGCGCGCTCCGAGGGAGTCGTCATCGAGCGCGAGTACCGCCAGCAGCGGCTGATCCCGGCGTTCATGGAGCCCCGCTCGGTGGTCGTCGACCCCACGGGGGAGCAGATCACGATGTGGTCGGCCACCCAGATCCCGCACATCCTCCGGTTCGCCCTTGCGGCGACGACCGGGGTGCCGGAGTCGAAGATCCGGGTGATCGCCCCCGACGTCGGCGGCGGCTTCGGCGGCAAGCTGCAGCAGACGCCCGAGGAGATGATCGCCTTCGCGGTGGCGCGCCGGCTCGGCCGGCCGGTCAAGTACACGGAGACGCGCTCGGAGTCCCTGATGACCGCCCACCACGGCCGCGACCAGTGGCAGCGGCTCACCCTCGCGGCCACCAAGGACGGCACGGTCACCGGCCTCAAGGTCGACCTGCTGGCCGACCTGGGCGCCTACGTCGCGATCGTCGGCGGTGGCGTGCCGGTGCTCGGCGCGTTCATGTTCAACTCGATCTACAAGTTCCCCGCCTACCAGTTCAACTGCCAGACGGTGCTGACCAACAAGACCTGGACCGACGCCTACCGCGGCGCCGGGCGGCCCGAGGCGACGTACGCCATCGAGCGGCTGATGAACGAGCTGGCCGCCGAGGTGGGCATGGACCCGCTCGAGCTCCGCGAGAAGAACTGGATCAAGCACGAGGAGTTCCCCTTCACGACCGTGGCCGGCCTGGAGTACGACTCCGGCAACTACGAGGCCGCCACCGCCCGGGCCAAGGAGCTGTTCGGGTACGACGAGCTCCGAGCCGAGCAGAAGCGGCGCCGGGACTCAGGTGACACCGTGCAGCTCGGCATCGGCATCTCGACCTTCACCGAGATGTGCGGCCTGGCCCCCTCCCGGGTGCTCGGCTCGCTCAACTACGGCGCGGGTGGCTGGGAGCATGCCGAGGTCCGGATGCTGCCCACCGGCAAGGTCGAGGTCGTCACCGGCGCGTCGGCGCACGGCCAGGGGCACGAGACCGCGTTCAGCCAGATCGTGGCCGACCGGCTCGGCGTACCTTTCGAGGACGTCGAGATCCTTCACGGTGACACCCAGGTCTCCCACAAGGGCCTCGACACCTACGGCTCGCGGTCCCTGGTCGTCGGTGGCGAGGCGCTGGTGCTCGCGGTGGACAAGGTGATCGAGAAGGCCAAGCCGATCGCGGCGCACCTCCTCGAGGCCTCGGTCGACGACCTCGAGTTCTCCGGCGGCCGGTTCTCGGTCCGCGGCACCGACCAGGGGATGGCGGTCACGGAGATCGCGACCGCGGCGTTCGCAGCCCACAACCTGCCCGACGGGGTCGAGGCGAGCATCGACTCGGAGGCGACCTACGACCCGGTGAACTTCAACTTCCCGCACGGCACCCACCTCTGCGCGATGGAGGTGGACACCGAGACCGGGGCGCTGAAGATGCGCAAGTACGTCTGCGTCGACGACATCGGCAACATCATCAACCCGCTCATCGTGTCCGGGCAGGTGCACGGCGGCCTGGTCCAGGGCATCGCCCAGGCGCTCTGGGAGGAGGCGGTGTACGACGACTCCGGCACGCTGGTGTCCGGCTCCTTCGTCGACTACCTGCTGCCGACCGCGGCCGACACGATCAGCTTCGAGATCGACCACACGACCTCGCCGTCGACCACGAACTCGCTCGGCACCAAGGGCGTCGGCGAGGCCGGCACCATCGCCTCGACGCCGGCCGTGGTCAACGCGGTGGTGGACGCGGTGCGCCACCTCGGCGTCACCGACATCCGGATGCCGTGCACGCCCGAGCGGGTGTGGAAGGCGATCAACACCGGCGGGAAGGGCGGCTCCACCGAGGGTGCCGCGATGCCCCACTTCGACCAGTCCGAACCCGGGCAGGACAGCACGGAAGGAGCGGGCCAGTGATCCCCGCACAGTTCGACTACCTCGCGCCCACGTCGGTGGAGGAGGCGCTCACCGCCCTGGCCGAGTTCGGGGACGAGGCCAAGATCCTGGCCGGCGGGCAGAGCCTGCTCCCGGTGCTGCGGATGCGGCTCAACGCGCCCGAGGTGGTCATCGACCTCGGCCGGATCGAGTCGCTGCGCGGCGTCCGCGACGACGGCGATGCGATCGTGATCGGGGCGATGACCCAGCACGCGACCGTCGGGTCCGACCCCCTGGTCGCCGAGCACGCCGCGCTCATCACCAAGGCGGTCGAGCACCTCGCCGACGCCCAGGTCCGGCACCGTGGCACCTTCGGCGGGGCCCTGGCTCACGCCGACCCCGCCGGCGACCTCGGCGCCCCGACCCTGGCCCTGGGGGCGGAGTTCGTGATCGCCGGCCGCGGCGGCACCCGGACGGTGGCGGCCGACGACTTCTTCGTCGACCTCTTCGAGACCGCGATCGCTGAGGGCGAGATCCTCACGGAGGTGCGCATCCCCAAGCACACCGGGTGGGGTGCCCACTACGAGAAGTTCGTGAGGGTGGCCCACCAGTGGCCGATCGTCGCGGTCGCGGCCGCGGTGAAGGTCGACGGGGGCACGATCAGCGAGGCCCGCGTCGGCCTGACCAACATGGGCTCCACTCCGCTGCGGGCCCGCGCGGTCGAGGCTGCCCTGGCCGGGCAGCCGGCCACCGACGAGGCCGTGCGCGCCGCGGCGGCACAGGCGGCCGAGGGTGCCAACCCGCCCTCGGACCTCAACGGTGACGCCGACTACCGCCGCCACCTCGCGACCGTCCTGACCCGGCGCGCGGTCCTCGCGGCCGCGGGGAGCTGAGCCCGTGGACCTGCAGCACCGTTTCACCGTCCCCACCGGGGTCGAGGAGACCTGGGCGCACTTCCAGGACATCGCCTCGGTCGCCGAGTGCTTCCCGGGTGCCACGGTGAGCTCGGTCGAGTCCGACTCCTTCTCCGGGTCGGTCAAGGTCAAGCTCGGTCCGATCGCCCTGGTCTACAACGGCTCCGGCTCCTTCCTGGAGAAGGACGAGGCCGCCCACCGGTTCGTCGTGGAGGCCAAGGGCAAGGACAAGCGCGGCAACGGCACCGCCGGCGCCACCGTCACGCTGACGATGGCCGAGGCCGACGGAGGAAGCGCCACCGACGTGGACGTCCTCACCGACCTCGCGATCACCGGCAAGCCCGCCCAGTTCGGGCGCGGGGTGATGCAGGACGTCTCCGACAAGCTGCTGGGACAGTTCGTCGCGTGCCTGGAGTCGAGGTTGGGTGGCGGACCGCTGGCCGAGCCGCCTGAGGCGGCCGCGGAGCCGGCCCCGGCCGCGGCGCCGGAGCCGGCTGCCACGGCGGAGACGCCCGCGCCCGCGCCTGCACCAGACCCGGCTGCGGCCGCTGCGGCACCCGCAGCACGACCCGCACCGGCCGCGCCCCGGCACGCGGCGCAGGAGGACGCGCTGGACCTCGGGGCCGCGGTGCTCCCGGTGCTGGCGCGCACCTACTGGAAGCAGGGCCTCGGGCTGCTCGCCCTGCTCGGCCTGATCTGGTGGGTGGTCTCCCACCGGGACTGACCGCATCCCCCGTCTCGTGCGGCTGAGGGTGCGCCAGGGCGCACGCTCGGCCGCACGAGCCGTCAGGCCGGCACGGTCTCCTGGGTGGCCGTGTCGGCACGCACGCCGTTGACCTCCGGCGGGAGCTGGGGTTCGAGGCGTACGACGGCCAGCACGCCCACCAGCAGCGACCCGACCACCAGGGAGCCGATGTAGACGCCGCCGAGGTGGTGGCCCACCAGCGCGCCCGAGATAGGCGGCGCGATGATGGCGGCCAGCTGGAACGCCGCCGAGCTGAGCGCGTTGTAGCGGCCGCGCAGGTGGTCGGGCGCCAGGTCGTTGACCAGCGCCGGGATCGTCGGCTGCAGCAGCGTCTCGCCGAGGGCGAAGACCGACGCGCAGGAGGCGACCAGCATGGTGGCGCCGAGCGTGCCGGGGACCAGGCCCGAGCCGCCGAGGAGCACCCAGGACAGCGCCCAGAGGACACCCATCACGGCAATGACGCGGGTCCGTCGCCGGCCCTCGATGCGCTGCAGCACCACCAGCTGGAGCAGCACGATGACCACGGTGTTGGCCGCGAAGGCGAAGCCGAGGCCCTGGGTCGAGACCTCGCCCACGGCGCGGGCGAAGGCGGGCATGCCGGCGTTCAGCTGGGAGTAGCCGACGAAGGACGAGGCGAAGCCGAGCAGCATCAGCGACGCGACCGCCGGTCGGCGCAGCACCTCGAGGTAGCTGATCCGCGCGTCGTCGTGCGTGTCGTCGTGGACGGGCCGCCCGGCGACGTGGCGCAGCACGACCGCGAGCAGGAAGAAGCCCGGCAGGTAGCTCGCGGCGTCGAGCAGGTAGATCGCCTGGAAGGTGCCGGGGCGGCCGACGTCGAGGAAGGCGCCGCCGAGGATGCCGCCGAGCCCGATGCCGAGGTTGAGCAGCGTGAAGTTCACCCCGAAGTAGCGCTGGCGCAGGCCGGCCGGCACCGCCGCGGCGATGAGGCTCTGCGAGGCGGGCCACGAGACGCCGAACGCGACCCCCGACAGGGTGAGCGCGAGCGCCGCTGCCCACGGAGTCGTCGCGAACGCGAGGACCACGTCGCCCGCGATCAGGAGGAGGAAGGTCCAGACCAGGATGACCCGCGCACCGAGGCGGTCGATCAGGGTGCCGGCCGGCCCGACGACGAGGAAGCCCACCAGGGGCGGCAGCCCGAGGAGCAGCCCGACGTCGCTGAGGGCGAACCCGCGGACCTCGTGGAGGTAGACCACGTGGAAGGGCAGCACCAGGCCGGTGCCGAGGAACTCGAAGACCACCACCGAGAGCAACAGCTTCGCCTCACGGGGCAGGTCGTGCCAGAACGAGGCGAGGCTGGGACGGGGCGCGGTCGTGGTGCTCATCGCGGAGAAGTGTCGCAGCGAGCACCGACGGTCGGCACGCGGTTATCGGACGGTACGGCGAGCGGCCCCGCCGCTCCTGCCGGAAAGCGTGCTCGCCCGCAACAGCGTGCCCGGCCTGGGAGAGGATGGGACCGTGCTCGACATCGATGCCATCGCCGGACCCGTCGTGCTCGACGGCGGGCTCTCGACGGCGCTGGAGCAGCAGGGCGTGGACCTCGGCGGTGCCCTGTGGACGGCGCGGCTGCTGGGCGAGGAGCCCGAGCTGCTCGCACAGGCGCACCGCGCGTACTTCCGGGCCGGCGCCCGGGTCGTGACCACCGCGAGCTACCAGGCCAGCGTCGAGGGCCTGGTGGCCGCGGGCTACGAGGCGGCCACGGCGCGGCGGCTGATCACGTCGAGCGTGACGCTCGCACGGGAGGTCCGCGACGAGCTGGTCGACTCGCAGCCGGGCCTGCTGGTGGCTGCCTCCGTCGGGCCCTACGGCGCGTTCCTGGCGGACGGGTCGGAGTACCGCGGGCGGTACGGCGTACCCGCGGCGCGGCTGCGGGAGTTCCACGCCCCGCGCCTGGAGCTGCTCGCCGAGGCCGGCCCGGACCTGTTCGCCGTGGAGACCATCCCCGACTCCGACGAGGCCGAGGTGCTGGTCCCGCTGCTGGAGGACCTCGGCCTACCCGCCTGGTTCAGCTACTCGGTGCGCGGCACCACCACCAACGCCGGCCAGCCGCTCCCGGAGGCGTACGCCGTCCTCGCGGGCAGCCGGTCGGTCGTCGCCGCAGGCGTCAACTGCTCCGAGCAGGCCGACGTGCTGGGGGCGGTGCGCGCGGCGGTGGCCGCGACCGGCCTCCCGGCCGTGGCGTACCCCAACCGCGGCGGCAGCTGGGACAGTGACACCAAGCAGTGGGCCTACGGCGACCCGCTGGACCTCGGCCTCGTCGAGACCTGGGTGTCCGCGGGGGCGCGCCTGGTCGGCGGGTGCTGCGGCACCGGGCCGGCCGACATCGCCGCCCTGGCCGCCTGTGTGGCCCGGCTTCCGGGCGCCTGAGGTCAGAAGACGTTCAGCGGGCGGAACTGCACCGAGATCCGCGGCCCTGCGTGGGCGACCTTGGGCACCGCGTGCTCCCAGGTCCGCTGGCAGGACCCGCCCATCACGACCAGGTCCCCGTGGCCCATCTCGATCGAGATCGACTCGCCGCCACCGCGCGGTCGCAGGACCAGCCGCCGCGGGTCGCCGACCGAGACGATCGCGACCATCGTGTCCTGGCTGCGCCCCCGCCCGATGGTGTCGCCGTGCCAGGCGACGCTGTCACGCCCGTCGCGGTAGTAGCAGCAGCCGGCGGTCACGAACGGCTCTCCGAGCTCGGGGCGGTAGTGGGTCGAGAGGGCCTCCCGGGCCTCCGTCAGGATCGGGTGCGGCAGCGCGTCGCCGACGCCGTACGTGTGCACGAGGCGAGGGACGTCGACCACCCGGTCGTACATCTGCCGGCGCTCGGCGCGCCACGGCACGTCGGCCACGAGCGCGGCGAAGACGTCGTCGGCGTCCGGCACCCACGTCCGCTGCACGTCCACCCAGGCGCCGCGGCTGAGCGTGCGGCGCTGCAGCCCGTCGAAGGTCCGCACCCCCGACGTGGGCGCCTCGAAGAGGGTTCCCTGGAAGTCCATGCTGCCGATTGTGATGTCTCAGGACATCGGTGACAGTTCTGCATCAGGACATCGGTGACAGTTGATGTGTCAGGACTTCGGTGACGCTTCGGCGGTGGTGGGGCGTCGGCCGCGGGGTTTGTTGTTGCCGACGTAGGTCACTCCGGGTGCGGGCCGGGTGTGCTCGATGAGGATCTCGCCGTGTAGGTCGGCGACGGTGATCTTCTCGCCGTCGGTGATGATGAGGACCTGCTCGAAGCCGCGGTGGCCGTCGACCTTGTACTGGACCTTGTCCAGCAGGAACATGCCGGCGCTGGTCAGTCTCTTCACGATGGTGTCGTCGGGCAGGTCGGTGGGCACTGGTGGGGGCGCCGGTCGGACGACGGCGGGCCGGATGAAGAGCTCACGGGTGGGGCGAGGAGCCTCGGCCACCGCGGTGGCCTCCCAGGCCATGCGGGGTGTGATCCGGCCGGGCAGCCCCTGGTGGGGGCGTTCGGTGTTGTAGATGTGGTCGAACGCGTCGACCTGGGCCTGCAGTTCGGCCAGGCTGTCGGCGAGTGGCTGCTTGTCGAGGTAGCGGAAGAGCGTTTGGTGGAAGCGTTCGTTCTTGCCCTGGGTGGTCGGCTTGTAGGGCTTGCCGGTGATCGGTTCCACGCCCAGTCCCATCACGTGCACGACGAGCTGGCCCAGGAGCCCGCGTCGTGAGGGGTTGAGCGCGATCCCGTTGTCGGACAACAGCCGTTGCGGTACGCCATGGGCGGCCACGGCCTTGTCGAAGACCGCGATCGCCGCTTCGGATGTCTCGCCCCACGCGACGTGAGAGGCGACCGCGTAGCGGGAGTGGTCGTCGATGAGCTGGAGGATCACGCACTTACGTCCGCCGGTCAGCACGTACTCGGTGGCGTCCAGCTGCCAGCATGCGTTCGGCGCCGGATAGACGAACCGTCGCCATGCCGAGCGGGGCCTCTTCTTCGGCTCAAGCCGGGCGACGCCTGCCTCCCGGAAGATCCGGGCCAACGACGCGACCGACGGCACCGGGTCCAGCCCCATCGCCCGCATCTTGTCGTGCACGCTGATCGGCCCGTGGTCCAGCCCGGAGGACTCCAGGGCGGCACGAACGGTGAGGGCTTGTTCCTTGACCTCATCGGTGATCTTGGTCGGGCTGCTCCGCGGACGTCGGCTGCGGGGCTCAAGGGCCGCCGCAGCACCGTCGGTGCGGGTCCTGGCGCGGATCGCGTAGAAGGTCTTGCGGGAGATCTCGTGCCCAGCACAGAAGGTGGTCACCGCGCCGCGTGGCGCGTCATCGGGCCACTGGACGATCGCGAGACGGACACGAGGATCAACGGGCTCATTAGCGGTCGGCACCGCCCAACACAGCCAGAAGTGTCACCACCAAGCACACCCGTTGTGTCACCGATGTCCTGACACAGAACCGTCACCGATGTCCTGCGACATGACAGTCCATGCTGCCGATGCTACCTCCAGACGTCGAACAGGTGTTCGATGTGCCGGGGGATTTCGTGACGTGCAACGGCCGCCGAGCAGGTCGAACGGTCGTCAGTCCGTGGCGGACGCTCGAGCGTGCCGGCCGCCCGGCTGCGGTCCGCTGCGCAGGCGATGGACCGCCTCGGCGACGGCGAGACCGATGAAGATCGGCCCGGCGACGAAACCCGCCTCGGGCGGCACGCTCCTGATGGGGAGAAGAACCCACCCTGGTGGACAGTGCCCCACACCGCGACGGCGAGGCAGGCCGCGCCCAGCAGGAAGCAGCAGGCGACGGCCGCCACCAGTGATCCGTCCCGATGCCTGGTCGTCCGGTCTCCCACGGCCGCAGGCTACCGGGGATCTACCGGGGGCGTCCCGGAGACACAAGGGCCACAAACCCGTGGTGGACGCCCCGCGATGGGGACAAGGTGGGTCCCATGACGCAGACCGCCCCGGCCGACGGCGAGCTCACCTCGCTCCCGGCCGCCCGCGTGCGCAACCTGACCAAGACGTACGGCGAGGGGGCCGCCCTGGTCACCGCCCTCGACGACGTCACCCTGGACCTGACTGCGGGGGAGTTCACCGCCGTGATGGGGCCGAGCGGTTCGGGCAAGTCGACGCTGATGCACTGCTGCGCCGCCCTCGACCGGGCCGACTCCGGTGAGGTCTGGATCGGCGACCAGGAGCTGACCCGCCTCAAGGACAAGGCGCTGACCCGGCTGCGCCGCGACCAGGTCGGCTTCGTGTTCCAGTCGTTCAACCTGGTGCCGACGCTGAGCGCGGAGGAGAACATCCTGCTGCCCCTGGCGATCGCCGGCCGCAAGCCCGAGCCCGGCTGGTTCGAGAGCGTGGTCGCCACGGTGCGGCTCGGCGACCGGCTGAAGCACAAGCCCAGCGAGCTCTCCGGCGGCCAGCAGCAGCGCGTCGCCGTCGCCCGGGCGCTCGTCAGCAAGCCCCGGATCGTGTTCGCCGACGAGCCCACCGGCAACCTCGACTCCCGCTCCGGGGCGGAGGTGCTGCAGCTGCTGCGGAAGAGCGTCGACGACGTCGGCCAGACGATCGTGATGGTCACCCACGACCCGGTCGCGGCCGCCTGGACCGACCGCGTCGTCTTCCTGGCCGACGGTCGGGTCGTCGACGAGGTGCGCGAGCCCGACCGGGACCAGGTGCTCGAGATCATGGCGCGCATGTCGGCCGCCGGGCCGGGCGCCTGAGATGATCCGCGCCGCCCTCAAGAGCCTGCTCGGGCGCAAGGTGCGCCTGATCATGAGCACCTTCGCGATCGTGCTGGGCGTCGCCTTCGTGGTCGGCTCGCTGGTCTTCTCCGACACCCTCAACCGCAGCTTCACCGCGCTCTTCGCCTCCACGGTCGGGGACGTCGTCGTACGCCCCGTCGGCGGCACGACCGTCAACGGCACGCCGTCGACGAAGACCGTCCCGGCGTCGGTCGTCGACCAGCTCCGCAGCGTGCCCGGCGCGGCCCGGGTCGACGGCAACGTGAGCGCCGTCGGCGCCTTCGTGGTCGGCAAGGACGGCAAGGTGATCGGCGGATTCGGGCCCCCGGCACTGGGAGGCAACTGGACCGGGGCGCCGGCCGGGCACGGGCTCGAAGGGCTGGCGATCCTGAGCGGGCACGCGCCGCACGGCCGGGACCAGGTGGTGCTCGACGAGAAGACCGCCGACCGCGGCGGCTACGCGCTCGGCGACCGGATCCGCCTGATCACCACCAGCCGCCTGATGCTGACCCCCGAGCTGGTGGGCATCGCCGGCTTCCCCGAGGGCGGCTCGCTCAACGGCGCCACGCTGGCGCTCTTCGACACCCCGACCGCCCAGCAGCTCTTCCTCAAGGGGCGCGACGTCTACAACGACGTGTGGGTGACCGCGGACGCCGGGGTCTCCCAGGCGCAGCTCCGGGACCGGGTGGCCGCGGCGCTGCCGGCGGGCTACCGCGCGGTCACCGGCGACAAGGCGGCGGACCAGTCGGCCTCCGACCTGCTGAAGGCGGTCTCGTTCATCACCACGTTCCTGCTCATCTTCGCGGGCATCGCGCTGGTCGTGGGCGCCTTCCTGATCGTCAACACCTTCTCGATCCTGGTCGCGCAGCGCAGCCGCGAGCTGGCACTGCTGCGCGCGCTCGGCGCCTCGAAGCGGCAGGTCTCGGCGTCGGTGCTGCTCGAGGCCTTCTTGCTCGGCGTGCTCGGGTCGACGGCCGGCCTGGCCCTCGGCTTCGTGCTGGCCATGGGCATCCGGGCACTGTTCGCGCGCTTCGGGCTCGACCTGTCCGGGCAGCCGCTGATCTTCCGCCCCCGGACCGTGCTCGCGGCGTACGTCGTGGGTGTCGTGGTGACGATGGCCGCGGCGTGGCTGCCTGCGCGCCGCACCGGGCGGATCGCACCCATCCAGGCGCTCCGCGACGACATCGCCCTGCCGGAGAGCTCCCTGCGCCGTCGGCTGATGCTCGGTGTCGCGCTCATCGCCGCGGGCGCGGTCGCGCTGGCCCTCGGGCTCTTCACTGGCGTGCCGCACGGCGGCTGGTTCGTCGGGGGCGGGGTGCTCGCGGTGCTGCTCGGCGTCTCCTCGGCGAGCCCGGTGATCAGCCGGCCGTTCCTGCTGGCTGCCCGGTCGACGTACGCCGGTGCCTTCGGCAGCGTCGGTCTGCTCGCCGGCCAGAACTCCCTGCGCAACCCGCGTCGTACGACGGCCACCGCCTCCGCGCTGATGATCGGCCTGACCCTGGCCTGCACGATGGCGATCGTCGGCGACTCCGCCAAGGCCTCCGTGGACAAGTCGGTGTCGGAGAACTTCGTCGGCGACTACATCGTGAGCAACGTGTTCGGCGGCGCGTTCCCCACCGGGATCGGGGACCGCATGGAGCGGGTGCCCGGGGTCAGCAACGTCGTCCGCGAGCGCTACGGGTTCGGCACCCTCGACGGCAAGGACCAGGGCGTCGCCGCCACCGACCCGGCGGACACCGCGGCCCTGGACCTCTCCATGACTGCGGGGACGCGCTCCGCGCTCGCCGACGGGACGGTCTTCCTGCAGAAGTCGTGGGCGAGCGACCGCGGGCTCTCGGTCGGCGACACCGTGACCGTCCGGATGCCGACCGGGGTCAAGACGTGGCGGGTGGCCGGCATCTTCGACGACAACCCGGTGGTGTTCTTCCCGGTGCTGACCACGCTCGACACCCTGGCGCGCGCCGGGATCCCGCGCGAGGACAACGCGCTGATCATCTTCACCGCCCCGGGCGCCACCGGGGTGCAGGCCCGGCTGGACAAGGTCGTCGCACAGCTGCCGATCGTGACCGTCAAGGACGAGGCCGGCTTCGCCGCCGAGCAGCGCGGCCCGATCGACCAGCTCGTGCAGATGATCTACGCCCTGCTCGGCCTGGCACTGGTCATCGCGGTGCTCGGCATCGTCAACACCCTCGCGCTGTCGGTCATCGAACGCACCCGCGAGGTCGGGCTGCTGCGCGCGATCGGGGTCAGCCGACGGCAGCTTCGCTGGATGATCACGCTGGAGTCGGTGGTGATCTCGGTGCTGGGGGCGGTGCTCGGGGTGGTGCTCGGCATCGGGTTCGGGGTGGCGCTGATGTACGCGCTCAAGGACCAGGGGCTGGAGGCGATCAGCATCCCCTACGGGCAGCTGACGCTCTTCCTGGTCCTGGCCCTCGTGATCGGGGTCCTGGCGGCCGTCTTCCCCGCGCGGCGCGCCGCGCGGCTTGACGTGCTGCGTGCGATAGCGACGGAATGAGGTACAAGCGAAGAGATCCGTCTGCGACGAACGCGGGACGGGGGCGCGTTCGCCGCCTTATGGTTCGTCCGTGGAGGAGATGGTGGTGACCGAGGGGCGCGCACTGAAGCACGTGCAGGTGCGCGAGTATGTCCGGTCCCTCGTCGCAGGGGCGGCACCCGGGTCTCCCGCGCCCTCGGAGCGCGAGCTGGTGCACCGCTTCGGGGTGGCCCGGATGACGGTGCGCCAGGCGATGGACGCCCTGGTGGTCGAGGGACTGCTCGAGCGCATCCCCGGCCGGGGAACCTTCGTCGCGCGGCCGCGCCGTGCGGCCACCCGGCTGGCGTCCTTCACCGAGGAGATGAACCGCCGCGGCCTGCTTCCCGAGTCGCAGACCCTGCTCGCCCGCCGCGAGCAGGCCGGCCCGGGCGTGGCGCGCGCACTGAGCCTCACCGAGGGTGACTCGGTCATCCACTGGCGCCGGCTGCGCCGCGCCGACGGCGTGCCGATGTGCCTCGAGGACGCCTACCTCAACGAGATCCTGATCCCCGGCTTCCTGCAGGCCGGGATGCCGACCAGCCTGTACGACGCCCTCGACTCCCGCGGGCTGCGGCCGACCTGGGCGGAGGACTCCATCACCGCGGACGTCGCTTCGGAGGAGGAGGCGGAGCTGCTCGAGTGCGCCCCCGGCGCCCCGGTGCTGCGCCACTCCCGCCGCGGGCTCGCCGAGGACAAGGTCGTGGAGGTGTCGCGCTCGGTCTACCGGGCCGACCGCTTCACGATGTGGGTCCAGCTCGGCCAGGAGAGCTGAGCCGCTAGAGACGGACCTCGCCGAGCTGACCCAGCTCGGCGACCGCCCGGCCCGACTCCTCGCACACCCAGACCGGGTCGGGGCCGCCGAGGTCGGGCTGGATGTAGAGCGCATGGACGGGCGCGTCGCCGCAGGACCGGCAGACCGGCCAGCGACCGACCGATTCGAAGAGAGCGTCCTGCACGTCCTGGGCGACCAGCCCGGCGACGTACACCTCGCCCTCGGGCCACTGCTCGGCCCACCACCGTCTCTGCGACACCGCCTCCTCGAGGGCCGACACGGCGGTCGCGGTCGCGTGGTCGCGGGCCTGCAGGTCGGCGAGGACCCGGGCCCGGGCGTCGAACAGCAGGGCGTTGTCCACGACCCCCATCATGCCCCCGGAGCAAGGGATGCGGGAGCGGCTGCGTGGGGACCGCGGGATCGGGTGCGCCCCGGCCTACAGTCGGACCATGAGCGAGCCGCTGCTCGAAGTGACCGTGCTGCACCCGCGCGACATCACCGGTGCGCAGGAGGGTGGTGCCGACCGGCTCCACCTGGTGGCGCCCGGCGCCGAGGCCGCGCTCTCACCGGAGCCGGGCGTGGTGTCGTCGGTGTGCCGCGAGACCGAGCTGCCGGTCTTCGTGCTGCTGCGCCTCAACGACTCCTGGACCACCACCGGCGGCGAGCTGACCCGCCTGGTCGGCCTCGCCGAGGACTACCTCGGCTGCGGCGCGGCGGGGGTGTCCTTCGGGTTCCTCGACGCCGACCTCGAGATCGACACGGAGGTCTGCACCCACCTCGCGTCCAGCCTGCCCGGGGTCCCGTGGACCTTCCACCGGGCCGTCGACGCCACGCTCGACCCGCGCCGCTCCTGGCGTCGGCTGGTCGGGCTGCCGGGGCTGGTCGCGGTGCGCTCCGCCGGCTCGCCGCAGGGGCTCGCGGTCGGGTACGACGACCTGCTGGCGACCGCGTCCTCGGACCCGGCGGTGGCCCGGCTGCTGATGCCCGGCGGCGGGCTGCTGGCCGAGCACGTCCCGTGGTTCGCCCGGGCCGGTGTCTCGAGGTTCCACCTCGGCCGGCAGGTGCGCCCGGGGGCGTCGTACAAGTCCTACGTCGACGCCGGCCACGTCCGCTCCTGGCGGCTGCTGCTCGACAGCGCCGTCGAGCGCGCCACTGTCTCCGCCTCTGCCTCCGATAGGGCAAGCTCCGCCTGATGGGGGTCCTCATCGACCCGCCCAACGCCGCCGGCCACGGCCGGCTGTGGTCCCACTGGCCAGCGACAGCTCCTACGACGAGCTGCACGCGTTCGCGCGGACCGTGGGCATCCCCGAGCGCGGCTTCGACCGGGACCACTACGACGTCCCGTCGGAGTGGTACGACCAGGTCGTGGCCGCCGGGGCCGAGCCGGTCACCTCGCGCGAGCTGGTGCGCCGGCTCCACGCCGCCGGCCTGCGTCGGCGCAAGCGGCCGGGCGGTGGCTGAGCCACCGTTTCATCGGCCGGGACGGTGACTGGCTCACCGCTGGGGTGGTGGGGTGCGGGACCCGTCGACGAGCTCGGCCAGCTCGCGCTCGACGTTGGCCCGGGCCGCAGCCTCCCACCGCCCGCGCGCGTACGCCGTGTGGAACAGGTGCGGCTTGGCCAGCAGGTCGCGCAGGATCGCGGCCCGACCGGCGCGGAAGTCGGCGTCCGGCACATGGGCGTACTCGCGCCGCACGTCCGCGGCGTACTCGTCGTAACGGTTGCGGGGGGCCGCGAGGATCCCCAGGTCGGCGTCGGAGAGCAGGCAGCCGTTGGGGTCGTCGTCGGCGGGCCGGTGGGTCTCCGTCAGTCGCACCAGCCGGCCCACCTCCGCCACGGCCCCGGGATCGGTGACCAGGGCCGGCAGCTCGTCCTCGGCCCACGCCGCCGAGCGCTCCTCGGCATCGGCCCCGCCGTCGTAGACCGCGTCGTGGAACCAGGCCGCCAGCAGCACCACCTCCCGGTCGCCGGTGCTGCCGCCCCTGAGCAGCTCCTCGACGCGGTCGCAGACCTCCTCGAGGTGGCGCAGGTCGTGGTAGCCGCGCGCCGGGTCGGCGTAGGCCTCCAGCAGCAGGTCGCGCACCTCGGTCCCGGCCGCCAGCGGCCAGCAGTCGGCGAGGTCTCCCATGCCCGTCAGTGTGCCCGAACCACACCCAGCTCGGACGGCAACGGCTCCGAGTGGAGCACGACGAGGGAGGTCACCGCGCGGGTGAGGCAGACGTAGAGCCGCCGCAGCCCCGTCACCCGGTCCGGCTCGCCGGCGACGATCCCAGCGGGCTCGAGGAGCACCACGTGGTCGAACTCGAGGCCCTTGGCCAGGCCGGCGGGGACCAGGTCGAGGTGGGCGTCGAACTCGGTCTCCTGCGCGTCGGCCGGCTCGTCCCCGAGCACCGCGAAGCCGATCCCGGCGTCGCGCAGCGCCCCCCCGACCTCGTCCAGCACGGCATCCGGGGCGATCAGGCCGACCGAGCCCTCGCGGGCGACCGCGGCGCGGACCGCGTCGACCAGCTCTCGGGTCGATCCGTCGCCGGCGGCGACCCACGG
The DNA here is from genome assembly GCF_013466985.1 of Nocardioides ungokensis. Lineage (GTDB taxonomy): Bacteria > Actinomycetota > Actinomycetes > Propionibacteriales > Nocardioidaceae > Nocardioides > Nocardioides ungokensis. The sequence continues at coordinate 3,956,116 of NZ_CP059164.1, read as the reverse complement.
CACCACTGCCAGCTCGCCCCGCGACCGTCGCACCGACGTCGGCGGCTCGAGGTCCGGGGCGATGTGGGGGAGCAGCCGGGCGGCGTACTCGATCACCTCGCCCGGCACCCGGAAGCCGCGGGTGAGCTGCTCGACGTGCGCGTCCGGCTTCCCGAGGTGGCCCAGGGCCTCGGCCCAGGACCGGGTCGCCCAGGGGGTGGTCGCCTGCGCCAGGTCGCCGAGCACGGTCAGCGAGCCGGTCGAGGAGCGCCGGGCCAGGGCCCGGAGCATCATCGGGGAGAGGTCCTGGGCCTCGTCGGCGACGATGTGCGCCAGCGACGGCGTCCGCTCGACCAGGTCCGCGGCCTCGTCGACGAGCACGGCATCGGCCAGCGACCAGCGTGTGGACCCCGGGCTCCGTGGCGGCCGCGACCACAGCAGCAGCGCCTGCTCGTCGGCGTCGAGGACACCCTCGGCCGCCGCCGCGAGGAAGTCCGGGTCCGACAGCAGCCGCCACACCAGACGGGCCGGCTCCACGGCGGGCCAGAGCGTCTTCGCGTAGTCCTTGACCGGCTTGCTGCGGGCCACCGCGTTCTGCACCCGGTCGTCGGGGGAGTCGCCGGCGAGCTCCATCTTCACCAGGATCCGGTGGGCCAGCGACTGCGGCACCATGGCCCGCGCCGCGCCGTACCTCACCCCGCGCTGGCGCAGCGACGCCACCAGCTCCTCGGCCTCGTAGGCCGCGACCCGCCACCGTCGCGCGCCCCGCGGCACGACCAGGCCCTCGTCCGGTGCCTGCACGTGCGCCCACAGGGCCCGCCGCAGCACCTCGGCCATCCGGGCGTCCCCCTTGAGGGTCGCCACCGCGGCGGTGTCCTCGCCGCGGACCTCCCAGCGGGGGTCCTGCTCGCGCAGCGTCCGCGCGACCAGCTCCTCGATCGTCGACTGGGTCGCGTCGATCTCGCCGAGTGCGGGCAGCACGTCGCGGATGTAGCGCAGGAAGCTGGCGTTCGGCCCGACGACCAGGACGCCCTGGCGGGTCAGCTGCTCGCGGTGCGCGTAGAGGAGGTACGCCGCGCGGTGCAGGCCGACCGCCGTCTTGCCGGTGCCCGGGGCGCCCTGCACGCAGACCGTCCGGGACAGGTCGGAACGGACGATGACGTCCTGCTCGGGCTGGATGGTCGCCACGATGTCGCGCATCGGCCCGACGCGGGGGCGCTCGATCTCGGCCTCGAGGATCGCGGAGTGCTCCTCGCTGTCGTGGCCGCCGATCAGCTGTTCGTCCTCGAAGGCGGTCAGCCGGCCGTGCTGGAAGCCGTACCTGCGCCGTCTGGCCACCCCCATCGGCTCGACGCGGCTGGCCCGGTAGAACGGCAGGCTCACCGGCGCCCGCCAGTCGATGACCATCGGCTCGCCCGTGGGGTCGGAGATGTGCCGCCGGCCGATGTGGAAGGTCTCGGTGTCGTGGTCGAGCCGCCCGAAGAACAGCGGCACCGTGGGGTCGTCGGCGAGCTGCTTCATCCGCAGCGCGAAGGTGGACTCGAGGACCTCACGGCTCACCCAGTCGCCCGCCGCGGCCGCATCCATGGCGGCGGTGCGCTCGCGCATCCGGGCCAGCTGGCGCCGCGACTCGGCCAGGTGCTCCTGCTCGGCGGCGAGCTCGGGATCCGGGAGGTCACCAGAAGCGCTGCTCTCGGGAGCTGGGGGCACGGCGGCACCTCCGCGGTCGCGGTCGGTCGAGGGGGGAGCGTGACGCTAACACTCGTGGTGCCGGCCGGCCACCCGAGTTCGCGCGGTCAGCCGGCCCGCTCGGCCTGGCTGCTCGGCGGGCTCATCGCCCAGCGGATCGCCCCGGTCGCGGCAGCGCCGAGCGCCCGCACCACGGTCCGCTCCGAGACCGGCAGCCACGGAAGTCGCAGGGGTCGCCTCGTCCAGCGCGGCATCAGACCGATTGCGGCCGCGACGAGCACGCCGTACGGCGCCCGGGCGGCCAGGGGCAGCGGCGGCCGGAACAGCAGGTAGGAGACCGCCTCGCGGGCGTCCTCGGTGCCGCGCAGCTCGGGGCGGTACGCCGCGAGCGCGGCCCGCAGCTCGGCCTCGGTGGTCGGCGGGTCGACGACCCCCAGCCGGCGCGCGACCTCGGCGGTCTGGGCGACATAGGTGTCGCGCCCGGCCTGGTCCAGCGGCTCCTTGCCGTAGACCGTGTGGGCGAGCAGGAAGCTGTCGACCTCGGCGACGTGCACCCAGAGCAGGAGGTGGGGGTCGGAGGCGGCGTACGGCGTGCCGTCGTCCAGCGTCCCCGTGACCCGGTCGTGGATGGCGCGGACCACGTCGACGGCCTGCTGGGCGTCCTCGGCGTGCCCGAAGGTCGTGACCGCGAGGAAGCGGCTGGTCCGGGCCAGCCGGCCCCACATGTCGCCGCGGAAGCCGGAGTGCTCCGAGACCGCGCGCATGGCCGCGGGGTGCAGGGTCTGCAGGAGCAGCGCTCGGATGCCGCCCACGAACATCGAGGCGTCACCGTGCACCCGGGTGATCGGGCTGCCGGGCTCGAACCAGCGCGGCCCGGGCCGGCCGTGGATGCGGTCGCGGTGCCTGGCACCGTCGGGGCCGGCGACGCGCAGGAAGAGCGCCTGGCCGATCCTTCGGCGCGCGGCCAGCACGGCGGACGATCCGGGAGGAGTCACCCCGCCATGGTGCACCGCCCGCCCAAGCCCGCCGAGTCGGCGTTCCTTGACGCGCCGGGTACGCCGAGTCGGCGTTCCTTGACGCGCGCGTTACGCCGAGCAGCCTACGTCTGCGCCGGTCGGGCCTCGGCGTACCCAGTTCTGGCTACACGCGGTGACTCGGCCACCGTCGCAGCGCCACCGATGGAAGCCTGACCGGGCTCACGAAGATCGGGGGATCTGACATGCGAACCAGGACCGTGCTGGCGGCGGTAGCCGGCCTCGTCTCCACCGCGATGGTCGCCGGCGTGCCGGCGACGACATCGGCCCAGGCGACCGAGCGGGCACCCGCCGCCGCCCAGTTCACGCCTCGCGCCATCTCCTGGCACAAGTGCACGGACCGCGACCTCCGCCATGCACACGCGCAGTGCGGCATGCTCGTCGTCCCGCTGGACCACGCCGACCCCGCGAGCCCGACGATCCGCCTCGCGGTGTCCCGCGTGCGCCACACCCGCGGGCCTTACCGCGGCATCGTCGTCACGAACCCCGGTGGTCCGGGCGCGTCGGGCACCTCGCTGGCCACGCTGGGCCAGTCCGTGCCGGGCCACGTGGCGCAGACCTACGACTGGTACGGCCTCGACCCGCGCGGCGTTGGCGCCAGCCGGCCGGCCCTGAGCTGCGACGGCGGCTACTTCGGCTGGGACCGGCCCAGCTACGTGCCGCACAACCGGTCGATCTCGAGCTACTGGCGCCGGACGACGGAAAATTACGCCGCTGACTGCGGCAGCGCGGCGGCCAGCGAGCTGCTGCCCCACCTCCGCACCACCGACAACGCCCGGGACTTCGACATCCTGCGCCGGACGGTCGGCGCGAACAAGTGGACCTTCTACGGTTTCTCCTACGGCACCTACCTCGCCCAAGTCTACGCGAACCTCTACCCCAACCGCGTCAAGGCCATGGTGCTCGACGGCGTGCTCGACCCGACCCGGGTCTTCTACAGGTCCAACCTCGACCAGGACCGCGCGTTCCAGGTCACCAACGACAAGTTCTTCGCCTGGGTCGGGAAGTACCCCGGCATCTACCACCTCGGACACGGCCGGAAGGCGGTCCAGCGCGGGTACGACCGGCTGCGCCACCGGCTCGAGCGGCACGCCGCCGGCGGCAAGGTGGGGCCCGACGAGCTCGCCGACGCCCTTCTCCTGGCCTCCTACTACCGCCCGTACTACACGCTGGTGGCCCCGGCCTGGTCGGCCCTGGCCAACCACAACAGGCCGGGTGGGATCGCCCGGCTCTACCGGGCCCTGAACCCGGCCGGGCCGGGAGCCGACAACGGCTACGCCGTGTACGTCGCGACCGAGTGCACCGACGCGCCGTGGCCGCAGGACTGGGCGACCTGGCGGCAGGACAACTGGCGCGTCCACCACCAGGCGCCGTTCTACACGTGGGCCAACGCCTGGTACAACGCGCCGTGCCGCACCTGGCCGGCGGCGTCCGGGCCCAGGTTCGACGTCACCGGGAGAGGCGTGAAGGCGCCGATCCTGCTCACCAACGAGACCTACGACCCGGCCACGCCGTTCCCGGGGGCGCTCACCGTCCGCAGCATCTTCCCCACCTCGGCCCTCGTGGAGGGCGTGGGTGGCACCTCGCACGCCGTGTCCCTGTCGGGGATCGCCTGCACCGACAACGCGGTCGCGGCACTGCTCCGGGACGGCTCGCTCCCGAAGCGCAGGGCCGGCCACCACGCGGACAAGCGGTGTCCCGGGCTCCCGGCACCGGCCCCGCGGGCTGCCGGACGACCGGTGGCGCACCGGCCACTGCCGGTGCCGGTCCGCTGGTAGGGCAGCGTCTCACGCCTGCCAGGTGCGCAGCCAGATCGTGTGCGGGTTCTCCACGAGCGCCTTCAGCGACTCGGGCGAGACCGGGTCCACGGCGTCGGTGACGACGTAGCCCTGCTCTCCGCGGGTGGAGAGGTACTGCCCCACCACGTTGTCACCCTGCTCGGCCAGCACCTGGTTGACGCCGGCCAGCACCCCGGGGACGTTGATGTGCAGGTAGCCGACCCGGAAGGTGCCGGGCTCGAGCTCGGGAGCCTGCACGGCCGGGAGGTTGACCGAGAGCGCGGTCATGCCCTGGAGCGCGAAGCCGGCGAGCTTGCCGGCCACGAAGTAGCCGATCTCCTCCTGGGCCTCCTGGGTCGAGCCGCCCACGTGCGGGTGAGGATGACGTTGTCGAGGCCACGCAGGACCGACATGAACTCGTCGCCCTGCTTCTTCGGCTCCACCGGGAAGACGTCCAGCGCCGCGCCGGCGATGTGGCCGAGAGGATTGTGCTCGCGCAGGGCCTGGTCGTCGACCACCATGCCGCGCGAGGCGTTGATGAACAGCGAGCGCGGCTTCATCTTCGCGAACTCCGCGGCGCCGAACATGCCCGCGTTGCCCGGCCGCCCGTCGACGTGGTGCTCACCACGTCGGCCTCGGCGAGCAGCTCGTCCAGCGTGCTCACCCGGCGGGCGTTGCCGTGGGCGAGCCGGTCGGCGTGTCGAAGAAGATCACCCGCAGGCCCATGGCCTCGGCGAGGTTGGACAGCTGCGTGCCGATGTTGCCGTAGCCCACGATGCCCAGCGTGCGGCCGCGCACCTCGTGGCTGCCCTTGGCCGACTTGTCCCACACGCCGTCGTGCATGCGCTGGGTCTTCTCGGCCAGCCGGCGGCCAGCACGACGATCTCGGCGATCACCAGCTCCACGACGCTGCGGGTGTTGGAGTACGGCGCGTTGAAGACCGCGACACCGCGCGCGGCCGCCGCCTCGAGGTCGACCTGGTTGGTGCCGATGCAGAAGCAGCCGATCGCGAGCAGTCCTGGGCGTGCTCGAGCACGCGCGGGGTGATCGTCGTGTTGGAGCGGATCCCGAGCAGGTGGACCCCGTCCAGGGCGGCGACGAGCTCGTCCTCGCTCAGCGAGCCGGCCCGGAGCTCGACCTCGAACCCTCGGGTCTCGAGGATCTCGACGGCGACCGGGTGGATGTTCTCGAGCAGCAGCACCTTCACGGTCATCCAGCCTAGGAGGCATTGCCCGAGGCTCCGATTCGGCGCCGATGGGCGGACAGCCCACACCCCGTCGAGTCGGCGAAGGTTGACGCGCAGCACGGTCAACGAACGCCGACTCGGCGGACGCGGTGGTCAACGAACGCCGACTCGGCGGACGGGTGGGTCAGGCGGGGAGGTCCTCCGCGTCCACGATCCGGTAGGCGTAGCCCTGCTCGGCGAGGAAGCGCTGCCGGTTCTGGGCGAACTCCGCGTCCCACGGTGTCCGCGAGACGATCGTGTAGAAGTGCGCGGTCTTGCCCTCCTCCTTCGGCCGGAGCAGACGACCGAGCGCTGGGCCTCCTCCTGGCGGGAGCCGAAGGAGCCGGACACCTGGATCGCCACCTCGGCGGAGGGCAGGTCGATGGAGAAGTTCGCGACCTTGGAGACCACCAGCAGCCCGACCTCGCCGGACCGGAACGCGTCGAAGAGCCGCTGCCGCTCCTTGACCGTCGTCTCGCCCTTGATCACGGGGCGTCCAGCGCGGCCGCGATCTCGTCGAGCTGGTCGATGTACTGCCCGATCACCAGGGTCGGCTGGTCGCGGTGCGCCTCGACCAGCTCGCGCACGACGTCGATCTTGTGGTGGGTGCAGGACGCCAGCCGGTAGCGCTCGTCGGCCTCCGCGGTCGCGTAGACCAGCCGCTCGTTGGTCGGCAGCGTCACCCTGACCTCGACGCAGTCGGCCGGCGCGATCCAGCCCTGCGCCTCGATGTCCTTCCAGGGCGCGTCGTACCGCTTCGGGCCGATCAGCGAGAAGACGTCGCCCTCGCGGCCGTCCTCGCGGACCAGGGTCGCGGTCAGCCCGATCCGCCGCCGCGCCTGCAGGTTGGCAGTCATCCGGAAGATCGGGGCCGGCAGCAGGTGCACCTCGTCGTAGACGATCAGGCCCCAGTCGCGGGCGTCGAGCAGCTCGAGGTGCGGGTAGACGCCCTTCCGCCGGGTCGTCAGCACCTGGTACGTCGCGATGGTGACGGGCCGGACCTCCTTGACCGCGCCGGAGTACTCCCCGATCTCGTCCTCGGTCAGGGAGGTACGACGCACCAGCTCGTCCTTCCACTGCCGGGCCGAGACGGTGTTGGTCACCAGGATCAGGGTGGTCGCCTGGGCGTGGGCCATGGCGGCCGCGCCGACCAGGGTCTTGCCGGCGCCGCAGGGGAGCACGACGACCCCGGACCCGCCGTGCCAGAACGACTCGGCCGCATCGCGCTGGTAGTCGCGCAGGTGCCACTCCGACTCGTCCAGGGCGATCGGGTGCGCCTCGCCGTCGACGTAGCCCGCGAAGTCCTCGGCCGGCCAGCCCAGCTTGAGCAGCGCCTGCTTGAGGTTGCCGCGCTCGGAGGCGTGCACCACGACGGTGTCGTCGTCGATGCGGTCGCCGAGCATCCCGGCGATCTTCTTGGCGCGGAGCACCTCCTCGAGCACGGGCCGGTCGTTGGAGACCAGCACCAGCCCGTGGATCGGGTTCTTCTCCAGCCGGAGCCGGCCGTAGCGTGCCATCGTCTCGGCGACGTCGACGAGGAGCGCGTGCGGTACGGCGTACCGGCTGAACTCCAGCAGCGTGTCGACCACCTGCTCGGCGTCGTGCCCGGCGGCGCGGGCGTTCCACAGCCCCAGCGGGGTGAGCCGGTAGGTGTGGATGTGCTCCGGCGACCGCTCGAGCTCGGCGAACGGCGCGATCGCCTTGCGGCAGTCGGCGGCGCGCTCGTGGTCGATCTCGAGCAGGAGGGTCTTGTCGGACTGGACGATCAGGGGTCCGTCGTTCACCCGGCGAGTCTACGGAGCGGGCCACGTCCGCCCTCGGCGGCACGATCAGGCGCCGGCGACCAGCTTCTGCCGGGCGCGGTACGCCGCGACGTTGGCGCGCGACGAGCACCGGTCCGAGCAGTAGCGCCGGGACTGGTTGGGGGAGGTGTCCACGAAGACGTTGGTGCACGGCGACGCCGAGCACACCCCCAGGCGGGTCGGCCCGAGGTCGCAGACCAGCGTGGCCAGCCCCAGGAGCGACTCCCCGACGAGCAGCTCGGCGACGCTGGCGCTCTTGGTGGCCACGTGCATGTGCAGGTCGTGGTGATCGTGGTGGGCGATCCGCGGGGTGATGGGGTGGCGGACCATCAGGTCGTTGAGCCCCTCCACCACGCCCTCGACGTCGCCGGCCTCCCCGGCCTCGAAGACCGGGCGCAGCTCGCGCCGGAACTTCCGCAGCAGCATGCAGTCGCGGTCGGTGCACTGCTCGTGCAGCCACTCGCGCCCCGCGAGATGGGCGACGAGCGCATCGACGTCGGCGATCTCGGTGTTGACGAGACCCGCCGACTGCTCGGCGTACCGGAGGAAGTCCACGCCCTCCAGTCTACGGAGGGTGCGCCACCGCAGGGCTTCCGCGACGGCTACGGCCCGGCGGTGACCTGGCTGACCGTCGTGATCCGGTGCACCGCGAAGGTGCGGACGTCGTCGCTGCGGTGGTCGTGCGCCGTCAGCCAGCCCCCCTCGACCTTGAGCGGGTCCACGATCCGTTCGGAGCTGCTGCCGTGGTTGTCGACGTACCCGATCAGGACGGTCCTGCCGCCCTCCACGGCCTCGCGCAGCGCAGTCAGCGACCCGCTCGGGGTGAGCGTGGCCACCGGGACGGCCGGGCGCTCGGCCGTGACCCGGTCCCCGGAGCGCACCGCGTTCACCACCTGGGCGACCTGGGCGCTCTGGTGGGCGGCCCGCACCGCGGTCCCGCGCCGGTCCCGAGGCGTGCGGGCGCGCAGCAGGTCGGGTCGCGCGACCCGCACGGTGCCGTCGGCCGCCTCGATGACCGGCGCCGCGCCGAGGTCGCGCAGCCGGGGGAGGAGGACGTCGAGGGGGGTCCCGGAGATGAGCACCGTCGGCGCGATCCGGCGAAGCCCCAGCGAGGCCGCCTGGGGATGGTGCAGCAGCTCCGTCAGCGCGGTCTCGTCGTCGGCGCGCAGGAACGCCTCCGCGTGGCCCACGCGCACGGTCCCGAAGGTGCGGGCGGTGTCGTCGACGAGGTAGGTGAGGGGCTGCGGCACCGGCGTGCGGGACACCGACTCCAGGAAGTCGTGGATCTCCACCGCGGACCAGCCCGTGTCGAGGGCCCGGCGCACCGAGGACGGGGTGAACCGGTAGACCGTGGCCCCGCCGCGCGACTCGACGTCGGCGAGCAGCTGGAGGGTGCGTGCCAGCGGCGCCTCGAGCGGGCCGGGCGCGACCGCGGTCAGGTCGGCCTGGACGAGGACGTGGTCGACGGGCTCGGGCAGCAGCCCCGCGAGCTGCTCGACGGCTCCGGCGTCGTCACCCACGAGCAGGCTGCGGGCGTACGACGGCAGCCCGCCGAGCCCGGTCACGCCGAGCGCCGCGGACTCGCCGACCGCCCACGCCACCTGGTCGGCGCGGGTACGCGGTCGCCGGGGCCGCAGCCACGCGACCCGCTGCACGAGCGAGGGCAGTCCGGTCCCGGAGGCCAGGACCTGGCCGGCCGGGAGGTCGGCGAGCACCTCCAGCGCCATCCGCCGGCTCTCGACCTGGGTGGCGGCGGCCAGCTCGGGGGCCAGGGCGTTCCAGGCCTTGCCGTTGGAGTCCCTCGACCCCACCAGGCCGGGCATCCGCGGCGAGTCCAGCCACGCCCGCACCAGCGCCACCCACCGCTCGGCGATCGAGCGGGTGACCCAGGCGTCGAAGGCGTCGGTGGGGATCCACACCGGGTTGCCGCCTCCGTCGGAGCCGGTGGCGAGCAGCTCGGCCGCGTGGGCGGTCTCGATGACCAGGGCCGCGGTGGGCTCGTCGAGGTGCAGGGTGCCGGCGGCCGCCTTCAGGTCGCGTACGCCGAGCCCGCCGCTGCGAAGCGCGCCGGGCGGGTGGCTGCCCCACTGGTCGAGCAGCAGCTCCACCCGGCGTACCGCCTCGAACGCCGTGCCCGCCGCCGCCCGCTCCACCAGGGCGGGGTCGCGGTCGGAGGTGATGACCTCCGGAAGGTCGTCGACCGGCTCCCGGGTGGTGTGACCCCCGCGCAGGGCGATCCCCACCTCGCCGGGCAGCACGACCACGCCGCCGCCGCGGGGCACCAGCAGCCTGCGGGCGAGCAGCTCCTCGGCCGGCGTCTCGGCGTCCTGGGGCAGCACCGTGTGCCGGGCCGACCCCGTGGTCGCCTCGCCGCCGCTGTCGGCGACGTGCTCGAGCAGGGCCCGGGCCGGCTCCGACAGCTCGGCCAGGAGCGCCTCGACCCGGGCCCGCGGTGGAGGCTCGGACGAGACCGGACGCAGGCCGCTGAGGCCGCGGGCCTGGCCCCCGGTGAGTCCGTCGGCCACGCCGCTGAGGGGGCGCAGCCCCTGGTCGGACTCCCAGACCAGGGCCAGGTCGAGCAGCCGCTCCAGTGCGGCGGCGACCCGCTCCGGGGCGGCGTGCACGATCCGCGCCAGGTCGGACGGTGTGGTTTGGCCGGCGACGACGAGGGCATCAAGCACACAGAGCTCGAGCCTGGTGAGCAGGTCGAGGGCGCGCAGCAGCGAGGCACGGGTGGCCGCACGGGAGGCCAGCTGGCCGAAGTCGTGAGGGGCTGGAGTGGCGAGATCGGGACGCGCGACGAGGAGCCGCGACAGTCGCTCGTCCGGCCAGCCGCGGAGCTGGTCGGCGAGGGTGCGGTACCCGTCGCGGCGGGAAGGCGATCCGGACATCCCTTCCACGCTACCCGCCCGTGGCCGCCTGTTCGGCCGTACGCTCCTCCCCACCCGGGAGGTGGGATGACAGGTCAGTCGAGGGGCATCGAGCTCCGCCACGGCGCGGCGACCGACGTGGGCCTGGTGCGGCAGGTCAACGAGGACGCGTTCCTCGCGGCACCACCCGTCTTCGTCGTCGCCGACGGGATGGGGGGCCACGCGAGCGGCGACGTGGCCAGCGCCATCGTGGTCGAGGAGTTCGGACGGCTGGCCGACGCCGGCTACGACCCACGCCGCGGGACCGACGTCGTCGCCGAGACGCTGGGTGCCTGCCAGGCCCGGATCGCGGAGTTCGGGGCCGCCCACCGACCGCGGGGCGGCAGTGCCTTCTACGCCGGCACCACCGCCGTGGTCGCGCTGCTCGTCGAGGACGACGAGGGCCCGAAGTGGCTGCTGGCCAACCTGGGGGACTCGCGGATCTACCGCTACGCCGAGGGCCGGCTAGAGCAGGTCAGCGTCGACCACAGCCTGGTGCAGGAGCTGGTCGACTCGGGACGGATCAGCCCCGACGAGGCGGCCACGCACCCCGAGCGGCACGTCATCACCCGGGCCCTCGGCGGGCCCGACCGGGCCGAGGCCGACTACTTCCTGCTGCCGCTGCCCTCGGTGGAGCGTCTGGTCCTGTGCTCGGACGGCATCACCGGGATGATCGACGACGCCCGGATGGCGGAGATCCTGGGCAGCGCGAGCGACCCGCGCGACGCGGCCGAGGAGCTGGTCGCCGCCGCGGTGGGCGCCGGCGGGCGGGACAACGCCACTGCCGTCGTCGTCGATGTGGTGGGATTGACGGCTGAGGACGACCACGACTCCGAGCACCAGCGGGTGAGTCTCGACCAGGATCTGGGGGCGCTCCGGTGAGCGACGAGCACGAGCACGAGCAGACGACGCGATCCTTCCGGCCCGGAGAGTGGTTCGGCATCTTCGGGGAGCACGCCAGCGTGATCCTGCCGCCGACCGAGAAGTCCCGGGTCGCGGCGCTGTGGGAGATGGTCGACGACGGTGCCGGGTTCGACGAGACGCTCGACGCGTGACGCGCGCGGCGGCCTCCGCGACCTCCCCGGCTTCGTGCTGGTCAGCGAGGCCGGGGGCGAGACCAGGGTCGTGCTGCGCGGCGCCGCCCGCGCCAGCTTCACCACCGCCGACGAGACGGTCGACCTCGACGGGTCGGTCGCCACCACCTGGGTGGAGCACACTGCACGGCGTCACGCGGATGAGCGTCGAGGTCGCCGAGGAGGCCGGGCAGGCCCAGAGCGGAGTCGAGGACCTACGGCTGGCCGGTGGCCTGGTGCGGCTCTCGCGCGTCGACCAGCCGGCGAGCAGTACGGCGCCCGCAGGCCCCGTGCCTGCGGAGCCGCTGCCTGTGGAGCCCCCACCCGTCGATCCGCTGCTCCCCACGGAGCCGCCGCCCGCAGAGCCGCCCCCCACAGAGCCGCCCGGCGTCCAGTGGTACGCCCACCTCGAGGACGAGCCCACCCAGGCGGTCCCCCTCCTGGAGGGAGGCCCGCCCGAGGAGCAGCCCGCCGAGGAGCAGCCCCTCGTCGAGGAGCCGGTCGAGGACGACGTCGACCCGTACTACGACGATCCGCCGATCTGGGTGCCGCGACCCCCGGCCCCGCCCTTCGGCCCGCCCGTGCTGCCGCCCGAGCCGGAGGTCCCCGGCGCGACCACGGGCCCGGTGGCCCGGCTGGTCTTCTCCAGCGGGGAGACGGTCGAGGTCGACCGCGCCGTGCTCGTCGGCAGGGCTCCCGAGGCAGCCCGCTCCGCCTCCGGCGAGGAGTCCCGACTGGTCACGGTGGCGAGCCCGCACCAGGAGATCTCCTCGACGCACCTGGAGATCCGGCCGGGCACGGGGGCCGACCACGGCACGGCCGTGATCACCGACCTCGGCTCCACCAACGGCACCGTCCTGGTCCAGCCCGGGCTGCCGCCCGAGGACCTGCAGCCGGCATCGCCGTGCAGCTGGTCCCGGGCGCCGTGGTGGACCTCGGCGACGGGGTGTCGATCCAGGTCGCGGCACCGTGACCGACCCGGGCTGCCAGCGTCGACTCTGAGAGCCAGGTCACGCCGTCCGTCTTGAGCGGTCTCACAGCAGCCACTTTCATAACAGTCTGGTAACGGTGCCGAGTTGAGGCTCGCGGAATCTCCCGATCAGGGTTCAACTACCCCGGGTCCGTGTCCTGAGGAGATGCTGAGAACCAGCTGTCTTTTTCCTGCAAGGCCGGGCCAATTCATGTGCTCAACGCCGTTACACGCGGCAATACGGGAGGCTTTGCATGAGAAGGACCAAGCTCGTCGCACTCGCGACGGCTTCACTCATCAGCGCAGCGGTCACGCTGCCGCTGAGCTCGACCCAGGCCGGTGCCGTCACGGGTACGGCCGCCGGCGCGGCGCCGTCCTCGTCCGGCAACGCCGCTCCGTCGGACTCGCTCACGCCGAAGTGGCGCGCGAAGTTCGAGGAGCGCAACCAGAAGGCGCTCGAGAAGCGCCTGCGCCAGGGCGGTCGCGGCACGTCGGTCAAGGTGGGCAAGCACGCCTACGGCCGCGTGGCCCAGACCGGCCAGGACAAGATCTTCGTGGTTCTTGCGGAGTTCGGGAACACCCAGCACTCGGCGTACGCCGGCCAGTCGCCCGACGCCCAGAAGGTCGACGGCCCGCTGCACAACCAGATCCCCGAGCCGGACCGCTCGAAGGACAACTCCACGCTCTGGAAGTCTGACTACAACCAGGCGCACTACCAGAACATGTACTTCAACCGGATGAAGAAGTTCTACGAGGACCAGTCCTCGGGGAAGTACTCCGTCGACGGCCAGGTCACCGAGTGGGTGAAGGTGCCCTTCAACGAGGCGCGCTACGGCCGTGACAAGTGCGGCAGCATCGTCTGCAGCAACACCTGGTTCCTGATCCGCGACGCCCTCGCCGAGTGGACCCAGTCCAAGCTCGACGCCGGCTGGTCGATGACGAAGATCCAGGACTACCTGAAGACCTTCGACCACCAGGACCGTTACGACTTCGACGGCGACGGCAACTTCAACGAGCCCGACGGCTACATCGACCACTTCCAGATCGTGCACGCGGGTGGCGACCAGGCCGACGGCGACCCGGTCTACGGTTCGGACGCCATCTGGAGCCACCGCTGGAACGCCCAGATCGAGCCCTTCGGCACCGGTCCCGAGGGCGGGGCGCCGATCGGCGGCGTGAATGTCGGTGAGGGCGGCGTGTCCGACCCGAACGGCGCGAACGTCCAGATCCCGAACAACCCGACCGGCGTCTGGGTCAACGACTACACGATCCAGCCCGAGAACGGCGGCCTGTCGGTCTTCTCGCACGAGTTCGGCCACGACCTCGGCCTGCCGGACCTCTACGACACCTCCGGCAACACCGGTGGCGCCTCCAACACCGTCGAGCACTGGTCGCTGATGAGCCAGTCCCGCGGCACCGCGCAGAAGGACCAGGGCATCGGCGACCAGCCCATGCCGTTCGGCGCCTGGGAGAAGTTCCAGCTCGGCTGGCTCGACTACGACACCGCCCGCCCGGGTCACGACGCGACGTACAAGATCCGTCCCGGCCAGTCGACCTCGGGTGACGAGGCCAACGGCCTGATCGTCCTGCTGCCGAACAAGCACACGACGCTCCAGCTCGGCGCTCCCTGCGCCACCTGCGGGTCGCGCTACTACTACAGCGACAAGGGCGACGACCTCGACACCACGATGACCCGTGAAGTCCCGGCCGTGTCCGGCACTGCTCCGCTGACCGCCAAGGTCCGCTACGACATCGAGCAGGACTACGACTACGCCTACCTCGAGGCCTCCAGCGACGGTGGCCAGACCTGGTCCGCGATCCAGACCAGCGAGAGCGAGCCTTCCAACGAGGCCAACCCGGACGGGACCGGCATCACCGGCAGCACCGATGGCGAGTGGGTTGACCTGACCGCGGACGTGCCGGACGGCACCAACGCCCTGCGTTGGGAGTACCGCACCGACGGCGGCGTGGCCCTGAACGGCTTCCAGGTCGACAACATCACCCTGGACGGCAACGACATCGGCACCGCCGAGACCGGCGCCGAGGGCTGGACCTTCGACGGGTTCCGCACCACCACGGGCACCGAGGACCAGTCGTTCACGAACGCCTACTTCGTGGACAACCGTCAGTACGTCGGTCGTGACCGCCTGCTGCAGCACATCTACAACTTCGGCGACATCGCTCACACGCCGGACAAGGGACTTCCAGCACTTCGAGCCGGGCGCGCTCATCTCCTACTGGGACACCTCGTACACCGACAACAACGTCGGTGACCACCCGGGCGGTGGCGAGATCCTCCCCGTGGACGCGCACCCGTACTTCGTGCACTCAGGCACCAGCCTGATGCGCACGAAGGCGCAGACGGCCGACTCGACGTTCTCGCTCGAGCCGACCGTGAAGCAGACGTGGCGTCTCAACGGCGTTCCGACCACGGTCCGTTCGGAGTCGGCGCAGCCGGTCTTCAACGACATGAAGACCTGGTGGTTCGACTGCGACGAGCACGGCTGCGGTGACCACCCCGGCTTCTACGAGCCCGAGTGGATGGGTGTGGACGTGCCGCAGACCGGTACGAAGATCCGCGTCCTGAGCGTCAGCAAGTCCGGTGTCATGACCGTCAAGGTCACCTCCTGACAGTCTGAACAGCCAAGGACGGGCCCCGTCGATCCCTCGGGATCGGCGGGGTCCGTCGCGTTCCGACCCGGCGACGGCTACGGTCCGACCGTGGCCGCCTCCTTCCTCGACCTCCTCTACGACGAGGCGCCCCGGGCGTCGTTCGACGAGGTGGTCGCGACCGCCGAGCGCGACGGCGCCGGCCCCGAGGCGCTCGCGGAGCTGCGGCGGCAGTACGACGTGGCGCTGCGGCTGCGCGACCTGATCGCCCGTCAGCGCTCCCGCGAGGCGGAGCTGAGCGCCCTCTACGACACCGCCAGCGACCTCACCGCCATCCGCGACGTCGACGCGATCCTGGCCGCGATCGTGCGGCGGGCACGGCAGCTGCTCAACGCCGACATGACCTACCTCTCGCTCAACGACGAGGCCGACGGCGCGTCGTACATGAAGGTCACCGACGGCGCGCTGACCCAGGAGTTCCGGACGCTGCGGCTCCCGCTCGGCACCGGGCTGCTCGGCCTGGTCGCGCAGTCGGGCGCGCCCTACTACACCCAGGACTACCAGTCCGACGAGCGCTTCCTGCACCGGCCGTTCATCGACGACGCGGTGGCGGGGGAGCACATCCGCGCCATCCTCGGCGTCCCGCTCGTCCTGGACGGCCGGGTCATCGGGGCGCTGCTCGCGGTGCACCGCAGCGTGCGTCCCTTCCCGTCCTCCGAGGTCAGCCTGCTGACCTCGTTCGCCGCGCACGCGGCGGTCGCGCTTGAGAACGCCCGGCTCTTCGCGGAGCTCGACGAGGCCAACCGCACGATGACCGAGCACACCGCCGCGGTGGAGAGTGCCGCGCACGCCCACGACCGGCTCACCGACCTGCTGCTGCACGGGGGAGGTGTCGAGGAGGTCGCCCGGGTGCTCGCAGAGGTCCTCGACGGGCGGCTGGCGGTCCACGACGCGACCGGGGACCTGATGGCCGGCACCGCCGCCGCCGACGGCTGGCAGGAGCGGGTGGCGGACGCGGTGGCCTCGGGCCGTTCTGTCGAGGCAGACGGCGCGTACGTCGCGGCGGCGCTCGCCGGCACCGAGCACGTCGCCACCCTGGTCCTGCACGGCCGTGCCCGGCCGCTGGCGCTCGCCGAGCGCCGGACGCTGGAGCGTGGCGCCCTGGTCACGGCCCTGGTGCTGCTCTTCGCACGCACGGTCGCCCAGACCGAGGAGCGGCTGGGGGGTGAGCTGCTCACCGACCTGCTGGAGGGCGCCACCCCCGACCTGCTGCTGCGCGAGCGGGCCCGCCGCCAGCGGGTGGTGCTCGACCCGCCGCTGTCGGTGGGCGTCGCGGCGGTGGACCGGCTCGAGCGCCACGCGGCGGTCCGGGCCGCGGCGCGGATCGCGACGGCCCGGCGGGGCCTGGCCGGCGAGCACCGCGGCGCCGTCGTGCTGCTGGTCCCGGGGGGCGACCCGCTCGAGCTCGGGACGGCGCTGCGCGAAGCGGTGCGAGCCGCGGGCGGCGAGGCGACCGTCGGGGTGGCCTGCGCCGGCGCAGACCTGGCCCCGGCGTACGCCGAGGCCCGCCGGTGCCTGGACTCGCTGGTCACCCTGGGCCGCTCGGGCGACGTGAGCGACCCGGCCGGGCTGGGCGTGACCCGGCTGCTGCTGGGTGAGAACGGTCCCGCCGAGCTCGAGGAGTACGTCGCGTCCACCCTCGGCCCGGTGCTCGCCTACGACGCCCAGCGGGGCACCAGTCTGCTGGAGACCCTCGAGGCGTGGTTCGCGACCGGCGGGCGGGTCCGGGAGACCGCCGAGCGGCTGCACGTCCACCCCAACACGGTGGTGCAGCGGCTGGACCGGGTCACCGAGCTGCTGGGGGCCGACTGGCGCGACCCGGGTCGCGGCCTCGACGTGCAGCTGGCGCTGCGGGTGCACCGGCTGCGCGGAGGAACGCCGACCGGAGGGTAGTCGTCGGCCACATGTGTGGGCGCAAGTGTGTGCTCCGCGCACATGGGGTGGGGCAGGCCTCAGCACCTAGCGTGACGGCCATGTCCGAGACCCCCGTCACACCCCTGACCCACCGCACCGCGCTGGTGACCGGCGGCGCGAGCGGCATCGGCGCCGCCGTCGCCACCCGGCTCGCCGAGCTCGGTGCCCACGTCGTGGTGCTCGACCGCGACGACGAGGGCGCGGCCAAGGTCGCCGCGGCCATCGGCGGCGAGTCACGCGGCCTCGACCTCACCGACGGCGCGGCCATCGACGCCCTCGACGTCGAGGCCGACATCCTCGTCAACAACGCCGGTATCCAGCACGTCGCCCCGATCGAGGAGTTCGACCCCGAGCGCTTCGCTCTCATCCTCCGGCTGATGCTCGAGGCGCCGTTCCGCCTCGCGCGCCGGCTGCTGCCCGGCATGTACGACCGCGGTTGGGGCCGGATGATCCACGTGTCCAGCGTGCACGGCCACCGGGCCTCGGCGTACAAGGCGGCCTACGTGAGTGCCAAGCACGGCCTCGAGGGGCTCTCCAAGGTGATCGCGCTGGAGGCGGCCGGCAAGGGCGTCACCAGCAACACCGTGTGCCCCGGCTACGTCCGCACGCCCCTGGTCGAGGGCCAGATCGCGGCCCAGGCCGAGACCCACGGCATCGACGAGAGCGAGGTCCTCGACGAGGTGCTGCTCGCCCGCACCCCGGTGAAGCGCCTCGTGGAGACCGAGGAGGTGGCCGACCTCGTCGGCTACCTGTGCGGCCCCGGCACGGCCTCGATCACCGGCTCGTCGTTCCTCCTCGACGGCGGCTGGACCGCCGGCTGACCCGCCCCCGGCTCCCGCACGACCGCAGCACCGCACCAACCCATCCCGAGCAGCGCCCCCGGCGCGGCACCCCGAAAGGCAGGACCATGACCACGTACGACGCCACCACCCCCCGCACACCGGGGAGCGATCCCGGCCGCCGCTCGATCGGCAAGGTCGTCTTCGCCAGCCTCATCGGCACGGCGACCGAGTGGTACGACTTCTTCCTCTTCGGCTCCGCGGCCGCCCTGGTCTTCGGCGAGGTCTTCTTCGGCAAGATCGGCGGCACCGAGGGCACCCTCTACGCCTTCATGACCTACGCGCTCGGCTTCGTGGCCCGCCCCATCGGCGGCGTCGTGTTCGGGCACTTCGGTGACCGGGTCGGCCGCAAGAAGATGCTGGTCGCGTCGCTGCTCATGATGGGCCTCGGCACCTTCGCCATCGGCCTGCTGCCGACGTACGCCACCATCGGCGTCGCGGCTCCGCTCCTCCTGGTCTTCTGCCGGCTCCTGCAGGGCTTCGCCGTCGGCGGCGAGTGGGGTGGCGCGGTGCTGATGGTCTCCGAGCACGGCAGTGACGGCTGGCGCGGCTTCTGGGCGTCCTGGCCGCAGGCCGGCGTCGCGATGGGCAACCTGCTCGCCACCGGCGTGCTGTGGGTGCTCGCGGCCGTCCAGTCCGACTCCGCGTTCCTCGCCTGGGGCTGGCGGATCCCGTTCCTGCTGAGCGCGGTGCTCGTCGCCGTCGGCATGTGGGTGCGCCTCACGATCGAGGAGTCCCCGGTCTTCGCCGAGGCCAAGACCGAGATGGAGAAGCAGGACCGCGGCATGCCGATCCTCGAGGTGATCCGTGAGTACCCCCGCGAGGTCTTCGTCGCGATGGGCATGCGGATGGCCGAGAACATCAGCTACTACATCTTCACGGTCATCTCGATCACCTACGCCACCACCTACATCGCCGTGGACAAGCCGGTCATCCTGCGCGCGCTGCTGATCGGCGCCGCGGTCCAGTTCTGCGTGGTCCCGGCCATCGGGGCGCTCTCCGACCGGGTCGGCCGGCGTCCGCTCTACCTCGCCGGCGCGGTCGGCGTCGCCGTGTGGACGTTCGTGTTCTTCAGCCTGCTGGACACCAAGGACCCGAACAAGATCCTGCTCGGCGTCGTGGTCGGCCTCATCCTGCACTCGCTGATGTACGCCCCGCAGGCGGCGTTCTTCTCCGAGCTGTTCGGCACCTCGGTGCGCTACACCGGCGCGTCGGTGGGCTACCAGCTCGCCTCGATCTTCGCCGGTGCGCTGGCGCCGATCATCGCGCTCAAGCTGCTCGGTGACGTGACCGACGGCAACACCACCGCGGTGGGGATCTACGTGGCCATCGCCTCGGCGCTGACCGTCATCGCGGTGCTCTTCGCCCGGGAGACCCGGGCCAGCTCGCTGCGCCACGACCGGGTCCTGAAGAACGCCCCGGTGCTCGCGGAGGCCGAGAGCCGCTGACCACTGTGTGGTCACCGCCACAGGCCACGGCCCGCCGCACGATGTGTGGCGGGCCGTGGTCATGGGTATGTTGCCGACGGTCATGTCCTATGTGTGGTACGTCAGCTACGGCTCCAACATGTCCGCGGCCCGCCTCGCGGCCTACCTCGAGGGCGGCCGCCCACCCGGCGGCTCCCGCGCCCACCCGGGAGCCCGGGACCGCACTCCACCGGCCCGCAGCATCCCTGTCGACCTGCCCGGGTCCCTCTACTTCGCCGGCGAGTCCCGCCAGTGGGGCGGCGGCGTCGCCTACTACGACCACGACACCCCCGGCTTCACCGCTGCCCGCGGCTACCTGGTCACCGCCGGCCAGTTCGCCGACATCGCGGCGCAGGAGATGCACCGGGTCCCGCAGGAGGGCGACCCCATCGAGGAGGTCGTCCTCAGCCCGCTCGAGGGCGGCCGGCACACCGCCGGGCCCGGGCGCTACGAGACGCTGGTCGAGGTCGGCCGCCACGAGGGCATCCCGCTGCTGACCTTCACCTCCCCACACGGCGTCGACCACGTCGAGCACACGCACCCCTCACCGACCTACCTCGACACCATCGGCCTGGGGCTGCGCGAGTCCCGCGGCTGGGACGAGGAGGAGGTCGTGGCGTACTTCGAGCGGGTGCTGCCGGATCCGGCTGTGCTGCCGGCCGTCCCGGCGCCGAGGCCGTTCGGGGAGATCTCGTCGGACCTCGTCGTCTCCAAGTCGTCCCGCGCCCGACGAGACTGACGGCTCCCTGGACGACCGAGCGGGCCCGGCCCGAGGGCCGAGCCCGCTCACGTCACTGTCGGGGCTGCTGGTTCGCGTCACCCCGCGAGGTCACGGTGCCGGGTCGTAGGCCGACAGCAGCGGCAGGCCGCCGCTCTGGCGCGCGATCGTGGCGTAGGCGTCGCGACCGTTGTGCTGGGGGTCGGTGACGCAGGCGCTGATGCAGCCGTCGGCGAAGCCGACCAGCACGCGACCGTGCGAGTCGGTGGTGACGTCGATGAAGTCGAGCAGGTTGCGATCGTTGCCGCAGGTCGTGCCGCCGGTGCAGATGGAGCCCACCTGGACCGGGTCGCCCGGCGTCGCGTCGGTGGTCGTCCAGGTCTTGCCGCCGTCGTAGGTGGTGTCGACGTAGAGGTGCCACTCACCCTTGAAGTTGGCCTCGTCCTGGTAGTTGCCGCCGGTGGGCGTGCCCAGGTAGGCGAACGCCGCGCGGTCGTCGTCACCGGCGACCACGGTGGGGAAGACGGCGTTCTTGATGCCGAACGCCGTGCCCACGCTCTGGCGGTCGGTCCACGTCTTGCCCTGGTCGTGGCTGACCGCGACGCCCGGGGTGCCGCTGCCGTCGACGTACCCGAAGTAGAGCGTGCCGCCGGAGCCCACGCCCACGCTCGGGTCGGAGTCGCTCGGGGTGGTGCCCGGCACCGGGTCGACGGTCCAGCTGGTGCCGTTGTCGGTGGAGGTCACCACCGCCTGGTTGGAGCCACAGCTCTTGTTGGGGAGGTACGCCGTGCCGTCCGGGGCGACCTTCACGTGACCGTGCAGGCCGTCGCAGTCGAGCAGGCTGTAGGTCGGCACGCCCGCACCGAACGTCGTGCCGCCGTCGCGCGAGACGGCGCAGAAGGCGGTGGCGATGTCCTGGCTGCAGTAGTAGACCGCGTTCGGGTAGCCAAGCGGGAGCCCGCCGAGGCCGTTGGTCGAGAAGGGGCCGCCACCGATGGTCTGGTGGTCCACGCCGCTCGGGATCCCGCCGCCGGTGCTCGGGTGCCAGCTGGCGCCGTCGTCGTCGGTGTAGCAGGTGAAGGAGTCCACGCCCGTGAGCTGCGACTCGAAGGTCCGACCGGTCGCGTGGTCGGTGAAGAGGATCGGGTCGAGGCTGATCGTCGAGCCCTGCGGGCACCCGTTGGAGGCGCTGGCCGAGACGTCGGACCAGTGTGGCGTCGCCGGGGTGGTCGAGTCGTCCCACTTCACGGAGTAGGTCGACAGGCTGGACTGGTACATCGTCGTACCCGTCTTCCAGTCGTCGCCGATCGAGGGCTCCCCGGCGTTGTCGGAGTCGGTGAACGACGACGGTGCGGCGAAGCTGGTGAACGTGGGAGCCGAGGCCGCCAGGCTGGCGGTGCGGGTGTGGTGGGGCTTGGCGACCGCCGCGTCGGCATGGGCGACGCCGAGGGCCGCGAGGATCGCGGCGGATGCAGCCAGGACGTGCAGGTGGCGAGAGCGCAGGAGTAGGTGGCGACTGGTCACGGTTGTTCCTTCCGAGGGGACCCAGCCTGAGGTTGGGGGGTACCTGGGAGGGTGCCCGTCCGGGCAACGAGCAAAACGCGGCGAGGTCACGCGGCACGAGCGGCGCAGGCGCCGCCGTGACTACGCTGGCCGGCATGACGTCGTACGCCGCGGGAGAGCTCGAGCCGGTGCTGCTCGAGGAGACGATCGGTGCCAACTTCGAGCGGACGGTCGCTGCCCATCCCGACCGCGAGGCGCTGGTGGAGGTGGCCAGCGGGCGGCGGTGGACCTGGGCCGAGCTGGACCGGGACGTCGACGCGCTGGCCGTGGGCCTGATCCGCGCCGGGATCGGCAAGGGCGACCGGGTCGGGATCTGGTCACCGAACTGCGCGGAGTGGACGATCACGCAGTACGCCACGGCCAAGATCGGCGCGGTCCTGGTCAACATCAACCCCGCCTACCGGACGCACGAGCTGGGGTACGCCCTCAACCAGTCGGGCACCCGGCTCCTGATCTCCGCACCCTCGTTCAAGACCAGCGACTACCGCGCCATGGTCGAGGAGGTCATCGACACGACCCCGGTCGAGCAGGTGCTCTACCTCGGCTCGCCGGAGTGGACCGACCACAACGTGAGCGACCCCGGGGTGACGCTGGCGGAGGTGATGACGTGGTCGCTCGACCCGGACGACCCGATCAACATCCAGTACACCTCGGGCACGACCGGCTACCCCAAGGGCGCCACGCTCAGCCACCGCAACATCCTCAACAACGGCTACTTCACGACCGAGCTGATCAACTTCACCCACGAGGACCGGCTCTGCATCCCGGTGCCCTTCTACCACTGCTTCGGCATGGTGATGGGCAACCTCGGGTGCACCACCCACGGCGCCACGATGGTGATCCCCGCTCCCGGCTTCGACCCCGAGATCACCCTGCGCACGATCGCCGCCGAGCGCTGCACCGGGGTGTACGGCGTGCCCACGATGTTCATCGCCATGCAGAACCACCCGAGCTTCGCCGAGCACGACCTCTCCACCCTTCGCACCGGGATCATGGCCGGCTCGATCTGCCCGGTCGAGGTGATGAAGCGGTGTGTGAGCGACATGCACATGACCGAGGTGTCGATCGCCTACGGCATGACGGAGACCAGCCCGGTCTCCTGCCAGACCCGCGCCGACGACGACCTCGACCGGCGGACCGCCACCATCGGCCGGGTGCACCCGCACGTGGAGGTCAAGATCGTCGACCCGGTGACGGGGGAGACCGTCGAGCGCGGGCAGACGGGGGAGTTCTGCACCCGCGGCTACTCGGTGATGCTGGGCTACTGGGACGACCCGGAGAAGACGGCCGAGGCGATCGACGCCGACGGGTGGATGCACACCGGCGACCTCGCCGAGATGCGCGAGGACGGCTACTGCAACATCGTCGGCCGGATCAAGGACATGGTGATCCGGGGGGGGGGAGAACGTCTACCCGCGCGAGATCGAGGAGTTCCTCTACCAGCACCCCGACGTCGAGGACGTGCAGGTGATCGGCGTCCCCGACGAGAAGTACGGCGAGGAGCTCTGCGCCTGGGTGAAGATGAGGGCCGGCGCCGCCCCGCTGGACGCCGACGCCGTACGGGCCTATGCCACGGGCAAGCTCGCCCACTACAAGATCCCGCGCTACGTGATGGTGGTCGAGGAGTTCCCGATGACCGTGACCGGCAAGATCCGCAAGGTCCAGATGCGCGAGGAGTCCGCCAAGGCGCTCGGCCTCTGACGCCGAGTCGGCGCACGTTGACACCCCAGGAGCGCCGAGTCGGCGCAGGTTGACCGGCGTGCGCCCCACCCGAACCCGGTGTCCCGTGCGTGAGTAGGGGTGTGGAGGACTTCGAGGCCTGGGTGCAGGCGCGGTCGGGCGCGCTGGCCCGTACGGCGTACCTCCTCACCGGCGACGTCCACCTCGCCGAGGACCTGCTCCAGGACACCCTGGCCCGGGTCGCCGACCGCTGGCGGCGGCTGGCGCGCACCGGCGGGCCCGACGCCTACGCACGCCGGGTGATGCACAACCTGTCCATCGACCGGTGGCGGCGGCGCTCGGCGCGCCCTCCGGAGCTGCTGACCGGGGAGCACCCCGAGCTCGGCCGGCCCGGTGACGACGCCGACGCGGTCGAGCGCCGCCTCGTGCTGGCGCAGGCGCTGGCCCGCCTAACCCCGAAGCAGCGCGCGGTGCTCAGCCTCCGCTTCTACGACGACCTCACGGAGGTCCAGACGGCTGCGGTGCTCGGGTGCTCGCCCAACACCGTGAAGTCCCAGACCCGGCAGGCGCTCGATCGCCTCCGCGTCCTCGCTCCCGACCTGCTCGCATCCCTCGTCGAGGAGGCGAACCCCCGATGAGCCACCAGCTGCACGAGCCCCTCCACGACCTGGTCGCCGAGGTCCCGTCGTACGTCGCGCCGGACGCCCGCGCGGCGTGGTCCGCCGGAGCCCGGCGCCGGACCCGGCGCCGGGTCGGCGTCGCTGGACTGGTGGTGCTCCTGGTCCTCGCGGCGAGCGCCGGGATCGGGCTTCTGCCGCACCGGGCGTCCGTGCCCCCCGTCGACCAGCCCGGCGGCGGGGTGGACGGCCACCCCAGCCGGATCGACTACCCCTACTGGACCCGGGACCTGCCGGAACGTCCCGGCCCGGTCGCAGGCGTCCTGGAACGGGTGTCGCACGCGGGAACCGCCGACCAGCCGCTCGGCTGGTCGCGGTCTCGCCGACCGGGAACCTGTGGCACCTGCCCGGCTCGAACAACAACTTCACACCCGCGATCTCCCCGGACGGGACGCGGCTGGCCTACCTCGACACTCGCCCCGGCCGGTGGTTCGAGATCCGCGACCTGCGGGAGGGCTCCACCACCAGCATCGACATCGGTGACAACCCGGACAGCCGGGAGCCCTGGCTGCTCCGTGGGCAGTCGCCGTTGTTCTGGTCGCCGGACTCGTCGCGGCTCCTGGCCCCGGTGTACGCCGCCAAGCACAACCGCCAACGCGGTGTGGACGCGCTGGTGCTCGACGACCGCGGCGCGACCGAGGTCCGTCGGCCGCGGACCCGGGAGGCGGTGATGCCGGTCGGCTGGGTGTCCGACAGCTCGCTTGCGTGGCTGGTGTGGCACGAGACGAAGGGCACCGTCGACGCGGCGCGCGTCCAGGTCACGGACGACCACGGGCGCCTGCAGCGCACGGTCCGGCTCGATGTCGGCCGCGGCGTGGGCGACCTCAGCCAGTGGGCAGGAGTCGTGTCTCCGGACGGGCGCACGCTGGCCCTCGGAGCTACCGCGCAGGAGCACCGGACCGCAGTCCACTTCTACGACCTCACCACCGGCAGGCTGAGGTCGACCATGCCGGGTGTCCCCGACGCGGCCGGCGTCTGCCTGCCCTCGTGGGGCGACGGCACCCTCCAGGTGCCCACCGAGAACAGCTTGCGCGACACCGTGCTCCGGTCGATCAACGGGTCGACGACGATCCTGGCCGACCCGCGCCTGGGCGCGGGCTGCTCGCTGTGGGCGACCGACGCGCTCGACGGCCCGGCCCACGCCGGCCTGGGTGGGACGATCTTCGGGGACAGCACGTCGTGGCTGTCGTGGCACTGGCGTGAGATCGCCGCCGGCGCCGCGGGGGACTGGCGCTCCTTGGCCTGCTGGTGGGGCTGCGCCGTCTCCGGCGCCGCGCCCGCCTCAGCGGCTGAGCAGCACCGGGATCCGCGCGCTCGTCCCGTTGCCGCCGCGCCAGGTGACCCAGCCGTCGTCGAGCGGGTGCACCTCGGCCCCGTGGGCGACCCGGACCGTGAAGCGGGCGCTCTCGCCGGGCGCCAGCCGGACCGCGGCGGGGCGGACCTCGACGGTGTGGCGGGTGAAGCCCGAGGCGGAGGAGGAGAGTAGAGAGCCTTCCGGCCGACGTTGGTGATGGTCCGGGTGGCCGAGGTGTCCCGGCCGGTGAGCAGGATCGAGGGCGTGTTCAGCCGCTCGGGGCGGATTGACCCGTCAGCCAGGACCGGTAGTCGCGGGGCTCGACGGAGTAGACGACGCCGGGCGGTCCTGCGGTGCCGCCCGGACCCGGCCGGCCCGCTGCGGAGGACCGAGGGCCCGCCGGTGACGTGGGCGGCGGTGGTCGCCAGGACCGAGCGGACCACGCTCGCCGGCCAGTCGTGGCGCGAGCGGAGCAGCGCGGCCGTGCCGGTGGTGTACGCCGTGGCCGCCGAGGTCCCGGACACGAAGTCCCAGCGGGTGTCGCGGACGGACGGCGGGACGGCGCCGAGCAGGCCGACGCCGGGCGCGACCACGTCCGGCTTCAGCACCCCGGCGGTCGGGTCGCCACCCGCGGACCACCCGGTGAGGCGGGCGGGTGGGTGCTCGACCCCGACCGGACGCAGAGCGACCCGCCCGTGGGGGTGATCGGCGAGCCCAGTGCCGCAGCGTCCGGGCCGACGCCACGTCGAGGTGGACGGTCGGGACGCTGTGGAAGTCGGAGTCGACGGTCCCCGGGGCGGTGTTGGCGAGCACCATGCCGACCCCGTCGGCCGCCGCGACCGCGGCGGACTTGTCGACCCGGCCGATGGTGCCCGGTCGCAGAGCACGATCGCGCCGCGGACCCGCGACGCGTCGAGGCTGCCCGGCGTGCAGACGCGGGCCTGTGCGTTGGTGGACTCGGGCGCGCGACGCGCCCGCCGATGACGACCCGGGCCGGTCCGACGCCCTGCATCGAGGCCATGGCGCCGGTGAGCGAGGGGGCGCCGGTGAGGACCACCCGACCGCGCCGGGCCACGCCGGTGGTGCTGCCGACGGTCGTCACCCAGGGGCCGGGGTGCGCGGCGTACGAGCGGGTGCCGTGGTTGCCGGCGGCCGCGACCACCACGACGTCGGCCTCGGCCGCGCCGAGCAGGGCGCGCTCCACGGTGTCGAAGGTGGGCGGTCCGCCCACCGATAGGTTGAGCACGTCGACCCGTCGCGGTCGCCTGGTCGATGGCCGTGACCAGGTCGGCGGTCGCGCAGCCGTCGTCGGCCGGGTCGGGTGCGGTCCAGCAGGCCTTGTAGACGGCCAGGCGGCCTGGGGCGCGATGCCGCCGTACCTGCCGAGGCGCTGGTCGTCACCAGCACCGAGACCCCGGCGTTGCCCGCCGCGATCGAGGCCATCTCGCTGCCGTGGCCGTCGTCGTCGCGCGCGGACAGCGAGGACGAGGTGCGGACGCGGTCGGCACCGAAGCCGTCGACGAACCAGCGCGCGCCGACGAGCTTGCGGTTGCAGGTCGCGGCGTCCCAGTCGTCACCGCCCTGGCACTCCCCGTGGAAGCTCCGCGGTGCGCGGCCCAGGTGGGGCACGTCTGCGAAGAGCGGGCTGTCGGGCCAGATCCCGGAGTCCACGACCCCCACGACCGTCCCGGCGCCGCCCTTCTGGTGGCCCGACCCGGCGAGCCCGGCAGTGTGCGCCGGTGCTCCCGCGAGGTGGCGCACGGCGTTCTTCTCCACCAGCGTCACGTGCGGGGCGAGGGCGACCTCGTCGGCCTGGGCCCGGGTCAGCCGCACGGCGAAGCCGTTGAGGGCGGTGGTCCAGCGGTAGACCGGCTCCGGCTCGCCGACCCGCGCGAGGACGGCGTCCTGCTCCTGGCGCATCTCGACCCGGTTCAGCGGCGTCGGGAGGATCCCGTGGTAGCCGGAGGTGCCCGGCCCGTCCAGGGTCACCAGGTAGAGCTGGGTGGGGCCGGTGGCCGTGGCCTGCGCGGGGGCCGAGGTGCCGATCAGGGCTGCGGTCGAGGCCACCAGGGCCGCGGCGGACCCGGCGGCGACCAGCGCGCGGCGCAGGTGCCTGTTCACTCCGCTCACCACGTCTCCCATCCGCCTCACTGGTCGCGAACTGCTCATTCTGACGCAGGACTGCCCCGCGCGACAGTGAATCCTTCCCGATTGAGCGGCGGCGCGCGCGCTGCCTACGCTTGCCAGCATGCCCGGCCTCCCCTCGACGACACCTCTGGTGGTCGGCTTCGACCTCGACATGACCCTCATCGACACGGTGCCCGGCTTCAGCGCGACCCTGCGCGTCCTCGGTGCCGAGCTCGGCGTGGAGTTCCCGGTCGCGGAGATGACCGCCCGCCTCGGCCCGCCGCTGGACCACCTGCTCTCCGAGCACCTGGCCGAGGAGGCGGTGGCATCCGCCGGGGACCGCTTCCGCGAGCTCTACCCCGACCACGCGGTCGCGCCGGTCCCGGTGCTGCCGGGCGCCCACGAGGCCATCGCCGCCGTACGCCGCGCGCGCGGACGCGTCGTGGTGGTCACCGGCAAGTTCCCCGACAACGCCCGGCGCCACGTCGACCACCTCGGCCTCGACGTCGACCACGTCGAGGGCTGGGTGTGGGGCGTTGGCAAGGCCGACGCGCTGCGCCGTGAGGGCGCCTCGATCTACGTCGGCGACCACGTGCACGACGTCGAGGGGGCGCTCGCCGCGGGCGCGCTCAGCGTGTCCGTGCTGACCGGCGGGTGCACCCGAGAGGAGCTGCTCGACGCCGGGACCCACGTCGTCCTCGACGGCCTCGAGGAGTTCCCGGCCTGGCTCGACGAGCACCTGCTCAGCACCCGGCTCGCTGCCCTCGAGGCCGACCTGCGCGAGCGCGGCTCGGTGCTGGTCGCCTACAGCGGCGGGGCCGACAGCGCCTTCCTGCTCGCGGCTGCGGTGCGGGCGCTCGGAGCCGACCGGGTCGCGGCGGCGACCGGTTACTCCCACTCGCTGCCGCAGGTGGAGCGCGACCCGGCCCGGGCCTTCGCCGAGTCGATCGGTGTCGAGGTGCTGACGCCGCGGACCAACGAGATGGAGCGCGAGGGCTACCGCGCCAACAGCGGCGACCGCTGCTTCTTCTGCAAGGCCGAGCTGCTGGACGTGCTCACCCCGCTGGCAGCCGAGCGGGGCCTGGCCCACGTGGCGACCGGCACCAACGCCGACGACGCCGTGGCCGGCTTCCGCCCCGGGATCCGGGCGGCCGCTGAGCGTGGCGCGATCACCCCGCTACGCGACGCGGGGCTGAGCAAGGCCCAGATCCGCGAGGCCTCGCGACGCTGGGGGCTGCCGACCTGGGACAAGCCGGCGGCAGCCTGCCTGTCCTCCCGGGTGGCCTACGGAGTGGAGGTCACCCCCCACCGGCTGGCCCGGGTCGAGCGGGCGGAGGCGGCGGTGCGCGCCGCGCTCGGGCGGCACGGCGTACCCGTGCGGGACCTGCGGGTCCGCGACCTCGGGGACCGGGCCTCGGTCGAGATCGACGCCGTCCTGCTCGAGGGCCCGCTCCACCCCGACGGTGAGCTCGCGACGTCGCTGCTGGCGGACGTGCGTGGGGCCGGCTTCGCGGAGGCGGCGCTGGACCCGCGTGGGTTCCGCTCCGGCTCGATGAACGACGCCCTGCGCCCCTGAACTGGTTGGCAGCCCGTGCGGGCGCCGACATAGGCTTGGCCCTCGCCACGGCACGAGGTCGCGGCGCGCACACGAGAGGTCAGACCGTGCCCACTGGCAAGGTGAAGTGGTTCGACGCCGAGAAGGGTTTCGGCTTCCTGTCCCAGGAGAGCGGCCCCGACGTCTACGTGCGCGCCGAGGCGCTGCCCGAGGGGGTCACCACCCTCAAGGCCGGCACCCGGGTCGAGTTCGGGATCGCCCAGGGGCGGCGCGGTGACCAGGCCCTGCAGGTGCGCGTCCTCGACGCCCCCGCGTCGGTCTCGCGCGGCCAGTCCCAGGCCCGCCGCAAGAAGCCCGAGGAGATGGTCCCGATCGTCGAGGACCTGATCCGCCTGCTCGACGACGTGGGCGAGGGCTACCGGCACGGCCGCCACCCCGAGCCCCGCACCGCCCGGCCGACCGCCAAGCTGCTGCGCGCCCTGGCAGACGAGCTCGAGCTGTAGTCCCCGCGGTCAGGCGGGGGCGCGGTCCGCGGCCCGGCGGCCGGTCAGCACGTACAGCGACCAGGCCGCCAGCACCGCGACGGCGACCCACAGCCCCAGGTGGGGGTCCCGGCAGGGCGATGCCGAGGAAGCCGCCCAGAACCCACGCCAGCTGCAGGGTGGTGTCCGAGCGTGCGAACGCGCTGGACTGGACGCGCTCGGGCACGTCGCGCTGGATGGTGGCGTCCAGGGCGAGCTTCGCCAGCGCCTGGGCGAGCCCGGCGGTCACGCCGAGCAGCGCGAGGGTGACCACGCCGTAGAACAGCGCCGCGAGGAGCACGGCCACGGCGTCCGCCAGCAGCGCGAGCACCACGGTGGTCGCGGGGTTGACGCGGCGCAGCAGCGAGCCCGCGGCGATGCCGAGGGTGTTGCCCAGCCCGGCCGCACCGATGACGATCGCGAGCAGCACCTGCGGGCTCCAGCCGCCGATGGGGTTCTCCCGCAGCAGGAACGCCATGAACATGATGAGGAAGCCCGACAACCAGCGCGGCCCACAGTTGGCTCGCAGCGCGAAGGCGACTGCCGGCGGCATGCGCGGGCGCGCGGTACGGCCGGTCGCGGGCGCTGACGAGCCGGGGCCGAGGGCGAGCCTGATCTCGCCCTGGCTGGCGTCCACCTGCGGCGGCAGCAGGATCGCCAGGATCGTCGCGACCACGAAGAGCACGAAGGCGTAGCGCAGCGACCACTCGGAGCCGAACTTCGACGCCAGCACCGCGATCGGTGCGGACACCGCGGCGCCGACGATGCCGGCGAGCGAGATCCGGGCGTTGGCCTTGACCAGGGTGAGGGAGCGCGGCACCAGGCGGGGTACGGCGGCGGCGCGGGTCACGCCGTACGCCTTGGACGCGATGAGCACGCCGAGTGCGGCGGGGAAGAGCCAGGTGGAGTCGGTCATCACCGCGGTGGCGAGCACCCAGCACAGGAAGCCCCGGATCGCCATGGTTGCGCCGATGGCCCAGCGGCGGCCGTGGCTGAAGCGGTCGAGGAACGGGCCGATCAGCGGCGCCACGACCGCGAACGGCAGCATCGTCAGGCCGAGGAAGAGCGCCACCTGGCCGCGCGCCTCCCCGGTCGGCACCTGGAAGAAGAGCGTGCCCGCCAGCGAGATGGCGACCGCGGCGTCGCCGGCGGTGTTGAAGGCGTGCATCTCGATCAACCGTGAGAGCCCGGAGTCGCCGGCGCCCTCGGCCCGGGCCGCCCGGCGCGCCTGGAGCACCGTGTATCGGCCCGCCCGGCCAGTCACGCGCGCGGCGCCGCGGACCCCGCGGGCCGTGGCCCGCGCCCCCGTGCCGAGACCGCGCCCGACGGACCGGGTGCGCTCGCCGGATCCGGTGGCGGAGCCTGTGCCGGGGCCGCCGGGGGAGCGCTCGCCCGGAGGCGGCTCGGACCAGCGCGAGTCCCCGGCAGGGGAGTCAGGGTGCGGCGCGCTCATGTCCCCATCCTGCCTGCTGTCGGCGACGCGGGAGGACCGAGACACGGGGCCGACCTGACAGCGCGGTGCCCCATGGGTCATGATTTCGCCGTGATGACCTCCGTGCGCACCAAGCCCGATGCCGCCGCCGTCGCCGCGGTCGACGCGGCCCGCGCGGCGCTGCTCGAGGAGGTCGACGCCGCCGACGTGGGCGAGCACCTCGGCCACCTCGTCGAGGGCGAGCGCCTGGTGACCCATCTCTTCGCCTGCGAGCGGGCCGGCTACCGCGGCTGGCGCTGGTCGGTCACCGTCGCCCGCGCGCCCCGCCAGAAGGTGGTGACGGTCGACGAGATCGTGCTCGTCCCGGGTGCCGAGGCCATCATCGCGCCCGAGTGGGTGCCCTACCGCGAGCGCATCAAGCCCGGGGACCTCTCGCCCGGCGACCTGCTGCCCGTCGACGACGACGACCCGCGGCTGGTGCCCACCTACTCCTTCGGCGACGACCCCCTGGACGCCGACGAGAAGGCCCAGGTCCGGCAGGTCGCACAGGACCTCGGCCTGGGCCGCGTCCGCACCCTGTCGCCCGAGGGCCGCGAGCTGGCGGCCCAGCGGTGGTACGACGGCGACGGCGGCCCGGGCTCGCCCCTGGCCCAGTCGGCGCCCGACAACTGCACCACCTGCGGCTTCCTGCTGCGCATCGCCGGGCCGCTCTCGGAGACCTTCGGCGTGTGCGCCAACGGCGACGCCAACGACGACGGCCGCGTGGTCTCCTTCGACCACGGCTGCGGCGCCCACTCGGAGGTCCGGCTGGCCAAGAAGCACGAGCCCCTGCCGCTCCCCGAGCCGGTCTTCGACACCCTGACCCCGGCCGAGGTCGAGACCTTCTGACCGCCGCGACCTAGCGGGTGGTTCCCCTGCGTCGCAGCTCGGCGCGGGCCCGGCGGCGGCGCCGGCAGTACTCCAGGCCGAAGAGGCCCAGCCCGAAGCCCGCCAGGCAGGTCCACAGCCACCACACGTTGCCGGATTCCTCCAGCCGCCCGTAGAAGGGCAGCAGGGCGAGGAAGCCGACCAGCCACAGCGCCACGCCGACCTCGACGGTGCGGACTCCGTCGACGTCGAGCGGCTCGACGTCTGCCACGAGGTACGTGCGGCTGCCGATCTCGTGCTGCATCGGCTGGTCGTCGCTGAGCTCCACGTCCCCAACGCTAGTCCAGCGAGCCCGGAAGGTGGTCGTCACCCGCACGAAACACGACGTCTGCCAGAATGACGGCCCGTGAGCAACCAGGGCAGCCCCCGCAGCAGCACGACCACCGCGACCGGCCGGCGTACCGGCGGCCTCGACGGCTTCTTCAAGATCTCCCAGCGGGGGTCGACCGTCGGGCGGGAGGTGCGCGGCGGCATCGTCACCTTCTTCACGATGGCCTACATCGTGGTCCTGAACCCGCTCATCCTCGGCTTCGCCACCGACGTCGACGGCAAGACCCTGGGTGGCCCCAACCCGGGCAACCTGGCCGCGATCGCCGCCGCCACCGCCCTGGTCGCCGGCGTGATGACGATCCTGATGGGCGTCGTCGCCAACTTCCCGCTCGCCCTGGCCACCGGGCTCGGCCTGAACGCCTTCGTGGCCTTCTCGATCGCCTCCCAGATGACCTGGGCCGACGCGATGGGACTGGTCGTCCTCGAGGGCCTCGTGATCCTGGTGCTGGTGCTCACCGGCTTCCGCCAGGCGGTGTTCCACGCCGTACCGGCCCAGCTGAAGACGGCCATCTCGGTCGGGATCGGGCTCTTCATCGCGCTGATCGGCTTCGTCGACGCCGGGTTCGTACGCCGCATCCCGGATGCCGCGCACACCACCGTCCCGGTCCAGCTGGGTCAGACCGGCGAGCTGGCCGGCTGGCCGGTGGTCGTCTTCGCGATCGGTCTCGCGCTGGTCATCACGCTCTGGGTTCGCCGCGTCAAGGGCGCCATCCTGATCTCGATCGTCGCGACCACCCTGATCGCCATCGTCGTGGAGGCGATCGGGAACTTCGGCAGCGGCAACGACAGCCCCACCGGGTGGAGCCTGAACGTGCCGACCTGGCCCAAGGACGTGATCGCCAAGCCCGACTTCGGCACGCTCGGCCACTTCTCCCTGCTCGGCTCCTTCGAGTCGGTCGGCGTCGTCGCTGCCGTGCTGCTGGTCTTCACGCTGATGCTCGCCGACTTCTTCGACACCATGGGCACGATGACCGCCATCGGCGCGGAGGCCGGGCTGCTCGACGCCGACGGCGTACCCCCGAACACCCAGCGCATCCTGGTCGTCGACTCGCTCGCCGCCGCCGCGGGTGGCGCGGCCGGCGTCTCCTCGAACACCTCCTACATCGAGTCCGCCTCCGGCGTGGGCGAGGGCGCGCGCACCGGGCTCGCCTCGGTGGTCACCGGCCTTCTGTTCCTGGTCTCGATCGTCTTCGCGCCGCTCGTCACGATCATCCCGTCCGAGGCGGCGGTCCCCGCCCTGGTCCTGGTCGGCTTCCTGATGATGCAGCAGGTCAAGGGCATCGACTGGGACGACCTCGAGATCGCCATCCCGGCGTTCCTCACCATCGTGCTGATGCCGTTCACCTACTCGATCACCGTCGGCATCGGCGCCGGCTTCCTCGCCTTCGTGCTGATCAAGGTGGTCCTCGGCAAGGCCGCGAAGGTCCACCCCCTGCTGTGGGTGGTGGCCGGGCTGTTCGTCGTCTACTTCGCCATCCACCCGATCACCGCCTGGCTGGGCTGACCCCCCGAGTCGGCGCTGCTTGGACGCCGACCCCACGCCGAGTCGGCGCAGGTTGACCTCTCACCGGGGCAACGGCGCCGGCTCGGTGGCATTTCGGGGGTCAACGAACGCCGACTCGGCGAGGAATGCTTAGCAAGGGTAATGAGTTATGCTAACGACATGCCCACGGTCGAGAAGGTTGCCCGCACCGACGCCGGACTCGCGTCCGAGCTGCGGCTCTCCGTCATGCGGCTGCGCAGGCGGTTGGCCAACGAGCGCCATCCCGACAACGAGCTGAGCCTGAACCAGATGGCCGTGCTCGGTGCGCTCTACCGCGCCGGCGACCTCACCGTCGGTGAGCTGGCCACCCGGGAGCGGGTGCAGCCGCCGAGCATGACCCGCACCGTCAACTGCCTGGAGCAGGGCGGGTACGTCGCCCGCCGTCCGCACGAGACCGACGGCCGGCAGGTGCTCGTCGTGCTGACCGAGTCGGGCCGGTCGACCGTGCTGGCCGACCGGGCCCGCCGCGACGCCTGGCTCGCGACCTGCCTGCGTGACCTCACCGCCGAGGAGCGCGCGGTGCTGCGCCAGGCCGCCCCCATCCTCGAACGTCTCGCCCAGAACGACTGACCTGAAGGACTGATCACCCGCTTGAGTCCCACATTCCGCGCCCTCGTCAACCCGAACTAACCCGCCGCTACCTCGCCGGTAGCGTCGTGTCGAACACCGGCACGTGGATGCAACGGGTCGCGCAGGACTGGCTGGTGCTCCAGCTCCCCGGCAACAGCGGCACGGCGCTGGGCATCACCAACGGACTGCAGTTCCTGCCGGTGCTGCTGCTCTCGCCGTACGCCGGGGTCATCGCCGACCGGTTCCCCAAGCGCCGGCTGCTGCAGCTGACCCAGCTCACGATGGCGGCGGCGTCGCTGCTGCTCGCCGCGCTGGCCGTGACCGGGGTGGTGCAGACCTGGCAGGTCTACGTGATCGCCTTCGCCTTCGGCGTCGGGTCGGCCTTCGACGCCCCTGCCCGCCAGTCCTTCGTCTCCGAGATGGTCGGGCCCGACGAGCTGACCAACGCCGTCGGCCTCAACTCCGCCGCGTTCAACGTCGCGCGGATCCTGGGGCCCGGCCTCGCCGGCCTGATGATCGGCGCCCTCGGGGGCGGGGTGACGGCCACCGGCTGGGTCATCCTCATCAACGCCGCGTCGTACGCCGCGGTCATCTGGCAGCTGCAGCGGATGGACCCGCGCCTGCTGCACACCACCGAGCTGCGCCCGCGGACCCCGGGGATGCTCCTCGAGGGCGTGCGTTACATCCGCAGCCAGCCCAAGATGGTGATGATCCTGATCATGGTGTTCTTCGCCGGCACCTTCGGGATGAACTTCCAGATCACCTCGGCGCTGATGGCCACGCAGGTCTACGGCAAGGGCGCGGGGGAGTTCGGCATCCTCGGGTCGGCGATGGCCGTCGGGTCGCTCACCGGGGCGCTCCTCGCCGCGCGCCGCACCCGGATCCGGATGCGCCTCCTCGTCATGGCCGCCCTGGGGTTCGGGGCCGCCGAGGTCGTCGCCGGGCTGCTGCCGTCGTACGTCGCGTTCGCGCTGTTCGCGCCCGTGATCGGGCTGTGCACGCTCACCCTGCTCAACTCGGCCAACGCCACCATGCAGCTGGAGTCGGACCCGGCGCTGCGCGGGCGGGTGATGGCGCTCTACATGACCATCGTGATGGGCGGCACGCCCCTCGGCTCACCCATCATCGGCTGGATCGGGGAGCACCTCGGCGCCCGCTGGACCCTGATCTCCGGGGGCCTGCTCACGATGCTCGGCGTCCTGGTCGCCGTGCTGGTCCTGGCGCACCTCCGCGGGGGCGTCCGTACCGTTTTGACCGCTGTTCAGCGACCGAGTAATCTCGTTCCTCGTGTCTGGGACAACCAGACCGTTGCGCGTGCTCGGAAATAGCCCGCGACCTCAGGTCCTCCAGGATCCGGCCGCGAGCGGCGCCAGCACTCAACCACAGGCACACAGCACAGAGCAGCATCACCGTGCCCGGCAGAGCGCCGGGTTCTGACGAGAGACCAAGAAGGGGAACCACCAAGGTGCCCACCATTCAGCAGTTGGTCCGCAAGGGCCGCCAGGACAAGGTGTCGAAGAACAAGACGCCTGCCCTGAAGGGTTCGCCCCAGCGACGCGGCGTCTGCACGCGCGTCTACACCACCACCCCGAAGAAGCCGAACTCCGCCCTCCGCAAGGTCGCCCGCGTGCGCCTGTCGAGCGGCGTCGAGGTCACCGCTTACATCCCGGGCGTGGGCCACAACCTCCAGGAGCACTCGATCGTGCTCGTGCGCGGCGGCCGTGTGAAGGACCTCCCCGGTGTCCGCTACAAGATCATCCGCGGCACGCTCGACACCCAGGGCGTGAAGAACCGCAAGCAGGCTCGCAGCCGCTACGGCGCCAAGAAGGAGAAGAGCTGATATGCCGCGCAAGGGTCCCGCACCGAAGCGCCCCATCGACATCGACCCCGTGTACGGGTCGCAGCTGGTCTCCCAGCTCGTCAGCAAGGTTCTCCAGGACGGCAAGAAGCAGGTCGCTCAGCGCATCGTCTACACCGCGCTCGAGGGCTGCCGCGAGAAGACCGGCACCGACCCGGTGGTCACGCTCAAGCGTGCCCTCGACAACGTGAAGCCGGCCATCGAGGTCAAGTCCCGCCGCGTCGGCGGTGCGACCTACCAGGTCCCGATCGAGGTCAAGGGCGGCCGTGGCACCACGCTGGCGCTGCGCTGGCTGGTCGGCTACGCCCAGGACCGTCGCGAGAAGACGATGTCCGAGCGCCTGATGAACGAGATCCTCGACGCCTCCAACGGCCTCGGTGCCGCTGTGAAGAAGCGCGAGGACACCCACAAGATGGCCGAGTCCAACAAGGGCTTCGCGCACTACCGCTGGTGACCACGGGCGGGACGGGGTGCCCCACAGGGTGCGCCGTCCCGCTCCACCTCACTCTCCCGAAATCTTTCTAAGGAACGCTGACCACAGTGGCTGTCGACATCACCACGGACCTCAACAAGGTCCGCAACATCGGCATCATGGCTCACATCGACGCCGGTAAGACCACGACCACCGAGCGGATCCTGTTCTACACCGGCATCACCTACAAGATCGGTGAGGTCCACGAGGGCGCTGCCACGATGGACTGGATGGAGCAGGAGCAGGAGCGCGGCATCACCATCACGTCCGCCGCGACGACCTGCTGGTGGAAGAACCACCAGATCAACATCATCGACACCCCCGGCCACGTGGACTTCACGGCCGAGGTCGAGCGCTCGCTGCGCGTCCTCGACGGCGCCGTCGCGGTGTTCGACGGTGTCGCCGGTGTCGAGCCCCAGACCATGACCGTGTGGCGCCAGGCGAACAAGTACTCCGTGCCCCGGATGTGCTTCGTCAACAAGTTGGACCGCACCGGCGCGGACTTCTTCCGCTGCGTCGACATGATGGTCGACCGCCTCAACTCCACCCCGCTCGTCCTCCAGCTGCCCATCGGCGCGGAGTCCGACTTCCTCGGTGTCGTCGACCTGGTCGGCATGCG
Source organism: Nocardioides ungokensis (assembly GCF_013466985.1). GTDB lineage: Bacteria > Actinomycetota > Actinomycetes > Propionibacteriales > Nocardioidaceae > Nocardioides > Nocardioides ungokensis. The sequence continues at coordinate 3,918,882 of NZ_CP059164.1, read as the reverse complement.
TGCCCTGACCTGGCGCGGCGAGACCAAGATGGGTGAGGACTACGAGGTCGAGGAGATCCCCGCGGAGATGGCCGAGCAGGCCGCCGAGTACCGCGAGAAGTTCCTCGAGACCCTCGCCGAGGCCGACGACGCCGTCATGGAGAAGTACCTCGAGGGCGAGGACCTCTCCGTCGAGGAGCTCGAGGCCGCGATCCGTCGCGCCACCCTGGCCGACAAGGTCAACCCGGTCCTGTGCGGCACGGCGTTCAAGAACAAGGGCGTGCAGCCCCTGCTCGACGCGGTCGTCAAGTACCTGCCCTCGCCGCTCGACATCGACGGCATCGTCGGTCACTCGGTCAAGGACGAGAACGAGCAGATCATCCGCAAGCCGTCCGACGACGAGCCCTTCTCCGGCCTGGCCTACAAGATCGCCTCCGACCCGCACCTGGGCAAGCTGATCTACGTCCGGGTCTACTCGGGCAAGCTCGAGGCCGGCTCGACCGTGGTCAACTCGGTCAACGGCCGCAAGGAGCGGATCGGCAAGGTCTACCAGATGCACGCCAACAAGCGTGAGGAGATCGCGTCGGTCGGCGCCGGCCAGATCGTCGCCGTCATGGGCCTGAAGGACACCAAGACCGGCCACACGCTCTGCGACGCGCAGAACCAGGTCATCCTCGAGTCGATGACGTTCCCGGCCCCGGTGATCGAGGTCGCGATCGAGCCCAAGACCAAGAGCGACCAGGAGAAGCTGGGCATGGCGATCCAGCGCCTCTCCGACGAGGACCCGACCTTCACGGTCAAGTCCGACGAGGAGACCGGCCAGACGATCATCGCCGGCATGGGCGAGCTCCACCTGGAGATCCTGGTCGACCGCATGAAGCGCGAGTTCCGCGTCGAGGCGACCGTCGGCAAGCCGCAGGTCGCCTACCGCGAGACCCTCCGCAAGGAGGTCACGAACCACAGCTACACGCACAAGAAGCAGACCGGTGGCTCGGGTCAGTTCGCGAAGGTCGTCATCTCGCTCGGGCCGAACATCGACCCCGAGACCGGCACCGGCGCGGGCTACGAGTTCGCGAACAACGTGTCGGGTGGTCGCGTGCCGCGCGAGTACATCCCCTCGGTGGACCAGGGCGGCCAGGAGGCCATGGAGTTCGGCGTGCTCGCCGGCTACCCGATGGTCGACGTGAAGTTCACCCTCGAGGACGGCGCCTACCACGACGTCGACTCCTCCGAGCTCGCGTTCAAGATCGCCGGCAACCAGGCCTTCAAGGAGGCCGCCCGCATGGCCAAGCCGGTGCTGCTCGAGCCGATGTTCGCCGTCGAGGTGACCACCCCCGAGAGCTTCCTCGGCACGGTCATCGGTGACATCAACAGCCGACGCGGCCAGATCCAGGCCCAGGAGGAGCGTCACGGTGACATGGTCATCAACGCCCTGGTGCCCCTGTCCGAGATGTTCGGGTACGTTGGCGACCTGAGGTCCAAGACCTCCGGCCAGGCTTCGTACTCGATGGAGTTCGACTCGTACGCCGAGGTTCCTTCGAACATCGCCGACGAGATCATCAAGAAGGTCCGCGGCGAGTAGTTCGTCTCGACCCTCGGCACCACCCACTGCAAGTACGAGTCAAGTAACAACCACACCAGGAGGAGCCCACCGTGGCTAAGGCGAAGTTCGAGCGGACCAAGCCGCACGTCAACATCGGCACCATCGGTCACATCGACCACGGTAAGACGACGCTGACCGCAGCAATCACCAAGGTGCTGCACGACAAGTACCCGGACCTGAACCCCTTCACGCCGTTCGACGAGATCGACAAGGCCCCTGAAGAGCGTCAGCGCGGTATCACCATCTCCATCGCGCACGTCGAGTACCAGACCGAGGCTCGCCACTACGCGCACGTCGACTGCCCGGGTCACGCCGACTACATCAAGAACATGATCACCGGCGCGGCTCAGATGGACGGCGCGATCCTCGTGGTCGCCGCCACCGACGGCCCGATGCCGCAGACGCGTGAGCACGTGCTGCTCGCCCGCCAGGTCGGCGTGCCCGCCCTGGTCGTCGCCCTGAACAAGTGCGACATGGTCGACGACGAGGAGCTCATCGAGCTCGTCGAGATGGAGGTGCGCGAGCTCCTCTCCGAGTACGAGTTCCCGGGCGACGACATCCCCGTCGTGCGCGTGGCGGCCTTCCCGGCCCTCAACGGCGACGCAAGTGGGGCGAGTCGGTTGCCGAGCTCATGCAGGCCGTGGACGACTACATCCCGACCCCGGAGCGCGACACCGACAAGCCGTTCCTGATGCCCGTCGAGGACGTCTTCACGATCACCGGTCGTGGCACCGTCATCACCGGTCGCATCGAGCGCGGCATCGTCAAGGTGAACGAGGAGGTCGAGATCGTCGGCATCCGCGAGAAGTCGCAGAAGTCGACCGTCACCGGCGTCGAGATGTTCCGCAAGCTGCTCGACGAGGGCCAGGCGGGCGAGAACGTCGGTCTGCTCCTCCGCGGCACCAAGCGCGAGGACGTCGAGCGCGGCATGGTCGTCATCAAGCCGGGCACCACGACCCCGCACACCAACTTCGACGCCTCGGTCTACATCCTGTCGAAGGAGGAGGGCGGCCGTCACACGCCGTTCTTCAACAACTACCGCCCGCAGTTCTACTTCCGTACGACGGACGTGACCGGCGTCGTGACCCTCCCCGAGGGCACCGAGATGGTCATGCCGGGTGACAACACCGAGATGTCGGTCGAGCTCATCCAGCCCATCGCGATGGACGAGGGCCTGCGGTTCGCGATCCGTGAGGGTGGCCGCACCGTCGGCGCCGGCCGGGTCACCAAGATCACCAAGTGATCCCCGCTGGTCGATGACCAGCTGATCCACCAGTTCGGCCCCGGACCTCGGTCCGGGGCCGTTCTGCATGTCCGGCCGAGCCACGAGAGAGGATGGCGGCGATGAACGAGCGAGTCCGCCCCGCCCGCCCCCACGAGAAGCTGACCGAGGACGGCCGGCGGATGCGTGAGGTGCTGACCTACGCGCGCCGCGGCAGCCGCTTCACCCCGCGCCAGCAGGCCGCCTGGCAGGCCCACCACGAGGAGTGGGTCGTGCCCGACGAGGCTGTCGACCGGCCGGGCTTCACCTTCGCGACCTGGTTCGGCCGCGAGGCGCCGCTCATCGTCGAGATCGGCTCGGGCGTGGGCGAGGCGACCGCGGCACTGGCCGCCACCCGTCCGGCGTACGACGTGCTGGCCCTCGAGGTCTGGCGGCCCGGGGTGGCCGACAGCCTGGGCCGGGTCGCCGAGGCCGGCGCGACCAACGTCCGGTTCTGCTCGGTCGACGCGGTCTGGTCGATGGAGCACCTCGTGGCGCCCGGCAGCCTCGCGGGGCTGTGGACGTTCTTCCCCGACCCGTGGCACAAGAAGCGTCACCACAAGCGCCGGCTGGTCACCCCCGCGTTCGCGTCGCTCGCGGCTTCCCGGCTGGCGCCGGGCGCCGAGTGGCGGCTGGCGACCGACTGGGCCGACTACGCCGAGCAGATGGTCGAGGTGCTCGACGCCGAGCCGCTCCTGGACGGCGGGGTCTCCGAACGCTGGGACGAGCGGCCGGTCACCCGGTTCGAGCGCAAGGGCCTGGCCGCGGGGCGGTCCATCACGGACCTGGTCTACACCCGCGTCACGCGCTGAGGCGCAGCCCGGCGCGGGTCAGTGCGTCCTCCACGTGGAGCCGTTCGGCATCGCGCTCGGTCCCGGGGGGCAGGCCGGTGAGCGTGTCCGGCACGCCGAGGGCGTGGCAGGCGTCGACGAGCAGGTCGTCGTAGGCCCGGCTGATCCCGACCCGGCGTGCCATGGGCATGCCCGGGGCCGGTTGGAAGACCTCGCTGCGCACCCGCCGCACGTCGCTCGCGATCCGTTCGATGGGTCGGCGGGCCGGGCGTTCGGGGGGCGGTGAGATCCGCTCCAGCACGTGGTGGCGGACGAACCCCACCACGGCGCCGAAGTAGAGCACGCTGCCGACGGCCAGGCCGAGGACCACGGTGTCCAGCGCGACCGTGAGCAGCCCACCGACTCCGCCGAGGACGCCACGTCCCATGATTCGACGGTAAGCCGGGCCGCGGCCGACGACAAGGGTCGTGGGCCGGTCACTCCAGGAGGGCGAGCTCCTCGTCCACGTACGGGTCGGTGCGTCCGGCGGCGTCGAGCTCAGCCTTGAGGGCCCGCTGCATCGCGAGAGCCTCGTCGCGCCGGCCGAGGTTGCGCAGTGACCACGCCACCATCCACCGGGCCACGCGGATGCGGGCCGGGTCGCCGATCCGCTCGCAGGCCGCGAGAGCGTCGCGGAACGACGCCAGCGCGGCTTCGAAGTCGCCGGCGTCGGCGTGGGTCATCCCGATGTTGTTCAGCAGCGAGGCGTCCCAGTCCCGCGCCTGCGGGTCCGACGAGGCGCGGGCGGCCGCGAGCGCCTCCTCCGCGATGCTCAGCTGGTCGGCCGGCTCGGCCACCAGGGCCACCATGTGCAGGGCGTCCACCCGCAGCGCGTCGAGGTGGGCCGCGACCGCGGTCTGCGCCGCCGCCTCGAAGAGCGGCCGGGCCTGCTCTGGGTCACCCTGGGAGCGGAACAGCCGGCCCCGCTCGAGGGCGATCCGCACTGCGACCTCGTCCCCGGTGGGTGACAGGTCGTCGAGGACCGCGTGGCCCTCGTCGTACTGCTCCTGGAGGCCCAGCGCCCGCGCCACCTGGGTCATCAGCACCAGCCGGTCGTCGGGGTCGGCCTCCTCGGCGGCGGCCCGGAGGCGCAGCTCCGACGCGGCGGGGTCGTCGAAGTCCCAGAGCGGGGTCGGGTCGATCATGCGGACAGCTCCCTGACGGCACCGGCGAAGACCTCGGTGTGCCGGTCGACGTCGGCCGGGGTGTGGTGGGGCGAGAACAGGGCCATGTTGTGGAACGGGGTCAGCAGGATGCCGCGGTTGAGCGCGTACAGGTGGAAGAAGCCCTCGAGCTCCTCGTCAACGGCGGCCGCTGCGGCAGCGCCGGTGCGTGGCGGCGGGCAGAACCAGTACTCCGCGCGGCAGCCGAGCCGCTGCACGTGCCAGGGGAGGTCGTGCTCGGCGATCACGCCGGCAACGCCGTCGGCGAACCGCTCGGCGAGCGGGACCGCCACCGCGAAGTCCTCCGCGCGCAGGGCGGTCGACAGGGTCGCCCGCACCGCCGCCATCGCGAGCGCGTTGCCGGTGAGGGTCCCGCCGACGCCGGACACGTCGACCTCGGCCTCCTCCATCGGCTTCAGCAGCCGGTCGGCGACCTCGGCAGTCATGCCGTACGCCGCCACCGGGATGCCGCCGCCGATCGGCTTGCCCACCACGACCAGGTCCGGCTCCAGTCCCCAAGCGGCGGTGCAGCCGCCGGGTCCGGCGCACAGGGTGTGGGTCTCGTCGATCACCAGCAGCACGTCGTGGCGCCGGGTCACCTCGCGGACCGCGGCGAGGTAGCCCTCGTCGGGCAGCACGATCCCGATGTTGGTCAGGGCCGGCTCCATGAGCAGGCAGGCCACGTCACCGACGGCGAGCCGCCGGTCCAAGGCGTCGATGTCGTTGAAGGGCACGACGGCCGTCGTCTCCGCGACGTCGACCTGGGGGCCCAGGGCGCCCGGCCGCGGGACGACCCGGTCGCCGTCGAGCACGGCGAGGGTCTCGTCGACGGTGCCGTGGTAGCACCAGTCCATCACCGCGATCCGTTGCCGGCCGGTGAGGTGCCGGGCGAAGCGGAGCACGAAGCGGTTCGCGTCGGTCGCCGACATCGCCATCTGCCAGCGCGGGAGACCGAAGCGCCGGGTCAGCTCCTCGCCGACCCACACCGCGTCGGGGGAGGGCAGCATCGCGGTGATCCCGGCCCGGGCCCGCTGCTCGACGGCGGCGGTCACGGCCGGCAGGGCGTGCCCGGTCATCGCGCCGGTGTCGCCGAGGCAGAGGTCGACGTAGGAGACCCCGTCGACGTCCACCAGCCGGGCACCCGACGCGTGGTCGAGGAACACCGGGAAGGCGCCCGGCCAGCGGGTCATCCACGGCATCGGGACCCCGGCGAGGAGGGAGAGGCCGGCCTTGGTCGCCAGCTCGGCGGAGCGGGGGTGGGCCCGGACGAACCGGTCCTCCTCGGCCGCCCGCAGGGCAGCCAGACGCGCACGGTCGATCATGACCTCACGGTAGTGAACGCGTGCCCGGCTGGGCAGGGGTCCCGGCAGGTAGCGTCGGCGCCCTCTCAACCTTCTCGGCAACGCGGGCCTCTACATCTCCTGAGGGACCATCGATCAGGAGGACACAGCCACATGGCAGGCACCGAGCACTCGTTCAGCGAGTTCATGGCGGCTCGCTGGGGTCCGCTCTTCCGTACGGCCTACCTACTGACCGGGGACCGGCACGAGGCCGAGGACCTGCTGCAGGGTGCCCTCGCCCGGACCTGCGTGAAGTGGGACGGGATCCGCGACAAGGCGGCGGCCGACGCCTACGTCCGCCGCGCCATGGTCAACCACATGTCGAGGCAGTGGGGCAAGCGGCGACGCGAGGTCGTCACGGACCAGCTCCCCGACGCCGGCCCGGCGGAGGCCTCGATGTCCGCGCCGACCACCTCGCCCTGTGGGAGGAGATCCGCAGGCTGCCGCCGCGGATGCGGGCCACGCTGGTGCTCCGCTACGTCGAGGACCTCACCGAGGAGGCCACGGCGCGCGAGCTCGGCTGCTCGGTCGGCTCGGTCAAGAGCCAGACCCACCACGCGATCAAGCGGCTCCGGGCCGCGCTGCCCATGCTCGAGCTCGTCGAGGAGATGTCATGACCACCACCGAGATCCGCGACGCCCTCACCCAGGTCCAGCACGCCGTCCCGGTGCCGCCGGTCGACGAGGTCGCGTTCCGGGCGCGGGTGCGAGGCGAGCGGCGCCGGCGTACGACGCGCCGGGTGCTGGCCGGCGGCGCCGGGCTGGTGGCCGCGGCGGCGGTCGTGGCCGCGGGCATGCTCGAGGACACCGGGTCCAGCCCGGGGCGCCACGTGGCGCCCGCACCGGCGGACCGGCCCTCGGCGAGCAGGGAGGGGCTCGCCGTGGTGCGCCTCGAAGGCCGGCTCCAGGTGCTCCAGCCGGGCAACGGCAGCTACGCCGGCGACCTGCGGATCCAGCAGGTCGTCGGTCGCTCCGCCGCCGGGGATGCGGTCGTCATCGACGGCGACGCCCATCTGTGGCGGGTGCCGCTCGCCGACGACGGCGAGCCGGGTGACCCCGTGCCGCTGGCCGACGGCCGCCCGGTGGTCAACGCCTGGCTCGACGAGGCGGGGACCACCCTCGCCTTCGTCGACCGGGGCAACACGCTGCACCTGCGCCCGCTGGGTTCAGACCGGGACACCGAGAAGGTGCCGCTGCTGGAGCAGCAGACAGACCGACCTGGTCGCCACCGACGGCACGTCGTGGATCGAGGACGAGGGCGACCGGCTCTCGCTGCGGCACCCGGATGACTCGTCGGAGGTCGACGTCGACGGGGATCCGGTGTCCGCGGACCTGACCCGCGACGTCCTCGCCGTGCGGACCACGCAGGGGACCGAGCTCTGGGACGTGCGGCAGACGCAGCCGGACCGGGTCACCCCGCCGCGGCGCGTCGCCCGGCTGGACGGCGGCGTCGGCTCGCTCGCCCCGGACGGACGGGCCTACGCCGCGGCCGGTGCCAGCGGCCTCGCGGTCATGGAGTCCGACGACGGCGTCACCTGGTCGACGCGACCGGTCGACCTCGACGACGACCTCACGCCCCTTGCGATCCACTGGCAGGACGCCGACCGGTTCCTGGTGCTGGCGACCAGCGCCGCGCGCACCGGCAATCACGTGCTGCTGGACTGCTCGGTGGCGCTGGGCCGCTGCGACGAGCGCTACGACGACCCCACCGGGACGCTCGAGATCCCGACCCAGTAGCGAGGAGCCCAGCCCGGATCCCCCCACCAGCCGGCGCCGGCGGTGGCCTGGCCACCGTTCTGGTGCGGCGGATGGTGGCTGGTCCACCGCTGCCCGGGTGGGTGGTGACCCGGCGCAGGTGGACGAGCACGTCGCCCGGAGCCCGCGCCGCCGGGGTGCTCATCCGCGGGACGTGAGTCGGCGGCGCAGCTCGGCCTCGCGGGCCAGCCGGGCCGTGTCGCGCTCGCGCCGGGACGCGACGACCGCCGCGAGGAAGGCCTCGGGAGGGGTGCCCTCCGGCGGCGACGGGGCGACGTACTCGCCGACCTGCGCGGCCAGGCGACCGCCGATCGAGGCGCGGGACGCCGGGTCGATCTGCGGCAGCCGGCCGAGGAACTGGCGCACCGCCAGGGCGAGGCCGGTGGGGAGCGAGGCCATGTCGGCGGCGGCGGCCCAGGCCGCCAGCTGCGGGGGCATCGTCGCGGGCGTGGCGAGCCGGAGCCGGACCCGCTCACGCACGACGTAGGTCCCCGCCGCGTAGTCGCCCAGCCGCTTGCCCCGGGAGCTGAGCAGCGCGGCGAAGAAGGCCGGGCCGGCGGAGAAGGCGTAGACCTCGACCACGGCGACCAGGGCGCGGACGAACGCGTGGTGGAAGGAGATCGGGCCGGCGTCGTCGCGGACGGTGCGCAGCCCCAGCACCAGCTTGCCGAGCGACTTGCCCCGGGTGAGCGTCTCCACCGTGGTCGGGAAGACGAGGAACACGAAGACGAGGGTGCCGACGAAGGCGACCGTGACCAGGGCCTGGTCGGTCTGGAGCGCGGCGACGGTGAAGAGCAGGACCACCGCGACCAGCAGCAGCACGGTGACCGTCACGTCGATCAGCCCGGAGGCGATCCGCGGACCCAGGCTGGCCGGGGGCAGGTCGAGCGCGACCGCTTCACCCGTCACCAGGTCGTCGGTCGTCAGCGTCGCGAGCTCGGGAGTCGACATCGCGGTCAGCATAAGGTTGCGCCGTGGATCTCGACGCCTACGTGCTCGCTCACGCGGACGAGTGGCAGCGCCTCGAGGAGCTGACCCGCCGGCGCCGGCTGTCCGGCGCCGAGAGCGACGAGTTCGTCGAGCGCTACCAGCAGGTCGCCACGCACCTCTCGGTCGTGCGGACCTCGGCGCCCGACGCGTCGCTCATCGCCCACCTGTCCTCGCTGCTCTCCCGCGCCCGCAACCGGGCGTCGGGCACGCGCGTGGGCACCTGGCGCGGGGTGACGTCGTTCTTCGTCGACCGCTTCCCCGCCGCTCTCTACCGGCTGCGCTGGTGGTGGCTGGGCACGCTCGCGGCCAACGTCGTGGTGACCGCGGTGATGATGCTGTGGCTGCTCGACCACCCGAACGTCGAGCAGTCGCTGCTCTCGCCCGACCAGGTCGACCAGCTGGTCAACCACGACTTCGAGGGCTACTACAGCGAGTACGCCGCGTCCCACTTCGCCGCCCAGGTGTGGATCAACAACGCCTGGGTCTCCGCCCTCTGCCTGGCGCTGGGGGTGCTCGGGTTCCCGATCGTCCTGCTGCTCTTCCGCAACATCGCGAACCTCGCCGTGATCGGCTCGATCATGACCCGGCACGGCCAGGGCGCCCACTTCTGGGGGCTGATCCTGCCGCACGGGATGCTCGAGCTGACCGCGGTCTTCGTCGCCGGCGGGGTGGGGCTGCGGCTGTTCTGGTCGTGGGTCGAGCCCGGCGAGCTCTCCCGATCCCAGTCCCTGGCGCGGGAGGGGCGCACGGCCGGGACCGTGGCCCTGGGGCTGGTGGCCGTGCTGTTCGTCAGCGGGATGATCGAGGCCTTCGTGACCCCCTCCGACCTGCCCACGGCGGCGCGCATCGGGATCGGCGTCCTCGCAGAGTGCTGCTTCCTCGCCTACGTCTTCGGGCTCGGCCGCGCCGCCCACCGCCGCGGCCACACCGGCGACATCGACGCCTCCCTCCTCGAGGACCGCGTCGCCACCCAGGCCTGACTGTCGAAACCCGGGCGGCTCCGGCACTCCCTCTGGGTAGGGTCGGGCGGTGCCCGAGCTGAAGCGGCTGCAGGCCGGCGACGCCCCGGCGGTCCTGGCCTTCGAGCTGGCCAACCGCGCCTACTTCGCCGCCTCGATCTCCGACCGCGGTGACGAGTTCTTCGACCAGTTCACCGACCGGTACGCCGCGTTGCTCGCCGAGCAGGAGGCCGGCACCGCCGCCTTCCACCTGCTCGTGGACGAGGACGGTTCGGTGCTGGGCAGGTTCAACCTGTACGACCTCACCGACGGCACCGCCGACCTGGGCTACCGGGTCGCCGAGAGCGCCACCGGACGCGGCCTGGCGACCTGGGCCGTCACGGAGCTGTGCCGGCTGGCGGCGACGCGCCACGGGCTGCGCACGCTGCGGGCGGCGACCTCCCGCGACAACGCCGCTTCCCACCGGGTGCTCACCAAAGCCGGTTTCGTCGCGGTCGGCCCGGCAGGACCCGCCGATCTGGGCGGCAGGACGGGCACCTGGTACCAACGCGACCTGGCGCAGGAGGGTTGACGACCGGGCCGGGTGCGACGAGCGATCAGAGGAGGCAGCGCGCCTTCAGGTCGAGGTAGTGGTCGGCCAGGGCCGGTGGCAGCTGCTCGGCGTCCGCGTCGACCACGTCGACCCCCAGGGCGCGCAGCAGCCCGGCGGTGCGCCGCCGCCGGACGAGGACCTGCTCGGCGGCGGCCGCGTCGTACACCTCGTCGAGGGTCCCGCGGGTCGCGGCAAGCTGCTCGAGGGCGGGGTCCTTCACCGAGGCGAGCACCACCCGGTGGTGCCGGGTCAGCGACGGCAGCACCGGGAGCAGCCCCTCCTCGATGGCCGCCGGCTCCAGCGGCGTCAGCAGTACGACGAGGGCCCGCTGCCGCCCGAACCCGCTGACCGCTCCGGCCAGCGAGGCCCAGTCCGCCTCGGCGATCACCGGCTCGAGGTCGGCCATGGTGTCCTGCAGGTTGGCGACGACGTCCTTGGCGCCGGCGGAGCGCACCCGGCTGCGGACCCGCCGGTCACCGGCCACGAAGTCGATCCGGTCGCCGGCCCGGGCCGCGAGGGCGGCGAGCAGCAGCGCGGCATCCATCGCCGAGTCGAGCCGGGGGACGTCCTCGACGCGTCCCGCGGAGGTGCGCGAGGTGTCCAGCACCAGCACCACCCGCCGGTCCCGCTCCGGCTGCCAGGTCCGCACCACGACGTTGCGGTTGCGGGCACTGGCCCGCCAGTCGATCGAGCGCACGTCGTCGCCGCGGACGTACTCGCGCAACGAATCGAACTCCGTCCCCTGGCCGCGCACCCGCACCGCCGCCCGGCCGTCGAGGTCCCGCAGCCGGGCCAGCCTGCTCGGCAGGTGCCTGCGCGCTTCGAAGGGAGGTAGCGACCGCACGCTCCCGGCGACCTGGCGGGTGCGCTGCCGCGCCGCCAGGCCCAGCGGACCGTGGGTGCGCACGGTGACCCCGACCGCGCGCAGGTCACCGCGACGGCGGGGCAGCAGGGGAGTGCGGAGCACTGTCCGGTCACCGGGGCCGAGGCGGAGGCGGTGCCGGTTCTCCTGCGCGCCCGCGGTCGGCTGCCAGGCGTCCCGCAGCCGGCCGCGCACCCGACGCGAGCCGGTGTTGCTCGCGAGCAGCACGGTCTCGGCCGGGTGCCCGAGGCGGACCGTCCCGACGGGAGGCCGGTCGAGCCCGACCGTGTCGGGGGACGGCGCGAGCAGCCAGTCGGCGAGCACCAGCAGCGACACCGCGAGCACCCACAGCCAGACCGTGGACATGGCGGGGCGCACCAGCACCGGGACCAGGCCGAGCAGGAGCAGCAGGGGGACCCGCCCGCGGAGCGCCATCAGAGCTCGTTCACCGCGGCACCGGCACGGACCCCAGGGCGCTGCCGAGCACCTGGGCGACGTCGACCCCCTCGAGCTCGGCCTCGGGACGCAGCCCCAGCCGGTGCACCAGCGTCGCGTGGGCCAGCGCCTTGACGTCGTCGGGTGTCACGAAGTCGCGCCCGGTCAGCCACGCCCACGCGCGCGCCGCCCGCAGCAACGCGGTCGCCCCTCGAGGGCTGACCCCGAGGCTCAGCGAGGGCGACTGACGGGTGGCGCGGGCGATGTCGACGATGTAGCCGGCCACCTCCTGCGACACCTGCACGCGGCGTACGGCGGCCTGGCCGGCGGCGATGTCCGCGACGCCGGCGACCGGCGACACCCCGGCGGCCGCCACGTCGCGCGGGTCGAAGCCGTCGGCGTGCCGGCGCAGGATCTCCAGCTCCGAGGCGCGCTCGGGTACCGGCAGGACGACCTTGAGCAGGAAGCGGTCGAGCTGGGCCTCGGGCAGCGGATAGGTGCCTTCGTACTCCACCGGGTTCTGGGTGGCCGCCACCAGGAACGGCGTCGGCAGGTCGCGCGAGACCCCGTCGACCGACACGGTGCCCTCCTCCATGGCCTCGAGGAGCGCCGACTGGGTCTTGGGCGGGGTCCGGTTGATCTCGTCGGCCAGCAGCAGGTTGGTGAAGAGCGGGCCTTCGCGGAAGCTGAGCTCGCCGCGGTTGCTGTCGATGACCATCGAGCCGGTGATGTCGCCGGGCATCAGGTCGGGGGTGAACTGCACGCGGCGGGTGTCGACCGAGAGCGCGCCCGCGAGGGTGCGCACCAGCAGCGTCTTGGCGACCCCGGGCACGCCCTCCATGAGGACGTGGCCCCCGCACAGCAGGGCGACGAGCAGCCCGGAGACGGCCGCGTCCTGACCGACGACGGCCTTCGCGACCTCCGCGCGTACGGCGGCGAGCCGCTCGCGGGCCTCGGCGCCGGCCTCCGGCCCGGGGCCGACGGGGTGCTCGGCCTGCGTGGTTCCGGTGTTCATGTGCGGCGTACCTCTCTGTCGAGTGCGGCCAGGTCGTTGGCCAGAGCAATCAGGTCGTGGTCGGTGGTCGGGGCGGGGCCGTCCGGGCCGAGGAGGAGCGCGACGGCCTCGACCGGGCGCCCGACCTGGTGGGCGACCGCGCGCACCAGCGCGGTGTCGTCGCCGGCTCCCAGCTGCAGGCGTTCGCGGGCCCGGGAGCGGGCGGCCGAGCGCAGGGCGTCCGCGGCGTGCGCCCGGTCGCCCGACCGGCGGTAGAGGCGGCCGCGGCTGTGCGTGGTCTCGATGGCCTTGACCACGACGGGCAGCGGCTCGGTGGCCAGGGGACCCAGCCGGCGGGCCCGCCAGGCCACGAGCGCCACCAGGGCGAGGGCGCCGAGCCAGAGGCCGGGCCGGATCCACCGGGGGAGCAGCGTCGACAGGCTGACGCCGTCGTCCGCGACCAGGTCGTCGATCGAGGGGACGTACCACACCAGCCGGTTCCCGCCACCGAGCAGGCGGAGCAGGACGGCCGCGTTGTCGGACCGCAGCACCTGGTCGTTGCTGAGCGCCTCGGACGCTCCCAGCAGGGTCAGGCCCTGGCGCGGCTCGGCCACCAGCGCGCCGTGCTCGCCCCCGAAGCAGCCGTCGGGCCCGGGGTACTCCAGCGCGTGGTCGACCTGCATCGACAGGTCGGCGAAGCGTGGGTCGTCGCAGCCCGCCGGGCGGGCGTCGCCGACCGAGACGGTGAAGGGCAGCCCGGAGACTCCCAGGGCGGCCGTGGTCCCCGGTCCGGGACCGGCCAGCACGAGTCGGGCACCGCGGGTGTCGTCGAGCATCCGGCGGACCGTGCTGTCGCCGAGCTGGTCGGTCGAGGTCACCAGGACCGTGGTGCCCGCCTGGACACCCGCCCGCGCCAGCGCGTCGGCGCCACGGACGACGGTGACGTCGACGCCGTGGTCCTCCAGCACCCGGGCCAGCGCCTGGGCGCCCGCCGGGTCCGGGTTGTCCGGGTCGAGCGGGGTCGAGGTGCGGACCCCGCCACCCCCCAGCACGAGCACCACGACGACCGCCGCGGCGAGGCCGAGGACGATCAGGAGGGTGGCGCGCTGGCGCCCCCACCAGGAGGTGGCCGGCGTGGCGGGTGCCGAGGCCGTCGCGGTGGCGCTCATCGGCGCGCCGCCAGCTCGTCGTCGAGGGCGAGGACGCCGGCGGCCTGCTCCCGCGCCGCCGGGTGGTGGCCGTAGAGCACCGCGTCGAAGGCCGCTGCGCTGCCGTCGACCCGCCCGCCCTGCTCGGGGTACGCCGCAGCGAGCGCGACCGCCACCTCGTGCGCAGTGGCGCCGGGGAGGTCGTCGAGCCGGCCGCGCTCGACCTGGCGCACGGCCAGCGCCCGGAACGCGTCCACGAGGGCGTCGGCGTGCCGCCCCTCGGCCAGGGCCGCCTCGGCACGGCCGCGCAGCTGGTCGGCCGTCACGGTCGCGTCGCCGAGGACCGGTCCTCGCGCGGCGGCCCGGTGGGCGGTCCGGCGGGTCCGGGAGAGCAGCCAGGCCAGCCCGCCGACGAGCAGCAGCAGGACGACCATGGCGGCGAAGGTCGACAGCGGGGGAGCGTGGCTGGCGGCGTCGACGCCCCGCTGCACCTGGCGCTGGAGCCAGTTGATGACCTGCTCCACGAGGTTCTGCTGGTGGTACTCGGGGTGCATGAGCTCCCGGCGCAGCCACGACCGCCCCTCGTCCCCGGACGGGTCCAGGGGCGGGGCGGTCCGCAGCAGGCCGGCGGGGATCACGAGGGGACGATCCCGGCCCGGGCCATCAGCTCGACGTCGTACGCCTCCTTGCGCATCCGCTGGTCGAGGTACTGCAGGGAGGCGACCGTGGTGGTGAACGGGGCCACGAAGGCGGCCGAGATCACCGAGGTGAGCGCGTTGGTCACGACGAGGGCCAGGACGCCGTACTTCGCCGACCCGGCTCCCATCAGCATCGCCTGGCCCACCAGCGAGACCGGCATCGCCAGGATCGACCCCGCGATCTGGGCGATGATCACGGTGAGCAGGGCGATGCCGAAGGTGCGCCAGAACTGCCGGCGCGTCAACCGGAAGGCGCGGCCGATCGCGGCGGTGACGCCGATCGGCTCGAGCATCAGCGCAGGCACCGGCAGGTAGTAGACCCGCACCCAGAACCACACCAGGAAGCAGAGGAAGAGGGGCACGGTGACGATCCCGTAGCTGGCGACCTGCCAGCCGTGCGCGAGCATCACGACCGGCACCCACGTCAGCGCGTAGCCGGCGATGATCCCGGTCAGCATCAGGCCGAGGAGGAACGTCAGCCCGATCAGGCGCCACCGCTTGCCGTGCGTGGCGCGCCAGGCCTCGCCCAAGGAGAGGCGCCGGCCGATCGCGGCCGCGGCCGTGACGTGGGCGATCATCCCGGTGACCAGGATCAGCCCGATCGACTGCAGGACGCTGCCGAGCCCGAGGGAGCCGAAGGCGCCCACCATGCCCGCGACGTCGGATCCGGACACGTCCCCGCCCGACCGGTCGAGCGAGAGGTCGACGGTCCAGGACAGCAGGGCCGTCACCACCACCGGGATCGCCATCGCGACCGCCGCCACCAGCACGGCGGACCCGACAGTCGCCTTGGGGTTGAAGCGGATGATGCGGAACGCCGCGTCGTACATGTCGCCGATGGCCAGCGGGCGCAGGGGCAGGGCACCGGGCTTGTGCGCGGCGCCGAGCATGCCGGGCGGCGGGCCCGGGGGAGGCGCCCAGCCCGGAGCCGGTGGTGGGGCCCAGCCCGGGGGCGGTGGCGCCCAACCGGGAGGTGGAGCAGACTGGCCGGGAGGCGTCGCCGGTCCCGGCGGCGGGTACCACTCACTGCCCGACATCACATCCCCCTCTGGGCCGCGTCCTTCAGCGCGCACATCCTGTCAGAGGACACCCTTTCCGCAGCCCCGGGAAGCGATTTGGCGCTGCGCGGGATCTCTGCCAAGATAGTCCGGTTGCTCCGGCGGGTCGCCGGGGTGCGGCAGAAACACAACCTTGACTACTGAATCGCGTCTCCTTGTGAGGTTTCGGTGGTTTGGCGTGCGGCCGCACCGGCTCTGCATCAGTGCAGGGGAGGAGACCCGATCCACTCGACGAACCCGTCGAGTGACACCAACAAGTTGCGGGACCCCGGTCTCGTGTCGCGCGCCCAGTGCCTGCGACACGCCCGACCGCGGGGGTCGGCCGAAAGGCTGAGCAGCGGGGTGGTGGAGCAGGGCGGCAGGGCCTCACCCGGGGCCAGGTCGAGAAACGAAGGCACGCGGTTCCGGCTCGCAAGGGCTGGCACAGAACTGACTAAGGACGAGAGAGACCTATGGCGGGACAGAAGATCCGCATCAGGCTCAAGGCCTATGACCACGAGGTGATCGACACCTCGGCGCGCAAGATCGTGGACACCGTCACCCGTACGGGTGCCAAGGTCGCCGGCCCCGTGCCGCTGCCGACCGAGAAGAACGTGTACTGCGTCATCCGCTCGCCCCACAAGTACAAGGACTCCCGCGAGCACTTCGAGATGCGCACCCACAAGCGCCTCATCGACATCATCGACCCCACGCCGAAGACGGTCGACTCGCTCATGCGACTCGACCTGCCTGCCGGTGTCGACATCGAGATCAAGCTCTGAGGTCACTGAAATGACTTTCGAACGCAATGTGAAGGGGCTGCTGGGCACCAAGCTCGGCATGACCCAGCTGTGGGACGAGAACAACCGCGTCGTCCCCGTGACCGTGATCGCCGCGAGCACCAACGTGGTCACCCAGGTCCGCCAGCCCGCCACCGACGGCTACAACGCCGTCCAGGTCGGCTTCGGCGAGATCGAGGGCCGCAAGGTGAACAAGCCGCGTGCCGGTCACTTCGCCAAGGCCGGGACCACCCCGCGTCGCCACCTCGTCGAGATCCGCACCGCTGACGCCTCCACGTACACCGTGGGTCAGGAGCTGGCCGTCGACACCTTCGCCGCAGGCGAGGAGATCGACGTCACCGGCACCAGCAAGGGCAAGGGCTTCGCCGGCACGATGAAGCGTCACGGCTTCTCCGGTGTGGGCGCCTCGCACGGTGCCCACCGCAACCACCGCAAGCCCGGTTCGATCGGCGCCTGCGCCACGCCCGGTCGCGTGTTCAAGGGTGTGCGGATGGCCGGCCGGATGGGTGCCGACACCGTCACCACCCAGAACGTCACCGTCCACGCGGTCGACACCGAGAAGGGCCTGATCCTCCTCAAGGGCGCCGTTCCCGGCCCCAAGGGTGGTCTCGTGGTGCTCCGCTCGGCCGCCAAGCAGATCCAGGAGGCGTGAGCATGGCTACCAAGTCCTCGTCCACCAGCGCGGTCAAGACCCTCAAGGTCGACTTCCCCGCCGAGATCTTCGACGTGGCGGTCAACGTCCCGCTGATCCACCAGGTGGTCGTCGCCCAGCAGGCCGCGGCTCGCCAGGGCACCCACGCCACCAAGACTCGCGGCGAGGTCCGCGGTGGTGGCAAGAAGCCCTACAAGCAGAAGGGCACCGGCCGCGCCCGCCAGGGTTCGACCCGTGCGCCGCAGTTCGCCGGTGGTGGCACCGTCCACGGCCCGCAGCCGCGCAGCTACGACCAGCGCACCCCCAAGAAGATGAAGGCCGCCGCCCTGCGTGGCGCCCTCTCCGACCGGGCGCGCAACGACCGCATCCACGTGGTCGAGTCGCTGTTCTCGGGTGACAAGCCTCCACCAAGTCGGCCCTGGCCGGCCTGTCGGGCCTGTCGGACCGCACGCGGTTCCTCGTGGTCCTCGAGCGCAACGACGCCCTCACCTGGCTGTCGCTGCGCAACGCCCCCGAGGTGCACATCGTGGCCGTCGACCAGCTCAACCGTACGACGTGCTGGCCTGCGACGACATCGTCTTCACCAAGGGCGCGTACGACGTGTTCGTGTCCGGCACCGCCAAGGAGGGCTCGAAGTGAGCACCCTGCACAAGGACCACCGCGACATCCTGATCGCACCGGTCGTGTCCGAGAAGAGCTACGGCCTGCTCGACGCGAACAAGTACACCTTCATCGTGCGCCCGGACGCCAACAAGACCGAGATCAAGATCGCGGTCGAGAAGGTGTTCAACGTCAAGGTCACGTCGGTCAACACCATCAACCGACAGGGCAAGACGCGTCGTACCCGCAACGGTCTCGGCAAGCGTGCCGACACCAAGCGCGCGATCGTCAGCCTCGCCGAGGGCCACCGCATCGACATCTTCGGAGGTCCGGTCTCCTGACCGGCTACTGATACGAGGACTGAGAAATGGCTATCCGCAAGTACAAGCCGACCACCCCGGGCCGTCGTGGCTCGTCGGTCGCCGACTTCGTCGAGGTGACCCGGACCACGCCGGAGAAGTCGCTGACGCGTCCGCTGCCCAAGAAGGGCGGCCGTAACAACCAGGGCCGGATCACCACCCGGCACCAGGGTGGCGGTCACAAGCGCGCCTACCGCATCATCGACTTCCGTCGCTACGACAAGGACGGCGTGCCCGCCAAGGTCGCGCACATCGAGTACGACCCGAACCGGACCGCGCGCATCGCGCTCCTGCACTACGCCGACGGCGAGAAGCGCTACATCATCGCGCCGAAGGACCTGCGCCAGGGCACCCCGGTCGAGTCGGGCACCGGCGCCGACATCAAGCCGGGCAACAACCTGCCGCTGCGCAACATCCCCGTCGGTACGACCATCCACTGCGTGGAGCTTCGTCCCGGTGGCGGTGCCAAGATCGCCCGCTCGGCCGGCAACAGCGCCCAGCTCGTGGCCCGCGAGGGCTCGCGCGCCACGCTGCGCATGCCGTCGGGGGAGATGCGCTTCGTCGACGTGCGCTGCCGCGCGACCGTGGGCGAGGTCGGCAACGCCGAGCAGTCGAACATCAACTGGGGCAAGGCCGGCCGCATGCGCTGGAAGGGCAAGCGTCCGACCGTCCGCGGTGTCGTCATGAACCCCGTCGACCACCCGCACGGTGGTGGCGAGGGCAAGACGTCCGGTGGTCGTCACCCGGTGTCCCCCTGGGGCAAGCCCGAGGGCCGTACGCGCAAGCGCAAGGCCTCTGACTCGCAGATCATCCGTCGCCGCAAGTCCGGCAAGGGTAGGAAGTAACTGAGATGCCTCGCAGCCTGAAGAAGGGCCCCTTCATCGACGGCCACCTGCAGAAGAAGGTGGACGCGGAGAACGAGAAGGGCACCCACAACGTCATCAAGACCTGGTCGCGCCGCTCGATGATCGTCCCGGACATGATCGGTCACACGATCGCCGTCCACGACGGTCGCAAGCACGTGCCGGTCTTCGTGACCGACTCGATGGTCGGCCACAAGCTCGGGAGTTCGCTCCCACCCGCACCTACCGCGGGCACGTCAAGGAAGATCGGAAGGGGCGCCGTCGATGAGCACCACCGACCGCCAGCGCGTCAGCGCACGCCGCCGAGTCGCTGCTCGGCGACCAGCCGGGTGCCTTCGCGAGCGCACGCTTCGTGCGGATCAGCCCGATGAAGGCCCGTCGTGTCGTCGACATGGTCCGCGGCCTTCCCGTCGGGGATGCCCTGGCGCTGCTGCAGTTCGCGCCGCAGGCCGCCTCGGAGACCGTCTACAAGGTGCTGGAGAGCGCCGTCGCCAACGCCGAGACCACCGAGGGTCTCGACGCCGGTGACCTGGTCGTCTCCGTCTGCACCGTGGACGAGGGTCCGACCATGAAGCGGTGGCGTCCTCGTGCCCAGGGCCGCGCGACGCGGATCAACAAGCGCACGAGCCACATCACGCTGGCGGTTCAGCCGGCCGCTGTGGTCGCAGACAAGAAGGCGACCCCCAAGAACAGGAAGAGTGCCTGATGGGACAGAAATCAACCCGAACGGCTTCCGCCTGGGGATCTCGACGGACCACAAGAGCCGCTGGTACGCCGACAAGCTCTACAAGAGCTACGTCGGTGAGGACGTCGCGATCCGCAAGCTGCTGTCCAAGGGCATGGAGCGCGCCGGCATCGCCAAGGTCGAGATCGAGCGCACCCGGGACCGCGTGCGGGTGGACATCCACACCGCGCGTCCGGGCATCGTCATCGGTCGCCGTGGCGCCGAGGCCGACCGCATCCGTGGCGAGCTGGAGAAGCTCACCGGCAAGCAGGTCCAGCTGAACATCCTCGAGGTCAAGAACCCCGAGGTCGACGCTCAGCTGGTCGCCCAGGGTGTCGCCGAGCAGCTCGCCGGCCGCGTGCAGTTCCGCCGCGCGATGCGCAAGGCCATGCAGACCTCGATGCGTTCCGGTGCCAAGGGCATCCGGATCCAGTGCTCGGGCCGCCTCAACGGCGCCGAGATGTCGCGCACCGAGTTCTACCGCGAGGGCCGCGTGCCCCTGCACACCCTGCGTGCCGACATCGACTACGGCTTCTACGAGGCCAAGACCACCTTCGGCCGCATCGGTGTGAAGGTCTGGATCTACAAGGGCGAGGTCGCCGGCACCCGTGCCGAGCGCCAGGCCCAGGCCGCTGCCCGCGCCGGCGTCCCCGGCCGCGGCGGTCGTCCCTCGCGTGGCGGCGACCGTCCGAGCCGTGGCTCGCGTGGCGACCGTCCGAGCCGTTCGGACCGCGCCGCCGAGACCCCGGCCCAGGACGCTCCGGCCGAGGCCGCTGCTCCCGCCGCTGACTCCGGTAAGGAGGCCTGAACACCATGTTGATGCCCCGTCGTGTCAAGCACCGCAAGCAGCACCACCCCAAGCGGACGGGTGCGGCCAAGGGTGGCACGAAGCTCGCCTTCGGCGACTTCGGCATCCAGGCGGTCGAGGGCCACTACGTGACCAACCGCCAGATCGAGTCGGCGCGTATCGCGATGACCCGCCACATCAAGCGCGGTGGAAAGGTGTGGATCAACATCTACCCCGACCGCCCGCTGACCAAGAAGCCCGCCGAGACCCGCATGGGTTCCGGCAAGGGCTCGCCGGAGTGGTGGATCGCCAACGTCAAGCCCGGCCGCGTCATGTTCGAACTCTCCGGTGTTTCGGAGGAGATCGCCCGCGAGGCCATGCGCCGCGCGATGCACAAGCTCCCCATGAAGTGCCGCTTCGTCTCCCGTGAGGCAGGTGAATTCTGATGGCTACGACTGCTCACGAGCTCGACGAGATGACCAACATCGACCTCGAGGCCAAGCTGCGCGAGTCCAAGGAGGAGCTCTTCAACCTCCGCTTCCAGGCGGCCACCGGCCAGCTGGAGAGCCACGGCCGGCTCCGCACGGTCAAGAAGGACATCGCCCGGATCTACACCGTGGTGCGCGAGCGCGAGCTCGGCATCCGGACCGCTCCGGGTTCTGACAACGAGCCCAGCTCTGAAGGGGGCGCCGCATGAGCGAGCAGACCACCGACAACAAGGTCGAGCGCAACGCTCGCAAGGTCCGCGAGGGCCTGGTCGTCAGCGACAAGATGGACAAGACCGTGGTCGTGTCCGTCGAGGATCGCGTCAAGCACGCGCTGTACGGCAAGGTCATGCGCCGCACCAGCAAGCTGAAGGCGCACGACGAGCAGAACGAGTGCGGCATCGGCGACCGCGTCCTCCTGATGGAGACCCGGCCGCTGTCCGCCACCAAGCGGTGGCGCGTCGTGCAGATCCTCGAGAAGGCGAAGTAACCCTCTCGCCTTCCGGCGAGGACAACCACATCAGTTCGGCCAGGCTCACCGTCCGCGAGGCGCTGAGAACCAGCTCGACAACCAGGAGAGACAATGATCCAGCAGGAGTCGCGACTCAAGGTCGCCGACAACACCGGTGCGAAGGAGATCCTCTGCATCCGTGTTCTCGGCGGCTCGGGTCGGCGCTACGCCGGTATCGGCGACGTCATCGTTGCCACCGTGAAGGACGCGATCCCCGGTGGCAACGTGAAGAAGGGTGACGTCGTCAAGGCCGTTGTCGTGCGCACCGTGAAGGAGCGTCGCCGTCCCGACGGTTCGTACATCCGCTTCGACGAGAACGCCGCCGTCATCCTCAAGAACGACGGCGAGCCGCGAGGCACCCGCATTTTCGGCCCGGTGGGCCGCGAGCTGCGCGAGAAGAAGTTCATGAAGATCATCTCGCTCGCGCCGGAGGTGCTCTGACTCATGGGCAAGAACAGCGTGAACATCAAGAAGGGCGACACCGTCAAGGTGATCGCCGGCAAGGACAAGGGTGCCGAGGGCAAGGTCATCCAGGTGCTCCGTGAGGAGCAGCGGGTGATCGTCGAGGGCGTCAACCGGATCAAGCGCCACACCAAGGTGCAGAACCAGGGCGGTCGCGCCGGCACCACCGGCGGCATCATCACCGCCGAGGCCCCGATCCACGTCTCGAACGTGATGCTCGTGGAGGGCGAGGGCGTGACCCGCATCGGCTTCCGCCGCGACGAGGTCACCAAGCGCCGTCCGGACGGCTCGACGTACTCCTCGACGCGCAGCGTTCGCATCTCGCGCAAGACCGGCAAGGAGATCTGATGACCGAGACCCAGACCTCGGCCGCGGTGACCCCGCGCCTGAAGACCCGCTACCGCGAGGAGATCCTCCCCGCGCTGCAGTCCGAGTTCGACATCAAGAACGTCATGCAGGTGCCCGGCCTGACCAAGATCGTGGTCAACATGGGCGTCGGCGAGGCGGCTCGCGACTCGAAGCTGATCGAGGGTGCGGTCAAGGACCTCACCGCGATCACCGGTCAGAAGCCGCTGGTCACCAAGGCCCGCAAGTCCATCGCGCAGTTCAAGCTGCGCGAGGGCATGCCGATCGGTGCGCACACCACGCTGCGCGGCGACCGGATGTGGGAGTTCCTGGACCGGCTGCTGTCGCTCGCGCTGCCCCGTATCCGTGACTTCCGCGGCCTCTCGCCGAAGCAGTTCGACGGTCGCGGCAACTACACCTTCGGTCTCACCGAGCAGGTCATGTTCCACGAGATCGACCAGGACAGGATCGACCGGTCGCGCGGCATGGACATCACGATCGTGACCACGGCCACCAACGACGACCAGGGTCGGGCGCTGCTCAAGCAGCTCGGCTTCCCCTTCAAGGAGAACTGACATGGCGAAGACCGCTCTGAAGGTCAAGGCCGCCCGCAAGCCGAAGTTCGCTGTCCGCGGTTACACCCGCTGCCAGCGTTGCGGCCGGCCCAAGGCCGTCTACCGCAAGTTCGGCCTGTGCCGCATCTGCCTGCGGGAGATGGCGCACCGCGGCGAGCTGCCCGGCGTGACCAAGTCCTCTTGGTGACCGATTTCGAGACGGTTGCTGTGCAACCTCCTCAATCACCGATCCACTTCTAACAACGATCGCTGCAGGTCGTACCTGAGATGCAGGTGCGAAACCACGGTGGAGAAAGGGCCTCGCGGCCATGACGATGACTGACCCGATCGCAGACATGCTCACTCGTCTGCGTAACGCCAACCAGGCGTACCACGACGCGGTGACCATGCCGTACAGCAAGCTCAAGCAGGGCGTCGCGGAGATCCTCCAGCAGGAGGGCTACATCACGTCGTTCGACGTGAAGGAGCCGGCCGAGGGTGAGGTCGGCAAGACGCTGACCATCACGCTGAAGTACGGCCGCAACCGTGAGCGCTCCATCGCGGGCGTTCGCCGCATCAGCAAGCCCGGTCTTCGGGTCTACGCCAAGCACACGGGTCTCCCGAAGGTGCTCGGCGGCCTGGGCGTCGCGATCATCTCGACGAGCCAGGGCCTGCTGACCGACCGCCAGGCCAACCAGAAGGGCGTGGGTGGGGAAGTCCTCGCCTACGTCTGGTAGCCCGAGACCCGAGAAGGAGAACTGACATGTCGCGCATCGGAAGAATGCCCGTCGTCGTGCCCTCGGGTGTCGACGTGGCGATCGACGGCTCGCTGGTGACGGTCAAGGGCCCGAAGGGCACCCTGAGCCACACGGTGGTCTCCCCGATCACCATCGAGAAGAACGACGACGTCCTCAACGTGACCCGGCCCGACGACGAGCGCGAGAGCCGGGCCCGCCACGGGTTGACCCGGACGCTCGTGAACAACATGGTCGTGGGTGTCACCGAGGGGTACGAGAAGAAGCTCGAGATCGTGGGCGTGGGTTACCGCGTCCTGTCCAAGGGCCCGACCCAGCTGGAGTTCCAGCTCGGTTACTCCCACCCCATCACGTTCAACGCGCCCGAGGGCATCACGTTCACCGTGGACGGCCCGACCCGGCTCGGCGTCCAGGGCATCGACAAGCAGCTCGTCGGTGAGGTTGCGGCCAACATCCGCAAGCTGCGCAAGCCCGAGCCGTACAAGGGCAAGGGCGTTCGCTACGCCGGCGAGCAAATCCGCCGCAAGGTCGGAAAGGCTGGTAAGTGACCATGGCGATCTCGCTGAAGAACAACAAGCACACTGCGGGTCGCGTCAAGTCGCGCCTGCGCCGTCAGGTGCGGGGCCGCAAGAAGGTCGCCGGCACCGCCGAGCGTCCGCGCCTCGTCGTGACCCGCTCCTCGAAGCACATGACCGCTCAGGTCGTGGACGACCTGGTCGGCAAGACCCTTGCGTTCGCGTCGACCACCGAGAAGGACCTGCGGTCCTTCGAGGGCGACAAGACCGCCAAGGCCAAGAAGGTCGGCGAGCTGGTGGCCGAGCGTGCCAAGGCCGCCGGAATCGACGGCGTGGTCTTCGACCGCGCCGGCAACAAGTACCACGGCCGCATCGCGGCCCTTGCCGATGGCGCCCGCGAGGGCGGCCTGACGTTCTGATCGCAAGACAAGCAAGAGAGAGAAGAGGAAAGTCTCATGAGCGGAGCCCAGCGCGGACAGCGCGGTGGCGAGCGCCGAGGCAACCGCGACGACCGTCGCGGCGGCCAGGCTGCTGACAAGACCGCCTACATCGAGCGCGTCGTTGCGATCAACCGTGTCGCCAAGGTCGTGAAGGGTGGTCGTCGCTTCAGCTTCACCGCCCTCGTGATCGTCGGTGACGGTGAGGGTCTGGTCGGCGTCGGCTACGGCAAGGCGAAGGAAGTTCCGGCCGCGATCGCCAAGGGTGTCGAGGAGGCGAAGAAGCACTTCTTCCGCGTCCCCCGCATCCAGGGCACGATCCCGCACCCGGTCCAGGGCGAGAAGGCGGCCGGCGTGGTCATGCTGCGTCCCGCCGCTCCCGGTACCGGTGTGATCGCCGGTGGCCCGGTGCGCGCGGTGCTCGAGTGCGCCGGCATCCACGACGTCCTGAGCAAGTCGCTCGGTTCGTCCAACCAGATCAACATCGTGCACGCGACCGTCGAGGCGCTGCGGATGCTGGAGCAGCCGGAGGCCGTCGCGGCTCGCCGTGGCCTGCGGGTCGAGGACGTCGCTCCGGCGGCGCTGCTCAGGGCCCGCGCCGAGGTGCCCGAGGGCGTGTCGCAGGAGGTGTCGTCCTGATGGCACAGCTGAAGGTCCAGCAGAAGAAGGGCATCATCGGCGTCAAGGCCAACCAGCGCGAGACCCTGCGCACCCTTGGCCTCAAGCGCATCGGTGACGTCGTCGTCAAGGAAGACCGCCCGGAGATCCGGGGCATGGTCAACACCGTCCGTCACCTCGTGACGGTCGAGGAGGTGGAGTGACATGACGCTCAAGCTGCACCACCTGCGTCCGGCTCCCGGCGCCAAGACCGCGAAGACCCGTGTGGGTCGCGGTGAGGGCTCGAAGGGCAAGACGTCCGGTCGTGGTACCAAGGGCACCAAGGCCCGTTACCAGGTCCCGGTCGCCTTCGAGGGTGGCCAGATGCCGATCCACATGCGTCTGCCCAAGCTGAAGGGCTTCAAGAACCCCTTCAAGGTGGAGTTCCAGGTCGTCAACCTCGACCGCATCAACGAGCTCTTCCCCGAGGGTGGCACCGTGACCGTCGAGGACCTGGTCGCCAAGGGCGCCGTCCGCGACAGCCTGCCGGTCAAGGTCCTCGGCCAGGGTGACCTGTCCGTCGCCGTCCAGGTGAGCGCCAACGCGTTCTCCGGATCGGCGAAGGAGAAGATCGAGGCAGCCGGCGGCAGCACCACCGTCCTGTGACGGCACGCTGACCTGCCTTTCGAAAGATGGCTGTGACAGGGCGCGGGCGGCGGAAGCCGCCCGCGCCCTCGCCACATCCACCATGCATCGTCGGACCCTGTGGGGAGCCTGTTACGCTTCCCCGGGTCTTCGCGGGTGACGTGCGAGGGCCGCACCCCGCTCGGAGAAAGAGGATCCTGTGCTAGGCGCGTTCGCGAACGCTTTCCGGACTCCGGACCTGCGGCGCAAGCTGCTGTTCGTCCTGATGATCATCACGATCTTCCGGCTCGGATGCCAGATCCCGACCCCGGGCGTCGATGTGTCCAACGTCCAGACCTGCCTGAACAACGTGGGCAACTCGGGCATCTACAGCCTGATCAACCTGTTCTCGGGCGGTGCGCTGCTCCAGCTGACGATCTTCGCGCTGGGGATCATGCCCTACATCACCGCCAGCATCATCCTGCAGTTGCTCGTCGTGGTCATCCCGCGGCTCGAAGCGCTGAAGAAGGAGGGGCAGTCGGGGCAGACCAAGATCACGCAGTACACCCGCTACCTGACCCTCGGACTGGCGCTGCTCCAGGCGACCGGCATCGTGGCGCTGGCCCGCTCGGGCAACCTGCTCCAGGGCTGTGACCCGAACACCTACCCGCTGCTGCACAGCAACGGCACCGGGACCTTCCTGGTCATGGTCATCACGATGACCGCCGGCACCGCCGTGATCATGTGGCTCGGCGAGCTGATCACCGAGCGCGGCATCGGCAACGGCATGTCGCTGCTGATCTTCACCCAGGTCGTCTCCGGCTTCCCGTCCTCGCTGTGGGCGGTGCAGAAGCAGAAGGGCTGGTGGGTCTTCGGCATCGTGGTGCTGATCGGCCTCCTGGTCATCGCGGCCGTCATCTTCATCGAGCAGGCGCAGCGCCGGATCCCGGTGCAGTACGCCCGTCGGATGGTGGGGCGCAAGATGTTCGGCGGCAGCTCGACGTACATCCCGCTGAAGGTGAACCAGGCCGGTGTCATCCCGGTCATCTTCGCCTCGTCGCTGCTCTACCTGCCGGCGATGGCGGCGCAGTTCAACCAGAACAGCAGCTCCGCCTGGGTGGCGTGGATCAACAACTACTTCGTCCGTGGCAGCCACCCGCTGTACATGATCACGTTCTTCCTCCTGATCGTCTTCTTCACCTACTTCTACGTCTCGATCACCTTCAACCCCGAAGAGGTGGCGGACAACATGAAGAAGTACGGCGGCTTCATCCCCGGGATCCGGGCGGGCAAGCCGACCGAGGACTACCTGTCCTACGTCCTGTCCCGCATCACGCTGCCCGGTGCCCTCTATCTCGGCCTGATCGCCCTGATCCCACTGATCGCGTTCGTCTTCCTCAACGCGAACCAGAACTTCCCGTTCGGCGGGACGTCGATCCTGATCATGGTTGGTGTCGCGCTCGACACGGTCAAGCAGATCGAGAGCCAGCTCCAGCAGCGCAACTACGAAGGATTCCTCCGGTAAATGCGACTGATCATGATGGGCCCTCCCGGCGCGGGCAAGGGGACCCAGGCCAAGTTCGTCGCCGAGCACTTCGGGATCCCTGCGATCTCGACCGGTGACATCTTCCGGGCCAACGTGTCCCAGGGCACCGAGCTCGGCGTCGAGGCCAAGCGCTACATGGACGCCGGCGACTACGTCCCCGACGAGGTCACCAACCTGATGGTCCGCAACCGGATCGACGAGAAGGACGCCGAGCCCGGCTTCCTGCTCGACGGCTACCCGCGGACGCTGGCCCAGGTCGAAGAGCTCGACGGGATGATCAAGTTCACCGGGCACAGCCTGGACGCGGTCGTCGTGCTGACCGTCGACCCCGAGGAGATCGTCGGGCGCCTCCTGCAGCGCGCCCAGGTCGAGGGTCGCGCGGACGACACCGAGGACGTCATCCGCCGACGCCAGGAGATCTACGTCGAGCAGACCGAGCCCCTGATCGAGGTCTACCGCGGTCGCGGGATCCTGATCGAGGTCGACGGGATGGGCGAGGTCGCCGAGGTCACCCAGCGCATCTTCGAAGCTCTCGACGTCGTCCCTCAAAGCTGACGGGAGCCGACATGGGCCTGCGTGACCGCGGACTCGAGATCAAGACCCCCGCCCAGATCGCCGACATGCGTCGCGCGGGCCTGGTAGTCGGGCAGACGCTCGAGCTGCTGCGATCCTCGGTGCGGGGCGGGATCAGCACCGGCGAGCTGGACGCGATCGCGGAGGACAACATCCGCTCGTCGGGCGCGACGCCGTCGTTCAAGGGCTACCACGGCTTCCCCGGCTCCATCTGCGCCTCGGTCAACGACGAGGTCGTGCACGGGATCCCCGGTGACCGGGTGCTGGCCGACGGCGACGTCATCTCCATCGACTGCGGGGCCATCGTGGACGGCTGGCACGGCGACGCGGCCATCACGGTCGCGGTCGGCGACGTGCCCGCCGAGGTGACCGAGCTGATGCGGGCCACCGAGGAGGCCATGTGGCGGGGGATCGCTACAGCCCGTCTCGGGGGCCGGGTCACCGACATCTCGCACGCGGTGGAGACCCACGTGCGCTCCCAGGGCGACTACGGCATCCTCGAGGACTACGTGGGCCACGGCATCGGCTCGCAGATGCACCTCCCGCCCAACGTGCCGAACTTCGGCCGTCCGGGTCGGGGACCCAAGCTGGTCGAGGGGCTCGCGCTGGCGGTCGAGCCGATGGTCACCCTGGGCAGCAAGGACACCGTCGTCCTGGACGACGACTGGACGGTGATCACCTCCGACGGTTCCTGGGCCGCCCACTTCGAGCACACCTTCACGCTCACTCCTCGTGGGGCGTGGGTGCTCACCGCCCTCGACGGCGGTGCGTCGGCGCTCGCCGCGCTCGGGGTCCCGTACGGGGGCTCCTGAGCCGACGGTTGGACCGCGGTTGCCGCGGCGTGGGACCATGGGGTCCCAGGAGGGGAGTATTCCCGTCACGGTGGTGTCGTCAGTACGGCCCGGGCTCGCCCGGACCCGGTGCCACCGGCTCGGTCAGCCGAGCGGAAGAGACCTCCGGAGAAATGAACGGCCGGCGTAGCCACTACGCCGGCATGGCCGTCAACTCCGGAGGAGAGCAGTTCCTTGAACTCCATCATGGGCGACTCCGTCGCCTCCCCGTTCGTCTGGGCCCTCACGATCGTCGTCACGGTCGGTGCCCTGTTCATCGACCTCGTGGTGATCGCCCGGCGTCCGCACGAGCCCTCGATGGGCGAGGTGAGTCGCCACCTGGCGTTCTTCATCGGGCTCGCCGTCGTCTTCGGGGTCGCGCTGTGGGTCTTCGCCGAGCCGCACGCCCTCTCGCCGCACCCCGGCCCGGAGTTCTTCGCCGGCTGGCTCACGGAGTACTCGCTGTCGGTCGACAACCTGTTCATCTTCATCATCATCATGGCGAACTTCTCGGTGCCCCGGCAGTACCAGCAGACGGCCCTGATGATCGGCATCGTCCTCGCCCTGCTGATGCGGGCGCTCTTCATCATCGTCGGCGCCGCGGCCATCAACGAGTTCAGCTGGGTCTTCTACATCTTCGGCGCGTTCCTGCTCTGGACGGCGATCAAGCTGGCCCGGGAGGGCGCCAACGACGACGACCAGGAGGAGTACGAGGAGAACCGCCTGGTTCGGTTCGCGGAGCGTCACCTGCCGGCGACCAAGGAGTGGAACGGCACGAAGCTGTTCACCCGGGAGAACGGCAAGCGGCTGATCACCCCGATGTTCCTCGTGGTGCTCACCCTGGGCACCACCGACCTCCTCTTCGCCCTGGACTCGATCCCGGCCATCTACGGCCTGACCAGCGACCCGTACCTGGTGTTCACCGCCAACGTCTTCGCGCTGATGGGCCTGCGCCAGCTCTACTTCCTCATCGGTGGCCTGCTGCAGCGGCTGATCTACCTCTCCTACGGCCTGGCGATCCTGCTGGGGTTCATCGGCCTGAAGCTGGTGCTGCACGCGATGCACGACAACGAGCTGCCGTTCATCAACGGCGGCGAGCCCGTCGGGTGGGCGCCCGACATCCCGATCTGGCTCTCGCTGGTCGTCATCGTCGGCACGCTGGCCGTCACCGCGATCGTGAGCCTGACGGTGTCCAGGAACATGACGCAGGCCGAGATCGAGCAGCGGACGATCTCGCTCGGGGAGTCCGGCGAGCGATGAGGCGGCCCGGAATACCGGGTCCGCGGTCCCGGGTTGTACGAGGGTGAGTCCACGACGCCCGACCCTGTCCGTCCTCGACCTCGTGCCGGTGCGCAGCGACCAGGCGTCCCGGGACGCGGTGGCGGCCACGCTCTCCCTGGCCCGGGTGGCCGACGAGCTCGGCTACCGCCGGTACTGGCTGGCCGAGCACCACAACATGCCCGCGGTCGCGGCCACCAACCCGCCGGTGCTGATCGGTCTGGTGGCCGGCGCCACCCGCAACCTGCGGGTGGGGTCGGGGGGCGTGATGCTGCCCAACCACGCGCCGCTGGTCGTGGCCGAGCAGTTCGCCCTGCTCGAGGCCGCCTACCCCGGCCGGATCGACCTCGGCATCGGCCGGGCCCCGGGCAGCGACCCGGTCACCACCTACGCGCTGCGGCACGGTGCCGGCGGGGTCAGCGACGAGGCGGTGACCCGCTTCCCGGAGTACGTCGACAACGTGCTCGCCATGATGGACGCCGGGGGAGTGTCGATCGGGATCCAGGGACGCAGCTACCCGCTGCGCGCCACGCCGGCCGCGACGTCGGTGCCCGAGATCTGGCTGCTGGGGTCCTCGGACTACTCCGCGCGGCTGGCGGCGGAGAAGGGCATGCCCTACGTCTTCGCCCATCACTTCTCGGGAAGTGGGACCGCTGAGGCCCTCGAGCTCTACCGCTCGACCTTCCGGCCCTCACCCGAGCTGGCCGAGCCGCGCACCTTCCTCACCGTCAACGCCGTCGTCGCCCCGACCCCGGAAGAGGCCGAGCGGCTCGCGCGGCCCCAGCTGCTGTCGATGCACGCCCTGCGCACCGGGCAGCCGCTGGCCGCCCAGGTCCTGGTGGAGGAGGCAGAGAAGGTGGAGCTGCCCGACGCCCACCGCGACATCGTCGACGCCATGCGCTCGCGCTGGGTGATCGGGGCACCGGAGCAGGCGCAGGCCCGGATCGCGGACCTCGCCGCGACGTACGACGTGGACGAGGTGATGGTGCACCCGGTCGCCGGAGCGTACGTCGGCACCGAGCCGGCCGGCAGCCCGGCCCGGGAGGAGACCCTGCGGCTGCTCGCGGGGTGACCCTGCCGGCGAATTCGTGTTTGCCGGCGTTTTGCCACTAAACTGGCGTGTCGGCCCAACGTGGGTCTGCTTCGTGGTGCCTCGCGGCTGCCCGGATCACCGTCAGACGAGCTCCATCGAGCACGTCCGGCTGTGCCCGGGAAGAGGTTTCCGGAGCGGCTGCACGAGGTCCACCCGCCACCCGTGGCGGGAGGTTCCCGGGCCACCCGGACCCGGTCCATGCCGGTTCCGGTGCAGACACGGTAGACCACCCGACCCCCTCCCAGGGGTCGGACCGACCAACAGATTGTGGAGGACATGCCGAAGAAAGAAGGCGTGATCGAGATCGAGGGCACCGTCGTGGAGGCCCTGCCGAATGCCATGTTCCGCGTCGAGCTGAGCAACGGGCACAAGGTTCTCGCCCACATCAGCGGCAAGATGCGCCAGCACTACATCCGGATCC
The DNA here is from genome assembly GCF_013466985.1 of Nocardioides ungokensis. GTDB lineage: Bacteria > Actinomycetota > Actinomycetes > Propionibacteriales > Nocardioidaceae > Nocardioides > Nocardioides ungokensis. The sequence goes on along the minus strand of NZ_CP059164.1, from coordinate 3,887,426 downwards.
TCCCCGAGGACCGCGTGGTGGTGGAGCTCTCGCCGTACGACCTCACCCGAGGTCGGATCGTCTACCGCTACAAGTAAGCAGCCGAACGAGCTTCTTTGAAGCGGGAAAGGACCTTTCGTGAAGGTCAAGCCGAGTGTCAAGCCGATCTGTGACAAGTGCAAGGTGATCCGTCGCCACGGCCGCGTCATGGTGATCTGCGAGAACCCGCGCCACAAGCAGCGCCAGGGCTGATCCAGCCCGACCACAACTGAACACCTCAACGTGATCGCTTGGCCCGTCGCACGACGAGCCGAACCACCTCCGGCGCAGAGGCCGGAGCCCACCCGACGAGGAGTGGGGCGCGACACGACCAGAAACCTCTGCAGATATCGAAGGGACACCGCCACCACATGGCACGCCTCGTTGGTGTCGACCTCCCGCGCGACAAGCGCATCGAGGTCGCACTCACCTACATCTACGGCATCGGCCGTACCCGCGCCCAGCAGCTGCTGGAGACCACCGGGGTCAGCCCCGACCTCCGCGTCCACCAGCTGGGTGATGAAGAGCTGGTCAAGCTCCGTGACGCGATCGAAGCCAACTACAAGATCGAGGGTGACCTCCGTCGTGAGGTCCAGGCCGACATCCGCCGCAAGATCGAGATCGGCAGCTACCAGGGTCGCCGCCACCGCATGGGCCTCCCGGTCCGCGGTCAGCGCACCAAGACCAACGCGCGTACCCGCAAGGGCCCCAAGCGCACGGTTGCCGGCAAGAAGAAGGCCAAGTGACGTCTCGCCTCACGGCGAGCCACTGACCTCTCGAACTCTTTCGACCAGCTACTTCAGGAGATAACTGCATGCCTCCCAAGAGCCGCACAGCGGCTGGCGCCAAGAAGGTGCGCCGCAAGGAGAAGAAGAACGTCGCTCAGGGCGAAGCCCACATCAAGAGCACGTTCAACAACACCATCGTCACGATCACCGACCCGACCGGTGCGGTGATCTCGTGGGCCTCTGCCGGCACCGTCGGCTTCAAGGGCTCGCGCAAGTCCACCCCGTTCGCCGCGCAGATGGCCGCCGAGGCCGCGGGTCGCCGGGCGATGGAGCACGGGATGAAGAAGATCGACGTCTTCGTCAAGGGTCCGGGCTCGGGCCGCGAGACGGCGATCCGTTCGCTGGGTGCCATCGGCCTCGAGGTCGGCACCATCCAGGACGTCACGCCCACGCCCCACAACGGATGCCGGCCGCCCAAGCGCCGCCGCGTCTGATCACCCGAGACTGAACAGGAGACTTTGAGCTATGGCCCGTTACACCGGCCCCATGACCAAGAAGTCGCGCCGTCTCGGTGTCGACCTCGTTGGTGGCGACTCGGCGTACGAGCGTCGCCCCTACCCGCCCGGCCAGCACGGCCGCGGTCGCATCAAGGAGAGCGAGTACCTCCTCCAGCTTCGTGAGAAGCAGAAGGCGCGCATCTCCTACGGCATCCTCGAGCGTCAGTTCCACAACTACTACGTCGAGGCCTCGCGCCGCTCCGGCAAGACCGGTGACAACCTGCTCCAGCTGCTCGAGTGCCGCCTCGACAACGTGGTCTACCGCGCCGGGTTCGCCCGCACGCGTCGCCACGCTCGTCAGCTCGTCGTGCACGGTCACTTCAAGGTGAACGGCAGGAAGGTCGACATCCCGTCCTTCCAGGTCACCGCCCACGACGTGATCGACGTGCGGGAGAAGTCGCTGGAGATGACCCCGTTCATCGTGGCTCGCGAGACCCACGGCGAGCGCGTCGTCCCCGCGTGGCTCGAGGCGATCCCCTCGCGCATGCGCATCCTGGTGCACCAGCTCCCGGTCCGGGCCCAGATCGACATCCCGGTCCAGGAGCAGCTGATCGTCGAGTACTACTCGAAGAAGTAACCCGGGGGACCGCGCCGGTCTCACCCCTCTCGGGCGCCGGCGCGGTCATCCACTTCCTTTTCAACCACGCAGTTCGGGCTCGTCAAATAGCGGGTGGGCCCGGAAAGGAAAGAAATAGTGCTCATCGCACAGCGCCCCACACTGTCGGAAGAGACCGTCGACGACTTCCGCTCGCGGTTCGTCATCGAGCCTCTCGAGCCCGGCTTCGGTTACACGCTCGGCAACTCGCTGCGTCGCACGCTCCTCTCGTCGATCCCCGGTGCCTCGGTCACGAGCATCAAGGTCGACACGGTCCTCCACGAGTTCTCGACCATCGAGGGTGTCAAGGAAGACGTCACCGAGATCATCCTCAACCTCAAGGGCCTCGTCGTCTCCTCGGAGCACGACGAGCCGGTCACGATGTACCTCCGCAAGTCCGGCGCCGGTGCCGTCACCGCCGCCGACATCGCGCCGCCCGCCGGCGTCGAGGTGCACAACCCCGACCTGAAGATCGCCACCCTGTCGGACAAGGGCAAGCTGGAGATGGAGCTCGTCGTCGAGCGCGGTCGTGGCTACGTGTCCGCCGTGCAGAACAAGGGCGCCGACAACGAGATCGGCCGGATGCCGGTCGACTCGATCTACAGCCCGGTCCTGAAGGTGACCTACAAGGTCGAGGCCACCCGTGTCGAGCAGCGGACCGACTTCGACAAGCTGGTCATCGACGTCGAGACCAAGCCGTCGATCCGTCCCCGCGACGCGATCGCCTCGGCAGGCAAGACCCTGGTCGAGCTGTTCGGTCTGGCCCGCGAGTTGAACGTCGAGGCCGAGGGCATCGACATCGGCCCGTCGCCCGTCGACGAGCAGCTGGCTGCCGACCTCGCCCTCCCGGTCGAGGACCTGCAGCTGACCGTCCGGTCCTACAACTGCCTCAAGCGTGAGGGCATCCACACCGTGGGTGAGCTCATCTCGCGCTCGGAGCAGGACCTGCTCGACATCCGCAACTTCGGCGCGAAGTCGATCGACGAGGTCAAGGCCAAGCTGGTCGAGATGGGCCTGTCCCTCAAGGACAGCGCGCCCGGCTTCGACCCGCACGCTGCCCTGGCGGCGTACGGCGACGACGACGACGACGCGTTTGTCGAAGACGAACAGTACTGATCAGCGTCGAGGACGAGCAGTACTGAGAGCCCCGGTGCGGGGCGGCCGGTGACGGCCGCCCCGACCACCCAAACCGACCGGTGACCGCCGGTCGTCTACCCCGGTACCTGACACGGCCGGAGAGAAGCGAGAGAGCAAGATGCCCACTCCCAAGAAGGGCGCCCGCCTCGGCGGCAGCCCGGCCCACCAGCGCCTGATCGTCTCGAACCTGGCCACCGCCCTGTTCGAGCACGGCCGGATCACGACCACCGAGGCCAAGGCGCGCGTGCTGCGTCCGGTCGCGGAGAAGCTGATCACCAAGGCGAAGAAGGGCGACCTGCACAACCGTCGCGAGGTCCTCAAGACCATCCGCGACAAGTCCGTCGTGCACGTCCTCTTCACCGAGATCGCGCCGACCTTCGCCGAGCGCCCGGGTGGCTACACCCGGATCACCAAGATCGGCCCCCGCAAGGGCGACAACGCGCCGATGGTCGTGATCGAGCTCGTGACCGAGGCGTACTCGCCGAAGGCTCCCACGAGCAAGTCGAAGTCGACGCCGGCTCCGAAGGCTGCTCCGGTCGAGGAGGCCCCGGCCGAGGACGCCACCGAGACCGAGGCCCCGGCCGAGGACGCGGCGGTCGAGACCGAGGCTCCGGCCGAGGCGAGCGACGAGGCCACCGAGGAGGCTCCGGCCGAGGAGACCTCGGAGACCGAGGACAAGGCCTGACCCGCACCAGGTCAATGAAGGCCCGTCACCCGCAAGGGTGGCGGGTCTTCGTCGTTGTCTGGGACACTCCCGGCGCGGCCGCTCAGCGGCCCGCTGCCGCCCACGCCTCGTCGAGGAGCTTGTGGGCCTCCGTGAGCCCGAGGCCCAGCCGGCGCGCGGTGGCGGCGTACGTCGCCGCGGCCCCTGCCGCCTCACGGGTGCCCGCGGCGGCCGAGGCGGCGACGAAGGTCCCGCGCCTCCCCTCGGTCACGACGACGCCGTCGGCCTCGAGCTCGCGGTAGACGCGGGCCACGGTGTTGACCGCGAGGTGCAGCTCGTCCGCCAGCGCGCGCACCGTCGGCAGCCGGGTGCCTGCGGTCAGCTCTCCGGTGGCCACCCGGGAGGCGATCTGCCGGCGCAGCTGCTCGTACGGCGGGTCGCCCGCGCTGGGATCGAGCGGCATCAGCTCCATGCCCGGACCCTAGACCCTGTCCGGCCGTCCCACGGTCCGGACCGTGAAGCCCCGGCGTCGCCGACGGCGGGGCGATGCTGTAGACCCGTCCCATGGATCGCGACGTGCTGGTGGTGGGTGAGTCCCTGGTCGACATCGTGAATGCGGCCGACGGCGAGGTGAAGGAGTACGCCGGCGGCAGCGCCGCCAACGTGGCCGTGGCGCTCGCCCGGCTCGGACGACCGGTCCGCTTCGCGACCAGCTTCGCCGAGGACGACCACGGACGCCTGATCGCCGAGCACCTCGACTCGGCCGGGGTCACCCTCGCCACCGACCCGGGCGCGGTCGCCCGCACCTCGACCGCGGAGGCGACCATCGGCGTGGACGGGGCCGCGGACTACGAGTTCGACCTCGAGTGGCGCCTGAACCCGGTGGACGTGGAGCCGCACCCGCTGGCCGTGCACACCTGCTCGCTGGGCGCGGTGCTCAGCCCCGGGGCCGACGACGTCTTCGCGCTGCTGGAGGGGCTCCGCGAGGTCGCCACGGTGAGCTACGACGTCAACGCGCGGCCGGCGATCACCGGCACCGGCCCGGACCTCATCGACCGGGTGGAGCGGATGGCCGGCATCGCCGACCTGGTCAAGGCCTCCGACGAGGACCTGGAGGCCCTCTACCCCCAGCTCGACCTCGTGACCGCCGCCCGACGGCTGCTCTCCCTGGGCTCCGCGGTGGTCGTGGTGACCCGCGGCGGCGAGGGGGCGATGTGGGTGGGACCGGACCACGTCGTCGAGGTCGACTCCCACGTCGTCGAGGTCGCCGACACGATCGGCGCGGGGGACACCTTCGGCGCCGCGCTCGTCGACGCGCTCTGGGACGCGGGTCGGCTCGGCGCGGACCGCCGGGACAGCCTGCGCGACCTGGCCCCCGACGAGATCGAGAGCATCCTGGCCCACGCCGCACGCGCGGCCGCGGTCACCGTGTCGCGGCCGGGCGCCGACCCGCCGTACCGCCACGAGCTCGCCTGAGCCCAGGATCAGGTCCGGGTCACTCGAGCCAGGCGTGCACGAGGGGTACGACGGAGGCCCCCTCGCCGCTGGCTGCCGCCACCCGCTTCATCGAGCCGGCCCGGAGGTCACCGACTGTGAAGACGCCGGGCACCGTCGTGGCGAGGCTGCTCGGCGGCAGGCCGTCGACCCACCGGGCCCTGGGGACGTCGCGCCCGGTGAGCACGAAGCCCTTGTCGTCGCGGGCGACGGCGTCGGGCAGCCAGTCGCAGTGCGGCTCGGCACCGAGCAGCAGGAAGAGCCCGCGCGCCTCGCGCCGCTCGAGCGAGCCTGAGACCGTGTCGCGCACGGAGACCCACTCGAGGCGGCCCTCGCCGCCCACCTCGGCGACCTCCGAGCACGGCTGCACGGTGATCCGCGAGCTGTAGCGGATCTCGTTGACCAGGTAGCTCGACATCGTCTCCTCGAGTCCCGGCCGACGCACCAGGATGGTGACGGAGGAGGCGAACCGCGCCAGGTGGATGGCGGCCTGCCCGGCGGAGTTGCCGCCGCCGACGACCACGACGTCGTACCCCTCCATCTCGCGGGCCGCGGTCATCGCGCTCCCGTAGAAGACGCCCGTCCCGGTGAGCTCGTCGATGCCGGGCACCCGCAGCTTGCGGTAGGAGACGCCCGCGGCGACCACGACCGCGCGGGCGCGCACGTCGCCTCCGTCGGTGCGCAGCACGTGCGGTGCGCCCTCGGCCCCGGGCTCGAGCGCGAGGACCTCCCAGCCGGTGAAGAAGCGGGTGCCGAAGCGGATCGCCTGGTTGCGGGCCCGCTGGGCCAGGCGCATCCCGGAGATGCCGCGCGGGAAGCCGAGGTAGTTGCGGATCATCGAGCTGGTGCCGGCCTGGCCGCCGACCGCCTCGGCCTCGACCACCACCGTGGACAGGCCCTCCGAGGCGCCGTAGACCGCGGCCGCCAACCCCGCCGGGCCGGCCCCGACGATCGCGAGGTCCACCACGGTGTCGACGTCGATGTCCTCGGGGCGGCCGTAGATCGTCACCGCGACGTCGCGCACGCTGCGCGGCGCGATCGCCGGGTGGTCGAGCGCCTGCACGAGGGGGTACGACGGTGCCCCGTCGAGCTCGGCGGCGATCTCGCGCCCGAGCTCGCTGTCGGGCGCGTAGACCCGGTTGGGCATCCCCATCCGGTCCAGGAAGTCGCGGATGGCGAGGGTGAGGGCGTCGGCGGTGGGCGAGACGACGCGCACCGTGTCGACCTCGGGGGCCGCGACCGTCGAGCCCCAGTCGGAGAGCAGCTCGGTGACCGCGGTGTGGAACTCCTCGTCCCGCGGCCCGCGCGGCATCAGGAGGTAGGCGTCGTACTTGCCCTTGGCCAGGCCCGCCCGCAGGTCCGGTCCGTCGAGGAGGAAGCGCGACCAGTGCGCCGCGATGAGCCGCCGCGCGGTGGGGACCACGGCGCGCCAGCGCGCGAAGGCCTCGAGCACCGGGGCGTCGGGCAGCACCGACTCGGAGACGAAGAGCGCCACCTGCTGCCCCTCGTCGCGGAGCCGGCCGGCGAGCTCCTCGGCCGCTGCCGCGCCCGTGACCGCGTGCAGGTCGTAGTCGCGGGCGTAGCGCCCGAACTCGTCGAGAAGCAGGTCGGCGTTCTCCTCCGAGACCAGGAGGACGGCGGGTTGGCGCGGCCGGTCGCTCACCCGGTCATCCTAGGGACGACCCGGGTGCGGCCGGGAGGCCCGACGGCGACCGATGGCAGGATTCTCGTCGTGCGGATCCGGATCGACCTCGCCTACGACGGCACCGACTTCCACGGCTGGGCGACCCAGCCGCGGCTGCGGACCGTGCAGGGCGAGCTCGAGGCCGCGCTGGCCACCGCCCTGCGGGTGCCCGAGGTGTCGGTGGTGTGCGCCGGCCGCACGGACACCGGGGTCCACGCGCGCGGCCAGGTGACGCACCTCGACGTCGACGACGCGACGCTCTCCGCATCCGCGGGCCGGTCCGAGGACCCGCCGGCCGAGGCGCTGCTGCGGCGGCTCAACGGGATCCTGCCCGCGGACGTGCAGGTGCGGCGGGTGGTGGAGGCCGCTGACGGCTTCGACGCCCGCTTCTCCGCGACGTGGCGCCGTTACGCCTACCGGGTCGCGGACCGGCCCGAGACGGTGGACCCGCTCACCCGTCGCCACGTGCTCGCGTGGTCTCGCCCGCTCGACCTGGACGCGGTGAACGAGGCGTCGGCGTTGCTGCTCGGTGAGCACGACTTCGCGTCGTTCTGCAAGCGACGCGAGGGGGCGACGACGATCCGGACGCTGCTCGACCTCGCCTGGGAGCGGGACCCGGCCGGGGTCGCCGTCGCGACCGTCCGTGCCGACGCCTTCTGCCACAGCATGGTGCGCGCCCTGGTCGGCTGCCTGCTCGCCATCGGCGAGGGGCGTCGCCCGGCGGCGTGGGCGGCCGAGGTGCTCCGGGCGCAGGTCCGTGACCCCTCCGTCACCGTCGCCCCGGCCCACGGGCTCACCCTCGAGGAGGTCGGCTACCCCGGCGACGAGGAGCTGGCGGCCCGGGCCGAGCAGACCCGCGCGAGGCGCGTCGTACCCACGGACTCGACCACCGAGGTGCGCGATGGATGAGCACTACTTCAGCGCCGACCCGTCGGTGCCGTTCAAGCGCGCCCCGGTCCGGGCGTCGGTCTGGGGCCACGACCTCGACCTGACCAGCGGGTCCGGTGTCTTCGCACAGGGAAGGCTCGACGTGGGCACCGCGGTGCTCTTCCGCGAGACCGATCCGCCGGCACGGGGCCGGATCCTCGACCTCGGCTGCGGGTGGGGCGTGATCGGGCTCGCCGTCGCGGTGGCGGTGCCGGAGGCGGTGGTGACCGCGGTCGACGTCAACGAGCGTGCCGTCCTGCTGGCCAACGAGAACGCCACGGCGCTGGGCGTCGCGGACCGCTTCACGGCCAGCACGCCGGCCGGGGTCGCCGGCGACGCGTCGTACGACGAGATCTGGTCGAACCCGCCCATCCGCATCGGCAAGGAGGCTCTGCACGAGCTGTTGCTGACCTGGCTGCCGCGGCTCGCGCCGGGTGGTCGGGCAGTGCTGGTGGTCGGCAAGAACCTGGGTGCCGACTCGCTGCAGCGCTGGCTGGGGGAGCAGGGCTACCCGACCGAGCGGCTCGCCAGCGCGAAGGGGTTCCGGGTGCTGGAGAGCCGTCGGCCGGGGTGAGCGCTCAGCAGCACGCCGTGGCGGACGGCACGAGGTCGCAGCTCGCCTTGCCGCAGCAGCCGCAGGTGGACCCCTCCGGGACCTCGCCGAACGTGTCGGCGTCCGCGAGCACGGTGTAGACCTCCCAGCGCTCGCCATGGGGTGCGCCCTCGACCCAGAACTTGTCCTGCTTGGCGTAGCAGCAGGTGGTGCCGCGCTCGTCGATCGACGCGAGGCCGCGCCCGGCGAGCCGGGTCTGCTCGGCGTCGACGGCGTCGGTGTCGGCGACCTCGACGCCGAGGTGGTTGATCGAGCCGCCCTGGCCGGGGTTCTCGATCAGCACCAGCTTCAGCGGTGGCTCGGCCACGGCGAAGTTGGCGTAGCCCGGCCTGGTCTTGGCCGGCGCGACGCCGAACAGCGCGCTGTAGAAGGCGATCGAGACGTCGAGGTCGTCGACGTTGAGCGCGAGCTGGATGCGGGACATGGAAACCTCCTGTAGACATTGATCGGTGTCGATGTGATGCCACCTTGCAACAACGCATCGATATCTGTCAATATAGACGCATGTCAAAGTCCGTCCTCGAGCTGACGCCGGTCCAGACCGTGGCCTGCTGCTCGCCGCTCACCCAGGAACCGCTCACGCTGGAGGCAGCCGAGCGGATCGCGCCGCTCGTCAAGGCCATCGCGGATCCCGTCCGGCTCCGCCTGTTGTCGCTCGTCGCCTCCCACGAGGGCGGCGAGGCGTGCGTCTGCGACCTCAACGACGCGTTCGACCTCTCCCAGCCCACGATCAGCCACCACCTGAAGGTGCTGCACGACGTGGGGCTCCTCGATCGCGAGAAGCGAGGGGTGTGGGTCTACTACCGCCTCAACGCCGCGGCCCTCGTCGACGTCGGATCGCTCCTCGGCGGCGTCACCCGATGAACCTGGCCCGTCGCGCGGGGGCCGAGCTGGTCGGCACCGCATTCCTCGTCATGGCGGTGATCGGCTCGGGCATCGCGGCGAGTCGCCTCTCGCCCCACGACGTCGGCCTGCAGCTGCTCGAGAACAGCCTGGTCACCGGCGCCGCGCTGGTCGCGCTGATCCTGGCCCTCCAGCCGGTGTCGGCGGCCTTCAATCCGGTCGTGACGCTGGTCGAGCGGGCGCTCGACATGATCACGACCCGTGAGGTGCTCGCGCTCGTGCCGGCCCAGCTCGTCGGCGGCGTGGTCGGCGCTGTTGTCGCGAACCTGATGTTCGGCCTCGACGCGGTCTCGCTGTCGACCCACGAGCGGACCGGGGGCGGGCTCTGGCTGGGCGAGGTGGTCGCCACCCTGGGCCTGGTCATGGTGATCTTCGGCAGCGTGCGCACCGGGAGGGTGGAGACCATCGCGTACGCCGTCGGTGGCTACATCACCGCGGCGTACTGGTTCACCAGCTCGACCAGCTTCGCCAACCCCGCGGTCACCGTGGCCCGGATGTTCTCCGACACGTTCGCCGGCATCGCGCCGGCCTCGGTCCCCTCCTTCGTGCTGATGCAGCTGATCGGCGGCGCCCTCGCGCTCGCAATGGTCCGGCTGCTCTACCCCCGTCCCCGAGAGGCCCGCGCATGACCGACCGTCCCACCGTGCTCTTCGTGTGCGTCCACAACGCCGGCCGTTCCCAGATGGCGGCCGGCTTCCTCCAGCACCTGGCGGGGGACCGGATCGAGGTCCTCTCCGCCGGCTCGCAGCCCGCCGACCGGATCAACCCGGTCGCGGTCGAGGCCATGGCCGAGGAGGGCGTCGACATCACCACCGAGAAGCCCAAGGTGCTCACCACGGAGGCGGTGCAGGAGTCCGACGTGGTCGTGACCATGGGCTGCGGCGACGAGTGCCCGTACTTCCCCGGCAAGCGCTACGAGGACTGGCTGCTCGACGACCCGGCGGGCCAGGGCATCGAGGCGGTGCGCCCGATCCGCGACGAGATCCGCGCCCGGGTCGAGGCGCTGGTCGCGGAGCTGCTCCCGGCGTAGCGCGCCCGCGTCCAGAGTGGTTGCGGAGCACTGGCAGGCTTGGGGTCCATGAGCTCCGACTACACCGCCGCCGAGAACCGCTACGACACCGACGCCACCGGCATGGAGTACCGCTTCACCGGGCGCAGCGGCCTGAAGCTCCCCGCGCTGTCGCTGGGGCTGTGGCAGAACTTCGGCGACGACCGCTCGGAGGACAACCAGCGCGCCATCCTCCGACGCGCCTTCGACCGGGGCGTGACCCACTTCGACCTCGCCAACAACTACGGGCCGCCTTACGGTCGCGCCGAGGAGAACTTCGGGCGCTACCTCAAGGACGACCTGGCCCCGTACCGCGACGAGCTGGTCGTCTCCACCAAGGCCGGCTACGACATGTGGCCGGGCCCGTACGGCCAGGGCGGCGGCTCCCGGAAGTACGTCCTCGCCTCGCTCGACCAGTCGCTGACCCGGATGGGCCTGGACTACGTCGACATCTTCTACAGCCACCGCTTCGACCCGGAGACCCCGGTCGAGGAGACGATGATGGCGCTGGACCACGCAGTCCGGCAGGGCAAGGCGCTGTACGCCGGCATCTCGTCGTACTCCGCGGAGAAGACCCACGAGGCGGCCTCGATCGCCCGTGACCTCGGCACCCCGCTGCTGATCCACCAGCCGTCGTACTCGCTGCTGAACCGCTGGATCGAGCAGCCTGACAGCGGAGGGCAGAGCCTCCTCGACGAGCTCGAGCAGCAGGGGATGGGCTGCATCGTCTTCACCGCGCTGGCGCAGGGCCTGCTCACCGACCGCTACCTCGATGGCGTCCCGCAGGACTCCCGGGCTGCCCGCAGCGACTCGACGATCCCCGGCGACCACCTCGACGAGAAGGTGCTCGCTCACGTCCGCCGGCTCAACGAGATCGCGCAGGCGCGGGGCCAGAAGCTCGCCCAGCTGGCCCTGCAGTGGGCGTTGCGCGACGACCGGGTGACCTCAGCGGTCATCGGGGCGAGCTCGGTCGAGCAGCTCGACACCAACCTCGACGCACTGGCCTTCCCTGCGCTCAGCCAGGAGGAGCTCGCGACGATCGACCAGAGCGCCGTGGACGCCGGCATCAACCTGTGGGCGAAGGCGACCGAGGACTGAGCCCGCGGGACCAGAAACAGGCGAAGGTCTGGACTGACCGTTTCTCCGGGGAACTCGGACTGGGAGTGACGCCTCGAAAAGCCCGGCAGTGGTGACGAGGGGCGATTAGCCTGACCTGCACGGCGACGACCGAGCTCGCCGGCATCAGGCTGGGCGCGTGATCCGACTGCTGCCAACCGGGTGAAGGAAGTCGATCCCTCAGTGATGCGACGATCGCTCCAAGGCTCCGCGTGCTCCCTGCTGCTCGTCTCCATCCTCGCGCTGTCCGGGTGCACAGCGACGCAGTCGGCAGGCGGGCACGAGAAAGCGCATGGAGCGGGCCCCCTTCGGCTCCCGGATCCTCATGCCTGGGCCCAAGCGATCTCGGCTGGGGAGTCGTTCACCGATGGACTCGAGGTACTGCGGCTGCGTGGGGCGCCCTCGGCGGTCTTGACCGATGTTGCGCTGGTCGGGGATCCCGCCATCGAGCTGCGTGGGGCGATGCTCGTCGGACCCGGCCGGGAGGAGGGAGCCATCCAGGTGATCGACTCGTGGCCACCCGACGACTTCGAGCTGGACGAGTCCGCCATGGTCGAGGCGGACGGCGCCTCCATCTCCGACGATTCGGCGGGCTCGGAGCTGCTGCTCGGGCTGCGGGTGAAGAGCGCGGGGACCTTTGATCGCGTCGGGATCCGGATCGGCTATGAGGTTGAAGGAGTTCAGTACACGACCTTCATCCCCGCCTTCTTGCGGATCTGTGCCACACACGGGAAGCCGGAACCGTCGTACAAGTGCGCAGCGCCCTCGGACTGGCTGGACACTGAACCAGCGACCGTTGACGAGTTCCAGACGGGGCCGGCATCGGGAGCGTCGTGAGCCGCCACTCGCCACTCAAGGATGTCGACGCAGGAGGCGACGAGACGCACGCACATGCCGATGAGCGGATGAGCCGTGGCCGGGCTGTTACTGGAGGGGGTTGTCCCGATATCCAGCCACAGCGGCGCCCACCAACCAGGCGATGCCACACAAGAGCCAAGCGACGAGGAGCCCGCCCAGGATCAGCACAATCCACGGCGGCACGTCGTCGGGCCGAAGATGTGTATCGAAGACAGCGTCGAAGAGGTCGAGCGCGAGCACGAACAGCCAAAGCGCCACGTACACCCAGAACCCGGTCTTGAACGCTCGGCGCGCACCGGCACCCCAACGAGGAAGGTCCCGGTCGCTGTCGTGCATGCCCTAAGTCTTCTACAACGACCCGCTCATGCCGCAATCCCGAGCGTCCGCACATGCCGGCGGTCTCAATTGGTCAGCGCAACACTTCCTTGATTCGAGGAGGTTGCGATGGGACGTGGCTATCACCGGGTGACGCCGGCTGTTGAGGATGAGATCTGGGCTCGTCTGCGGGCGGGCTATGCGGCCAAGCCGACGGCTCGTGCGTTGGGGCTGTCGACCAGCGGAGTCCATGGCTACCTGGTGCGGTGTGGCGGGATCCGTCCGGCTGCTCGACGGCGTTCGACGGGCCGGTTGAGTCTGCTCGAACGCGAGGAGATCTCCAGGGGTCTGGCAGCGGGATGGTCGTTGCGCACGATCGCGGCCGGCTTGGGCAGGGCGCCGTCGACGGTGAGTCGTGAGGTCGGCGGGCACGGCGGGCGGAGTCGGTACCGCGCGGCGAGGGCAGATGAGCAGGCGTGGGCTCGAGCTCGGCGTCCCCAGACCTGCAAGCTGGCCAGCCGGCCGCTACTGCGTGACATCGTGGCGGAGAAGCTGAGGCAGCGGTGGTCACCGCAGCAGATCGCGGGTTGGCTGAAGGCCACCTACCCAGATGAACCGGAGATGCAGGTGTCGCACGAGACGATCTACCGCACCTTGTTCATCCAGTCCCGCGGTGCGTTGCGCAAAGAGCTGACCGCCTATCTGCGGACCAAGCGAGTACTTCGGCGGTCGGCAGGGATCCGGCTTCCTGATGGTCGTGGTGGCCGGCCCGGGATCCTCAACATCTCCGAGCGGCCGGCTGAGGCCGAGGATCGCGCTGTGCCGGGTCATTGGGAGGGCGACTTGGTCTTCGGCAAGGGCATGACCCCAGTCGCGACTCTGGTCGAACGCTCGACTCGGTTCGTGATGCTCGTCGCGCTGCCCAACGGCCACAAGGCAGATCTGGTCGCCGATGCACTGGCTGCGAAGATCACGAACCTGCCAGCAGCGCTGACCAGGACTTTGACCTGGGACCAAGGCCACGAGATGTCCGAGCACGCCAAGTTCACTCAAGCCACCGGAGTCGAGGTCTACTTCTGTGATCCCAAGTCACCGTGGCAACGCGGGTCGAACGAGAACACCAACGGCCTGCTTCGCCAGTACCTGCCCCGCACCCTCGACTTCCGGACCCTGACCCAAGCCGACTTCGACGCCATCGCCGACGAGCTGAACGGACGACCTCGACAAACCCTCGGCTTCAAGACACCATCCCAAGCACTAGCCGAGGTGTTGCGTTGACCGCCTGAGCCCGCACCGATGAGCGTGCGCTGTCCAAGACACCGACTTCAGGCGTTGGCGAGTTCGGCAGCAAGGTGCGAGTTCGGCAAACCACTGGGACGGCTGTGTCTAATTCCCAAGAAGGACGGGACCTCCCAGGAGGCGTTGTCCACGTGCTGTGGACACCGAGCTCGGGGACGATTCCCTGTCCGGGGCGTGTCTGTTCCATCGGGCCGATGGCCGACCGCCGCCCGCACGCGCCCTGAGCCGTTTCGGTCGCATTCCCCTCGCAGGACGACGCGAGGGCGTGGCCCGGACGGAAACTGACGTGGGCGGAACGCTCGAAGCCTGGACCTCCTCCGTCCCCGGTCGTCGGCATGTCGACGGTCGAGCACGCCGACCAGGAGCGCGAGCGGGCCCAAGCCGACCAGGGTGCTCGTGGACAGGTCGCCCACGGGCCTTTCCGGTGGGTGACCACGCATCCCTGCGGTGCGAGTATGGGGCCATGTCGGCGACAGGTTCCGCGCCGATGGTCGGCCGGGAGGGGCCGATGGCGGATCTCCGCGAGCTGGCGGCAGCCGCGGCTGCCGGCCGGCCCCGGGTCGCGGTCGTGCTCGGTGAGGCGGGGATCGGCAAGACGCGGCTCGTGGCGGAGCTGGCCGACGGGCTCGTGCGCGAGCGCGCGCTGGCTGCGTGGGGGTTCTGCTCCGCGGGCGCAGGTCGGTCGCTGCCGTTGGCGCCGATCCGGGGCGTCCTCGAGAGCCTGCACTCGCAGCTCGGCGCCGGCTTCGGTCGGCTCACCGGGCGCGGGCGGGACGCCGTGGCAGCGCTCGTCCCGGAGATCCTCGCCGTCCCGGGCACCGGCTCGCCGGTGCTGTCGCAGGCGCAGCTGTTCGACGTCGTGATCCGGCTGCTCCGTGACGTGGGCCAGGCCCGAGCCCTGCTGGTCGTCATCGAGGACGTGCACTGGGCCGACGAGACCAGCCGCGACCTGCTCGAGCTGCTCGCTCGCTCCCTGCGTGACGAGCGGATCCTCCTCGTTCTCACCGCGCGCACCGACGACCCGGCCTTCGCGCGCTGCGAGGCCCTGATCGCCGAGCTCGGGTCGCTGCGACACGGCGTGCGTGTGGAGCTCGCCCGGCTGTCGTCGGACGACGTCTCTGCGCACGTGACGGCACTGCGCGGCGGGACGCCCGCGCCGGATCAGGAGTCGAGGCGGATAGCGGAGCTCAGCGGCGGTGTCCCGCTGCTGGTCGAGGAGGTGGTGGCCGCGGGCCCGGACGACGTGGGGCACCTCGCGGAACGAGTCCTCGGCTATCGGATCGACCGCCTCTCGCCGGCGGCACGTGCCGTGGTCGACACGGCGGCGCTGGCGGTGCTCACCGCGTCGCCAGACGAGCTGTCCCGGGCAGCACCGCTCGCACCGGGGGCCTTCGACGCCGGGTACGCCGAGGCGGTGTCGGCCGGGGTTCTGGTGCGCCGGACCGGCCGCGTCGAGTTCCGGCACGCGCTGCTCCAGGAGGCCGCGTTGGCGCGGATCCTGCCCGGTGCGGAGCGCGAGGCGCACCGACGATGGAGCGCGGTGCTGGGTGACGAGCCGCACGGGCTGGGCCCGCTGGTGGCGGCCGCGCACCACCGCCGGCGCGGCGGCGATGAGTCCGGCGCGGTCGTCGCCTCCGTCCGGGCGGCTTCCGAGGCGCGCCACCTGTCGGCGTACGCCGAGGAGAAGCGGCTACTCGTGCAGGCCGCTGACCTGTGGCCGCGCGTCCCCGACGCGGAGGAGCGGACCGGGACGAATCTGTGGATCCTGTACGCCGACGCAGCCTGGGCCGCCCACCTGCTCATGACCGACGGCGAGGAGTGCCGGCGGTACGCCGACCTCGCCGTCCAGGCGCTGCCGGCGGACGTGACGCCCCATGAACGGGCGATGCTCAGGCTGCTCTGGCACCGGACGCGGTGGGGTGGGCCGGGGCACCTGCCGCCCGACGAGGTGCTCGCCTGCGTCGCCGACGTGACGATGGATCCGCCGACCGAGTCGGCGATGCTGGCCTGCCTGGAGGCCGTCGACGCGCTCCTCGACGACGGCCGGTCGGACCGAGCCGGCGAGTTCGCGCGCCGGGCGGTGGCGGTCGCGGAGTCCCTCGACCGACCCGAGCTTCTCTCGCGCGCCCTGGCGTCGGCGTCGATTGTCGCGGCGCTGGTCGGCGACGACGCCGATGCGCTGGCGACCGCTCACCGGGCGGTGAGCGTCGGGGACCGCACCGAGGACGTCTTCGTGCGCGTCGAAGCGCTGATGAGCCTGGCCACGGTGCAGCGGACGACCGGGACGGACTCCCTCGAGACTCACGCGTGCCTGCTCCGGATCCTCGGCGGCGACCGGCCCGGCCCGCTGCCGGGGCTGTGGGCCCACGCCCAGGTCGAGCATGCGGTGAGCCTCATCGAGGCAGGCCGGTGGGACGAGGGTCGGGCCGCGCTCGACCTGGTGATCGACGAGGACGTCGCCGCGCCGTTCACCCGACGCGCCGGGCGCCGTCGCGCTCACCTCGAGGCGTGGGCGGTCGGTGCGGCGACACCGTCGCAGCAGGCGCCGGCCGGCCTCGATCGCGACGGCCTGATCGAGCTCTGCTACCTCGAGGCCGACATCGCGGCACGCACGGGCGACCCGGCGCTGGGACGCGCCTGGGTCCGGCGGGGGCTCGATGACGAACGGCTCAGCCGGTCCCCTACCCCGAGGAGCCAACTGCTCTGGGTCGCTGCCCGGATCGAGGCGGAGCTCGTCGGGCCGGCAGCAGCGGCCGAGGAGGGGGCCGCGGTCGTCGAGCGCATCGAGGAGCTCCTCGGCCGGCGGCCTCCGCGCCGGCCGCAGGACCTCGCGTTCGCTCTGCACACTCGGGCAGACCTGGCCCGCCGCGTCCAGGCGGACGGACCGGAGATGTGGTCCGACGTCGTGGACGCCTGGCGCCCGGTCGGTCTCCCGTTCCACCTCGCCACCGCGCTGGTCCGGGCGGGTGCCGCACACGCGGCGCACGGAAGGTCTGGATCCGCCGCCGGCCTCCTGGTGGAGGCGCACGAGGTCGCTCGTCGTCTCGGCGCAGGGCCCCTGGCCGAGGAGGCAGTCACGGTCGCGCGCACGGCTGGCCTGCGCAGGCCCGCAGCCGCGTCCGGTGACGCCGACCTCGGGCTCACGCCCCGCGAGCTCGACGTGCTGCGGCTGGTGGCCGAGGGCGCCTCGAACTCAGCCATCGCGGCGACTCTCGTGATCTCCCCGAAGACCGCCTCGGTGCACGTGTCGAACATCCTGGCCAAGCTCCAGGTCACCAACCGCGGCGAGGCGGCGGCCATCGCCCACCGGGCGGGCGTGGTGGCACCTGTGGCCAAGCAGAGATAAGGCGATCGCCCTATTCCAGGGCTTCCCTTGCGGGCGCAGCCTGTCAGCAGCTGCCACTGACTGAGGAGGAGCCATGTGGATTCTCGCGATGATCGGGACGGCACTCGTGCTGTGGGGCGCCTGGACCGTCCTTCGACCCGGCCGCGCCCGGCCTCCGATGTCCCCCGACACGGCCCGGACTCGTATCGAGGCCTCGATGGTGACCGGACGGGACTGGCGTCGACGGTGATCGGCGCACCCGACCGGACTGTGCCCACGCTTCCGATCCCGCGGGAGCGCATCGGCCGCGCCGGCTTTCTGGCTGTGCTCGTCAGCGCAAAGGCTTTTGCTGCCCGTCGGCGTGTAAGCAAACCGCCCGAGAGCGCCGCTGTCCCCGGACGTCGTCGCGCTACCGCGCGCCTGATCCCTCGCCGATGGGCCGTGACTGGTCTGAATTAGACACAGGTAATCCAAGTGGTTTGCCGAACCTGGCAAGGTGTGATTTCACGTGTGAATGCACGCGCTTGAGCGCCAGGCACTTCCACCTTCGAGCACCGCCACCCACCCCGGCTAGACGCGCCGCAGACCCGCCCGCAGATGCGTGGTGTCGTCGCCGCAGGCCGTTCAGCTGGGGCCGCTCACAGCGGGAGCGGGTCGAGTGTCACCAGTTCATCACGTCGGTCAGCTGCACGTCGCTCTTACCGACGTCGAGCTTGGTGGACTCGCACGTCGCGGAGTCTGCGCCACAGACGTCGACCGTGCCGGCCGTCGGGGTGACCCGCAGGACGGAACCGGCCGCGGTCCAGCTGAGCAGAGCGTCCTTGGCGTCCAGCTCGACATGATCTCCGGTGTCCAGGTCGTAGATGAACGCCGTGCTCGGGAGCTTGTCGCAGGCGGACGAACCGGTGCACCCGCCGGCCGAGACGATCGCGTGGCTTCCGTCCGGGGAGACGGAGGTGACGTGTCGCTCGTCCGCGCCGTCGCTCTTCAAGACGACGTCTCCGGTAGCGATGTCGACGATCTGCCAGGTGTTCTCGATGGTGCCGTCGTCGCTGAACGTCATGTCTCCGAAGGAAAGGGCCTTGCCGCCGTCGATGTTCAGCACCTCGCTGGCCGGCAACACGTCGTTCGGCGTGACCTTGCGCGTCTTCAGGTCGACAGACACGGCGGTGTCGTCGAAGCTGATGTAGACGTGGGAGCCACTGAGGAACACGTCCGGGACCCCTTCGGGGGTGTTGTCCGTCCACGTGTAGGAGCCCTTGACCGAGATCGTGTCCACGACCTTGTTGACGCGCAGGTCGCGAACGACGAGGTCCCAGGTGGTCGGTGAGTCAGTCGCCTGCGCGTAGACGACGTACGGCTGGGTGGGGTCGGTGCCCGGCTGGATGTCGTCGACCGGGATGGTGAAGTCGGTCCGGGTGGCCCCGTCGTCGGAGAGCAGTGCGTACCTGCGGCTCCCGGCCCACGGGGCTTTCTCCGACCCGAACATCACGAGCACGCCGGCCGAGGTCTGGTACAGGAACCCGACGGGCCGGTGCAGGTCGACGGTCTTGCCGCTACCGAGCTGCACGGTCGTGCCGGATGCTACGGCCCACCCGGTGTCGCTCGGCCTGGGAGAAGGTGCAGGCTGCAGGTCGTGCCTGCCTTCCTGCGCGGCCAGCAGGCCCACGACAGCGAGCACCACGATCGTGGCCGCGGCAACGAGCAGCGGCCGCTCCCAGGCTCGACGGCTCGGCCGGCGCCCGCCGGAGGACGCGTGGGCAGGCAACGCCGGCATCGGCGGCACGGCCAGTCGATCGGCCACCTCGTGCAGCTCGCGGCTCAGGGTCTCTTCCAGCTCGATCCCCATTTCAGGCCCCCTCTCCCTCGTGCGCGTCGGACCCGATCACGGCCCGCAGGGCTGCCAGCGCGCGGTGCGCGGTGGACTTGACGTTGCCGGTCGAGCAGCCCAGCGTCTCGGCGATCTCGCGCTCACTGAGTTGCTCGTAGTACCGCAGCACGATCACCGCTCGTTGCCGCGGTGGCAGCGACGCCACGTGCGGCCACAGCTCGAGCCGGTCCTCGTGCCCGGAGCCGCAGCCCGTTCGCGGCTCGGGTGGGGTGTCGGTCAACAGCTCGAACCTGCGGGACTTCGGCCGCCGTCCCGAAATGTAGAGGTTGGTCATCATGCGGCGCAGGTACGCCGCCGGCTGGTCGGCCCGGCTGACCTTGTTCCAGGTGCGGTAGGCCTGCACCAACGTCTGCTGGGCGAGATCTTCGGCGTCGGCGTGGCTGCCGGCGAGCAAGTAGGCAGTTCGGTACAACCGCGGCCACGCGGACGCGGCGTACTCCTCAAACGTCGGCGCATCCTGCGCATGTCTCTGGTTCGCGATCAACATCGAGCACCCCCTTCGCACCCCTGACGCTGGCCGCGCCGAGAAGGTTGCGTCCCGGACCGTACCGGCTCGGGTGCGTGGCCCCGGAAGGCTCCAGCGTCACCACCGCGACGTCTGCGGCGACGGTGCCGTGCCGTCGCCACCGCCAGACCCGCGGGCGATCGCGACTCAGCCCGGGTGGTCTCGCAGCCGGCAACCACCCGCACGGACGTCACCCACCACCCGACACTGTCACGTCGGACCGGGCGCCGGTCGCTGAGCCAGTCACGCAGTGGGTCTTTGTCGCCACCAACTGGCCCTCTGACTTACCGGATCTGCCGCGTTGTGAGCGGTCGAACGCCGAAGGTCGGAACCGAGCGATACGCCATACCGTCCAATTGATCGATTGAGTGACCGTGGGTCTCAGACCCAATCGCGTGAAAGCGCCGCGACCCGTCCACAGGACGGCGAACATGGGGGCGGGCACTGGCCCCAAACACGAAGGGGAGCGGATGTTGAGGACGGTCGCCGCGATCGCGGTAACCCTGCTTCTTTGCGCATGCGGAGGCGAGACTGTCGTGTGCGGCGCGTGCGCCGGCGCCGCGTCCTTCGGCGTCATCGTCTTCTCCGAGGTGCCCACCTCTCCGGTTCGTGCCGACATCTGCATCGATGGCGACTCCTGCTATCACCTCCGCGCAGCAGCAACCCGAGATCAAGGGCTCGTGCGGTGCTCGACGAACATGCCCGCACGGGCCGCTGAGTATCCGGAGAAGTGTGTTGCGCAGGCGACCGTGGACGGCACGTGGCGTGTCAACCTGGTGCTGCCCGGGAACATTGATGGGAAGACCGTCACCGTGCGCTCGGTGTCGCCGAACTCTCCCTTCGAGGGGCAGGCGGTGGGCAAGGTGGAACCGACTGACCACGGCCCCTGCTCCTGTCCTCCGAACACCGTCGCCTCGATGAACGTCGAATGACCGGCGGGAACGCGCACTCACATGCCGCTGATCGCGCGGTTCTGCCGATTGGCGTGCACCTGACGACGCCCGATGCGAGGGTGAGAGTCGTGCATGCGCGAGCGCGAATCGAACTGGCCGAGGTGGCGGGCGGTGGTCTCCTGGAGCCGATGCCGTCGCCCTGTAGGTCTCTGCTCCTCCGGGTCGAGCGAGACGTGGCCGACGAGGACGAGGTGAGTCTCGGGGTTCAGATCACGACTGACTCGGGCGAGCCCTTGTCACCCGGTCAGTCCGCCCTGACGGTTGACCTGCACTTCTGGTCAGACCTGGCCGACGTATTCGTAGTCCCGAGCACGCGGTTCACGCTCCCCTACCCAAACCGGGTCGTGGGGAGTGGCGAGGTCCTCGACGTGCTGCCGTTCTGAGCATCCGGTCATGCCGCTGTTCGACCGATCCCGAGGCGCCTGTGCTCCGGTCGGGTTGAGCGGATCAGTAGACGAAGAGGTCGCCCCAAGCGCCGGCCAGCAAGTGCACCAGGTATGCGACTGGCAACGCGACCAAGGCGAGTATCACTGCGAGTGCCAATAGTGCGAGCACCCAAGAAGGAGGGCGACGACTGTGTTGGCGGTTGGCCCCTTCAAAGAGCCCATCCAAGTCGTCTTGTCCTTCGTCCCCGGTCACATCTCGAGGCTATGAAGGTCGCACCTTCCAGGGGATGAGTGCGACTACTCACATGTCGAGCGAGATCCAGACCGCGTCGCGCATGGGCCGTGCCTGTTGACTGCTCGATGGCTCATCCCTGGCGCACCTCCGGGGCGGTCGAGTCGCGCGGATCTGCCGCATAGCGTGCGCGTGGGCGCCTGCGGATCTGCCGCTGATGGCGCGCTTCGTGCCGATCAGCGATTGACGGGCGGTGTGACCGATGATGTGCGAGTGATGCGGCGTCCCTTCCTTACAGCGCTCCTCGTATCGAGCGTTGTTCTCTTCGCACTCGCAACATTTGTGGCTCTGCAGCGCCAGAGCCGGAACGACTTGGACTACACGGACAAGATCCTGGCGGCTACTCACGGCGCACAGGTTTCGACGCTCTCAGACCACACCTCGGAGCGTTGGTCCGACAACGGCGGGCCCACCTGGGCGAAAGTTCAGGAACTCGTCGAGCCAGGGAACTCGCGTCTGAAGTCTGTCTTCGATGAGGCCAGCGCCGAGGCTAGGCAGCGAGATGGCCGGGCAACCAGTTCCTACTCAAGCCTCGACTGCTTGTACTGGCCAGTGGTCCCCAAGGCAAGCGATCGGGTCACGAAGACCGAGTACCTGCTCCGCATGTGCTACCAGACCACCAAGCCCACAGAGCGGCCGTATGCGATCACCGGGATGGCCGTGCGTTTCGATTAGCGGGCTGTGACCCACGCCGGGAAGCGGTCGGTTACCGGGCAAGGACGTCACGCGGATCGCCGAGCTCATCGACGCCAACAAACTTGGTCTCGCTCTTGAACAGCACGATCATGCCGTGGTCCACGCGGCCATCAGGCGCATGCATCTGCCGCATAGCGTGCGCGTGGGTGCGCGCGGATCTCCGCTTTCCGTGCGCGCGGTACTGCCGAATTGAGTGCGGATCGGAGTTCCCTAACGAGAGACCGGTCCATCGAATGGGTAGATCACGTAGCCCTCGCCGTTGACGTCGTTGGTCCTCCGATAGCGATGGACCGGGCCGTCGTCGACATCAAAGTCCTCGAACTCGGGCAGCTCGGGACTGTCCTCGGTCTCAGTGCCGTCGTAGAAACCGCCCTTGAAGACGTACTTGTACACACCGCAAGGCTAGGCCCCTGCGGCAGGTCTCGGCCTACGCGACGGGCCCCCGTACTTGCCGCCCAGAGAGAACGTTCATCACGGCACGATGCGTAGAACCAACGACCACGCGGCCTGCGGAGCATCCGGGGTCGAGAGAGTGCTGGCCGCGACCAGCACCGTCCGCTGCGAAAAGCCAGCACGCGAGACTGCTGCGTCCCTGCAGTACTCAGCGACACCTCGGAGAGATGCGCGCGCCCGGCCACACTGACCGTTGGCGGTTGCCACGCGCCCACGGGGCGCGGATCCGCCTCGATCGTGACGACCACTCCGACTCGAACGCAGTGAGTCGCGACCGCTCTGCCTGACGGCAAGAAGTGAACTCGGAGCTGCCCAGCCACGCACCCCGGGCCGGCCGGACGAGCGTGCACACCAGACCCCGGATGGGGTGTGCTCGTCGGGCGCGAACCCACGTGGCCAGCCACGTGGCTGCGCGAACCCAAGGCCCGAGACTCGGGGCTACTGCCGTCACCGCACCCAGCCATAAACACCCAGCCATAAACAGGGCAGCCGCCAGCAGCAGGCCGCTAACCCGGAACGCCGCAATCACGCCACTAAGACGCCCGGAGACTTACGCGGTTCCGCAGCCGAGCAGGCGCACTCATCTGCCGCTGAGCGCGCGGCCCTGCCGAGATCCGGACACGCTACGCCTCGGTCCAGAAGCAGCCGTTCCAGCATGCCCGTCGTGGAGCTGTGCGGACTCTGGAGGAGGATCTCGGCGCGACGGTCCGGGAGGATGCGGCCTCAACGTCCGCACCCACCGGCTTAGCGGACGACCCCCGTGGTCGCGCCGTGCACCGGCACCGTTGTCGAGACCGTGCCGCAGCGAACCCAGCGCGACCTGTCGGCCTTTTTTACGGAGACCACTATGCGGCCGGTCGAGACCACTGTGGAGGCGTTCCGCCCCGGTGAACGGCGGCCCCGCAACCCGGGGGTCACTCGGCCATGTGGCCCCCCGTCAGCAAGTCAGGGGCCCGTGGGGCTCGCCGACGCCGGCGACGGGCTGGCCGTCGGCGTCGGGGAGCCGGTGGTCGTTGTCGGCGAGGGCGCGGTGCTCGTCGTCGCGGAGGAGCTCGGAGAGGCACTGGCGCCGTTGTCGGCGCCCGTAGCCGGCGGCAGCGTCGCGCTCGAGGTGGCGCTCGGGGGCTCCTCGACGGGCGTGGTCGTAGCCGACGACGGCGAGGGCGACGTGGCCGGCGAGGTCGGTGTCGGGCTCGTCGACGGGGAGGACGAGGACGAGGCGTCCGGCACCACGCCCGGCTGGTCGGCACGCACGATGTCGAGGATCTGGGACTGGTAGTCGTCCAGCATGGCCTGGATCTCGTCCAGCGGCACGTCCTGGATGTGCTTGCCGAAGGCGACGATCTGCCTCCACAGCTGCGCGAGCTGGGCTTGGGCGTGGTCGCTCAGCGGCCCGTCGAGAGTCACGAACAGCTGGACGGCCAGCGAGTAGGTCAGGCAGCCCACGCACCCGCTGGTGAGGGAGACCGAGACATTCTGGGGCACCGCGACGTCGGCCTGGCCGGTGACCATGACGACCTGGAAGGCCACGGCCACTGCGGCACAGTGCTGGCAGCTGGCCAGCGCGTAGGACTCGTTGGTGTTGTCGGCCGGGGTCTCGCCGTCCTCCCAGACCAGCGCGAAGGCGGTGTCGTAGGTGACCGTGCCGTCGGTGGTGTTGACGGCGAGCGCCTGGTTGTCCCCCTCGCCCGGCGCCAACGGCTGGTCGATCGGGAAGACCCAGGTGCCCGGCGCGCTGCCGTCGTCCACGCCGGAGGAGTTGGAGGAGTTGGAGGAGTTGGAGGAGTTGGAGGAGTCGGAGGTGCCGGAGGTGCCGGCGGAGTCGGAGGTGCCGGCGGAGCCCGTGGTCGAGCCGGCGCTGTCTTCGTGGGGCACGAGCACCACCGCCAGCATGGGGTGGTCGCGCGTCGGGGGGGCCTGACCCTCGGGCAGGTAGATCGCAGCTGAGCCCTGCGTCCCCGCGACGAGGCCGCTGGCGGGGCGGGCCAGCGGCAGCGCGTCGGTGATCGTCCCGCCCTCGTAGGCCTGGACCGGGCGGTAGCGTTCGGGCGAGGGCCACCACGACCACGCCAGGCCAGCGAGCAGCGCCAGGGTCAGCACCCCCGCGAGCACGCGGCGCACGGGACGTCCGGCCGTCCGGGTCCACATCGAGGCCATCACGCGCCGAGCGACCCTGAAGAGTGCGATGCCCATGGCGAGCGGTGGCAGCAGTACGACGAGCGCGGCCAGACCACGAGCCGCCATCGCCAGGAGGTCCCCGTCGTTCGAGGCCACGACCAGTTCTGCCCACTGCGCCCGGCTGCTGGCCAGGGCGCTGCCGACGATTCGCGGGAAGGTCGTGACCAGCATCAGCAGCGTGAAGCCAAGGACCGGCACCACGGTCAGCACCCACGCCGACACCACCGCGCGCGCCCACGGCTTGAGGAGGCGGGCCTGCGGGTCCCGCCAGTGCCACGGCAGCAGGCCGCGCAGGGTCGGCCCGATCCGCTGGAACAGGTCCGGGACGCCTGTGAGGTCGGCGAGCACGTGGTAGCCGTCGAACCGGACCAGCGGCAGCAGCTGGTGCAGCATCTGCAGGACCTGGGTGGCGACCAGCAGCAAGATGGCGTCGTCCCGGGTCAGCCACCAGGTCAGCGCGGTGCCGACCACCACCAGCGCGTTGAAGTAGAGGCCGCCGAGGTCCACGCGGAGGCGGCCGGCCCGGCCGAGGCGGTAGGAGTCGGTGACGTCGGTGTAGAACGCCGGCCAGATCAGGTAGAGGCCGACCCCCATGACTCCGGGCGTCGCGCCACCACGGCGGGCGGCGGCCGCGTGGCCGAACTCGTGGAACCCCGCGGAGAGCACGGTGATCGCGAGCACCACGAGCAGCAGCCCGGGACGGGCGAACGCGTCGTGGGTGGCGCTGGCCAGGCCACGCTCGAAGAGCACCCACCAGGTGATCCAGGCGAACACGGCCACGACCGCGGCCACGAGGAGCGGGTGGAAGAGCCGGGCGAACGGCGAGGTGAGCCGGCGGGTGCGCGCCGGGTCGGACACCACCGCCTTGAAGCGCAGCGCCAGCAGCGGGTTGCTCCGCCTCGCCTCGGGCTGGCTGCCGTCCGTGGACGCGGCCAGCCCGAGGGAGCGCAGCCGGTCGATGAGCTGCTCGACGTTCGCGGACGAGACGTCCCGACCGCTCGCTGCGGAGAGGTGCGCCGCCAGCTCGTCGTGCCCCCGCCTCCCGTCGAGGCCGGAGAGCAGCAGGTAGAGCAGCGGCGTGAGCTGGACGACCTGCCCGTCGGCACGGCGGGCGAGCGCGGGTGGCTCGCGGTAGCCCGAGCCGGGCATCTCCCCCATGAGCCGCACGCCCTCCGCGCGGGCCGGGGGGTGCGGAAGCACTCGCGAGGCGGTACCGGTGAGCTCCTCCCGACCCCCGGTCGTGGTCACGGCTGGGTGATGTCGGAGGTCTGGTCGGAGTTGGCGGTCGCGTCGCCGGTGATGTCCTGGTTGATGACAGCGGTCTGCTGGGCGATCGACACCGCGTTGCTGTCCACCGAGCCGACATTGGCCGCCACCGAGGCATCGATCGGCGCCGCCACGTTGGCGTTCGCGGCGACCGCGCCGTTGATCGGGGCGGCGATGTTGGCGTCGCCGTTGAGGTTCACGTCGACGTTGAGCAGGCTGCCGTCCGCAGCGCTGCCGACGGTGGAGCCGACGTCCCCCGTGCTGGGAACGGTTCCGTCGGCGGGCAGCGACGGCACGGCGCCGCCCGCCGCGTCGGTGCCGGCAGGGTCGGTCGGATCGGCGGGCAGCGACGGCACGGCGCCGCCCGCGTCGGTGCCGGCAGGGTCTGTCGGATCGGCAGCCACCGCGCCGTCGGGCGAGGCGCCCTGCTCGAGGCCGCTGTCCTGGACGGCGTTGGCCGTGGCGTCGGCGTGGATGCCCTGGTTGACCAGCGCGCCCTGGTCGGCCAGCGCTTGCGCGGTCGAGCCCGTCGAGAGGACGTTGGCGCCGACGGCGGCGTCGATGGGAGCGGCGACGTTGGCGTTGGCGGCGACGCCGAGGTCGATGGGTGCCGCTGCGTCGAGCGCGAGGGCGAGGTCGGCGTTGAGGTCGAGGATCGAGACGACCTCCTTGTCGGGCAGCGCAATGCCCTGCTCGGCGGCCAGCTCGGCGTCCGAGAGGCCCTTGCCGGTGGTGTCGTCGTTCATGGTGGTTCCCCCGTGGTCGGTGAGATCTGGTCGGCCCCACGTACCCCCCGCACCTCGCCGCCAAACCACGAGGGCGGCGCCAGCCGTCGCCCGAGGGGCAGCCGGCGGTCCAGATCCAGCCGTCGACGATGACGTGCTCGATGCCGAGCCGGTCGGCATGGGCGACGAGGTGCTGCGCGATCGCCCAGCCACGGATCCGGTTCTCGGGGGCCGCGACGTCACGCTTGGGTGGACCCCGTGCGGGAGGGCTTCGAGATGGCGCATGTGCACGTGCCGACCGGGTTCGCGGCTCGGCCAGCGCAGGTGAGGGGTGGCATGCTGCTGGAGGCCGTGCACGGACTGGTCGGTCGGCTCGCCGTCGCGACGACGGCGCGACCGTGGCGTCCTCGGACAAGTCGCTGGCGTTCTGCACCAGCCCCGGCTTCCGTCGGGCCGCGAAGTCGCTGCGGTGGCGCGGCAAGAAGAGCGTGTCGCTGGGGCCCTACGACTGGGTGCCTGCGGTGCGCGGTGGAGAGCGGAGTCTTTCCCGCGAGGGCGGTGCGTGGCGCAGCTCGGTCGTTGACTACCTGACCGGCCGCCCGGTGCCCGCCGGCGACCCGACGCTGCCGCCCCTTCCAGTCCAGGTGGTGCGCCGAGGGGACGCCGCGGTCGGACAGCCACCCCGTATCGCCTTCGTCGGCGGCGGCCCGATCCAGACTCATCAGATCGACCGCTTCCACGATGCCTTCCGCGCCGAGGTGGCGCGGTTCGCCTCACCATCTGGTCACGACTGGTGGCGATCCGCCGGCATACGGTCGCTGGAGGTGCAGATCGGCTACGGCGGCGAGCGGGCGCGGGTCCGCAGCCGCCGCAGCGAGCATCGGCTGCGGATCTTCGTGGATCAGCCCGGGTCCTCGCTTGCGAGCCAGGACTCGGCACCCTTGGCCCGCGAGGTCGCCCGTCAAGTCGCGGCTTTCGTGCGTCAGCGGACGGGTCTGGGCCCCGTCCCGAGTTCGCGTCGTGAGGCGGTGTGCCGCCTCGGGCCGCTGGGCTCGTCCGCAGCTGCCGCTCCCTAGCGTGCGCTCATGCCGAGATGAGTGCGCTCGTGACGTGCGCCTTCCCGTGGGTCACGTCACTGGGGAACGACCTGCCGCACGCTGTGCCGACCAAGTCGGCGACGGCAGTCACCACCAAATGGAACACACCCGCTGAGCCGGGTTTGGCTGTGCTCAGGCGCTCGTCGCCGGGCCGGAGATCCAGGGGTAAGAGTGGGACCGAAGACGCAGATTCCCTGGCCGTTTCCTGTAACCGCTGAGTCGCGCTTGTCCCGGTGTGTTCGAGCAGAACGACGGCCAGATCGTCTGCCAACGCGCCGCCGGGCACGTGCCGACGGACTCGCTCCAGCAGTCTGTCGAGCGCGCCGTCGAGGGTGCCCGAGGTGAGGTCGGGTGCGAGGTCGAGCAGCGGCAGGAACTCGCCCTGGGCGTCGCGAGCCTCGCTGAGCCCATCGGTGTAGATCAGCAGGCGGTCGCCCGGCTGCCAGGGCACGCTGGTACGGCTGAAGCCGGGACCGATGCCAAGGGGCAGCCCTGGCGGGACCTCGACGAGGAATGCCTCGCCGTCAGCGCGCGCCAGGAGTGCGGGCGGGTGCCCGCAGCTCGTGAGCACTACCGCCTCGGGGTCGGACACATCGACCAGGACCGCGGTCACGAACTCTTCCTCACCGAGGAACGGTGTCAGGTAGCGGTTCATGTCCTCGGCGACCTCGTCGAGTCCTGCTCGCACCGCTGCCGCCTGACGGAAGGCCCGGATGACTCGAGCAGCTTGCTCGACGCTTTCGATGCCCTTGCCGCGTACGTCGGCGACGATGAACCGCCGAGAGCCGTCGACAAGCGAGCAGTCGTACAGATCTCCGCCCACGAGGGCGTCCGTGGCCGCGGAGAGGTAGCGCGCGGCGGTGGCGAGGTTCGGACCGGTGGATGGCAGCTTCGGCAGGATCGCCCGTTGGGCCGTTTCCGCGATCGCGGTGACGCGCGCGAGGTGCCCCTCCCGGCGCTCGCGAACCACGGAGATCGCCGTGCCTGCCGCTCCGATGAGGACAACATCGACCAGGCGAACCCACTGCTGAGCCTGATCCCAGACGCCGTTGAGCCACCCCGACCACACCGTGAGCGCGACCGCGGCGGTGCCGAAGAGTGTCGTGACCCGTGGCGAGAGGAAGGCGCAGGCGATCAGCGGAGCCATCCCGAAGAGCACGTCGGGGATCACCGACAGGGGCGCAAGGAGGTCGATCACCACCAGCGCGATCAACCACGCTGCTGCTGCGGATGCAGCCGCCGCACGGTTCCTGTTCATCAGCCCTCCGCCGTTCGAGGTTGCCCCGGCCCGGAACCGGCGACTACCGCACCGGTTCCGGGCCCACATGGGAACCGCAAGACCGCTGCGGCCGCTCCGTCAATCCCATCCTTTCACTCACGAGCGGAACGGTCACGAGCAGTGTTATGTGCCGAGCGGTCGTTCGCTCCCTGCGACCAGCCGCACCAGTACTAGCGGACCCGGAGGTCTGGCGAACCTCCCGAGTCTGGACCTGCACCCCTCGCCGGCTGAACTCGCCGCTACTGCCAAGCGACAGTGCACCTACGGCGTCCAAGTCGATGACACCGACATCACCTTCACCGCGGTCTGGGATCCACGATCGGCGCTACGGGAGAGGTCACAGATCGCCGGCGCCTGCTTCATGTTCGACAAGTCCGGTCAACCCCTCCGCCTGCGGCAGTAGAACCACAGGAAATCCGACGCTGGTCACGGGTCAGAGCGTCCGGATGTGCCGCGATCCGCGCGGTCCTGAGGTCAATGAAACAAGTAGCCGATGAGGCGGTGGCCTCTGCGAGTCCGTGGAGGAACGAGGCTTGTGATCCGGGCTCAAGAGGAACCGGAACGATAGATCCGCAACTCCCAGATGCCACCAGCCAGGTTGAGGGCTGCAAAGAACAAGAAGAAGGCTGCCCACCCGTAGGCCTTGGCACCGCTTCCGGCAAACGCGAGGGTCAAGAGGCCACACGTGGTCAGGACCAGCGCTCCGCCGACCCGGGCGAACCCAAGCGCACGCAGATGACCGAACTCCCATCGAGGGATCAGGCGACGAGCTCCGGTGCGCAGAGCCATTGCATCTTGAATCTGCTCGTTCATGGCGTTGAGGCTCCTCCTGGACACCTCGAGTGTCCCTCGCTGAAGCGCCGCGAGCCAGGCCGTGGACCCAAACGTCAGAGTCTGGCCCGCACTGTCATGCCGCGATGTGCGTGCTCCTGCCGATGTGCGGAAGTTCGCTAGGTGGTGGCTCGAAGCAAGAAGAGCCCGCCGATGCCGACCGCGAGACAGGAGAGGAGCAGTCACAGGCCCCGTTCAGGGAGCACTGGCTGCAGAGGATCCTCGGCGAGCACCCGGACAGTGTGGTGAGCCGCTTTGTTGCACGCCAGCTCGGCGTACAGGCCGAGCTCGAGGGGGACAACGCCTTCACCCTGGGTCTGCTCCACGGCCTCGAACAGGGACGGGGGGCGCTGCCGCAGGACGCTTCTGGGAAGCCTGGCCGAAACAGGCCGGGAAGATCCGGCGGGTCCTGAGCTGAGTCGGCGAGCTCGATCCAGCCCATCCCGGCCTGCTGAGCCGGTCAGGCGACTCAGGGACGGGCACGCAACGTCGTGCGGCGGTGTCTCAGGACGGCCCGGCCGCGCTGAACACCTGGGGACCGTACAGACCGCCGTGGTCGGTCCGCCGGAGCTGCTCATAACCCAGGGCGACCGCAGCTCGGAGGCGGGACTGTTCCGCTCGGCTGAGCGTGGTCGAGGCGTACCACTGCCAGTTCCCGAAGCGGCCCAGGTCGGTGTAGTCGGCGCCGAGGACGCCTTGCAGCCACCGCTCGGGATCCGCGCCGCCGACAACGACGACCCCAGGTCTGATGCGAGCCACCCACCTCGCATACCCCGCGAGCCCTCCGGGATAGTGGGCGTTGATGAAGCGGTCCTCAGAGCCGTTGAAGACCTGCCACGGCGTCGGGTTGGTGCGCCCCGCCAGGAACATCGCATCAGGGGCGTTGACCGACAGGAACCCGTCGCCCCGCGGCAGGACGTCCATCACACTGTCCACGGCCAGCCGCTGGCCGACCAGGGCGTCGGACCTGCTCAGCACGGCGTACGACGTGGCGACCGCCACCGCTGCCAGAGTGCAGGCACCGAGAAGGGCAACGAAACCACGCCTCGGCAGCGGACCGGCCAGACGTACGACGGCACCCGCAGCACCAAGGGCCCCGAAGGGCAGCACGTCGAAGAGATCGGCGGCCCCGTTGATCGCGACCAGGAGCCAGCCGACTGCGCCGATCTCGGCAGCCACCATCACCCCGAGGGGGCGCCAGCCGTCGTGCTCGGCGCGCCGTCGCCAGGCGTCGAGAAGGAGCATCGGCAGGAGCACCAGGCCGAGGACGAACGGCAGCACCGTCCATGAGTACCCCTGCCACACGAACCCGACCGTGCCGATGGGGTTGGTCAGCAGGGACGGCTGCCGCGTGTAGACGGCGTCGATGACGATGAAGCCGTCGAGTGCCCTCCCCAGGGCGCCCGTGGCCGCGAAGGCCACCACAGCAGCAAGGCTGGGGACCGCGCCACCGAGGACGAACTGTCCGAGCGCCCGGGGGCGCCGGTTCGTCAAGAGTGCAACCGCGCCGATGAAGCCGGCCGCCGCAACGGCGAACCCTGGCTGCCAGGTCAACGTGGCAAGCGCTGTAGCAGCACCGGCCAGGAACCAACGCTGCTCGAGCAGCCAGATCAGCGCGAGCAACAGGCACAGCAGCATCAGGGTCTTCTCGCGCGGACCGTCGGAGGACAGCCGCGTGAAAGTGGCCGCACCGGCAAGCAACGCCGCGGCCAGGAACCCCGCAGCGGAAGAGTCGAAGACGCGCCGGGTTAGGACGTACAGGGCGGCGCAGCAGCCGGCGGACAGGGCCAGGAAGAGCAGCCGCGGCGCCAGGACCGGATCGAGGCCGAGGCTCCGGCCGACGAGGATGGCCACGCCGGGAACGGCATCGGACAAGGGACCGACGGAGTTGAAGATCCCGACGTACGACGGCGCCCCGCGGGTCAGCTGCTCACCGCCGTAGAGGAACACCCCGAAGTCCCGACTCAGCGCACCGTGGGTGCCGTGCAGCGCGAACACCACGCATGCCGCGGCGAACACCACCGCGGGCTCCCACGCGCCGGGAGCGCGAAGGGCGCTCGGGCGACCGGCCCACCTGGTCACCGACCCAGAATCACCCGGCTAGGTGAAGGTTTCCTGACCGGGAGCCCAGCGTTTCCTAAGGACACCCTTCGAGTGAGTCGTGCCGCACACCTACCGCAAGACGGTGGCCACGCTTCTCGATGCCGGCGGCTTGAGCGCCACGACCCGCATAGTCCACCGGGCTCGACATCCCGCAATGGTGCACGGGGCGGCGGCCCGAACGTCCTCATCTAATGGCTTGTGCCGGCCTGCTGCGGCAGTTCCGGTTCCGGTAGCGGCCAGCGGGGCAGCACTCTTCTCATCTGACCCGTGGAGGTCTCGCGGCAGACCGTGCGCCCGTTGGTCGTGAGGAGGCGTAAACCGCTGCTGGGATGTCGTGCCCCATCGGTGATGGTGAGCACTTGGACCATTAGATCGCTGGCTGTCCTCCTCCGCGCTGCTGACCAATGAGATGGCGAGTAGGGAGGCCGAGGCGATGCTCTTCATCGGAGATGATTGGGCCGAGGATCACCACGACGTCGAGCTGGTCGACGACGAGGGCCAGGTCATGGCACGCAGACGGTTGCCCGAAGGCATCGAAGGCATCGCCGGACTGCACGCGTTGGTCGCCGACCACCTGCCCGAGGACTGGGCCGAGCTGGAACCCGAGCAGGTGCAGGGCCTGGTCAAGGTCGGCATTGAGACTGACCGGGGACCCTGGGTCGCGGCTCTGGTCGCTGCGGGGTACGAGGTCTTCGCGATCAACCCGCTGTCGGTGGCCCGCTACCGTCAACGGCACTCCACCTCCGGAGCGAAGTCCGACGCCGCAGACGCCCACCTGCTGGCTGAGATTATCCGGGTCGACCGGGCTCACCACCGTCCGCTGGCCGGTGACTCCGAGGAGGCCGAGGCGATCAAGCTTGTGGCTCGCACGCACCAGAGCTTGATCTGGGAGCGCAGCCGCCATGTGCTCCGGCTGCGCTCGGCGTTGCGGGAGTTCTTTCCCGCCGCGCTCGAGGCCTTTGCTGACCTCGATGCACCCGACGCGCTCGAGCTGCTGGCGTTGGCGCCCGAGCCCGACCGCGCCCGTCAGCTGACACGGCGCCGGATCACCGCGGCGCTGCGAAGGGCGAACCGGCGCAACGTCGACGCCAGGGTCAACGAGATCCAGCAGATCTTGGGTGCCGAGCAGTTGCACCGGTCAACTCCGGTGCAGTCGGCCTACGCGGCGATCGTGGCCGGCCAGGCCGCCATCGTGGCGACCCTGAACGCCCAGATCGACCAGATGGCGGCGGTGGTGGACGCGCATTTTGGCCAACACCCGGACGCTGAGATCTACACGAGCCAACCCGGCCTCGGCGTGGTCCTCGCAGCCCGGGTGCTCGGCGAGTTCGGCGATGACCCCCACCGCTACACCGACGCCAAGGCCCGCAAGAACTACGCCGGCACCGCCCCGATCACCAAAGCATCAGGGAAGAAGAAGATCGTGTTGGCCCGCTACGCGCGCAACCGCCGACTCGGCGATGCGCTGCAGCAATGGGCGTTCTGCTCACTCCGCGGCTCATCCGGAGCTCGGGTCTACTACCAACAGCTCCGCGCCCGCGGCACCGGCCACCAAGCCGCGCTACGCCAGCTCGCGAACCGGCTCGTCGGCATTCTCCACGGTTGCCTGAAGACCCACACCACCTATGACGAACACACCGCCTGGAGTCACCACCTCACCAGCGCCGCTTGACATCGAAAAACCTAGGATGTCTGCCGCATAGCGTGCGCGTGGGTGCGCCCGGATCTGCCGCTGACGGCGCGCTTGGAGATGCCCGTGGGCCTTGCTGGACCAGCCACATGTCAGATCACGGCTGCGGCGCAAGTTCGCGGACCCTGTCATTGACGCGGATCCACACTGCTCGGCCGCTGGCAGCAAGGGCGATGGGGACGTTCGACTCGTGATTCAGCCCGGTCAATGGAATCCGTTCACTGATCCTCAGCGTCTCCGGGTCGATGCGCAACAGGTCGTCGGGATTCAGCGTGGCGGCCCAGAGTGATTCCGTGCCGACGGCAAACCCTGCGAGCATGCCGCCCACGTCCTGGGTGAGCGGCAGTTCGTCCCGAATCCGGTCGGGCCCGGGCGGACCGGTGTTGATCTGGAAGATGCTGTTGCCGCGGAGGGCGTGGGCGTACAGGACGTGGCGGCGAGTGTCGATGCCGTCGAAGCGGACCCCGCGGATGGGTAGTTGGAGGCGGGAGGTCTCCTCGCCAGTTGCACCGTCGAGCCGCGTGATCAAGCCGTTGTCATTGCCCACCCAGACGCTGTGGCCGTCGCTGATCAGGCTCTGCGGGGCTCGACCGTTGCGGTTGTCACCCAGGTGGATGGTCTGACGTACCTGGCGGGTCTCGGGATCCATCCGGAGCAGGTCGCCCGAGGTGTAGTTCGCCACCCACAGGTTGCCCGCTGCCCAGGCCGTTCCATGCGGCAGCTGCCTGGGGTGGGAGGTGCTGGTCCGCGTGACCTCGTGGCTGGCCAGGTCAACGCGGGTCAGCGTGTTGAGACCACCTGCCGCGGTGGACAGCCAGATCGCTCCGGCGCCGACGTTGGGCCAGCCACCGACCGCGCCCGGGATCCGGTCGAGCACTACGCCGGACCTGGGGTCGATCTGGTAGAGGTCCCCGGAAGGGGTGCCGTCTTCAGTGAGCTCCTGGTTCCTGTTGTCGATGACCCAGAGGGAGCTGTCGCCGTAGAACGCGTCGCCCGAGCCGGGGATCTCGAGGGTCCGGATGACTCGCCACCCGTCGATCGGGCCTCCCGGTTCCGGACCTGACCGGGCAAACGGGTGGGTGACGATCGCGACGGAGGTCACGACAGCCATCACGGCGAGCACGGTGGCCCCGACCGTGAAGCGGGCCCGTCGTTGCCGGCGGAGCGTGTCGCCGGTGCGGCGAATGTCCTCAGGGGTCGGCAGCAGCCGGGTGTCGACGTCGTCGGTGAGTTGGGTCATCAGGTCTGCGAGGTTCACGACATGCTCCCTTCGCCGGCCCGGGTGGGTGCGCCGCCGGCCAGGTAATCGGCGCCGAGGGCCGCGGCCAGAGCGGCCCGGGCCCGCGCGAGGCGGCTCTTCACGGTCCCCTCGGCGGCGCCGGTTTCGGCGGCCACCTGAGCGATCGACAGCCCGCACATCTCGTACAGGACCAGGGCACGTCGATGCTCGGGTGAGAGAAGGCGCAGAGCCGCACGCAGGTCGATGACCTCGTCACTGGCCGGGCTTCGGTCGACCGCAGCCTCCGGCGCGATGAATCGGCGGAGCCGGTCCGAGGCCACGAGGGACCGCCTGTGTTGGCTGATGGCCAAGCGCCAGGCGACGGTGCGAACCCACCCCATCGGGTCCGCCAGGGTCGACACCCGACCCCACCGTTGCCACGCGCGAGAGTACGCCTCCTGCAACACGTCAGCGGCTTGCTCGGCATTGCCGGTCATCACCGTGAGCTGGCGCAGCAGGGCAGCCCGCGTGCCCAGGTAGAACTCGTCGAACGTCCGTTGGTCGACCACGTTCGCCTCCCGCCCCTCTGATGGGAGTCACGCCTGGAGTGGGTGTTCGGTTCCCTCGCCGCCATACCTTCTCGAAGTGTCCTCCCCAGGCGGCCCGGACGGCTATGGCGCAGATCGGGCAACTCGCCGTGCATTGAGGCATCCAAGGCAGTGCCGAGCTGCGCGCTGCTCGGAGTCTGTGTCGGCCGGAAGTGGTCGGTGAGCGGGGGGCCTGCCTTATGCCAGTGGCCAGATCGCCGCGTTCGCGCGGGCAGCGTGGCGCCGCCACTGCAATCCACGAACGGGAAGGCATGTGGAGGGAACGGCGAGCACCACGCTCGCGTGTTTCTGTCATGAGGCACATTCGCGCACTCCTCGCCATTGCCCCGGTGATCTTGGGACTCGCCAGCTGCGGTTCCAACGGCCCGACCGCGGGACCAGCCTCGATCAGCAAGACCACGGTCCCCACGGCCGTAGCCTCGACCGGCGACTCGCTCCGTGTCGTTGCGACGCTGAACCTGCCGCCCGGAAACGCGCTGGTGGCCAGGACTGGCTGTGGGTGCTCGGGGGGCCAAGCGGAGTGCTCTCCCAGATCGACCCTGCGACCAACACCGTCGTCCGGAAACTGCGCCCGCCGCACCCGCCGGGTTTCGGGACGTACGCCGACGGGTCGCTGTGGATTGCCAGCTTCCTCGAGGACGCGATGATGCAGCTGGACGCGGATACGGGTCGGGTCCTGCGCACCATCGAGTCGTCGCACGGCAGGCCGTTCTCCCGGCCTGTCGGGATCGCCGCCACCGGTGAGGACCTGTGGGTTCTGAATCACGGTGATGAGTCGGTGCGGGCAAGCTTGACGCGCCTGGATGCCCGCACCGGTGAGGTCACCGGCACCACGGAGCTGCCCGGCCACAACGCCGGCGGCCCGTTCCTCGTTGCAGACCAGCTGTGGATCACGCTGACCATGGAAGGCACCGTCGTGCGCGTGGATCTCCGCACCGGCCGGGTCGACGGGCCACCCATCGTCGTCGACACCGGCACCTGCCTTGCTACCTCCGTCGCCGACGGCGACCTCTGGTACACCGGGCTGGACGACGGCGAGGGGGGCAGCTGCCGAACCGTCGCCCGCCGGCTCGACGCCGACTCCGGGGAGCTCTCCCCGATCAGCTACGGACCGGACAAGAGCCTTTTCAACTTCGCCAGCGCTGGCGGATCGGTGTGGGCCAGCGACATCGGCCACACCATCTACCACGTCGACGTCGACTCGGGTGCGCTCCGCCCCAGCCTCACCCTGCACGGCCCCAACGCCACCAACCGCCTCGTCACGGCATTCGGATCCTTATGGGTGCTGGGGGGAGAGTCCGGTCAGCTCGTGCGCATCGACGTGTCCTGACCCGACCCATGCAGCCGCTGCCGCATGCGGTCGCGCCGCTGCTCGAATACCTGAAAATGAGCCGGGCCGCATATCTCGGGGTCGGTCGAATGGATCTGTGGGCCGACTCGGCGACAAAGCATCACTGGGGGTCCCGCAAGGGAGAAGGCCCAAGAAGTAGCCCTTCGTGATTCGCCCGGACATGCCGCAATCCGGTCGGCGGCATAGCGTCTGATCGGTGCCGCGATGAGTACGGCACGCGTGACCGGTCGGGCGGTCGGGTCGCGGGCTATCCGGCGGTGACCCAGCCACCTTCGACGTGGATGACTTGGCCATTGATGTAGCCGGCACCGTCCGAGGCCAGGAAGAGCACGGTCTCCGCGATCTCACGGGGATCCCCGAAGCGCTTCATCGGGTTCATCCCCTTTGCCTCGGCGATGTGCTCGGGGGCGATACCCCACTCCTGCTCCCAGTTCCCGGAGATCGGACCGGGGGCCAGGGCATTGACGCGGATCTCCGGCGCGAGGTCACGCGCGAGGGATGTCGTGAGGCCGCGGATGGCGCCCTTCGCCGCGCAGTAAGTGACCGGCACCCAGTTGATCGGGTTGTCGGGGTTGACGCCGTTCCCGTAGGTGCTCGAGAAGTTGATGATCGCCCCGCGGCCGTGGCGCCGCATGATCGGGATCGCAGCGTGACACATGCGCATCGCGCCGACCACGTCCACCGTGAGCAGAACGGTGGCCGCATCCGCGCTCATGTGCTCGAAGCGGACAGTGTCCGCCTCGTCGAGACGCCCAGCCGCATTGACCAGGACATCGATCCGGCCGTAAGTAGCGTCTGCCTCGTCGATGAAACGAACCACCGACGCCTGATCAGTGACGTCGAGCTGATGCGCAGATGCGGTGCCGCCGGCGTCGACGATCGCTGCCACCACCGACTCGGCCTCCCCCCGTGAGCTCCGGTAGCCAACCACGACGGAGGCACCCTCGCGACCGAAGCCCAGTGCCACCGCTCCGCCCAGCGTCCCGCCGGCACCGGTCACCATCGCCACCCGCCCCGAGAACCGATGTCCGTCGTTCCACGTACCGTCCACGGTGCCCTCCGCTTCCCCCGAAAAATCATGTCACGGCGACGGGGCACCCGCAACGGCCGTACGCCGCGACGACGGCACGCCCGAAAGGCCATCCGCTCATGCCGCGATCCGCCCGCTCTGTCATGCCGGCGGTCTCAATTGGTCAGCGCAACACTTCCTTGATTCGAGGAGGTTGCGATGGGACGTGGCTATCACCGGGTGACGCCGGCTGTTGAGGATGAGATCTGGGCTCGTCTGCGGGCGGGCTATGCGGCCAAGCCGACGGCTCGTGCGTTGGGGCTGTCGACCAGCGGAGTCCATGGCTACCTGGTGCGGTGTGGCGGGATCCGTCCGGCTGCTCGACGGCGTTCGACGGGCCGGTTGAGTCTGCTCGAACGCGAGGAGATCTCCAGGGGTCTGGCAGCGGGATGGTCGTTGCGCACGATCGCGGCCGGCTTGGGCAGGGCGCCGTCGACGGTGAGTCGTGAGGTCGCGGGCACGGCGGGCGGAGTCGGTACCGCGCGGCGAGGGCAGATGAGCAGGCGTGGGCTCGAGCTCGGCGTCCCCAGACCTGCAAGCTGGCCAGCCGGCCGCTACTGCGTGACATCGTGGCGGAGAAGCTGAGGCAGCGGTGGTCACCGCAGCAGATCGCGGGTTGGCTGAAGGCCACCTACCCAGATGAACCGGAGATGCAGGTGTCGCACGAGACGATCTACCGCACCTTGTTCATCCAGTCCCGCGGTGCGTTGCGCAAAGAGCTGACCGCCTATCTGCGGACCAAGCGAGTACTTCGGCGGTCGGCAGGGATCCGGCTTCCTGATGGTCGTGGTGGCCGGCCCGGGATCCTCAACATCTCCGAGCGACCGGCTGAGGCCGAGGATCGCGCTGTGCCGGGTCATTGGGAGGGCGACTTGGTCTTCGGCAAGGGCATGACCCCAGTCGCGACTCTGGTCGAACGCTCGACTCGGTTCGTGATGCTCGTCGCGCTGCCCAACGGCCACAAGGCAGATCTGGTCGCCGATGCACTGGCTGCGAAGATCACGAACCTGCCAGCAGCGCTGACCAGGACTTTGACCTGGGACCAAGGCCACGAGATGCCGAGCACGCCAAGTTCACTCAAGCCACCGGAGTCGAGGTCTACTTCTGTGATCCCAAGTCACCGTGGCAACGCGGGTCGAACGAGAACACCAACGGCCTGCTTCGCCAGTACCTGCCCCGCACCCTCGACTTCCGGACCCTGACCCAAGCGACTTCGACGCCATCGCCGACGAGCTGAACGGACGACCTCGACAAACCCTCGGCTTCAAGACACCATCCCAAGCACTAGCCGAGGTGTTGCGTTGACCGCCTGAGCCCGCACCGATGAGCGGTCGATCCGTGCGGTGCCTTGCCTTGCCGGACAGCGGATCGTCACCGGTGATCGGGCAGCGTCCGTGGAGCGACTTGTCCGACCATTGAGGTGGTTGGGTTAGCGCCAGATTTTCGCGACCGGGTGGGCGGTCCTTGCATGGGCCAGGTGGGGCAGCCCGAAGGCGTCCTCGACGGTGCGCAGGAGACTGGCCTGGTTCCAGCGGCCGCGGTAGTCGCCCGGCTTGACGTGCGCACCGATCCAAACGCTGCCGATGCGCCTGTCCTTCGGGGTCGCGTCGCCCTGCTCGTCCCAGGTCACGTTGATCACCGATCGGCGGTCCCACGCAGGTGAGGCCATGATCTTGGGGATCTCGCGTCGCAGGAACCCGTCGAACTGACCCACCGTGCTGTGCGTCCCGCACAGGTCGTGCCCGTTCTCGCAGTCGTTGGGCACGACATAGTTGAAGCGTGGAATCCGGCCAGTCGCGAGGGCTCGGTCGAACCGCACTGTGTTGTTGGGGGCCGTGGTGCCCATGGGGAGGTCGTGATGGAGGCACGCCCCCTTCGGGGCGCTTCCGAAGTCCTCGACGTACCGGTTGCCCTCGATATCGTCGTAGTAGATGGCGGGGTTGTGGTGCGCCCCGTACACGTCGCCGGCCCAGTTGGTCCCGTCGTCGTAGAACGCACAAGGATGCGGCATGGACTCCTGCCAGTCCGCCCAGGAGATGTGTCGGGCCTGGAGCTGGTGGAAGACGTTGTCGACCTTCTGGTGGCAGATCGACCGGTCCGTATTGGGATTGACGGGGTTGCTGTCGTTGCGCTCACACGCAATCGACTGACCGCTCGTCATCTTGATGTAGTTGCCCGTCGAGCTGCTGTTGCGCACCGCACGAAGGCCATGCAATCGCGCCGAGCGCCCGCGGAGGATGCCGGCGAGGTACGGCGCGGACCGGCGGGTGACCTGCCGCAATGAGGTGTTCTCCCCGACGATGACGAAGACGTGCGAGGCGCGAGGTACGCCGCCGCGGCCGGACGTGGCTCGTTGCTCATGGCTCCCGGAGCTGGCGTGGGCGCCTGCTCCGGCCGGTGACGCCGAGCCGGGCCCGGCGCCCAGCGCGAGCGCCAGGAGCAGCAGCCCGATCCCGGTCAGACTCCTGAGGCGGGGCTTGTTCGCGGTGTTCATCCGGCACTCACTCTCCCTTCGCCGCAGGAACGAACTTGGACATCCGCCAGAGGCCAGGCCGCGCTGCCTGACCCCAGCGTAGGCCGGACCGCGCCTTACGAGCGGTGGAGGGCGATCGGAGTATGGCGACGGTCCGCCGCGCGAAGCGGGCCCATACGGACCGGGAGAGCAGCTCGGGTCCGTCTGCGGAGCGCACTCACATGGCTCATAGCGTGCGCGTGGGCGCGTAGCGTGCGCGTGGGCGCGCGCGAATCTGCCGCTGAGTGCGCGGTCGTGTCGATGAGCGGTCGACCGGGTCCCGGTCGGCGGGCCGGGTCCGTCGCGCTGGACGATCTGGGGACCAAAGTAACTACGCTGCCCGTTGCATCTACTGCTGGGATGTGGATCAGGGGCGCACGCCCCCGGTCAAGCGCGTGTTTGGCGCTCCTCGAGGGTTTGTGCCGTGGCTGTGCCGGTCTGAGGGGGTTCTGTGAGCAGCGCTGACCTTGCGAGTTGGGTCGAGGGGGCTGCGAAGGCGGCCGTGGTGGACTTCGTGCATCGTGCGACGACGCCTGGTCCTGACTTCGTGTCGGTCGCGGACCGGATGGCGTGCTTCGACAACGACGGCACGTTGTGGGTCGAGCAGCCGCTGCCACCGCAGTTCGACTTCGTGTTCCGGACCTGGGCCGAGGAGGTCAAGGCGGATCCGACGCTGGCGGAACGCCAGCCGTACAAGGCGCTGATCGAGAAGGACCCGGCCTTCGTCCAAGGGGTCGCGACCCAGGACCCGCCCGTGGTCGAGTCGCTGCTGCAGGCGTTCAGCAGGTCATGGGCAGGTACGACGCCGGCTGATTTCGACGCCCAGGTCCGGGAGTGGCTGACCACCGTCAAGCAGCCGAAGCTCGATGCCCTGTACAAGGACCTCGTCTACCGGCCGATGCTCGAGTTGTTCGACCTACTCCGCGCTCGCGACTTCCGCATCTTCGTGTGTTCCGGCGGCGGGCGGGACTTCATGCGGGTCTTTGCCGAGGAGACGTGGGCGGTGCCCAAGGAGAACGTGATCGGGTCCGCCGCCGAGTACACCTACGCCGATGGTCGGATCGTTCGCGGCCCTGGCCTGTTGGGGAACCTCAACTTGGGACCGGGGAAGCCCGAGCACATCTTCGCTCAGACCGGTCGGTTGCCAATCTTCGCGGGCGGAAACGCCGACGTCGACATCGAGATGCTCACCTGCGCGAAGTTCGCCCTGCTGATCAACCACGACGACGACGAGCGCGAGTTCGCCTACACCACCTCTGCCGAGGCATCCCAGGCCCAAGCCGCCGAACAGGGCTGGACCGTGGTGAGCATGAAGAACGACTGGATCACCATCTTCTGACCGCCCCGCCGCGCCTTCCCCAGGGAAACAAAGACCCATGACCGACCTGACAGCGATCGATGTCCTGATCAACCCCGACGACAACGCGCTGGACCGCGCCCGGACGCTCAACCAACGCATGCGTCGCAGCGTGCCGAGCGGGTTCGCCCTCGACGCCACCCATGCCCCGCACATCACCACCCTGCAGCGGTTCGTGCGCAGCGCCGACCTGGACCGGGTGTTCGACGCCGTGGAGAAGACGATCGCCGAGACCGACATGGCGGCGTTGTCGCTGCGTGCCATCGCCATCCGCCACGCCGACTGGGGGGTCCCAGGACAGGGCCTCGCGGTGTTCCAGATCAAGCCCAACCCAGCCGTGTTGGGCTACCAGGCTCGACTGCTGGCCGCGATCTCGCCCTACGTCGCGTCAGGGGGAAACGCCGCGGCGTTCGTGACCGACGCCGCAGATCCGTACATCAACCCGACCACCATCGCCTGGGTCGAGGGCTTCGTGCCCGCCCAACTGGGCGGGGGCTACATCCCGCACATCACCGTCGGCTTCGCCACCCTGGACGACCTGAGCGAGATCGAGGCCGCCCCGTTCGACGCCTTCGACGTGCACCCCATAAGCGTGGCCGTCTACCACCTCGGCAACAACGGCACGGCACGCCAACAACTCAAGGCGTGGACGCTTACGCCGTAGCGACCGCTCATGCCGCCGATAGGGGGCGCGGTCCTGAATGACCAGCCCTATCGCCCTTCGACGTGTCGAGACGTCCGATCCCGCTCAGACGCTGTCCCAGTCGCTTCGTGCTTGCTCGCGTGTCGGTGCCACGCGGTCCGGTGGTTCAGGGACCCGGACACTCAGCGACGATCACTCAGGTCCTCATGTCGGGTGGCTGCGGCCTCGAGCACGGTGGTGATCTCGGCGCCGATCAGCTCATGGCGGCTCACCAGCGCATCCCGCAGGGCCGCGACCAGGTGCATGTTCACAGTCAGTAGGTCATGGACATGCTGCTTCTGCTCGTGCAGCAGACGTTCCACGGCCGCGCGACCTTGGGGGTCACCGAGGACCCGCCCGACGATGTTGGTATCCGACAGTGCCGCGCCCTGGACGGCCTGGAAGGAGACCAGGCTGTCTTCCATGCCGCACACTCCGACCATCTGTGCCGCCACCGTGGTGGCTGTGATCAGGTCGCCGCCGGGACCGGTCGAGACGTCGGATACGAACAGTTCTTCGGCGACCATGCCACCCAGTGCGATCCGGATCAGGTTGAGCATCTCGGTCCGTGATCGGGTGAAGACCTCGTCCCGGTCGCCGTGTGCCAGCAGCCCCAGCGCGTCACGGCGCTTGATGATGGTCAGGACCTCCAGGCGTCGCTCGGGTGCGAGCAGCCAGGCCGTGGTGGCGTGCCCGGCCTCGTGGGTGGCGATCAGGGTTCGCTCGTGGTCGGTGTACTGCACCGGCTGGCCGAGACCGATCTCCTCGGTCAGCCGGGCGCGTTCGATGTCTCGGATGGTCATCGCGCGGGCCCCGCGCCGCAGCGCATTGACCAGGGCCTCGTCGAACAGGTGCTCGATCATGACGGGCGTGTAGCCCTGGGTCAGGGCGGCCAAGTGTTCCCGGACGTCGTTGTCGTCCAGATCGGGTACGTGTGCCTTGCGGGCCATGAAGTGGTCGACGAGCTCGCGACGGGCCACCCGCCCGGGTGGGTCGAATGTCAGCCGGCGGTCGAAGCGACCCGGACGGAGCAGTGCCGGGTCGAGGTTGTCGGCTCGGTTCGTCGCCGCGATGATCAGTACGTTCGTCGGCGCGGGCAGGGGTCGGGGCAGCTGTCGGTGGGCCGGCAGCAGCGCGTTGAGCTGCTCGACCAGCCAGGCGTGGATTCGCTGGGGACCGCTCGGCTCGTCGAACGACTGCATCTGGACGAGGAGTTCGTTGACCACGCCGCCGGTGCCCTCACTGATGGTCGAACGGTTGGTCGCTGCGGTCCGGTTGACGGTGAACGCTGTGGCCGGCGCGTTCCAGCCGCATGAGGTGTATCCGAGGAGGGACGACTCAAACGGCAGCACAGGATCGGCGTGACTCGGAGCGGGCACGGCGGCCAGGCCTCCGCGGGTCATCGCGATGGCGTCGATCTCCTCGATGAAGCCGATGGCACCGCCGTCGCGTCGGGCAGCCTTGCGCAGCGCGCGGAAGTAGGAGCGGATCTTGCGCGCTGTAGCGCCGTAGTACATCGACTGGAACGAGGTCGCGGACACGAACAGGAACGGGACGCCGGCCTCGCGGGCCATCGCCTTGGCCATGTGTGTCTTCCCGGTTCCCGGCAGCCCTTCGAAGAGCAGTCCTCGCCGCGGCGTTCCTCCCATCTCCTCGGTGAAGGCGCGATGGGCGAGGAACAGGTTGAGGGAGCGGACGACGTCCTCCTTGACGGCGTCGACCCCCTTGACGTCGTCGAGGGTGACCTCGATCTGTTCCGGCCTGAACATGATGTGGGGCGAGCGGCCTGCCCCGATCGTCGCGCCGAGCAGCACGCCCACCATGGTGAGCAGCAGCAACGAGGCCATGACCATGAACGGGTCGAACGTCGGGAGCCGCCACGAGCGAATGTCCATCGGATCGCCGCGGAGCAGGCGCCACCACAGCCACGCCATCAGCAGGGTCAGAGCGAGCGCGAGTCGGCGGAGGGCGAGTTGCCTGCGCCGCTCGCGGGCAGCGCCGACGTCGGCGTCGGAGGCGACCAGGCGGCCTATCCCCGCATCCGTCAGCAGTGATCGTCCATGCTCGAGCCTCTTCGTCACCCGTCCACCTCCGCCAGCCACGCCTTTGGCCCGCCGGTTCCACCGTCGGCGACGTCGTCGACATCGTCGAGGAGGGAAGGAGCCTCGGCCGGCAACCGCGCGTTCAGTCCCCAACTCAGGTGACGCT
Organism: Nocardioides ungokensis; assembly: GCF_013466985.1. Classification (GTDB taxonomy): domain Bacteria; phylum Actinomycetota; class Actinomycetes; order Propionibacteriales; family Nocardioidaceae; genus Nocardioides; species Nocardioides ungokensis. Next base: position 3,842,794 of record NZ_CP059164.1, on the reverse strand, counting down.
CGGACCCCAGAGCGGTTGCTTTCACGCGTGGACCTCGCCGTTCTACGACCGGTAGTCGGAACGACCTCGCATGCCGATGAGCGTGCCTCTCATCCGGGCCATTCTCCCCGTCGAAGCGCGGTACCTGGCCTACGATCACGCCGTGCAGGTAGCAGGGGACTTGGCACCCCAGAGGGGTGAACCACGCGCTGAGGTCGCGGATGGGCGGCCGCGCTGGCTGGTCTACCTGATCGCGTGCGTGGTGCTGCTTGTGTGTGCAGCTGGTGGGCTTTGGCTCTGGGAAGAGCTTCGCCATCCAACCGCTTTCCCTGACTCTGGATACGCAGCTGGTGCAACGGTCGCAGCGGGGACAACGGTCACGTTTCCGCTGACCCCAGATCCGTGGCACAGCGACCACGGGACCCTTCATGTCCACGCGATCACCCCAGCGTCCGTCGAAGACATCCCGCCCGGGGCGACCGTGTCGGTGTGGCGGTGCTCGCACACTGACGTAGGGGCACCCGGTGGTCCGACCATCGGCGAAGGCCCCATCAAGAGCGTTTGCGCAGGGGCGGAGCGCGTCTCGGGCCACTTCGACTATGACGCGAGCCACGGCAGCAGAGAGGCCCTCCTGCTCGCCGTGACGTCACCGACCCCCGGTGTCGCTCGTTTCAACGGTGTTGTCATCGACTACCGCGAGGGACTTCAGTCGGGCCGACAGGACATCAGCGTTGACGGCGAGGTCCACTTCCGGCACAACTAGCGGCAACGCTGTGTGCGATACGCACCCTCTGCAGCTGTCCGCCCGGCGGCGACTGCGCTGCCTGGGCCTGGCGCGACCGCCTCGCCGTGGCACATACGAACTATTGCTTACTGGGGCGCGTGGAGAGCAGAGTGGATGATCAAATTCGCGGAGTGGGCGGTCCCGGGGCCCGGGAGGACTCGACATGAAGCGGTTAGTTGCAGTGCTGTCGGCAGTGGTCTCGGTGGTGGCCCTCTCGGGTGTGGGATTGGGGACGCCCGCCGGGGCTGCGAATGAGTCGCCGGTGTGTGCCCCCCAGGCCAAGGACCAGGTGGCCGACGTGACCGAACACGTGCGGAACCTGGCGGACCTCGGCACCGACGGACACGTTTGGGCGCTCACCGAGGACGACATCAGAATCCGGATCTGGAGCGTCGGCACCAACCACTTCTGCGTCCGGCGCGACTTCCACGGCACGTTCCGGTCCTTCGCGGGGGTCAGCCCGAACCTGACGGGCACGGTCAGTGCTGGGGTCACCGGCACCGAGGACGGCACCGACTGGGCCGTCTTCACCGGCACCTGGGCGCCGCGCGTCCCAACCTCGGGATTTGTTGGTGACTTCGACTTCGGCTGCACGCAGGACGGTGCCTGTGAGGCCCATCGCGGAGTCGGCTATCTTTTCTTCGCCGACGGCTTCCAGGCCCTTCACGTACGTCAGTACGACCTCGTCTACGACGGCGGTGCCCACGGCGTTTGGCATGAGTCCAGTAATGCCAGCACCGGTGACATCACGGGCTGAGCCCACCGTGCACCAGCGTCCGCTCATACCGCCGAGCGCGGTCCCGCCGACAAGCCGTATTGCATCATTCCGAGATCAGCCTTCACTCATCCAAGCGGGCATGCGGCGCCGGCTCGGCAATAACCATTCCTTGACCGCCCAGCCCCCGGCGCTAGCGCGTGCATGCGGAGGCACACTCGTTGTATGGGACATGCGGTAGAGATCGGTGTGAGCGCACTTGTCTCGTTGGCGGCTGTGGTGCCACTTCTCTTCGTTTGGAGGGACGACCATAGACCGAACCCCCATCCCGCCCGCCAAGTAGACGTGAGGGTCGCGTCGGGTCATCCACTAGGCCGCTCCCAGCCACACAGGAACGCCTAGGAGCCAAGGCAATCCGAAGCGCTCTCATGCCGCACAGCGTGCGTGGGCAGGCGCGGATCTGCCGCGGGCCGCGCGGACTGCCGCCGAGCGGGTGGCGGCTTCGTGAGGTGTGTCGGCGACCGGTGCCACGCTCCGGGTATGCCGATCACAGCTGCTGAACTTCGTCCCTACTTCTTATCTGCCTGGGGCCCTGACACCTGTTATCCCGACAGTCGGGAGGAGTGGAATCCCCAGAACCCAGCCCGCGACCAGTGCGGCATGACGGCGCTGGTCGTGCAGGACGTCCTCGGTGGCGACCTCGTCCTTGCCGAGGTCCATGTGGACGGAATCAAGGTCGGTCACCACTACTGGAACCGGCTCCCAGATGGTTCGGATGCGGACCTCACCGCAGACCAGTTCCGGCCGGAAGAGGACGTGGTGGGCGGCACGGTGGTCGTTCGACCGCCGGACGCTCCGCGTCGACACCGCGAGCAGTACGAACTTCTCCGGGGGCGAGTCCTCGAAGCACTTGCCGCCGATGGACTGGCCTGAACCATCGCGCCGCCGTCACCGCTTCGAGGCGCCGCGATCCGGGCGGCGGCATAGCACCCGTGCCGCGTTGAGTGCGCAACGTGTTCGTGCGACACACTGAAGAGTCAGGCTGTCGCCGACGCTGAGGGGTCCACCGTGTTAGCAACCAGCGACGTCATTGCTTTCGCTTCCACCACGGACCTGGCCAGGGCACGTTCCTTCTACGAAGTCACGCTTGGGCTCCCCGTCGTGGAGGAGAACGCGTACGCATGCGTGTTCGATGCCCACGGCACGATGCTGCGCATCACGGCCGTCGCCGAGGTCGCCCACCCCGGCTACACCGTGCTCGGCTGGCGCGTGACTGACATCAGTGGGACTGCCGCCCGGCTGGAATCCCTCGGCGTTGCATTCGCTCGCTACGACGGCATGGAGCAGGACGCCCACGGCGTGTGGACCACCCCGAGCGGGGATCGCATCGCCTGGTTCACCGATCCCGACGGGAACGTTCTGTCCCTCACCGAGTTCCACTGACGGCCCGCCTGCTCGCGCACTCACAGGCCGCTGATGGCGGCGGCATGCCGATGAGCGAACGCTTGATGCGCCCAGGAGGGTGCTGATGTGCCCGGTGATGCCGCTCGGTGGCCGGCTTGGCCGTACGCGGATCTGCCGCATTGCGCGCGCTCGAAGACGCCCTCGCGGCACGATCCTCGCGACCGCCTCACCCGGCATTGGCGAAGTGCCAGCGGTTGGTCTCGGCGAGCACGGTGGGCCCCGGCCCGCCACTGGTCGCGCCCGGTGACTGCTGTCGCATGGTGAGTGTGCCCGTCGCGCCCTGACGCACGCGCACCCGGAACGCCAGCACCCCAGTCTCCGAGGAGCTCGTGGCGCGGCTGCGGGGCGTGATCGTGATCCCCGCCCGGACGTCTCGAGGCTGACCCGTCCGCCCGTGCCCGGCTGTACGCAGACGTAGACCACGGCGGGCTCGTCGTAGGCGTGCACGTCGTTGGACCAGTCGGTGCCCGCGAGGACGAATCCGTCCGCGCGCTGGGTGCCGAGGTCGTTGCAGTCGCCCGCAGCGGTCGGCGCGGGGTGCGGAGTCCGCCCCGTGGATGACGATGGCGAAGGGTCGTGGCCGCAGCCGGCCAACGAGACCACCGCCACCGCGACGGCGGTGCATCCGCGTAGTAGAGACATTCCGGAGACGCTCATCTGGCTCCAGTCGCCGCCCCAAGATTGCCGCCACCCGCTCGGGGTCGCTTCGCTGAAGGCGAGGGTCCTCGACCTCATGCCAAGGTCTGCGCACGGATCTGCCGCTGTCAGGCGAGCGCTACATCTGGTCAATGTCCGGAACTGTTGCGCTCAGCGTGAGGCCGACACCGATGAAGACCACTCCGAAGGCTGCCATCACGAACGCGGCGACGTGATGGACAGCCTGAGCGACATCGGCTACGCCGCCAGTCACCCAGCAAGCGAAGGCTGCAACAAGCAGGAAGCCCCCACTGAGCCCTGCCGATGTACTGAGACGGTGGGCGAGCAGATCGATCGTCATCGTCAGTTGTCTCCTTTGGATGAAGGACAACCGAATCGTCACATGACTCGGACCGTAGCGACCGCTCATGCCGCGATGAGCTCGCTCGTGCCGATGAGGGGTCGATCGAACCTGGCGACTGGAGACTGCCTCCATGGATGAGGTCCAGATCGTGCAAGTGGATGAGCGCGACAACCGGCGGCTGACCCGTGACCCGACTCGAGAGCACCTCCTCGATCCCTGCACGTCGGCGGTGACAAGTCTGGACCGCGTAGCCCGAGTCACAACTGCCCTCCGGGTTGTCGGTGGCCAGGGTGGTCAGCTCGGGCGGCGGAAGTCGGTGACGTCCGGGAGCCTTTGGAAGCCCGCCGAGGTGTAGGTGGCCACGGCGCCCGCGTTGCTGCTCGGTGTGCACACTGTCGCGCTGGACGATCCCATCTCTTGCAGCGCAGCTGCCGCTGCCAGCGAGGTGGCGGTGCCGTACCCGTGGCCGCGGTGATCCCGGTGGACACCCAGTGGTTCGAGCAGGCCCGGTCGTCCTTGCCCGGCCGACCAGACCGTCACCGTGGCGATCGCCTCGCCGTGCCGGTCGTAACCGACAAGGCACCGGGCCCGACGGTATGGCGAGGCTGCGGCCATCGTGCGCCAGCGCTCCGGGGTGAACGTCGAGTTGGGGAACGATGCCCGCTGCACCGCGACCCGCTCCCGGACGTTGTGGGCATCGACGACCTCGACCCTGATGCCGCAGTCCTCCACCTCGTCGGTGAGGTCACGACACAGCGGCGTCCACGGCTCGTCGGCGAGCCAACCGCTCCCCGCAAGTAGTTCGCGGAAGGCCGTGCCGGCCCGGGCCTCGACCACCGCTTTGTCGGCGGGCAGCACCCCCGGCGCACCAGCCGAGAGATCGGCGAGCAGCCGGGACGCGAACGCGTCGTCCCGGTCAACGCTCGGCGCGATGGCCATACGGATCAACCCCGCATCCTCCACGAGACCAACAGCTCGGATCTGCCCGTTCTGACGCCACACCCGAATGGCCTCGGCCAGCCGCTCCGTGCCCAGGCTCCAGTTCCACCCGAGGTCACCCGGATGAAGCTGGACCGGCCCGCCGTCCTGCTGCCAGGTCGCCACTGCCTCTGCGACCTCGTCCAACGAGGCCGGCGTCGCGGGCTGCAGCGTGATCGACATGCCACGATCCAACTCCACCCGCGGGCGACGATGCACCTGGATTTGCGTGGCCACGGGGCCCGGCCCGTGACCGCCGCAAGAGGCTCCCGGGAGGCCAGAGTTCACCGCGTCGCCGTCGAGGGCGCATACTCACAGTGATGACACCCCCACCCGCACGGCGCCGACACCTTGCCAGCAGCCCCTTCAAGGCCGACCCTGAACCGGTCATCGAGCAGTTCGAGTTCGGCGAACTGGTCTCGCACGACTCGTACGGGGTGGGTCGCATCGTCGCGGTCGAACCTGCTGCGGTGACGGTCGACTTCCGCCCGCAGGTGGTGCGCATCGTCAGTCCCTTCGCGAAGCTGTCCAAGCTCTAGGCCTCGTGGCGCGGGCGCATGGAGTCGCCGCCATCGGAACTGAGCGCCGCGACCATCCCCATCCCCTCGCGGCGCGGCGTTGCGGCCCCGAGAATCCCAGTGACCGGCCTAGGCTCGGACAGGTGAACCGACGATGAGCAAGATGGATGACCTGCGCGCCATGCGCGAGGCCCGCTTCGAGCAGATGTCCGCACGCGCTAGCAAGCCGACCGCCCCTCCGAAGCCGAGGTCGCCGGCGCCCAAGCCGGCCGAGGCCGAGCCCGGCACAGACGCCACCGAGGTCCCCGAGGCGTCACTGTGCGGTCACCGCGCCATCAGCGGACGCACCTGCACACGCGAACAGGGTCACGCGGCCAAGAGCCACCGGTATTCCTGAGCTCGGCCGGAACGCCGGCGTCGGGATGTGCGCCGGTCAGGTCCCGCGGGTGTCCTCCCAGACCTTGCAGCCGACCAGCACCAGCGCGGCGAGCAGACAGCCGGCGAGCACGTCCACCACGTAGTGCTCGCCGTAGTAGACCAGCGCCGTCGACATCGCGATCGGGTAGGCGAGCAGCAACCAGCGCCACGGTGACCGCAGCCGCTGGATGGCGTAGATGGCGATGAGACACGTCATGCCGGCGTGGAGCGAGGGCATCGCGGCAACCGGGTTCCCGACGCCCTGGAGCTGGACGTCCAGGTGCCCCAGCCCGAGGTCGGCCCAGCCGCGTCCGGTGATCTGGTGGACCCCGCGAGGCAGGTAGCCCTTGTCGGCCGCCATCCACGGGGGCGCCATCGGGTAGACGATGTAGACGCAGAGCGCGCCGAAGTTGATGGTGATGTAGCGCCGCATCCAGCGGACCCACTCCACCCGGTTGCGCACCCACAGCACCGCGGCGATCGTGAGCCCCGCCAGGAAGTGGGACATGTAGACGGTCGTCAGCACGACGTCGTACCACCGTGGTGGCGTCAGCGGACCGCACGGGTCGCCGCACCAGGCCGACTGCAGCCGTTGGGTCGGGGTCTCGCCCCCGCCCAGCCAGGTGTCGAACGAGACCGGCATCGTGAAGTGCACCCCGACCCCGAGGTTGTCGGTCAGCCCCCGGCTGTAGAAGTACACCAGCAGCCCGACCAGCGGCGGCCACCAGTCGCGCACGAAGTTCAGGTGGAAGCGCGGCTCAGCCTCGACGTGCCAGGCGATCGTGCCCAGCCACAGCCACGCGAAGACCTGGATCGTGCCCTTGGGGATGCCCAGCAGCTCCGACCAGAGCACGAAGAGCGCGGCGTACGCCGTGAGCGCGCCGGTCCGCGCCCAAGGTCGGGTGACCGGCACCGTCCGGTCCACGACCGGAGTGCGCACTGCTTCGGTGGGCCCCGTCCCCATGCGGTGATCCTACGAGCGGGAAGCGCACTTCTCGTCCCCGATACGGGTTCATGTCCGGCGTGTCGGGCGGGGGTCCAGACCCGGGACGCGCGGTCACACCAGGCGCAGGGCCATCAGTGGGCAGCTGCGCACGGCATGGTCGGCGTGCTCCTCCAGGGACACCGGGACCTCGGGGTCTCGCTCGCCGGTCCGGCTCAGGGGGAAGCCCCACTCGTCACTGGCGAGCAGCTCGGGCACCAGCTCGGCGCACGCGCCGTGCCCGTCGCACCGGGTCCAGTCGACGTGCAGCCGGGTCATCGTCGGCCTCCCTCGATCTCGCAGTGCCCGGCGAGGTGTCGGCTCACGTGGTCGGCGAACACCCGCATGGTGCTGGCGACCATCCGCGCGGTGCCGTCGGGGTGGGCGCAGGCGCCGCGACCGGTGACGAGCAGTCGCATCCGGTCGATCTCGGAGGGAAGTCCCGGGTCGGGGACCCGGTCGGCGAGCCGCTCCAGCGCGTCGGCCATCCGGGGCAGGCCGTTGATGCACGGCCCGCACTGGGCAGCGGACTCCTCGGCGAGGTAGCCCGCGATCCCGGCCGCCATCCGGATCGGGCAGGTGTCGTGCCCGAGCACGTGCAGGACACCCGCGCCGACGGCGGCGCCGTACGGCTTGAGGTCGTGGGCGGTCAGCCGGGTGGCCGGGGCCGTGGCCGGGACCCAGGCGCCGTGGAAGCCACCGACGAGCACGGCGACCGGGTGCACCGGCCCGGCCGAGGCCAGCACGTCGCCGAGGAGGCTGCCCCGTGGCGCCTCCACGACGCCGGCGTGCTCCACGGACCCGCTGATGGAGAACAGGGACGTGCCGGGGTCCTCGGGGAGGCCGGCCTCGCGAAACCACGCCACGCCGTGGCGGGCGATGAGCCCCAGCTGGGCCAGGGTCTCCGCGTTGAGCACCAGCGTAGGACGGCCGTAGACCCCCCTCGTGGTCACCCGGACGAGCGGGTCGCCGGGGATCGCCGGACGCCCGTCGAGCTGGTTGACCAGCGCGGACTCCTGACCGGCGACGAAGCCGCCCTCGAGATGGGCCACCTGGACGCCACGGGTGCGGGCCGCCTCGATCGCGGCGGTCGGGTCGATCTCGGGGCCGACCGCGAGCACCGCCTCGTGGGCGCCCAGCGCCCGGGCGACGATCGCGAGCCCGTCCACGACGAGGTACGGCACGCGAGTGAGCAGCACCGCGTCCTTGTAGCTCAACGGCTCGCCCTCCATCGCGTTGCCCACGACCACCGGGGCCCGCCGCCCCTGCGTGACCGCGCGCACCTTGATCGCGGTCGGGAAGCCCGCGCCACCACGGCCGGTCAGCCCGGCGTCGTCGGCCAGGGCCAGCAGCGTGTCGGGGGAGAGGCGCGGGAGCGTGCCCATCGGCTCCGCTGCGAGCAGGCGTCGGGTGTCGCTGAGGGTCATCGTGGTCATCACAGGCTCTTTCGGGGGGTACGGGTGCGGCCGCGTTCGCCGTACGACGGGAGCAGCCGCCAGCCGACGGCGGCGGTGACGGCCGCGAAGCAGGTCGCGGCCACGCCGGTCATCCACACGGATCCGGCGTCGGTGCCGGTACCGAGCGCGTGGAGCCAAGCGACCGGCCAGAGGACATAGGTGAGCCAGTGGACCGCCCGGAAGACCCGGGGCCCCACCCGGTGGCGGAGCAGGCTCACCACGGTGACGACGGCCAGGAGGTCGAGGGCCAGGGTGCCGAGGCCCAGCCAGAACGGCCGGTAGGCGCCGAGGAAGGGGAAGAGCACGTCCACCAGCCGCAGCTGGGCGAAGGGGTCGAAGAGGAGGCTGCCCACGTGCACGGCGATCAGGCCGACGCCGGTGAGGGCGGCGGTGCGGTGGACGTCCGCGACGCCGAACCGGCCCAGGCCGCCCAGCGAGCGGCCGGAGTGGGTGGCGATGCCGAGCACCAGCGTGATCGTGAACATCACCAGGGCGACGATCCCCGTCCCACGTCCGAGGGCCCACAGGGCCTCGTTCATGCCGCTTCGCCCTTCGGTTCCTCGGGCCAGCCGCTGCGCAGGTGGACCGCGCCGTGGCGGTCGACGAGCCGGGCGGGCAGATTCTGCGCGGAGAGCCAGGCCAGGCCCGCCTCGCCCTTCACGATGGTGGCGGTGGCGGCGGCGTTGGCAACGGCGCAGGAGCCGGCCGCCACGCTGACGCTGCGCCAGACCGGCTCGGCCGGCCGGCCGGTGGCGGGGTCGACGATGTGGTGGAGCGTCTCGTCGCCGCGGCGCCAGGTGCGCCGCACCGTGCTGGAGGTCGCCAGGGCGGTGCCGGCCGGCATCGAGACCTGGGCGGCCGGGTCGGTGTCGGTGTCCTGGACCCGGACCTGCCAGCCGCCCTCGGGCGCACGCCCGGCCGTGGCGATGTCCCCGCCCAGGCTCACCAGCACGCCCACGCCGAGGCGCTCGGCGACCAGCGCGGCAGCCCGGTCGGCGGCGACCGCCTTGGCGGTGGCGCCCAGGTCCAGCTCGAGGCCCTCGGGCAGCCGCAGCCGCCGGCCGGTCAGGTGGAGGGTCCGCCAGCCCGGCACCGGCCGGACCAGGGCGACCAGCCCGGTGCCGCTCTCGACCAGCCGGATGTCGCGGTCGTAGCCGAGCGCTGCCAAGGTGGCGCCGATGGTGGGATCCACCGCGCCGTCCGTCTGCTCCGCGGCCGCGAGTGCCTCGCCGAGCAGGTCGGCCAGCATCGGGGAGACCTCCACGGTCCCGTCAGCGCCGGGGCGCAGCGTGCTCACCTCCGAGTCGGGGCGGAACCTGCTCGCGGCGACTTCGACCTCGGCCAGGAGGTCATCGACCAGGACCAGTGCCGGGTCGAGTGCTCCGGGGTCGGTCACGACGAGGCGCGCGCGGGTGCTCCACAGCTCCCAGTCACGTGCGGCGACCATGTCAGGACCCCGTGGACGTGGCGTGGGAAGCGGTGCCCGTCGAGCCCTGCTGCAGGGTGGTCGTACCGCTCGCGCTGTTCTGGTGGGCCTTCGTCGAGACGTGGTTCGAGGTGGTGGTCCCGCTGCCGGACCCGGTGCTCGAGCCAGCGCTGTTCTGGGCGGCGATGCCGCAGGCGGCGGTCACCCCGAGCGAGGCCGTGACGGCGCCGACCAGGAGCGAGCGGCGCACGCCGTTGGTGCGGCGGATGCTGGTGGTGCGGTCGGTGGTCATGGTGACTCCTCGGGTCGGGATCCTCGGGTGGAAACCGGGTACGCCTTCACGGTGACCCGCCACCTTGTGAGTTCCCTGTGTGCAGCCCTCGGGTTTCCGTATCGCTCCCGCAGGAGGCGTTGTCCGCGCCGGCGGCCCCACTAATCGGGATGCCCCGATCGCGGCGATGGCGGAGAATCGACCCTCGTGGGTCACGTGGATGTCGCCGGGGTGCGCTACGAGCTGCCGGACGGGCGGGTGCTGCTGGACGACGTGTCGTTCCGGGTCGGCGAGGGCGCCAAGGTGGCCCTCGTCGGCGCCAACGGCGCCGGCAAGACCACCCTGCTGAGGATCGTCACCGGTGACCTGGTCCCGCACGCCGGGGTGGTCACCCGCACGGGTGGGCTGGGCGTCATGAGGCAGATGGTCGGCGCCGGTCTCGGCGAGGCGCCCACGGTGGCCGACCTGCTGCTGTCGGTCTCACCACCGCGGATCCGGGCCGCGGCCGTCGAGGTGGACCGGTGCGAGCGCGCGCTGATGGATGCGGAGGACGAGAAGACCCAGATGGCCTACGCCACCGCACTCGCGGAGTACGCCGACGCCGGCGGCTACGACCTCGAGGTCACCTGGGACGTGTGCACCATGGCCGGCCTCGGCGTCTCCTACGACCGGGCCAAGTACCGGGAGCTGCGCACGCTGTCGGGCGGCGAGCAGAAGCGGCTGGTGCTGGAGTTCCTCCTGCGCGGGCCCGACGAGGTGCTGCTGCTCGACGAGCCCGACAACTTCCTCGACGTGCCCGGCAAGATCTGGCTCGAGCAGCGGATCCGGGAGTCCGACAAGACCATCCTCTACATCAGCCACGACCGTGAGCTGCTCGCCAACACGGCCACGCGGGTGGTGACCGTCGAGCTGGGCAGCGCCGGAAACCTGGTGTGGACGCACCCCGGTGGGTTCGCGTCGTACCACGAGGCGCGGCGGGACCGGTTCGCGCGCTTCGAGGAGCTGCGGCGGCGCTGGGACGAGGAGCACGCGAAGCTCAAGGCGCTGGTGCTCATGTACAAGCAGAAGGCGGCGTACAACGACGGGATGGCCAGCCGCTACCAGGCCGCGCAGACGCGGCTGCGGAAGTTCGAGGAGGCCGGGCCGCCGACCGAGCAGCCACGCGAGCAGCAGGTGACGATGCGGCTCAAGGGCGGCCGCACCGGCAAGCGCGCCGTCGTCTGCGAGCAGCTCGAGCTCACCGGACTGATGCAGCCCTTCGACCTCGAGGTCTGGTACGGCGAGCGGGTGGCCGTGCTCGGCTCCAACGGGTCCGGCAAGTCCCACTTCCTGCGGCTGCTGGCGGCCGGAGGCTCCGACCCGGACGTCGAGCACCAGCCGGTCGGCGAGGTCGCGGTGGCGCCGGTGGACCACACCGGCAAGGCGAAGCTGGGTGCCCGGGTGCGGCCGGGCTGGTTCGTCCAGACGCACGAGCACCCAGAGCTGATGGGGCGGACCCTGCTGGAGATCCTGCACCGCGGGGACCAGCATCGCGACGGGATGGGCCGCGAGCAGGCCAGCCGGGTGCTGGACCGCTACGAGCTCGCGCACGCCGCCGACCAGCGGTTCGAGTCGCTGTCCGGGGGCCAGCAGGCCCGCTTCCAGATCCTGCTGCTCGAGCTCTCCGGCGCCACCCTGCTCCTGCTCGACGAGCCCACCGACAACCTCGACGTGCAGTCGGCCGAGGCGCTCGAGGAGGGTCTGGAGGCCTTCGACGGCACCGTCCTGGCGGTGACCCACGACCGCTGGTTCGCCCGCGGCTTCGACCGGTTCCTCGTGTACGGCGCGGACGGCGGTGTCTACGAGGCTCCGGAGCCGGTGTGGGACGAGGGCAGGGTGCAGCGGGTCCGATGACCGCTGTGGTCATCGAGCCGGACGCGGGAGGGCGGGACCCCGACGACCGTCTGGGAGACGGACCATGTGGTCGCGGGGCCCCGCCGCTCTCGGGGGCATGACGCGCGGGATGCTCTCACCCATGTCCGCGCGTCGTGTGGCTCAGGAGTTCGACGAACCGGCGTCGGAGTCCAGGGTCAGCTGGACGGTCTTGGTGGCGCCGCCTCGCTGGTACGTCACGGTGACCTTGTCGCCGGGACGGTAGGAGCGGATCGTCGCGACCAGGGAGTCCGAGCTGGTGATCTGGTGGTCGTCGACCTTGGTGATCACGTCGCCGACCTGCAGACCGGCGCTGGCGGCCGTCGAGCCGCTGGTGACGTCGCGGATCTGGGCACCCTCGGCCAGCGAGGTGTTGTTGCCGGCCACGTCGGACACCGAGATCCCCAGACGGGCGTGGGTCGGCGTCTGGCCGTTGGCCATCTGGTCGACGATCGGCATGACCTCGTCGATCGGGATCGCGAAGCCGAGCCCGATCGATCCGCCCTGGTCGGTGCTGGAGGAGTTCGTGGTCTGGATCGAGGCGTCGATGCCGACGACGTGACCGTTCAGGTCCACGAGCGGCCCACCGCTGTTGCCGGGGTTGATCGCCGCGTCGGTCTGGATGGCGGGGTAGACCGTGCTGTTGCCCTGGGAGTCCGAGCCCACGTCGACGGGGCGGTTCAGGGCGCTCACGATGCCGCTGGTGACGGTCGACTCGAGCCCGAACGGCGAGCCGATCGCCACGACGCCCTGGCCGACCGCGAGGTCGGAGGACTTGCCGATCGTCGCCGGGGTCAGGCCGCTGACGTTCTCCGCCTGGATCACGGCGGTGTCGGTGAGCGGGTCGGTGCCGAGCACCTTGGCCTTGGCCGACGTGCCGTCGTTGAAGGAGACCGAGATGGAGCCCGAGCCGCCCGCGATCGCCACCACGTGGTTGTTGGTGAGGATCTGGCCGTCCGAGCTGAGGATGATGCCCGAGCCGGACCCTGCCTCCTGCGGACCTGCGACGTCGATCTTGACCACCGAGGGGAGGACCTCCTTGGCGACCTGCTGGACCGACCCGTTGGCCGCCGGCTGGCTGGGGGTGTCCACGACCTGCGAGGTGGTCCGGGCCGATGAGGCGGTGGCCGAGCCGGAGCCCGTCGTACCCCACTGGTCCCAGGCGGCCGCGCCGGCCACCCCCGCCGCCCCGCCCACGAGCAGGGAGGCCGTCACGACCGAGGCCGCGAAGGCCGACCGACCGCTGCGCCGCGTCGTCGTCGGCCCACCGGGCGGCGTCGGCGGAGGACCGCCCGCAGGGGGGGACATCGGGTACGGCGACGGGTACGGCGGGGGAGCGCTCGGCCTTTCGCCCGGAGGCGGGACGGAGGGGGTGTCGGTCATGCCTCCACTCTGGATTGCGTCCCTGTGACCATCCTGAGACGTGACTGGGGGTCGATCAAGAATTCGGCGGCGACTCCGCGGCCTCGGCCGCCAGGGTCAGCTTCTTGAGCAGCCGCGCCAGCGTGTCGCGCTCCTCCTGGGTCAGCTCGGTCACCACCTGCTCCTCGGACCGACCGCGCAGGTCCATGGCGCGGCGCCAGATGTCGGCGCCCGCCCGGGTGATCTCGATGTCCACCCGGCGCCGGTCGTCGGGCGAGGCGCGCCGCTGGATCCACCCGGCCTTCTCCAGCAGGTCGAGGCGCCCGGTCATCCCGGCGCCGCTGATCTCGAGGTCCTGGGCCAGCGCCGAGGGGCTCGCCTGGCCCGGGGTCTCGCGGATCATCAGGTGGTGCAGGGTCTTGTACTCGAACTCCTGGAGACCGACCTCGGCCAGCGCCTCCTTCGTGGTGCGCTGGAAATGCCGGACGAGGCGGTCGATCCGGGTGACGATGGCCTCCACCTGGTCGTCGAAGTGGACGTCGATCCAGTGGTCCCGCCAGCGAGCGACGTGGCGGTCCGTCCAGTCGTCCTCGTGCTCCGTCGTCATGACTCGAGTCTAGCGATTAGTTCGTTGACGAATAATTCGCTGGCGAACTATATTTCCGGCGTGACCGATGTGCTCGCCCCCGACACGCCCCGATCGCGTGGACCCCTGCGCTCGCGCAACTTCCGCCTGCTGGTGACCGGCACCACGACCAGCTCGCTCGGCAACGCGATCACCCCGGTGGCGCTCGCGTTCGCCGTGCTCGACCTCGGCGGGTCCGCCGGCCAGCTCGGACTCGTCGTGGCCGCCTTCGCCCTCGCCGAGGTCGTCACCGTCCTCTTCGGTGGCGTCCTCGGCGACCGGTTGCCCCGGCAGCTGATGATGGAGGGCTCGGCGGCGGCCAGCGCCGTCACCCAGGCGTTGATGGCGACGCTCCTCGTCGGCGGGTGGGCGACCATCCCGCTGCTGGGCGTGATCGGAGCGGTCAACGGGTGCCTGTCCGCCCTGAGCGGCCCGTCGTCGCAGGCCATGACGAGGCTGACCGTGCCGCCGGCCGACCTCGGCACAGCTGTCGCGCTCCGCCGCCTGATGCAGACCAGCGCGTCGGTCGTCGGGTTCTCCGCCGGCGGCTTCCTGGTGGCGGCCGTCGGGCCGGGGTGGGCGATCGCGGTCGACGCCACGACGTACTCGCTGGCGGCGCTCTGCTACGCGCTGCTCCGCGTGCCGCACACCCGCCCGGAGACCCAGGGGGCGTCGCTGCTCGCCGACCTCGGCGACGGGCTCCGCGAGGTCCTGCGGCACGCCTGGCTGTGGATCCTCATCGGGCAGGCCCTGCTTTACCACCTTTTCTACGGAGGCGTGCAGGGCGTCCTCGGCCCGATCGTGGTCGGCGACGGGATCGGTCGCTCCGCCTGGGGGCTGGCCCTCGGCATGCTCATGGCGGGATTCGTCGTCGGCGGCCTGGTCTGCCTGCGCTGGCGGCCGACGCACGGGCTGTTCGTCGGTACGGCGCTGCTGTCCCTCACGGCGGCCTTCCCGCTGGCGATGGCGCTCTCCGACCAGCTGTGGCCGGTGCTGCTGGGGCGTTCCTGCACGGCTTCGGCCTCGAGGTCTTCAGCGTCAACTGGGACCTCTCCATCCAGCAGAACGTCCCGGAGGACCGGCTCGCGCGGGTCTACTCGTTCGACAATCGTGGGCTCCTTCGTGGCCCGCCCGCTGGGCCTGGCGCTGACCGCGCCGGTCGCCGAGGCGGTGGGGTTCCAGCGGTGGCTGGTTGTCGTGGGCGTGATCATGGGCGGCTCGCCCTCCTGGCCCTGCTCGTGCCCGACGTGCGCCGCTTGCGCCGCACCGGCTGACGGACGTCGTTGTGGCCGGTCGTGGCGTAGGTCACAATCGGGCCTCATGGACGCCCCCACGCCCCGCTTCGTCGACGACCGCCTGGCCCACTGGGCCGCCGAGACCCCGGATGCCGAGGCGATGACGTACGGCCGGCGCACCTGGAGCTGGGCGGAGTGGGACGACCGCGTACGCCGCGCCGCCGGCGGGCTGCACGCGCTGGGGGTCGGGCGCGGCGACGTGTGGCCTTCCTGGACAAGAACCATCCGCCTGCGTCGAGATCAGCCTGGCCGCCGGGTCCCTCGGCGCCGCCAACGCGATCATCAACTGGCGGCTCGCCGGCGAGGAGGTCGACTACGCGGTCAACGACAGCGGCGCCAAGGTCCTGGTCGTCGGCACCGAGCTGGTGCCGCTGCTGGAGAAGATCCGCGACCGGCTGCCCGCCGTGGAGAAGGTCATCGAGGTGACCCGGACGGCGCCGAGGGCGACGAGTAACGAAGGCTGGCTGGCGGCGTCCCACGCCGATGTCACGTCCCGCCGACGTCAACCCGGACGACACCTGCCTGGTGATGTACTCCTCCGGCACCACCGGCCACCCCAAGGGGGTGATGCTCACCCACACCAACATGGTCGAGCACACCGTGAACGCCCACGACGGCTGGGAGTTCGAGCCCGGCGACAAGAGCATGGTGGCGATGCCGCTCTTCCACGTCGGCGGATCGTCGTACGTCCTGTTCGGGATCCACGACGGCATCCCCAGCATCATGACCCGCGAGCCGGACGGCGCGTCGCTCGCCGGCGCCATCCTCGGCGGCGCCAACCGGACCTTCCTGGTGCCGGCGGTGCTGGCCCAGGTGCTCCAGGCCGGGCCCGATGCGGTCAAGCTGTTCGGGGCGCTGAAGACCTACACCTACGGCGCGTCCCCGATGCCGCTGCCGCTGCTGCGCGCGGCGATGGAGGCCTGGCCCGACACCGACTTCATCCAGGTCTACGGCCTGACGGAGGTGGCCGGCGTCGCCACCCACCTGCTGCCCGAGGCACACCGCGACGCCGAGCACCCCGAGCGGCTCGTGTCCGCGGGGCTGCCGCTCCCGGGCATGGAGCTGCGGATCGTCGACCCGGCCACGCTCGAGGACCTGCCGGCGGGGGAGCACGGCGAGATCTGGCTGCGCACGAAGCAGCTGATGAAGGGCTTCCTGGGCAAGCCCGAGGAGACCGCCAAGGTCGTCACCGCGGACGGCTGGTTCCGCACCGGCGACATGGGCAAGGTCGACGCCGAGGGCTACCTCTTCGTCGAGGACCGGCTCAAGGACATGATCATCAGCGGCGGCGAGAACATCTACTCGCCCGAGATCGAGCGGGTCCTGGCCGAGCACCCGCGGTCATGGAGGTCGCGGTGATCGGCGTGCCGACGACCGCTGGGGCGAGGTGGTCAAGGCGGTGGTGTCGCTCAAGCCCGGCGCCTCCGCCACCGAGGACGAGCTGATCGCCTACTGCCGCGAGCACCTCGCGCACTTCAAGTGCCCGCGGTCGGTCGACGTCGTCGAGGCGCTCCCGCGCAACCCCACCGGCAAGATCCTCAAGCGCGAGCTGCGGGCGCCGTACTGGCAGGGGCACGACCGCACCATCGTGTGACCGATGACACGCCCTAGGGTTGCGCCGTGAACCTGCGACCGCTGCGGCACTTCGACTGGAGCCTCCGCTCGTGCGGGGTGCGCGGACACGTCACCTACCGGCCCGACGAGGAGGAGCTGGCCGAGCGGCTGCGCGCCGAGACCGCGGTGGGGGAAGCCTGGCGGTGCCTGCGCTGCGAGGACTTCGTGCCGGGGCCTCCGCACGGTGCCGGACCGGCCGACGACGCGCCGCTGGTGCTGCGCGGCAAGGCGCTGCGCGACGCGCTGATCCTGCGCCTGCTGGCGGTCGAGCGGCTGGTGCGCGGGCTGCTGCTGGTCGCCCTCGCCTACGGCGTCTACAAGTTCGAGGGTGCCCGGGGCTCGCTGGAGCAGGTGTTCCGCGACTACCTGCCGCTGCTGCGTCCGGTCGCCGACCGGCTGGGCGTCCACCTCGAGGACACCGGCCCGGTCAAGCTGTTCGAGTCGGCCCTGCGGGCGCGGCACTCCACCTTGCGGGAGGTCGCGATCGCGGTCCTCGCGTACGGCGTGCTCCAGCTGCTCGAGGCCACCGGCCTGTGGCTGATGAAGCGGTGGGGCGAGTACGTCGCCATGGTCGGCACCTCGATCTTCATCCCGCTGGAGGTCTACGAGCTGCTGCACACGGTCACCCCGTTCAAGGTCGCCGCCCTCGCGCTCAACCTCTTCGCCGTGCTCTACCTGCTGTGGACCAAGCGCCTCTTCGGCTTCCGCGGGGGCAAGGCCGCCTTCGAGGCGGAGCGGCACGGGGCGTCACTCCTCGAGGTCGAGCGGGCGTCCGTCGACGCGCCGCGGGTGCGCTGACCGGGTCCTCCTCAGTGGCCGACCGGCCCGGTTCCCGGGACTCGCGACCCTGAACCCACCACGCCCTCCCTACCTACCCTGACTCCATGGACAGCGTCCCCGGGCTCCTCCGCGCCGCGACCGTGACGGCCGGCGCCGCATGTGTCCTCGCCACCCTTTCCGGCCCCGCGCAGGCCGAGACCCGCAGGTTCCACGACCCCAACGAGTCAGGCACCATCAACGACACCCAGGGCATCACGGTCCGACTCACCAAGGGTCCTCACGGCCCCGGTGGCCGCGCGGTTGTGAAGGTGCGGGCCGGCAACGTCCTTCTCACCGACTACTTCGACCTGTGGATCGACGTCCCGGGAGCGACGAAGAACTTCCACGCGAGGATCCGTCCCCAGACCGAGTACGGCCCCGTTCGCAAGGTCACCGGCTTCGAGCGCACCGGTCCCGCCGCGTGTCGCCGGTGGGAGGCCCGCGCCGTCTCCAGCAGGCACACGGTGGTCCTGTTCTCGATACCGCGCCGCTGCCTGGGTGACCCCGGGAAGGCACGCGTCGCGACCCGCTCCACCTACGTGTACAACCAGGGCAGGGAACGCGACTGGGTCCCGGCTGCCCGCACCTTCACCCCGTGGGTGCGGGCCACCTGACCGCACCCGCTCAGGGACGGGCGCCGAGGAGCGCCGGCCCGTTCAGCCCACCGGCAGCCCGCGGGCGCGCAGGGCCTCGCGCAGGCCGGCGGCGTCGGTGAAGAGCAGCGCATCCATGCCGGCCGCCGCGGCCGCGGCGACGTTGTCGGCGCGGTCGTCGACGAAGACCAGCCGGTCCAGCGGCAGGCCGGTGCGCTCCCGGACGATCTCGAAGATCCGCGGGTCCGGCTTGGCCACCCCCTCGGTGCCCGACACGATCACGTCCTCGAGCAGCTCGAGGAAGGGGTAGGCCGCACGACCGTGCGGGAAGAGCTCGTGGGACCAGTTCGTCAGGCCCCACAGGGGCACCCCCGCCGCGTGCAGCCTCCGGACGATGTCCACCGACCCCGGCACCTCGCCGACCAGGGAGGCCGGGAAGTGGGTCCGGTAGGCGCGGGCGTGCTCGAGCCAGTGCGGGTGGCTTCGGGCCACCGCGGCCTCGGCGGCGTCCCAGTCCTGGCCAGAGTCGGGCCCGTGGTTGTACGCCATGAAGTCGAAGTCGTCGGCCTCGAGGAACCGGCGCGCCTCGTCGCCGCCGACCCCGGCCGCGATCGCGGCGTACGGCTGCCAGTCGATCAGGACGTTGCCCAGGTCGAAGACGACCCCGGACGGTACGCCGTCCGGGGTCGTCATCGAGCGGTCCGAGGTCAGGCCCAACGCTCCGACGCGGGCACGAAGTCCAGCGTGCGGTCGCCGGTGTAGATCTGCTTGGGGCGCGCGATCTTCTGCTCCTTGTCCTGCACCAGCTCGAGCCACTGGGCCAGCCAGCCGGGCGTGCGCCCGATGGCGAACAGGACGGTGAACATCTCCGGCGGGAACTGGAAGGCCTCGTAGATCAGGCCGGAGTAGAAGTCGACGTTGGGGTAGAGCTTGCGGGAGACGAAGTACTCGTCCTCCAGCGCGATCTTCTCCAGCTCCTGGGCGATCTCGAGCAGCGGGTTGACCCCGGTGACCTCGAAGACGTCGTCGCAGGCCTTCTTGATGATCTTCGCGCGCGGGTCGTAGTTCTTGTAGACCCGGTGGCCGAACCCCATGAGCTTCTCGTTGCCGTTCTTCACGCCCTCGATGAAGGACGGGATGTTCTCCTTCGAGCCGATCCGGCGCAGCATCCGCAGCACCGCCTCGTTGGCCCCGCCGTGCAGCGGGCCGTAGAGCGCGGCGACGCCGGCGGCCACCGCGGAGTACGGGTCGACCTGCGAGGAGCCCACGGAGCGGACCGCGTTGGTCGAGCAGTTCTGCTCGTGGTCGGCGTGCAGGATGAACAGCACGTCGAGGGCCTTGACCAGGCGCTCGTCGGCCTCGAACTTGCGCTCGCTCATCTTGAACAGCATGGAGAGGAAGTTCGCGGTGTAGCCGAGCTCGTTGTCGGGGTAGACGAACGGCTTGCCCTGCGCGTGGCGGAACGACCAGGCGCCCAGGGTCGGCATCTTCGCGATCATCCGCACGATCTGCATGTGCCGGTTGTCGGCGTCGGAGATGTTGCGGGCGTCGGGGTAGAACGTCGAGAGCGCGCCGACGGAGGCCATCAGCATGCCCATGGGGTGGGCGTCGTAGCGGAAGCCCTCCATGAAGCTCTTGACGTTCTCGTGGACGAACTGTGGTAGGTGATCTCGTGCACCCAGGACTCGTACTCAGCCTTGGTGGGCAGCGAGCCGTGGATCAGGAGGTAGGCGACCTCGAGGAAGTTGGACTTCTCCGCGAGCTGCTCGATCGGGTAGCCGCGGTACTCGAGGATCCCCTTCTCGCCGTCGATGTAGGTGACGGAGCTGCGGCACGAGGCGGTGTTGACGAAGCCCGGGTCGTAGACGGCGAGGCCAGGCTGCTCGTCTCCGGCCTTGATCTTCCCGATGTCGGCAGCCTTGATGGTGCCGTCGAGGATCGGGACGTCGTACTCCTGTCCGGTGCGGTTGTCACGGACGGTGAGAGAATCAGTCACCGGGCCAACTTAGTCCGCGCCGACGGCGGGTGCGAATTCGGGGGCTTGTTGTTTTGACCTGGTCGGACGCCTGCGCCTACTCTTGACGGTCGCGACTCCTGCCGCTTCCCGACCAACCGCTGTGCGGTCGAGGGGGCAGTCCCGGAAGCCTGCAAGGCAAGCCGGGCCGTGTTCGTCAGAAGCCGCTGCACCACCACCCGACCGGACAGATCCGGACGGGTCCTACGAACGAGGAAAGTAGATCAGCCGTGCGTACGTACAGCCCCAAGCCCGCTGACATCCAGCGTGAGTGGCTCGTCATCGACGCCGAGGACGTGGTCCTCGGCCGCCTCGCCGTGGCGACCGCCAACCTGCTGCGTGGCAAGCACAAGCCGACCTTCGCCCCCCACATGGACATGGGCGACTTCGTCATCATCGTGAACGCCGAGAAGGTCGCCCTCTCCGGCTCGAAGAAGACGACCAAGCTCGCCTACCGCCACTCCGGTTACCCGGGCGGCCTCTCGGCCACCCCGATCGGTGAGGTCCTCGAGAAGGACGCCCGCAAGGCCATCGAGAAGGCCGTCTGGGGCATGCTCCCCAAGAACCGTCTCGGCCGGCAGATCCTGAAGAAGCTCAAGGTCTACTCGGGCCCGAACCACCCGCACCAGGCCCAGCAGGCCACGCCCTTCGAGATCGTCCAGGTCTCCCAGTAATCCGTCTGAAAGACTGAGTGAGGAATACCGTGGCTGAGACCACCGAGAACACCACCGAGGTCGAGGAGACCTTCGAGACCAACGAGCAGGGCGTTGCCTACAGCTCGGAGAGCGCCCCGTCCGCCGACGCCCCGCAGCGTCCCGCGACGATCGCTCCCGCGAACGCCACCGGTCGCCGCAAGGAGGCTGTCGCCCGCGTCCGCCTGGTGCCCGGCACCGGCGTCTGGACCGTCAACGGCCGCACGCTGGACTCGTACTTCCCGAACAAGCTGCACCAGCAGGTCGTCAACGAGCCCTTCGCCGAGCTTCAGCTCGAGGGCCGCTTCGACGTCATCGCCCGCATCCACGGCGGCGGCATCACCGGCCAGGCCGGCGCGCTGCGCCTCGGCGTGGCCCGTGCGCTGAACGCCATCGACGTCGAGGCCAACCGTCCCTCGCTCAAGAAGGCCGGGCTGCTCACGCGTGACGCCCGCGTCATCGAGCGCAAGAAGGCCGGTCTGAAGAAGGCCCGCAAGGCGCCGCAGTTCAGCAAGCGCTGACGCACTTGTAGTTTGGGCGCCATGACGCCCAGACTTTTCGGCACGGACGGGGTCCGGGGCCTGGCCAACGGTCATCTGACCGCTGAGCTGGCCCTGGACCTTTCCGTTGCTGCCGCCCGTGTCCTGGCCGACCGGGGCGAGTTCGAGGGCCACCGCCCGCTCGCCGTCGTCGGCCGGGACACGCGCATCTCCGGACAGTTCCTCGAGTCCGCCGTGGTCGCCGGCCTCGCCTCGGCGGGGGTCGACGTCCTGCTGCTGGGCGTGCTGCCCACCCCGGGCGTCGCCTACCTCACCGGGTCGCTCGGCGCCGACCTCGGCGTGATGCTCTCCGCCTCCCACAACGCGATGCCCGACAACGGGATCAAGTTCCTCGCGCGCGGCGGCCTCAAGCTCGACGACGCGATCGAGGCCGAGATCGAGCGCCACCTGCACGAGGAGTGGGACCGGCCCACCGGCGGTGCGGTCGGTCGCGTGAGCAGCCACCCGACCGCGGTGGAGGAGTACGCCGCGCACCTCGACAGCACGCTGCGCAAGCCGCTGACGGGGCTGACCGTGGTGCTCGACTGCGCCGAGGGGGCGGCGTACGACGCCGGCCCGCGCGCGCTGCGCCAGGCCGGTGCGACCGTGATCCCGATCCACGCCCAGCCCGACGGGCTCAACATCAATGACGGGTGCGGCTCGACGCACCTCGAGCCGCTGCGCAAGGCGGTCCTCGAGCAGGGCGCCGACGCCGGCTTCGCGCTCGACGGCGACGCCGACCGCTGCCTGGCCGTCGACCACGACGGCGAGGTCGTCGACGGCGATCAGATCCTGGCGATCCTCGCCCTCGCCCTCGCCGAGACCGGCCAGCTGGCCAAGGACACCGTCGTCGCCACGGTGATGAGCAACCTGGGCTTCGTGCACGCCATGAAGGCGCCGGCCTCGGCGTGCGCCAGACGAAGGTCGGGGACCGTTACGTCCTCGAGGCGATGAAGGTCTCCGGCTACTCCCTCGGCGGCGAGCAGTCGGGTCACGTGATCATGAGCGAGTACGCCACGACCGGTGACGGCATCCTCACCGCCCTGCACGTGCTGGAGCGGATGGCCGTGACGGGTCGGAGCCTGCAGGAGCTGGCCGGCGTCGTCTCCCGCTTGCCGCAGGTGCTCCTGAACGTGCCGAACGTGGACAAGGCGCGGGCCGACGAAGACGCCGTCCTGGCCGCCGCGGTGGCCGAGGAGGAGGCGATCCTCGGTGACACCGGCCGGGTGCTGCTCCGCCCCTCGGGCACCGAGCCGCTGGTGCGCGTGATGGTCGAGGCCGGCACCTACGACGAGGCCCACGCGGTCGCCGGCCGGCTCGCGGAGGTCGTGCGCGCCCAGCTGTCCCTCTGACCGCGTAATCCCGTCGACCGTCGCTCCCGCGCCGGTCTAGGGTCGGGGGTCGTGCCCACACTGGAGATCCAGCACGTAGACCCCACCGACGAGCGGGCGTTGCGCGCCTGGTGGGAGGTCGGACGCGCCGCGGCGGCGGAGCGTCCGGTCGACGCCGTGGACTCCTGGGAGGCGGTCCGCGTCGGGTACGTCGCCCCCCGGACAGACGGGCGCAGCGTCCTGGTGGCGGCGGTGGAGGACGGCGTCGCGGTCGGCGCGGGACGGGTCTTCCTCCTCCGCGGCGAGAACGCCCACCTCGGTGTCGTCGTGGTCGACGTGGTCCCGGAGCGCCGCCGCCAGGGCGTCGGCACCGCCGTGCTCGCCGAGCTCGAGCGGGTGGCCCGCGAGGCCGGCCGGACCACCCTGGTCGGGACCGCGGCGACCCCGGTGGACGCCGACGGCCCGGGTCCGGCGTTCGCCGCGGCCCTCGGCTACGCGGTCGCGTCCGAGGAGGAGACCAAGGTCGTCGACCTCGTCACGGCGCCGGCCGGGTGGGGCGGGCTCGACGCCGAGGTGACGGCCGCGCTGGACGGCTACCGCGTGGAGGTCGTCGACGGGCGGACCCCCGAGGAGCACCTGGACGACGTCTGTGCGGTGTTGTCGGCCTTCCTCGGCGAGACCCCTGAGAACGACCTGGACCTGAACCTCGAGCACTGGACGCCCGCCCGGATCCGCGAGCACGAGGACCGGATGGAGGCGATGGGCCGCGCCGAGGTGGTCGCGCTGGCCGTCGCTCCCGACGGCCGGGTAGGCGGCTACTCCGACCTGGCGATCCAGCGGGTCGACCCGCGGCACGCGTCGGTGGGCATCACCCTGGTGCTCCCCGCGCACCGCGGCCATCGGCTCGGCCTCGCCATGAAGCTGGCCACACACCGGCGCCTCCTCGAGCTCTTCCCGGGGTGCGCCTACGTCGAGACCACCAACGCCGGCGACAACGCTGCGATGAACGCCGTCAACGAGCAGCTGGGCTACCGGGTCGTCGAGCGCGCGCTGGACGTCCAGAAGCGGCTGTGACCCGGCCCTAGAGCTTGCGCACCCGCACGTAGCGCACGGAGTGGTCGCGGTCCTTGCGCAGCACCAGGGTGGCTCGGGAGCGGGTGGGCAGGATGTTCTGGCTCAGGTTGGGGCCGTTGATGCTGTCCCAGATCCGCTCCGCCTCGGCGACCGCCTCGTCCTCGGTCAGGGCGGCGTACTTGGCGAAGTAGGACCCGGGGTCGCGGAAGGCCGTCTCACGCAGGCGCAGGAACCGCTCGACGTACCAGTTGCGGATGTGGCCGGTGCCGGCGTCGACGTACACGCTGAAGTCGAAGAAGTCGCTCAGCGTCAGGCCCGTGCGGCCGTCCTCGCGCACGCGGGCCGGCTGGAGGACGTTGAGGCCCTCGATGATCACGATGTCGGGCCGGCTGATGACGACCTTCTCGTCGGGCACCACGTCGTAGACGAGGTGGGAGTAGGTCGGGGCCTCGACCTCGTCCTTGCCGGACTTGATGTCGACGACGAAGCGGAGCAGCGCGCGGCGGTCGTAGGACTCCGGGAAGCCCTTGCGCTGCAGGATCCCGCGACGCTCGAGCTCGGCGTTGGGGTAGAGGAAGCCGTCGGTGGTCACCAGCGCGACGTTGGGGTGCTCGGGCCAGTGCGCCAGCATCTGCTGGAGGACGCGGGCGGTCGTCGACTTCCCGACCGCGACCGAGCCGGCCAGGCCGATCACGAACGGGGTGCGCGGGGGGACGCGGCGGTGCAGGAAGTCCTCCTGCTGCCGGTGCAGCCGGCCCGCGGACTCGACGTACAGGCTGAGCAGGCGGGAGAGCGGCAGGTAGACCTCCTCGACCTCCTCGAGGTCGAGCGAGTCGCCCAGGCCCCGCAGCCGCCGGATCTCCTCCGGGGTCAGCGGGCTCTCGGTCTCCTGCGCGAGGGCGGCCCAGGCGGAACGGTCCAGCTCGATGTACGGCGAGGACTCGCGGCCGGCGTCCTCGGGACCACCGTTGTGGGCCCCGCCGTTGGCAGACATGCGGGCGATTGTTGCAGGAGCGCCGGGACGCCCCGACCCCCTGTGCCTCCCCGGACCGCCGGCCCGGTCCGGTCCGCCGCCTCTCGTAGAGTGACGCCCATGTGCGGAATCGTGGGCTACGTCGGTGAGAAGCAGGCGCAGGCAGTCGTCATCGAGGGCCTCCGACGGCTGGAGTACCGCGGCTACGACTCCGCCGGGATCGCCCTCGTCGACGGGGGTGCCGTCGCCTGGCAGAAGCGCGCCGGCAAGCTGGCGAACCTCGAGAAGGCCATCGTCGACGAGCCGCTGGCCCTGTCCACCACCGGCATCGGGCACACCCGCTGGGCCACCCACGGCGCTCCGAACGACGCCAACGCCCACCCGCACCTGGGTCGCGGCGGCCGGCTGGCCCTGGTCCACAACGGCATCATCGAGAACTTCGTCGAGCTGCGCACCGGGCTCGAGAACGCCGGGCACGAGCTCGCCTCCGAGACCGACACCGAGGTCGCCGCGCACCTGCTGGAGCTCGAGCTGGACGCCGGGGCCGACCTGACTACGGCGATGCAGCGTGTCTGCTGCCGGCTGGAGGGCGCGTTCACCCTGGTGGCCATCGACGCCACGGACCCTTCGCGCGTGGTGGCGGCTCGGCGCAACTCGCCCCTGGTCGTGGGGCTGGGGGAGGGGGAGAACTTCCTCGGCTCCGACGTGGCCGCCTTCATCGAGCACACCCGCGAGGCGTTGGAGCTCGGGCAGGACCAGGTCGTGACGATCACCCGCGAGGGCGTGTCGGTGACCGGTTTTGATGGCAGCCCGTCGGAGGGGCGTCGCTACCACGTCGACTGGGACCTCTCGGCCGCCGAGAAGGACGGCCACGACTGGTTCATGCGCAAGGAGATCTACGAGCAGCCGCGCGCCGTGGCCGATTCGCTGCTGGGACGGCGTACGCCGTCGGGGGCGCTGCAGCTCGACGAGATGCGGCTCTCGGACGAGGAGCTGCGCGACATCGACAAGATCATCATCATCGCCTGCGGCACCTCCTTCTACGCGGGCATGGTCGCGAAGTACGCCATCGAGCACTGGACCCGGATCCCGGTCGAGGTGGAGCTGGCCTCGGAGTTCCGCTACCGCGACCCGATCCTGAACGCCTCGACGCTGGTCGTGGCGATCAGCCAGTCCGGCGAGACCGCCGACACGCTGCAGGCGATCCGGCACGCCCGGCTGCAGCGCTCGCGGGTGCTCGCGATCTGCAACACCAACGGCTCGACCATCCCGCGCGAGTCCGACGCGGTGATCTACACCCACGCGGGTCCCGAGATCGGGGTCGCCTCGACCAAGGGGTTCCTCACCCAACTGGTCGCCTGCTACCTGCTCGCGCTCTACCTCGCGCAGGTCAAGGGCACCCGCTTCGGCGACGAGATCACCGAGGTCATGGACCAGCTCGACTCCATGCCCGCCCACATCCAGACGGTGCTCGACGACGAGGCGGTCTACGCGCTCGCCCGCGAGCACGTGGGGACCCGGTCGGTGCTCTTCCTGGGCCGCCACGCCGGCTACCCGGTCGCCCTCGAGGGCGCGCTGAAGCTGAAGGAGCTGGCCTACCTGCACGCCGAGGGCTTCGCCGCCGGTGAGCTCAAGCACGGCCCCATCGCGCTGGTCGAGGACCGGCTGCCGGTGCTCTGCGTCGTACCCCCCCAGGGGCGCGACCAGCTCCGCGACAAGATGCTCAGCGGCATCCAGGAGGTCCGGGCCCGCGGTGCCCGCACGATCTGCCTGGTCGAGGAGGGTGACGAGTCGATCGAGCCGTACGCCGACGTGCTCGTGCGGCTGCCCAAGGTGCCCGTGCTGCTCCAGCCGCTGGTGGCCGTGGTGCCGCTGCAGCTGTTCGCCTGCGAGCTGGCGACCGCGCTGGGCCACGACGTGGACCAGCCCCGCAACCTCGCCAAGTCCGTCACGGTCGAGTAGCACCGTGGCCGTCATCGGGGTGGGCATCGACGTGTGCGACATCGCGCGCTTCGAGGAGTCGCTGGCGCGCACGCCAAGCCTGGTGCAGCGGCTCTTCACCCCGCACGAGGCCGCTCGACCGCCGGCGTCACTGGCGGCCCGCTTCGCCGCCAAGGAGGCGCTGGCCAAGGCGCTCGGCGCCCCCGTCGGGATGGCCTGGCACGACGCCGAGGTGGTCTCGGAGGAGTCCGGCCGGCCCCGCTTCGACATCCGCGGCACCGTCCGAGCCCGTGCCGACGAGCTCGGTGTGGCCTCCGTGCACCTCTCCCTCTCGCACGACGCCGGCATCGCCTCGGCGATGGTGGTCCTCGAGTCCTGAGCCCTTCCGGTGGGTCGTGTGGCTCAGGGTGCGCCAGGGCGCACGCTAGGCCGCACGAGTCGGGACGCCGAGGCGTCGGAGGTCCCCGGCGACCCGCCACGGTTCGTCCCTGAGCTCACGCGCAGTGCAGCGCACGATCAGACGGTCCGGCGAGCTCAGCTGACGCTGGCGAACGAGATCGTCCTCCCAGTGCGCGGCCTCCATGTGGAACCCGCCGTCTACCTCGAGCACCAGAACCCGACCGTCACGAAGACGCCACTCGCAGTCCGTGAAGCGGGGTCTTCCGCCTGCGTCCCGCCGACTCACCTGGCGGTCGGGGAGAGCCAGGCCGTGGTGGCGGCACAGCCGTACGACGTCCAGCTCGGCCACCGACTGGGAACCTCCGGCGATGTCACCGATCACCTCCCGGAACATCGGGGCCCAGCGCAGCGGTCGCAGCATCTTGACCCAGGACAGCAGGGACGCCGGGTCGGCGAGCTGCTGCTGGACGGCAGCCGCCACGACGCCCTGGGCCGTTCGTCGCGAGCGCTGGTGGGCCCCGAAGAGCAGGATCGCCGGCTCGATGCGACTGCGGGGGAGGCCCGACCCGGGAGTACGGAGTGCGGCGATGTCGCGTCGGGTGCGGTGGAAGTCGATGCCCGAGACGTCGTCGACGTCGAGCTCGTCGGGGATCAGGACCGTCACCTCGTCGCGGTGCCAGTTGCGCAACCCGGCCACCTCCGCCGCCGCCAGCCCACCGACGACTGCCTGCGGCCCCGCGTGGAGAACGCCCAGCCACATCAGCTGGGCACGCGACAACGGGCCGGTCGTCGTACTGACCACCATCGGGGAGCGCTCCGCCCAGCGCCCGGCGGCGATCTGGTTGCGCACCCGCCAGCGGTCGAAGCCGAGCTCGCCGAGCTGCCGGCGCGACAGCATCCCCTCCTGCCGCGCGGCCACGGTGCGCCACGAATCCTGGTTGCTCATGCGAGGGCAGACTGCCCGTTCGGCCGCTCTCGGGTTCGGCGTCCTCCACAGCCCTCGGGTCGTGTGGCTCAGGGTGCGCCAGGGCGCACTCTCAGGGGCACGACACCGTTAGGTTGGCCGCATGAGGAGTGCGCACACCGTCGAGCAGGTGCGGGCGGCCGAGGGGGAACTGATGGCGCGGCTCCCGGACGGGGTGCTGATGCAGCGTGCCGCGGCCGGTCTGGCGTACGCCGTCATCGACCTGCTCGGTGGCGCCTACGGGCGGCGGGTGCTGCTGCTCGTCGGGTCCGGCAACAACGGCGGCGACGCTTTGTACGCCGGGGTGCTGCTCGCCCGGCGCGGGTGCCTGGTGGACGCGTGGCTGCTCTCCGACCGGGCCCACGAGGCCGGGGTGGCCGCCCTGCGTGCCGCCGGAGGCCGGGTCGTGCGGTTCGACGTGCGCCGGGGCGCACCCTCCACCGCACGACCGGACGTGGTCGTGGACGGGATCGTCGGGATCGGTGGTCGCGGCGGCCTGGGCAACGAGGCGGTGGCGGCGCTCGCGGCGGTGCCCGGGGTCCCGGTGGTCGCGGTGGACGTCCCGTCCGGGGTGGGCGTCGACACCGGCGAGCTCGACGGCGAGCACGTCCGCGCGGACGTCACCGTCACCTTCGGCACCCACAAGATCGCGCACCTCGTCGACCCCGCGGCCGCGGCCTGCGGCGTGGTGCAGCTCGTCGACATCGGTCTCGACCTGCCGCCGGCGCCCGTCGAGGCGCTCCAGCCGGGGGACGTCGCGGCGCTGCTGCCGCGCCCCCGCCCGGACGCACACAAGTACACCCGCGGCGTCGTCGGCGTCCGCTCCGGCTCCGCGGCCTACCCCGGCGCCGGCCTGCTCAGCGTCGCGGGCGCGGCGACCGGCCTGTGCGGCATGGTGCGGTACGTCGGGGACCGTGCCGTCGCCGACCGGGTCCGGGAGGCGCACCCGGAGGTCGTGGGCGAGGGCAGGGTGCAGGCCTGGGTGGTCGGCTCGGGCGGCGGGGAGCACGCCGGCCGCGAGCTGGCCGAGGCCCTCGACGAGGGTGTCCCGGTAGTGGTCGACGCCGACGCGCTGGCCCACGTGTCCGGCCGGCTCGGCGTCCCGGCGGTCCTCACCCCGCACGCGGGCGAGCTCGCCGCGATGCTCGGCACCGGGCGCGCGGACATCGAGGCCAGTCCGCTGGCTCACGCCCGCCGCGCCGCCGACGAGCTCGGCGCGGTGGTCCTGCTGAAGGGGAGGCACACGCTGGTCGCCGAGCCGGAGGGCCGGGTCCGGGCCACCACCACGGGCGTGCCGTGGCTGGCGACGGCCGGGGCCGGCGACGTCCTCGGCGGGCTCATCGGCGCGCTCCTCGCGGCGGGCCTGGAGCCGTTCGACGCGGCCTCGGTCGGGTCCTGGCTGCACGGCGCCGCCGCGACCCTGGCCTCCCGCGGCGGACCCGTCGTGGCCGGCGACGTGGCCCGCCACGTGGCGGCCGTCGTGCGACACCTCCCGTCCCGCGCCTGACGGCCCTGCGCCGCCCTGGTGTCGACGGATGGGAGAATCGGTGGTCATGAGCCCATCGCCGGTCGCGCGCGCCGAGATCGTGGTCGACCTGGCGGTGATCCGGCACAACGTCGCCACACTGCGCCGGGCGGTGGATCCCGAGGGCGCCGGGACGGTCCGGATGATGACCGTCGTCAAGGCGGACGGCTACGGCCACGGCATGGTCGAGTCCGCCGCGGCCGCCCGCGAGGCCGGGGCCGAGTGGCTCGGCGTGGCCACCGTCGACGAGGCGATGGCGCTGCGCGCCGCCGGCGACACCGGCCGGGTGCTGTGCTGGCTGGCCGTGCCCGGCGAGGGGTACGCCGACCCGGTCGCCGCGGACGTCGACGTCACCGCCGCCACGCTGCCGGTGCTGGGTGAGATCGCCGAGGCCGCCCACCACCTGCAGCGCACCGCACGGGTGCAGCTCAAGATCGACACCGGCCTCTCCCGCGGCGGCGCGACCGCGGCGGACTGGCCGGACCTGGTCGCCGAGGCGGCCCGGCTCGAGGAGCGCGGGCTGGTCCGGGTCACCGGCATCTGGTCCCACTTCGCGTGCAGCGACGAGCCCGACCATCCCGCCAACGACGCGCAGGAGGAGGCCTTCCGCCACGCGCTCGACGTCGCCGCGGCGGCCGGCCTGCGCCCCGAGGTCCGGCACCTGGCCAACTCGGCGGGCGCGCTGCTGCGGCCCTCCTCCCGCTTCGACCTGGTCCGGTGCGGGCTCGCGTCGTACGGCCTCGACCCGGCGCCCGGCCACACCGCCGACTTGGGCCTGGTCCCGGCGATGACGGTGCGCGCGACCCTGGCCCTGGTCAAGCCGATCGCCGCCGGCGCCGGTGTCTCCTACGGTCACACCTGGATCGCGCCGCAGCCCACGACCGTCGGGCTGGTCCCGGCGGGCTACGGCGACGGCGTGCCGCGACACGCGTCCAACACCGCCGAGACCTGGGTCGGCGGCAAGCGACGCCCGGTGCGCGGCCGCATCTGCATGGACCAGTTCGTCGTCGACCTCGAGGGCGACCAGGCAGAGGCCGGCGACGAGGTGGTGCTGTTCGGCATCGGCCGGGACGGGGAGCCGACCGCCCAGGACTGGGCGGAGGCGTGCGGCACCATCTCCTACGAGATCGTCACCAGGATCGGCGGCCGGTTCGTCCGCCGTCACGTCCAACCCGACCGAGGAGCCGAGGACCCCGAATGAGCGTCAGACGCAGGATCCTGGGAGCCGCTGCCGGAGCGGCCGGCATCGCGGTTGCCGGCACGGCCGTCGGGGTCGCCCGGCACCGTCGCGTCATCGCGCGCCGTGGAGCCGGCGACGCCACCCCGTTCGGCTCACTGCGCTCCAGGCCCATCACGGTGGTCGCGGACGACGGCGTGCCGCTCCACGTCGAGGTCGACGAGCTCGTCCTCGACGAGAACAACGGCCGCCGCCGCACCAGGCGCGCG
This sequence comes from Nocardioides ungokensis, assembly GCF_013466985.1. Taxonomy (GTDB): domain Bacteria; phylum Actinomycetota; class Actinomycetes; order Propionibacteriales; family Nocardioidaceae; genus Nocardioides; species Nocardioides ungokensis. The sequence continues at coordinate 3,811,686 of NZ_CP059164.1, read as the reverse complement.
GCGCATCCGCCGCTGACGGTGGTGTTCTGCCACGGCTACGCGCTCAACCTGGACTGCTGGCACTTCCAGCGGGCCGGCTACCGCGGCTTGGTCCGGTCGGTCTTCTACGACCAGCGCTCGCACGGCCGCTCCGGCCGCTCGACCCTGGGCCACGCCACGATCGACCAGCTCGGCCGCGACCTCAAGCAGATCCTCGACGAGGTCGTGCCCGAGGGGCCGGTGGTGCTCGTCGGCCACTCGATGGGCGGCATGACCATCATCGCGCTCGCCGAGCAGCACCCTGAGCTCTTCGGTGACCGGGTCGCCGGGGTCGCGCTGATCTCCACCACCGCCGGCGGGCTCGACCCGAGCCGGATCCTGCTCCCGATCCTGCCGCTCTCGATCGGCGGCGAGATCACCCACCGCGCGGTGCGGCTGCTCGGCCGCGGCCACAGGAGCGTCGACCGGGTCCGCCGGCTCGGCCGCAACGTGGCCACAGTCGCCACCGACGTCTTCGCGTTCGGTGACGCCGTGCCCGCGGGGTACGTCGACTTCGTGGACCGGATGCTCTCGGACACGCCGTTCGAGGTCGTCGCGGAGTTCTTCGGCAGCTTCCGGATGCTCGACAAGTTCCACGCCGTCGCGGCGCTGGAGAACGTCCCGACCGCGATCATCTGCGGCACCGCCGACCGGCTCACCTCGGTCGGGCACAGCCGCAAGCTGCACGCGCACATCCCCGGCTCGACCCTGCTGGAGTGCGAGAAGGCCGGCCACATGGTGATCATGGAGCGCCACGACCAGGTCAACGCCGAGCTCGACCAGCTGATCGCCGCGGCCGCCGGGCTGGTGGACTCCCGATGAGCCTGGAGATCCGTCACGTCGGAGCCGAGGAGGCCGAGGCGGTGCGGGCCGTGGTGCTGCCGGCCTTCGAGGCGCGTCCGCCACTCGACCCGCCGGCCGCCGCGCTCAGCGAGAGCCTGACCGAGCTGGCCGCACTGCTCGCCAACGGCGCCGGCGGCCTGGTGGCGCGCTTCGAGGGCGAGGACGTCGGCGCCCTGGTGCTCGACCCGAAGGGGCAGCACGATGTACCTGCGCCGCTTCGGGGTGCTGCCCTCCGCCCAGGGGCACGGGATCGCGAAGATGCTCATCGACGCCGCGGTCGACGCCGCCAACGGCTACGACGACCTGACCGTCGTGACCCGCGAGGAGCTGCCGCGGACCCGCCGCTTCTGGGAGCGCCAGGGCTTCCGGGAGGTACGCCGCGCCTCGCCCAACGTCGAGCTGCGCCGACCGCTGCGCACGTTCCTCTTCGACGCCCCCGACGCCGACTCGATGCGGGACATCGGCCGCGCCCTGGCCGGGCAGCTGAGCGCCGGCGACCTGATCGTGCTGAGCGGGGAGCTCGGGGCGGGCAAGACGACGTTCACCCAGGGCATCGGTGCGGCCTCGAGGTCCGTGGCGACATCACCTCGCCGACGTTCGTGATCGCCCGCGAGCACCCCTCGCTGGTCGAGGGGCCGGGGCTCGTGCACGTCGACGCCTACCGGCTTGGTGGCATCGGCGAGCTCGACGACCTCGACCTCGACGCCTCCCTCGACGAGTCGGTGACCGTCGTGGAGTGGGGGGAGGGGGTGGCCGAGGGGCTGGCCGAGTCCCGGCTGGAGGTGCGGATCATCCGGGCGCTCGCCGACGACGACGTCGACACCGAGCTCGACCCGCGTCGGGTCCTGATGACCCCGATCGGACCGCGGTGGTACTCCATGGAGGTCCCCTCCAGCCAGCGCCCGCCGCTGGCCGAGAAGCTCAACGAGAACCTGCTCCTCGACTTCCGGCGCTGCGACGAGTCCGAGCTGAGCGACCTCGACCCGAGCATCCCGCTGCCGCTGGCGCTGATGGTGGCCGAGCACGCCGGCGGCGTGGTCATGGTCCACAACAGCTGGCGCGACGAGTGGGAGCTGCCCGGCGGGCAGATCCACCAGGACGAGACGCCGCGCGAGGCAGCGGTGCGCGAGTTCCTCGACGAGACCGGTACGCCGGCCGGCGCGGTGGAGTTCGTCGGGGTCGGCACGGTCCAGCTCGGCCACGAACGCCGCATCGAGTTCGTCGCGGTCTACCGCACGGAGCTGAACGGCAGGGTCGACTTCGCCCCCAACGACCAGATCGACGAGCTGCGCACCTGGGACCTCGTCTCCGACCTGCCCGGGGCGTCGGGGATCGACGCGCACCTGGCCGAGCTCGCGCTGGAGCGCCCGGAGGTCTCGGACGCGACCGCGTCCCAGTAGCCTCGACCCGTGCTGCTCGCCTTCGACACCGCCACGCCGTACGTCTCCGTCGCCCTGCACGACGGCGAGGACGTCGTGGTGGAGCTCGTCTCCGAGCGGCCGATGAAGCACGGCGAGCAGCTCGCGCCCCTGATCGCCCAGGCCCTCGAGCAGGCCGGGAGGACTCGCCAGGACCTCACCGCGATCGCGGTCGGAGTCGGGCCCGGGCCCTTCACCGGGCTGCGGGTCGGACTGGTGACCGCGCGGACGCTGGGCTTCGTCCTCGGCATCCCGGTGCACGGCGTCTGCTCGCTCGACGTCCTGGCCGTCGAGGCGGTCGACACCGCAGCGGTGACGGGCCACTTCGTGGTGGCGACCGATGCCCGCCGCAAGGAGGTCTACCTCGCGTCGTACGACGCCGAGGCGGCGCGCCTGCACGGGCCCATGGTGGAGCACCCCGGGGCCGCCGCCACCGATCTGCCCGTGGTGGGCGAGGGGGCGACCCTCTACCCCGACGCCTTCCCGAACGCCGCCGGCCCGGCCCGGCCGAGCGCCGGCTGGCTGGCCCGGGTCGTGACCGGGCAGCGTGCCGAGCTGCGCGACCCGGAGCCGCTCTACCTGCGCCGCCCGGACGCCGTGGCGCCGGGGCGTCCCAAGCCCGTCTCGTGATCCGCACCCGATGATCCGCACCCGATGATCCGCACCCGATGATCCGCACAGCCACCGACGACGACGCCCACGCGGTGGCGGCGCTGGAGCGCGGCAACCTGGGGATCGACGCCTGGTCGGAAGGGCTCGTGATCGAGGCCGTGGGCGGACGGCTCCCGACCATCCACGTGCTCGTGGCAGAGGTCGACGGTGAGGTCGTCGGCCACGCCGTGGCCAGCATCGTCGCCGACGTGGCCGAGCTCCAGCGGATCTCGGTGGACCGGCCGCACCGGCGTACCGGCCTGGCGACCGCGCTGCTGGCGGCGGTGCGTGACCTCGCCCTCGACGACGGTGCCGACCGGCTGCTGCTGGAGGTCCGTGAGGACAACGCGGGTGCGATCGCGTTCTACGAGACCGAGGGCTTCGCCGAGGTGGGCCGTCGCCGCCACTACTACAAGGACGGCGCCACCGCGGTCGTCCTCAGCCTGGGGCTGGGACGCCGCGATGGCGCCGTCAGGGGTTGAGCACTGCCGAAGGCAGCACGAGCACTGCCCGGGGGCAGCTCGAGCAATGCCTTACGGCAGGTAGTACGTCGGGTTCGGCAGCTTGACCGCGCGGTCCGAGGAGCCGCCGATCAGGTCGCTGAACTGGTCACCGAGGTTGGCGATGATGTGCAGGCCCATGTCGTCCTGCACGTGCTTGCGGGTCGACGCCTTGTAGTCGATCGTCGAGCACTTGGTCGCGTCGCCGTCGAGCGAGCAGTCGACGTACGCCGGGGGCTCGTCGGTGCTGGTCCACTTGGTGAAGTAGTACTGCGAGCGGAAGAGCGAGTTGTCGGTCTTCGTGTCGTAGTAGAACTTGGCGAGGTTGTCGAGCGTCGCGGTGCGCTGGGCGTTGTTGCGACCGGTCAGGCCGACGACCTTGCAGCCACCGGCGGCGGCGGCGCGGACGACCTTGACCATGCCCGGGACGGCCGGGAAGCGCTCCTCCTGGACCCAGGTGTTCTGCAGGACCGGGTCGAAGTTGAACGCCATCTTGGCGTCCTCCATGTCGTAGGTCCACAGCGTGGTGTCGTCGGCGTCGAAGACGACGGCCGGCTTGATGCCCTTGCTGACCTGGTTGGCGCAGGCGGTGCGCAGCTTGGGCGCCCACTTGGCCGCGAAGTCGGTCATCTCGGTGATGTACGGCGAGGTCTGCTTGTTCGCCTTGTGCGTCACCGGGTCCGCGCCGTAGTAGTTGCGGATCGTGGCCTTCACCGAGTCGATGTTCGGGATGCCCTCGCCGCCCTCGGTGGCGCCGCTGGAGCCGTTCGGCGCCATCGTGAACGAGGTGCGCGGTGCCAGCGTGACGTCGGACGCCGGGGCACCCTGGATGTTGGCGCTCGGCAGGTAGTAGGTCGGGTTCGGCAGCTTGAGGCTGTCGTCCGAGAAGCCGCCCTGCAGGTCCGAGAACTGGTCACCGATGTTCAGGACGATGTCCTGGCCGAGGCCGCCGTCGGCGACGGGTGCCTCGATGTACTTGCGGGTGCCGGCCTTGTACTCCACGGTCGTGCACTTGGCCGGGTCGTCGGTGGGGTCGACGCTGGTGTGGCAGTCGAGGTAGTCCGGCTTGGGGTGCGTGCTGTCGAACTTCGTGAAGAAGTTGTCGGCGTTGAACTCGGTGTAGCCGACGTTCCCCAGGTTGGCGATCGTGTCGTCCTCCTGGCTCGCACTGCGGCCGGTGATGCCGTAGATGTTGTAGCCCTTGGCCGCGACGGCGTCGACGAAGTCGACCATGCCCGGCGTGGCCGGGAACTTGCCGTCGTGGACCCACGTGCCCTGGAGCACCGGGTCGAAGTTGAAGTGCATCGCCCCGTCCTCCATGTCGTAGGTCCAGAGCGTGGTGTCGTCGGCGTCGAAGACGACCGCCTTGTTGGCGGCCGGGTCGACCGTCGGGAGCGCAGCGAGGGCGTCCGTCTCGATCTGCGTCATCTCGGAGATGTACGGCGAGTCGGTCTTGTTGGCGATGCCGTTCGAGCCGGCGCCGTAGTAGGTGCGGATCGTCGACTTCACCGAGTCGATGTTCGGGATGTTGGCACCCGTGGTGTCGAGCCCGGACGAGCCGTCCGGCTGCATCGTGAAGGTCGAGTGCGGGACCAGCGTGGTGTCGTCGACGGTGCGGGCACCGGCGACGGCAGGACTGGCGAGGAGGAGTGCGGCCGACGCGGAGGCGACGAGGGCCACGTGAGTTCGGGGAGTGCCCGGAATTCGCATGTGGTGCTCCGAGTTCTGATGTGAGAGAGACAACAAACTCGGACAACTTACGACCGAAGGCGGCTCCCCGCAGCAGGACTCACCGAATTGTTTCCCAGGGGCGCCACGATGTTCACGGCGGCGCATCCGGGCTGCCGGGCCCGGTTCCCGGGGGTGTGGCCCCGGGCCGGACGCAGGGCTTGCACAATGGCCGGGTGAACGAACCCCTGGTCCTCGGCATCGAGACGTCGTGCGACGAGACCGGCGTCGGCATCGTGCGCGGCAACACCCTGCTGGCCGACGCCGTCGCGAGCAGCGTCGAGGAGCACGCGCGCTTCGGCGGGGTGGTCCCGGAGGTCGCCAGCCGCGCGCACCTCGAGGCGATGGTTCCCACCATCGAGCGCGCCTGCGAGACCGCCGGCATCACGCTGTCCGACGTCGACGCCATCGCGGTCACCAACGGCCCCGGCCTGGCCGGTGCACTGCTCGTCGGCGTCGCCGCGGCGAAGGCGCTCGCCATCGGGCTCGGCAAGCCGATCTACGGCGTCAACCACCTCGCCTCGCACGTGGCCGTGGACCAGCTCGAGCACGGGCCGCTGCCCGAGCCGTGCCTGGCGATGCTGGTGAGCGGTGGCCACTCGAGCCTGCTCCGGGTGGAGGACGTCACGGCCGGCGTGGACCCGATGGGCTCGACGATCGACGACGCTGCCGGCGAGGCCTTCGACAAGGTCGCCCGCCTGCTCGGGCTGCCCTTCCCGGGGGGTCCGCACATCGACCGGGTCGCGCGCGAGGGCGACAGCGTGTACGTCGACTTCCCTCGCGGGCTCACCTCCCGGCGCGACCTGGAGCGCCACCGCTTCGACTTCTCGTTCTCCGGGCTCAAGACCGCGGTGGCGCGGTGGGTCGAGGCCCGCGAGCGTTCCGGGGAGCCGGTTCCCGTGGCCGACGTGGCGGCCAGCTTCCAGGAGGCGGTCTGCGACGTGCTGACCCGCAAGGCCATCGATGCGGCCGCTACCGAGGGGATCGACGACATCCTGATCGGCGGCGGCGTCGCCGCGAACTCCCGGCTGCGCGCGATGGCCGAGGAGCGGGCCGCCGCGAAGGGCATCCGGGTGCGGGTCCCGCGCCCCGGCCTGTGCACCGACAACGGCGCCATGGTCGCCGCGCTCGGCTCCGAGATGGTGTCGCGGGGGAGGACCCCGTCGCCGCTGGACCTGCCGGCGGACTCCTCCCTCCCGGTCACCAGCGTCCTGGCCTGATCCGGCGGTCGCCAGGGTATTTCGACGGTCGGCTTCCCGCCGAGCGGGGTAGTTTCGGGCGATGCAGGCACTCAAGGGCGCGGTGGACGAGGCGGCGGAGCGCTCGAGGTTCTCCGGGGTGGTCCGGGTGGACCGTTCCGGCGTCCTGGAGTTCTGCTCGTCCTACGGGCTCGCCGACCGTGCCCACGAGGTCCCCAACACGGTGGACACCGTCTTCGCCATCGCCAGTGGGACGAAGGGCCTGACCGCGCTGGCGGTGATGGGCCTGGTCGAGCGAGGGACGCTCGACCTCGCCACCACCGCGCGGTCGCTGCTCGGCGACGACCTGCCCCTGGTCGCCGACGACGTGACGGTCGAGCACCTGCTGGCACACCGGTCCGGGATCGGCGACTACCTCGACGAGGACGCCGTCGGCGACGTCCGCGACTACGTGATGACGGTGCCGGTCCACCAGCTCGCGACCACCGAGCAGTTCCTGCCGGCGCTCGACGGACACCCGACCGTGTCGCCCGCCGGCGAGCGGTTCGCCTACAACAACGCCGGATACGTCCTGCTCGCGCTGCTGGCTGAGCGAGCCACCGGGGTTGAGTTCCACGACCTGGTGCGCACCCTCGTCTGCGAGCCCGCGGGCATGGTCGACACCGCGTTCCTGCGCTCCGACGAGCTGCCGGGTCGTGCTGCCCGGGGCTACCTGTCGGTGGACGGCCTGAGGACGAACGTGCTCCACCTCCCGGTGCGCGGCAACGGCGACGGGGGCATCTACTCGACCGCTGCCGACTTCAGCGCCTTCTGGGAGGCGCTGTTCGGCGGACGGATCGTCTCGCCGGAGGGGCTCGCCGAGATGGTGCGGCCGCGCAGCGACTGGCCCGAGGAGTCCAGGCGCTACGGGCTCGGGTTCCACCTGCGGGCGACGGGCGACGGCGTCTTCCTCGAGGGGTACGACGCGGGCGTCTCGTTCACGAGCCTGCACCAGCCCACGTCCTCGACCACCTGCACGGTCATCTCGAACTGGTCGGACGGCGCCTGGCCGATCGCCCGGCTGCTCGGCGACCGGTTCGGCAGCTGAGCAGCCCGGACCCACCGGGTCATTCCGAGGGCAGGTACTCCGACATCATCTCGGGGTTCCCACCCGGGACGGGGCCCGCGACGGTCTCGAGGTCGCCACCACCGATGTCCACCCGGTCCACGGTCCAGTGCTTGCCCGCCAGGTCGGCGAGCACCGTGGACAGGTGGGAGTCGTCGGCCCAGGCGAACCGGCTGACGACCTGCTTGCCGGGGTCGACCTCTCGCACCACCTGCAGTTGGCGGTCGACCACAGTCACGTCGCTGAACATGCCGTCCTCGAAGAAGGCGGACGACAGGTGCTGGCCGTCCGGGGCGAACTGGAGCCCGTTGGTGCTGCAGCTGCGCGCGAGGACCCGCCGCGCCTCCGGGTCGTAGAGACCGCCGCAGCCGTACTGCTCGTTCTCGCTGGGCAGGAAGGCCACCGCCCACGTCTTGCCGTCGCGGCTCACGTCGGTGACCCGCAGCGGCTCGCTGGTCGCGACCTCCGACACGCCGTCGGTCGAGACCTCGCCGGTCGTCTGCGTCCCGTCGCTCAGGATCGCCTGGCAGCCGCCCTCGGCACAGTGGTCGCCGGTCACTGCGTCGACCATGGGGATCGTCCCCGCCGACTTCGACATCCGCGCCAGTGCGACCGGCTCGGCGACACCGCTTTCCAGGACCTGCACCCGGGGGCCGTCGAGCCAGGCCGCCAGATCGTCGGTGGAGCTCATGGTGAGGAGCAGCAGATCGACCGGGTACGTCGCGGTCAGCGACCCGTCCGGTGCGAACACCTGGATGGCCTGCTTCGCCTGGTTGGCCACCACCATGCGGCCGTCGGTCAGCATGCCGAACTGGCTCACGTCCTTGCTGGGTGCGTCGATGTGCACCGTGCCCCCGTCCGTGAGGGTCACCTCGCCGTCGTGCAGGACGGCGGTGTGCGAGCTGTGCGTCGGTGCCGGCGCGGGCTGGGGACCGTCCGCGCGGTCGAGGCTGCCGGAGAGCACGGCCGGCACGACCGCGACGACCGCCACGGCGGCGACGATCGCGGCCGCTGCCGAGGCGCGGCGGCGCCGCCGGATGCGGTGCGCCTGGCCGCGCACGTCGTCGAAGGAGAGCGGCGCGCCGTACATGTGGTCGGCGCGGGCGCGCAGCTCCTCACCCAGCCTCTCCGCGAGGTGGTCCTGGTTGCTCATCGCTCCTCCTCCCGGGGGTGCAGGGTTGCGGGGGTGCGCTCGCGCAGCGCCGCGAGCGCGCGGCTGGTCTGGGACTTCACGGTGCCGACGGAGATGCCGAGCACGTCGGCGGTCTCGGCCTCCGAGAGCTCCTCGTAGTAGCGCAGCACGAGGACGGCGCGGGCCTTGCGGGGCAGGGTCTGCACCAGCGCCCAGAGGGTGTCGTTGCGGCCGTCGTCGTAGGTGTCGTGGACCGGCGTGCTGTCCGGAACCTCGTCGGTGGAGTGCTCGCGCCGCTTCCAGGCCCGGCGCCAGACCGAGTTGTTCTCGTTGACCATGATCCGCCGGACGTAGGCGTCCACCGAGTCGCGATCACGCACCCGGTCCCAAGCGAGGTAGAGCTTGGCCAGCGAGGTCTGCAGGACGTCCTCGGCCTGGTGCTGGTCGCCGGTGAGCAGGTACGCCGTGCGCAGCAGCGCGGGCTGCCGCGCGGCGAGGTACGCCGTGAACTCGGCATCACGCTCCGCCGAGCTCCCCGGCATCCCGACCCCCGATCCAGTGCCCGTGTGGGCTGTGAGCTGCATCTTGTCCTCCGTCCGTACGGAACAAGGACGCGGGCCCCCGCCGGGAGGTTGCAAATGGGCCGGTGCCGGCCGACCAGCGCCTCCCTAAGGTGTCTGCAGAGGGTCGGTGAGCGCGGCCAGCACGAGGGAGACGAGAGGACAGCGCATGCAGCAGGTGAAGGCAGTCGTCGCACGAGCCAAGGGGCAGCCCGTCGAGGTGACGACCATCAACGTGCCCGACCCCGGGCCGGGCGAGGCGCTGGTGAAGGTGCAGGCCTGCGGGGTCTGCCACACCGACCTGCACTACCGCGAGGGCGGCATCAACGACGACTTCCCGTTCCTGCTCGGCCACGAGGCGGCGGGCGTGGTCGAGGCCGTCGGCGAGGACGTCACCAGCGTCGAGCCGGGCGACTTCGTGATCCTCAACTGGCGTGCGGTGTGCGGCGACTGCCGCGCCTGCAACCGCGGCGAGCCGTGGTACTGCTTCGCCACCCACAACGCGACCCAGCGGATGACGCTGGAGGACGGCACCGAGCTGACCCCGGCGCTCGGCATCGGGGCCTTCGCCGAGAAGACCCTGGTCGCGGCGGGCCAGTGCACCAAGGTCGACCCGTCCGCGCGGCCGGCCGCCGTCGGCCTGCTCGGGTGCGGCGTGATGGCCGGCCTGGGTGCGGCGATCAACACCGGCAACGTGGGCCGCGGCAAGTCCGTGGCCGTCATCGGCTGCGGCGGTGTGGGTGTCGCGGCAGTCGCCGGCTCCGCGCTCGCCGGTGCGTCCACGATCATCGCGGTCGACATCGACGCCAAGAAGCTCGAGGCCGCCACGAGGATGGGTGCGACCCACACCGTGAACAGCAAGGAGGCCGACCCGGTGGCGGCCATCCAGGAGCTGACCGGTGGCAACGGGGCCGACGTCGTCATCGACGCCGTCGGTCGCCCCGAGACCTGGAAGCAGGCGTTCTACGCCCGCGACCTCGCCGGGACCGTGGTCCTCGTCGGCGTGCCCACCCCGGACATGAAGGTCCCGGACATCCCGTTGATCGACGTCTTCGGCAGGGGCGGTTCGCTGAAGTCCAGCTGGTACGGCGACTGCCTGCCCTCCCGCGACTTCCCGATGCTGGTCGACCTCTACCAGCAGGGTCGCCTCGACCTCGACGCCTTCGTCACCGAGGAGATCGGCATCGACGACGTCGAGGCGGCGTTCGAGAAGATGCACGGCGGCAACGTGCTGCGCTCGGTCGTGGTCCTCTGATGGCCGGGTCGCGGGGCGCCCGCGTCGACCACGCCGTCTCCAGCGGCACGTTCAGCCTCGACGGGGAGACCTTCGAGGTCGACAACAACATCTGGGTCGTGGGCGACGACACCGAGTGCGTGGTCATCGATGCGCCGCACTCGGTCGACGACATCATGGCCGTGGTGGGCGACCGCAAGGTCAGGGCGATCCTGCTCACCCACGCCCACGACGACCACTGCCGGGTGGCGCCGGCCCTGCGGGAGCGCACGGTCGCGCCGATCATGCTGCACCCGGACGACCGGCCGTTGTGGGAGCTCACCCACGGTGACGCCGAGACCGGGGACCACCTGTGGGACGTCGATCTCGCGGACGGTTTCGAGATCGGCGTCGGGGGTATCACTCTCCGTGCCATCCACACCCCGGGGCACGCCCCGGGGGCGGTGTGTTTCCACGCCCCGGACCTCGGCTGCGTGTTCACCGGCGACACCCTGTTCCAGGGTGGGCCCGGTGCCACCGGTCGGTCGTTCAGCGACGAGGAACAGATCAAGAGGTCCATCCGGTCCCGGCTCCTCGAGCTCCCCGGCGACACCGTGGTCCACACCGGGCACGGCGACGACACCACCATCGGCGCCGAGCGGGAGGCACTGGGCTGAGCCCGTCGTGAGGTCGGCGGGTCGAGAAGGACGGAGACCCGTGGACGAGGACTACTGGCAGGCGCTGAGCGTCGGCGACCGGCATGCCGCCATGGCGGCGGTGAAGCGGCTCCAGGAGGCCGGACGCTCCACCCTCGAGATCGTCGACGAGCTCATCGTGCCCGCGCAGGCCCGCGTGGGTGACCTCTGGCTCGACGGCGAGTGGACAGTGTCCCAGGAGCACACGGCGACGGCGATCAACGAGGGCCTGGTGCACTGGCTCGGCTCTTTCGCGCCGCCGCCCGACCCGTCGCGACCGCTCGTGCTCGTGTCCTGCATCGAGGGGGAGCGGCACGCCCTGCCGGCCCTCGTGGTGGCCGAGACCCTGCGCGTGGCGGGCTACCGGGTCGACTACCTCGGCGGCGACCCCGAGCCGCACGACCTGCTCAGCGAGGTGCTCGTGCGCAAGCCGCGTGCGGTGCTGTTCAGCGCCTCGCTGACCTCGTCGCTGGCGTCGCAGAAGGGGCTCTTCGGCAGCATCGGTGCCATCGGCATCCCGGTCATCGTGGGTGGTCGCGCCTTCGGGGGCGACGAACGGCGCGCGCGGCGCTCGGCGCCACGGCGTACGCGCCCACGGTGGGGGACGTCCTCCGTGTCCTCGAGGAGCTCCCGCCGCGGACGTCGGCGGCGGAGGCCCGAGGAGGGCCCGGCCGACGCCGAGGCGGCCTGGATCCTCGGCTTCCGCAGCCAGATCACCCCGCACGTGGTGCGCACCCTCGGACACCGGCACGCCGTGGACGGGTCGCGTCCCGCGTGGTGGATCGAGCTCGAGGGGCACGTCGACCACGTCCTCGGCTGCCTGGCGGCAGCGCTGGTCACCGGCGACGAGTCGATCATCGTCGAGGTGCGCCACTGGCTCGGGCAGGTGCTCGGCAGGCGGGGCGGGCCACCCGGGCTGGTCGGCGAGATCTGGGACCTGCTCGCCCGGCCGCTGCGCGGCCACCCGCTGGCGCGCGTGTTCCTCGCCGGGGCCGCCGCACCGACGGACGACGGCATCCCCGAGGCCTCTGCCTGACGGCGACCCCCGGCGGGGTCAGAGGGGCCGGACGAGCAGCGCGGTGCCGCTCCCGGCGACGCGGGTGAGCACGATGGTCGCCTCGGCGTCACCGGTGAGGTCGAGGCGCTTGCGGAGCTCGTCGGGCACGACGTCGACGCCACGCTTCTTGATGGTCAGCCGGCCGATCCGGCGCTCGCGCAGCGCGGCCCGCAGCGGCTTCTCTCGGTAGGGCAGCTCCTCGAGCACCTCGTAACCCGCGCGAACGGCGTCGCGGAGGCCTCGTCGGACGTCACGTAGGCGATGTGGGCGTCGACCAGGCCGCCGTGCAGGTCGGCCGCGACCGCGGTGACCAGCCCCGCGCGGATCACCGCGCCGTCGGGCTCATAGAGGTAGCGCCCGACCGGAACCACACCGGCCCCGGGGTCGTCCTCGTCGGTGAGGCTGGCCAGGCCTCCCTCACCGATGACCGTGGCGCGCCGGGCGGTCGTGGCCAGCCGGCCCGACCACAGCGCGGCCTCCTTGACCTCGCCGTGGTCGCTGACCCACTCGGCCTCGACACCGTCGGGCACCAGATCGTGGGGGATGCCCGGTGCCACCTTGACGCAGGAGTCGCGATGCAGCAGCCGCTCCACGAACGACCACGGCGGGGTCCAGTCGTCCACGTCGAAGGTGCGGCCCCGGGCGGACCGGCGGGCCGGGTCGGCGAAGGCGACGTCGAACGGCGTGGGATCGACCTCCGTGGCGTCGGCGACCTGCACCGCGCCGTCGAGCCCGAGCGCCGCCAGGTTCGCGGCAGCCACCTCCACCCGCAGCGGGTCCAGGTCGACGCCTGCACAGATCATCCCGGCCGAGGCGAACGCGACGAGGTCGCCCCCGATCCCGCAGCCGAGGTCGATGACCGTGCGGGTGGCGGCGGCCTCGAGGCGGGCCGCGCGGTGCCGTGCGACGGGGAACCGGGTGGCCTGCTCGAGCCCGTCCGGGGTGAAGTACATGCGGGCGGCGAGGTCGCCGAACTTGGCCTCTGCCCGGCGGCGCAGCGCGACCTGGGTCATCGCCGCCGCGACGTGGCCCGGCGCCGCGTGCCGGCGCAGCTGGGTCTGGGCGCGCAGCGGGTCGTCGGGGGCCTCGGCGGCCCGGGCGAGCAGTGCCTGGCCGTCGTCGGTCAGCAGCCACCGGAAGTCGTCGAGGTCCACGCGTCGATCCTGTCAGAGACCCGGAGCCGACCATCGCTGGCACTCATTCGGGCCGAGTGCTAACGTCAGGACTGGCACTCTCACCACGAGGGTGCCAGCGCTTGCGAGCGAAGTGCGACCCCCGCGACGGCGTACCTCCCAGCAAGCCCCAACGTCCGGAGGACTCCCGTCACCCGGAGTGCTCCAAGCCCTACGTCAGACAAGTGGAGAAAGTGGAGGTCGACATCGTGTCGGTCAACATCAAGCCCCTCGAGGACCGCATCGTCGTCAAGCCGCTCGAGGCCGAGCAGACCACGGCGTCCGGCCTGGTCATCCCGACACCGCCAAGGAGAAGCCCCAGGAGGGCGAGGTCGTGGCGACCGGTCCGGGTCGCATCGACGACAAACGGCAACCGCGTCCCGCTGGACGTGGCCGTCGGCGACAAGTCATCTACAGCAAGTACGGCGGCACCGAGGTCAAGTACGGCGGGTCGGAGTTCCTGATCCTCTCCGCCCGCGACGTGCTTGCCGTCGTTTCCTGAATTCCCCTGAGTCGTGTCCCTGAGCGAGCGCCCCGGCGCACGCCCGGGGGCACGGCTCGATCTCTTTGAGGAGAGCAATGCCGAAGATTCTTGAGTTCGACGAGGGCGCCCGCCGCGCGCTCGAGCGGGGCGTCGACGCGCTCGCCAACGCCGTCAAGGTGACACTGGGCCCCAAGGGCCGCTACGTCGTCCTGGACAAGAAGTGGGGCGCGCCCACGATCACCAACGACGGTGTCACCGTCGCGCGCGAGATCGAGCTGGACGACCCGTTCGAGAACCTCGGTGCGCAGCTGACCAAGGAGGTCGCCACCAAGACCAACGACGTCGCGGGTGACGGCACCACCACCGCCACCGTGCTGGCGCAGGCGATGGTCCACGAGGGCCTGCGCGCCGTCGCCGCCGGTGCGAACCCGATGGGCTCAAGCGGGGCATGGACGCCGCGGCCGAGGCCGTCGGCGACGCGCTGCGCGAGGCGGCCCGCGAGGTCGAGTCCAAGGAGGACATGGCCTCCGTCGCGACCATCTCCAGCCGCGACTCCCACATCGGCGAGCTGCTCGCCGAGGCCTTCGACAAGGTCGGCAAGGACGGCGTGATCACGGTCGAGGAGTCCAACACCATGGGCACCGAGCTGGAGTTCACCGAGGGGATGCAGTTCGACAAGGGCTACATCTCGCAGTACTTCGTCTCCGACCCCGAGCGGATGGAGGCCGTCCTCGACGAGCCCTACATCCTGCTGCACCAGGGCAAGATCTCGGCGATCGCCGACCTGCTGCCGCTGCTGGAGAAGGTCATCCAGGCCGGCAAGCCGCTGTTCATCCTCGCCGAGACGTCGACGGCGAGGCCTCTCGACCCTGGTCGTGAACAAGATCCGCGGCACCTTCAACGCCGTCGCGGTGAAGAGCCCGGCGTTCGGCGACCGTCGCAAGGCGATGATGCAGGACATCGCGACCCTGACCGGCGGTCAGGTCGTGGCACCCGAGGTCGGGCTCAAGCTCGACCAGGTCCGGCCTCGAGGTCCTCGGTCAGCGCGCCGCGTCGTCATCACCAAGGACAACACCACGATCGTCGACGGCGCCGGTGACGCCGCCGAGGTCGACGGTCGCGTCAACCAGATCAAGGCCGAGATCGAGTCCACCGACTCCGACTGGGACCGCGAGAAGCTCCAGGAGCGGCTCGCGAAGCTGGCCGGCGGCGTTGTGCGTGATCAAGGTCGGCGCCGCCACCGAGGTGGAGCTGAAGGAGAAGAAGCACCGCATCGAGGACGCCGTCTCCGCGACGCGCGCCGCGATCGAGGAGGGCATCGTCCCCGGTGGTGGCTCCGCCCTCATCCACGCGGTGTCGGTCCTCAAGGACGACCTCGGCCTCACCGGCGACGAGGCCGCCGGTGTCCGCATCGTCCGCAAGTCGGCCGACGAGCCGCTGCGCTGGATCGCCGAGAACGGCGGCCAGAACGGCTACGTCGTGACCACCAAGGTCCGCGAGCTCGGCCTCGGCAACGGCTACAACGCCGCCACCGAGGAGTACGGCGACCTGGTCGCCCAGGGCGTCCTGGACCCGGTCAAGGTCACCCGCTCCGCGCTCGTCAACGCCACCTCGATCGCGGGCATGCTGCTCACGACCGAGACGCTGATCGTCGACAAGCCGGAGGACGACGAGGACAACGGCGCGGCCGGCCACGGCCACGGTCACGGCCACGGCCACTGATCGACCCGTATACGCAGCGACCCCGCCCGGCTCGTCCGGGCGGGGTCGCTGCGTTCTGGGGTCGTCGTGGGTCGACGTGCCTGCGCGGCGCGGACTCCGGTTGTCTACCGCTCGCCGAGGGTCGGCCCGGCGAGCACCAGGACGCCCTCGGCGAGGAGCTCCTGCAGATAGGCGAAGTGCGCCCCGAAGGCCTACTCCTCCGCGGCCGACATGGTGTCCGCGAAGTTCCGTCGGGGAGGGTGGAGAAAGTAGATCCAGCCGCTCACGCAGGCCAGCCTCGCAGGTGCCGGCACAGGTGTCATGCGGGTGAAACACGGGTGTTCCAGACCTGCAACGTCGTCGGGGCACTGTTCCCCTGTCTGCACCATCCACGAGGGGGAACCCATGCTCTGGCGCGTTCGCACGACCCTGCCCGACCGTCCGGGATCGCTGGCCGTCCTGGCCAGGAGCTGTGGCGAGGCAGGCGTCAACATCCTCGGCCTGCAGATCTTCCCGGGCATCGACGCCGTCACCGACGAGCTGGTGCTGCGCACTCCCGAGGGATGGGGGCTGCCGGAGATCGCCGAGATCGTCGAGGCGTCCGGTGGGCGCGCTGTCAGTGCGGCGCCCTGCACCGAGGCGGCGCTCACCGACCAGCCGACCCGCTACGTCCAGGCCGCGCGCCGGATCCTGGCCCGCCCGGCCACGTTCCCCGAGGTGGTGGCGATGCTCTTCGACGCCGAGGCCGACCCGGAGCAGGGCTCGCTCGGCCCCGTGCAGGACGTCATGGACATGACCGTGGGGGAGGTGCAGGTGCAGGTGCGGCGTACCGCCCCGTTCACCGCCACCGAGCACGCCCGCGGCGCCGCGATGGCCGACCTGGTCTCCGACGTCCTCGCCCGTGGTCGGGAGGTGGCGTCGGCCCCCTCGCCCCGGCGGGTCGGCACCGGATCGACGCCGCAGTACGCCGTCGAGGGCGACGCGGTGCGTGCCGTGATCGAGGAGGTCCCGGTCGGACTGGCGATCGTCGGGCCGCCCGGTGCCGAGGAGGACGGTGCCGAGGAGGACGTCCGGCCGGTGACGCTGCGGGTCGATCCTGCGTGGCAGCGCCGCGGGATCGGCACCCGCCTCCTGGTCGACGCCGCCCGCCTGGCGGGCTCGATGGGCGCCACGGAGATCGTGCTCACCACCCGGGCGGACAACCAGGCGGTGCTGCCGATGGTGCTCGCGGCCGGCCTGCGGGCCCGGATCCGGATGGCGGCCGACGAGCTCACCGTGAGGGTGCCGGTCCGCTCGCTGCGACCGCTGGACGCCTGACCCCGTCGAGTCGGAGCGCGGCGCGGTCGCTCGGTAGGATGACCGGGTGGAGCTCCCCGAGAAGTTCGCCGCCCTGGGCCTGACCTACGACGACGTCCTGCTGCTGCCGGGTCACTCCGACCTGGCGCCGTCGGACATCGACACGACCTCGCGGCTGACGCGCGAGATCTCGATCAAGGTGCCGCTGGTCAGCGCCGCCATGGACACCGTCACCGAGTCCCGGATGGCGATCGCGATGGCGCGCCAGGGCGGGCTGGGGGTCCTGCACCGCAACCTCTCGATCGAGGACCAGGCCTACCAGGTCGACCTCGTCAAGCGGACCCAGACCGGCATCATCTCCAACCCGGTCACGATCGGGCCGGACGCGACGCTGGAGGAGCTCGACCGCATCTGCGGTGAGTACCGCGTCTCCGGCCTCCCCGTGGTCGACTCCGACGAGCGCCTCCTCGGCATCATCACCAACCGCGACCTGCGCTTCACCCCGGTCGCCGAGTGGGCGACCACGAAGGTCGACGAGGTGATGACGCCGATGCCGCTGATCACCGGACCCGTCGGCATCTCCCGCGACGAGGCCACCCTGCTGCTGCGCAAGCACAAGCGCGAGCGGCTGCCGCTGGTCGACGCCGACGGCCGCCTGGCCGGCCTGATCACGGTCAAGGACTTCGTGAAGTCCGAGCAGTTCCCGCACGCGTCGTACGACGCCGACGGCCGGCTGCTCGTCGGCGCCGCGATCGGCTACTTCGGGGATGCCTGGCAGCGCGCCACCACGCTGGTCGAGGCCGGGGTCGACGTGCTCGTCGCCGACACCGCCCACGGCAACGTGCGCCTCCTGCTCGAGACGGTCAAGCGCCTCAAGACCGACCCGGCGACCCGGCACGTCCAGGTGATCGGCGGCAACGTCGCCACGCGCGAGGGCGCTCAGGCCTTCGTCGACGCCGGCGCCGACGCGGTCAAGGTCGGCGTGGGTCCGGGCTCCATCTGCACCACCCGCGTCGTCACCGGCGTGGGCGTCCCCCAGGTCACCGCGGTCTACGAGGCGTCGCTGGCCACCAGGCCGGCCGGGGTCCCGCTCATCGCCGACGGCGGCATGAAGCACTCCGGTGAGATCGCCAAGGCCGTCGTGGCCGGGGCCGACACGGTGATGCTGGGCTCGCTGCTCGCCGGCTGCGAGGAGTCACCGGGCGAGCTGGTCTTCGTCAACGGCAAGCAGTACAAGTCCTACCGGGGGATGGGCTCGCTCGCCGCGATGTCGAGCCGCGGCAAGAAGTCCTACTCCAAGGACCGCTACTTCCAGGCCGAGGTCACCAGCGACGACAAGATCGTCCCCGAGGGCATCGAGGGGCAGGTCGCCTACCGCGGCCCGCTGGCGGCCGTCTCGCACCAGCTGGTCGGTGGCCTCAACCAGTCGATGTTCTACGTCGGCGCCCGCACCATCCCCGAGCTGCAGGAGAAGGGCCGCTTCGTGCGGATCACCTCCGCCTCGCTCAAGGAGAGCCACCCCCACGACGTGCAGATGACCGTCGAGGCCCCCAACTACACAGGACGCTGACGTGACCGAGATCGAGATCGGGCGAGCCAAGCGCGCCCGCCGCGCCTACTCCTTCGACGACGTGGCGATCGTGCCGTCGCGACGCACCCGCGACCCCGAGGAGGTGAGCGTTGCCTGGCAGATCGACGCCTACCGCTTCGAGCTGCCGGTGATGGCGGCGCCGATGGACTCGGTGATGTCGCCCGAGACCGCGATCGCGTTCGGCCGCTTCGGCGGGCTCGGGGTGCTCGACCTCGAGGGCCTCTGGACGCGCTACGACGACCCGACCGAGCTGCTCGAGGAGGTCGCCGGCCTCGAGGGCAGCGATGCGACCCGCCGCATGCAGGAGATGTACGCCGAGCCGATCCGCGCCGAGCTGATCACGGAGCGGCTCAAGGAGATGCGCGTGGCCGGGGTGACCGTTGCGGGCTCGCTGTCGCCGCAGCGGACCAAGGAGTTCGCCAAGACCGTCGTGGACGCGGGTGTCGACATGTTCGTCATCCGCGGCACCACCGTCTCGGCCGAGCACGTGTCCTCGCAGGCGGAGCCGCTGAACCTCAAGGAGTTCATCTACGAGCTGGACGTCCCGGTCATCGTCGGCGGCTGCGCGACCTACCAGGCCGCGCTTCACCTGATGCGCACCGGCGCCGCCGGTGTGCTGGTCGGCTTCGGCGGCGGGGCCGCCCACACCACCCGCACCGTGCTCGGCGTCGCCGTGCCGATGGCCTCGGCCGTCGCCGACGTGGCCGCCGCGCGCCGCGACTACCTCGACGAGTCCGGCGGCCGCTACGTCCACGTGATCGCCGACGGCTCGATCGGCCGGTCGGGCGACATCGCCAAGGCCATCGCGTGCGGTGCCGACGCGGTCATGGTCGGGTCGCCGTTCGCGCGTGCCTCCGACGCTCCGGGCCGCGGCTTCCACTGGGGCGCCGAGGCCCACCACGCGGAGCTGCCCCGCGGCCAGCGCGTCGGCTTCGAGGCGGTCGGCACCCTCGAGGAGATCCTGTTCGGCCCCTCCCGCGTCGCCGACGGCACCATGAACCTGATCGGCGCGCTGCGCCGGTCGATGGCCACCACCGGCTACACCGACCTCAAGGAGTTCCAGCGGGTCGAGGTCGTCGTCGAGTGACGCCCGGGCCGCTGCGCGTGGCCGCGGGCCAGGCGGTCGTCGCCTCAGGTGACGTGGCGGCCAACGTGACCACGGCGGCGCGCCTGGTGTCGCTCGCCGGGAGCCAGGGCGCGCGGCTGGTGCTGCTGCCCGAGGCGTTCCTGACCGGCTACGACCTGGGCGTGTTCCTCGGTCCGGTGCCCTCGGCCGGGGACCTCGACGGCGGCTGGCTCGACCCGCTGCGCACCGCGGCGGCCGCCGCGGACGCGGTCGTCGTCGTGTCCACACCGCTGCAGCGGGGGGCGGTCAAGACGCTGTCGATGCTCGTGGTCCTCCCGTCGGGCGAGGTGAGCGCCCCCTACGACAAGCAGCACCTCGACAGCGACGAGACGCCGTTCTTCGTCCACGGCGACCACGGCGCCTCGATCACTGTCGACGGCGTCGAGCTGGGGCTGTCGATCTGCTACGACAGCTCGTTCCCCGAGCACGCGCGGGCCGCCGCCGACGACGGCGCCTCGGCGTACCTCAGCTCCGCCGCCTTCTTCCCCGGCGGGGGCCATCGCCGCGACCTGGCCCTGCCTGCGCGGGCTCTGGACAACGGGATGTACGTCGTCCTCGCGGCGATGACCGGGCCGTGCGGACCCTACGAGTTCATCGGGGGCTCCGCGGTCTACGACCCCGAGGGCCGCCCGCTCGCCCGGCTCGGCGAGGAGGAGGGGCTGGCCGTCGCCGAGCTCGACCCGGCGGTGGTCGCCGAGACCCGCGCGGCGCGCACCATGCACGCCGACCGGCGCCCTTCCCTCGGGCCCCGCCGCCGCTGAGCTCGACCCTCGTCACACGAGCCGGGGTCACGCACACTGGGGTCATGAACCAGCCCAGCGCCCTCAGCCCGCAGTCCCGGGACCACGCGCTGGCGGCGCTGGCGTCCCCCGACGAGCTCGACGTCCTCGTCGTGGGCGGCGGGGTGGTGGGGGTCGGCACCGCGCTGGACGCGGTCACGCGGGGGCTGAGCACCGGCCTGCTCGAGCAGCGCGACCTGGCCAGCGGCACCAGCAGCCGCAGCAGCAAGCTGGTGCACGGCGGCCTGCGCTACCTGGAGATGCTCGACTTCGCACTGGTCCGTGAGGCCCTGCAGGAGCGTGGCCTGCTGCTCACCCGGATCGCCCCGCACCTGGTCCGCCCGGTGCCGTTCCTCTATCCGCTGACCCGCCTCGGGTGGGAGCGTCCCTACGTGGGCTCGGGCCTGATCCTCTACGACGCCATGGCGATGCTGGGCAAGTACGAGATGGGCGTCCCACGCCACCGCCACCTCTTCCGCAAGCAGCTTGCCCGGATGGCGCCGGACTTCAAGGCCGACAAGGTCGCCGGAGCGATCCGCTACTACGACTGCCAGGTCGACGACGCCCGGCTGGTCCTGACCGTGGCCCGCACGGCGGCGAGGTACGGCGCCCACGTGGCGACCCGGGTCCGCGTCACCGGCTTCCTGCGCGAGGGGGAGCGGGTCGTGGGCGTGTCGGCGCGCGACCTCGAGACCGGACGCGACCTCGAGGTCCGGGCACGGGTCGTCGTCAACGCCGCGGGCGTGTGGACCGACGAGATCCAGGAGATGGTGGGCGGCCGCGGCGCGCTGCACGTGCAGGCCAGCAAGGGCATCCACCTGGTGGTGCCGCGCGACCGGATCCGGTCCGACGCCGGCTTCATCACCCGGACCGAGAAGTCGGTGCTGTTCGTGATCCCCTGGGGCCGGCACTGGATCATCGGTACCACCGACACCGCCTGGGACCTCGACAAGGCGCACCCGGCAGCCAGCCGCGCGGACATCGACTACGTACTCAGTCACGTCAACACGATCCTGCGGGAGCCCCTGGACCACGAGGACGTCGAGGGCGTGTACGCCGGCCTGCGCCCGCTGCTCACCGGCGAGTCCGAGCCGACCTCGCGGATCTCCCGGGAGCACACCGTGGTGGCGCCCGTGCCGGGCCTGGTGATGATCGCCGGCGGCAAGCTCACGACGTACCGCGTGATGGCGAGGGACGCCGTCGACGCGGCGGCCCACTCGCTCAAGGCCACCGCCAACCTGACCGTCCGCGGCTCCATCACCGACCGGGTCCCGCTCGTGGGCGCCGACGGGTTCGAGACCCGCTCGAACCAGCGGGTGCTGCTGGCCCGCCGCTCCGGCCTGAACGTGGCCCGCATCGACCACCTGCTCGGCCGCTTCGGGGACATGATCGACGACCTGCTCGCCCTCATCGCGGTGCGTCCCGAGCTCGCGGCGACGCTCGAGGGCACCGAGGACTACCTCGCCGCCGAGGTCGTGTACGCCGTGACCCACGAGGGCGCGCGCCACCTCGACGACGTGCTGACCCGGCGCACCCGCATCTCGATCGAGACGTTCGACCGGGGCCTCGCGGCCGCGCCGGCGGCAGCACGGCTGATGGCCGGGGAGCTCGGCTGGGACGAGGCCCGCCTCGCCGACGAGGTCGACCACTACCGGCGCCGGGTCGAGGCGGAGCGGCTGAGCCAGGAGCAGCTGACCGACCGCGAGGCCGACGAGGCGCGGGTGCGGGCCCCCGACATCGTCTGACGTCTGGCCCTCATCGGTTGACAGATCAAGGAAGTGTGTAAAACGTCTCAGTTGGCTACCGCGGGGTAGTGAGCGAGACGGGGGTCACATACTCTCGGTACATGAGCGCGCAGAACCCCACTCCCTCGGGCGGCCCGACAGTGGAGGGGCCGCACGACCCCGAGCACGATCCCACCGCGTCGTACGCCCTCGAGCCCGACGTCACCGCGGCGCTGACCCGGCGGGTCCTGGCCACCTCGGGCGCCACCGTCGAGGTCCGGTCGCCCCTCAACGGCGCCCCCCTGGCCCACATCCCGCAGTCCAGCGACGCGGACGTGGCCGAGGCGTTCGCGCGGGCGCGGCGGGCGCAGGCCGCCTGGGCGCGGACCTCGCTCGAGGAGCGCTCGGCGATCATGCTGCGCCTCCACGACCTGGTCCTGGACCGGCAGGACGAGATCATCGACCTGATCGTCTGGGAGTCCGGCAAGGCCCGCAAGCACGCGTTCGACGAGCCGCTGCACATCGCGCTCACCGCCCGCTACTACGCGCGCACCGCGCACCAGCACCTCGACACCCAGCGCAGGCTCGGCGTCGTGCCCGGCCTGACCCGGGTGGAGGTCAACCGGATCCCCAAGGGCGTCGTCGGCATCATCTCGCCCTGGAACTACCCGTTCACGATGGCGCTGTGCGACGGCCTGCCCGCGCTGATGGCCGGCAACGCGGTCGTCACCAAGCCGGACGCCCAGACCATGCTCTCCGCGCTGCTGGGAGCCGAGCTGCTCGAGCAGGCCGGCTTCCCCCGCGACCTGTGGCAGGTCGTCGCGGGCCCGGGCTCGCGGGTCGGTACGGCGATCATCGGCCAGGCCGACTACGTCTGCTTCACCGGCTCGACCGCCACCGGCAAGCTGGTGGCCAAGGGCTGCGCCGACCGGCTCATCGGGTGCTCGCTCGAGCTCGGCGGCAAGAACCCGCTGCTGGTGCTGCGCGACGCCGACCTCGAGAAGGCCGCCGAGGGCGCCGTACGGGCGTCGTTCTCGAACGCCGGGCAGCTGTGCGTCTCGACCGAGCGGCTCTTCGTCGCCGACCAGGTCTACGACCGGTTCGTCGAGCGCTTCGTCGCCCGCACCGAGGCGATGACGCTCGGCGCCACCCTGGAGTGGGGCAACGACATGGGCTCGCTGATCTCGCAGGACCAGCTCGACACCGTCGAGGCCCACGTCGAGGACGCCGTCGCCAAGGGGGCGCGGGTCCTGACCGGAGGCCGGGCCCGGCCGGACCTCGGCCCGTTCTTCTACGAGCCGACCATCCTCGAGGGCGTGACGCCGGAGATGACCTGCTTCGGCCACGAGACCTTCGGCCCGGTGATCTCGCTCTACCGCTTCCACGACGAGGCGGACGCGGTGGCCCGCGCCAACGAGGGGGAGTACGGCCTCAACGCCTCGATCTACAGCCAGGACGGGCCTCGGGCCCGCGCCGTCGCCCGGGAGATCCGGTGCGGCACGGTCAACATCAACGAGGCGTTCGGGGCGACGTTCGCGAGCATCGACTCGCCGATGGGCGGGATGCGCCAGTCGGGCATGGGCCGCCGGCAGGGCAGCGAGGGCATCCTGCGCTACACCGAGCCCCAGTCGGTGGCGACCCAGCGACTGGTCCGGTTCGCGCCGATGCTCGGGATGTCCGACGAGACCTACGCGAAGGTGATGACCGCCAACCTGCGCCTGATGAAGAAGCTGGGGAGGGCGTGATGGAGCTCGACTACGACGTCCTCGTCATCGGGTCCGGCTTCGGGGGCTCGGTGACCGCGCTGCGGCTGACCGAGAAGGGCTACCGGGTCGGCGTCCTGGAGGCCGGCGCCCGCTTCGAGGACCGGGACTTCGCCGACACCTCGTTCGACGTCAAGCGCTACCTGTTCCGGCCCGAGGTCGGCTGCTACGGCATCCAGCGCATCGACGCGCTGCGCGACTGCCTGATCGTCTCCGGCGCCGGGGTCGGCGGCGGCTCGCTCGTCTACGCGAACACCCTCTACGAGCCGCTGCCCGCGTTCTACGCAGACCCGCAGTGGAGCCACATCACCGACTGGAAGTCCGAGCTCGCGCCCTACTACGACCAGGCCAAGCGGATGCTCGGCGTGGTCGAGAACCCCCTGCGCACGCCCGCCGATGACGTGATGGAGCAGGTCGCCACCGAGATGGGGGTGGGGGACACCTTCCACCCGACCCCGGTGGGCGTCTTCTTCGGCGGCCCGACCGACGAGCCCGGCCGGACCGTGCCCGACCCCTTCTTCGGCGGGGTCGGACCAGCGCGCACGTCGTGCATCGGCTGCGGCGAGTGCATGAGCGGCTGCCGGCACAACGCCAAGAACACCCTGGTCAAGAACTACCTCCACCTCGCCGAGCAGAACGGCGCCCGCGTGCTCCCGCTCACGACGGTCACCCGGGTCGCGCCCCGCTCGACCGGCGGGTACGACGTGCACGTGAAGTTCACCAAGGCCAAGACCGGCCGGCGGTCGGCCCGCCGGGTGCTCACCGCCGAGCAGGTCGTCTTCGCCGCGTCCTCGCTGGGCACCCAGCGACTGCTGCACCGGATGCGCGACGAGGGCCACCTGCCGCGCGTCTCCTCGCGGCTGGGCTTCCTGTCGCGCACCAACTCCGAGTCGATCATGGGCGCGATCGCACCCGATGCGAAGGTCGACTACAGCCAGGGCATCGCGATCACCTCGAGCTTCCATCCCGACCAGGACACCCACATCGAGCCGGTGCGCTACGGCAAGGGCAGCAACCTGATGTCGTTGATGCAGACCGTGCTGACCGACGGCGACCTCCCCGAGCCCCGCTGGCGGACCTGGCTGCGCGAGATGTGGACCCAGCGGCGCAACGTCGCCGACCTCTACGACCTCAAGCACTGGTCGGAGCGGACGGTGATCGCGCTGGTGATGCAGAGCCTCGACAACTCGATCACCACTTACACCAAGCGGATCCCCGGCACGAGGAAGCGCTACCTGACCAGCAAGCAGGGTCACGGCGTCCCCAACCCCACCTGGATCCCCGCCGGCAACGTGGCGGTCCGGCTGATGGCGAAGATCATGGGCGGGACCCCGGGCGGCTCGATCGGGGAGCCCTTCAACCGGCCCCTGACCGCCCACTTCCTGGGCGGCTGCGCGATCGGCGACAGCCCGGAGACCGGCGTGATCGACCCCTACCAGCGGCTCTACGGCCACCCCGGCCTGCACGTCGCCGACGGCTCCGCGGTGACCGCCAACCTCGGGGTCAACCCGTCGCTGACGATCACCGCCCAGGCCGAGCGCGCCATGTCGTTCTGGCCCAACAAGGGCGCGCCGGACCACCGGCCGCCGCTGGGCGCGGCCTACCAGCGGATCGAGCCGGAGACCCCTGCCGCGCCCGCGGTGCCGGACGACGCGCCGGCCGCGCTGCGGCTGCCGATCGTCGGCGTCAGCTGACCCGGAAAATCAATTCGGATCCTGCCGTAACCCCTGTGACAGCGCCTCGTTGAGATGATCGGACCCGGCAGTCATGCTCCCTCCCAATCGCCGGGTCCCGCGGTCCAGGCACTGTCCAGCAGATGCGTGGACGATCAGGGCCCGGCCACCCTCCCTCCCCGGCCGGGCCCTGATGCATTTCGCCCGCAAACCTGATGCCGGGCGCCTCCGGCCCGATCGATAGAGTTCGCCCATGGAGCACGCTGAGCACGATCTGGTCCTGGTGGTCGACTTCGGGGCGCAGTACGCCCAGCTCATCGCCCGCCGCGTGCGCGAGGCCCGGGTCTACTCGGAGATCGTTCCCCACACGATGCCGGTCGAGGAGATGCTCGCCCGCCGGCCCAAGGCGATCGTGCTCTCCGGCGGGCCGTCATCGGTGTACGCCGACGGCGCCCCCGGCATCGACCCGGCCATCTTCACCAGCGGGACCCCGGTCTTCGGGATGTGCTACGGCTTCCAGCTGATGGCGCGCGGCCTCGGCGGCGAGGTGGCCCACACCGGCGCCCGCGAGTACGGCCGCACGCCGGTGACCGTGACGGAGTCCGGGACCCTCCTCGCGGAGATCCCGGCCGAGCACACCGTGTGGATGTCGCACGGCGACTCGGTCACCGCCGCACCCGCCGGCTTCACCGTGCTCGCCGCCACCGACGTGACGCCCGTGGCGGCGTTCGAGGACGTCGCCCGCGGGCTGGCCGGCGTCCAGTGGCACCCCGAGGTCATGCACACCCAGCACGGCCAGAAGGTCCTCGAGCACTTCCTCCACCACATCGCCGGCTGCCGGCCGACCTGGACGATGGTCAACATCGTCGAGGAGCAGATCGACCGGATCCGCGAACAGATCGGCGACGCCGGCCGGGCCATCTGCGGCCTCTCCGGGGGCGTCGACTCGGCCGTCGCCGCCGCCCTCGTCCAGCGCGCCATCGGCGACCGGCTCACCTGCGTCTTCGTCGACCACGGGCTGCTGCGCCAGGGCGAGGCCGAGCAGGTGGAGCGCGACTTCGTCGCGGCCACCGGCGTCGACCTGCACGTCGTGGACGCCGAGAAGCGCTTCCTGGACGCGCTCGCCGGGGTCTCCGATCCCGAGGAGAAGCGCAAGATCATCGGCCGCGAGTTCATCCGGGTCTTCGAGGCCGCCGAGGCCGAGGTGCTGGAGAAGAGTGCCGCGGAGGGCGACAAGGTCGCGTTCCTGGTGCAGGGCACGCTCTACCCCGACGTGGTCGAGTCCGGCGGGGGAGCCGGCACGTCCAACATCAAGTCGCACCACAACGTGGGCGGGCTCCCCGAGGACCTCGAGTTCGAGCTGGTGGAGCCACTGCGCACCCTCTTCAAGGACGAGGTCCGCCTGGTAGGCGAGCAGCTCGGACTCCCGGCCGAGATCGTCTGGCGCCACCCGTTCCCGGGCCCCGGGCTGGCGATCCGGATCATCGGGGCCGTCGACCGCGAGCGCCTCGACATCCTGCGCGAGGCCGACGCGATCGCCCGCGAGGAGCTGACCCGCGCGGGACTCGACCGCGACATCTGGCAGTTCCCGGTGGTCCTGCTCGCCGACGTCCGGTCGGTGGGTGTCCAGGGCGACGGGCGCACCTACGGCCACCCGGTCGTGCTGCGCCCGGTGACCTCGGAGGACGCGATGACTGCCGACTGGGCGCGACTGCCCTACGACGTGCTGGAGAAGATCTCCACCCGCATCACCAACGAGGTCAGCGAGGTCAACCGGGTGACCGTAGACATCACGTCCAAGCCGCCGGGCACCATCGAGTGGGAGTGAGGCGCCGGTGACGCGCGCCGTCCACCACATCGACCTGTGGGTCGGTGATGCCGCCGTGGCCGCCTCCGAGTGGGGCTGGCTGCTGGGGGAGCTGGAGTGGGACGTCTCCGACGACTGCCGCTCCTGGGTGCACACCGACGGGACGTACTTGTTCCTCGAGCGCTCCGACGACCAGCTCGACGAGCCCCACGACCGGTTCCGGCCCGGCGTCAACCACCTGGCGCTGACCGTCGAGGACCGCGCGACCCTGGACCGGATCCGCGCGGAGTCCTCCGCGCACGGCTGGCACGAGCTCTTCGCCGACCGCTACCCGCACGCCGGGGGAGACGGGCACACGGCGCTCTACCTCGAGAGCTCCGAGGGTTTCGAGGTCGAGATCGTCCTCGAGCAGTGAGTCGGCGCGGAGCGGACGAGTCACGCCGCCCCGCGCCGAAGGGTCACTTGTTGAAGATGCTCACGCCGCCGGGGCCGACGAGGAACCCGACGATGATCAGCGCAATGCCGAAGAGGATGTTGCGCTTGAAGAGCTGGATGATGCCCGCGATCACGAGGATGACGGCGAGGATCCAGAGCAGGAAGAGCATTGAGGTTCTCCATTCGAGGTGCGGCGCCCGCAGGGGACGGGCGCTCGTGCGGCGGGCCAGGGACCGGTGTCCCGGCGACGTACGCCGAAACCGGGCGGTACCCGTCCCGTTCCTCGAGCATTCCCCGGAGAGTCGGTTGTCACACGTGCTCGACGACCAGCTCGGTCCGCTCGGCCGCCAGCAGCACGGCGCCCACCAGGCTGGCCCGCTCGCCCAGCTCGCTGGCGAGGACCGGGGTGAGGGCGACCGAGTCCAGGGCGTGGCGACGCAGCCCGATCCGCGCGGACTCGAGCAGCAGCTCGCCGGCGCGTGCCATGTCGCCGCCGACCACGACCAGTGACGGGTTGAGCAGGTTCACGATGTTGGCCAGCCCCCACCCGAGGTGGAGGCCTGCGTCTTCGAAGGCGCGCTGCGCGGACACGTTCCCGCCCCGTGCGGCCGCGACGATGGCGTCGAGGTCGGTGTCCGGCAGGTGCCCGGACATCATCGACAGGACGTTCTCGACGGAGGTGTAGGCCTCGAGGCAGCCGCGGCTGCCGCACCGGCACAGGGGGCCCTGCTCGTCGACCGTCAGGTGCCCGATCTCCCCGGCGGATCCCCCGGACCCGTGGAACAGCTGGTTGTTGATGATGATGCCGGCGCCGACACCCGAGGAGATCTTCACGAAGACCGAGCTGTCGTGGCCACGGCCCACGCCCTGCCGGTGCTCGGCGAGGGCGCCGAGGTTGGCGTCGTTCTCGACGTGGACGGGGATGCCGAACTCCTTCTCGGCGGCGGCGCGGCTGTCGACGCCTTCCCAGCCGGGGAAGATCGCCGAGGAGCGGATGACGTCGTTGGTGACCGGCGCCGGCAGGCCCATCCCGATGTGGCGGACCCTCCCGTGGTCGGCGACCATCGCGTCGAGCATGGTGCCGGCCATCCCCAGCGCCTCGGTGTGGTGGTGGCCGGCCTCGAGCCGGACCCGTTCCTCGGCCAGCAGCCGCCCGGTCAGGTCGCCGACGGCCACCGCCACGTGGCTGTGGCCGAAGTCGACGCCCGCCACGAGCCCCGCGCCGCGGGCCAGACGCACCGACGAGCCGCGCCGTCCGCTGCCGGCCTCGGTCTCGACCAGGCCGGAGGCGGCGAGCTCGCGGACGATGTTGGAGACCGTGGCCGGAGCCAGGCCGGTGACGCGGGCCAGCTCGGCCTGGGTGAACTCGCCGTCGCCGTCGTCGAGCTCACCGATGGCGCTGCCGCGGAGCACGTCGAGGACTCGCTGCTGGTTGGCAGTCCGCAGCGAGGACGTCGACCCCGGGGCAGGGTCGGTGCGGCGACGTGGCATGGACGAACTGTGCACTCGCGTGGCGGTTGTGGTCAAGATGTGATCATTAACTCGTCCAATGATCTCGATTCGGCATTTTTGCGTTCATGTCTTGACGACAACCGTGTGACCGTCGACACTCGTCACAGATCATCAGGCCGCCCCGAGGGCTGCCCCCAGTCGAGGAGAACTACGTGTCCACACCTCTGCACCGCCTCGCACCCCTCGGGGTTGCGCTCGCCCTGAGCACAGCCGGCCTCGCCGCCTGTGGCTCGAACTCCGACAACAGCAGCTCGAACAGCAGCAGTAGCAGCAGCGGCGGCGTCAGCGCGGCCTGCAGCCTGGACAACCCGCCCACCAGTGGCGCCTCGGCGCCGCCCTCGGGCAGCCCCGGGAAGGCATCGGGCAAGGTGGGGGCGATCCTCCCCGACACCACCTCGTCGACCCGCTACACGCTGTACGACGCTCCGCTGCTCACCAAGGGCCTCAAGGCCGCCGGGATCACCCCGGACGTCCAGAACGCCGGCGGCAGCACCAGCAAGTTCGCCTCGATCGCGCAGAGCATGATCGGTGAGGGCGTCAAGGTGCTCATCATCGACTCGATCGACGCCCCGTCCGGTGCCGGTGTCGAGAAGCAGGCCGACCAGGCCGGCGTGAAGGTCATCGACTACGACCGGGTGAACCTCGGCGGCACGGCGCCCTACTACGTGTCGTTCGACAACGAGGACGTCGGCAAGCTGCAGGCACAGACGATGGTCGACTGCCTCAACGCGCAGGGCGTCACGAAGCCGAAGATCATCATGATGGACGGCGGCAAGGACGTCGACAACAACGCGGTCCTCTTCGCCAAGGGCGCCCACGAGGTGCTCGACCCGCTGCAGTCCGCCGGCAAGCTCGACATCGTGTCTGAGTCGGTCGTCAAGGGCTGGACCATCTCCAACGCCGCCCCCACGTTCACCCAGGCGCTCACTGCTGCCGGCGGCCAGGTCGACGGCGTCGTCGCCGCGAACGACGACATCGCCAACGCGGTCATCGGTGTGCTCAAGGGCTCCGGCCTCAACGGACACGTGGTCGTCACCGGCCAGGACTCCGGCGTCGAGGGCCTGCAGAACATCATCACCGGTCAGCAGAGCATGACGATCTTCAAGGACGTCAGCCTCGAGGCCGACGCCGCCACGAAGCTCGCGGTGGCGCTCATCTCCGGCAAGGACCCGTCCTCGGCCGGTCTCACGCTGACCAAGTTCGACGACCCGCAGTCGGCGAGCCACAACCTGCAGGCGCTGCTGCTGCCGGCCCAGGTCATCACGCAGGCCAACATCCAGGACGTCATCGACGCCGGGGCGCTGACCAAGGCGGAGATCTGCAAGGGCATCGAGAGCGACTGCGCCAAGATCGGTCTTTCCTGACCGACGCTGCACCCACGATGATGGCCGGGCGGGGTCTCTCGCCCGGCCATCATCGGGCTCAGACCCCCCCGACCCCGGCCCCGCGAACTGGACGGTGATACCCGTGTCCGAACCGATCCTCGAGATCACGAAGCTCAACAAGAGCTTCGGCCCCGTCCATGTCCTCCACGACGTGGACCTGAACGTCTATCCCGGTGAGGTCACCGCCCTGGTCGGCGACAACGGCGCCGGCAAGTCGACCCTCGTCAAGTGCATCGCCGGCATCAACCACATCGACAGCGGCGAGGTGAAGTTCGAGGGCAAGCCCGTGGTCTTCACCGATCCCCGCGTCGCCACCGGCCTGGGCATCGAGTTCGTCTACCAGGACCTCGCGCTGGCCGACAACCTCGACATCACCCAGAACATGTTCCTGGGTCGCGAGATCCGGAAGTTCGGCATGCTCGCCGACGGCGAGATGGAGAAGAAGGCCCGCGAGACCCTGAAGGGCCTCTCGGTGCGCACCGTCTCCTCGGTCCGCCAGCTCGTCGCCAACCTGTCCGGTGGCCAGCGCCAGACCGTCGCGATCGCCCGGGCGGTGCTCTGGAACAGCAAGGTCGTCTTCCTCGACGAGCCGACCGCCGCGCTGGGTGTCGCCCAGACCCGCCAGGTCCTCGACCTGGTCCGTCGGCTGGCCGACCAGGGCCTCGGCGTCGTGCTCATCTCGCACAACATGAACGACGTCATGGAGGTCGCCGACCGGGTCGCCGCCCTCTACCTGGGCCGGGTGGCCGCCGAGGTCCTCACCACGGACACCAGCACCACCCAGATCGTCGAGCTCATCACAGCCGGTCGCAGTGGCGACATCGGCCTCACCCCCGCTACCGCCAACGCGAACATCTGAGGAAGCCGTCATGTCTGCCACCAGCGAGACCGCCCCTCCGGCCAAGGGTGCCGGGCCCGAGCGGGCCTCCAGCTTCTCCCTCGACGTCGAGCGCCAGACCATCCCCGGCGCCTTCCGGTCCTACATCGGCAAGCTGCGTTCAGGTGACCCCGGCGCGCTGCCCTCGATCATGGGCCTCATCGTCCTCGTCATCATCTTCGCCCAGGTCAGCGACCGCTTCCTGTCGAAGAACAACATCGGCAACCTGCCCGGCCAGGGCGCCTACATCGCCGTGATCGGCATGGGCCTGGTGTTCGTGCTGCTCCTCGGCGAGATCGACCTGTCCGCCGGCACGACCGGCGGCATGTGTGCCGCGTTCGCAGCCCGTGCCGTGTTCTCCGGTGACCTGCACGGCGTGCTCCCGTCCTTCCTCTACTGGTCCCTGCTGGTCTTCATGCTGGCCGCGATCGCGCTCGCGGTCTGGCTCAAGGCCTGGAGCGGCGCGGTGGTGGTGACGCTCGGCGTCGTGCTGGTCGCAGCCGGGCTCGTGGACAACAACGTGACCCTCGCGATGATGGGGGCCGTGGCCCTCGGTGCGGCGGTCGGCGTCGTGACCGGCTTCCTGGTCGCCAAGGTCGGGATCCCGAGCTTCATCGTCACCCTGGCGCTGTTCCTTGCCTGGCAGGGCGTGCTGCTCTTCGTCCTCAACTCCCAGCCGATCGGGACCACCAACTTCAACCTCTGGTACAACCTCGCCAACGCGAATCTCTCGGTGTTCTGGAGCTGGGTCTTCACGATCGTGGTCGTCGCGGGCTACATGGCCTTCACGCTGTGGAAGTCGATCTCGGCCCAGCGGGCCGGCCTCGCCCACGACGCGCTCAGCCTGGTCCTGCTCCGCGGCGGGGTGATCGCGTTCGTCGGCATCGTCGTGACCTACCTGGCCTGCCAGAACCGCAACACCAACCCCTACCTGGTCATTGCGGGCATCCCGTGGGCGGCGGTCATCGCGATCTCGATCATGATCGCCTGCAGCCTGGCGCTCACGAAGACGACCTGGGGACGGCACCTCTACGCCACCGGCGGCAACGCCGAGGCCGCGCGCCGCGCCGGCATCGACGTGGTGCACATCAAGGTCACCGCGTTCGTCCTCTGCTCGTCGTTCGGCGCCTTCGGCGGCATCCTGCTGGGCTCCACGTCGCACTCGGTGTCGCTGGACCTGGGCGCCGGCAACATCCTGCTGTTCTCGGTCGCAGCAGCGGTCATCGGCGGCACGTCGCTCTTCGGTGGCCGCGGCAAGCCCCGGGACGCCGTCCTCGGTGCCCTGGTGATCGTGATCATCCCGAACGGTCTGGGTCTCAAGCCCAACCTCGGCGTGCAGTACCAGCAGGTGATCACGGGCGTCGTGCTGCTCGCCGCAGCAGCCGTCGACGCGATCTCGCGCAAGAGGTCGCAGCGCACCTGATCTGTCCCCGGACCGAGCCCCCGAACACCGAGGCCACCCGTCTGCCGCGAGGCACGGGTGGCCTCGGTCGCGTCCGGGGGGCGGCTCAGCGCACGTCGTACGTCGTGGTCCGCTGCCGGACGGGGCGCCCGATGGCCGCCCCGATCTCCTCGAGCTCCGCGACGGTCTTGGCGGAGCCGTGCTCCGAGCCGGCCATCCGCGAGATCGTCTCCTCCATCAGGGTGCCGCCCAGGTCGTTGGCGCCGGCGTCGAGCATGGCCCGGGTGGGTGCCGTCCACGCCGAGCTTGACCCAGCTGGTCTGGATGTTGTGGATCCGGCCGTGCAGCAGGATCCGGGCCAGCGCGTGGACGGCGAGGTTGTCGCGCAGCGTGGGGCCGGGGCGCGCCACCCCGGCGAGGTAGATCGGCGCGGAGGTGTGCACGAAGGGCAGCGGCACGAACTCGGTGAAGCCGCCCGTCTCGTCCTGGATGCGGGAGAGGACGCGCAGGTGCTGGACCCAGTGGCGGGGGTTGTCGACGTGGCCGTACATCATCGTGCTGGTCGTGGGGATCCCGACCCGGTGCGCGGTGGTTATGACGTCGATCCACGTCTGCGTCGGGAGCTTGCCCTTGGTGAGCACCCAGCGGACGTCGTCGTCGAGGATCTCCGCGGCGGTGCCCGGGACCGAGCCCAGGCCGGACTCCCGGGCCTTGATCAGGAAGTCCTCGAACGACAGGCCCGTACGGGTGGCGCCGTTGACGATCTCCATGGGGGAGAAGGCGTGCACGTGCATCCCGGGCACGCGCTGCTTGACCGCTGCGGCGAGGTCGAAGTAGGCGGTGCCGGGCAGCTCGGGGTCGATGCCGCCCTGCATGCAGACCTCGGTTGCGCCGAGCTGCCACGCCTCCTCGGCGCGGTCGGCGACCTGCCCCAGCGAGAGGGAGAACGCGTCTGCGTCGGTCCGGCGCTGGGCGAAGGCGCAGAACCGGCAGCCGACGTAGCAGACGTTGGTGAAGTTGATGTTGCGGTTGACCACGTAGGTCACGTCGTCGCCGACGGCGTCCCGGCGTAGCGCGTCGGCGAGGCGGCACACCTGGTCGAGCAGCTCGCCCTCGGCGGTCATCAGGGTGAGCGCGTGCTCGTCGGACAGGTTGCCCGGGTCGGCCTCGGCGGCAGCCAGGGCGGCGTGTCCGTCGTGGTCGCGCGGTAGTCCGTGACGCTTCTGCTGTCCCGGAGGCCCCGCGACAGCAGGAGCGTCACGGACTACCGCATCACGCAGCTCGTCCCAGTCGCCGTACACGTCGTCGAAGTCGGAGCGCCGGTCGTGGGTGCGCCCGGTGGTGTCGACCTCGGTGTGCAGGTCGGTGCGGCCGGTCCCGCCCCGGCCGTGGAGGTGGGCGAAGCCGCCGTCGGGCTCCTGCCACGGCAGCCCGGTCGGGCGTACGCCGGGACGGGCCAGGCCGGCGAGAGGGCCGTCGTCGGTGGCCAGTGCGGCGACGTGGGCGGAGACGCGGGGGTCGAGCCACGGCTCGCCCTGCCGGACGTACTCGGGGTGGACCGTGAGGCGCGGCTGCAGGTCGAGGCCCGCCCCGGCGGTGATCTCCCGCAGCCGGTCCAGGGAGGGCCAGGGGCGCTCGGGGTTCACGTGGTCGGGGGTCAGGGGGGAGACCCCGCCCCAGTCGTCGATGCCGGCGTCGAGCAGGGCGCGACACTCACCGGAGTCAGGGGCGGTGTCGACGAGGTTCGGCGGTGCCTGGACCCGGGCCTTCGGGCCCAGCACGAGCCGGGTGACCGCGATCGTGGCGAGGTACTCCTCCAGTTCGAGGTCGTCGGTGTCACGCATCGCGGTGTCGGGCTTGGCGCGGAAGTTCTGGACGATGACCTCCTGGACCGCGCCGTAGCGCCGCGAGGTCGCGCGCACCGCGAAGATCGTCTCGGCACGCTCGGTCAGGGTCTCGCCGATGCCGACGAGCAGGCCGGTGGTGAAAGGGATCGAGAGTCGGCCGGCGTCCTCGAGCACCCGGAGGCGGACCTCGGGGTCCTTGTCGGGCGAGCCGAAGTGGGCCTGCCCCTTGTCCTCGTAGAGCCGGCGAGAGGTCGTCTCGAGCATCATTCCCATCGAGGGGGAGACCGGCTTGAGCCGGTTCATCTCCTCCCACGACATGACGCCGGGGTTGAGGTGGGGCAGCAGCCCGGTCTCCTCCAGCACCCGGACCGCCATCGCCCGCACGTAGGCCAGGGTGGAGTCGTAGCCCTGCTCGTCGAGCCACGCGCGCGCCTCGGGCCATCGGTCCTCGGGCCGGTCGCCCAGCGTGAAGAGGGCCTCCAGGCAGCCGAGCTCCGCTCCCCGCCGGGCGATCTCGAGGATCTCGTCAGGCGAGAGGTACGGCGCCCTGCCCTCCTTGGCGAGCTTGCCGGGGACGGTCACGAACGTGCAGTAGTGGCAGCGGTCGCGGCACAGGCGGGTCACCGGGACGAACACCTTGGGCGAGTAGGTCACCACCCCCGGCCGGCCGGCCGCGACCAGTCCGGCGTCCCGGACCCGGGCGGCCGCGGCACAGAGCCGATCGAGGTCCTCGCCCCGCGCGGCCAGGAGCACGGTGGCCTCCGGGACGTCCAGCGCGGCCCCCCGTTCGGCCCGGGCGAGGGCACGGCGTACCTGCTGGGGTGTCGGCTGCTCGCTCATCGTCCTCAGGCTAGCCGTGCGCTGGTCCCCGGGAGCCCCGGGGACCAGCGCGCGGACCCGGTGTCGCTACACCGACGCGGTCTCCTTCACGGGCTCCTCCGGGGCGACCGTGTGGTCGCCGCGGTCGAGCCTGCTGGGCCACCAGATCCGGCTGCCCAGGTCGAGGTTGAGCGCGGTGACCAGGACCGGGCGGACGACCATCGTGTCCAGGATGACGCCCAGCGCGACCGCCACCCCGATCTCGACGAACGCGACCAGCGGAAGTGTGCCGAGGACCAGGAAGGTCGAGGCGAGCACCAGCCCGGCGGAGGTGATCACGCCGCCCGTGGCCGACAGCGCGACCAGCGAGCCCGGCCGCGTCCGCGGGACTGGGTCTCCTCCCGCACCCGTGTCATCAGGAAGATGTTGTAGTCGATCCCCAGCGCGACCAGGAAGACGAACACGAACAGCGGGAACGACGCGTCCTGGCCGGCGAAGCCGAAGAGGTGCTTGAACATCAGCGCCGAGAGCCCGATCGCGGCGCCGAACGACAGCACCACGGTGCCGATGAGCAGCAGCGGGGACAGGATCGACCGCAGCAGCACCATCAGGATGAGCATCACCACGAGGAGCACGATCGGGATGATGACCAGGTTGTCGTGGCCCGAGGCGTTCTCCACGTCGAGCGAGATCGCGGAGTAGCCGCCCACCAGGGCGTCGGCGCCCGGGACGGCATGCACGGCGTCACGAGCCGCGGTCACCGTGTCGAAGGCCTTCTGGGACAGGGCGTCACTGGTGATCGTCGCCTGGACGTACGCCACCCCGCCCTCCGTGCGCGGCGGGAGGACGTCGGTGATGCCGTTGACCCCGGACAGGGCCTTCGCCACCGCTCCGCCCTGCTCGGCGTTCGCGACCACCATCAGCGGGTTGGACTGGTCCATCAGCCCGTGGTCGGTGAGCGCGCGCTGGCCGATGATCGAGTCGAAGTCCTTGGTGTAGGACTCCTCGGTCGTGAGGCCGTGGGCGTTGAGGGAGAACATCCCGAGGCAGGCCACCCCGAGGGCCGCGGCGGTGCCGACCCACACGGCGCGGGGACGCACGGAGATCCGGCGACCCACCTTGGCCCACAGGCCGGACGCCGTCGGCTCCGCGGAGCCGAACGCCGGGCGCTTGGGCCAGAACACCCACCGGCCGGTGATCACGAGCAGCGCGGGCAGCAGGGTGATCATCACCAGCAGGGCGACGGTGATGCCGATGGCGGCGACCGGGCCCAGGCCAGCGGTGGAGTTCATCTCGGCGAAGAGCAGGCAGAGCATGCCCAGGACCACCGTGGCCGCGCTGGCGACGATCGCCGGGGCCGCACGGTGCAGCGCGAACGCCATCGCCTCGTGCCGGTCGTCGTGGCGGCGCAGCTCCTCCCGGTAGCGCGCCACGAGCAGCAACGCGTAGTCGGTGCCGGCGCCGAAGACCAGCACGGTCAGGATGCCCTGGCTCTGGCCGTTCACGGTGAGGTCGGCGTACTTCGCCAGGAAGTAGATGACCGCCTGGGCGGTGAAGAGCGCCACGACCGCGGAGAACACGGGCAGGATCCACAGGACCGGGCTGCGGTAGGTCAGCAGCAGGATGATGATCACCACGGCACCGGCCGCGAAGAGCAGGGTGCTGTCGAGGCCCTCGAAGGCCTTGGCCGAGTCGGCGGCCTGGCCGCCCTGGCCTGCAATGTGGATGCTCACGCCGTCGATCGCCGCCATGTCACGCAGCTCGCTGGCGACGTCCGGCATCTTGTTCCAGCCGTTCTTGCCGAAGTTGAACGTGACCTGGGTCTGTGCGACCTGCCCGTCCTGGGAGACCGCTTCGATCCCGAGCTTCTGGGCCGAGGCAGGGCTGATCACGCTGTTCGGGACCGCGCCCTTCATCTGGGCGAACTCCGTGGCCTGGCTCTCGATCTGGGCCAGGTCGGCCTTGCTGAGCGGGCCCGAGCTGGACTCGTAGACCACGGTGGTGGGCAGGTTGTTCGGGTCCTGGAACGCGTTGAGCTTGTCGAGTGCACGGGTCGACTCGGCGCTGGCGGGCAGCCAGGAGGAGGACTCGTTGTTCTGGACGTCGGTGAGCTTGGCGGCGAACCCGCTGGCGACCACGACGATGATGAGCCAGGCGACCAGGACGATCCACTTGGTGACACGGCCGGTGAGCTTTCCGGCAATCTGACGATGCATGGGAGAACTCCATCAGAAGGAAGGGACAGTCGGCATCAGGGTTTCCCCCGATCAGACCCCTTCGGGCTCCGGAATTCATCGCCCGATGGGGGCACATGCCCGGCGCTCGACATGGCCCGACTAGACCAGTCACCCGGCTAGTGTCGGGCCATGTACCCCGGGACCTGGGCCGCGACCACCCCTGACAAGCCCGCCCTGGTGATGGCCGGGTCCGGCCGCACGCTGACCTACGCCGAGCTCGACGCCCGTAGCCTCCGCCTGGCCCGGCACCTCCGGGACCGCGGGCTTGACAAGGGTGACGTGGTCGCCCTGCTCAGCGACAACACCCCCGAGGCCTACGAGGTCTACTGGGCCGCGCTGCGGTCGGGGCTCTACATCAGCGCGGTCAACCACAACCTGTCGGCCGACGAGGCGTCGTACATCGTCCGGGACTGCGGCGCCAGGGCGCTGGTGGTGTCCGGGGCCAAGGCCGAGCTGGTGCGGGGGCTCGACGTCGAGGTGGGGGAGCGGCTCGTCTACGGGCCGCCGGTGCCGGGCTTCGAGGACTACGAGGCCGCGCTGTCGGCCGCCGGGGACGAGCCGCTCCCCGAGCAGCCGCACGGGGACGACTTCCTCTACTCCTCCGGCACCACCGGGCGGCCCAAGGGCGTGAAGGTGGCGCTCCCGAAGATCCGGGTCGACGAGCCGGGCTACTCCTACGTGAACATCTTCGGCGGCCTCTACGGCTTCGGCCAGGACACCGTCTACCTCTCGCCGGCGCCGGTCTACCACGCCGCGCCGCTGCGCTTCGGCGGCGTGGTGCACGCGCTCGGCGGGACGCTGGTGATGATGGAGAAGTTCGACGCCGAGGGTGCGCTTCGCGCGATCCAGGAGCACCGGGTCACCCACACCCAGATGGTCCCGACGATGTTCGTGCGGCTGCTCAAGCTCGAGCCCGAGGTCCGCGCGTCGTACGACGTGGGCTCGCTGCGGTACGTCGTGCACGCGGCCGCGCCGTGCCCGGTCGAGGTGAAGCGCCGGATGATCGAGTGGCTGGGCCCGATCGTGCAGGAGTACTACGCCTCGACCGAGGCGAACGGCGCGACGATGATCGACTCCGAGACGTGGCTGGCGCACCCCGGCTCGGTCGGCAAGGCCCTGCTCGGCATCCTGCACGTCTGCGCCGAGGACGGCCGGGAGGTCGGTCCGGGCGAGGTCGGGACGATCTACTTCGAGCGCGACGAGGTGCCCTTCGCCTACCACAACGACCCCGAGAAGACCGCGAGCACGCAGCATCCCGCGCACCCGACGTGGACCACCGTCGGCGACCTCGGCTACGTCGACGACGAGGGCTTCCTCTACCTGACCGACCGCAAGGCGTTCATGATCATCAGCGGCGGGGTGAACATCTACCCGCAGGAGGTCGAGGACCTCTTCAGCCTGCACCCCGCGGTCGTCGACATCGCCGTGATCGGCGTCCCCGACGAGGAGATGGGGGAGCGGGTGGTGGCCTTCGTCCAGCCGGCACCCGGTGCGGAGCCCGGGGACGCCCTCGCGGCCGAGCTCACGGCGTACGCGCGCGAGCGCATCGCGCACTACAAGGTGCCGCGGGAGATCCACTTCCGCGAGGCGTTGCCGCGCACACCCACCGGGAAGATGGTCAAGGGCCGGCTGCGCGAGGACTACGCCGATACCGCATCCGGCCGATGACGCGGGCGGTCCCTGTGGACGAGGGTGGAGGGATCGCGACGCCTCGCCCGGGATGACAGTCCCGAGGAGGCACCACATGTCCAGGTATGCACTCAGAGCACTGTTCGGCGCGGTCGTGGCCGTGCCGCTGGTGTGGACGGGGGCCGCGTCCGCGACCCCCCAGATCACCGGCAGCCAGTCGTTCCACGGCTTCCTGCTCGTCGACGGGACGCACGGCCAGCGTGACGTCGTGAAGAGCCCGATCGTCGCGCGAGGGATCTTCGACGGCGTCGGACGGATCGTCGAGGTGGCCAGCCGCCCCGGGGATCCGGACAACCTCAACCGTGACGACCTGGTGTTCAGGGTCGGCACGATGCACATCGTCAGCAAGAACCTGAGGTCCACGTTCTCCCTGGACCCGAAGACCTGCAGGCTCCGGGCCCACGTCGACCAGAAGAGCAGGGTCACGGGCGGGACGCGTGCGTTCAGGGACGCGTTCGGGAGCTTCCGCGCGACTGTCGACGCGTCCGCACGGCTGGCCCGCAAGGCCGACGGGACCTGCAACGACCGGGCGGCCCCGCTGCGCGAGCGCGACGTCGTCGCCGCCACCGGGCACCTGACCTACTGACCTCGCGCCGCGTCGTGCGAGAGGCTGTCCCTCGAGGCTGGTGGGCGCCAAGATTTCCTGCACCAGCCTCAACCTTTCGGGCACTCCCCTCGTCAAGGAGTGACAGGTCGGGGGAGGGGATGGCATGGACACGATGACGGGGACCGGTGCGCCGACGCGGCAGCACCCGACGGACTTCGACACGTTCGCGGTCGCGCAGACGCCGTCGTTGCTGGGGCTGGCGCACGCGCTGACCGGCAACCCGCACGACGCGTGGGACCTGGTCCAGGAGACGCTGGCCCGGATGGGCGAGCGCTGGGGACGGTCCAGGTTCGACGAGCCGGCGGCCTACGCCCGCACGGTGATGACCCGGCTCAACATCGACCGGATCCGACGGCTGAGGCGCGAGCTGCCGTTGCTGCGTCAGGGTGACGCGGCGCCGGTGGTCGAGCTGGTCGGGGCGGTCGACACGTGGCTGGTCGAGGCGCTGGCGACACTGTCGCCGCGGCAGCGAACGGCGCTGGCCCTGAGGTACGTCGAGGACCTCGACGTGCGCGGGATCGCGACGCGGATGGGCTGTTCGGAGGGCACGGTCAAGAGCCTGCTGTCCCGGGGGACGGCGCGGCTGAAGGAGCACGCGGGGACGCACGGTCCGCGGGTGCGAGGCGGGGAGCACGGGGAGGACGAGCGATGAGCACCACGGAGGGCGGCACCACGGAGGAGAGGGACCCCGAGATCGCCGGCGCCTACGACCGGCTGGGCCGGTCGCTGGACGGACCGGTCGACATGCTGGTGAGGGTCGAGCACCGGATGCGGGTCCGGCGCCGGCAGCGGGTCGCGCTGGCCGGGGGCGCGTCCGCGCTGGCACTGGTCGTGGCCGGCACGACGGCCGCGCTCACGCTGGGAGGGGACGACCAGCCCTCGACGCTCCACGTGACCGACGAGCCCACCGGGCCGGTCAGCACCCTGGCGTTCACGCGGGCCGACGGTTCGACGTACACGTTCCGCGACATCGAGGTGACCTGCAAGAAGGACCCCGACTCCGCGCGCCAGCTGGTGACCGCCACCAGCCCGCGGAAGGTGCGGGGCGAGACCCTGCTGGAGCCGTTCCTCATGTTCCAGGCCTCCCTGGACGAGGTCGAGGACGGGCGCACGTTCACGCTGCCGGTCGACGACGTCGCCACCAGCAAGCTGCCGATGATCCTGTTCTTCGCCACCGATGAGGGCGGCCCGCGGGCCAACGAGCTCTCGAGCGCCCAGCCCTCGACCGGGACCGTGCAGGTGCTGCACGCGTCGTGCGGACCCACGCCCTCCCTGGACCTGAAGGTGGACGCGAAGCTCGGCAGCGAGGTCGAGCAGTCGTCGATGCGGCTGACCGGAGAGCTGCACGCGCCGTAGGCGTCAGATCCCCAGGCTGCGCCCGATGATCTCCTTCTGGATCTCGGTGGTGCCGCCGTAGATGGTCTGGATCCGGCTGTCCACGTAGGCCTTGGCGATGGGGTACTCCATCATGTAGCCGTAGCCGCCGTGCAGCTGCACGCCCTGGTCGACGATCTTCTTCTGCAGCTCGGTGGTCCACCACTTGGCCATCGAGGCCAGCGAGGTGTCGACCTCGCCGCGGTTGAGCTTCATGACGCAGTCGTTGACGAACACCCGCGCGATGTGGACCTCGGTGGCCATCTCGGCCAGCAGGAACCGGTTGTGCTGGAACTTGCCGATCGGGCGCCCGAAGGCCTCGCGCTCCTTGGCGTAGTCCAGGCACAGCTGGAGGATGTGCTCGCAGGCGGCGACTGCGATCGCGGCGATCGAGATCCGCTCCTGGGGCAGGTTGACCATCAGCGAGATGAAGCCGGAGCCCTCCTCGCCCAGCAGGTTCGCCTTCGGCACCTCGACGTTGTCGAAGAAGAGCTCGGCGGTGTCCTGCGCCTTGAGGCCCATCTTGTCGAGGTTGCGGCCCCGCTCGAAACCGGGCATTCCGCGCTCGACGACGAGCAGGCTGATGCCCTGGTGCCCGGCGTCGGGGTTGGTCCGGCACACCACGATGACGAGGTCGGACATGATGCCGTTGCTGATGAAGGTCTTCGACCCGTTGACGAC
This sequence comes from Nocardioides ungokensis, assembly GCF_013466985.1. Classification (GTDB taxonomy): domain Bacteria; phylum Actinomycetota; class Actinomycetes; order Propionibacteriales; family Nocardioidaceae; genus Nocardioides; species Nocardioides ungokensis. The sequence goes on along the minus strand of NZ_CP059164.1, from coordinate 3,769,586 downwards.
GTAGTGGTCGCCCTTGTCGACGGCCGTGGTGCGGATGCCCTGGAGGTCGCTGCCGGCGCCCGGTTCGGTCATCGCGATCGCCGAGATCAGCTCGCCGCTGACCAGTCCGGGCAGCCAGCGCCGCTTCTGCTCGTCGGTCCCGAGGTTGCTGATGTAGGGGACGATGATGTCGGTGTGCACCGGGAAGCCGAGCCCGGAAGCCCCGACCTTGCTGATCTCCTCCGAGACGATCATGTTGTAGCGGAAGTCCTTGGCGCCGGCGCCGCCGTACTCCTCGTCGACGTCGAAGCAGAGCAGGCCCTGCGCGCCCGCCTTGGTCCAGACCTCCCGGTCGACCTGACCGTCCTTCTCCCACTGCTCGTGGAAGGGCACGACCTCCTTGGCCAGGAACGACCGGACCACCCCGCGGAAGTCCTCGTGCTCCTGCTCGTAGATCGATCCGGTCATGGGTCCTCCTGAGTGGGTTGCTGTTGAGCTCGTCGAGCATCGAGGCGGGGCCGAGGTCGCCGAGGCGGTAGCCCTGGGGATAGGTCGAGGGTCGGTGGTGATAGGCGGTACGGCGCGGCGGCGCGAGCCGCAGCAGCCGGGCCCGCAGGCGCAGCCCGCCGCCACCGCGGACACGAACCAGCCCGGCTGGTGGGGCAGGCCGAGGGCCTCGCGCAGCGGCTCGTCCATCAGCGCGATCGTCACCCGGCGGACGAGCGGCCGCAGCGGGGCGGGCGCGGTCGCCCGGGCGATGCGCAGGGTGGCCTCGGTGACGCGCCGGTTGGCGGGGTCGAGCTCGAAGTGCTCGCGCTCGTAGGACGTGAGCAGCTCGAGGTAGCCGTCGTACGTGCTCGGCAGGTCCCTGATGCCCATCAGCTCGCCGAACCGGGTCGTGAACCTCGCCAGGGCCCGGGTCTCGATCGGGTCGAGCGGTCGCCAGCCGAACTCCTCGATCCAGCGGACCGGCCCCACGATCGTGGTGGCGAGGACGTAGCGGAACTCGTCGTTGGGGATGTCGTAGTGCCCGTGGATCCGGTTCAGCCGGCGCAGCGCGGCGTGGGAGCGCTCGGAGTCGATGCCCTCGACCGTGGCCTCCTCGCCGATGAGCAGCGTGTCGTCGTACCTCTTGACGCCGTCGTCCTCGAACTCGCGCGTCCGGTCGAGAAGCCGCGAGATCGACGGGATGCCGTAGTCGCGGAGGAAGGCGATGCCGGTGCCCTGGGTGTAGTCCCAGGGGAACTCGTGGCGGCTGGTGAGCCACACGATCCGGTCCGTGTCGCGCTCCGGGTCGAGCGCACGGATCTCCCGCAGGATGTCGTACCTCCGGCGGGAGAGGTGGGTCATGCCACCCACTCCTTGACCTGGGCGATCGTGGCCGCCGGGTCCTCGGTGGCGGGGGAGACCTGCAGGCTGGTGACGCCGGCCTCGCGGAAGGCCGCGATCCGCTCCTTGACGTACGACGCGGGCCCGACCAGGTTGCCGGCCTCGAGCCACTCCAGGGGTACCTTGGCCTCGGCGTCGCGCTTGTTGCCGCCGAGGTAGAGGTCCTGGATCTCCTTGGCCTCCTTCTCGTAGCCGTACTGGCAGGCGAGGTCGTTGTAGAAGTTCTTGCCGCGGGCGCCCATGCCGCCCACGTAGAGCGCGTACATCGGGCGCATGAAGTCGAGCATGCCCTTGACGTCCTCGCCGATCGCGACCATGCCGCCGGCGCTGACCTCGAGCGGCCCGAGGTCGGGGGAGCGCTTGGCGATGCCCTTCGCCAGCGACTCGCCCCAGACGTCCGCGGCCTTCTCGGGGTGGAAGAGGAAGGGCAGCCAGCCGTCCGCGACCTCGGCGGTCATCTGCACGTTCTTGTCGCCGAGCGCGGCGACCCAGAGCGGTACGACGGGGCGCTCGGGCTTGTTGAGCAGCTTCAGCGGCTTGCCGAGCCCGAGGCCCTGGCCCTCGGGCAGCGGGATCTTGAAGATGCCGTCCTTGACCAGCGACTCGCGGCGCAGGCCCATCCGGATGACGTCGATGACCTCGCGGGTGCGGCCCAGCGGCTTGTCGTAGGGGACGCCGTGGAAGCCCTCGATCACCTGCGGGCCCGACGCGCCGAGCCCGATCACCGCCCGGCCGCCGGAGACGTTGTCGAGGCCGGCCGCGGTCTGCAGCAGCGCCCCGGGGGTGCGGGAGAAGACGTTGAGGATCCCGGCGCCGATCTCGACGGTCTCGGTCTTCGCGGCCAGGTAGCCCATCAGGGTGGGGGAGTCGAAGCCGTAGGGCTCGGCCACCCAGATCGTGTCCAGGCCCGCCTTCTCCAGTCCGGCCACCTGGTCGGCGGTCTCGCGAGGGTTCCCGGCGTAGATCAGCGGCATCGAGAGCTTCATGCCACCAACCCTGACAGAACTACTGTCACGGACACAAGGAGCAGGGGTCAGCCGCGACCGTGCCAGGAGTCCCAGAGGGCGGCGTACGAGCCGCCGGCGGCGACCAGCTCATCGTGGGACCCGAGCTCGGAGATCCGGCCGTCCTCGACCACGGCGACCCGGTCCGCGTCGTGGGCCGAGAAGAGCCGGTGCGCGATGGCGATCACGGTCCGGCCCTCGAGGACTGCCGCCAGCGACCGCTCGAGGTGGCGGGCCGCCCGGGGGTCGATCAGCGAGGTCGCCTCGTCCAGCACCAGGGTGTGCGGGTCGGCCAGCACGAGGCGGGCGAGCGCGATCTGCTGGGCCTGAGCGGCCGAGACCGAGCGCCCGCCGGAGCCCACGACCGTGTCGAGTCCCTCGGGCAGCGCGTCCACCCAGTCGAGCGCGTCGACCGCCGCGAGCGCACCGCGGATCTCGGCGTCTCCCGCCCCGGGTGGGGCCGCGAGGGCGAGGTTCTCGCGCAGGGTCCCGACGAAGACGTGGTGCTCCTGCGTCACCAGCGCCACGTGGCCGCGTAGGTCGTCCAGCGGCAGCTCGGTCAGCCCGACACCCCCGACCGTCACCGAACCGGTGCGCGGCGGGTGGATGCCGGCGAGCAGCCGGCCGAGCGTGGACTTGCCGGCGCCGGACGGGCCGACCATCGCGATCCGCTCGCCGACCCCGACCGACAGGTCGACGCCGTACAGCACGTCGCGGCCCTCGACGTACGCGAACCGCACGTCCTGCGCGTCGAGGTGCTCGCCATCGGGCTCGGCGCCGCTGACCTCGCGGTCGTCGGGCACCTGCGCGACCCCGAGCAGGCGAGCCAGCGAGGCCGCGCCCACCTGCAGCTCGTCGAGGATCGACACGATCCGGTCGACCGGGTCGATGAGCATCTGGACGTAGAGCGTCGCCGCCGTCACGTCGCCGAGCGAGACCTGCCCCTGGGTGTAGAGCCAGCCGCCGAAGAGCAGCGTCGCCACCGTGGGGATGAGGTAGGAGATCTCCATGTTCGGGAAGAACACGGTGCGCAGGGAGAGGGTGTAGCGCTCGGCCCGGTAGGACGCCGAGATGTCGTCGTCGATGGCCCGGATCCGCTCCTCGCCGATGCCGAGCGCCTCGACGGTGCGGGCGCCCTCGACGGTCTCGGTCAGCGTCGCGTTGATCGCGGAGTACGTCGCGCTCTCGCGCAGGTAGCCGTCCTTGGCGCGGGCGAGGTACCACCGCAGCCCGATCACCAGCGGGGGCACGCCGAGCACGCACGGCAGCGCGACCCACCAGCCCACCGTGATCGCGGCGACGAACGTGACGACCGCGGTGATGACCGCGATCGTCCCCTCCGGCAGGGCCATCCGCACCGACCAGGCGAGTTGGTCGACGTCGCGGCTGGTGCGGGTCAGCAGGTCGCCGGAGCCGGCCGACTCCACGACCCCGACCGGCAGCGCCAGCGTGTTGCCGACGAAGTCCTCCCGCAGCTCGGCGAGCACCTGCTCGCCGAGGACCTGGCTCACATAGCGGGCGTAGCGGGTCAGCACCGTCTGCACCAGCAGGAAGCCGGCGAGGACCAGCATGATCCGGTCGACGTGAGCGGCGGTGGTGCCCTGCTCGACCGACTGGACGAGGTCGCCGAGCAGCCGCGGCGCGGCGAGACCGGCCAGCGCGGCGAGCACGTGCAGCGTCACCGCCGACCACAGCAGGCGCGGGTGGTGGCGGGTCAGCCTGGCGGCGTAGCGGCGCACGTCCCGCGTCGAGGCGACCGGGAGCCGGGTGTCCGCGGCGCTCATTGCAGGACCTCCTCGGGCGCGGCGGGCTCGGTCTCCCGGGTGACCACGGCGCGGTAGACGGGATCGGTCTCGAGGAGGTCGGCGTGCCGCCCGGTGGCCACGACCCTGCCGCCCCGCAGGAACGCCACCTCGTCGACGGCGTCCAGCATCAGCGGGCTGGTGGTGGTGACGACGGTGGTGCGGCCCTCGCGCTGCCGGCGCAGGCGGGAGGCGATCCGCGCCTCGGTGTGGGCGTCCACGGCGGAGGTGGGCTCGACCAGCACCAGGATCTCCGGGTCCACCGCGAGCGCCCGCGCCAGCACGAGCCGTTGGCGCTGTCCGCCGGAGAAGGTGCGGCCACGCTCGGCCACCACCGAGTCGAGCCCCTCGGGCAGGGCCTCGAGGATGTCGTCGGCCGACGCGGTGTCGAGCGCCTCGCGGACCCGCCCGGTGCCGGTGACGTCGATCCGGTCGGCCAGGCGGCCGGAGAAGAGGGTGGCGGCGGTGTCCGAGACCAGGATCCGGCGCCGGACCTCCTCGCGTCGCAGCGCGGTGAGCGGCACGTCACCGAGCCGCACGTCGTCGTCGACCTCGGCGGCCGCCATCCCGAGCCGGTCGGCCAGGAGGGCGGACTCGTCGGGCTGCTCGCACACGATCGCGGTGAGCGACCCGGCGTGCAGGCGCAGACCGGTGCGGACGTCGTACATGCTCGAGCCGACCGGCGGAGAGGGGGCGGGGATCTCGGGGTCGGTCACGTCGGGCGTCAGGGCGAGCACGTGGCACACCCGCCGGGCCGAGACCTGGGCCCGGATGACCTTGTTGGCGTACTCGGTGGCGGTGCGCAGCGGGATCATCAGGAACGCCGAGTAGCCGTAGAACGCGACCAGCTCGCCGGGGCTGATCCGGCCCTCGACGGCGTAGCGGGCGCCGAGCCAGACCACCACGACGACGAAGACGCCGGGCAGGAAGACCTGCAGCGCGTCGAGCAGCGACTGGAGCTTGGCGACCTCGACGCCGGCGCGGCGGGTGGCCTGCGACTCGCGGCGGTAGCGGTCGTGGAAGACCTGTTCGCCGCCGATCCCGCGCAGCACCCGCAGGCCGCCCACGATGTCGCTGGCGGTGTTGGAGAGCTCGCCCATCAGCGCGCGCTGCCGGGCGCTGCGCTCCTGCAGCGGCGAGAGCAGCGGGCCGACCAGCAGCATCAGGAGGGGTACGCCGACCAGCACCACCAGGCCGAGCGTCACCGAGGTGCGCAGCAGGATCACCGACACCAGCAGGAACGAGACGATGGCGCCCGAGAACCGGGCCGAGACGTCCATGACCTGGCCCAGGTGCGAGAGGTCGCTGGTGCCGATGGCGACGACCTCGCCCGTGGACACCTTGCGGGGCAGGGTGCCGCCGAGGTGGACGGTCTGCCGACCGACGAGCTGCACGGTGCGGTAGGCCGCGGTCAGCCAGTTGGTGACCGCGAACCGGTGCCGCATGATCCCACTCCCCGCCTGGACGAGGCCGATGACCAGCAGGACCAGGGCCCAGATGAGCAGCTGGCGGGTGTCCTTGGCGGCCACCCCGCTGTCGATCGCACGGCCGATCACGGCGGGCATCACGGCCTGGGCGCTCATCCAGACGATCCCGAAGAGCATCCCCATCACCAGGGTGCGCCACTGCCCCAGGGCCAGCCACCACAGGAACCGGCCCGGCGACCGGTGGTCGGGGGTTCCGGGGTGGTCGAGGGGGAGGTGGCGCACCTGTACACGTTAGGGAACGACCGGCTCCCGGAGCGACCGATTATCGGTGGGTGCGGTCAGCCCCAGGGGTCACGTTCCGGTGGCGACTCGGGCTCGAGCGTGGGGGAGAGCAGCGTCATCAGCGCGGCCACCACGAGCAGCGCGCCGCTGGCGATCTCGAAGGCGCTGATGAACGTGGAGTCGCGGGTGACCACCAGGGCGCGGAAGAGGAGGCCCACTCCGCTGACCAGGATCACCGCTCCCGAGACGACGTGGCGGCCGGGGTTGCCCATCAGGATGCGCAGCGACGCCCCGGTCGAGACGATCATGAAGCCGAGCGCCCAGGTGGCGTCGGACTGGCCCTGGAGGGTCTGCGCGTAGAGCGCCCACTCGGCGTACATCACCGTGAGGCACACCAGCAGGGCGATCGCCGCGCCGGCCGGTGCCGCCGGCGGGCGGGGTGCGGTGCGGCGGTACGACGCGAGGCGCGCCCGGTCGTCGTAGTGGTAACCGGTGGGCCCGACCTCGACGGCGTTGTCCGGTCGAGTGGCCGCGTGCCTGCCCTCGGCCGCGGGGTTGATGTGTTCGCTGGTCATGACGACCTCCTGCTCCGGCTCGATGCCACCAGCGTGGAACGTCGGCGGACCGGCTCGACAGGGCCATCGGTCCAATCCTCGCCCGAGGGCGACGTGAGCCGTCTGGACGGCTGTTTGACCGGGGGCCGAGCCGGGTAGTCGTCAGGGTGTCCACTTCGAGAGAAGGAGGCGACGGTGCGCAGCCCGGGGGTCGACCGCTGAGCCTCCTGGCCGAGGAACGAGATGACCCTCCAACACCGATCGTCCATCCCCCGCAGATCACCCATCCGCGGGAGATCAACCACAAGAGACTCACCCGCAACCTGCACGAGCTCCTGCAGGAGCTCCGAGTCACCCAGACCGGCGTGCAGATCCTCACGGGGTTCCTGCTGACACTTCCTTTCAGCAGCCGTTTCGCGGACCTCACCAGCGTCCAGCGGCACGTCTACCTCGCGATCCTGTGCGGCTCGGTGATCGCCACGGGGCTGATCGTCGCCCCGGTCGCGTTCCACCGGATGCTCTTCCAGCGCGGCCAGCGCCCGTGGATAGTCAAGAACGCGAACCGTGCCGCACGCGCCGGGCTGGTGTGCCTGGCGTTGACCACGAGCGGCGTGGTGTGGCTGGTCTTCGACCTGGTCACCGATCCGTTGACCGCCGGGGTCGCCGGCACCCTGTCGCTGCTCTTCTTCGGGACGTTGTGGGCCGCGGTGCCGCTGGTCGGGCATCGCAGCGAACCGGCGAACCACTCGCACGACCACTAGCTGCTCCACCACCCGGGCGACCCGCGCATAACCTCGGCCGGTGCAGCGTCGTTGACCGCGGCAACTCCAACCACAGGAGAAGCCAGTGCGACGCTTCATCGCGGTCACGGTCATCGTCCTCGCCAGCGTGCTGGCGGTCCCGCAGGCAGCCTCGGCGCACGTCGAGCGGCCGTCGTACTGGCCGGACCCGCGACCGGACTGCTCGATCTCGCCCTGTGCCGGCGGCCACGTGCCCCAGGCCAGGTCGCTGCGCTCGGCCCTCGACGACGCTCGCCCGGGGCAGACCCGGGTGGTCTGCCAGGCCGACTCGCTCGACCGACTCCGCGACTCGGTACGGCGAGCCCGGGTGCGCGGCTACGACATCCGACCGACCGACCACCGCGCCCTGGGTGCCCGGCGGGCCCGGATGCTGCTGCGGGTCAACGCCCGGCTCTTCTCCCGCTGTGGCTACCACCAGATCCAGCCGGCCGTGACCGCGTCCGGGAACGACGACCGGGTCGTGGTGATGCCGGGGGTCTACACGGAGCCGCACTCCCGGCGGCAGCCGACCTACGACCCGTCCTGCGCGAAGTACCGGGTCAAGTCCGACGGCGGCGACCCGGGCGCGCTCTCGCACGACTACCAGCTCTACTGCCCCAACGACGCCAACCTGGTGGCGGTGATCGGCCGCGGCGCGGACACCGGCCCGGTCCCCGACCCTCCGCTCACCGACCGGCACGGCATCCCCGCCGTCGGCCGGTGCATCCGCTGCAACCTCCAGCTCGAGGGCTCGGGGGTGAGCGCCGACGACGTCGTGGTTGAGGCCGGCGACGCGGCTGCCGGGGACGGTGGCCCGTCCGCGGTGGGTCACAAGAAGGACGTGGGCATCTTCGTGGACCGGGCCGACGGGTTCGTCCTGCGCAACCTGACCGTGCGGCACGCGCGTGAGCACGACATCTACGTCATGGAGACCGACGGCTACCGCTTCGACCGGTTCAAGACCTTCTACGCGGGCGGGTACGGCGTGCTCACGTTCGTCGAGGACCACGGCCTGATCGAGAACTGCGAGGCCGCGGGCAACGGCGACTCCGGCATCTACCCGGGTGCGGGCGCGGACACCACCGACCACCGCTACAAGAAGTTCTACCCGAAGTACCGCTACAGCCAGGTGCTCCGCCGCTGCGACAGCCACCACAACACCGGTGGCTTCTCCGGGACCGACAGCCACGGCACCCTGATCACCCACAACAACTTCTACGACAACGCCCTCGGCTACACCACCGACGTGTTCACCGCCGCCGGCCACCCCGGGTTCCCGCAGCACGGCAACGTGATCGAACACAACAACTTCTACGGCAACAACTTCAACCCCTACCAGCCCGGCTCCGACGTCGCGCCCTTCATCGCCGCCCCGGTCGGGACCGGCCTCTGGCTGGCCGGGGGCAATGCCAACGTGGTGCGCGGCAACCACTTCTACGACAACTGGCGGCGCGGGGCGATGCTGTTCGCCGTCCCGGACGCGACCGTGTGCGGGCCGCCTCCGGTGGGCAGCACGACGCCCGTTCCCGGCTGCGACCCCTCGAAGGTGAGCACGTCGTACGACAACCGCTTCCACGACAACGTGATGGGCGTGACTCCCGGAGGCGCGGCCGAGCCCAACGGCGTCGACTTCTGGTGGGACAGCTTCGCCGGCAACACCGGCAACTGCTGGTGGGGCAACACCTCTGCCGCCGGCACCTCGGTGACGACCTCCCCGCCCCTGCTGCCCAGCTGTGCCGACGGCACCAACCCGAGCACGAGCGTCGGCACCGGCGAGCCGGTCAACGAGGACGAGCTCATGTCGTGCTTCGCCGGCTACGAGACCTCCGGCTACCCGGACGGCAACCCCGCGATCTGCTCGTGGACGCAGACCCCGCCCAAGCCCGGGAGCGGTCCCGGACTGCCCTCCGGCGACAGCGCCGCCATGCAGCAGGCGCAGGCCGACCAGTTCTCGTCGATCTGCAGCTTGGGCCTCTCACCGCGCCTGTGCCGCCCGTTCGTGGGCTCGGTGGGCGGTGCCCCGGCAGTCGTCTGGCCCTGGGACTCGAAGGCCTCGTCCCGCACGACAACGGTGGGCGCGGCCACGTCCGGGGTCGGCCCCGAGCGCCTGAGCAGCTACACCTGCAGCTGGTGGCGCAAGGCGGACGCGGCCGGCCGCCAGGCCATGGTGGAACGCATCCGGCACTTCGACACCCTCCCCGTGGACGGCGCGACGCCGTACGGCTTCGGCGCGGGGATGCCGGACGCCCGCGCCACCCACCTGTTCGACTACCGCTGCAGCATGGCGGAGGCCGGCCCGTTCGCCCTCTACAAGATCTATGGCGCAGCGGCGCCGTTCTCGGCGGTCACCGACTGACCTCGGTGGTTGCAGGAGTCACCGGCCGGCCGGGTACTCCTGCAACCGGCCGGACTCGAGCCCGGACCCGGGGTTGTCGGCCAGTTCTGGTGCTTGTCGGCCGTTGCACTGGCTGACAAGCACAGGAGTCACCGGCCAGCCGGGGAGTCCTGCAACGGCCCGGCGCACATCTGGACAGGTTGACCGGTCGGGTCGACGATGAGACCTAGAACCGCTCCCGCCCTCGGCTCCGGAAGCGTCGGGGGCGGGTTCATCGTTCACCCCCTGGCTCCGCCCTCGCACACCACCCAACAACGGCACGGCCCATCGGGCCTGTCGGGACGCGAGGAGGACAGATGGACAACGTGGCAACCATGCGACGCGTGTACGAGCTGCTCAGTGCAGGCGACATCGACGGATTCGGCGACCTGCTGGCGGCCGACTTCGTCGAGCACGAGGACGCCCCAGGGCTCGAGCCGACCAAGGAGGGGGTCCTGCAGCTCTTCCGCATGTACCGGGCGGCCTTCCCCGACCTGCAGATGAACGTGGACGAGCTCCTCCCGAGCGGGGACAAGGTCGTCGCCCGCATCACGGCCAGCGGCACCCACACGGGAGATGACTTCATGGGCGTGCCCGCCAGCGGCAAGAAGGTCCGGATCGAGGTGTTCGACATCATCCGGTTCGATGACCAGGGCCGTGCCTGCGAGCACTGGGGGGCCATGGACGCGCTGGGCATGATGCAGCAGCTGGGTGCGATCCCGACGATGGCCCCGCCTGCGTGATTCGTCGAGCGGGGCCCGAATGCGGTGCGGGGGCCCTCAGGCAGTGACGAGGCCAGCGACCAGCACCGCCATCGCCGCGGGATCGAGACCCAGGGCCGCCGGCGTGACGACCACCTCGCACTGGATACGTCGTGGTTGGTGAGTGGGGAACCAGGCCGGCAGGCCGACCCCGTGCTCGTCGATCGCGTCGACCGTGCGCTCGTTGACGAGGTCGGCGTCGCCGTCGGCGTAGAGGAGGAACTGGTTCGTCTGCGGTACGCCCGGCTGCGCGCTGACCTGCGCCGGCAGCGCCGCGGCGAAGGCCCTGGCCCAGGCGACGGTGTCCGGAATCAATGGCACGAGGTCCCGCAGGCCGATGAGCGCGGACACCGCCTCCGCAGTGGTGCGGAAGATGGTGCCGCCGAGCCTGCGTCGCCACAGGCGGGCCTCGGCGACGAAGTCCTGCGAGCCGAGCAGCGCCGCTCCGGCGAGCCCGGCGAGACCCTTGTAGAACGACACGTACAGCGAGTCGGCGTGGCTCGCGATCTCGCTGAGCGGGCGGTCGAACCAGGGCTGCGCCTCCCAGATCCGGGCGCCGTCGACATGCAGGGGCACGCCGCGGGAGCGGCAGGCGGCCGACAGCTCCGCCAGCTGCTCCCAGGTCGGCAGCAGGCAGCCGGCGTCGCGCAGGGGGAGCTCCGCGAGGACAGCGCCGAGCCGTCTGGGCAACGCGTCGAGGTGGGCGGCCGTGGGCGTCTCGAACCCGCGAGTCAGGAACGACACCTCCAGCCCGTGGAGGATCCGTGGGCCGTCCTCCTCGTGCACGAGGAGGTGGCTGAGGTCCGGCATGGCGACGCGCCGGCTCCCGGCACGGTCGCAGTGCACACGCAGGGCGGCCTGCTGGGCCATCACCCCGCTGGGGAAGAACACGGCGGCCTCGACCCCGAAGCGCTCCTGCAGGTCCTCCTCGAGCCGCGTGACCGCACCGCCGTCGCCGTACGTGTCCCACGCGTCGAGGCCGAGCTCCTCACAGGCTTGGGCGAGGGCGGCGAAGGCCTCCGCGGGCGACCCCGGGCTCCGTCCGGAGACGGCGGTCTCGCAGCCTCGCGCTGCGGCCCTGACGCGACTCACGAGCTCCTCGGACGGCACGGAGGCACCCTACAAGTGGCCCCTGCCCGGCTGGGGCTGGACGTGGGGCCGCAGTCCGTGGAGTAGGTCGGGCTGCCAGTGGGCACGATGGCTGTGAGGGAACTCGGAGGGAGAAGCAGATGATCGGCATCAGGAACGGGCTGGGGAGCATCACGGACCGGAAGCAGTGGGGCGCGCGCGGCGCCACGTTCGTGGCGAAGGTCAAGGCCACCAAGGCTGTGTGGTTCCCACCGGAGCCCGTGGAGACCGGCAAGAAGGTCGCCGCGGCGGCCGGGAAGACGGCCAAGAAGACGACCGGCACCGCGAAGAAGGCCACCGGTAGCGCGACGAAGAAGTCGACCGGCGCGCCGCGAAGAAGACCAGCAAGAGCGCGGCCACCCGGGCCAACGGTGTCACCAAGAAGGCGACCAGCGGGAGGAAGAGCACGACCGGCAGGCAGAAGGCCTGAGGGCAGCGAGTCGACGGGGACAGGCTGACGGCAGCAGACGCGTCCTCACAGCACCGAGTAGCCCGCAGCCAGGCCCGACCGCCCGGTGGCCGCGAGCAGGAGCGGAGCGGCAGCACCGTCGGTGACGGCCAGCTCGGTGATGATCCTCAGCGCCTGCCTCGCAGCCGTCGGCGGTACGTCCAGGGGTCCGCCGATCGCGGTGACGAGGTCGGCTGTGTGGACGGCGAGCTCGAAGGTCCGGGTCGGCAGGTAGTCCTCGAGCCGCATGCCGCCGGCAATGGTGGTCACGAGCTCGGTGCCCTCCTGGGCGTCGACGAGCCGAAGCACCCGTTCTGCGATGACGGCCACAGCGGCGGCCGGGTCAGCGCCCAGGGCTTCGCCGGCCTCCCGCCCGCGCGCCGCCACGGCGGGCCCGGCGGCCACCGCCCTGGTCGCGCGGTAGTAGTCCTCCGGGGAGGCGACGTCGACGGTCGACGCTCGGCGGTCGAGGTAGGTCTCGACGGTCAGGAACGAGCGGCTCGTGTGCCCGACGAGCGCGCGGACGTCCCACTCGCCCAGTGCGGGTCGGGTCCACAGGTCGTCGCCGACCCGCGAGACCGTCCGCACGAACCACTCCGCCGCGTCGCGGAAAGCCAGTCGGGAGTCGTCCCAGGCGGGGCCCATGGAGGGAGCCTAGTCACAGCCAGCGACGCACCCGCCGCGAGTACTCGTCGTACGGCGCACCGAACCGCTCATGCAGGAACCGCTCCTCGGGTCGGATCGCGCCCCAGCGGACGAGGAGCACCGCGACCGGGAACAGCACGAGCCCCCAGAATGTGGGGGCCAGCAGCGCCAGCCCGAGGTAGAGCGCGAGCAGACCGACGTACAGCGGGTTGCGGGAGAGGCGGTACGGACCCTCCTCGATCATCGCCTGCGTAGCCTGCCCCGGCAGCAGCCCGGTCTCGTGCCTGCGGAACAGCCAGAGCGACCATCCGTTCCACCCGGCGAACGCCAGCACCAGCACCCATCCGAGCGACACGCGCCACCCGCCGAGGTCTACCGGGTCACCCCAGCGCAGCGTGGCAAGCCAGCCGACGAGCAGGGGTGCTCCGATCGCGACCGGCGGCCAGAGCCGGAACGCGACGGTGTCCTCAGGGCCGCGCACCATGCCCTCATTGTGGCGGGCGGCGGTGACGTCGCGTCCCGCCCGTGCCCTGCGGAATGCCCCATACGGGTCTTTCGGGATGCGGCCCGTGCGGGTTGAGTAGCAGATGGAGCCGGTGGCAGCCGGGCCGCGAGCAAGGTTGAGGGGTGATCGCATGGTGCGGTCCCGGCCGGAGAAGACTCCGCTGTTCCGACCCCTCATCGTCGCCGCCGCGAGCATCGCCGCTGTCGCGGGCGTCCCCGCCTCGGCGTCGGCCGCGCCCCCCGACCACGGCACCTTCTCCCATCACGAGGTCTTCGTGGACCCGGACGTGTGCGCGCCGGAGGGGTTCTCGGTTCACGTCGTCGAGGACGAGGTGTCGTCGTTCCGGGTGTTCTACGACCGCACCGGCGAGGTGGCCTTCGTCGCCGTACATGTCGACTACCGGGCGGTGATCTCGGCGAACGGGCACACGATCGTGGAGCGGGACAAGTGGACGGACACCTTCTACCCGGACGGAACGGCACGGACGGTCGGAGACACGGTGCACATCCAGGGGACCGGCCCCGGGCTGGTCCAGCACGACGCGGGCCAGCTCGTCTTCGACGCGAACGGGGACGTCGTCGCGATCCACGGTCCACATCCGCAGTTCGAGGGCCAGACGTTCTGCTTCGCGCTGCAGTCCTAGCCAACACGAAGACTGGCGACTGACGTCTGCGGGCGAGGGGTGTCGCCCGAGCCCGCGATCCCCGATCATGGGGTCGTGCCCACGCGCGAGAAGGCGGCCGCTCTCCTGGCCCTGCACGCCGGTCCGGGCTTCGTGCTCCCCAACGCCTGGGACCCGGGCTCCGCGCGGATCCTCGAGCAGGTCGGCTTCCCGGCCATCGCCACGACCAGCGCGGGCATCGCGTGGTCCTGCGGGGTCCCGGACGGCGGAGCGATGGACCGCGACAGGATGCTCGAGCACATCGGTCGCATCGCGGCAGCAGTGAGCGTGCCGGTGACGGCCGACCTCGAAGCGGGATACGGCGCGACGGCGGCCGACGTCGGCCGCACCGTGGCCCTGGCGGTGGAGCTCGGGGTGGTGGGCGCCAACATCGAGGACGCCGCAGATGGCGGTCTGTTCGGCGTCGACGAGGCGGTCGACCGCATCGCGGCCGCGCGGGCCGCGGCGCCCCGCGGCACCTTCGTCCTGAACGCCCGGACCGACACCTACTTCGCCGGCACGACCGGCGACGTCTTCGCGGAGACGGTCGATCGGGCGGTCCGGAACGTCGAGGCGGGGGCCGACTGCGTGTTCGTGCCCGGTGTCGTCGAGGAGGACACGATTCGCAGGCTCGCGGCAGCCGTCCCCGGTCCGCTCAACGTGGTGGCAGGGCTGGCGAACACCATCGACGCGCCCACGTTCTTCTCCCTCGGCGTCAAGCGCGTCAGCCTGGGCGGCAGCCTCGCCCGAGCCACGCTCAGCATGCTGGAGCGCGCGGGACGCGAGCTGCTCGACTCCGGGACGCTCGGCTTCCTCGACGGTGCGATCGGCTACGCCGACCTGCAGCGACGGTTCCGGTCCTGACCCCTCAGCGGCGGACGCGGTAGCGCAGGTGGAGGACCCGGTCGCCCGGGATGACGACGTAGGGGTCCTCGAGCAGGGTCTGCGAGTCGACCGGGCCGAAGTAACCGCTTGCCCTTGCCGAACACCACCGGCACGACGTCGATCGCCACCTCGTCCACGAGGCCGAGGGCCAGCGCCTGCCCTCCGACGTTCCCGGCGCAGAGCGCGACCACCCGGTCACCGGCACGCTGCTTCGCCTCCTCGACCGCCGCGGTGACGTCGTCGACGAACGGGACGTCGGCCTCGGGGTGCCACCCCTCCGGCTTGGGCCGGTGCGACACCACGACCAGGTGCTCGCCGGCCGGTGGGTCGGCCTCCCAGCCGTTGGTCAGGTCGAACAGGTGCCGTCCCTGGATCGTGGCGCCGATGCTGCCCCACATCGCGCTGACGTACTCGTGGGAGCGTCGGCTGATCCGGAACGGCCCGTGTGCTTCGCCCTGCGCGTCCTCGACGATGGGGGTGTCACCGTTGAAGTACCACTCGAAGAGCGGCCCCACGTCGTCGTTCTCGTCAGCGATGAAGCCGTCCAGAGATGCCACTGCGTGCATGATCACGGTTCCCATGCCGGGACTGACCCGGCGACGTCGCCGGATTCATCGCGGCGTACCGGCGGGTCCCGACCGGACCGCGCCTGACACGATGCCGCGGTGAGTGAGTTCCTCGGCGAGTGGCAGGGTTGGCGTGACGCCCGGGAGGCAAGGCTGCGGGACCCGCACGGGTGGCTGGCGATCACCGCGATCCACTGGCTGACGGACACGCCCCAGGGCTTCGACGACGTCCCGGGGGAGTGGTGCTCCGACGAGCACGGCGCGACCGTCACCCTCGGACCGGACGAGGCCCTGGCTGCCGGGAGCACCCTGCTCACCGAGGGCGTGCACCGGCTCGGACCGCTCGACGACGTCGGGCTGAGCGTGACCTTCGGCGATGCCGTCGCGCAGGTGGCCGACCGCGAGGGACGCACCATCGTCCGCCCCCGGCATCCGGACTCGCCGAACCTGCGCGCCTACCGCGGCACCCCGTGCTACGCCCCCGACCCCGTCTGGGTCGTGCCTGCGCGGTACGAGCCCTACCGGACGGCCGACGGCGATGCCGTGGGCGAGGTCGTCTTCGATCACGCCGGCAGCGAGCACCGGCTGGTGGCCTGGGGAGAGGACGACGGCTCGCTGTGGATCCTGTTCCGCGACGCCACGTCGGGCATCACCACCTACCCGGCCAACCGACAGCTCCTGACCGCGCCGCCGTCGCCCGACGGCCTCGTGCACCTCGACTTCAACCGCGCGTTCAACATGCCGTGCGCCTACACCGAGTTCGCCACCTGCCCGCTTCCTCCCGTGGCCAACACGCTGCCGTTCGCGGTGGAGGCGGGCGAGCAGGTGCCGACCACGACCGCGTCCGGGTTGACTTCCGGATAGGTCTGGGCTGGTCAGAGACCGCAGGAGTCCCGTGCGAAGCCGATGGCTGCGCGGGCGCCGGTCGGGCTCATCCGGACCACGAGGCTCCCCGGCCGGCCGTCGAGGTGCAGCGAGACGAGGAACGCCGTGGCGCCCCCCGACTCCATGAAGACGTGGTCGTCGCAGCGTGCCGGCCGGACCGGCAGCTCGATGCGCCGCACCGGGCCGTCCCCGCGCACCGTCACCCGGGGACGCCACGCCGGGCCCGCGGCGCCGAGCAGGGGCGTGCCGCCCACCGAGTCGATCCGCAGCACTTGTCCGGCCGCGCCGGTCGGGCGAGCGAGGAGGGTCAGGGTCCCGGTCGCTCCCTCCCTGGTGCCGTCGGTGGGCACCCGGTCGGCGAACTCCAGCACCGCCACCCGGTCGACGGCGAGCTCGAGGCAGCGTGAGGCGACGTACCGGGCCACGATGTCGTTGTCGTCGGTGACCGGCAGCGAGACCGTCCGGCCGCCGTACGTCACGCTGAGCCGGGCCGGACCGCGGTGCGCGCCGCACACTGGTCGCGTCGGCAGGGTGAGCGGGTAGCCGCGCTCGGAGCGCGACGGGTTGAGCCGCAGCCGCTCTCCGGCGACCGGACGGCGGAACCGCGGGTCGGTGTAGCGGATCCGGATGGGGGTCACGTCGTGGCGGGTGTCGTTGCCGATCCAGACCTCCATCCGACCCAGCGCGGCGTCCCGCGAGGACTGGCGCAGGTCGGCGAGGAGCTTGCCGGTGGGCGGCCCCGGCGGCGGCAGCTCGATGGGTGTCAGCGTCGGCACCGGCGGCGACGCGGAGGCCGGCGACGACGAGCTCGGCGACGCGTCCGGTGCGTCACCCGGCCCGCACCCGGCGGCCAGCCCTGCCAGCAGCAGGACGACGACCACCGCGCGCAGGCCGGACCGCACGGGTCAGAACTTCTCGTCGGAGAGGCGGGACGGGAGCACCACCAGCACGGTGACCAGGTAGGCGAGCAGCACCACCGCCACGGTCACCGCCCAGGCGCGGTCGACGACCACGTCGAAGATCAGCAGCGCCATCCCGGCGATCAGCGTCGAGACCCCCAGCAGCACCAGGTGGACCAGCCGGTGCGCGGTGGCGACGACGCGCTCCTTGACGTGCTCGCCCGACAGCCGGCGGTGCACCGCGACCGGGCCCATCACGGTCGCCGTCGTGAGGGCCGCCGTCAGGACCAGGAGGAGGTAGAGACCCTTCTGGAAGTGGTCGAGGCTGGCGAACATCTGCTGGAACGGCAGCGTCAGCAGGAATCCCGCCGTCAGCTGGGCCCCGGTCTGCATGACGCGCAGCTCCTGGAGCAGGTCGTTCCACTTGCGGTCGAGGCGCTCCTCCTCGGTCTCGTCCCGCCCCGACTGCTTCTCGCTCTCGTCTCCCATGGCCGCATTCTGGACCACGATCGTGCGCGCGTCTCACACCCCGAGGCCGTCGACCACCTCCGCGCCCGGGAGCTCCGCGATCAGGTGGCCCGGCAGCAGCAGCTTCGAACGGCGTACGCCGGACCCGACGACCGCGACCTCGATGTCGACGACGCGCGCGTCGACCAGCACCCGCCAGTGCGCGGGCAGCCCCAGCGGCGTGATGCCGCCGTACTCCATCCCCGACTCCTCGACCGCGCGGTCGGTGGACAGGAACGACGCCTTGCGCACGTCGAGCGTGCGCTTGACCAGGTTGTTGACGTCGGCGCGGGTGTCGGCGCGGACGACACAGGCAGCGACCCGCTCCTCGCCGCCGCGACGGCCGGC
Source organism: Nocardioides ungokensis (assembly GCF_013466985.1). Classification (GTDB taxonomy): domain Bacteria; phylum Actinomycetota; class Actinomycetes; order Propionibacteriales; family Nocardioidaceae; genus Nocardioides; species Nocardioides ungokensis. The sequence continues at coordinate 3,751,758 of NZ_CP059164.1, read as the reverse complement.
GACCACGACGCAGTTGGCGCTCGCGGTGAGCGGCACGTCGTAGGCCTCGGACATCGCGGCGGTGTCGGCGAGCTCCGGGTCGATCTCCACGACGGCGACCCGGGCGGCTTGCGGCCACCCGCCGAGCATCGCGGCGACGGGGTCACCGAGCAGGTGGAGGTGCTCGGAGGTGGGCAGGGAGGTCAGGGCACCGAGGCTGGGCAGCGTCATCACCCCATCCTGACGGGGGTGTACGCCGACGGTCATCCGGGGTTCACGTCGATCCCGCCGCGGATCCACCTCGGGCCGGTCTGCTGACGCCGTGACCGCTTCCTTGCTCTCCTCCCGTGCCCCCGTCTCGTCGCCGCTCGTCGTGACGCCCGCGGTGGCCGCCCACCGCGGGGCCAGCGGCTACCGGCCCGAGCACACCCTCGAGGCCTTCCGGGTCGGTATGGCCCAGGGCGCCGACGACGTCGAGCTCGACCTGGTCGCCACCCGCGACGGCGTGCTCGTCGTCCGGCACGACCTCGAGCTCAGCCGCACCACCGACGTGGCCACCCGTCCCGAGCTCGCCTCACGCCACACCACCAAGGTGGTCGACGGGGAGCCGGTGACGGGGTGGTTCGTCCAGGACCTCGACCTGGCGGAGCTCAGGACGCTCACCGCGCGGGAGCGGATGCCGCGCGCCCGGGCCGGCAGTGCGGCCCACGACGGGCGGCACCGGGTCGCCACCTTCGAGGAGGTGGTGCGACTGGTCCGCGCCGAGTCCGCGGTGCACGGCAGGTCGGTGGGGGTGCTGGCCGAGCTCAAGCACGCGGCGCACCACCAGGCGGCCGGGCTGCCGCTCGACGCCTTGGTGCACGACACCCTGCGTCGGCTGGGGCTCGACCACGACCGGTCGCGTGTGAGCGTGATGGCCTTCGAGGACGAGGTGCTGCGCCGGCTCGCCGGACAGGTCCGGGTGCCGCTGGTGCAGCTCGTCGATCGCCGTGAGCAGGTCACCCGCGCCCGGCTGGCCGGCATCGCGGCGTACGCCGACGGGATCGGCGCCCGCAAGGACCTGCTGCTGCGTGAGGGGCTGGGGCGCCGGCTGGTGCGCCGTGCACACCGCGAGTGGCTCACGGTCCACGCCTGGACGCTGCGGGCCGAGAACCGATTCCTCGGCCGGGCCTTCCGGTCGGGCGAGGGCGGCCGCCGGCACGGCGACCTGGCCGCCGAGACGCGTCACCTGCTCGACCTGGGCGTCGACGGGCTGATCACCGACCACCCCGACCGGGTGGCCGGCGCCCGGGACACGTGGGTCGCTCACTCCTCGGGGATCAGCAGCCAGCCGACGACGTAGGCGACGATGAAGGTGCCGAAGCCGAAGATCGCACCGAGGACCGTGATCAGCCGGACCAGCGTCACGTCGACGCCGAGGTAGGCCGCCACCCCCGAGCAGACGCCCGCGATCATCCGGTCGTCGCGCCGTCGGACCAGGCGCCTGGGATTGGTGGGGGCGGGCTGCGGGGTGCTCATCGGTTCTCCTCGGTGGGGTCCTGCTCGATCGGGGTGGTGATCTCGGTGGTGGGCTCGGTGGTGGGCTCGGGGGTCGCCCCGGCCGCGGGGCCGTCGCCGACCCCGCCGGACTGGTGGTTTCCCCAGTCGCGGGGCTGGTCATCGACCCACCCGGTGCGGCGGGTGCCCCAGCGGTCCCGGCTCGTCAGCGTGGTGGCCAGCAGGCCGACGATGCCGGCCACGACCCAGGGGAGGGGCAGCAGCCACCGGATGTCGCGGTTGTCGACCACGCCGCCCTGGACCAGGGCCCACACCGCGACCAGGCCGAGGAACGCCAGGCCCATGACCAGGTGTCCGATGCTGACGGGGTGGCGGCCGCTGGGCCTGTCGCTGGGCCTGCCGCTGGGCCGGTCGCTGGTCTGGTCGACGTCGCTCATGCTCGTCTCCTTCATCACTGGTGAACCTCGATCTGCCCGACGCTCAGGTCGGCGTCGATGGTGAGCTCGGGCGCCTTGCGGCCGCCGTCGTGCTGGCGGTTCATCGTCACGTCGACGCCACCCGAGTCCTGGCCGAAGAGCCTGATGGCGCCAGGCCCGTGGACCTTCGCGTGGACGGTCGTGTCGAGCCCGTCGGGGACGATGACCTCGAGGTGGCCGACGTCGCCGCGCAGGTGCACCGTGCGGCCGTCGAGGGCGCTGAGGCTGCTCACGTCGGTGAGGTCGAGCACGATCTCGCCGTTGGAGATGTCGTAGCTGTCGCGCACGTGGGACGCCGAGGTCGGTGTCGCGTGCAGCGTGGTGCCGTCCCACCGGTCGGCGACGGTCGTGCCGGCCAGTGCCACGGCGGACACCAGGCCGACCAGGATCAGCCCGCCGGCGCGGCCCCAGAAGGCACCCACCAGCAGCATCAGCCCGGTGATCCCGACCGCCAGGGCCGGGTAGGCCGGGCCGGCGATGGAGGCCCCTGCGAGGTCGACGATCCCGAGCACGCCCTCGGCGAGGGCGATCAGGGCCAGGGTGAACCAGAACAGGATCGGTCCGCGCTTGCGCGGGGAGCGAGGGGGGACCGGTGCCGGGACCGTCCAGCCGGCCGGCGGATAGCTCGGAGGGGAGGTCGGGGGATACGTGGGCGGATAAGCGGGGGGCACCGCCAGCTCGTGGGTCTGCGACTCGGCCGCCGGGGGCCCGTAGGCGGGCGGCCCGTACGCCGGAGGTCCATAGGCGGGCGGTCCGTACGCCGGCGGCGGCGTCCGCTTCGCGTCCCGGCGGGTCAGCACGATCACCACCAGCAGTGCGATCACGGCCAGCGGCCACGGGAACCCGAACGCCCCCCACGAGTGGCCCAGCAGGGCAGCGAGCCCCAGGACCCCGACCACCGCGAGCGCGACGGTGCGGCTGCGGTCGTCGAGGTGGAACGGTGCTGTGTCGCTGCCCTCCTCGGGCACCAGCAGCCAGCACGCGGCGTACACGATCAGTCCGGCACCGCCGAAGAACACGAGCACCACGAAGGCGACTCGCAGGATGACCGGGTCGATGTCGAGGTGGCGGGCCAGGCCGCCGGCCACGCCGGCCACCTTGCGGTCGGTGACGCTGCGGCGGAGGCGGCCGAGGTCGCGGACCTCGTCGCGGGTCACCCGCGGGCCGCCGTCCTGCGGGGTGTCGGCCCCGGACGGGGCTTCGGGCGGTGTCGTTGTCATGGCTCCAGCCTGCTGCCCGCGGGGCCCCGGCACCATCGGGGACGACCCTGATCCCGGGGGGTCCGGTGGTCCCGGGGGTCAGGGTCGCGTCGGGGTTCGTCCTCATGGTCGCGACCCGGCCGCTGTGTGACGATTGAGCCGAGATGAGCACCGCACCCACCACCGAGCGTCCCGCCGTGCCGCGGGACGTCCGTCGCGCCACCCGCGACGCGCAGGAGCCGATCATCGGCGGCGTCGCGGCCGGACTGGCGCGCCACTTGGCGGTGCCGGTGCTCTGGGTGCGGGCGGCGTTCGTGCTCACCGCACTGCTCGGCGGCCTGGGGGTGGCGCTGTACGCCGGCCTGTGGCTGGTGCTGCCCTCCGACTCCCGCTTCGAGACCGGGGCCCCCGGCCTCGAGAGCGCCTCGCGGGGCGGCCTGCGCCCCGGCCGGATGCGTCGGCTCGGCGACATGGGACCCGCGATCGCCCTGGCGGCGCTGGCCTTCGGCGGCGTCCTGGTGGTCGAGGCGGTCTTCGGCAGGGGCGCCCTCTTCTGGCCGCTGTTCATCGGCGTCATCGGCATAGCGCTGCTGTGGCGGCAGGCCGACGAGGCCCAGCGCGAGCGCTGGCTGGACACCACCGGACGGATAGACCCGGTGCGGGTGGTGCTCGGCAACGGCGGCTGGGCGGCGTACGGCCGTCTCGCCGCCGGCATCGGCCTCGTGGTGACCGCGCTGGTGCTCTTCGCGTTCCGGGGCGGGTCGCTCAGCGTCGCGCGCGACGTGGGCGTCGCGGCCGTTCTCGGGGTGGTCGGCATCGCGATCGTGGTCGGGCCGTGGGTCTACCGGCTCGCCTCGGACCTGACCGCCGAGCGCGCGGAGCGGGTCCGCACGCAGGAGCGGGCCGACGTCGCTGCTCACCTCCACGACTCGGTGCTGCAGACGCTGGCCCTGATCCAGAAGAACGCCGACGACGGCCCCACCGTGGCCAGGCTGGCCCGCTCGCAGGAGCGCGACCTGCGCTCCTGGCTCTACTCGGGGGAGTCGACCGACGAGAGCTCGCTGGCCAGCGCGCTGCGCGGCGCGACCGCCGCGGTCGAGGACGCCCACGGGGTCTCGGTGGACCTGGTGACCGTGGGGGACTGCGACTTCGACGAGTCCCTGCGTGCCATCGTCGCCGCCACCCGCGAGGCGGTGACCAACGCCGCGAAGCACGCCGGCGCCGGCCGCGTCGACGTGTACGCCGAGGTGTCGCCGTCGGCGGTCGACGTGTTCGTCCGCGACCGCGGCCGCGGCTTCGACCCGGAGGCCACCCCGGCGGACCGGTACGGCGTACGCCACAGCATCGTCGACCGGATGGACCGGCACGGCGGATCGGCCGAGGTGCGGTCGACGATCGGCGAGGGGACCGAGGTGCGCCTGCACCTGCCCCGCCAGCCCCGCGGGGCCCGACAGGAGGACGTTGATGAGTGAGCAGGTCCCGGTGAGCGTCGTGATCGTCGACGACCACGCGATGTTCCGGCGGGGGGTCCGGGCCGAGCTCGAGGCGACCGGCGCCGGCGTCGTCGCCATCAAGGCGGAGGCTGCCGACGTCGACGAGGCCGTGGCGGCGATCGCCGCGCACCACCCCGACGTGGTGCTGCTCGACGTGCACCTGCCCGGCGGCGGCGGGGCCGAGGTGATGCGACGGATGCCGTGGCCGGACTCGCGCTACCTGGCGCTGTCGGTCAGCGACGCGGCCGAGGACGTGATCGGCACCATTCGGGGCGGTGCCCGGGGCTACGTCACCAAGACCATCACCGGGCCCGAGCTCGTGCAGGCGATCCGCAGGGTCGCCGAGGGCGACGCCGTCTTCTCGCCCCGGCTGGCTGGCTTCGTGCTCGACGCCTTCGCCGGGACCATCGACGTCGCGGCCGTCGACGAGGACCTCGACCGGCTCACCGAGCGGGAGCGCGAGGTGATGCGGCTGATCGCGCGCGGCTACGCCTACAAGGAGGTCGCCAAGGAGCTGTTCATCTCCATCAAGACGGTGGAGACCCACATGTCCAGCGTGCTGCGCAAGCTGCAGCTCTCCTCGCGGCACGAGCTGACCCGATGGGCCTCGGACCGGCGCCTGCTCTGATCGGGCACGCGCAGCCGGTCCTCCGGCCTACGCTGGCTGCGTGGAGCTGAGCCGGGGGACCAGGGCGACGAACGGCCTCCTCGCCGCGGCCACTCCGCTGGTGCTCACCGCGGGACTGGTGCTGGCGGGGTGGCTCGGCATCTGGGCGATCTACGCCTGGGTGGCGCGGGACGGGCTGTGGATCGTGACCTACGGCGGCGTCACGCTGCTGGCGCTCGGTCTCCCGGTCGCGTTCGTGGGCTGGTACGACCGCTGGCAGGTCAGGCATGACGTGCACGCCGAGGCCCCGGGCGCAGGCACGAGGACCTCGAGCTGGGCGTGCGGGCTGTTCGCCACGCTCCTCACCCTGGCGGGTCTCCCGCTCGTCGCGCTGTGCGCCTACCTCGCGTGGGGCTCCTGGCACGACGGCACGCCCGCCGCGTCCCTCTACTTCGGCGTCGTCGCGCTGGCGACGCTCGCCGAGCCGGTCGGGTTCGTGCACTACTACGACCGCTGGCGCACCAGGAACGGCCTCGACCGGGCCGGGTGAGCCCAACGGGTGAGCTCAGCGGGTGAGCTGGGCGCTCCACCGCTCGTCGATGCGGCCGACCCGCCACACCGTCACCGAGACCGCCCAGGTGACCACGAAGAGCGCGACGATGCCGTAGCCCACGTGGTTGAGGTCCAGCCCGGCGATCGCCGCGACGGGTCCGTGCGTGATGCCGGCCTTCTCCGCCACCAGCTGGACGATCTCGATGCCGCCGATGATGAGCGCGACCGCGACGGACAGCGCCGTGACGGTGATGTTGTAGTAGATCTTGCGGACCGGCCGGGAGAACGCCCACCCGTAGGCCATGGTCATGAAGGCCCCGTCGAGGGTGTCGAGCAGGGACATCCCGGCGGCGAAGAGCACCGGCAGGGTCAGCACCGCCCACCACGGCAGGTTGGCCGCGACCGCCCCGCCGGCGATCACGAGCAGGCCGATCTCCGAGACCGTGTCGAAGCCGAGGCCGAAGAGGAATCCCGTGGGGAACATGTGCCACGGCTTGGAGACGGCGCGCGTGACCCGGCCGAGGATCCGGTTGAGGAAGCCGCGCTTGTCGAGCTGGCGCTCGAGCTCCGCCTCGTCGTACTCACCGCGGCGCATGCCGCGGAAGACGCCGACGATGCCGATCAGCGCGGCGAGGTTGATCAGCCCGATCAGCAGCAGGAAGACGCCGCTGACGGTGGTGCCCCACACCCCGGTGACCTGCTGCAGCGTCGAGCTGTCGTTGCCGATCCCCCGGGAGAGCGCGCGCACGCCGAGTGCGATGCCGAGCACCATCACGAAGACGACCGAGGAGTGTCCGAGGCTGAACCAGAAGCCGGTGCTCATCGGCCGCTGCCCCTCGGACATCAGCTTGCGGGTGGTGTTGTCGATGGCGGCGATGTGGTCGGCGTCGAAGGCGTGCCGCATGCCCAGGGTGTACGCCGTGATGCCGAGGCCGACCCCGAGCAGCTGGCCCCCGACCCGGTAGCCGTGCGGTGCCACGAAGCCCAGCAGCAGGCCCCAGCCCACGACGTGCAGGAAGAGGACGAATCCGAGGGTGCGGACCAGGCTGGCCCGCTGTTCCTTGGTGAGCGGTCGACGGGCGGGGCGGTCGATCGTCGTCGGGGTCACGCCGACATCCTAGGAGCGCGTCGTTCCCAGTTGCAAACAATGTGCAACAAGGTGTGTGGGCCCGTCGCTGGACCATCGGTTGGCCCCATCGGTTGGCCTATCGGTTGGCCTAGGGTCTGCGCATGGAGACTGTGCGGCTGGTGCTGCTGTTCATCCACATCGTCGGCTTCGCGTCGCTCCTCGGCGGTCTGCTCGTCCAGGCGCCGCTCCCCGAGAAGGTCGTCAACCCGGCCATGCGCGACGGGATCGGCACCGCCTTCGTCGCCGGCCTGCTGCTCGTCGGGGTCCTCGAGGCGGATGACGACTCGGTCGACCACGCCAAGGTCGGGGTGAAGTTCGCGATCGGACTTGCCATCCTCGTGCTGGTGATGGCCAACGTCCGCAAGGAGCGGATCCCGCAGGGGCTGTGGGCCGGCCTGCTGCTGCTCACGCTGGCCAACATCGCCGTCGCAGTCTTCTGGTCGCCCGTACACACCTGATCGACTGGTCACACCTGATCGACTGGTCACACCCGAGACGTGGGGTGACCCCGCGGGGCCCGGCCGCCGGCCGGACCCCACGCGGTCAGCTCAGGTGGTGCACCTCCTGCAGGCCGTGCACCGGGGTGGGAATGCCCTCGAACCGCGCCTTGAGCTGCAGGGCCAGGTAGAGCGAGTAGTGCCGTGACTGGTGCAGGTTGCCGCCGTGGAACCACAGCGCCTCCTGCTGGGTCGGCTTCCACATGTTGCGCTGCTCGCCCTCCCAGGGGCCGGGGTCCTTGGTGGTGTCCGAACCGAGGCCCCAGACCTTGCCGACCCGGTCGGCGACCTCCTGGGAGATCAGGTCGGCGGCCCAGCCGTTCATCGAGCCGTACCCGGTGGCGTAGACGACGAGGTCGGCCGGCAGCTCGGTGCCGTCGGCCAGCACCACGGAGTCCTCGGTCAGGTGGTCGACCTGTCCGTGGGCCAGCTTCACCTCGCCGTCGGCCACGAGGTCGGCCGAGCCCACGTCGATGTAGTAGCCGGAGCCGCGTCGCAGGTACTTCATGAACAGCCCGGACCCGTCGTCGCCCCAGTCGTGCTGGAAGCCGGCGGCCTCGAGGCGCTCGTAGAATTCCTTGTCCCGCTCGGCCATCTGCTCGTAGAGCGGGATCTGGAAGGTGTGCATGATCCGGTAGGGCAGTGAGGCGAAGACGAGGTCCGCCTTCTCCGTCGTCATGCCGGCCGCGACCGCGCGCTCGGAGTAGAGGTCGCCGAGGCCGATGTCCATCAGGCTGTCGCTCTTGACGATGTGCGTGCTCGACCGCTGCACCATCGTCACGTCGGCGTCGTGCTCCCACAGTGCCCCGCAGATGTCGAAGGCGCTGTTGTTGCTGCCGATGACCACGCACCGCTTCCCGGCGTACGCGTCGGGCCCGGGGTGTGCCGAGGAGTGGTGCTGGTCGCCGAGGAAGTCATCCTGGCCCGGCAGGTCGGGGATGTTGGGCTTTCCGGACATCCCGGTCGCGAGGACCAGGTGCTTGGGCCGCAACGTCAAGGGTCGGCCGTCACGCTCGACCTCCACGACCCATTCCTGCGTGGGTTCGTGGAACGACGCGCTCGTGGCGACGGTGCTCGACCAGTACGGCACCTCCATCACCTTCGTGTACGACTCCAGCCAGTCGCCGATCTTGTCCTTGGGGGCGAAGACCGGCCAGTTGTCCGGGAACTTCAGGTAGGGCAGGTGGTCGTACCAGACCGGGTCGTGCAGGCACAGCGACTTGTAGCGGTTGCGCCACTGGTCGCCGGGCCGGGCGTGCTTGTCGATGACCAGGCTCGGCACCCCGAGCTGGCGCAGCCTGGCGCCGAGGGCGATGCCGCCCTGGCCGCCGCCGACGACCAGCACGTAGGGCTGGGTGGTCGACCCGAGCGACTCGGACTCGGCCTGGCGCCGCTCCTTCCAGGTGGTGCGGTCCTTGTCGGCGCCGTGCTGGGCACCCTTCGGCCGACGGTCACCGCGTGGCTCCTCGTGGCCCTTGAGCTCGTGGATCGTGGTGAGGAACGTCCAGGCCCGGGGTGCGCCGCCCTCCTCGATCAGGCGCAGGAGCCCCTTGCCGCGTCCGACGGCGGTCTCGAAGGTGAACCACGCGGTGGTGACGCCGCCTGCCTCCTCGGCTGGCTCGCTGGTCGCGAAGCCGCTCGGGTCCGTGCGCTCCACCGTGTCGGTGAGCAGCTCGGCGACCCCGGCGGGGTTCTCGACCGTGGTGATGTTCCACGAGAACGCGACGAGGTCGCGCCAGAAGCTGGTGGCGGCGAACATGCCGGCCGCCCGGTCGACGTCGCGGGCCCGCAGGGCGTCCTCGAAGCCGGAGAGCCAGGTCTCGGCCCGCGACTGGGGGTCGGTGGCCGTGCTGTCGGTGGTCGAGCCGGGGGGATCGATGGTCTGGGTCATGGTTGTCTCCTTCACCTACGCTGTGATGGAGCACACACCGGGGTCACGGTGCCGCGACAGGGTTGCAGCGAGTTGCAGCCCTTCGTACGCCGTCCCCAGGAAGGCGGCAGGGTGGACGACCCCGACCTGGCCGTACGCCGTGCCCGGGAGGCGACGCTGTCGGGTGCCCGGCCCCCGGCCGGGTCTGCGCCGCCCCGGGCCGAGATCGCTGCGTCCTGGCGTCGGATGGCCCTGTGCGGGCTCGACCCGGCGGGCGGCCCTGAGGTCGCCCCGCTGCCCGAGGTCGAGGTCGAGCGCCGCCGGTCGTCCAGCGGCCTCGCCCGGGTCGTGCCCGGCCTGGTGCGCTCCCTGGAGTCGGTGGTCGACGCGGGCCAGCTGGTGGTCGTGAGCGACGAGGAGGGCCGGGTGCTGTGGCGCCGGGGCACCCCACGGGTCCAGCGGATGGCCGACGACCTGGGATTCGTGCGCGGGTCCGCCTGGACCGAGGGGAACGTGGGCACCAACGCGATCGGCACCGCCCTGGTGCTCGGCACACCGGTGCAGATCCGGGGCGGCGAGCACTTCGTCGAGTCACACACCAGGTGGGGGTGTGCGGCCGCCCCGGTCACCGACCCGTGGACCGGCCGCTCCCTGGGCGTGGTCGACGTCAGCGGGCCGAGCCGGACCCTGCACCCGGCGGAGCTGGCGCTGGTGGAGATGGCTGCCCGGCTCGCCTCGCTCGAGATCGTCGAGCAGCACCGGGCGCGCCTCGACCGGCTCCGCGGCCACGCGGCCCCGCTGCTGGCGCGCATCGAGGGGCCGGCGCTGGTGGTCGACCGGGACGGGCACCTCGCCGCGTCCGCCGGCCTCCGGGCTCCGGACCGGGTCGCGCTCCCCGACGACCTCGCCGACGGCGACGCCTGGCTGCCGCGTCTCGGCGCCACCCGCGTGGAGTCGCTGCCCGACGGCTGGCTGCTCCGGCTCGACGGGCTCGAGGACGTCGCACCCTCGGCCCTGGTCGTGGACCTGGTCGGTGACCCCGAGGTCCGGGTGACGGGTCCGAGCGGCCGGTGGGCCCAACGGCTCTCGCGCCGGCACGCCGAGATCCTGCTCGCCCTCGTCGAGGCCGGTCCGACCGGACGCACCGCGTCGGAGCTGGCCGCCGACCTCTTCGCGGCCCCGGGCCGTCCGGTCACGGTGCGGGCCGAGGTGTCCCGGCTGCGCCGGGTGCTCGGCGGCCTGCTGATGACCCAGCCCTACCGCCTCGCGCCGCACCTCGATGCGCAGGTGCGGCTGCCGGTCGACCCGCGGTCGCTGCTGCCGGGCTCGAGCGCGCCGGTCGTGCTGCGCCTGCGGGCTGACTCACCCGTCCGTCCTGGGGGTGGCGGCACGTAGGGTTGGCCCCGAGATGAGCACCCCCAACACCCTGCCCGGGCTCGAGCGACTCGAGGGCGCCGAGGAGCCGCGCACCACCCGTCGCGGCCCCACCCGCGAGGAGCTGCTCGAGGGGCTGAACGAGCCGCAGCGCGCCGCCGTCGTCCACGAAGGGGCGCCGCTGCTGGTGGTGGCCGGGGCCGGGTCCGGCAAGACGCGGGTGCTCACCCGGCGGATCGCGTGGCTGATCTCCGAGCGCAAGGCGCACCCCGGCTCGATCCTGGCGATCACCTTCACCAACAAGGCCGCGGCCGAGATGAAGGAGCGGGTCGAGGACCTGGTGGGCAAGCGGGCCCGGATCATGTGGGTCTCGACGTTCCACTCCGCGTGCGTGCGGATCCTGCGCAAGGAGATCGACAAATTCGGCTACAAGTCGAACTTCTCCATCTACGACGCCGCCGACCAGAAGCGCTTGATGACGCTGGTCTGCAAGGACATGGACCTCGACCCCAAGCGCTTCCAGCCCAATGCGGTGCTGCACTGGGTGTCGAACCACAAGAACGAGCTGCACGACGCCGAGGAGGCGACCAAGGACGCGCAGAACAAGCTCGAGGAGACTTACGCCGCGGCGTACACGCTCTACCAGCGGCGGCTGCGCGAGGCCAACGCGCTGGACTTCGACGACCTGATCATGATGACCGTGCACCTCTTCCAGGCCTTCCCGGAGGTGCGGGAGACCTACCGGCGGCGGTTCCGCCACGTGCTGGTCGACGAGTACCAGGACACCAACCACGCGCAGTACGCCCTGATCCACCAGCTCTGCGCCGACGACCCCGAGATGGCCGACCCCGAGGCCGAGCGGGTCGAGCCGGCCGAGCTGATGGTCGTCGGTGACGCCGACCAGTCGATCTACGCGTTCCGCGGTGCCAACATCCGCAACATCCTCGACTTCGAGCAGGACTTCCCGAACGCCACCTCGATCCTGCTGGAGCAGAACTACCGCTCCACGCAGACGATCCTGACCGCGGCCAACTCCGTGATCGGCCACAACAAGGGCCGCAAGCCCAAGCGGTTGTGGTCCGACGCGGGGGACGGCGAGCGGATCGTCGGCTACGTCGCTGACGACGAGCACGACGAGGCCCGGTTCGTCTCCGAGGAGATCGACAAGCTGGTCGACACCGGTGACGTCCGGGCGGCCGACGTGGCGGTGTTCTACCGCACCAACGCCCAGTCCCGCGTGTTCGAGGAGGTGTTCATCCGCACCGGCCAGCCCTACAAGGTCGTCGGCGGGGTCCGCTTCTACGAGCGTCGTGAGGTGCGCGATGCCCTGGCCTACCTGCGGATGCTGGTCAACCCGGCCGACCAGGTCTCCCTGCGCCGGATCCTCAACACCCCCAAGCGCGGCATCGGGGACCGCGCGGTCGCCTGCGTCGACGCGCTCGCCGAGCGCGAGCGGATCACCTTCTGGGAGGCGCTGCGCCGCGCCGAGGACGCTCCGGGCCTCGCGACCCGGTCGCTGACCAACATCCGGGGCTTCGTCGCGATGGTCGAGGAGCTCCAGTCGATGGTCGAGGCGGGGGAGCGCGCCGACGTCATCCTCGAGAGCGTGCTGTCCCGCTCGGGCTACCTCGCCGAGCTGGAGGCCTCCGACGACCCGCAGGACGACACCCGGGTGGAGAACCTCGCCGAGCTGGTCGCGGTCGCCCGCGAGTTCTCCGACGACCCGGTCGCCGGGCCGTCCGCGGACCCGTCCGACGTGGACGCCGGCACGGTCGCGCCCGGCCTGGGGGACTTCCTCGAGCGGGTCGCGCTGGTCGCCGACACCGACCAGATCCCCGACGACGGTGATGGCGTGGTCACGCTGATGACCCTGCACACCGCTAAGGGCCTGGAGTTCCCGGTGGTCTTCCTGACCGGGCTGGAGGACGGCGTCTTCCCGCACGCCCGCTCGCTCGGTGACCAGCCGGAGCTGGAGGAGGAGCGTCGCCTTGCGTACGTCGGCGTGACCCGGGCCCAGCAGCGCCTCTACATCTCCCGTGCCGTGGTCCGCTCCGCGTGGGGCGCGCCGTCCCACAACCCGGGGTCACGCTTCCTCGACGAGCTGCCCGTCGACCTGGTCGACTGGCGCCGCACCGAGGCCGCCCAGACCCGGTGGAGCCGGCCCGACCTGGCCAGCGGCTCCCCGGCGCGGATGGGGCAGCCCACCGCAGCAGGTCGTCGCAACTTCTCCTCGGCCGCCCTCCGCGCGGACGCCGCGTCGAAGGCCAAGCCGGCCCGCGAGATCCCGGCCCTGGAGCCGGGCGACCGCGTGCTGCACGACTCGTTCGGCATGGGCACCGTCGTGGCCGTGGAGGGAGTCGCCGACAAGTCGGTCGCCTCGATCGACTTCGGCTCCGAGGGCGTCAAGCGGCTCCTGCTCCGCTACGCGCCGGTGGAGAAGCTCTGACCCGCCGAGTCGGCGCTGGTTGACGCTGAGGGAACGCCGAGTCGGCGCTCGTTGACGCTGAGGGAACGCCGAGTCGGCGCTCTTTGACCTCCCTGGCGTCGCTGCGCCGTCAAGCATCGCCGACTCGGCTGGCTGGTTACGGCTGGAGCCCGTGGACGACCAGCGCCTGGTACGGGTCCACCGGGTCGCCGCCGCCGGGGCGGACCTCGAGGTGGAGGTGCGGGCCGGTGACGTTGCCGGTGGCGCCGATGTAGCCGATGGTCTCGCCGGCCTGCACGGTGTCGCCGACGCTGACGGCGTACGACGTCTGGTGGCAGTACCACAGCTCGGTGCCGTCATCGAGGGTGACCACGGTCTTGTTGCCGTAGGACCCGTCGTAGCCCACCGAGGTGACCACGCCGTTCGCGACCGAGTGGATCGGGGTGCCGCTGGGGGCGGCGAAGTCCAGGCCGGTGTGGCAGGGACGCCCACAGGGTGCTGCACTCACCGAAGCGTGCGGTGAGGTGGTAGCTGTCCACCGGCAGCACCCACTGGTTGAGCGCGATCTTGGCGGCCTGGTTCTCGGCCTGCTTCGCCAGGCTGGCCAGGGCGGCGTTGTGCTGCTCTGCCTGCTGCTCGGCCTGCGCGACGAGCTGCTTGTCCGAGGAGTCGGCGAGCGCGTCGCGGCGCGAGTCACGGCTGATGGCGGCGCTGCGGGCCTGGAGCAGGCTCACCCGCGAGACGTCGCTGGCGCCGCTGAGCGCGCTGGCCTGCGAGATCCCGCTCGACTGCGAGTTGACCAGTCCGGGACTCGCCGCGGTGACGGCGCCGCCGGCCGAGACGGCCAGTGCGGTCACGCCCAGCAGGATGGGTGCCGACGGGAGGCCGCGGAAGAGCGGGCCGCGGGAGCCCGAGCGACGGCTCGAGGTCTTCTCGACCTTGCGCCTGCCCCCGGCGCTGCTCGTCGCCTTGAGGGTCGTCTCCGAGGGTCCACGACCGGTGCCGCGGCGATCCGCTCGGTGATTGCCCATGGAGGAGCCTCCGCTGATTTCGGGGGGTGAGGCAGCGAGCGACGACTGTAACGGATGGGTCACGAGGCGGGAAACCGAAACCCCCTATTTGGGGATTGTGTTCGCGAATGAGGCCGTCCGATTGGGGTACGACCGTTCATTACTCACGCGTACAGCGGCTTGGTCGCGGCTGTCGCGTGGCGTTGGTCACCCGTCGGATAATCTGCGCCCATGACCTCCTCGAGCTCCACCGCCCGGATCCGCATCGTGGTCGGGGAAGCCCGGCCTCGACGGGCACGACCGCGGTGCCAAGATCGTCGCGCGTGCGCTGCGCGACGCGGGCCACGAGGTCATCTACACCGGCCTGCACCAGACCCCCGAGCAGATCGTGGAGACCGCGATCCAGGAGGACGCCGACCTGATCGGCCTCTCGGTCCTCTCGGGCGCCCACATGACGCTCTTCCGCAAGCTGGTCGACCTGCTCGCGGAGCGTGACGCCTCCGACATCGTCGTCTTCGGCGGCGGGATCATCCCCGAGGAGGACATCCCGGTCCTCGAAGAGCTCGGCGTCGCCAAGGTCTTCACTCCCGGTGCCCCCACCTACGAGATCACCGGCTGGGTGGCCGAGCACTTCGCCGAGGGCGCGTCGGCCTGACCAGCCCCTCGCGCGCCCTCGCGTGATCGACTTTGCGCCCCTGATTGCTGCTGCGTTGCGTGCGTCACGTCCGGCGACCCGGTCTCGTCGTACGCCGTACGCCGGGTCTAAGGTGCCGGGGAGTACGTGCGGTCGCCGACCCCGCCGACCGCCAGCAACGACAGAGGACTTGGTGGATCTGTGGATCTGATGGAATACCAGGCGAAGGAGCTCTTCGCCAAGCATGGTGTGGCAACGACGCTGGGCGTCGTCGTCGAGACCGCCGAGGCCGCAAGGGCTGCTGCTGAGGAGATCGGCGGTGTGACCGTCGTCAAGGCGCAGGTCAAGGCCGGCGGCCGCGGCAAGGCCGGCGGCGTGAAGCTCGCCAAGACCGCCGACGAGGCCTTCGAGTACGCCTCCGACATCCTGGGCATGGAGATCAAGGGCCTGACGGTCAACCGGGTGCTGGTCACGCCGGCGACGCCGCCGGAGGAGGAGTACTACTTCTCGTTCCTGCTCGACCGGGCCAACCGTCGGTACCTCTGCATCGCCAGCGTCGAGGGCGGCGTCGAGATCGAGGAGGTCGCCAAGACCAACCCCGACGCCGTCAAGCAGATCGCGATCGACCCGGGCGCCGGTGTCGACGAGGAGAAGGCCCGCGCGATCGCGACCGAGGCCAAGTTCCCCGAGGCCGTCTTCGAGCAGGCCGTCGCGATGATCCAGTCGCTCTACAAGGTCTTCGTCGAGGAGGACGCGACGCTCGTCGAGGTCAACCCGCTCGCGAAGCTGGCCGGCGACAAGCTCGAGGCCCTCGACGGCAAGGTGTCGCTCGACGACAACGCCTCCGAGGTGCGTCACCCCGACCACGAGGCCTTCGAGATCAAGGACGAGACCGACCCGCTCGAGGCCAAGGCCAAGGACAAGGGCCTCAACTACGTCAAGCTCGACGGCCAGGTCGGCATCATCGGCAACGGCGCGGGCCTGGTCATGTCGACCCTCGACGTGGTCGCCTACGCCGGTGAGGCGCACGGCGGCGTGAAGCCGGCGAACTTCCTCGACATCGGTGGCGGCGCGAACGCCCAGGTGATGGCCGACGGCCTCGACGTGATCCTCCACGACGCCCAGGTCAAGAGCGTGTTCGTCAACGTGTTCGGCGGCATCACGGGGGACGGCCTGCGACGAGGTCGCCAACGGCATCAAGGGCGCGCTGGAGATCCTCGGCGACGAGGCCACCAAGCCGCTGGTCGTCCGCCTCGACGGCAACAACGTCGACGCGGGACGGGCCATCCTGACCGAGCTGAACCACCCGCTGGTGACGCTGGTCGACACGATGGATGGTGCGGCCGACAAGGCCGCCGAGCTGGCCAACGCCTGAGACGGAGCGAGAAGAACAATGTCTATCTACCTGAACAAGGACTCCAAGATCATCGTCCAGGGCATGACGGGCGGGATGGGCTCCAAGCACACCACCCTGATGCTCGAGGCCGGCAGCAACATCGTCGGCGGCGTCAACGCCCGCAAGGCCGGCACCAGCGTCGAGCTGGGTGGCAAGGAGCTGCCGGTCTTCGGCAGCGTCAAGGAGGCCATGGCCGAGACGGGCGCCGACGTGTCGGTGGTCTTCGTGCCGCCGGCCTTCACCAAGGACGCCTGCATCGAGGCCATCGACGCCGGCATCGGCCTGCTGGTGGTCATCACCGAGGGTGTGCCGGTCCAGGACACCGCTGAGGTGTGGTCCTACCTGCAGAGCCCCAGCAACCAGGGGTCCACCCGCATGATCGGCCCGAACTGCCCCGGGATCATCACCCCGGAGGAGTCGCTGGCCGGCATCACCCCGCACACCATCGCGGGCAAGGGCCCGGTCGGGCTCGTGTCGAAGTCGGGCACGCTGACCTACCAGATGATGTACGAGCTCCGTGACTACGGCTTCTCGACCGCCATCGGCATCGGCGGTGACCCGATCATCGGGACCACGCACATCGACGCCCTCGAGGCGTTCGAGAACGACCCCGAGACCAAGGCGATCGTGATGATCGGCGAGATCGGTGGCGACGCCGAGGAGCGCGCCGCGGCGTACATCAAGGACCACGTCACCAAGCCGGTCGTCGGCTACGTCGCGGGCTTCACCGCCCCGAGGGCAAGACGATGGGCCACGCCGGCGCGATCGTGTCCGGCTCGTCCGGCACCGCGCAGGCCAAGAAGGAGGCCCTCGAGGCCGTCGGCGTGAGGGTCGGCAAGACGCCGTCCGAGACCGCCGAGCTCATGCGAGAGGTCCTCAAGAACCTCTGAGCCTGGCTGGTCCAACCGCTCGAACGGCACCGACCCGTCGTCTGCTGACGACGGGTCGGTGCCATTTCTGCGCGCCGGGCGACAGGGTCGCCGTGCTCAGCAGCCCTGCACGGTCCAGATGCAAAGCTCCGGGAGGAGTGACTTGGTGTCGCCGGTGATCGACGGTGCGGCCTGGGCGGCGCTGTCCTTGGACCACTCGCCGCCGTTGAAGGTGCCCACCAGGGCCCGGCCGACCCGGGCGAACTGGTAGACGCCTCCGCCGAGCCCGGTGCGGTAGGTGACCGAGAAGGTCACCGAGTCGTCGGCGGCGGACAGGTCCTCCGCGAGCGGCGTGACGACCTGGTCGTCGGCCGGCTTGGCCCCCGGGATCGTCGGGCAGGCCTGGACGGCGGCGCGGATCGCGTCGAGTGCCGCGGTCACGTCCTCGGTCCGGGAGAAGGTCACGAGCTCGCGGCTCTCCTGGTACTGCGGGGCGTTGGAGGTCACGGCCAGCCGCTCGACCCCCGAGACGGGCCACACCGAGGCCCCGCACAGGTCCAGCGGGGGTACGCCGCCGGCCTTCGCGGAGGGACCGTCGAGCGGGCCTCCTTCGGGCTGGACGATGCCGCGGTCCAGCGGGAAGTCCGCGGGGATGGCGCTGACCGCTCCCTCGCCGATGGCCGGGGAGGCGGACGACGACGTGACGACCGACGGGGAGCGGCACGGCTCGGCCGCGAAGACGCACATGTCGCTCAGGACCGGCGCCGACCACTCGGCCAGCCGCCGCACCTCGGCGTCGGCGACCTGCTGACCGCCGGCGCTGGTGTGGTCGGTGGCCAGGTAGATCGCGTTGCCGACGCGGGCGACCTGGAACACCGTGAGGTCGGCGAGGAGGTTCTTGTCCATCTTCGCCTGCTGGGTGAAGACGAACGAGTCGTCCGTCGGCAGCTGGGTGTCGACCGCGGCGTACACCAGGGGCGCCCCTGCTCCCTGCTGCTCGGTCGGGCAGGACTCGACGCCGTGCCGGACCGCGTCGAGCACCTTCGCCGCCACCTGGTCGTTCTCGTAGAGCGCGAGCGTGCGGCCGGCGTTGCCGTCCGTGCCCGCCTCGCCGTGGGTCGCGCCGAGGGTGTCGACGGCCGGCGCGACGGGGTCGTTCGACCTGGTCGAGTAGGTCGGGACCCCGCAGAGCGTCAGGTCGTCGACCACGGAGTCGGGGCGCGCCGTGAAAGTGAACGTCGCGCTGTCCGGCAGGGCGGTGAGGTCGACCTCGCCCGGGATCGTCTGGAGCCAGTCGGTCCGGACGGTCCGGGTCGGGCTCGGCGACGGGCTGTCGGCCGGACCGGGCTCCGCGTGGTCGCCGCCGCGGGCCACCACGGCCAGCGGGGTGGCGACCACCGCGATGACGGCGAGCGCGCCGACGGCGGCGATCGCGTTGTTGCGGCGCCGCATGCGGGTGCCGCGGCGGCGCACCTCGGAAGCGGGCAGCGGGTTCACGGTCATTCCTTCGTGCTTGAGGTTCTCGAGGTCCCGGATCGGGTCAGACATGGCTCGCTCCCTCCTGGAGGCCGCCGTTGGTGTCATCGGAGAGCAGCGCGGCGAGCGCGGCGCGGCCGCGGCTGAGCCGGGCCTTGATGGTTCCTTCGGGCACGCCCACCTCGCGGGCCACCTGCTGGACCGGCAGGTCGGCGAGGTGGTGCAGCACCAGCGCCTGGCGCTGGGCCTGGGGCAGCTGCTTGAGCGCGGCGACGAGCGCGACGTGGGTCTCGCTCGGTGCCGCCGTCTCCGTCGCGGCGCCCAGGGCCCGATCCGCCGGGCGTCTGCCCCGTGTCGTACGCCGCCAGCGGCTAACCGCGAGGCGGTACGCCGTGGTGCGGACCCAGGCCTCCGGGTACTCGGCATGGTCCAGCTTGCGGCGGTGCGCCCAGGCGCGGACGAACGCCTCCTGGACGCACTCCTCGGCCTCGTCGCGACTGCCGATCATGGCGTAGACCTGCCCGGTGATGCGCGCGAAGGAGGCGTTGTAGAAGTCGTCGAACTCGCGTTCGTCCATCGACCCGTCCCCGTCTCGTGTGGTGTTGCTGTGGTGTCTGTCGGGAGGGATACGCCTCGGCGGCACACACGGTTGCACGGACACGGGGAAATTGCTGGAGGTTTCAGCCCTTCGCCGGGGGCGGCAGCGCGGGCAGCCGCTCCAGGGCCCGGTGCACGAGGGCGGGGAAGGCGCCCGCCGCCATCGTGACCTTGCCGGACGGCACGAACCCGACCTGTGCCACGGCGGTGCCGTCCCGGACGATGCCCATCAGGAACTCGACCGAGGTCTTGTCGCTGATCTGGGTCGTCACGTGCCACACGCTCAGGTCGGTCGTCTTCGACGTCTGGTGGGCGATGAGGGTGACGTCCGTGCCGAGGTCCTTGTCGGGGCAGGCGGTCATCCTGGAACGGACCTGCTCGACGAACGCGTGCGCCCGGGGAGCGGGCATCGACCCGACCGTCTCGGTGAGGCCGAACTCGTCGGGCAGCTTCGCGCCCGGGATCACGAAGGCGCGGGTCAGGTTGTTGCTGATGCCCGAGGCGCTGAAGTCGGCCCGGTCGCAGTTGGTGGCGGCGACGTTGCTGACCGCCTTGCGGGGCTCGGTCCCGACCCAGGGGCGGATCACGCCGGTGACCGGCGGCAGGTCGATCTCGCCGAGCATGCCGGGCACCTGCCCGACGGGGACCGGCGGGGCGGCGGCGAGGCGGGGGCGTCGCGAGCACGCGCCGCCGTCCGGGAGGTGGCAGAGGTTGTCGACGGCAGCGCCGAGCAGGTCGGTCGCGCGGCCCGGGTCGGGGGCCGCGGTCCCCGGAGCGCGGACCAGGGTCGTCGTGGTCAGTGCTCCGGTCCGGGCGACGCCGACGACCATGGTCGCCGGCTGCCGCCAGGCCTGCAGCACGAGCAGCGTGGCCTGGTCGCCGAGCCGGTCCACCCGGTGGGTCGACAGCAGCTGTACCCGGGAGTCCAGGCAGCCGGCGTACCAGGTGAGGGCCCGGTCGTAGGTCTTCGCTGCCGCCTTCTCCGACTGGGAGACCTCGGTGGCCTGGTAGGCCTCCGAGCGCGCCGGAGGCTTCTGGTGGGAGGTGGAGAAGGTGCGCAGCAGGGCCGCGGTGCCCCGCGGGTCGGCGTACCTCTCCTGCTGGCAGGGGAGCACCAGGCCGTCGCCCTTGGTGTTGTCGCTGGTCTCCTCGACCCGCCAGCCCGGCCCCCGCACGACGTGGGCGAGCTGCCGTCCCGTGAGCATCGCGGGTCCGGCAGCGCCTCCGGCTCGGCCTTGGGCCGGGCGGAGGTGCTGCCTCCGGCGTTGGTCGTCGCGGCCGTCGAGGACGCGTTGCCCCGGTCGAGCGTGGGCCGGAGGCCGGCGGCGTCGAACACCAGCGACCCGGTGAGGACCAGGGCCGCGACCGCGGCCACGGCGCCCACTGCGGTGTGGGTACGACGCCGAGCCGCGCCGGCGCGCCGGATGATCGTCGCGCGGGGCCACCGGCCCTCCCCGACCTGGGTGCGCAGTGCCTCGAAGAGCGACCGGATGCTCGTGGTGGGCACACCGCGCTGGACGGCGAACTGGGCGGACGCGGTCTGCAGCTGCTGCTCCGCCTCGACCCGCGCAGGCCGACCTCGCGGGCCAGGTCGGTCATCGACACGGTCGAGAGCTGCGCGAGCAGCAGGATCTTGCGCTGGGTCACCGGCAGCTTGGCCAGCGCCTCCAGCGTGGCGCGGACCTCGGGGTCCGGCCCTTGTCGCGGTGCCAGAGCCGGGCGGTGTGGCGGCGCTGCGCGTGGGACCAGGCGTGCGGGCGCGCCCAGGCCTCGGGTCCTTGAGCCGGGACACCTTGCGCCAATGGTGCCAGGCGACACGAACGAGTCGCGGACCGCGGCCCGTGCGGCGGGCAGGTCCCCGGTGAGCGCGTAGGTCTGGAGGAGAAGCCGGTCGCGGGCGTCCTTGTAGAACGCGTCGAACTCGTCGGGATTCCTCATGACCGGTCCAAGGTACGGGAGCGCGCGGGGCTGGTGCCAACCGGCGTGGAGCCCCGGATCGGTCCCTCGGGCGGGTGATGATGGCCGGGCCATGACTTCGCTGCTCCCTCGATCGACCACGGCCTCCACCGGCGTCAGCGACGCAGGTGGGGACCTCGGACACCGTCGGCCCCTGGCCCTGATCGCCGTGCTGGGGGGTGCGGCGGCGGCGGCCTCGACCCTGCTGGTCTGCCTGGCGGTGGGGGTCGTGGGCTGGTTCCTGACCGACGCCGGCGCCCACGGGACCTCGCGCGGCGGACTGCGCGTGGGGGCGCTCGGGTGGCTCCTGGCCCACGGGTCCGGGATCTCCGTCGAGGGGGTGGCGATCTCGGCGGTCCCGCTGGGCGTCACGTTCCTCTGCGCGTGGGCGATCTGGCGGATCGGCCACCGGGTCGGGGACTCGGTCTCGGGTCACGGCCCGGACGCCGACGGCATCGCCGACGGCGAGCGGGACTGGACGGTCCCGGTGGCCTGGTGCTTCTTCACGCTCGGCTACCTCGCGGTCGCCCTGGTCACCGCCTCGCTCGCCACGGCCACCACCGTGGCGCCTCGCGCGGCCGGGTGGTCGAGTGGGTCGTGCTGCTGTGCGCGATGTTCGGGCTCCCGGCCATCGCGATCGGGTCGGGACGCGCCGCGATCTGGACGGCGTACCTCCCCGGGACCGTGCGCGGCGCGGCCGCGGCCTGCCGGCGCATCCTGGTGACCTGGCTCGCGATGGCCACGCTCTGCTTCCTCGGCGCCCTGGTCGTCGACCTCGGCGCGGCCGCCAACGTGATGTCCCGGCTGCACACCGACGCCGGCGACGCGAGCCTGCTGGTGCTGCTCAGTGCGGTCCTGGTGCCCAACGCGGTGGCGTTCTCGGGGTCCTACCTGCTCGGCCCCGGCTTCGCGGTCGGCGCCCACACCCTGGTCTCGCCGACGCTGGTCGTGCTCGGCCCGCTGCCGATGTTCCCGCTGCTCGCGGCGCTGCCCGACGAGGGGCCCACCCCGGGCTGGACCGTCGCCGTGGTCGCGTTGCCCGTGCTGGTCGCGGCGTACGCCGCCGTCCAGGCGCAGCGCCGGCTGCCGACCCTGCGCTGGGACGAGGGCGCGGCGCGGCTGCGCCGGGGGCGTGGCTGCCGGCGTGCTCTTCGGGTTTGCTCGCCTCCCTCGCCGGCGGTGCCGTCGGGCCCGGCCGAATGCAGCACGTCGGTCCGTTCTCCTTCGACGTGCTCGTGCACGCGATCACGGCCTTCGGCGTGGGCGGTCTCGTCGGCGGCCTGGCCGTCACCTGGTGGCAGCGCCGCGCGGCCCGTCGCGCCGCCGAGACCGCCTGAGCCCACCGGCACGCGCTGGTTAGACTGCGCGCGTGCCGACCCCCACCCCCGCGCGACTCGTCGTGCTCGTGTCGGGCTCCGGCACCAATCTCCAGGCCCTGCTCGACGCCACCGCGGACCCGGCGTACGGCGCCCGCGTGGTGGCCGTCGGCGCCGACCGCGACGACATCGAGGGCCTGGCCCGCGCCGAGCGCGCCGGCATCCCGACGTTCGTGAAGAAGGTCGGCCACTTCAGCAGCCGGGACCACTGGGGACCGCGCCATGGCCGACACCGTCGCGGCCTTCGAGCCGACCTCGTGGTGTCGGCGGGCTTCATGAAGCTGGCGGGGGAGTCGTTCCTCGAGCGGTTCGGGGGCGCTACGTGAACACCACCCGGCGCTGCTGCCGTCGTTCCCCGGGATGCACGGCGCTGCTGACGCGCTGGAGTACGGCGTGAAGGTCCCGGTGCGACTCTGTTCGTCGTCGACGCGGGCGTCGACACGGGGCCGATCCTGGCCCAGGCGGTCGTGCCGGTCGAGGACGACGACACGTCGAGTCCCTGCACGAGCGGATCAAGGGCCGAGCGGCAGATGCTGGTCGACTGCGTCGGCCGGATGGCGCGCGAGGGCTACACCATCACCGGGCGCAAGGTGAGGTTCGGCGCCCGACCATTAGTCTGGTGCGACACGACTGGCGGCAGGTGGGGTCACCACGGGGAGTGCCCCGTTCTTCGGGGGTTGGCGAGCGCATCGAACGCCTGGGTGCCTCATCGGAGGATTTCAACATCGATGAGGAGAAGTGCATGTCGGACACCCCTGAGTCGCGCATCCCGCTGAAGCGGGCCCTGGTCTCGGTCTACGACAAGTCGGGCCTGGAGGACCTCGTCCGCGGGCTCCACGACGCGGGCGTGACGCTGGTGTCGACCGGCGGGTCGGCCGCCCTGATCGAGGCCTCGGGCGTGCCCGTGCCCGTCACCCGCGTCGAGGAGCTCACCGGCTTCCCGGAGTGCCTCGACGGGCGCGTGAAGGACGCTGCACCCGAAGGTGCATGCGGCATCCTCGCCGACGCCGCCTCGATCCCACGTCCAGCAGCTCGACGAGCTCGGGGTCGAGCCGTTCGACCTGGTCGTCTCCAACCTCTACCCCTTCGTGCAGACCGTGGACCTCGGGCGCCTCGCCCGACGAGTGCGTCGAGCAGATCGACATCGGCGGTCCCTCGATGGTGCGCGCGGCCGCCAAGAACCACCCCTCGGTCGCGATCGTGACCTCGCCCGACCGCTACGCCGACGTGCTCGCGGCGGTCGGTGCCGGCGGGTTCACGCTCGAGCAGCGCCGGCAGCTGGCCGCCGAGGCTTTCGTGCACACCGCGACGTACGACGTCCACGTGGCCTCCTGGATGGGCAACGTGCTGACCGACACCAGCGCGGGCTCCGGCTTCCCGGCCTGGGCCGGCGCGACCTGGGAGAAGAAGTCGGTCCTGCG
Source organism: Nocardioides ungokensis (assembly GCF_013466985.1). Lineage (GTDB taxonomy): Bacteria > Actinomycetota > Actinomycetes > Propionibacteriales > Nocardioidaceae > Nocardioides > Nocardioides ungokensis. Next base: position 3,727,925 of record NZ_CP059164.1, on the reverse strand, counting down.
CTACGGCGAGAACCCGCACCAGCGCGCCGCGATCTACACCAGCGGCTTCGTGCCGGAGCCCGGTCTCGCGCAGGCCGAGCAGCTGCACGGCAAGGAGATGTCCTACAACAACTACGTCGACGCCGACGCGGCCCGCCGGGCGGCGTACGACTTCGACGAGCCGGCGGTGGCGATCATCAAGCACGCCAACCCGTGCGGCATCGCGGTCGGCGCGGACATCGCGGAGGCCTATGCGAAGGCGAACGCCTGCGACCCGCTGTCCGCGTTCGGCGGGGTGATCGCCACCAACCGACCGGTGTCGGTGGCGATGGCCGAGGCGATGCGCGAGACGTTCACGGAGGCCGTGGTGGCCCCGGCGTACGACGAGGGCGCGGTCGAGGTGCTGCAGTCCCTGCCACGGGGCGGCAAGAACATCCGGATCCTGGTCTGCGCGCCCGCCTCGCGCGGCGGCGTGGAGACCCGAGGGATCTCCGGTGGGCTGCTGATGCAGGCCACCGACGCGGTGGACGCCGAGGGCGACAACCCGTCGACGTGGACCCTCGCCACCGGCGAGGCAGCCCCCGACGACGTGCTCGCTGACCTGGCGTTCGCGTGGAAGGCGTGCCGTGCGGTGAAGTCCAACGCGATCCTGCTCGCCAGCGACGGCGCTTCGGTCGGCGTGGGCATGGGTCAGGTCAACCGGGTCGACTCGTGCAAGCTCGCCGTCGAGCGGGCGGGGGAGCGGGCGTCGGGCTCGGTCGCCGCGAGCGACGCGTTCTTCCCGTTCGAGGACGGGCCGCAGATCCTCATCGACGCCGGCGTGCGCGCGATCGTCCAGCCGGGCGGCTCGGTGCGCGACGAGCTCACGGTCGAGGCCGCCAAGGCAGCCGGGGTCACCATGTACTTCACCGGCACCCGGCACTTCTTCCACTGAGCGAACCGAAGTGGAAAGAGCCGAGTCGGCGCAGGTTGACCTCCCCCGCTGCGCTCCTCCGTCAACCTGCGCCGACTCGGCGGCACCAGCCGAACACCGCACTGACAGGATGACCGCATGACCGCACAGAAGCTGGACGGCACCGCGACCGCGGCGGCCATCAAGGGCGAGCTCAAGGCGCGGGTGGCCGCGCTGCGCGACGCGGGCGTGGTCCCGGGGCTGGGCACCATCCTGGTCGGCGACGACCCCGGCTCGCGGTGGTACGTCAACGGCAAGCACAAGGACTGCGCCGAAGTCGGGATCGAGTCGATCCGCGTCGACCTGCCCGCCACCGCGACCCAGCAGGAGATCGAGGAGGCGGTCCACCGCCTGAACGCCGACCCCGCGTGCACGGGCTACATCGTGCAGCTGCCGCTGCCGACCGGACGTGACGAGAACCGGGTCCTCGGCCTGGTCGATCCCGCCAAGGACGCCGACGGGCTCCACCCGACGAACCTCGGCTGGCTGGTCCTCGGCACGGAGGCGCCGTTGCCGTGCACCCCGAACGGGATCGTCGAGCTGCTGCGCCGCCACGACGTCGAGATCGCCGGAGCCGACGTCGTGGTCGTCGGCCGTGGCGTCACCGTCGGCCGGCCGCTCGGCCTGCTGCTCACCCGCCGCTCGGAGAACGCCACGGTCACGCTGTGCCACACCGGCACGCGCGACCTCGCCGCGCACGTCCGGCAGGCAGACATCGTGGTGGCCGCGGCCGGGGTGCCCGGGATCATCACCCGCGACATGGTCAAGCCGGGCGCTGCCGTCCTCGACGTGGGGGTCTCCCGGGTCGAGGGCAAGCTCGCCGGCGACGTGGCCGATGACGTCTGGGACGTCGCCGGCTGGGTCTCGCCCAACCCGGGAGGTGTCGGGCCGATGACCCGCGCGATGCTGCTGTCCAACATCGTGTCGATGGCCGAGAAGGCCCAGGGTTGACGGTCGAGCGCGCCGTGACCGACCCCGCCCTGCCGCCGGACGACGCCGATGGCACCCATGACGTCGACGGCGTCCATGGCGTTGATGACGGCGTTGACGGCGTCGATGACGACGTCGATGGCGTCGACGGCGCCGACGAGCCGAAGGGCCGTCGCTACCCGTCCACGATCGGGGGCATCTTCTACCTCGTCGTGCTCGCGGCGACGGCGGTCGGCATCGGGATCGTCTCGACGGGGGACTGGCGCCCGGGCATCCGCTGGATCGCCGGTGGGTTGATCCTGGCGGCCGCGGCGCGGTTGATCCTGCCCGCCCGTGACGCCGGGATGCTCGCCGTACGCCACCGTCTCGTCGACTGCCTCATGCTCGCCGGCGTCGGCGTCCTCCTGATCTTCCTGGCCAGCACGATCCCCAACCAGCCGGTCTAAGTCTCCCGCGCAGCAGAACGCCGGCCCGTCGACGTGCGACGGGCCGGCGTTCTGTATGTCAGGGCCGGATCGGGCTCAGATCAGGCCGAGCTCCTTGACGGCGGCGCGCTCCTCCTCGAGCTCGGCGACAGACGCGTCGATCTTGCCGCGCGAGAAGTCGTCGATCTCGAGGCCCTGGACGATCTCCCAGTTGCCGTCCTTGGTGGTCACCGGGAACGAGGAGATGATGCCCTCGGGCACGCCGTAGGACCCGTCCGAGGCCACGGCCATCGACACCCAGTTGTCGTCGGGGGAGCCGAGAAGCCAGTCGCGGGCGGCGTCGATGGTGGCCGACGCAGCGGAGGCGGCGGAGGAAGAGCCCCGCGCCTCGATGATCGCGGCGCCGCGCTTGGCGACGGTCGGGATGAAGTCGTTCTCGATCCAGGCCTGGTCGCCCACGACCTCGGCGGCGTTGCGGCCACCCACCTCGGCGTGGAAGACGTCGGGGTACTGCGTCGCGGAGTGGTTGCCCCAGATGGTCATCCGCTTGATGTCGGTCACCGCCGCGCCGGTCTTGGCCGCGAGCTGGGAGATCGCGCGGTTGTGGTCGAGGCGCGTGAGCGCGGAGAAGCGCTCCTGCGGGATGTCGGGCGCGTTGGTCATCGCGATCAGCGCGTTGGTGTTGGCCGGGTTGCCGGTCACGCCGATGCGGATGTCGTCGGCGGCCACCTCGTTGAGCGCCTTGCCCTGGGCGGTGAAGATCGCGCCGTTGGCGGAGAGCAGGTCGCCACGCTCCATGCCCTTGGTGCGCGGGCGGGCGCCGACGAGCAGGGCCAGGTTGGCGCCGTCGAAGATGGTGTTGGCGTCGTCGCCGATCTCGACGCCGGCCAGGGTCGGGAACGCGCAGTCGTCGAGCTCCATGACGACACCCTCGAGGGCCTTCAGCGCCGGGGTGATCTCCAGCAGCCGCAGCTCGATGGGGCGGTCCGCGCCGAGCAGTGCGCCGCTGGCGAGGCGGAAGAGAAGGCTGTAGCCGATCTGGCCGGCGGCACCGGTGACGGCCACCTTGAGGGGAGTAGAGCTCACGTGGACTCCTTGTCGGACGGCGTGCCCGGGTCCGGGCAGACGGGTTGAATCTCTGGCCGACGCTAGCAGCGTGGCCACGCGTGCGACGACGGAGGTCCACGCGCTCGGACACCACCCGTACGCCATGCTGTGGCCATGACTGGAAGGGGGACCGGCCCGAAGGTACGCCGCGTGCTCGCGGCCTTGGCCGTCCTTGCCGCGGTGTCCCCGACAACCACCTCCTGTGCCGGCGGCCGCCCACCGTTCCGCCGTCGGGGGTGGACGAGCTGCAGATCCCCACCCCCTCGGCCGACCCGCGCGACTTCGTCGACGGCGTCGACAACCGCTGGTTCCCGCTGGAGCCGGGCACGACGTGGACCTACCGGACCACCGGCGACGGGGGCGACCGCACCGAGGTCGTGTCCGTCACCGACCGCACCAAGGTCGTGCAGGGCGTGACCACCACCGTGGTGCGCGACGTGATCGCCGGCGACAACGGCAAGGTCGTCTCGGAGACCTTCGACTGGTACGCCCAGGACGTCGCGGGCAATGTCTGGAAGTTCGGCGCCGATGTCACGGCCCACCACCACGGCCGGCGTGACACCACCGGCTCGTGGGAGGCAGGGGTGCACGGCGCGGAGGCCGGCCTGATGATGGCCGCGCACCCGCGGGTCGGCGACGGCTACCTCCAGGAGCACGCGCCCGGGGTGGCCGAGGACCAGTCCGAGGTCCTCTCCATCACCGAGCAGCGCAGCGTCCCGCTCGACGACTACGAGGACCTGGTGGAGACCGAGGACACCTCGGCGCTCGAGCCCGCCCTGGAGCAGCGCAAGTACTACGCGCCCGGGTGGGGCTGGTCTATGCGGAGACCATCGGTGGAGGGAACCTGAGCGTGCAGCTGGTGGGGTTGACCCGGGGCTGAGGCGCTCATTGGGGTGGCCGGGTCACTCACGCCTTCGGGTGCGGATCCAGGTGGGTGGTGGGGCTCCGGGTCTTGGGGGTGGGAGGAACTCGGGCCTGCCGTCTCCTGGGTTGAGGCGGACCTGCCAGGGGGGTGGTGGATGGTGCGGTGGTGGTGGCCGCAGAGCAGCACCAGGTTCTCGAGACTTGTGGCGCCGTGGTCGGCCCAGGGGACGATGTGGTGGGCGTGGCCCATCACCGGGGGTCTGGTGCAGCCGGGGAACGCGCAGTGCCGGTCGCGGCAGACCAGGGCCCGCCAGATCGCGGGGGTGACCAGTCGGCTGGTGCGGCCGACGTCGAGAACCTCGCCCTGGGTGCCGAGGGCGATGGGGATGAGGTCGGCGTCGCAGGCCATCCGCCGAATAGTCGCGGGGGTGAGCTCCAGCCCGTCGTCGGTGACCGCTGTGCCGTTGGTGGGAAGTCGGTGCCGAGGGTGGCCCAGTCGATCTGTTCCTGGAGGGCCTCGAGGCTGGTGGTGACCGCGATCCGGGGCCTGGCGCCGTGGCAGTCGGGTGGCAGGTCGGTGGTCAGGGCGTGCCGGCAGGTCTCGACCAGCGCGTCCCAGAGCCGGGCGCCGTGGTCGCGGGGGTCCACGTTCTCCTCACCCGTGGTCGGGTCGACCGCGGGCTGGGGCTTGGTGAGCGGGGGAGGGCGGCCTTGATCGCGGCGGCGTCCTCGACGGTGCCGCGGCCGCGGAGCCGGATGCCGCCGGCGCCGTCCTCGACGATGCCAGGAACCGACCGTGGTGGGCGGCCCGGTCCTGCCGGTCCAGCTCCTTTCGGTCTTGCGTTCGGCGCGTCGGGGTCGGCGACCTCGACCAGGTGCCGGCGGCCTTGGCCAGGTCGGTCGCGTTCAGGCGGGACGCGGCATCGAGGAGGAACGCCTCCCCGTCCGCCCGCACCTGGGCATCGGTGGGAGTCGGTCGACCGCGTCCACGATCACCGCCGCCTGCTCGGGTGAGACCCGGCCGGCGACCATCGCGGCTGCGTCGCGGACCGCTCATGCACGAGCACCTCGGCCTGGCGGATGGTCTGGTGGCCGGTGCCGCGGTGGGTGCCGGCCAGGTGGGTGAACCACTCCGCGGTCGACCCCCACGCCAACTCACCCTTGGCGACCCCGCGGGCGTGCACCTCGCCAGCACCCCGGCTCGAGGGCGGCGAGGTGGGCGCGGAGCCGCTCGGCCACCACCACCGCCTCGACCAGCTCCTCCGAGGTCCTGGCCACCCACATCGTCTCGTCCAGATCAGCCACCAGCGTGTTGGCAGCAGCGAGCACCCCGGCGGGGGTGGTCGGCGTACCGGTGGGCTGCTCCATGACCCAACTCAACCAGAGGCCACCGACAGTCAGGAGGCGCTGACCTGCGGTTATCCACCGGCGAAGATAACGAATCGATCACATGTTCGAGACATTCCCGATGGTTGCCCAAGGACCGCCGACCCGCAGCCCGGGAAGCAACCTCAACCCCGACGGGCGTCCCCCGCGTAGCTGCCAAGAAGACCGCAACCCCCCAGCAGCCTGAAGGCCGAAGGGAGCAACGCTCCGCTACGCGTGGCCGCCGCCTGTCGGCGGCTGCTGCTGCTGGGCCGGGATCCACTGCTGGCTCTGGGGTCCCACTGCCAGCCGTTCTCGATGATCGGCTCGGTGCCCCAGGCCCCCGCCTGCTCTGCCTGCTGAGCCTGGTGCGCCTGCTGGGCCTGCTCCTGCGCGACCTGGGCCTGCGCCTGCACGGCGGGGTTCTCCTGGTTCCACTCCTGCTGGTACTGGTCGGGGGCGCCGTAGCCCGGCACGGCGGCGGGCGCCGCGAGAAGGTGAAGCCGGAGCCCGGCACCGGCTCGCTGCCCATGCCGAAGAGTGCGGTGTAGGACGCGCCGGCGACCGCGCCGCCGATGAGCGGCGCCAGGATGAACAGCCAGAGCTGGATGACCGCGTCGGTGCCGGCGAAGACGCCGACCCCGATCGAGCGGGCCGGGTTCACCGACGTCCCGGTGGCTCCGATCGAGGCGAAGTGGATCATCGTGAGCGCGAGGCCGATCGCCAGCGGCGCCAGCGCCGGGTGCTCGTTGCGGGCATCCGTGACGGCCAGGATCACCCACACGAAGACGGTGGTCATGAGCAGCTCGAGCAGGAACGCCGCCCACCAGGCGAAGCCGCTCGCGCCGACGGCGTCGCCGTACGAGTTCTGCCCCATGTGCCCCGTGGACGTGTAGCCGGGGAAGCCGTGCAGCAGGACGAAGAGCGTGAAGCCCGCGAGCAGCGCGCCGGCCAGCTGCGCGGCCACGTAGATCAACACCTGGCTCCAGGCCATCCGGCCGCCGAGCGCGGCGCCGACCGAGACCGCGGGGTTGAAGTGGCCGCCCGAGATCCTGCCGAACGCATAGATCATGACCAGCACGGTGAACCCGAATGCGAAGCCGGTGGCGACGTAGTTGCCACCGCTGATCACGGCGGCTCCGCAACCGAAGAACACCAGCACGAAGGTTCCGATGACCTCCGCGGACAGCTTCTGGGCGGTGGTGGTCGTCTCTGCCATCTCCGACTGCCTCCTCGTGCGCGAGGCCCCGTCCGTCGGGGTCGATCCGCAGTCTAGTCCCGGCGCTGCCTCGGCTCCTGAGACCTTCGTTGCTCCCGCGGCGGGCGGATGCCACGCTGAGTGGGTCGTACCCGTCAGGTATCTTGACGTCAAGAAATGTTTCCCTCGTCTCAGGAGTCGCCGAACCCCATGGCCAAGATCATCTACACGCACACGGACGAGGCGCCCCTGCTGGCGACCTACTCCTTCCTGCCGATCATCCAGGCGTACGCCGCCCAGGCCGGCGTCGAGGTCGAGACCCGGGACATCTCGCTCGCGGGCCGGATCATCGCGCAGTTCCCCGAGCGCCTCACCGACGAGCAGCGGATCGACGACGCCCTCGCCGAGCTCGGTGAGCTGGCCACCAAGCCCGAGGCCAACATCATCAAGCTGCCCAACATCTCCGCCTCCATCCCGCAGCTCAAGGCCGCGGTCAAGGAGCTGCAGGAGAAGGGCTACGACCTGCCCAGCTACCCCGAGAACCCCCAGTCCGACGAGGACAAGGAGATCCGGGCCAAGTACGACAAGGTCAAGGGCTCCGCGGTCAACCCGGTGCTGCGCGAGGGCAACTCCGACCGCCGTGCGCCGGCGTCGGTGAAGAACTACGCCAAGGCCCACCCCCACCGCATGGGCAAGTGGAGCCCCGACTCCAAGACCAACGTCGCCACCATGGGCAAGGACGACTTCCGCTCCAACGAGAAGTCCGTGGTCCTCCCGGCCGACGACACCCTGACCATCAAGCACGTCGCCGCGGACGGCACCGAGACGGTGCTCAAGGACGGCATCAAGGTGCTGAAGGGCGAGGTCGTGGACGGCACGTTCATGAACGTCGCCGCGCTCCGCCGTTTCCTGGCCGAGCAGATCGCCCGCGCCAAGGCCGAGGACGTGCTGTTCTCGGTGCACCTCAAGGCGACGATGATGAAGGTCTCCGACCCGATCATCTTCGGCCACGTCGTGCAGGCGTTCTTCCCCACGCTCTTCGAGCAGTACGGCGAGGCCCTGGCCGCGGCCGGCATCTCCCCGAACGACGGCCTCGGCGCCCTCCTCAACGCGGTCACGGACCTGCCTGAGGGCGACGCGATCAAGTCGGCGGTCGACGCCGGCATCGCCGACGGCCCCGCGATGGCGATGGTCGACTCCGACAAGGGCATCACCAACCTGCACGTGCCCTCCGACATCATCATCGACGCCTCGATGCCTGCGATGATCCGCACCTCCGGCCACATGTGGGGCCCCGACGGCGGCGAGGCCGACACCCTCGCGGTCATCCCGGACTCCTCCTACGCCGGCGTCTACCAGACCGTCCTCGACGACTGCCGCGCGCACGGCGCCTTCGACCCCTCGACCATGGGCTCGGTGCCCAACGTCGGCCTGATGGCCAAGGCGGCCGAGGAGTACGGCTCCCACGACAAGACCTTCGAGATCCCGGCCGCGGGCAAGGTCCAGGTCGTCAACGGCGCCGGTGAGGTGCTGATCGAGCACGACGTGGAGCCCGGCGACATCTGGCGCGCCTGCCAGACCAAGGACGAGCCGATCCGCGACTGGGTCAAGCTCGCCGTCACCCGCGCCCGCGCCACCGGTGCCCCGGCGGTCTTCTGGCTCGACGAGACCCGCGCCCACGACGCCAACCTGATCGCGAAGGTCAAGGAGTACCTCCCCGAGCACGACACCGACGGTCTGACCATCGAGATCATGGCCCCGCCGAGGCGACGGCGTACTCCCTCGAGCGGATCCGCAAGGGCGAGGACACCATCTCGGTCACCGGCAACGTGCTGCGCGACTACAACACCGACCTGTTCCCGATCCTCGAGCTCGGCACGTCGGCGAAGATGCTCTCGGTCGTCCCGCTCATGAACGGCGGCGGCCTCTTCGAGACCGGCGCCGGCGGCTCGGCACCCAAGCACGTGCAGCAGCTGGTCAAGGAGAACTACCTGCGCTGGGACAGCCTCGGTGAGTTCTTCGCGCTGGCCGCGTCGTTCGAGCACCTCGCGGGGTACGCCGACAATGCGCGCGCCAAGGTCCTCGCCGACACCCTCGACAAGGCCACTGGCACGTTCCTCGAGCAGGACAAGTCGCCGACCCGCAAGATCGGCGGCATCGACAACCGCGGCTCGCACTTCTACCTGGCGATGTACTGGGCCCAGGAGCTGGCGAAGCAGTCCGAGGACGCCGACCTCGCCGCCGCCTTCAAGGGTCTCGCCGACACCCTGAGCGCCAACGAGGACACGATCGTGGCCGAGCTCAACGGGGTGCAGGGCTCGCCGGCCGACATCGGGGGCTACTACCAGCCCGATGACGAGAAGGCCGACCACGTGATGCGTCCGTCGAAGACGCTCAACGAGGCTCTCGCGACCCTCTGATCCACCCGCCGAGTCGGCGCTGTTGTACCCCGAAAGGGGGCATCAGCGCCGGCTCGGCGCCATGTGGTGGTCAACCTGCGCCGACTCGGCGGGTTGTGGTCGTTGCGTCCACGAGCGTGGAATAGGCGCCGCAGGGGCCGCGGTTGGAGACTGTGAGTGCTGCGTACGCCGTCAGCCGCCCCTCCGCACCCGACCGGGAAGACTCACCTTCCGTCATGACGACGACCGCACCCGCCCCCATCGAGACCGGCACCCGCACCGGCCACTTCGTCCTCGCCGTCCTCGCCCTCGCGATGGGCGGCTTCGCCATCGGTACGACGGAGTTCGTGACGATGGGGCTGCTGCCGCAGATCGCCGACGGGGTCGACACCTCGATCCCGGTCGCCGGCCACGTCATCTCCGCCTACGCGCTCGGCGTCGTCGTCGGCGCCCCGGTGCTGGCGTTCTTCGGCGCCAAGTGGCCCCGGCGCGGACTGCTGGTGGCGCTGATGCTGGCGTACGCCGTGTTCAACGCCGCGAGCGCCCTGGCCACCGACTACCACCTGCTGTTCGCCGCCCGCTTCCTCGCGGGCCTGCCGCACGGCGCCTACTTCGGCGTGGCCTCGCTGGTCGCCGCCAGCATGGCGCCCACCGGCCGCAAGGGGCGCGCCGTCGCGATGGTGATGCTCGGCCTGTCGGTCGCCAACGTGGTCGGCGTGCCGGCGGCGACCTGGCTGGGCCAGCACCTCGGCTGGCGCTCGGCCTACTGGGCGGTCGCCGCCCTCGCGCTGCTGACCGTCGCGATGGTCGTGGCCTACGTGCCGTCCTGCCCGGGCGACCCGGAGGCGACCGGCCGCCGCGAGCTCAAGGCGTTCTCCAAGCCGCAGGTGTGGCTGACGCTGCTCGCCGGGGCGATCGGCTTCGGCGGCATGTTCGCGGTCTACAGCTACATCTCGCCGACGCTGACCGAGGTGGGTGGGCTCTCCGAGTCGTCCGTCCCGGTCGCCCTGTTCGTCTTCGGGCTCGGCATGGTCGCCGGCACCTGGGTCGCCGGCGAGCTGGCCGACTGGTCGATCTACCGCGCGCTGCTGATCGGGTCGGTGGGCATGGGCGGGGTGCTGCTGCTGTTCTGGGCGCTCGCGCCCCACGGCTGGTGGTCCCTGCTGCCGGTCTTCCTGATCACGGTGCTCGGCTCCGTGCTGGTCGTGAACCTCCAGCTGCGCCTCATGGACGTCGCCGGCGACGCGCAGACCCTCGGCGCGGCGATGAACCACGCCTCACTCAACGTCGCCAACGCGCTCGGCGCCTGGCTCGGCGGCCTGGTGATCGCAGCGGGCCACGGCTACCGCGCCCCGGCGCTGGTCGGGGTCGCCCTGTCCGTCGGCGGCCTGCTCGTGATCCTGGCCTCCGCGGCCGTTCACGTGCGTACGTCGGTGGCCAGCAGGTCGTAGCCCGCGAGGTCGACGACCTCGCCCGCGCCCGTGCGGGCGGCGTTCCGCTGGATCCCGGTGGGCCGCATCCCGTTGGCCTCGAGGACCCGCCGCGAGGCCGCGTGCGGCGCGGAGGCGTACGCCGCGAGCCGCTCGAGGCCCAGTGTCTCGAACGCGTACCGGATGGCGAGGCCCGCCGCCCGCGTCGTCAGGCCCTGGCCCCGCGCCTCGGGGTGCGCCCAGTAGCCGACCTCGGGCTCGACGTCCATCCGGTAGAGCCCCACCACGCCGAGCAGCCGGTCGTCGTCGCTCGCGCAGAAGGCCCACGTGATCGTGTGGTTCGTCGCGAGCCGCTCCTGGACCGTCTCGAGGTAGGCGCGCCCCTCGGCCTCGCCCGGGTCCCGCGGCATGAACGCCAGCCAGTACTGCGTGCCGGCGTCGCCGATGCCCTCGACCACCCGGGGCACGTCGGCCTCGGTGAAGGGGCGCAGCCGGACGCCGTCCCCCTCCACGACCGGGTTCGCCAGCCAGGTCGTGCGCGGCTCGCGTGGGTCGTCATGCAGCAGGATGCCGACCCAGCCGTCCAGCAGCTCGCCGCGGTGGGGCAGCCAGGAGCGCAGGGTGCCGTCGAAGGAGAAGCCCAGCCGCCAGGCCAGCTTCCGCGAGGCCCAGTTGCCGCGGTTGGCATACCAGACCACGGTCTGCAGGCCCTGCTCGGCGAACCCCCACTCCAGCATCAGCCGCAGCGCCCGCTCGATCGCGCCGGTGCCGCGCACCCACGGGTGGGAGCCGAAGGCGATCTCGGCGCGGCCGCTGCCCTCGTTGCGCAGCGAGATGGTGCCGGCGTACCTGCCGTCCACCTCGACCGCGAAGCCCCACTCCGAGTCGTCGGTCCAGCCCTTCGGCATGAACTCTCCGACGAAGGCGTGGGCGTGCTCCATCGCGTACGGCACCGGCACCGTGGTCCACCGCTGCGAGAGCGGGTCCTGGCTCTGCTCGTAGGCGCCCTGCGCGTCGTCGGCCCGATGGGCGCGGATGGTCACGGTGCCGTCGGTGAGGGTGGGTGCCTGAGCCATGGCCGAACCCTGCCAACCCCGGCCGGGCGGGGCAAACCGAAATCAGCACGACCCGCGACCACGGACGTCCCCAGAACGGGCGATGGCGCTCCGGCGGGCCGAGGACTCCAATGGGGGGAGGCCACGCGGGGGAGAAACAGGAGCACCCCGATGACCCAGCAGTACGACGGCTTGACCATCCGGCCCGGAGACCACGGCTACGACGAGACCCGCCGCGTCTTCAACGGGATGATCGACCGCAGGCCGGAGCGGATCCTGAGGCCATCGAACGCCGACGAGGTGGCGGCGGCCGTGCGCTGGGCCGTCGAGGCAGGCTCGCCGCTCTCGGTGTACGGCGGCGGCCACGGCGTCACCGGCTCGGCCGTCGTCGACGGGGGCGTCTGCCTGGACCTGCGCGCCCTGGACGGGATCGAGGTGCGGCCCGACGAGCGGCTCGCGAGGGTCGGTGGCGGGGCGACCTGGGGGCCGGTCGACGCGGCCACCCAGGAGTTCGGCCTCGCTGTCACCGGCGGCCGCGTCACCACCACCGGCGTCGCCGGGCTGACCCTGGGCTCGGGCAGCGGCTGGCTCGAGCGCTGCTGCGGGCTGACCTGCGACAGCCTGGTGTCGATGCAGGTGGTCACCGCCGACGGGCGGATCGTGACCGCCTCGGCGGAGGAGAACCCCGACCTGTTCTGGGCCCTGCGGGGCGGTGGCGGCAACTTCGGGGTCGTCACCGAGTTCACCTTCGGCCTCCACGAGGTGGGACCGCTGGTGCTGGGCGGGATGCTGCTCTACCCCGGCTTCCTCACGCGTGATCTGATCAAGTTCTGGCGCGACCTGGTGCAGGACGCCCCCGACGCCCTGGGGTCGGGCGTCGCGCTGATCACGGCGCCGCCGGCCGAGTTCGTCCCCGAGCCGGCCCGAGGGCAGCCCGCCGCGGGTGTCATCGTCTGCTGGGCCGGTGACATCGACGAGGGCCAGCGCTTCCTGGCGCCGCTGCGGGACTTCGGCCCGCCGGCGGTCGACCTCGTGCAGCCGATGCCCTACACGGCGGTACAACAGCTGATCGACGAGCCCAACCCGGCGGGCATGCACAACTACTGGAGCGGCGACTTCCTGGCCGAGCTGCCCGACGAGGCCGTCGACCGGCTCGTGGCGCAGGCGCAGCCGGCCCCGTCGCCGCTGACCCAGATCATCCTGCTCCAGGGTGGTGGCGCGGTCTCGCGGGTGGGTGAGGACGAGACCGCGTTCGGCCAGCGGCAGGCGCCGTACAACCTGCACTACCTCGGAATGTGGCCGCCCGACCACGCCGAGGACCAGCGCAACATCGCCTTCATCCGCGACCTGGCCGCGGCGATGAAGCCCTGGACGACCGGCAACGCCTACCTCAACTTCATCGGCGAGGAGGGGCTGGGCCGGGTGGAGGCGGCCTTCGGGCCGGAGAAGTTCGCCCGGCTGCAGGCCATCAAGGACGTGTGGGACCCGACCAACGTGTTCCGCCACAACCAGAACATCCCGCCCTCCCGGGAGACCGTCGCTGCGGGTGCCGGCGCCGGCACGGTCGGCTGACCCCCGATCCCGCCGGGGCGCCTCCCCGCGTGCGGGCTCCCGGAGCGATCGGGGAGAATGGCGCCCATGTCCACCACGACCGAGCTCGAGACCGCCACGTCCGCGGCGGCGACGGGCACCTCCCGGCCGCGCGTGCTCTCGGGCATCCAGCCGACGGCCGACTCGTTCCACTTCGGCAACTACCTCGGCGCGCTGCGCCAGTGGGTGGACCTGCAGCAGGACTACCAGCCCTTCTTCTTCATCGCCGACCTGCACGCGATCACCGTCGAGCAGGACCCCAAGGTGCTGCGCGAGCGCTGCCTGCGGGCGGCGGCGCAGCTGCTGGCCATGGGCATCGACCCCGACCGGTCGGCGATCTTCATCCAGAGCCAGGTCCCCGCCCACGCCCAGCTCGGCTGGGTCCTGCAGTGCCTGACCGGCTTCGGCGAGGCCCGCCGGATGACGCAGTTCAAGGACAAGTCGGCCAAGGGCGGCGAGGGTGCGGCCAGCGTCGGGCTGTTCACCTACCCGGTGCTCCAGGCGGCCGACATCCTGCTCTACCGGCCGCACTTCGTGCCCGTCGGCGAGGACCAGCGCCAGCACCTCGAGCTGACCCGGGACCTCGCGCAGCGGTTCAACCACCGCTACAAGAAGACCTTCCGGCTCCCGGAGCCCTACATCCTCAAGGCGACCGCCAAGATCGCCGACCTCCAGGACCCGACGTCGAAGATGTCGAAGTCCGCCTCCTCGCCCGCCGGCATCATCGAGATGCTCGACGACCCGAGGGCGAGCGCGAAGAAGATCCGCTCCGCGGTCACCGACTCCGGCTCCGACATCCGCTTCGACACCGAGGAGAAGCCGGGGGTGAGCAACCTGCTCACCATCTACTCGGCCCTCACCGGCCGCCCGATCGCCGACCTCGAGCAGGACTACGCGGGCCGGGGCTACGGCGACCTGAAGAAGGAGCTCGCCGAGGTCGTCGTCGACTTCGTCACCCCGTTCCGTGAGCGGACGCTCGAGCTGCTCGACGACCAGGCCCACCTGACCGACGTGCTCCGCCGCGGCGCGGAGCAGGCCCACGCCGTCGCGGACGCGACCCTGCGCGACGTCTACCAGCGGGTCGGCTTCGTGGCCGCCCCCCAGTAGGGTCGACCGAACACCACCCGGAGGGACGTCCCAGATGCCAACGATCGGAGTCGCGCTCGCCATCCCCGAGCCGTGGGCGAGCCAGCTCCAGGACTACCGCACCTCGATCGGCGACACGACGGCGACGATGATCCCCACCCACATCACGCTGGTGCCCCCGACCGAGGTCGCCGACGACGAGATGGTCGACATCGAGAAGCACCTCACCGAGGTCGCCTCCGACGCCGCCGGCTTCAGGGTCCACCTGCGGGGGACCGGGACGTTCCGTCCCGTCTCCCCGGTGGTGTTCGTGACCGTGGCCGAGGGGATCTCCGCCTGCGAGCAGCTGGCCGGCGCCGTACGCCGCGGTCCGCTCGCCGTCGAGATCGCCTTCCCCTACCACCCCACGTGACGATCGCCCACCACCTCGACGACGACCGGCTCGACCGCGCGTTCGAGGACCTGGCCGACTTCGAGTGCCACTTCGACGTCGCCGGCTTCCACCTCTACGTGCACGACGAGCAGGACGGCTGGCAGCCCACCCAGGACTTCCGGCTGGCCGCGGCCCGCAGCTGATCGGTGCCCTCTCTCCGGCAGCGCGTCAGCGCACGCATCTCCCACCTGCGCGCCCGCAGGCCCCTGGTCGATCACGCCGTGCGCATGCAGGAGCACTACGGCGCGGTGAACGCCGGCCAGCAGGCCGGCGCGGTCACCTACTTCGCCTTCCTGTCCTTCTTCCCGATCCTCGCGCTCTCGTTCTTCGTCGTGGGCTGGATCGCGAAGGTGTACCCCGGAGCGAAGCGCGACCTGCGCAACGCCGTCAACGGCCTCCTGCCCCACCTGGTGGGACCCGAGAAGGGGCAGATCCGGCTGCAGGACATCGAGTCCGCGGCCGCCGCGGTCGGACTCATCGGGGTGGCCGTGCTCCTCTACTCCGGCCTCGGCTGGCTGTCGGCGATGCGGGACGCGCTGATCGTGGTGTTCGAGCTCCCGTCGAAGGAGCAGCCGAGCTTCGTGGGCGGCAAGCTCCGTGACGTCCTCACCCTTTTCGTGATCGGCGTCGTCCTGCTGCTGTCGGTCGCCGTTGCCGGCCTCGTGGGCGGCTTCTCCCAGGACCTGCTCGCCTGGCTCCAGCTCAGCACGCAGCTGGACTGGCTGGTGAGGCTCGTGACGCTGGTGCTCGGGTTCGGCGCCAACGTCCTGCTCTTCTTCGCGATGTTCGTGCTGCTGGCCGAGCCACCCACGCCGCGACGGTCGCTGTGGTCGGGCGCACTGCTCGGCGGCATCGGCTTCGAGGTCCTCAAGCAGCTCTCCGGGCGGCTGTTCGCCGCCACCCAGGGCAGCCCGGCGTTCCAGGCCTTCGGCATCGCGCTGATCCTGGTGGTGTGGATCAACTACTTCTCCCGGGTGGTGCTCTACGCGGCCGCCTGGGCGCACACCTCGCCGGCGGCCCGGGCGCAGCGCGTGGGTGAGCAGGCCGCGCCGGCACAGGGACCGCAGACGCCGGACCTCACCGAGGTCACGCGGTCGCCCGGGGCCCGGCCGGCCTGGGTGGCCCCGTTCATCGCCGGGGGCGCCACCGCGCTCGCCGCGACCGCCGTACTCAGGAAACGACTCTCGAAGGACCACACGTGAAGCTCGAACGCAAGCACGGCTGGCTGCTGCTCGCCGTCGCCGTCTGGAACGTCGTCATCTGGCTGACGTTCGCCAAGAACCTCTCCGCGGCGCACTCGCGCGGCGAGGACCACCCGACGGGCTACTGGGTCGCGCACACGATCCTGATCATCGTGGACCTGGTCATCGCAGTCGTGCTGGCGCGCCTCGGCTGGAAGCTGCTGAAGGCGGACGACGAAACAGCGAAGACGACGAAGTAGGGCGGTGACCGCCGGTCACCGCCCTGCCTCATCACACCGGATTTCGACGCGCTCGCGCGACTTCGTCCCTCGGGCGCCCCGCTGCTCAGTGACCGTGCCGCATGGCGGCGTGCAGGTCCCAGTTGAGGCGGGAGATCACGTCGAGCGGGATCTCCTTGGGGCAGGCAGCGGTGCACTCGCCGATGTTGGTGCAGCCGCCGAAGCCCTCGGCGTCGTGCTGCGCGACCATGCCGACGACGCGGTTGTCACGCTCCGGCTGGCCCTGCGGGAGCTCGCCGAGGTGCGTGATCTTGGCGCCCATGAAGAGCGACGCCGACCCGTTGGGGCAGGCGGCGACGCACGCGCCGCACCCGATGCAGGTCGCCACGTTGAAGGCGCGCATCGCGTCGTCGCGGGGGACCGGGACGGAGTGCGCCTCGGGGGCCGAGCCCGTGTTGACGGAGATGAAGCCGCCGGCCTGGATGATCCGGTCGAAGGCGCCGCGGTCGACGACGAGGTCCTTCATGACCGGGAACGCGTCGGCGCGCCAGGGCTCGATGACGATCTCGTCACCGTCCTTGAACGAGCGCATGTGCAGCTGGCAGGTCGTGGTGACCTCGGGCCCGTGCGCCTGGCCGTTGATCATCAGGCCGCACATGCCGCAGATGCCCTCGCGGCAGTCGGAGTCGAAGGCCACCGGGTCCTCGTCCTTGGCGATGAGGTCCTCGTTGAGCACGTCGAGCATCTCGAGGAACGACATGTCCTCGGAGACCCCGTCGATCTCGTAGGTGTGCATGGCGCCGGCGGACTCAGCGTTGGGCTGGCGCCAGATCTTGAGGGTCAGTCTCATCGCTTGATCGCTCGCTCGCAGTTCGACCGCACAGGTGCGGTGGTGGGCAGGTGCAGACCGATGCGGTCTCTCGCTTCGCTCACTTGTAGCTCCGCTGCTTCATCTCGATGGCCGTGTAGACGAGGTCTTCCTTGTGCAGCACGGGCGGCTCGTCGTCTCCGGCGAACTCCCAGGCCGCGACGTAGGCGAAGGTCTCGTCGTGACGCAGCGCCTCGCCGTCCTCGGTCTGCGACTCCCCGCGGAAGTGGCCGCCGCAGGACTCGCGCCGGTTCAGGGCGTCGATGCACATCAGCTCGCCGAGCTCGAAGAAGTCGGCCACGCGGCCGGCCTTCTCCAGCGACTGGTTGATGCTCTCGTTGGTGCCGAGGACCTTCACGTTGCGGTGGAAGTCGTCCTTGAGCGTGCGGATGAGGTCGATGGCCTTCTTCAGCCCGTCCTCGGTCCGCTCCATGCCGCAGTACTCCCACATGATGTTGCCGAGCTCGCGGTGGTACGAGTCGACGCTGCGGGTGCCGTTGTTGGTCAGGAAGTGGTCGATCCGCGAGCGGACCGCCTGCTCGGCCTCGACGACCGCCGGGTGGTCCGCGGGGACCTTCTCGAACGGGCCGTCCGCGAGGTAGTCGCGGATGGTGTGCGGGAGGACGAAGTAGCCGTCGGCCAGGCCCTGCATCAGCGCCGAGGCGCCGAGGCGGTTGGCCCCGTGGTCGGAGAAGTTCGCCTCGCCGGTGACGAACAGGCCGGGGATCGAGGACTGCAGGTCGTAGTCGACCCACAGGCCGCCCATGACGTAGTGCACGGCGGGGTAGATCCGCATCGGCACCTCGTAGGGGTTCTCACCCGTGATCCGCTCGTACATGTCGAAGAGGTTGTCGTACTTCTCCTCGATGCCTGCCTTGCCCAGGCGCTCGATCGCGGCGCCGAAGTCCAGGTAGACACCGCGGCGGACGCCGTCGACCTCGGGGCCGACACCGCGGCCCTCGTCGCAGACGTTCTTGGCCGCGCGCGAGGCGATGTCGCGGGGGACCAGGTTGCCGAACGAGGGGTAGATCCGCTCCAGGTAGTAGTCGCGGTCCTCCTCGGGGATGTCGCGCGGGTCCTTCTCGCAGTCGGACTTCTTCTTCGGCACCCAGATCCGGCCGTCGTTGCGCAGCGACTCCGACATCAGGGTCAGCTTCGACTGGTGCGAGCCGGAGACGGGGATGCAGGTCGGGTGGATCTGCGTGTAGCAGGGGTTGGCCATGTAGGCGCCCTTGCGGTGCGCACGCCACGAGGCGGTGACGTTGCAGCCCATCGCGTTGGTCGAGAGGTAGAAGACGTTGCCGTAGCCGCCGCTGGCGAGGACCACCACGTCGGCGAGGTGCGTCTCGATCTCGCCGGTGACCATGTCGCGGGCGATGATGCCGCGGGCCTTGCCGTCCACGACGATGACCTCGAGCATCTCGTGCCGGGTGTACGTCGTGACGGTGCCGGCGGCTACCTGGCGCTCCAGCGCCTGGTAGGCCCCGAGCAGCAGCTGCTGGCCCGTCTGGCCGCGCGCGTAGAAGGTGCGGGAGACCTGCACGCCGCCGAAGGAGCGGTTGTCGAGCAGGCCGCCGTACTCCCGGGCGAAGGGGACGCCCTGGGCGACGCACTGGTCGATGATGTTCACGCTGACCTCGGCCAGGCGGTAGACGTTCGACTCGCGCGAGCGGTAGTCGCCGCCCTTGACGGTGTCGTAGAAGAGGCGGTGGACCGAGTCGCCGTCCTCCTTGTAGTTCTTGGCCGCGTTGATGCCGCCCTGCGCGGCGATCGAGTGGGCGCGCCGCGGGGAGTCCTGGTAGCAGAAGGACTTCACGACGTAGCCGGCCTCGCCGAGGGTGGCGGCCGCGGAGGCGCCGGCCAGGCCGGTGCCGACGATGATCACCGACAGCTTGCGGCGGTTGGCCGGGTTGACGAGGCGGGCCTCGAACTTCCGCGTGTTCCAGCGCTCGTTGACCGGGCCGCCGGGCGCCTTGGTGTCGGCGATCGGGGCGCCGGGGGTGTAGTAGCCGGCGGCGTCGTCGCCGTGCTCACCCGGTGCGTCGTGGGAGGGGTCGGAGGTGGTGGTGGTGTCCGGGAACTCGGTCATGTGCGGGACCCCTTACTTGGTGATGACGCCGAAGAGGACGAAGAGCGGGACCAGGGAGAAGCCGCCGGCGATGACCACCGCGACGATCCAGCCCAGGGTCTTCGCGTTGCGGCGCGCCTTGGCGTTGTTGGTGAGGCCGAGGGTCTGCGAGGCGCTCCACACACCGTGGTGCAGGTGCAGCCCGAGCGTGACCATCGCGACGAGGTAGATCAGGGTCAGCCACCACACGTCGAAGGAGTCGACGAGCAGGTTGTACGGGTCGTTGGTGGCGCCGCCCGCGACGTTGACCTTGGGCACGGTGAACTCCAGCAGGTGCCAGACGATGAAGAGCAGCAGCGTCAGCCCGCCCCAGCGCATGAAGCGCGAGGAGAAGGAGGAGGCGGCGTTCTTCTTCACCTGGTACTTCACCGTGCGCGCCTTGCCGGCCCGCTGCCACAGCGTGACCGCGGCGTACACGTGCACCACCAGCGCCACGACGAGCACGACGCGGATCACCCAGAGCAGGCCCGCGTGCGGCAGCATCGGCTCGCCGATGGTGCGCAGGTGCTCGGCATAGGTGTTGTAGGCGTCGTGGCCCGCGAAGGCCTTGAGGTTGCCGTACATGTGCAGGAGCACGAACAGGATGAAGATGATGCCGCTGACTGCCATCAGCATCTTCAGGGCGATGGTCGAGCGCGTCGAGCGCGCTCCCTTGACAAGGGTCGTCGTGGCCACGAGACGCCACGCTACCGCGCAGAGTTCCCCCGTTTGACCGCGGGGAGTGTGAGATAGATCCGGTTACCGGGCGGTTCGCTCAGGCAGGCGACGGGTAACGGTGATCGGCGGCGAGCAGGGGCCGGTAGTGACGGCTCACGAGCTCGTCGACGGCGGTCCGCCAGTCCCGCTCCAGCGCGAGCTCACGACCCCGGGCCCCGAGCAGGGCGCGACGAGGGTCCGCCGCCACGGCGGACACGGCCCTGCGCATCGCGTGCGGGTCCGCCGGGTCGTAGAGCAGGCCGGTCTCGAGGTTGCGGACCACGTGGAGGGCGCCTCCCGAGCGGGGCGCCACCACGGGCGTCCCGCTGGCCGCGGCCTCCCGCAGGGCGTGGCAGCAGGTCTCGTGCTCACCCGGGTGGACGAGCAGGTCGAGCGAGGCCAGCGCCACCGTCAGGTCGCCGGTCTGCAGCTCCCCGGTGAGCTTGGCCTCCGGCAGCCGCGAGGCGAGCCAGCGGTGCAGCGAGCCGTCGCCGATGACCACCGGCCGGATCCCCGGCACCGACGCCAGCTCGGCCAGTCGGCGTACGCCGTGGCGGGCCTCGAGGCTGCCCACGAAGCCCACCACGACGTCTGCCCCGCTGCGTGAGCGGGCACGCGACCAGCTGGCGTGGAGCCAGGGGTCGCGGAGTTGGGGAGTGAACGCCGCGGTGTCGACGCCCGGGGTCCACAGCCCGGCCGTGGCGCCCAGGTCGCGGGCCCGGTCCACCATCCAGGGGGTCGTGACCAGCAGGGCGTCGGCCCGGTCGGCGACCTTGGACCGCCAGTAGTCGGCGGTCAGGTCGAGCACCGGGGACTGCTCCACCACCACGCTCGGGACGCCGAGCTGCCGGGCCGCCTTGAGCGCCTTGCGCCCCACGGCGCCCGGCGAGGTGACGTGGACGAGGTCGGGGGCGAGACCGGTGAGGACCTCCCGCAGGCGGGAGGTGGAGCGGTCGAGCCCCGAGATTCGCGCGACGCGGCTGCGCCGGTAGATGCCGAGACCGGGCCCGGGCGCCACGACGGACACCTCGTGGCCGGTGTCGATCAGCCGGTCCGCGACCGCCTTGACGGTGGTGGTCGTGCCGTCGACGGCCGGGTAGAAGGCCTCGGTGACGAGCGTGATCCGCATGCCTCGACAGTGGCGGCACGAGGCGTCGTCCACGGTGCCGCGACGTGACCACGGCGTGAACTCTCGCGGTGTGGCCCCTTTCACAATGTCCCCCGAGTGTGCAGACTCACCCCCAGCACCGGACCGATCAGGGCACCCGCGGAGGTGGCAATGGCGTCGACGGACGCGCAGCGCACGGCATCAGGACAGTCAGGCATGTCAGGCGCGTCCGGGGTGGACGGTCCGACCAGGGCCCGGATCGGGGCCAGGACCCTGCGCTCCGACCGGTGGTGGCTCGCGCCGCTGGCGACGTTCGTCGTCTTCAGCGGCTTCGTCGTGTTCGCGACGTTCCGGGCCTTCCAGGCGGCGCACTTCTACTCCGCGCCCTACCTGTCGCCCTTTTACTCGCCCTGCCTGACGAGCAAGTGCCAGGAGGCGGCCGACTTCGGCACGCCGTTCACCTGGTGGCAGCTCTCGCCGGCGCTGCTGATCCTGATCTTCCCGCTCGGGTTCCGGATGAGCTGCTACTACTACCGCAAGGCCTACTACCGGGCCTTCTGGCTGAGCCCGCCCGCCTGTGCCGTGGCCGAGCCGCACAAGACGTACTCGGGCGAGACCCGGCTGCCGCTGATCCTGAACAACATCCACCGCTACTTCTGGTACTTCGCGATCGTGGTGGCGCTGATCCTGAGCTACGACACGGTGCTGACGTTCCGCGACGAGGACGGCAACTGGGGCCACATGGGGCTCGGGACGCTGATCTTCCTGGTCAACATCGTGCTGATCTGGCTCTACACGCTCTCGTGCCACTCCTGCCGGCACGCGGTCGGCGGGCGGCTGCGGCACTTCTCGAAGCACCCGGTGCGCTACCGGATGTGGACCTGGGTGTCGCGGCTCAACGCCCGGCACAGCCAGTACGCGTGGCTCTCGCTGTTCTCGGTGGCCGCGGTCGACTTCTACGTCTACCTGCTGGCCACCAACGCCTTCGACGACCCGAGGTTCTTCTGATGTCTGACCGTCACCCGATGACCGGCAACGAGATGTCCGGCAGCGAGCAGGTCGGGCTGGAGCGGCACCGGTACGACGTCGTGGTGATCGGCGCCGGCGGTGCCGGCCTGCGCGCGGCGATCGCCGCCCACGACGCGGGCGCGCGCACCGCGATCGTGTGCAAGTCGCTGCTCGGCAAGGCCCACACGGTGATGGCCGAGGGCGGTATCGCCGCGGCCATGGGGAACCGGTGGCCGGAGGACAACTGGGAGGTGCACTTCCGCGACACCATGCGTGGCGGGAAGATGCTCAACAACTGGCGGATGGCTCAGCTGCACGCCCAGGAGGCCCCCGAGCGGGTCATGGAGCTCGAGGACTGGGGTGCCCTCTTCGACCGCACCGACGACGGGCTGATCTCGCAGCGCGACTTCGGCGGCCACCGCTACGCCCGGCTCGCCCACGTCGGCGACCGCACCGGGCTGGAGATGATCCGCACCCTCCAGCAGCGCGCCGTCGCGCTCGGCATCGACGTCTTCATGGAGTGCACGGTCACCGAGCTGCTCAAGGACAAGGGAGCGGGATCGCAGGGCCGGATCTCCGGGGCGTTCGGCTACTGGCGCGAGACCGGGCGCTTCGTGGTCTTCGAGGCGCCGAGCGTGGTGCTGGCCACGGGCGGCATCGGCAAGTCGTTCAAGGTGACCTCGAACTCCTGGGAGTACACCGGCGACGGCCACGCGCTGGCGCTGCGGGCCGGAGCCAGCCTGATCAACATGGAGTTCGTGCAGTTCCACCCGACGGGCATGGTCTGGCCGCCCTCGGTGAAGGGGCTGCTGGTGACGGAGTCGGTCCGCGGCGACGGCGGCATCCTGAAGAACTCCGAGGGCAAGCGGTTCATGTTCGACTACATCCCGGAGTTCTTCAAGGCCGAGACCGCGGACAACGTGGAGGAGGCCGACCGGTGGTACGACGACAAGAAGAACAACCGGCGGCCTCCCGAGCTGCTGCCCCGTGACGAGGTCGCGCGCGCGATCAACTCCGAGATCAAGGCCGGCCGGGGGTCACCGCACGGCGGGATCTTCCTCGACATCGCGTCGCGGCGTTCTCCCGAGTTCATCCGCAAGCGGCTGCCGTCGATGTACCACCAGTTCAAGGAGCTGGCCGACGTCGACATCACCGCGGAGCCGATGGAGATCGGGCCGACCTGCCACTACGTGATGGGTGGGGTCGAGGTCGACGCCGACACCGAGCTCAGCGCCGTCGAGGGCCTGTACGCCGTGGGGGAGTGCTCGGGCGGCATGCACGGGTCGAACCGGCTCGGCGGCAACTCGCTGTCCGACCTGCTGGTCTTCGGGCGGCGGGCCGGCGAGAGCGCGGCCGCGCACGCGGACGGGCTGGGCGGCACGCGCCCGACCGTGGACGACGCGGACGTCAAGGCGGCCCAGGCCACCGCGCTGGCGCCGTTCGAGCACGAGGGGGGCAGCGAGAACCCGTACACGATCCAGCAGGACCTCCAGCAGACGATGAACGACCTGGTCGGCATCATCCGCACGGCACCCGAGCTCGAGCGGTCGCTGCAGGAGATCGAGCGCCTCAAGGAGCGGGCGCAGCACCTCGTCGTCGAGGGGCACCGGCAGTACAACCCCGGCTGGCACCTCGCGCTCGACCTGCGCAACATGCTGATCGTCTCCGAGTGCATCGCGAAGGCCGCGCTGGAGCGCCAGGAGTCGCGCGGCGGGCACACGCGCGACGACTTCCCGGGCCCGGACGACACGTGGGGGAGCAAGAACCTGGTGCTGAGGCTGGACGCCGCCGGCACGGGTGTCGACCTGGCCCACCAGCGCTGCCCGTCATGCCCGACGACCTGAAGTCCTTCTTCGAGTAGGGAGATCCCGATGGGATACGAGCTGAAGATGCGGATCTGGCGCGGCGACCAGGACGGCGGGGAGCTGGGCGACTACACCGTCGAGGTGTCCGAGGGCGAGGTCGTGCTCGACGCGATCCACCGGGTGCAGGCCACCCAGGCCGGGGACCTCGCCGTCCGCTGGAACTGCAAGGCCGGCAAGTGCGGCTCCTGCAGCGCAGAGGTCAACGGCCGTCCGGCGCTGATGTGCATGACCCGGCTCTCGGACTTCGACGAGACGGAGACCATCACCGTCACCCCGATGCGGACCTTCCCGGTGATCCGCGACCTGGTGACCGACGTGTCCTTCAACTACGAGAAGGCACGCGAGCTCCCGTCGTTCGCCCCGCCGCCGCGCGACGCCGACGGCAAGCGCCGGATGGCGCAGGTCGACGTCGAGCGCGGCCAGGAGTTCCGCAAGTGCATCGAGTGCTTCCTGTGCCAGAACACCTGCCACGTCGTGCGCGACCACGAGGAGAACAAGCCGGCCTTCGCCGGCCCCCGCTTCTTCCTGCGGTACGCCGAGCTCGACATGCACCCGCTCGACACCCATGACCGCCGGAGCCTGGCCCAGGGCGCGGCGGGGATCGGGATGTGCAACATCACCAAGTGCTGCACCGAGGTGTGCCCCGAGGGCATCAAGATCACCGACAACGCGATCATCCCGATGAAGGAGCGCGTGATCGACCGGAAGTTCGACCCGCTCGTCTGGCTCGGCAGCAAGATCGGCATCCGCAACAAGGACGACGACGGCCGCACGGAAGTCTGAGCGCGCGTGCCCTGAGGTGTCGTAGCTGTGGCGGGCGCGGAGCTAGCCGTCCCCGGGGCGCGCAACGCCCGCGAAGACCCTGAGTGCGGCGCCACCCCGAATGGTCACCGGCACGGCGGGCCTGATGAACCGATCCCGGGTCAGGATGAACTTGTTGTGCTCAGCCGCGTCGCCGTCCCGCAGCTCGAGCCTGGTGCCGTTGGGCACGAAGCCCACCTTCCTGCTCACGGCCGCAGATGCGGGGTTGTCCGCGTAGGCGCCGCTGGTCATGGCATGGACGTCGAGCTCATCGAAGAAGAGAGCGCAGATCGCCTGACGCATCAGGGTGCCCAGACCGCGGCCCTGCATGGACTGGGTCAGCCAGGAGAACGTGTCCGGTGTCCGCAGGACCGGGAACCGGGACGCTTCGGCGCCCTGGATGCCGACGATCCGGCCCTCGTGGCGGACGACGAGGGGAAGGGCCCACTCATCTCCCGGAAAGGTGGCGCGGTACTTCCAGTAGCGACTCGCGAGATCTCGCCCCAGCCACGGCATCGGCTGGTCGGCCCAGGCCCACGGGAACGGTCGCTTGTCATCGCCGTGAATGCCTCAGCGGCGGCCTCGACGAGCTCGGGCAGATCCTCGTCGCGCATCGCTCGGAGTGTCAGCGGACCACAGGTCACGGAGAGTGCGAACGGTGGCCACAGGTCCTCGAGCGTCAGCGACATGCGCTCACCCTGTCAGCAGGCAATGGTCGCGGCCAGCGACTTCCCGGGCGGTCCCGCGTCAGCGTGTGCCGCAGCGTGTGCCGCAGCGTGTGTCGTGCCGTCGGTCCGAAACCTGTTCGAACATATTGACGAATGAAGTCAAACTGGACTACCATGATGCATGGCTTCCATCGACGACCTCGACGCCCCGGGTCTGCTCGCCCTGGCGCAGCAGCGAGTCGTCGAGCGCCGGGCAGGGGAGCTGGAGGACCTGCGGCTGGCCGCGCACTGGGCGGCCCTGCACTCCTCGGACCCGCGGACCGACCCCGGCCACACGGCGGTTCCCGGCTGCGACCGGTTGGTGATCGTCGGTGGGGAGGGGACTCCGCCGCTGCGGCAGCTGTCCCTGCCCGAGCTCGGCATCGCCTTCGACTGCCACACCAATGCCGCCCGCAGCATGGTTGCCGACACCCTTGACCTGCAGCACCGCCTCCCGCTGGTCTGGACTGCCGCCCACGAGCTGCGCTGTGAGATCTGGGTGGTCCGCCAGGTCGCCCGGATGACCCGCCAGTTGTCCCTCGAGGCGGTCCGGCTGGTCGACGTGGCCCTGGCGCCGGTGATCGGCACGCTGCCGTCGGGCCGGCTGCTCAGCCTGGCCGAGGCCAAGGTCATCGAGGCCGACCCGGAGGCCCATGCCGAGAAGGTGGAGGCCGAGCTGCGCCGCCGCTTCGTGGGAGTCTCCCGCACCGACGAGAACGGACTGCGCACCATCTTCGCCCGCCTCGATGCCGGTGACGCCACCTGGTTCGACGCGACCGTCGAGCAGGTCGCCGACATCCTCGATGCTCGAGAGGACCTGCGCCCCGACACTCCTCGCGACCTCAACCGCGACGAGCTCCGCTCCCTGGCGTTCGGTTGGCTCGCCCGGCCCGCAGAGGCGCTCCAGCTGATCCTGGAGTCGACCCAGGCGGCCCCGATCGAGCCTCCGTCGCGTTCGGTCGCCCTGTCCGAGCGAGCTCTGGAGCTGCTCAGGACCCTGGACCTCTCCCGGCTCCGGCCGAAGGCGCAGGTGTTCGTCCACCTGCACGAGGACGTCCTGACCCGTCGCGCCCCGGGCGTCGCCCGGGTGGAGACGCTCGGCCCGCAGCTGCTTGCCCAGCTGGTCACGCTGCTCGGCCACGTCAACATCACGATGACCCCGGTGATCGACCTCGATGAGCAGCGAGCCGTGGACGGCTACGAGCACCCCACCACCATGAAGACCCGAGCCAGGCTCCGGTCACCCGGCGACGGGTTTCCCGGCTCGGTCACGATGATCGGCACCGGCCGAGCGGCCGACATGGACCACCCCGTGACGTACGACGCCGACGGACCACCGGGCCAGACCAGCGACACCAATGCCCAGCCCCTCACGAGGGGCCACCACCGGGCCAAGACCCACCTGCCCTACGTGGTGTGGATCATCGACTCGACCACCAAGCTCTGGAAGACCCCCAACGGCCTGTGGCGCATCGTCGACCACCAGGGCACCCACCATCCCGAGATCGTCGAGCTCGACCCCGGTGTCTACAGCTGCGTCGCCTGACTCGAGGTTTGTGTTCATCCGAGGCACCAGGCTCCGATCCGTGTCACTCGTGTCGTGGATCGCTATGCCGGGCATGGACGTCTCGACCGACGGATACGGCGGACTCCCGATGCGCGGGCCTGAGCATCCCGCGTCCGGAGCCATGTGGCTCGCACGCAAGCCAGCCTGACGCTCGACCGCGATCCGCGATCGACCCGCACGGATCTGCCGACGAGTGTGGGACCGTGTCGCGGTGACTCGTTACGTCGACCTCGCCGCTGACGGGACCTCGGTCGGCAGGTGCGTCATCCTCCCGGGCAGCAGGTACACCCCCGACGGGCCGATGCTCTTCTTCGCCGCCCAGGTGGCCCTCATGCGGGGTTGGGACGTGCGCCAGGTCTGGTGGGAGGTGCCGCAGCTCAGCAGCGACGCCGACGAGGTCGCCTGGGTCGGATCCCAGCTGGAGGCGGCCGTCGACGGCTTCGCGGGGCGCGTCATCGTCGTCGCCAAGTCGCTCGGGACCATGGCAGCCCCGGTCGCCGCCGCGCGCGGGTACGACGCCGCGTGCCTCACACCGCTCCTCACGGAGCCCGACCTCGCCGAGCCTCTCCTGTCCTACCCCGCCGAGCAGTTCGTCGTCATCGGCGCCGACGACCCCTACTTCAGCCAGCGCGTGCTCGACGCGCTCCCGGGTGAGCACCTGGTCGTGCCGGGGGACCACGTCCTGCGCGTCCCCGGTGACGCAGCAGCCATGGTCGCCAGCCACGACCGCTTCGTCCGGTCGTTCGACGTCTGGCTGGCCGCGTAACGGTCGTAGCGACGTCAGGGCGCCCGACCCGGTTTGGCCGGGACCATCGGCCGGTGTCCGGCGGGTCTCGCCGGTGGGACCATCGGGCATGGTCGAGCAGTCCGCCGCTCCGATCCGCACGGCGATCGTGCGGATCACGATCGGCTCGTTCTCCCTCGCGGCCCTGCTCGGGGTGATCGCACTGATCGGCGGGGGAGCCTTCGGCGCGCCCGAGGCCCGCGTCCTGCTGACGACGCTGCTGGTCGGGATCGCGAGCGTCGTCGTGCTCTGCTACCTCACCACGGCCGGTACGCCGTACCAGCTCGTCGGAGTGGTCGGCGGCGTCGTCGTGGTCGTCCCGGTGGTCAGCGCGCTGTTCATGATCTGGCGCGACTACGAGACCCCGCCCAACGAGCTGCTCGGCCAGTCCTTCGGCGTCGGGGCGATCGTGGCGGCCACCCTGGCGCAGGCCTGCCTGCTGCTGGTGCTGGGCCGGCTGGCCCGCCCGATGCTGCGCCGGATCCTGGTCGGCACCCTGGCCATGGCCGCGGCGCTGGCCGGACTGCTCTCCGCGCTCGTGCTCGGCGTCCACGACCCGGGGAGCCTCTACCTGCGCACCCTCGGCGTGGTCGCGATCCTCGACGTGCTCGGCACCGTCGTGGTGGCGGCGCTGGCGAGGTTCGGCCCGGGCGCGAGCCGTCCTGCGCCGGCCAGGGCAACCGTCCTGACCGTGCCGCCCGGGCTGACGCAGCGGCTGGCCACGGTGGGGGAGCGCAGCGGCCGCCCGGTCGACGCCGTTCTCGAGGAGGCGATCGAGCGCTACCTGGCCGAGGCCGAGGTGCCGATGACCACCGCGGAGGAGTCCTGACCGGTGTCGCCCGCGCACTGAACGCGCACTGAACGCGCATTGAAAAAGTCACACTGGCTGGAACCCGTTCCGCGGGTGCTCCTATCGTTCGCACCATGACACAGGTCGAGGGCGGGCTGGACGAGCCCGAGGAGCTCGAGCCGGAGCAGGGGACGCTGGACCTGTCCGACCCGGGCGACCGATGGAGCATCTCCGACTGGGAGCAGGCCGCCGCCGCCGTGCTCCGCAAGTCGCGACGGATGGGCGACGAGGACCCCGACGACCTGGTCTGGGACAGGCTCACGCGTACGACGCTCGACGGCATCCCCGTCACGCCGCTCGGAACCGCATCGCTGCTCGAGGACCTCGAGACCTCGGGACGCCCGACACGGGCCGGCGACTGGGACATCCGGGCGCACCTCGCTGTCGGCGACGCCAAGGCGGGCAACGAGGCCGCCCTCGTCGACCTGAACGGCGGCGTGACCTCGCTCTGGCTCGAGGCGTCGGCCGACACCGACCTCGCCACGCTCCTCGACGGCGTGCTGCTGGACCTGGCGCCCGTCGTGCTCGACGCGCCGACCGCACCGGTCGCCGTCGCCGAGGCGTTCCTCGCCCACGCCGACGGCCGCGAGCTCGCGCCCGGCACCAACCTCGGCGTGAGCGGGGAGGCCGCCGAGGAGGACCTGGTGGCCGTCGCCGAGCTCGCGCGGCGGGCCGGAACCCTCGCCGTGGTCGTCGACGCGACGGCCGCGCACGACCGCGGCGCCTCCGACGCCCAGGAGCTCGCGCACTCCCTGGCCGTGGGCGCACGGGTGCTGCGGGTGCTGACCGGCTCCGGCCTGTCGGTCGACGAGGCGGCGCGCCTCCTCGAGTTCCGCTACGCCGCCACCGACGAGCAGTTCACGACCATCGCCAAGCTGCGCGCAGCCCGCCGGCTCTGGGCCCGGGTGCTCGAGCTGAGCGAGGCCTCGGCGCAGGAGACCGGGGGGTGGGCGCAGCGGCAGCACGCCGTCACCAGCCGCCCCATGATGAGCAAGTACGACCCCTGGGTGAACATGCTCCGCACCTGCGTCGCCGCCTTCGCCGCCGGCGTAGGCGGGGCCGACGCGGTGACCGTGCTGCCGTTCGACAGCCCGCTCGGGGTGCCCGACGCCTTCGGCCGACGGATCGCGCGCAACACCTCCAGCCTGTTGATCTCCGAGTCGCACGTCGCCCGGGTGACCGACCCGGCCGGCGGCTCCTACGCCGTCGAGAAGCTCACCGACGACCTGGCCCGTGCCGGGTGGGAGGTGTTCGGCCGGCTGGAGGACGGCGAGTCCCTCGACGAGGCCATCGAGCAGACCGTCGCCCGACGTGAGGCCGAGATCGTCCGGCGCAAGCGCCCGATCACGGGGCTCACCGAGTTCCCCGACCTGGCCGGGGTGCTGCCCGAGCGGCCGGCCGACCCGACCGCCCGTCCTGTCCGCCGCTACGGCGCCAGCTTCGAGGCACTGCGCGACGAGCCCGTGAGCGAGCACGTCTTCCTCGCCACCCTCGGAACGGTCGCCGCCCACACCGCGCGCGCCACCTTCGCCGCCAACCTGTTCGCCGCCGGCGGGATCGCGGTCGACGTGGCCGGCCCGACCACGGACGCCGGCGAGCTGGTGGCGGCCTACGACGGCCAGGCAGTCGTCTGCCTGGCCGGCACCGACGCGGCGTACGCCGAGTGGGGTGCCGCCGCGGCCGCTGCGCTGCGTGAGGCGGGTGCCACCTGGGTGATCATCGCGGGCAAGCCGCTCGACGGCACCGACGACTCCTGCGCGATGGGCGTGGACGCACTCGACTTCCTGACCCGGACGAGGGAGAAGCTGGCATGAGCATTCCGAAGAGCTTCGCCGGACTCCCGCTCGGGGGCTCGAACGGCCCGACCGACGCGGCGGCGCCCAGCGCCGGGGAGGCGTGGCACAGCCCCGAGGGCATCGAGATCAAGCCGTTCTACACCCAGGCCGACGTCGAGGGCCTCGACGCGCTCGACACCCTGCCCGGGCTGAGCCCGTTCCTGCGCGGGCCCTACCCGACGATGTACACCACGCAGCCGTGGACGATCCGGCAGTACGCCGGCTTCTCGACCGCGGAGGAGTCCAACGCGTTCTACCGCCGCAACCTCGCCGCCGGCCAGAAGGGTCTGTCGGTCGCCTTCGACCTCGCCACCCACCGCGGCTACGACTCCGACCACCCGCGCGTGCGCGGCGACGTCGGCATGGCCGGCGTGGCGATCGACTCGATCTACGACACCCGCACCCTCTTCGACGGCATCCCGCTCGACGAGATGTCGGTGTCGATGACCATGAACGGCGCGGTCCTGCCGGTCCTGGCGCTCTACATCGCGGCGGCCGAGGAGCAGGGGGTGAAGCCGGAGCAGCTCACGGGGACGATCCAGAACGACATCCTCAAGGAGTTCATGGTCCGCAACACCTACATCTACCCGCCGCAGCCGAGCATGCGGATCATCTCCGACATCTTCAGCTACACCGCCGAGAAGATGCCGCGCTTCAACTCGATCTCGATCTCCGGCTACCACATCCAGGAGGCCGGGGCGACGGCCGACCTGGAGCTGGCGTACACGCTCGCCGACGGCGTCGAGTACATCCGCGCGGGCCTCGCGACCGGCATGACCATCGACCAGTTCGCGCCGCGCCTGTCGTTCTTCTGGGCGATCGGCATGAACTTCTTCATGGAGGTCGCCAAGATGCGCGCCGCCCGCGCGCTCTGGGCGCGGCTGGTGCGCGAGTTCGACCCGAAGAACCCCAAGTCGCTGAGCCTGCGCACGCACTCGCAGACCAGCGGCTGGTCGCTCACCGCGCAGGACGTCTTCAACAACGTCCAGCGCACCTGCATCGAGGCGATGGCCGCCACCCAGGGCCACACCCAGTCGCTGCACACCAACGCCCTCGACGAGGCGATCGCGCTGCCGACCGACTTCTCGGCGCGGATCGCCCGCAACACCCAGCTCCTGCTGCAGCAGGAGAGCGGTACGACGGGCACCATCGACCCGTGGGGCGGCTCCCACTACGTCGAGCGGCTCACCCACGACCTCGCCGAGCGCGCCTGGGCCCACATCCAGGAGGCCGAGCGCGCCGGCGGCATGGCGAAGGCGATCGAGCAGGGCATCCCCAAGATGCGCATCGAGGAGGCGGCCGCCCGCACCCAGGCCCGGATCGACTCCGGCGCGCAGAAGGTGATCGGCGTCAACACCTACCGCCTCGCGGCCGAGGACCGGCTCGACGTCCTCAAGGTCGACAACGACGACGTCTACCGCCAGCAGATCGCCAAGCTCGAGCGGCTGCGTGCGGAGCGCGACGACGACGAGGTCCGCCGGAGCCTCGAGGCGCTCACGGGCTCGGCCGAGCGCGGCGCCGGCGCCGGACTGGACGGCAACCTGCTGGCCCTCGCCGTCGACGCCGCCCGCGCGAAGGCGACGGTGGGCGAGATCTCGGACGCGCTGGAGAAGGTCTACGGCCGCCACCAGGCGGTCATCCGTACGATCTCAGGCGTGTTCAGGGACGAGTCCGGCTCCTCGGGGAGCGAGCTGGTGCAGCGGGTGCTGGACGCGACCGAGGAGTTCGAGGAGGCCGAGGGGCGGCGCCCCCGCATCCTGGTCGCCAAGATGGGCCAGGACGGCCACGACCGCGGCCAGAAGGTCGTGGTCAGCGCCTTCGCCGACATGGGCTTCGACGTCGACGTCGGGCCGCTGTTCTCCACGCCCGAGGAGGTCGCCCAGCAGGCCGTCGACGCCGACGTGCACATCGTCGGAGTCTCGTCGCTGGCCGCCGGCCACCTCGCGCTGTTGCCGGCCCTGAAGCAGGCGCTGGCGGACCAGGGGCGCCCGGACATCATGATCGTCATCGGCGGCGTGATCCCGCCCGACGACGTCCCGACCCTGCAGGAGATGGGCGCCGCGGCCGTCTTCCTGCCCGGCACGGTCATCGCCGAGTCCGCCCTGGACCTGCTGGCGAAGCTGCGGGAGCAGCTGGACCACTGATGGAGGTCGCAGCGCTCGTGGAGGGCGTGCGCGCAGGCCGGCGTGCCGCCGTGTCGCGGGCCATCACGCTGGTCGAGTCCTCCAAGCCCGCCCACCGGGCGGCGGCGAGGGACCTGCTGGCCGATCTCAGCGACCCCGACGTCACCGGTGCCCGCGCGCCCGTGGTGAGGGTCGGCATCTCCGGGGTCCCCGGGGTCGGCAAGTCCACCTTCGTCGAGGCGCTCGGCACCCGGCTCACGGCCCGGGGCCACCGGGTCGGCGTGCTGGCCGTCGACCCGAGCTCGGTGCGCACCGGGGGCTCGGTGCTCGGCGACAAGACCCGGATGGCCCGGCTGGCGCACGACCCGAACGCCTACATCCGGCCCTCGCCCTCCGCCGGCACCCTCGGCGGGGTGGCCCGGGCGACCGTCCAGGCGATGGCCGTGCTCGAGGCCGCGTCGTACGACGTGGTGCTCGTCGAGACCGTCGGGGTCGGCCAGTCCGAGGTCACCGTGGCCGGCATGGTCGACACGTTCCTCTTCCTCACCCTGGCGCGCACCGGTGACCAGCTCCAGGGCATCAAGAAGGGGATCCTGGAGATCGCGGACGTGATCGCGGTCAACAAGGCCGACGGCGACCGGGAGCAGGAGGCCCGGGTCGCGGCCCGCGAGCTCGCGGGGGCGCTGCGGATGGTCCGCGGCAAGGGGGAGTGGGCACCGCCCGTCGTGACCTGCTCGGCGCTGGAGGGCGTCGGCGTCGACGACCTGTGGGAGCGGGTGCTCGGTCACCGCGAGCACCTCGGTGAGCAGGGGCTCGCCGACAAGCGGGCAGGCCAGCAGCTGGACTTCATGTGGGCGCTGGTCCGCGACGAGCTGGCCGAGCGGCTGCGCCACTCCCACGGCGTCGCGGCGATCCGGGACCAGGTCCGGGCCGCCGTGCTGGCCGGGGAGCTGCCCGCGACCACCGCGGCGGACCGCATCCTGGCGGCCTACGACACCGGCGCCTGAGCGTACGAGCCTGCTACGTCCCCACATCCCCGGTCCCGGGTAAATCGGCGGCCGGAGCCCCAAGGCACGCGTGAGGTCCACAAGGATCCCTGAAGAATCATCGACAGGGAGGGACAACTCGATGAAATCCACCATCCGAATGACGGGCGCCCTGACGGCGCTCGCACTCGCCGCGGCGGGAACAGCCGTCGCGACCACCACCGGCGCGTCCGCCGCGGGCGCAGGCCGGACCATCATCGCCGGGCATCTCGTGAGCCCGCTGACCGCGGCCATCACGACCACCGGCACCGCCTACGTCAGCCAGAACTTCGCAGGCTCGCTGGTGAAGATCCGGCCGGGCCACAGCCCGCAGACGATCTTCCAGGCGCCGAAGGGGGTCGAGGTCGGCGCGGCGTCCGTGCGCGAAGGCGTCGTCACGTTCAGCGTGACGGGCAAGAAGCGCCAGGCGGTCCTGCAGCGCGACAAGGCAGGGCACGTCACGACGGTGGCCAACGTCGGCGCCTACGAGAAGAGGAAGAACCCCGACTCGGGCGTCACCTACGGCTTCCGCGACATCAAGAAGGCCTGTGCCTCGAAGTTCCCGAAGGGCTTCCCGGTCAAGTACAAGGGCATCGTCGACTCGCACCCGTACGCCACGGACTCGGGATTCGGCTCGCTCTGGGTGGCCGACGCGGCGGGCAACGACATCCTCCGCATCGAGAACGGCCACATCACCGACTCCATCCTGCTGCCACCGGTGCCGATCAAGATCTCGGCCAAGGCGGCGAAGGCCAACCACGTCCCGGCGTGCGCGGTCGGGCTGACGTACTGGTTCGAGCCGGTCCCGACCGACGTCGAGGCCGCCCACGGCGAGCTCTACGTCTCCGCCCTGACCGGTGGTCCCGAGGACAACAGCCTGGGCAAGAAGAGCCGCGTCTACACGATCAGCCCCGTCAACGCCGAACCCGAGCTGCTCGCCAAGGGCTTCGCGGGTGCGGTCGGCCTGGCGGTCACCCCGGAGGCGACGTCTACGTGTCCCAGCTCTTCGGCGGTGTGATCTCGAAGCTGCGCAACGGCAGCAGCGTGCCGCACACGTGGCGGTCGGCGGTGCAGCCGGCTGCGGTCGAGTTCGTGAAGGGCAAGGTCTACGCGACGACCAACGTGCTGGCCAAGACGCCGGCAGGCAGGCTGGTTCGCTTCGGCGGATGACCCAGCGCGCCTGATGAGCTGAACCGGAGGGCATCGGGACGAGGTGGTGAACTAACCTCGGTCCCGATGCCCTCCGACACGCCCGTGGACGCCGCAGCCTCCGTCATCGACTCGGTCGTCGCCACCAACGACGACGAGCTGGTCGAGCTGCGCCGTGACCTGCACGCCCACCCCGAGCTCTCCTGGGCCGAGACCCGGACCGGCGACCTGGTCGCCGCGGCGGTCGAGAAGGCCGGCTGGCGGGTCACCCGGCTGCCGCAGACGGGCCTGGTCGCGGACCTCGGCGACAGCGGCTCGCTGGTCGCGCTGCGGGCGGACCTCGACGCGCTCCCGGTCCAGGACGCCACCACCGACCCGTGGACCAGCACCGTCCCCGGTGTCGCCCACGCCTGCGGCCACGACGTCCACACCGCGGCGCTGGTCGGCGCCGCCCAGGCGCTCGGCGAGGTGCATGCCCGCGGCCTGCTGCCCGGGCGCGTCCGGCTGCTCTTCCAGCCGGCCGAGGAGGTGATGCCGGGTGGCGCCCTCCACATGGTCAGCCTCGGGGTCCTCTCGGACGTCGAGCGGATCTTCGCCCTGCACTGCGACCCCGGCGTCGACCTGGGCCAGGTGGGCCTCCGGCTCGGGCCGCTCACCAGCGCGGCCGACCGGGTCGAGGTCCGGCTCGAGGGCACCGGCGGCCACACCTCCCGCCCCCACCTCACCGGGGACCTGACCTTCGCCCTGGCCAAGGTCACCACCGAGCTGCCCGCGATGCTCTCCCGGCGCCTGGACCCGCGCTCCGGCGTGAGCCTGGTGTGGGGCATCGTGAACGCCGGCGCCGCCGCCAACGTGATCCCGGACCGGGGCCTGACCGCCGGCACCGTGCGGATCCTCGACGCCGTCGCCTGGGCCGAGTGCGAGGCGCTGGTGCGCGAGCTGGTCCACGACATCGTCCGCCCGTACGGCGTGAAGGCGCACGTGGTCTACCAGCAGGGCGTCCCGCCGGTCGTCAACGAGGTGGTCTCCCACCGGATCATGTCCGGGGCCGTCCACCGGGCCCTCGGGGAGCGGGGCCGGGTCACCGCCCACCAGAGCCTCGGCGGCGAGGACTTCGGCTGGCTCCTGGACCAGGTCCCGGGGGCGATGGCGCGGCTCGGCACGCGCACGCCGGGCGGCCCGACGTACGACCTGCACCAGGGCAACCTGCGCGTCGACGAGCGCGCCACGGGCATCGGGGCACGGGTCCTGGCGAACGCCGCCGTGGGTTCTTTGGTCACCGACCTATAACAACGTAAGAAATTCTGCGGCGCTTGGCCCCGGATGGGGGGTCTCGACCATTAGTGTGACCCGGCGTGCGTGGCGATCGGCTGGCGCACTCGAGACCCCACACAAATTTCAGGAGGCGCCGTGAAGAAGACGGCACGCACCGCGACGATCGTTGGTATCGCCGCACTTGTTCTGGCCGGCTGTGGCAGCCGCCCGTCGGACAACGCCGACAGCGGCAGCTCGCCGTCGTCGTCGCCGAGCAGCTCGGCCCCGGCGGAGAGCCACCCGGACTTCAAGGCGTGCGAGGTGTCGGACTCCGGCGGCTTCGACGCAAGTCGTTCAACCAGACCTCGCTCAAGGGCCTGACCGACGCCAAGGCAGACCTCGGCGTCCAGACCGCCCAGGTCGAGTCGAACTCCGACTCGGAGTACGCCGACAACATCAACCAGCTGGTCAAGGCGGGCTGCAACTCAATCACCACGGTCGGCTTCCTGCTCGGTGACGCCACCGAGGCGGCCGCCAAGGCGAACCCGAAGATCGACTTCTCCATCGTCGACTTCGGCTACGAGAAGCCCGCCAAGAACCTCAAGGGCCTCACCTTCAACACCGCCGAGCCGTCGTTCCTCGCGGGCTACCTCGCCGCGGCGGAGTCGAAGTCCGGCATCGTCGGCACCTTCGGTGGTCTCAACATCCCCACCGTCTCCATCTTCATGGAGGGCTTCCGCCAGGGGATCGAGAAGTACAACACCGACAACAACAAGAACGTCAAGCTCCTGGGCTGGAACGGCAAGGACGGCTCGTTCCTGAACACCTTCGACGACAAGTCCAAGGGCCAGTCGGTCGCCGAGGGCATGATCCAGCAGGGTGCTGACATCATCTTCCCGGTCGCCGGCCCCGCCGGCCTCGGTGGCCTGCAGGCCGCCAAGGACAAGGGCGTCCACGCGATCTGGGTCGACACCGACGGCTGCGTCTCGGCCGCCGAGTACTGCGACGTGCTCCTGACCTCGGTCATGAAGGGCATGGACGTCGCCGTGGAGACCGCCATCAAGGACGCCGTCGACGGCACCTTCAACAACAAGGTCTACGTCGGCACCCTGGCCAACAACGGTGTCGGCCTGGCGCCCTACCACGACGCCGACTCGACGATCGACCAGAGCGTCAAGGACAAGATCGACCAGCTCAAGCAGCAGATCATCGACGGCACGCTGAAGGTCGGCTGACCGCCAGCCCCGTTCGTTACCGCAGGAAGCCGGGTCGGTAAGTTACCGACCCGGCTTCCCGCGTTCTACGCTCTTCTGGTTCCCGCGCCGCGGGAGGCCGCGAGTCACACGTTCAAAGGAGAACGATGAAGCTGGAGATCCGGGGGCTGACGAAGAGGTTCGGGACGTTCACACGAACGACCAGATCGACCTCACGATCGAGCCGGGAGATCCACTGCCTCCTCGGGGAGAACGGCGCGGGCAAGTCCGCTGATGAACATGCTCTACGGGCTGCTCGAGCCCACCGAGGGAGAGCTGCTCGTCGACGGGGAGCCCGTGAAGTTCGGCTCGCCGGGCGACGCGATCGCCGCCGGCATCGGCATGGTGCACCAGCACTTCATGCTGATCCCGGTCTTCACGGTCGCCGAGAACGTGATGCTGGGCCGTGAGCAGACCCGTGGCCTGGGCTTCCTCAACCGCTCGGCCGCGGCCGACCTGGTGCGGGAGCTGTCCACGACGTACCGGCTCGCGGTCGACCCCGACGCGCTGGTCGAGGAGATCCCCGTCGGCGTGCAGCAGCGCGTCGAGATCATCAAGGCGCTGGCCAACCACGCGAAGGTGCTGATCCTCGACGAGCCGACCGCGGTGCTGACGCCGCAGGAGATCGACGAGCTCATGGGCATCATGCGCGAGCTGAAGAAGCAGGGCACCTCGATCATCTTCATCACCCACAAGCTGCGCGAGGTGAAGGCGATCGGCGACCGGATCAGCGTGATCCGCCGCGGCAAGGTCGTCGGCACCGCCGACCCCAGCGCCTCCGAGGCGGAGCTCGCCGAGATGATGGTCGGCCGGTCGGTGAAGCTGACCGTCGACAAGGAGCCCGCCGCGGTCGGCGCTCCGGTGCTCGAGGTCAAGGACGTCACCGTCGTCGACCCGCGGGGCGTCCAGGTCGTCAAGGACGTCTCGTTCGAGGCCCGCGCCGGCGAGGTCCTCGGCATCGCGGGCGTCCAGGGCAACGGGCAGACCGAGCTGATCAAGTCGCTGCTCGGCCTGGTCAAGCCCGACGCCGGCGAGATCACCATCGACGGCAAGGACATCCGCAAGCACGGCCCGCGCGAGAGCCTCGCGGAGGGCATCGGCTACATCCCCGAGGACCGCTCCCACGACGGGTACGTCGGCGCGTTCACCGTCCGCGAGAACCTCGTCCTCGACCTCTACCGCGAGAAGGAGTTCTCCCGCGGCCTGGCCCTGAGGCTGGACGCGCTCGAGGAGAACGCCGCGCACCGGATCGAGGAGTTCGACATCCGCACCGAGTCGATGGAGAGCACCGTCAGCTCCCTCTCGGGCGGCAACCAGCAGAAGGTCGTCGTGGCCCGGGAGTTCTCCCGGCCGCTGAAGGTCCTGATCGCCTCCCAGCCGACGCGCGGCGTCGACGTGGGATCGATCGAGTTCATCCACAAGCGGATCATCGCCGAGCGCGACAAGGGCGTGGCGGTGGTCATCGTGTCGACCGAGCTGGACGAGATCTACGCCCTGTCCGACCGGATCGCCGTCATGTACGACGGTCGCATCGTCGGCACCGTCACCCCCGACATCGCCCGCGAGGAGATCGGCCTGATGATGGCCGGTGCGCACGCTCCCGCCGAGGCAGCAGAGGCAACGAGATGAGCACCGAACCCAAGACCCAGGCCGCACCCGAGCCCGAGGACGTCCAGGCACCCGGGACCGCCGAGCAGAAGCCGACCCGCCGCCCGATCGCCGCCGCCGACTGGATCCCGACGGTCAAGACCACGATCGCCGCGTTCGTCCTGGCGCTGCTCATCGGCGCGGTGCTGATCGCCTTCTCCAGCCAGGCCGTCCTCGAGACCCTGCCGTACTTCTTCTCCTACCCCTGGGACTTCTTCTCCGAGGCCGCCCACGCCGTCGGCGAGTCCTACTGGGCGCTGCTCACCGGCTCGGTGGGCTCCACCTCCGCGATGGGCACCACGCTGGTGCGCTCGGCGCCGCTGATCTGCGCCGGCCTGGGCGTGACGCTGGCGTTCCGCGCCGGCCTGTTCAACATCGGTGCCCAGGGCCAGCTCATCCTCGGTGCGCTGGCGGGGGGTACGTCGGCTTCACCTGGGACCTGCCCCCGGGCATCCACCTGCTGGCCGCGCTCGTGGCCGGCATGCTCGGTGGCGCGCTCTGGGGCGGCATCGCTGGCGTGCTCAAGGCCCGCACGGGTGCCCACGAGGTCATCACCACGATCATGATGAACTACCTCGCCGCGGCGCTGCTGATCTACTGCCTGGGCAAGAACGCCTTCCAGCGCCCGGGCAGCGACAACACCCAGTCGCCGCCGGTGAACGACTCGGCCACCTTCCCGTCGATCGGGAACCTCCACCTCGGCGTGCTCGCCGCGTTCCTGGCGGCGGTGCTGGTCTGGTGGATCCTCAACCGGTCCACCCTCGGCTTCGAGATGCGGGCCGTCGGCGCCAACCCGGACGCGTCGCGCACGGCGGGCATGAACGTCCCGGCCGTCTACACGGCCGCGATGATCATCGCCGGTGCCCTGGCAGGCCTCGCGGCCACGATGGGCATCCTGGGGCACCACGACTCGCTGAGCCCGACCATGGCCGGCTCGATCGGCTTCGACGCGATCACCGTCGCGCTGCTGGGCCGGGCCACCCCGATCGGCACGGTCCTGGCCGGCCTGCTGTTCGGCGCACTCAGCGTCGGCGGCGTGGCGATGCAGGCGAGCCCCGCGGCGACGCCCAAGGAGCTCACCCAGATCCTCCAGGCCCTCATCGTGCTCTTCGTGGCGGCACCGCGCTGGTGCAGGGGATCATGCGGATGAAGTCCACCGACGAGAACAAGACCGTGATGGCGAAGGGATGGGGCGGATGAGCGCCGCAGTTGTGACTGAGGTTGAGCAGGCGGACGTCGTCGACGTCCGTGACCGCGCCGATGTACGACGCCAGGTCAAGCTCGTCGTGGTCTTCGCGATCGTGGCGCTGCTGCTCCTGTGGTTCGCCCTCGACATCTCGAACGCGACGGTGTCCTACACGCTCGGTGACACGGTGAGCCAGGACAACCCGCCCAAGGACCTCAACGGGCTGGCGGTGGTCTGGGCCTGCTTCGGGGTCGCGCTGCTGGCAACGGGCGCGGCGGCGATCAACAAGATCCCCCGAGGGGCCCTGGGCGCGTTGATCTCGGTCGTGGTGGGCGTCGCCTTCTTCGTCGGCTTCATCGTCTGGTCCTACGCCGACCAGACCAACTCCCTTGCCGGCACGCTGGTGATAGTCAATCCGCTGCCGGGCACGGTCAAGCTGGCGACGCCGCTGGTGTTCGGCGCCCTGGCCGGCTGCCTGTGCGAACGCGCGGGTGTCATCAACATCGCGATCGAGGGCCAGTTCCTCACCGGGGCGTTCTTCGCCTCGGTGGCCTCCAGCGCCTTCTACAGCGCGGAGATGGGCCTGCTCGGCGGCATCGTCGCCGGTGTCGGGATCGCGGCCCTGCTCGCGGTGTTCGCGCTGCGCTACCAGGTCAACCAGGTCGTGCTCGGCGTCGTGCTGATCGCGCTGGCGACCGGTCTCACGAACTTCCTGCTGAGCCAGATCCCGGACGACCCGTCGATCAAGTCCTACCTCAACGAGCCGCTGATCCTGGCCCCGATGCCGGACGCGAACATGCCGGTGCTCTCGCCGATCGCCGCCTCGCTGACGAAGATCCCGGTCATCGGGCCGACGCTGTTCAACCAGACGCTGCTGGTCTACCTGATGTACATCTCGGTGGCGTTCGTGACCGTGCTGCTCTTCCAGACCCGGTGGGGCCTGCGGGTCCGCTCGGTGGGCGAGCACCCGACGGCCGCCGACACGGTCGCATCAAGGTCAACCGGATCCGCTGGCAGGCGGTGCTGCTCGGCGGCGTCTTCGCGGGCCTCGGCGGCGCCTACTTCACCGTCGGCTCTACCGGCTCCTTCGACCAGGACGCCTCGGCCGGCAACGGCTTCATCGCGCTGGCCGCGGTGATCATGGGTCGTTGGCACCCGATCTGGGCCTCGCTCGCGGCACTGTTCTTCGGCTTCATGTGGACCCTGCAGAGCCAGCTGGCCCTGCTGGGCAAGTTCCCGCCGGAGCTGCTGCGGGCCTCGCCGTACCTCGCCACGATCATCGCGGTCGCCGGCTTCGTCGGTCGGGTCCGCCCGCCGGCCGCCGACGGCGAGCCGTACGTGAAGAGCTGATCGTGACCGACGGGTCGAGCGTCGACTGGGAGTCCCTGCGGGACGCCGCCGTGGAGGTCGCGGGGCACGCCTACGCGCCGTACAGCAACTTCCACGTGGGCGCCGCGGCGCTCGCGGACGACGGGCGGCTGCTGGTCGGCTGCAACGTCGAGAACGCGGCGTACGGCGTCACGCTGTGCGCCGAGTGCGGCGTCGTGTCGCAGCTGCACGCGACCGGCGGGGGCCGGCTGACCCACTTCGTGTGCGTCAACGGCTCGGGCGAGGTGATCATGCCCTGCGGCCGCTGCCGCCAGCTGCTCTTCGAGCAGGGCGGCGACGACCTGGTGCTGATGACCCCGCACGGGCTGCGCACGATGGCCGAGGTCCTGCCGCAGGCCTTCGGCCCCGACGACCTCCACTGACCTGGACCTGCCCCACGCGGGCGAACGAGAGGGAGACATGCCGCAGCACGACGCCGTCGAGGTGATCACGGCCAAGCGCGACCGAGGCGAGCTGAGCGACAGCCAGATCGACTGGGTGATCGACGCCTACACCCGGGGCGCGGTCGACGACGCCCAGATGTCGGCGCTGGCGATGGCGATCCTGCTCAACGGGATGAACCGTCGCGAGATCTCGCGCTGGACCGACGCCATGATCGCATCGGGGGAGCGGATGGACTTCTCGACCCTGTCGCGGCCCACGGCCGACAAGCACTCCACCGGTGGCGTGGGCGACAAGATCACCCTGCCGCTGGCCCCGCTGGTGGCGGCCTGCGGCGTGGCGGTGCCGCAGCTCTCGGGCCGCGGTCTGGGCCACACCGGCGGCACGCTGGACAAGCTCGAGTCCATCCCGGGCTGGCGTGCGGCCCTGACCAACGAGGAGATGTTCGCCCAGCTCGAGTCGGTCGGCGCGGTGATCTGCGCCGCCGGCGACGGGCTGGCGCCGGCGGACAAGAAGCTCTACGCCCTGCGTGACGTCACCGCGACCGTCGAGGCGATCCCGCTGATCGCCTCGTCGATCATGTCGAAGAAGATCGCCGAGGGCACCGGGTCGCTGGTCCTCGACGTCAAGGTCGGCACCGGCGCGTTCATGAAGGACGTCGACCGCGCCCGCGAGCTGGCCACCACCATGGTCGAGCTCGGCACCGACGCCGGGGTGCGCACCGTCGCCCTGCTCACCGACATGTCCACGCCGCTGGGCCGCACCGCCGGCAACGCGATCGAGGTCGCCGAGTCCGTCGAGGTGCTGGCCGGGGGCGGCCCGGCCGACGTGGTCGAGCTGACCCTGGCGCTGGCCCGCGAGATGCTCGCCGGCGCCGGTGTCACCGACGTGGACCCCGCCGACAAGCTCGCCGACGGCTCCGCGATGGACGTGTGGCGGGCGATGGTCCGCGCCCAGGACGGCGACCCCGACGCCCCGATGCGCGAGGCGCGCGAGCAGCACGTCGTGGGCGCCCCTGCCTCCGGCGTGCTCACCCGGCTGGACGCGATGGCGGTCGGCATGGCCGCGTGGCGCCTCGGTGCCGGGCGCGCCAAGGCCGGAGACGCCGTGCAGGACGGCGCGGGCGTGGTCTGGCACGCGCGCCCGGGCGACAAGGTCGCGGAGGGCGAGCCGCTGTTCACGCTGCTCACCGACGAGCCGGAGCGCTTCGAACGCGCGCTGGCCTCGCTCGAGGGCGGCTACGACATCGACGCCGACAACGCGGCGTACGACCCCACGCCGCTGGTCATCGACCGGATCGGCTGAACCCGGACAGCCGGAGGGTCAGGGCAGCAGCAGTACGAGGAACTCGGCGATGCAGGCGGGCTTCGGCTCGCCCTCGATCTCGATGACGTAGTTCATCGTCAGCTGCTTGCCGGCGGGCACGTCGGTCACCTGCGCGAAGGTGACCGTGGCGCGGATGCGAGCACCGACCTTGACCGGGGTCGGGAAGCGCACCTTGTTGAGCCCGTAGTTGAGCTTCGCGCCGGGTGTCTGGAGGTCGTAGATCCTGCTGCCCAGCATGGGCAGCAGCGAGAGCGTCAGGTAGCCGTGCGCGATCGTGCCGCCGAAGGGGCCCTCCTTGGCGCGCTCGACGTCCACGTGGATCCACTGGTGGTCGTCGGTCGCCTCGGCGAACTTGTCGACCCTCTCCTGCTCGATGAGCACCCAGTCGCTGGTGCCGATCTCCTCGCCGGCCGCGGCCGCCACCTCGTCCAGGGTGGTGAAGACGCGCATGTCTGCCTCCATCGGTTGGCTGCTCTGATGGTTGGATGACGGCATGACAGCCGCCGTCACGGAACCTACCGTCCCGACCCGAGACCAGGTGCTTCGGGCACCCAAGGTCCTGCTCCACGACCACCTCGACGGCGGGCTGCGCCCGGCGACGGTGCTGGAGCTGGCCCGTGGGATCGGCCACGAGCTGCCGGCCGACGACGCGGAGTCGCTGGGGCAGTGGTTCGCCGCGGCCGCGGACTCCGGCTCCCTGGAGCGCTACCTCGAGACCTTCGACCACACCGTGGCCGTGATGCAGAACGGCCCGGCGATCACGCGGGTGGCCCGGGAGTGCGTGGAGGACCTCGCCGCCGACGGCGTGGTGTACGCCGAGATCCGCTACGCCCCTGAGCAGCACGTGTCGCAGGGGCTGACCCTCGACGAGGTAGTGGCCGCCGTGCAGCAGGGCTTCGACGAGGGCATCGCCGCGGCCGGGGGCCGGATCGTGGTCCGCCAGCTGCTCACCGCGATGCGGCACCAGGCGCGGTCCAGGGAGATCGCCGAGCTGTCCGTGGCGTGGCGTGACCGGGGCGTGGCGGGCTTCGACATCGCCGGCGCCGAGGCGGGCTACCCGCCCACCCGGCACCTCGACGCCTTCGAGTACCTCCAGCGCGAGAACTCCCACTTCACCATCCACGCCGGCGAGGCCTTCGGGCTGCCGTCGATCTGGCAGGCGATCCAGTGGTGCGGCGCCGACCGGCTCGGGCACGGGGTCCGGATCATCGACGACATCACGGTCGCCGACGACGGGACCGTCGAGCTGGGCCGCCTGGCGGCGTACGTGCGCGACATGCGGATCCCGCTGGAGATGTGCCCGGCCTCCAACATCCAGACGGGCGCCGCGCCGTCGATCGCCGAGCACCCGATCGGGTTGCTGACGAAGCTGCGCTTCCGGGTCACCGTCAACACCGACAATCGGCTGATGAGCCAGACGTCGATGACCGACGAGATGTGGTCGCTGGTGGAGGCCTTCGGCTACACCCTCGACGACCTGCGGTGGTTCACGATCAACGCGGTGAAGTCGGCGTTCCTGCCCTT
The DNA here is from genome assembly GCF_013466985.1 of Nocardioides ungokensis. Classification (GTDB taxonomy): domain Bacteria; phylum Actinomycetota; class Actinomycetes; order Propionibacteriales; family Nocardioidaceae; genus Nocardioides; species Nocardioides ungokensis. The sequence continues at coordinate 3,683,218 of NZ_CP059164.1, read as the reverse complement.
CGACGAGCGGCTCGCGATCATCGACGACGTGATCAAGCCCGGGTACGCCGCGCTGCAGGGCTGAGACCGGCCGGCAGCACCAGGAACCACGGCCGGTCCCAACCAGAGAGCCCGAGCCGGGCCTGCGTCCATGAGTCGCGGGAGACGCGCACGTCGCGACCGGACGCCGGGTCGTAGACGGGCAGTGCATCGTCGGCGCCGGGATCCGGCAGTGCCAGGACCACGTGCCGGGCGGTCATCGCATCCCCGATGTAGACAGGCACAGGGTGACCGTGGGCGACGGCGTCGCGAATGCGGCGGTGCGCCGCGTCGCGGCGCCAGGACAGTACCGGCCGGACCACGTAGCGGGTGCCGGAGACCAGCGAGAGCTCGCGCGCGAGGGCCCAGGGTGAGGTGCCCAGCGCCAGCGGCCACGGTAGCTGCAGCCGCCCGTGGGCGTCGACCGGCCGGTTGGTGCGACGATGCGCCGCCAGGGCCTCCTCGCGGAACTTCGTCCCGCCGACCTCTGCGCGCACCCACGCGTCGTACCCTCCGTCGAGCACCATCCGGGCCCGGATCGCGCAGCAGGAGCCGCAGGTGGTGGGGTCCGGCTGGCGCAGCAGCATGCTCAGTGCACCTCGAACGCGGCCAGTCGGCCGATGCCGTCGCGGGCCTCCTCCGGCGTGACCGGTCGGCAGCCAAGCGCGACGGCGCGGGCCACCACCCGCTGCTGGTCACGCATCAGCGCCAGCCCGCGGCGGACCAGCACCAGCGGTGGCTTGCGGTGCTCGCGCAGGTCCCGGGTGAGCCGGCGCCAGAAGGTCACGGCCGGGTGCTGGCGCACGCAGTACGCCTCGGCCAGCAGGTCAGCTTCGCGGCAGGCGCCCACGACGTACTCGGCGAAGATCCCCTCGGCCACGAACAGCTCGTGGTCACCGAGGTCGAGGGTCGTCCAGCCACAGCGCCCGTCGCGGGCGATCTCGTAGACCGGCACGTCGGCGCGACCCTCGCGGCAGAGCTGGTCGAGGGTCGCCAGGGCGTCGTCGTGCAGCCAGGAGTCGGGGTGGTCCCAGTCGACGATGCCGGCGTTGGCCCCCTCCGTGATGCGGGGGAGGGTGGGGTCGTCGCCGTTCTTGTAGAAGTCGTCCAGCCGCAGCACCGGCAGGCCGAGGCGTTCGGCGAGCCGGGACTTGCCGGCCCCTGAGGGGCCGGCAAGGACGATGACCTGCGCGCGCACCAGTCCGGGTGTCCTCAGACGCCGATCGGGTGCCAGACGGTCTTGGTCTCCAGGAACGCCGTCATCGCGTCGGTGCCCGGGTCACGGGTCCAGTCGGGCTCCCCGGCCGGGGCCCGGCGTACCCGCTTGAGGTTGTCGGCGGCGGCGACCTCGAGGTCCTTCGCCAGGGCGGCCTCGCCCGCGATGCCGGTCAGGTCGAGCGCGTTGACGTCCATGTGCCCGGCCAGCCACGGGCCGATCGTCGCGGCGGAGCCGGTCAGGATGTGACCACGCCACCGGGCACGTCGGACGTCGCGAGCACCTCGGAGAAGGTGACCGCGGGCAGCGGCCGCTCGTACGACGACACCACGACCACGGTGTTGCCGGTGACGATCGCCGGGGCGACGACGCTGACCAGGCCGAGCAGGCTCGACTGCTGGGGCGCGAGCACGGCGACGACACCGGTGGGCTCGGGGGTGGAGATGTTGAAGAACGGGCCGGCGACGGGGTTGGCGCCGCCGACGACCTGGGTGATCTTGTCGGCCCAGCCGGCGTACCAGACCAGGCGGTCGATCGCCTCGTCCACGACCCGCTCGGCCTTGGCGGAGCTCAGCCCCTCGGACTGGACCACGGCCTGCACGAACTGCGGGCGGCGGTCCTCCATGACCTCGGCGACGCGGTAGAGGATCTGCGCGCGGTTGTACGCCGTCCGGGCGGACCAGCCGCCGAAGGCCTTGCGGGCCGCGATCACGGCGTCACGGGCGTCCTTGCGCGAGGCGAGGGAGGCGTTGGCCACGAAGGCTCCCTTCGAGTCGTGGACGACGTAGGAGTGGCCCGACTCCGAGCGGGGGAACGCCCCGCCGATGTAGAGCTTGTAGGTCTTGCGCACGTCGATGCGGCTCACTTCACGCCACCCTTCAGGTAGGCCTCGAGGCCGTGACGGCCACCCTCGCGGCCGTAGCCCGACTCCTTGTAGCCGCCGAAGGGGCTGGTCGGGTCGAACTTGTTGAACGTGTTGGCCCACACCACGCCGGCACGCAGCTGGTTGGCCATGTGCAGGATGCGCGAGCCCTTGTCGGTCCACACGCCGGCCGAGAGGCCGTACGGCGTGTTGTTTGCCTTCTCGACCGCCTCGGAGGGGGTGCGGAAGGTCAGCACGGACAGCACCGGGCCGAAGATCTCCTCGCGGGCGATCCGGTGCGCCTGGGTGACGCCGGTGAAGAGCGTCGGCGGGAACCAGAAGCCGTTGCTCGGAAGGTCGCAGGCGGGCGACCAGCGGCCGGCTCCCTCGGCCTCACCGATGTCGGACAGTTCGCGGATGCGGGCCAGCTGCTCGGCGGAGTTGATGGCGCCGATGTCGGTGTTCTTGTCCAGCGGGTCGCCCACGCGCAGCGTGGACATGCGGCGCTTGAGGCGGTCGAGGACCTCCTCGGCCACCGACTCCTGGACCAGGAGGCGGGAGCCCGCGCAGCAGACGTGGCCCTGGTTGAAGAAGATGCCGTTGACGATGCCCTCGACGGCCTGGTCGATCGGGGCGTCGTCGAAGACGATGTTGGCCGCCTTGCCGCCCAGCTCGAGGGTGACCTTCTTGTCGGTGCCGGCGACGGCCTTGGCGATCGCGCGGCCGACGTCGGTGGAGCCGGTGAAGGCGACCTTGTCGACGTCCGGGTGCGACACGAGTGCACGGCCGGTGTCACCCGCGCCGGTGACGATGTTGACGACACCCGGCGGGAGGTCGGCCTGCTGGCAGATCTCGGCGAAGAGCAGGGCGGTCAGCGGCGTGGTCTCGGCCGGCTTGAGCACGACGGTGTTGCCGCAGGCGAGGGCCGGCGCGATCTTCCATGCCAGCATCAGCAGCGGGAAGTTCCACGGGATGACCTGGCCGGCGACGCCGAGGGGGGTGCTGCCGAAGCCGGAGTACTCCAGCTTGTCGGCCCAGCCGGCGTAGTAGAAGAAGTGCGCCGCGACGGTCGGGATGTCGACGTCGCGGGACTCCTTGATCGGCTTGCCGTTGTCGAGGGACTCCAGGACTGCCAGCTCGCGGCCGCGCTCCTGGATGATCCGGGCGATGCGGTAGAGGTACTTGGCCCGCTCGCGGCCGGGCATCGGGCCCCAGACCTTGTCGTAGGCCTTGCGGGCGGCCTTGACGGCCTTCTCCACGTCGGCCTCGTCGGCCTCGGCGACCTCGGCCAGCACCTCCTCGGTGGCGGGGCTGATGGTCTTGAAGGCCTTGCCGTGGCCGTCGACGAACTCACCGTTGATGAACAGGCCGTACGACGGCTTGATGTCGACGATGCTGCGCGACTCGGGGGCGGGGGCGTACTCGAAGGGGCTCGTCATTGACATCAGTCCAGCGTGAAGTAGTCGGGACCGGAGTAGCGCCCGGTCTTCATCTTGGTGCGCTGCATCAGCAGGTCGTTGAGCAGCGTGGAGGCGCCGAAGCGGAACCAGTCGGGGTCGAGCCAGTCCTGGCCGGCGACCTCGTTGACCATCACGAGGTACTTGATGGCGTCCTTGCTGGTGCGGATGCCGCCGGCGGGCTTCACGCCCACCATCTGGCCCGTCTGCGCGCGGAAGTCGCGGACCGCCTCGAGCATGATCATGGTGACCGGCAGCGTCGCGGCCGGCTGGACCTTGCCGGTGGAGGTCTTGATGAAGTGGGCGCCCGCCATCATCGCCAGCCAGCTGGCGCGACGGACGTTGTCGTAGGTCTGGAGCTCCCCGGTCTCGAAGATGACCTTCAGGTGGGCCGGGCCGCACGCCTCGCGGACGGCGACGATCTCGTCGTACACGTCCTTGTAGCGGCCGGAGAGGAACGCGCCACGGTCGATGACCATGTCGATCTCGTCGGCCCCCGCCTCGACGGCGTCGCTGGTGTCGGCCAGCTTGATGTCGAGGGCGGCGCGACCGCTCGGGAACGCCGTGGCGACGGCGGCGACGTTGACGCCGCTGTCGCCGAGGACCTCCCTGGCCGTGGCGACCATGTCCGGGTAGACGCACACGGCGGCGGTCATCGGGCAGGTCGGGTCGGCCGGGTCCGGGTGCATCGCCTTGGCCGCGAGGGCGCGGACCTTGCCGTGCGTGTCCTGGCCCTCGAGCGTCGTCAGGTCGACCATCCGGATCGCGAGGTCGATCGCGAACTCCTTGGCCGTCGTCTTGATCGAGCGGGTGCCGAGGGAGGCCGCGCGGGCCTCGGCGCCGACCTGGTCGACGCCGGGAAGGCCGTGCAGGAACCCTCGCAGCGACGCGTCCGTTCTCGTGATGTCGGAGAAGTCCGCGGACACCACCGGGGCACCGGTTGCACTCGACCCCTGGCCCGTGGGCATGGCAGTGGTGGGGGAGCTTGTCACCGGCCCAGCATAGGGTTGAACCGCCGGTGCAAGGCAATTGAGGTGTGGGCCGTCGGAGGCCCCGTGGACAGGAGTGCGACGTGAGCGACCCGAACAGCCCGGGGACGGTCGAGAAGCCCGTCGAACGCTTCCACGCCACCAGCGGCCACGTGATGGGCATCCTCGGCCTCATCCTGGCGGCGAGCATGGTGGTCGTCGGCATCATGGACATCCACCACGGCTACGCGCTGTCGCTGATCTTCGGCGCGGCCGCCTTCGGGGTCCTCGTCTGGGCCGCGCTGCTCCGTCCCCACGTCTGGGCGACGGCTGAGGACCTGGTGATGCGCAACATGCTGCACACCGTGTGGATCCCGCTCGTGGCGATCGAGACCGTCGTGGTCCGCCAGGTGCTGTCGGTGACCGCCGGCGAGCGCCGGTTCGTCTCGCCGGCCATCGGGCGGACCCTGCGCCAGACCGTGAAGGGCCCCCGCACCCAGGAGCACGGCATGGGCGTGCACCCCGGCCTGTCCGTCCTCGGGCAGGGCAGCACCAGTGACCGCGGCACCGAGCACGGCGGGCCCGACCGGTCCGGCCCCCGGCACGGCGGCAAGGCGGCGGCCCGGACCGCGTCCGCGTCGTACCCCCTCTACGTGGAGGAGCGGATCATCCAGCTCTCCGACGCCGCGTGCGTCAAGCACGGCGTGCGTCGCTTCTCCGACGAGCAGGCCGCCCTGGCCACCGGCGTACGCCGGGCCTGGGCCTGGCCGGAGATCGCCGGGCTCGGGGCCTTCGTCGCGGCCTTCCTGGTGTCGCTGTTCTTCTGAGTCAGATGCCCGCGGCGGCCTTGATGTCGTTGCGCAGCGCGTCGAGGCGGCCGGCGGCGGAGATGCGCGCTGCCTCGACGCCGTCCTCGGGGTTCACGGGGACGACGACCTCGAGGTAGCACTTGAGCTTGGGCTCGGTGCCGCTCGGCCGGACGATGACGCGCCCGCCCTCGGCCAGCCGGTAGCGTAGGCCCTCGGTGGGCGGCAGGTCGGCCGAGCCCTCGGCGAGATCGTCGACCCGCTCCACGGCCAACCCGCCGAGCGCGGTGGGCGGGGTGGCGCGGAGCCGGTCCATCGCGGCGGCGATCTCCGTGAGGTCGGTGACCCGCACCGAGAGCTGGTCGGTGGCGTGCAGGCCGTGCTCGGCCGCGATGTCGTCGAGCAGGTCCGTGAGGCTCCGGCCGGCGGCCTTGGCGGACGCGGCGATCTCGCACAGCAGCAGGAGCGCCGAGACGCCGTCCTTGTCCTTCACGTGCTCGGGGTCGACGCAGTAGCCGAGGGCCTCCTCGTAGCCGAACGCCAGCCCGTCGACGCGGCCGATCCACTTGAATCCCGTGAGCGTCTCGGCGTACGGCTGCCCGGCCGCGGTCGCCATCCGGCCCAGGAGGGAGGACGACACGATCGAGGTGGCGTAGGTGCCCTTCTTGCCGGCGGCGAGCAGGTGGGAGGCCAGCAGCGCGCCGACCTCGTCGCCGCGCAGCATCCGCCACCCGTGCGGTCCGGGGACCGCGGCGGCGCACCGGTCGGCGTCGGGGTCGTTGGCCACGACCAGGTCGGCGCCGCTCGTCTCGGCGAGGGCCATGGCGAGGTCCATGGCGCCGGGCTCCTCGGGGTTGGGGAAGGAGACCGTCGGGAAGTCCGGGTCGGGCTGCTCCTGCTGCGCGACGATCCGCGGGGCGTCGAAGCCGGCGGTCTCGAGGACCTGGGCGACGGAGGTGCCGCCCACGCCGTGCAGGGGCGTGTAGACGATCTCGAGGTCGCGGGGCCCGTCGGCCGCGAGCCCGGCGACGGTGTCGAGGTAGCGGTCGATGATGTCCTCGCGCAGCGTGATGCCGGCATCGCCGCGGGGCACGTCGGCGAGCGGGCCGACCGCCGCGATCCGCGAGGCGATCTCGGCGTCGGCCGGGGGCACGATCTGGCTGCCGTCGCCGAGGTAGACCTTGTAGCCGTTGTCCTCGGGAGGGTTGTGGCTGGCGGTGACCATCACGCCGGCGGCGCACCCCAGCTCGCGGATCGCGAAGGCCAGCAGCGGCGTGGGCAGCGGCCGCGGAAGCACGTACGCCTTGAGCCCGGCGCCGGTCATCACCTCGGCGGTGTCGCGGGCGAAGACGTCGGAGTTGTGGCGGGCGTCGTACCCGATGACGACGCTGCTCTCGCGGGTGGCGCCGTTGTCCTTGAGGTAGGCGGCCAGGCCGGCGGCGGCACGGGTCACCACGACACGGTTCATCCGGTTGGAGCCCGCCCCGAGGGCGCCGCGCAGGCCGGCGGTCCCGAACTCCAGGGTGCCGTCGAAGCGGTCCGCCAGCTCGGTGGCGTCGGCTCCGCCCGCCACGGCGTCGATGAGTCGCTCCAGCTCGGCGCGGGTCCGGTCGTCGGGGTCCTCCGCGGCCCACGCGCGAGCGCGGTCGAGCAGGGGAGCAACCTCGATAGTCGTCATGGGCGGCACGCTACTGCTGCGCGGCGGGTCGGTGCGATTCGGCATGATGGTGCGGGTGAGGTCCTACGAGTTCCGCGAGACCTGGGAGGTCGCCGCTCCCGTCGACGCCGTGCGCGACGTCCTCATCGACCTCGAGCGTTACCCCGAGTGGTGGCCGCAGGTGGTCGCCGTCGCCTCGCTCGGCCCCGACGACGCGCGGGTGCTGTGCCGCTCGACGCTGCCCTACACGCTCGACCTGGTCCTGCGCGCCGTCTCCCGGAGGCGCCACTGCTCGAGGTCGAGGTCGGCGGCGACCTCACCGGCGCGGTCCGCTGGCACCTCTCGCCGACCGCCACCGGCACGCGTCTGGACTTCGCGCAGGACGTCACCGTCCAGGGGAGGCTGCTCGGCTGGGCGTCGTACGTCGGCCGTCCGCTGCTCGCCTGGAACCACGACCGGATGATGGCCGGCTGCCTTATCGGCCTGCGACGTCAGCTCGCGCTGCCTGTCGGTGCGTGATCCCTGCCCCCCGGGCAGGCCGGTAGCCCGGCAGTCGTTGGGTCTGCCGGGTCCGGCCCGTTCAAGGGTGGAGCTCAGTTGCTGGGAGCTCGAGGGTGCCGTGGGGTGTGACCAGGTAGCTGCGGCCGTGGGGCCGTGCCACTGGTAGGTGCTGTCGGGTCGGCGTCGGTAGCGCCATCGTCGGCTGGTCTTGGCGCGGTGATGTCGCCGGCACAAGGGGGGAGGTTGCCCGGATGGTTTGGCCGGGTGGTCCGCCCTCGTCGATGGGGATGTAGGGGTCGATGTGGTCGAGGTCGGCGGTTCGGGCGTCGTGGTGGCACCAGGGGAACACGCAGTGGCCGTCGCGGAGGATGACCAGCTCGCGCATCCACGCGGGTGGTTCGTGCCGTCGACGCGTCGGTGCGGCCGAGGTCGAGGACCGGCTGACGGTGACCTGGGAGTGGCCGACCCACTCCTTGATGGGTGATGGTGGCGGCGCCGAGCCTCGACCGTGCCCGCGGCCAGGTCGCTGGCCGGAGCAGCCGTGGGTGGCGAGGTCGGCCAGGTTCAGGTGGAGGTAGAACCGGGTCTTCGGCGTCCGCGGGGCGGCGGGCCTCACCTCGCTGTCGGGCGACAGTGAGGTGAGGTCGAGCTGGGCCTGCTGGGCGGCGATGACGCCCAGGGCCTTGGCCTTGCGGACCTCCAGGTCGTCGGTGTCGCCGAGTGCCTTCAAGGCGGCGGCCTGGTCGCAGACGAGGTCGTGGAAGGCGGTGAGGTCGAGGGTGTCGCCGGTGATGTCGAGCCAGGAGGTGCCGGCGTACTCGCTCGGGGGGGGTGGCGCAGCGTGACGTGCCAGGACTGCCCCCTGCTTCTCCCGCTCCTCGAGCAGCTCGGGGTGACTTCGCGATCGCGTGGGCGACGGCGGTCTCGATCGCCTTCCAGCTGCACGAGGCAGCCTGGCGGCGAGCTGTTCGTCGACGTAGGCGGCGGCCTCGCGGGAGAGGCGGTGGGTGGCCTGGGCGACGTGCCGGGCCTTGTACGGCTCCACGCGAGCGATTCGACGAGCGCCAGATGCGGGGCAGCTGTGTGCAGGTCCAGGGCGTCGGCGATCAGCTTCATCCCGTCTCAGTGGCCACCCCGAGGGTGGCGGCGAGGGTTCGGGGGCGAACGCGGAGACCGCCGGGGTGCCGTCCGCCGAGGGACTCGTCCTCGTCCAGCAGTGAGGCGCCGCCCCACGTCGCGATCCCGGTGTCGGCGGTGGCGGGGTGGACCACGCACCACTGCGCGGCGATGCGCAGCTTGCCGCGTTCGGCGGCTCGGGCGTCCAGCTTGCGCTGCTCGAGCACCTCGAGCAGGCCGGCGGCGTCGAGGTCGGCGACCTCGACGGGCTCTCCGCTGCATCGGTTTCGAACATGTGTCCATGATCGCATCGACCACCGACAGTCAGGCGCCGGAATCGTCCCGGTCCGGGGGTTCTGGGATGAGCGAAGGTAAAGCTTTCGGGGCTGGCGCTCGTGGTCGCCGCCCTGCTTTCAGTGCGAGGGTCTCCACACGCTCCTTTCGACACGCTCGCTGGCGCTCGCTACTCAGGGCAGGCGCCGGCGCTCGCTCCTCGACCACCGGACCGCCGCTATGTCGGGTCGGCGCGGCTTAGACTCGCGGGCGTGGCCCGATTCGTCGACATTCATCCGGACAACCCGCAGCAGCGGCTTCTCGAGCAGGTGGCGGAGGCGTTGCGGGAAGGAGCGTTGATCGCCTACCCGACGGACTCGGGCTACGCGCTGGGGTGCCAGCTCGGCAACCGGGAGGGGCGGGATCGGATCCTGCGGATCCGCGGTCTCGATGAGAAGCACCACTTCACGCTGATGTGCCGGGACTTCGCGCAGCTGGGGCAGTTCGTGCACGTGGAGAACGCGGCGTTCCGGGCGATCAAGGCGGCGACGCCGGGGCCGTACACGTTCATCCTGCCGGCCACGGGTGAGGTGCCGCGTCGGCTGATGCACCCCAAGAAGAAGACGGTGGGGGTGCGGATCCCCGACCACGTGCTCGTCCACGAGCTGCTCGGGGTGCTCGGCGAGCCGCTGCTCACCAGCACCCTGATCCTGCCGGGCGAGGACGAGCCGCGGACCCTCGGCTGGGAGATCAAGGAGGAGCTCGACCACCAGGTCGACCTCGTGATCGAGGCGGGGGAGACCCCGGCGCAGCCGACGACGGTCGTGGACTGGTCGGAGGGCTACCCCGAGGTCGTACGACGCGGTTCGGGTGACCCGGACCGGTTCGCCGCGTAGCCCCCAGCCTCGGGACGCGCAGCCTCGGGGCGGCGGCCCACGCGCTGCCGCGTGGCCAGGCAGCCCAGGCAGAGCATGTAGCCCACGACCAGCGCGACGCTGTGGTGGGACAGGCCGGAGACGACCGCCTGGATCACTCCGTCACGTGGGTCGGCGATGGCCTCGGGGCGGGTGAAGCCGAGCAGCGTGAAGACGCCGAGCATGACCAGCGGCGGCAGCACGCCGACGGTGAAGAAGTCGGTGGGTCGCACGGCCAGGGCGACGGCGACGCACATGGTGACGAAGCAGAGGTCGAAGAAGAGGCTGACCCGGCCCACGACGGCCACGTCGATGACGACGGCCGTGAGCGCGAGCGCGGCGCCGAGGGCCACGACCTGACGTCCCGGCTCCCGGCCCTCTTCCCACAGCGTGCGCGTGTGGCTCACAGGGCCACCGTATTGTCGCCGGCCTCCTCCTCGGGCGCGGCGCGCCGGTCGGCGCGGCCGTCGATCCGGGCCACGTCGGAGCTCCGCGGCGGCCCGCCGAGCGCGCCGAGCGAGCGCGTCGTCGACTCCACCTGGCGCGGTGCGGGCAGCTCGTCGTCGGTGACCGAGAGGTCCTGGAAGCGGCGCGCGGACACCAGCACCCGCGACTCCAGCGAGCCGACCGCCGAGTTGAAGTGGCCGACCGCGGCGTTGAGCGAGCGGCCCACCTGGTCGAGGTGTCCGCTCAGGCTGCCGAGACGGCCGTGCAGCTCGCGCCCGAGCTTGTGGATCTCGCGCGCCTGGTCGGCCAGCGCCTCGTGGCTCCAGCCGTGCGCGACCGTGCGGAGCAGGGCGATCAGCGTGGTGGGGGTGGCCAGCACGATCTGGCGCGTGGCGGCGTACTCGATCAGCTGCGGGTCGGTCTCGAGCGCGGCCGCGAGGAAGGACTCCGCGGGCACGAACAGCACCACGAACTCCGGAGTCTCGGCGAGCGAGCGCCAGTAGGCCTTCGAGGAGAGCTGGTCGACGTGCTGGCGCAGCTGGCGGGCGTGGCGCACGAGGTGCGCCTGGCGCTCCTCGTCGTCCTCCACCGAGGTCGCGTCGAGGTAGGCGTCGAGCGGCACCTTCGCGTCGACCACCACGTGGCGGCTCCCGACCAGGTGGACGACCAGGTCGGGGCGCAGCGCCCCGTCGGCGAGACGGACCTGCTCGCTGAAGTCGCACCGGTCGACGAGCCCGGCCAGCTCGACCGCCCGGCGCAGGTGGAGCTCGCCCCACCGCCCGCGCACCTGCGGCTTGCGCAGCGCGGTCGCAAGCGAGTGGGTCTCCCGACGCAGGTCGGAGACGTGCTGGTGGAACTGGCCCTGCCAGGCGGCCCGCTGCCGGTCCAGGTCCTGCATCTGGTCGCTGAGCCTGTCCAGCCCCTGCATCACCTCGGCCTGGTCGACCATGCCCTGGCCGACCGCCTGGGTGTGCGCGGGGCGGGAGCGGGCCCAGAGCAGCCCGAGCAGGCAGCCGAGGGCGACCCCGACCAGCAGGGTGGTGAACCACGAGATCATCTCCATGGCCCCAGCATGGCCGAGACCGCCGACAGCGCCCGGCAGCACCGGCCGCCGACGATGCGGTGAGCCCAAGCGTGGTGCGGCAGAATGCAGCCTCGATGAGGAACAAGCTCCGCCACACGTCGGCGCTGGCGTTCGGCTCCGCGGTGAGCGGCCTGCTGGCTTACGTGTTCTTCGCGCTGGTCACGCGCGCCCTCGGCTCCACGGCCGCCGCCCCCGTCGCGGTGCTGTGGACCTACTGGTCCTTCGCCGGGGCGGCGCTCACCTTCCCGCTCCAGCACTGGATCGCCCGGTCGGTGTCGGCCCACGGCGGCGAGCGGTCGGTGCGGGAGGCGCTGCCGGGCGTGGCCCGCCTCAGCCTGGTGCTCGCGCTCCTCACCACCGCGATCAGCTGGGTGGCCCGTGACCAGCTCTTCCACCAGGGCCAGACGTGGTTCCCCCTGCTCGTCGGGGCGGTGACGCTCGGCGCGGCCGTCATCGGCATGGTCCGCGGCGTGCTCACCGGCCGCCGGCGGTTCGCCGCGGTCGGGGCCGGCCTGGTCGCCGAGAACGGCGTCCGCTGCCTCAGCGCGCTGGCACTCTGGCTCGCGGGCGTCGACAACCCCGTGGCGTACGGGCTCTGCCTGCTCGCGGGGTACGCCGCCGCGGCGGTGTGGCCGTCGACGTTCCGACTCGCCCGCACCGGGACCGGCGGCGACGGCGAGTCGCCGCTGGCCTTCCTCGGCGGGACCGGGGGCGCCCAGGTCATCGGGCAGGCGGTCCTCACCGGCGGCCCGGTCGTCCTGGTGCTGGCCGGCGGCACCGCGACCGAGGTGACCGCGCTGTTCGCGGGACTGGCGCTGTTCCGGGCGCCCTACACGCTGGCGCTGGGCCTGGTCGCCCAGCTGACCGGCTGGCTGACCCGGCTGGTGGTGGCCGAGCGCGACGAGGAGCTGCGCAGGGTGCGCCGCGGCATCGTGGTCCTCACGGTCGTGGGCTCGGCGGGTGCCGCAGTCGTGGGCGCGCTGGCAGGTCCCTGGCTGCTCAAGCTGGTCTTCGGCAGCGACGTCACGCTCCCGGCCTCGCTGACCCTGCTGCTGGCGGTGGCGAGCACGGTGGCCATGGCAAACCTGGTCGTGACGCTGCTGGTGATCGCCCACGGCCGCGCGCTGGCGCTGGCCCGCTGGTGGGCCGTGGCCCTGGTCCCGGGCGTCGTGTTCTTCGTGCTCGCGCAGGTGCCGGTGCTGGACCGCACCTGCTGGGCGTTCCTCCTGGTGGAGGTGGCGGCCTTCGGCCTGCTGCTGCGCGAGGGCTCGCGCCCGGTGGCGCGCACGGCGACCGCGCCCGCCACCAGCTGAGCTCCCGTCAGCCGGGGCCCGTCAGCGAGCGGGCTTCTCGGCCGCGAGGAAGACCGACGACCCGAACGGCAGGTCGACCTTGCGCAGCAGCCGCGCCTCGGTCGCGGAGAGGCCGGTGAGCACCCGATCCATGGCCGGCGAGACCTGGGGGAGGCCCTGGGGCTCTGCGGAGCGGCCACGCAGCCGGCGCGCGACGCGCTCGGCGGCGAACATCGGGAACACCCCGGCGAAGCCGTAGGTGGAGCGCAGCACCGTCAGGCCGGCACCCTCGACCGCACGCACGATGCGGCGCTGCGTGTAGCGGCGGTGGTGGCCGGCCCGGACGTCGTGGTCGGACCATGCCCACTGGTACGCCGGCACCGAGGCGAGCAGCCGGCCGCCGGGCCGCAGCACCCTCGCCAGCTCGGAGACCGCCTGGGCCTCGGGGTCGCAGTGCTCGATCACGTCGAAGGCACCCACGACGTCGAAGGTCTCGTCGCCGAACGGGAGCGCCAGTGCCGAGGCGCAGACGCCGCTGCCGGGGACGAGCCCCCGCGGGTCGAGGTCGATCGCGAAGCGCTCGTGGGCACCCTGCATCCAGGACACGCTCGGGCCGTCGGCGCTGCCCACGTCGAGCAGCCGGCGAGGGGAGTCCAGGAAGTCGCCCAGGGCGGCCTGCAGCAGGTGCGTGCGGGCGCGGTACCACCAGTAGTCGGGCTGCTGGATCGAGGATGACCCCGACTGGACGACCTCGGACATGCGATCAGACCCCCGTCATGGACCGCACCAACGTCTCCACCACACGGTCGGTGTCGTCGGCGGTCAGGTTGTTGTTGGAACGGCAGCCGCATCAGGCGGCTGCTGATGTCGGTGGTGACCGGGCACTCGGTCGGGCGCGCGGAGAACTGGCGGCCGCCGACCGAGTCGTGGAAGCGGCACGTAGTGGAAGGTCGTGTTGATGCCCTCCTCCTTGAAGCTCCTTCATCACCCGGTGCGGGTCTCGTGGTCGGGCATGAGCACGTGGAAGAGGTGGTAGGCCGGCTCGCAGTGCTCCGGGACGACGGCAGCCGCAGGCCGAGCGCCTCCGCGTGGGGCGCCAGCCCCTCGGCGTACCGCTCGAAGACGCCGCGGCGCTTGGCCTGGATGACGTCGCGCTGCTCGAGCTGGCCGAGGAGGTAAGCCGCGAGCGCGTCGGACATGCCGAACGACGAGCCGGTGTCGCGCCAGGAGTACTTGTCCACGAAGCCCTGGAAGAACGCCTTGCGGTCGGTGCCCTTGTCGTAGAGCACCCACGCGCGCTGGACGTCGTCGGGGTCGTTGAGCACCAGGGCGCCGCCCTCGCCGCAGACGAAGTTCTTGGTGTCGTGGAAGCTCTGCGTGGCGAAGCGGCCGATGCTGCCGAGCGGCCGGCCGCGCCACCGGCCGAACAGGCCGTGGGCGTTGTCCTCGACGATCGCGACGTCGGGACGGTCCTTGAGGACCTCGCGGATCCCGTCGAGGTCGCAGGCGATGCCGGCGTAGTGAACGACCACGACGGCCCGCACCGAGTCGTCGAGCAGCTCGGCGAGGTGGCGCGGGTCGGGGCCGAGGGTCTCGGGCTCGATGTCGCAGAAGAGCACCCGGGCGCCCTCGCGGACGTAGGCGAGCGCGGAGCTGACGAAGGTGAAGGACGGCACGATCACCGTGTCGCCGGGCTGCAGGTTGAGCAGGAGGGCGCTCATCTCGAGCGCCGCGGTGCAGGACGTGGTGAGCAGGGTGTCGGCGGCGCCGGTCTCGGCGCGCAGCAGCTCGTTGACCCGGGCCGAGAACGGACCCGAGGACGACGTGTGGCCGCTCTCCAGGGCCGCGCGGATGTGCTCGAGCTCGGCACCTTCCACGCTCGCCTTGTTGAAGAGGATCTCGGGCTTGTCCGTCACTGCTGGGTTCCTTCGGTCGTTCCGGTGTGGCGCGACCACGGGAGCGTCCGGCCGAGCAGGTCGGAGAGCTCCTGGTCGCTCTTGTGGTAGTACTCGCGGAGCCGGTCGAGCAGGTCCGCGTCCAGCTCCGGCCGGGGCTGCCGGCTCTCGTTGACCGGGACACCCGCCGCAGGCGGCCGGAACCCCGGGTCGACTCCGAGGGTGCCATACAGCTCGCCGACCCGTGCCGGGTCGCCCCGCATCTCGTCGAGGAAGACCACCGTCACGTCGTCGCCGAACCGGTCCAGCCACGGGCGCAGGTAGTCGATGTAGCGGCCCCGCTCGAGATAGGCGTACGGCGAGACCGAGGTCCGCTCCGGGTCCCAGGGGAGCGGGCCCTCGAGGTTGGCCTCGAGCACCTCCGCGAGCGGCCGGGTCTCGAGGCCGCCGTCGGTGCTGAACGCCCAGTGCGACATCGCCCGCTCCACGGGGTCCCGGAGCTGGGCCAGGATCAGGGGGTCCCCGAGCATCGCGGCTGCGCGGTCGGCCGCCTCGGCGTACTCGAGGTAGCTGGTGCTCTTCTCGCCCAGGACGAGCTCGTCGCCGGCGTGGGCGAAGTAGGTCCGCTCGTACCACTCCAGCCCGCGGGCGGAGAGCTCCGCGGACAGGAAGACCTTGGGCTCGGGTCGCGCGGGGCGGGCCATCGCGATCTGGGGTGGGCCGCCAGCAGGTCGTGAAGGTAGGTGGTGCCACAGCGCTGGGCCCCGACGACCAGCAGGTGGCGCGTCACTCCGGCACCCTCGCGGTGACGTGGTAGCTGTCGGTGGCGCTGACGGCGTTGAGCGTGCGGACGACGTACTCACCGAGCATCGAGAGCAGGGCGATGGTGAAGCCGTTGAAGACCGAGAGCAGCACGACCGTGGTCGTCCAGCCCTGCACGTGGGTCCTCCCGAACAGCCCCGCGAAGAGGTAGAACGCGCCGAGCAGCAGGCTGAGGAACGAGATCGCGAAGCCGATCAGGGCGGCGAAGCGCAGCGGGAACGACGAGTAGCTGAACAGGATCGTCATCACCAGGCGGAGGATCCGCAGCATGTTGTAGTTGCTCTTGCCCACCGTGCGGGATTCGTGGCGCACGGTCACGTTGCTGCGCTTGTGGGAGTAGAGCAGCGCCTGGCCGGTGATGTAGGGGTGCGCGGTGCGCGAGGCGCAGATCCGGTCCACCACGTCGCGGCGCAGGATCCGGTAGTTGGAGACCGTCAGGTCGGTGGGCTGCCCGAAGATCCGGCGGTTGATCATGCCGATCATCGAGCTGCCGATCCGGCGGTAGCCGGCCGCCTTCTTCTGCTCGAAGCGGCCGAAGACGAGGTCCTTGCCGGTCATCGCCTCGTCGATCAGGAGCAGCGCCTGGTCGGGCGGGTTCTGCAGGTCGTCGTCCATGGTGATCACGTAGTCACCCGTGGCCTCGCGCATGCCGGCGAGGTTGGCGTGGTGCTGGCCGTAGTTCTTCAGCATGTCCAGGGCCACGACGTGCGGGACGGTGCGCGCCTTCTCGGAGATGACGTCCCAGCTGCCGTCGCTGGAGCCGTCGTTGACCAGGATGATCTCGTGGTCCAGCCCGTGCTCGGTGAAGACCTCCGAGACCCGGTCGACGGTCGTGCCGACGATGCCCTCGCTGTTGTAGACCGGGATGACGATGGAGTAGCGGAAGGCGTGCCGGTCCAGCGGCCCTTCACCCGTGGGCGAGGTCATGGGCGCATCCTCCCACGTGTCAGGACCGGTCATGGAGCACGTCCCTGGCCTGCGTGAGGGTCTCGGGCCCGAGGTCGCGGTTGAGGTACCACGCCCACTTGCCCGAGTTGCCCACGCGTGCGTAGTTGCCGAGGGCGGGGTCCAGCCAGTCCGGCGGACCGTCGTCGCCGACCGTGATGACGGTCGGTGCCTTCTGCTCGATCCATTGCGCGTAGCCGGCGGCACCGCCGGGCCAGGTGGCCTCGAGGTAGTCGATCAGCCCGTTGCCGAACAGCTGGTAGCGGGTCAGGTTGCGCTTGTGGGCGAGCACCAGCGGCTGCGGCGCCTCGACGGTCACCATCGTGGCGTCGGTGGGCAACAGCGCCATCACGTGGCGCACGTCGGCACGCTGGGCCAGCAGCGAGTCGTCGCGGTTGAGCACGGAGAAGCGCACCGACAGTCCGGTGGCCACCACGACCCAGACCAGGGTGGCGACGAGCACGACGCGGACGTTGGTGCGCGCCCGGAGCAGGGCGGCCAGGCCGCCGATGCCGATGACCGCCTCGGGCAGCACGAAGAACGCGTCGGGGAACCCGTTGAACGCCTTGGCTGACCAGATCAGCCCGACGACCGTCACGACCCCGAAGCCGATCTGCGCCGCGCCTTCCGTCGTACGACGCGTCGGACCGCGCAGGGCGGCGATCGCGAGCCCGAGCTGGACGACGAGGCCGCCGATGAAGACGTACAGCGACCAGCCGTAGGCGTCGGTCATGTAGCCCCAGATCGTCCCGGGGTGGTCGAGGAAGGAGGTCTGTCGCGTGTACTCGGCGTTGATGATGAGGAAGTCGTCGAAGAACAGCTTCAGCTGTCCGGCCGCGGCGTAGACCCCGATGGTGATCGCGGTGGGGATGATGCCGCCGATCGCGATGAGGACGAGCGCCTTGAGCTTCCCGGTGCGCTCGGCGAGCAGGGCCGCGACCGCAGCGCCGGCGGCGGCCGCGAAGAACACCGGCTGCCAGGTCAGGGTGGCCAGGGCGATGAAGAAGCCGGTCACGCCCCAGCGGCGGTGGATCATCGCCAGCGCGGCGAGCAGCACGAAGAGCACCAGCGCGGTCTTCTCGCGCGGTCCGCCGGTGCTGTAGGTGATGAAGCCCTCGATGCACAGCAGCGTGGTAGCCGAGACGATGCCGGCCAGGCGGGAGCGGTAGAGGTCACGCCCGATCAGGTAGGCCACGCCGACGCAGAGCATCGAGATGAACATGTTGAGCAGGCGTGCGGAGAAGAGGTCGTCCATCCCGGCCTGGCGGCCGAGCCAGATCCCGATGCCGGGGATCAGGTGGGCCAGCGGCCCGGCGCGGTTGAGGATCGCCTCGTAGGGCAGCTCGCCGTCGGCGACGCCCTGGCCGCCGTACGTGTAGACGCCCAGGTCGCGCGTCAGCGCGGAGTTGAAGCCGTGCGGCAGGTAGACGCCCAGCGGCACCAGGCAGCTGAGGAAGAACCAGACGTCCCACCAGTGCTTGCGGCGTTCGGTCTCCTCCGGGGCGGGCGCCGGAGCCGCGTCCGCCGTGACGGTGCCGCTCATCGGACGTCCACCAGGACCGGCGCGTGGTCGGAGGCGCCGGTGCCGGCGCGCTCCTCACGGTCGATGAAGGCGTGGGTGACCCGCTCGGCGAGGGAGGTCGATCCGAGCACGAAGTCGATGCGCAGCCCGCGGTTCCGCTCGAAGCGCTGCCGGTAGTAGTCCCAGTAGGTGTAGACGTCCGGTCCCGGTGTGTGCGGCCGCACCACGTCGACGTACCCGTCGTCGAGGAAGGCCTGGAACGCCGCGCGCTCGGGCGGCGTCACGTGGGTGGACTTGGCGAACTGAGTCATGTCGAAGACGTCCTCGTCACGGGGGGCGATGTTCCAGTCACCGACCAGGGCGGTGTCCTCGCCCAGCCAGCCCTGCGCGTTCTCACGCAGCCGGGCGAGCCAGTCGAGCTTGTACACGTAGTGGGGGTCGTCGACCTTGCGGCCGTTGGGCACGTAGAGCGACCAGATCCGGACGCCGCCGCACACGGCGGCGCCGATGGCCCGTGCCTCCGGCGCCACGGGGTCGCCGAAGCCGGGCATGCCCTCGAACCCGACCTGCACCTCCTCGAGGCCGACCCTGCTCAGGATCGCGACGCCGTTCCACTGGCTGGTGCCGGCGGCGGCGACCTCGTAGCCCATCGACTCGACGCCCATCAGCGGGAGCTGGTCCTCACGGGCCTTGGTCTCCTGCAGGGCGAGGACGTCGATGTCGTGGCGCTTGAGCAGGGCCTCCACCCGGTCGATGCGGGAACGGAGCGAGTTGACGTTCCACGTAGCGATGCGCACGGAGGCAACTTAACTGCCGGAACTGAGAAGTTCCGAAACGGCCGAGACCAGCCGGTTGACGTCTTCGTCACACGTGTACGGCGCGATCCCGGCGCGCACGGCCCCCGCGTCGCCCAGCCCGGCGTGACGGGAGGCCTCGATGGCGTAGAAGTGGCTGGCGGGGGCGTTGACGCCGCGAGTGGCGAGGTGTTCGTAGACCTCGCGGCCGGTGTGCCCGTCGACGTCGAACAGCACGGTCGGGGTGCGCCGGGCGGGAGAGCCGTGCAGCCGGACGCCCTCGAGGGCGCCGAGCTCCTCGAGCAGCCGCTGCAGGAGCCGGTCCTCGTGCTCCTCGACCGCGGTCATCGACTCGGTCACCCGGGTGCGACGGTCGGGGTCGGAGGAGGCCAGGTCGGCGATGAAGTCGACCGCCGCGGTCACCCCGGCGAGCATCTCGTAGGGCAGCGTGCCGAGCTCGAAGCGCTCGGGCACCGCGTCGGAGGAGGGCAGCAGCTTGTCGGGGCGCAGCGTCTCGAGCAGCGCGGGCGACGCGGCCAGGGCGCCGAGGTGCGGGCCGAAGAACTTGTACGGCGAGCAGGCGAGCAGGTCGGCGCCGAGCTCCGCCATGTCGACGGGGGAGTGCGCGGCGAGGTGGACCGCGTCGACGTAGACCAGCGCGCCCGCGTCGTGGGCGGCCCGGGCGATCGCCGGGACGTCGGGGCGGGTGCCGAAGAGGTTGGAGGCGGCGGTCACCGCGACCATCCGCGTGCGGTCGGAGAGCACGGTCCCGACGTCGCCGAGCTCGGCAGTCGCGGGGTCGAAGTCGAGCCAGCGCACGGTCGCGCCGGCGCGCTCGGCGGCGATCACCCAGGGGCGGATGTTGGCGTCGTGGTCGAGCGCGTGACCACCACCTCGTCGCGCGGGGCCCCAGGCCTGCGCGAACGTGCGGGCCACGTCGAAGGTGATCTGCGTCATCGAGCGCCCGAACACGATCCCGCCGGGGTCGGCGCCGAGCAGGTCGGCCATCGCGGCCCGGGCGCCGAGCGTGACCGCCTCGGCCCGTCGCTCGCCTCGGTGACCGTGCCCCGGTTGGCGAGGCCGGCGGTCAGCGTGGCCGCCACGGCGTCGGCGACCCGGCGTGGCGTCTGGGAGCCGCCGGGGCCGTCGAAGTGGGCCACGCCGTGGTCGAGGGCGGGGAACTGGGCGCGGATGCGTGCGATGTCCACGCGTCGACCCTAGTCAGGAGTCGGCCCGGCGCGCCGAGGTGCTCGCCCGCCGGCTGACGGCCGGCAGCCCTTTGGGGGCGCGGAGGATGCTGGAGGGAATGGAATCCGTGCGCGAGACCCTGTTGGCCAAGCGTGCCGAGCTGCTCGGCGAGCTCGGGACGCTCGAGGAGCCTCCCGGCGAGCGGGGCGAGATCGCGTTCGGCAAGCGGGTGGGGGAGGGGACGGCGATGGCGGTCGACCGCCTCTCGCAGGTCGCGGTGCACGACAAGCTCCAGGTGGTGATGGCCGACGTCGAGCGGGCGCTGGCCAAGCTCGACGAGGGCAGCTACGGCACCTGCGACGTGTGCGGCGAGCCGGTCGCCGAGGGGCGCCTCGAGGCGCGGCCGTGGGCGACGCTCTGCGTGGAGGACGCCGCTCGGCGCTGACTCACCGGAGCTGAGCCGCTCCCGCCCGTGAGGCGGCCGGCTGGTGATTGGGGGAGGGCCGCGGCAGCGCCGTAGACTCGCCGCCCGTGGCACTCACCATCGGCATCGTCGGACTCCCCAACGCGGGCAAGTCGACCCTCTTCAACGCCCTGACCAAGAACGACGTCCTCGCGGCGAACTACCCGTTCGCCACCATCGAGCCGAACGTCGGGGTCGTGGGCGTGCCGGACGAGCGGCTGGCGAAGCTCGCGGAGGTCTTCGGCTCGGCGAAGGTGCTGCCGGCGACCGTGGAGTTCGTCGACATCGCCGGAATCGTGCGGGGCGCGTCGGAGGGCGAGGGCCTGGGCAACAAGTTCCTCTCCCACATCCGCGAGTCCGCCGCGATCTGCCAGGTGACCCGGGTGTTCCGCGACGAGGACGTCACCCACGTCGACGGCGAGGTCAACCCCGGCAACGACATCTCCACCATCCAGACCGAGCTGATCCTGGCCGACCTGCAGACGGTCGAGAAGGCGATCCCGCGCCTGGAGAAGGAGGCGAAGGGCAAGAAGGAGCTCGCCCCCGTCGCCGCCGCGGCCAAGGAGGCGCTGGGCCACCTCGAGGCCGGCACGCCGATCATCGCCACCTCGGTGGACCGCTCGCTGATCCGCGAGCTGTCGCTGCTGACCGCCAAGCCGTTCATCTACGTCTTCAACTGCGACGCCGACGAGCTGGCCGACGAGTCCCTCAAGGAGAAGATGCGCGACCTGGTCGCGCCCTCCGAGGCGATCTTCCTCGACGCGAAGTTCGAGGCCGAGCTGGTCGAGCTCGACGACGACGAGGAGGCGCGCGAGATGCCGCCGAGATGGGCGTCGACGAGCCCGGCCTCGAGGTGCTGGCCCGGGTCGGCTTCGACACCCTCGGCCTGCAGACCTACCTCACGGCCGGCCCCAAGGAGACCCGCGCCTGGACGATCCCTCAGGGCGCCACCGCCCCCGAGGCCGCCGCGTCATCCCACACCGACTTCCAGCGCGGATTCATCAAGGCCGAGATCGTCTCCTTCGACGAGCTGATGTCCGCCGGCTCCATGCAGAAGGCCAAGGAGGCCGGCAAGGTCCGCATGGAGGGCAAGGACTACGTCATGCAGGACGGCGACGTGGTGGAGTTCCGCTTCAACGTGTAGGTCGGGTTCACTGCTCGGGATCGGTTGCGTCGCGGCCCAGCAGCGACTGGAGTCGTACGCCGGCCGCGAACCGTGACCTGACGCCGAGCACGTCGAGCACTGCGGCGACGTCGGAGCGGACGGTGCGGACACTGACGCCGAGCGAGCCGGCGATGGCCTCGTCCCCGGCGCCCGTCGCCATCAGTGCGACGACCTGCCGTTGACGCGGGGTGAGCCCGCCGAGCGTGTCATCGTCCTGCGAGATCGGGGACGACACGCTCATCGTCGCCTCCCAGTAGCGCCAGGCGGCGTCGAGGCAGCGGTCCGAGCTGACGGTCATCACGCTCGGCACGCCGTCGACGAGAGGGCCCTGCAGCAGCACGAAGCGACGGTTCACGATCTTCATCTGGACCGGGGCGACGCTGACCAGGTAGGTCCCGACCGGCTCGTTGGCCAGGAGTGTGCGAGCGTCCGGTTCGAGCCCCAGGGCGTCGAAGACGCTGACCATCCGGAGACCGCGCTTCAGCGCCTCCCGGTTGTTGGGAGGCTGGCGCCCATCTGCGCGGCGGTCGTCGCGGGGCGCACCGAGAGCAGCTCGCGCCAGCCGAATGCCTCGTCCCGCATCCGTGGGTTGATGTCGTGGCCGCACGCGAAGACCCGGACGTCGGGGTCGTCGCCGCGCAATGCCAGGGGGCCGCCTCGCTGCGCCGGACCTGGAGGACCGCGGCGGCGTCGAGGACGACCTGCCGGGTCATCTCGGGTATGCGGTTGCGCGGCCAGGACGCGCCGTCCGCCGAACCTCCGACGCCGTCCCCCATCACTGCACCTTCCCCCTCGTCAGGCCTGACCGGACAAGTTTCCTTCGGTCCGGGCCCGGCTGCCAACCCGCGAGGGGGGGCGCGGCCCGGAAGCGGGCCGCAGACGGTTGGGCCGGCCGACTCCCCCGATGGCCGGCCGACTCCACCGGCGCACATGAGACACCACGGCCGGTATCCACGTCATCCGGTTTGCAGAATCCTGCAAGCGGGCCGGGCTTCAGCGTCAGCCGCTCCGGTCCGACCACAGCTGCAGCCGGATGCCCGCGGCGAACCGGGTCTTCACACCGAGCAGGTCGAGCAGGGCCGCGATGTCGGACCGCACGGTGCGCACGCTCACGCCGAGCGAGACCGCGATGGCCGCGTCGCCGGTGCCGGTCGCCAGCAGCGCGACGATCTGGCGCTGTCGCGGGCTGAGGTCGCCGAGGGCACCCACCCCCTCGCTGCCGGCGGCGAAGGAGGAGTCGAGCGTGGCCTGCCAGTAGCGCCACGCGGCCTCGAGGCAGGCAGCCGAGGTGGTGGTCATGACGGTCGACTCGCCGTCGACGACAGGGCCCTGCAGCAGCACGAAGCGACGGTCCACGATCTTCATCTGCACGGGTGCGATGCCGTACAGGTAGGTCCCGACCGGCTCGTTGGCCAGGAGCACGCGGGCGTCCACCTCGAGTCCCTGGCGGTGGAAGATGCTGACCATCCGGAGGCCGGCGTTCACCAGGACCCGGTTGTGGGGGAGCGTGACGCGCAGCTCGGCGGCCGTTCCGCCGGGCCGCACGGACAGCAGCTCGCGCCAGCCGGTCGACGCCTCGCGGATCCAGTCGTTGATGCCCTGGTGCCCTCGCGCGACGATCACGACGTCGGGGCTCCCCGCGCGCCACCTGCGCGGCAGCCTCGCTGCGGCGTACCTGGAGCACGGCGGCGGCGTCGAGGACGGCCTGCCGGGCCGCCTCCGGGATGCGGCTGAGGGGTCCGGGACCAACACCGACCTCCGAGTCGTCGGCCCTGCGCTCCACCGTGACACCGCCTTGCCTCTGCGTGACTTCAAACGGGACAAGTCTCCGCCGAGGCCGTGTCGGGCTGCCAGCCGGGTGGCCCGAAGACGTAGCCGAGCTTGTCACGCAGCCGCGGCGTGCGGCGTACGTCGCGCACGATCGCGGCGTACTCGTGGGTCTGCAGCCGGACGATCCGGTGGGTGCCCACCCGCGTGGTGAGGCCGTACGTCGGTCGGTGCAGCTCCGGCTGGAACGAGCCGAAGAGCCGGTCCCACACGATCAGGATGCCGCCGTAGTTGCGGTCGAGGTACTCCGGGTCGCTCGCCAGCGCCACCGGGTCGTGCAGGGCCGCCGGGATCGCCTGCCACAGGTCGGCGAGGGGCTGCATGCGGTGACCCTACTGGGCCTCCGTCACGGCTGCTGGGGTGCTCCGTGGCAGCTCGCCGAGCCGCTGTCCGTGTACGCCGGGCCCTGCACGGTCCGGTAGGACCAGGCGTACCCGTGCTGGCCCAGGGTGAGCTGCATCGCGCCGTACCCCTGGTCCTGCCCGGCCTCGACGTTCGGCATCCCGGCCGCCAGGGGGTCCAGGCCCTCGCCGCCGGTGCCGACGATCAGCTCGCGGATCCCGTAGTCGGGGTCGACCCGACCGTCCGGCGTCTGCGGGGCGAAGCGCGCGTACAGGTGCTCGTGCCCGTTGAGGACGAGGTCCGCCCCGGCGGCGTAGAGCATCCGCCACCAGGTCCGTGACATCGCGCCCTCCGCCGACGGGTTGTTCATGGCGGTGAACACCGGCTGGTGCCAGTACGCCAGGGTGCAGGGGGCGTGGTCGGCGGCGAGGTCGGAGGCCAGCCAGGCCGTCTGCCTGCCCACCCACGCTCCGGCCTGGTCGCACCCGCCGGCCTGGCCCGCGCACTCGGCGTTGAGCGCGATGACGTGCCAGCGACCGAGGTCGTAGGAGTACCAGCCGTCGCGGGTGTGCGCCGCCTGGCCGTCGGCCAGCGGTGCGGGGTTGCCCGCGGCATCCAGCACCGGGGCGCCCGCGGAGTCGGTCTGGTGCCCGTTGTAGTAGGCGAAGTAGCCGTCCCCGTCCTGCGCCCTCTCGCCGTCCTTGTAGGCGTAGTACTCGTGGTTCCCGGGGATCGGCCGGTGCAGGAACTTGAAGGCGCCGTAGGTCTGGTCGAAGCCGCGCGTGAAGTCGTTGAGCCGCCCGACCTGGTACTGCTCGTCGCCGAGCAGCGCCACCAGGTCCGGCTTCATCGCCTCGACCTGTGCCGCTGTGGCCACCTCCGCCGACTGGTAGTCCGGCTTGCCGCCGCACAGGTACTTGGCGTCGGGCTGGGGGGTGACGTCGCCGTCGGGCTCGCACGCGATGTCACCCACGGCCGCGAGGACGACGGAGTGCGTGCTGCCGTCGCTCTCGGCCGGATAGGGCCAGGAGTCCGGACCGGTTGCCGGGCCGGAGCCGGCGCCGAAGACCGTTCCCCCGACCGCTGCGACCAGCAGTCCGGCCAGGCCGACTGCCGACATGGTGCGCGTGCGTGACCTGACCATGGTGTGGACCCCCGTCCCGAGAACATCCCCTGTCGACGATCGACGCTAGGTCCGGGCGCCGGGGGTGTGAATAGTCCGCTGTGACCATTGCTGACCGGTGCTTTCGGGTGGTCCGGTGCCGAGCCGCGCCCATCCTCTCCCCAGTAGAGTCCGCACGTATCCACTGCACGCGGGGAGGTGCGTCCATGGCTGTCGGGAACGACGGGCTCGTCGAGGAGTCGCAGCTGCGCGCGCTGGGCGGGGAGATCATGCGCCTGGGCCGCCGGCGCGCGACGTCGTACCCGGGCTCCGTGCTCGAGGACTCGGCGTTCCGGATCCTGCTGCTGCTCGTCGAGGAGGGTCCGAGGTCGATGGGAGACCTGGCCGCCGAGCTGCAGCTGGAGCGGTCCACGATCAGCCGCCAGGTGAGTGCAGCGATCGGGCACGGCCTCGTGGAGCGGTACGCCGAGCCCGGCCGGGCCCCCCGGCTGCTCCGTCCCACCGACGCCGGCCGGGAGGCGTACCTGCACGACGGTCGTCTGCGTGCGGCGGTGCTGAGCGAGGCCATCGTGGAGCTGGGTCCGGAGCGGGCGGGGCGGCTGATGGCCGACCTCCGCGACTTCAACGAGGCGCTCGACCGGGCCCACGCCCGGGCGTCCGGCACCGACACCGCCCCGCCACCGCAGGAGCGGTAGCGGGGCGGACTCGTCCGGCGCGGGGGCTCAGTCCGCGGCGCCGACCACGGCCGGTGCGGGGTCGAGGGTCTTCGAGTCGCCACGACGCGGGATCGTCGAGGCGATCGCGACGCCGACGAACGCCGCGACGGCGCCGGCCACGAAGCACAGCTGGAAGGCGCCCTTGGTCGGGATCTCGAAGCCGCCGAGCGACATCGTCCGGCTGGTCAGCAGGGTGCCCATGATCGCGGCGGCCAGCGTGGTGCCGAGCGAGCGCATCAGGGCGTTGAGGCCGACCGCGGAGGCCGCCTCGCGCGCCGGCGCGTTGTCGAGGATCAGGGTCGGCATCGCGGCGTACCCGATGCCGACGCCGGCCGAGCTCACGCACGAGGCGACCAGCAGCTGCCACGGGGCGTCCATGAGGAAGAAGGCCACCAGGTAGCCGGTCCCGAGCACGGTGGCCCCGATCATCAGGGTCAGCTTGGCGCCGAGGTTGCCGATCAGGCGGCTCGAGACGGGCGCGAAGAGCATCATCATCAGGCCCGCGGGGGCCATCCAGAGCCCGGCGGCGAGGATGGACTGCCCGAGCCCGTAGCCGGTGGCCTCGGGCAGCTGGAGCAGCTGGGGCACGACGATCGACTGCGCCATCATGCCGAAGCCGATCGCCACGGCGGCGATGTTGGTCATCAGCACCGGTCGCTGCGCCGTGGTGCGCAGGTCGACCAGCGGGTCGGCCTGGCGCAGCTCGTAGGCGCCCCACAGCAGCAGGACGACGACACCCGCGGCGATGGCGCCGAGGGTGCGGACGTCACCCCAGCCCCAGACGGTGGCCTTCGAGATCCCGACCAGCAGGGAGACCAGGCCGATGGCGAGGCCGAGGACGCCCACCAGGTCCAGCCGGCCCGGCTGTGCGTCGCGGACGTGCGGGACCGCGAACCACGTGGCCACCAGGATCACCGCGGCCAGCGCGGTCGCGACCCAGAAGAGCGCGTGCCAGTTCCCGGCCTGGACGATCCACGCTGACAGCGGCAGGCCGATCGCCCCACCCACGCCCAGGGTGGCGCTCATCGCGGCCGTGGCGGTGGCGGCCAGGTCGGGCGGCGTGATCTCGCGGATCAGCGAGATGCCCACCGGGATGAACCCCATGGCCAGGCCCTGCAGTGCGCGGCCCACCAGCATCGGCGCGAGCGTGCTCGACAGCGCGCAGACCATGGAGCCGACCAGCAGGATCGCGGCGCTGGCCACCAGCACCCGCTGCTTGCCGACCAGGTCGGCGACCCGGCCGGCCACCGGCATCGTCACGGCGGCGGCGAGCAGGGTGATGGTGACGACCCAGGCGGCGTTGGACGCCGAGGTGCTCAGCAGCTGGGGCAGCTCGCTCTGGATCGGGATGACGAGGGTCTGCGTCAGGGCGGCGCTGAGGCCGCCGAGGCAGAGGACGACGACGGCCAGGACCGGGCTGGCCGCCGTCGTGCGGGGGGGGTGGGCATGGTGGCTCCTGAGGGAGAGGCAATGTGTGTAAGTTACACATGCTTGCCTCAGGCAACCAAATCATGCCCGGGTCCGTCAGCCCTCCGTCGCGTTGGTCGCCTCGCACAGGACCGCGATGTCGAAACCCTCGGCGCCGATGCACCGGTCGGTGTTGGGGTTCGGGTCGGGCGTGGCGCCGCCGCTGTCCTCGCCGCCCGGCAGGTCGCCGTCGAGGAAGTCGTCGCCGGGGCCGCCGTTGATCAGGTCGTCGTTCTGACCGCCGGCGAGCTGGTCGTCCCCGGGGCCACCGATGATCGTGTCGTTGCTCAGGCCGCCGATGATCATGTCGTCACCGAGGCCGCCCTGGCCCGTGTCGCTTCCCTGGGCGAGGGCCAGGAAGTCGTCCCCGCTGCCACCGTTGACCGAGTCGTTGCCGGGTCCGGGGAGCACCGAGTCGTTGCCGGCCCCGGCGTCGATCTGGTCCGCGCCGCCCACCGCGTCGGGCTTGTTGAAGAAGGTGGCGTCGTCGCCGAGGATGACGTCGTCGCCACCGAGCCCGCGGATCGTGTCGTTGCCGAGCTTGCCGCAGATGAAGTCCGGTCCGTCGGTGCCGACGAGTGTCTCCGAGGCATCCGTGCCGATGATGATGTTGAACCCCGTGAGGTCCATCTGCGGATCGCACTCGGGCGGCACGGTGGCCGCCTGTGCGACCTGGGTTGCGGGGAACGACATCGCGGCGGCGAGTGGTATGACCGCGATCAGTGTGGCGAGACGCATGGGTCCTCCTCCAGTTGGTCCGGGCTTCCTGAGCCCGCGACCGATGGCGCAGGCCCCTCGGACGCTATGCGGGTCGGCCCCGCAGGCAATCGCTCATTTGGGGCATGTGGGCCGGGTGGGGCAAGCGAGCGTTGACGCACGACCAGTCCGAGACCGAGCATCAGGCATGGAGAGCACGATCTACGAGGCCGTGGGCGGGTACGACGCCCTGCTCCGGCTGGCGCACGCCTGGCACGACCGGTGCCTGGCGGACCCGGTCGCGAGCCACCCCTTCGGCCACCCGGGCCAGCACCCCGACCACCTGGCCCGGCTCGCGGCGTACTGGGCCGAGGCGCTGGGTGGGCCGACGGGTTACACCGACGCGATGGGCGACCACAGCCACGTGATGCGCCTCCACGCGGGTGAGGGGGAGCACCAGGAGCTCGACGACCGCGCGATCGACTGCTTCGCCGCGGCCCTGAACGACGCCGACCTGCCCGACGACGAGCGGCTCCGCGGCACCCTGCTCGACTACTTCCGGTGGGGGACGGCGCTGATGGCGGCCTACCCCGAGACCCCCGACGACGTGCCGTCCGGGCTGCCGCTGCCGCACTGGTCCTGGGACGGTCCGGTCACGTGAGCCAGTGGTCAGGGCCCCGTCGTGAACACACCCCACCCGCTCCCGCGGGGGCGGGTACGGATGGGGCGTGGCTCCAGGCCGTCCCCGGCGCGGTCAGTGGCTCGACGGTCCCACGGATCGCGAGGCGTGCCCATAGCGAGTGATGCCCATGCAGACGGCACGGGCGAGTGCCATCCGGGCCATTGACGAGGTGCCGGTCGGGTCCACCCGATCGGGTGGACCGCCGGTCAGGAGGCGATGTCGGTGTCGGGTGCGCCGCCGTTGCGGGCGGCCTCGCGGGCGCGGTTCTCGGCACGCCGGTCGACGAACTTCGTGGCCTGCGCGTCCAGGCCCTCCAGGAAGGTCGCCAGCTTCTCGCGCGCCTGCTCACCGACGTGGCCGAGACCTTCCCGCTCGAAGACGTTCCAGTGCCGCAGCACCGGCATGATCACGTCGTCGTGGTGCAGGCGCAGGTCGTAGATGCCGGCCTTGGCGATCATCATCGAGCTGCGCCGGAAGCCGGCCATCGTGGCGCCAGGCATCTCGAAGCCGATGACCTCGTCGGCGATCGCCCGCATGGTCTCGTCGGGCGCGATGTCCAGCGCCGCGTCGACGATGTTGCGGTAGAAGACCATGTGGAGGTTCTCGTCCTTGGAGATCCGGGCGAGCATCTTGTCGGCGACCGGGTCGCCGGTCACCTTGCCGGTGTTGCGGTGCGAGACCCGGGTGGCCAGCTCCTGGAACGACACGTAGGCCACCGCCTCCAGCGCGGTCTTGTCGCCGGAGTCGTAGCCGGAGGTCATGTAGTCCATCCGGGCCCGCTCGAGCTCGACGGGGTCGACGCCGCGCGTGACGACGAGGTAGTCACGCATCGCGATGCCGTGCCGGTTCTCCTCCGCCGTCCAGCGCCCGACCCAGGTGCCCCACGCGCCGTCGCGGCCGAAGCGGGTCGCGATCTCGCGGTGGTAGGAGGGCAGGTTGTCCTCGGTGAGCAGGTTGGTGAACATCGCGGCCTTGGCCGTCTCGGAGAGCCGGGACTGCTCGGGCGACCAGTCCTCGCCGCCGAGGAACGCGAAGTCCCGGCCCTCGCTCCACGGGATGTAGTCGTGGGGGTGCCACTCCTGGGCCATCGACAGGTGGCGGTCGAGGTTCTCGGCCACGACCGGCTCCAGCTCTTCCAGCAGGTTGTGCGGCGTGTTCGGCATGAGGGCTCCCTTGGTCCGACCTCTGCCGAGCGTACGCCCGTGCCGGTTCAGTCCACGTAGACCCGGCGTGTCCAGAACCTCTGGTCCACGCCCAGGCTCAGCGCGTTGTCCAGGTACGTGTGCTTCCAGGTACGCCGGACCTCCTCGCTCAGCGCCCGGAACTGCAGGAAGCGGGGGTCGCCCACGCAGCTGCGCGGGAAGCCGACGCGGACCGTGTTCCTGGAGTAGCTGACCTTCAGCCGCGTCGGGCAGGCGATGTCGCGACCCCGGCCCGTCATCAGGAACGCCGTGCCTTCGCGGTCGTGGCGCGTGGCGACCACCCCGGCGGTGGTCTTGTGGTGATCCGGGTCGCGCATGTCGACCGACACGGTCAAGCGTCGGCCGGTGCGGCGGAGGTCGGTGAACTCCGCCTTGATGACCACCCGGGTGGCCGTCTGGGTGAAGGTCGTGGTCAGGAAGTCGGCGTTGCTGGACCCGGGCGCGGGGGTGGGGTTGCCGCCGCCCTCGTCCACGCGCACCACGTCATCCCGGGCGTCGAGGACGACGCGGCTCCCGGCGACCGCGGGTGCGGCGAGCGCAGGGACGAGCGCGAGGGCTGCCACGAGGGTGGCCGTCCGTCGGACCGACGTACGTGCGGAGCGGTGCATGTGACCCCCTGTGGGATGGGCAGTAGCGGGCCTGCCTCGGGTGCACCCCCGAGGATGTGGCAGGCGCCGGTCGGCGTACCGGCGGTTGCTCGCGACATCACCAATTCGGGCGATGTGCCTCGATCAGGAAACGCTCGGACGTCGCGCGGAAGGGGCCGTCGCGGCGGATGCGCTCGTGGAGCGCGAGCAGTTGCGGACGGTAGGCCTCGACCGAGAACTCCGGCACCGTCCAGATCACCTTGCGCAGGAAGACGACGACGGCCCCGACGTCGTCGAAGGTCATCGGCAACGAGGCGCGCTCCAGCCGCGTGACCTCCAGCCCGGCGGCCTCGGCGGCGGCCCGGTGCACCTCCGGCTCGCGGGCGGTGCCGACCTCGAACGGGCCGATCATCGCCTCGGACAGCTCATGGACGGTGCCGGCTCCCACCTGCTGCGAGACGAACGTCCCGCCCGGCGCGAGCACGCGCGCGACCTCCGACCACGGCGTGCTCACCGGGTGACGCGACACGACCAGGTCGAACGACGCGTCCGGGCAGGGGATGGCGCTGTTGACGCATTGCACGACCCGGCCACCCCACGGGGCGAGCGCCTGCCGAGCGAGCGCCGCGTTCGGCGCCCACGACTCGGTGGCGACGACCGTGTCGGGGCGCGCGCCACCCTCCCGGAGGGCACCGGCGAGCACCTCACCACCACCCGTCTGTACGTCGAGCACGCGCCGCGCGGCCCGGAGCCGGTCGGCGACCAGCCGCTGGTAGCCCCACGGTGGGCGCCCCTCGGTGGCTCGTCCCTCGAACCACGAGAAGTCCCAGCCCTCGACCGGGACCGCCTCTCCCTCCGCGACCAGGGCGGCGAACGTCATGTCTTCCACGGCCCGGATCCTGTCGGACCCGACGGGCTGGCCGCCACCGAGTTGCCGCGGGCCCGGCGTCGCGGGGTCTGGTGACCATCGTCCCTGTCCGGGGGCACCCGCGCTGGTCAGGGTTGGAGTGACCCCTGGAGACCTGTGATGACACTGACCGAGACACCCCCCACCAGCCTCGACGACACGAGGCACGCCGAGATCGACGCGCTGGTCGCGAGCAGCGCCGAGGCGGCCAGACGCTTCCGCGAGCTCGACCAGGAGCAGGTCGACGCGATCGTCGACGCGATGGTCCGCGCCGGCGTGCGCGCCGCGGCCGAGCTCGCGCAGGTGGCGATCGAGGAGACCGGGTTCGGGGTCTTCGAGGACAAGGTGGTCAAGAACTACGTGGCCACCGAGTTCCTCTCCGACTACCTGCGGGGCAAGAAGTCGGTGGGTGTGATCGACGAGGACGTCGAGCGCAACATCGTCCACGTCGCCGAGCCGATCGGCGTGGTGCTGGCGATCACGCCGGTCACCAACCCCACCTCCACGGTGCTCTACAAGGCGATCGTGGCGGCCAAGACCCGCAACGCGGTGCTGTTCCGGCCCTCGCCGTACGCCATCCGGTGCTGCGAGCGGGCCGTGGAGATGCTCCGCGAGGCGGCCGAGGCCGCCGGCATGCCACCCGGTGCGCTGCAGGTGATCCCGGACGCCGCCCACGAGGTGACGCACTACCTGTTCAAGCACCCGGACGTGGACTTCATCTGGGTCACCGGCGGGCCGAAGATCGTGGCGCTGGCCAACGCTGCCGGCAAGCCCGGCCTCTCCGTCGGCCCGGGCAACGCCCCCATCTACATCCACCGCACCGCCGACGTGCGGGGCGCCGTCGTCGACATCCTCATCTCCAAGACCTTCGACGCGTCGGTGATCTGCCCCGCCGAGCAGACGTGCATCGTGGACGACGCGGTCTACGACGAGACGCTCGCCGAGCTCGAGCGGATGGGCGCGCACCTGCTCACCGAGGAGGAGGCCAACCGGCTCGCGGAGTTCGCGTTCGGCTGCGAGGACGGCGTCACCAGCAAGGTGAACATGGAGGCGCTCGGGCAGCAGGCGCCGCAGCTGGCCGCCCGCGCCGGGATCACGGTCGCCCCGGAGACCAAGATCCTGCTGGCGCCGCTGCCGTCCGACCTCGAGCTGCTCGCGGCCCACGTGCTGGTGCAGGAGAAGCTGATGCCGGTCCTGGGCCTGGTCCGCTCGCCGAGCGTCGAGCACGGCGTCGCGGCGGCCGTCCTGGTCACCGAGAGCACGGCGGCCTCGGGCACACCTCCGCGGTCTACGCCAACGACCCCGAGGTCGTGGACGCGTACGCCGCGGCGGTGCGCACCGGCCGGATCCTGGTCAACGCGCCGACCGCGGTCGGGGCGCTGGGCGGGGTCTACAACAACCTGACGCCGACGTTCTCGCTCGGCTGCGGCACCTGGGCGGGTCGACCACGACCGAGAACGTCAACTACACCCAGCTGCTCAACATCAAGACCGTCTCCCACCGACGGACGCCGCCGCAGTGGTTCCGGGTGCCCGCCAACACGTTCTTCAACGCGGGCGCGCTGGAGAACTTGCGCGACGTCGAGTGCGAGGCGGCGGTCATCGTCACCGACGCGGACAGCGAGCGGCGCGGGGTCGTCGACCTGCTGCGGTCCAAGCTGCGCACCCGGCACGTGCAGGTCTTCAGCGAGGTCGAGCCGGAGCCGTCCGAGGCGACGATCCAGGCCGGCGTGACCCTGCTCAACCGGGCCCGCCCCGACCTCCTCGTCGCGGTCGGCGGTGGCTCGGTGATCGACGCGGCCAAGGCGATGCGGCTCTTCCACGAGCACCCCGAGAAGTCGCTGGACGACCTCACGCTGCCCTTCCTCGACCCCCGCAAGCGGGTCGCGGACTACCCGCGCGACAGCCACCACGTGCGCCTGGTCGCGATCCCGACCACCTCCGGCACGGGCTCGGAGGTCTCGCCGGCAGCGGTCCTGACCGTGGGGGAGCGCAAGGAGACGCTGGTCGACTACTGCCTGGTGCCGGACATGGCGATCGTCGACCCGGTGCTCACCCTGAGCCTGCCCGCGAGCGTGACGGTCGACAGCGGGATCGACGCGCTCACCCATGCGCTCGAGGCCGCGGTCTCGATCTTCGCCTCGCCCTACACCGACGCCTTCTGCGTGCAGGCCGCGCGGCTCATCTTCGACGCGCTGCCCAGGGCGTACGACGACCCGGGCGACCTCGCCGCCCGCACCGACATGGCCAACGCCGCGACGCGCTGGCGGGGCTGGCCTTCTCCAACGCCTTCGTCGGCACCAACCACGCGCTGGCCCACGCGGTGGGCGCGCGGTTCGGGATCGCGCACGGCCGCGCCAACGGGATCTTCCTGCCGCACGTGCTCCGCTACAACGCCGGCCTGCCGAGCAAGTTCATGCCCGCGCCGGGCTACTCGGCGTACGTCGCGCCGGAGAAGTACGCCCAGCTGGGCCGCGTGGTCTTCGGCGGTCGCGAGCCCGACGAGAGCCGGCACCGGCTCTTCCAGGGCGTCGAGGACCTGCTCGACCGGCTCGGGATGCCGCGCTCGCTGCGGTCGGTGGGGATCGCCGAGGACGAGTTCGAGGCGGCGCTGCCCGCGCTGGCGATGACCGCCTTCTCCGACCTGAGCAACCGCACCAACCCCCGGATGCCGCTGATCAGCGAGCTCACCGAGCTGCTGCGGCTGGGGTACGCCGGAGGTGAGCCCCGTGCCGACTGACTCCGCCACCCGCACGGTCGAGGTGGCCGCGCCGTTCGCCGACGTCCTCGCCACCATCCGCGACGTCGAGGGACAGGTCGACTGGATCCCCGAGATCCTCGAGGCCGAGCTGCTCGAGGTCTACGAGGACGACGACCTGCCCGCCACCGCGCGCTTCAAGGCCTCCGCGACCGTGGGCACCGACGAGTACACGCTGAGCTACGAGCACACCGACAACACCATGAGCTGGACGATGGTCGAGGGGAGGATGCAGACCGGGCAGGAGGGCTGCTACACGCTCGTGGAGCTCGACCCGCAGCGGACCTCGGTGACCTACGAGCTCACCATCCACCACAACCTGCCGCTGCCGGGCTTCATCCGCCAGCGCGTCATCAACGGCCTGGTCGGCAGCACGCTCGACGGGCTCCAGCAGCACTTCGTGGCCGCGGTGTAGCCGCAGGCCGTCCCCGAAAGGGGTGATGTGCCCCCCCCACCGGCGGGCAGAGGGTGGGGGCACCCGACCCCAGGAGACGACGCCATGAGGTTTCGCACCCGAGCCCGACTCGCCCTCGCCACCCTGCTGACTCTCGCGGTCGCGGGCGCCTTCACCGGCCAGTCCGCCAGCGCGAGCGGCGGCAGCCGCGACGGCAAGCAGCTCACGGTGATGACGCAGAACCTCTACCTCGGCTCGCCGCTCACCCCGGCGCTCACGGCAACGACACCGGCACAGTTCGTGGCCGCAGTCGCGACGATCTACGGCACTGCGGTCTTCACCGACTTCCCGAAGCGCGCCGAGGCGATCGCCGACACGGTCGCCACCGAGGACCCGGACATCATCGGGCTCCAGGAAGTCTCCAAGTGGATCGCGCAACCGCTGGTCCCGGGCGCGAACCCGCCGAGCTACGACTTCCTCGCCATCCTGCAGGCGGCGCTGGCCAAGCGCGGCCTGGACTACAAGGTCGCCGTCGTCTCGCAGAACGCTGACATCGGGCCCGCCCCGCTCGTGGCCCCGCCCTTCGGCTGCGGCGTGCCCACCTCGCCGACCGCCCCGCAGTGCGTTGTCACGCTCCAGGACCGGGACGTGATCCTGGTCAACAACGACACGTCGGGACTGGTCGTGCGCGGGTCGGCGACCGGTGACTACGTGGCCCAGCAGCAGTTCACCCCGCCGGGCAGCACCCCGGTCTCCTTCGCCCGTGGCTGGGCCTACATCGACGCGCGCCCTCAACGGCACGAGCTTCCGCTTCGCCACGACCCACCTCGAGGTCGAGGACTTCCCGGCCGTGCAGGAGGCGCAGGCCAAGGAGTTCCTGGCCGGTCCGGTGCACACCGGCGGCCCGGTCATCGCCGTCGGCGACTTCAACTCGGCGGCCGACCCGGCGACGACGACCAAGCCCACCACGACGTACGCCGACCTGACCAAGTCGTGGTTCAAGGACGCCTGGGACGTCAACGGCGGGGACCCCGGGGTCAGCTGCTGCCAGAACGGCACGCTCACCAACCCGACGTCGGAGCTGCAGACCCGGATCGACCTGGTGCTCACGCACGGGTCCGTGAAGGCGCAGTCCGCACACCTCGTGGGCAACACGCCGTTCTCGAGCACGCCGCCGCTGTGGCCCTCGGACCACGCCGGCCTGGTGGCCACGCTCACACTGCCGGGCCGCTGAGCCGGGGAGGGCTTGAGACGCGTCACATCGGGCGTGACAGGGGATTAACCGCGTCGTCACGGGCGCTGGGCAAGGTGGACGACACCACCACCCCGAGGAGACGTCACCCATGTCCCGTCTGATCGACGACCTGAACACCCTGCACGCGTCGTACGTCGACGCCATCAACGCCGCCGTCACCGAGAACGACCCGGCGCGCGCCGAGGAGCTCGCGGCGGCGTACGACACCGACGCGATCGCCATGATCGCCGAGCGCGAGGGCCGCACCCACCAGCTCCCGATCCGCCGTCCGGCCACCCCGGACACCCCGCTGCGCCGCCTTGTGGCGCGAGTCACGGCGCTGCGCGCCGCCTGACGGGGGATATCCGCCGGTTCTCCTGACACGGATGAGCCGGTCTGCATAGCGTGAGAGACACTGGGGCGGCAGCGGTGCCCGGCTGTCACCAGGTCTCTCACACTCGTCGGGCACCCCACCGGGGGAGTGTCCGTGAAGTCTCGTCTCACCAGCTTGGTGGCGCTCGCGCTCGTCGCGACGCTGCCGAGCGCCGTCTCGTCCGCGTCGGCGCCCAGCGCTGCCGCCGCCACCAGGACGGCAGCGCCCCTGCCGGGGGCCCGCCCCGACCCGGGCTTCGGTCCTGCGGCCCGCGCCGCGGCACTCACCTCCGCTCGCCAGCAGGCGCCCGCCGTGGCGCGGAAGCTGGGTCTGGGCTCGGCGCAGTCGCTGCTCGCGCGCTCCGTCGACCGTGACGTCAACGGGGCCGAGCACGTGCACTACGACCGCACCGTGCACGGCTTGTCCGTGATCGGCGGCGACATGGTGGTCCACGAGACCGCCGGCGGCGCCGTCACCGGCGTCGACTACGCCTCCGACAACCCCCTCGCGGCGGTCCCGACCCGCGCCTCGGTCCCGGCCGCGCGCGCGCCGTCCGCTCCGTGAGTGCGCGCGAGCACCTCGCGAGCGGCACCGTCGGCAGCCCCGCCCTCGTCGTCTGGGCCGTCAGCGGCGTGCCGCGGCCGGCCTGGCAGGTCCAGGTGCGTGGCGCCGACGCCCAGGGCGCCCGGTGAAGCGGGTCGAGTACGTCGACGCGACCAGCGGTCACTACATCGCCGGCTGGAGCACCCTGGAGACCGTCGCCGGCAAGGGCCACTCGCTCTACTCCGGCACCGTCCCGCTGAGCACCTCCAAGGTCAACGGCAGGTTCGTCCTCAAGGACCCGGCCCGCGGCGGCTCGACCACCGTCGACCTGTTCAACAAGAACGGCGGCAAGGGCCAGGTCTTCAAGGACGGCGACAACACCTGGGGCAACGGCAGGGCGAGCAACCGCCAGACCGCTGCCGTGGACGCCGCCTTCGGTGCCGCGAAGACGTGGGACTACTACAAGAACACCTTCGGCCGCGCCGGCATCCGCGGCAACGGCAAGGGCGCGAAGAGCCGGGTGCACTTCTCGAAGAACTTCGACAACGCCTTCTGGGACGACGGCTGCTTCTGCATGACCTACGGAGACGGCGGCAGGTTCTTCAAGCCCCTGGTCGCGCTCGACGTAGCCGGTCACGAGATGAGCCACGGCGTCACCTCCAACACCGCCGGCCTGCTCTACTTCGGAGAGCCGGGCGGACTCAACGAGGCCACCAGCGACATCTTCGGCACCATGGTCGAGTTCTCGGCCCACGACAAGCAGGACCCGGGCGACTACTGGATCGGCGAGAACGTCGCGAAGAAGGCGACGCTGGGCACGCCGTTCCTGCGCCGGATGGACCACCCGAGCCTGGACACCTACAAGGGGCAGGGCAGCTACGACTGCTGGACGCCGACGATGGGCGCCGACGACCCGCACTTCACCTCGGGCGTGGGCAACCACTTCTTCTACCTGCTGGCGGAGGGCACCGGCCCGAAGACCATCGGCGGTCGCGCGCACAACGGCAAGTCGTGCAACTCGACCACCTTCGCGGGCATCGGCCGGGACACTGCGGCGGCGATCTGGTACCGCGCGCTGACGACCTACATGACCTCCACCAGCGGCTACATCGACGCCCGCGACGCGACCATCCGGGCGGCCAAGGACGTGGCGCCTACGGACTGCGCCGCGGTCGAGCAGACCTGGGACGCGGTGTCCGTCCCTGCCGGCCTGTCGAGCTGTGCCGGCGGCGTCCTCGACGAGGGTGACAGCGTGCTGGGTGCCAACCCCGGCTTCGAGAGCGGCGCCACCGGCTGGTCGAAGAACAGCACTGTGAAGATCACCAAGGACCAGAGCTACGGGATCCCGCACGACGGCAAGTGGTTCGCCCTGCTCAACGGGCAGGGACAGGCCAACACCGCGCTGCTGACCCGCACGCAGCAGGTCACCGTGCCTGACACCGACACGGCCACCCTGCGGTTCTCCTTGCTGGTGTTCTCGCGGGAAAACCCTGCGCTCGAGCACGACACGTTCGACGTCATGGTGAACGGCACGCCGATCGGGGCCAGCGGGCACTGGAGCAACATGTACTCCAACGTCACCTACCGGCGGTGGAGCGTCCCGATGTCGGCGTTCAAGGGACAGACGGTGACCATCGGCTTCCGGGGCGTCGAGAACGCCAACCGGCGATACACCGGCTTCCTGCTCGACGACGTCTCGCTGACGCCGCGCTGATCCGGGGCTGATTCGGGGCTGATCCACACGACCGTGGCCCTCTCCCGCACGGGAGGGGGCTACGGTCGCGTCCGTGGCTGACGCGATCTTCGACGACGAGCGCCTGGCGCAGGTCTACGACCCGCTCGACCCGGACCGCAGTGACCTCGACTTCTACGCGGCGCTCGTCGAGGAGCTGGGTGCCCGCACCGTGCTCGACGTCGGCTGCGGCACAGGCACCTTCGCCTGCCTGCTCGCGGGGCGCGGTCTGGACGTGACCGGCGTCGATCCCGCCGGGGCCTCGCTCGAGGTGGCGCGCGCCAAGCCCGGCGCCGACCGGGTGCGCTGGGCGCACGGCGACGCGACCACGCTCCCGCCGCTGCAGGTGGACGTCGCGACCATGACCGCCAACGTCGCGCAGGTGTTCCTCACCGACGACGACTGGCTCGCCACCCTGCGGGCCGTGCACGACGCGCTGCGCCCGGGCGGGCACCTGGTCTTCGAGACCCGGGTGCCCGAGCAGCGCGCGTGGGAGCGGTGGGACCGCGCGCACACCCACTCGCGCACGGACGTCCCCGGCGTCGGGGGAGTGGAGACGTGGTGCGACCTGCTCGGGGTCGACGGCGACCTGGTGTCGTTCCGGTGGAGCTTCGCCTTCGACGCCGACGGGGCCGTGCTCACGTCGGACTCGACGTTGCGGTTCCGCCACCGGACCGAGCTCGATTCGTCGTTGACCGAGGCCGGCTTCGTGGTGGACGACGTCCGCGACGCGCCGGACCGGCCCGGGCGGGAGTGGGTGTACGTCGCCCGGCGGGCGTGAGGCGTCAGTGCGCGGCGTCGGCGAGCTTGCGGCGCAACGTCATCGTGGCGCGGCTGTGCAGCTGGCTGACCCGGGACTCCGTGACGCCCAGCACCTGCCCGATCTCGGCCAGGGTGAGCCGCTCCCAGTAGTAGAGCGCGACGACGATCTGGTCGCGCTCCGGCAGCTCGCGCACGGCCGCGAGGAAGCCGGGCGGGATGTCGTCGTCGCTGCCCGGCAGGTCGACCGACGCACGCGGGGTCTCCTCGTCGTCGAGGGTGGCCGCCTCGAAGCTGACGACGCTGGTGTTCGCGGTCTGGGAGTACATGGTGCGGAGCTCGGCGACGGTGATCTCGAGCTCCTCGGCGACCTCGTGGTCCTGCGGGGAGCGTCCCAGCCGGCGCTCGAGCCGGGCCTGGGCGGCGTCGATGTCGCGGATCTTCTCGCGCACCGACCGCGGCACCCAGTCGGTGGCGCGTAGCCCGTCGACGATCGCCCCGCGGATCCGGGAGACGGCGTACGTCTGGAACTGCAGGCCGCGGTCGGGGTCGAACTTGTCGATGGCGTCCATCAGCCCGATCACGCCGTCGGAGACGAGGTCGTTCTGGTCGACCGACGAGGGGAGGCCGGAGCGGACGCGGCCGGCGACGTACTTCACGAGAGGGGAGTACTGCAGGACGAGCCGGTCCCGGGCGTCCTTGTCGGCGGAGTCCTTGAACCGTCGCCACAGCAGGTCGACGGAGCTGTCGGGCGCCTCCACGTCGTCCTCCCCCGAAGTTCGCAGCCCATGCGGGGCTGAATCCTCGGGCAAACCCTAACGGACGAATCAGCCTTCGTACTCGAAGTGCCAGGGCTCGGGGCGGCTGCCGCCCGCCTCGGCCCACGACGGGTGGTGCCAGCCGAACGCCGGGCCGTGGGTCATCATCCAGGCGTGCTCGGGGGTGTCGAAGCTCTCGATGCCGCCGCAGAGGTCGACCGCGAGGCCCCAGCCGTGCACGGAGGTGCCCGGCGTGGCGGTCAGGTTGGGCTTCTGGACGTGGGCGAGCTCCTGGCCGGCGCGGGACCGGTAGGAGTCGGTGATGCACAGGCTGCTGCCGTTGTCCTGCTCGAACGAGGCGCTCATCAGCCGGAACGCGACGGCCGCGTCGCAGCGCAGCTGCTGGACGCCGTCGGGAGTGGCGGCGCAGAGCGCGTTGCTGGGGACCTCGCCGTTCGTGTACGTCGCGCGCGGCGCCTCGGGCACGTCGAGCACCTGCGTCGGGTCGACCGGGACTCCGTCGAGGCGGACCTCGAAGTGCAGGTGCGGGCCGGTGGTGTTGCCCAGGTCGCCCACGGCGCCGACCTGCTCGCCCGGCCGGACGGTCTGGCCGTCGGCCACGTCGACGCGGGACAGGTGGGCGTAGAGCGTCTCCACCCCGCCGCCGTGGTCGATCCGGACGAGGTTGCCGGCCCACGACGGGTGCTCGATGGTGACGGTGCCTGACCCGGCGGACATCACGGGCGTGCCGATCGGGGCAGCGAAGTCCTGCCCGGTGTGGGCGCCCGACGACCAGCGGTCACCGGCACTGCCGAAGCCGGCCGAGAGGGTGTAGCTGCCCGCGGTCATCGGCAACACGAAGGGGCCCGAGCCGTCGGATGGCGCCGAGCTCGAGGTGTCGGAGAGCGTCGCGCAGGTGCCGCTCGTGGGGGCGGTGACGGCGTCCGCGCCCTTGGCGGGCTTGTCGGTGGGCAGCGTCGGGCGCCGCACCGCCAGGACGCCGCGTGGAGTGAGGGCGCGCACCGCGGCGGTGCCGGTGGAGGCGTCGGCGACGATCGCGAGCTGGCGGCCCACGTAGACGCCGGTCTCGCCGAGGCCGGTCCGTCGGTTGCCGAGGACGACCAGGTCGCCCACCTGCATGACGGCCCGCGGCACGGCGGGCAGGTCGGTGAGCTGGGTGGCCGCGTCCGCGGGGAGCGTGACCATGCTGCTGCCCCAGGCGTTGGCGACCAGGCCACCGCAGGCGTACGTCGACGCGGCGACCCCGCCCGGCACCTCGGTGAGGCCGAGCCGGTGGAACGCCTCCGAGACGGCTCGCACCGTCTCGGACGGCAGGACGGTCACCGGGCGGCCGTCGGGCAGCCGGGACTGGGCGACGCCGTGCACCGGCCGGAAGCCGGCGACGCGGACGGGCTCGAGGGGAGCGGTCAGGTGGCGGGGGTTGGCCAGCTGCTTGGCCGGCGGCGGGACCACGGCGGCCGCGCCCACCTGGTGGAGGTAGCGCACCCAGGCACGCAGGGCCCGGTGGTTGCGGCGGTCCTGCGCGGGGTCGGTGACGGCGTACGCCGTGGGCAGCTGCGAGCGGCGGATGGCGGCGGCCACGACCTGGCGCGCGGTCCAGGTGGCCTCGACGCGCTCCTGCTTGCGCTGGGCGGCCTCCCACGCGAGCCGGTCCTTCTCGGCATCGTCGATCGAGGTGGCGAGCGCGGCCTGGACCATGTCGGAGAGCCGGCGAGCGTCCTCGGCGTTCGCAGCCGCGTCGGCGGCCTTGTCGACGTCGGACTCGCCGGGGGAGACCAGGTCGCCGAGGGCGTGGAGCACGCCGCCCTGCTGGTCGGCGACCTGCTCGCGCAGCCGGCTGGCCGTGGCCTCGGCCGCCTCGGCGTTGGCGGTGAGCCGGGCTGCCTGAGCGCTGAGCCCGGCGACCTTCTGCCGGGCCTCTTGGTAGGCGGCGGACGCGGCGTCCACCTTCTCCTGGATCACCGCGGAGCGGTGGCTGGTGCGCAGCGACCGGGCGGTCTCACCGGAGCCGTGCGCTCCGGGAGCGGCGCTCGCAAGGGTCGACGAGGACGGGATCACCATGGCCGTCGCGGCCGCCGTGAGGGTAGCCAGGACCGCCAGCCGGTGCTTGACCGGAGTGTGCTGGCGGCCGACGGCCATGGTGTCCTGCCTTGTCTGTGTCGGTGGTGCTGGGTGTGCGGGTCAGTCGTCGAGGAAGGCGAGCTCCTGGAGCACCGCCGCGCGCTTCTCGTTGGAGACCTCGACCGGGGCGGGCGTCGGCACGATGGCCAGCGCCGGCACCACGAGGGCGGGCACGTCGACGGGCTCCTCGTCGGCCTCGGGAGCGACGTACGACGTCGGCACCGGCGCGAGGTGGGGCTGCGGCTGGGGCTCGGGCTCGGGCTGGAGCTGGGGAGCCTCCGCCTCGGGAACCTCCGGGAGCGGGAGGGTGGGCATCGGGATGGAGCCGGTGGTGGCCGCGGGCGCCTCGGGCACCTCGGGGACCGGGATGCCGGCGCCACCGGAGACGGGGATGCCCGGCACCGGGATGCCGTTCGCGGGCGTCTCGGTCGGGGACATTCCGGGGACGGGGATCGAGCCGGTGGTCACGCCGGGCGGCTCGGGAGCAGCCGGAGCTGCCTCGACCTCGTGCATCGCGGGCTCGGTAGCAGCGTTGGAGAGCGCGGCCTGGCGGGAGGCCTGCAGCCCCACACCGAAGACGGTGCGGATGACCGCGGCCATCTCGCGGAGGCTTTCCTGGGCAGCGCCGGGCGAGAGCACGGTGCGGGTCGGTTTGCGGCGATCGTCATGGTGAGCTCCTCGAATGGGGGGAGTGAGGGAGATCAGTCGTGGATCAGTCGTAGGGAAGGGGTTCCACGGTGAGCGTGGTGCTCACGTGGGTCAGGCGGCTGAGGAGGGCGACGTGCTGCATCAGCAGCGTCGGAGCCGTCTTGGTGCCGGTCAGCGTGACCGAGCCGTCGGGGTAGATCGTGAAGCCCTTGCTGACCACGGTGATCCCGTGGGCCAGCGCGTCCTGCTGAGCGGCGGTCAAGGCGTTGATGGCCACCTGGCGGACGGTCGGCCCGGTCTTCGCGACCGCCGCCGCCTTGTAGCCGGCGTCCCTGATGTCGTCGGGCGTCGACACCTTGGTCATGATCACCGAGCCGGTGTCGATCGCCAGGCAGGCGACCGCCGCCACGGCCAGGATGATCAGGCCTCGGAAGCTGAGGTGTTGGAGGAATCCACGCATGACCGGTTCCCTACTGTGGCTGTCGTGAAGGGCGGGTTGTTACGTACTGCATGAGTGCCACTCCATTTCCGGCTCGAGTTTCTTGAGGCAACGAAGGCTCCGCCCGAGCTGCCCCAGTACCGTCGCCCTGTCGGTGTGTTCATCGGTCGCCCGCGCCAGCGGCTTTAGACCCCGACGCGATCCCCCGGCGCGGACGTTGCGTCGTCTGCCAGAAGCGCCGAAGGGAAACGCCGAAGCGGGCCCAGACCAGCGATAGGTCTTGGGCCCGCCCCGTGCCGTGCGGAAAGCCTGATTGGGCCGATCAGCCAGTAGCCGAGGTGCAGTCGGCGCCCGAGGCGACGAAGGTGCCGGCCGCGGACGTGTACTTCATCGCTGCACTGGTGGACTTGTATGCGTCCGAAGCGCCGGTGTTCCAGCCGCTGATGCAGTAACCACCTGTGGTGGTGCCAACGATGGTGATCTGGTTCCCAGGCGAGACCTTGAAATCGGTGCCCGTGGCCTGGATCGCGGCCAGGTTGAGGGTCACGGCCGTGGACGGGTTGTCGGTCGCGAGCGTCTCGGCGGCCGTAGCAGCGTTCTTGATGTCGGACTTGAGCGAGGCATCCACGCCCTTCTTGCGCTGGTTGAGGAAGACCGGGATGGCGATCGCGGCGAGGATGCCGATGATGATGATGACGACGAGGAGCTCGATCAGGGTGAAGCCCTGGTCCTTCTCCTTCATGGACTTCTGCATACGAGCGAGCATTTGGCGTTCTCCTGTGCGAGATCTGGCGGTTGGTCTGCGCAGTTCCCCACCGGAAGCCCCCGGGGGTGTCGCGCTGTTGTCGAAGAGAGTGTCGGTTCCCGCCAGAGCCGGCTTTAGGCCAAACGAGCGCAAATTTCCTCGAGCGACCCGGCGCCTCGTGCTGGCTGATGGGCTGTCTAGTCTCCGTTGCAGCGCAGCGGCGCTGGGTGCGGATACTTCCGACTCCCAGCGCCGCTGCGTGGAGTAGTGACGAGCTCAGGCTCAGACCCTGGTCAGAGTGCCTTCCAGGTGAGCGTGCCGCTGCAGGCTCCGGTGCTCGTTGGCGTTGCAGTCTGAGGGCCTGAAAGGAGACCGCCGCCGGTGGAGTCGTAGAAGAAGTACTTGCCAGCACCGCCGGTGCTACCGGTGTTAGACGCACGGATGCAGTAACCGTTTGCCGGGCTGCCGGCGATGTCGAGTGCATTCCCCGGGGACTTCTTGAAGCCAGCGGTCGCGAAGTTCTGCGCCTCGGTCGCGGCCGGCGAGGCCGTGTCGAAGCCCGTGGCAGCCGGGTTGTCGGAAATGTACGTCTCCGCGGCCGTGGCGGCGCTGTTGAGGTCCGACTTCAATCCTGCGTCGACACCCTTCTTGCGCTGGTTCAGGAAGACGGGGATGGCGATGGCGGCGAGGATGCCGATGATGATGATGACGACGAGGAGCTCGATCAGGGTGAAGCCCTGGTCCTTCTCCTTCATGGACTTCTGCATACGAGCAAGCATGGTGAT
The DNA here is from genome assembly GCF_013466985.1 of Nocardioides ungokensis. Taxonomy (GTDB): domain Bacteria; phylum Actinomycetota; class Actinomycetes; order Propionibacteriales; family Nocardioidaceae; genus Nocardioides; species Nocardioides ungokensis. Next base: position 3,638,955 of record NZ_CP059164.1, on the reverse strand, counting down.
GGATCCCCTGTAGGAGCTCGGGCGCGGGTTGCGCGGTTCGACCTCTGGACTTGTGACAGTCCAGACGCCCTTGTCAGGGAGAGACTCGGCGATTGCCAGGGCTCGCTTGAGGGGTTTGGGACAAACCTTGTGTAAGCGTCCGGGAATCTTGAGGTTCGCTCGAGGAACTTGAAGATCGCGGCGCGGGGGGCGCTCTCACTCGCGCGCCTCTCAAGTCCGCCGGGCGTCGTGCCGATGACATGCGAGTAAGGGATCGTCCCGACCGGGAGTCCGTCATCGATCAGCCGGGAGGCAAGTCATGTCCCTGTCTCGTCGGGACAGCGGCTTCACGCTGATCGAGATCATGGTCGTTGTTGCTCTCGTGTCTCTCATGTCGGCCCTCGGAGTCGGCGCCTACAAGAGCTGGGCCCTGGCACATGCGCAACTTGGCGCCGCGACCGACCTGCAGACGATCCTGCGACAGACCCAGGTGCGTGCCGTGACCGAAGGCTTCGCGTTCTGCGTCAAGTTCGACACACAACGACCCAGACCTACACCGTCTATCGCTATGCGTGCGCGCCCACGGGCAATGTCAAGGTGAATGGTCCGATAAAACTGGGCGACTCGCGCCTGCAGCTGACTGCGGTGAACTTCAGTGCAGTCGCCCCGGCGAGTAGCAGCGAGGTGACCTTCAGGGCGTCTGGCTCCGCCACGCCCGGAGGTTTGAACATCACTCGCACCGGCTCGTCCAAGATCTACACCATCGACGTCGAAGGGTTGACCGGCCGTGTCTCGCTTTCCTGAGACCGACGCTCCCAAGGGGCGGCGTGACGACGGGTTCACCCTGATCGAGGTCATGGTTGCGATGGGGATCTTCCTCGTCGTCAGCGCTGCGATCCTGCCTTTGGTCGTCGCCGGCTTCCGTACCGCAGCGACCGCTCGTGACGTGTCGCAGACCAAGGGCGTTGCACAGGCCCAGATCGAGAAGATGCGCGACCTGCCGTACTACGTGGGCCGCGCGGCCGGGGACTACAAGGACTTGCTCGACACGTACTACCGAGACCGCAACGCTCCGGGCATCACGCCGTCGTGCGCCTCTCCGACTCTCAGCTCCCTGCCGCCCACGACCTGGGAGGGCTACGTGTCGAACGCCGGCACTCACTGCTCGTGGGAGCCCACAGGCCCGCTCTACCGCAAGGTCGTCAACCCCGTGTCGGCGCCCGGGCTCGGCGTCTTCGCGATGACCATCTCCACCCAGTTCCTCTCCCCGGCGACGCCGCCGGTAGCGGTCGACGTGCCGTCGACGTACACTTCCCAGACCGCGGGCCAGGACGCGCCTCCCTCGTCGCAGGTTGGGGTCACTATCGCGGTGTTCTACAAGACGCCGAAGGGCGTCCGCTACAACGTGACCTACACCCAGGTGGAGCAGGCGGCTCCCATCAACCCGCTGATCACGTCGGAGGCCAAGGCCACCACGGTGCGGGTCTCCTCGGCTCTCGACGACGACAACAACCTGCTCGAGCAGCTCGGTGTCATCAACCTCTCGGGAGAGCTCTTCAGCGGATCCCGGGTGGTCGCCACCGCGTCGTCCGCGTCCGCCGGATCCTCGCTGGGTCAGCAGATCGCCGGCGCGTCGATGAACCTCGTCGCGCCCGTCGACACGGCCACGACGTCGGCGATTTCCGGCAACGTCACGTTCCCCACCTCGGGGTGCACCTACCAGTGCTTCGGCGACACGAAGGTCGACCAGGTCTCCGCGCTCGCCAACAACGGGCTGCCCCGCGCAGGGACGGCCACGGCGCCAATCCGCGCGATGATCCCCGCCAGCACAAACAACGACGGGTTCCGCTTCTCCAACGGGTTCTCCGGCACCCGGCTGATGCTCGACACCTCCAAGCCAATGGTCTCCCTCGACACCTCGGTGACCGGCGCCATGGCCGACGTCAGCAACTGCGTGGTGCCGACGACAGGGAGCGGCAACGCGTCCTACCTCACCGGCTCCGGCTTCCTCAACGCCACGGCCACGTCGGTTGCCTCCTGCGGCACGGCGCAGTCCAACACCGTCCGGCTCTTCCCGACGACGTTCGCGCCCAAGGGGGTCGTGCAGGTCGTCCTGGACGCCGCCACTGCCTCCTGCAGCGTCAGCGGAGGCGCGGGAGTGGCCACCGCGGGCTACCGGGCGACGGTCAAGTATTGGAACGGATCCACCTACACGACGGTCCCGGCCCTCAACGACACCAACACCGTCGACCCGCTCGACTCGGTCAACCTGGGACAGTCCGTCGCTTCGGGACTCACGCTCGGCGACTACATCTCGTCCTGGGGATCCGCGGTCACCACTGACCTCAAGAAGGTCACGACCACGAAGTCCGCCGAGGTGAGCGTGCCAGCGGTGGTCTCGATCGTGACGAAGCCGACGCGCGAGAACACGCCGACCGGCACGGCGCCGCACAACGCCGACCTCAACTCTGCGATCTCACTCGACATCGGGGCTGTCTCCTGCCAGGCGGGTGACTACCGATGACCCCGGAGCCCGAGGAAACCGCCGTGGACGCGGGGTTCACGCTGGTCGAGCTGATGGTGGCGATGGGGATCTTCCTGCTCCTGACCGGGATGATCATGACCTCGGTGCTGTCCATCAGCAAGGCCACCACCGACGTCCGCCAGTTCACCAACATCAACGAGCAGGCCCGGATCGCCGTCGAGCGGATCACGCGGGAGCTCCGGCAGGCCAAGGAGATCAGCTCGGTGACGCTGCCGCCGGCGGCGACGCCGAACGGCGACACCGCGCTCACGTTCGGCGTGGACTTCAACAACAACCAGGTCATCGACACCGTGACAGCCGACCCCGAGGTGCTCACCTACCGCTACGACGCGACCAACCAGCGGCTCACGCTGACCGCCAACGACGAGAGTGGCACCGCCATCACCCGGCCGATCCTGTCCTCACAGGTCAGCGCGTTCACGCTCGACTTCCGGTCGTCCCTGTGGCAGTACGACGGCTGCAGGCCACCGACACGGTGGGGGCACCCACGGGGACGCCGGACGGCGTCACTGACTGGACCGAGCTCGACACCGTGTGCGGTGGGGGCAACCACAACGGAGTCCTGGACGCGCCCGAGCTCGCCAAGATCGACCTGGTCGTGGTGACGCTGAGCGTCCTCCAGGGCCCGCACAAGCAGACCTACCAGACGCAGGTCAGCCTGCGGAACAACGCCCAGAGCTGAGGAGCGTCGTGAAGAAGCCTCGACTGCGACCGCTGCGGTCTCGTGACGAGAACGGTGTCGCCCTGCTGACCGTGATCATGATGCTCGCGCTCGTCAGCGCGCTCACCCTGACCATCGCGGTCGTGGCGACCAACAACCTCGTCTCGGCGCGGCTCTCGCAGCAAGCCGGCGCCGCGGTCAACGCGTCGGATGCCGGCATCTCCCAGGCCGTGACATACATGCGACAGAAGGGCACCCGCGGCCTGAGCTGCTCGCCGACCTGCGCCAGCAACCCCTGGGGCAACAGCACGACCCCGACGACGGTGACGGTCAACGGTCGTGCAGGACAGTCGTACAAGGTGTGGATCGAGCCGATCGCTCCCTACCCGGCCAACAAGCCGGGTATCTACCGGATCCACTCCACCGGGTACGCCGGCGGGGCGGCCGGTCGCACGGTCACGGTCGACGCGAGCATCAGCACGCTGCCCTTCGTCTTCGGCATCGTTGCCGGATCGGTGTCGGGCGGCGGCAACGCGGGGTGCACCACGAGTCGATCTTCTCCACCGGCTGCGTGTCGCAGCGCGACAAGATCCAGTTCGCGGGCCTCGACGCGGCGTTCGGGATCCCGGCGGCCGTGCACAGCACCGACGTGATCACGGTGAAGAACGACTCCGGGAAGACCTGCCCGACCGGCGACTCGATCCACAGCGCGGCCGCCCCCTGCAACACCACCTACAAGTACGACCAGGACAAGATGGGCGCCGCGCTCACCACGTACCCGGGGTGCTACAACACCGCCCGCTCCGACTCCGACTCGACCATCGCCAACCAGCCGCAGTACAACGACTCCAGCAACAGCGTTGCCTACAACTACCCGCGGACGTCGTACCTCGACACCGCCACGATGAGCACGCTCTACAAGGCCAAGCGTCCGCCCTTCACCCAGGCCCAGCTCGACCAGCTCAAGGCCGTCGCCCAGATGGACGGCACCTACTACACGTCGGCGACCGGCTACACCGTGCCGGCAGGTCCGGACGCCGTCATGTACTTCAACCTGACCGGGGCGGCGACCAACGCCCGGCAGGTGGATCTCAACAACCTGGCCGTTTCTCCGTGGAACCGCGACCACGACCCTGCGAGCTGCCCATCCCAGTCGCTGCTCGTCATCATCGAAGGCGGCGACGCCAAGCTCAACAGCAACAGCAAGCTGTCCGCCGCGGTGTTCCTGACCTCCGACGACCCGTACGGGAACGTGTCGAAGGCGAACGGCACGTCGACGTTCACCGGGTCGATCTACGCCAACAACGTCGACCTGACCGGTACGTCGGACCTCTGGATGGACCAGTGCTTCATCAACAACCCGCCGCCGGCGCTGAACACGGTGACGACCTACAACTACCGCGAGGTCGACCGCTGATCTGAGCCTGGCGCGCGGGCGACCCGCAGCGCCGGCCCCGCGGAAGCTTTACCTTTGTTTGTCCCCAGAATCGCCGGATCGGGCCGATTCCGGGGCCCGAGTGTCGGTGGTCGATGCGATCATTGGACACATGTTCGAAACCGATGCAGCAGGAGAGCCCGCCGAGGTCGCCGACCTCGACGCGACGGCCTGCTCGCGTTCCTCGACCAGCGCAAGCTCGACGCACGGATGGCCGAACGCGACAAGCTTCGGGCCGCCGCCCAGTGGTGTGTGCTGCACCCCGCCACCGCGGGACCGGCACCGCCACCTGGGGCGGCGCATCGCTCCTCGGTGGCGACCTGGACGGGGACGAGTCGCTCGGCGGCGAGGGCACCCCGGCCGTGTCGGCGTTCGCCCCCGAACCCCTCGCAGCGGCGCTCGGGGTCGCGACCACGACCGGGATGAAGCTGATCGCCGACGCCCTCGACCTCCAGCACCGGCTGCCCCGCATCTGGCGCCTCGTCGAATCGCTCGCGGTGGAGCCGTACAAGGCCCGCCACGTCGCCCAAGCCACCCACAGGCTCTCCAAGGCAGCGGCCGCGGATGTGGACGAGCAGCTCGCCGACCGGTTGCCTTCGTGCTCGTGGCGGGCGATCGAGACCGGCGTCGCGCACGCCATCGCCAGGCACCACCCCGAGATGCTCGAGGAGCGGCAGAAGTCCGGGAAAGCAGTCCTGGCACGTGACGCTGCGCCACCCCGCCCCGAGTGAGTACGCCGGCACCTCCTGGCTCGACATCACCGGCGACACCCTCGACCTGACCGCGTTCCACGACCTCGTCTGCGACCAGGCCGCCGCCTTGAAGGCACTCGGGGACACCGACGAGCTGGAGGTCCGCAAGGCCAAGGCGCTGGGCGTCATCGCCTCCCAGCAGGCCCAGCTCGACCTATCGTCGCTGATGGACCCCGACGGCGACGAGAGGCCAGCGGTGTCGGCAGGGCCGCGGACACCGAAGACCCGGTTCTACCTCCACCTGAACATGGCCGACCTCGCCACCCACGGCTGCGGCACCCGGGGGGACCTGAGCGCGGGCACGGTCGAGCGGCTCGGCGCCGCCACTCTCACCCAGATCAAGGAGTGGGTCGGCCACTCCCAGGTCACCGTCCAACCGGTCCTCGACCTGGCCCGCAGAGATGCGGTCGACGGACACGAACCACCCGCGTGGATGCGCGAGCTGGTCATCCTCCGCGACGGGCACTGCGTCTTCCCCTGGTGCCCACACGAAGCCCGCTCAGCCGACCTCGACCACATCGACCCCTACGTCCCGATGGAGGAGGGCGGACCACCCGGCCAAACCCGGCCCGAGAATCTGGCCCCCCTGTGCCGGCGACATCACCGCGCCAAGACCAGCCGACGATGGCGCTACCGACGCCGACCCGACGGCACCTATGAGTGGCACGGACCCCACGGCCGCAGCTACCTGGTCACACCCCACGGCACCATCCAGCTCACCACCAACTGAGACGCCCGGACCCGGCAGACCTCCACGGACTGGCGGGCTACCGGCATGCCTGGGTCTCGACACGCTCGCTGGCGCTCGCTACTCGACCACCGATGGCGTGGGGGGAGGGCTACTTGATCATGTCGAAGATCTTGAAGATCGGCATGTAGAGGGCGACGATCATCGACCCGACGACGCCGCCGAGGAAGGCGATCATCAGGGGCTCGATGAGGGCGGTGAGGGACTCGGTCATCGCCTCGACCTCCTCGTCGTAGAACTCCCGCGATCTTGTTGAGCATCTGGTCGATCGCGCCGGCCTCCTCGCCGGAGGCGATCATCTGCACGACCATCGGCGGGAACACCTCGTGCTCGGCCAGGGGGCCGGCGACGGACTCACCGCGACGAACCGACTCCTGGACCTGCTTTAGCGCCCGGGAGATGACGATCGAGCCGGTGGTCTCCGAGACGATGTCGAGGGACTGCAGGATCGGGACGCCCGACGACAGGAGGGTGCCGAGGTTGCGGGCGAAGCGGGTGAGGGCGAGCTTCTGGAAGAGGTTGCCGAAGACCGGCATCCTCAGCTTCGCGGGGTCACGACGTTGCGGACGCGCTCGGTGTGGCCGTACTTGCGCCACCAGACGGTGAAGCCGACCATCGACACGATCCCGAGCGGCACGAGGTACTTCATCGCGCCCGACAGCATCACCAGGATCTGCGTCGGCAGCGGCAGTTGGCCGCCGAGGCTCTCGAACATCCCCTTGAAGACCGGGACGACGAAGATCAGCATCGCGCAGCACATCAGGATCGCGAGGATGAAGACGACGACCGGGTAGGTGAGCGCGGCCTTGATCTTGCCCCGCAGCTTCACCTCGGCCTCGAAGTTGTCGGCGATCTGGCGCATGGCCGAGTCCAGGAAGCCGCCGGCCTCGCCGGCCTTCGTCATGTTGACCATCAGCGGCGGGAAGGCCTCGGGGCTCTTCGCGAACGACGCGGAGAGGCTGCTGCCGGCCTCGACGTCCTGCTTGACGCCGCGCAGGATGCGCCGCAGCTCGGGGTTCTCCGACTGGTCGGCCATGATGTTCAGCGCCCGGATCATCGTCAGACCGGCGTCGATCATCGTCGCGAACTGGCGGGAGAAGACCGCGAGGTCCTTGGTCTTGACCCGCTTCTTCGGCCCGATGTTGATCTCGCGGTTCATGCCGACGTTCGAGGCCTTCACCTCGAGGGGCACGTAGCCCATCGCGCGGAGCTTGTCGGCGACCGCGGCCTCCGAGACGGCCTCGACCTTGCCCTCCGTGAACTTCCCGGCAGCGTCGCGGACCTTGTAGGAGTACTGCGTTGCCGTGGTGCTCATGGGCATGTCTTCCGGTCGTCGTGAAGGGGAGTGGGGGTCACTGCCAGCTGGTGGGGCGCTGGGCGGCGGAGCCGGCCAGCGTCTCGAAGTCAGCGCGGTTGGTGCAGGCCTCGAGGCCCGCGGCGAAGCTGATCTGCCCGGACCTGACCAGCGAGGCGAGGTGGGCGTTCAGGGTCTGCATCCCGTCCTTGGCGCCGGCCTGAAGCGCGCCCTGGATCTGCTGGAGCTTGTCGTCGCGGATCATCGCGCGGATACCGGTGTTGCAGACCATGACCTCGACGGCGGCCGCGCGGCCCTTGCCGTCCGCGGTCTTCACCAGGGTCTGGCAGACGACGCCCTGGAGCGTGGCGGCCAGCTGGGTGCGCACCTGCTGCTGCTGGTCGGAGGGGAACACGTCGACCACACGGGTGATCGTGTCCTGCGCCGACTGGGTGTGCAGGGTGGCCAGCACCAGGTGGCCGGTCTCGGCCGCGGTGAGGGCCACGGAGATCGTCTCGAGGTCACGGAGCTCGCCGACCAGGATCACGTCGGGGTCCTGGCGCAGCGCGTGCTTCAGCGCCGCCCGGAAGCCGTGCGTGTCCGCACCGACCTCGCGCTGGTTGACCAGGCAGCCGCGGTGCTCGTGCAGGAACTCGATCGGGTCCTCGATGGTCATGATGTGACCGCGGCGGGACCGGTTGATCTTGTCGATGATCGCCGCGAGCGTCGTGGACTTGCCGGAGCCGGTCGGGCCGGTGACCAGCACCAGGCCGCGCGGCAGGTCGGCGAAGGTGCCCAGCACCTCGGGCATGCCGAGCGACTCCAGCGGCAGGATCTCCCACGGGATCACGCGCATCACGGCGCCGATGTTCTCGCGCTGCTGGAAGACGTTGACGCGGAAGCGCGCGTGGCCCGGCACGGCGTACGCGAAGTCGAGCTCGAGCTCCTCCTCGAACACCTTGCGCTGCCGCTCGGTCATCACGTTGTAGAGCGTGCGGCGCAGCTGCTCACCCGTCAGCGAGGGATAGCCGGGCATCATCTCCATCTCGCGCGCGGACCCGGACGGTGGGCGGCGCCGCCGAGGTCAGGTGGAGGTCGGGAGCCCTTCATGCGCAGGACCTGGATCAGCAGCTCGTCGAGGATCAGGTTGTGCGGCTGCGCGGGCGGCGTCACCACGGGGGCCTGGTGGACGGGGCGCCTGCTGGACCGGGGGCTGCGCGACCGGGGCCTGCGGCGCGGCCGGCGGCACCACCGTCTGCGGCACGGTCTGTTGGGCCGGCTGCGGGGGAGCGGCCTGCTCGGGCGCAGCCGTGGTGCCGAGGGACAGGCCGAAGCCGTTGCGCAGTACGTCGTTCACGAGGGTGCTCCTCCGAGCGGGGGGCGAGAGAGTGCTGACCACTCTCTTCATCGGTCGCCCGGAGCCCGGACTTGAGGACTCCCGCGGCTCAGGCGACGACGCGCAGGACCTCTTCGATCGACGTCCGGCCCTGGGCCACCTTGCGCCAGCCGTCGTGCTTGAGCTCGCTCATGCCCTGCTCCTGCGCGGCCCGGGTGATGTCGTCGGTCGAGGCGCGGGCCACGGTCAGCCGCGAGATCTCCTCGGTCACGCTCATCACCTCGTGCAGCGCGAGGCGTCCGCGGTAGCCGGTCTGGGAGCACGCCGAGCAGCCGGCGGGCTTGTAGAGCGTCGGCAGCGGGTCGCCCTCGACCCACGGGAAGCCGACCCGGGACAGCTCCTCGGGCTCGGGGGTGTAGGCGACCTTGCAGCGGGGGCACAGCGAGCGGCACAGCCGCTGCGCGAGTACGACGTCGAGCGCCGACCCGACCAGGAACGGCTCGATCCCCATCTCCACCAGGCGGGTGACCGCGGAGGGGGCGTCGTTGGTGTGCAGGGTGGAGAGCACCAGGTGGCCGGTGAGCGCCGCCTCGACGGCGATCTGCGCGGTCTCGTGGTCGCGGATCTCACCGATCAGCACGATGTCGGGGTCCGAGCGCAGGATCGAGCGCAGCGCGGAGGCGAAGGTCAGGCCGGCCTTGGCGTTGGTCTGCACCTGGTTGATGCCGGCGAGCCGGTACTCCACCGGGTCCTCGACGGTGATCACGTTGACGTCGGGCCGGTTCAGCTGGTTCAGCGTCGCGTAGAGCGTCGTCGACTTGCCGGAACCGGTCGGCCCGGTGGCCAGGATCATCCCGTAGGGCTTGGAGTAGGACTCCTCGAAGCGGCGGAAGTTGTCGTCGCTGAAGCCGAGGTCCTGCAGGTCGAGCTGGGTGTTGGTGTTGTCGAGGATTCGCGCGACGACCTTCTCGCCCCACACCGTCGGCAGCGTCGCGACGCGCAGGTCGATGCGCCGGCCCTGGTGGTTGACCGACATCCGGCCGTCCTGCGGCACGCGCCGCTCGGCGATGTTCATGTCGCACATGATCTTGAGCCGCGAGATGACGCCGTTCTGGATGTTCTTGGGGGACCGGTGGGCGTCCTTGAGCACGCCGTCGATGCGGTAGCGCACCCGCAGGTCGCGCTCGGTCGGCTCGATGTGGATGTCGGAGGCCCGGTCGGAGATGGCCTGGTTGATCAGCAGGTTCACGAAGCGCACGACCGGCGCCTCGTCGGAGACCTCCGTGAAGTTGGCGAGGTCCTCGGCCTCGTCCTCCGCGGTGAGGTCGGAGGTGAGGTCCTGGAGCTCGCCCTCGGCCCGGTAGGTCTGGTTGATCTTGGTCTCGATCTCGGCCCGGTTGGCGATGGCGAACCGCACCCGACGGCTGGCCATCCGGCCGAGGTCGTCCTTGAGCTCGATGTTGCCGGCCTGGCGGATGCTCACCGCGACGACCAGCTCGCCGTGCTCGACGCGCAGCGGCAGGACGCTGGAACGGCGTACGAAGTCGGCGGGCAGCAGTGAGGCGGCGCCCATGTCCACCGAGTACTCGCTGAGGTCGACGTACTCGAGGCCGGCCGAGGCTGCCGCGGTGCGGACGACGTCGGTCTTGTCGACGGTGCCGTTGTCGAGCAGCACCTCGAGCACGCTGCGGGAGCGCTCGGCGGCGACCCGGCCGGCGTCGTCGACCTGGTCGGGGGTGACGAGCCCGGCGTCGAGGAGGGCGGTGACGGTCTCGCTGGAAGGGTGAGGGATCACGGTCACTCCTGTGGGATGACGGTCAGCGCTGCGAGGGGGTTGGCCCGGTAGCGCAGGATGAGTTCCCGAGTGGCTTCGTCGATACGGTCGTGCAGGGCCCGGCGGTAGGCGGTGAGCTGGCGCTCCGCGGTGCGGAGGCGCTCGAGCGCGTCCTCGATCTCGCCGGCGTCGTGCGGGTCGACCTCGGTCACCCACATCTCGCTGAGCACCGGGAGGTCCGGGAGCGGGTCGGCGGCGCGGAAGCGGACCAGCGCGCGCCGGGTCCGGCCCGAGCCGGTGTCGCCGAGGACGCGGACCAGGTCGTCGATGCTCAACGGGGCGCTCGTGCCGGACTCCGCCTCGAGCACGTCGATGCGCGCGTGCACCAGGCGCCGCCAGTAGGACACCTTGTCCTCCTCGCCCTCCAGCCCGTGTCGGTAGCTGCGGAGCTGCTCGAGGTCGAGGGCGGCGAGCTCCTCGGAGGGCACCGTCGAGGTGACCGAACGGCGGCGGCTGTCGGGGCCCTGGTTGCTCATCTGCGCGTCACTCCGTCTCGTCGACCAGTGCGGGGTCGATCCCCGCGCGCTTCAGCATGACGGACATGTCGTGGGTGTTGGAGCTCACCAGCTTGGCGTCGCGGACCGAGACCGTGCCGTCGAGGACCATGCGCACCAGGTGCTGGTCGAAGGTCTGGGTGCCCGAGTAGCTGCCCGTGGCGATGATGTCCTCGATCGTGTCGGTCTTGTCGGGGTCGGCCACGGCCTCGGCCAGGCGCGGGTTGTTCACCGCGATCTCCATCGCCACCGCGCGTCCGGCGCCGTCGGCCCGCGGCACCAGCCGCTGGCAGACGATGCCGCGCAGCGACGTGGCCAGCCCGAGCCGCACCTGCTTCTGCTCGTGCGGCGGGAAGAAGTCGATGATCCGGTTCACCGTCTCCTTGGCGTCGGTCGTGTGCAGCGTCGACATGACGAAGTGCCCGGTCTCCGCGGCGGACAGGCCGGCCTTCACGGTCTCGGCATCCCGCATCTCGCCGATGAGGATGACGTCGGGGTCCTGACGCATGGCGGCGCGCATCGCCACCGACCAGTCAGCGGTGTCGGTGCCGAGCTCGCGCTGGGTCACGCTGGCCAGCTTGTCCTGGTGCACGACCTCGATCGGGTCCTCGATGGTGAGGATGTGCACCGCCCGGGCCTCGTTGATCGCATCGACCATCGCCGAGAGCGTCGTGGTCTTGCCGGACCCGGTCGGCCCGGTCACCAGCACCAGGCCGCGCGGCTCGAGCGCGAGCTGCCGGATCACGTCGGGCAGCCCCAGGTCGCCGAGCGACATAGGGGTGAGGCGGACCAGGCGCAGCACGCAGCCGGCCGCGCCACGGGAGCGGAAGGCGTTGACCCGGAACCGGCCGATGCCCGGGACCGAGAGCGCGTAGTCGGCCTCGTTGGTCGCGGCGTAGTGCGACGCGACGTCGGCCGGCATGGTCTCGCGGATCATCGCCTCGGCCGCCTCGGCGGTCAGCGGGTCGACCTGGAGCGGGACGAGGGTGCCGGAGATCCGGATCTTCGGAGGACCACCGACCTTGATGTGCAGGTCTGACCCGTTGTTGACCACGACGGCCTGCAGGAACGGGGCGATCTGAAGGGTCACGGGTGGTGCCTCCGGTTCGGCATTCGACAGTGGTCTGTGTACCACGGTTCACAGGGGTTACATGGTGTTGTCGGTCGCCGGAGCCGCGACCTTGACCCGACACGCCGAGCAGTGGGAAATCCGGGCCACCCCGTCAAGTACCGGCCCGGCGCTGCCGATGACTCCTTCGACCCGTTTCTCCCTCCTACCCTTCGAGGACCCGATGGCACGCACCCTGGTCGGACTGGACATCGGCAGCACCGGTGTCCGGGCAGCCGAGTTCGTCCCGGGCCGACGCCGCTCGACCCTGCGACGCTTCGCCTCGGTGCCTCTGGCACCGGGCGTCGTGCGCTCCGGGATCGTGGTCGACGGCGAGGCCCTCACCGCGGCGCTGCGCGAGCTGTGGGCGACCGGGAAGTTCGGCTCCAAGGAGGTCCGCCTCGGGATCGCGAACTCCGGGGTGATGGTGCGTCAGATGGTCCTCGACTGGATGCCGCCCGCCGACTTCCGCCAGGCCCTGCGCTACCAGGTGCAGGACGCGCTCCCGATGCCCGTGGACGACGCCAACCTCGACTACCACCTGCTCGAGGAGGCCGAGCTGGCTCAGGAGAACGAGGACCCGCGGCGTGTTGCGCGCATCCTCCTCGTCGCCGCGGCCCGCGAGGTCGTCGACCCGTTCGTGGACGCGGCCCGCCACGCGGGCCTGCGCACGTCCGGCGTCGACCTGCTGCCCTTCGCGCTGGTCCGGGCCCGCACCCCGAACGGCCTCGACCCGTCGGGCGAGGCGGAGGCGATCGTCGACATCGGTGCCGACGTCGTCTCGGTCGTGGTGCACGCCGGCGGCGTGCCTCGCTTCGTCCGGATCATCCCGGGCGTCGGCGGCGACTCGATCACCCAGGCGGTCCAGCACGGCTACCAGTGGTCGTGGGAGGACGCCGAGCGCACCAAGGTCTTCGTGGGCCTGCCGGGTCACGCGACTCTCGACGAGTTCCAGCGCCAGACGGTCACCGTCCGCGACGACGGTCTCGACCACCCCGCGCAGAAGCACGTCGTCACCGCGGCGACGAGCCTGGTCGCGGAGATCAGCACCACCCTCGACTTCTACCGCGCCTCGGCCGCCGAGGCCGCGACGGCCGACGGTGCGGGGCAGCCGACCGAGGTGGCCCGCGTGCTCCTCTCCGGCTCCGGATCCCGCCTCGGCGGCCTGCGCGAGCTGCTCGAGCAGCGGCTCGGGACCCGGGTGGAGGCCCTGGACGTGATGCCCTTCGTCAAGACCACTCGCGGGTCGCACTTCACCCCGGACGACGAGACGGCCCTGGCCGTCGCCGCCGGCCTCTGCGCAGGAGCCGGTCGATGAAGCGCCGCGGTGCAGCCAGCCACCCGCGTCCGGGCCTGCCCTCGGTCAACCTGCTCTCGCAGTCCGAGTTCGACCGGATGGCGGTCCGCCGGCTCCGCAAGCGCTTCGTCGCCGGCGGCGTCGCGCTGGTGCTCCTCGTCGGCGCGGGCTGGTTCGTCCAGCACATGCGCGTCAACGACGCCCAGAAGCTGGTGGCGGTCGAGCAGGCCCAGACCAGCCGCCTCAGCTCGCAGACCCAGACCCTCACCACGATCAAGACGTTCGTGACCGGCGTTGCGGCCCAGAAGGCGACCGTGAGCACGACGATGGCCCGGGAGATCTACTTCTCGAAGGTCCTCGCCGGCCTCCGGGCGGCCACCCCGTCCGGCACCAGCATGCAGTCGATCTCCGTGACGCTCGCGCCCGACGCGGCCGGTACGACGGCCCCGGCCGCCGGGGCACCGGCCACCGCCGGCGCGTCGGTCTGCCCCGGGCCCGACCCGTTCCAGACCGAGACGATCATCGGCTGCGTCACCCTCTCCGGCACGGCGGTCTCGCGTGCCCAGGTCGGTGAGCTGGTGACGAACCTGGGCAGCATGGGCCTCTTCGTGGAGCCCTTCATCTCGACCACGACCACCGGTGACTCGGCGACCTCGGTCACGTTCAGCGGCTCGGTCGGTCTCTCGGAGAAGGTCTACAGCCACCGCTACGCCCCGGCGTCGGCCACGGCGACCGACCCGGCCGCCCCCACGGCGGCGGCGCCCACCGACCAGACCACCCCGGCGGGAGGGACCTCCTGATGGACCTCAACACCCCCACCGCGAGCAAGGTCGTCGGCGGGCTCTCCCTGCTCGCGATCGGCGGGCTCAGCTGGGTCCTCGTGCTCGGCCCCGAGACCAGCAGCCTGACGGACACCCGGCTCCAGATCGAGTCCGCGCGCCAGCAGAACGCCGTGCTCACCCAGCAGCTCAGCACGCTCCAGGACCAGCAGGGCCAGCTGCGCGCGTCGCGGCACCAGGCGCGCCACCTGGCCAAGAAGTTCCCGCCGACCGCCGACCAGCCTGGCCTCTTCAAGGAGGTGACCGACGCGGCCGTCAGCGCCGGGATCGGGCCCAAGGGTGTGACCACCCTGGCCCCGACGCCTCCGGTCATCGGCAGCGCGGCGGGGGGCGTCACCGCGGACCCGCCGGCCCCCGGGTCCGGCGCGCTGGCCAGCCAGACCGTCTCCGTGTCCGTGACGGGCACCTACGACCAGACCCAGCAGCTGCTCGAGAACCTCGAGCACATGCCGCGTGCCTACCTCGTCACCTCGGTCGCCCTGGCCGGCGGCGGGGACGGGACCACCACCGCGGACACGTTCACCACCACCATCGCGGGCGAGATGTTCGTGATGCCTCCCGTGGTCGACCCCGGGAAGACCATCAACCTCGACGCGACGACCACCACGAACTAGAGCGAGGAGCGTTCTCATGCAACCCACCACGCTGGCCGGTCTGGTCTTCGCACTGCTCGCGATGCTCGTGCTGCTCCTCGGCTCGATCGTGAGCCGTCGGCGCCGTGAGCGCGCCGAGGCCAGGCCCGGCGAGGTCAGGCACGACGAGGAGCCCCAGGTGCCCGCGGTCGAGGCCGTCGATCCGGAGGTCGCAGAAGTGGCCGAGGTCGAGCCCGAGCCCGAGCCCGAGCCCGCCGTCGGCGTACCCGAGGACGAGGCCCCTGCCAAGCCCCGCAAGCCCCGCAAGCGCCGCTTCCGCCGCGCCAAGGTGGTCGAGGACGCGGGTGTCGTCGACGCGGAGCCCACCACCGCGGACCACCCGATCGACGAGTCGCCCGAGCAGGCCGAGGTCCGCGCGCTGCGCGAGCAGCTGCGTGCCCTGGAGCAGGTGGTCCAGCAGCAGACGGGGGAGCACCCCACGGCGGCGCTGTCCCGGGTCGAGGACTCGGCCGCGGAGCAGTCGAAGACCTACCTGCGACAGGTGTCCCTGGTGGTGCGCGGCCTGGCCGACCACACCGACGAGGACGAGAACCCGCACCGCACCCTGGCCCGCGTCGCCGCGGCCGTGGAGCGCCTCGGCGTCCCGAACGCCATGGAGCGTCCGGTGCTGCCGCTGCCCGACGAGCCCTCGGCGCGGCCGCGGTCCGACGGTCTGCGTTCTCCGAGCCACCGCAGGGAGCTGCCGGAGCTGGAGGCGGGCTCGGTGATGCCGGCGATGTCGACCACCACGATCGAGGACGTCTTCAGCGGCCTCGACGGCGCCGTCCCCGACCAGGCACCTCAGGAGGACCCGGCGCCGTACGCCGCCCCGGCGAGCGAGGCCGACCCCGTCGACGAGGTCACCGAGACCCGGGCGCTCGACCAGGTCGAGGCCGCCGCCCCGGAGGCCGATCTCGGCATCCCGGCGTTCGAGGAGCCCGAGCTGGTCCTGCCGGTCCCCCCGCCGGCCAACAGCGCGCCAGCGACCGGTCGTCGCCGTCGGCGCAGCAAGTCCGTCTGATCTCGAGGAAGTTGGACCCATGACGATCGTCTACGACGACCAGGGCACCCCCGACGCGCCCCGTCGTCTCACCGTGCCCCAGCGGTTCGCCCGCCTCGCCGTGCAGCACGCGGCCGAGGGCGACGTACGCCGCGCCCAGCTGGCCTCGTGGGCCGCCGACGTGCACGTCCTGGAGGAGCTGCTGTGGGAGAACGGCCTCGCCGAGGCCGCCGACCCGGTCGCCCAGCTGGCCGCCGTGGGTGAGTCGGTCGCCTCCGCGCTCGAGGCGCTCGCCGAGAACCCGGCCGGCGACATCACCCCGCGCGCGATCGTCGAGGCCGCCCGCAAGGCCATGGTCTCGACGTTCGACGAGTCGGTGCACGAGGTCCTCCTCGAGCAGATGCCGGCGCTCGACCACCTCGACACCTGTGACCCGTTCGCGGCCGACCGGACCGACGACGGCGAGGAGCACCCGGCCTCACGCCGGCTCGGCCACCGCTCCGCGGAGGAGCTCGTCGCCGAGCTGCGGGTCGCGGCCTCGGACTGCCTGGCCGTCGAGCGGGTCATGGTCGAGGAGGGCGAGGACGTCGCCGCGAGCCGCCTGGCGCACCAGGCCGACGTCGCGACGTTCGAGGCCTACCTGGTGGCCGCCGCGGTGCACGCGGGCGACGAGAACCTCGCCACCGTGGACCTGCGCTGGGACCTCGCCCGTGGGCTCGACCCCGAGAGCTGGACCGAGGCGCAACGCGACGGCAACGCCTTCGCCACCCTGCGTCGCGAGCTGATCTCGCTGGTCGGCTCCGCCGAGATGGAGACCCTCTGGCGCACCTTCGAGTCCGCGGCCGGCGAGTGATGGACAGCTACACCGTCGCGGCCGACGCCCTGCCGGCCGCCTTCATGCCGACCTTCCTCGGGGTGCTGGGCCTGCTCATCGGCTCCTTCCTCAACGTCGTCGTCTACCGCGTGCCCGCCGGCCTCTCCCTGGTGTCGCCCGGCTCGGCGTGCCCCGCGTGCGCGCACCCGGTGCGCCCCCGTGACAACGTCCCGGTCGTCTCGTGGCTGGTGCTGCGCGGCCGCTGCCGGGACTGCAGCGCCCCCATCTCGGCGCGCTACCCGATGGTCGAGCTGGCCACCGGGATGCTGTTCGCGCTGACCGGCTGGCGCTTCGGCGCCTCGCCGTACACCGCGGCCGCGCTGGTCGTGATGGCCGCCGGCGTCGCGCTCTTCCTCATCGACCTCGACCACTTCCGCCTGCCCTTCGGCGTCACCGCGGCGACCGGGGTCGGGACGGTGCTCGCGCTGCTGGTCGACGTCGTGGTCCGCGGTCCGGAGGCGGTGCCGACGGCGCTGCTGTCGACCCTGCTCTGGCTCGGCGTGTACGGCGGCATCTGGCTGCTGACGCTCGGGCGCGGGATGGGGCTGGGCGACGTCGCGCTGGCGCCGGTCCTCGGCCTGGCACTGGGCTGGCTCGGCTGGGGCGCGAGCATCGTCGGCCTGGCCCTCGGCTTCGGGATCGGCGCCGTGGTGGGTGTCGTGCTGATCGCGTCGGGCCGCACCCGCCGCGGGATGCGCGTGCCGCACGGCCCGTTCCTGCTCAGCGGCGCGGCCGTCGGGCTCTTCGCGGGGCGCCGATCTGGGACGCCTACCTGCGCCTCGTCGGCCTGGCGTGAGCTGAGGGGTCTCGGGATGAACGACGTGGCGATCCGCCGACTCCAGCGAGCGCTGACCTCGACCTGCCCCGACGGTGGCCCGTCGGCGAGCAGGCTCCCGACCGTGGCGACCCCGTGGGCCGGCTGCACGCTCTCCCTCGACGTCGACGGCACCATCCTGTGGGCCGGCCCCACCACCAGGGAGGTGCTGGGCTGGTCGCCCGAGGACCTGGCCGGCAGCCACATCTCCCTGCTGACGCCGCGCCTGGGCGGCGACCTCGACGAGGCCCATCTCTCCGTGCTCCTCGCCGACGAGGACGTCGCGACGCTCATCGACGTCGGCGTGAAGCGCGACGGCCGCTCCTTCAAGGCCTCCATCAGCCTCGAGGCGGAGCGGTCGGCGGCCGGCGAGGTCACCGGGGTCAACGCACTGGTGCGTGACGTCACGGCCGTGCTGACCGCCCGGCGGGCGCGTGACCTGGCCCGTCGCACCCGCGACGCCGTCGTGGTCACCGATGCCGACTTCTCGATCCAGTACGCCACCCGCGCGGCCTCGGAGATGCTGGGCTACGCGCCCGAGGACGTGCTGACCGGTCCCGGCAGCCACCTGGTCCATCCGGCCGACCAGGACGGGTGAAGGAGGCGCTCGGCCGCCTGCTCGCGGATCCCGACCGGATCTTGAGCGGCTGGTCGCGCGGCTGCGGGACAAGCAGGACCGGTGGCTGTGGGTCGAGGGGACGGTCACCAACTGCCTGGCCGATCCCGACGTGGGGGACTGGTGGCCAACCTGCGCGACGTCACCGACCAGGTCCGCACCCAGGACGCGCTGCGCCTCTCCGGAGCCCTGCACCAGGCGATGGTGGAGACGGCCGACGAGGGGATCGTGGTCGCGGGGCAGGATGGCACCACGAGGTACGCCAACCCGGCGATGGCCCGCCTGCTGGGCATCCCGGCCGAGCGGCTCTACGGCAGCGACCCGGTGTCGCTGCTCATCCCCGGCGCTCCCGACGGAGGCTGGCGTCAGGAGGTGGCCTACGCCCACCCGGACGGCTGCGACCGCATCCTCCAGGTCACCCGCAGCCCACTGGGCCGGGAGGTCGCCGACGGCCTCGGCTCCCTGGTCATGGTCGCCGACGTCACCGAGAGACGGCGCTCGGAGCGGGCGCTGCGGCGACGAGCCCTCTACGAGCCGTTGACCGGGCTGCCCAACCGCTACCTCGTCCTCGACCGCCTCGAGATGGCCGCCGCTCGACAGGCGCGGTCCGGCGGCAGCACGGCCGTGCTCTTCCTCGACCTCGACCGGTTCAAGCCGGTCAACGACACCCACGGCCACCAGGCCGGCGACGAGCTGCTCCGCCAGGTCGCGGCGCGGCTGACCGGGGCGGTGCGGGCCACCGACACGGTGGGGCGCCACGGCGGTGACGAGTTCGTGATCATCTGCGAGGACCTCGACGAGGGTGCGGCCGTCTCGGTGGCGGCGCGGATCCACGCCGCGCTGCGAGCGCCGTTCGAGCTCACGACCGGCAGCGTGGAGGTCGGCGGCAGCATCGGCGTGGCACTCTCACCGCCGTACGACGTCGACGACCTGGTCCGGCAGGCGGACGTGGCGATGTACCACGCCAAGGGGCAGGGCGGAGGCCGCTCGGCCGTGGCCCACCCCGACGGGGCTCAGTCGCGGTAGCGGCGGGTCAGGGCCCCGGTCGCCCGCGCCTCGTCGGGTGAGACCGCCCGGCTCCAGAGCCAGCCCTGGGCGGCGTCGCAGCCCAGCGCGTGCAGCAGCTCGGCGTGCTCGGGCGTCTCGACCCCCTCGGCGACCACCGTGAGGCCGACGGCCCGGGCGAGCTCGACGATCGAGGCGGCGATGGCCAGGGCGCTGGCCTCGGTGGCGATCTCGGCGACGAAGCTGCGGTCGATCTTGAGCATCGTGACCGGAAGGTTGCGCAGGTACGCCAAGGAGCTGTGCCCGGTCCCGAAGTCGTCGACGGCGATGGAGAAGCCGCGCTCGCGCAGGCGCGTGAGCACCCCGACGGCTGTCGGGGCGTCGGCCATGATAGCGCTCTCGGTGACCTCGAGCAGGACGTGCTCGGGGGCGAAGCCCGCCGAGCCGACGGTCTCGGCGATCCAGGTGTCGAGCTGGGGGTCGCTCAGCGTGTAGGCGGAGACGTTGACCGCGACGTAGCTGTCGGGCCCCAGCGCGCCCTCCTCGCGCAGCGCGCGGGCGTCGGCCAGGGCTCGGCGCAGGGCCCAGCGGTCCAGCTCGGGCGCCAGCCCCACCTCCTCGGCGACGGAGACGAAACGGTCCGGCGACACCGGGCCGTGCACGGGGTGGTCCCAGCGGGCCAGCGCCTCGGTGCCCACCACCCGGCCGGTGCGCAGGTCGATGACCGGCTGGTGGTGCAGGGTCAGCTGGTCGCCGGCCAGGGCCCGTCGCAGGTCGCCACCGAGCTCGCGGCGCTCCTCGGTGGCGGCGTCGAAGACCCGCACCCGGTGCCGGCCGGCCGCCTTGGCGGCGTACATCGCGGCATCGGCGTGGCTGAGCAGGGCCTCGGCCGAGGCCACCGGGGACGTCGCGACGCCGATGGACGCGGTCAGGTGCACCTCGCCCTCCGACACCTCGAAGGGGGCGTCGAGCGCTGCCAGCAGGTCCTCGGCCAGGAGCCGGGCGGCCTGCTCGTCCGCGTCCTCGCAGACGACGAGGAACTCGTCGCCGGCGAAGCGGGCGACCGTGTCGGTCGGCCGGACGCCTGCCTGGAGCCGCGCCGCGACCCGGACGAGCAGCTCGTCGCAGACGGTGTGGCCCCAGACGTCGTTCACGATCTTGAACTGGTCGAGGTCCACGAAGAGGACCGCGGTCGACTGCGTCTCGCGCCTCAGGGCGTGCTGCAGCCGGTCGAAGAGCAGGGCGCGGTTGGGCAGGCCGGTGAGCGTGTCGTGCAGCGCCGCGCGCCGCAGCTCCTCCTCGAGACGCCGCGCGTCGGTCACGTCGGAGACCATCGCCAGCGATCCCTCGACGGTCCCGCCGAGGTCGTCGAGCGGGGCCGCCGAGACCAGGAGCGTGCGCCGGCGCCCGTCCGGGTGCGGGTAGACCACCTCGTAGCGCTCGGGGCGTCGCTCCGGGGACGCGTCCCGGCGCTCCCTCAGCCGCCGGCCCGAGTCGAGGACGTCGAGCAGGGGACGCCGGTGGACCTCCTCGGGGGTGAGTCCCAGGATCTCCACCAGACGGTTGTTCGCGTAGACCGTGCGGCCGTCCGGGGCGAAGACCCACAGGCCCTCATCGGCGTTGTCGGCGATGGCGCGGTAGCGCGACTCCGAGGCGCGCAGGGCGGCCTCGGCACGGACCCGGTCGTCGATGTCGCGGAGGTTCCACAGCATGCCGCCGACGGCGGTGTCGAGCAGGTTGCTCGCGGTCGCCTCCAGCCAGCGCCAGCCGCCCGCGGCGTCCCGGGCCCGCAGGGTGGTGGTCCCGTGGCCTCCCTCGACCAGCACGCGGGTGAAGACCTCGGTCGCCGACGTCAGGTCGTCGGGGTGCACGTAGCCGGTGCTCCCCGCCTCCCCGAGGTCCTCGGGGGAGTAGCCCACGAGCGCGCACAGGGCGGGCGACGTGTAGAGCACCAGCCCGTCGGGGTCGGTCACGACGGCGAGGTCGCCTGCGCGCTGGGCGAGAGCCAGGAAGAAGCTCTCCTGCCGTTCGCGGCGCCCCTCGATCCGGCGCAGGCTGCTGAGGTCCTGGACCGTGGCGGCGACGCCGGCGCGGTGGCCGGCCCGGTCGCGCAGCAGGGTCCCGCTCACGATCGCGGGGACCGGGCGGCCGTGCGGACGCTTCAGGACCCGCTCGGACACCAGGGTCTCGAGGTCCCCGGGCAGGTCGCCGAGCAGGCCGTGCAGGCGGCCGTCGTGACCCGGGTCGGAGCGGTGCAGGAGATCGCGGGCGGGCAGTCCCACGAGGCTCTCCTCCGACCGGTCGACGAGCCGGCAGAACGCCGCGTTGACCTCGGTCAGGTGGCCGCCACGTCCCACAGCACCTGCGGCACGGGCGACTGCTCGAACTGGGCACGGATCCGGGAGGCCGACCAGCCGGGCGGGTGGGCGGTCAGCGACCGCAGGTGCCGCCCCGCGGCCTGGCTGCGGCCCCGGTTGGTGGGGGCAGGCAGATCTGTCTCGACCACTCCCGGTGTCGTACCGGGCTCGGCGGCCGACGCGAGCCGTGCCTCATGTGCGTGCATTCGCCCTCCCACTGGACCCGAGCACGAGGAACACCGTAGGCACCATGAGGCACTCTTGTACCGAAAATTGGAGAAACGCCGCCCATGAATGCCCCGCACGCCCGCCGGATCGGTGTATAAGACGCCCGAGAATGGGCCGTCCCACAGCCGGGCGAGGGCGGAATTTCCTCCGCCCCGGGCTCAAGTCGGGGCGTGCCGCGACCGATCATCCGGTTACCAGAATCCGTCCCGAGAGCGCGTGGTGGGGACCGTTGAGCTTGCCGCTCACGGGACGGGGGTGAGGTGGGGGAAGTAGCGTGACAACGACGACCGCGGCGCTCGGTCAGCCGCCCGCATCATTGTCGTTCACCGGGGCACGGAACCCTGGGTGAGCGGCTGTGGGGGGAGACGTGGAGCAGATCGACCAGGGCCAGCTCTTGGCCAGCATCGCCGCGACCTCACACGACTGCATCCTGTCGGTGGACGTCGACGGCACCATCCTGTGGGCCAGTCCGGCCACCGTGGAGGTCCTGGGCTGGCGCCCGGAGGACCTCGCCGGCAGTGAGCTCTCCGTCGTCACCCCCCGGCAGGGCGGTGACGTGCACGCCGCCCACCTCCAGCGACTGCTCGAGGGCGAACGGGTGGCGCCGTTCCTCGACGTCGTCGTGCGCCGCGACGGCAGCATGTTCAAGGCGTCGGTCGCCCTCGGCCCGGTGCGCGACGGGGACGGCGCGATCATCGGCGTCACCGCCATCCTCCGCGACGTCACCGCCGAGCTGAGCGATCAGCACGAGCTGATCCGGACGCTGGAGGCCGCACGGGCCAACGTCGAGCAGACCCCGAGCCCGGGGGCCGGTTTCTACGAGGCGCTCGGTCGCCGCACCTGGGACACCGCCCTCGTGCTCGACGCCGATCTCGGGGTCGTCTACGTCGCGCCGTCGGTGGTCAAGCTGCTCGGCTACGAGCCGGCCGAAGCCGTGCGCGTCGCGAGCTGGGAGCACGTGCACCCGGCCGACGCACCGCGGGTCGCGGATGCCCTGGAGCGGGTGCTGGCCCAGCCGTGGCGCACCGAGCGGTTCGTGCTGCGCCTGCGTCATCACGACGGCCGGTGGTGCTGGCTGGAGGAGACGATCACCAACTGCCTCGAGGACCCCGACATCCGGGGCCTGGTCGCCCACCTGCGCGACATCAGCGAGCAGGTCAGGACCGAGGAGGCGCTGCAGCTCTCCGAGGCGCTGCACCGGGCGCTGGTGGAGACCGCTCAGGAGGGCATCCTGGCGATGGCTCCCGACGGCACGACCTCGTTCGCCAACGAGCGCATGGCCCAGATCCTCGGCATCCCGCTCGCCTCCCTGTACGGCGCGGAGACGCTCGCCCTGCTCGGCCTGACCCGGTGGGAGTCAGACACCGGCCGCTTCGAGACGGCGTACACGCACCCCGACGGGCGCGACCGCATCCTCGAAGTGAACCGCTGCCCGCTGACCAGCACGACCCCGGAGCCGCTCGGGTCGCTGGTGACGGTGTCCGACGTGACCGAGGCCCGCCTCGTCGAGCTCACGCTGCGGCGCCAGGCGCTGCACGACTCGCTGACCGGGCTGCCCAACCGCTACCTCTTCCTGGACCGCCTCGAGACGGCCGCCGCGCGCCACGTGCGCACGCGGGGCCGCGGCACCGCGGTGCTGTACCTCGACCTCGACCACTTCAAGCCCATCAACGACGGGCACGGGCACCAGGTCGGCGACGAGCTGCTCCAGGAGGTCGCGGGGCGGCTGGCGGCGGCGGTCCGCGCCACGGACACCGTCGGCCGGCTCGGAGGCGACGAGTTCGCCATCGTCTGCGAGGACACCGACGAGCAGGGCGCCGTGCTGATCGCCGCCAAGATCCTCGGCGAGCTCCGGCGGCCGATCGCGCAGGGCAGCGGGGAGCACCACATCGGCGTCAGCATCGGGATCGCGGTCTCACCGCCCCACGACTTCGAGGACCTCGTACGCCGTGCCGACGGCGCGATGTACCGCGCCAAGAACCTCGGCGGCGGCCGGATCGCGGTGGCCCGGCCCGAGGACGTCCCCGGGCCCGAGGATCACGCGCTGACGTCGTAGGTCCGGCTCAGGGCTCCGGACCGGTGCGCCTCGGCCGGGTGGACGGCCGGGCTCCAGAGCCAGCCCTGGGCCGCGTCGCAACCGAGCCCCCGCAGCAGCTCCGCGTCGGCCGCCTTCTCGACGCCCTCGGCCACGACGGTGACGCCGACCGCCCGGGCCAGCTCGATGATCGAGGCCGCGATGGCCCGCGCGCTCGCGTCGTCGGTGAGCTCGGCGACGAAGCTGCGGTCGATCTTGAGCACCGTCAGGGGCAGGTCGCGCAGGTAGGCCAGCGAGCTGTGGCCGGTGCCGAAGTCGTCGACCGCCACCCCGAAGCCGCGCTGGCGCAGCCGGGTGAGCAGGGCGACGGCGTACGTCGCGTCGGTCATGATCGCGCTCTCGGTGACCTCGATCAGGACGTCGGCGGGGGTCAGCCCGGCGGCCTCGACGTTCCAGGTGATCCAGTCCTCGAGGCCGGGGTCGCTCAGGGTCCGGGCCGAGACGTTGACCGCGACGTAGGCGTCCGCTGGCATGGCCGCGGCCCGGCGCAGGGCCGTGGTGTCGTGGGCTGCGAGGCGCAGCGCCCAGCGGTCGAGGCGGGCCGCGAGGCCCACGTCCTCGGCGACCGCCACGAAGCGGTCCGGCGGCACCGGCCCGTGCAGCCGGTGCGTCCACCTGGCCAGCGCCTCCGCGCCGAGCACCTGGCCGGTCGCGAGGTCGATCACCGGCTGGTAGTGCAGCTCGAGCTCGTTGGCGAGCAGCGCCCGGCGCAGGTCGCTGCCGAGCTCGAAGCGCTCCTCCGCCTGGGCTGCGAGGGCGGCGTCGAAGACCCGGATGCGGCTCCGGCCGGCGACCTTCGCGGCGTACATGGCGGTGTCGGCGTGGCTCAGCAGTGCGTCCGCAGACTCCGAGGACGAGAGGGCGACGCCGATCGAGGCCGAGAGCATGGCCTCGCCGCCGGCCACCTGGAAGGGCTGGTCGAGCGACTGCAGCAGGTCGAGGGCCACCGCGCGGGCGTCGTGCTCGTCGACGTCCTCGCAGACGACGAGGAACTCGTCACCGCCGAAGCGGGCCACGGTGTCGGCCGCCCGGGCGCTGGACCGCAGCCTTGCCGCGACCCCGATCAGCAGCTCGTCCCCGGCGGCGTGCCCGCGGGCGTCGTTGATGATCTTGAAGCGGTCGAGGTCGACGAACATGACCGCCGTGCCCCGGGTCTGCAGCGTCAGGGCGTGCTGGAGCCGGTCCAGCAGCAGGGCCCGGTTGGGCAGGCCGGTGAGGGTGTCGTGGAGAGCCGCTCGGCGCAGCTCGTCCTCGAGCCGCCGCGCGTCGGTGATGTCGGAGACCATCGCCAGCGACCCGTCGATCGCGCCGTCGGCGTCGTCGAGGGGCGACTCCGACACCGACAGGATCCGCTCCCGGCCGTCGGGGTGGTCGTAGGTCACCTCGTAGCGCTCCGAGGTGCCGGGGCCACCGGTGCCGGTCCGGGTCCGGGTGACCCGCCGCTGGCCGGAGTGGAGCACGTCGATCAGCGAGCGGCCCAGGACCTGTCCCTCGGTCAGGCCGAGGATCTCGACCATCCGGGAGTTGACGTAGACGCTGCGGCCGTCGGGGGCGGTGACCCAGAGCCCCTCCTCGGCGTTGTCCGCGATGGCCCGGTAGCGGGACTCCGAGGCGCGCAGGGCGGCCTCGGCGCGGACCCGGTCGGTGATGTCGCGGAGGTTGCACACGATGCCGCCGACGGCGGTGTCGAGCAGGTTGCTCGCGGTCTCCTCCATCCAGTGCCAGACACCCGCGGCGTCGCGCACCCGGAGCGTGATCGTCTCCGCACCACCGTGGGCGACGACCCGGGCGAACATCGCCAGCGTCTCGGGGACGTCGTCCTCGTGGACGAAGTCGGCGCCGGGGGAGTAGATGACGTCCTCGGTCGCATAGCCGAGCATGCCGGTCAGCGCCGGCGAGGCGTAGAGCAGCCGCCCCTCGGCGTCGGTCACGATCGCCAGGTCGGAGGCCCGCTGTGCCAGGGCGAGGAAGAAGTCCTCCTGCTGCTGGCGGCGCCGCTCGAGGCCGCGCAGGCTGCTCAGGTCCTGGACGAACGCCGCTGCCCCCAGCGGCCGGCCGTCCTCGTCACGCAGCAGGGCAGCGTCGACGAGCACGGGCACCGGCCTGCCGGCCGGGCCGCACAGGATGCGCTCGGTCTGGAGGCTGTCGATCTCGCCGCGCAGCAGGGCGGCGAGGTGGGCGTCGGCATCGCCGCTGTCGGACCGGTGGTTCAGGCTCCGGACCGGCATCCCGACCAGCTCGGAGCCGGGACGGTCGACGAGCCGGCAGTACGCGTCGTTCACCTCGGTGAGCACGCCGTCGAGGTCGCAGAACGACTGCGGCATCGACGTCTGGTCGAAGCGCCTGCGGAAGCGGGTGGGGTCGGTCTCGAGCGGGCGCGCGTCGTCGGTCCCGAGCCCCGCCTCGTCCGGCGTCATGGCGTGCCTCCTTCACCGGTGCTCCGAGCGGCTCCGGCGAGTGCTCGGACTCTACCCGCGGGGAGCCGCGACCATGCCCGGAACGCGCATATCTCGGCGCGGGTCACCCGCGGGCTGTCACAGTGGTGGTCACCATGAGCGGGGAGAGGGAGCGCATGTCCGACGGCGTGGGGGGCGACGCCGTCGCGCTGGCAGCTGCCCGGGCGCTGCTGCGCGTGGACACCCGTGCGGAGGCGGCCGCCGTGCTGCACGCCGCGGTCCGCGACCTCGGCGGCCGGGTCGTCGAGGCCGACTCGGGTGGTGTCACCGCACTGCCGACCGACGTCTCGCTGGGCGTCGGCGAGCCCTGCGTGGTGCAGCCGGCCGACCCGTCCGAGGCGACCCTGCTGCGGCTGCGCCGCCAGCTCCCGCCCCTGCTGGACGACGCCCAGGCGGCCGCCACCCGGTGCGACCGTTACCTGCGGCAGGCGACCCGGGCCCGGACCGACGCCCTCACGGGCCTCGCGGGCCGGGGTGAGATCGACTCGCGGCTGGACCAGGCGACCTCCGACGACGTCGTGTGCCTGATGGACCTCGACGGCTTCAAGGCCGTCAACGACACGCGCGGGCACGCCGCCGGCGACCTGGCGCTGCGTCGTTTCGGCGAGCTGCTGCGGGCGAGTGTCCGCGACGTCGACTTCGTCGGGAGGTACGGCGGGGACGAGTTCCTGCTGGTCTTCGCCGGCACCCCGCTCGCGATCGCGGAGCAGCGGATGGGCGAGCTCGTGCAGACCTGGGCGACCGACGGCCCCGGGGTGGGCGTCTCGATCGGGGTGGCGCAGGTGGACCACCGCGGCTCGGTCGCCGCCACGGCCGCCGCGGACCGGGCGCTCTACCGGGCCAAGCGGGCCGGGGGAGGCGGGGTGCGCGTGGCCACGCCGGACGACTACGAGGCGCCGCAGTCCTGAACCGACCCGACCCGGTCGAGCGGCAGCGCCCGGCTCCACAGGTGGCCCTGCGCGCTGGCGCAGCCGAGCCGCCGGAGCAGCGCCAGCTGGCTCTCGGTCTCGACGCCCTCGGCCACCGTCTCGAGGCCGAGCCGACGGGCCAGGTCGATGATCGACTCGGTGATGAGGAGGTCCTCCCCGTCGGTGACGATGTCGGCGATGAACGAGCGGTCGATCTTGACCTGCGTGACCGGGAGCTCGCGCAGGAAGCTCAGCGAGGAGTAGCCGGTCCCGAAGTCGTCCAGCGCCACCCCGGCGCCCAGGGCCCGCAGCCCCTCCAGCGACCGGCGGGCCGTCGCGACGTCCTGCATCAGCGCCGTCTCGGTGATCTCGAGGACCAGGGCGTGCGCGGGCAGGCCCTCGGTGAGCAGCACGTCGTGCACCGTGCCGACCAGGTCCGGGTCGGCCAGCGTCCGCGCCGAGAGGTTGACCGAGACTCGTGCGTCCCGGGGGATCCGGCCCTCGGCGCGAGCGGCGGTGGTGTCGCGGCAGGCGCGGGTCAGCACCCAGCGGTCCAGCTCCGGGACGAAGCCGGCGTGCTCGGCCACCGGCACGAACACGCCCGGCGGGACGTCGCCACGCGCCGGGTGGTGCCAGCGGGCGAGCGCCTCGAAACCGGTCAGTCGGCTTCCGGCGACGTCGACGATCGGCTGGTAGTGCACGTCGAGCAGGCCCCGGGCGAGCGCCTCGCGCAGGTCGTCGGCCAGGGAGAGCCGGTCGCGCGAAAGCTCGGTCTCGAGCTCGCGCCGGTCGCTGATGTGGCGGGCGACGACCGAGGCGCCCGTGAGGGCGCCGGCGCCGTCGTGGACCGGGCAGACCGTGATCGAGACGTCGACCGTCCGCCCGTCCTTGGCCCGGCGCACCGTCTCGAGCCCCCGTACGGACTCACCACGGACCAGCACGGCCACGATGGGGGCGTACTCGTCGCGGCCGGGCGGGTGCAGGATGCTCACGTGCCGTCCGCTGACCTCCTCGGCGGTGTAGCCGTAGAGCTGCTGGGCCCCCCGGTTCCACGACGTGATCAGGCCGCCGCTGTCGGTGGAGAAGACCGCGTCGGGGGTCGCGTCGACGATGGCGGAGAGCAGCCGGGCCGACTCCTCGACCCGCCGCAGCTCACCGGCGAGCCGGAAGTGCCGGAGGGTGCGCAGCACGGCGCGGCGTGCGTTGGCCGACGCGAGGTTCCCGTGCACCAGGACGTCGTCGGCCAGGGCCAGGCCGGGGTGCTCGAGGTCGTGGTGCTCGGCGAGCGCCAGCAGGGCGGCGTCGGGCGCGTGGTCTCGCAGCTGGTCCCAGGTCTTCTCGGCGTCCGCCCCCGGGAGGTCGAGGTCGACGACGACGCAGTCGAAGGCGCGCGTGGTCAGCACGTCGAGCGCCGAGCGCAGGCTCGGCGCTCGTTGCAGCGTCCACGAGCCGGGCGACTCGTCGGACGCCTCGGTCAGCGCGCTGATCTTCCCGAGACCGGCGTCCACCAGCAGCACTGATGTCGGCACGGCGGAAGAGCGCTGAACGGCGCCGTTCAGCAAGATCCCTCCACCCTCCAAGTGTGGGGCACAGTCTGCCGGGTCGTCCGGGGCCGTGTGCGGGTTTTGGGTGAGTTGGTCGCCCGGCGCGTCTACCGTCACAGAGCAAGGGACGCGTGGACCCGGCCGTGTCGGGTAACGGACACGGTGGGGCCACCAACGTCGAGAGGAGCCGCATGCCACCGGAGGTCATCGCCGGCCGCTACCGCGTCGAGCGCGAAGTCGGGCGCGGCGGGATGGGGAGCGTCTGGCTGTGCCGCGACGAGCTCCTCGGCCGCGTCGTGGCGGTCAAGCGGGTCGGTGCCCTGCCGGGCGAGTCGACCCCCGACCTGGCCCGGGCGATGCGCGAGGCGCGGTCCTCGGCCGCCCTCAACCACCCCCACGTCGTGGCGGTCTACGACGCGGTCGAGGAAGACGGCCATCTCTGGCTGGTGATGGAGTACGTCCCCGGTCGCACCCTCGCGGAGATCATGGCTGCGGAGGGCCCGCTGGCCCCCGAGCGCGTGGCGTGGATCGGTGCCCAGGTGGCCGACGGGCTCGCGGCCGCCCACCGCCGCGGAACCGTGCACCGCGACGTCAAGCCGGCCAACATC
Organism: Nocardioides ungokensis; assembly: GCF_013466985.1. GTDB lineage: Bacteria > Actinomycetota > Actinomycetes > Propionibacteriales > Nocardioidaceae > Nocardioides > Nocardioides ungokensis. The sequence continues at coordinate 3,609,496 of NZ_CP059164.1, read as the reverse complement.
CTGGTCACCGACGACGACCACGCCAAGATCTCCGACTTCGGCATCGCCCACACCCGTGGCGACGCCCAGCTGACCGCCTCGGGGCTCGTCTCGGGGACCCCGGCGTACCTCTCCCCGGAGGTGGTCCGCGGTGACGAGGCGACGCCGGCCGCCGACGTCTGGGGGCTCGGGGCGACGCTCTACAGCGCCGTCGAGGGCAACCCGCCGTACCCTCCGCAGGCCAACACCCTGGCGACCCTCACGATGATCGCGTCCCAGCGACCGCCCGCACCCGTGCGCGCCGGCATCCTGGCCGAGCCGCTCGGTCGGATGCTGGACCCGGATCCGGAGTCGCGCTGGAGCATGGCCGATGCGGAGCACGCGTTGCGACGCCTGCACCAGCGGCACGCCGAGGTGGGCACCCGCGAGGAGACCCGGACCCCGACGCGCCCGGCCGTGGCGACCCCGGCGCCGGGACCGTCCCGGGGGCGGCGCAGGCGGCCGCTGCTCGTGGCCCTCGTCGTGGCGCTGCTCGTGCTCGTCGCCGGCGTCGGCTACCTGTGGTGGAGCTCCACGGCCGACCAGCCGTCCGCGAGCCCCGGGCCGTCGTCGCACGGCACGCCGAGCAGGAGTCCGCGGTCGACCCCCTCGTCGGGCTCGCCGACGCCGACACCCTCGTCGACGCCGACGACGTCGTCGCCGTCGACCGGGGTCCAGACCCCCGTGAACGGCGGTCCGGCGGGGTTCGTGAGCGGCTACTACTCGCTGCTGCCCGCCAACACCCCGCGGGCGTGGTCGATGCTGTCCAGCGACTACCAGAGGCAGGTCGGCGGCTACGACAAGTACAAGGGCTTCTGGGACACCATCCGGGCGGTCCGCGTGACCGGGACCAGCCCGGCCGGCCCGCACGCGGTGGACGTGTCCCTGACCTACACCAGGAGCGACGGGAGCACGGCCAGCGAGGTGCGTCGCCTCTTCCTCGAGGGCACCGGGGGTGACTACCTCGTCACCGGCGACCAGGTCGTCGGCTGATCACCCTGCCGGTCGGACCGTGGCCGCGACCTCCAGCACGAAGCGGTCCCAGGGACGGCGCGGATCCCGGCCGGTGAGGTGCACCAGGCGCCGGAGCCGGTGGCGCATCGTCTGCGGGTGCACGTCGAGCAGCTCCGCCGCCGCCGTCGCCGAGCCGGAGGCCTGGAAGGCCTCGAGCCCGGCGAGGAGGTGGGCCTGGTCCCGCACGCGGCTCAGCACCAGCGTGGCCAGGCGCACCGGGTCGGCGTCGCGGTGGGCGGCGAGCAGCGCCACCACCTGCGCGTCGGCCTCGTCGAGGACCGCCCGGTCGGCGAAGGCGCGGCCGGGGGCTGTCGTGGCCGCCAGCTCGGCGAGGCGGTGCGCGCGGGGGACGTCGCCGGGGTCGGTGGCCTCGACCAGGCAGCCCGGTCCGGCCCCGGTGGACCCGGCAGGGGCCAGCACCGCGACGGTCGTGCCGTCCCGCTCGCGGGCGAGGACGGCCTCCTCCGGCGCCACCGCCGCCGCGGTGACGAGCACTCGCGGCCGGGCCGGCAGGGTGACGTCGAGCTCGCGGCAGCGGTCCTGCAGCGCGGTGCGGGTCGCCTGGCGCCCGCTGAGCAGGTCGTCGAGCAGGTCGCCCAGCGCGCGCTCACGGTCCCCGCTGACCCGCTCGGTGGCCGCCGAGTGACCGGCGTACAGCGCCTCGGACAGGGTGTCGATGCTGGCCATCCACAGCCGCGCCAGCGCGAGCGCGTCGTCCACCGTGAGCCGGTCACCGCCGAGCTCGGCCACGAGGTCGGTGATGCGGGTGCCGGCGACCCGGTAGGCGCGCAGGATGACCGGCAGCGGCCGGCCGTCGAGCGCCCGGGCGGCGCCGATGCCCCGGAACCGCTGCACGTCGGCCGGGGCCAGCTCGCCGCCCTCGACCCAGAGCTCGAGGATGCGGGAGGTGGCCCACGCCGCGATCGCGGAGACCTCCTCGACCTGCGCCGGCGAGAGGGTGCGGTAGGCCGGGATCTGCTCGCGGATCGTGGCCACCACGTCGGGCACCACCCGGTCGAGGTCGTCCCGGACCAGCTGGTGGACCCGCTGCCGTTCGCGCATCCGGACATTGTCATCACCTGACAACCCCGGCGCTACCAGGGTGAGCGAATGTCTTGACCGGGACACGGCCCGGTCAAGACGATGCCGACATGGAGCCGCACACCCCTGGGGACACCGATGTCATCGTCGTGGGCGCCGGCCTGGCCGGCCTGACCGCCGCCGCCGAGGTCGCCGACGCCGGGCGGCGGGCGGTGCTCGTCGACCAGGAGGGCGAGCAGTCCCTCGGTGGCCAGGCGTTCTGGAGCCTGGGCGGACTCTTCCTCGTCAACAGCCCCGAGCAGCGTCGGATGGACATCAAGGACTCCCACGAGCTCGCCCTCCAGGACTGGATGGGCAGCGCGCAGTTCGACCGCGAGGAGGACCACTGGCCGCGGCAGTGGGCCGAGGCGTACGTCGACTTCGCGGGGGCGAGAAGCGCTCCTGGCTGCGGGCGATGGGGCACCGGGTGTTCCCGGTCGTCGGCTGGGCCGAGCGGGGCGACGGCCGCGCCGAGGGGCACGGCAACTCGGTGCCGCGCTTCCACATCACGTGGGGGACCGGCCCGGGAGTCGTGGCGCCGTTCGAGCGTCGGGTGCGCGAGCACGTGGACGCCGGCCGGATCCGGTTCGCCTTCCGCCACCGGGTCGACGAGCTCGTCCTCGAGGGCGGCGCGGTCGTCGGCGTGCGCGGGGCGACCCTGGAGCCGAGCGGCGTCGACCGGGGCCGGCCGAGCAGCCGCGTCGAGACCGGCGACTTCGAGCTCCGCGGCCAGGCCGTGATCGTCACCAGCGGCGGGATCGGCGGCAACCACGACCTGGTCCGCAGGTCCTGGCCCGAGCGGCTCGGCACCCCGCCGGCCACCATGGTCTCCGGCGTGCCCGCCCACGTGGACGGGCGGATGCTCGGCATCAGCGAGGCCGCCGGGGCACGGATCATCAACCCGGACCGGATGTGGCACTACGTCGAGGGCCTGCGCAACTGGGACCCGATCTGGGACAACCACGGGATCCGGATCCTGCCCGGTCCGTCCTCGCTGTGGCTGGACGCGACCGGCAAGCGCCTGCCCGCGCCGTACTTCCCGGGCTTCGACACCCTCGGCACCCTGCGGCACCTGCGTACGACGGGCCACGACTACTCGTGGTTCGTGCTCACCCAGAAGATCATCGAGAAGGAGTTCGCGCTGTCGGGCTCCGAGCAGAACCCCGACCTGACCGGCAAGGACGTCAAGCTGCTGCTCTCGCGGGTGAAGGCGGGCGCGCCGGGGCCGGTCGAGGCGTTCAAGCGGCACGGTGCCGACTTCGTCGTGGCCGACACCCTGGCCGAGCTGGTCGCGGGGATGAACCGCGTGGGGGAGCCCGGCCTGATCGAGGAGGCCCCGCTGCGGCGGCTGATCGAGCAGCGGGACCGGGAGCTGGACAACACCTACTCCAAGGACGCCCAGGTCACCGCGATCCGCGGTGCCCGCAACTACCGCGGGGACAAGCTGATCCGGGTCGCCACCCCGCACCGGCTGCTCGACCCCAAGGCCGGACCGCTGATCGCCGTGCGCCTCAACATCCTGACCCGCAAGACCCTCGGTGGCCTGGAGACCGACCTGTCCGGGCGCTGCCTGACGGCGGGCGGCGACCCCCTTCCCGGCCTGTACGCCGCCGGCGAGGTCAACGGCTTCGGCGGCGGGGGGATGCACGGCTACAACGCGCTCGAGGGCACGTTCCTCGGCGGCTGCCTCTTCTCGGGGCGTACGGCGGGACGGGCTGCGGCCGCGGCCTGCCTGTGAGGTGGGCTCGCGCGCTCAGTGCGCGTGGGCCAGGTTCAGCCCGATCACGCCGAGCACGATCAGGGCCAGGGACGACGCCTTGAGCCAGCCCATCGACTCGCCGAGGAAGAAGTAGCCGACTGCCGCCACGACCGCGGTGCCCACGCCGGCCCACACGGCGTACGCGACCGAGACGGGCAGGGTGCGGACCACGACCGCGAGCAGCCAGATCGACGCGGCGTAGCCGGCCAGGACGAGCGCGCTCCAGCCGAGCTGGGTGAACCCCTGCGCCCTGGGGAGCAGGGCGGTCGCACCCACCTCGATCCCGATCGCCGTCATCAGCAACATCACTGCGCCGTACATCTCGAACACGCCCTCACGTCGGTCATGTAGCACTCGCTACACCTGCGCAAATGTAGCACTCGCTACGCTTGATCCGTGAACCGTCGTGAGGAGCTGCTGGACCAGGTCACCGACCACGTGCTGGAGCACGGGCTGATCGGTCTGACCCTGCGTCCGGTGGCGGCCGCGATCGGCACCAGCGACCGGATGCTCATCTACCACTTCGACAGCCGCGACGCGCTGGTCTCCGAGGTGGTCGCCCGGGCGACCGAGCGGGCGATGGCGGTGGTGAAGGGCCTACCCGCCGCGAGGGACGTCCGGGCTGCCGTCAACCAGCTCTGGGCGGCGTACCTGGGCGAGCCGCTCAACGGGTGCCTGGACATCTACTGCCAGGCCGCTGCCACCGGGCTGATCGGCCACGAGCCCTACCTCAGCGACGCTCGCGAGAGCAACCAGCGCTGGGGTGCCACGCTGTGCGACTACTTCATCCGCAGCGGCGCGCCGCCCGCCCGGGTGGACCGCATCGTGACCCTCGTGGACTCGGCGCTCTACGGGTTCCACCTCGACCTCACCACCGACCGGCCCGAGGAGCTCGCGCGCGGGGTCGACGACCTCGCCCGGGCGGCCCAGACCATCGCCGGGGACGACTGATCGTCAGTCACCGGAGACGGTGACCACGATCTTGCCGCGCGCCTGCCCGGCATCGAGGCGGGCGATCGCCCGGGCGGTCTCCTCGAACGGGTACGGCCCGTCGACGACCGAGCGCAGCTGTCCGGCGTCGGCGAGCTCGCCGAGGGTCTCGAGGTCGCGGCCGTTCTCGCGGGCGACGTACATGGCCAGCCGGTGGTGCACGAAGGGGGAGAGGGCGGTGGCGCCGAGCTGCCGGTGCATGCCGCCGGTCCACCGTCCGCCGGACTCGCCGCCGACGAACACCAGGGTCCCGCGGGGGGTGAGCAGCCGCCGGAGCGTCGCGACCGGTCGGTTGCCGGCGATGTCGAGCACCAGGTCCCAGCGGCGCCCGTCCGCCCCGGGCTCGGTCCGCGTGTAGTCGATGACGTCGTCCGCGCCGAGGGACCGGACCAGGTCGGCCTTGGCCCCGCTGCAGACCGCGTCGACGCGGCCGGCGCCCAGGGCTCGCGCCAGCTGGACGGCGTACGTGCCGACCCCTCCGGAGGCGCCGATCACCAGCACGGACTGGCCGGCCTTGATCCGGCCGATGTCGCGCAGCCCCTGCAGGGCGGTCGGTGCCGACACGGGCACGGCGGCCGCCTGCGCGAAGTCCAGGCTGGCCGGCTTCCGGGCGAGCCTGGCCACCGGGACCACGGCGAGCTCGGCCAGGGCTCCGGCCGCGGTGCCGTAGACCTCATCGCCGGGGGCGAACCCCGTGACCCCCTCGCCGACGGCCTCGACGACGCCGGCGAGGGCCCGGCCGGGGACGTGCTTCCGTGGAGCGCGCAGCCCGGTGCCGAGCCGCACCGCCAGGGGCAGCCCGGTCATCAGGTGCCGTGTGCCGAGGTCGATGCTCGCCGCCCGCACCCGGACGAGCACCTCGTCCTTGCCGGGCTCGGGGGCGGGGGTGTCCCGGAGCGTGAGGGTGTCCTCGCCGCCGTACCGGTCCTGCCAGATCGTCTTCATGTCCCCCGCCTCCGGGTCAGGTCATCAGTCCCTCCGGCTCAGTCGCCGAGGGTCGCCACCATCACGGCCTTGATCGTGTGCACCCGGTTCTCGGCCTGGTCGAAGACGATCGAGGCCGGGCCCTCGAACACCTCGTCGGTCACCTCGAGCGCGCCCAGCCCGGTCTTCGCGAAGATCTCCTCGCCGACGGCCGTGTGTCGGTCGTGGAAGGCCGGCAGGCAGTGCATGAACTTCACGGCCGGGTTGCCGGTCAGACCCAGCACCTCGGCGTTGACCTGGTACGGGCGCAGCAGCTCGATGCGCTCGTCCCCCACCGCGGCCGGCTCGCCCATCGACACCCAGACGTCGGTGTAGACGAAGTCGACGCCCTCGACCCCCGACGCGACGTCCTCGGTCTGCACGAACCGCGCGCCGGTGCCCTGCGCGATCGCGGCCGCCTGCTTGGCGACGTCGTCGGTCGGCCACAGCGAGTGCGGCGCGACGATGCGTACGTCCATCCCCATCATCGCGCCGGTGACCAGCAGCGAGTTGCCGACGTTGTTGCGGGCGTCGCCGAGGTAGGCGAAGGAGATCTCCCCGTCGGGCTTGTCGGAGTGCTCCCGCATGGTGAGCATGTCGCAGAGCGTCTGGGTCGGGTGCCACTCGTCGGTCAGCCCGTTCCACACCGGCACCCCGGCGTACGCCGCGAGCGTCTCGACGTTCGTCTGGGCCGAGCCGCGGTACTCGATGGCGTCGTACATCCGCCCCAGCACCCGCGCGGTGTCCTTCATCGACTCCTTGTGCCCGATGTGCGCGCCGGACGGGTCGAGGTAGGTCACGTGCGCGCCCTGGTCGAAGGCCGCCACCTCGAAGGCGCAGCGGGTGCGGGTCGAGGCCTTCTCGAAGATCAGCGCGATGGTCTTGCCGGTCAGCCGGGGCCGCTCCGAGCCGGTGTACTTCGCGCGCTTGAGCTCCTCGGCCAGCCCCAGCAGGAAGGTCCACTCCTGCGGGGTGAAGTCGAGCTCCTTGACGAAGCTGCGGTTGCGCAGGTTGAAGGCCATCTCAGAGGCCCTCGCGCTCGATCGGGCACGTCATGCAGCGTGGGCCGCCCCGGCCCCGCCCCAGCTCGTTGCCCTGGATGGTGATGACCTCCACGCCGTTCTTGCGCAGGTGGGTGTTGGTGGTGACGTTGCGCTCGTAGGCCACGACCACGCCGGGACGCACCGTCAGCACGTTGCACCCGTCGTCCCACTGCTCGCGCTCGGCCGACTTCACGTCCTGGGTGGCCGTCAGCACCCGGATCGAGTCGAGGCCGAGGGCCGCCGCGATCGCCTGGTGCATCTGCTCGGCCGGGTGGACGGTCACCTTGAGCTCCTTCTCGGTGTCGCCAGGCTCGATCGTGTACGACGGCAGCAGCCCGAGCCCGGCGTACTTGGTGAACGTCTCGCCGTCGACCATCGTCATGACGGTGTCGAGGTGCATGAACGCGCGGCGCTGGGGGAGCGCGAGGGCGACGATGCGGCTGGCGGCGCCCTGGGCGAAGAGGCTCTTGGCGAGCCGCTCGACCCCCTGGGGCGTCGTCCGCTCGCTCATCCCGACCAGCACCGCGCCGCGGCCGATGACCAGCATGTCGCCGCCCTCGGCCGTGGCCGGGCCGCTCGCCGATCCCGGCGTCCAGACCTCGAAGCCGCCGTCAGCGAAGAGCGGGTGCCAGCGGTAGATCGCCTCGTAGTGGATGGTCTCGCGCATCCGCGCCTTCATCCGCATCGAGTTGATCGCAACGCCGCCGTAGATCCAGGCGGAGGTGTCCCGGGTGAAGAGGTGGTTGGGCAGCGGGGGCAGGAAGAGGTCGTCGAGGTCGAGCGCCTGCACGACCACCGACCGCGGCTCCTCGGTGTACTCGAGCAGCTCGCGCTTGGTCATCCCGCCGATCAGGTGGCGCACCAGGGTCTCGTCGTCGAAGGCCGCGAAGGTGTTGTGCAGCGCGTCCGTGGCCATCGGCCCGTAGAGGCGTTCGTCGAACGAGCTGTCCAGGATCTGGCGGCGGGCCTCGGGGATCGCCACGGTCTCGCGCAGCAGCTCGTCGAGCAGGTGCACCTTCACCCCGACGTCGCGCAGGGTCTCGGCGAAGGCGTCGTGCTCCTGCTTCGCGTGCTTGACCCACAGCACGTCGTCGAAGAGGTAGGCGTCCTTGTTGGTGGGCGTGAGCCGCTTCAGCTCGAGGTCGGGGCGGTGCAGGATCGCCTGCCGCAGCCGGCCGACCTCGGAGTCCACGTGGAGGGTCATGCTCCACTGTGGCGTGGCCCGCGGGCGCGGGCCGAGGGCACAAGGTCATGCGGGCCGCAGACCTTGGCCCGGGTCGGCGACGGGCCCCGAGTGGTTGGGTTTGCCCATGGCCATCCAGGATCAGGCGGTGCCGAAGCCCGCCCCGGAGCGGAAGCAGCGCCGCTTCACCTTCCCCAGCGCCTTCACGGTCCTCTTCGGGGTCACGGTCCTGGTCTGGGTGCTCGCCTTCGTCGTCCCCACCGGGCGCTACCGGGTCAGCGACAAGACCGGCGGCCCGCTGCCCGGGAGCTACCACCATGTCGACGCGGGGCTCTCGTTCACCGACCGGCTGATGGAGCTGTTCCTGGCGCCGGTCAACGGCCTGTACGGCGTGAAGTCGGCCGCCACCGGGTTCATCGGCCCCTACGAGTCGGGCGAGCTGTTCGGCGCCGCCGGTGTGTTCTTCTTCGTGATCGCGATCGGCATCTTCATCACCATGTCGATGAGCACCGGCGCGATCGACAACGGCATCGCCCACGTGGCCAAGCGCTTCAGCGGACGCGGCGCGATGGTCATCGTCATGCTGATGCTGCTCTTCTCGATCGGCGGCACCACCGAGGGGATGGCCGAGGAGACGCTGGGGTTCTACGCCCTCGTGGTGCCGCTGATGCTCAGCCTCGGCTACGACCGGATGGTCGCCGCGGGCACGATCCTGATCGGCGCCGGGATCGGGGTGCTCGCCTCCACCGTGAACCCGTTCGCGACCGGCGTCGCCTCCGACGCCGCGGGCATCTCGATCGGCGACGGCATCGGCTACCGCTTCCTGATGTACGTCGTGCTGGTGCCGGTGGGCATGTGGTTCGTGCTGCGCTACGCGCGGAAGGTCAAGGCCGACCCCGCCCGCTCGCTGGTGGGTGCCCAGGAGGGTGACGCGGAGATCGCCGCGGCCGGTATGGGGGAGCTCTCCCCGATCACCGGGCGCCAGAAGGCGGTCCTGGCCGTGGTGGCGTTCACGTTCGCGTTCATGATCTTCACCATCGTCCCGTGGGCGCAGGTGATCGAGGGGCCGGACGCCGCGAGCTACACCTGGCAGTTCGACTGGTACTTCCCCGAGCTCGGCGCGCTCTTCGTCGTGATGTCGATCGTGGTCGGGCTGATCGGCGGCCTGGGGGAGAAGGGGCTGACCGACACCCTGGTCCGCGGCGCCGGCGACTTCATCGGCGTCGGCCTGATCATCGTGCTGGCCCGCGGGATCACCGTGATCATGAACAACTCGGTGATCACCGACACGGTGCTGCACTCCATGGAGAACGCCGTCAACAACACCTCGGCCGGTGTCTTCGGTGCGCTGATGTTCCTGATCAACCTGCCGCTGGCGTTCCTGGTGCCGTCGACCTCCGGCCACGCGGCCCTGGCGATGCCGATCCTGGCGCCCCTGGCCGACTTCGCCGGGGTGTCCCGGGCGATGGTCGTGACGGCGTACCAGTCCGCCTCGGGGGTCATCAACCTGATCACGCCCACCTCGGCGGTGGTCATGGGTGGCCTGGCCCTGGCCAAGGTCCGCTACGACCTGTACCTGCGGTTCATCGCACCCCTGATCGTGATCCTGCTGGTCGCCTGCACGGCGTTCTCGGCGGTCGGGGCGGCGCTGTCCTGACCGCTAGCCCGGGCTGGCCGCGAGCGCCACGGCGAGCAGCACGGCGACCAGGACGACGGCGACGGTCACCCACAGGCCGAGCCCGAAGGACGGCAGTGGCGCGCGCTCGCGCATCGCCCGCTCCACCCGCGCCCAGCGCAGGTAGGAGAGCGCGCACATCAACCCTGCGAAGAGCACGAGCACGACCACCACGGCCGTGCGCAGCAGCTCCGAGCTCGGCACGCCCAGCGAGTGCAGCGCCACCGCGCCGGCCAGCACCGCCAGCGCGGTGCGGACCCAGGCCAGGAAGGTGCGCTCGTTGGCCAGGCTGAAGCGCGGGTCCGGCTCCTCGCCCGCGCCGTAGACCCATCGAGGGTGACGCTCGGTCATGGGCACATCGTGCCCCACCCGTAGGGTCGGCGCATGGGTCACGAGTTCGACAGCCAGATCGAGGTCGAGGGGAAGGGTGAGGGCGTCTTCTCCGCGGACCTCTCCGCCGGCTGGGTGGTGGGCGGCGGTGTCAACGGCGGCTACCTCCTCGCCGTCATGGGCAACGCGCTGCGGGCCAGCCTGCCGGGCAAGCCGGACCCCCTCGCGGTCAGCGCCCACTACCTCTCGGCGTCGGTGCCCGGCCCGGCGACCGTGGCCGTGGACGTACGCCGCGACGGTGGCAGCGTCGCGACCGCGGCGGCCGACCTCCGCCAGGGCGAGGCGACCCGGATCACCGCCCTCGCGACGTACGGCGACCTCGGCCGGCTCGGCGACGACGTGCGGACCACCGCCGAGGAGCCCGACATGCCGCCACCGGACGAGTGCGTGCCCAACACCATGGCGCCGCCGGAGGTGCGGGCGATCGCCCCGCTGATGGACCGCTTCGACATGCGCTTCCACCCCGACCACGTCGGGTGGGCGGTCGGCCGGCCGAGCGGGAACGGCGTGCTGAGCGCGTGGTTCCGACTGGCCGACGGGCGCGACCCGGACCCGATCTCGCTGCTGATGGTCGTCGACGCGCTGCCCCCGGTGACCTTCGAGCTCGGGATGCCCGGCTGGGCACCGACCCTCGAGCTGACCGCGCACGTGCGGGCCCGTCCGGCGCCGGGCTGGCTCAAGGTCCGCCACGAGACCCGCAACATGGCCGGCGGCATGTTCGAGGAGGACTGCGAGGTGTGGGACTCCACCGGCCGGCTCGTCGCCCAGAGCCGCCAGCTCGCTCGGCAGCCCCGTGGCTGACGCCGTGCGGGTGCGGAGCGTCGTCGGAGCGGCGGTCGTGCGCGACGGGCGGGTGCTCACCGCGCGGCGCACGCGTCCGGCCACCGCGGCGGGGCGTTGGGAGTTCCCCGGCGGCAAGGTCGAGGACTCGGAGTCGCCCGAGGCCGCGCTGGTCCGGGAGATCCGCGAGGAGCTGGGCTGCTCGGTCGTCGTGGAGCGGTGGCTCGGGGGCACGGTCGCGATCGGCGCCACGCACGAGCTGACCGTGGCGGTGGTCCGGATCGTCGAGGGCGAGCCGGTCCCGCACGAGCACGACGCCGTGCGCTGGCTCGGCGCGGACGAGCTCGACACCGTCGACTGGCTCGACCCCGACCGGCCGTTCCTCCCCGAGGTCCGCGGGATACTGGCCTGATGCGCGGCATCTTCTTCGACGAGGACGACGCCCGGTTCGTCGTGGACCGGCTGGTCGCCGACGGCTTCGACGCCACCGTGGTGCGAGAGCGCCTGGCCGGCGAGGACGACGACGAGGACCAGCCCTGGGCGGTCCTGACCGACGCCCCCTCGGTCGTGCTCGAGCTGCTGGTCGACCGCTACGACGGGTGGCTGGACGAGGGCCACGAGCCGGCGCCGGGGGAGCCGGGCGGGCCGGCCGCGCCGCCGCTCGACCTGCCCACCGGCCCGACCCGGATCAAGCGACCGGACGCTCACTAGGATCGACGTCATGACCGCTGACCAGCGCCTGCTGCTCGTCCACGCCCATCCCGACGACGAGTCGATCAACCAGGGCGCGACCATGGCGAAGTACGTCGCCGAGGGGCGCGGCGTCACCCTGGTGACCTGCACCGCGGGCGAGCTCGGCGAGATCCTCGTGCCCGAGCTCGAGCACCTGAGCCCCGACGAGCTGGCCGAGCACCGCCGCGGCGAGCTCGAGGCCGCGATGAAGGAGCTCGGGGTCACCGACCACCGCTTCCTCGGCGGGTTCGGCACCTACCGCGACTCCGGCATGAAGTGGCACGAGGACGGCCACGCGGTGGCCGCCGACGACGTGCACGAGAACGCCTTCTGGCACGCCGACCTCACCGAGGCCGCCACCCGCCTTGTCGAGGTCATCCGCGAGGTCCGGCCGCAGGTGCTGGTGACCTACGACCAGTTCGGCGGCTACGGCCACCCCGACCACATCCAGGCCCACCGGGTCGCGATGTACGCCGCCCAGCTCGCCGCGGTGCCGTCGTACCGCCCCGAGCTGGGGGAGGCGTGGGACGTCGCCAAGATCTACTGGGGCGCGATGGCCGAGAGCCGCATGCGTGCCGGGCTGCGACTGCTGCGCGAGTCCGGCGACACCACCACCTTCGAGGGCATGGACCCCGACGGGCCGATGCCGTTCTTCGTGGTCGCCGACAAGGACCTCACGGCCGCGGTCGACGCGCAGGACGACGTCGAGAAGAAGATGAACGCGATGCGTGCGCACGCCACCCAGATCACCACCGACGGACCGTTCTTCGCGCTGTCCAATAACGTGGGCAGCACCGCCTGGGGCATCGAGTACTTCCGCATCGCCAAGGGCACGCCGGGGCCCGTCGGCGAGGACGGGCTCGAGACAGACCTCTTCGCCGGGCTCTGATGCGCACCCTGGCCCGCGCGGCGACGGCCCTGGCGCTGCTCGTCGTCGGGGCGGGGACGGCGCTGGCCACCGTCGCGGTGCACGAGCTCGCGTGGGGGCTGCCGCTGGCCGTGGCGGCCACGGTCGCGGCGCTGGTCGCGCTTCCGCCCGGCTGGTGGTCGCGCCTGCCGTTCGCCCTCGGCTGGACCGGCTTCGTCGGCTGGGTGGTCGACCCGCGGCCGGAGGGGGACTACGCGATCAGCTCGGACTGGCGCGGCTACCTGGTGGTGGGAATGGCGCTGGTGCTGCTCGTGATCGGCATCGCGACGCTGCCGCGGCCACGCCCGCGAACCTCGGCGGGACCGGCGCGTGAGCCCGGAACGGCCCCGGCGCGTCCCTAGAATCGGGCCCGTGAGCGAGCGGGAGAGGGCCGGTGGACGGGTCGTCGTGGTCCTCGTCCTGGTGCTGGCGATCCTGCTCGGCGGTGGCTACGCCGCGGCCTACTACGCCGCCGGCGACAAGCTGCCCAGGGGCACCACCGTCGGCGGGGTCGACGTCGGCGACCGCACCGCGGCGAGGGCGGCGTGGGTGCTGCGCCAGGGGCTGCGGGACCGCGCGCACCGGCCGATCACGGTCACGGTCGGTGGCCGCACCGAGCGGGTCACCCCGCGCGAGGCGGGGCTTGCCGTCGACTACCGCGCCTCGGTCGACCGGGCGGTGCAGCAGCAGAGCTGGCGGCTCTCGAGCATGTGGGACCACTACGCCGGGGGTGAGCAGCTCGACCCCGTGGTCACGGTGGACGAGGTCCGGATGGACGCCCTGGTCGCGCGCCTCGACGCGGAGGACGGCACGCCGCCCCGCGACGGTGCCATCGCCTTCCACCGCGACGGCCCCCGGATCAGGGCTCCTCGGCTCGGAGAGCAGCTCGATGCCGCCGAGACCGGCGCGGCCCTGGAGTCGGCGTACCTCCAGGACGACCCGCGCGCGGACCTGACCCTGCACCAGGTGGACCCGGACATCGACGCCGGTGACCTCGCGAAGGCGATGACCGACTTCGCCAACCCGGCCATGTCCGGCTCCGTGCGGCTGCTCTTCGGCAGGACCCCCGTGAGGCTGCAGCCGAGCGACTACGCCCCGGCGATCGCCCTGCGGGCCAAGCACGGCACGCTCGTGCCGCACCTCTACGAGTCCGTGCTCCGCAGGCTCGTCGGCGACGCCGTCGCGGCCGACGGCGCGCCGGTGGACGCCACCGTCGCCCTGGTCGACGGCAGGCCGCAGGTGGTGCCGGCGCAGCGCGGGGTCACCTACCACCAGGCCGACGTCGACGACGCCTTCCTCAGGCTGATCACCCGCGACCTCGGGAAGCGGTCGTTGACGGTCCGGTCCAGGGTCGCCGATGCCCGGTTCACCACCCGCGACGCCCGCAGGCTGCAGATCCGGGACAAGGTGTCGAGCTTCACGACCTACATCCCGTCAACCGCCCGCCGCGACACCGACCTCGCTCGCGCCGCCGAGGCCGTCGACGGCACGGTGCTGAAGCCGGGGGAGACCTTCTCGCTCGACGGCACGGTCGGGAGCGGACCAGCACCGACGACGGTGCCTCGCAGCTGGCGACGCCGCTCTTCAACGCGATGTTCTTCGCCGGGCTCGAGGACGTCGAGCACACGGCGCACTCGTCGTACGTCGACGGCTACCCGGTCGGCCGGGACGCCACCGCGGTCCGGGGCTCGGTGGACCTGCGCTTCCGCAACGACACGCCGTACGGCGTCCTCGTACACGCCCACGTCACGCCCAGCACGCCGTCGCAGCAGGGCGCCGTCACCGTGAGCATGTGGTCGACCAAGCGCTGGGACATCACCTCCAGCACCTCCGACCGCTACCGGCTCCGACCGCCGCGGACGCTCACCCTCACCACCGGCGACTGCCGGCCCAGCACCGGCCACGAGGGCTTCGACGTCGACGTCACCCGGCACTTCCGCAGGCCCGGCCGGACCGTCCTCGACCACGACGAGGTGTTCCACACCCGCTACCTGCCGACGGACACGGTCGTCTGCCGGTAGCTACAGGGTCGTGCCCTCCACGGTGCGCTCCGGCGCACCTGGGCCACACGACCGCTGCCGTGGACGGTCACCGGGCGACGCACCACCGCGGCGAACAGGTAGCCGTCGTCGTTCAGTGCCGCCTCGGCCGGCTGACGACGTCCGCGGCTGTCGGTGGCGCGGCTGAGCAGCACGTGCTCGCCGGCCCGGTCCGGGGTCCAGGGGTGCTCCCACTCGACCCAGCTCGACGGCTCGTTGGAGCCGGTCAGCGTCGCCTCGTCCCAGGTCTCGCCGCCGTCCGTGCTGACCTCGACCACGCTGATCGTCGACTCGCCCGACCAGGCGCGCCCGCGCAGCACGGTCATCCGTCCGGCCTCGAGCCGGCCGGCCACGTCGACGGTGCTCTTGGGCGGCATCCGGTCCAGCACGGCGCCGGAGCCGGACCAGCCCTCGCCGTGCATGCGGTACCACCGGGTGTTCCACGGCGAGTCGACCACGCTGGTGGTGACCCGCAGCTCGCCGAGCCACTTGATGCTCGCGATGCCGACCCAGCCCGGGACGACCAGCCGGACCGGGAAGCCGTGGTCGGCGGGCAGCGGCTCGTCGTTCATCGCCCACGCGATCAGGGTGTCGTCGAGCGCCTTGGCCAGCGGCAGCGGACGGCGCACGCGACCGTGGTCGACGCCGTCCTCCACGTAGGGCTCGTCGAGCCCGACCGGCATCACCTGGACGGCGTCGGGCCGCAGGCCGGCGTGGCGCAGCACGGTCGACAGCGGCACGCCGGTCCAGCGAGCCACGCCGATCGCCCCGAGACCCCACTGGGTCCCGGGACGGTGGCTGCCCTGCTGGTCGGCGAAGAGCCGACGACCGTTGCCGGTGCACTCCAGGGCCCGTTCGTAGGTGGTGCTGGTGAACGCCTGCAGGTCGGCCAGCGAGTAGGCCCGGTCGGCGAGCACGCCGTCGCCCGAGACCAGGAGCCGCCAGGTGGCCACGTCGATCTCGGGCGCGCTGGTGTGGTTGCGCACGAAGAAACGGTCGGTCGGGGTCAGGTGGGGGACATCGGCGTCCCACCGGCTCTCGACGTCCGTGCCGTGGTGCACGAACCAGTCACCGCCGTCGACAGGACGGCCCAAGGAGTCACGCAGCATGTTGTAACCATACGAATAAACTGGAGTTAGGCGAATTGGCGCGCCGTCTGACGCCTCCAGCATGCACCGTCAGGGGCCAGGCGGTTGAGGTCGCGCGGAAAGAGCGTCACCTCGCGGATGTTGGCCGCCTGCACCAGCCGGGCGGTCCAGCGCTCCAGCCCGATCGCGAAGCCCCCGTGCGGTGGCATGCCGTGCTCGAAGGCCTGGAGGTACGACGCGTACGCCGCGGGGTCCTCGCCCCGAGCGCGGATCGCCTCGTCGTACGACGTGGGCCGGTGCAGGCGCTGGCCGCCGGTGACCAGCTCGAGCCCCCGGAAGAGCAGGTCGAAGCTGTTGGACCAGCGCGCGTCGTCGGGCTGCGCGTGCGTGTAGAACGGCCGCTTGGCCATCGGGTAGCCCTCGACCGCGACGAAGTCGCTGCCGTGCTCGGCGAGCGCCCAGGCGCCCAGCGCCCGCTCGTGCTCGGGGGCGAGGTCGGGCTCGTCCTCGGGCGCCCCCACCAGCGCGAGCGCGTCGCGGAAGTGGATGACCGGGATCTCCTCGGGCACCACCGGCACCTCGGCGCCGGAGAGCTCGACGGCGTGTGGCGCGCGCTCGTGGACCGCCGACACCATGCCGGCCAGCACGTCACGCAGCACCCGCAGCACGTCGCGGTGGTCGTCGATGAAGCCGAGCTCGGCGTCGAGGGAGACGTACTCCGCCAGGTGTCGGACCGTGTCGTGCGGCTCGGCGCGGAAGACCGGACCCACCTCGTAGACGCGCTCGAAGACGCCCACCATCTGCTGCTTGTAGAACTGCGGGCTCTGGGCGAGGTAGGCCGGGCGGCCGAAGTAGTCGACCTCGAAGACGTTGGCGCCGGACTCGGTCGCCGAGGCCACGAACTTGGGCGTGTGGATCTCGGTGAAGCCGGCGCGGTCCAGGGTGTCGCGGAAGCCGCTCAGCGACGCGGCGGCCAGCTCCCACTTCACCCGCTGGGCCGGGTGCCGCCAGGTGACGGGGGCGTGGTCGAGCAACGTGGGGAGCGAGGCGTTCATGGCCGGGCGCCACAGCTCGACCGGTGGGGTCGCGGCCGGCTCCGTGAGCGCGGTGATCACCGGCTCGGTCACCTCGATGCCGCCCGGGGCCTGGGGGTTCGCCGTGGCGATCCCCGTGACCTCGACCGTGGTCTCCTCGGGCGGGACCTGCTGCCCGTCCTTGACGACCACCTGGGCCAGGCCGGTCCGGTCCCGCAGGACCAGGAAGGTCAGCGCCGCGAGCTCGCGGCGACGGTGGACCCAGCCCTGCAGCCGGACGGTCTGTCCGGGGGTGGCGTGGGGGAGCTCGGTGCTCAGGGTTCGTCTCATGGTCTTCACCTCCAGTAGCTGTGGCAGCCCTGGAGGTGTGGGCGGGGGCAAGATCGCGGTGCCACCACACCTTCGCCGACGGCTCTGCCAGGCAGAGGTTCGGCCTCTCGTCGGTACGCCGTACGCGCGGGTCCCGCTTCCCTGCCGGACAGGGCGAGGGTTGTCAGGCCTCACGGGATCCAGCCAGATCGTAGGACCGGGGCGACCCGGAGGGAAATCGGAATCGCCGTACGCTGTCGCCGTGCTCGTCCACTTCCGCCTCACCGTGCCCGACGACCTCTCGGACCGGGTCCGCGACCTGCTCGTCGAGGGGGAGTGCATCACCAACGTCACCGTGGAGAGCGGGATCTGCGTCGACCCCGAGGGCGACCTCATCGAGTGCGACGTCGCGCGCGAGAAGGCGGGCACCGTCCTGCACCAGCTCAACGAGCTCGGGCTCGACGACCGCGGCGGCATCGTCATCACCTCGCCGCTCTCGACGCCGTTCGCCGAGGCGTCCCGCCTCGAAGCGCTGGCGCCCGGTCATCCCGACGACGCCGTGATCTGGGAGTCGGTCGAGGCCAAGGCCGACGACGGCGCCCAGCCCACGGTCTCGTACCTCGTCTTCCTGGTGCTGGCCGTCATCCTTGCCGCCATCGCCGTCGTGACCGACTCCGCGATCCTCGTCGTCGGGGCGATGGTCGTGGGCCCGGAGTTCAGCGCGGTGGCGGCGGTGTCGGTCGGGATCGTGTTCGCCCGGTGGGGCCTGGTCGGGCGGAGCCTGCAGCTGCTCGTGCTCAGCTTCGCCTTCGCGGTGGCGGTGGTGGCGGTGCTCGCCTGGCTGGTCGGCCTGACCAGTGCGCTGGACGGGGAGATGCTCACCCAGCCGCGGCCGAACACCGGCTTCATCTGGCACCCCGACATGTGGTCCTTCATCGTGGCGCTGGTCGCCGGGCGGCGGGCGTCCTGGCGCTGGCGATCGAGAAGACCGCCACCATGGTCGGCGTCTTCATCAGCGTCACCACCGTGCCGGCCGCCGGCAACCTCGCCCTCGGGATCGGCCTGTGGCAGCCCTCGGAGATCCTCGGGTCGCTCGAGCAGCTCGGCGTCAACATCGCCGGCATGGTCGTGGCCGGCGTCGTCGTCCTCGCGGTGATGCGGACCAGCTGGACCTGGGTCACCACCCAGTCCGAACGCCTCTTCGGCCGGCGTGCGCCGCGACGCGTCTTCCAGCCTCAGCGGGAGACCGGCTCCAGGTAGCGGCAGGTGTGGTGGGGCGAGAAGCCCAGCCCCTCGTAGAGCGCCAGCGCCGGCTCGTTGTCGACCTCGACGTGCAGCCAGGCGGTGGTCGCACCGCGCTCGCCGCCCCAGTCCAGAAGCTCGGCGACCACCGCGGTGCCCAGCCCCCGGCGGCGCATGGCCTCGTCGACGGCCAGCCCGTGGAGGCCGAGCCAGTCGCCGTCGAGGGTCGCCCGGCCGGCCGCGGCGCCGTCCCCCACCTCGACCAGGACCCGGTCGCCCTCCTCGACCACCCGAGCCTCGCCCGCGCTGCGGGCCGAGCGGCCGGCCGAGCGGGAGGCGGACCGGGCGGCGCGCAGGGCCCGGGCCAGGGAGGCGATGAGGAAGTGGGCGTCGCCGCCCGGGACCGGGGTCCAGCCCACGGCCGACAGCGCCTCGTCGATCGCAGAGCCGCGCTCCACCTGGGCGAGCACGCGCCGGCCGCGGCCCTCGTAGAACGCCTCGATCCGGCCCACCGCCGCGTCCAGGTCGACGCCGGGGTCGCCCATGGCCAGGCAGGAGTTGGCCCGCTTGAGCAGCCGGCCCACCGGCGCCGGGTCGGTGCGCAGCACCCACTCGCCGAGGGGCTCGGTCTCGAGGCCGGCCCAGAGCGTGAGCGCGTGCTGCTCGGCCGCCCGCGCACCGACCCGGTGGCGCACCGAGGGGCGTGGTGGCACCGGCTTGCCGGACACGATGTCCGCGAGCCGGATCTCCACCGGGTCGCCGGACTCCGGGGCGATCACGCACCGGCCGTCGCCCCAGGCCGTGCAGATCCCGAGCACGTCGGTCATCGCCGGACCACCCGACGGGCCGGTCTCGCCCGGCAGGATCCGGCGTACGACGACCCGGCTGCCGACCACGTGCGGGCCCAAGCGGTGGGCTTCTGGGGAGGCTGGCACGTCGGGATACTAGGCTGTCTCTCGTCCGAACAGTTGTGCTGTCCCGTGCTCCCTCAGGAGGATCTGGTGACCTACGTCATCGCCCAGCCGTGCGTCGATCTCAAGGACCGGGCGTGCGTCGACGAATGTCCTGTCGACTGCATCTACGAGGGCAAGCGGATGCTCTACATCCACCCGACGAGTGCGTCGACTGCGGCGCCTGCGAGCCGGTCTGCCCGGTCGAGGCGATCTTCTACGAGGACGACACCCCGGAGGAGTGGAAGGAGTACTACACGGCGAACGTGGGCTTCTTCGACGACCTCGGCTCTCCCGGTGGCGCGGCCAAGATGGGTGAGATCGACAAGGACCACCCGTTCGTCGCGGCCCTGCCGCCGCAGAACCAGGACTCCTGAGCCCGCGGCCGAGCCGGCCGAAGGTCTCGAGCCGGCTCCCCGACTTTCCTTGGGACCACCTCACGGCTCACGCGGCGACCGCCCGGGCACACCCGGGCGGCGTCGTGGACCTGTCGGTCGGCACCCCGGTCGACCCGACGCCCGCGGTCGTGCAGCACGCGCTGTGCGAGGCCGCGGACTCGCCGGGCTACCCGACCACGATCGGCCGGGTGGACACGCGTCAGGCCTGCCTCGACTGGCTCTCGCGCCGCCACGGCGTGGTCGGCCTCGGCCTCGACGCGGTGCTGCCGGTCGTCGGCTCCAAGGAGCTGATCGCCTCGCTGGCCGGGCACCTCGGCATCGGGTCCGGAGACCTGGTCGCCTACCCGGAGCTCGCCTACCCGACGTACGAGGTCGGTGCGGTGCTCGCCGGTGCGCGCGCCGTCGCGACCGACTCGCTGACCTCACTCGGCCCGGAGACGCCGGCGCTGCTGTGGCTGAACTCGCCGTCGAACCCGACCGGCCGGGTGCTGCCGCCCGCCCACCTGCGCAAGGTCGTGGACTGGTGCCGTGAGCGCGGCACGATCCTGTCTCCGACGAGTGCTACATCGAGTGCGCCTGGGACGAGGACCCGGTCTCGGTGCTGCACCCGTCGATCTCCGGCGGGTCGACCGAGGGATCCTGACGGTCCACTCGCTCTCGAAGCGGTCCAACCTCGCCGGCTACCGGTGCGCCTTCGTCGCGGGCGACCCCGCGCGTGGTCGGCGAGCTGCTCGCGGTGCGCAAGAACCTCGGGCTGCAGATGCCCGCGCCCCAGCAGGCCGCGATGATCGCCGCGTTGGACGACGACGCCCACGTGCTGGAGCAGCACGCCCGCTACGCCGCGCGGCGGGCCCGGCTGCGCGAGGCCCTCGAGTCCGCGGGGTTCCGCATCGACCACTCCGAGGCCTCGCTCTACCTGTGGGCGTCGCGGCAGACCCGGAGGGCGACGAGGACTGCTGGGACACCGTCTCCTGGCTGGCCGACGCGGCATCCTCGCCGCCCCGGGCACCTTCTACGGTGCGGCGGGTGCGCACCACGTGCGGATCGCCTTCACCGCCACCGACGAGCGGATCGACGCCGCCGTGGAGCGCCTGGCCGGCTGAGCCCGCCGTTGCGCTGGTGCTGTTGCGACCAGACGCCGCGGTGCAACAACGCGGTCGGTGTCGGCGGGCTCGCCTACCATCCTGCATGGTCACGGTCCCCCGTACGTTGGGGCCGGGCCAAGCGGAGCAGGCTGCCTCGTTCGGGGGGACAGGCAGCCGCTCCGCGGCCACCGCCCTCAGCGTCGATGCGTGGCCCCGTCTCCACCCACCACCCGGCGCCACCCCGCGTCGACGCCGGCAGTGCCGGGTCCGCGGCGAGCCCGGACAGTCGCGGATCGCCGGTCAGGCCCAGGCAGTGGAGGGTGCGGCGCACGGTGATCTCGTCCCCTGCAAGCCCGCGGTCGAGCGTGGGCTGCGGCAGCGGCCGGGTCCCATGGCTGAAGAAGGTCAGCACGTGCTGGAGGTCGATCGCACTCTCGGACGCCAGAAGCGGCCGCACCCCGGCCGGCACCTCGCCGGTGTGGCAGAACGCCGCGACGCGCAGCCCCGCGGCCACACCGACGTCGAGCGGCCCGGTCGGCGGCTCGAGCAGGACGCGGACGAGGGCGTCGGCGAAGGGCGAGAAGGCGAGCAGGCTCGTCGCGTGGGACATGCGGACGCCGCGGGGGTCGAACATCGCCTCGAAGAGCAACCGGGCGAGGAGGGGCTCCTCCGGGTGCCCTGTCGCCCCGGCCGCTGCCCGGGCGAGTGACTCGGCCAGCAGGTAGTGGCGGTTCTGCCGGCTGCGGGTCCACACGGTGGGTCCGGGCGGGGCCGCCGTCTCCTGCGGGCAGGCCTCCCGGGCACGCGCCTGGAGCTGAGGCGGGAGGGCGGCCCACAGCTGCGCCAGCACCGCCCTGCGCGCCGGCTCGCCGTCGGCCTCGTGCCACGCCAGCTCGAGGTGGGGCAGCAGGGCGGTCCACTCCTCGAGCCCGAGGCCGCCGCGGACGAGCATCGCCTGGAGCCCGTACGACGCGCCCCGGGCGAGGTAGGTCGACTCGTGCCGAAGCAGGGTCGCCATCCAGTCCAGCAACGAGGGGGTGGGCCGCTCGGCCAGCACGACGAGCAGGTCCCAGGTGTTCTGGGCGTGCGGGGCGAGGACGAGCCCGCGCACCACCTCGTCGACGAGGTCGCCGTACGCGCTGCAGCGCAGCATCGCCAGTGACTCCAGCCTCGTGAAGCGGGCCAGGCCCGTGGAGCGCGCGAGCTCGAGCGAGAGCCGGCGTACCTGGGGCTCCATCAGGGTCCTGGGCAGGCCGACGCCCGTGCCGGAGTGCTGCCGGCGAGCTCGAGCCAGGCGCCCCCGGTCGGGCTCGCGACGTCGATCGCCTCGAAGGCCAGGCTGAAGCGCTCCAGGCTCGGGGGCGCGGGTCTCGCGACGACCTCCGGGGCGTAGGGAAAGGTGCGGCACATCAGGTCCACCGGTGCCCGCAGGGCGCCGTCGGACAACCCCAAGGCACGCTCGTAGCCGTCCAACGCCGCCGGGGACCGCTGCCCCTCGCTCTCGATCCGGCTCAGCGTCGCCGCCGACAGGGGGGCGCCCTGCCCCTTCAGGGCGGCCGACATCTCGCGCAGCGACAGGCCCGCCACGCTGCGGTGGGTGCGCATCATCCAACCGATCCGTGCGGCCACGTCGATGCGTGAGGCGGCGATGGGGGTCCGGTCGTCGACCGTCTCCGAGACTCGTGGCACCGGCACATCATCCGTCACCGGCGCCGAGCGCGTGGGGGACTAGGGGAAGACGTCGACGTGCACGTGGTCACGGTGCTCGAGCACCGCCGGGTCGCCGGAGGTCTCCGGCGGGTCGTAGTGCGCCAGCCGCTGGTCGACTCGGAGCCCGAGCGCCAGATCCGGCCGTCGAAGATGACGGTCTGGATCGAGAGCCGGTCGGCCTGCGCGACGAGGTACTGGGCGATCGCCCAGCCCCTGATCTTGTTGGCCGGGGTGATCGGGCGCTCGAAGATGTCGATGGCGCGCCCGTCGTAGTGGGCCGAGCCCTTCATGTGCCCGCTGGAGACGCCGCCGGGGCGAACCCGCCCAGCGACTGGTGGCCGAAGACGGTCTCGACCTCGCGGCGGACGGAGTCGGCGCGGTGCGTCAGGCCGAGGTCGTTGAGCTTGGCCCGCCCCTTCGGCACGTCACCGCGCACGACACAGGTGAACGCGTGCGGAGAGTTGCCCGTGAGCGCGGAGGCGAGGACCCGCGCGTCGGCCTCGTGGTCGGCGTACGCCTCGGGATAGCCGGAGTGCTGGACCTCCTGGGCCGCAGCGGTGATCCGCATCGTGTCGTAGCCGTCGACCTTGGCGAGCGCGTCGTAGAACGCGTTGATCGAGTAGTAGGGGTTGAGGATCTGCTGCCGGGTGCCCCACCCCTGCGACGGTCGCTGCTGGAAGAGGCCCAGCGAGTCCCGGTCGCCCTGCTCGAGGTTGTAGAGCTTGGACTCCTGGTACGCCGTGGCGAGGGCGATCGACGCGGCCCGCGCGGGCATGCCCCGCTGCACGGAGACCGCCACGATCAGGGCGGCGTTCTCACCCTGCTCGGGGCTCAGCGAGACGCTGTGCCCGTCGACCGTCGCGGTGCAGCCGTCCGGGGTGAACAGCGGTGTCACGTGGTGCAGCACCGCGTAGCCGGTGGCCACGACGACCCCCAGCACCGCCACCCCGACCAGCGCCGAGGCGGTCCTCCTGCGCATGGGCTAGTTGGCGTGGAGAGCGGCGTTGAGCTCGACGCCCTCGCTCTTCCACGGCACTGCCTCGATGGCGCCGGTCACCGAGTTGCGGCGGAACAGCACGTTGCTGGTCCCGGAGAGGTCGAGGGCCTTGACGACCTTGGGCTTGCCGTCCATGTCGGCGACGGTCACCTTGGTGCCGGCGGTGACGTAGCAGCCCGCCTCCACCACGCAGTCGTCGCCGAGCGAGATGCCCAGGCCGGCGTTGGCGCCGAGCAGGCAGCGCTCGCCGATCGAGATGACCTGCTTGCCGCCTCCGGAGAGGGTGCCCATGATCGAGGCGCCGCCGCCCACGTCGGAGCCGTCACCGACCACGACGCCGGCCGAGATGCGGCCCTCGACCATCGAGGCGCCGAGGGTGCCGGCGTTGTAGTTGACGAATCCCTCGTGCATGACGGTGGTCCCCTCCGCCAGGTGGGCGCCGAGCCGGACCCGGTCCGCGTCGGCGATGCGCACCCCGGTGGGGAGGACGTAGTCGACCAGGCGCGGGAACTTGTCCACCCCGAAGACGGTCACGTGGTGGCCGGCGCCGCGCAGCCGCGCGCGCGTGGCCTCGAAGCCCTCGACCGCGCAGGGGCCGGCGGAGGTCCACACCACGTTGGTGAGCAGGCCGAAGACCCCGTCCATGCTGATCGAGTGGGGGATCGCGAGGCGGCTCGAGAGGAGGTGCAGGCGCAGCCACACGTCCTCGGTCGACGTCGGGGGCGCCTGGAGGTCCGTGACCTCGACCAGGCGCACCTCGCGGGTCACCCGGCGAACGTCGTCGTCGCCCGCGAGCGCGGTCAGCTCCTCCGGCGCCGCTGCGTCGCCCGGCCTCTCGCCCGTGGCGGGCGCGGGGAACCACACGTCGAGCACGGTGCCGGCGGCGTCGAGGGTCGCGAGGCCGTAGCCCCAGGCCTTGGTCGGTGTCGCAGTCACGGGAGTACAGCCTAGGTGCCCCCGGCCCGGAACTGACTGGCACCCACCGCGGACCGGGCCGTACGCTGTGACCACAGGCGTTCGAGCCGTCATCAGCGGCGAGCCTCCGGAAGAACGGCCCGCGCGGGCTCAGTAGAACCGGACGGGTAGGCCCGTCACAGCCGTGAACGAGCGGTCGAGCCCACGGTTCGGCAAGCGAGGTGGTACCGCGGACCCCGATAGGGGAGTCGTCCTCGTGGCAGCAGCCCGAGATGCACGACGACCCGCAGGAGAGCCACCGATGACCTACCCCAAGGTCTCCACCGCCGCCGACGGCCCCCACAGCACTGCCGTCCCCTCCTCTCCGAAGTTCCCGGAGATCGAGGAGCGGGTGCTGGAGTACTGGAAGAAGGACGACACCTTCCAGGCCAGCATCGACGCGCGCGACCCGGGTGAGGACGGCTCGAACGAGTTCGTCTTCTACGACGGCCCGCCCTTCGCCAACGGCCTCCCGCACTACGGCCACCTGCTCACCGGCTACGTCAAGGACCTGATCCCGCGCTACCAGACCATGCGCGGCAAGAGGGTCGAGCGGCGCTTCGGCTGGGACACCCACGGGCTGCCGGCCGAGCTCGAGGCGATGCGCCTCAACGGCATCAAGACGACCGACGAGATCCTCGAGCTCGGCATCGAGGAGTTCAACAAGGCGTGCCGCGAGTCGGTGATGAAGTACACCGGCGAGTGGCGCGAGTACGTCACCCGCCAGGCGCGCTGGGTCGACTTCGACAACGACTACCGGACCATGAACCCCGACTACATGGAGTCGGTGATCTGGGCCTTCAAGCAGCTCTTCGACAAGGGCCTGGTCTACGAGGGCTTCCGGGTCCTGCCCTACTGCTGGAACGACGAGACCCCGCTGTCCAACCACGAGCTGCGGATGGACGACGACGTCTACCAGATGGTCAAGGACCCGGCCGTCACCGTCGGCTACCGGCTCGAGACCGGTGAGCTGGCCCTCGTCTGGACGACCACGCCCTGGACGCTGCCGTCCAACCTCGCCGTCATGGTCGGCGAGGACATCGACTACGTCGTGGTGGAGTCGGACTTCACCGGCGTGACCGAGCGCTACGTGATCGCCGAGGCCCGCCTGGAGTCCTACTCCCGCGAGCTGCGCAACGAGGACGTCGAGGACGTCGACCAGCAGGTCGTGCAGCGGCTCAAGGGCAGCGACCTGGTCGGCCGCCGCTACACCCCGCCGTTCTCCTACTACCTGGGCCACGAGAACGCCTTCCGCGTGGTGCCCGCCAACGACGCGGTCACGACGACGGACGGCACGGGCCTGGTCCACACCGCCGGCGCGTTCGGTGAGGTCGACAAGGAGGTCACCGACCGCGAGGGCATCGAGGCGGTGATGCCGGTCGGCAAGGACGGCCGGTTCACCTTCCCGGTCACCGACTACGAGGGCATGCTCGTCTTCGACGCCAACCTGCACGTCATCGACCACCTCAAGGCCTCCACCCGCGGCACCGGGGAGGCCGGCGCGGTCACCGACGGCACCGTGCTGCTGCGCCGCGAGAGCTACGAGCACTCCTACCCGCACTGCTGGCGCTGCCGCGAGCCCCTCATCTACAAGGGCGTCTCGTCGTGGTTCGTCGAGGTCACCGCCGTGAAGCAGCGGATGCTCGAGCTCAACGAGCAGATCCGCTGGGTGCCCGACCACATCAAGCACGGCCAGTTCGGCAAGTGGCTGGAGAACGCCCGCGACTGGTCGATCACCCGCAACCGGTTCTGGGGCTCGCCGGTGCCGGTGTGGAAGAGCGACGACCCGACGTACCCCCGCATCGACGTCTACGGCTCCTTCGAGGAGATGGAGCGCGACTTCGGCACGCTGCCGCGCGACAAGGAGGGCAACCCCGACCTGCACCGGCCGTACGTCGACGAGCTGGTCCGGCCCAACCCCGACGACCCGACGGGGCAGTCGATGATGCGCCGGGTCCCGGACGTGCTCGACGTGTGGTTCGACTCCGGCTCGATGAGCTTCGCGCAGGTGCACGTGCCGTTCGAGAACGCCGAGTGGTTCACGCACCACTTCCCGGCGGACTTCATCGTCGAGTACATCGGCCAGACCCGCGGCTGGTTCTACACGCTGCACATCCTGGCCAGCGCGATCTTCGACAAGCCGGCGTTCGAGACCTGCCTGAGCCACGGCATCGTGCTCGGCTCCGACGGCAACAAGATGTCGAAGTCGTTGCGCAACTATCCCGACGTGCGCGAGGTCTTCGACCGCGACGGCGCCGACGCCATGCGCTGGTTCCTGATGTCCTCGCCGATCCTGCGCGGCGGCAACCTGGTGGTCACCGAGCAGGGCATCCGCGACTCGGTGCGGCAGGTGCTGATCCCGCTGTGGAACAGCTGGTACTTCTTCCAGCTCTACGCCAACGCGGCCAACGGCGGTGCGGGTCACGACGCGCAGTGGTCGACGTCGTCGACCGACCCGCTGGACCGCTACCTGCTGGCGAAGTGCCGTCAGTACGTCGAGGCGATGACCCACCAGCTCGACAACTACGAGGTGGCGAACGCGTGCGACTCGACGCGGTCGTTCCTCGACGTGCTCACCAACTGGTACATCCGCCGCTCGCGGGACCGGTTCTGGGGTGACAGCGCCGACGCCTTCGACACGCTCTACACGGTGCTCGAGGTCGTCTGCCGGGTGACCGCGCCCCTGATGCCGCTGGCGACCGAGGAGGTCTGGCGCGGCCTGACCGGCGGCCGCTCGGTGCACCTGGCCGACTGGCCGGCCGCCGGGGACCTCCCCGGTGACGACGCGCTGGTCGAGGCCATGGACCAGGTGCGCGACGTCTGCTCGGCCACGTCCGCGCTGCGCAAGGCCGGCAGCCTGCGCAACCGGCTGCCCCTGTCGACGCTCACGGTGGTCGTCTCCGACGCCGCTGCGCTGGAGGGCTTCGAGTCGATCGTGGCCGACGAGGTGAACGTGAAGGCGGTGCGGCTGCTCGACGCGGACGCGCCCGAGGCGGCGTCGTACGGCGTCTCGCAGAAGCTGACCGTCAACGCCCGCGCGGCCGGACCCCGGCTGGGCCGCGACGTGCAGACGGCGATCAAGGGCTCCAAGTCCGGCGACTGGTCGCTTGAGCCGGACGGCACCGTGATCGCCGGTGGCCTCGCGCTCGAGGAGGGGGAGTACACCCTCGAGACCGTGGCCGGGTCGGCCGACGGCGGCTCCGCGACCGGCATGCTGCCGCGCGGTGGCTTCGTCGTGCTCGACACCACGGTGACGCCCGAGCTGGCCGCCGAGGGGCTCGCCCGCGACCTGGTCCGCGCCGTCCAGCAGGCCCGCCGCGACGCCGGCCTCGACGTCTCGGACCGGATCGCCCTGACCATCGGTGGTTCCGGGACGGTGCAGTCGGCGGCCCGGACCCACGAGGCGCTGATCACGGGCGAGACCCTCGCGACGTCGTACGCCGTCAAGGACGCCGACGGCGAGGGCACCCCCGTGACTGTCGGGGACAACGAGAAGGCGACCGTCCTGGTGGCGCGGGCCTGAGCGCAGGACCGCTCAGCGGTTGACCACGGAGACGTGCTCGCAGTGGCGCAGCCTGTCCAGCGGGTCGCGCCGGCCGTCGTAGGTGACCTGGTCACCCACGGCGGCCCGGTTGCGACCGCAGTCGATCAGGTCGCGGGCGTTGTCGTCGTAGGTGATGACGGTGTCGGCGCCGCGCCCGGCCACCACCCGGTCCTCGCCGCCCTTGAGCAGGATGGTGTCGTCGCCGGGGCCGGTGACGAGCAGGTCGGTGTCGGCCGGGCCGGCGTTCTTGTCGCTGAGGTCGAAGTCGCCGACGATGTCGGGGGCGCCGTCGCCGTGGATCTCGTCGTCGCCGTAGCCCCCCGCCAGCTCGTCGCTGTGCCGTCCGCCGGACAGCAGGTCCTGACCGCGTCCCCCGACGAGGAGGTCCGCGCCGGCGCCGCCGAGCACGTTGTCCGCGCCGGTGCCGCCGAAGAGCCGGTCGGAGCCGATCTGGCCGCGGAGGAAGTCGTCCCCGCCGAGACCGTGCTCCACGTCGTCACCGCCACGTCCGGCGATCTTGTCGGCCGCCGCGGTCCCGGTCAGGACGTCCGGCCCCGGTGTCCCGATGACCGTGTCGGCCGCGGCCGGCGAGGCGGCGGCGAGGAGCAGGAGGCAGGCGGTGGCCAGCTGTGTGATCGTGTGCATGGGGTCGTCCTCGAGAGTTCGGTCCCCGTGGCCACCAACCTTGGCGTCGGGGACCGGGCGCGGTCAAGAGCGATCGGCGCACACCTTCGCGGGAGCACTGCCCGGGGAAGTCCACGCCGACTCGGCAGGGGCTGGTTGACTAGGCGCCATGCCACGCCTGGACCTCGCCGCCGACGCCGTCTCCCTCACCGAACAGCTGGTGGACATCCAGTCGGTCAGCCACCACGAGCAGGAGATCGCCGACGCCGTGGAGGAGGCGTTGCGGACCCTCGGCCACCTCGAGGTCACCCGCCGCGGCCACACCGTGGTCGCGCGCACCGACCTCGGGCGCGGTGAGCGGGTCGTCATCGCCGGCCACCTCGACACGGTCCCGGTCAACGACAACTGGCCGTCGCGCCGCGAGGCGCGTCCGGACGGCGACCTGCTGCACGGCCTCGGCACCTGCGACATGAAGGGCGGGGACGCCGTCATGCTGCGCCTCGCCGCGCACCTGCCCGAGCCCAACCGCGACGTCACCTTCATCTTCTACGAGGCCGAGGAGGTCGACGCGCAGTACAACGCCTCACCAAGCTCTCCGCGAGTGACCCCGAGCTCATGGAGGGCGACTTCGCGATCCTCATGGAGCCCTCGAACGCCGGCGTGGAGGCCGGCTGCCAGGGCACCCTGCGCGTCGACGTCCGCACCACCGGCGAGCGCGCCCACACCGCCCGCAGCTGGCAGGGCGACAACGCGATCCACCGGGCCGGCGGCGTCCTCGCCCGGCTCCAGGCCTACGAGGCGCGCAAGCCGGTCATCGACGGGCTGGAGTACCACGAGGGCCTCAACGCGGTCTTCGTCCGCGGCGGCGTCGCCGGCAACGTGGTGCCCGACGAGTGCGTGGTCGAGGTCAACTTCCGCTTCGCACCCGACCGCAGCGAGGCCGAGGCCGAGGCGTTCGTCCGCGAGTTCTTCGAGGGGTACGAC
This sequence comes from Nocardioides ungokensis, assembly GCF_013466985.1. Taxonomy (GTDB): domain Bacteria; phylum Actinomycetota; class Actinomycetes; order Propionibacteriales; family Nocardioidaceae; genus Nocardioides; species Nocardioides ungokensis. The sequence continues at coordinate 3,580,004 of NZ_CP059164.1, read as the reverse complement.
GTGACGGTCACCGACAGCGCCCCCGGGGCACTGCCGGGCCTGCAGGTGCCGGCGGCGAAGGCGTTCCTCGAGGCCGTCGGCGGCCCCGACGGCACCGTGAACCCCAAGTTCGGCTGGACCGACGTGGCCCGGTTCACGGGTCTCGGCGTCCCGGCGGTCAACTTCGGCCCGGGGGACCCGTTGTACGCCCACAAGCAGGACGAGCAGGTGCCGGTCGAGCACATCGAGCGCTGCGAGCGGCTGCTCCGCGCGTGGCTGGGGGCGGACTCGTGACCGAGAGGTTCGCGGGGCCGATCCTCAAGCGTCGCCGGCAGGCCCAGGAGACCAGCACGACCGACCAGCGGCTGCTCGACAGCCGCGGCCCCAGCGACTGGGTGCACCAGGACCCGTGGCGCGTCATGCGGATCCAGGCCGAGTTCGTCGAGGGCTTCGGCGCCCTCGCCGAGCTGGGGCCCGCGATCGCCGTCTTCGGGTCCGCGCGGACCACGCCCGACCACCCGACGTACGAGCTCGCCGAGGAGACCGGGCGCAAGCTGGTCGGGGCCGGCTTCGCGGTGATCACCGGTGGTGGTCCGGGAGCGATGGAGGCCGCCAACAAGGGAGCCAGCGAGGCCGGCGGCGTCAGCGTCGGCCTGGGGATCGAGCTGCCCTTCGAGTCCGGCCTGAACTCCTGGGTCGACAAGGGCATCAACTTCCGTTACTTCTTCGCCCGCAAGACGATGTTCGTGAAGTACTCCCAGGGATTCATCGTGCTGCCCGGCGGCATCGGCACGCTCGACGAGCTCTTCGAGGCGCTCACGCTGGCCCAGACCCGCAAGGTCACCCGGTTCCCGATCGTCCTGGTCGGTGTCGACTACTGGCAGGGCCTGCTGGCCTGGCTGCGCGACACCGTCCTCGCCGACGGCAAGGTCTCCCAGGCCGACCTGGACATGCTGACGCTCACCGACGACGTCGACGAGGCCGTGGCGATGATGGTCGCGGCGCGCAACGGGGACCGCCGATGACGTGGTTCTTCGCCATCCTGATCGTGCTGGCGATGGGCGGCGTCGCGGTGGTCGCCGCCGGCAGGGGAGCGCCGCTGGCCGAGGAGTACGACGACCGGCCCGACTCCGCGGTCCCCGGCGACGGGCCGCTGGGACCCGATGACCTGCGCCGCGTGCGGTTCTCGATCGCCGTGCGTGGCTACCGCATGTCCGAGGTCGACGCGCTGCTCGACCGCCTCGCTCGTCAGCTCGAGTCCGGCAATGAACGCGGGGTGGACCCGGAGGGTCGTGGCGGCGAACCCACGGCGTAGGGCACACTTCCGAGCGTGTCGACCCAGGTGATCGTCTACATCCTGACCGTTCTCGCGGCCGTGGTCATAGTCCTGACCCGCCTGCGCCTCGGCAAGGACCACGGCGGAGCAGGCCGCTTCCAGGTCGGGCGCCGCCTGCTCGACGTGCACACCACGGCAGGGGTGGGTGCCCTGGTCGTGTGGGTGTTGTCCTCGTCGCGGACGAGGGCACTCCGCTGGGCAGCCCCACCACCGGCATCGTCGCGCTGGCCCTGTGGTGGATCGTCGTCGTGGCAGGGTTGCTGATCCTGGTGCGGTGGCTGCCGAGCCACGGACGGCACGCGTCCGGCGCGGCCGAGGACACCTGGTCGGAGGGCCCGGGGCTCTCGGTGCTCGCCCACGTCGGCATGTTCGTCGGGGTCTGCGTGTTCACCTGGGCCTACCTGACGTCCACGGTCTGACCCCTTGGTGTGTGATGCTGGGGTGATGCTCCGACGTCTCGGTATCGCCACCGCCGGCCTCGCCCTGCTCGCCGCCTCCTCGCCCGGCCTGCCCTCGTCGGCCCAGGCCGCTCCTGCGCAACGGAGCGCGGTCATCGGCACCCGCGTGCTCGGCAAGTCCGTGGAGGGCCGCAAGATCGTGGCCTGGCACCTCGGCGAGCCGGGCAAGCCCAAGGTGGTCCTCATGTCCGCCATGCACGGCGACGAGCGGGCGCCGCGGCAGATCCTGCAGGCCTGCGCGACGGCGCGCCGATCCACGGGATCAACCTGTGGGTGGTGCCGACCTACAACCCCGACGGGGCTGCCGCCGGCACCCGCAAGAACGCGCACGGTGTCGACCTGAACCGCAACTTCCCCTACAAGTGGGTGGACCTCGACGGCAACTACGAGTCCGGGCGCAAGCCCGCCTCCGAGCCCGAGACCCGGGCGATGATGAGGTCCTCAGCGACGTCCGGCCCAGGTGGATCCTCAGCTTCCACCAGCCCTGCACGGCGTCGACACCGACACCAAGCGCCCGACGTTCGCGCGCAAGGTGGCTCGCCACCTCGACCTCCCCGCCAAGAAGTTCAGCTGCGGAGCGTCTGCCACGGCACCATGACGATGTGGTTCAACCACAAGTTCGCCGGCACCGCACTCACCGTCGAGTACGGCGCCACCCCGCCGCGCCGGCTGATGCGGGTGCGGGCGCCCCGACAGGTCCTGTCGATCTGGGGTGCCCGGCGTGCTGACCGCTCAGCGGCCCTCGAAGGTCGGCTTCTCCTTCGCCACGAACGCCGCCACCGCGGCGGCGTGGTCGGCAGTCGCGCCGGTCTTCGTCATCATCGAGCTCTCGAAGGCCAGGGACTCCTCGAAGGAGTGGCCGGCGGAGTACGCCACCGACTGGCGCATCGCGCCCAGGGCCACCGTGGGCCCGGCCGCGAGGCGCTCGGCGAGGGCGCGGACCTCGGTGGTCAGGTCGGCGGCCGGCACGACGCGGGTGGCGAGACCGAGCTGGTCGGCCTCCTCGGCCTCGAGGGTGCGGGGGAAGTACAGCAGCTCGAGGGCCTTGGCGCGGCCGACCAGCTGCTGGAGGTGGTAGCTCGCCCCGGTGTCGCAGGAGAGCGCCACGTTGGCGAAGGCGAGGTTGAAGCCGGCGGTGTCGGCGAGGATCCGCAGGTCGCACGCGAAGGCCAGGCTCGCCCCGGCGCCGGCCGCCACGCCGTTGACGGCCGCGATGACCGGCTTGGCCATGCCGGCCAGGGCGGTCACGATCGGGTTGTAGTGCTCGTCGACGGTCCGGAAGAGCGAGTCGCTCGACTCGCTGCGCAGGATCGAGATGTGCTCCTTGAGGTCCTGCCCGGTGCAGAACGCGCGACCGGTGCCGGTCAGCACGACGCAGCGGGCGGCCGGGTCGTCCGCGACCTGCCGCACCGTGTCGAGCAGCATCACCTTGGTCGCGACGTCGAGGCTGTTCATCGCGTCGGGGCGGTTGAGCGTGATCGTGGCGACCCCGTCGGAGAGGTCGAGGAGCACCGGCCGGTCGGCGGAGGGGGAGTCGGTCATGGCACGCAGTCTGCCGGATCGCCGAACCGTCAGGAGCCCAGGCAGGTCGCCACGAAGCGGTCGGCGCCCGGCTTGAGCCGGTCGGCCTCGGCTGCGAAGAGCTCCGCGGACGCCCGGCCGGGCCAGTCGCGCGGGAGCAGGCTGTCGGGCAGCCCGGGGTCGGCGAAGAGGAACTTGCGCCACTCGTGGACCAGGTGGAAGCGGGCCGCGAACGCCCCCTTGTCGTCCTCGTCGTGGGAGGCCAGCTGCCGGGCGACCAGGTCGCCCGCGGTGGCCAGCCAGTCGTCGTACGCCGCCCGCAGCGAGCCGAGGTCCCAGGCCTCGATCGGCGGCGGGTCGAACTCGACGGCGCGGGCGGTGCGGGCGCGGGCGCCGGCCCGGTCGAGGACGAAGCGCAGCTCGGTCCGCTCGTAGGGGCTGACCCAGACGTGGTCGGTGAGCTCGGCGTAGCCCACGAACGCCAGGTCGGCCCGCAGCCGGGTGCGCGCGCTGCGGTCGTCGGGCGGGGTGACGACGACGAGGTGCCAGGACCCGTCCCAGCTCGGGTCGGTGCGCCGGTAGATCCGGTCCGCGGCCTGGTCGAGGCGGCGGGTGGCGCGCTCGGTCGCGCGGTAGCCGCGTCCTCCCGCCAGCTGGACCGGCTCGAGCCAGCCCTGCATGACCATCCGCGAGATCGCCGTGCGGACCGCCGGTGCCGCGATGCCCACCGGGTCCAGCATGCGCACCAGGGAGGCCACCGGCGCCTGGTTGTCCCGGGCGCGCAGGTGGTCGCCGTACACGTCGAAGAGTGCCGAGCGGGCGTGCATGCACGGAGTCTGCCAGTCGGTCCGGTCGCCGTTGCGGAAGCTGGTCCACACAACCTGTACGGGCCTGTGGTCCGGGTCACGGCTTCGATAGGGGATAATGGTCGAGCACGCGTGCGGGGTCGCTCGGACCTCGCCTGCTCTGAGACAACAGGAAGAGGTGCGCGGATGGCGGCGATGAAGCCGCGGACGGGCGACGGTCCGCTGGAGGTCACCAAGGAGGGTCGCGGCATTGTCATGCGCGTCCCGCTCGAAGGCGGTGGCCGCCTCGTTGTCGAGCTGAACGCCGAGGAGGCCGGCGCGCTCGGCGATGCCCTCAAGGACGTCGTCGGCTGAGGCCGGCTCCAGCCCGTGAGTACGCCTGACACCCTGACCACCCTTCCCGCGCAGGTATCCCCGCCGGAGTTCGCGCTCAGTGCACTCCCGCCGCACGCCATCCTCGGAGCCGAGGTGCTGGCGCTGCCGGTGCTGCCCGGCGAGGGTGCGGACGGCGTCCTCCTGGGACCGGGCGCCGACCAGGTCGCCGAGGAGCTCGGCACCGACCTGCTCGCGCTGCTCGAGATGTGCTCGGCCACCGGCAAGGCGGGCGAGGTCACCTCGCTCCCGGTGCCGCTGGGGGGCGAGCACAACAAGGCGCTGCGCTGGGTCCTGCTGGTGGGCGTCGGTCAGCAGCGTCCCCTCGACCTGCGCCGTGCCGGTGCGGCCCTGGCGCGGGCCACCCGCGACCGGGCCAGCGTCGCCACGTCGATCCCGGCCGTGGCCGGCGCGGACGGCCTCGAGGCCTTCGTGGTGGGCGCGATGCTGGGCTCGTTCGGCTTCCACTGGCGCGCCGGACCGCCGGAGCACGTGCCGGTCGGACGGATCGTTCTCGCCGGCCTGCCCGACGCCGACGACCGCAACGCCGAGCTGCGCCGCGCCGTCGCCGTGGGTGGCGCCGGCTGGCGTGCCCGGATGCTCGCGACCGTGCCGTCGAACCTCAAGAACCCCCACTGGCTGGCCGAGCAGGCGCGCGAGCTGGCTGGCGAGTGCGCTCTCGACGTCGCGGTGTGGGACGAGGAGCAGCTGGCAGAGCAGGGCTTCGGGGGCATCGCCGCCGTCGGCCAGGCCTCGGCCACCCCGCCGCGGCTGATCCGTCTCGACTACACGCCCGACAAGGCCACCCGGAAGACGCCGACCGTCGTCCTGGTCGGCAAGGGCATCACCTTCGACACCGGCGGTCTGTCGATCAAGCCGGGCGAGGCCATGGTCAACATGAAGCGCGACATGACCGGCGGCGCCGTGGTCATCGCGGTGATGGGTGCCCTCCGCGAGGTCGGCTGCCCGGTGCGGGTCGTCGGCCTGGTCGCCGCCGCGGAGAACGCCGTGAGCGGCAACGCCCTGAGGCCCGGCGACGTGGTCCGCCACTACGGCGGGCGCACCAGCGAGGTGACCAACACCGACGCCGAGGGCCGGCTCGTGCTGGCTGACGCGCTGGCGTACGCCGTGGACAAGATCGACCCGGCCGTCCTGGTCGACGTGGCCACCCTGACCGGCGCGATGAAGGTGGCGCTCGGCCAGAACGTGGGCGGCTTCTTCGCCAACCACGACGGCCTGGCCGCCGCCGTCTCGGAGGCCGGCGAGGCCGCGGGCGAGCCGCTGTGGCGCTTCCCGCTCGCCGACGTCTACGAGGACAAGCTGCGCTCGAGCGTGGCCGACGCCGACAACGCGCCCGGTGGCCCCGGCGCGGTGACCGCGGCGCTGTTCCTGCAGCACTTCGTCGGCGACCTCCCCTGGGCTCACCTCGACATCGCGTCCGTGGGTGACGCGCCCGCCGACCTGCACGAGTGGACCACCGGGCCGACCGGCTTCGGGGCCCGCGTGCTGCTGCGCTGGCTCGGCGACGACCCGCTGGAGGCCCTGGCGTGAAGGGGCTGACCGTCCGCTGGTCGCTCGCGGACGCGCCCGAAGGCGTCGAGCAGGAGCTGGCGTCGTACGTCGAGGGCACCTCGCACGCGAAGTTCACCGGCATGGCCGGGCTGAGGTTCAAGACCTGGCGGATGCGTCCGGGGGAGTGGTTCGAGGGCTGCTACGTCTTCGCCACCGACGAGGCCCGGGCCGAGTTCCAGCAGGGCTTCACGGCCGGTGCCGCGGACGCCCCGGGCTCGAAGATCGTCGGCAGCGCGCCGATCCTGATCGAGGAGTGCGACGTCGTGGCGGTCGCCGAGGGCTGGGAAGGCTTCCGGGCGGAAGCCCGCTCCTGACCCGAGGGGGTCACCCCTCGGGCGACCACTCCTTCTTGGCGACCAGCAGCCCGTCGCCCACCGGGAGCATCGCCGACACGAGGTCGTCGTGCTCGGCGATCGTGCGGCCGAGGTCGCGGATGGCGACGGTCTCCTCGTCGCGCTGGGCGGGGTCGGCGACCCGGTCGTGCCACAGGGCGTTGTCGAAGGCCACCACGCCGCCGGGGCGCAGCAGGCGCAGCGCCTCCTTGAGGTAGGCGGCGTACTCGCGCTTGTCGCCGTCGCAGAAGACCAGGTCGTAGTGCCCGTCGGTGAGCCGCGGCAGCACGTCGAGGGCGGCCCCCGAGATCGTGCGCGCCCGCTGGGCGGGGATGCCGGCGTCGGAGAACGACTGGCGGGCCAGCCGCTGGTGCTCGGCCTCGATGTCGACGGTGGTCAGCACGCCGTCGGCGCGCATCCCGCGCAGCAGCCAGAGGCCGGAGACGCCCGTGCCGGTGCCGATCTCCACGACCGCCCGCGCGTCGAGCACGGCCGCCAGGAAGCGCAGGGCGGCCCCACCGCCGGAGCCGATCGGGACCACTCCGACCTCCTCGGCGCGGGCCCGGGCCGAGGCCAGCGCCTCGTCCTCGGTGACGAACCCCTCGGCGTAGGACCAACTCGCGGGCTTGATCGGGGTGGTGATGATGGCCTCCTGATTCGGACGCCGTCCCCGGACGAGGGACGGCGTGGGCGAGCGGGCACCACCGTATCGTGAACGGCGGGCCTCGCCCGGGAACACGGGCGGACCACGGGTCGTTCACCTGACGAGGGCCCGTCAGGGTTCTCAGCAGGCGAGGACGCCGCTCACAGCGTCCTCTCAGTCAGGTTTCCTACGGTGGGGAAGGTCAGGACGCGGTTCTTGATGGGACACGTCGGATCGAGGGCGCGCTGGTCGCGCGACAAGGAGAGCCCGGTGGACGCTGAGGTCGACAAGGAGCGCGGCGACGACCCCCAGGAGGGCGTGCCCACCTGGGACGAGATCGTCGAGCGGCACTCCGACCGGGTCTACCGCTTGGCCTACCGCCTCACCGGCAACCGCCCCGACGCCGAGGACCTGACCCAGGAGGTCTTCGTCCGCGTCTTCCGCTCGCTCTCGACGTACACGCCCGGCACCTTCGAGGGCTGGCTGCACCGGATCACCACCAACCTCTTCCTCGACCAGGCACGCCGCAAGCAGCGGATCCGCTTCGACGCCCTCTCCGACGAGCGGGCCGACCGGCTCACCAGCGCCTCGCCGAGCCCCGACATCGCCTACGCCGAGCAGACCTTCGACGACGACATCGAGCGCGCGCTGGCCACCCTGCCGCCCGACTTCCGCGCGGCTGTCGTCCTCTGCGACGTCGAGGGGCTCTCCTACGAGGAGATCTCCGAGATCCTCGACGCAAAGCTGGGCACCGTGCGTTCCCGCATCCACCGCGGTCGGGCGATGCTGCGCTCCGCGCTGGCCCACCGTGCCCCGGGTGAGGGCCGCGCCCGCTACTCCGGGCCGGCCCCGATGTTCTCCGGCCAGGGGTGGTCCACGTGATCGGTCACCTCGGCTCGCGCGTGAGTGCGCTGCTCGACGGCCAGCTGGCCCCGGACGAGACCGAGCGGGCGTGGGCGCACGTCCACACCTGCCACGCCTGCCGCGACCTGGTCGAGCGGGAGGGCTGGGTCAAGACCCGGCTCGCTGGCCTCTCCTTCGGCGGCGCCTCCGCTCCCGACCACCTCAAGGGCTCGCTGCTCGGGGGGCCCGCCGCGGTGACGCCGGGCGAGGCCTACCTGGCGCTGCACCACGAGCAGCACACCTCGCGCCGCAACACCGGCCTGGTCGCGATCGGCGGCGGTGCCGTGGGCGCTGCGGTGATGGGCGTCCTGGCCCTGGGCATCGCCCCCGCGGACGCCCCCACCATGGACCGGCCCGCGCCCGCCCACCTGGTCGTGCCCACCGACGGTCCGCGGGCGACGGCCCCGACGGTCGGTCCCAGGGTCGACCCGGTGGCGAGCCCGAGCCGCCGCGCCTCCGCCCACTGAGACCCTGATTTCGGGGCAGGGGTCAAGATAGGCACGTGAACGACGACGAGGGCCGCGTGGACGACGACGCCACCGGAGAGCCGGACCGCCCGGGTGACCGGGCGGACACCGAGGCCACCGCGCCGCTGTCCTTCGGCAGGCCACCCGCGCCGCCGGCACCTCCCGGGCCGCCCTCACCGTCGTGGGTCCCGCCCACCACCCAGCCGCCGCCCGGTCGATGGACCGGCTACCCGCCGCCGCCCGGCACCCAGCCGATGCCGGCCGCCCCGGCACGGCACGTCGCGCCCACCGGCCGCGTGCCCGGCTGGGTGTGGCCGGCCGTGACGGTCCTCGCGCTGGTCATCGGCCTGCTCGGCGGTGGCCTCGGCAGCGTCGTCTACGAGGGCCTGACCAGCAACGACAACCCCGGGGCCGTGAGCAACGGCCTCGACGGCGTCGACACGGTCTCCCTGCCGCCCCTGACCAAGGCCGACGGGTCGGTCGAGGCGGTCGCGCAGGAGCTCCTTCCCAGCACCGTCCAGATCTCCGCCGAGTACAACGGACAGAAGGGCGGCGCGACCGGCTCCGGCTTCGTCCTGGACCGGCAGGGGCACGTCATCACCAACAACCACGTGGTCGCGGAGGCGGCCTCCGACGACGGTCCCATCGAGATCGTCGACCAGGACGGCGACCGCTACGAGGCGACCCTGGTCGGGCGCAGCCCCGTCTACGACCTCGCCGTCCTCTACGCCCCCGGCGTGAAGTCGCTGAAGCCGGCCTCCCTCGGAGCGTCCCAGGCGCTGCGGGTCGGTGAGGGTGTCGTGGCCTTCGGCTCGCCGCTCGGGCTCAGCTCGACGGTCACCGCGGGCATCGTCAGCGCCCTGCACCGCCCGGTCACCACGGGTGACTCGGCCAACGACTCGTCGTACATCAACGCGGTCCAGACCGACGCGGCGATCAACCCCGGCAACTCCGGCGGACCGCTGGTCAACCTGCGTGCCCAGGTGGTGGGCGTCAACTCCGCCATCGCCACGACCGGCGGCAGCAGCGCCGGTGGCGAGGCCGGCAACATCGGGGTCGGGTTCGCGATCCCGATCGAGCAGGTCAAGATCACCGCCGACCAGATCCTGCGCACCGGCGAGGCGAGGTACCCCGTGATCGGGGCCAAGGTCCAGACCGGTCAGGACAACGGGACGGGAGCCGAGATCAGCGAGGTGGTCGACGGCACCCCGGCGGACAAGAGCGGCCTGCAGAAGGGGGACGTCGTCACCGCGGTGAACGGCCAGCGGGTCAGCGACGGCATCGCGCTCATCGTGGCGATCCGGGCCCACCAGCCCGGGGAGACGCTGACCTTCACCGTCGACCGCGGCGGCAGCCAGCGCACGATCCGGATCACCCTGGACTCCGAGGTCGGCTGATCACTCGGGGCGCTGGTCGGCCTCGACGTAGGGGTGCTCGTCGACGAAGGTCCGCGTCTCGGCGTACATCCGCTGGATGAACTCCTCGAGCTGGGCCGACTCCACCCGCCACTGGCCGCGGCCCCCGATCTTGATCGCGGGCAGGTCGCCCCGGCGCACGAGGGCGTAGACCTGCGCGCTGGAGGTGTTGAGGACCTCCGCCACGTCGGCGAGGGTGAGGAAGCGGGGCGTGCCGGACATGCGGACATCGTCCCACTTCGGTCGCCGGGCGCCGCGCTGGACGCGGCGACTGTGGAGAACCGGGTGACCGCGGGGCTCGCGGGCGGCATCATGGGCGCGTGGTCACTGATCTCGGGGCGTCCACCGCGGCGCCGACCCCGCCCGCGACGCGGGCCGCGACGCCCGGCTGGCGTGATCCCAGGCTGTGGGTGGGGGTGCTCATCGTCGCCGTCTCGGTGGTGGCCGGTGCCCGGCTCCTCAGCGCGGCGGACGACACGGTGCCCGTGTGGTCGGTGGCCGGCGACATGGGCGCGGGCGACGAGGTCCACCCGGAGGACCTGGTGGCCACGCGCGTGCGGTTCGCCGACGCGGGCGACCTCGCCGGCTACTTCACCGCCGACGACGAGCTGCCCGCCGACCTCGTCCTGACCCGCGGTGTCGGTGCCGGCGAGCTCCTTCCCCGGGCCGCGGTCGGTTCCGCCGGGCAGAGCCGGACCCTGCAGGTCCCCGTGGCCGTCGACGCCGAGCAGGTCCCGGGGTCGGTGCAGGCCGGGTCCGTGGTGGACGTCTACCTGGTGTCGCAGCCGGGTGGGAAGGGCGGGCCGGCGCTGTCCGCCGTCACCGTCGTGGACGCACCGCCCCTCGAGGAGAGCTTCGCCGCGACCGGCAAGCGCCAGCTGGTGCTGGCGGTCGAGGAGCAGGACGCCACGCGGTTCTTCCGGCTCCTCGGCTCCCTGGAGAGCCCCGTGATCACCGTCGTACGACGGGGCTGAGCCGATGGTCGTCGTGCTGATCGTCGCTGCCGGCGCGGCCTGGGAGTCGCGGGCCGTGCAGCTCCTGGACGGGCACCCCGCGATCGTGGTGCTGAAGCGCTGCGTGGACGTCGACGACCTGCTGGCCGCGGCCAGCGCCGGCCAGGCGGGAGTGGCGGTGCTCGGTCTCGACGCACCCGGGCTCGACCTCACCGCGACCGAGCACCTGCGTCGTCACGGGGTGCGCCCGGTCGCGGTCGTGCCGTCCGGCGCGTCCCCCGAGGCCGCACGGCTCCGCGCGTCGCGGATCGGCCTGCCGGTGCTCGTCGACGAGTCGGAGCTGGACTCCCTGCCCGCTGCCGTGGTCGCCCAGCCCGACGAACCCGTCGCGCCCGGGGGCCCGGTGAGCTCGACCAGCCACACGCGGCGGAGCCGGTGGCCGGGGGACGGGTCATCGCCGTCTGGGGTCCCGGCGGCGCACCGGGACGCACCACCCTGGCCACCGGCCTGGCCGCCGAGCTGGCCCGGCGGCGGCTGCGGACGCTCCTGGTCGACGCCGACCCCTACGGGGGTGCCGTGGCCCAGCAGCTCGGGGTGCTCGACGAGGTGTCCGGCCTGCTCGCGGCGGCCCGGCTGGCCGCCTCGGGCCAGCTGGGGGAGCGCTTCGCCACGGTGCAGCGCGGCATCGACGGCCACCTGTCCGTCATCACCGGGCTGCCGCGGCCCGACCGCTGGACCGAGATCCGGGCCGGCGCCCTCGAGCACACCCTGGAGACCGCGCGTGAGCACGGGCAGGTCGTCGTGGACACCGGGTTCAGCCTCGAGGATGACCCCGGCTCCGACTTCGGGTCCCGTCCCGGCCGCAACCAGATGACGCTGGCCGCGCTGGAGGTGGCGGACGAGGTGGTGGTGGTCGGCAACGCCGACCCGGTCGGCCTCTCCCGGCTGGCCCGCGGCCTGGTCGACCTGCGCGACGTCATCGGCGTCGCTCCGCTACGGGTGGTCGTCAACCGGATGCGCCCGACGCTGGGCTGGTCGGAGAAGGACATCGCCGGCATGGTCGAGGGCTTCGCGCGGGTGTCCGGGCTCCACTTCCTCCCCGACGACCGGGCCACGGTGGACCGCGCCCTGGTGGCCGGCCGCACCCTGACCGAGGTCGGCGACTCGCCCCTGGCGCGGGGGATCGCCGGGCTCGTGGACGAGCTCGCGCCGGGGACGGCCGCGGCGCCGGCGGCCGGGGGCCGGGTCCGGCTCAGGCAGCGAACAGCAGGTAGAGCCCGCCCACGGTGAAGGCGACCATGGCGAAGAGCAGCGGCAGCTGACCGGTGAGCTGGTGCCGCCGCGGCAGGATCTTCATGGCCCGGTCGTGGGCCGCGATCACGCCCACCACGTGCCCGGCGATGACCGCGATGACCTTGGTGTTCGCCAGCAGGGTCGGGTGGTAGGAGAGCCAGTAGCTCACGGTCAGGTTGCCGGTGCCGAGGATGTTGCTGCCGTTGCTGAGCGGGTCGCTGGCCAGGATCAGCGTCGCCTGGCCCACCTCCACGAGGTAGCTCAGGTAGTGGGCCACGACGTACCCGACGATGATCGGCACCACGGAGTGCGCGAACTGGTTCGGCAGGTCGCTGCGGCGTGCGTCGTCGACGACCCCGGTCAGCATGCAGCCACCGGCGAAGATCAGGCCGACCGCGACGCAGAACCCGAGCAGCGCCAGGTTGTTGAGCAGGAACGTCGACACGTTCGCGTCCTGCACGAAGGTCACCCACCGCGTGGAGTCCTTGAACGAGTCGAAGGCGGTGCTGCCGAAGAGCACCGAGACGACGGCGACCAGGCCGGCCCGGACCGGGACGGTGTCGAGGTTCGCCAGGGGCTGCGGACGACCAGGGCGTCACCGCGCCGGCCCCACACCGAGAGCCTGGCGACGAGGCTGGAGTAGACCTCGAAGGGGTCCGCCCGGGCGTAGAAGGTGCTGCCGAAGAGCGCTCCGCCGAGCAGCATCAGCGCGACGTAGATCGCGCACCACAGCCGGACCGGTCCGAGCTCGGTGGAGTAGGGGTAGACGAGCTCCATCCACACGAACGCGAACAGGCCGGCAGCCGCGGGCCAGTGACCCAGGCGCTCGGGTAGTCGTAGAGCCCGCGGTCCGGGTCGCTGCCCGAGACCTTGGCGAAGGCGAGGTTGATGGTCCGCACCGGGCTGATCGCCTTCCAGACCGGGCCCAGCAGGAGCGAGAGCGGCACCAGGCCGACCCACCACCACACGTAGAAGATGCCGAAGATCGGGTTGGTCAGCAGGTCCTTGCCGAGGACGGCGGCGACGGCGGAGTAGACGAGCAGCACCATGCCGACCACGCGCAGGGCGGCCCGGAAGGCGGTCGAGTCGACCAGCCGGGCCAGGAGGGCCGGTGCGAGGCGTCCGCTGGTGGCCTCGTCGTACCGCGGGGAGCGCCAGGCGACGGCGAGGACGGTGAAGGAGACGACCAGCGCCGCAACCCCGCCGGCGATCGCCAGCTCGGGCGAGATCGGCAGGTCCCTGGCCCCGCCGATGCCGTGCGCCAGCGAGATACCGTCAGGCGACACCTCAGCGGACTTCGAGCTGGACGATGGTCTTCTCGAGGGCGTGCGACTCGACCTCGACGATGCCGGGCTGCTGGATCGGCTTGAGGTCGAGCGTGCTCTGGCCCTTGTCGTAGGCGAGCTCCTGCTCCGGGGAGGAGTGGACGTGGATCTCGCCGGGCGCGTCCGCGGTGACCTTGAGCTCGATCGGCTGGCCCACGCCGACCTCGACCCGGTCGCCGTTGGGGGTGACCGAGTCGCCGTTGAAGGTGACGTCGATGACCTTGGGCTGGTCGGGGGAGGAGTCCGAGGGGGACGAGGAGTCACTGCCGCCGCAGGCGGCGGTCGTGACCAGCAGGCAGGACAGGACAGCAAGCGTCGCCAGGATCCGGCGCATGAGGTGAGATCCTTACTTGTCGGTAGCCAGTCGTGGGACGTGCCCCGACCGGGGCGTCACCTCTGAAAGAATCCCACGTTGAGCAAACCGGTCGGCCCCCACCCCGGGGGTGCCGACGCGACGAAAGGGCAGCAGATGAGGGAGCGGCTCCGGCCGCGGGACCTGGCCTTCCTGGCCGCCGAGTCCCCGTCGACGCCCATGCACAACGCCACGGTGGAGATCTTCGACCCGGGCGACTCGGGCTTCGACCACGAACGGCTGCTGGCGCTGATCGAGGACCGGATCTCGTTCGTGCCGCGCTACCGCCAGCGCCTGCAGGCAGTGCCCGGACGGCTGGCCAACCCCGTGTGGGTCGACGACGAGCACTTCGACCTGCACTACCACGTACGCCGCTCCGCGCTGCCGCGACCGGGCAGCCTCGACCAGCTCCGCGAGCTGGTCGCGCGGATCGTGTCGCGGCCACTCGACCGCAGCGCCGCCCCTCTGGGAGATGTACTTCGTGGAGGGCCTCGCCGACGGGCAGGTGGCGCTGCTCTCGAAGTCCCACCACGTGCTGGTCGACGGCGTCGACACGGTCGACCTCGGCCAGGTCCTGCTCGACGTCAGCGAGAAGCCGAAGGTGCTCGGCGGGGACGAGTGGCGCTCCTCGCGTGCCGCGACCCCCACGTCGCTCCTGCTCAGCGCGGTGCGCGACTCGGTCGCCGACCCCGCAACCGTGGTCGACACGGTCCGCAGCCGCACCGACTCGGTGCTGCGCGGCGCGGACGGCGCGTTCCGGCGCACGTCCCGCGTCGTCAACGGGCTCGCCGGCCGGGACCCGGAGCGGGAGACGCCGATCAACGGACCGCTCTCCCAGCAGCGTCGCGTGGTCACGGTGCGCACCGACCTCGCCGACTACCGCACGGTGCGCAAGGCGCACGGCGGCACCATCAACGACGTCGTGCTGGCCACCGTCACGGGGGCGCTGCGGGCCTGGCTGATGGCCCGCTCGGAGTCGCTGCGCGGCCTGCGCCAGATCCGGGCGGTGGTGCCGATCTCGGTCATCGACGAGGAGCTCGAGGCCACCTCGCTGGGCAGCCAGATCGCCGCCCACTTCGTCGACCTGCCGGTGGGCGAGGCGAGCCCGGTGGTGCGGCTGCACCAGGTGTCGTACTCCTTCCTGGCCCACAAGGAGACGGGCCGCGGCGTGGCGGCCAACCGTCTGGCGGGGATCGCGGGCTTCGCACCCACCACCTTCCACGCCATCGGGTCGCGGGTCGCCGCCCTCGAGACGCGCCGGGGCTTCCAGCTCAGCGTCAAACGTGCCCGGGCCGCAGTCGCCGCTCTACGCCGCCGGCGCCCGGATGGTCGGCACCTACCCGGTCCCGCCGCTGCTGCCCGGCCAGGGGCTCGCGATCGGCGTCACGTCGTACGACGGGGGCGTCTACTTCGGCGTCACCGCCGACCGGGACCTGCTGCCCGACGCCGACCTCTTCGGGCAGTGCCTGCGCGAGTCGCTCGACGAGCTGGTCGACACTGCGTCGGGGGTCCGGCCCCGCGCCCCCCGCGGCCGCAAGCGGGGGGCGCGCAGCAGCCAGAAGTCCTCGACGACGGCGGTGACCGAGCCGTGAGCGTGCGCGTCTACGTCCCGGTCACCTCCCCGCTGCTCGCGACCCTGGTCGCCGAGGGTCGGTTGCCGGGACCCCTACGTGCCCACGCGGTCACGGAAGCCCTGCGCGACGGCTGGCCCGAGGCCGACGAGGAGTCGTGGGAGTACGCCGCGCTGATGGCCGCCGCGGCGGACTCCGCGGCCCTGCGGCAGGCCGGGGACGTCCCGCGGCGCTACGTCGTCGCGGCCGACGTGCCGGCGGCCGATCCGGTGCCCGGCGAGGACCCCCCTGGTCGACGTCGCAGCGGACGTGGTGTGGAAGAACGTCGCAGCCGCCCACGTCGACACCGACGACGACGCGGACGAGGACGATGACCTCGCGTGGTTCGCGACCCAGGAGATCCGGCACCTGCTCTGATTGGGACCAGCCGCGTTTGGGGGCGGCCGGTCGGTGGTGAGAGCATCGCGAGCATGGACGCCATCACTTCCCACCGGCTCCCACCAACGAGCCGAACCTGACGTACGCGCCGGGCAGCCCCGAACGGGACGCCCTGGTCGCGGAGATCGAGAACCTGCAGGGCACTCAGCACGACCTCCGGGCCCACATCGGTGGCACCTGGCGCGCCGCCGGTGGGGACGAGATCCAGGTCGTCCAGCCGCACGACCACCAGCACGTCCTGGGCGTGCTGCGGAACTCGACGACCACCGACGCCAAGGACGCCGTGCAGGCGGCCACCGACGCGGCTCCGGAGTGGCGTGGGTTGGCCTTCGACGAGCGCTGCGCGATCCTGCTCAAGGCCGCCGACCTGCTCGCCGGCCCCTGGCGCCAGCGGATCAACGCCGCCACGATGCTCGGCCAGTCGAAGACGGCCTTCCAGGCCGAGATCGACAGTGCCTGCGAGCTCATCGACTTCTGGCGCTTCAACGTCCACTACGCCAAGCAGATCCTCACCGACCAGCCGATCGCGAACAGCCCCGGCATCTGGAACCGCACCGACCACCGGCCGCTCGAGGGCTTCGTCTACGCGATCACGCCGTTCAACTTCACCGCGATCGCCGGCAACCTGCCCACCGCGCCGGCACTGATGGGCAACACGGTCGTCTGGAAGCCCTCGCCCACCCAGCAGCTCGCCGCGCACCTGACGATGCAGCTGCTCGAGGAGGCCGGGATGCCCCCGGGCGTCATCAACATGCTGCCGGGTGACGGGCTGGCCGTCTCGGAGGTCGCGCTCGCGCACCCGGACCTCGCCGGCATCCACTTCACCGGCTCCACGCCCACCTTCCAGCACCTGTGGCGCACGGTCGGGGAGAACATCACCTCCTACCGCTCCTACCCGCGCATCGTCGGCGAGACCGGCGGCAAGGACTTCGTCGTCGCCCACCCCTCGGCCGACCCCGAGGTGCTGACGACCGCGCTGATCCGCGGCGCCTTCGAGTTCCAGGGGCAGAAGTGCTCGGCCGCGTCCCGGGCGTACGTCGCCCGCTCGGTGTGGGACAAGATCAAGGACCGCCTGGTCTCCGAGACCGAGGCGATCGCCATGGGCGACGTGCGGGACTTCTCGAACTTCATGGGCGCCGTCATCGACGGGCGTGCGTTCGCCAAGCACAAGGCCGCGATCACCCGGGCGCAGGAGTCCTCGACCCTCGACGTGATCGCCGGCGGGACGGTGGACGACTCCGAGGGCTACTTCGTGCGGCCCACGATCGTCGAGACCAGCGACCCGACCGACGAGATGTTCAAGACCGAGTACTTCGGCCCGATCCTGGTCGTGCACGTCTACGACGACGCCGACTTCGAGAAGGTCGTGGGGCAGATGGAGTCGTTCGCGCCGTACGCGCTGACCGGCGCGATCATCGCCCAGGACCGCTCGGCGATCGCCTGGGCGCGCAAGGAGCTGCGGTTCGCGGCCGGCAACTTCTACATCAACGACAAGCCGACCGGTGCCGTCGTCGGCCAGCAGCCCTTCGGCGGCGGCCGGGCCAGCGGCACCAACGACAAGGCGGGTGCCGCGGTCAACCTGCTGCGCTGGACCTCGCCGCGCTCCATCAAGGAGACGTTCGTCCCGCCGAAGGACTACCGCTACCCCTACATGGGCTGAGCGCCCGACGGGTGAGACGAAGCAGGGCGGTGACCGACACGGTCACCGCCCTGCTGTCGTCCTCGGGTCAGTCGTCGAGGGCCGGGTAGTCCGTGTAACCCTCGGCGCCGCCGCCGTAGAAGGTGTCGGCGTCCGGCTCGTTCAGCTCCGCGCCGGTCTCCCAGCGGCGGGGCAGGTCGGGGTTGGCCAGGAAGAGCCGTCCGACGGCCACCGCGTCGGCCAGGTCGTCGTCGAGGATCGTCTGGGCCTGCTCACGGGTGGTGAGGCGGGCGAACCCGTCGTTGAGCACCACGATGCCGCCGAAGTCCTTGCGCAGCCGCTGGGTCAGCTCGGCACGGGGGTCGGCGAGGATCGACAGGTAGGCCAGGCCGAGCGGGGCGATGCCGTCGATCAGGGCGGAGTACGTCGCCTCCACGTCCGCCGGGTCGTCCTCGGTCGCCCCCTGGATGTTGTGCGCGGGGGAGATCCGGATGCCGACCCGCTCCGGGCCGATCGCCTCGGCGACCGCGCGGGTGACCTCGATGGCGAAGCGCGCCCGGGCGGCGGGGGAGCCGCCGTACTCGTCCTCGCGCTGGTTGGGGCCCGGCGCGAGGAACTGGTGGATCAGGTAGCCGTTCGCGGCGTGCACCTCGACGCCGTCGAGCCCGGCCTCGACCGCGTTGCGGGCGGCCTGGACGTACTCCTCGACCACCGCGGGGATCTCGTCGAGCCCCAGCGCGCGGGGGACGGGGTGGGGCTTCATGCCGTCCGCGGTGAACATCTCGTTGGGGGCGGCCAGCGCGCTGGGCGCGACGGTCTCGAGCCCGTGCTTGTTGTCGGGGTGGGAGACCCGGCCGGCGTGCATGAGCTGGGCCACGATCCGCCCGCCGCGCTCATGGACGGCGTCGGCCACGCGGCGCCATCCCGCGACCTGCTCGGGGCTGTGCAGCCCGGGGGTGTTGAGGTAGCCCTGGCCCACGGCGCTCGGCTGGGTGCCCTCGGTGATGATCAGCCCGGCCGACGCGCGCTGCGCGTAGTAGTCCACGGCCAGGTCGCCCGGAACGCCCCCGGCGTCGGCCCGGTTGCGCGTCAGCGGCGCCATCACCAGGCGGTTCGGGAAGGTCCAGGTCTTGACGGTCAGGCTGTCGAAAAGGTCAGGCATGGGGCAGCAGGCTCCTCGTTCGTCCGGAAATCGTTGAACACTGCATCAACGGGACACCACGGGCGTGCCATTCCGGGACACCGCGGTGAGGAGTCTCACCCGGGTGAGGGACAATCGAGGCGATGACCCCTCCCGTCCTGCCCCTCCACATGGGCGCGCTGCACCCCTACGAGCAGGTGCTCGTCCTGGTGCTGGCGTTCGGCCCGTTCCTGCTCCTCGGCGCCGTCATCGCCGTACGCCGCCGGCAGGACCGCCGCGAGGACGCGGCCGCGCAGGGTCAGCGGGACAGGTAGTCGCGCCCGACCTTGTTCTCGGCCTTGAGCGCCTTCAGCAGCAGGTCGGAGATCAGGCCCTCGATCTTGCCGCCCACCAGCGGGATGCCCACCTTGATGTCGAGGTTGACCGCGTGGATGGTGGGGCCGCCGGAGTCGTCGAGGCGTCCGGTGCCACTCATCTCGCCGGGCTTGCCGGGGATGACCACGTGGATGCGGCTCGCGTCCATCGACGCCCAGGTCTCGCGCTGGACGATGTTGATCTCCTCGCCCACGAACTTCTGCGCGAACGACGGGATGCCGTGGGCCGACTGGACCTGGTCGATCACGACCTCCATCCCGCCCCCGGCGCGCTCCACGGTGACCGTGCGTCGCAGCACGCGCTGGTAGTCGCAGACCTCCTCGCGAAAGGCGGGATCGGCCAGCATGGCCGCGACCGCGTCGGCCGGGGCGTCGTACACGAGATCGTGGGAGAGTCGCTTCACCATGCCCGACATCATGGCCCACCCGTGGGGACTAACGTGCATGCCCATGGATGAAACGTTCGTCTCGTTCGGCGAGCAGGGTGCGCAGCTGACCTACGGCAGCTACCTGCGGCTGCCCCAGCTCCTCGACGCCCAGCACCTCGAGTCCGACCCACCCGCCCACGACGAGCTGCTCTTCATCACCATCCACCAGGTCTACGAGCTGTGGTTCAAGCAGCTGCTGCACGAGGTCGAGGCCGCCCGCGACGCGATGGCGGCCGGCGAGGCCGGCGGTCGGCTGTGGTGGGCCCAGCACCTGCTCGCGCGGGTCCACGTGATCGAGCGGGTGCTCGTCCAGCAGGTCGACGTGCTCGAGACGATGACCCCGCAGGACTTCCTGGAGTTCCGCCAGCGGCTCGCGCCCGCCAGCGGCTTCCAGTCGGTGCAGTTCCGCGAGCTGGAGTTCCTCTCGGGGGCCAAGGACGAGTCCTACGTCCGGCGCTTCCGCGGCCTGACCGAGGCCGAGCAGGAGCGGCTCGCGGCGCGGCTGGCCGAGCCCTCGCTGTGGGACGCCTTCCTCGACGTGCTCCGGTCGTTCGGCCTGCCCGCGGGGACCGACGAGGAGGTCTCGGCCTCGCTGCGCACGGCCGCCCACGACCGCTCGACGTACGCCGTGGTGTGGGCGCTCGCCGAGGCACTGCTCCAGCACGACGAGCTGGCCGCCAGCTGGCGCGCACGGCACGTCGTGATGGTCGAGCGGATGATCGGCAGCAAGTCCGGCACCGGCGGCTCCAGCGGCGCGGGCTACCTCCGGTCGCGCATCCCGCTGCGTTACTTCCCGCTGCTGTGGGACCTGCGCTCGGAGCTCTGAGGAAACGCCGCCCCCCGTGTTGGCGAGGTCACAGCCCGAGTCCTAGGGTCGGAGTGTGTCAACGACGACGCTGGATCACGACAAGTCCGAACTGCTGGGCAAGGCCATCGACCTGGCCCTCGCCCGCAAGGGGGCCGGCGGCCCACCCCACGACCGGATCTCGGCCCTGCTGAAGGCCTACTACCGGCACGTCGCCCCCGAGGACGTGTGCGAGCGCGGCGACGTCGACGTGTACGGCGCCCTCGCCTCGCACTGGAAGCTCGCGGACAACCGGCCGCAGGGCACCGCCCAGGTGCGCGTCTTCACCCCGACCCTCGCCGAGCACGGCTGGTCGGCCGGCGGGCACTCGGTGGTCGAGGTCGTCATCGACGACATGCCGTTCCTCGTGGACTCGCTCACCATGGAGCTCTCGCGCCAGCTGCGTGACGTGCACCTGGTGATCCACCCCCAGTTCGACGTCGTCCGCGACATCACCGGCGCCCTGCAGAGCGTGGCCCCCGTCGCCGACGGCTCGCTCGAGCCGCCCGGCGAGGCCGTCCGCGAGTCGTGGATGCACATCGAGATCGACCGGATCCGCGAGGGCGACGACACCGCGGCCATCGAGGACGACGTGCAGCGCGTGCTGCGCGACGTCCGCGAGTCCGTCGAGGACTGGGACAAGATGCACGCCCAGGTCCTCGAGATCGTGGGCGAGCTCGCCACCAACCCGCCACCGCTGCCCGACGAGGAGATCCGCCAGGGGCGCGAGCTGCTCGAGTGGCTCGCGGCCGACCACTTCACCTTCCTCGGCTACCGGGAGTACCGGCTCGAGCGCCAGGGCGACGACGAGCTGCTGCGCGCCGTCCCGGGCACCGGCTTCGGCATCCTCCGGGCCGACCAGGACATGTCGGCGTCGTTCGGCAAGCTGCCGGCGATGGTCAAGGCCAAGGCGCGCGAGAAGACCCTGCTCGTGCTGGCCAAGGCGAACTCCCGGGCCACCGTGCACCGCCCGGCGTACCTCGACTACGTCGGCGTGAAGACGTTCGACGAGAACGGCGAGGTCGTGGGCGAGCGCCGCTTCCTCGGGCTCTACTCGAGCGCCGCCTACACCGAGTCGCTGATGCGCATCCCGCTGCTGCGGGAGAAGGCAACCGCCGTGCTCAAGCGCAACGGGTTCGACCCGCGCAGCCACGCCGGCAAGGCGCTCATGGACACCCTCGAGACCTACCCGCGCGACGAGCTCTTCCACACCACCGTCGACGAGCTCGCGCCGATGGTCGAGGCCGCGATGCACGCCCGTGAGCGACGCCAGGTGCGGATGTTCATCCGCCGCGACACCTACGGCCGCTACGTCTCGGTCCTCGTCTACCTGCCCCGCGACCGCTACAACACCAGCGTCCGCGAGAAGTTCTCGCAGATCCTCAAGGACCACCTCGGCGGCGAGTCGGTCGAGTTCAACGTCAGCGTCAACGAGTCGACGACGGCACGCGTGCACTTCGTCGTGCACCCGCCGAAGGGCGGCACCATCGCCGAGGTCGAGACCGACGACCTCGAGCACCGCCTGACCGACGCCTCCCGCTCCTGGCGTGACGACTTCACCGCCGCGGTGATCGCGGAGTACGGCGAGGAGGCCGGTGCCCGCCTGGGACGCCGCTACCTCGACTCCTTCCCCGAGGCGTACAAGGAGGACTTCGCGGCCCGCACCGCCGCGGTCGACCTGGGCCGGCTGGAGGCGCTGCCGACGGACGAGCCGGGGCTCGACCTCTCCCTCTACGAACAGCTCGACGCCGGCCGCGGCGAGGCCCGGCTGAAGGTCTTCCGGGTGGGACCGCCGCTGTCGCTGTCGGAGATCCTGCCGATGCTCAGCTCGATGGGCGTCGAGGTGGTCGACGAGCGCCCCTACGAGCTCGAGGGCCTCGGCCGGCCGACGTACATCTACGAGTTCGGCCTCCGCTACGGCCGTGCCCTGCCGGCGCACGCCCGCGAGCTGTTCCAGGACGCGCTGCGCGCGGTGTGGGACGGCTACAACGAGATCGACGGCTTCAACGCGCTCGTCCTGCGTGCGGGCCTGACCTGGCGCCAGGCGACCGTGCTGCGGGCGTACGCGAAGTACATGCGCCAGGGGAACTCGCCGTTCGCGCTGGACTACATCGAGGACGCGCTGCGCAACAACGTCGACATCACCCGGCTGCTGGTGCAGCTCTTCGAGGCGAGGTTCGACCCCGGCCACAACGGCCTGGGCTCCGACGCCGAGGCGCGCACCGCGCGGGTCGAGGCGATCGAGGAGAAGATCACCCGGGCGCTCAACGACGTCGCCAGCCTCGACCACGACCGGATCCTGCGCTCCTACCTCACCCACGTCCGGGCGACCCTGCGGACCAACTATTTCCAGCCGCTGGACGACCACGACGGTGGCGGGGTCCGCTCCTACATGTCGTTCAAGCTCGAGCCGTCGGCGATCCCGGACCTGCCGGAGCCCCGGCCGCGCTTCGAGATCTTCGTCTACTCGCCCCGGGTCGAGGGCGTCCACCTGCGCTTCGGCGCCGTCGCCCGTGGTGGCCTGCGCTGGTCCGACCGCCGCGACGACTTCCGCACCGAGGTGCTGGGCCTGGTCAAGGCGCAGATGGTCAAGAACACCGTGATCGTGCCCGTGGGCGCCAAGGGCGGCTTCTTCTGCAAGCAGCTGCCAGACCCGTCGGACCGCGACGCGTGGCTGGCCGAGGGGATCGCCTGCTACAAGACCTTCATCTGCGGCCTGCTCGACATCACCGACAACCTCGTCGACGGCGAGACCGTGCCGCCGCGTGCCGTGGTTCGCCACGACGGCGACGACTCCTACCTGGTGGTCGCCGCCGACAAGGGCACCGCGACGTTCTCCGACATCGCCAACGGGGTGGCCCACGACTACGGCTTCTGGCTCGGCGACGCCTTCGCCAGCGGCGGCTCGGTGGGCTACGACCACAAGGCGATGGGCATCACCGCGCGCGGTGCCTGGGTCTCGGTCCAGCGCCACTTCCGTGAACGGGGCATCGACTGCCAGTCCGAGGACTTCACCGCCGTCGGCATCGGCGACATGTCCGGTGACGTGTTCGGCAACGGGATGCTCTGCTCGGAGCACACCCGCCTGGTCGCGGCGTTCGACCACCGCGACATCTTCCTCGACCCCACGCCCGACGCCGCGGCGTCGTACGCCGAGCGCCGGCGGATCTTCGACCTGCCCCGCTCCAGCTGGCAGGACTACGACCGCTCCCTGATCTCGGCCGGTGGCGGCGTCTTCTCCCGCGCGCTGAAGTCGATCAAGATCGGGCCCGAGGTGCGCGCCGCTCTCGGGCTCGAGGGCGACGTCACGGCGATGACGCCGGCGGAGCTGATGAAGGCGATCCTCAAGGCGCCCGTCGACCTGCTCTGGAACGGCGGCATCGGCACCTACGTCAAGGCGGTCGAGGAGAGCCACGCCGACGCCGGCGACAAGGCCAACGACGCGATCCGCATCGACGGCCGCGAGCTGCGGGCCAGGTGCGTGGGCGAGGGCGGCAACCTGGGCTTCACCCAGCTCGGTCGCATCGAGTACGCCCTGGTCGGGGCCGAGCGGCGCGGTGGCCGGATGAACACCGACTTCATCGACAACTCCGCAGGCGTGGACACCTCCGACCACGAGGTGAACATCAAGATCCTGCTCGACCGCGTCGTCAAGGACGGCGACCTGACCGAGAAGCAGCGCAACAAGCTGCTCGCCGACATGACCGAGGAGGTCGGCCAGCTGGTCCTGCGCGACAACTACGAGCAGAACCTCGCGCTGGCCAACGCCGCCAACCACGCCCCGTCGCTGCTGCACGTGCACGAGGACTGGATGCGCCGGCTGGAGCGCGAGGGCGTGCTCAACCGCGAGCTGGAGGGGCTGCCGACCACCCGGCAGGTACGCCGCCGCCTCGAGCGCGGCGAGGGCCTCACCATGCCGGAGCTCTCGGTGCTGCTCGCCTGGACCAAGATCGTGCTGGCCGACCAGCTCCTGGCCTCCGACCTGCCCGACGACCCCTACCTGGCCATCGACCTGCGCGCCTACTTCCCGACGCTGATGCGCGAGCAGTTCGAGGAGCAGGTCGGCGACCACCCGCTGCGTCGCGAGATCATCGTGACCCAGGTCGTCAACGACCTGGTCAACGGCGCCGGCATGACCTTCTGGCCGCGGCTCGAGGGCGAGACGGGTGCCACCCCGGCAGAGCTGACGCGCGCCAACTTCGTGGCCCGCGAGATCTTCGCCTCGCTGCCGCTGCGCAAGGAGCTGATGACCTACGACAACGTGCTCGACGCCGGCGTCCAGACCCGGATGCGGCTCGAGATGCGCACGCTGGTGGAGCGCGCGTCGCGCTGGCTGGTCTCCAACCGGCGCCCGCCGCTGGACAGCCAGGGCACGGTGGACTTCTTCGCAGGGCCGGTGCAGCGGGTGATGGAGCAGCTGCCGGACCTGATGACCGGCCGCGAGCAGTCGGCCTACCACGCCCGTCGGGACCGGCTGGTCGACGCCGGCGTCCCGGAGGAGCTGGCGACCCGGGTGGCCGTGCTGCCGCCGGCCTACGTGCTGCTGGGGCTGGTCGAGATCGCCGAGCGCGAGGGGCTCGACCCCGCCGAGGTCGCCCGGGTGCACTTCGCCCTGGGCGAGCGGCTGGGCCTGCCGGCGCTGGTCCAGCGGATCCTGGCGCTGCCGCGCGAGGACCGCTGGCAGACCATGGCCCGGGCCGCGCTGCGCGACGACCTGCACGCCGTCCACTCCCAGCTCACCGCCCAGGTGCTGCGCACGACCTCGCCCGAGGACTCCGCCCCTGCCCGGATCGCGGTGTGGGAGGACCAGGACAGCGTGGTCGTGCCGCGGGCAGCCGCGACCCTGGAGGAGATCTGCGCCGACGACTCGGCCGACCTGGCCCGCCTCTCGGTCGGGCTGCGGGTGGTGCGGGGGCTGCTCGCCGGCGGCTAGGGACGGCGGCTCTGCCGGTCAGCCGGGCAAACCGGTCCGCCGCTCGGCACAACCTCGCGGACCGCTCGGTGCGTCTTCTGGTCATGGACGCCACGACATCACCTGCCGGTGGCCTGACGGATCTCATGGGGGAGGGCTGGTTGCCGAGCGAGGACGACTTCGCCGAGTTCTTCGCCGCGACCTGGCCGCGGATGTTCCGCACGGCGCTGGCCCTGGTCGGTGACGCCGCGGCAGCCGAGGACGTGCTGCAGTCGGCCTACGCCAGGGCCTTCGCCTCGTGGCGGAGGATCGCCTCGGCGAACCATCCCGAGGCCTACGTGCGCCGCATGGTCGTCAACGAGATCATCTCCAGCCGCCGCCACGGGTGGTGGCGGCGCGAGCGGCCGCACGAGAGCGTCGAGCCCGCTGCGACAGTGGAGTCCCCCGAGCACCGGGTCGTCGCCCATGGTGCGCTGTGGCCCGCGGTCCAGCAGCTGCCCCTGCGTCAGCGCGCGGTGATCGTGCTGCGCTACTACGAGGACCTCTCGGAGCGCGAGATCGCCGCGGTGCTCGGCTGCAGCCCCGGGACCGTGAAGTCACAGGCCGCCGCGGCTCTCGCGAACCTACGCCGCCACGGAGTGCTCCAGGAAGGAGCGGACGCATGACCAGCACCGACCTCCGCCGGGACCTCGAGAACGAGCTCGCCGCTGTCGTGCCCCCGCCCGGCGACCTCGACCGCGCGGTCCGCGAAGGGCGCCGGATCCGGCGTCGGCGACGCACCGTCGGGACGGTGGCCGCGACGGTCGCGGTCGCAGTCGTCGCCGGCGTGACCTCGCAGCTCACCCACGGGTCCACGGCACGGGACCCGCGCCCGGTCGCCCCGGTCGGCCGGCTCGGCCGGCTCGACTTCTCCGAGGGCCTGCGGGCGTACGCCGCCCCCGGGGGCGAGATCCACCTCGGTGGACAGCAGTTCCCCGCCTCGCGGCTGCAGTACCTCGACACCGACGCGACCGCGACGCCCTTCGGCGTGCTGTTCTACGACGCCGGCGTCCCGCGGCTGCTCGAGGAGTCGGGGAAGGTGGCCGACCTCGAGCCCGGTGCGGAGACCACCTCGGCGCACTTCACCTCGAAGGTCGACTCGCAGGCGCCCCTGGTGGCCTATGCGGCGGTCCGGGACGGACAGCCGGTCGTGACCGTGCGCAACCTCGCGACCGACGACGTGGTCGCCCGGCGCGACATCAGCCGGGACACCGTGATCGACGGGCTGGACGGCGGTGTGGTGTTCCTCCGCACCCCGGACGGGACGACGACCTGGGACAGCCGCTCGGGCGACGTGCAGCAGCTCGCCGGTGCGCGAACCCGGGTGGCCGACGTCCGCAACGGGGTGGTCCTCTACTCCGGTCCGCGGCCCGACGGCGCCGCGGCCGCGTCGTACCGCCTCGTGGACGGTGCGATCGACGCGCAGCTCACCTACGACGGCAAGTACGTCCTCTACTGGTCCAGCACGCTGGAGCCGACCGGTGGCGGCAGCCCGGTCGTGCTCGACCAGGGCGGGACGTCCGGCTGGTGGGCCGTCGACACCGACGGCTCGATCCTGACGGCGGTGCCGGGGAAGGGGTCGACGAGCACGGTCTACGACTGCGAGGTGCCCTCCGGTCAGTGCACGGAGCTCGGTCCGCTGTCGACGTCGCACGGGGATCCGATGTTCATCGGGGTCGACATGTAGCCAGCGGCGCGAATATCGGTCGCCGGGTGTCGGTGGGTCCGCCTAGGGTTGATGACGATGTCAACCATCCCTGTCTCGGACCCTCCCGCCGGCGTCCACTCGCTCTGGCGACTGCGGGGCTACCTCCGCCCGCACGCCCTGTCGCTGACCGTCATGGCCGTGGCGGCCGTCGCCGGGGTCGGCCTCACGATCGCGATCCCACTGGTCACCAAGGCGCTGATCGACGGCCCGATCACCGACCGCGAGATCGGCGCGGTGCTGCCGCTGGGCCTGCTGGCCCTCGGGCTGGGCGTGCTCGAGGCGGTGCTGATCTGGGTGCGGCGCTGGGTGCAGTCCAACGCGGTGCTCGGCCTCGAGACAGCGATGAGGCACGACCTCTACGAGCGGCTGCAGCAGCTGCCGATGAGCTTCCACACCAAGTGGCAGTCCGGGCAGCTGCTCTCGCGGGCCACCACGGACCTGTCGGCGATCCGCCGGTTCAGCGGCTTCGGACTGCTGTTCCTGGTGATCAACGTCCTCCAGGTCACCGTCGTGACCGGGGTCCTCCTCAACATGTACTGGCCGCTCGGGCTGGTCGTGGCCGCGGCCGCGGCACCGATCGTGTGGCTCTCGATGCGTTTCGAGAAGGCCTACGTCGTCGTCTCGCGTCGCGTGCAGGACGAGCAGGGCGACCTCGCGACCCGCGCCGAGGAGGGTGCGGTCGGCATCCGGGTCATCAAGTCCTTCGGACGCAGTGACCACGTCTCGGCCCAGTACGACGCCGCGGCCCGCACCCTGCACGCGACGAGCATGGACAAGGTCCGGCTGTCGGCGAAGTTCTGGACCTTCCTCGAGGTCATCCCCAACCTCGCCGTCGTGGTGGTCCTGCTGCTCGGCGCCATCGGCGTGGGCCACGGGGAGCTCACGCCCGGGGAGCTGGTCGCGTTCATCACGCTGATGCTCTCGCTGGTCTGGCCGGTGTCCTCGCTGGGCGTGATCCTGGCGATGGGCCAGGAGGCCATGACGGCGGCCGCGCGCATCCTCGAGATCTTCGACACCGAGCCCGACATCGTGTCGGGCACGACCGTCGTCGAGCGGCCTCGGGGCCACCTGCGCCTCGAGCACGTCGACTTCGCGTTCCCCGACGCCCCCGACGAGCTGGTGCTGCGTGACGTCAACCTCGACGTCGCGCCGGGGAGACGGTGGCGCTGGTCGGCGCGACCGGGTCCGGGAAGACGATCCTCACCGGACTGGTCCCACGCCTGTACGACGTCACCGCCGGACGGGTGACCATCGACGGGGTCGACGTCCGCGACATGAGCCTGGCCCACCTGCGCTCGCTCGTGGCCACGGCCTTCGAGGAGCCGACGCTCTTCTCCATGAGCGCCCGGGAGAACCTCACGCTCGGTCGCGCCGACGCCGACGAGGACCAGATCCGCTCCGCGATCGAGGTCAGCCAGGCCGGCTTCGTCCACGACCTGCCCTGGGGCCTGGACACCCGTGTGGGTGAGCAGGGGATGGCCCTCTCCGGCGGCCAGCGGCAGCGCCTGGCGCTCGCGCGCGCCGTGCTCGCCGAGCCGCGGGTGCTCGTCCTCGACGACACCCTCTCGGCGCTGGACGTCCACACCGAGCGGCTCGTCGAGGAGGCGCTGCGCCGCGTCCTGGCCGACACCACCGGCCTCGTCGTCGCCCACCGGGCGTCCACCGTGCTGCTCGCCGACCGCGTGGCGCTGCTCCAGGACGGCACCATCACCCACGTCGGCGACCACCGGGTGCTGCTCGACACCGTGCCGGCCTACCGCGAGCTGCTCTCTGCCGAGATGGAGGCAGAGATGGGGGCGGGAGTGGGGGCCGACGCATGACCACCGAGACCCAGCAGTGGCGTGGCGTCGCCGCCGACGACCTCACCGAGGAGCTCACCGTCGAGACCTCGGCCCGCCTGGCCGACCGCTCGCGGCGGCTGCTCCGGGACCTGCTCGCGCCGTACCGGCGGGCGATCCAGCTGCTCGTGGCGATCGTCGTGGTGGAGAACGCCGCGCGCCTGTCGATCCCCTACCTCGTCAAGGAGGGCATCGACACCGGCATCCCGCCCATCCAGAGCAGCGGCGACACCGGCCCGCTGCTCTGGATCGTCGGCCTGGTCCTCGTCGCGACCATCACCCAGGCCGTGGCGCGCAACCTGTTCCTGGTCCGCTCCGGTCACATCGGGCAGGACATCCTCTTCGAGATCCGGCGCGGGGTCTTCCGCCACTTCCAGGACCTGAGCCCGTCCTTCCACGACCGCTACACCTCCGGCCGCGTCATCTCCCGGCAGACCTCTGACGTCGACGCGATCTACGAGATGCTCGAGACCGGCTTCGACGGCCTCGTCACCGCGGCGCTGACCCTGGCCGGCACCACCGTGCTGCTGCTGTTCCTCGACGTGAAGCTGGGCCTCGTCGCGCTGCTGTGCGGGCCGTTCCTGGCCCTGCTGACCAACTGGTTCCGCAAGGAGTCGGCGAAGAGCTATCGGGTCACCCGCGAGAAGGTCGCGCTGGTGATCGTCCACTTCGTCGAGTCGATGGGCGGCATCCGCGCGGTCCAGGCGTTCCGGCGCGAGCCCCGCAACCAGGAGATCTTCGACGACGTCAACGACCAGTACCGCGCGGCCAACCTGACCGCCTTCCGGCTGGTCGCGTGGTTCATGCCGGGGATCCGCCTGATCGGCAACGTGACCATCGGAGTCGTCCTGCTCTACGGCGGCTACCGGGCCTACAACGGCGACGTGACGGTCGGCGTGCTGGCGGCCTTCCTGCTCTACCTGCGCCAGTTCTTCGAGCCGATGATGGAGATCTCCCAGTTCTACAACACCTTCCAGTCGGCCTCGGCCGCCCTGGAGAAGCTCTCCGGGGTCCTGGAGGAGGAGCCGACGGTCCCCGAGCCGCGCGACCCCGTCCCGCTGCCGGCGCCGCTCGGCGAGCTGCGCTTCGAGCACGTCCGGTTCTCCTACGTCGACGACGTGCCGGTGCTGCCCGACCTCGACCTGACCGTGCCCGCCGGGCAGACCGTCGCGCTGGTCGGCACGACCGGCGCGGGCAAGACGACGCTGGCCAAGCTGGCCACCCGGTTCTACGACCCGGTGCACGGGCGCGTGCTGCTCGACGGCGTCGACGTCCGCGACCTGACGTCGGCGACGCTGCGGGACGCGGTGGTCATGGTCACCCAGGAGAACTACCTGTTCTCCGGAAGCGTCGCCGACAACATCCGCTTCGGCCGTCCGGACGCGTCGATGGCCGAGGTCGAGGAGGCGGCCCGGGCGCTGGGCGCGCACGACTTCATCAGCGCGCTGCCCCAGGGCTACGACACCGACGTCGCCAACCGGGGCGGCCGGCTCAGCGCCGGGCAGCGCCAGCTGGTGGCGTTCGCACGGGCGTTCCTCGCCGACCCTGCCGTGCTCATCCTCGACGAGGCCACCTCCTCGCTCGACGTCCCCTCCGAGCGCCTGGTCCAGCGCGCGCTGCGCACGGTCCTGGCCGGCCGGACGGCCGTCATCATCGCCCACCGGCTCTCCACCGTGGAGATCGCCGACCGGGTGCTGGTCATGGAGCACGGGCGCATCGTGGAGGACGGCACGCCCGCCGAGCTGGTCGCGGGTGGCGAGGGTCGTTTCTCCGACCTCCACCAGGCTTGGCTGGACTCCCTGGCCTGAGGGCTACGCTCCGCGCATGACAGATCTGAGCCTGGCCGGCGTGGCCGAGACCGTCCGTCGTACGTCCGCGGGGGAGGTGAGCGCCGGCGTCCTCGTGGACGCGGCGCTCGACCGGATCGCCGCGCTGGACCCAGGGCTGAACGCCTTCTCCGTCGTGCTGGCCGACGAGGCCCGGGCCGAGGCTGCGGCGCGCGACGAGCACCTGGCCGCCGGTGGCGAGGCGGGTCCGCTGCACGGGGTGCCGATCGCGATCAAGGAGGAGATCGACGTCGCCGGCACGGTGACGACCTTCGGCGGCGAGGCGAACGTGACGCCGGTCGCGGCCGACGCCGAGATCGTGCGGCGGCTGCGCGAGGCCGGCGCGGTCGTCGTCGGCAAGACGACGATGCCGGAGTTCGGGGCGTTCCCCTACACCGAGTCGACGTCGCGCGGGATCACCCGCAACCCCTGGGACCGCACCCGCACGCCGGGCGGCTCCAGCGGCGGCACCGCGGCGGCGGTGGCGAGCGGGATGGTCCCGGTGGGGATCGGCGGCGACGGCGGCGGCTCGATCCGCATCCCCAGCGCCTGCTGCGGGCTCTTCGGCCTCAAGCCCCAGCGCGGCCGCGTCACGACCGCTCCGCACCCGCACCTGTGGTGGGCACTCGGCACCGCCGGCCCGCTCACCAGCACCGTCATGGACAGCGCGCTGGTCTACGACGTGATCCGCGGCAACGTCGACGGCGACCTCTACCGGGCGGGCGGCACCGACTCCTTCGTGGAGGCGGCCGGTCGCGAGCCGGGCCGGCTGCGGATCGGCTGGACGACCAGGGCCGTGACCCGCGGCGTCCGTCCCGACCCCGTGCACGTCCGGGCGGTCGAGGACACCGCGCGACTCCTCGGCGAGCTGGGGCACCACGTGCGCGAGGTCGACCCCTGCTACCCCGACCCCACGGCGGCCTTCGTCCCGCAGTTCTTCGCCGGCATCAGGTCCGAGGCCGAGCAGGTCGAGCACTACGACCGGCTCGAGCGCCGCACCCGGGAGACCTGCCGGCTGGGCGCCTGGGTGACCCCGCGGGTCCGCGACTTCGCACTGCGCGAGACCGAGCGGGTCTCGGCGAAGGCCAACCGGGTCTTCGACTCCGTCGACGTGCTGCTCACCCCGGCCATCGCACACCGGCCGCCGCGGGTCGGCAGGCTCGACGGGGTCGGCACCGTCCGGGCGTCCCTGCGCGCGATGCCGGCGATCGCGTACGCCGCGCTGTGGAACGTGGCCGGCAACCCCGCCGCGGCCGTGCCGTGCGGCACCGGTCCCGACGGCCTGCCGGTCAGCGTGCAGCTGGTGGGGCGCACCGACGACGAGGCCACGCTGTTCTCGCTCTCCGCCCAGCTCGAGACGGCTCGTCCCTGGCCCCTGCTGGCGGGCTGAGATGACGTTGCTGCTCCAGACGCCGCGAGCCCGGGTGCGCCGCCTGGTGCGGCGGCTCACCGGCGACACCAGCAGTCCGCTCGCGGGGAGGACGGTGCTCGTCACCGGCGCCTCGTCCGGCATCGGCGAGGCCACGGCGATCGCCGTGGCCCGGCGGGGAGCCACGGTGCTGCTGGTCGCCCGTCGCGCCGACGAGCTCGCGCGGGTCAGGGCCGCGGTGGAGGCCGGCGGTGGCCGGGCTGCGGCGTACGCCTGCGACCTGACGGACGGCGCCGCCGTCGACGCGCTGGTGAGACAGGTGCTGGCCGAGCACGCGGCGGTCGACTACCTCGTCAACAACGCCGGCCGCTCCATCCGGCGCTCGCTCCACCTGAGCTACGACCGCTTCCACGACTTCGAGCGCACGATGGCGGTCAACTACTTCGGGCCGGTGCGCCTCACCATGGGCCTGCTGCCCGCGATGCGTGCGCAGCGCTTCGGCCACGTCGTCAACGTCGTCACCTGGGGCGTGCAGATGAAGGCGCCGAAGTTCGCGGCGTACATCGCCTCCAAGGCCGCGCTCGACACCTGGAGCAGGGTCGCCTCCCGCGAGACCTACCGCGACGAGGTGACGTTCACGAACATGCGGTTCGCCCTGGTCCGCACCCCGATGGTCGCGCCGACGGAGGCCTACGCCGGCCGCCGCGCGCTCACGCCGGAGCAGGCCGCCGCGAAGGTGGTGCGGGCGCTGGAGGACCGGCCGGTCACCGTCAACACCGCCGCCGGCACCGCGGGGGAGATCCTGAACCTGGTCGCTCCGCGGCTCAGCGACGCGCTCTTCAGCCGGTTCGACCGGGCCTGGCCGGACTCGCAGGCAGCGCTGCCGGTCAGCCGCGGTTCGGACCCATCACGCTGAACTGCACCCCCGCGGGGTCGAGCATCAGCGCGATCCGTCCGTACGGCGTGTCGTCGACGGGCTGCACCAGGCTCGCGCCCGCGGCCAGCGCCTTCTCGACCGTGGCGTCGGTGTCGTCCACCTGCAGGTAGAACTGCCACCGGGACGGCTGGTCGCCGAGGAACCCGGTGGCGTCCATGATCCCGGCGCGCGCGTCCTCGTCCTTGCCGAGCGTCGAGTAGCGGAACTCGTCGGTGTCGCTCATCGTGTGCGGGCTCCACCCGAAGACGTCGGTGTAGAAGCCGACCGAGGTCGGGTAGTCCTTGCTGAGGGTCTCGAACCACGCCGGCGCACCGACCTGGGCGCGGGTCATGAAGCCGGGAAAGGTCCCCGGCTGCCAGGCGCCGACCGCGGCACCGGCGGGGTCGACCAGGACGGCCATCTGCCCGAGGTCCGCCACCGCCATCGGCCCGGCGACCACCTCGGCGCCGGCGGCCCGGGCCTTCGTGACGGTCGCCGCCACGTCGTCGGTCTCCAGGTAGACGGTCCACGCGCTGGGCCCGCCCATGGACCCGTCGTTGGGCATCATCCCCGCGATCGGCTGGTCTCCGTGGAAGAACATCCGGTAGCCGCCGAACTCCTCGCTGGCCTCACCGGCCGTCCAGCCGAACAGCTCGCCGTAGAACGCGGCAGCCGCGTCCGTGTCGGGAGTGAAGAGCTCGATCCAGCAGGGCTCTCCGGGGGTCGGGTCGTCATCGCAGCCTCCTGTGGCTCGTCGTCGTGCGAGTGCAGACCGTCCGACGGGCGCGGACTCATCGCTGCCGGTCAGCTGGCCTTCTTGGTGGTCTTCTTCGCCGGGGTCTTCTTGGCAGGTCTTCTGGGCAGCCGTCTTCCTGGCGGCGGTCTTCTTCGCCGGGGCCTTCTTCGCGGCCGTCTTCTTCGCGGCGGTCTTCTTGGCCGGGGCCTTCGTCGTCGACGCCTCGTCGTCGTCGGCTGCGCCGGTCTCGCCCCGAGCCGACTTCGCGGCGTCCACCGAGCGCTGCAGCGCCGCGAGCAGGTCGACCACCTCGCCGGAGGACTTCGTGGAGGCCGCGGTCCGCTTGACCTCCCCGCCCTCGATCTTGGTCTTCACCAGCGACTCGACGGCCTCGGCGTAGTCGTCCTCGAACTCCGCGGGGTCGAAGTCGCCGGCCAGGGTCTCGACCAGCATGTTGGCCATCGACACCTCGGTGTCCTTGACGTCGCCCGCCTCGATCGAGAAGTCGGGGGTGCGGATCTCGTCGGGCCACATCATGGTCTGCAGCACGATCACGTCGTCGCGCACCCGCAGCACCGCCACCGTCGTCCGCTGTCGCAGCGCGACGGTCACCACCGCCATCCGGTCGGCGTCCTTGAGCGCCTGCCGGAGCAGGGCGTACGGCTTCGCGCCGGACTTCTCCGGCTCGAGGTAGTAGGACTTCTCGAACAGCATCGGGTCGATCTGGTCGCTCGGGACGAACTTCTCCACCGCGATCTCTCGCGACGACGTCGACGGCAGCTCGGCCAGGTCGTCGTCGGTGAGGATGACCATCTCGCCGTCCTCGGTCTCGTAGCCCTTGGCGATGTCGGCGTAGGCCACCTCCTCGCCGTCGACCGAGCACACGCGCTGGTACTTGATCCGGCCACCGTCCTTGGCGTGGACCTGCCGGAACGACACGTCGTGCGACTCGGTCGCCGAGTACAGCTTCACCGGGACGCTGACGAGCCCGAAGGACACCGCGCCCTTCCAGATCGCACGCATGCTGCTCCTCCCGTCGACGGACCTCCGTCCCAGTATCGGTCAGGATGGCCCCATGCGTCCCATGCTCGCCACCCCCGGTCGTCACGTGCCGACCGGTCCGGAGTGGTCCCACGAGGTGAAGTGGGACGGCGTCCGCATCCTCGCCGACGTCACCGACGGGCCCGACGGCCGCTTCTACAGCCGCAACGGCAACAACGTCTCGGCGGCCTGGCCCGACCTGGTCCCCTCACCGCTGGGCGAGCGGGACCTGCTGGTGGACGGCGAGATCATCGCGCTCAACGAGGACGGCCTGCCGGACTTCCGGGTGGTCCAGGAGCGGATGCACGTCCGCAAGCACGTCCAGGCCCTGCGCCTGGCCGAGCGCGTGCCGGCGACGTACATGGTCTTCGACCTGCTCCGCCTCGACGGTCGCGACCTCTCGGCGCGACCGCTCGCCGAGCGGCGCGAGCTGTTGACCGGACTCGGCATCGACTCCGGGTGGCAGGTCCCCGCGGCCTACGACGACGGGCCGATGCTCTTCGACGCGACCCGGCAGCAGGGGCTCGAGGGCATCGTCAGCAAACGGCTGACCTCGCGCTACACGTTCGGCCAGCGCAGCCCGCACTGGCTGAAGTTCGCCCATCGCCAGCGGCTGTCGTACGTCGTCGGCGGCTGGCGCCCGCAGGAGGGCACCACCAGCCGGCTCGCGGCCCTGCTGGTGGGGGAGCCGACCGCCGACGGGCTTCTCTACCGGGGCCGCGTCGGCAGCGGGATCGCCGGCCGGACGAGTGCGATGCTCGCCGAGCTGCTGGCTCCGCTGGCCCGGTCCGACAGCCCCTTCGCCGACGAGGTCCCGCGCGTCGACGCCCTCGGCACGCACTGGGTGGAGCCGGTGGTGGTCGTCGACGTCGACACCCACCACACGTCCCGGCACCAGCGGCTGCGCCAGCCGTCCTACCAGGGCGTCCGGTCGGACCTGGCGCCTGACGACCTGGGGTGACGGCCCGCCCACTGACGTGGCCGCGCCTGACGTCGTACGTTGTTCCCCGTGTCGAAGCTCGCTGCCCTGCTGGCCACCGCCCTGCTGATCGTCCTCGTCCCCGCTGCCTCCCCGTCCCTGGCGTCCGGGAGCCAGGTGCACCTCGACGGAGTGACGGTGCAGCTGCGGCCCGGCACCCGCCAGGTGGTCACGGTCAACCACACCAGCGGCTACCACGCCCGGGTGACGTTCTGGGTGAAGCGGAACGGCGACTGGGTCCGGCGCCTGCGCGCCACCGATGGCCGGATCGGGTACGGCGGGCTGGTGGTCGCGGACCAGCGGCGGCAGGGCACCGGGACGACGCCGCTCGGCACGTTCGGCCTCCCGTCGGCCTTCGGGACGCACACCCGCCAGGACGGATGGAGCCTGGACTACCGGAAGATCCGCCGCGGCGACTTCTGGGTCGAGGACAACAGGTCGCAGTTCTACAACCGCTACCGCAACAAGAGCCAGGGCGGGTTCCGGTGGCGGCTGCCGGCGAGCGACCCGAACAGCTCGGAGCGGCTGACCGACTACCCGGTGCAGTACGAGTACTCCATCGTCACCGGCTTCAACTCCCACCAGGTCCGGCACCGAGGCGCCGGGATCTTCCTGCACGTGAACGGATCCGGCGCGACGGCCGGCTGCGTCAGCGCCCCGCGCCCCTTCCTGCGCGGCCTGATGGCGCGGCTCGACGCCGACCGGGTGCCGGTCATCGCGATCGGGCGATGAGCCCGGCCGAGGCAGCGGAGGTCCTCGTCGACGTCGAGGGCCGCACGCTGCGGATCAGCAACCTCGACAAGGTGCTCTACCCGCGCACCGGGACCACCAAGGGCGAGGTGCTCAACTACTACGCGAGGATCGCGCCCACGATGCTTCCGCACCTCGCGGACCGGGCCGTGACCCGGATCCGCTGGCCGCACGGGGTGGAGGGGGCGAGCTTCTTCGAGAAGAACGTCCCGGCGGGGACGCCCTCCTGGGTGCGCACCGTGACCGTGCCGACCACCGGCTCCCGGGCCGCGCGGTCGGCACGCGACGGGGGAGCGGACACCCTCACCTTCCCGGTCGTCGACGACCTGGCGACCCTCACCTGGCTGGTGAACCTCGCCGCGCTCGAGCTGCACGTCCACCAGTGGACCGTGGGTCGCAACGGTCGGCCACGCAACGCCGACCGGCTCGTGGTCGACCTCGACCCGGGCGAGCCGGCGGGCCTGCACGAGTGCTGCACGGTCGCACTGCTGGTGCGCGACAAGCTCGCCGAGCGAGGCCTGGGTGCGAAGCCCGTCACCAGCGGCAGCAAGGGCCTGCACCTGTACGCCGACCTGCCGCGCCGGATGCCGTCCGACGACTCCACGGCGCTGGCCAGGGAGGTGGCCGAGGAGCTGCAGGGCGAGCACCCGAAGCTGGTGACGGCGACCATGACCAAGGCCCGGCGGTCCGGCAAGGTCTTCCTGGACTGGTCGCAGAACGCCGGGTCGAAGACCACCATCTCGCCGTACTCCCTGCGCGGCCGCGACCGCCCGTTCGTGGCCACTCCCGTCTCCTGGGACGAGGTCGAGGCCGGGGCGGACGACCCCCTCGGCATCGAGCAGTTCCGCTACGACGAGGTGCTCGCCCGGGTCGAGGACCTCGGAGACCTGTTCACGGTCGGGTGACCCGACCCCGCGGTTGTTACCGAATCGTGGAGATGATGTGGACCGGCTGTGCATCTGTCGTGGCGCCCCGGGCCCTAACGTTGTGCCCCAGCAGGGCCTGGACAGAGTTTCGTGAACAGCCGGTCGTCGTGCCCCGGGGGGGAGCGCGGTCGACCGGCGCACCATCGGGGGATGGACGTCCGGAGGCAGCCGGGAGGGAGTGCCTCCGGAGCCGTCCGCCATGGGGAGGTGTGCCCGCCCCGGCGCCGGGGGGCGCCGGGCGGGCAACCCGCCCCGTCACTGCTTTCTCGGGAAAGAGGCTCGGATGGAGATCGTCGTCTCCCCCTCGCAGCCGGCCCCCTCGGGGTGGAGCCGGATCCTCGTCGTGCTCGGTGTCTTCATGCCGGTCACGGTGCTGGCCCTGCTCCCGATCTGTCTCGGCCTCGAGCGCTACGTCGTGACCAACGACGACATGGCGCCGGCCATCGGCCGGGGCGCGGTCGTGCTGGAGCGGAAGGTGCCCGCCAGCGACCTCCGCGCCGGTGACGTGATCACCTTCCGGCCCCCGTCCGAGGCCGGTGTCGAGGGCCGTGTCACTCGCCGCATCGTGTCCATCGACGGCGACCGCGCCCACACCCGCGCCGACGCGCGACCCGCTCCCGATCCGTGGACGCTCCCGCTGGACCGTCCCACCGAGCAGCGCGTCGTGACCGCGCTGCCCTACGTCGGCTACGTCTACCTCGCCCTCGTCGACTCGAGCCGGGCCTTCGCGCAGGGAGCCCTCGCGATCGGCGCGCTGGCACTCGTGCTCGCGCTGCTGGTGGGACGCAGGCGGGTGGCGCGGGCATGACGATCCCGGTCGGCGGCTCGGGTGGCTTTGCCCGCGTCCCGGGGGTCGCGGGCCCTATGCTCCCTCCCATGGCACAACGGGTCCTGGTGGTCGAGGACGAGGAGGACATCGCATTTCCCCTCGTGCGCACCCTCGAGAGAGAGGGCTACGAGGTGTCCTGGGTCGACACCGGGCAGCGGGCCCTGGACGCGCTGGCAGCCGACCCCGTCGAGGTCGTGATCCTCGACCTCGGGCTTCCGGACGTCGACGGGCTGGAGGTCTGCCGGCAGGCCCGAGACGCGGGCTACGCCGGGGCGATCATGATCGTCACCGCCCGCGCGGGCGAGCTGGACCGGGTCGTGGGCCTGGACTACGGCGCCGACGACTACCTGGCCAAGCCGTTCGGCCTGGCCGAGCTTCAGGCGCGCGTCCGCGCCCTGCTGCGACGTACCGCCTCCACCAACGGCATCGCCATGGCGGAGGACACCGACCCCGGGCTGCGCATCGACGTCCCCGCGCGCCGGGTCTACGTCGGGGAGGACGAGGTCTCGCTGACCGGCAAGGAGTTCGAGGTCCTCAACATCCTCGCCGCCAACCGCGACAAGGTCGTGTCGCGCGACCGCCTGATGGCCGACGTGTGGGACGAGAACTGGTACGGCTCGACCAAGACGCTCGACGTCACGATCGGCCGGCTGCGTCAGAAGCTGGAAGGCGTCGGTGTGACCGAGCGGGTCGTGGCTGTCCGGGGGGTGGGTTTCCGCCTCGAGGGCGGCCAGCCCGATGCGTAACCGCCTCACCCTCTCTTTCATCGTCCTCTCGGTCCTGCTCCTCCTCGGTGCCGGAGTCGTGCGTGCCTTCGTGCTGCGCGACCTGATCCGCGAGCAGGAGAGCGCCCATCTCCAGCAGCAGGCGGCGCTGGTCGCCCAGATCGTGACGACGCAGCAGGGCGACGGTGGCGCGGTCGACCGCGGCTTGCTCGAAGGGTTGGTGGCGTCGGACGGCCGCCTCGCGTACGCACCCCGGGACGGTGCCCCGGTGGTCGTGCACGGCAAGGACTACCAGGGCGCCGACGGGGCGGCCGGTGACCTGGCCGCGAGCCAGACAGTCGAGGGCGGCACGGTCACGGTCAGCCAGTCGCCCGAGGTGGTCCGGGACATCCTGGGGCGCGACGTCGGCTCGGTGCTGGTGCTGTTCCTGATGATCGCGGTCGTGGCGGGCACCATCGGGTACGCCGTCTCCCGGGCGCTCTCGGCGCCGTTCCAGCAGCTCGCCGTGGCGGCGGCCGCGCTGGGTCGCGGTCGCTTCGACCTCGACCTGCCACGGACCCGCATCCCCGAGGCCCGGGCGATCTCCCAGGCGCTCGCGACCAGCGCGGCCCAGCTGGAGGACCGGCTGCGGCGTGAGCGCGACTTCGCCGAGCACGCCTCCCACGTCTTGCGCACCCCCCTCACCGGGCTGCGGCTGGAGCTCGAGGAGCTCACCCTCCGCGACGACGTGCCCGAGGACGTGCAGGCGACCGCGGTGCGCGGGCTCGCCGGAGTCGACGAGATGAACGCGGTGGCCGGCGAGCTGGTCGCGCTCTCGCGCAGCGGCACCCTGGTCGAGGGGGCCGAGCAGCCCCTGGTCGACCTCTCCACGCAGCTGGCCCAGCGCTGGGCCGACCGGTTGGCCGCTCGCGACCGGACTCTTTCGGCGTCGGTCGAGGGCGACCTCTCGCTCACCTACACCCCCGGCCCGATCGAGCACGTGCTCGACCTCGTCCTGGCGCACGTGGTGCGCCGTGGCACCGGGCCGGTGCGCATCGTCTTCCAGGGCCAGGACGCCGGGCACCTCCGCGTCAAGGTGTCCTCGCAGGGCTCGATGTACGGCGCCCCGGTCGACGACACCGCCAGCCGGCTGGACCAGGCACGTTCGGCCGTGGAGGCCCTCGGCGGCCGGATCCTCGGTGAGGACCCCTCGAGCGGCCTCGAGGTGCTGCTGCCCCGTCGCTGAGCGGGGGTGGTCAGTACGCCCCGCGCTGGCCCAGGACGGCGCGCACGGTGCGGACCAGGATGGACAGGTCCAGCCTCAGCGACCAGTTGTCGACGTAGCTCTGGTCGAGCCGGACCGACTCCTCCCAGGAGAGGTCCGAGCGTCCCGAGACCTGCCACAGGCCGGTGAGCCCGGGCTTGACCACGAGCCGCCGGCGCTCGGAGTGGTCGTAGGCGGCCACCTCGTGCGGCAGCGCGGGGCGCGGCCCGATCAGCGACATGTGGCCGAGCACGATGTTGACCAGCTGCGGCAGCTCGTCGAGCGAGGAGCGGCGCAGGAAGCGACCCACTCGGGTGACGCGGGGGTCGACCTTGATCTTGAACAGGTTCCCGTCGACCTCGTTCTGCGCGAGGAGCTGCTCCCGGCGCTGCTCGGCGTCGGCGGTCATGGTGCGCAGCTTCAGCATGGGGAACAGGCGATCCCCCTTGCCGACGCGGCTCTGACGGAAGATCGCAGGGCCGGCCGAGTCGAGACGGACCGCGAGCATGAGCACGCCCAGGAGCGGCGCGAGCGCCAGGAGCGCCACGGTGGCGGCTGCCCGCTCCCACAGCTCCTTGACCACCCGGCCGGGACCCTGGAGCCGTGCCGGGTGCACGCTGACCATCGGCAGCCCCCCGGCGTCCAGCACGCCGGTGCGGCCGGTCGAGATGAGGTTCAGCGCAGGGGCGAAGAGGAGGCCCGTCCCTGCGGCCTCGAGGTCCCACCCGATGCGTCGGACGGTGACGGGGTCCAGGTGGGAGCACGGGAGGACGACGACCGTGTTGGCGCCGGTGAAGCCGACCAGGGCCTCGAGGTTCTCGAGCTGCGCAGCGACCGGGAGCCCGGCCGGGAGCTCGGCGGTGTCGGCGTCCTCGTCGTCGAGCAGGCATGCCCCGCAGATGGTGAGGTCCCGGCCGCGGCTCCGGGCGAGATCCTCCATCAGCTGACGCGTCCCGCCCGCGTGTCCGACCACCACCGCCCGGCGGTTGCGTCCGGGGAAGGCGAGCCCGCGGTAACGCGCCCACGCGTCCAGGACGCGTCGGTTCAGACGGGATCCGAGCACTCCGATGGTGGCGACGACGGCCAGCGAGTCCGGGCCGACGGGCCTCCCCGCCAGCTGGTTGAGGCACCAGCCGATGACCCCGAGGATCAGGGCGATGCGCAGCAGCGGCTCCGGCCGCCTCCGGGGAACGAGGGCGTACCACCCGGTGATCGTCATGAGGGTCACCCACACGGCCGGCAGGGCGGTGAGCACCCCGAAGTCCCCGGGAGTCTCCACCAGGAGCCGCCAGCCGAGCATGGCCGTGGCGACGGCGAGTGCGTCACCGAACATCAGCGTCGCCGTGAGCACGTGACTGTGGCGCGGCTCCGGCAGCGGCAGGTGGCGCACGAGCTCCGGTGATCTCGGGCGTCGTTCGAACGGAGCGCCCGGCGTGACGCCGAGTGCTGCCTTGTCCACGATGCTCATGGACGGCCTGTGCGCGTCCCGATCGTGAGCATGCGACTGGTCATGGGTACCCCTCCCTGGACGGCCCCCCCGAGGTCCCGGGCCAGTGCATTCAACCTAGGTAGAGCGGGGGAAGGGGTCATGCCGCATATTCGGCATCTGTTACCCGGAGGGGGTCACGCGTCGGAGGGGCGCCACCCTGCCTCGTGCGCCAGGCCGACCGCGGCGAGCTGCGAGGAGACCTCCAGCTTGGCGAGGATCGACTTGACCTGGGTGCGCACCGTGGCCTCGGAGACCACGTTGAGCCGGGCGATCTCGCGGACCTGGTGGCCCTGCATCAGCTGGCGCAGCACCTCGCGCTCACGAGGTGTCAGGTCCTCGAGCCGTCGCCGGGCCTCGTGGTTCTCCACCCGGTTCTGGTGCCACTCGGCGATCAGCTCCTCGCGGGCCACCCGGTCCATGACCGGGAAGCCGTCGTTGAGCCGGCGCACGGTGGCGAGGATGTCGTTGAGCGGCGAGGTCTTCGTCAGCACCGTGCGCGCGCCGTACCGCAGGCACTCGCCCCAGCGGGTGCGCTCGACGGAACCCGTGACCACCACGACCGCGATGCCGGCCTTGGTGAGCGGCTCGATGAGCCGGACGCCGTTGCCGTGCGGGCCGAGGTCGAGGTCGAGCAGCACGATGCGTGGCTGGGCGCGCAGCACCGCAGCCAGGACCGCGCCCAGCGAGCTGGGACGGTCGGGCAGAGGCACCCGGCGGACCTGGTAGCCCTCCATCCCCAGGGCGATCTCCAGCGACTCGGCGAAGAGAAGGTGGTCCTCGACCAGGGCGACCCTGGTGGTTCCGCGTGGATTTCTCATGACAGTCCCGGAGGGCTGCCGGGAATGGTGAGAACGAAGGTCGCGCCCCCCGGGCGACCGGTGCTCTCGAGAGTGAGGTTGCCGGCCTGTTCCAGCATCAGCCGCTTGGCCAGCTGGAGACCGATGCCCTGACCGGGTGACTTCGCGCTTCGCGTTCCCCAGGCGAAGAGCGAGTCGTGGAGCTCGGCGGGTACTCCGGGCCCGTCGTCGCAGACGCGGACCTCGACGGTGCTGCCGTAGCGCTCCGCGGAGATGGTGACCCGAGCACCGGGCGCGTGGCGCGCGACGTTGCTCAGCAGGATGTGCACGACCTCGGCGACGTCGTCGGGCCGGCCCTGCGCCCGCAGGCCCGAGGGCCGGAAGGACACGTCAGTGCCCAGCGTCCGCTGGCTCTCGACGAGCGGCAGCAGCACGTCGTCGAGGTAGAGGTCCGAGACCGGCTGCTGACCGCGGCGGGCCAGCATCCGCTCGAGCCTGGCCATCTCGGTCTCGAGCAGGCTCTCCAGCCTCCGGCGCTGGGCGCGGTTCGGCCCGCCGTTGCGGACGAGCAGGCGCGAAGCCTGCGCGACGCCGGCGACGGTGGCGTTCAGCTCGTGGAGCTTCTCCTGCCCGTGCCGCGCGCTGACCTCGGCGCTGGCGGCCCGGTGCGCGAGGTTGACGAGGCGGCGCGCGTTGTCGTTGATGGTCTCGCGCAGCATCGTGGCGGCGGCGCTGCCCAGGGCGACCGTGCCCACGACAGCCACCGCCACGGCCAGCGGCGAGGGCAGCCCCGAGGACGATCCGGCGTGGTCCCGGCCGGTGCTGAGCACGCGGGCGGAGACCATGCAGACGAGGAAGACCACGGTGCGCAGCCGCGCCCAGCCCGGCAGCGTCGCCATGCGGACGATCGCTGCGACGATGCCCGCGGAGGCGACCACGACCATGCCGACGACGGCGAGGTCGGCGACCCCGGTCAGGCGCAGCGTCGGGTCGATGCCGGTGCCGATGAGGACGAAGCGGGCGGCCCCGAAGAGGGCGCCGAGCAGCAGGCCGGTCGTGAGCGGGTTCCCGGCAGGCAACGACGTGCCTCGCGCGGCGAGCACGACCAGGGCGAGGACCACGAGCGTGCTGGGCAGCTGGGTGACGCCCATGACGAACCCGTACCGGCCCTCGGGCGCCCCCTCCACGGCCAGCAGGGCGAAGGGCACGTGCTGGGCCGCGATGAACGCGAGCGTCATCGCCAGCCAGCCGATGGTGGCGCGCCGGCTGATCCGCCAGTCGTACATCAGCACGACGGCGCTGGCGAGCACGGAGACCTGGACCAGGAGCAGGCTCATGGTGCCGGCGACCGACACCCGGTCGGCGGCGGTGTGCTGGACCGCGAGCACCAGCACGTAGGGGTGGAGCAGGACGGCGGCGAGCAGCGCCGAGCCGCGCCAGGTCCATGCTCCCGTCCTGGGCAGGACCCAAGGGATACGGCGCAGCAGCGCCCAGCAATGTGTCAGGACCCGCGTGCCTGGGCCCCCCGCCCGTACGCCTGCCGCCTCCCGAGCAACATGCCTCACGTCCGGCGGTCGCGATGCGATCGTGATTCCCGCCATGACCCACACGCTACGGTGCGCTTTCAGCGTCCGTCCCCCGTTTTGACGACCGATACCGCAATTTGAGGAACGGTTGCGTGTCGCTTGAGAAACCGGTTCCGCTCACCCCCAACGGCCCACCAGTCGTGCCGCGGGCGACGGCTCGGGACCGTCGCTCCACCATTCCGAGAGACACGGCCGGTGAGCCGCCTCAATCGAGTGGGGGGACTCGACTCCTCAACTGTCCGTCGCGGCGCGAGATCAGGCATCCCCAAAAGTGGGGCAGTAGCCCAAGGAGGTCGCAGCGGGTCGGCGGCAGCCCGCCAGCATGAGGTATTCGTCGGACAAGGGGAGACCTGTGGTACCACCAACAACGTTCGGCAGCTCCCGTCACAGAGCTGCTGCCATGCCGGGACGGCCATGTGGGGCTCGGGATGATGGTCTCCTCGAGCGCGGGGCCTGAGCCTCGCCGGACTCCCGTAGGCCTCTTCGCGGACCAGTACCTCGTCGGCCAGGCAGTCCGTACCGCACTGTCGACCAGGGGCTTCCCGGTCGCCAACTACCGCTGGCCGGCCGGTCCGCGCCAGGTCCGGGAGGCCGCGCACCACCTCGTCCAGATCGAGGC
The DNA here is from genome assembly GCF_013466985.1 of Nocardioides ungokensis. Taxonomy (GTDB): domain Bacteria; phylum Actinomycetota; class Actinomycetes; order Propionibacteriales; family Nocardioidaceae; genus Nocardioides; species Nocardioides ungokensis. The sequence goes on along the minus strand of NZ_CP059164.1, from coordinate 3,535,514 downwards.
CGTCGTCGGGGTCCTGCTGTGCGACCTCGACCGCTCCGAGCGGCTGTCCGAGGTGGCCGAGCTGGTGGGTGCCGCCGGCTCGGTGAGGTGGCTGCTTCTCACCAACGCACCCGAGAGCCCGCGCTGGGGGGCGGTCCTGATCCGGGGTGTGATCGCGGTGCTGCCGACCTCGACTGGTCTGGACGACCTGGTCGTCGCCGTGTCCGCCGCCGCGGCGGGTGGCTCGGTCATGGACGAGACGGTCCGTCGCCGGCTGGTCCGCGAGTGGCGGCTGGTGGAGGACGAGGAACGCCGCCTGGTGGCGCGCATGGAGTCGCTGACCGCGCGCGAGATGAACGTGCTCTCCCTGCTGTACGACGGGCGGTCGGTGCGTGGCATCGCCGAGCTGGCCGGGGTCTCCGAGGCCACCGTCCGCAGCCAGGTCAAGGCCGTGCTGCGCAAGCTCGAGGTGAACTCGCAGCTGGCTGCCGTGGCCGCCTACCGGCGCGCCAAGGACGTGTCCCGGGCGCCGCGCAAGGTCTGATCGGTCTCCGGGTCGGCGTCTCCACCACAATGGGGACATGACGCAGACCCGCGAGGTGCTCACCTGGCTCACCGACATGGACGGCGTGCTCGTCCACGAGGACGTCCCGATCCCTGGTGCGCAGGAGTTCATCGAGGCCCTCAAGGAGTCGGGGCTGCGCTTCCTGGTGCTGACCAACAACTCGATCTTCACCCCGCGGGACCTGCGTGCCCGGCTGCTGGGCAGCGGCATCGACGTGCCGGAGGAGGCGATCTGGACCTCCGCCCTGGCCACCGCCCAGTTCCTCGCCGAGCAGCGGCCGCACGGCACGGCGTACGTCGTGGGGGAGGCGGGGCTGACCACGGCCCTGCACGACATCGGCTACGTGATGACCGACCGGGAGCCGGACTACGTGGTGCTGGGGGAGACCCGGACCTACTCCTTCGAGGCGATCACCCGGGCGATCCGCTTGATCGAGGGCGGTGCGCGGTTCATCGCCACCAACCCCGACCCGAGTGGGCCCAGCGTGCACGGCACGCTGCCGGCGACCGGGTCGGTGGCTGCGCTGATCTCCACGGCGACCGGGCGCAGCCCCTACTTCATCGGCAAGCCCAACCCGCTGATGATGCGCAGCGCGCTCAACCAGCTGGACGCCCACTCGGAGACGACCGTGATGGTCGGGGACCGGATGGACACCGACATCATCAGCGGCCTCGAGGCGGGCCTGAGGACCGTGCTGGTGACGACCGGGTCGACCCGGCCCGAGCAGGTGGAGACCTTCCCCTACCGCCCGACCCGGGTCGTCGACTCGATCAAGGACCTCGTCGGGCTCGTCGGCGTCGACCCGACCGACTGACCCGACGAGCGAGCTGCCTACCCGAGCAGGCCGTCGCGCAGCGCGCCCGCGAACGCGGGCGTCAGCGGCAGCCGCGGCACCAGGGTCGCCTGGAAGGCGTGGTAGGTGTCCGGCTTGCCGTTCCACACCACGCCACTGGGGCGGTTCTGCGGGTCGAGCTCGTGCCGCCAGGAGCCCAGCTCGTGGTCGATGAACACCTCGGCGAGGTGGTCCCACCAGGTGGCGTACCACGCGGCGTACGACGGGTCGCCGGTCGCCGCGTGCAGGGCGGCGGCGGTCGCCGTCGCCTCGGCCGCGACCCAGTGCATCCGCTCCCGTACGACGGGGGCGCCCTCCCAGTCGACGGTGTAGACGAACCCGTCGGCACCGTCGGCCGCCCAGCCCTCGCGGACCGAGGCCTCGAAGAGGGCCACGGCGTGGTCCAGCATCCAGTCGGGGGCGTCGGCGCCGAGCGCGGCCCGCAGGTGCAGGGCCAGGCGAGCCCACTCCAGCCAGTGCCCGATCGTGGCGCCGTAGGGCCGGAACGGGTGGGCCGGGGTGTCGACGTTGTAGTCCAGCAGCGGGGTCCACTGCTCGTCGAAGTGCTCCGGCAGCCGCCAGTCGTGAGCCGGGCCCAGGTCGTGCACGACGCGGGTCAGGATCCGCAGCGCCCGGTCCAGCAGGCTGCGGTCGCCGGTGGCGTCGGCCGCGGCGAGGAAGGCCTCCACGGTGTGCATGTTGGCGTTGACCCCCCGGTAGGGGTCGAGGGTCGAGAAGGTCTCGTCCCACTCCTCGACGACCATGCCGTGCTCCTCGTCCCAGAAGCGGGTGAGCAGGACCTCGAGCGCCTCGCCCAGCAGCTCCGCGGCGCCCGGACGGCCGGCACAGGTCGCGCTCGCGGCCGCGAGCACCACGAACGCGTGCGGGTAGGCGCTCTTCTCGCGGCCGGTCGGACCGTCGGCGTCGACCGCGGCGTACCAGCCGCCGTTGGTCGCGTCCCGGAACCGACCGGCCAGCGCCGCCACCCCGTGGTCCGCCAGCGGACCGCACCCGGGCCGTCCCATCAGGTGGCCGAGGGAGAACACGTGCGTCATCCGACACGTGATCCAGAGCTCCACGGGTCGGTCGAGCGCGGGGCGGCCCGAGGTGTCGAGCCAGGCGAACCCGCCACCGGGGTGGCGGGAGCGCGGCTGAACTCCAGAAGACGGTCACCCTCGGCCTCCAGCCAGCGTGCGTGGGCGGGGGTCCCGAGCCACGAGGTGGGGTGCGTCATCAGCGGTGCTCCGTCGTCGGTCGGGTGCGGAGTCACACTCCACCTGAACCGGTTTGGTGACGGGTGTCAAGAACGCTGATCGAGCGCTGGCGTACGTTCGGCCCGGGAGCCTCGGAACGAGATTGATCTGCGAAGGAGCGCCGATGCGCAACGACTGGTCCGGGCAGGAGCTGCCGCACGCCGCTGGGCGCAAGAGGTTCGTCGGCGACGTCGCGGGGCTCGCCCCGGAGTCCGCGCTGCAGACGATCATGGCCCGCAACGCCGGGCTGGGACCGATCTTCGAGCAGCAGATCTTCCGGCAGAAGTTCGTGTTCGCGACGTCGGGGGAGCTGTGTGCCGAGCTGTGCGACGAGTCCCGCTTCGTCAAGGCGCTGCCCCCGGCACTGGTCGCGCTCCGCGACTTCGCCGGCGACGGGCTGTTCACGGCGTACAACGACGAGCCGACCTGGCAGCTGGCTCACGACCTGCTCATGCCGGCCTTCACCAAGGCGGCCATGCAGCGCTACCACGGCGTGATGCTGGCCGCGGTCCGTGAGCTCTTCGAGGTGCTGCCCGCGGACGGTCAGCCGTTCGACGTGGCCTCGCACATGACCAAGCTGACGATGGAGACCATCGCCAGGACCGCCTTCAGCCATGACTTCGGGTCCTTCAGCCGGCCCGAACCGCACCCGTTCGTCCCGGCGATGGTGACGGCGCTCGAGACCGGACGGCGGATGGGGGCGCTGTCGAGCCTGCCGGGGTCGTGGCTGGTGCGGCGCCGGCTGCGTCGGCGCAACGCCGGGCACCAGAGCTACATCGACTCCATGCTCGACGAGCTGATCGCCGAGCGGCGAGCGGCGCCTGGCGACGAGCAGGACCTGCTGGGGATCATGCTCGAGCAGGGGCATCCCGAGACCGGGGAGAAGCTCAGCGACCGCGCCATCCGCTACCAGATCCTCACCTTCCTGGTGGCCGGCCACGAGACGACCTCGGGGGCCTTGTCGTTCGCGCTGTACTACCTCGCGCGGGACCCGGAGGTGCTCGCCCGCGCGCAGGCGGAGACCGACGCGATCCTCGGCGCCGACCCCGACGCGGAGCCGACCTTCGAGCAGGTGCCGCGCTTCCGCTACGTGCGCCGCGTGCTCGACGAGGCGCTGCGGCTCTGGCCGACCGCCCCCGGCTTCGCCCGCAGCCCGCGGGAGACCACGACCCTGGCGGGCTACACGATGCGGCCGCAGGACTGGGCGCTGGTGCTGATGCCGATGGTGCACCGCGACCCGGCCGTGTGGGGTGAGGACGCGGACGAGTTCGACCCGGACCGGTTCCTCCCCGAGCGGAGCCGGGGCCGGCTCAAGCACGTCTACAAGCCGTTCGGCACCGGTGAGCGGGCCTGCATCGGCCGGCAGTTCGCGCTGCACGAAGCGGTGCTCGTGCTCGCGCGGATCCTGCACCGCTTCGACCTCGCCGGCGACCCGTCGTACGACCTGGCCGTGACGGAGCGCCTCACGCTGATCCCGCGCGGCTTCGAGCTGAGCGTGCGGCCGCGGGTGCCGGCGCCACTCGCCTCTGCCTGATCGCTGAAGGCCGGGTCGAGTTCCGTGCGTCAGAGCGAGACTGGATACGGAGGCTCGAGTCGTGTCGAAGGCGGACACGGCATGCGTCCAAGCCCGATGAGAACCGCCGACCGGTCATCGAGTTCGGATGGCAGTTCCGAGCTCGCGACGGCCTCCACCGTCATGCGGCTCCATGCGAGCCCGGTCGGGGAGTCCCCGTCGATGCCCAGGTCGAGCTGATGGACGGCCAGTTCGACCACCCAGGTCGCCAGGAAGTCGCCACTCGCCATCCGCTTTCCTTGGAACTCGACGACGCCCTCGGACATCGAGCGGACCGCGTTGACGGCGCTGGTCGCCACATCCTTCATATGTGCCACGGCGCCGGTGGGACGTGCGTAGGCGCTGGCAACGCGCCTGAGCCAGAGGATGTGCGAAACCGGGTCGTCATTCCTGGTGTCAGGGTGCGTTGCCCAGTACGAAGCCGCGTCGTGATCAGGTGCGTCGTCGGTACGGCAGGTCGTTCCGATCGCCATCTCCTGCAGCCCCATCCGCACGTGGACGACAACGTCGAGCAGGCTCCACCCGTGACAGCGTGATGGTGCGAGGAGCTGCAGGTCATCCTGTGCGCTGACAGCCGTCATGAAGTCGTCCAGCTGCTGGCCGAAGCACTCGACCGCTTCCTGGTGACGAAACGTCAGCTCCTGCACGACGTCGAAGCCTATGCCGCACGCCCTGTCAGCGGCAGTTGCGGATGAGCCTGTAGATCAGAGACCAGGTGAGCGCACGCCGAGGATTCTTGCGGAACCGTGTGGGAGCGGCTTCCCAAGGAGTGCTGTCACGACAGCCGAAGTCAGCGATCCCGCGCCGAGGCGAGAGCGGACGTCCAGGGGCGGCGAACGACTCGTCCTGTCGTGCACCGATCATGAACCTCATGGAGGAGCAGCAGGCGCCGCAGTCGGCCGAGGGTGAGGCGAAGGTCATCACGCTCTGCGGCTCGACCAAGTTCGAGGCTGAGTTCGCGGAGGTCAACCAGCGACTCACGATGGAAGGTTTCGTCGTGATCAGCCTCGGGATGTTCAGCCTTCCCGATCTGCCGGACTACGACTGGTCAGTCGACAGCTCGGACCTGAAGGGGCGGCTCGGCGGCGTGCACTTCCAGAAGATTCGCATGGCTGACGAGGTGTACATCGTGGATCCGGGCGGCTACGTGGGTGAGTCGACCCGACGGGAGATCGCCTACGCGGAGTCGCTCGGCAAGCCCGTTCGGTATCTGAGTCGCGAGCGCCTGGCCTGAGCTCGCGGCCCTGTCGGCAGCGGTCTGCGACCGGGTGCTGCCGCTGGTTGCGGCCTGCCCCGAACGCCGCGATCTCATCCACGGCGATCTCTTGCACGGCAACGTCCTGGTGAGCCGGACTGTCGCCGGGTCGAGGCGGTGCTTTCCTGGAAGCGGTCGCTACGCGGTGACTTCCTCTGCGACGCCGCCTGGTGCAGTGTCTGGGGCCCGTGTTCTACCCCGGGATCGCGGCCATCGACCCGCTGTCCGGACTGCTCCGGGACCCAGCCCTACGAGCCGACCGGAGCGCGCTCGTCGACGCCGCCGTACGCCACCACTGCTACGAGCTTCACATCGGCATCACCCATCTGAGGTGGTGCGTACGGACCTGGAACCAGGAACATCTCACCGCAACGGCGGAGCTCCTCGCCGAAGTGCTCGAACGCGGTCCCCTGCCCTCGATCGGCGTCTGAGCTGACAACCGCCGACCTCGCGCTGATAGGCACGTCGATGCGCGCCATCAACACAGCAGGTCCGGACGTTGGTGGGTCAGCGTTTCGGTACCGTCCGCGGGGTGGACCCTGTTACGCGTGGCCGGATCGGCGGATCGTCGGCGGCGGGCAATCTTCGCCTTCTCGACGAGCGCGATTGGGAGTGGCGGCGGCGCGGTCCCACCCCACAGGCGGTGCGTGAGTTCGGCGTTCGCGAGGACGCACTGCGGCGTCTGCCCGGTGGGGCCGGCCATGTGTGGACCGACGGGCGGCTGGTTCTGAAGCCGGTGGGCTGCGTCCCCGAGCATGCCTGGGTCTGCGAGGTGTTCGCGACGTGGGTCAGCGACGAGGTGCGGGTTCCCGAACCGATTGCTCCCAAGGATGGAGCCGACCCCCGTTGGTCGATCGAGGGCTGGGGCGCTCACGTGTTCGCGCCAGGTCGAGACGCCGACCTGGTCCGAGAACTGCCCCTGGTCAAGCACGCCAGCGACGCATTCCACCACGCTGTGGAACACCTGCCACGCCCCGCTTTCCTGGACACCCGCGACGATCCGTGGGCGTTCGGGGACCGGCTCGCGTGGGAGGACGCCGAACCCGAGGGCGACGCCCCGACGCTCGAAGTGATCCGACGACTCCAGGACTCACTCCGTCCCGTGGGAAGTCGGAGTCAAGTGATCCACGGCGACATCCTGCCGAACGTCCTCGTGAAGACCGGGGCCCGCCGGCCGTCATCGACTGGCCGCCGTACTTCCGGCCGGTCGCACCGCCAACGCGGTGGCCATCACCGATGCGGTGACCTTCCGCGACGCGCCTCTCGCCCTGCTCGACGCATGGGAAACGGGCGAGGAATGGAACCAGCTGCTGATCCGTGCCTTGTTGTACCGACTCGGCCCAACGGGCGTCTTCGCTGTCAGGAATCGGTTGATGGGCAGCCTCGTCCGGCACGTGGAACGGGTACGCCCTGTTGTTGACGCAATCTTGTCGCGTTGCTGAGCGGGCGCCCACCCACATCGCTCGGGCGTTCGACATCATCGCCCTCGAGCTCAACGAACGTCCTCGACAGACCCTCGGATTCAAGTCACCCCGTCCAGCTTCGCCACATACTTCGAGGCATGCACGTACACCTGAGCCGGGCCATGGCCCGCGTCCTCAACGACCTTGAGGTCACTGGTGCACCTATTCCTCGGATCGAGGAGTCCGATTGGCAGGACTACGAGTCGGCGGAATCTGCGTACCTCTGGAGTGAGGACAACTCGGGAATGGGTGTTTGGGTCGACACCAGCGTTTCTGACGCGGAGCAGGTCGCCATGCTTGCTGACCAGGTGCAGGAGTGGGCCGTCGAGGCACTGGCGCACGGGGCGACCGACGAACTGGCCTCAGTGTCCTGACCATCCGCACAACCACCCGATGGCCGCGAAGACGCAACGTGGCACGGCCATGTGGATGTGCCCCAAGTCGCGTCGACGAGTTGGCGACATCGGGCAGCTCGGGCCGACTTCCTGAGGCGGTGGCGCCCAGTGGCGTCCAGCTGAGGCTCACTCGGGCTGATCGACGTGAATGATGTATCATCGCCGTAGAGACGTCCCCGAACGGTTTGACCAGTTCCAGCGGGGGACCCTCGTTGCCCAGGAGATCGGCGCCCAAGACCCGGGCCCGGAACGCCCGAACCGCGGTTCGCCAATCGGCGGGTGTGCGTCGGCGTGCCGGAGTGGTGCGGGGCTGGGAGGCGCGGGCCTCGCGCGCCTGACGGGCGAGTCGTGCCTGCTCTGCGGCGGCGAGCATCTCGGTGCGCCGCGCGGTGGCCAGAGCCTCGCTCAGGTGTGAGTTGTACATGGCGGTCTCCTCGGCAGAGTGCTCGCGGACCTCGTGTCGCACCCGTCAGCCTGCTGGCCGACCGGGTCCCCCGACATCCGTGCCCACCACGGCTCCCGGCTCGCGAGTCGGTAGTGGATACACCGCGGCACCGGGAAACTGGGCGCCCGTGAGCCGCCCAGTTCGCCCCTCGGGCGGTGTATATACCGGTGGGAGCATCACGTGATGGAGAAAGAAGGGCGCAGAATGGTGACAGCCGATCTGCTCTCACGGGCGCGGGCAGGGGATGGCGAGGCGTTCCGGGAGCTGGCCGAGTCCCACCGGCGGGAACTGCAGGTGTACTGCTACCGGATGCTCGGATCCATCGCCGACGCCGAGGACGCCGTCCAGGAGACGATGCTGGCCGCCTGGCAGGGCATCGGCGGGTTCACCGAGCAACGCGCCTCGCTGCGTACCTGGCTGTACAAGATCGCCACCAACCGGTGCCTCAACGCGCGCCGCGCAGCGCGGCGGCGCCCGGTCCGGGAGTGGGATGTGTCGCGGTTCGAAGCGCCCGTGCCGACCCCGCGCGACGAGCCCATCTGGCTGCAGCCGTTCCCTGACGCCCTCCTCGACGTGCCGCCCGGGCCGGAGGCCCGCTTCGAGCAAATCGAAGCCATCTCACTGGCCTTCGTGACCGCCCTGCAGTTGCTGCCGCCATTCCAGGTGGCCGTCCTCATCTTGCGCGACGTCCTCGGATTCCACGCCAACGAGGTGGCCGACATGCTGGAGGTGACCGTCCAATCGGCCAACAGCGCCCTCAAACGAGCCCGCGCCAGCCTGCAGCGCCGGCAGCCAGCCACCGGCCACCAGCCGCCGCCGACCGCAGGCTCGCCCGCCGAGGACGCGATCGTGGCCAAGTTCGCCCGCGCGTGGGAGTCGGCCGATCTCGACGCGCTGGTGGCCCTGCTGACCGACGACGTCTTCATCGCGATGCCTCCGGAGCCATTCGGATACGAGGGCCGAGACCTCGTGACCCGCTACTGCACCCGCCAGTTCGCCGCCGCCGGCCGCACGTACGCCCTCGTTCCGACCCGAGCCAACGGCCAGCCCGCGTTCGGGTTGTACCTGCGCGGTCCGGCCGGCATCCGCCACGCGGCCGCGTTCTACGTGCTCACCCTCGCCGGCGACCAGATCTGCGGCATGACCCGCTTCGAGGCCAGCGTGCTGCCGTGGTTCGGGCTACCGCGCTCACTCCCGGGGCGGTAGATCTGGGGTGACCGCAGATCGCGGGTGCGCTCCATCGGTCAAGGCGGTGGCTGCGTCTGTGGACAGCGTCTGGGAGTGTGACCGGAAGCGAGCGCGGAGGGCAGGGCTGCTGGTCGTCGACAACGGCGGACGGGAAGATGAGGCGTGCGTCGGCGAGCTGGTCGTGCTGGAGGCACAAGCGGCAGGGGGTCGGCGCGGTGATGGTGTGGGGACGGCATCGTGATACGCCGGAACTGACCCAGATCGCCCTGCCGGTATTCAGCTACGGCCGCTACCCGGCCGGCCCTGTTCGCCTCGATGAGCAGGAACCATCCGCGCTGGTCAGTGCACGGTTCGGGGCATGCCTGGTCACCCGCGACGACATCGTGTTCGGCGACGACGACGGCGTGGTGTTCGTCGCGGCCAGCCAGGCTGGGGAGGTCCTGGCCGCAGCCCGGCAGATCGGCGAGGTCGAGCGTGATCAGGCCCGTAAGATCCAGGCGGGTCAGACCCTGCGCCAGCAGACAGCCTTCAGTGAATACCTGGCGCGGCGGGCAGCCGAACCGTCCTACACCTTCCGGCGGCACCTGCGGCGGATCGGCGGTGCCATCGAGGAGTAGGCGGCCATGACGGCCAGCAGCCACCGGCGACTCGCCCGGACTGCGGCCGGGCATCACGGGCTATTCGGCACGACCGCGCAGAGCACGGCAGACGAGTGCGATCTACTCGAACGGCAGCGTCTCGTCGGCCCGCCGGGAGGTCTCATCATCCAGTCGGGCGAGGGCAGCGAGCAAGCCAAGCGTCACGAGGGCAGCGGCCCCGAACAGTACCTTCACGAGCGTCACGACCGCATGGTCTGCGGATGACGTTGCCGCACGGTCCAGCACAGCTCCCACGATGACAAGGTAGGCAGTAATGATGGCGGCGAGCACCGTTGTGAACGCCAAACCGCGCTTGCTCATAGGGCTCGCTCCTCAGAAGATGACATCGGTGACGAATCAAGGGGTTTCGGCAGATCCCATCATCGGCGGAGTGGTGCGCGACTCGCTGCGGATCCGCGCAATTGTGGGCCCGGCCATCCGCACAATCGGCGAAACCGCACACTCGGCGGCAGATGCGGGTGCCGCTGCTTAGTGCCCGGCCTACTCGGTCTACTCGAGTACTAGCCGTCGAACGACAGATCGTCAGTGACCGTTGACGGCGCGTTTGGCCGGTGCCACTGTGACCGGCAACGGGTACCTTCCGGCCTCCTCGCGACCTGTCACTCGGGGGCGATTGCCTGTCCGGTCCGCGTGGTCACCCGCGCAATGACAGGCGTCAACGGGTTGAGGAGGAACGATGACGAAGAGGGCGGTAGTACCACTGTTGCTGGTCCTTGGCGTATGCCTTGGGACCGTTTCATCAGCGCATGCGGCTGTTCCACCGGGGGTCGAGCGGAATGGCTTCGTCTTCGGGCCAGCCACATGCAGCGATGGCGTCACACGGACGTTCCTGCATCGCAGGGGCGCGTCAACGTGGTCGACCGACGACGGATCGCAATGGAAGCTGCTGCTGCTCACCGTCGGAGGAGTCACGCTTTTCGACACCGGGAACTCGTTCGGGCTGGACGCGGTGGTTGACTGTGCGGTCGGCGACGAGGTGAGCACGATCGGTCTGGTGCGGGACTAGTCCAGGAGATCATCACGCCGCCGCGTTCGTAGAGCGCTCGAGTCGGCTTTCGACCCACAACGGTCAGCTGCGTCAGCGGGGGGTTAAACCGCCGCCACATCGACGCCCAATATTTTCGGGTGAACTCACGGGTCGTGCCTCGATCGTCTCCTGCCCGATGCAAAGGCGAACGGCGTTCCGGTCATGCTGGCCTTCGGTGCTAGCCAAAGATGTGTATGTCCCAGTCCTCCAGGAAATTCATCAGGTGCAGAGTCGACAGCAATGCCGAGATCAGCGCCGCCGCCGTCAGGCCTACCGTCAACCCCACAGCGAACTCCTCGTCAGTCCGCCCAGTCGCGTCAGCTGCCACTCCGATCGCCCGTCCAACTGCGCTCTTCTTCACCATGCCGAACCTCCTGACCAAGCAACCGTCCTCTCACCGGGCCAGCATGTCGTCACCCTGAGCGGACGATCACCCAGTGAAGGTGGAGCCGCGTCCGAGGCGAGGCCTCAGGCGGCGGTGTGCTCCCGATGGCGCCACCACAAACGCGCGAGTGTGCGGTCGAGCGGATCATTGCTGGTGAGGTCGTCGGCGTCCGGCCCTGAGATCGGATGGGTGCCGCGATGATCGACCACGCGCCACAGTCCGTGGGGTGTACGCCACAGCCATGCCGTGGTGCCGATCTGCGCGACCCGGTAGCCGAGGTGGGTCTTCGTCCGGTGAGTGGTGCGCGTGAGGGGAGCGGCGTTGTGGTCGCCGGTCTGACCAGGTGGACCCGTGGTCTCGTAGGGCGTGGGGTGGTCGAGGTCGACCTTGCCGCGCAGTCCGGGGACCCGGTTGGCGTACGGGGCGGCCTCCGCGGGGCTGCGGAGCCGGACCCGGTGCCGGATGGCCTCGGGGTGCTCGTAGGCATCGACGGCGTGCTGCTCGGCGAGGTCGAGCAGAGGGTGGACCTGTACGCGGGTGTGAGCGAGGAGGGCGGTGAGTTGTTCGAGCAGCAGCGGCCCGATGCCCTCGACCCGCGCGACTCCCGGGGTGCCGTCGAGCGTTGCCTGGTGGAGGTGGAGGTAGAGCTGGGCGGTCGGGGCGAGCCGGGACAGGTCGGCCTTGCGGAACAGTGCCAACGCCCGCTCGGAGATCGCCGTGGAGCGTGACTCCTCGACCCCGCTGCCCTCGGCCTCCTCGGAGGGCTCCGACTGCTGAGCGGTCTCGAGCAGCAGCTGGAGCAGCTCGGCGGGGCGGGCGAGCCAGCCGAAGGCGACGGAGCGGAGCTCGTCGCGGGTGAGGTCGTCACCCGGGGCCTCGGGCCGCAGGTCGGCGCGGGTGCCGAGGATGTCGGCGACCCGGTCGACCGTCGCGTCGATCCACACCGCGTCGCCTGCCTCGATCCGGGCGATGACCGTGCGCAGTCCGTGCTCGTCGGTGCGGGACAGGCCGACGAATCGGCGGCGTCGCTCGGCCTCGACCTTCTCGGTGTGCGCCTGCTGGTCGGCCTCGATGATCGCGGCCTCCGCGATCGCCAGGACCCGGCCGGCGGGCAGGGTGCCGATGACCGATGCGACCGTCGCGTCGACGGTGGCGATCGCCTCGAGGGAGAGCTCGCGGCTCTTGGCTGCCACCCGCCGCGCCACGAACGCGTCGGCCTGCAGGGCCTCGACCCGCGCCCAGGTGCGGGGGAGGCGGTGCTGGAGGTCGAGCACGTCGGCGACGGTCGACCTGGCGGCGCGGGCGCTCACCTGACGGGCGACGCCGAGCTCGAGGAAGCACAGCTCGCGGACCCTGGGCGTGCCCTCGCCGCCGACGCGGATCAGCTTGTCGCCGAACACCTGCCCGCGGATGTAGCCCGGGTCCTCCCTCGGGTCGGTGGAGTGCAGGGCGGCCCAGTGTGCCGCGATGAGCAGGTCGTCGAGCTCGACCATCCTCCGCCGCTCGACCAGCATCCCGGCCAGCGCGAGCGTCTGCTCCGCGTCGAGATCGGTGGGCGAGTCCATACCCGATTGTATCGAACACCAGTTCGAATATGCAAGAGTTTTCGACCGTGCTGTCAACCCTCGCGGGCAGGTGTGACGCGCGACAACCGTGGGTACGGGCCACGACATGGCTCTCGGGACACCCAGCGGCCACGCGCCGCTCACCTCTGATCAACGCAACGCGTTCGTGGCCGCGCTCCTCGGCTGGACGATGGACGCCTTCGACTACTTCATCGTGGTCCTGGTCTACGCCGACATCGCCGTGGACTTCGACGTCTCCAAGGAGAAGGTCGCGTTCCTGACCACGGCGACGCTGCTGATGCGGCCGGTGGGGGCGCTGCTCTTCGGGCTGTGGGCAGACCGGGTCGGCCGCCGGATCCCCCTGATCGTCGACGTGCTCTTCTACTCGACGGTCGGCTTCCTGTGCGCGTTCGCCCCGAACCTCACCGTGCTGGTGGTGCTCCGCTTCCTCTATGGCATCGGCATGGGCGGGGAGTGGGGTCTCGGCGCGGCGCTGGCCATGGAGAAGATCCCGCGCGAACGCCGCGGCTTCTTCTCCGGGCTGCTGCAGGAGGGCTACTCCTTCGGCTACCTGCTCGCCGCCGTGTCCTTCCTCGTCATCAGCGACGGGCTCGGCCTCTCCTGGCGCTGGCTCTTCGCGCTCTCGATCGTCCCGGCGCTGATCAGCCTGCTGATCCGGACCAGGGTGGAGGAGTCGGGCGCCTGGCGGGAGACCCGCGAGCAGATGCGGGTGACCCGGACCAGCGTCAAGGACGTCTTCCTCGACGCGGCCGTCGTACGCCGCTTCGTCTACCTGATCGTGCTGATGACCGCGTTCAACTGGATGAGCCACGGCACGCAGGACGTCTACCCGACGTTCCTGAAGGCCACCGACCAGGGTGGCGCCGGACTCTCGGAGTCGACCGCGCTGCTCATCGCCGTCATCTACAACTGCGGGGCGATCCTCGGCGGCCTGGTCTTCGGGACCCTGTCGGAGCGGCACGGACGCCGTCACACCATCGCCTTCTGCGCGCTGCTGGGTCTGCCCATCGTGCCGTTGTTCGCCTACTCGTCGTCGGCGGCGATGCTCTGCCTCGGGGCGTTCCTGATGCAGGTGATGGTCCAGGGCGCCTGGGGTGTCATCCCAGCGCACCTGACCGAGATGTCGCCCGACGCCATCCGCGGCTTCTACCCCGGCGTGACCTACCAGCTCGGCAACGTCTTCGCCGCGCTCAACCTGCCGATCCAGGAGCACCTGGCCGCTTCGCACGGCTACCCGTTCGCCCTGACGGTCACGATCGTGCCGGTGCTGGTCGTGGTGGCCACGGTCGTGCTGCTCGGCAAGGAGGCCAAGGGCGTGGAGTTCGGCCGGGCGCCGGTGGAGGCACGCTCCACCGGTTGAGGCCCCATTTTGGGCATGCATCCGGACTCGTCGGGCCCTTACGTTGACGGATGGTGCCCTCTCGGCCACCCCCGGGCCGGGAGGGCACCCCGGAGGTCCGATGAACGCCCTACTGGAACGACTCGGTCGGTTCGTCACCCGGCACCGGTGGTGGGTGGTCGGTGTGTGGCTCGTGCTGCTCGTGGGTCTGACGCTCACCAACCGGGCTGTCGGAGGCAGCTTCGTCAACAACTACAACGTGCCGGGGAGCCAGTCCTCGAGCGGGCTGAACGTGCTGCGCAGCGACTTCAGCTCGGCCAGCGGCTACTCCGGCCAGATCGTCTTCCACGCCGAGAAGGGCAAGATCAGCGACCAGGCCAACGCGGTGGCCGAGACGATGAAGAACGTCGGGGCGCTGCCGCACGTCATCAAGGCGACGGACCCGTTGCAGGTCCCCGGCACCCCCGCGGTCTCCAAGGACGGCACCATCGCGTTCGGCACCGTGTCGTGGGACGTCGTGCCGGCGTCGCTGGACAAGGCCTACCTGGACTCGCTGAACACGGCGGTGCAGCCGGCCGAGTCCGCCGGGCTGGTCGTCGACTACGGCGGGAACGCCGGGCAGATCGGGCAGGAGCCGCAGGACCGGCGTTCCGAGACCCTGGGTCTGGTCTCCGCGCTGATCCTGCTGCTGATCATGTTCATCTCCATCGTCGCGGCGCTGATCCCGCTGGTGGGCGCGATCTTCAGCGTCGGGACCGGGCTGGCGCTTGTCGGGCTGGTCGCGGCCGGGCCGCAGCTGCCCACCACCGCGCCGACCGTGGCCACGCTGCTGGGCCTCGGGGTGGCGGTGGACTACGGGCTGTTCCTCGTCGCCCGACACCGTGAACAGCTGGACCACGGCATGGGGATCGACGAGTCCATCGCGCGAGCCGAGTCGACGTCGGGCGCCGCGGTGGTGATCGCCGGCAGCACCGTCGTGGTCGCGATCCTGGGCCTCTACGTCTCCGGCGTGCCGTTCGTCGGGGCGATGGGCGCCGCCGCCGCGATCGTCGTCGCGGTCACGATGCTCAGCGCGCTGACCCTGGTGCCGTCGTTCCTCGCGATCGCGCGGCAGCGGGTGCGCAAGCGCACGGAGCGGTCGAAGGTGCTGGACGCGCACGACATCGAGCGGGTCGATGCCGCGCACGAGGCCAGCCCCTTCGCCCGCTGGGGCCGTCGGGTCAGCCGTCAGCCCTGGCCCTGGGCGATCGGCAGCGTGGTGGTGCTGCTGGTCCTCACGATCCCGCTGCTCTCGCTCCGGCTGGGCCAGCTCGACCCGGGCACGGACCCGACGTCGGACAGCGACCGCCGGGCCTACGACCTGATCAGCCAGGGCTTCGGCGAGGGCCAGAACGGTCCGATCACGGTGGTGCTCGAGCTGCCGAAGCAGTCCCAGAGCCAGACCCAGAAGCTCCTCGACAGCGCCAGCTCCACCCTGGCGAAGACCTCCGACGTGGCCTCGGTGGCGCAGCCGTCGGTCAACGACGCCGGGACCGTGGCCGTGATCAACGTCGTGCCGAAGACCTCACCCCAGGCCCAGAAGACCACCGACCTCGTCAACACCTTGCGCGACTCGGTGCTGCCGACGTTGGGTGCGAGCTCGACCTACCTCGTGGGCACCACCGCGGGCAACGTGGACTTCACCGAGCGGATCGGCTCGCGGATGATCTGGCTGATCCTGGCTGTCGTGCTGCTCTCGCTGGTGCTGCTCACGATCGCGTTCCGGTCCCTCGTGATCTCGGTCAAGGCCGCGATCCTCAACCTGCTGTCGGTCGGCGCGGCGTACAGCGTCGTGGTGGCCGTGTTCCAGTGGGGCTGGGGCTCCGGCCTGCTCGGCATCGACCAGCACCTCCCGATCCCGGCGTACGTGCCGATGCTGATGTTCGCCATCGTGTTCGGCCTGTCCATGGACTACGAGGTGTTCCTGCTCTCCCGGGTCCGGGAGGCCTGGCACAAGACCGGCGACGCCCACCGGGCCGTCGCCATCGGGATCGGCAGCACCGCGCGCGTCATCACCTCCGCCGCGGCGATCATGGTGGTGGTGTTCTCCAGCTTCGTCCTGAACACCAATCCCGCGGTCAAGATGCTCGCGGTCGGGATGGCGGTGGCCGTGCTCATCGACGCCAGCGTCGTGCGGATGGTGCTGGTGCCGGCGCTGATGTCGATCCTGGGCGCGCACGCGTGGTGGCTGCCGCGGTGGCTGGACCGGGTCATCCCGGACCTCGAGCTCGAGGGTCCCATCGAGGCTCCCGAGGCGAGTCGGCCGACCGGACCGAGGCCGAGCCACCGGTGCCCGCGCCGCGACCGTGATCCCGCGGGCCCGCCGGGCCGGCGTTCTCGTGGCGGCCCTGGCGCTGCTGGTCGGGTGCACGGGGTCCGGCCGGGAGGAGCCGGGGCCGGTCCCGCACGGGTCCGCGCGGATGCGCCTCGTGCCCGGCTGCCCGCCCCCGCCCGCTCACCCGCAGCGCCCCACCGTCGCCCAGGTCAACAAGATCGGCACCGCGATCGACCTGCCCGCGTGGCAGGCAGGCGACATCGGCGCCAGCGGCCGCCTCAGCGACGGACGTCTGGTCTGGCTGTTCGGTGACACGACACGCCCCACGCTGAACCCGCCGATCGTCGCCAACTCGATGCTGGTCACCTCCGGGCGGTGCGTCTCCCAGCTGCTCGGTCCCGACAAGGGGCCGGTCGTCCCGGACGTGTCGCAGAACGTCGTCCGCTGGCCGATGTCGGTCGCCGTCGGTCGACAACACGGGCACGACGTGGTGCTGGTGCTCTGCTCCCGCATCGACCGGGGGAACAGCGGCTCCTTCGGCTTCACGTTCCTCGGCACGAGTGCCGCCGTGTTCGACGTCCGGGCCGGGCAGGCGCCCCAGCTGGACAAGGTCGTCGACATCACGCCGAGCTCACGCAAGAAGACGCAGGTCAACTGGGGTGCGGCCGCCACGGTGCACGGCGACTGGATCTACGTGTACGGGACTCGGCTGACGGGGCGCGCGTACGACTTCGGCCGGGAGCTGTACCTCGCCCGCACCCCGGTGGCAGACCCCGGCAACCGGAAGCGCTGGCAGGTCTGGGACGGGTCGGGCTGGGCGTCGAAGCCGTCGCGGGCGGTCGCGGTGCTCCCCAGCAGGGGCGGCGTCTCGCAGACCCTGTCCGTGGACAGCATCGGGGACCGGTGGGTCGCGGTCTCCAAGCGGGACGGCGACATCAGCGACTTCGTCTACAAGTGGACGGCTCCCGACCCGTGGGGGCCGTGGACGCCGACCAAGGAGCTGAAGGCGCCCGGTGGCTTCGACACCGGCAAGCGGGAGTACGCACCGCTGGCCCATCCCGAGGTCCGGCTGAAGTCGGGGGACCTGCTCGTCTCGATCTCGCGCAACACCACCGACCTGCAGCGCCTGTTCAAGAACCCCGAGGTCGGCCGGCCGGAGTTCGTGCAGCTGCCGCGGTGAGGGTCACCGGTCCCGGTCGACGGGGCGACCTCGAACGCGCCAGACCTGGTCGTAGATGCTGGCCTGCTCGCTCTCGCTGCGGCCGCGGTCCCACTTGCCGGTGAGCACGTCCACGACCGAGCGCAGCTCGGCAGGGGTCATCCGGTCGGGGGTGCGGGCGTCCGGGACCTCGGCGGTGACCGAGGTGGCGAACTTCCTGGGTCGCGGCCTGCTGCCCGCCCGGGCCGCCTCCTCGGCCGCCCGGTAGGCGCTCTGCAGGATGTCGCGCTGCTGGCTCCGGGCCGTCTTGAGCAGGTCGCGGGCGTGCAGGACCGCCTGCTCGACGACCTCGTCCGCCACCTGCTGGGCCTGACCGATCACGGCCTCGGTCTGGGGAGCGACCTCGGCGGCCTGCTCGGCCTGCTCGCGGAGGCGGCGGGTCTCCGCCCGGAGCTCGTCGATCTCGCGGCGCCGGCGGTCGAGCTCGGTGTCCATCGCCTCCACCTGGTCGGCCAGGATCTCGAGGTAGTCGCGGACCTCGTCCTCGTCGAGCCCGCGCATCCGGTGGCCGAAGACCTCGCTGCGGATGGCGGCCGGCGTCTGGCGCTTCACCACTGCCTCCGGGCGGTCACCAGGCACCGACGGTCACGACGTCTCGCTCCATGGCGGCCAGGGCAGCGCCCACCCGGCCGATGATCGCCGGCTTGGCGCCGATCTCGACCAGCGTCTGCACGACGTACGACGTCACCTTGCGGTAGGCGTCGCGCCCGATGCGCCGGGGACGGTGCGCCCGCTCGAGGGTCCGGTCGTCGACGCACTGGGGCCCGCCGAGCGCCTGCGAGACGAGCAGGGACTGGTGGCGCCTGAGCTGCTTGGTGTCGGTGGCTCCCAGGAGGTCCACGAGCTGGTGGTCCTCCTGGAGCAGCTGGCAGAGACGGTCCACGAGAGCTTCTACCGCTTCCTCTCCGCCGATGAGCTCGTAATCCGACGCATCGTCCAACTGATTCTCGGTGGGCACAGGGACCCTCATCCTCCCAACGCCCCCGCTGAGACCCGGGACTTTCTACCAACGTCCCGCCGATGCCCGCAACCCCACTTACCCCGAATGTCCCACGAAGAATGCGTGTGTCTGCTATGGGAGACACGGAAGCGGCCAGACGCGCCCCGTCCCGGTGTCGATCAGGGCCGCCCGGTCGACGGTGAGGTCCACCGGAAGGGCGTCGGAGACCGTGGTGGAGACGGTGGCCAGGTCCGCCCCGTGGGCCCGGGTCGCGAGCGACACGTGCGGCACCCACCGGCCGGGAAGGTAGTGGTGGTGCAGGTCGGCGCCGGTCGCGGCCAGCGCCGCGGTCACCCGCTCCTGTCGGCGGGTCACCTCTGCGGTGACGGCCGCCGCGAGCGCGGCCCGGCCGCGGGGGAACGTCACCATGCCCTGGCAGGCCAGCGTGAACGATCCGCCCTCCCCGAGCCCGGCCAGTGCCTCGGTGACCCGGTCCAGCTCCCACGAGCGCAGCACGGCGTACGACAGGTGCGGGTGGTGGTGCCGGTGGGTGTGGGTCTCGAGGGTGCGCACGCCGTGCTCCTCGAGACGGCTCCACAGGGCGCGCACCAGCCGGTCCGACGCGGGGTCGAAGAGCAGGCAGACGGCGAGGGCCATGGCACCAGCGTCGCGGAGCCGCGGCGGCCGTCGGTGCTTTTCGCGCCCCTGCGGGCAGATTTCTTTGCCTTGTCCACAGATTCGTGAGTGACCCTCGCGGGTAGGACGCCGTTGTCCCTAGGGTCGGGACAGCCACACTCGGGACGGGGGTCACGATGGCGACGACGGCGGCCGACGCGCACGGCGAGCTGGTGGAGCTGCTCGACCAGCACGTGCGCGAGCTCGTGCGCCGCGAGGGCGTGGACCCCCAGCGCGACGCCCCCGTCGTACGCCGCATCGCCGAGAGCGTGGTGCGCGACCACGACGAGCGGAGCCTGACCGGGGCCGTCGCGCCGGTGCCGGACGTCGACGCGGTCGTCGGCGAGCTGGTGGCGCGGGTCTCCGGCTTCGGCCCGCTCCAGCCGTTCCTCGACGACCCGGCCGTGGAGGGGACCTGTCAAGTAGTATTGGCACATGAAGCACGTTGCTCTGTACTGCCGACTCAGCCCCCGGCCTGACGGCTCTTACGAGGGCGTCGACCTACAGGAGAAGTGGGGGCGGGCGTATGCCGCCAAGGCGTGGCCCGGCGAGCCCATCGAGGTGTTCACTGACCGCGGCCTCTCGGCCGCCAAGGATGACGTGGTCCGACCTGCCTACGAGCGGATGCGCGAGTGGGTGCGCGACGGCCGCATCGCGCACGTCTGGGCCGTGGAGCAGTCACGTCTTGAGCGGCGCGAGGCCCCCTGGTTCCAGCTCGCGGCCGAGTTCGATGCCGCCGGCATCGAGGAGCTGCACACCAACCGGGACGGCGTCGTACGGGTGACCGACGACATCGCCGGAATCAAGGCCGTTTTGAATGCCGGGGAGATTCGGAAGCTCCGTCGTCGGGTGAACGACCGACTCGCCGAGGTTGCCGACGCGGGCCGTCCGAGCGGCGGCGTGACGTTCGGGTACGAGCGGGATATCGACGAGACCGGCGGCAAGACACTGACCATCGTCCCCGACCAGGCCGACGTGCTCCGCGAGGCCGCCGACCGCGTCCTGGCCGGCTGGTCGCTGACCTCGGCCGCCGCCGACCTCACCGCGCGCGGCATCGCCGGGGCCAACGGGCGGCCCATCACCTACGGCACGTTGAAGCGGATGCTCACGAACCCGACCGTTGCCGGCCATCGGGTGTTCAAGGGCCAGATCCACCGCCGCGGCGTGTGGACACCGATCCTCGATGAGCCGACCTGGCTGGCGCTCCGCGAGCGGCTGTCCGGCTCCCGGAGCGTGCGCACGGCCAACGGCGGCGACTACGCCGTGCCGGCCACCCAAGCCCGCACCCGGCGCCGCTACCTGCTGACCGGCGGACTCGCCGTCTGTGGCGTGTGTGGCGGGCCGCTGGGCGCCCAGCGCCGCACGAGGGCAGGGGGGCAGCCGTTTGCGCTCTACTTCTGCCGCGTGGGCTCGTGTGTCGGAGTCGACGCCGACGCGCTGGAGCAGCGCGTGGCTGATCTGCTCCTCGACGCCCTCGACCGTCCCGAGTTCCTGGCCGCCGTCTCGGCCGACGAGGACGCCGACCGGCGCCAGGAGCTGACCCGCGCTCTGCACACCCTCGACACCGGCCAGCGGGCCGACCTCGCGCGCCGCTGGGGCGCCGGACGGCTGACCGACGCCGAGTGGGACGCTGCGCGTGACGCACTCGACGCCCGAGAGCGCGAGCTGCGCGCCGAACTGGCCGAGTTGCCGGTCGAGGTCGCTCGGGTCGACATCGGAGACGTGCGCGAGGCCTGGCCGGCGATGACCCTCGGCGAGCGTCGGGAACTGGTCGAGCTGTTCGTTGGGACGGTGCGCGTCGACCGGGCGCCGCGGCGGGGGCTCAACCGCGTCGACATCGAGGCGCGCGTGCCGTTGACCAATATCGTCTGGCGTGCCTGAGCCCCACGTCTAGCAGTCGGGGCGTACGGTGGTCTCGACCCGGCGCCCCTCATTGGGGGCGAACCCAACGCACATCTGGCGAAGGGACGGAGCGGAGAAGGCCGGCCGGGCAGGCAGCAGAATCCGCGCCCCGTCGATGAGTTTCTCATTGACGGAGGCCCTGAATGGGCACACCCAACCAAGCGGCGCACGCCCGCGCTGTCGCCCAGCACAACGCCGCCCTCCGGGCGATCGACGACCCGGCCAAGCTGGCCCGCGCGGCGCGCATCGTGCGCGTCGCGATCGAGCGCCGCCGGCTCACCCTCGCCGACGTGACGCCGGATCAGCAGAAGGCCTCGTGAACCGCCGCATGATCCCGCCGCGGGTCACTCCACTGACTGCCGCCGCCGGCCACTGGAGCATCACCCGCATCGAGGCGGCCCTGGAGCAGCTGCGCTGCCAGGACTGCGACTCGACGGTGGACGTCCTCGCCGACACGATCGTCCGCGGCTTCGTCATCACGCACTCTCGGGGGTGCCCGTGGCTCAAGTCTGGCCGCAACCGGGGACGTGGTCGTGTGAGCGCGGCCGAGCAGCACCAGCTCGACCGCCGCGATGCCGTCGTGCAGGCCGCCTATGACTACGTGCGCCGTGGCTTCGTCGTCGTGCCTTGCGTGGACAAGCGCCCTCGCGGACGGAAGGGCGGCGGCTGGGTCGAGCTGCGCGACGGGCAGGACGTCCACGAGCACTACAGCCAGCACCCCGACGACAATGTGGGCATCCGGACCGGGGCCGAGTCCGGGCTGCTGGCGATCGACGTAGACCTGCCCGGACAGGCGACGTGGGGCGGCCTCGTCGGCCAGCACCTCGCGGAGATGCCGCCAACGCGCGTTGTCGGCACCGGCTCGGGCGGCCGCCACCTCGTCTACCGCTACCCAGCTGATCGGGCAATCGGCTGCTCGCCCTTGGCCCCGGGCATCGATGTGCGCGCCGAGGGCGGCATGATCGTGGCCCCGCCCTCGGTGTCGTCCCGCGGCCCGTACGAGGTCCTGGTCAACCGGCCCGCGGCAGAGATGCCGGATTGGCTGCTGGCGATGCTGAAGCCCCCGCGTGCGACCGAGTCGGGGCCCATCGCCGAGGGCGAACCGATCGACGCCTCAACCCTGCCCGGGTTCGTTCTCGAGCTGCTGGCTGAGCACCCCGGCGACGGGGAGCGTCACCGGCACTTCTTCAAGCTGGTCGCCGCGTGCCGGCGGGCCGGGTTGAGCCAGGGCCAGACGGTGACGCTCGTCGGCCCGTGGTGCAAGGCCGTCGGAAAGTTCGTCGGGCGTGAGGCCCAGCAGGTCGCCGACGTCTGGGGCAAGGTTGAGGACGAGGAACAGCGGGCCGAGGAGTGGCTCCCTGGGCTCACCGGTGGCCCTGTGGGCCCGGCGCAGAACTCGGACGTAGATTCACCCGTGGCAGCTGCCCCGGCGAGCCCTGAGGGTCGTTCACTGGTCGTCACCAAGGCCTCGGACGTGCGGCCGCGCCGGGTGCTGTGGCTGTGGCAGGACCGGCTCGCCCTCGGCACCCTCGCGCTGCTGGCCGGGCGCGAGGGCATCGGCAAGTCGACGGTCGCCTACCAGCTCGCTGCCGACGTCACCCGGGGAATGCTCCCGGGCGAGCGGCACGGTCAGCCCTCGGGCGTCATCGTCGCGGCCACGGAGGACTCGAGGGAGCACACGATCGTGCCGCGCCTGCTGGCCGCGGGGGCCGACCTAGACCGCGTCCTGTTCGTGGAGGTCATGACGGCCGGGGTCCACGGCGAGCTCAGCCTGCCGCGCGACACCCCTCAGCTCGAGCTCCTGGTCCGCGAGCACGACGTCGCGCTGATCCTGCTCGACCCCCTCATGAGCCGGCTGGACTCGCGGACCGACACCCATCGTGACTCCGAGGTCCGGCGCGACCTTGAGCCGCTGTGCGCCATCGCCGACCGGGCCGGGGCCACGGTCATCGGGCTCATCCACGTAAACAAGGGCACGAGCACCGACCCGCTGACGATGGTGATGGGCTCGCGCGCCTTCACGGCGGTGTCCCGGGCGGTCCTGTTCTGCGCCGTCGACCCCGACAACGAGGAGTCCCGGCTGCTCGGTCAGGCGAAGAACAACCTGGGCCGGACCGACCTGCCGACGCTGACCTTCACCATCGAGGCCGTTGAGGTGGCCGACGACGACGGCCCGGTCATGGGCTCGCGGGTCGTGTGGACCGGCTCGACCACTAGGCCGCTCCGGGAGGCGATCGAGGGCGCCGCCGAGGGCAGCGAGGTTCGGTCGGCGACCGCCGAGGCCGCGGACTGGCTCGAGGACCACCTGAAGCTCAACGGGGGAACGGATACCTCGGCCAACGTCAAGGCTGAGGGCAGAAAAGCCGGCCACAGCGACCGCTCGCTCCGTGCGGCGCGGGTGAAGCTCGGGCTGGTCGTCACGTCCGAGGGGTTCCCTCGCACCTCGTACTGGTCGCTCCCGGGCAGCCTGCCCGAGCCCGAGGACAAGTCGTGATCGCCCAGTCGCGATCGCTGCCTAGGGGAGAGGAATCAATGAACACGACTGAACACGACTGGGGTTCGGCGAACACGACGGGGGTCCAGTTGCGATCAGTCGTGGTCATCCCTGAAACCCCGCGAGACGTGGGCACGACTGAGGTCCACCCCAACCAGAAGGAGATCCGATGCACCAGGCCGACAACCCCATCGACTACGCCCACGGGCTGCTCAACGAGGTGACCCGGCACGAGCAGGAGCTGGACGAGCTCGCCGACCGGGCCACCCTCGCGCTGCGCTACCTCGACCCCGTGAACGTGGAGGCGCACCGGCCGGCCGCGCTGATGCTGGTCCGGGTCGTCGAGCGCGTCGAGGGCAAGGACTCGGTCGAGCACCAATGGGCCCGCAAGCTGATGACCGACCCGCCCGTCGTCTGTCCGCCGAGGCGATGGGCCTGCACGATCACGACACCCCGCATGTGGACCTGACCACCGAGCAGCGCGCCGCGCTCGGACTCTGACCGACCGAACGGAGAGACACCAGCGATGCAGAAGCCCACGACCCAGCTGACGCGCCTCGACGCCCGCTACATCCTCGCCACGGCCAAGGACGACAACGGCTGGCCCGAGTGGTGGGTGGTCGATACCCACGCCGAAGACACCTACGGCTGTGCCTGCGCCGACTGCGCCCGCCACGACCACCTCGCCCCCCTGGACCGGCTGACTCAGGAGCAGCGGGACGCGCTCGGCCTGCTCTGACCCGCGCCACCCCCACCCTCACCCCGGCTCGCTCGAGACGCCGACTACCGCCGGGTTTTTTGGACGGCGGAAGCTCGCGGCCACGGCTCTGGCCGCCCATCCCTCCCCGAGCACAAGGAGGTCACCGTGAAGCAACCCCGCGACGTGACGTGCGACGAGTGCGGCCGCGGCTTCGAGGCCGTGTCGCCCCGTGCTCGCTTCTGCTCGCCCCGGTGCCGGAAAGCGTCGAGCCGTCGGCCGTCCAACCTCGGCCGGCACCGAGCCGTCACCCATGCCCCCGAGTCGGCCCCTCAGGCCGCGGGAGCCCTGGTCGCTGCCACCGCAGTAGAGCTCACCCAGCTGGGGCAGCTCGACTCGGTGTGCGGGCGTGCGGCTCTCGCCCTGGCGTACCGGATCGAGTCGCCGATCGAGACCGGGTCCGCGGCCGCTTCGATGACGGTCCAGCTCTCCCGGCTGATGGGCGAGGCAAGGACGGCAGCCACGCCCAGCCGACGTGACGCGATCGACCAACTCACGGAATCGATCGGCGCCAAGGTCATGCGATTCCCCAACCCCCGAAATTGAAGGGCACTGCTCATGATCGACGACCCCTGCACCTACTGCCCCCGCTCAAGAGACCCCGGAGCCTCGCCACGCTTACCGAGGTACGCCTGATAAGCCCGAGCAACTTGGCGTATTCCGGCCGTGCTTCGCGACGAGGGCCCGGTGGTCCGGCTCAGCGACTCCAAGTGGCCGACCTGCGGGACGCCGTGGCACGACGAGTCACCTACCACGTCCAGTCAGTATGTGACCCCGCGAGTTGGCGACTCTGAGACCGAGCGGTCCTGAAACCCCTACGCTCGCGGGGTGACAGTGACAGGGACCTGCGCGGCCACTGGCCTAGATCTGGCCTCGGTCGCAGTGACACGTCAGGAACGCGAATGTGCTGAGTTGATCGAGGCGATGCTTGCCGACCCCGAGTGGTTGCTTCCAATCGTGGCTGCGCAACCTCAGTATCGAGGGACCTACTACGCGCTCACAGCAGCGGCCCTGCTTGAGGATCTCTGGTTCGACGCCATGGCCAACTGGGCGGCGCGCACGGATCCCGCACTGGTATTGGAGAAGACGCGACGGGGGGTGCCAGGCGCTGCAGGCGACTACGTCTTGGGCGCGCAGGCGTTCAGCCACAAGAGTGGCAATGGGCCACAGACCACCGGTGTCCACTGGGATGCGCTTGTGGCAGCACAGAAGGGGTCCGGCCTGTGGACCTCTCTGGTGCCCGTCATCTATGTGGGGTCCGGGTACGGGAATCTCACGGGCGAGTGGGTTCCCCAATCGGGCAGCCCCACCGGCAGGACGAACTGTCGTTCCGTGTGGCCGCGCCCTCAATCGACTCCACCTCGAGGACGAGTACCAGCGCTCGTCGAGTGGAGCAAGGCTGGGCATGGCCGCATGCTTGCAGTTTGGACTGACTGGCCCTCGTTCGAGCAGGTGTGGGCTGTGGTCGCCAAGGCAGTGTCAGCAGGAACCCCGGCCAGCGAGATAGAGCTTCTCTGGGTCTCAAGCAGGGGCGGCCCCGTCCAGGGCGACCAGGGTGCGCTGCACTGGAACGGTCGACCTGGAGTCTTCTTGTTTCCGCAAGCCCTACTTCAGAACGTCCCCACCTCCAGCAACAATCGTGCAACGACGATCGAGAGAGGCACGGTCCTTGAGTTGATGAAGTCGTCGATAGCACTAGGCCTGTGGTCACCGCTTCCGATGTGGCATGCCGCATTCGCGCCACCTCGCCCGCCGGATCTCTACTTGGCGCAACGGGAGGAGTTCGATCGCCGGTTCTCACCGGCGACTCGGGCGTGAGGCCGAGGCGAACTGGACGTTGGCGATCAGCTTCTTCCGGAAGTGGATCTGGCGCCCGGCGCCTCGCTTGAAACCGCCATCAGCGTGGTCGAGGAGCAGCACAACAACCTCATCAGCATGTGCGCCCCCTGTCGTGCCGACCCAGAGGCCGACCGCCGAAGTGGCTGCCCCTGGGTCGAACCGATGACGTCAGCTCGCGGCAGGGGTCCCAATGGAGGCGGGAGTGGACTGCCGAAGGCTGCCCACGTGGCGCTTCACCTCGCGCAGTGTGTGGTAGCGGTCAGCCATGAAGGCGCCCGTTAGCGCCACCGGGCTCAGGCCCTCGTTGAAGGTCTGAGCTGTCCAGCTCGACCCGTTCTCCAGCTGGCGGAGCCCCGAGACCGCCTCGAGCATCTTCTGGGTGATCCACTCCTGGGTCTGAGTCTCGATCACTTCGGCCTTGGTCTCGTCGCCCTCAGGGTTTGCCCACTCGTTGACGGCCTCGACGATTGCCGTGTAGCCGCGGAACTGCTTGTTGAGGATGAGGAGCGGGCCGTCGCTCCGTCCTCGCCGGCCAGAGCAGCTGCACGGTCGTGGAGACCCCGGACGTCGCCACCGACGAGGGCGTAGCTCGACGCCTCCTCCTCGGTCCGCCAGACCGGCTCCAGCTCTAGGGAGGTAGACGAGGTCGGCTGACTCGCCGGCGTCGCTGAGCTGGCTAAGCAGTGACCCGATACCCCGAGCGCCACTGCTCTTGCGTGTCGTGGAGCTTGGCGACGACGAGGTCGAGGTTCCGTTCGACTTGGTGCCGGTCGTGCCACCGCTGACGGTGGGGCCGGTGGCCTTCACGCTGCCATCCGCACGGCGACGAGCGCGAACGGGCCGTAGCAAGGACATGACGTCCTTCAGGCGCTCCTTGATCCGCTTGTTGCGGTCGGGGTCCTCGATCTGCATTCGCTCCTGTTCCTCCGCCATGACCTCTCGGATCTCCGGGGGCATGGAGGAGCGGAACTGCTCGGCCCAAGTCACCCAGGCCTCGTGCTCGAAGACCGGCTTCCCGCCGACCAGCACATGAGCGCGGGCGAAGTCCGAGGTGACGGTGTCCCCCAAGGGCTCGACGACGAAGCCGACGCGGTTCTTGCCGAGCAGCACCCCGAAGCGGGCGAAGTACGCGTTGGCCAGGCTGCTCGTGCGCCAGTCGTGTACCTCGTTCTGGTACAAGATGCCGATCGAACCACCGCTGAAGGTGCGGGTGGAGACGTCCGACCCGGGGCCGGTCGGGAGGACCCACCAGTGCACGTTGGCGGCCGGCTGCCCCGCGGCGTGGTCGCCCGCCACAGTCACGGTCCCGGAGTAGTGGTCGCCGAGCTTCCTGCTGGCGTCATCCCACACCGCGGCGGTGCCGTTGACCCGCGACAGGTTGAACGACCGGCCCTTGCCCTTCGTGCGCTCGACAGCCTCTTCACGGCTTGTCGGCCAGTCCTCGACCTCCCCCGTGGGAACGCGAACGAGCATCTCGATGCCCTCGTCCTCGAAGCGGAAGAAGCGCTGGTTGAGGTACTTAAACAGCCAGCCGCGGGGGTTGCCCGCCGGCACGAAGGTGTTTTCGCCCGCAGCGTTGCCGAGGAATGTGACCACGGTCCCCGAGCCCGAACCGAGGATGAAGTCCGGGAAGAACTCCATGGGCACGGAGACGATCTCCTCGCCGCCGTCGCCGAGCGGGATGAGGCCGTACTGCTTGGTCTGCTTGTTCCAGCCGACCTGAACCATGCTGGCCTCCCCCGCCTTCAGCGACCGGATGAGGAGGCCCTCCTTGTGGCGGGTCGGACCGCTGATCTTGAGGCCCATGCCCTGATTGCCGGTGAGGGACTGATTCTGGTTCGCACCACGAACGGCCAGGGTCGTCGTGTAGACGCCGAGTTCGTGGCGCGTCATGCCGTCCCCGTTGTCGGCGCAGGAGAGGTACCAGGCGGGGGCTCGGTCTCGCTGAGGATGGCCCAGTCGACGTCGTACTCGACGCGGCCCTTGGGGCCGCCGCGGGATGCGAGGCGCCGGGCGATGGCCTCGGCGCTGTTCTTGGCCGCCTCGCGGTATTCCTGGTTCGGCAGCAGCTCAGCCGCCAACTTGTCTGCGATGAAGTCAGCGTTGTCTACATGGAACATGTTGAGTTCTCTCTCGAGGGCGGCTCGGCGTGAGCCGGTGTCGGGTTCACCTGCGCGCGCCGGGGCGAGAGGAGGACCGAGGTCGTGCTCCGTTGCCAGAAGTTGCAGTGCGACGAAGGTACGCGGCCTAGATAGTTCTGGCTAGAGGGACTCGCAGGAGAATGCGAACAAGTTTTCGACGTGTCGAAGCTTGGCTCGCAGGCCGACTGCACGGCCGGGATCGGGGGCAAGGCGAGCGGCCTGGTCGCCCACGTCTTCCGGGTGTTACCAGGGCATTCGGGTAGCCATCGCGCGGAGGCCGTCGGCGACGGTCGTGGCAAGCGCGTTACTGAACCGCTGCGCCCAGTTCTTCTTGTCGACCTGGTTGCAGTCCTTGCCGTCCTCGGACAGCGTCAGCGACGTACACCCGCTTCATCGAGGGCCCACTTCAGAGGCGGGCTCTTAGATGGTTCTTTCGACGTCGGCGGCACCCCTCGAACCTAGGAGAACTACCATCCAAACGTCCCGTCGGCGCGCTGGCCATGGAACCCGACGGCGCCACGTTCAGAGCCGGTCAGTGACCCACCTCAGGATGTACTCCATCATGCGAGCTTCGCTTCGGCGGCCAACCCCGAAACGTCATCGATCTTGTCAGTGACGTTTCAGCCCCAGCCCGCTGCTCAATGCCTCGGCGATCGCCCGGCTCTGAGCGGCAGTCGGCGCATGCACTGCCTGCGAGTAGCCCTCGCCGAGCAGTCCACCAGTTTCCTGCGACGTCGCCGGTTGCTTCACAACGACGTGTACGATGGCTGAAATCATCGTAGCCTCGCGCTGTGGGTGCTCGTCGAGATGTGATGCCTGGCCCTAGGCGAGGGACAGTGCTACCGAAGCCTGAGTTCCAGCGGCTTATCGACAAGAAGGCCGCTTGGCCGGTCAAGCAGTTCCTCTATGGGCGAGAGAACGGCGAACGGCCCACCCTTCAAGTAAAGCGGTTCATCGAGGGGATCATTTCCGCCGACTACCACGGCCGGACGCTCATCGAGCTGATCCAGAACGCGCACGACGCCCACGACAAGGACTCGGAGAACGGGCGGATCCACATCCTCCTCGACGAGACCGAGGGCGAGTTCGGAACGTTGTATGTCGCCAACGGCGGCAATCCGGTCTCCACGCGAAACTTCAACGCGATGGTGGATGTCGCGCTGAGCGACAAGCCGCCGAACGAGGGCATCGGCAACAAGGGCGTGGGCTTCAAAAGCGTGCTTCAGTTCAGTGACCGCCCTGAGGTCTACAGCAAGTCCGACAACGATTCGTCGGAGTTCGACGGGTTCACGTTCCGGTTCGGGCAGCCGGAGGACTTCGCCAGGTTGGCTGAGCCTCTGGCCGCGGTGGACGCCGACGAGCTTGCCGAGAACATCTCGACACTCACCCTGACCTTCCCGCTCGAGGGGTGCCACCTCGCGCAGCCCAACTGGGCGCGGACGCGTTCTGCACCGTGATCCGGC
Organism: Nocardioides ungokensis; assembly: GCF_013466985.1. Lineage (GTDB taxonomy): Bacteria > Actinomycetota > Actinomycetes > Propionibacteriales > Nocardioidaceae > Nocardioides > Nocardioides ungokensis. Next base: position 3,505,826 of record NZ_CP059164.1, on the reverse strand, counting down.
TCCCCTTGAAGTCCCCGCGTGCGATCGAAGACGCGCGCGGTGAGCTAGCGGCCGTGTCCGGTAGCGACGTGCCCATGCACCTCTTCCTGGACCGAATAGAAACCATCGACATCCAGACCATCAACACCGCCACCGACGCCTCGGACGCGCCCCCGGGGCCGTTGACCCCTCGGTCGAGTGCCTCGACAGGTCTCGGCGGGTGAGCATGACCCGGCTCCAGGATGGCTCCGAGTTCGTCGTTGCCCGCCGTACCGTGCCGGAGCAGAAGGTGCTGGCCGCCATCGCCGCCACCCGCGAGGCGGGTGCGCATCTTCCCGGTTGGGAGGCGTGGGGGCGACGCCGAGGTGGTGCTAGCGCTCACCTCGGGTGACCCGCTGGAGTCGCCTCGGCTCTACAACTTCCTGCCGATGGGCGAGCAGGTGGGCTGCCCGCTCCCGGCGTATCTGCAGGCGCCGTTCTTCTCGAGCCTGGATCGGCGCTCGCTGAACGAGGCGTACCCGATCAATGAGATGTTCCTCAACGAAGCGGCGCTGCTCGCGACCGACCTGCTGCTGGCAGCGACCGAAGGCGGATCGACCTTCCGGACGGGACACTGGTCGATCTCGCCTGCTGGTCAGGGAACCACCTGTCGAGATTGCGGGCTGCCACGTCCGTCCGACAGCGACCGCTCGAGAGGTTGCCGATGCTGCCTTCACTGGTCCCGGGGAGCCGCATCTCGATAGTGCAGGGATCACACTGGGAGTCGGAGGGTACGGTGTTCGGACCGGCCCGGCTCGATCCGGAGCAACTGGGCTCGCTCGTCGATCCTGACCTGGGTGCGGTGCGGCTGGCGCGCGTCACGGCCCTCGTCCGGGCACTTGGTCACCTGGAGACCTGGCACCCCACCGGCGCGACGCTGGTGGGCTTCGCAGAGACGTGCGCCCGCAGCCTGTACGGGGCCGACGCCGGACCCGAGGTCTGGGCCGACTTCTACGACAGCTGGCGACCGCGATCCCTCGCAACACTCCGGTGGCCGGTGCTCGGATCGTCGTCAGTGAGGATCGGTTGCTCGCGGCCAACGGCGCACCCGGTCAGCCCACCGGTTTCTTCCCACCGAGACGCAACGCCGCAGAGGCGCGGATGCAACCACCGCACGCCGTGGCCGGCCGTCTGGCCTACGTGCGTGGCGACATTCCCTGCGGCTCGAGGACCAGAGCCACCGCCCCGGCCGCGAGTGGCTCGGGGGCTCCGTCGCGGACTTCGGGTCCGAGGACATTCTCAAGGTCGTTGCCGAGGTGATGTGTGAACCGGACCTCACCGATGACGCGCTCGGCCAGTCCCTGCTCTATGCCCTAGACGTCTGGCGGAACGCACGATCCCCTCTGGGCGAGGATGCGTTTCCGAGCACCGCGTTCCGTGTCCCGACCGCGTCGGGGTGGATCCCCGCTGACGAGGCCTTCTTCGGCCGCGGCTGGGCCGGCGAGGACGAGTGGCTCGATGACCTCTGGTGCTGCTGCTCGACGGAACCGAGGACGTTGAGGACCTGCAGGACCTGGCCCGGACGATCGTTCTCAGGCCTGAGGCTTGGCTCGGCGACGGGTCGCAACGCGACGCGATGCGGGAGTTCCTGGAGCGTGCGGGCGTCAGGCACGGCCTGTGGCCGTCGAGGTCTCGCCTGCGCCGTGGAAGCCGACAGGGGCGGCGCTCAAACGACCCCGCCAGCATCGATCCTTCAACTCTGCCGGAATGGGTGCCCAGCGAGATCCGCCAGGCGTGGCTGCAAACTGCCGCGACGCAGTCGCGGAAAAGGGCGAGCTACCTCTACGTGGACTACCCGCTCACCCAAATCACCAGCTGCCGGGGCAGCTCGCCTGGAGCACGCTCCCGGCTCACGCCCGCGAGCTCTACGGCGAGCTGCTGCTCGCCGGCCTCGATCGGTGGGACGCCGACGACCTCCATGCGCGGTTCTTCCGGCGTGAGAGCCACGACGCGAGCACATGGCCGTCGTTCGTCACGGCCTTCCTGGCATCCAAAGCCTGGTTCCCACAGCGTGAGCCGAGCGATCGCGGGAGAGTGACCCTCGTCGAGGTTGCTGAAGCTTGGTGGGTCAGCGAGGAACTGCCCTCCTACCTGCCGGCGGCTGCGACCCATCTGCGACGCTCGATCGGGTCCACGGCCGTCGAACGGCTGCGCACACTCGGGCTCCGCCATTGGGATGCGCCGGATTCCGCCGCGGACCGGATCGACTATCTCGCCGCGCTCATCGCTGCAGAGGGGGCTTGGATTCGCGGGACCCGGGCCGACTACGAGCGGAGCTGGGAGGCGTTATCTCTCGAACAGGGACGTGGACGCATCCGCACGCCGTCCCGTGGGTGTCCTCGGTCGAGCGAGCGGGGCCGTCGAGCTCACCGAGCTGTCCGAGGACGGCGAGCCGGTCTACTACGCGGTACCCGACCTTCCCCAAGCGGCGCTGCTCGCCTACTTGCCGCTGCCGAGGCTCGGCTTCACGATCGACGTCTGTCCCGACGGGTCGGAGACTTTCTCGCAGGCTCCGTGTCGGCAAGGTTCCGGTCCGTCGCGAACGCCGAGATCGAGGTCGTCCATCCAGACCCCACGACGACGGGGCCGGTGCTCGACGTCGTCGGTGACTGGCTGGAAACCGTCGTCCACCTGGTGCTGTCCCACCAGCAGGGAGTCGCGAGAAGGACGTCCCGGCAGCTCGAGCAGGCGGCCCACCGTTTGAGAGCGACGAGACTTGCCCTGGTCGACACATTCTCGACAAGGGTCGACGGCCACGAGGTGGAGGACTCGCGTAGACAGGCGGCGTGCTTCGTCGAGGGGGAGGACGGGATGGGAGTCGTGCTCGTTCGAGGCCGCTCCGAGGAAGGGAGGATCAAGCTCGCCGAGCTCGCCGCGGAAGGCATCGGACAGGCTATCGGCGCGCCCGACGCATTCAGGGACCTCCGACTTGCGCTGATCGACCTGCAGGCCGCGGTGCGTGGGGGCACTCCCTCCAACGCGGACGTGGCCGAGGCTCTGCGACTGCCCCTCTTCGAGGTGGAGCTCGCCAGCGTAGAGCGCAGCGCCCTACGCCCCGACCTTTCCCTCCTGGTGACCGTGCTCGCGACCATCGTCCCGGAGTTGGCCGAGGAGCTGCGCGGCAGTGGCGTCAGCGACGATCGACTGGACCTCGAGCCCTGGCTCGACGAGCGTCTCGTAGACGCGCCCACCGATGCCAAGACCCTGCTCTCCTATGCGGATAGCGGCCGGGTTTGGGGGCCCATCGAGGACGGGCTGGTTTCGCTGCGGGCCGCCAACGACGGACTCCGGCTGCTCGGCCTGGAGCCCATCTCCAACGCCGACGCGCACATCCGCCGATTCAGCGCGTTCGTGGCCGGTCAGCGTGCCTTCCTCCGAAACCAGTTGCGAGACAGGTTTGTCGAGCGCGTGGCTAGTGATCCCGAGTTGCTGTCGGTTTACGCGGAGCTGACCGACTTCCCCGGATTGGCCCCGGACTGGAGCTGGTCCGAGGAGTTCTGGCAGGTGCCGAGGGAGTCGATGACCACGCGCGCGGAGGAGTGGCTGCTTGAAGTCGCCGGACCACCGGATCCGCACGACCTCCCGCCGGTGGACGAGCTTCGCGGCCGACGCCACGTCACAAGTTCCCTCACCACGGCTCGCGACTCCGTGATCACCTGGTGCGACATCAACGGGATCATGACTCCTGCGGCCATCGACGTGGCAGTCGTGACAGCCCAGATCCGCGCGAGCGGCTTCCTCGACTTCGGTGAGCGGACGTCGGAGGACATCGTCGGCTGGCTGTACGGGCACGGGTTGTGGCCCCAGTCAATGCCCCGCACGCTCGGGCAACGCGACCTCGGTATCACACCGGAGGACCTCAAACGCGCACGGGATCGCAAGCGGCAGGAGGCCGAGGACGAGAAGAGGCGAGCTGCCGCCATCACCTACGGCGATCAGACCTTCACCGGGGAGCCCGACGATCTCCTTCAACTGGATCAAGCGATCGCCGCCCACGTGGCCGCCGTCGATCTCGGACAATCGCCCGCCCTGTCCCTTCTCAACGAGCTGCCCCTACGACCGTCCCGTGGCCGAACTAGCGGGGGGGCGAAGAAGCCCGCTCGCGCCACACCGGTCCCGCAGGAGAAGACCCAGAGCATCGGGCTCGCTGGTGAGTTGTTCGCCGGCCACTGGATCGAGTCGAACTTCGGTTTGCCCCGGGAAGAGACATGGTGCTCCGGCTATCGGAACGACATCGTGGGCGACGGTCTCGGCAGCGACTCGTTGGGATACGACTTCACGGTGCTCGCGGGCGACGTCACCTATCTCATCGAGGTCAAAGCCACCACTGGAAACGATCTGGCGTTCAGCCTTCCCGAGTCCGAGATAAAGAGGGCTGTCGACCTCGAGCCACACGAGCGGTACACGATTCTTTTTGTCGCGAACGTCCTCGACGACGATCTACGCCGCTATCTCTGGCTGCCCAACCCCCTCGGTCCGGATGCCAGGTTGTTCCGCGTGGACGGGCGTCAGATGCAGTTCCGGTTCGACATTGCTGACTGATCACCCGATGGCCGCCGTCGGCGGACGCGATGACGAGAACTACAGGCCCTGGCGAGGTCGTGCTGTCCACCGACCGCGAGCGGATCCTGGTCCTCGGCATGCCCGTCTGGAACACGTTTTGACTCCCGAGTCCCCGGAACCATGACGCCTCGCCCCGCAGTTCTCTAGTGTGCCTACTACGTCTCGGCTGCAGGAGGACAGGGCATTGGTCAAGGTAAGCGCGCTTCGGACAGAGCACTCGGTGGGCACAAAGAAGTACCCCATATTCATTGGCTTCTTGCGCGCCGGCCAACTCGACAGCATCGCCGAGGCACCGCAGTTCCAGTTGAAGACTCCACATGAGGTCATTGCGGGTAACGTCACGTCTTCACCGGTTGCCGACTGGCAGCGGCCACTCGACTCTGACCGCGTAGGTGAGATCGCCCGGATCTTTAAGAGTGCCGACGAGATCATGCCAAACGCTGTCCTCCTGGCGCTTCACGATCCCAAGGGCATCACGATTCAATACGAGACCGGGGATCTCTGGACACTTGATATCAGGACAAATAGCGGTAAACCTATTTGGATTCTTGATGGTCAGCACCGCATCGCGGGACTAACGGCCGCCAAGTCCACGGACAAGGTTCCGTTCGTGCTGCTCGCTAGCCACGGGGCCTCCGCCATCTACTCTGAATCAACCTTCGCGAAGATCTTCGCGCAGGTCACCACGACCGCGGAAGGCCTTCATCCGTTGCACGATGAGTGGCTTACCTTCGCATTCAGACTGGGAAAGTACGACGCCTCATCACCGCTCAAGGGTGCGGCCAACAAGCAACAGGCCGACGCCATGGAGGCCACCGTCGCGTTGTGTCATGAAAGGTTCTTGGATCCGGCCAAGACGTTGACGAATCCATTCTTTGATCGCGTCGCATTTAACCCGGGTGGTGTGAAGCGTTCGCACAAGGTCGTCAAGACTGGTCCAGCCCAGGGTGGGTTTGAGTTCGACGCCATCGAGTTCCAAGATCTCATAAAGAGCAGTTACTACGCGCACAAGTCGCTCCCGGCCGGCGCGCTCACCCCAAAGCAGGTCGCCAGAGAGCTGGGGCTGGCGTACGACGCCCTAGTCGCTTGCCACGCGAACTCAGCCCGGTCGAGCAGCGTCCTTCTTAACAGCGGCGGCGGCGCAGGGCATCGCCCACTTCAGGAGGGCTTCGTACACGGAGCGTTGCGATTTCTGGCAGCCCATGGTGTTCCGAAGGACTGGGCCGCCGAGCTCAAGGCACGCGCTTTCGACACGACTGACTGGGACGCAACGACCTGGTCCAGCGCTGCGCGTGGCGGTAGTGAGGGGAACCTCAACAAGAAACTCGCGTTCTCAGTCTTCGGGCGCCTTCTCGAAGGCACGCTTGCGGACCTCTTTCTTCCTACTGCCTCCGTTCCAAACGATCTGGATCTTTGGGACTACTTCAAGGGTGATGTCGGCTTTGGCTTCGAAGTGCGAGGTCGGCGCATATCTCCGAAGGGCACGCGGGTCCGGTTCAGTGCGAAGGTCGACCCATTCCGGACCATCGATGATTCTAAGAAGTCGACAAAACTCGATCTTGGCGTGCTGCGCGCGGTCTCTGTGGGTGCGACAACGCCGAACGTCATGAATGTCGCAGTGGCAGACGTTTCTCGCCCGCACGACAAGAACTGGAAATGGGCAACGTTGAAGTCGAAGCGAGGGTTGGATCTCAGTCCGAACATCCTGCATTCTCCGGCGATTGAGCTCCAGTTCCTGCTTACATTCTATGGAGGCGAGTCGGTCGAGCGAACCCTGAAGATTCAGACGGCGTAGTTGGCCCATGCTGGACAGTTCAAGCCTCTCCATTCGGCAGGGTGGCGTTGTCGAGTACCTAGCGGCCCTCGAATCCGCTTCTCACCTCTCTTGGGGGGAGTTGTCCAAGCGCCCGTCTCTGCCCGCCCGGTTCGTACTGTGTCATCCAGCTTGGTTGCATTCAGAGGCGCTGCAGCCCGGAATCGGCCTTCACCCATTCGGGGGAAGAGGGCAGGGAACGGTGTGCCAGTCTGACGTGGTTTGGGGATACAAGTGCCCTCTCACCGAGGAGTCGATCGAGTCCGACCACTTCTTTCCCAGAGCCCTAGGGGGGCCTGCGATCGGGACAAACCAAGTCTGGCTCTGCCGGACCCATAACCAGTGGAAGGGATCCGACCTCATGCACTATCCGTGGGAACGGGGAGCGCCCGAGTGGCTCGACCGGCAGATTGAGCGCATGCGCGTCCTAATCGATCCCGCGCTCCCGATCTCCAGGTGACCTGCCGGCCCTGCAGCGCCACGTCGATCAGCGCGGCCAAGCCGCCCTCAAGTTGAGCCGCGCTGAGGACTTCGCCCGAGGTCGTCGGACTATTGCCGTGCGTCCGGTGGCGGGTGATCTCACGAGGTGGTGAAGAAGTCGCGGACACGAGAAGTGGCCCGACCATAGCCGGGCCACTTCCAAGTGTTCCTAGTCCGCGGTCATGCCTTCGTCCAGGGTTACTGCTCTGGCTCCGAGGTCCGCCCTGCCGAGCCATGCCGGAACATGCCACGCCGTGCCGAGGAACCGCTTCGGTGTACCGGTGCCACATGGCGTGGCGGTCCCACGCGCGCGCAATAAATGCCCGGCCCAGGGCCTCACGGACAGACGTCTTGGTCCGGCCCACTGTGCTCCGACTGGTGCCGAAGGCAGTAGCGGCACAGAGGGTCGCTCTCGGTCTCGTTCGCAGCGAACCGGTCCCCGTGGTAGTTCGACGACGTGCGTCCGCTGCTGGTCACGCACATCTCGCCCACGCCGGCCCCGCAGTGCGGACAGGCGACCGACCTGGCGTTCTCGCCGTCGAGGCCCCAGCGCCAGTCGCTCATGAGCCGTTCTCCGGGCTCGGGGAGTCTTCGGTTGACTCCTCAGCGCCAGCCTCACCACCCTCCACCTCGAGTTCGTCGCTGTCCGTCGCCTCGACGAAGTCGCCGGTCAGTTGGGCCTTCGCACGGTTCGCCTCGGCCTCGTGCGCATCGCCTCGTTTCGAGTACTGCTTGACGACCGCCACGGCGGCGATCGTGGCGGCGATCCCAGCCGCGAAGCCCTTAGGCATCGCCTTCCAGGCTGCCGCCTTCTCGATGCTCTCGATCAGCTTCTCCACTCCACCGGCATCCTTGGCCTTGACCACGATGTCCTGGTACGCGCCCAGGTTCCCCACGTTGTTCCTCCTCATCCGAGCGTTGAGGCCAGGCGCACGCCGGTTGCCTCAAGTGCTGATCACACTACGAGACACCTGAAGCGAAACAGTCACAACGATGGCGGTGGCCCAGGGTTCTGCGACTTCGCGCCCTGGTCTCCGCCGCACGATGCAATCCGCGCGCTCGCGTAAGTAGTCTCGCCGGAATGGAGCCCATCCCGCTCGCCCCGCTGCTCGGCGCCGACCTCGACCCGGCTACGTGCAAGCTCCACTGCGCGGTCTGGAACGGCGAGGAGCACCCGATCGACGTCCTGAGCAACGACCCCGAGGGCTGGCAAGGCTGGAACAGTTACCGGAGCAACAACAACGACTTCAACCGCCAGTTCATCTTCTCGCTCGCCCAGGACCGGCACGACCTGACGCTGTGGCTCTTCGGAGGCATCTGGGAGGTGCTGGAGCGCGGGCCTGAGCAGTACGCGCGGTCATACAAGGTCGCCCTGCGGGAGGACCTGATGGGTCCGTACATCCGCCGCCTCTACGTTCGCCTGGCCCTGGGCAGCCGTCAGCGCCGCCGCAAGATGGAGTCCATCCTCGACGAGATGACCGTCTCGTCCATCCTCGAAGAGCCGTTTGTCGGCGACCCGTTCCCGGGCCACGACAAGATCAACCACACGCTCGCCGACCTCCAACTGGTGGTGAACCAGAACCGGCCCGACTGGCGGATCGCGCTGGAGCAGATGAAGGGCGTCTACGTCATCCACGACCAGGTCACGGGCGCACGGTACGTGGGCTCCGCCTACGGGGACACTGGAATCTGGTCGCGGTGGAGTTACTACGCCAAGACCCTCCACGCGGGGAACAAGGGGCTCATCGAGCTCTTGGAAGAGAAGGGCGAGGAGTACTACCGCACAACATGAAGTTCGCGCTCCTGGAGTTCTGGTCGATGCGCACCGACGACGGCCACGTGATCGACCGAGAGTCCTACTGGAAGGAAGTCCTGCACGCCCGCTCGCTGGGGCACAACAAGAACTGACCGCCCTGGTGCCTACGCATCGTACGCGCGCGCAATTAATGCGCCGCGTGATTGCCCCAGATCTAGAGCGCGCGTTCATCGGATGCGTGCGTGCACGTGAGTGAGGACCTCCAGCCGAGGCACCGGGGTGACGGGTCGGTAACCCGTCTCCGCCCGATTCGTTGTCCGAGACAGACCTCCTGGAGAAGGGACCTTCCATGCGTGTCCGATCCCTCGCGCTGGCCACTCTCGCCACGGTCGTGGGCGCGACCGCAGCCGTACCCCTGATCGCCTTCGCCCCGGCGGACGGGGCAGGCGCCCAGGCACCTGGGCTGGTGCGGCCGGGAAGGACCCGTTCTACCGGTACGACGGAGCGACGCCGCTGCGGGAGGTCGAGCCGGGGACGCCGCTGAAGACGCGGAAGGTGACGCTGGGGGCGGACACCAACCAGACGCCGCTGCCGGCCGAGCAGATCCTCTACCGCACCACCGACACCACTGGCCGTGCGGTCGCGACCGTGACCACGGTGATCCAGCCCGCGACCGGGACGGCGCAGCCGCGGGTGGCGGCGTACCTGAGCTTCTACGACGCGCTGTCGGCCAAGTGCGACCCGTCGTACACGCTGCGCGGCGGCAATCCCGCGGCGGAGAACCAGCAGCTCACCGACCTCGAGCAGGGCACGGTCCGGAGCCTGAGCGAGCAGGGCTACATCGTCACCGTGCCGGACTTCGAGGGCGAGGGCCTGCACTGGGTCGCCGGGCGCGAGTCCGGGAGGAGCGCGCTCGACGGGATCACCGCGACGCTCAAGGCGCTGAAGCTGGGCCGGGGCGCGCCCGTCGGGATGATGGGCTACTCCGGCGGCTCGATCGCCGCGGACTGGGCCAGCGAGCTCCAGCCGCACCACGCGCCGAAGATGAACCTGGTCGGCACCGCCATGGGCGGGGTGCCGGTGAACATGCGGAACAACCTCCCCTACATCGATGGGACCCCCGAGTGGTCCGACGTGATCCCGGGCGCGATTGTCGGGATCAGCCGGGCGCACCGGCTCGACCTGCGGCCGTACCTCTCGAAGTGGGGCCGGATGGTGGTGCGGACCGAGTCACACCAGTGCATCGGGGAGATGTCCGGGGAGTTCCCGAACCTCACGATCAAGCACCTGATGAGGAAGCGGTACGAGGACGTCCTGCACGTGCCGGTCTTCCGCCGGATCATGAACGGCCTGCGCATGGGGACGGTCAAGGGCCACCCGAGCGCCCCGATGTTCATGGTCGCCGGCAACTCCGACGGCAAGGGCGACGGCGTGATGGTGGCCGCCGACCAGGCGAAGCTGGCCGCGGAGTACTGCGGCCAGGGTGTGCCGGTGCAGTACCAGGAGCTGCAGGGCGCCGACCACAGCGACGCCGGGCTGGCGTTCATCGACGCGGCCGAGACGTGGCTGTCCTCGCGGTTCGCGGGGACACCGGCACCGAGCACCTGCGCGCCGTAGGGCCACCCCGCCCGGTCTGGACGACCGATCCCCAACGTTGGGGGAGCACCCACGACTCGGGTGAGGCTGTCCCGCGGACGCCCTAGCGTCCGGGCAGGACAGAGGGGACGGCGATGTCGGTGGGAGCGAACGGCGGCGGTGCGTCGTACGAAGCGGGCCGGACCCGCGTCTAAGTCTCGCAGGCGGATGACCGGTTCTTCCACACACCCATGTCCGGTGCGACCTGCTGGTCCGCCGCGGCCGGAGCGTGGTGTCGTGGTGCCTGGCGCGGGACGCGCACCTGAGCTGCCTGCATCCGTGCCCCGCGTGCGCCCGGGCACTGTCCATGCTGGGTCGGGAGCCCGACCTCGACTTCTGACCCAGTGCACCTGCGCCGGTTGGTCCGCATCGGGGGAGATGACGCGTGGGCCTCGAGGCCGGCTCGAATGCGGCGGCAACGGTGCTTGATGTGACTCACCGCGGACGATCGGATCAACGACGGCCCTGATGCAACCAGCCAACCGTCCGCCGACAGTGGCGTGCGCCGCATCCTGGGCGACGTCGGCCACCTCCTGGGCGGCGGGGCCGCCGACCACTTTGCAGCCGGATCGAACACCGACGAAACGGGCTGTCGGAGCGACTCCGAGAGCTCGTCTAGGGGGCGGCGGCTTTAGCGGCTCCGTCGGGACCGGTCCCCGATTAACCATCTGCTGTTGCCGTCCAGCACGATCCTTGAGGTTATGGGCGGTCATAGTCCGAGTTGGGCTGCAACGTTCTTCCTTAGAAGCTGCTCCCGCCGCTCATGACGAGCCAGGCTGCTCAGTGCCGTGAAGTCGGCTTGCGCCGCAATCCAGTGAGTCGGGTGGCCCTCGCGGAGGGATGTCCGGACGTACCCGGCCCGTAGGCTGATGAAGGTGTACTTGCCCCGCAGGTTCGCGCGTGCGCAGCCGAGAGCGACGGCTCTGCTCAGCTCATGCCGCGACAGCCGGTGTTCGGTCACCACCTTGCCGCGCACCTCGAAGAACGCCGGTCGCTCCGGGCCGGTCAATCCCGACTCCCGGAGGACGTCGATCCACGCCAGCCAGGCGTCCACCGGGCAGAACTCGGCGCGACCGCCAGTAGCCAGCACTGCTACGTTGCGTCGCCCGGCCGCGGTCACGAGCAGGCCTCCAGGCTTGACAACAACGTCGCCCTGATTGAGGTGCATCGCCTCATGGACGCGCAGTGCTGCCCCGTAGCCCAGAAGCAGCAGCGCCCGGTCGCGTACCTGCGAGGGGGTGGGCGCTCGGGCCTTCCCGATCGCCTTCAGTAACGCGTCCGCGTCGAGTGGTGCTCTGAGCCAGGTGCCGACGGTCGGAGAAGGCAGGAGGGTCAACCACTGCCGTATTCGCTCGATGCCCCACGACGCGCCCGATCCGCCGAAGACCAGTCCCGTCGATCCCGCTGCTAGGCGCGCTTCCTGGAGGAGAGCAACCGGGCAGATGCGAGGGTCGTGGGCGCGTTGCACCACAATCGGTTCGCCGGGTGTGATGCCGGCGCGCCGGTTGTGGCGCGGGGGCGGTGTGAGCACCATCCGGCTCGGCTCGATCCGTACGTCGGTCCATCGAAGCTGGGCGAGGGCGGTGGCCGACAGTGTCGTGGCGTTGGTGAGTGCCATCGCGGCTGCCCGGAGACACTGCTCAGCCGACGGTTCAGTCAACGCGTGGACGACCACTTGGAGGAGCTCGCGATGCAGGGGGTCAGCCTGCGGTTGCACCGGACCCAGCTCCGCGGACCGGTGAATGCCGCGCAGCAGGCGGACGAGGTCGGGCCGTTGCGACAGGGGTGGGCGTCCCTCGAGGCGTTCGATGAGGTCGAGCGCGGCGAGGCGCCTCCGGATTGAGCGGCCGGTCGCCCCGGACTCGACCAGCCAGGTGAGGTACAGGGCAACGGTCTCCCCGCCGGCGGGCAGGCCCAAGCGATTCTGTAGCTGGCGGAGGCCTTCGGCTTCGCGGCGGGCGAGCTCGAGGCGGCGCTGGCTCACGACTGACTCGACAACCCCGCGGGCGTCCCGGCGCTGCGCCCTTTCGACCTCAGTGTCGACCATGGCCTGCGGTCCAGTTCAGCCGGCGTTACAGGCCGACGCGGGCCGCCGGGTTGCGGCGGAACGGGTCATCGTGGCGGATGTACATAGCAAGCGTGTCGAGGGTGGCGTGCCGGCTCTGCCGGGCGATGGCTTCCAGTGGTATCTCAAGGTCCGCGGCGGTGCTGATGAAGCCGGCCCTCAGGCTGCGCCCACCCCAGTGGCCTTCGATGCCCGCCTGGCTCGCGCGAAGCCGGACCACGCGGGTCAGGGCCTCTGCTGTGAGTGGCCTGGTGCCGAGTCGTCCGGCTCGTCCGACCGTGCAGAAGACGGGCTGCTCACGGAGCACGCCGGCCGGGTCGCCTGCCTCGGAGTTGCCTGAGGGATTGCGCGCGTCGCCGGTGCTAGAGGGATCCGTTCGCCCTGCGTTGAGCTGCAACAGGCAGCGGTCTCGCCAGCGCTGCATGGCCGTCACCGGGCAGGTCAACTCACTGCGGCCGCGGGGAATCCCCACCTCGCATCCTCGGCCAGCGAGATCTGTTTTCGACCGGCGGAGCGTCACGACCAGACCCTCGCTCGACACGGCGACGTCGTCCCACACAAGTCCGGTGAGCTCGTTGCGGCGGAAGGCGCCAGCGAAACCGACCAAGATCAACGCGGTGTCGCGAAGCACCATGCTCGGCGATCCGTCCAGAAGGAGGATCGCCGCCTCCGTGCTTGCTCTCTCTCCTCCGGCACCGAGCGAGGTGAGTCGCGACTTCCGCACCTGGAAGACGCCCTTGGGGCTGAGGGCGTCACACCCCGATCGGGCCGTCGTGGGCGCCGGGGTGAACACCGGCCAGGTTCCGTCGTGGGCTGGGCCGCGAGTGTGAGCTTCGAGTGCCCGGAGTGCGGCGATGGAGACATCACCCAAGGAGTGCCCGGCCCGGACCTCGACGTGATGCGACGGGCGGCCTGGTCTTGGCGAGCGAACGTGGATGCGTAGCGCGTGACGGCTCAGGTGGATGTCATCCCAGCTCAGCCTCGAGATCTCACCGTCGCCGAGACCCAGTGCATGCAAGCACAGCAGCGCTCTGTCTCGGAGCGTGCGGAAGTCCGTGGTCTCGACCTCGAGCGCCTTACAGATCGCACGCACACCGTCGATGCGCAGGGCGGACATCTGGGGCGCTGCCGCCCGGTGCGGCAGCTGGCGGCTCAATCCACGGAGGAACATACCCATAGCCGGATGCTGACCCGGCGGCGGTAGACCGGCCTCCAGATGCACCCGGTTGATGGCAGCCATCCATCCACGAAGCGTGCTAAGCGCGAAGCCCCCGTCCTGGGTCGCGGCCGACAGATACAGCATCACCGTCTCGCCACTGGCCGGTAGCGAGACAAGGTCATGCGCCCGACACCAGCCCTCGAACAAGCGCCAGCGACGGACGTAAGCCGTCCTGGTGTCCTCAGTCACCGAGGCGGCGTAGAGACCTGCGGTCCGCTCAAGCAGAACGGTCAACTCGTCAACTGTGCCAGGTTCGGTGTCTCCCGACTGAGACGGCTCGGGAGTCCCCCGGCCCGCTCGTAGAAAGGCGCGAAGGCGTGCGCGTTGGAGGCGCTCGCTGACAGCCCTGCTCGGCTGAGCTGATACCGGGGATGGACGACCGTCACCCGTCGTCATTCCGTCAGGATGAGCTCTCTGGGATCCTTGCGGCAACCGGTCCACAGGAAAGTACTCGGCGATGATCGGCGTGTCGTCGAACACTAGCTCGACGACACGCCGGACCCTTGGCCGAAACGGGGCGCTCAGTGCCGTAAGCTACAGCGTTATGGCCGACACTCCTCCATTCCGCTTTATTGACCTGTTTGCTGGCGTCGGGGGATTCCACGCCGCGCTCAAGTCTTACGGCGGCGAGTGCGTGTACTCGGTCGAGATCGACAAGTCGGCCGCCGAGGTTTACCGAAGGAACTGGGGCCGCGATCCGCTCGGCGACGTCACCAAGGACGCCGACGAGGACCTCATGAAGATCCCGGCACACGAGATCCTGGCCGCCGGGTTCCCTTGCCAGCCGTTCTCGAAGTCAGGCGCCCAGCGCGGCATGGAGGAGACGCGGGGCACGCTCTACTGGAACATCCTTCAGATCATCGAGAGGCGCAAGCCCAAGGTCGTGCTGCTTGAGAACGTTCGCATCTGGCGGGACCGCGCCACCTCCACGAGTGGGAGGTGATTATCGAGACCCTTCGCGATGAGGGCTACCGGTGTCGGACACCCCAGCCATCTTCTCGCCGCACCTTCTGCCGCCGAGCGTGGCGGCCGTCCCCAAGTCCGCGAGCGCGTGTTCATCACGGCGACGCACAACCCCGCCGGCATCGGCGACGATGCCGACGTCGCGCCGGTCGCGTATCCGACGGGTGGCATAGATGGGTTCGACCCGAAGCAGGAGTGGCACCTGAGGACCTCCTCGACGACAGCCACAACATCCCGGGTTGCAACCTGACCGGCGCGGAGCGCGTCTGGATCGACGCCTGGGACGATTTTGTTCAGTCTTGGTACGAGCACACCGACGGCCGCCGTCCCCCGGCTTTCCGATCTGGGCAGACGCGTGGCGGGACTTCGCCCAGGTCGTCAAAGCTTTCGGGTTCGTGCCCGGTTACCGCGACCTGATGGAGCGCGACGGCGAGTTGCCAAGTGGAAGGCGGGGCACCTCGCCAAGAACTACGACCTGTACGCGCGGCACCGCGACTGGATCGATCCGTGGGCCAAGAAGTGGGGCGTCTACACCGAGAAGTTCCCGCCGTCGCGCCGCAAGCTCGAATGGCAGGCCCAGGACACCCCGCGACTTTGGGACAACCGTGATGCACTTCCGCCGTCAGGCATCCGGCCAAGCGCCCGACCTACCTGCCGGCGCTGGTCGCGATCACGCAGACTTCGATCGTCGGCCCGCGCGAGCGGAGGCTGTCCCCGCGCGAGACTGCAAGGCTGCAGGGTCTGCCCGATTGGTACGACTTCGGAGACCAGCGTCCCGCGGCCACCTATAAGCAGATGGGCAAACGGCGTAAAACGTCGGCGCGGTCTGGCACATCCTGCGGGAGCACGTGCGCCGCGACGAGGACGTGCTCAAGCGCACCGCCGCTGGTCGACGAATCCTCGAGGCCGTTTGGAAGGCGCCGCTGTCGCCAGATCCGGTGCTGGAGGCGATGGGCCCTACGCCCTAGTGGGAGCCACGATCGACTTCGTGTAGATCAGGAAGTTGTCGATGTCCTTCTTCTTGATCATGACCTTGCCCTTGCGGGGCGTGACGCCGTCGGCCTGCTTGAAGTCCTTCTGGAAGTCCCCGAGCACGATGCCGATGTTCGCCTGGTTGACCTCGAGGATCTTCACGCGGACGAACCGCACCGCCTCCTTGAACCTCCCGGCGTAAGAGAGCGGGTCGTACACCTGGCTCCGCCCGACGTGCCCAGCCGACCGGCGCCAGTCGTTCCATGCGATCGTGGACACGTCGTCGTTGTCGCGCCCATGCCAGGTCTGATGCTCGTAGATGACGTACCAGAAGCGGCCGGTCTCCTCTAGGCAGCGGAAGAAGTCGGCCGCGTCGTTGCCCGGTGAGTCACTGATGGCGATGTTCGAGGCCTTCAGGTCGCCGTAGTGCTCGAGCACGCCCTTGTTGAGGAGGCGCAGGTCGTAGTCGAACTCGCCCCTGCGCTTGTCCTTCTGGACCACTACGAGATCACCGAGCCCGTGCTGATTGATGTAGCGGCTCAGCCGGAACTCGACGTAGAACCCCGCCCACTCGGTCTGGAACTTGTCCGGCCAGTTAGCGACGTGCATCTCCTGCACCGCAGTCAGGCCGTCGATCCTCGCACCGTTCAAGAACTCATCGCTGAATCGGTCGAACACCTCGATGTGCGGGTTCTTCTCCTCGAAGCCCGCTAGCAGGTACGTCGCGAACTGGTCGGCCCGCACGCTGGTGAGCCGATTGCCGTTCTTGTCCTCGCGGGCGAACTGCCCGAGCGTCTGAGCTTGGAACAGGTCGTTCGTGGAGACGTGCGCGGCCGAGTTGTTGGCCTTGCGCTTGACATAGGTGGTGGGGTCGAAGTCGACGAAGATCGTCGTCTCGCCGTAGTGGTAGACGCCGACGAACCGCACCGTGAGCCCGTCGACTTCCCCCCGCCACCAGACATCGAGCCAGTCGCGCGGGATCTGGATCCGCTTCTTGAAAGCCTCCCACGGTCGACCGAGGTGCGTGACCTGCTTGGTCAGGATGACCTGGTCCTTGAAGCGCACTACCCGGTGATCGGCATAGTCCTCGATCTGCGTGCCCGGCAGGGCATCAATCAGCAACTCGCGCTTCCGGCTCGGTGACAGCGTGGTGTCGACGTCCTGGACAAAGGAGCCATCAGGCCCGATCTGGTCGACGATCTCGGATCCCATGGCGTAATAGGTACCAGCCGGGCTCGACGCTGGGAGCCGATCCGCACAGATGGCAGGCTTGAGGGTGTGAGCGGCCACGAGTCGTGCGTGCCACGCGGCGGAGTTCCGGCTACCGCGTCGGTACTCGTCCGCTGGTGAGTCAGGAACACGGAGGCGTGAGACTCGGTTGGACTCTGCCCCACCCCCGAGTTGACCGATCAGATTGGCATGCTGGCCGGCGATGACCAGGACCTACCAATCGTGGGCATCAAGCCCCTGCGCGCGGTGATGCGAGCGAACCGCGACACGCGCGACGATTACCTCGCACCCCTGGATCAGTGGGCGAGCAGCGGCCGCAGCGCCTCTCGCATGGCCTGGATTCCCTCGAGCGTGACCGTCGAACCACCGCCGGACATGGACCCGCGCGAGTCGTACGCGGGAGACCAGCGGTGTCCCGCTCGGTGAACGATGCGCTCGCAGACTTCCGGCATCGATCCGCTTGCAACCCCGGCCTGGCGGGCAGCCTCGGCGAACACGGTGCTCGGAAGGCTGGAACCGAGTGAGACCGTCATCCGCCGCATCTCAAGGATGTCGCAGATGTCGTTGAGGACATCCTGCTTCGTCTCGCCGCCGCCGCTGAACCCGCCGTTGCCGCCACTGCGACGAGGCGGCGCGCTGATGGTTGTCAGCCGCTCACGGGCGCGCGCCATCCGGCAGAGTTCGCAGCGGTTGCTCGGATTGCCGTGCCAGCACTGGTCCACAGTCACGGGCCAATCGGATCATCTGATGTCCCTCCGCGCAGGCCTTTGGTCGAACCGGCGCTGGGTGCCATAGTCGGGACCATGCCGTTGTCTTACGAGTCGTGGGCATCGACCCCTGCGGCTCGCGCGGTGATGCAGGCAAACCGACGGCGGGACACGACGCCGGAGATGGCGGTGCGACGACTGGTTCATGCGGCCGGGCTCCGCTACAGAGTCGACGCCCGGCCGCTGCCGGACCTGAACCGGCGCGCAGACCTGGTCTTTACGCGCGCGAAGGTCGCTGCGTTCGTCGACGGCTGTTATTGGCACGGATGTCCTGAGCACGGCACGGTCGCGAGGACGAACGTGACGTACTGGTCGACAAAGATCGCTCGGAACAAGGAGCGGGACGCGGACACCGATCGCCTTCTGGCGGGTCGCGGCTGGCGAGTCGTACGGGTCTGGGAGCACGAATCGCCGACGGCGGCGGCCGCCCGGATTATCGAGGTAGTTCGGAGCGCCTAACTAGTGGGTGCTGCGGGCGAGGCGACGGTGCTGAAACGGTCTTCCGCTCCGTGCCGTCAATTGCTGATGGCCGCGGGTCATATGTGCGTCCCGGATCCTCAAGGTCGAAGACGCCGATGGCGTGCCCCGAGGCGGAACCGACGGTCGCGCTCAGTGAATCTCATCCAAGGGATGCGCCCTTTCGTCGATTGCATGATTCGCAGAGCAGTTGCAGATTCCTTGTCGTGTTCGCTCCACCCAACGAGATTGGGATGATGTGGTCGAACTCAAGATTCTGGTTCGAATCGCATTCGACGCATCGACCACCGTCGCGTTGCCAAACGGCAATCTTCACGTCTCGCGGTATCGGCTGGCGCTTTGCTTTGGCGTCGAGTTCGCGGCTCATCGCCGCCACTGCATGTGCCTTGGCGAGTCGAAGCCGCCTCGTGTTCTGTGCCTCATGAATGAGGGCGGCAACGTCATCTGTGGTCAGGTCTTGGTCAGTTGTGACGTAGAGGGCATCCTCAAACATCCACCATCGCCGACCGGCCTTGCTGGACTGGTGCACCATGACCGGCTCGTTCTTCGAGCGGTCGGCAAGGTCCATCTGGATGTAGAGATACTCGTCTCCCTTTCGGTCGGCAAGTTTCTCGGGATCGTGGCCGCGACAACGTCCTCAGATCGCGGGATGTCGGACGCAAATAACTCTTGCAGCTTGGGAAGGGTATAACCGCGGCCGCCGCTGCCTCGTAGTTCGTTCGGCCACGGGACAGGCGGAGGTCCAGCGCTGAACCCCTCCTTGTAGTGCTCCCTCAACGCACTCTGAATCTCGCGACGAGTGTGCCAATTCACGCCCTCTACTCGCTGAAGCAATCCCGCCATGAGAGGGATTATCGCGAGGCTAGACGCCTCGGGCGGCGATTTAGCCGCACTGCTCAAGACCCACCGTCGCCCGGCACCGAAGCCCCACCGACGCGCCAGCCGCCGGCCGTGTCGGATAACAGCGATTCCATGACACGGTTCAGGCGGCGCCGGCGACTGAGCGGGCCGTCTCGTCCAGCTTGGCAGGAGAGCTTGCCCAGGTGGGCGCCTGACGGCGGGCGAACGCGCCGGCGTTCGGGGTCTGCTGGCACGAGAGCCGGTCCCGCACTTGGCCAGCTACGTTCCGCGTCCAGGCTGGGGTCGGCGTGGTTGTCGCCGACCTGGTCGACATGACCCCGGTCGGCGCGGGCACCAAGGCGCTGGGTACCTCGGGCGGCGCTGCCACGTCGTTGATCGGGGTCGCCAACCTGCCGCCGCACGCGCACACGATCAACCACGACCACGGCAACGGCTCGCTCGGCATCAACTACACAAGCACGACGTCGACCGGCGGCACAGCCCTCCGCGTCACGGACCTGGCCAACAAGACCGGCTCCGGCGGCTCTCCGCGACGGTCTACTCCGGCAAGCCGGATTCGCCGGAGCAACTCCGCACCCACAGGGCCAATGTCATGGAGGAGCGCATCGAGGCGCTGGAGGCCGCGCTCGCGACCGCCCAGGCGGCCATCGCCGGCCTCTCCGCCCGTGTCTGCGCCCTCGAAGAGCGGTCGTGATCTGCACGGAACCTGATGACTCATCATGACTCTTCACGTCTCGTGATGAGCCGTGTACTCTGGTCACGTCCACCGGAGGAGGTGATTTCATGGACGAGAAGCAGACGGCGGAGGTTCTCCGCATCATCGGCAGGGCCGCGATCGAGCTGGCCGACGTCATCGAAGGCACGGCAATGCAGTCCGCGTCGTCGGGCGTCGCGAGTTCGGGACCGGTCATGCCGGAACTGCCGGCGTACGAGGCGAAGCGGGTGAAGTACCTGCAGGCCTACGTCGATGCCGGCGGCACGCTCACGCTGGCCCAGGTGCGCGTGGCGGCCAAGAAGGCCGGCATGGGGAACCCGGGCGCGGTCACGAGCAAGGGCTACGTCGAGAAGACCGGCCCGGACACCCGGGCCATCACGGCGAAGGGCAAGGCCTGGCTCGAGAAGCGCACCGGCAAGGCCGCGTAGGACGGCACAAGCGAGGGCGGGAGCAATGCAGTAGCTCCCGCCCTCGGCTGCATTCTATGACCGCGTCCGGCCCCCGCCCCGGACGACGTGCTCAACCCGGTCGGCCACCTCGGCCGGGTCCTCGTGCTCCCAGGCCCGGATGACAGTCCAGCCGGCGTCTGCAAGACGCCGATCGGTGTCGCGGTCGCGCGCAACGTTCGCGTCCAGCTTCGCGACCCACCAGTCTGTGTTCGACTCGGCGTCGTGGCGTGCACCGGGCACCGGTGCCACCAGCAACCGTCCACGAAAACGGCGACGCGGGGCCCGACGAACGCGTGGTCGCAGCGGCGGCGAACGCCCTGCACCGGGAGCTTGTAGTCGACCCGGTACCGGAGCCCCCTCGCAAGGAGCAGGTGCCGGACGGCCAGCTCCGGCTTCGTCCCCGTCCGCTCCTGGCGCTGCATCCGCGCCAGCGCCGCGTCGGACGGGGCGGCCGGCCCGTCAGATCCGGGAGAAGGCGGAGTCGTACTCATTCGCCATCCGGCGCAGCATCGTCTCGTAGTGGAAAATGTCGCCGGGCTTCGGCGCCGGGTGCGCGGTGTGGACCGTCACGGACGCGACGTTGTCGTTCCTGACGTCGAGCGCGACGATGCCCAGGCCGTCGTACCCGACCGCGCTGGTGCTCGTC
The DNA here is from genome assembly GCF_013466985.1 of Nocardioides ungokensis. Classification (GTDB taxonomy): domain Bacteria; phylum Actinomycetota; class Actinomycetes; order Propionibacteriales; family Nocardioidaceae; genus Nocardioides; species Nocardioides ungokensis. Next base: position 3,485,197 of record NZ_CP059164.1, on the reverse strand, counting down.
CGCCGGGGCAGGTCACCGACCATGTTCACGATGCTCTCGGCCGCCCTCGGCTGGCCGTGCTTGCTGATGTCGGTCCGCATGGCGGGGTCGAAGAACTTGTTCCGGTCGGGGCTGACGAACTCGTGCGCCACGTTGACTGTGACCATGCCGATCGACAGGGCGTTGTTCGAGGCCCCGTGCACGATCTGGTGAGACGAGTTCAGCTCGTCGTATAGGCGCGGCACGGACGCCGAGTGCTTGGTCATGCAGGCCTTTGCCTCGAGCGCCACCAAGACGGCGCCGACCTCCGCCTCGAGCATCACGGGGAGTTTGCCCAATTCGGCGGCCTGAGCGGGCGTCAGCCTCACCTTGTATTCGGCGGCGAGTTGAAGAAGGTTCCTGCCGCGCCACGGGGTCTGGGGGCGGCACACCACCAGGTCGAGATTCTTCTTCTTCCTGTGGACGTAGTCCACCATCGGGTGGTTGACGCCGAAGAACACCTTGCCGTCCCTCACGTGCTCTCGCAGGAGGGCCGACTCGCGGAGCAGGTCGAAGAGGACTCCCCAGCAGCTCACCTTGGAGTGACGGTCCGACCTCGAGTGGTACTGCCAGAGGGCCTTGGACTTGCCTGTCTCCTGGGGCGTGCTCATCGAGCGCGCCATGATCTCCGGGGCATCCACGACGGAGACCTTAGGCGATCAGCAGCCTGGGGTCAGAGCATTCCCGCCCACTCGACGTGGCGCTTCACCGCGAGCAGGAAGTCCTCATCGAACCGTAGCTTGGCACGTTGGGTCCTGGAGAGGAACCCGGACGCCGCCCGGAGGGAGAGCGGGGTGAGCCCCTCGGGGTCGAGCAGGTCGGACAAGTGGGTGTACGGCTGGCGCTCAGGCCACATCGAGACGTGCGACTTCCAGCGCTCGCCGTTGCCGCCCCACGCCGCGGCCGGCCATCGGTCGGACTCGCGCATGAGCGTCGCCTCCGAGGCGTCGTACTCGCCGGGGCTGGCCAGCCGCCGGCCAAGCCACTCGGCAACCCCGGTGGTCACGGCGTTGCCGACCAGCTTCCAGCGCGTGCCGAGCACCCGCCTGGCCGTGGGGGCCTCGACCGCGGCGGTCCACCCGCGCTCGAACCCCTGGAGCGCCTCGGCGTCCTCGATGGACGGGTAGACGAGTTGGCGGCCGACCTCGGCGTCGCGGATCCACACCCCCGGCTGCGAGGGGATGCCGATGGTCGACCCGCCCTTGAGCGTGGGGACGCCGTCGGGCGCCCAGCCGAGCCCCCGAAGGCCCTCGGTCCAGTAGAAGCCGGTCATGTCGTCGCGGTAGTAGTCGGCCTCCGGCTCGCCCGCATCGTCCGCGAGCAGGACGTCCCGCGGGTCCTCGGTCTTGCTGGCCGCCAGTAGCACGCGCTGCCGGCGCTGCGGCACTCCGGTGAAGCGCGAGTCGACGACGCGGTACGCCCAGCGGAACCCGCGGGCCTCCAGCTGCTCCACCAGGAAGTGCATCGCGCGGCCGCCGTCGAGCGGAGCATGTTGCGGACGTTCTCGAGCACAAGCCAGGTCGGGTCGTGGTCGTCGAGCAGACGGAACACGTGGGCGACGAGCCCGGAGGCCTTGCCGGTGATCCCGGCCATGCGCCCGGCCTGCGACAGGTCAGTGCAGGGGAAACCGGCTGTGATGACCCCGACCTCGGCCGGCAACTCGCGCAGGTCCTGCACGTCGGGCTCGATCTTCAGCCCCGGGAGCCGGTGCTCGAGGACGGTCTTGGCGGGCTCCCAGACCTCGCAGAGCACCGAGGCCTCGTGCCCTGCGCGGGCTAGGCCGACCTCAAGTCCTCCGATGCCGGCGAACAGCCCGGCGACCTTGTAGCTTCGGGCGGTCGGCTCAGTCACGGGAGGATTTTGACACGGCGCGCCGACACGATCGCGGACGCGGGGCCGGTGCGCCGCGTACGTCACACGGATGCTCCGTCACGCCTTCCCGTAGACCAGCCAGTCGTACAAACACACGGCCTTGCACCACTGCGTCTGGTCGAGGGCGTGGCCGTCGACCAGAAGTTCCTGCTTGTGCTCGGCCAGGAAGGTCCGCAGGGCTTCGGGGTCCTGCTTGTCCTCGGGCAGACGCGCCACGTACATGACGACGTCACCGGGATCGTTCTGCGCCACGAGACCCGCGAAGTCGCCTGCCGCCTGCGCGGCCGCATCCGCTCGCCTCTTGTACCCCGGCGGCGGCTGGAAAGCGTCTACGCCTCGCGCGACTCGCTGGACGATTCGCTCGTTGAGAACCGAGGGGTCCTTGATGGTTCCGTCATCGTTCAGGTGTCCCGCCTCGCGCAGGTACTTGTACACCGGGGCGGTGTGGTGGCTTGGAATCGTCGGGAGCGCCTCCTCGACGACGCGCGAGGCGGCGAGGCCGCTGTTGTTCACGACGTCGTTCAGCAGGTCGAACCTGGTCTTGCCCTTGTAGGACTCGGTCACCTTCGAGATGGCTCCGACGCCCAGGACGATGTCGACCTCGTCAAGGTCCGCGCCTGGGTCGAGGTCAGCAACGAAGAGCCGGCCCTGTGGGTCCTGGTCCCGCACCAGCTCGTAGACGTGCTCCTTGAGGTGGCGGAGGTACCGGGCCGGGAATCGCCGCTCAAGCTCCCCGAGGGCCGAGAACACCTCGACGAAGTCGCGCACGCGCACGTGCTGGACCGGGATGCTGAACCCGCCGTCGACCGGGATCACCGTGCCGGTCAGTTGCGGGTGCTCGTCGGCCGCAGGGTCCCACTCCACGAAGATCAGCCGGTTCTGGAGGTCACCGACACGATCGCGAGTCAGCGCCGTGGCGATGGAGCGGAGGATCTCGAGGACGTTTTCGTCGGACAGCGAGTACCCCAGGAACACGATCGGCCGCTCGACGAAGATCGTCAGTAGCTTCGCGGCCAGGTACGGCTTGCGCTCGGTGAACCGCTCGTAGTCGGCGGCCGTCAGGATTAGAGAGTCAGGGTCGTTGTGGTCGCCGTGGACCTTGTAGATCTCGCCGACCCCCTGGATGTCGGAGAAGAGCAGATCCTCCTCGCCGACGAACACCTCGTAGTCCGGGAAGAGGTGCTCCAGCAGCGGGTCGTAGTTCGTGGTGATGATGCCGTCCACGACGGCGTCGCGGAGCAGGCACATCTCGGCGACCAGCGCCTCGTCGTCAGTGAGGTCGCCCAATCTGTCCCCGAAGTAGCTCGCCACCTCGGCCTTAAGCGCGGAGTCGCGCGTCGAGAGCTTCCTCCCCTCGAACTTCTCCTTGGTGGCCGCGAACTCGTCCGTCGTCCACCACCGCTCGTGCAGCGCCTCCGCGATCAGCGTCGCGACCCTGGCGGGATCACCGGCGGCCGTCGCGGCGCGTAGTAGTCGTAGTCGCCGCCGACGACGTCGGCGAACATGCGCAGCAGGCCCTCCCAGCCGGGAGTTCCAAGGTACCTTCTCGGGAGGCCAGAGCCGACGAAGAGGAACGGCGCCGGCCCGACCTGCTTCAGATGGGCAACCAGTTGTTCGCGAAGCACTGGGCCATCATCCCCGACGGGATCCCCGACGCACCTGAGGCGCGACGTGGCACCCGAGATCGCTGCCTGACCACTTCAGTACCAGCTGTCGAACCGCGCGGAGTCAATATCTGCTAGGCCTTTCTGCCTGCGTGCCGCCTGCGACGAGCACCTTGAGCCCGGCGCGGACGGACGCCTCGAGGAAGGCGGCGGCGCGGGCGGTCAGGCTGCCGAGCTCGACGAGGTCGTGCAGGCGGGCGGCGCGGAGCATGTGGGCCCCCGCAGCGATTAATCGTTAATACTCAACATGCTCTGGCAGTCGAGGAGGTCTGGATCAACGACCCCAGCCGGGTCTTCGTGGCGCGCAACGGACGCCACGAGCTGACCAACCTGATGCTGAGCACCGCGCAGGTGCAGGAGCTCGTCGAGCGGATGCTCAAGTCCAGCGGCCGCCGCATCGACATCAGCCAGCCCTTCGTCGACGCGATGCTGCCGCAGGGGCACCGGCTGCACGTCGTCCTCGAGGGCATCAGTCGCGGCTTCTCGGCGGTCAACATCCGCAAGTTCGTGCTCCGGGCGGCGCGGCTCCACGACCTGGTCGAGCTCGGCAGCCTGACGCCGCCGGCCGCGGCGTTCCTCGAGGCCTCCGTGCGGGCCGGCCTCAACGTCCTGGTCGCCGGCGGTACGCAAGCAGGCAAGACCACCATGCTCAACTGCCTGGCGGCGGCCATCCCGGGCGGCGAGCGCGTGATCTCGGCGGAGGAGGTCTTCGAGCTGCGCTTCCCGCACCCGGACTGGGTGCCGCTGCAGACCCGCCAGTCCGGCCTCGAGGGCACCGGCGAGATCCGGCTGCGCGACCTGGTCAAGGAGAGCCTGCGAATGCGCCCGAGCCGGATCATCGTCGGCGAGGTGCGCTCCGAGGAGTGCCTCGACCTGCTCCTGGCCCTCAACGCCGGGCTGCCCGGGATGTGCACCATCCATGCCAACAGCGCCCGTGAGGCCCTGGTCAAGATGTGCACGCTGCCGCTGCTGGCGGGTGAGAACATCTCGGCCCGGTTCGTGGTCCCGACGGTGGCCTCGTCGGTCGACCTGGTGGTCCACCTCGGGATCGACCACCACGGCGTACGCCGCGTCAACGAGATCGTGGGCGTGCCGGGGCGGGCGGAGGCCGACGTCATCGAGACCGAGCCGATCTTCCGCCGCGTCGGCGGCGAGCTGCGGTGGGCCAACGGGATGCCGCCCCGCCCGGAGCTCTACGAGCGGGTCGGGATCGACGTGCACCGGATCCTGAACGGAGCCGGCTGATGGGGGCGCTGGTCGGGCTCGGTGTCGGCATCGGGCTGATGCTGGTCTGGTCGGCGTTCTTCCTGCCCGCAGGCCCGCGGGCAGGGCGGCGTACGCCGGGGCGAGCGACCGAGCTGCTGGCCCGGGCCGGCCTCGGGCACGTGTCGACGACCGGCTTCGTGCTGCTGTGCCTGAGCCTCGGCTTCGTGGTGGCGGTGGCGATCCAGGTCGTGTCGCGCACGCCGCCGGTCGCGGTCGCGTTCGGCCTGATGGGAACGTGGCTGCCGGTGGGCGTCGTCTCGTCGCGGGCCCGCCGGCGGCAGCGCGAGTTCGCGGAGGTCTGGCCTGAGGCGGTCGACAACCTCGCGTCGGCGGTGCGGGCCGGCATGTCGCTGCCGGACGCGCTCGCCGCGCTGGGCGCCCGCGGTCCCGAGCCGCTGCGGGAGGCCTTCGACGAGTTCGCGCTCGACTACCAGGTCACCGGTCGCTTCGGGGAGAGCCTGGACCGGCTCAAGGCCCGGCTGGCCGACCCGGTGGGGGACCGCGTCGTCGAGGGGTTGCGCATCGCCCGCGAAGTGGGTGGGGGAGAGCTGGGCCGGCTGCTGCGCAACCTCTCGGGCTACCTGCGCGACGAGGCCCGCACCCGCTCCGAGATGGAGTCGCGCCAGGCGTGGACGATCAACGGCGCGCGGCTGGCGGTCGCGTCACCGTGGCTGGTCCTGCTCTTCATGTCGTTCCAGTCCGAGGTGATCCACCGCTACTCCTCGCCCGGCGGCGTCGCCGTCCTCGTCTTCGGCGCTGCTGCGTGCCTGGTGTCCTACCGGCTGATGATGCGCATCGGCCGGCTCCCGACCGAGCGGCGGATCCTGTCGTGACCCCGGCCGGTTGGGGCGCGGTCCTCGGGGCGGTCCTCGCCGCCGGGTTGCTCCTGGTCGCGAGCCGCGTGCTGGCCCTGCGCCGCACCCAGATCGCCGTCCGCGTGCTGCCCTACGTCCGCGACCTGCCCCAGGTGGGCCGCACCCCCGGGCTCCGGGTGGTCTCGTCGTCGCCGACGTCGGCGGCGGCCGGCGTCTTCGGACCGGTGCTCCGCTCGGCGGCCGACACGGTCGAGCGGGTGCTGGGCGGTGCCACGTCCGTGCGTCGGCGGCTCGAGCGTGCCGACCTGGACAAGACCGTCCACGAGTTCCGCATCGAGCAGGTGCTGTGGGGCGTGGCGGCGTTCGCGGTCGCGGCGGCGTACGGCGTCCTCCGCGCGCTCACCGACCCCGGTGCGGCGGTGTCCTCGCTGATCCTCTGCCTGATCGCGTTCGTCGTCGGTGTGCTCGCCCGCGACACCCACCTGTCCAACCAGGTCAAGCAGCGCGAGCGCCGGATCCTGGCCGAGTTCCCGACGGTGGCCGAGCTGCTGGCCCTCGCCGTCGCCGCGGGGGAGAGCCCGGTGGCGGCCCTGGACCGCGTGGTGAGCCGCAGCGGCGGGGCCCTCTCGTCCGATCTCGCGCGGGTGCTCGCGGCGGTGCGCACGGGCGAGCCGGTCGGCGCGGCGTTCGACCGGCTGGCCTCGGTCACCGGCCTGCCGCTGGTGGCCCGCTTCGCGCAGGGCATCGCGGTGGCCGTCGAGCGCGGCACCCCGCTCGCCGAGGTGCTGCACGCGCAGGCCGCCGACGTGAGGGAGGCGGGCCGCCGCGAGCTGATCGAGGTCGCGGCCCGCAAGGAGGTCTTCATGATGGTGCCCGTCGTGTTCCTGGTCCTCCCCGTGACCGTGCTCTTCGCCTTCTGGCCGGGCGTCATCGGCCTCCACCTGACCACTCCCTGACCCCGGCATCCCGGAAAGGACCGACCCGATGGAACACCTCACGCTGGCCGCGACCCGGCTGCTCCTCATCCTGACCACGCACCGGTCTCGCGACGACCGCGACGACCGCGGGGACGTCCCCGGGTGGGTGCTCATCACGGTCATGACCGCCGGACTGGTGATGGTCATCTGGGGCATTGCCAAGGCGGAGCTCGGCTCGATGCTCCGCGACGCGTTGGCCTCCGTGCACAACTAGCGCAGGCACCGGCCGTCGTGATGCGCGCTCGCCGGGCACGCAGTCAGCAGGGGTCCGCGGTCGTGGACTTCGTGCTGGTGCTGGTCGTGCTCGTCCCGCTCTTCCTCGGCATCCTCCAGGTGGGGCTGGTGCTCTACGTCCGCAACACGCTCGCCGCGGCCGCGTCGGAGGGCGCCCGCTACGCCGCCACCCAGGACCGCGACCTCGCCGACGGGGGCGCACGCACCCGCGAGCAGATCGACCGGGCCGTGTCGGGCCGGTTCGCCCAGGACGTGGAGGTGCGCCCCGTTGTCGTCGACGGCGCCCCCGGCGTCGAGGTCGTCGTGCACGCACGCGTGCCGGCGCTCGGGATCGGCGGCCCGGCGGTCGAGCTCGAGGTCTCGGGTCACGCCGTCGAGGAGGACCCGCAGTGAGCGCCCGCCGGCCGGGACGGGCGAGGGACCAGCGCGGCAGTGCCCTGGTCGAGCTCACCTGGCTCGGGATCCTGCTGATGGTCCCGATGCTGTGGATCGTGCTGTCCGTCTTCGAGGTCCAGCGCGGCGCCTTCGCCGTCAGCGCCGCGGCGCGGGCCGCCGGCCGCGCCTACGCCCTGGCGCCGACCGACGCCCAGGGTCGCGCCCGCGCCGAGGCGGCCGCCCGGCAGGCCCTGGCCGACCAGGGGCTCGACACCGCGCCGCTCGCGGTCGACGTGACCTGTCGGCCCTACCCGCACGACTGCCACAACGGCACGTCGGTGATCACCGTCAGCATCCACTCGCGGGTCGACCTGCCGCTGCTGCCCAGCATGTTCGGTGGCGACGCCCCGAGCTTCGCCCTCGACGCCAGCCACACCGTGCCGATCGGCCAGTTCCAGGAGGTCCGGTGAGGGACCCGGCGGACGGCGGCCGGGCCGACGAGGGCCAGGCCACGGTGATGATCGTCGGTTTCGCGATCGTGCTGGCGATGCTGGTGGCGCTGGTCGTCGACGCGTCCGCGGCGTACCTCCAGCGCCAGGGGCTCGACACCCTCGCCGACGGGGCAGCGCTCCGCGGCGCCGACCTCGGCGCCACGGGGGAGGAGACCTACACCCACGGCGTCCCCGCCGACGACCTCGCCCTCACGCCGGAGGCGGTGCGTGCTGCCGTGCAGTCCTACCTCAGCGACGTGGGGGCCTACGCCAGCTACCCCGGGCTCAGCTTCGACGTCGCCGTGGACGGCACCCAGCACCGGGTCACCGTGACGGTCCGGGCACCCCTCGACCTGCCCCTCACCGTCCCCGGCTCGCCGGGACGGGCCTCGGTCGGCTCGACCGGGTCGGCGGTCGTGCAGGTCGATCCTCGCTAGACTCCCGAGTCCTCGGAACTCGGACCAGGGAGCAGCCCCCCATGCGCCCACACGCGGCTCTGGCCGTCACCATCACCGCCCTGACCACGCTCGCGCTCGCACCCGCCGTGCCCGCGCAGGCCGCGACGCCCGCCGGCACCTACGCCCACGACGCCTTCGTCGCCACCAATCACCAGCGGCTCCGGCACGACCGGGTGAAGCTCACCCGCAGCGACTGCCTCCAGGGCTTCGCCCGGATGCAGGCCAGGCGGATGGCCCACAAGCAGGAGATCTACCACCAGGACCTCCAGAAGATCCTCGACACCTGCCACCTCAACCTGGTGGGGGAGAACGTCGCCGCCGGCTTCACCTCCGGCCGGTCCGTCGTCGACGACGGGTGGATGAAGTCGAAGGACCACCGTGCCAACATCCTGGAGCGGCGCTACCGCGGGATGGCGATCGCCGCGCGCAAGGGCGACGACGGTCGGTGGTACGTCTCGCAGGTCTTCGGCCGCCACTCCTGAGCCGCGTCGCTGCCGTTTCGGGCGGCCGCCCCCGTGAAGGTAGGCTCGCTCCTTGTGGCAGGCCCCGACTTCGACACCGAGATCAAGCAGCTCCAGACGACCATGCGCACCATCGAGCAGGTGCTGGACGTCGACGCGATGCGCAAGGAGATCGCCGACCTCGGGGAGCAGGTGGCCGCACCCGACCTGTGGGACGACCAGGACAACGCCACCCGCGTGACCGGCCGCCTCTCCGCCCTCCAGGGTGAGGTCGACCGCTTCGCCGCCCTCAGCTCCCGGATCGAGGACCTCGGCATCATGGTCGAGCTCGGTCAGGAGGAGGGCGACGCCGACGCGATCGCCGACGCCGAGAAGGAGCTCGAACGGATCAAGAAGGCCGTCGAGGCCCTCGAGGTCCGCACCCTGCTCTCCGGCGAGTACGACGCCCGCGAGGCGCTGGTGACCATCCGCTCCGGTGCCGGTGGCGTCGACGCCGCCGACTTCGCCGAGATGCTGATGCGGATGTACACGCGCTGGGCCGAGCAGCACAAGTACCCCGTCGAGGTCTTCGACACCTCGTACGCCGAGGAGGCGGGCCTGAAGTCGGCCACCTTCGCGGTGCACGCGCCGTACGCCTACGGCACCCTCTCCGTCGAGGCCGGCACCCACCGCCTGGTCCGGATCAGCCCCTTTGACAACCAGGGCCGCCGCCAGACCAGCTTCGCCGCGGTCGAGGTGGTGCCGGTGCTGGAGCAGACCGACGAGATCGACGTCCCCGACGAGGAGATCCGCGTCGACGTCTACCGCTCCGGCGGCCCCGGCGGACAGTCGGTCAACACCACCGACTCCGCGGTGCGCCTGACCCACATCCCCACCGGCGTGGTCGTCAGCTGCCAGAACGAGAAGAGCCAGCTGCAGAACAAGGCGAGCGCGATGGTCGTGCTCAAGGCCAAGCTGCTCGCGCTGAAGAAGGCCGAGGAGAAGGCCCAGCTCGACGAGATGCGCGGCGACGTCCAGGCGTCGTGGGGCGACCAGATGCGCAACTACGTGCTGAACCCCTACCAGATCGTCAAGGACCTGCGCACCGGCTACGAGGTCGGCAACCCGGCGGCCGTGTTCGACGGCGACCTCGACGGCTTCCTCGAGGCCGGGATCCGCTGGCGCCGCGGCGCCGAGAAGGCCGCCGCGAACTGACGTCGTCGCGGGCTCAGCCCGAGCAGCCGCTCTGGCTGATCCGGTAGGAGCCGACGCTCGCGTAGCCGTCGTAGCCGCTCAGCGCGCCGCCGTGGCCGACCCCGGTGACGGCGACGTAGTAGCTGCCTGCCGGGACCTGGGCGGCCACCGTGGCCGACATGCCCTGGGCCCGGTCGCGGTCGAGGTTGTTCGACGGCGGGTTGGCGCCGGCGACGAGCGAGCCGTCGGCCCGGAGCACCGAGACCCGGATGTCGAGGTCCGGTGACACCGGCGCGGGTCTCGCCGAGACGGTCACGCTGCCGGCGCACGTTCCGAGGGCATAGACGTCGACGTCCGCGTTGTCGGTGATGTACGCCCGCCCGGCGGGCAGCGGCCCGGCCCCGTCCGGCGTGCTCCCCGCCTCGTCCGCCCTCAGCGGCGCGCCATTGGCGGCGATCAGCGCCAGGTCGTCCTGCTGGTTGTTCGCACCCGCGTAGCCACCGCGGCTCCACTGGGTGACCGCCCGGTCGAAGCCGACTCCCATGATCGGTGCCCAGTTGCGGTGCCCCTGGTAGTAGCCGTCGGTCGCCGTGCCGTCGTGGAGCAGGCCGAAGTTGTGGCCGACCTCGTGGCTGATCGTCTCGCCGATGTCCTTGGGGTCGTTGAAGAGCATCTTCGGGAAGACCCAGGCCGGCTGGTAGAAGTCGTGGGCGCTCGTCAGGTCGAAGACGTCGAAGAAGGCGCTGCCCGAGCACAGGTCGGGGCACACCACGCGCATCGCCGCGTTGCTGGAGCTGACCAGCACCCGGGTGCCGTACGTCGGGTCGTCGGGCCCGCTGCGGGTCAGGGCGTCCGGACCCGGGTCGGAGGTGGTGACGTCGACGTCGAAGGGGGCGTAGTCCTCGGCGACCCGCTGCCAGATGTTCTGGATGTCGGCGAGCTCGGCGTCCGAGCGCGGGTCCTGCGGGTCGAGCACCCAGCCCCGGTAGTCGCCCGCCGCGAGCCCGATGTCCGGGCCGTTCCACGCAGTGTCGGCGACGGTCGCGCCGTCGAAGTCGAGGAAGATCGTGTGCTGCGACCCGGGCAGGCTGTGCAGCGCGAAGGTCTGGCTGAGCGGGAACGCTGCCTTGGTCGCTGTCGCCCGTCGGGCCGTGGTGCCTCCGTCGGCGGCCGGGCCGGCCGGGTCCCGGAAGAGGACCCGGCCGGGGCCCGCGGTGGTCGCTCCTGCGTCCGGCGAGGCTCCCGCCGGCACCGCCCCGATGGCGGACAGAAACGCGCCCACCAGGACCACCCCGAGGACTCCCGCGCCCGGACGTCTCCACCGGGCGCTCTGTGCTCGACCCATCGGGGTCCTCCCTCCACCTCGCTCTCAGGGTCGGGAGCGAGGGGAGGGCCGGCCCCCCGATCAGGGGCCGGGTGACCAGATCTGGGTAGGGAGGCGGCCGCTCAGCAGCGCAGGCGCGTCTCCGCCGTGCACGTGTCGCGGCCACCGCCGCCGTCCGCGCGGTCGGTGCCGTCCCCGCCGTCGAGGGTGTCGTCGCCGCCCCGGCCGACGAGCCGGTCGTTCCCGGCGCCGCCGAGCAGCCGGTTGACGCCGTCGGTGCCGCGCAGGACGTCGTCGTACGCAGTGCCGACGACGTCCTCGACGCCGAGCACGGTGAACTGCCCGGCCACCGGGCTGCTGGCCGCACCGGTGGCCAGGTCGACGGTCATGGGCTGGGTGTCGAACCACGCGCCGAACCGGTCGCGCCCGTCCTCGCCGTCGACCCGCGGGGTGGAGAGGTTGGCCTGGAGCACGTCGGCGCCTCGGCCGCCCAGGAGCTGCGGTGACCCGAGGACCGACTCGAGGAAGTCCGCGCCCGAGCCGCCGAGCGCCATCGCGGTGTCCTGGACCTTCAGGTGGTCGCGTCCGGGCCCGCCGTCGACGCGCGAGCCGTCCATCGCCTGGGCCCAGTCGTTGCCCCGGCCGAGGTAGATCCGATCGGTCCCGTCGTCGCCCTGGAAGGTGTCGTCGCCCCGCGTCCCGATGAACAGGTCGTCGCCGGGAGTGCCGTAGAACCCCTCCATCGCGGTGAAGGCGTCCCCGTCGTTCCTGCGCTCGTGCCCTTCGCCGACCTGCAGGTGCAGCCCGGAGCCGTCGAAGGCGAGGCTGTCGGACCCGGCGCCGCCGCCGTACCAGTCGCGGCCCGGCCCGTCGGTGAAGTAGTCGTCACCCGGCCCGCCGCAGACGACGTCGTCGCCGCCGGGGTCCGTGAACGTGTCGTCGCCTCCGCCGAGCACGACGACGTCGTCACCCGTGGTGCCGGTGACCTGGTTGTCCCCGTCGCCGTAGACCATCGTCGCCGCCCGGCCGTGGCAGGTGGCCACCGTCCCGGCCTGCGCGATGCCCTGGGGCACCGTCGCGACGCCTGCCAGCAACAACACCCCCGCCGACCACGCCGTGATGCCTCGCCTCATGCTGCCTCCCCCGTTCGATCCTTCTCTTGGTCAGCTCGCTGCCGCCGTGGCCACCGCGGCGCACCAGCGGTTGGCGCGCGTGGACAGGTCCGCGGGCTCCTTCCGCCCGGGCGCGCTCAGCGTGCAGCTCAGCCAGGCGTCCCCGAAGAGGCCACGGTAGGCCCGCTCGACGCCGTCGGGGGTGCGGCACCGGGTCGCCGCCGACGGCCTGCCGAAGTCGGGGCCCGGGACCCGCACGCAGTGGGCGCCGAGCGGGGAGCGCAGCAGGTCACCGGCGCGGGCGCGGGTGATAGGGGGTGCGAACACCCAGGCGCTGGCGACGGCGCCGTCGGCGGACCGCCACGTGCAGCCGTACTCGTGGGCCACGTCCTTGACGTCCGTGGCGAGCCGGGCCGGGTCGCCGTTGTCGTAGGAGGTCGAGCGCTTCGGTGCCCCGCCCAGCGCCGCGGTCACCGCGTCCGGCGAGACCACCGGGCAGAAAGCCTCGCGACGCACCACCAGATCGGTGGTCGAGAGGGACTGCAGCGGGGTGGGGGGCGCGGAGGACGGCGTCGGCTTCGGGCTCGAGGAGTTGTCGTCGTTGCAGGCTCCCAGCAGGAGCAACGGCGTCGCCATGGCCACGGCGAGCAGCGAACGTCGTACGGCGGGCACGGAAACAACATACGGCGTGAGCCGGGCCACGCCCGCCGACGGGGCGTCCCGGGGCTCTCAGGGTTCTCGACTACCCTCGCTCTACGTGATTCGTTTCGAGAAGGTCACCAAGACCTACGCCGGCATGGGCCACCCTGCCCTCGACCAGGTGTCGGTCGATGTGGACAAGGGCGAGTTCGTCTTCCTCGTGGGGGCCTCGGGCTCCGGCAAGTCCACGTTCCTGCGCCTCATCCTGCGCGAGTACCGCGCCTCGTCCGGCCGCATCTACGTGGCCGGCAAGGAGATCAACCGGCTGGCGGGCTGGAAGGTGCCGCGGCTGCGCCGTTCGATCGGCACGGTCTTCCAGGACTTCCGGCTGCTGCCGAACAAGACGGTCAGCGAGAACGTCGCCTTCGCGCTGCAGGTGATCGGGCGGTCGCGCTCGGAGATCGCCACCCTGGTCCCGGAGACCCTCGAGCTGGTCGGCCTGGAGGGCAAGGGCGACCGGATGCCCGACGAGCTCTCCGGTGGTGAGCAGCAGCGGGTCGCGATCGCGCGCGCCTTCGTCAACCGGCCGATGATCCTCATCGCCGACGAGCCCACCGGAAACCTCGACCCGACCACGTCGGTCGGGATCATGAAGCTCCTCGACCGGATCAACCGCACGGGCACGACCGTCCTGATGGCCACGCACGACGCCGGAATCGTCGACCAGATGCGCAAGCGGGTGATCGAGCTCGACGACGGCCGGGTCATCCGTGACCAGGCGCAGGGCGTCTACGGCTTCCAGCACTGATCCCCGTCCCACCACCTGCCCCCGAAGAGAGCCTCTACTCCTCATGCAGCTGCGTTACGTCTTCTCCGAGCTCGGCCAGGGTCTGCGCCGCAACCTCACCATGCACGTGGCGGTGGTGCTGACCCTGTTCGTCTCCCTCACCCTGGTCGGACTCGGGGTGCTCCTGAACCAGCAGGCCGACAAGGCCGCCAGCTACTGGGGCAGCCAGCTCCAGATCACCGTCTGGCTCTGCAAGGAGAAGGACGACAACCCGGCCTGCACCGGTGAGGTCACCGACGCCCAGAAGCAGGCGATCGAGAAGGTCACGAAGGACAACCCGGAGGTCGCGGACTACCACTTCGAGTCCAAGGAGCAGGCCTTCGAGAAGGTCAAGGAGCTGCTCGGGCCCGACAAGTTCCAGGGCCCCAACCCGGCGGCGACCGCGGCCGACATGCCGCAGTCGTTGTGGATCACGCTCAAGGACCCTGATCAGTACAAGGGCATCACCAGCGCGGTCGTCGGGCTCGACGGCGTCTCGGGCATCCGCGACGCCCGCCAGACCCTGAAACCGCTCTACGGGTCGATCAACGCACTCCAGTGGGGCGCCCTCGGGACCGCCGCGTTCCTCGTCATCGCCGCGCTGCTGCTGGTCGCCAACACCATCCGCCTTGCCGCCTTCGCGCGACGGCGGGAGATCGGGATCATGCGGCTGGTCGGCGCCTCGACGGTCTACATCGCGCTGCCGTTCCTGCTCGAGGCGTTGGTCACCGCGCTCATCGGCGTGACGCTCGCCGCAGGGGGGCTCGGCGCCTTCATGTACTTCGGCGTGCACCAACGGATCGAGGGCAAGCTGAACTTCATCCCGTGGGTCGGAGGGTCCGAGTATGTCGTCGCGGTGATCGCCATCGCGATCCTCGGGCCGATCCTCACGCTGCTCCCGACACTCGTGCTGACACGCAAATACCTCAAAGTCTGACCCGCGGGGTTAACGTCACACTGTTCACTTCCATCACAACGAAGGCAGAACGGTGCGCTCCTTCCCCCGTGCCGCGCCCCGTCGCCTCGCAGCAGCCGCACTGGCTGGCGCGGTGGCGATCGGAGTGCTCACCGCCCCCCTGGCCAACGCCGACGACCTGAAGAGCAAGCAGAAGCACGTCCAGGGCCAGATCCACTCGGCCACGCACGACCTCGACGAGTCCAGCTCGAGGCTGCGACGGGCGACGGTCGCGCTCGACCAGGCCCAGTCGCAGCTCGCCGCGGCCCGGCGCGAGCTCGACGCGGCGCGGAGCAAGCACGACGCCGCCCAGCTGCGGGACCGGGAGATGAGGGCGAAGCTGGCCGCGGCCGAGCAGCGGCTGACCAACGCAGAGTCCGCCCTCGCGACCGGGCAGCAGGCCGTCGACGACCAGCGCACCCAGGTCGCCGACACGATCACCTCGATCTACGAGGAGGGTGACCCGCAGTTGCTGGCGATCTCCTCGATCCTCGACGCCCAGAGCCCGGCCGACCTCACCCGCCGGATCGAGGCCCGCGACGTCATCGTCAGCCGCCAGACCCGCTCCTACGACGACCTGCACGCGGCCGAGGTGCTGCTCCAGGTCCACCAGCAGGAGGTCCAGGCGGCCAAGGACGAGGTCGCGGTCCAGCGCCGCGCCGCGGCCGAGCACCTCGTCGTGATGCGCAAGCTGCTCGAGCAGACCCACGCGGCCAAGGACAAGGTCCGGACGATGGTGGCCTCGCGCCAGCACGCCCGTGAGGTCGCGAGCCGGGCCCACGCCCGCGACCGCGCCCAGCTGGCTCGCCTGCACCAGCAGGAGAACCGGATCAAGCAGCAGATCCTCGCCGCGGCCCGCCGCGCCGCTGCGCGGCACGGCGGCTACCACGGGCCCTCGGGCGGGCTGCTCATGCACCCGGTCACCGGTCCGGTCACCTCGCCGTTCGGCTGGCGGATCCACCCGATCTACCACTACTGGGGCCTGCACGACGGCACCGACTTCGGCGCCGCCTGCCACCAGCCCCTGTACGCCGTGGCGAACGGCACCGTGATGTCGGAGTACTACTCCTCGGTCTGGGGCAACCGCCTCTACCTGAACCTCGGCATGATCAACGGCAAGAACGTCACGGTCATCTACAACCACCTCTCCGGCTACCGGGCCCACACCGGCAACCACGTCAGCCGCGGCCAGGTCGTCGGCTGGGTCGGCACCACTGGCTGGTCCACGGGCTGCCACCTGCACTTCACCGTCATGGTCAACGGCACCCCCGTCGACCCGATGAACTGGTTCTGAGTCGACTTCCAGGCCGACGGGACGCGCCCGACAACCCGGTTGCCGTGCCTGAAAGAATGACCGGATGCCGAAGGAACAGGGGCGCAAGCTCATCGCGCAGAACAAGAAGGCGCGGCACGACTACCACATCGAGGACACCTACGAGGCCGGCCTGGTCCTCATGGGCACCGAGGTGAAGTCGTTGCGCGCCGGTCGCGCCTCCCTGGTCGACGGCTTCGTCGACATCGACGGCCACGAGGCGTGGCTGCACGGCGTGCACATCCCGGAGTACTCCCAGGGCACCTGGACCAACCACGCCGCGCGCCGCAAGCGCAAGCTCCTGCTCAACCGCGCCGAGATCGACAAGATCGAGCGCCGGGTCAACGAGAAGGGCCTGACGATCGTGCCGCTGTCGCTCTACTTCCTCGACGGGCGTGCCAAGGTCGAGATCGCCCTCGCCCGTGGCAAGAAGACGTGGGACAAACGGCACTCGCTCGCCGAGCGCCAGGCCAACCGCGAGAAGGAGCAGGCACTGGGCCGCCGGCTCAAGGGGATGGATTGATCGACGAGGACGTCCCGGGCTGGTGGGCAGCGCTCGGGCTGCCCGGGCTCTTCGACGTCCACATCCACTTCCTGCCCGAGAACGTCCAGCGCAAGGTCTACGAGCAGTTCGACCGGGCGGGCCCCAAGATCGGGCGGGAGTGGCCGATCCGCTACCGCGGCAGCCACGAGGAGCGGGTCGAGCACCTCAGGGCGATGGGGGTGCGCCGATTCTCGGCCCTGCCCTACGCCCACCGTCCCGGGATCGCGTCGTACCTCAACGACTGGGCGCGCTCCTTCGCCGAGCAGGTGCCCGAGTGCCTGTGGTCGGCGACCTTCTACCCCGAGCCCGAGGCCCCGGCGTACGTCGACAAGCTCGTCGCCGACGGCGTCGAGGTGTTCAAGGTGCACGTGCAGGTGGGGGAGTTCCACCTCGACACGCCCGAGCTGGACGCCGTCTGGGGCACCCTGCAGGACGCCGGCACGCCCGTGGTGATCCATGCCGGCTCCGGACCCGTCGGCAACGCCTTCACCGGGCCCGATCCGTTGCGCAGGGTGCTGGAGAGGTTCCCGGGACTCACGGTGGTGGTCGCACACCTGGGGGCGCCGGAGTACGCCGAGTTCCTGGCGCTCGCGGAGGCCTACGAGCGCACCTTCCTCGACACCACGATGGTGTTCACCGACTTCTTCGACGCCGAGGCGGCCTACCCGCGCGAGCTGCTGCCCCGACTGGTCGACCTGCAGCACAAGGTGCTGCTCGGCAGTGACTTCCCGACCATCCCGTACCCCTATGCACACCAGCTCGAGGGGCTCCAGCGGCTGGGCCTGGGCGAGGACTGGCTGCGCGCGGTCTGCTGGGAGAACGGCACCCGCCTCTTCGGTGGAGCCACCTGAAGGCCCCGAACGCCTAGGGACCTTAGGCCCTGCCCCATGTTGGGTACGCCCGGTGAACTGTGGGCCATGCACTCCTCGTTCCCTTCTGATGCGCGCCCCGGCGTGCTCGGGGTGGGTCGAGCCGAGTGAGCCTTTCGACCAGACACCCCGTGGTCACCAGGACGGAGGCCCCGGCGCTGGCACCGACGGTGCTCAGGTGGACGGCGCTCTGCGCCGTTGCCGAGGCCGTGGGCATGACAGCGGCTGCCGGGGCGGCGCGAGCCGGTCAGGCCGTCGTCGACCGTCCCGGCGCCCTGGGGAGTGCCGGGCTGGCGCTGGTGATCGTGGTCCTCGGTGGGCTGGTCGAAGGTTTTTCCCTGGGGTCGGCGCAGGCATGGGGTCTGGGCCGCTGGCTGTCCTCGCTGCAGAGGGGACGCTACGTGCTCGCGACCGTGCTGGTCGCCGGCCTGGGGTGGGCGGGTGCATCAGCGCCCGCCGTCCTGTCGGGGGACACGGGGGACGGTGGCGGGAGCTCCCCGCCACTTCCGCTGGTGCTCATCGGCGCCGCGGGTCTGGGACTGGTGATGGGCTCCGTGCTGGGGTCCGCACAGGCGGTCGCCCTACGCGGCGCGACCTCCCACCCGTGGCGCTGGGTGGGCGCCAATGCGGTGGCCTGGCCACCGGCCATGTGTCTGATCTTCCTGGGCGCTTCGCTGCCCGGAGCGGACTGGCCGGTGGCCTGGCTGCTGCTCGACGGTGCGGTGTCCGGTGCCGTGGCCGGGGCGGTGCTCGGCCTGATCACGGGCTGGTTCCTGCCCTCGCTGACCGGTGCCCCACCGGCGAACCGTGTCGTGCTCGGCCTGCTGGGCTCTCCGTGGCGCGGTCACCTGGACCGCAGCCTCCTCGGCCTCTCGGTGCGGGGCCGCTCCAGCGGACGCACCTACCGCTTCCCCGTGCAGTACGCCGTCGACAGCCTCGGGCTGGTCGTCGTACCCGGGCACGCGGAGCGGAAGACCTGGTGGACCAACCTGCGCGAGCCGGCCACGCCGGTCGCCGTGCTGTGGACCGGCGACTGGGTGCCGGGCGCCGCGGCGCTGCTGTCGCCGGGCGACCCGGGCTACGCGGTCGCGCGCTCGACGTACCACCGCCGCTGGCCCCGTGCGCAGCTGCCGCCGGGCCAGGTCGTGGTGCGGATCCGGTACGCCGGACCACCCGACGGGAATCCCTGATGCCGCTCGCTGGTTGAGTCGGATAGCCTGTGCATGCAGGTTGACAACTCAAGAGGGGCTGATCGGTTTCGACTTGGGACGTTAGTTCCAGGGGAAGCGGGTCGAGAAGCCAGCGTCATCTCGTAAACGATCGCTGGAAACCAATAACTGCCAACGCTAAGCGCAGTTCCTTCGCTCTCGCCGCCTGAGCGGTGATCGAAGCGCACACCCGGGTATCTGTCTCCGGCCCGGTGCTGTGCGTCATCTAGGAGACTTGCTGCTCAACTCCTGTCAGGAGGGTTGAGCGGGACTTTTTCCTGACTGAGCCTGTCGGGGACGTGTTCGTGCGAGCCCCGGGGCCGAGAAAAGCGACATCACGGACTGCACCCGGAGAAGACCTGGTTCGACGCTCGAGGACGCGGGTTCGATTCCCGCCAGCTCCACTCACTCACTCAAACAAGAGCCAGCCCTCTTGAACACGAAAGCCGCCCCGACACCCGTCGGGGCGGCTTTCGTTGCGTCGTCAACGCTCCTCCGCCCGGGACCGGCTCGTCGTGGCACAGGTGGCCGTCCCGGTGTGGCCTGAGGGGGAGCGGTCGACCGCCCCCGGCAGCACCAGTGCCACCAGGGCGCCTCCGCCGGGACGGTTGCGTGCTTCCGCCCGCCCGCCGTGCGCGTGGGCGATGGCGCTCACGATGGCCAGCCCCAGCCCGGCGCCTCCGTCGCGGCGAGCGCGACTGGAGTCCGGGCGCGCGAAGCGCTCGAAGGCGTGGGGCAGGAACTGCTCGGGGAACCCGGGGCCGGAGTCCGACACCTCGACCGTCAGGTCCTGGCCGACCGCCCTGGCGGAGATCGTGATCGACGTACCCGAGGGAGCGAACCGCAGGGCGTTGTCGACCAGGTTGTCGACCGCCTCGCCCACGCGGTCGGGGTCCACGCGCGCTGCCAGGCCCGGCGGCGCGTCGACCTGGCACCCGAGGCCGGCCGCTCGCGCGCGGGTGGCCGCGTGGTCCACGCAGCGGGCGAGGAGCTGCCCGATGTCGGCCCGTTCCAGGCGTGCGGGCACCCTGTCCTCGTCGCTCCTGGCGAGAGGAAGAGGAGCTGGTCGGTGAGGCGCGTCAGCCGCGCGGCCTCCTCACCTGCTCGCACGACGGCCGCCGCCAGCTCGTCGCGGCTCCTGCCGGGCCGGCCGGCCAGCTCCAGCTCGCCGCGCAGCACGGCGAACGGTGTCCGGAGCTCGTGGCTGGCGTCCGCGACCAGCGCCCGCTGCCGCGCGAGCGCCCCCTGCAGCCGGCTCAGCAGCAACAGGTTCATCGTCGTCGCGAGTGCGGCGATCTCGTCCCTAGTGTGCGGCACGCGTACGCCGGTCGCCGCGTCCCGTTCGGAGAGCCCAGCGACCTCGCGTCGCATCCGCTCGACGGGCGACAGGGCGGCGCGAGCCAGGCCGTAGGCGCCGACCCCAGCGCCGACGACGAGGACGCCGCCCGCGATGAGCAGCTCGCGGATGACATGGCTCAGCGTGCTGTCGAGCGCCTCGAGCGAGACGTCCGCGACCGCGACCCAGCCCGGATGGTTCTTCAGCGGCGCGGCCAGCAGCCGCTCCCGCTCGCCCTCGACGGAGCTGGTTCGCAACACCCGGCCCAGCCGCGCCTGGCGGAGCTCGCTCGGGCTGAGCAGCGGAGCCGCCCCCGCGTCCGCGCTGCCTCCACGGACCCGCCCGCCCGGGTCGATCAGCTGGACGACGTACTCACCCGGCACCGGCGCCCCACCCGTGGTCGGCGCCGCCGAGCCCGGCCGCGGCAGGTAGTGGCCGGCCTTGGCGAGCTGGGCAGCGAGCTGGGAGTCGATGGTCCCCTGCTGGGAGGAGGCGAGCTCGCTCACGAAGAGCCAACTCCCCAGGCCGTACACGATCGCAGAGGCGATCGCGAAGACCACGGCGAGCCTGAGCCGGATCGACATCGCTATCCGTCCTCCTCGTCGCGCAGCCGGTAGCCCATGCCCCGCACGGTCTGGAGGTCGCTGCGCCCGAACGGGGCGTCGACCTTGCGGCGCAGGTAGTTGACGTACTGGTCGACGACGTTCGACGTGCCGTCGTAGGCGAAGTCCCACACGTCCTCGAGGATCTGGGACCGGCTGAGCACGACGCCCGGGTGGCGGAGGAAGAGGTCGAGCAGGGCGAACTCCTTGGGGGAGAGCTCGAGCTCCGTGCTCCCGCGCCACGCCCGCTTGGTCGCCGGATCCAGCTTCAGGTCGCCGACCTCGAGGACCACCGGGCGGCGGTGGTCCTCACGCCGCGTGAGCGCCCGCAGCCGGGCGGCCAGCTCCATCAGGCTGAACGGCTTGACCAGGTAGTCGTCCGCACCCGCGTCCAGGCCCCGGACCCGGTCGCCGACCTGGTCGCGGGCCGTGAGCATCAGCACCGGCACCCAGACATCTGCCTCTCGAAGCCGGCGGCACAGCTCGAAGCCGTCGAATCCCGGGAGCATGACGTCCAGCACGATCGCGGCGTACGGGTTCTCCGTGGCCATCCACAATCCCTCGGGACCGTCCCCGCAGAGGTCCACGGCGTGCCCCTCCTCCTCGAGGGCCCGCTTGACGAGTGTCGCCATGCGCACCTCGTCCTCGATCACGAGCACCCGCATACCAGCGAGGCTACGCAGCGGGGCCGGGATCGAGCAGTGCCGGAAGACCGGCAGATGTGAGGCCTCACATCGTTCTCTCACGGTCGGCTCACGCTCGCGGGCGCACGCTGAGAGAGCCGGAACCGCTCCGGCCAGCAACCCGTCCGGAAGGGGAGACCCCGATGAACAACGAACGTGATCCCCGCAGCGCTCAGGCGCGACTGCCGGGAGCCCCGGAACCTGCCCCGTCGGGCGGCTGGGTGCCGCTGCCGGCACGGGAAGCCCGGGCCGAGGGCCTCCGCCGGGTTCGGCGGATGTCCAACTGGACGGCGGCCGCGCTGGTCGTCGGCACCGGTGCCGCGGCCATCGCCCTGGCCCACAACGCCGTTCCCGTCACGCCCCCGACGTTCCCGGGCAGCACGGTGTCCAGCACCACCCCGACAGGCACGTTGGCAACGCACGGCGCGCACGGACCGCACGTGGGTCACACCGTCGCCACCACCAGCGCCTCCGGAGTGACGACGACCACGACCCAGCTCCCGAACGGCAAGACCGTGGTCACCCACAGTGGGCACCCCACCTACCACGACAACTGACAGGTGATCTCGATGCCTGCACCCAGCCTGACCGCCGCGTGGCGGCCCGTCGACACCGTGTGACGACACTGTCGCCGTCGCCGAACGCGCTGCCATCGGCACCACCGCCCGCGTGGCCGTGTGGCCGCCGGAAACCTGCCCGCGCGCTCGCCGCCACGGACCGGGTCCTCGACGACCTGGACCGCCAGGCCAGCCGGTTCCGGGAGGATTCCCAGATCTCCTGGCTCCACCGGCGCAACGGCGGTCTGTTCCTGCTGAGCGACGGGCTCGCCGAGGCGGTCCGCGTCGCGCTGGCCGCCGCGCGATGGACCGGGGGACTGGTGGACCCCACCGTCGGCGACGCCCTGATCTCCCTCGGCTACGACCGTGACTTCGCGGCCATCGACGCAGCCGGGCCTGAGCCTGCCGGGCCACCGGCCCCGGTGCCCGGGTGGCAGAGCGTCTGGCTCGAGGCCCGATGCTCCGTCTGCCGGCCGGGGTGCGCCTCGACCTGGGTGCCACCGCCAAGGCCCTGGGGTCCCGATCGCGCGCGTCAGGGCGGCGATGGCGGCCACTGCACGGCGCGGCGGCGTACTGGTCAGCCTCGGTGGCGACCTGGCCGTCGACGGGGAGCCGCCGATCGACGGCTGGCCGATCCTGGTGGCCGACGAGCCGGATCCCGGCGCGTCGGCCCGGACCCAGTCGGTCCGGCTGCTCGGGGGAGCGGTGGCGACCTCGTCGATCACCTGCCGCCAGTGGCGGCGCGCGGGCCGGGTGGTGCACCACATCGTCGATCCCCGGACCGGACTGCCCGCGGACGGCCCCTGGCGGACGGTGAGCGCGGCCGGGGCGACGTGTGCAGACGCCAACGCCGCCGCCACGGCCGCGATCGTCGCCGGCCACCAGGCGGAGGAGTGGCTGGCCCGGGCCCGCGTGCCGGCGCGGCTGGTCTCCCGCGACGGGGAGGTGCGCCACGTGGGCGGCTGGCCGGACGCCGACGGCTGCCCCGTCACGGTCCGACCGCACAGCCATGTGTACGACGGGGCCTCTCGACCCTGATGCGAGCCCGCGGCACCCGGCAACCTCGAGAAACAGGCGACGCGAAGGAGCGACCACGATGACAATCGCAACACCGTTGATGGCCGGCGCGGCCGCCGTCACCCGGGTCCCAGGGCAGGTGGTTTCGTCTCGCGTGCCAGCGGGCTGACGCTGCTGTCCTGCTCAGTGCCGTGATGGTGCTCGGCGTGGCGACGCGGCTGGGTTCGGCCCCGCGGGACTGCCGCGTTTCGTCTTCGCCGAGGTGCACAGGACCATCGCCCTGTTCCTCGTCGCGTTCCTCGTGCTCCACGTCGTGACCGCGATCATGGACCCCTTCGTGTCGATCGCTGGGGCGGCCACGGTGGTGCCGTTCCTGTCTGGCTACCGGACCTTCGCGATCGGTCCTCGGCACGCTGGCGGTCGACCTGGGCGGTGCGGTGCTGGTCACGAGCCTGATGCGCCGCCGGCTGGGCTTCGGGGCCTGGCGCGGCGTGCACTGGCTGGCGTACCTGGCGTGGCCGTTCGCGTTCCTGCACTCCCTGAGCGCCGGACCCGACCAGGGCATCTGGTGGGTGGCGCTGATCGAGTGGGCCTGTGTCGCCGCCGTCGTGACGGCGGTGCTGGCACGGCTCCTGGCGGTCATCAGGCACACCGCGCCGCCGTCCCGGCCGTCGGTCGGGTTCGAGCGGCTCACGCCGCGTGAAGAGCGGGGGCGGTGATGGGCACCACGAGCGCTTGGGTCAGCAGTGGAGACCGGCGGGCACACCCTCGGCCGGCCACCTGCCTCGCCTGCTTCCGGTCGACCCGTGGGCCGGTCCGACGAGCCTGGCTGCCCACCTCGACCGGTACGGCAGGCTGCCGGCGATCGGCTCGGGCCGACCGCAGCGCGCCCTCCTCGAGGAGGTGGAGCGAGCGGGTCTCACCGGCCGGGGGGCGGCGCGGGGTTCCCCACCGCGAGGAAGCTGGCGGCGGTGGCGGCAGGACGCCGTGCCCTGGTGGTGGCGAACGGGACCGAGGGCGAACCCGCGAGCGCGAAGGACAAGGTCCTGCTCGCGCAGCAGTCACCGCACCTGGTGCTGGACGGGGCCGTCGTCGCTGCGGAGGTGGTCGGCGCCGACCGCGCGGTCGTCGTCGTGCACCACTCGGTCCGCGAGATCGTGGACGACGCGGCGGCCGAGCGCCGGCGGGCTGGCTCCGACCGGATCCGGATCGAGGTCATGACCGGCGCCGACCGGTTCGTCGGCGGGGAGGCCAGCGCCCTGATCCACTGGATCGAGCGCGGGGTCCCCACACCGACCAGGACACCACCGAGGGCGTCCGAACGAGGGCTCCGCGGGAGGCCCACCCTCGTCCAGAACGTCGAGACCCTGGCACACCTCGCCCTCATCGCCCGCTACGGCGCCGCCTGGTTCCGCGCCGTCGGCACGAGCCGGGAACCGGGTTCGATGCTGGTCACCCTCCTGGGAGGTGTGCACCGACCCCACGTGCACGAGATCGCCATCGGCACCCCGATCCAGCAGGTGCTCGGCCTCGCGGACGGCGTGGTCGCCCCCCTTCAGGCGCTGCTGCTCGGTGGCTACTTCGGCACGTGGGTCCCCGCGGCCGCCGCAGACCTCGCCTTCAGCCGGGCGGCGCTGGCGCCCGTGGGTGCGAGCGTGGGTGCCGGCCTGGTCGCGGCGCTGCCCGACGACGTCTGCGGACTCGCGGAGACAGCGAGGCTCGTGCGCTACCTCGCGGACGAGTCGGCGGGCCAGTGCGGTCCCTGCCTCTTCGGCCTGGACGCGATTGCCGGCGAGCTGCACCGACTCGCTGACGGCAGCGCTACTGACCAGGGCACCCTGCGGCGCTGGCTCGGCCAGGTCGAGGGCCGCGGCGCCTGCAATCTCCCTGACGGCGCCACCAGGCTCGTCCGCAGCGCCCTCACCGTCTTCGGGTCCGAGCTGGAGCAGCACGCGCGGGGCTGGTGCTGTGCGACCCGCACCGCCAGGATCCTGCCCCTCCCACTGCGGACCTCGTGATGGCCACCGGCATGAGGCTGCGGGTCGACCCCATCGCGTGCGAGGGGCGCAGGCTCTGCGCCGAGATCCTCCCCGAGCTGATCACCCTCGACGACTGGGGCTTCCCCATCGTCAGCGACGTCGACGTACCCGTCGACCTGCTCGACGAAGCCCGTGAGGCCATTCGGGTCTGCCCCAAGCTGGCGCTGCGGCTCGAGCAATCCCACTGACACCTGGGGCGTGTCGGACCGGACAGGATCCCGGACCTCTATGGCCGGTAGCTCGTTCCGTTCAGGGTCAGTACGACGGCGGGGCGGGTCGGGTCGGGGCTGGCCAGCACGGTGATCGTGGTGCCGGCCAGGCCGGTGAGCTCGTCGGTGTTGGACTCCACCGCGCCGTCGGCGTCGAAGTCGGCCAGGGCAGGTGCCGCGAGGAAGTCGACGTCACCGACGTCGAGCACCTGGTCGCCGAGGCACCAGCTGGCCAGGTCGGCTCCGCACGCGGTGAGCACTCCGCTCAGCTCGACCGGGTCGGGTCGGGGGAGGGCGGCGGGTCCGGCGTGGGGTCGGGCGTCGGCGGCGGGTCCGGGGTGGGATCCGGGGTGGGGTCCGGGGTGGGTGTCGGCGTCTGTGTCGTCGGGGCAGGCGGATCCGTCGGGTCAGGGGTCGTCGGGTCCGTCGGGTCGGAGGACGGGGTGCCGGAGGACGGCGGGTCCGTCGGGTCGGGGCCCGAGCTGCCCGTCGAGCCGTGGGTCGGCTGGGTCGGCTGGGTCGGGTCCGTGGACTGGTGCCCCACGCGGGTCTGGTGCTGTCCCTTCGACTGCCCCTGCTGGTCCGACCCGCCCTGTCCGCCGGGGGCGGGGGCGGAGGACCGCGTGCTGAGGATGGTCGTGATCGGGCTGGACTGGAGGATTCCGCCGGGCATGGTGAAGTCGCCCTGTCGGTAGGCACGCTCGACCGCGAGGACGCTCGCGACGTAGGCGCTCGAGGGGTTGTAGCGGTAGACCGCCGCCCGGAGCCCGCTGCGGGTGTCCAGGCTGCCCGGAGCCGAGCAGAGGAAGACGGCCGTGGCGAGCGCGGCGTCGTTGATGTCGTTGGGGGAGCGCACCCCGTCGCTGTCGGCGTCGACCCCGACCACCGCCCAGGTCGAGGGGAGGAACTGCATCGGCCCGACCGCGCGGTCCCACACCGGGTCCCCGTCGAGCCGGCCGGCGTCGGTGTCCCGGATCATCGCGAACGGTCCCTTGCCGTCGAGCGCCGGGCCGCGGATCTCGGGCACCGACGTCCCGTCGGTCAGCAGCTGGGCGCCGCCGTACCGACCGTGGTCGGACTCGACCCGGCCGATCGCGGCGAGCAGCGTCCAGGACAGGCCGCAGGACGCGTCGACCTGGTCCATCACGGCGGCGGCCCTCTCATAGGCGAGCATCGCGACCGGGGGATGTCCAGGTGGGCGATTGCCGACGGGGGGAGCTTCGGGGTGCCCTTGGGGTGCCGCACCTGGGCCTCGCCGACCGTGACGGCCGGCACGTGGACGGCCCGGTCGATGACCGCAGAGCTGCCTGCCCCCGACTCGAGCGAGACGGCGCCGGCGAGCGGGTCCGCGGGACCGCTCCGCGCGGCGAGCGCGGAGGCTGCGATGAGGACGACCGTGGCAGCCACGGTCGTCAGGGTGGGGCGTTTCCGTCCGGTCAGGCGCATCGTCCAGCTCAGGGTGAGAGGTGCGGCGGGAGGGGGTCTGCGCTCGACGCTATGTGCAGGGAGGCGATGTCGAATCGCCAATCTTGATGGTCGCCGGTTCCTGGTGCTGAGTCTTCCTATGCTGACCCCGTGGACCTGGAGTTCAGCGGCGAGGTGTGGTTCTGGCGGGGGCCGGCGCCCTACCACTTCGTGACCGTGCCCGAGGACGAGAGCGCAGAGCTCCAGGAGACTGCTGCGCTGGTCACGTACGGGTGGGGGATGATCCCGGTCGCGGCCGGGATCGGGTCGACCGACTGGACGACCTCGTTGTGGCCGAAGAACGGCGGCTACGTGGTGCCGTTGAAGGACAAGGTCCGCCGGGCCGAGGGCATCGAGATCGGCGACGTCGTGACCGTGCGGCTCGTCGTCGAGATCTGACATGGCGGCAGTCCACGAGCTCAGCCGTGCAGACGCGCGGCGCATCGCCGTGCGGGCCCAGCTGCTGACGAAGGAGCGGCCCACCGACCTGGTCGAGACGGTCCGGCAGCTCTCGCTGGTCCAGCTCGAGCCGACCAGCGCGATCGCGCCGAGCGCCGAGCTCGTGCTGTGGAGCCGGCTGGGGCCGCGGTTCGACCCGCAGGAGATGTGGGACGCCGTCGACGAGCAGCGGTTGATCGAGCTGCACCAGACGCTGCGGGCGGCCGACGACATCGCGCTGTTCCGCGCCGAGATGGCCGAGTGGCCCGGCTCCGGGCCGCTGCGCCCGTGGCAATTGGAGGCGCGCGACTGGGTGCGGGCCAACAACGACTGCCGGCGCGAGGTCCTCGAGCGGCTCCGCGCCGACGGGCCGCTGCCCGCCGGCGAGCTCCCCGACACCTGCGTGGTGCCGTGGCGGTCCAGCGGCTGGAACGACAACCGCAACCTCCGGATGATGCTCGACAGGCTCGTCGAGCGGGGTGAGATCGCCGCCGCCGGGGGCAGCGGACGCGACCGCCTCTGGGACCTCGCCTCCCGGATCTACCCCGACGAGCCGGTGCCACCGGTGGAGGAGGCGCGCCGGCTCCGCGCCGAGCGCCGCCTGCGATCCCTGGGCATCGCCCGTGCGAAGTGCACCAAGCTCCCTCTCGAGCCCGTCGATGTCGGCGAGGTCGGCGAGCCCGCCGTGGTGGAGGGCGTGCGCGGGCAGTGGCGGGTCGACCCCGACCAGCTCGACGGGCTGGGCCAGCCCTTCGCCGGCCGAGCGGCGCTGCTCTCGCCGTTCGACCGACTCCTCGCCGACCGCAAGCGGCTCGACGAGCTCTTCGAGTTCGACTACGTCCTGGAGATGTACAAGCCTGCCGGGCAGCGCGTCTGGGGCTACTACGCCCTCCCGATCCTGTACGGCGACCGGCTGGTCGGGAAGCTCGACGCCCGGGCGGACCGCGTGGCCGGGGTGCTCCGGGTCGCGGCGGTCCACCGGGACGTGCCGTTCGGCAAGGCGATGGAAGCGGCCGTCGTCCGCGAGATCGGCGACCTGGCCCGCTGGCTCGACCTGGAGCTCGAGCTGCCCTGCTGACGCGTGCCCACGACCAACGTGGGACCCGGGGCTCAGTGCAGCAGCGACTTGAACACGATCATCACCACGCCGAACGTCGCGGCGACACCGGTGGACACCAAGCGTTCGCCGGTCGTCAACCGGCCCTCGCGGCCCATCTCCCAGCCGGCGATCCCGAGCAGCACCGTGCTGCAGCACAGCGCGGCGAGCACCGCCGCCTGGACGCCGACGCCCAGGACGCTGAGCGCGGCGAGCACGACGAGCGGCAGGGCAGAGGCAGTGATCATCTCCCAGCCGTGGCCGAGCTCGTGCCGCACCTCCGGCCACCTGGGCTTGTGCCCCGCGTGGATCCGCTGCGCCATCAGGCGGGCGTAGCGCTCGGCACCCCAGTAGATGACCAGCGTCACGAGCACCGCCAGGTCCACCTTGACGCCCGACTCCGCGTGCGAGGACGCCATCACGGCCGCGCTCACGATCACGCCGTAGATGGCGGCCGCCGTGCCCTCCTCCGTGTCCTCCCGCATCCCCCTGGGCGCCACGTCTATCGGGCGATCACGACCGGGCAGCGGGCGTGGTGCAGGACGTTCTGGCTCACCGAGCCCAGCAGCAGGGAGCGGAACGCGCCCCGACCGCGCGACCCGACCACCACGAGCGCCGCCTGCTCGGAGGCGTCGCACAGCACCCGCGAGGTGGAGCCGGCCACGATCTCGCGGGTCACGTCGACGGACGGGTGCTTGCGCACGTCCTCGGCGAGGGCCTCCTCGATGACGGGTTCGGCGTTGCCCAGCTCGCGGGCGTACCTGTCGCCGACGAACCTGCTGGCATACGGCGGGCCGGGGGAGAGCGTGTGGAGCACGTGGAGCGCCGTCAGCGGCAGCGACTCGCGCTCGGCGTGCTCGAAGGCGAACTCCAGCGCCGGCTTGCACTCCTCGGAGCCGTCGACCCCCACGACCACGCTCTTCGCGTCGGGGTTCGACTGCTCGCGCACGACGATGACGGTGCAGGGGGCGTGGGCGGCGACGTGCTGGGTCACCGACCCGATCATGGCGCCTGAGATCCGTCCGTGCCCCCGGCTGCCGAGGACGATCACCGACGTGGGGTCCGCGGCGACGATCAGGGCAGGGGCCGGTCCGGCATCGACGATGTCGAGGGCGTCGTCGTCGAGGGCGACGGCGGCGACCGCAGCGCGGGCGTCGGCGGTGACCTCCGCGATGCGGGAGCGCTCCCAGTCCTGGTCGAGCTCGGTGACCTGCCGCAGCCGCATGTCACCCGTGGCCAGCAGGACCCGCACCGACGCACCGGTCGACCGGGCGTACCCGGTGCCCCAGGCGAGGGCACGCTTGGCGTCCGGCGAGCCGTCGTACCCCACGAGCACCGATCCGGGCTGAGACATCGCAGGTCACCGACCTTCCGTGTGTTCCGGGGCCGCCAGGCCCTCCTCCTCGGGGAGGACGACCTCGCTGATCATCTCCTCGATCTGCTCGGCCGGCAGTCCCACCTGCATCGCCCAGAAGTAGATGATCATGCTGAACACCGCGACCACGAGCATGTCCCACCACAGGTGGAGCCAGCCCCCGGGTCCGAAGGTGCTGACGTAGACGATGATCCCCATGCCGATGAGGTAGGGCGGCAGCCACACCGCCGAGCGCCAGTTCAGCACCGGCGGCTTGTCGTTGAGGTGGAAGATCCGGCTGATGGCCAGGATGGCGTAGCCGATCAGGATCGCCACTCCGAGCTTCCAGTCGGTGGTCCAGCCGACCACAGGATGATCAGGTTGGCCACGAAGAACGCGAACGGCGACAGCACGCCGGCCCACGGCAGCCGGTAGGGCCGCTCGGCGTCGGGGAGGCGGCGCCGGAAGACACCCAGGGACAGCGGGGCCCCGGCGTACATCAGGACGCTCGCGCTGGTGATCAGCCCGACCAGGGACTGCCAGCTCGGGAACGGCAGGAAGCAGATGCAGCCGGTGATGAACGCCGCGATCAGGCCGACCCACGGCACTGCGCGGGTGTTGGTCCACTCGAACATGGTCGGGACGTAACCGTTGCGGCTCAGCCCGTAGGAGACCCGGGAGCTGCCGGTCGTGTAGATCAGGCCGGTGCCGGCCGGCGAGATGATCGCGTCGGCGTACAGGATCGCGGCCAGCCAGCCGAGGCTGATCAAGGTCGCCACCTCCGCGAACGGGCCGGTGAAGACCGTGTAGTACGCCGAGCTGGCGGTGGAGGACCAGGTCGGGCCGATCGCGCTGGAGGGCAGCGCGAGGAGGAAGGCCACTTGCAGTAGGACGTAGATGGTGATGCCCAGCACGATCGAGCCGATGATCGCGAACGGGATGTCTCGGCGGGGGTTCTTCGCCTCGCCGGCCAGCTGGTCGGCCTGCTCGAAGCCGAGGTAGCTGAAGATGATACCGCTGGTGGAGACCGCGGCGAGGATGCCGTGCGCCCCGCCGGGGTTGAAGCCATTGGCGGCGGTGAAGTTCGACGTGTTGAAGCTGGTCACCGCAAAGACGAAGATCGTGAGCAGCGGGATGGCGACCTTCCACCAGGTGGCCGCGCTGTTGGCGGCCGCCAGCCTGCGGATGCCGAGGAAGTTGATCGAGGTCAGCAGCGCCATCAGGATCACCGCCACGACGAGCCCGGTCGTGGTCAGCACGCCGGTCTTGGGATCCAGCCAGCTGTGCGCGAATGAGTAGTGCTGGCTGTAGGTGATCATCGCCGACACCTCGATCGGCGCGACCGTCGCGGCCTGCAGCCATGAGAACCACCCGAACGACGCGCCGGCGAAGCCGCCGAAGGCGTAGTGGGGGAAACGCGCCGTACCGCCGGAGACGGGGTACATGCCGCCCAGCTCGGCGTGCACCAGGGCCAGGACCATGATGACCACACCTGCGATCAGCCAGGAGATGATCGCCGCGGGCCCGGCGACGATCAGTGCCTCCTTCGGCGTGAACAGCCAGCCGGACCCGATGATGGACCCCATCGACGCCCAGGTCAGGCCGACCAGCCCGACCTCGCGTTTGAGGGACGTCGTGTGTCGCGCCGGAGCGCCTGCTGGAGCTGCCATACCGGGACCTCCCTCGTGGTGGAGAGGTCTGGCCAGACACTGGTCAGACGCGTCCATGGTACGGCGTTTGGGGCTGGTGGGACCCCCCGGAAATTGATGACCCGTGGGGCCCGTGGTCTTCATCCCCAGCGGGCGATGCCACTGGTGCGGGACGCGACGAGCATGGTCCGCGACACGAACGTCTCCCAGGAGGAACAGATGGCCAAGCAGGAGAAGGACACCCTGTACGTGATCGCCGCGGCGTACGACGACGTGGATGCCGCGGTCGCGGACTACGAGGCGGTCAAGGCGCTCTACCGTGAGGTGAAGGCATCGCACGACTTCGACGCCGCCGTCATCTCGAAGGATGAGGACGGCAAGGTCCACATCGTCAAGAAGCACGAGCAGCCGACCCGGCACGGCGCCGCGAAGGGCCTCGGCTGGGGCCTCGCCGCAGGCGTGGCAGCCGCGTTGTTCCCGCCCGTTGCGATCGGGATTGCCACCGCCGGGGCTGGGGGCGCCGCGATCGGTGCGGTCGTCGGCCACGCCACTGGCGGCATGTCCCGCGGGGACCTCAAGGACCTGGGGGAGACCCTCGACGCCGGACAGGCAGGCCTGATCGCGGTCTACGAGACCAACATGGCCGACCAGATCGCCGCCAACATCAAGGCCACCAACCGGATGATCACCAAGGCGACCGACCTCGCGGCCGACCAGCTCGCCGCGGACATGAAGGCTGCCGAGAAGGCCGACAAGGAGGCAGCGGCCTCCGCCTGACACGGCGCGCCGTCCTCGCCGGCGCTAGCCTGCGCCCGTGAACGACTGCGTCTTCTGCTCGATCGTGGCGGGGGAGGTCGCGGCCGACGTGGTGCTCGACACCGACCAGGTCATGGCCTTCCTCGACCGGCGGCCGCTCTTCAAGGGCCACGTGCTCCTGGTACCGCGGGAGCACGTGGTGACCCTGCCCGACCTGCCCGCCGCGCTCCGTGACCCGTTCCTCGCGGCCGCCCAGCGGGTCGCCGCCGCGATGGTCGACGGCCTCGGCGCCCGGGGATCCTTCGTGGCCATGAACAACACTGTCAGCCAGTCGGTGCCCCACCTGCACCTCCACGTCGTGCCGCGCACCAAGGGCGACGGGCTGCGCGGCTTCTTCTGGCCGCGGCACAAGTACGCCGACGACGCGGAGCAGTCGGCGTACGCCGCGCGGCTGCGGGCCGCGCTCGACCACCCCGGTTCCTGACCCACGCGACGTCCTAGGGTGTGGTCTCGGCATGCTCGACCACCGAGAGCACCTCGCACACCGAGATCAGGGAGTCATCATGGGCCGTTTTGACGGGCGCGTCGCTGTCGTCACCGGAGCCGCTCGCGGCATCGGGTTCGGGACCGCCACGCGGTTCGCCGAGGAGGGTGCGTCGATCGCGATCATCGACCTCGACGAGACGGCGGCCGCCGAGGCGGCCGGCAGGCTCCCGCTCGCCGATGGTGCGAAGGCGGTCGGCATCGGCTGCGACGTCAGCAACGGCGAGTCCGTCGACGCGGCGGTCGCCCGGGTGGTCGACGAGCTCGGTGGCATCCACATCCTCGTCAACAACGCCGGGATCACCCGCGACAACCTGCTCTTCAAGATGACCGAGGACGACTGGGACCTGGTCATGAACGTCCACCTCAAGGGTGCGTTCCTGATGACCAAGGCCGCCCAGAAGCACTTCGTGGAGCAGAAGTACGGCAAGATCCTCAACCTCTCCAGCGTCTCCGCGCTCGGCAACCGGGGCCAGGCCAACTACTCCGCGGCCAAGATGGGTGTGCAGGGCTTCACCCGCACCCTCGGCATCGAGCTCGGCCCGTTCGGCATCAACGCCAACGCCATCGCCCCCGGCTTCATCGCCACCGAGATGACCGACGCGACGGCCGCCCGCCTGAAGATGGACGTCGAGGAGTTCCGCCGGCTCAACGCCGAGGCCAACCCGGTCCGTCGGGTCGGCTTCCCGGAGGACATCGCCGCCGCGGCCGCGTTCCTGTGCAGCGACGAGGCGTCGTACATCACCGGGCAGACGCTGTACGTCGACGGCGGCGCAAAGCTGGGTTGACGAAAAGCCGTGTTGACGACCGGATCCGTGTGACCTCGGTCGCTCCACGGCCGAATCCCTCCCCCAGACGGGGGAGGGACGGTGGATAGGGCTCGCCCATCTGCCTAGGTTTCTCGGGTCGCGTTCGCGACCGAGCCCGGGTACGCCGAATCCTGCCCACCCGGGCTCGTCCCCCGAGATGCTGAGGGCAGGAGTGGGGGACCCACAGGTTCCACCGCCGCACCTCGCGTGCGGCTCGGGGTGAAGCCGGCGCCCACTCGGGCGGGCCCGGCGGAGGACTTTCCACCTCCAACCCGACAGCTCACCTCACAGGCGTGGGAAAGGCCCGTTCCATGTCTGCACGCCTGCGCGCCCTCGTCGCGCTGCCCGCTCTCCTCCTGAGCCTCTTCACCGCCGTCGTGGCGACCGGTGTCTCCACGGCCCCCGCGGCCGACGCCGCCACGAAGCACCACTCCGCCCACCACGCCAAGGCGCCGTCGCGGAACGCCAAGATCGTGCACGCCCGCAACATCGCCCTGCACCAGCTCGGCGACCCCTACGTCTACGGCGCCGCCGGCCCGAAGGCCTTCGACTGCTCCGGGCTGGTGTTCTACAGCTACCGCCACGCGGGCTTCTCGGTGCCGCGCACGTCCAGCGAGCAGGCGGCGCACGCCCGGCACATCCCGAAGAGCCACCTGCGCACCGGCGACTTCATGTTCTTCACCGACGGTGGCGGCGTCTACCACGTCGGCATCTTCCTGCGCTGGCAGCACGGCCACGCCCTGATGCTCCATTCGCCGCGTCCCGGCCAGCACGTGCAGCGCGCCGTCCCGTGGACGAGCAGCTGGTTCGCCGGGACCCTGCGCGGCATGTGACGCTGGTCCGGCTGCTACGTTTCCGGACTGTCCGGGCGGGCGCGCCTGCTTTCGGCGGGCGCGTCTTCCCTTCACACTTGAAGTCGACCTTTTCACTAGACGAACGGAGCCCACTGTGCGCCGTGCCCCCCTGCCCGCCGTCATGTTGATCGCCGCGAGCCTGGTGCTCGCCGGTTGTGGTGGCGGCGACGACGGAGCATCCACCGGGGACAGCTCGCCGGCCTCGCAGAAGGTCGCCGGCGGCTCGACCCTGGACTCGACGTGGCCGCTCACCGGCCTGCCGGTGTCGGGAGACCAGAGTGCGTCCCAGGGCCACCCGGTCCTGGTCGCCAAGATGGACAACACCGAGGCCAGCTCGCCCCAGATCGGCCTCTCCAAGGCCGACATGGTGGTCGAGGAGCTGGTCGAGGGCGGTCTGACCCGTCTGGCGGCGTTCTACTACTCGACGATCCCCGGCACGGTCGGCCCGGTGCGCTCCATGCGCGCCAGCGACATCGGCATCGTCTCGCCGGTGAAGGCCGACGTGGTGACCAGCGGTGCCGCGTCCCGCACCATCGCCCGGATCAAGGGCGCGGGCATCAAGTACTTCACCGAGGGGTCCAAGGGCTTCGCGCGCGACAACAGCCGCAGCGCGCCGTACAACCTCTTCGCCAACCTCACCGACGTCGCCTCGACGATCAAGCAGGCCGACGCCCGGCCCGCGGACTACCTGCCGTGGGGCAGCGAGAAGGACATGCCCAAGGGGCAGCCGGCGAAGAGCATCGCCGCGACGTTCTCCGGTGGCCACACCACCAACTGGACCTACTCGGGCAAGGGCTACGTCAACCAGAACACCTACGCCGCCGACGGTGACGAGTTCCCCGCCGACACGGTCCTGGTGCTGCGAGTCCAGGTCGGCGACGCCGGCTACCTCGACCCGGCCGGCAACCCGGTGCCCGAGACCAAGTTCACCGGCACGGGCCCGGCGATGCTGTTCCACGACGGTCGCCTGGTGAAGGGCATGTGGAAGAAGAGCACCCTCGGCTCGCCGCTGAGCCTGTCGACGAAGGCCGGCAAGCTGACCGTGCCCGCCGGCCACACCTGGATCGAGCTGGTCCCGGCCAACGGCGGCAACGTCACCTACAAGAAGTAGTCACTCGCCCCACGCCGGTCACTCGCCGGCCGGCAGCTCCACGCCGGCGTCGGCGAGTGCCTGGAAGCCCGCGAGGATGAACCCGATCGCCGTCTCGACCCTGGTCGCGGCGGCGATCGGGTCTTCTGCGCTCGAGACCGACTCGCCGGCGGTGGACATCGCGCCGAAGAAGATCCGGGCGAACGTCTGGAGCATCGCCTCGTCGAGCTCCCAGGGGCCCGCGCTCAGCACCGCCCGCACGATCTCCAGGACGTTGGCGAACGTCGAGCGCTCCTCCTGCTCGCGGTAGCGCTCGTAGCCGAGGACCGAGGGTCCCTCCTGGATCACGATCCGGCGGTAGCCGGGCTCCTGGACCACGCCGAGGAACGCGCGCAGCCCGGCACGCGCCTTCTCCCACGGGTCCTGGTGACCCCGCAGCGACTTCTGGATCCGCTTCGAGGCGTCGGCCTCCACCCGCTCGAAGACGGCCTCGAAGAGCGCCTGCTTGCCGCTGAAGTGGTGGTAGAGCGCGCCCTTGGTCACCTGGGCGCCCGCCACGATCGCGTCGAGCGAGGTCGAGGCGTAGCCGTTGGTCGTGAAGAGCTCCTCGGCCACGTCGACGAGCGCGCGCTTGGTGGACGCGGAGTACTGCTGGCGCCGGCTGGCCCCCGGGACGCCGGGCCTTGGACACGAGCTTGGAGACCGAGGACTTGCTCACTCGCGAAGTGTAGGGACCGCGGGCCCTGCCGGGTGACTGGCATCACCGCGCGGCGCTTTGCATACCGTCGGTACGTCGCCGTACTCTGGGTACGTACTCACGGTATGTGAGCGACAGAGAAGGAGCCCCCCATGACCTGGACGTCCTTTCACCGCCGCGGAGAGATCCTCCGCACCGTCACCGCCACCGCCGACCGTCGTCGCGACGGCGTCCTCCCGATGGACGTCGAGGGCGTGGCCGAGACCTTCGGCGACGAGCTGTCGTTGCTCGCCGCCCTCCAGCTGCGCTGGCACACCCGACTGTCGGGCCGCATCGAGCGCGAGCTGATGAACCAGCCGATGGACCTCGAGGCGGCCGTCATCGCCGCCTGGCAGGGCACCGCCGAGGAGCTGCCCGGCATTCGGGCGATCATCGACCGCTACCGCGCCGAGCCCCTCGACGACGCGATGGCGACGGCCATGGTCAAGTCGGCCGCCAAGGAGCACATCCTGCTGGCCGTGATGGCCGGCCGGGTCAGCGCGCACGACGCGACCGCCGCCCGCATCGGCGAGGCGATCGAGGCGTCGGCGCGCGCGTCGTTCCGGCCGGTCCGTCGCCACGCGGACCCCGGCACCCCCAGCCTGCTCGGCAAGATCAGGGCCGCGCTCGCCGCCTGACCGACCGCGCGGGTCGCCCGTTCCGAGGGCGACCCGCCCGGCGGTCGAAGGTGGTGCCACCCGCCGTCCGGTGGGTGATGATGGAGCCATGACCGAGGTGCGGGCGGGCATGCTGCTGGTGGCCACGCCTGCCCTGCTCGACCCGAACTTCGTCGACACCGTCGTGCTGCTGCTCGACGTCGACGAGAACGGCGCCCTCGGGGTCGTGCTGAACCGGCCCTCGGTGGTGCCGGTCGCCGACGTGCTGGCCGACTGGGGCGAGGTCGTCGCCGAGCCCGAGGTGCTCTTCCACGGGGGGCCCGTGAGCACCGAGGGCGCCTTGGCGGTGGCGCTGCTCCGGGCCGAGGACGACGTCCCGGTCGGCTTCCGCGAGGTCTCGGGCCAGCTCGGCCTGGTCGACCTCGACACGCCGGTCGAGCTGCTCGACGGCAGCCTGCAGGGGATGCGGATCTTCGCCGGGTACGCCGGTTGGGGGGCCGACCAGCTGCACGGAGAAATCGCCGAGGGCAGCTGGTACGTCGTACCCTCGCAGCCGCTTGACGTGTTCCGCCTCGACCCGAGCGAGCTGTGGCGCGACGTCCTGCGTCGCCAGCCCGGCGAGCTGGCGTGGCACTCCACACGTCCGGCCGACCCGGACCTGAACTGACACCTTCCTGAACTAGAGTGGGGCCCTGTGACCACCATCGGATTCTCGACAGAGACAGACGTCCGAGAGGACCGACGTACCGTCCCGACCGATGAGGGGGACCACGAGCGGTTCTCGCACTTCGTCGACAAGGACAAGCTGACCGAGGCCATGGTCATGGGCACCCCCGTCGTCGCCCTGTGCGGCAAGGTGTGGGTCCCCAGCCGGGCTCCGGAGAAGTACCCGGTCTGCCCGGAGTGCAAGGAGATCTGGGAGTCCATCAACGACGACTCGGGCGAGGGTGACGAGTGACGGGACGGCCCGACGCCGACGACCCTGCCCAGCTCGACCTCAGCCCCGCACTTCCTCCCGCCTACCCCGACCGCGCGGCCTGGGGCACGGCGCCGTCGCTGCGAGCCTGGCAGGCGGCGGCGATGTCGAAGTACTTCACCGAGTCGCCGCGCGACTTCCTGGCGGTGGCGACCCCGGGCGCCGGCAAGACGACGTTCGCGCTGTCGGTGGCGGCCGAGCTGCTCGGGCGCCGGGTGGTCGACCGCATCACGATCGTGGCGCCGACCGAGCACCTCAAGGTCCAGTGGGCCGAGGCGGCCGCGCGCGCCGGCATCCCGATCGACCCGACGTACGCCGCGGGCAAGGGCAAGACGTCGGGCGACTACGTCGGCATCGCGGTCACGTACGCCGGGGTCGCGGTCAACCCGCTCGCGATGCGGATCCGCACGGAGCGGTTCAAGACGCTGGTGATCCTCGACGAGGTGCACCACGCGGGCGACGCGCTTTCGTGGGGCGAGGGGGTGCGCGAGTCGTTCGAGCCCGCCACCCGCAGGCTCGCGCTGACCGGCACGCCGTTCCGCTCCGACGTGAACCCGATCCCGTTCGTGACCTACGCGCCGGGCGACGACGGCATCCCGCGCTCGGTCGCGGACTACGCCTACGGCTACGCCCACGCGCTGGCTGACCACGTCGTGCGTCCGGTGCTGTTCATGGCCTACTCGGGCGAGATGCAGTGGCGCACCCGGGCCGGCGACGAGATCGCGGCCCGGCTCGGTGAGCCGCTGACCAAGGACATGACCGCGCAGGCGCTCCGGACCGCGCTGGACCCCACCGGCTCGTGGATGCCCTCGGTGCTCGCGGCGGCCGACAAGCGGCTCTCGGAGGTACGCCGCCACGTCCCCGACGCCGGCGGGCTGGTCATCGCCAGCGACCAGGACTCCGCACGGGCCTACGCCAAGCTGCTGCGCGCGATCAGCGGCGAGGCGCCCACGGTGGTGCTGTCGGACGAGAAGGCCGGCTCGAAGAAGATCGCGACCTTCACCGAGAGCCTGGACCGCTGGATGGTGGCAGTCCGGATGGTCTCGGAGGGCGTGGACGTGCCGCGGCTCGCGGTCGGCGTCTACGCCACGACGTACTCCACGCCGCTGTTCTTCGCCCAGGCGGTCGGCCGCTTCGTGCGGGCCCGCAAGCGCGGGGAGACGGCCTCGGTGTTCCTGCCGTCCGTGCCGACCCTGCTGGGCCACGCCTCGGAGATGGAGGTCCAGCGCGACCACGTGCTGGGCAAGAAGATCACCGACGAGGGCGACATCTTCGCCGCCGAGGACGCGCTGATGGCCCAGGCGAACGCCTCCGAGGCCGCCTCGTCGGAGCTGGAGTTCTCCTTCGAGGCGCTCGGCTCGCAGGCGACGTTCGACCGGGTTCTCTACGACGGCGGCGAGTTCGGGCACTCCGGCGAGGTGCACGTCGGGTCGGAGGAGGAGATGGACTTCCTCGGCATCCCCGGCCTGCTCGAGCCCGACCAGGTGCGCGAGCTGCTGCACTCGCGGCAGAGCGAGCGGGCGCGCAAGCAGAAGCGCACCGCCGGGGCCGGCGAGCCCGACACCGTCGCCCAGCTGTCGACCCACGAGCAGCTCGCCGTGCTCCGGCGCGAGCTCAACGGTCTGGTCGCCGCCTGGCACCACCGCACCGGGCAGGCGCACGGCATCACCCACGCCGCGCTGCGCAAGGAGTGCGGCGGACCGGCGGCGGCGGTGGCGACCGCCGACCAGCTGCACGCGCGGATCGACCGACTCCGGGAGTGGGCGGCCCGGAAGTCCTCCTGACTCCGGCCGCCCGCGCCCTAGACTCGGTCCATGCCGGCCGAGACCTCACAGACGCTCGACCGCGGACTCCGCGTGCTCGACCTCCTGGCCGCGTCGCCGGGCGGTCTCACCGTCACGGAGCTGGCCGGCCGGCTCGAGGTCAACCGCACCGTGGTCTACCGCTTGGTGAGCACGCTGGAGCAGCACGCCCTGCTCCGCAAGGACGGCCACGGTCGCCTGCACGTGGGGCTGGGCGTCCTCCATCTCGCCTCGGCCGTCCAGCCGGTGCTGCGCGACCTGGCCGTGCCGGTCCTGCGGGCGCTGGCCGAGCGGGTCGGCTGCACCGCGCACCTGACGGTCGCCGACGGTGAGGAGGCCCTGGCGCTGGCCGTGGTCGAGCCGTCGTGGACCGACTTCCACGTCAGCTACCGGGTCGGGTCCCGGCACCCGCTGAGCCAGGGCGCCGCGGGCAAGGCGATCCTCCTGGGCCGTGCCGCGCGGGCGGAGGCGGCGCCGTTCGAGGTGACCGAGGGCGAGCTGCAGGCAGGTGCCCGCGGGGTGGCGGCGCCGGTGCGCGGGGTCGACGGCCTCGAGGCCAGCGTCGGCATCGTGACGCTCGGCGAGCTGGACGTGGCCTCGATCGGACCGCTGGTGGCGGCCGCCGCGGCCGAGGTCGCCGGCCGCCTGTCCTGAGCCCTAGGTCCCCGCGCCGCGTGCCAGTGGCAGCACCCGGTACGGCACCTGGGTGGCGAGGGTGATGACCGTCGAGCTCCGCACGATCGCCGGGTCCTTGAGGACCAGGTCGATGACCCGCTGGAGGTCGGTGTTGGAGCGCGCGACCACGCGCGCCCACATGTCGCCGGCACCGGTGATCGTGTGCGCCTCGAGCACCTCGGGGATCGCCGCGAGGTGCCGGCCGACGGTGTCGTGGCCGCCGTGGTCGCTGGTGTCCTGGCGGATCTCGAGGGTGAGGAACGCCGTCACCGGATAGCCGAGCGCCTCGGGGGAGAGCTCGGGACCCCACCCGGTGATCACGCCCCGCTCGACCAGCCGGTCGAGCCGGGCCTGGACGGTTCCCCTCGCGACCGAGAGCCGGCGCGACGCCTCGAGCACCCCGATCCGGGGGTCCTGCGCGAAGAGGTCGATCAATCTGCGGTCGAGATCGTCCATGGCTGGCCTCCGACTGGACAAGTTGCGCACCGGTTCGTCGTACTGTTGCACACTCTGTCCGCGATCTGCAGGCTGTGCTCATGACGTCCACCCAGGAGACCAAGTCCACCGGCGGTGCCCTCACCGTCGACGAGCTCAAGGCCGACCTGACGCTCGACCAGCTGCAGCAGCTGGTCGGCCTGGTCGAGTACGACGAGGACGGCGACGTGTTCCCGGTGACCGGCTGGGACTCGATCGTGTTCGTCGTCGGCAACGCGACCCAGACCGCGCACTACTACCAGTCGGCGTGGGGCATGCAGCTCGAGGCCTACTCCGGCCCCGAGAACGGCAACCGCGACCACAAGTCCTTCGTGCTGCGGTCGGGCTCGATCCGCTTCGTGATCAACGGCGCCGTCGACCCGGACAGCCCGCTGGTCGAGCACCACCGCAAGCACGGCGACGGCGTCGTCGACATCGCCCTCGAGGTGCCCGACGTCGACAAGTGCATCGCGCAGGCGCGCCGGGCCGGCGCCACGGTCGTCCGCGAGCCCGAGGACGTCACCGACGAGCACGGCACCATCCGGATCGCCGCCATCGCGACGTACGGCGAGACCCGGCACACGCTGGTCGACCGGTCCCGCTACGACGGCCCGTACCTGCCGGGCTACGTCGCGGCCGAGAGCACGTGGGTCAAGCGCGACGGCGAGCCGAAGCGGCTCTTCCAGGCGCTCGACCACATCGTCGGCAACGTCGAGCTCGGCCACATGGACGAGTGGGTCGGGTTCTACAACAAGGTGATGGGCTTCGTGAACATGGCGGAGTTCATCGGCGACGACATCGCGACCGACTACTCGGCGCTGATGTCGAAAGTGGTCGCCAACGGCAACCACCGGGTGAAGTTCCCGCTCAACGAGCCGGCGATCGCGAAGAAGAAGTCGCAGATCGACGAGTACCTCGAGTTCTACCGCGGCGCCGGGGCCCAGCACCTCGCGCTCGCCACGGGCGACATCCTCGCCACCGTCGACGCCCTGCGCGCCAACGGCGTGGAGTTCCTCGACACCCCGGACTCCTACTACGAGGACCCCGAGCTGCGCTCGCGCATCGGCCAGGTGCGGGTGCCGATCGAGGAGCTGCAGAAGCGCAAGATCCTCGTCGACCGCGACGAGGACGGCTACCTGCTGCAGATCTTCACCAAGCCCCTCGGCGACCGCCCGACCGTCTTCTTCGAACTGATCGAGCGGCACGGCTCGCTCGGCTTCGGGAAGGGCAACTTCAAGGCCCTCTTCGAGGCGATCGAGCGCGAGCAGGACAAGCGCGGGAACCTCTGACGATCACATGTAACGCGGTGTCCACGGCACCTGGGCGGGGTTGCAACCCCGCGCCAGCTTCGTGGACACCGCGTTACATGTTCCTCAGCTGATGTCGCCGACCAGTTCCGCCTCGGCCTCGTCCCGGCTGTGGGCGGCGGGCAGCTCCTCGCCGCGCAGGAAGCGCGAGCCCCCGGCGAGGACGGCCACCGCGATCGCGACCGCCACGGCGCCCATCCAGAACGGCGCGTGGATGCTGATGTTCTCCCCGAGCTTGCCCGCGGCGTACGGCGCGACCGCGCCGCCGGAGAACCGGACGAAGGAGTACGCCGCCGAGGCGACCGGGCGCTCCACCGGAGCGGCGCCCATCACGGTCTCGGTGATGACGGTGTTGTTGATGCCCAGGAAGGCGCCGGCCACGATCACGCCCACCACCAGCACCGGCCGGTGCTCGGTCCAGATCGCCATCGCGGCGAGGTCGACGGCGAAGAGCGTGAGCGCGAGCAGCATCGTCG
This sequence comes from Nocardioides ungokensis, assembly GCF_013466985.1. GTDB lineage: Bacteria > Actinomycetota > Actinomycetes > Propionibacteriales > Nocardioidaceae > Nocardioides > Nocardioides ungokensis. The sequence goes on along the minus strand of NZ_CP059164.1, from coordinate 3,443,045 downwards.
GCACCGAGCCGATCGCGCGCTGCAGCATCGGCGCGACCCACACGGACGTGATGGCGAGCAGCAGGCCCCAGCCGAAGAAGATCAGGCCGACCTGGTGCGCGGTCATGTCCAGCGGGAACGGCGTGAAGGCCAGCAGGGTGAAGAAGCCGACGTTGTAGAACAGCGCGGTGACGGCCACCGTCAGCAGGCCCGGGTAGCGCAGGGCCCTGAACGGGTCGGCCAGCGACGTACGCCGTCCCACGGCGGGGGTGCGGGGGAGCAGGAACGACGTGGCGACCAGCGCGATCAGCATCAGGACCGAGACGCCGAAGAACGGCGCCCGCCACGAGATCGAGCCGAGCTCGCCGCCGACCAGGGGGCCGGCCGCGATGCCGAGCCCGAGGGCGGCCTCGAAGAGGATGATCGCCCGCGCCGTCGAGCCGCGCGCGGAGACCACGATCGTCGACAGGGCGGTCGCGATGAAGAGCGCGTTGCCGAGACCCCAGCCCGCGCGGAAGCCGACGATGCCGCTGATGGTGCTCGAGGAGCCGGCCAGCGCGGAGAAGACGATGATCAGCACGAGCCCGGTCAGCAGGGTCTTCTTGGCGCCGATGCGCGAGGAGACCACGCCGGTGATGAGCATCGCGACGCCCATCACGGCCATGTAGCTGGTGAAGAGCAGCGAGACCTGGCTCGGCGTCGCGTCGAGCTGGTCGGCGATCGGCTTGAGGATCGGGTCGACCAGACCGATGCCCATGAAGGCGATCACGCACGCGAAGGCCACGGCCCAGACCGCGCGGGGTTGGTCGAAGAACGAGCCGGTCTGCTCGCTGGTGCTGCTGTGGGAGGTCACAGGGTGCCTTTCTCGGTGTCGGGTCCGGTGCCGAGGACGTCGCGGAGCACGGCGACGGCCGTGGCCACGTCCTGGGCGGTGTGTTCGTGGTGGGCCGCGATGCGGGTGGCGACCAGCTCGCCGTTCATCCGGCGGACGCGGTTGAGCTCTCGGCGGCCGGTGTCGGTCAGGGTGACCACGCTGCCGCGGGCGTCGGCGGGGTTCGGCCGCTTCTCGACCCACCCCTTGCCCGCCAGGCCGGTCACCGTGCCGGACATCGTCGGTTGCGACGAGCGGTCGGCCGCGGCCAGGGCGGTGATGCCGAGCGGTCCGTGCTCGTCGAGCAGCGACAGGATCCGGAAGCCGGCGGGCAGCTCGTTGGCCCGGCGTACGGCGCGCACGAGGCGGGCGGCGTACACGACCAGGTCGCTGCTGAGCTCCTGGAGGTCGTCGTCGGTGGTCACGAGGTGCACGTTACATCGGAAACCTATGCATGTGAACGTGATGCCGCCCACGCGTCGGGCAGCGGGCGGTCGGTGGCGTGCGGCATGATCGCGGCGTGGCGACGTACATCGCGTTCCTGCGGGCGATCAACCTCGGGGCCAAGCGCAAGTTCCCCAAGGATGCGATCAAGGCTGCCGTCGAGGCCGCCGGCGGCACCGAGGTGGAGACCTACATCAACACCGGCAACGTCCGGCTCGACTCCACCAGGCGATCGCGGGTCCGGCTCGAGGCCGAGCTGGAGAAGGCCTTCCTCGCCGACCGGGGCTTCGAGGTGCCGACGATCGCCTTCACCCCGGCCGAGCTGAGGGAGATCGCCGAGGACGCGAAGCGGTTCGCCGACGGGCACGAGGGGCGGCACTACGTCTCGCTGCTCAAGGAGGCGCCGTCGGCGGCGGACGTGAAGCTGGTCGAGGCGGCCGGGACCGCCGGCGAGGTGGCGCGGGTCGGCGGGCGCGCCGTACACCTCCTGCTCGGGGCGGCCTACCACGAGGCGACGCTGACGAACGCCGTGATCGAGAAGCACCTCGGGATCGCCACCAACCGCAACCTCACGGTGATCCGGACGCTGGCCGAACGCTGGGGTGCCTGACCGCCGGCGGTGTGAACATCGGGTGACGGCTCCGGCGTGCCCTTGACGGCGAACGGGTCGGAAAAGGTACAACTGTCCGGCTCACCCGTCGATCTCCCGGAGGATCTCCCGCATGTCCCAGCCCTCACCCACGCGCCGCACTGTCCTGACCGGCACCGCCGCGCTCGCTGCTGCCGGCTACGTCGCGTCACCCGCGCTCGCCGACACCAGCAACACCGAGGCCGCCCTCGCGCGCGGCAAGAAGCGGGTACGGCTCACCGTGCTCGGCACCACCGACCTGCACGGCAACGTCTTCAACTGGGACTACTACAAGAACGCCGCGTTCTCGAACAAGGCCGGCGACGAGATCGGGGTCGCCAAGGTCGCCACCCTGATCAAGGGCGTGCGCAAGGACCGCAAGGGCGAGCCGATCCTCACCCTCGACGCGGGTGACACGATCCAGGGCACGCCGCTGGCCTACTACTACGCCAAGGTCGAGCCGATCACCGGCGGGACCACGCACCCGATGGCCAACGCGATGAACCTGGTCGGGTACGACGCCGCGGCGCTCGGCAACCATGAGTTCAACTACGGCATCGACACCCTGCGCGCCTTCGAGTCACAGCTGAACTTCCCGCTGCTCGGTGCCAACGCGGTCGACCGGCCACCAAGCGGCCGGTGTTCCCGCCGTACATCATCCGGAAGTTCTCCGTCGGCGACGGCCGCACGCTCAAGGTCGGCGTGCTGGGGCTCACCAACCCCGGCATCGCGATCTGGGACAAGGCGAACGTCGAGGGAAAGATGGAGTTCCCGGGGCTGGTCGAGCAGGCGAAGAAGTACGTGCCGATCCTGAAGGAGAAGGGCTGCGACCTGGTCGTGGTCTCGGCCCACTCCGGCGCCGACACCTCCTCGTCGTACGGCGACGCGCTGCCGTACCCGGAGAACGCCGCCTCGCTGGTCGCCGCGCAGGTGCCGCACGTCGACGCGATCCTGGTCGGCCACGCCCACAAGGAGATCGACCAGCGCTTCGTCCGCAACGAGAAGACGGGCCAGCAGGTGCTGATCTGCGAGCCGTACTACTGGGGCATGCGCCTGGCCGTCATGGACTTCGTGGTCCAGGAGGTCTACGGCAAGTACGGCAAGCAGAAGTGGGTGCTGGTCGCCTCCGGGTCGCAGCTGCTCAACTCCAACACCGCCGCCGAGGACCCTAAGGTGGCGGCCGCGGTCCGCGACCAGCACGACAAGGTCGTCGACTACGTCAACTCCGTGATCGGCACCTCGACCACGGCGATGTCGGCGGCGCGCGCAGTCGTCGAGGACGTGCCGATCATCGACTTCGTCAACTACGTGCAGGCCGACGCGGTCAAGAAGGACCTGACGGGTGCCGACGCGGCCCTGCCGGTGCTGTCGATCGCCGCGCCGTTCAACCGCCAGGCGTCGTTCCCCCAGGGCGACGTCACCCTCCGCGACGTGGCCGGGCTCTACATCTACGACAACACGCTGCTCGGGGTGAAGGTCACCGGCAAGGACGTCAAGGACTACCTGGAGTACTCCGCCCGCTACTTCAAGGCGTGCACCAAGACCACCGCCACCATGGACGAGCTGACCAACGCGGTCACGCCCACGGCTCCCAACGGCACGCCGGACTACAACTACGACGCCGTCGCCGGCCTCGACGCACCGCTGACCTACGACATCGACCTGGCCCAGCCGGTCGGCTCGCGGATCGTGAACCTGGCGTACGACGGCGTCCCCGTCACCGACGCCCAGGAGTTCGCGATGGCGGTCAACAACTACCGCCAGTCCGGCGGCGGCGGCTTCCCGGCCGTCTCCACCGCCCCGGTCGTCTACAACCGACAGAACGAGATCCGCCAGCTCCTGATCGACTGGGTCCGCACCAAGCCCGACCACACCATCGACCCGACCCAGTTCGCGTCCGTGGACTGGCGGCTGGTGTCGAACGGGCAGCCGATCACGGTCTCGTAGTCGTCGCGGCCCCCGCCGCTTGTAACGCGGTGTCCACGTCACACCTGCGGTGCTGCAGCACCGCGCCAGTGACGCGGACACCGCGTTACATATTTCGCGCCACTGACTGCGCACAGATTCGTGAGGGGGAGGTTGATTCCACAGGTATGACGCCGGGGCGGCCGCGTCGTGCTGTTGGAGGCCGAGCCTTCGGGCATGCATCCTCGTGTCGTCGCCGCCTTCGCCCACCACGACAACCTGCTCACCCGGCGCCAGGCCCTCAGCCACGGGATCACCGTCCCTGAGATCGACCGGTGGGTGCGCGTGGGCGATTGGGTCGACGTACGCCGAGGTGTCTATGCCCTGGGAGAGTTCTGGGACGGGCTCGACGAGCGAACGGGTCGGCCTCTGTACCTCGCAAGGGCTGCCAGCGCCGCAATGCGCAAGCCCCATCTGATGAGCCATCATTCGGCCGGGCTCGAGCACGGGCTCGACCTGCTGTTGCCGGAGCCTCAGCTGGTCCACGTCACGCGGCCCGGCGTCTGTGGCAGCAGGACCGAGCACGGCGTCAAGCACCACCAGGCGCCCTATCGCCCCGAGCAGGTGGTCGAGGTGAACGGACGTCGGGTCCTCGACCTGGCGCGCACCGCGGTCGACATCGCGCGCGAGGAGGGACTGGGGCCGGGCCTGGTCGCCGCGGACGCGGTGCTGCGCGCGGGGGTCGAACGTCGCCGGCTCGTGGAGGCGGCCGAGGCGATGCGGAGCTGGCCGCACGTCACCCGTGTGCGGGACGTGATCGACCTGGCCGATCCGGGGGCAGAGAACCCCTTCGAGTCAATGGGTCGGCTGCTGGTCAGTGAGCTCGGACTGGGGAGACCGCAGACCCAGTTCGGGCTGACAGACGGCCGGCGTGCGGTGTGGTGCGACCTCCGGGTCGGCCGGCACATCTTCGAGATGGACGGACAGCTCAAGTACCGCCCCGAGGCCGAGGGTGGGGTGGCCGTCATCGCCCCCGAACGCGTCCTGTGGGAGGAGAAGCAGCGACAGGACTTCATCTGCGGCTTCAAGCTGGGTGTCTCACGGATCGTCTGGGCCGACCTCTGGGGCCGGGCAAGGGTGCGAGCCCGGGAACGCTTGATGCGGGAGTATCTCGACACCGTGGCACGCTTCGGAGACTCCATCGCCGACCTGGAGCCGTACATCCTGCGGGGGCCGCGTCGCCGGCGTTGAGACTTCATGTAACGCGGTGTCCACATCTCTCCTGCGGTGCCGCAACGCCGCACCAGAGACGTGGACACCGCGTTACATGGGGATGGCGCGCTCACTCCCCGCCGAACACCGGCTTCCGCTTCTCCGAGAACGCCCGCATCCCCTCGGCCACGTCGGACGTGCGGAGGAGGACGGTCTGGCCGTGGCGCTCGCGCTCGAGGGCGGCGTCGAGGTGGGGGAGCGTGGCGGCGTTGACGGCCTTCTTGCTCGCGGCGAGGGCGAGCGGGGGGCCGGCGGCGAGGCGACGGACCAGGGTGTCGACGAGGGAGGGGAAGGCGCCGTCGGGGGCGAGGTGGGTGACCAGCCCGGCGTCGTACGCCTCGCGCGCGGTCAGCGGCTCGGCGAGCAGCGCCATCCGCATCGCGCGGGCCCGGCCGATCGACGCGGCCACGGTCGCGGTCGCGCCGCCGTCGGGCATCAGGCCGATCCGGGCGAACGCCAGCAGGAAGCTCGCCGACTCGGCCGCCACCACGATGTCGGCGGCCAGCGCGGCCGAGCAGCCCACCCGGCGGCGACCCCGTTGACGGCGGCCACGACGGGCTTGTCGAGGCGGGTGATGGCGCGGATGATCCGGTTGGCTCGGTCGAGCGCCGAGACGTCGAAGTGCTCGTGGGCGTCGGCACCCGAGATGTCCGCGCCGGTGCTGAACGCCGGGCCGGTGCCGGTCAGCACCACCACGCGTACGTCGTCGCGCGCCGTCGCGTCCTCGACCAGCGACGCCAGCTCGTCGGCCATCGACGCACTCAGCGCGTTGAAGACGTGCGGCCGGTTCAGGGTCAGCCACAGCACGCCCTCCTCGGCGCGGACCTCCAGGTCAGCCAACGGTGACGCCCGCGTCGCGCATGGCCACCAGGGCCGCCTCCGTCGTCTCGGGGGCGACGCCGGCGCAGAGCCGGGGGAGCAGGCGGGTCTGGAACCCGTTCGCGACGGCGTCCAGGGCGGTCGACCGCACGCAGTAGTCGGTCGCGAGGCCGCACACGTCCACGTGGGTCACCTCGTGCCGGCGGAGCCAGTCGGCGAGCCCCACGCCGCCGGTGGTCTGCCCCTCGAACCCGGAGTACGCCGCGGCGTGGTCGCCCTTGAGGAAGATCGCGTCGAACGGCTGCGGATCGAGGTTGGGGTGGAACGCCTCGCCGTCGGTGCCGACCCTGCAGTGCACCGGCCACGACTCGGCGTAGTCCGGGTCCTTCGACCAGTGCCCGCCGGGGTCGACGTGGTGGTCCTTGGTGGCCACGACGTGGGCGTAGTCGGGAGCCTTCGGGTCCTTCGTGACCCAGTGGTGCAGGATCTCGGCGATGTCGTGCGCGACCTGCGCGCCACCCTCGACCGGCAGGGAACCGCCCTCGCAGAAGTCGTTCTGCACGTCGACCACGATCAGCGCACGCTTCATGGCACGAGACTAGCGAGGCGGTACGCCGTCGCGCAGGCACCGGGCCTCGGGCGGGCCGGGCGCGGGCGCGGGGACGAGGCGGCCTCAGCCGCCCATGTGCACGGTCTCGATGACCGGCTCGCCGCGCGACATCTGCTGCGCCGCGATCGGCAGCTCCGCCCGCGACCGCGCGTGCCGGGCCCGTGCCTCGTCGAGCGGCTCCCGGCCCACCACGACCCCGTCCCGCACCAGCGGCACGAGCAGCGACCGGTCGTCCCCGTCGTCGACCGGCGGGGTGCCGATCCCGATCACCTCGGCCTCGGCGACGCCCTGGGCGTTGCGGCGGCGCAGGGCGAACTTGCGACCGCCGATCGAAATCTTGTCCTGGCTCTTCTTGGCCACCGACACCATCTCCCCGCCCTCCCCCTCGCGCGCCACGAGCTTGTAGACGAAGCCGCACGTCGGGTGGCCCGACCCGGTCACCAGCTCGGTGCCCACGCCGTACCCGTCGACCGGGGCGGCCTTGAGCGAGGCGATCGCGAACTCGTCGAGGTCGCTGGTGACGATGATCCGGGTGCCGGTCGCGCCGAGGGAGTCGAGCTGGGCGCGGACCCGGTGCGCCAGGCTCCCCAGGTCGCCGGAGTCGAGCCGCACCGCGCCGAGGTCGGGACCGGCCACCTCAACGCCCATCCGGACCGCCTCGGCGATGTCGTAGGTGTCGACCAGCAGCGTGGTGCCCTTGCCCAGCGAGTCGACCTGCGCCCGGAAGGCCTCCTCCTCGGAGTCGTGGAGCAGGGTGAAGCTGTGGGCGCTGGTGCCGGCGGTCGGCACGCCGTACCGCTGACGGGCCGCCAGGTTGGAGCTGGTCGCGAAGCCGGCGAGGTACGCCGCGCGGGCGGCCGCGACCGCCGCCTCCTCGTGGGTGCGGCGCGACCCCATCTCGATGCACGGCCGGTCACCGGCTGCCATCGTCATCCGCGAGGCCGCCGAGGCGATCGCCGAGTCGTGGTTGTAGATCGACAGCAGCAGCGTCTCGAGCAGCACGGCCTCCGCGAAGGGCGCCTCGACGGTCAGCAGGGGCGAGTAGGGGAAGTAGGCCTCGCCCTCGGCGTAGCCCGAGATGTCGCCGGTGAAGCGGTACGACGCCAGCCAGTCCAGCGTCGGCCGGTCCACCACGTCCTCGAGGACGGCGAGGGCCTCGTCGTCGAAGCGGAAGTGCTCCAGGGCGTCGAGGGCCCGACCCACGCCGGCCACGACGCCGTACCGACGTCCCTCGGGCAACCGGCGGGGGAAGAGCTCGAAGACCGAGCGGCGGTGTGCCGTCCCCGCCGCGAGGGCCGCCTGGAGCATCGTGAGCTCGTAGTGGTCGGTCAGCAGGGCAGTCGTTCGTGCGGCGTGCGCGGTCACGTCGACCAGCGTAGGGCCCGGGCGTCGGAGGTCGGCCGAGGCCGCAGCTTGTGCCACGATGGCACCGTGTCCGCCGCCAGTCCGGTCGAGGTCGAGCCGACCACCACTCCCGACGAGATCACCGTCCCGGCCGTGCCGTGGGTGACGATCGTCTGGAACGACCCTGTGAACCTCATGTCCTACGTCACCTACGTCTTCCAGAAGTACTTCGGCTACTCGAAGAAGAAGTCCGAGAAGCTGATGATGGAGGTGCACGAGGACGGCAAGTCGGTCGTCAGCACCGGCAGCCGCGAGGAGATGGAGCGAGACGTGCAGGCCATGCACGAGTACGGCCTGTGGGCCACGCTGGAGCGGTCGGAATGAGCGGCGGTTTCGCCCGGCACCGGCGCAGCGGGCAGGTCATCGCCAACTTCACCGGCTTCGAGGCCGACCTGCTCAGGTCGCTGGCCTCCCAGCTGGTCGAGCTGCTGCGCAACGAGGCCGCCGTGCCCCGCGACACGGCCGACCCCTTCGAGGCGCTGATGGACTTCTCGGGTCCGACCGTGGAGCCGGAGGACCCGGTCCTCGCCCGGCTCTTCCCGACGGCCTACCCGGGCGACGAGGAGTCCTCCTCGGAGTTCCGACGGTTCACCGAGGGAACGCTGCGCGACGGCAAGGCCAAGGCGGCCTGCACCGTCATCGACGGGCTCGAGGAGGCCGGGCTGCCGCCCGAGCTCACCGAGGACGGCCTGATGATCGACGTCGAGCTCGACGAGCCGACCGCGGAGACGTGGCTGCGCTCGTTCACCGACCTGCGCCTGGCGCTGGCCACCAGGCTCGAGGTCGAGGAGGGCGACGAGGACTTCTGGCACGCGCTGCCCGACGAGGACCCCCGCGCGCAGGCGCACGACATCTACGAGTGGGTGGGCTACCTCCAGGAGACCCTGGTCGACGCGCTGTCCGGCTGATCGTCTTGCATGGTGGGCCCCGTCGAGCCGTGCGCGAGGGCCAAATACGCTGGACCGGTGCTGACCATCGACCAGGCGACGTACGACGCGATCGTCGCCCACGCGAAGCGCGACCACCCCGACGAGGCCTGCGGCATCGTGGCCGGTCCGGAGGGCAGTGACCGCCCCGAGCGGGTCGTGGAGATGGTCAACGCGGCGGGCAGCCCGACGTTCTACGAGTTCGACTCCACCGAGCTGCTCGAGCTGTACAAGGAGATGTGGGACAACGACGAGGAACCCGTCGTGATCTACCACTCGCACACGGCCACCGAGGCCTACCCGAGCCGCACCGACATCGGCCTCGCCAGCGAGCCCGGCGCGCACTACGTGTTGGTGAGCACACGCGAGCAGGGGAATAACGACGGCCCTGTGGAGTTCAGGTCCTACAGAATCATCGACGGCGAGGTGACCGAGGAAGAGGTCACCGTGGTGCCCGAGCTGAGCTGAGACTTCAAGGAGTGAATCGATGGCCATCGAGGTCCGGATCCCGACGATCCTGCGCACCTACACCGGCGGCGAGAAGGCCGTCACGGGTGACGGCGCGGTCCTGAGCGCGCTGATCGACGACCTGGAGGCCAACCACCCCGGTCTCAAGGAGCGCCTCATCGAGGACGGCGACCTGCGTCGCTTCGTCAACGTCTACGTCAACGACGAGGACGTCCGCTTCATCGGCGGCCTCGAGGCCGAGGTGAGCGACGGCGACCAGGTCGTCGTGTTGCCCGCGGTCGCGGGCGGAGCAGCCTGAGCGGGCACAGCCCTCCCCTCGCAGCCGGTCGCCGGACGGTTCCCGTCCGGCGACCGTAGAGTTTCGGGATGGACTCGTCCCGAACCGGCCGTCGCACCTTCGTCCTCGTCGACGGGGAGAACATCGACGCCACCCTGGGGTCCTCGGTCCTGAACCGGCGCCCCGCCCCCGAGGAGCGGCCCCGCTGGGAGCGGGTCACGGCGTACGCCGAGTCCGTGTGGGGCCAGCCCGTCACCGGGCTCTTCTTCCTCAACGCCTCCAACGGGCAGCTGCCCACGACGTTCGTCCAGGCGCTGCTGGCGATGAACTACCGACCCGTCCCGCTGTCCGGCCGGGCCGACCAGAAGGTCGTGGACATCGGTCTCCAGCGCACCCTGGACGCGCTGGTCGACCACGACGCCGACGTGCTCCTGTGCAGCCACGACGGCGACTTCGTGCCCCAGATGCAGGCCCTGCTCGGCGGCGACCGCCGGGTCGGCGTGATCGCGCTCCGTGAGTTCGCCAACACGCAGTTCACCGCGATGGGGCTGCAGATCCACGACCTCGAGGACGACGTCCGCGCCTTCAACGCGCCGCTGCCCCGGGTGCGGGTCATCTCGCTCGACGAGTTCGACCCCGAGCTGTTCCTGCGCTGAGCACCGCCCGTCGAGGCCCGTCTCGCCGTCCCCTGGCGCGGCGGGCGGGCGACGCCCGCGATGGCATGCTGGACGCATGCGCTACGACAACCTGCTCGCCTCGGTCGGCAACACCCCGCTGGTCGGGCTGCCGCGGCTCTCGCCGACCCCCGAGGTGCGGCTGTGGGCGAAGCTGGAGGACCGCAACCCGACCGGCTCGATCAAGGACCGTCCGGCCCTGAAGATGATCGAGCAGGCCGAGAAGGACGGCACCCTGCGCCCCGGGTGCACGATCCTCGAGCCGACGTCGGGCAACACCGGGATCTCGCTGGCGATGGCAGCCAAGCTGAAGGGCTACCGGATCGTCTGCGTGATGCCCGAGAACACCTCCGAGGAGCGGCGCCAGCTGCTGCGCATGTGGGGCGCCGAGATCGTCTCCTCGCCCGCCGCCGGCGGCTCCAACGAGGCGGTGCGGGTGGCCAAGAAGATCTCCGAGGAGCACCCCGACTGGGTGATGCTCTACCAGTACGGCAACCCCGCGAACTCGCTCGCCCACGAGGAGGGCACCGCGCCCGAGATCCTCGCCGACCTGCCGTCGGTGACGCACTTCGTCGCCGGGCTGGGCACCACCGGCACGCTGATGGGGGCGAGCCGCTTCTTCCGCAGGGCCAAGCCCGAGGTGCGGATCGTGGCCGCCGAGCCGAGGTACGGCGAGCTGGTCTACGGGCTGCGCAACCTCGACGAGGGCTTCGTCCCGGAGCTCTACGACGCCGACCTGATCGACGCCCGCTTCTCGGTCGGCCCGCGCGACGCCGTACGCCGGGTCCGCGAGCTGCTCGAGCTCGAGGGCATCTTCGCCGGGGTCTCCACCGGCGCGATCCTGCACGCCGCGCTGGGCCAGGCGGCCAAGGCGGTCAAGGCGGGGGAGCCCGCCGACATCGCGTTCGTGGTGTGCGACGGCGGCTGGAAGTACCTCAGCACCGGCGCCTACGAGGGCACCGTCGACGACGCCGAGGACCGGCTCGAGGGCCAGCTCTGGGCCTAGGGCGCGCACCGGAAATCGGAAACGCTGGTCGTGCCCGGGACACGGCCGTAGGGTGAGCGCGAGCCTGTCGCTCCCCACCTTGGAGTCCTCCGTGCGCGAGATCGTCGTCTTCAGTGGCAGTGCCCACCGCTCCCTCGCCTCGGCCATCTGTGCGGCGCTCGGCGTGGAGCTGTCCGCGGTCGAGATGACCCGCTTCAGCAACGACTGCCTGCAGGCCCAGCTGCAGGCCAACTGCCGCCAGCGCGACGTCTACATCGTCCAGCCGCTGGTGCCGCCGACCCAGGAGCACCTGATGGAGCTGCTGCTCATGGTCGACGCGGCCCGTGGCGCGTCGGCGGCGCAGATCACGGCGGTCATCCCGTACTACTCCTACGCGCGCTCGGACAAGAAGGACGCCTCCCGGATCTCCATCGGCGGTCGGCTGGTGGCCGACATGCTGGTCACGGCCGGGGTGGACCGGGTGCTGACCATGACGCTGCACGCGCCCCAGGTGCACGGGTTCTTCTCGGTGCCGGTGGACCACCTGACCGCGCTGGGCGTGCTCGCGGACCACTTCCTGGGTCAGGACCTGTCCGGGTCGGTGGTCGTCTCGCCCGACTTCGGCAACGCGAAGACCGCCACCCAGTTCGCCCGGCTCCTCGGCCTCACGGTGGCCGCCGGCAGCAAGAAGCGCCTGGCCGACGACCGGGTGGTGATCGACGCGATCGTGGGCGACGTGGCCGGCAGGAAGGCGATCGTCCTCGACGACGAGATCGCGACCGGCGGCTCCATCGTGGAGCTGCTCGACCGGCTCGCCGAGCAGGGCTGCACCGAGGCGGCCGTCGCGTGCACCCACGGGCTCTTCGTCGGCAAGGCGCTCGAGCGGCTGCGCGAGCACCCGATGATCACCGAGGTCGTGACGACCGACACGGTCCCGCCCCCGAGCGAGTGGCCCGGGCTGAAGGTCCGGTCGGTGGCCGACCTCTTCGCCCAGGCCATCGAGCGCGTGCACGCAGGAGAGTCGGTGAGCAGCCTCTTCGACGGCGTCGACCCGTCCCTGGGCCCGCCCCAGCCGCGCCTCTTCGACTAGCTGCTCCGACCAGCCCGGCACGCCCCGGCCCGGGTCGCGTGACGGCCGTCTCCGGTGACGTCGGTCGCGATGATCTCCCACCAGGGGCCGACTCCATCTAGCCTTGGCTCTTGTGTCGACCCTGCCCCCGGATGTGTGCAGCCCCGAGACCCGTGATGCGCCCATCGGCATCTTCGACTCCGGCTTCGGGGGCCTGACGGTCGCCCGCTCGGTCATCGACCAGCTGCCGCACGAGTCGATCGTCTACGTGGGCGACACCGCGCGGCAGCCCTACGGTGCGAAGCCGATCGGGGAGGTCCGCGAGTACGCCCTCGAGTGCCTCGACCACCTCGTCGAGCGGGGCGTCAAGGCGCTCGTCATCGCCTGCAACTCCGCCAGCGCGGCGATGCTCCGCGACGCCCGGGAGCGGTACGACGTCCCCGTGGTCGAGGTGATCCTGCCGGCCACCCGGCGGGCCGTCGCCGCGAGCCGGACCGGCCGGATCGGCGTGATCTGCACCCGGGCCACTGCGGAGTCGCTGGCCTACGAGGACGCCTTCGCCGCGGCCCCCCACGTCGAGCTGGTCACCCAGGCGTGCCCCCGGTTCGTCGACTTCGTCGAGCGTGGCATCACTGGCGGTGACGAGCTGATCGCGGTCGCGCACGAGTACCTCGACCCGCTGGTCTCCCGCAGCATCGACACCCTGATCCTCGGGTGTACGCACTACCCGCTGCTCACCGGCGTGATCTCCTACGTCATGGGCGACAACGTGACGCTGGTCAGCAGCGCCGAGGAGTCCGCGAAGGACGTCTACAAGATGCTGGTCCGCACCGGCCTGATGCGCGAGGGCGGGGACCCGTCCTACGACTTCGTCACGACCGGCTCGCCCGCGGAGTTCGAGACGATCGGCCGCCGGTTCCTCGGCGCCGAGATGATGGCGGCCTCCCAGTTCGCCGGCGGGCGGCTCCGATGAGGCTGACCATCGTCGGCTGCTCGGGCTCCTACCCGGGACCGGACTCGCCGGCCAGCTGCTACCTCCTCGAGGCCGAGCACGACGACGGGACGGGCAGCCGCACCTGGCGGGTCCTGGTCGACCTCGGCAGCGGGGCCCTCGGCGCCCTGCACCGCTACGCCGACCCGCTGTCCATCGACGCGGTCCTGCTCAGCCACCTGCACGCCGACCACTGCCTGGACCTGTCCGGCTACTACGTGCTGCGCAAGTACCACCCGCAGGGGCCGCAGCCGCGGATCCCGGTGTGGGGCCCGGTCGGGACCGCCGACCGGATGGCCCGTGCCTACGACCTGCCCACCGACCCCGGCATGCACGGCGAGTTCGACTTCCGGGAGTGGGCGGGGCCGGTCCAGGTCGGCCCGTTCGCGGTCGAGCCGGTGCCCGTCGACCACCCCGTGCCGGCGTTCGGCCTCCGCGTCTCGGCCGGCGGCGTCACGCTGGGCTACAGCGGCGACACGGGGCCCTGCCCGGGACTCGACGCCGTCGCCAAGGACGCCGACCTGCTGCTGGCCGAGGCGTCCTTCCGGTCCATCGACGACAACCCGCCGCAGCTGCACCTCACCGGCATCGAGTGCGGGGAGGCGGCCACCCGCGGGCACGCCAGGCGGCTGCTCCTCACCCACGTGCCGCCGTGGCACGACCCGCAGGTCGCCCTCGCCGAGGCCCGGACGGCGTACGACGGCCCGGTCTCGCTCGCGCGGGCCGGCGACGTCCTCGAGCTCTGACCGGGTCGGTCAGACCAGCCCGGCGTCGTGCACGCACATCGCGATCTGCACCCGGTTGGTGACCTCGAGCTTGTCGAAGAGCCGGGAGACGTGGGCCTTCACCGTGGGCACCGACAGGTAGAGCTCCGCGGCGATCTCGGCGTTGCTCAGCCCCCGGCCGACCGCGAGGGCGACGTCGCGCTCCCGGTAGGTGAGCGGGGCCAGCCGGCGCTCGGCCTCGGCGACCCGGTCGGCGGCACCCGTGTCGGCGTGGTCGCTGCGCAGCCTGCGGAGCAGGGTGCGGGTCGCGGACGGCGACAGCATCGGCTCGCCGTCGGCGACCTTGCGGATGGCCTCGAGGATCTGGGGCGGGGGCGTGTCCTTGAGCAGGAAGCCGTCGGCCCCGGCGGCGAGCGCGCCCACGACGTGGTCGTCGGCGTCGAAGGTGGTCAGCACGATGACCCGGGGTGGATCGGGCTGCTGGTGCAGCTCGCGGGTGGCCTCGAGGCCGTTGAGCCGGGGCATCCGGACGTCCATCAGGACAACGTCGGGCCGCAGGTCGGCGACGGCCTCGACCCCCTCGCGCCCGTCGCTCGCCTCGCCCACCACCTCGACGTCCTGCTGGCCGCCGAGCATCAGGGTGAGTGCGGACCGGACCAGGGGATCGTCGTCGACGATGAGGACCCGAGTGCTCACGACGCCCACGGTATCCACCCGTGGAGCACGAACGCGGAGCCGTCGCGGCGGTGCTCGAGCCGGCCGCCCCGCAGGTGCGCGCGCTCCGCGAGCCCGATCAGGCCCAGCCCGGCACCCGGGGTGCGGCTGGCGCCGAACCCGAGCGGGTTGCGCAGCAGGACGTCGATCCCGTCGTCCGGCGAGCCGCTGACCCGGATGGTCAGCAGCGCGCCGGGGGCGTGCTTGCGGGCGTTGGTCATGCCCTCCTGCACGATCCGGTAGATGGTGCGCCCCACCACGTGGGGCACCGCCGTCGGGTCGGCGTCGAGACGGTCGTCGTACTCCACGTGCAGCCCCGAGCGTCGCGCCTCCTCCACCAGCACCGGCACGTCGTCGTACGTCGGCTGGGGCGCGTCGAGCGGCTCCCCGGTGACCTCGTCGCGCAGCACGCCGAGGACGCCGCGGAGGTCGGTGAGCGCCTCGTGCGCCTTCTCCTGGATCACCGCGGCGCTGGCGCGCATCTGGTCCGCGGGCAGGTCGTCGCGGAAGGCGAGCGCTCCGGCGTGCATGGAGATCTGCGAGATCCGGTGGGCCAGGACGTCGTGCATCTCGCGTGCGATCCGGGCGCGCTCGTTGCTGCGGGCGCTCGCGACCCGCAGCTCCTGCTCGGCCTCGGCCCGCTCGGCTCGGTGCTTGAGGGTCCAGATGAGCTCGCGGCGGGAGCCGATGTACATGCCCCAGCCGAGCACGCCCGCGGTGAACACCAGGTTGACGGTCACGTTCAGCCACGCCGGCTGGCTGCCGTCGGCGGGCTGGACGTGGATGACCGCCTGGCCGGCGGCCAGGTTCACCAGCCCCACGACCGCGACCTGCCACAGCCGCCGGCGCGTGGCGACCGACACGGCGGCGAGCACCGCGGGCCCGGCGGCGATGCCCGAGACCGCGCTCAGGGCGCCGGTGACCACGGCGATCGTCACCGGCCAGCGGCGGCGGTAGAAGACGAGGACGAAGGCGGCCACGCCGCACGTCACGTCGAGCCACAGCAGGCCCGGGCGGTGGACCTGGCGGGCGACCATCGGGCCCCAGGCGACCGCGACCACGGCGAGCATGCCGAGCACGCGCCAGGCCTGGCGCCACGGCGTCAGCTCGGGCTGGTAGAGCTCGGGGCTCGGTCGTTCCACGTCCGACAGGCTAGGCCGACGGGAGACGTGCGCGCAGGCGCCCGGGGTCCAGGGAGCCCCCTACTTTGGTCTGCCCGGTCCGATGCCAGGGTCCGATGCGGCGGATCCCGACGTGCGACAGGCTGTCCGCCATGATCAAGGTCGAAGGACTCACCAAGACGTACGGCGGCTTCACGGCCGTCGACGACGTGGACTTCGTCTGCCAGCCCGGCACGGTGACCGGGTTCCTGGGGCCGAACGGGGCCGGCAAGACGACGACGATGCGGATCATGGTCGGCCTGACGCCGGCCACCCGCGGCCAGGTCACCATCGGTGGTCTGCACTACAAGGACATCCCCAACCCCGGCCGGCACGTCGGCGTCCTGCTGGACGCCTCGGCACAGCACGCCGGGCGGACCGGGCGTGAGGTGCTCACCCTGGGGGCACGCACCATGGGGCTGCCGGACAGCCGCGTGGACGAGATGCTCGCACTGGTCTCCCTGGACGAGAAGGAGTCCCGCCGCCGGGTCCGCAACTACTCGCTCGGCATGCGGCAGCGGCTCGGCATCGCGCACGCGCTGCTCGGTGACCCGTCGGTGCTGATCCTCGACGAGCCCGCCAACGGGCTCGACCCCGCCGGCATCCGCTGGATGCGCGGGCTGCTCAAGGGGTACGCCGAGCGGGGCGGCACCGTGCTGCTCTCGAGCCACCTGCTGCACGAGGTCGAGATCATCGCCGACGAGATGATCCTGATCGGGCGCGGCAAGATCGTGGCCCAGGGTGACAAGAAGTCGCTCATCGCCGGGGCCGGCACGGCCGCCACGTTCGTCACGGCGCTCGACAACGAGGGGCTGGCGGCGGGGCTGAAGGACAAGGGCATCGCCGTCTCGGCCGCGGGTGAGGGCCTGCGGGTGGAGACCGAGACCGTGGAGGTCGGCCGCGTCGCCGCGGACCGGGGCATCGTCCTCATCGACCTGCGCCCGGCCGAGGGCGGCCTCGAGGACCTGTTCCTCTCGCTCACCGCCGACACCCAGCGCGACGCCGTCACCGAAGGAGCACAGGCATGACCAGCCAGACCCTGGGCCAGCCGGCCCTCCCGGCCCTCGACGTCTCGGGCACCTCGGCGATCCCGTTCTCCCGCCTCGTGCGGGTCGAGCTCCGCAAGATGGCCGACACCCGGGCCGGGCGGTGGCTGCTCATCTCCATCGCCGCCGTGACCGCGCTGGTGCTGGTGATCCAGCTCTGGGTCGTCGTGGCCCAGGACCTCGTGGTGAACTTCACCGACTTCATGATCGCGATGAACACGCCGATGGGAATCCTGCTGCCCGTGCTCGGCATCATGTCGATCACCAGCGAGTGGAGCCAGCGCACCGCGATGGTGAGCTTCTCCCTCGAGCCGTCGCGGATGCGACTGGTGGCGGCCAAGTTCGTGAGCACGCTGCTCATCGCGCTGGCGGCGGTCGTCGTCGGCCTGGTCCTCGCGGTGGTGGCGAACCTCCTCTACGGCGCCCTGACCGGCAACACCGTGGTGTGGGGGCTGACCGCGGTCCGGGTGCTGAGCTACTTCCTGCTGCACGTGTTCGGCATGGCCACCGGCTTCGCCTTCGGCATGCTGTTCCTCAACACGGCCGCCGGCATCGTCGTGTACTTCGTGTACTCGTTCGTGCTGCCCGGCCTCTTCCAGCTCGGTGCCTCGCTGCTGGGCTGGTTCGCCGACCTGCAGCCGTGGATCGACTTCAACGCGGCCCAGAACCCTCTCGTCCAGGGCGACGCCTCGGGCTCGGACTGGGCCCACCTCGCGGTCTCGGGCCTGCTCTGGCTGGTGCTGCCGTTGGTGGTCGGCACCTGGCGGGTGCTGCGCGCCGAGGTCAAGTAGCACCGCACCTCCGAACTCGGGCGGGCCCGACTCTCACGGGGGTGAGTGGGCCCGCCCGGTCCCATGTCCGGGGTCTGGGGCGGTCGGCGTACCCGGCTAGGGTGCCGGTCATGACCACACGAGCCGACGGCCGCGCCGACGACGAGCTGCGCCCGATCACGATCACCCGCAACTGGCTGGACCACGCCGCCGGCTCGGTGCTGGTGGAGTTCGGCAGGACCCGCGTGCTGTGCGCGGCGTCGGCCACCGAAGGGGTGCCGCGCTGGCGCAAGGGGTCCGGCCTGGGCTGGGTCACCGCGGAGTACGCCATGCTGCCCGCCTCGACCAACACCCGCTCGGACCGTGAGTCGGTCAAGGGCCGCATCGGGGGCCGGACCCACGAGATCAGCCGCCTGATCGGCCGGTCGCTGCGCGCCGTCATCGACTACAAGGCGCTGGGGGAGAACACCATCGTCCTCGACTGCGACGTGCTCCAGGCCGACGGCGGCACGCGCACCGCCGCGATCACCGGCGCGTACGTCGCCCTCGCCGACGCCGTGACCCACCTGCGGGCGGCCGGTGCGCTCGCGGGTGAGCCGCTGACCGGGTCCGTGGCGGCCGTGAGCGTAGGCATCATCGACGGCGTACCCCGTCTCGACCTGCCCTACGAGGAGGACGTCCGCGCCGAGACCGACATGAACGTGGTGATGACCGGCGACGGCAAGTTCGTGGAGGTCCAGGGCACCGCCGAGGGCGTGGCCTTCGACCGGGCCGAGCTGGACGCCCTCCTCGCCCTCGCCGAGAAGGGCTGCGCCGACCTGACCAGCCTGCAGTCGGAGGCGCTGTCCCGGTGAGCCGCGTCTTCCTCGCCTCGCGCAACTCCAAGAAGATCGAGGAGATGCAGCGGATCCTCCGCGAGCACGCTCCCGACCTCGACGTGCTCGGCATCGACGACGTGGAGCACTACGACGAGCCGGTCGAGGACCAGGCGACGTTCGAGGGCAACGCCCTGCTCAAGGCGCGCGCCGGCTTCGCCGCGACCGGGCTGCCGTCGCTGGCCGACGACAGCGGGCTGTGCGTCGACGCGCTGAACGGCATGCCCGGCGTCCTCTCGGCGCGCTGGTCGGGGACATCCCTGGGCCCGAAGAAGGGGCAGGACGACCGCAACAACGAGCTGCTGCTCCAGCAGCTGTCGGACGTGCCCGACGAGCGCCGTGGCGCCCACTTCGCGTGCGCGGTGGCCTTCGTGCACGCCGGCGGCGAGGAGGTGGTCGAGGGCCGCATGTCCGGCCGCGTGATCCGCGAGCTGCGGGGGAGCGGCGGATTCGGGTACGACGTGCTGTTCGTCGCCGACGAGCACGCCGCCGAGGGGCTGACCTCCGCCGAGCTCGCCCCCACCGAGAAGGACCGGATCTCCCACCGGGGCCGGGCCCTGCGCGAGATCGCTCCCCGGGTCGCGAAGGTCGTCGTCGGCTGAAGGGTCAGTCGGTCAGGCCGTGCTGGGCGACGTACGCCTCCATCCGCCGGTCGGGGACCAGCCAGATGGCGGCGACCGCGGCGTAGAAGACCAGGGCCGGCCAGCCGACGAGGTAAGCCGTCAGGATGCCCGCGAGGTAGATCAGCGGGGACACCTTGCCCTTGAGGTCGCGGCCCACGGCCTCTCGGAGCAGGCCGCCCGGACCCTCGGCCCGGAAGATCGCCTGCACCAGCACGTAGTAGGCGATCGCGGCGGCGAGCAGGTTGACCCCGTAGATCACCAGGGGGGTGCGGGCGAGGTCGGTCTCGTCCATCCAGGCGGTCGTGAAGGGGTAGAGCGAGAGCCAGAACAGCAGGTGCAGGTTGGCCCACAGCACGGTGCCGTCGATGCGGCGGACCAGCTGGAACATGTGGTGGTGGTTGTTCCAGTAGATCCCGATGTAGACGAAGCTCAGCAGGTAGGTCACGAACCCGGTGGCCGAGTCGGCCAGGTCCGACAGCTTCGCCCCCTCGGGGACGTGCAGCTCCAGCACCATGATCGTGATGATGATCGCGAGGACCCCGTCGCTGAACGCCTCGAGCCTGCTGGTGCGCATGGGTCGATGATGTCAGGGTCGCGTGGTTCGCGCTGACCCATGCGACCTGCGGGGGGAGGGTGCGCCCGGAGAGACTCGAACTCTCACTGGTCAGGACCTAAACCTGATGCCTCTACCCATTGGGCTACGGGCGCGCAGGGCTCAGGCCGCGTCGAGCCCCAGGTCCTTGCGCAGCTTGGCGACGTGGCCGGTGGCCTTGACGTTGTACTGCGCGACCTCGATCTTCCCGTCCTCGTCGACGACGAACGTCGAGCGGATGACGCCCTGGACGACCTTGCCGTACATCTTCTTCTCGCCGTACGCCGAGTACGCCGTCATCACCGACCTGTCCGCGTCGGAGAGCAGCGTGATCGTGAGCCCGTCCTTGTCGCGGAACTTCGCCAGCTTCTCCGGCTTGTCGGGGGAGATGCCGAGCACCTCGTAGCCCTGTGCCTTCAGCGAGTCCAGGGAGTCGGTGAAGTCGCAGGCCTGCTTGGTGCAGCCGGGCGTCATCGCGGCGGGGTAGAAGTAGACGATCACCTTGCGACCGCGCAGGTCGGACAGGCTGACCTCCGCACCGGTGTCGTCGGGAAGGGTGAAGTCGGGCGCGGTGTCACCGGGAGAGAGCCGTTCCATGCCCGAAACAGTAGGACACGCGGACGGCCCGTGGGTGACCGGTTGGTAGCCTGCGCAGGTGAGCAACGAGATGTCTTCCCTCGAGCGCGAGATCGAAGAGACGCGCCAGCACCTGGCGACCACGATCGACCAGCTCCTCTACCGCGCGCACCCGAAGACGATCGTCAGCCGCGAGGTGAGCAGCATCAAGGCCCACTACGTCGACGTCCGGACGGGTCAGCCGCGCACCGACAACATCCTCAAGACCGTCGGCGGCGTCGTGGGCGTGATCGCGGTCTTCGTCGTCATCCGCAAGGTCGTCCGCTGACCGCACCGCCGGCCGCGCCACGACCGTCCCAGCAAGTAGCGAGCTTGACCTCATGACTCCCATCAAGATGCTCCATGACCGGATCCTGGTCGAGGTGGACCGTGAGTCCGGCGAGCGTCGTTCCTCCGGCGGCATCGTCATCCCGGCGACCGCGGCCATGGGCGCCCGCCGCCTGGCGTGGTCGAAGGTCGTCGCCGTCGGCCCGCACGCGCGTGCCGTCGAGGTCGGCGACCGGGTGCTCTTCGAGCCCGAGGACAAGGCCGAGGTCGAGGTGAACGGCGAGCTCTACGTCGTGATGCGCGAGCGCGACGTCCACGCGGTCGCCGCGGACCGGCTCGGCGACGAGCCCACCGGCCTGTACCTCTGACAGTTCTGCCGGCCATAACCTCCGCGGGCGGACCCCGTTGGGTAGAACATGTTCTCCCGCCTGACCGCCCTGGTCGCCGCCGCCAGCCTGGTCCCGCTCGGGGCCGTCGTCACCCCGACCGCCGCGCCGAGCGCCGCTGCGCAGTCGGCCCGGCCGGCCCGTGCCGGGCACGCCTACTCCGCCACCATCCGGCGCACAGAGCACGGCATCCCGCACATCACCGCGACCAGCTTCGGCTCGCTGGGCTTCGGCAGCGGGTACGCCGCGGCGCAGACCTCGACCTGCACCCTCGCCGACACCCTGCTGACGGCGAGGGGCGAGCGGTCGCGCTGGTTCGGGCCCAAGGGTCGCTACAACGACCAGGTGACGCTGGACGCGTCGAACCTCCAGGTCGACGCCTTCGTGACCGACCTGCGCAACCGGCACGTGGTGGAGAAGCTGCTGCGTGACCCGGTGGCGGGCCCGGGGAAGCAGGCGCGGGCGATGGTCCGCGGCTACACGGCGGGGCTGAACCGCTACCTCGCGAAGGTCGGGCCGCAGGGCGTCACCGACCCCGCCTGCCACGGTGCCGGCTACCTGCGTGAGAAGGCGACCCCCCTCGACCTCTGGTACGGCGTCTACCTCGCCAACCTGCTCGCCTCCAGCGGCGTCTTCGTCAAGGAGATCGTGGACGCCGCGCCGCCGTCGCCGGGTGACCCCAACCTGCCCAGCCCGCCCGCAGGCGCCGTGGACCGCGACAAGCTGCTCGCGGGCCTCGGCAAGGACCCGAGCACCCCGTTCGGCTCCAACGCCACCGCCGTGGGCGGCGACGCCAGCACGACGGGCAAAGGGATGCTTCTCGGCAACCCGCACTTCCCGTGGCGGGGCCGCTACCGGTTCACCCAGCAGCAGCTCACGATCCCGGGTCGGTACGACGTCGCCGGCGCCTCGCTGATCGGCTCGCCGGTGGTCAACATCGGCTGGAACAAGGACGTGGCGTGGAGCCACACGGTCTCCACGGCCTACCGGTTCACGCCGTACGAGTACCACGCGACCGGCCCCACGTCGTACACCACCGATGCGGGCCCGCAGGACCTCGAGCACCGCCACGTGACGGTGACCGTTCGGAGGAAGGACGGCTCGCTGGGCACGGCCAAGGAGGACCTCTACCGCACCCCGCAGGGCTACGTCATCGACGCGCCGGACCTGCTCATGCCGTGGTCGCCGGCGAGCATCTGGGCGATCCGCGACGCCAACGCCGAGCAGCTGCGCACGATCGACACCTTCCTCGACATGGGCAAGGCGCACGACGTCCGCGACCTGCTGAGGCGGCAGGACGCCGGCGGCGGGATGCCGTGGGTCAACACGACGGCCGCAGACCGCCACGGCGACGTGCTGTACGCCGACCACTCGGTCGTGCCCAACGTGCCCGACGCCCTGGCCCAGCAGTGCATGACGCCGACCGGGCGGGTCCTCGACCAGCTCGCCGGACTGCCCGGATTCGACGGCACCCTCGCCGACTCCTCGTGCGCGTGGGGCACCGACGCCGACGCCGAGCGCCCCGGCATCTTCGGGCCCGGGAACCTGCCGTCGGAGATCCGTCGTGACTGGGTGATGAACGCCAACGACTCCTACTGGCTGCCCAACCCGAAGCAGCCGCTCGAGGGCTACGCCGGGATCATCGGCTGCGAGCGCTGCGAGCGGACGATGCGCACCCGGATGGTCTCCCACTACGTGCTGGACCGGCTGGCGAAGGGCAAGAAGGAGTCGCCCGCCAGCCTGCGCGGCCACGAGCACGAGAACCGGGTGATGGCCGGCGAGGTGATGCGCGCCAACGGGGACCTCGACACCCTGTGCGACGAGACCGGCGAGACCGAGGCCTGCACGGCGCTGCACGACTGGGACGGGCACTCCGACGCGGACTCACGCGGCTACGCCATCTTCGAGGAGTTCATCTCGCGGCTGCCCGACCAGGGCGTGTGGCTGACGCCGTTCGACCCGAACGACCCGCTGAACACCCCGCGCGACCTGAACACCGCCAACCCGCAGCTGGTCCAGGCGATGTCGGACGCGATCGCGGCGCTGCGGGCCAAGCACATCCCGTTCGACGCACGATGGGGCTCGCTGCAGGTGGCCGGCGACCGCGGTGCCCCGCCGATCCCGCTCGGGGGCGGCACGGGCGACGCGGCCGGAAACGCCAACGCGCTCGCCTCGCGCTGGGCCAAGGACAACACCGACCACTACCGGCCGGTGACCTACGGCTCCTCGCACATCCAGGCGATCGCGTTCCTCTCCGGAGGCCGGGTGAGCGCGCGGACGATCCTGACCTACGGACAGTCGGAGAACCCGCGCTCGCCGTGGTCGAGCGACCAGACCCGGCTCTTCGCCGAGAAGAAGTGGGTCCGCTTCGCCTTCACCCCGGCCCAGGTGCGTCGCCACGCCGTCACCACGGAGGTCGTCCGCAGCCGCTGACGCGACTCAACGCTGGGAGGGCGCGACCGGGTCGGGACCCCAGTAGTTGCCGCCGTTGTCGGACCAGATGTCGGCCGGGGCGGTCTGGTCCTCCGCGCTGTTGCGGAGGAGCTCGGCCGCGTCGGCGAGGTTGTCCGGCTCGGAGGCCCGGTGCAGCATCAGGTGGGCGCTCGCCACGTCGGTGCCCGGCGGGACGACGAGCAGCCGGACGACCTGTCGCGAGGCGAGCTTGAGCAGCACCACGTGCGTGTCGTCGCGCGGGAACGAGCCGATCTTGATGCTGCCGCGCGCGGTGCGGACCCGCGTGGCGGCCGCGGCCCAGTCCGGCCGCGAGTAGATCAGGTGGTCGATGCGGCCACGGGGGAAGTGATCGACCAGGTCGGCCACCTCCTGCTGCAGGTCGGAGGAGTGGGGCCACCAGGCGCCGTCCAGCGGACCGTTCCCGAAGGTGTGGGCCAGCTCGAGGCGCAGGGCGCCGTGCTCGGCGGCGTCGTGACGAGCGTCAGTGAGGGTGGGGGTGGGGGTGGATGCTTGCGACGTCGGCATGACGTCCGCCTCTCGGCCCGCCCGGCGTGGGCTCCGGCGGAGCCCGGGGGCAGGTGGTTGCCTCCAGCCTACGGTGACGGCCGCGAGGAGGCGGACGTTCGACCCAGGGTGACGTGGGTACGTTCGGGCCATGAGCCGCAACGTGCGCGTCATCAAGACCACGCCCGACCGGGTCTGGGCGGTGCTGGCCGACGGCTGGCTCTACCCGCTGTGGGTCGTCGGGGCGACCCGGATGCGCGAGGTCGACGACGGGTGGCCCTCCGTCGGCTCCAGGATCCACCACTCGGTGGGCGTCTGGCCGATGGTGCTCGACGACGACACCGAGGTGCTGGAGTGCGAGCCGGAGCGCCGGCTCAAGCTCCGTGCGCGCGGCTGGCCGCCGGGCGAGGCTGACGTCGAGCTCCGGCTGACCGCGGTCTCGGGCGGCACCGAGGTGGAGATGGTCGAGGACATCACCGCGGGCCCCGCGCGGCTGGTCCCGAAGCCGGTCCGCGCTCCGCTGATCACCTGGCGCAACACCGAGAGCCTCCGCCGGCTGGCGTTCCTCGCCGAGCGCCGCGCCGCTCCCGCCGAGGCATGAGCCGCCACCGTGGGGCGTGAGTACGACGCGGTCGTGGTGGGGGCCGGGCCCAACGGGCTCTCGGCCGCCAACCACCTCGCCGACGCCGGCTGGTCAGTCCTCGTCCTCGAGGCCCAGCCCGAGGTCGGGGGCGCGGTGCGCAGCGCCCGGGACGTGCACCCGGACTTCGTGCACGACACCTTCAGCTCGTTCTATCCCCTGGCGGCGGCCTCCCCGGCGCTGCTGGACCTCGACCTCGAGCGGTACGGCGTGGTGTGGCGCCACGCTCCTGCGGTGCTCGGCCACCCCCGGCCCGACGGGTCCTGGGCGTTGTTGCACCGCGACCGTGAGCTGACCGCGTCCCTCCTCGACGAGCAGCACCCCGGCGACGGCGATGCCTGGCTGCGGCTGTGCCTGGAGTGGGACCACGTGGGGGACCGGGTCCTGGGGGCGATGCTCTCGCCGTTCCCACCGGTCCGCGAGGGGATGGGGGTCCTGGCCCGGCTGCCGCGCGTGGGGGGGCTCGAGTTCGTCAAGACCCTGCTCACCCCCGCGGTCGACCTCGGCCGCGGCCGGTTCGGCGGCGAGGGGCCGCGCCTCCTGCTGGCCGGCAACGCCGGCCACGCCGACATCCCGCTCGACGCCCCCGGGTCCGGCCTGATGGGCATCCTGATGAGCATGCTCGGCCAGACCGTCGGCTTCCCGGTGCCCGAGGGCGGTGCCGGCGAGCTCTCCCGGGCGCTGGCCCGACGCTTCGGCGCGCTCGGGGGCGACATCCGCTGCGGGGTCGAGGTCGCCGAGGTCGTCGTACGTGGCGGCCGCGCGGTCGGCGTACGGGCGAAGGACGGCGAGCCGATCGCCGCCCGCCACGCCGTGGTCGCCGATGTCGCGGCGCCGCACCTCTACGGGCGACTGGTGTCCGCCGACGACCTGCCCGAGCGGACGCTGCGCTCGATGCGCAGCTTCCGGATGGGCCCGGGCACGGTGAAGGTCGACTGGGCGCTCGACGGGCCGATCCCGTGGGCGAGCGAGCCCGCGCACGCGCCGGGCACCTTCCACGTCGCGGACTCGGTGGAGCAGATGAGCGTCACGCTCGGCCAGGTCACCGCCGGTTACGTCCCGGCGGCGCCCTTCCTGCTCGCCGGCCAGATGACGACCACGGACCCGACCCGGTCGCCGTCCGGCACCGAGTCGGTGTGGGCCTACACCCACGTCCCCCAGGAGACCATCGGTGACGCGGGGGACGGCAGCGTCCGCGGGGTGTGGGACGAGACGGACTGCCAGCATTTCGCGGACCGGGTCCAGGCCCGGATCGAGCAGCTCGCCCCCGGCTTCGGAGCACGGGTCCTGGCCCGCCGGGTCCTGGGCCCCCGCGAGCTGGAGGCCCGGGACGCCAACCTGATCGGCGGCGCCCTGGACGGAGGCACCGCGCAGCTGCACCAGCAGCTGGTCCTCCGGCCCGTCCCCGGCCTGGGACGGGCGGAGACGCCGGTCCGCGGCCTCTACCTCGGCTCGTCCTCCGCCCATCCGGGTGGCGGGGTCCACGGCGCCGCGGGGCGCAACGCCGCGCGCGCCGCACTGGCTCATGCGCGGGTGCGCCGCCTCACGCTGCGCGGACCGTGACCACCGCTCCGATCCCCGGGTGGTATGACTCACCGCCCGCGCGGGTACGGGTCGGGCATGAGCAGCCCCCGACACCTGGACACTCGCGAGCCCGCCGAGGACCGCCGCCCCGCCGATGACCGCCCGGCCGATGACCGGACGACCGAGGACCGGACGACCGAGGACCGAGCGACCGAGGAGCGCCTGCAGCAGGAGACGCTCGACGACGAGCGTGGGCCGGCCTCCCCGATGAAGCTGTCCAAGCGCTCGTGGTTCTACGTGCTGCGCAAGACGCTGCGCGAGTTCTCCAAGGACGAGTGCACTGACATGGCCGCGGCGCTGACCTACTACGCCGTCCTGGCGATGTTTCCCGCTGCCATCGCCCTGCTGTCGCTGGTCGGGCTGGTCGGGCAGGGTCAGGACTCGGTCGACACGCTGCTGAAGATCCTCAGCGACATCGGAGCCGGCTCCGTGGCCAGTACCCTCAGGCCGACCCTGATCAGCCTGAGCGGCAACGCCGGCGTCGGGTTCGCCTTCGTGCTCGGCCTCCTCGGTGCGCTCTGGTCCGCCTCGGGCTACGTCGGTGCGTTCGGACGCGCCATGAACCGGATGTACGAGATCGGCGAGGGCCGCCCCGTCTGGAAGCTGCGCCCCGCGATGCTGCTGGTCACCGCACTGCTGGTGGTGCTCGCCGCGATCACGCTGGTCAGCCTCGTGGTCTCGGGCCCGGTTGCCACGGCCGTCGGCAACGCCATCGGCGTCGGCTCGCTGGCTGTGACGATCTGGGACATCGCCAAGTGGCCGGTGCTCCTGCTGGTCGTCGCGCTGATCGTGGCGATCCTCTACTGGGCCACCCCCAATGTCCGCCACCCGCGCTTCCGCTGGATCAGCGTCGGCGCCGGCGTCGCGATCGTGGCGTGGGTGCTGCTCTCGGCGGCGTTCGGGCTGTACGTCTCGCAGTTCTCCTCCTACGACAAGACCTACGGCTCGCTGGCCGGCGTCATCGTCTTCCTGCTGTGGCTGTGGATCACCAACCTCGCGCTGCTGTTCGGCGCCGAGCTCGACGCCGAGCTCGAGCGCGGCCGCGAGCTGCTGGCCGGCATCCCGGCGGAGGAGACCATCCAGCTGCCGCCCCGGGACTCGCGAAAGATCCACAAGGCCGAGAAGAAGCAGCGCAAGGACATCGAGAAGGGGCGTGCGATCCGGCTCCACCACGGTCGTGGCGAGGACGGGCAGTGACGCTGACCTCGCTGTGGCGTGACCGGCAAGCCCGGGAGGCGCCGGAGCGCGGTGTCGTCGAGGGCCACTGGGACGTGCTCGTCATCGGGGCCGGCATCACGGGGCTGACCACGGGGCTACTGCTGGCCCGCGCCGGGAAGTCCGTGGCCGTCGTCGAGGCCGGGAGGTCGGCGCCGGGACCACCGGCGGGAGCACCGCCAAGGTCAGCGTGCTCCAGGGCACCCAGCTCTCGCGGCTCGCGCGACGCCAGTCCGAGGCGGCGGTCCAGCAGTACGTCCGCGCGAACACCGAGGCCCAGGCGTGGGTCGACCGGTACTGCGAGGAGCACGGGGTCGCGCTGCAGAAGCGGCCGGCGTACACCCATGCGACCAGCGCGACCGGGGAGCGCGCTGCCCGGCACGAGCTCGCCGTCGCGCGGGGAGCCGGCCTGCCCGTGACCTGGGTGGACACGCCAGAGCTGCCGTTCGAGACCAGGGGAGCGGTGCTGCTCCCCGACCAGACCAGCTCGACCCGATGGAGCTCCTGGGCGCGCTCGCTGCCGACTTCCGGTCGCACGGCGGAACCCTCGTGGAGGGCGCGCGCGTACGCCGCGTCACCGGCCGCGGGCCGGTCATCGTGACGGCCGAGACCGGCACGGCCACGGCGCACACCGTGGTCGTCGCGACCAACATGCCGATCCTCGACCGGGGCGGCTTCTTCGCTCGCGCCAGCGCCGAGCGGTCCTACTGTCTCGCTTTCGCCGGTGCCGAGCCGACCGTCGCGGGGATGTACCTCTCGGCGGACTCTCCCTCCCGTTCCCTGCGAGACGCGCCCGGTCCGGACGGGCCGCTGCTCCTGGTCGGCGGCAACGGGCACGGCACCGGCCGGGCGTCCTCGCCCCGGGCCCGCATCGACGACCTGGTCGCCTGGACCAGGCAGCACTTCCCGGGTGCCGAGCTGACCCACACCTGGTCGGCCCAGGACTACGTGACAAGTCACGCCCTGCCGTTCGTCGGCCCGCTCGTGCCCGGCCGGTCCGACCTCATGGTCGCCGGGGGCTACGCGAAGTGGGGGATGACCAACGGCGTCGCCGCGGCCCTGGCGCTGAGCAGCAGGCTGCTCGACGGCCACACCGAGTGGGCGGCCGTCCTGGACAGCTGGTCGGCGGCGTGGCTGCGCGGCGTACCCCAGGCCGCACTGCTGAACGCCGAGGTCGGTTTCGAGATGACGCGCGGCTGGCTGTCGCCGCTGACGCGCCCCGGAGGCCGCGCGCCGGCCGAGGGCAAGGGCGAGGTGCGCCTCGACCATGTCGGCCTGCCCACCGGCGTCTCCACGGTCGACGGGGTCGTCCGCCGGGTCCCGGCCGTGTGCCCCCACCTCGGCGGGGTGCTGCGCTGGAACGACGCCGAGCACAGCTGGGACTGCCCGCTGCACGGCTCTCGCTTCGACAAGGACGGCGCGCTCCTCGAGGGGCCGGCCACCTGCTCCCTGACGCGGGTGAGGGACTGATCAAACCGGTGGATGTCCCGCACCCGAGCTGGTTGTCGCCAGAGGCCCGAGCCACCGACGAGAGGACCGCGTGTGCCTGAGGAGCTCGCCACCATCGGACTGACCGGGCTGGCGGTGATGGGGCGCAACCTGGCCCGCAACATCGCCAGGCACGGCCACCGCATCGCCGTGCACAACCGGACAGCCTCGAGGACGACCGCGCTGATCGAGGAGTTCGGCTCCGAGGGTGACTTCGTCGGCTCGGAGTCGCTGGCAGGCTTCGTCGCCGCCATCGAGCGGCCGCGGGCGATCATCGTGATGGTCAAGGCCGGGGAGGCGACCGACGCGGTCATCGACGAGCTCGTCCCGCTGCTCGACCAGGGGGACATCGTCGTCGACGCCGGCAACGCGCACTTCGTCGACACCGTGCGCCGCGAGCAGGCACTCGCCGAGCGCGGCCTGCACTTCGTCGGCGCCGGTGTCTCCGGGGGAGGAGGGAGCCCTGCACGGTCCCTCGATCATGGTGGGCGGCTCCGACCTGGCCTACGAACGCCTCGGGCCCATCCTCGAGGGCATCGCCGCGCAGGTCGATGGCACACCCTGTTGCACCCACGTCGGGCCGGGCGGCGCCGGGCACTTCGTCAAGATGGTGCACAACGGCATCGAGTACGCCGACATGCAGCTGATCGCCGAGTCCTACGACCTTCTCCGCAGCGTGGCCGGACTCTCGCCGGAGGAGATCGCCGGGGTCTTCCGGGACTGGAACGACGGGGACCTCGAGTCGTTCCTGATCGAGATCACCGCCGACGTGCTGACGCACACCGACCCCGACGGGACGCCGTTCGTCGACGTCGTACGGGACGCGGCCGAGCAGAAGGGCACCGGACGCTGGACGGTGCAGAGCGCCCTGGACCTGGGAGTGCCGGTCACCGGGATCGCCGAGGCGACGTTCGCGCGCAGCCTGTCGGGGCACACGGAGCAGCGCGCGGCGGCACGTCAGGTGTTCACGACTGATCCCGAGCCGGTGGACCTGGGCGACCGCGCCGCCTTCGTCGACGACGTGCGCGCCGCGCTCTACGCCTCGAAGGTGGTGGCCTATGCGCAGGGCTTCGACCAGATGGCCGCTGGGAGCCGGGAGCACGAGTGGGGCGTCGACCTGGGTGCCATGGCGACCATCTGGCGGGGCGGGTGCATCATCCGCGCCCAGTTCCTCGACCGGATCCGTGAGGCGTACGCCGAGGAGCCGGACCTGACCACGCTGCTGACCGCGGAGTACTTCGCCGGTGCGGTCAACGAGGGGGCCGGTGCGTGGCGGCGCGTGGTGGCCCTCGCGGCCCGGGCCGGGGTCCCGACCCCGGCGTTCTCCTCCTCGCTGGCCTACTTCGACGGCCTGCGACGCGAGCGCCTGCCCGCGGCGCTCATCCAGGTCCTGCGCGACGACTTCGGTGCGCACACCTATCAGCGCGTCGACCGCGAGGGCACCTTCCACACCGACTGGGCGGGCGACCGCTCCGAGAAGGAGATCTGAGTGACCAGCCTGGACGAGCCGCGGCTTCGCGGGGTGCCGCGCACCGCCACCTTCGGTTCCCTGCTCATCGACTTCGACGACCGGGTGCTGGAGCCGCGGGCGTGGACGACCGCCCAGTCCGGGTGGGCTGCCGAGCTGATCCGCAGCGCACCGGACGGGCCGGTCCTGGAGGTCTGTGCGGGCGCCGGCCACATCGGCCTGCTGGCCATCGCCCAGGAGCCGCGGCCGCTGGTGAGCGTCGACCTGGACCCGGTGGCCTGCGACTACACCCGGGCGAATGCCGAGCGGGCCGGACTCGCCGACCTGGTCGAGGTGCGGGAGGGTGCCCTGGACGCCGTGCTCGGTCCGGACGAGCGCTTCGCCGTGATCATCGCCGACCCGCCGTGGGTGCCGCGCGCCCACACGGGTCGCTATCCGGAGGACCCGCTGCTCGCCATCGACGGTGGCGAGGACGGCCTCGACCTCGCGCGCCGATGCTGGGGGCTCGCCGACCGTCACCTGCTCGACGCCGGGACGGCGGTGCTCCAGCTCGGCACCCTGGAGCAGGTCCGCAGGCTCGAGGACGAGACCTGCGGCCGGACCCGTCTGCAGGTGCGGGAGACGCGGTCCTTCGAGCGCGGGGTGCTGGTCGCGCTCGGCGCCGGGCCGGCGGAGGACCAGCTCTAGGGTCGCGCCTGCGGCGGCAGCACCTTGTGGGTCCCGTCGCACCACGGCTGACGAGAGGACTTGCCGCAGCGGCACACGGCGCTCACCGGCCGGGTGGTGCGGTGCGGGCGACCCTGGGCGTCGGTCACCACGTGGTCGCCGCGCAGCAGCAGCGGGCCGCCGGGGCAGATCACGCCGTCCGGGTGGTCGAGGTCGCTCATGCCGCCCACTCCGAGAGCAGCCTGCGAGCGAGGCGGTCCTCGAGGTCCAGGCAGCTCCAGGCCCCGAACCAGACGTCGCCGGCCAGGTGCGGCTCCTCCGCCAGCAGGCCCGCGCAGATGGTGCGCACGGCTAGCTGCTCGTGGACGGCGTCGGCCTCCACGTGCTCGTCGTAGTAGTCGGCCATCTCCTGGGCGAGCCCGAGGCGGGCGATGCCCTGGCTCATCCGTCTCGACGGCAGCGAGCTGGTGACCTCGAACGCCGCCAGGTGGCCCAGTGCCGCGCCTCGGAGCCGGCGGTGCAGCCCGAAGAGCGTCATGGCGTTGTTCTGCTCGAGCACCTCCACGGGCACGTCGTCGACGTACGCGCCGTACTCCGAGCTCAGCCCGCACGCCTCGAGCCCCCGGGCGAAGAGGTGCGCGTGCACCCGGTCGGGGTCGCCGGCGCCGTACTCGTCGTACAGGAGCTCGACGAGCGCGGCCTTGGTCCGCGCCCGCAGCCGGGGGACCGCCCAGGCCGTGCTGTCGGACTCCTTGAGGTGGTAGACCGACCGCAGCCGGAAGAGGTCGAGGACCTGCTCGACGTCGGCCGTGCGCTGGACGTGTGCGGCCAGCGAGGCCCCGTCGTGGCCCTCGACGAACGCGAAGAAGTCCTCGGCGAAGGTCTCGGTGCGGAACCCTGGCCCGGGGGAGGGCCACCGCGACCGCAGCCGCCGCTCGAACCCGTCCTCGAGGCGCCGGCGGAGCGCGAGGAGGTCGGGGTGCCACTCGAGGGCGTCGTCGACGTCCTCGAAGCCGTGGTGGTGCAGCTCGTAGAGGGCCCACAGCGCGATCTGCTCGTCGTCCACGCTCTCGGGCTCGTCGCCGACGACGGCGGCCAGATCGCGGGGCCGCGCCCGGATGGCCTCGAGGAGGCGCTCGCTCAACGAGCCGCGTGCCTTGGGGGTCAGCATGCGTGGGAGGTACCCGACGCCGCGAGGGGTCATGCGCTGACGAGAGGATGAGGGGCGCCGACCGACCCGACGGGGGAACGGGCCGGCCGGCGTTGTCTTCATCCTGCCTCGGGACCGGATCCGGTGCTCGGTGCGGTGGTACCGAATGACCTAGTGCCTGTGCACTACCAGGCGACGGGCGCCGTGCCGGGCAGCCAGGTCGTCACCACCGTGCCGCCGCTCGCGGGCGTGCTGAGCGTGCACCAGCCGCCGGCGATCTCCGCGCGGTCCTGCATGGTGAACAGTCCCCGGTGGCCCGGCGTCTGCCGGACCGGCTCGGCGAGGCCGACCCCGTCGTCGGTGACCGAGACCTCGAGGCCGCCGTCGCGGCCGGTGATGACGACGGTCACGTGATGGGCGTCCGCGTGCTTGCGCGCGTTGTTGAGCATCTCCTTGGCGATCCGGTAGGCGATGGCGCGGACCGCGTCGGGCACCTCGGGCTCCCGCTCGCCGTCGACGCTCCACCGGGTCCCGGTGCCCTCGAAGATCTCCTCCGCCGCCCGCCGCAGGGCCCCGGTCAGCCCGTCGTGCAGGTCGGGTGGCTCGAGGTCGAAGAGGAGCGAGCGCAGGCGCTCGGTCGCGCCGGAGACGCTCGCCTGCAGCGGCTCGAGGGTCTCGAGGAGGTCCGGGGCTCGCTCGCGCAGCCGGCGCGCCATCAACCCGAGCCGGAGGTCGACCGCGGCGAGGGCCTGCACGGGGTCGTCGTGCACGTCGGCGGCGATCCGGGTGCGCTCGGCGTCCTGGGCGTCGACGAGCCTGGACAGCAGTGCCTGCCGTTGCTCGATGAGCTCGCGCAGGCTCTTCTCGGCCGCGAGGCGCTCGGTGATGTCGCGTTGGACCGTGGCCAGCGCGAACGGCTCGCCCGTCTCGACGTCGCGCATCAGGAAGCTGGCGATGGCCACCGGGATGGCCGGGCCGCGGTGGTTGCGCAGGGTGGACTCGCCCTCCCAGTGGCCGTCGGCGACCACGGCGGGCTGCTCGACCTCCAACGAGGCCTTGATGCCCTCGGGGGTCAGGTAGTCGACGATCGTGGTCGTCGTGACGTCGAGGTCCGGGTCGAGGCCGATCAGCTCGCGACCCCCCGGGTTGACGTACTTCAGGGAACCGTCGAGGGCGGCGATCGCGATGAAGTCGGGCGAGGCCTCCACCAGCGCCTTGAACTGCTTGAGGTCGGCGTTCGCCTCGCGGAGCGCGGCCTCGGTCGTGCGCAGCTCGGTGACGTCCTTGGCGATCCACGCGCTCCCGAGGTCGGCGCCGGTCTCGGGATGGGTCAGCCGGAAGGCGTCGAGCTGGCCGACCACGCTGCGGTCCGGGAGGGTCAGGCGCAGGTCCCCCGACCAGCGCCCCTCCGACTCCAGGCCGTGCCGGATGGCTCCGGTGGCGTCGCCCCCCGCGACGGCCGCGGCCACCTGCCAGACGTCGCGGGCGACGGCGTCGAGCCCGTAGCGGATCACCTTGGGATTCACGTACACGACCCGGTCGTCCACGTCGCTGATCGCGACGAGGTTGTCCGAGGCGTCTGCCAGCGCCTCGAACTTGATGAGCTCCTCATGGGCCGCGCGCTGGGCCTCGAGCAGCCGTGCGTTGTCCAGCGAGAGTGCGCACCGTCGGGCGATCTCGGACACGAGGTCGAGGTCCGAGTCCGTGAAGTCACCTCGCTCCGGCGAGCGTGCGACGTCGACGACCCCGAGCAGCAGCCCGCGGGACCGAAGCGGCACCCTCACGTACGTCGTGCCGTCGGGGCCGGCCGCCGGGCGCAGCTCGGTGGCGCGCACGTCCGCGGTGTCGGCCGGGACGTCGCGCTCCAGGAGCTCGGGCACGCCGTCGCGGCACCAGCGGGCCCGGGGCTCGAGCGCACCGCCCGCGTCGAACCGCAGCCACACGGAGCCGGCGTCGGCCACCGGCTCGGCCACCGAACGGGCGACCAGGCGGAGCATCGCCTCCGGGTCGAGGGTCTCCTGGGCCAGGGCAGCGGAGATGTCGGCCAGCAGCGTGGCCCGATGCCGGGCCTCGTGCACCTCGCGCTCGATCCGACGCTGCTCGGTCACGTCCGTGGTCACGCCGAGGACGCCGGTCACCCGGCCCTCGGCGTCGCGGGACGGCTCGTAGTAGATCGCGAGCACCCTGTCCATGAACTCTCGCTCGAGGGTGAGGCTCTCGCCGTCGATCGCCCGGCGCAGCGCCGCGAGGCCGTCGAGGTCATCGGCGTAGACGTCGAACAGGTTCTGGCCGACCAGCTCGCCCGGCTGCACGTGCAGCGGGCTCAGGCCGGTGCCGATCGACAGCGTGCAGCGGCCGGTGGTGTCGAAGCCGAAGATGACCTGGGGGCCGACCGCCGGCCCTGACTCGGGTGTCTGCCCCATCGCTCGAGCCCTCCGGCTCCTCCCATGGTGCGCCCCGGGGGACGCAAAGGTCCCGGCCATCGTAGGCACGTCCCAAGAGCGTCCGCGGGAAACATCTGCGAACACCCTTGAAATGCTCGAAGGCCGGTCCTGGTGGACCGGCCTTCGAGGGTGTCCCGTCCGGGGTCAGCCCTGGGTGCCGGCCGTCGGGGCGACGTACGGGCTCAGCGGCAGGTCCCGCGTCCACGGGGTGAGGTCGAAGGACAGGTCGTCGCCCTTGGGGGCGCGCTCCAGCAGCGCGAAGGAGCGCATGAAGCCGTGGTCCAGGACCCCGTCGAGGCAGGAGAACGGCACCGTCTGGGTGACCGCGTCGGTCTTGGTGTCCGAGGAGGAGGAGGCCGGCTTGCACACGTGCTGCTTGAAGTCGGTGTCGCCGTTGTAGCTGAAGACCCGGACGGTGACCTTGGACGCGCTGGAGATCAGCTCGACGAACGGCGCATTGGGGTCCGACATCTTCTTGTCGGGGGTGATGATCGTGCCGACCAGCTGGTGGAACCGGTCGTTGTTGAGGATCCGGCTCATCGGGTAGGTGATGGTGAGGGTCTCGGCGGTCCGGTCGACGTTGTAGCTGACCTGCTTCATGCCCACGGAGTGCGTGATCCGGTTCGGCAGGTCCCGGCCGGCCTTCATCTCGTGCACGTCGCCGGTCTTGTCGACGGTGGTCACGTCGATGACCGGAGTGGCCTCGTCGTCGGGGCTGACGGTCGCGTAGGCGGCGGCGCCTCCGACGACGGTGGAGGCGGTGACGGCCAGGGCGGCCAGGAGGGTGCGCTTGTGCATGGTGTTCCTCGTGCGAGAAAGTGACGGCGCGGCGGTCGCACGCACCGGTCGAGCGGTCCGTGTCTGGGCTACCGCCCCCCGTGTTCCGCCGGCGGCGAATCCTAAGGCTCAGGAGGGCCCCCGGTCGCATCGGGGTTGCGGCACCGCAAACTGCGGCAAGACCACGTGGAATGACGAAGGCCAGGACGCATGATGCGCCCTGGCCTTCGGTGTTGGTACGGCATCAGGGACTCGAACCCCGAACCCGCTGATTAAGAGTCAGCTGCTCTGCCAATTGAGCTAATGCCGCGTGCGGTGAAGCGAGAGAAACTCTAGCAGCGGCGTGGCGGCAGAGAAAAATCGAGGGTGGTCTACCGCGACGCGAGCACGGCCTGGGCCGCGTTGTGCCCGCCGATCCCGGAGACGGCGCCGCCGCGACGCGATCCCGCGCCGCAGAGCAGCACCGAGTCGGCGTCGGTCTGCACGCCCCACTGCTGCGCGGGGGTCTCCAGGCGGGCACGGTTCGACGCCCACGGCCAGTCGAGGTCCCCGTGGAAGATGTGGCCGCCGGGCATGGCGAGGTCCGCCTCGACGTCCTGCGGGATCTTGGCCTCGATGCACGGCTTGCCGTCGGCGTCCCGCGCGACGCACGACTCGATCGGCTCCACCAGGTGCTCGTCGATCGAGGCGATCGCCCGCGCGACGGCGAGCTCCTTGGTCGCCGCGGGGTCCTGGGCGAACAGCGAGGCCGGGGTGTGCAGGCCGAAGTAGGTGAGGGTGTGCGTCCCCGCGGGGGCGTCGCCGAGGATGGAGGGGTCGGTGAGCGAGTGGCAGTAGACCTCGCCCGGCAGCCGCTCGGGCATCCGGCCCGCGGCGGCGTCGGCGTACGCCGCCTCCAGGTTGCTGTAGTCCTCGGCGACGTGGAGCGTCCCGGCGAAGGCCACGGCCGGGTCCACTCCGGACTTCAGCTGCGGCAGGCGCTCGAGCAGGACGTTGATCTTGAGCTGGGCGCCCTCGGGCTTGCCGTCCGGGTCCGCGCCGTTGCCGAGCAGGATCCCCAGCACCCAGGGCGCGACGTTGGCCAGCACGTGGCGGCCCGACACGGTGTGCGACTTCCCGCCGTCGTGCCAGGTGACCTCGGCCCCGTCGCCGGAGTCGCGGATGGCGCTCACGCCGGCGGAGGTGATGATCTCGGCGCCGGCCTGGACGGCGGACCGGGCCAGGGCGTCGGTCACCGCACCCATGCCGCCGACGGGGATCCGCCACTCGCCGGTGCCGTTGCCCAGCAGGTGGTAGAGGAAGCAGCGGTTCTGCACCAGCGACGGGTCGTGCATCGAGGCGAACGTCCCGATCAGGGCGTCCGTGGCGACGACGCCGCGCACGGTGTCGTCCTGGAAGCGCGACTCGATGGTGGCCCCGAGCGGGGTGGTGACGAAGTCGCGCCAGACCCCGGGGTCGACCTCGCCGCGGATGGCGCGCTCGGTCGGTAGCGGGGAGAGCAGCGTGGGGGCCACGACCTCGGCGAGGCCGGCGACGTCGGCGTAGAACTCGCGCCACGCGTCGTACTCCCCGTCGCCGCCGGTCAGCTCCGCGAACGAGCGCCGCGTGGCCTCGCCCTCAGGACGCTCCACCAGCAGCCCGCGCGGCTTGCCGTCGCGCGTCACCGGCGTGTACGACGCGGTGGGGCGTGACGCCAGCCGGAGGTCGAGGTCGAGGTCCTCGACGAGCTGGGTCGGCATCATCGAGACCAGGTAGGAGTAGCGCGACAGGCGCGCGGGCAGACCCGGGAAAGCCGCCGCCGAGACCGCCGCGCCGCCGGTGTGGTCGAGGCGTTCGAGGACCAGGACCGAGAGCCCTGCGCGGGCGAGGTAGGCCGCGGAGGCCAGGCCGTTGTGCCCGCCACCGACGACGACCACGTCGTATTGCTGCTTCGCCGAAGTCACCCCGTCAACCTAGCCGCCCCTCGGCGACCGCGACCAAAACGGCGTTGCTGCTGACGCAGCCGGACCGTTGGTGTTTGGATCCTGTCCGAGGCACTGCCTCGTGGGCTCGAGCAGGCGGGCCGTCCGGGCGGAGAGGAGTGGACGTGGCGACGTCCTCGCGCGTCGGGGTGACCGTCCTCATGCTCACCACCGCGGTCCTCGGCCTGGCCGCCGTCGACGCGGCCCCGGCCGGAGGGCGGGGGATCGGGATCTGGCCGGTCGGTGCGGCGATCGCCGCCCTGCTGCTCTCCCCACGGCGCCGCGCCCGGCAGCTCGCGGTGCTGACCGCCCTCGTCGCGCTGGCCACGATCTGGGTCGGCGGCCGCCCGCCCACGGTCGCGGCCGGCCTCGCGGTCGGGATCGGCCTCGAGACCTGGGTCGTGTGGTGGATCCTCACCGACCGTCGACCGGGCCGGCCCCGGCTGATGACCAACGCCGACCTGGCCCGCTTCCTGGGCGGCTCCGCGCTGGGGGCCTGCGTGGTCTGGGTCGCGACGTTCGCCACCGCAGCGCTGACCGGCTTCGGCACGCCGTGGCTGACCGCCCTCACCGTCGGTACGGCGCAGCTGTGCTCGCTGCTCACGGTGCTGCCCTTCTTCCTGCAGCTGCGCGGCCATGAGCCGACCGCCGCGATCGTGGAGCGGGTCGTGCAGTGGGTCCTGATCGTGACCGTCAGCCTGCTGGTCTTCCTGCCCCACGACTTCCCGGGCCTGGTGTTCATGGTGCTGCCGGTGCTCGCCTGGGGCGCGCTGCGCGCCGGTCCGTACGAGGCGCTGGCCCAGACCGTGGCGGTCTTCGGCGTCGCCATCCAGCTGACGACGTTCGGCTTCGGCCCGTTCGCCGACGTGCCCGCGACGTACGGGCTGCCGGTCGACACGCGGCCGATCCTGCTGGCGCTCTTCGGCATCGCCTGTGCGCTGGTGGTGGTGCCGATGATGCTGATCGCGGGGGAGCAGCTCGCCAACGCCCGGTTCGCCGCGGCCGAGCGCGACAAGGTGCAGAACATCGTCAACGGCGCCACCGGTGTGGCCATCATCGGGACCGACGAGGCGGGCCGGATCACGCTCTTCAACCCCGGAGCCCAGCGCCTCCTCGGCTACGCACCGGAGGAGGTGATGGGCGAGACGACCCGGCTGTTCCACACCGACCAGGCCGTGAAGGAGAAGGCCCACGAGCTCGGGGTGGGGGACGACTTCACCGAGGTCGCACGGGCACTGGCCGCGCCCCGGCACGCCGGCACCGACATGAGGTTCGTCCGCAAGGACGGCGTGGAGCGCAACCACTCGATGACGCTCAGCCAGCTGGTCGATGACCGGGGACGCGTCACCGGCTACGTCAGCACCTCCGAGGACGTCACCGAGCGCGTGCGGGCCCAGGAGGTGCTGGTCGAGGCGCTGGAGGCCGAGCGCACGGCGGCGGAGCGGCTGCGTGAGATCGACCGGGTCAAGGAGTCCTTCGTCTCCAGCGTCAGCCACGAGCTGCGCACGCCGATCACCAGCATCGTCGGCTACCTCGAGATGCTCGAGGAGGGCGAGTTCGGCGCGGTGAGCCCCGCGCAGGCCGACGCGCTGCGCCGGGTGAGCGCCAACAGCTCCCGACTCCTGCTCCTCATCGACGACCTGCTCACCCTCTCCCGCGTCGAGGACGACGGGCTGGTGCTGGCCAGCCGGGCGCTCGACCTGCGGCTGCTGGTGCAGGAGGGGTACGACGTGGTGTCGCCCGCCTGGGACGGTCGACGCCTCGACGTACGCCTCGAGCTGCCGGACGAGCCGGTCCCGTTCCTCGGCGACCGGGACATGATCGAGCGGGTGGTGGTCAACCTGGTCAGCAACGCGGTCAAGTTCACCCCGGACGGCGGCCGCGTCGCGCTGTGCCTCTCGACCTCGGACGACGGCGCGACGATCGAGGTCAGCGACACCGGCATCGGCATCCCGCCGGAGGAGCGTGGCCGCATCTTCAGCCGGTTCTTCCGCTCCACGACGGCACAGAAGCAGGCGATCCCGGGGAGCGGGCTGGGGCTATCGATCGCCCGGGCGGTGGTCGAGAAGCACGGCGGCCGCATCGAGCTGGAGTCGCACCCCGGCGAGGGCACCACGTTCCGGGTCTGGCTGCCCATCGTCACCTGAGCCCGGACTGAGGCGGAATATCCAATCTTCAACTATCGTTGAGGAGTGGTGCCGATCCCGGCATCGCAGAGGAGGTGGGCCGGATGCCCGCAATCACCGTTCCCGACCTGGCCGTGCTGGACCGCGTGCGGCGTCCCGGTCTCGGCGACCAGCCCCGCCCGGTGTGGCAGGTGACCACGGCGCCACAGGGCTACGAGGGCGAGGGCTTCCCGGTGCGGCGCGCGTTCGCCGGCATCGACCTGGCCCACCTCGACCCGTTCGTGATGATGGACCAGATGGGCGAGGTCGAGTACGCGCCCGGCGAGCCCAAGGGCACCCCCTGGCACCCGCACCGCGGCTTCGAGACCGTCACCTACATCATCGACGGAGTCTTCGACCACCAGGACAGTCACGGTGGCGGGGGCACCATCACCAACGGCGACACCCAGTGGATGACCGCCGGCTCCGGCCTGCTGCACATCGAGGCGCCGCCGGAGTGGCTCGTCGACAAGGGTGGCCTCTTCCACGGCATCCAGCTCTGGGTGAACCTGCCGCGCGACGCCAAGATGAACGCTCCGAAGTACCAGGACCTGCGCTCCGGCGAGGTCGCCCTGCTGACGTCGTACGACGCGGGCTCGCTGGTGCGGGTCATCGCAGGCTCCGTGGACGGCCACGCCGGACCGGGCTCGACGTACACGCCGATGTCGCTGGTGCACGCCACGCTCGAGCCGGGAGCGCGCCTCGACCTGCCGTGGGACGTGGACTTCAACGCGCTGGTCTACGTGCTCAACGGCCACGGCACCGTCGGCGACGGCACGCCCGTGCACACCGGCCAGTCGGCCGTCTTCGGTGCGGGTGACTACCTGACGGTGACGGCCGACGGCAGCCAGGAGAGCCGGTCGCCGAAGCTGGACGTGATCGTGGTCGGCGGCCGGCCGATCCGCGAGCCGCTGGCCTGGGCCGGCCCGTTCGTGATGAACACCAAGGCCGAGGTGCTCAAGGCCTACGAGGACTTCCAGCGCGGCCACTTCGGGCACATCCCCGCCTGATCCTCCGGCCCCCGCGGGCGGCTGTGCGAGGGTGGCGCCCGTGAACGGTCCCGCGCTGCGCCGCCACCAGGCCGAGGCCCTGGCCGCGCTCGACCGGGCCTGGGCGAGCGGGACGACCCGGGCGTGGGTCACCCTGGCGCCCGGCGCCGGAAAGACCCTGGTGGGGCTGCGCACGGCGACCGCCATGCTGGCCGACGGCCGGGTCTCGCGCGTGGTGGCCTTCGGGCCCAACACGGCGATCCAGGGACAGTGGGCCGCGCAGGGGTCCGCCCTGGGGCTGGAGGTCGGGACCGACCGGGTGCTCGACGAGCCGGTGAGCGCGCTGACCTACCAGTCCCTCGCGG
Source organism: Nocardioides ungokensis (assembly GCF_013466985.1). Lineage (GTDB taxonomy): Bacteria > Actinomycetota > Actinomycetes > Propionibacteriales > Nocardioidaceae > Nocardioides > Nocardioides ungokensis. Next base: position 3,402,059 of record NZ_CP059164.1, on the reverse strand, counting down.
TGTTCGACGCCGACGCCGAGGTCGACGACGACGGGCTCGAGGGGTCGTTGCTCGCGCGCCTGCACCCGGGTGGGCGGGCGCTGGTCGAGGAGCTGTCGAGCTGCGGCCCCGTGCTGCTGGTCCTGGACGAGTGCCACCACCTGCTGGAGGTGTGGGGCCGGCTGCTGGCCGAGCTCCTCGACCGCCTGCCCCAGGCGCTGGTCCTGGGCCTCACCGCGACCCCGCCCGCGGCGCTGCCGGCGGACCAGGCGGAGCTGGTCGAGGAGCTCTTCGGGCGCTGCGCGTACGCCGCGTCGATCCCGGCGCTGGTCCGCGAGGGCGACCTGGCGCCGTTCAGCGAGCTGGTGTGGCTCACGACGCCGACGGCGGCCGAGTCCTCGTGGCTGGCGGAGTCGGCGGCCCGCTTCACCGAGCTGCTCACCGACCTGATGGACCCGGAGTTCGGCTCGACGCCGTTCCTGTCGTGGCTCGATGCCCGGTTCACCGACCCCGGAGTGCCCTGGCTGAGCGTGCTGCGCACCGAGCCCGCCCTCGCGCGGGCCGCGCTGCGCGCCCACCACGCCGGCATGCTGGCGCTGCCGCCCGGCGCCCGCCTGGGCGAGGAGCACCGGGTGGCGCCGACCTCGGACGACTGGGTCCTGCTCGTCGACGACTGGCTGACCCGGTGCCTGACGGTCTCGGACGACCCCGCTGACGGCGCGGTCGTCGAGGCGGTCCGGAAGGCGTTGCCGTCGGTGGGCTACGTGCTGACCCGGCGGGGGATCAGGCGGGGGCGCTCGGTGGTCGACCGGGTGCTGGCGAGGTCGGAGTCCAAGACCGTCGCGGCCACTGCGATCGTGTCCCACGAGAGCGCGACGCTCGGGGACCGGTTGCGGATGCTGGTGCTCTGCGACCACGAGCGGGCCTCGGCCTTGCTGCCCGCCGACCTCGACGGGCTGATGGACGCCCAGTCCGGATCGGCCGTCGCGGTGGTGGCGGGCCTGGTCGCCGACCCGGAGACCGCGGACCTCGACCCGATGCTGGTCACCGGGTCGACCGTCGCCGCGTCGGCGACCACCCTGGCGGCGTTCCGTGACTTCGTCGCCGCACGTCCGCGGGCCGCGGAGGCCGACCTCGCCGGACGCCTGGTGGTCGAGCCGGTGCCGGGGCGGACGGGCTCTCGCGCCTCGTCGGTCCGTGGACGAGCCGGGCGTGGGTGCGGCTGGTGACCGACTTCCTGACCAGTGGCGGCACCCGCGTCCTGGTCGGCACCCGCGGCCTGCTCGGCGAGGGCTGGGACGCGCCGGCCGTGACGGGCCTGGTCGACCTGACCGCGGTCACCACGACCACCGCGGTCACCCAGACCCGGGGCAGGGCGCTGCGGGTGGACCCCTCCTGGCGGGAGAAGGTGGCGGTCAACTGGACCGTCGTCTGCGTGGCCGACGACCACCCCCGGGGTGCCAACGACTGGGACCGGCTGGTTCGCAAGCACGCGGGCTACCTCGCCCTCGACCAGACCGGCGAGGTCACCGACGGCGTGGCCCACTGCGACTCGCGGTTCTCCGCGTTCGCGCCACCGAGCACGGCCGACTTCGACGCCCTCAACGCCGAGATGGTGGTGCGCAGCCAGCGGCGCCACGAGACGGCGGAGGCCTGGGCGGTGGGCACGGAGTACGTCGACGCCGCCGTGCCGGCCATCCGGGTGCTCGCCGCGGAGCGGTCGCGGGTCGGGTCGGTCCGAGAGCCCGCCCCGGTGGTCGCCGGCCCGACGTCACTCGTGATCCGGGACGACTCGTTGCTCGCGGACCGTCCCTGGCCGGCCCTGCTCCTCGGCACCGGGTGCCTCTTCGGGGTGGGCGCGCTGGTGGCCGGGCACGCGGCGTTCGTGGGTCTCGCGCTGGTGCTGGTGACGCTCGCCTGGTTCGTGCTCCGCGTGCAACGGGAGGCCCGCGGGATGCGGGTGCTGGCGGCCGCCTCGACCCCACCGTCGGTCGCGCAGGTCGCGTGCGCGGTGGCGGACGCGCTGCATGCAGCGGGCCTCACCTCAGCCGGCTCGAGCGCGGTGGGGCTGCAGGTCGAGCCGGGTGGGGAGTACCGCTGCGTCCTCGGAGGGGTGGGGGAGCAGGAGGCCGCTGCCTTCGCGGTCGCCGTGGACGAGGTCATGGGCCCGCTCGGCACGCCCCGCTACGTCGTGCCCCGCTGGGTCGTGTCCCCGGGCCCGTGGCCGACCAGGGCAGCGCTCGCGGCCGCTTCGGGGCGCGCCCTGGCGACGGCCGAGACCTGGCACGCCGTCCCGACCGTCCTGGGTGCCAACGCGCGCCGGGCCGGCATGTTCGCCACGGCATGGCGGCACTGGGTGGGTGGCGGCGAGGCGGTCTTCACCGGCTCGCCGGAGGGCGCCGGGGTGCTGGCCGCGCAGTCCGGGAGCGACCCGTTCGCGGTCACGACGCTGATGCGCCGTCACTGGGGCTGACCACCGCGTCCGTCAGGCGAGCTCCTTCTCGAACCACGCCTGGGCGTACGGGTTGTCGTTGTAGCGCTCGGTCGGGCGGTAGCCGGCGCGCCCGTACATGCCGATCGCCTCGGTGAGCGTGCCGTTGGTGTCGAGGCGGACCCGCCGGTGACCGAGCCCGGCCGCGCGCTCCTCGAGGTGGCGCAGCAACCGTGAGCCCAGGCCGGCGCCGCGCCAGTCGGGGTGGATCCACATCCGCTTGATCTCTGCCGTGTCGGGGTCGAGCCGCTGCACGCCGCCGCAGCCCACCACCCGCTCCTCGTCGCGCGCTGCAACGAAGACGCCGTGCGGCGGGGCGAAGGCCTCGGCGTCGTGCGTCCAGGCGTCGCCCGGGTCGAAGCCGCCCGGGAACCGCGGTCCAGCTCGTCGAAGTAGGCGCTCACCGCGGCCACGGCCTCGGGGGAGTCGCCCGGGATCGACTCCAGCTCCAGCGTGGCCGCCCGCACGAGCAGCTCGGCCGTGGCCAGCGCCTCGTCGAGACGGGCCCGCTGCGACTCCGAGAGTGGCGCCACCAGGTCGTGGGCCAGCCGCTCGGACCTGTCCTCGAGCGTCTGCCACTCACGACGTCCTCGTGTCGTGAGGGTGGCCAGCCGCCGCCGGCGGTCGCCGGGGTCGGGGACGACCTCGACCAGTCCCTCGTCGGCGAGCTGGCCGAGGAGTCGGCTCAGGTAGCCGGAGTCGAGTCCCAGTCGGCGCCGGAGGCTGAGCACCCCGGCCCCCTCCGACCCGATCTCGTACAGCAGGCGCGCCGGCCCCAGCGGGCGGCCGGAGCCCAGGAACGAATCGTCCAGGGCCCCGACGCGCTGGGTCCACGCGCGGTTGAAGCGGCGCAGGGTGGCGTACGGCGACGTGCTCATCCTCTGACCATAGTCAGACAATTCGCCGCCCGGTAGGGCCCGGAAAATGCGAACAGGCCCCTCCGGCGAACCGGAGGGGCCTGTCCAGGCTGGGGTGAGTAACGGGACTTGAACCCGCGACATCTGCGACCACAACGCAGCGCTCTACCAGCTGAGCTATACCCACCAAGGCAGATCCCGGCAGGGCCGGGATCGGTGAGAAGTGTACTAGCCCTTCGCGCCATTCCCCGCATCGGGCTCGCCACCGGTCAGGCCGGTCAGCGATCCACCGTGGCGAGCCGCGATCGCGCGGGCCGCCTCGGTCTCCGGGCCGGGGGAGGGCACGAAGACCGCCTCCCGGTAGTAGCGCAGCTCCTCGATGCTCTCCTGGATGTCGGCGAGGGCGCGGTGGTTGCCGCGCTTGGCCGGCGCCTGGAAGTACGCACGGGGGAACCACCTGCGCGACAGCTCCTTGATCGAGGAGACGTCGACGATCCGGTAGTGGAGGAACGACTCGAGCTGTGGCATGTCCCGGGAGAGGAACGCGCGGTCGGTCGCGACCGTGTTGCCGGCCAGCGGGGGGCGGCTGTTGTCCGGGCAGTGCTCCTTGATGTAGGCCAGCACCCGCTCCTCGGCCTCCGCCATCGTGATGCCGTGGTCGAGCTCGGAGAGCAGCCCCGAGGTCTCGTGCATGGTGCGCACGAAGTCGTTCATCTGCTCGATGGCTTCGGCGGGGGCTTGATGATCAGGTCGATGCCCTGACCCAGGACGTTGAGGTCGAAGTCGGTCACCAGTGCCGCGACCTCGATGAGGGCGTCGGCCTTCAGGTCGAGCCCGGTCATCTCGCAGTCGATCCAGACGAGTCGTTCGTTCACGAGGGCACCCTACTGCGCGGACGCCCCGGGCTCTCAGGCGTCGTTCAGACCGTCCGCCTAGGGTCGGGGGTGTGAAGGAGTGGTTCGGCCTCGTCGCCCGACTGGTCACCGGCGTCGTGTGGATCGTCGCGGGCGCCGTCAAGCTGCCCGACCCGGCCTCCAGCGTGCAGGCGGTCCGGGCCTACCAGCTGCTGCCGTCGGCGATCGTGCCGACGGTCGGCCAGCTGCTGCCCGTCGTCGAGATCGTGGTGGGCGTGACCCTGGTGCTCGGCATCCTGACGCGCGGGGCTGCGGTCGTCTCGGCCCTGATGTACCTCGCGTTCATCGTCGGCATCGGCTCGGTCTGGGCCCGGGGCCTCACCATCGACTGCGGCTGCTTCGGCGGCGGCGGCTACGACCCGAACGCCGCCTCGCAGTACCCCTGGGAGATCGCGCGTGACGTCGCGCTGCTGCTCCTCTCCGTGTACGTCGTGGTGGTGGGACGCACCCGGCTCGCGCTGGACAACGTCCTCTTCCGTGCCACCCCGCAGCTGAAGGACTCTGAACATGGCGAACAAGTCAGCCCGTGACACGCGCGCCGAGCGAGCGGCTGTCGCCCTCAAGGAGCAGCAGCGGCGGGAGCGGCGCCGCGCCACGCTGATGATCGGGGGCGTCGTCCTCGCCATGCTGGTCATCGTCGCCGGCGGCTTCCTGATCAACCGCGCCCGCGACACCAGCGCCAACGTCTCCGCGGCGCCCGCCGGCAGCGGGAGCTACGGCGTGACCATCGGGAGCAAGAGCGCCCCGAACAGCGTGGTGATCTACGAGGACTTCCTGTGCCCCTACTGCGGGGAGCTGGAGAAGGCCACGCACTCGCAGCTCGCCACGCTCGCCGACCAGGGCAAGGTGTACGTCGAGTACCGGCCGTTCAACCTGCTCCAGACCGACTACTCGGTGGCCGCGGCCTCGGCGTTCAAGGTCGTCCTGGACGCGTCCGGTCCGCAGGTGGCCAAGAAGTTCCACGACCTGCTCTACGCCGACCAGCCTGCCGAGTCCGGCCCGTACCCCGACAGCCAGTGGCTGGTGGACAAGGCCGTCGAGGCCGGGGCCAAGGAGAGCGCCGTGAAGTCGGGCATCGAGAACGAGACCCAGAAGGCCTGGGTCGAGTCGGCCACCAAGTCGGCCACCGATGCCGGCGTCCGGGGCACCCCGACGATCCTGGTCAACGGCAAGGTCTTCCAGGACGGCCGCACGGTCGACGAGCTGGCCCAGAACCTGCTGTCCGCCGTCCAGTGACGCCGCCGCGGGCACAGGCGCGCGCCTAGGCTCGTGGGATGGAGGTGGAGCGGGTCCAGCGGGTGGTGATGTCTGCCCTGCTGCTGACGACCGCGACCATCTTCGCGACCGGGCTCTCCCTGCTCGCCGGCTCGTCCGACCGGGCCGGTGCCGAGCCCGGGCTGCTGGCGATCGGCGGGGTGGTCGGGCTGCTGGCGGTCGCCGGCGTACGCGTCATCAACGGCCTGCGGATCGTGACGCCGTGGCTGCTGGTGGGCCTGCTGCCACCCCTCGTCATTTGGTACTTCGTGATCCACCGCTGACATCATCGGGCGGGTGAGCACCCAGCACCCCCTCGCCGCCTTCGTGGCCGGCCTGCCGAAGGCCGAGCTGCACGTCCACCACGTCGGGTCCGCGTCGGCCCGCATCGTCAGCGAGCTGGCCGCCCGGCACCCGGGCACCGTGCCCAGCGACCCCGACGAGCTGCGCCGCTTCTACGAGTTCCGCGACTTCGCGCACTTCGTCGAGGTCTACCTCGCGGTCGTCGACCTGATCAAGACGCCCGAGGACATCCGCTACCTCACCTACGAGGTGGCCCGCGAGATGGCGACCGGCCAGAACCTCCGGTACGCCGAGCTGACCTGCACGCCCTACACCTCCGTCCAGCCGCACGAGGAGGGCAAGGGAATGGCGATCGAGGCCTACAGCGAGGCCATCGAGGACGCACGGGTGGCCGCGGAGCGCGACTTCGGCCTGGTGCTGCGCTGGATCTACGACATCCCGGGCGAGAGCGGCCTTCCCGCCGCCGACAAGACGCTCGAGTACGCCCTCGAGCACCGCACCGAGGGGCTCATCGGCTTCGGGCTCGGCGGCCCCGAGATCGGCGTACCCAGGCCGCAGTTCCAGCCGCACTTCGACGCCGCCCGTGCCGCCGGGCTGCGCAGCCTGCCGCACGCGGGGGAGACCACCGGCCCGCAGACCGTGTGGGACGCGCTGACCCTGCTCGGCGCCGAGCGGATCGGCCACGGCACCTCCTCGGCGCAGGACCCCGAGCTGCTGGTGCACCTCGCCGAGCGCGGCATCCCGCTCGAGGTGTGTCCGTCGTCCAACATCGCCACCCGTGCGGTGACGACCCTCGACGAGCACCCGATCCGCGCCTTCCGCGACGCCGGGGTCACCATCACGATCAACTCCGACGACCCGCCGATGTTCGGCACCGAGCTGAACCGCGAGTACGAGATCGCCGCCGACCTGCTCGAGCTCGACGAGTCGGGGCTGGCGGACCTGGCGCGGGCGGCCGTGCACGCGTCGTACGCGGACGACGACGTGAAGAAGCAGATCCTCGGGGAGATCGACGAGTACGTCGCCGACTGAGCGCTCCTGGGAAAGCAATGGCCCCGCCAACTCATACCTGGCGGGGCCGTCTCCTTTTGTAGCGGATGGCGGTGCCGGAGCGGGATTCCTCGGGCGCGTGTCGTTTCCCACGTTTGAGAACCTGTGGGACTCCGGTGGCTCAGGAGGCCGACGCCGGGTCATCCAGCCCGTCGAGGTAGTCGGCGAACCCACCGACGAGACGCCCGGACCGGCGCGCCGAGGTGGTCACCCGCGTGGTGTCGGTCGCGCACCACGGCAGGCCGCTGCGGCGTACCGCCTCGACCAGGAGGACGTCCTCGTGCAGCGGGACCGCCGGGAAGCCGCCCACCTGCAGGTAGGCGTCGAGGCTGAGGCCGAGGTTGGCCCCGTGGACGTGCCGGTGCCCCTCCCGCGCCGGGTGGCGGTCGAGCCAGGCACGCCACAACCGTGGGTCCAGCCCCCGGCGCTCGGGGTGGACCGAGCCGACCACCATCGCGTGGCCGGCCTCGGCGAGCCGGAGCTGGGCGAGCAGCCAGTGACCCGGCACGCGGGTGTCCGCGTCGGTGCTGGCCACCCAGACGCGCGACGGGTCGATGCCGGTCGCCAGCTCGAGGACCCGCCGGACCCCGGCGCGCCGGGCGTGGCCGACGTTGCCGGCGCCGACCTCGAGCACGTCTGCGTCCAGGAGCCGGGCCACCGCAGACGAGCCGTCGGTGCACGCGTCCGCGACGACGGTGACCCGGGTCTGCACGTGCGGACGGGCCGCGCGCAGCTCCGCGACCGCCCCGCTGAGCGAGGCGAGGCAGGCGGGCAGCAGGTCCTCCTCGTCGTGGGCGGGGACCACCACGTGCACGAGCTCGTACGCCGGGCGCGGTGCCGTCATGCGGTGGGGTCGGGCCAGGCCGTCGGGGGGCAGAGCACCGAGATCTCGACGTCGCGATCCTGGTAGTGCGCCATCTCCGGCGGCAGCGAGCTCTCCCGGAACCGTGCGTGCACGTCCGGCCCGTCGAGGACCCAGCCCTTGACCGGGTGCCGCCAGTGGCAGAGCAGGACGGTCCCGGCGGGCTCGAGGCTCCGGCTGATCCGCTCGATCAGGCCGTCCAGGCTCCCGGGGCTGAGGAAGTAGCCGATCTCGGAGACCACGACGAGGTCGAAACGTCCCTCGGGCCACTCCCGGGGGACGTCGCGCTCCTCGACCCGGACCCCCGGGGTGTCACCCAGCCGCGCCCGGGCCCGGGCCACGGCCGTCGGGCTCCGGTCGACCGCGACCAGCTCCTCGCAGCGGTCGGCGAGCTGCTCGGCCAGCGCGCCGCGCGAGCAGCCGATCTCGAGCCCGCGCGAGAACCGCGGGCGGGGCAGGGCGGCCAGCGTCAGCTGCCGCTTGCGCTCCTCGTACCAGCGGACGTCCACGCCCCAGGGGTCGAGCTCGCGCCGGTGCAGCTCGTCGAGGGCGTCGTCCTCGGGGGCCGCCTCGGTGACGAAGTGCTCGACCGGGGCGTTGAAGTGCGCCAGCATGCGCCCGGACAGCATCACGCCGTCCTCCGGCTGGGAGGACAAGGGGCGGACCTGGGTGGCGTGGGCGTGGATCGCGAGCCACTTGCGCTGGGTCACCTGGGGAGAGAGGTCCACGCGCCGCATCTGTGCCCAGGGGGCCTGGTCGGGGCGGTCCCGGTGCCACATCCACACGGGGTACTCCGCCAGGCGGGCTCCGGTGCGCAGCGCGGCGGCCGCGGCGGCCCGGCCGGCGGCCTCGTGGTCGGTGTGGCCGTCGTGACGCCACGGCGCGGCCAGCAGCGTGCCGCGGCCGTCACCGATCAGGTCGACCAGGCTGGCCGTCACTTCGGCCTCGACCCCGGCCACGGCCCCGTCGGACGCGCCGAGGAAGACCAGCGGCGCCTCGGGCCGAGGATGCCCAGTGCCCGCTCGGCCTCGGCGAGCCGCCTTGTCGCGAGCGCGTGCCGGCTCATGGTGGGGGAGGCGGGGTGAGAGGCCTCGCCGGCGGTCAGCAGCACGACGTACACCGCCAGCCCGGCGGCCGCGGCGGTGGCGATCAGGCCGCCGGCGCCGAGGCTCTCGTCGTCGGGGTGGGCCGCGACCACCACGAGTCGCGTGCACCGGACCTCGCCGTTGAGGAGCCCGAGCTCCGGGACGGCACCCCAGGAGGGATGGTGGCGCCACTGCTCGGCGTCGGTGCCGGCGCCGTCGTGGGTGAAGGCGGCGGTCACCAGGGGGCTCCGTCCGGCGGGCAGGTGGCGAGCAGCTGCTGCCCGAGGGCGACGCTGTCCCGCTCGGCGTGGTGCTGGCGCACGTAGAGGCGCAGGTCGGCGACGCGGGCGGCGTGCTCCGGCTCCAGCGCCAGGGGGCCCGGGCCGAGCGCGTGGTCGGCAGCTCCGAGCACGCGCTCGACGCTGTCGGCGACCACGTTGCGCACCCGCAGCGCCAGCAGGGCGCCGGCGTCGCCCGCAGCCTCACCGCCGTCGATCCGCTGCGCCGCGTCGAGCAGGGTCAGCCGGGCGACGGTGAGTGCGGAGTCGACCACCCCGAGGTGGAGGTGCGCGACCTGGTCCGGGGTCCGCTCGCGGGCCTGCCGGACCAGGCGACGCGCGACGCCCACCGCGCCGCCGTACCAGACCGCGGCCACGCCCATGCCACCCCACGCGAAGCCGTCTCGCCGCAGGTACCAGCCCGGGTCGCCGACGGCGGTGGCAGGTACGCCCGCCAGGCGCAATGGGCCGGAGCCGATGTCGCGCAGCCCACGCGCGTGCCAGGCGTTGTCCAGCGCCTGGACGCCGGGGTGGCGCAGGTCCACGGCGAACAGGCCACGGCGGGTGTCGTCGACCCATGCCGTGACGAGTGCGTGCGAGACCACCCCGCCCAGCGAGCACCACGGCTTGGTCCCCTCGAGCACCCAGGAGTCGTGGTCCGGGGTCGCAGCAACCCGGACGCCGGGTCCCTCGGCGGCGTACACGCCCCAGCTGCTCCCCGCCGGCGGCGGCGCGGCGCCCGACTCCGCGAGGATCGCGAGTGCGTCGAGGTGCGGCTCGGCCGCGCGCGCGACGGAGAGGTCGGCGGCCGCCACCGACGCCAACCACTCCCACAACAGGGGCGTCGAGCCGTGGCCGGGCAGTGGCAGCCGGTCTCCCCACTTGCCGGCCAGCTCGATCGCTGCTCCGGGGAGGTCGGTGGCCGCCTCGCGGGCGGCCTCCGCGGCCAGGGCCAGGGTGGCCGGGACGAGGCGCTCGTCGGGGCGCAGCACCACCGGCCGGGTCTCGTGGTGGGGCACTGGCGTCCTTCGGGTCGGGAGCGCCGCCCGTTCGCGGGTGGCATGACACCGTAGGCAATCCGGACAATGGATCGCTTCCTCCGCCCGGGTGAAATAGAGTTTTCGACATGGCCCACGACCAGAGCTCTCCGATCCGGCTCGCGATCGTCAACGACTACGAGATCGTCGTCGCCGGCGTGGCCGCGATGCTGGCACCCCACCTCGACGCCGTCACCGTGGTGGAGCTCGACTCGGGGCTGCCGGTGATGAGCGAGGTCGACGTGATCCTCTACGACACCTTCGGGCAGGTGCAGGGCGACGGAGTCGACCTCGAGGACCTGGTGCGCGACAGCGGCGCCAAGGTCGTGATCTTCAGCTGGAACATCCAGCCCGAGCTCGTGGAGCGGGCCATCGAGCACGGCGCTGCGGGCTACATCTCCAAGGGGCTGGGCGCCGAGGAGATCGTCGAGGCCCTCACGAAGGTGCAGGCGGGGAGCGTCGTCGTACCCCCCGAGCAGGCCAGCTCCGAGCGGACCACCGGCATGTGGCCGGGCCGCGAGTGGGGCCTGAGCGAGCGCGAGGCGGAGGTCCTGGCCCTGATCACCCAGGGGCTGAGCAACCAGGAGATCGCCGAGCGCAGCTACCTGTCGATCAACTCGGTGAAGACCTACATCCGCACGGCCTACCGCAAGATCGGCGTGACCCGGCGCTCGCAGGCCGTCGTGTGGGGCATGAAGCACGGCTTCGAGCCCGACCGTGTCCGGGTGGTCGAGGCAGCCACCGACTGAGCGTCTCCACTCGGCACGGTCTGGGCGCCCCCCAGGACTCGAACCTGCGACCTAGAGATTAGAAGGCTCTTGCTCTATCCAGCTGAGCTACAGGGGCGGAGGGTCGGACCTGCAATCGGAGAGAACCTCGGGATGACCCCGGTGTAGTTCACCCGGCCGCTGTCCGACCCGCGGGCGATTATGCCTCACCGTCATGGGTCGCGCGGCTGAGCGTGCGGACGGGCGCACTCCCAGCCGCACCACGTGCAGAGGGGGTCCCGCCGATCGGGGAAATTCCGCCCGTGGGCCCCCGACCGCGCCCGACGCTGTGCCAGCGTCGAGACGGAGTCCAGAGACGAGGAACGACCATGTCCGACGTCAACGAGCCGCAGCCTGACGGGCACGAGGCGAGCCCCCTCGAGTCCACGCCCACCCCGGAGAGCGGTGGGTCGCCGCCATCGGCGTACGCCGCCGCAGGCGCCCCCGCGGTGGCAGCCCCGGTGGGCGAGGTGCGCGCGACCGGCACCTGCATCCTGCTCACGGTCGTCACGCTCGGCTTCTACACCTGGTACTGGTACTACAAGACCCACGAGGAGATGAAGCAGCACACCGGCACCGGGATCGGTGGGCCGGTGGCGCTCATCCTCGCGATCCTGGTCGGTGTCGTGATGCCGTTCTTCAGCTCGCACGAGGTCGGCGGGCTCTACGAGCGCCGTGGCGAGGCCCGGCCCGTGAGTGCCGTGACGGGACTGTGGGCGCTGCTGCTGGGCTGGTTCTTCTTCGTCGGCCTGATCGTCTGGTTCGTGAAGACGAACGGCGCGCTCAACGACTACTGGCGGTCGGTCGGCGCCGAGGAGCGCTGAGGCTGACCCAGGTCAGGGGTTGCGGACCGCCCGGATGGTCGGGCTGGTGTCGCCCTTGCAGCCGTCGATGTGGCGGACCTTGGCGTAGAACCTGCCCTCGGTGCCCGTGTTCCCGGTCGACCACGCGAAGACGTTGCCGGAGCGGGACGCGGTGTCACTGGCGAACCTCACGTCGTCACCACCGCCGCGGGTCCCCTTCTGCTTGAACACCACGACGAGCCGGTTGTTCGCGCACTTCCTCGGCTTCGGGCTCGAGACGGTGCCGGACAGGTCGGTGCCGTCGGCGTGGATCGTGACGGTCGTCGGGGCGTCGCCCGCCGCCCCCGCCGGCCCGACGGCGGTCGTCACCGCCGCTGCCAGTCCGACGGCGAGTGTCGGGATGATCAGGAGCTTGCCGGTCATGGCCCACCTCCGATGGGTTTCGTGGGACCCCCGTTTCCCGGGAGGGTAAGCAGATCCCGGCCGCCGAAATAAGGTCCGTCCGGCCGTTGCGCCCGGTCTTGACGCGGCGGTGCGTCCCCTCTCCGACGAGGTCAACGGATGAGTCCGGACCGCGGACCATTCCAGCTAGAGCGCCCACGCGTCTGGATCCAGGGTCCTGCCCATGCCTCAGAGCGATCGGTCGCCTCCAGATGCGGCCTCGGGCGGTCGTTGCGACCACCGCGTCGTGGCCGGGCAGGCCTCAGGTGCGGCGGGGCAGTATGGAGAGAACGCTGTCTGCGTTCCACTCCCCGCTCGTTGGTCCACCAGCCTCCCTGGAGAACACCCGTGATCGAAGTGCACGGCCTGACCAAGCGTTATGGCCACACCCTTGCCGTCGACGACCTCACCTTCGCGGTGACTCCGGGCGTCGTCACCGGCTTCCTGGGGCCCAACGGGGCCGGCAAGTCCACCACGATGCGGATGGTGCTCGGCCTGGATCGGCCCAGTGCCGGCACCGTCCGGTTGAACGGCAAGCAGCCGGCTTCTCACCCTGCCCCGCTCCACGAGGTCGGAGCGCTGCTCGAGGCCCGGTCGGTGCACCCCGGACGCTCGGCGCGCAATCATCTGCGAGCCTTGGCGCTCACCAGCGGCATCGGGCGCTCGCGGGTCGACCAGGTCCTCGAGCTGGTCGGCCTCACCCATGTCGCCGACGAGCGGGCCGGAGCATTCTCCCTCGGGATGGGGCAACGTCTCGGCATGGCCGCTGCCCTGCTGGGTGACCCGGCCACACTCGTGCTCGACGAGCCGGTCAATGGCCTCGACCTGGACGGCATCCGTTGGATTCGAGCACTGCTCAAGGGGCTCGCGGCGGAGGGTCGCACCGTCTTCCTTTCCTCCCACCTGATGAGCGAGATGGCCGTGACGGCAGACCACGTAGTCGTCGTGGGCAAGGGCCGGCTGCTGCGGGACCAGCCGATGGCCGCCTTCATCGACGACGCTTTCACCGAGACCGTGCGAGTGCGTACCTCCGACGTCGGGCGGTTGGCGAGACTGGTCGAGGAGTCCGGTGGGGAGACCACCCTGGACGACGAGGTGCTCACCGTCGCCGGTCTGTCCAGCGACGAGATCGGCACACTGGCGGCTCAAGCGCATCTCATCGTCTACGAGCTGTCCCCCAACGCCGCCTCCCTGGAGGACGCCTACCTCGCGCTCACCCGCGACGCCGTCGATTTCCGGGCCGACGACCACGAAGGTGAGTCCATTCGTGACGGCGGGCTCCAGAGCGACGAGCGTGCGGTATGAGCGGCACCATCCGTGCCGCGGACGCCGCTGCCCGTGCCGAAGGGGCGACAGCACCGATTGGCCGCGTCGACGGGCCGGTCACCCTGCCCCGGGTCGTCAGGTCGGAGTGGCTCAAGTTCCGCACTCTGCGCTCGACCGTGCTGATCCTCCTCGCCGCGATGCTGGCGATGGTGGTGTTCGGGGCGATCATCGGTCACAACACCCGCAACCCGGCCGGGCTCGACCCGGAGGACGTCGTCGCATCCGGTCCCCTGCAGGGCTACTACCTCGGACAGCTCCTCATCGGCTCGCTCGGCGTTCTCGTGGTCAGCGGTGAGTACTCGTCCGGCATGATTCGGGCCACCCTCGCGGCCGTGCCACGCAGGCTGCCGGTGCTCCTGGCCAAGCTGGTCGTCTTCAGCGTGGTCGTCGGGGTGGCGATGGTGGCTGCGTCGATCGCCGGGTTCCTGGTGGCCCAGGCGTTCCTGTCCGGCTACCGGCCCACGTACTCGTTGTCCGACCCCGACGTGCTGAGAGTGGTCGTCGGCACTGGCGTCTACCTCACCCTGATCGGCCTTCTCGGCGGCGCCATCGGCTGGATTTTCCGCAGCACGCCGGGGCTCTGGTCGCGTTGTTCGCGATCATCCTCGTCCTGCCGGTGCTGCTCCTGCTGTTCCACGGCGCGTGGGCGCGGCACGCAAGTGCCTGGCTGCCGACCGGGCGGGCGCCAGCTTCTCCACGAGCCTGAGGGCCCCGGATGCGCTCAGCCCGTGGCCGGGTCTCGCGGTGATGGCGACCTGGGTCATCGTGGCCTACGTGTTCGCTGGCGTGCTCCTGCACCGCCGAGACGCCTGATCCCACCGGACACACGCCTGCGACCGGCCCCCAGCTCGCCCGGTCCGAGGTCTGTCCGGCCACCGCGCCGAGGAGCATCATTCCGGATGCGGCCCGTCAACGCGGCTCCTCGCCGTCCAGGTGCGGATCCGGTCGCGGGTCGGCGTGCTCGGCGTCGAGGTCCGCGATGGCCGCCAGCGCCGCGTCCATCGAGGGGTAGAAGTGGTCGCGGTCCAGAGTCTCGAACAGCCCGTAGCGCAGCAGCAGGTCCGCCAGCCGGTCGCGGAGCTCGACGAAGGCCAGGTGCACGCCCTGCGCGTTGAGCTGGTGGTCGAGCTGCTCGAGCTTCTCGGCGGCCGTCACGTCGACGTCGGTGACGGCCTCGCACTGGACCACGATCCAGCGGGGCTTCTTCTCCAGCGCGAGATCCCGCAGGTTCTCGCGAAACATGCCCGAGTTGGCGAAGAAGAGCGGCGCCTCCCAGCGGTAGACCACGATGCCCGGGATCTCCTCGAGGTCGTTCCCGTCAGCCCGGTGCCACAGGCCGGTCTCGTCGCGGCCCAGGACGACCCCGTGCGGCCACCAGCTGCGCCGGAAGAACAGCAGGATCGACAGGGCGACCGCGACCAGGATTCCCGGCAGCACCCCGAAGAAGACGACGCCGGCGGTGGCCACGAGTGACAGGAGGAACGCCGTACGCCGGATCCGCCAGAGCCGGCGCACCTCCGGCACATTCATCAGGGACAGCGCGGCGGCGATCACGACGGCGGCCAGGGCAGTCTGCGGCAGGTCGGCCAGCAGCGAGTTCAGGAAGAGCAGCATGACGGCGACCGCGCCGGCGCCCACCAGCCCGGTCACCTGGCTCTTGGCGCCGGACTGCTCGGCGACGGCGGTGCGGGAGCCGCTGGTCGAGACGGCGAACCCCTGGAACAGGCCGGCGGCGACGTTGGCGCTCCCGAGGCCGATCATCTCCTGGTTCGGCCTGACCTCGTCGCCCCGGCGGGCCGCGAAGCTGGTCGAGGTCGCGATGGTGTCCGTCAGCGACACCAACGTGATGCCCAGCGCCGCCACGAGCAGCGGTCCCACGTCGCTGAAGCTGGTCCACGGCAGCTTCGGTGCGGGCAGGCCCTGAGGCAGTGACCCGACCGTCTTCACCCCTCGGCGGAGAGGTCCAGCAGGGCCGAGAGCACGGTGGCGCCGACGATCGCGACGAGGATCGCGGGCACCTTCGAGGTGATCCGGGGCAGCACGAGCAGGAGCAGCAGCACCGCCGCGCCCACCGCGAGCGTCGTCGCGTCCGTCTTGTCGATGTCGGCGGCGAACGCGTGCAGCTCGTCGACGAACCCGTCCGCGTCGGTGGAGAACCCGAAGAGCTTCGGCAGCTGCCCGACGATGATGGTGATACCGAGCCCGTTCATGTACCCGACCTGCACCTCGACGGAGAGCAGGTCGGCCACGAAGCCGAGCCGGGCCACGCCGAGGCCGATCTCGACCACACCGACCAGCAGGGCCAGCATGCCGGCGAGCACGATGGCGGAGCCCGGGTCCCCGGAGCTCGCGACCAGCGGCACGATGGCGGCGAAGATGAGCGGGGAGACCGACGAGTCCGGCCCCAGCACCAGGATGCGGGACGGTCCCAGCAGTGCGTAGGCGACCAGGCAGGCGATGGTGGTGTACAGACCGGTGACCGTCGGGAGGCCCGCCAGCTCGGCGTACGCCATGCCCTGGGGCACGAGGATCGCCGCGAGCACCAGGCCCGCCACCAGGTCGGGCCGCGCCCAGGCGCGGTTGTAGTCGCGCACGACCCCGATCCCCGGCATCCACTTCCGCAGTCCGGAGGGCTGGTCCGTCACCTCAGCTCCCGCCATCGCACCGGCACCTCCTCACAGCAGATCGTCGCGTTGCGCGGCCGTGTGTGCATCGTCCGTCCGGCATGAGACCGCGGACATGACGTTCGCCCCTACGAGCGACCGACCCGACGCGACACCGTGGGGGACCTGCTCGCCCGGAAGGAGACCCGCATGGCGCAGCCTGCCTCGCCGGCCCGCGGCGCGACGGCCGCAGGAGCGGTCCTCGTCCCGCTCGCCCTGGCGCAGTTCATCTGCAGCTTCGCCGGCTCCAACATGAACGTGATGATCAACGACATGAGCAAGGACCTGGACACCACGGTCCAGGGGATCCAGATCGCCATCACGATCTTCCTGCTCGTCATGGCGGCGCTGATGATCCCCGGGGGCAAGCTCACCGACAAGTACGGCCGCAAGCCCTGCTTCATGGTCGGGCTGGTGGTGTACGCCGTGGGCGCGCTCATCAGCGCGGCGGCACCGGGCCTCGGCGTCCTGATCCTCGGCAACTCGATCCTGGAGGGCGTCGGGACGGCGCTGCTCATCCCGCCCGTCTACATCCTCGCCACCCTCCTGTTCTCCGGGGTCACGTCGCGGGCCCATGCCTTCGGGGTCATCAGCGCGATGGGTGGAGTCGGTGCGGCCGCAGGCCCGCTGATCGGCGGGCTGATCACGACAGCGATCAGCTGGCGGGCGGCCTTCGTCTTCCAGGCGCTCGTGATCGGCGCGATCGTGCTGCTGGCGCGCCGGATCGACGACCCGCTGCCTCCTGACCACACCCGGCACTTCGACACCGGGGGAGCGGTGCTGTCCTCGGTCGGGCTCGTGCTGCTCGTCTCGGGCATCCTGGCCGCGGACAACAACCTCCTGCTGATGCTCGGCCTGATCGTGGCCGGGGCCGGGGTCCTGGCCTGGTTCTTCCGACGCATGCGCGCAGAGGAGCGGGCGGGGGCCGAGCCACTTCTCTCACCCTCGCTGTTCCGCAACCACACCTCCAACGTCGGCCTGGTCACCCAGAACGCCCAGTGGCTGATGCTCATGGGCACGTCGTTCGTGGTCTCGGCCTACCTGCAGGTGGTCCGCGGCTACAACGCGATCCAGACCGGGGTCATCTTCAGTGCCGCGACCGTGGGCCTGCTGGCCTCCTCGTTGGCCGCGGAGCGGCTCGCGAAGCGGTACGCCCAGCGGACCCTCATCCTGGCGGGCTTCGTGATGGCCATGGCCGGGGTCGTCGTCCTGCTCTGGATGGTGAAGGGCCAGCCCGGTGCCTGGGCGTTCGCGCCCGGCCTCTTCCTCATCGGGCTCGGGGTGGGCGCCATGCTCACCCCGTCCGTGAACGTCGTGCAGTCGGCGTTCCCCGACGACCAGCAGGGCGAGATCTCCGGGCTGTCACGCAGCGTGTCCAACCTCGGCTCCTCGCTCGGGACCGCCATCGCGGGCACCATCCTGGTCGCCGGCGTCACCTCGTCACCGGGCCGCTCCTACGCCCTGGCGCTGATCGCGGTGGCGGTCGTCGGTCTGGTCGGCCTGCTGGCGGCCTTCTCCCTCCCCAGGGGCAACCCGGGGTGAGCGCCGGGTCGCACGGCCATTGCGTTCGCGGGTCGCGGCGGTGAGCATCGGTGGGGTGAGCGACGCGAGCGAGGGACGCGCCCCGGCCGACCGTCGCGTCGACCGGCTCGACCCGGTCCTCGCCGAACGGTGGTTCCAGGGGCTCTACGACACCCCGCTCCTCTTCTCCGGGATCCTCGACCGGGAGGGGCGCGTCCTGGCGGCGAACACCCTGTCCGTCGAGGGCTGCGGTCTGGATCGGTCGGAGGTCCTCGGCCGACCGTTCTGGGAGTGCGGCTGGTGGAGCCCGGATCCCGCCATTGCCGCGCAGATCCGGGACTGGTGCGTCGAGACGGTCCGGACCGGGGAGCCGCTGCGCACCCGCAGCCGCTTCTTCCTGGGCAACGGTGACCAGCACTGGGTGGACCTCGCGCTCTTCCCGGCCCGGTCCGGGGGCGAGATCACGCACATCGTCGCCACCGGCAACGACATCACCGAGGCGATGCTGGCCCAGGAGCGCGAGCTTGCGCTGGTACGCGACGCCGAGCGCCTCACGGCGCACCGGCTCGACCAGCTCTCCGTGATCGCGCTCAGGCTCGCGGACGCCGAGGCGATGGGCGAGCTCGAGCGAGTGGTGACGGGGCCCGGCCGGCGCGTGCTGGGGGCCGCCGGCGCCGTGCTCGCGGTGCGCGACGACGAGATCGGCGTCGTGCGGCTGGCCGTGGCGGACCGGGCCACCACCCCGGATGCCTCTGTCGGCTACGCGGAGCTGCCGATGACCAGCGAGCTGCCCGCGGCGTACGTCGCGCGCACCGGGGAGCCGCTGCTCTTCCGGTCCCGCGCCGAGGGACTGTCCTGGTCGGAGGCCACGCGGGTCCTGTACGACGTCACGGACCGGGCCGCCTGGGCAACCCTCCCGTTGCGGGTGGGAGATCGGCTGGTCGGCGCGCTGGGGCTGTCGTGGTCCAGCGACCGCGACTTCGGGGAGGACGAGCTCGGGCTGCTGCGCGGCTTCGCGGCCCAGTGTGCCGAGGCGGTCGACCGGGTCCGACGTCACGAGGCCAGCCGCGCCGCCGCGAGCTCCGCGCGGCTGATGTCCACGATGCTGCAGCGCTCGTCGCTCACCCAACCGGCGACGCCCGACACCCTCGAGATCGCGGTCCGCTACCAGCCCGCGGAGGAGGCGGCGCACATCGGCGGCGACTGGTACGACGCGTTCGTCGACTCGTCCGGGGCCACGCTCCTGAGCGTCGGCGACGTCAACGGCCACGACCAGACCGCCGCCGCGACCATGGGCCAGGTGCGCAACCTCCTGCGCGGGCTCTCCTTCGACGCCGACGACGGCCCGGCCCGCCTCCTGACCCGCCTCGACTCGGCGCTGCGGGGCCTCCAGCTCGACACGCTCGCGACCGCCGTGGTCGTCCGGGTCGAGCAGGTCCCGTCCACCGGAGGGGGCAGCGGCTGCCGGCTCGTGTGGAGCAGCGCCGGCCACCTGCCCCCGCTCCTGCTCAGGCGCGACGGGAGCGTCACCCGGCTCGAGAGCGAGGCCGACCTCCTGCTCGGCGTGGCCCCGGAGATGTCGAGGTCCGAGCACGCGGTCGACCTCGAGCCGGGGTCCACCCTGCTGCTCTACACCGACGGCCTCGTCGAGCGCCGCGACGAGGGTCTCGATGCCGGGATCGACGGCCTCGCCACCGAGCTCTCGGACCTGGGCCACCTCGGTCTGGAGCAGCTGTGCGACGCCCTGATCGAGTCCGCCGCGGTCGGCGGCGCGGGCGACGACGACATCGCGCTCCTGGTGCTGCGCTGCCGGGCCCAGGAGGATCGCAATCCGGGTGTCCCGGTGAACCGGCGCCCGCGGTGACATGATGGGGGCGTGCCGATCCCCGGAGTCCCCCCGTGGATCGTTGACCTGGATCACCTCAACGGCTTGGACGAGGCGGCCTTGGCCACCGATACCGCCGGACGCATCATCTTCGCCAACGTCGTCGCGCGCCGGCTCTACCGGTTCCTGGGCGACGACCTCTCCCAGCTGCACCTCGCCGACGCCTTCCTGCCGCCGGGTCAGGTCGATCCCTTCCGCGAGATCGAGCGACAGGCCCTGAGCGGGGTCCACTGGAACGGCCGCCTCGACGTGATCCGGGTCGACGGCACCGTCCGGGCCGCCGACGTCAGCTGCTCGCCGTTGCGTCGCGACGGCGAGGTGGTCGGGACGATCTGCGTCATCGACGACACGGTCGGCGAGGCGAGCCACGGCCGCGAGGTACGCCGCCTCGGCGACCGTCTCACGCGGCTGGCCCGCGTCGGAGCCGAGCTCGGCATCGCCGAGGACGTGGAGACGGTCACCAAGGTCGTCATCACCCAGGCGGCGGACGCGGTCGGTGCGACCGTGGCCTCGCTCTCGCTCGTCACGGGCGACGGCATGCTCGCGCTCGCGGGGCTGCGCGGCGGCCCGGACGACGCCGAGCGGCGGTGGGCCACCTACTCCGTCGACGACCACAACCCGGCCAGCGACGTGGCCAGGTCCGGCGAGGTGCTCGTCCTGACCGGCAAGGACGCCATCCGGTCCCGCTACCCCGACCTCGAGACCGCCACCGAGGGTGAGCGCTCGATCGTCTGCCTGCCGCTGCGCGTCGTGGGCAGCGTCGTGGGCGTCATCACCCTGTCCTTCCCCGGGCGCCGTGAGCTCGACGCCGTCGAGCTGGAGTTCTTCGGCATCATCGCCGACAGCTGTGCCCAGGCCCTGGAGCGCATCCGGGCCCGGGAGGAGGCCGTCGAGCAGGCGTCGCGCGTGCGCTTCCTCGCCGACGCGACCACCGAGCTGGCCAAGAGCCTGGACTACGGGGACACGCTGGCCAAGGTCGCCCGGCTCTCGGTCCCCGTCTTCGCCGACTGGTGTGCCATCGACCTCGTCGAGGACGGTCGGCTGCACCGGCTCGCGGTCGAGCACATCGACCCTGCGAAGGTCCAGATGGCCCTCGAGATCGAACGACGTTACCCGGCGGACCGCGAGGCCGAGGGCGGCACCTGGCAGGTCATGCGGACCGGCGAGAGCATCCTGGTCCCCGAGGTCACCGACGAGATGCTGGTCGCCGGCGCGAAGGACGAGGAGCACCTGCGGCTCTCCCGCCAGCTCCAGATCCGCAGCGGCCTCGTCGTACCTCTCGTGGCCCGCGGCCGCGTCCTCGGCGTCATGACCTGGGTCGCGGCCGAGTCCGAACGCCGCTACACCTCGTCCGACCTCGCCTTCGCCGAGGAGGTCGGTCGGCGGGGCGCCATCGCGATCGACAACTCGCAGCTGCACAGCCAGACCAAGGAGGCGGCAGTGCGGCTCCAGCGCGCCGTGCTCCCCGAACTGGCTGCCGAGGTCCCCGGCTGGGAGGTGGCCAGCCACTACAGCCCCGCCGGCCGCACCGAGGTCGGCGGTGACTTCTACGACGTCATCACGCTCCCGGACGGGCGGTTGGCGTGGTTCGTCGGTGACGTGATGGGGCGTGGGGTCGCCGCGGCCGCGTCGATGGCCCAGATGCGGGCCGCCATCCGCGCCTACATCGCCGTGGACGCCGCCCCGCACGTCGTGCTGGGCAAGCTCGACCTCCTCTTCCGCACCTACGCGCTGCACCAGCTGGTGACCCTCGTCTACGGAGTGGTCGACCCCCAGAGCGACGAGATGGTCGTCGTCAACGCAGGCCATCCGCCGCCCGTGGTGCTCCGACGCGACGGTGCCGTCGAGCAGCTGCCCTCCGCGGACGGACCCCCGCTGGGCACCGGCGACGTGCAGCGCGAGCCGACAACGGTCGGGCTCCTGCCCGGGGACACCGTCGTCGCGTTCACCGACGGGCTCATCGAACGCCGCGGTGAGGACATCGACCGCGGCCAGCTGCGCGTGCTGGAGGCGGTCGCCGGCCTGGCCGGCGGCCCGCTGCCCGAGGCGCTCGAGACCCTGGTCGAGACGGTGCGGGACCACACCCGTGACGACGACGTCGCCGTCGTGGTGGCCCGCCGGGACAGGTGAGGGGAGGTGTCGTGACCGCCGAGCCGCCCACCATCGTGGTCGTCGACGACGCCGCCGAGGTCCGCATGCTGATGAAGACGCGCCTGCGCGTCTCCGGCATGTTCCACGTCGTGGGTGAGGGTGCCGACGGCGCCGAGGCCGTCGAGCTCGCCCGTGAGCACCGGCCCGCGCTGATGCTCCTCGACGTCTCGATGCCGGGCGTCGACGGGCTGGAGGCGCTCCCCGGGGTGCGCCAGGCCTCGCCCGACACCCGGGTCGTGCTCTTCAGCGGCTTCGAGGAAGCCGGCCTCGCGGAGCAGGCACGCGCCCTGGGCGCCTCCGCGTTCATCGAGAAGTCCACACCGGTCGACCTCCTCGTCGAGCGACTGCTCCACGTCGTCGGCCGGACGCCGACCAAGGCGATCGGCAACGGCTCGGCGGCCGGCGACCAGCGGGTGCTCGACGAGCACCTCGAACGCTTCCGCGAGGTGTTCGAGGAGGCGGCCATCGGAATGGCGACGATGACGCTCGCGGGCCGTCTCGTGCGCGTCAACCGGGCCCTGACCACGCTGATGCAGCTGCCCTCGGCCGACCTCGTGGGCCGGTCCTACGGTGACTTCGTGGACGGGCGGCAGTCGGCGCTCACCCAGATCCTCGACGAGGTCCGGCACCAGTCCCGCGACGTCGTCCAGCTCGAGCACGGCGTTCCCCACGCCGCCGACGGACGCTGGGTGCGGGCCACGCTCGCCCCCGTGCGCGACTCCCGCGGCCGCCCGCTCTACCTCTTCCTCCAGGTCCAGGACGTCACCGCGGAGCGCGCAGCGCTCGAGGAGCTGCGTCGCAGTGAGGAGCGCTTCCGGCTGCTCGTCGAGGCCGTCGAGGACTACGCGATCTTCATGCTGGACCCGACCGGTCACGTGGTCAGCTGGAACGCCGGGGCGCAGCGCAGCAAGCTCTACGCAGCCGACGAGATCATCGGGCAGCACTTCCGGGTCTTCTACCCGCCGGAGCTCCAGGAGCAACGGCACCCCGAGCACGAGCTCGAGATCGCGCTGCGCGAGGGGCACTACGAGGAGGAGGGGTGGCGCGTCCGCAAGGACGGAGGCCGCTTCTGGGCGAGTGTCCTGATCACGGCGGTGCACAACGCCGCGGGCGAGCACGTCGGCTTCGCGAAGGTCACCCGCGACACCAGCGAGCGTCGGCGGCTCGAGCAGGAGCGTGAGGAAGCGGTGCGGGCGCTCGCCACGGCGAACGCCGAGCTGGAGTCCCTCAACCGGCGCCTCGAGCAGTCCGCGCAGGACCAGTCGCAGTTCCTGGCGGTGACGGCGCACGAGCTGCGTACGCCGATCGGCGTGCTGGGCGGCTCGGCCGAGACCCTGTCGCGGCACTGGGGCGACCTGACCGACGAGGAGCGCAGCGAGCTCTTCGACGCGATGGCGTCGAGCACCATCCGACTCCGGCGGCTGCTCGCCGACCTGCTCACGGCGTCCCGGCTGCAGGCCAGCGGGCTCTCGATGCAGACCGAGCCGGTGCGCATCGACGACGTGGTCGCCGACGCGGTGACGGCAGCGCGTTCGACCTACCCGGACGCCGAGCTCAACGTCGGGGGCGACACCGGTGTCGTCGTGGCAGGTGACCGGGACCGCCTCGCCCAGGCCCTCGACAACCTGCTCACCAACGCTCTGCTGCACGGCGTCCCGCCGGTCACCGTGGACGTCGCTGCCACCGACAGCCGCGTCGAGATCAGGGTCAGCGACCGGGGCGAGGGGGTCACGCCGGCGATGCAGGCGCGGCTCTTCGACCGTTTCGCGACCGGCAGCAGCGGCGGTACGGGGCTCGGGCTGTTCATCGTCCGTGAGCTCGCCCGGGCACACGGGGGCGAGGCCTCCTACGATCCCGGGCCGCCGGACGGGTCCGGGCGAGCGTTCGTCATCAGCCTGCCGCGCCGGGGCCGGGAGGGGCCGTGACCATCCGGGTGCTCCTCGTGGACGACGTGGTCGACGTGCGGCGCATGCTGCGCACCACGCTGAGGCTGCGGGGTGGCTTCGACGTGGTGGGCGAGGCCGGTGACGGGGCCGAGGCCGTGCGCCTGGCCGAGTCGGAGCACCCCGACGTCGTGATCCTCGACCTCGGCCTGCCGGACATCGCCGGCAGGGAGGTGCTGACCCGCATCCGGGAGCGCTCGCCGGCCGCCAAGGTGGTGGTGTTCTCCGGCGCGGACACCACGGACCAGGACTGGATCTCCGAGCACGTCGAGGGGTTCGTGCTCAAGGACACCGAGCTCGACTACCTCGTCGACCTGCTCCAGACCGTGAGCCGGCCGCAGCACGCCGAGAGCGTGATGGACCTGCCGCACGCGCTGGCGAGCCCGGCCGCGGCCCGGAAGTTCGTCCGGGCGACGGTGATCGACTGGAACCTGACCGCCCTGCTCGACGACGCCCTGCTGGTGGTCAGCGAGCTGGCCGCCAACGCGGTGACGCACGCCAACTCGTCCCTGCGGATCAGGCTCTCCCTCAAGGAGTCTGCGCTGCGCATCGACGTCATCGACCACGGGGCCGGGACCCCGGAGCCCCAGCCGTCCAGCAACACCGCCGAGCACGGCCGCGGTCTCCACCTCGTCTCGGCGCTCACGTCCGCCTGGGGCCTGGAGGCGATTCCCGGTGGCGGCAAGGTCGTGTGGGCCGAGCTCAGCCGTCCTCGCTGACCCCGATCCTCGGACCGGTCACGCCGGGCTGCCCGGCGGTCAGCGACCGAGCAGGTGCCGGTCTGCCTTGAGCTCGAGCACGCGGAGCGCCGCCGCGTCGACCCGGTCGCGGAACGAGTGGTTCGTGCGGGCCGCCCGCAGGACCGCGCCGTACATCGCGGGTACCGTGGCGGGCTCGACCGTGAGCACCAGGTCGCCCCCGGCCCGGACGAACCTCAGCGCGCGGTCGGCGTACGACCACGGCGAGACCTGGCGGGCCCTGCCGAGATCGTCGGAGACCACCACGCCGCGGAAGCCGAGGTCGCCCCGGAGCAGCTCGCCGATCACGAAGGGCGAGAAGGCGGCCGGATTGTGCGGGTCCAGCCGCGAGTAGTACGCCGTCGACACCATCACGGCGGGCACGCCGGACCGGACGGCCTGGCGGAACGGCGCGAAGTACGGGTCGTGACGCCGCGTGACCCGGTCGGTGACCCCCGTCCGGGAGTCGGTGTTGGCGTGCACGCGGCCGAGGCCCGGGAAGTGCTTCACGGTGGGCACGACGCCGTGCGAGGACATGCCGCGGGAGAACGCGACGCCGTGGCGGCCCACCACCGTGGTGGAGTAGCCGAACTCGCGGTCGAAGGCACCGACGGGCGGGTTGTGGGCCGCCGCCGCCGGGCCGGGCACCGTGTCGACGACCGGCGCGAGATCCATGTTCACGCCGGCGGCGCGCAGCTGTCGCGCCCACCCGCCGGCGGCCCGCTCCAGCCGTTGCGGGGTCCAATGACCCTGGGTGAGAGCCGACGGCATGGTCGAGAGCCCGCGCCCCTGCAGCACCTGGACCTGTCCGCCCTCCTGGTCGGTGGAGACCAGCAGCCGGACGCCGTCCGTCGCGCGCGGGGTGGCCCGGGCCTGCATCGCCGCCGCCACCCGCGCAGGCGCCCTGACACCGCGGTAGCTGCGCCCGGTCAGCATCACGTTGCCGACGTGGAAGCGGCCGATCTGCCCGAGCGTGGCCGGGCTCGCGCTCGCGGCCGGGGTGCCGACCATGAAGAGCTGCCCCACGCGCTGCGGCAGGCTCATCCGCCCGAGGACCTGCTGGGCGGGGTCGAGGCGGTGGAAACGGTGGCCGGGCCGGTGCGGCGGCTCGTCGGACGTGCTCGCCAGGAGCGTCACGTCGTCGTCGGTCACCGGCGCCGTCGACGGGGCGACGAGCGACCCGACGATCGCGAGGGCGGCGCCTGCCGCGACGGACAGGCGGACCGACAGCCAGTGCACCGAGCAAACTCCCTGGAACGACGACGAGCACGGCCGGCGCGTACGACGGCCTCGGACCAGCCTGTCATGCCGCTGACCCCGTCCCGGGCAGCACCCCTCGGGTGCCGCCCGGGACGGTCGTCGGGCTCAGCCCAGGTGGCTGCCCATCCACGCCTCGACGTCGGCCGAGGTGCGGGGGAGCGAGTCGGAGAGGTTCCGGAAGCCGTCGCCGGTCACGAGGATGTCGTCCTCGATCCGGATCCCGATCCCGCGCAGCTCCTCGGGGACGAGCAGGTCGTCCTCCTGGAAGTACAGGCCCGGCTCGACCGTGAGCACCATGCCCTCGGCCAGGTCGCCCTTCGGGTACACGTCGGCGGCGGCGTTGCCGCAGTCGTGGACGTCCAGTCCGAGCATGTGGCTGGTGCCGTGCAGCGTCCAGCGGGCGTAGACCTTGCTGTCCGGGTCCAGCGCCTCCTCCGCGGAGACCGGGAGCAGGCCCATCCCCTCGAGGCCGTGCGCCAGGACGCTCATCGCGGCGTCGTGCGCGGCGAGGAACGGGACCCCGGGCCGCACCGCCTGGATGCCGGCCTCCTGGGCGGTGTGCACGAGGTCGTAGAGCTCGCGCTGGAGGTCGGTGAAGCGACCGTCGACCGGCAGCGTGCGGGTGACGTCGGCGGTGTAGAGGTTGCGGCCCTCCACGCCCATGTCGAGCAGGACCAGGTCGCCGGGCGTGATCGGGCCGGAGTTCTCGATCCAGTGCAGCGTGGTGGCGTGCTTGCCGCCGCCGACGATCGAGTCGTAGCCGATGTCGTTGCCCATCGCACGGGCCCGGCGGAAGAAGGTGCCCTCGATCCAGCGCTCGCCGTACTTCAGCGCCTCGGCCCACTCGCGCACCGAGTCCTGGAAGCCGAGCGCGGTGATGTCGCAGGCCTCCTGGAGCTCGCCGACCTCCCAGTCGTCCTTGATCAGCCGCATCTCGGAGACGACGCGCGCGAAGTCCTCGTCGTGGGTCGCGTCCGGGGCCACGAGGCCGTCGACCAGCGCCGAGACGCCCCGGTGCACGCGGGTCTTGCCGGACCCGGCCAGGGCGGCGGGAAGCTCGTCCACGTGCCGCACGGGCAGGCCGAGCGACGTGGAGATCTCGTGGGCCGACGGGCGGCGGCCGACCCACAGCTCGCCGTACTGCCGGTCCCGGAAGAACTCGTCGGTGTCGCGGGAGGAGCGCGGACGCGCGTAGAGCGTCGCCTCGCCGTCCTCGATCACCAGGACGGCGTCGCTGGTCTGGTTGCCGGAGAAGTAGGTGTGCGCCGTGTCGGCGCGGAACCGGTAGTCCGTGTCGTTGGAGCGGACCTTGTAGGTGCCCGCCGGGAGCACCAGCCGCTCGCCCGGGAACGCCTCGGCCAGCCGGGCCCGCCGGCGCGCGGCGTGGTCGGCGATCGGGTGACGCGGAAGGTCCAGCTCGCGGTCACCCCACCCGGTGCGCATGAACTGCGCCCACGCGTCGGGGACCTTGGGGTCGTGGGACTCGGTCTTCGGTGCGGTTGCCGGGGTCGTCGCGGCTGCTTCCGGCTGGGTCTGGTCGCTCACGCCCGTCATGGTACGCCGGACGCGGGCCCCGGACGCGAGTCCGGATAGGCTGCCGCCCATGCCAGGCCCCCGTCGAGACAGCCTCGCCTTCACGGTCGTGGTGACCGTGCTGGTGTGCCTCGGCGCGGCGCTGATGCTGCTCGTGATCGCGCTCTCGGGCGGGCCCGGCTCGCTGCTGCTGGCGACCGTCCTGGCCGCGCTGCCGGTGGGTCCGCTCGTGGCGTGCTACCTGTGGCTGGACCGCTACGAGCCCGAGCCCAAGCGCCTGCTCGCGCTCGGCCTGCTGTGGGGTGGCTTCGTCGCCACCGCGGCCGCGCTGCTGATCCAGGGCATCGGCGGCTTCGTGGTCGGCTTCAACGACCGGCAGAGCCTCGAGCTCGTGGCGCCCATCAGCGAGGAGGCCTGCAAGGGCCTGTTCCTCCTCCTGCTGCTGTGGTGGCGACGTGCCGAGCTGGACGGGATCCTCGACGGCATCGTGTACGCCGGGATGGTCGGCGTCGGCTTCGCCTTCACCGAGAACATCCTCTACCTCGCGGCGGCCTACAACGGCACCGACGGGATGGGGCCGGGAGGCTCGGAGGCGCTGACCGGGACGTTCGTGCTGCGCTGCCTCTTCAGCCCCTTCGCGCACCCGCTCTTCACCACCTTCACCGGCATCGGCGTCGGCATCGCCGTGGGTGCCCGCAGCCGCGGCGTCCGCTTCCTCGCCCCGCTGCTGGGCTACGTCTGCGCGGTGGTCGCCCACGCCACCTGGAACAGCTCGACGGTCTACGGCGTGCAGGGCTTCGTCGGCGTCTACCTGCTGATGATGACGCCTGCGCTCGTGGCGATCGTGTGCCTCGCGATCTGGGCACGTCGCTCCGAGCGGCGGATGCTCGCCTCCGCCCTCAGCGACGCTGCCCAACGAGGCCTGATCCCGGCGACCGACATCGGTTGGGTCGTGGACCTCGGCGCCCGCCGCCGCAGCCGCGCCTACGCCCGCGAGATCGGGGGTCGCGACGGCGAGCGCGCGATGCGCGACTACCAGCAGGCGGCGATCGAGCTCGGCTACCTCCACCACCGCTTCCTGCGCGGGACCCCGCCCCCCGACTTCGCCGCACGCGGCCAGGAGTACGTCGCCCGCATCGGCGCCGTCCGCCCCTCGATCAGCTTCCCCGGACAGGTGGTACCCACCCGATGACCCCGCAGCCGACCCCCGAGTCGCTCTCCGAGCCGACCTCGTCCCAGCCGTCGTCCGCCAACACCCAGATGGTCACGACGCTGGTGCGCCTGCGTGGGGCGTTGCAGGCTGCCCGGCTCCCGCTGGAGATCCCGGGCGTGGCGGAGCAGCGCGCCGCCCGGCAGGAGATGGTCGACCAGCTCGAGGACTACGTGCTGCCGAGGCTGATGACCATCGACGCACCGCTGCTGGCCGTGGTCGGCGGCTCGACGGGTGCCGGCAAGTCGACGCTGGTCAACTCGCTCGTCGGTCGGCGGGTCACCGAGCCCGGCGTGCTGCGGCCCACCACCCGCTCGCCGGTCCTGGTGCACCACCCCGACGACGCCACCTGGTTCGGGCAGGACCGGCTGCTGCCCGATCTCGAGCGCGTCACCCGGGCCACGAACGACCCGGAGGCGCTGCAGCTGGTCGCCTCCGAGTCGGTGCCCCCGGGGCTGGCGATCCTCGACGCCCCCGACATCGACTCGGTCGAGGAGCGCAACCGCACCCTCGCCGCGCACCTGCTCGCGGCCGCCGACCTGTGGCTCTTCGTCACCTCCGCCGCGAGGTACGCCGACCAGGTGCCGTGGGACTTCCTGCGCCAGGCCGCCGAGCGCTCGACAGCCGTCGCCATCGTGCTCGACCGGACCCCGCAGGACGCGGTCCAGACGGTCGCCACCCACCTGGCCCGGATGCTCGCCAGCCGCGGGCTCAAGGACTCCCCGCTGTTCACCGTCAACGAGGCCCCGGTCTCCGAGGACGGCCTGCTCGACGCCGGCGCGGTCGCGGACATCCGGGGCTGGCTGGAGTCGCTGGCCGAGAACTCCGACGCCCGGGCGGCCGTGGTCAAGCAGACGCTGGACGGCGCGATCCGCACCCTGGGCCGCCGCAGCCACGGCGTCGCCGACGCCACGGCCGAGCAGGTCGCAACGGTGCGCCGGCTGCGTGAGGACGCGGACGCGGCTTACGACCAGGCCGTGGAGGCGGTGACGAAGGCCTCGGCCGACGGCACCCTGCTGCGCGGCGAGGTGCTCGCCCGCTGGCAGGAGTTCGTGGGCACCGGCGAGCTGCTGAAGTCGCTGGAGAACCGCGTGGGGTGGCTTCGCGACCGGATGGTGAACGCGGTCAAGGGCAAGCCCCAGCAGGCCGACCGGGTCACCGTCGCGGTCGAGTCGGGTCTCGAGACGCTGATCCTGGAGCACGCCGAGGCGGCCGCCGAGAGGGCCGCCGGGTCGTGGCACTCCCTGGAGTCCGGCAAGGCGCTGCTCGCCGATGCCGGTGAGGACCTCGGCCGCGCCTCCCGCGACCTGCGACGCCGGGCCGAGCGCTCGGTGCGCGACTGGCAGGCCGACGTCCTGGAGATGGTGCGGACCGAGGGCGCCGAGAAGCGCAGCACCGCACGGTTCCTCGCCTACGGCGTCAACGGGCTGTCGGTCGCGCTGATGGTCGTGGTCTTCGCACACACCGCCGGCCTCACGGGGGCCGAGGCGGGGATCGCGGGCGGCTCCGCAGTGCTCGGCCAGAAGCTCCTGGAGGCCGTCTTCGGCGACCAGGCGGTGCGCAGCCTGGCCGAGCGGTCCCGGCGCAGCCTCGAGGAGCGGTGCGCGGCCTGCTCGACGCCGAGCGGGCCCGTTACACCGACCTCCTCGACAGCCTGGGCATCGCCCCGACGCGCCCGACCAGCTGCGGTCCGCGGCACGGCGCGTCGACGACCTGCGGTTCGCCCAGTCCCAACGGGAGGCCGGTCCCGCATCGTGAGCCCGCGACCCCCTAGGGTTGCCCCAGCACCGCCGATCCGCCGTCGAGGGAGAAGATGACGTCCTTGCTGGAGGGGGCCAAGAAGCTCGTCACCCGCGGCTCCGACATCGGCGCCCGGATCGAGGGCCTCGACGCCGCCACCGACGCCGCTCGTGGACGCCTCGACGACGGGCTGGTCGACGACGCCCGCGCCGTGGTCGACCGGGCCTCGGGACGACTCCGCCTGTCCGCCGACCACACGGTGGTCGCGATCGCGGGCGCGACCGGCTCCGGCAAGTCCTCGACGTTCAACGCGCTGACCGGACTCGAGCTGTCGGCGGTCGGGGTCCGACGTCCCACGACCTCGTGGGCGTCGGCCTGCGTGTGGGGACGCGACGGCGCCGACGAGCTGCTCGAGTGGCTCGGCATCCCGTCGCGGCACCAGACCACCCGCGACTCGATGCTCGACAGCGGTCGCCGCGGCAAGCAGGAGCACGAGCTCGACGGCGTCGTCCTCCTCGACCTGCCCGACCACGACTCCACGGAGGTCTCCCACCACCTCGAGGTCGACCGGCTCGTCCAGCTGGCCGACCTGCTGGTGTGGGTCCTCGACCCCCAGAAGTACGCCGACGCCGCGATCCACGACCGCTACCTCGCGCCCCTGGCCAGCCACCAGGGGGTCATGGTGGTCGTCCTCAACCACATCGACACCGTGCCCGAGGCGCGCCGCCAGTCGATGGTCGACGACGTACGCCGGCTGCTGGACCAGGACGGTCTGCCGGACGTGCCCGTGATCGCCGTCAGCGCCCGCCACGGGCAGGGCATCCCCGAGCTGCGGTCCGAGATCGCCCGTCGCGTCTCGGCCAAGAAGATGACCCGGGCCCGGCTCGAGGCCGACGTCCGAGCCGCCGCCTCCCGCCTGGACGAGGCCAACGGCCAGGGGAAGACCCGCGCCCTCCCCGACGAGCGCGTCGTCGCGCTGGACGAGGCGCTGGCGGAGGCAGCCGGCGTCCCGACCGTGGTCGAGGCGGTCGAGCGCTCGACCCGGCTCCGTGCGGGCCGCGCGACCGGTTGGCCGGTGACCGCGTGGTTCTCCCGGCTCAAGCCCGACCCGCTCAAGCGGCTGCACCTCGACCTCGGCACCGAGGGCCGCCAGCTCACCGGCCGCGCACGGACCTCGGTCCCGGCCGCCACCCAGGTCCAGCGCGCCCGGGTCGACACCGAGGTCCGTGCCCTGGCCGACGAGGTCTCCACCGGGCTGGCGCGGCCCTGGGTCGACGCCGTACGCCGGGCCTCGGTCGCCCGCCTGCCCGAGCTGGGCGACCGGCTCGACCGCGCGCTGGCCGACACCGACCTCGGGGCCGCCCGGACTCCTGTGTGGGCCGGTGTCGTGCGCGCGCTCCAGTGGCTGCTGCTGGCCGCCGCACTCGTGGGTGGCCTGTGGCTGCTCGCGCTCGCCGGCGCCGGGTTCCTCCAGCTCCCGGAGCCCTCGACCCCGAACGCCGGCGGGGTCCCGGTCCCGACGCTGCTGCTCGTGGGCGGGGTGCTCCTCGGGGTGCTGCTCGCGGTCGTCTGTCGCTTCCTGGTGGGCGCGACCGCGCGACGGCGGGCCCGGGTGGCCGACCAGCGCCTGCGCGAGGCGGTCCGGTCCGTGGCGCAGGAGCTCGTGGTCGACCCCGTCGAGGCGGAGCTGCTCGCCTACACCGCCGTGCGGACCGGGTTGGCCAAGGCGCTGAAGTAGCCACCATCCGTCCACAGGCAGGCGCTCCTGCCCGCTGTTCCACAGCCCCACCGGCGACGTCGTCCGGCTGTCCGTGCTCTCGCGGAGTCTCGTCCCGATCACACCGATCGGCCCTCGAGACGAAGGAGACAGCGATGAACGAGACGATGGTGACCCTCCAGGGGTGGCTCGGCAGCGACGTGACCGTGCGCCAGGCGGGGGACGCGACCGTGGCGAGCTTCCGCGTGGCCTGCACGCCGCGCCGCTACCAGAAGAAGACCGACGAGTGGGTGGACGCCGAGACCCAGTGGTACTCCGTCAAGGCCTGGCGCGGGCTCGGGGCCAACTGCGAGCGGTCGCTGCGCCGGGGCGACCCGGTCGTGGTGCACGGCCGGCTCAACGCGCAGACCTGGACCAACAGCGCCAACATCGAGGTGACCTCCTTCGAGGTGGAGGCGATCCTCGTCGGCCACGACCTGGCCCGGGGGGTCTCGCAGTTCACGCGGACGCCCGGTGCCGGCCAGCGCGCGACCGGGGTCGGCAGTGACGCAGCCGGCCCGGAGGGCGGGCTCGAGGAGGCCGCGCAGGAGGCGGCCGCATAGGGGTGGGCGGGGGGCGACGGCGCCGGTCGGGCGCCGCCACCCCACATCGGCCACGAGGCGCCGGGCCACGTAGGCTCATCGACCATGGCGGAATATGTCTTCACCCTGCGTAACGTGCGCAAGGCCCACGGCGACAAGGTCGTTCTCGACAACGTGACCCTGTCCTTCCTGCACGGCGCGAAGATCGGCGTCGTGGGCCCCAACGGCACCGGCAAGTCCTCGCTGCTCAAGATCATGGCGGGCCTCGACCACGCCAACAACGGCGACGCGATCCTCGACCCCGAGGCCACCGTCGGGATGCTCCAGCAGGAGCCCCCGCTGTCGGAGGGCCGGACGGTGCTCGAGAACGTCGAGGAGGCCGTCGGCGAGATCAAGGGCAAGCTCGACCGGTTCAACCAGATCTCCGAGGAGCTGGCCGACCCGGACGCCGACTACGACAAGCTCCTGGCCGAGATGGGCGACCTGCAGACCGATCTCGACCACGCCAACGCCTGGGACCTCGACAGCCGCCTCGACCAGGCCATGGACGCGCTGCGCTGCCCGCCGCCGGACGTGCTCGTCGACAACCTCTCCGGTGGAGAGCGTCGTCGCGTGGCGCTGTGCAAGCTGCTGCTCCAGCAGCCGGACCTGCTGCTCCTCGACGAGCCCACCAACCACCTCGACGCCGAGTCCGTGCAGTGGCTCGAGGGACACCTCGCGTCCTACCCGGGTGCCGTCCTCGCCGTCACCCACGACCGGTACTTCCTCGACAACGTGGCTTCGTGGATCCTCGAGCTCGACCGGGGCCAGGCCCACCCCTACGAGGGCAACTACTCGACCTACCTCGAGACCAAGAAGGACCGCCTCAAGATCGAGGGCCAGAAGGACGCGAAGCGGGCGAAGATGCTCGAGCGCGAGCTCGAGTGGGTGCGATCCAACCCCAAGGCCCGGCAGGCGAAGAGCAAGTCCCGTCTGGCTCGCTACGAGGAGATGGCGGCCGAGGCCGACCGGATGCGCAAGATCGACACCTCCGAGATCAACATCCCCGCGGGTCCGCGCCTGGGCGACATCGTGCTCGAGGCCCACGGTCTGGCCAAGGGCTTCGGCGACCGCACCCTCATGCACGACCTGACGTTCACGCTGCCCCGCGCCGGCATCGTCGGCGTGATCGGCCCCAACGGCGTCGGCAAGACCACGCTGTTCCGGATGATCACCGGCCAGGAGCAGCCGGACGGCGGCGAGCTCAAGGTCGGCACGACGGTCAAGATCTCCTACGTCGACCAGAGCCGCGGCGGCATCGACCCCAACAAGAACGTCTGGGAGGTCGTCTCCGACGGCCTGGACTTCATCAAGGTCGCCAACTTCGAGATGAACTCGCGCGCCTACGTCGCGTCGTTCGGCTTCAAGGGGCCCGACCAGCAGAAGAAGGCGGGCGTGCTCTCCGGTGGTGAGCGCAACCGGCTGAACCTCGCGCTCACGCTCAAGATGGGCGGCAACATGCTGCTGCTCGACGAGCCCACCAACGACCTGGACGTCGAGACGCTGTCGTCGCTGGAGGACGCGCTGCTGGAGTTCCCGGGCTGCGCCGTCGTCACCTCGCACGACCGGTGGTTCCTGGACCGTGTCGCCACCCACATCCTCGCGTGGGAGGGCGACGAGGAGGACGACGCCAAGTGGTTCTGGTTCGAGGGCAACTTCGCGTCGTACGAGGAGAACAAGATCGAGCGGCTCGGTGTCGAGGCGGCGCGTCCGCACCGCGTCACTCACCGCCGCCTGACGCGGGACTGATGAGCTGACCGGGTGGCTGAGCCTCGAGACCACCACGCCTGAACGCAGGGCGGCGACCCCCGTGGTCGCCGCCCTCGTTCGTCTCACCGGGTCTCGACACGCTCCGTCGCGACCTCGTGCCTCGGTCGCGGTCGCTGCTCGACCACCACCATCGAGCGGATCGGCTCCGCCGCTCCGATCAGCGAATCTCGATCTCCGGCCTGGCGGCGACCAGGTGGTCGGCGACGGCGTTCATCACGCGGCCGACCGCTGCGAAGTCCTCGGCCGAGGCCAGGTCGACCAGGTGGTCCCGCACACCGTTGACGTGGACGGGCGCCACCCGCACCAGCAGGTCCCAGCCCGCGTCGGTCATCCGCGCCAGGATCCCGCGCCCGTCGTCGGGTGAGGTGCAGCGCTCCACCAGTCCGGCGCGCTCCATCCGGGCGACGGTGTGGGTGACCCGGCTGCGGCTGTGGGAGAGGGCGTCGGCGAGCTGGGCCATGCGCAGCTGCCGCCCCTCGCGCTCCGAGAGGCGGACGAGGATCTCGTACTCCACCAGGGAGATGTCGAACGAGCGACGCAGGTCGTCGTCGAGCCGGTCGAAGAGCAGGGTGGTGCCCATGACCAGGGCACGCCAGGTGCGCTGCTGGTCGGCATCGAGCCAGCGCGCGGTGGACGTCTCGGTCATGGGCACCACCCTAACGACAGCGGGGCGCTCGTCGGGCCGGGCGTGGCCGACTCAGCCGAGGCGCTCGAGGATCAGCGCCATGCCCTGGCCGCCGCCCACGCACATGGTGATCAGTCCGGTCGTCTTGTCGTGCCAGTTCAGCGAGTTGAGCATCGTGTTCTGGAGCCGGGCGCCGGTCATGCCGAAGGGGTGTCCGACGGCGATCGCGCCGCCGTTGACGTTGAGGCGTTCGATGTCGATGCCGAGGTCCTGGTAGGACGGCACGACCTGCGCCGCGAACGCCTCGTTGATCTCCACCAGGTCGATGTCGCCGATCGACATCCCGGCATGGGCCAGGGCGCGCTTGGTCGCCTCGACCGGGCCGAGGCCCATGATCTCGGGGGAGAGGCCGCTGACGCCGGTCGACACGATCCGCGCCAGCGGGGGTCAGGCCGAGCTCGGCCGCCTTGGTGTCGGACATGATGACGACGGCGGCGGCACCGTCGTTGAGGGCGCAGCAGTTGCCGGCGGTCACGACGCCGTCGGGGCGGAACACTGGCTGGAGCTGGGAGATGGCCTCGTAGGTCACCCCGGCGCGCGGCCCGTCGTCGGCGCTGACCACGGTGCCGTCGGGAGTCGTCACCGGGGTGATCTCGCGCGCCCAGAAGCCGTCGTTGATCGCCTTCTCGGCGAGATTCTGCGACCGGACGCCGAACTCGTCGAGCTCCTCGCGCTTCAGGCCGCGCAGCCGGGCGACGTTCTCGGCGGTCTGGCCCATCGCGATGTAGGCGTCGGGGAGCGTGCCGTCCTCCCGGGGATCGTGCCAGTTCTCGCCGCCCTCGGCGGTCTTCGCGGTCCGTGCCTTGGCGTCGGCGAAGAGGGGGTTCTGGGTGTCGGGCCAGTGGTCGGAGGTGCCCTTGGCGAACCGGGAGACCGTCTCGACGCCCGCGGAGACGAAGATGTCGCCCTCGCCGGCCTTGATCGCGTGGAAGGCCATCCGGGTCGTCTGCACCGAGGAGGCGCAGTAGCGGGTGACGGTGGCACCGGGCACGGCGTCCATGTCGTTGAGGACGTTGACGATGCGGCCCATGTTGTTGCCGGACTCACCGCCGGGGAGGCCGCAGCCGAGGTAGAGGTCGTCGACGGTGTTCGGGTCGAGGCCCGGCACCTTCTCGAGGGCGGTCCTGACGATCAGGGCGGCGAGGTCGTCGGGTCGGAAGTCCTTGAGGGACCCCTTGTTCGCGCGTCCGATGGGGGTGCGGGCGGCGGAAACGATGACTGCCTCGGGCATGGGAACTCCGTTCGGGAAGGGGTCTGCTGCGCTCGTCACCCTAGACGTTGCCCGCGGTCGCCGGACGAGGCCTTCGTCACGTCCCGCTCAGGCGCCGGCCGGTCCCGCGAGGCTGCCCATCAGCAGGCCCAGGGAGCGGGCCAGGAACCCCGCGACGCTCGGCGTCGGGCTTGGCCAGTCCGGCGAGCAGGATGCCGTCGAACGACGCGCACAGCGTCTCGGCCCGCGCATCTCCGTGCGCCCGGTCGGTGGCGTTCATGATCCCCGCGACGACGCCGACCAGCTGGGCGCGGGAGGCGGCGAGGAGGGCCGCCAGCTCGGCGTCACGCGGGCCCTCCAGCGAGAGCTCCAGCTTGGCCCGCAGCAGCTCGCGCTCGTCGAGCCAGCGGGCGAACAACCCCGTCGTCAGCTCGACCGCGCGGTCGCTGTCGCCGGAGCAGCCGCGCAGCTCCTCGGCGAGCGCGGTCACGTCGGCGGCCAGGGTGGCGACGACGTACTCGGTCAGCGCGATCTGGAGGGCGCGCCGGGTCCGGAAGTACGCCGAGCAGCTGCCCTCGGCCAGTCCGGCCCGCCGGTCCACGGCCCGGTGCGTCAGGCCCCGAAGACCTTCGTCCGCGACCACGTGGAGCGCCGCCTGCAGGAGCTCGCGGCGGCGGGGGGTGAGCCCGGTGCCGGGCGAGGCGGTGTCGACGGGCATCGGAGCCTTCCTTCCAGGCGGGTCGAGTCGCAGCGGTCGGGGGACTGTGACTGGGCACACTACCCGCGGGGTTGGGGAACAACGACGACCCGGCGTACCTTCTACATACGTAGAGATTCTACAACCGTAGAAAGGA
The DNA here is from genome assembly GCF_013466985.1 of Nocardioides ungokensis. Lineage (GTDB taxonomy): Bacteria > Actinomycetota > Actinomycetes > Propionibacteriales > Nocardioidaceae > Nocardioides > Nocardioides ungokensis. The sequence continues at coordinate 3,365,113 of NZ_CP059164.1, read as the reverse complement.
CATCATCATGGCCTCCGTGGATCTGACCCCGATCATCCCCGTCGTCATCGCCTTCTTCGTCCTTGCGGCGATCGCCGGCCTCCTGGCCGTCGCAGCCGTGGTCGACCTCGTCGTGAGCAGCCGCCGCACCCGCCTCGCCTCGCGCCAGTCCGTGCGCACCTACTACCGCGGGCTCTCGCTCAGCCACTGATCCGCCGCGCCGGGCCCCGCGCGGGGTCTGGCAGCATCGAGCCCGTGCGCCACGTCTACGAGTGTCCGATGCGATGGGCCGACATGGACCTCCTGGGTCACGTCAACAACGTCGTCTACGTCGACTACCTCCAGGAGGCCCGGGTCGACATGTTGCGCACCCACGGCCCCGCCGCCGTGACGGGTGAGCTGGCCGAGGGGGTCGTCGTGGTGCGCCACGAGGTCACCTACCTGGCGCCGCTGACCTTCCAGTTCCGGCCGGTGAAGATCGAGTGCTGGGTCACCGAGGTCCGGGTCGCCTCGTTCACGATGGCCTACGAGATCTTCCAGGACGCCCCCGAGGACGAGGGCGGGCGCCGGGTCTACCTGCGGGCGACGACGCTGCTGACGCCGTACGTCTTCGCCACCGAGCGCCCCCGCCGCCTCAACGACGTCGAGCGCGCAACGCTGCAGAACTTCCTCGAGCCCTGGGACAGGGCGCCGCGCGTGCCCCTCGCGCCGACCCGTCGCGACGACGTCGGCCACTACCCGGTGCACGTGCGCTTCTCCGACGTGGACGTCTACGGCCACGTCAACAACGTGAAGTACTTCGAGTACCTGCAGGAGGCCCGCATCCTGCTCACCGCTCGCCTGTGGCGCGACCTGCCCGCAGGGACCCCGCCGGTGAGCATCGTCGTCGCCCAGACCGACGTGGACTACAAGGTGCCGATCCTGTTCCGTCCCGAGCCGTACGACGCCTGGTCCTGGATCTCGCGGGTCGGCACCCGGTCGGCGACGATCGAGTCGGTGATCTGCGACGGCGACACGGTCCTGTCCCAGGCACGCGTCTCGATCGTGTTCTTCGACCGCGAGACGCAGCGCTCGACGCCGCCTCCGGACGTCTACCGCGAGCGGCTGCTGGCGGTGCTCGGCTGACCCTGGCTCGGGCCCCGACCCGATTCCTGCCCCTGTTCCTTCCCCTGGGCCTCGCGCAGGCGCCGCAGTCCGCGGTGCCGGGCGACCCGGACGGCCACCGGGCTGATCCCGAGCGCCCGGGAGGTGCTCTCGACGTCGAGGCCCACCACGTCGATGCAGGCCACCACGTCGCGCTCGCGAGGGGGCAGGCCGCGCAACGCGTGGGCCACCCAGTCGCGCGCGACCAGGGCGGGCTCGGGGCCGTCCGCGTGCTCTCCCTCGGGCAGGTCGGCGCTCGGCTGGGTCACACGCCGCAGGCTGCGGCGCCGCGAGTTGGCGGCCAGGTTCCGTGCGATGCCGAAGATCCAGCCGGCGAACTCCGAGGAGGTGCCGGAGAAGTCGTGGATCTTCTGCGCAGCGGTCAACCACGCCTCGGCGGCGAGGTCCTCGGCGGAGATCGCCGCGTCGGCGCTGGGGCGGGTGCCCAGCCAGACGACGAGCCGCCCCGCGTGCGCCCGGTAGAGCTCCCGCCAGGCGTGCGTGTCACCGGTCTTGGCGCGTGCGACCAGCTCGTCGTCGTTCATCCACCCGCCGGCAGGTCGTCGGAGGGTCCGGGCCGGTCCGGGTCGCCCTGGTCGTCGCTCTGGTCGTCGCCCTGGTGATCGCCCGCGTGGTCGCCCTCGTGCCCGACGTGGTGGGAGCCGGCTCCGTCGTCCTCGGGGCCGGGGTCTGCCGATTCGCCGTCGGTGTCGCTGCCGTTGTCGGGGGTGTCGGGCTGACCGGAGTGGGGTGACGACGCGGGGTGGCTGCCCTCGGTGCTGCCCGGTGACGTGGCCGTGGGGACGCCGGGCTGGTCGCCGGGAACGACGTCGCCGGCGGAGCCGCTCTCGTCGGGCCGGGCGGAGGCACCGGAGCCGGACCGCACCGCGCCGCGGGAGTCCGGGGTGGCGTCCCTGCTGGGCGTGGAGGCGTCGCGCCCGTCGCCCCGGTGCGGGTTGGTTGCCGGCGGAGCCGGGGGAGCAGGGTCGTCCGATCCCGTCACCGCGGCGGCGAGCCACGCGCCGCCACCGAGCACGCCGGCGACGCTGGCGGCAGCGACGGCGATGCGCCACCCGCCTCGGGCAGCGGCTCTTGCGGCGGTGGCCGGACCGGCCGGGGCCGATCGTGCCGCGAGGTCGGCCAGCCGGGCGACGAAGGCGTCGTCGGGCTCGAGCGTCGGGACGTCGACACGCAGATCGGTCGATCCGGCAGTGTGGTCGGTCATGGGCGGTCAGTCATGGCAGGCCTCGCGAGATGGGGCAACGCCCCGGCGGTAGCGCGGGGGGATGCTACCGCCGGGACGTCGTTCGTGGGGCCCTGGGTCAGCCGTCGCTGCCCGAGTCGCCGTCGTCACCCTGGTCATCACCCTCGTCGTCGCCCTGGTCGTCGCCCTGGTCGCCGTGGGTGCCCGCGTGGGTCGTTGCCTGGTCGTCCGGGTGGTCGCCGGCGTGCTCGTCCGGGGTGGCGTGGTCGCCCTGGCCGTCGGCGACCTCGCCCTGGTCGTCGGCGTCCTCGCCCTGGTCGTCCGCCTCCGGGGTCGGCGCCGGCGCGGTGCTGTCGTCGCCCTGGTCGTCAGCTGCCTGGCTGTCGTCGGCCGGCGTGCTGTCGTCGGTGGAGGCCTCGTCGCCCGAGGGGGCCGTCGTCTCGTCGTCACCCGGGTCGGTCGTCTCGGTCGCGTCGTCCGAGGGCTCGTCCGTCGAGGCCTGGTGCCGGGCGCGCGCCTCGGCCGCCCTGGCCTGCCCTGCTGCGGCGTGCTCGTCGACCTCGTGCCCGTTCTTGTTCACGACGGGGGTCGGCGTGCCCTCGTCACCCGAGGTGCCCCCGGTGGCGTACGCCGCGCCCACGGAGGTGAGGGCGGCGATGGCTGCGCCGGCCGCGATGGCCCGAGCTGCGGTGGTCCTGCGCATGTGGATGACTCCTTGTCGTCGCCTGGCGCGGGAAGCTCCCGCGCCGTGGTCATCCGTTACCTGTCGCGATCAGCTGCTGGTGTTACACCGATCCGGAAGTTTCTCGGATTTCTCGCTCCGGCGCCCGGGGTCACTCGAACGTGTTGACCATGAACTGCGCCGCGTGGGTGACGTACTCCCAGAACCGGGTGTCCTGCTCAGGCGTCAGCTCGACGGAGTCCAGGCCGGCCCGGAAGTGTCGCAGCCAGTGGTCCTTGGCGTCCGGCGTCACCGCGAACGGCGCGTGGCGCATCCGCAGGCGCGGGTGTCCCCGGGTGTCGGAGTACGTCGTGGGGCCGCCCCAGTACTGCACCAGGAACAGCAGGAAGCGCTCCTCGGCCGGACCGAGGTCCTCCTCGGGGTAGAGGGGCCGCAGTACCTCGTCCTCCGCGACGCCCTCGTAGAACTTCGCGACGATCCTCCGGAAGGTCTCGAAGCCGCCGATCTCGTCGTAGAAGGTGGTCACGGGCCCATTGTGCCGAGCGGCCACGGCCACCCTCACACCGGCGTGGAAGACTCGACCCCGTTCCGCAGTCGAGTCGAAGTGAGGAAGACATGGCAACCACCCGCAAGGCCACGACGAACTGGGAGGGCAGCCTCTTCGAGGGTGCCGGCAAGGTCACCCTGGAGTCCTCGGGCATCGGGACCTACGACGTCTCGTGGCCCAGCCGCGCGGAGGAGGCCAACGGCAAGACCAGTCCGGAGGAGCTGATCGCGGCCGCCCACTCCTCCTGCTTCTCGATGGCGCTGTCCAACGGCCTGGCCCAGGCCGGCACCGCGCCCACCTCGCTGGAGACGAGCGCCGAGGTCGAGTTCACCCCGGGCACCGGCATCACCGGCATCAAGCTGACCGTGCGCGGCGTCGTCGAGGGCATGAGCAACGACGACTTCGTCAAGGCCGCCGAGGCCGCCAAGGTGGGCTGCCCGGTGAGCCAGGCCCTCGCCGGCACCACGATCACGCTGGACGCCGCGCTGGCCTGATCCACTCCCGACGACGCAGCAGGGCGGTGACCGTGGTGGTCACCGCCCTGCTCCGTCTCGCGACTGTGGCTCGTCAGGCGCCGGTGCGTGCCTCGTCGGCCTCGACCGCGGTCGCCGGTGCGACGCCGGCCTCCTCCGCCTCTGCAGCCTTCTCCTCGCGGTGCCAGATGACCCGCTGGGGGAGCGGGATCTCGATGCCCTCGTGGTCGAAGCGGGCCTTGATCCGCTGACGCAGCTCACGGGCCACGCCCCACTGCTCCATCGGCGCGGTCTTGAGCAGGACCCGCAGGGAGACCGAGTCGGGGTTGAGCATCTCGACACCGGTGACCTCGGGCTCCTCGATGACGATGCCCTTGTAGTCCTCGTCCTCCCACAGGTCGTGGGCCACCTCGCGCAGGACGCGCTGCACCCGGGCGAGGTCCTCGCGGTAGGCGACGCTCACGTCGACGACGGCCCGCGACCAGTTCTGGCTCATGTTTCCCACGCGCAGGATCTCGCCGTTGGGGACGTACCACACGGTGCCGTTGAGGTCGCGCAGGCGTGTGACGCGGAGGCTGACCGCCTCGATGGTCCCGCTGGCCTCGCCGACATCGACGACGTCGCCGACGCCGTACTGGTCCTCGAAGATCATGAAGATGCCGGAGAGGAAGTCCTTGACCAGCGACTGGGCGCCGAAGCCCAGCGCCAGGCCGATGATCCCCGCGCTCGCGATGATCGGGGCGATGTTGACGTTGAGCTCGCTCAGCATCATCGTGCCGAAGATCGCGACCAGGATCCCGGTGACGATGCTCTTGAGCAGGTCGCCCATCGTCTTGGCCCGCTGGACGCGACGGGTGGCCGTGACGGCGTCACGCGCGGAGGTCTGGCCCCCTCGGCCGCCCCGCGAGAACCGGTTGACCGGGAGCATGCCGTGATCGGCCTGCGCCACGAGACGGTCCACGAGCCGGTGGAGGACCCAGCGGATCACCAGTCCCGTCAGCAGCAGGCCGAGGATGGCCAGCGGCTTGCCGATGATGATGTCGGCTGCCCTGGCGACCGTCTCGTTGCCGGTGATGTCCATGGTCGCCTGGCAGATCTGTTCTCCAGACGTGCACGGACCTGACGCGTCTAGCCCAAACATGCGCCCCAGTATGACCACGTCGGAGCGTCGATTCCGAACTCAGAAGGCCGATGTGACCCAGTTGACGTGGAGGTGGGTGAGCGTCCCCGAGGCGAGCCGATATCCTGACGTCGTGACCTCCATGCGCGCGACCATCGTCCGTCGGACCGCCGCCGTTCTCGCTGCTTCCGCGGCCGTCGTGGCGGTGGCGGGCCCCGCCAGCGCCGACGTCCCGGAGGGCTGGGCCCAGCCCTACCACCCCTCCGGGCTGCACAGCCTGCTGATCTTCGTCGGCATCCCGGCACTGCTCTTCCTGCTCATCACCCTCGCGGTCTACCTGCCCTCCATGCTCCGCGGCGAGCGCGGCAGGCCGGGTGGCTCCGGGGTCGAGGACCAGTGGTTCGGTGGGCCGCGCAAGGGCACCGCCGAGCTTCCCGCCCCCGACAACGAGGAGTCGAAGGCCGGTGGCGCAAGTGGCCGCTGGTGACTTCAGCCCGGCCGACCGCTACGCGATCGACGAGGCGATCCGCCGGGCCGAGCAGCTGTGCCGCTACGAGTTCTCGGTCTTCGTGGGCGCGGCCGAGGGAGACGCCCGGTCGTTCGCGACCCAGCTGCACAACTCGCTGGTCGCCCCCTCGCGCAGCATCCTGGTCATGGTCGACGTCGCGCAGCGTGCCCTCGAGATCGTGACGGGCGGCTACGTCCGCCGCACCTTGAGCGACGCCGAGGTCGAGCTCGCGGTCCTCGAGATGCGCACCCGCTTCGCCGAGGGCGACCTCGTGGGCGGCCTCAAGCGCGGCATCGAGATGCTCGCCGAGCACGCCCGCGCCCCGCAGACCCTGCACACGGAGCAGTAGCTCCGAACGAGCCGAGTCGGCGATGGTTGACGCCGGAGCGCAGCGGGGGAGTCAACGAGCGCCGACTCGGCGATCCCCACAGCGGCTGCAACGAGAAGGCCCCCGCCGTGTGGCGGGGGCCTTCTCGTCGTCTCGGGGGGGTCAGGACCTGATCAGCCCTGCGCGTCCTTCGCCTGCGCGGCCAGCGCGCGGGCGACGTCGGCCCGGCCCTCGCGCACGTAGCGCTTCGCTGCCGGGTTCGCCGGCGAGGACTCCAGCCACGCGTCGACCCGGTCGAGCAGCTCCTGGCTGGCCAGCGGCCGCGGGAAGATGAACTCCAGGGCCGTGGAGGCCCGCTGGGTGCCCTTCTCCTCCCACATGGTGTCGGCAGCGGCGAGGTACCGCTCGACGTACGGCGCGAGCACCTCGTCCTGGCCGTTCACCTGGAAGGCCATCACCACGCTGCGCTGGGTCTCGTTCGCGACGTCGTCGCGGACCATCGCGATCTCCCAGGCCTCGGCCTTGGCCTCCGCGGTCGGGCGCAGCGCCCGGGCGGCGGCGGCGTGCTCCTGGCCGGAGATCGTGTTGTCGCGGGTGAGCTCCTCGGCGATCCGGTCGGCGTCGGCGCGGCCGTTGCGGGCGAGCCCGTTGAGCAGTGTCCAGCGCAGGTCGGTGTCGATCGCCAGACCCTCGAAGGCGAGGGTGCCGTCGAGCAGCGCCTCGAGGTCGTTGAGCGCCGCCTCGCTGTGGGCCGCGCCGGCGAAGGCACGTGCGAAGGACAGCTGGTGGTCGCTGCCCGGCTCGGCGTTCTCCAGCAGCTTGCGCAGGCCCTGCTCCCAGGTCTCGCGCAGTGCAGCCTTGTTGCCGGGCGCGCTGAAGGAGTTGACCGCCTGCGCGGCATAGCCGGGGATCCGGCTGACGCCGAACGCGTCGCTCTCGGTGCCGATGCCGGAGAGGACCAGCGCCACGAAGTCGCTGGCGCTCATCTCGGCGTCGCGGGTCATGTCCCACGCCGCGCCCCAGCACAGGGCCCGGGCCAGGGCGTCGTCGAGCGTCGAGATGCCGCCGATCACGGTCGCCAGCGACCGCTCGTCGAGGCGGATCTTGGCGTAGGCGAGGTCGCCCTCGTTGAGCAGCAGCAGGTCGGGCTGCTTCTGCCCGACCAGCGCAGCGACGTCGGTCAGCTCGCCCACGACGTCGGTCTCGAGCGAGGTACGACGCACCAGGCGGACGGCCCCGTCCTCGTTGGGCACGGCGTCGTAGAGGCCGATGCCCAGCCGGTGGCGACGCAGCGTGGGCTGGTCCGCGGCCGCGGTCTGGCGGACGGCGAACGACGTGTAGCGGCCGTCGGCGTCGAGCTCGAACTCGGGGGAGAGGGTGTTCACGCCCGCGGTCTGGAGCCACTCCTGCGCCCACGACTGGAGCTCGCGGCCGGAGGCCTTCTCCAGCGCGGCCAGCAGGTCCTTGAACTCGGAGTTGGAGAACGCGAACTCCTTGAAGTAGCCGCGGATGCCCTCGACGAAGTTGTCGAGCCCGACCCAGGCGACCAGCTGCTTGAGCACCGAGGCGCCCTTGGCGTAGGTGATGCCGTCGAAGTTCACCTCGACGGCGCGCAGGTCGACGTTGTCGGCCGCGATCGGGTGGGTGCTGGGCAGCTGGTCCTGGCGGTAGGCCCAGTTCTTGCGGGCGTTGGTGAACCCGACCCACGACTCGGTGAACTCGGTGGCCTCGACGGCCGCGTGGTAGCAGGCCCACTCGGCGAAGGACTCGTTGAGCCAGAGGTCGTCCACCACTTCATGGTCACGAGGTCGCCGAACCACATGTGCGCCATCTCGTGGAGGATGACCTCGGCGCGGAACTCGTAGAACGAGCGGTCCTGGCGGCTGCGGGGAGGTACTCGTCGCGCAGCGTCACGCAGCCGGCGTTCTCCATCGCGCCCATGTTGTACTCCGGCACGTAGAGCTGGTCGTACTTGCCGAACGGGTAGGGGTAGTCGAAGAGCTCCTCGAAGAACTCGAAGCCCTGACGGGTGAGCTTGACCAGCTCCTCGACGTCCATGTGCTGGACCAGCGACTGGCGGCAGTAGTGGCCGAGCGGGATGTCGCCGTGCTTGCCCCGGTAGGTGTCGAGGACCTCGTGGTACTCGCCGGCGACGAGCGCCGTGATGTAGGTCGACATCGGCCGGGTCTCCGGGAACTCCCACACCGACGTGCCGTCGGCGATCTCGCGCGGATCCGGGGTCGCGGCGTTCGAGACGACCTTCCAGTGGCTCGGGGCGGTCACCCGGAAGGTGAACGGCGCCTTGAGGTCGGGCTGCTCGAAGGTGGTGTAGACGCGGCGGGCGTCGGGCACCTCGAACTGGGAGTAGAGGTAGACCCGGTCGTCGGCAGGGTCCCGAAGCGGTGCAGGCCCTCACCGGTGCGGGAGTAGGTGCAGTCGGCCCTGACCACGAGCTCGTTTCTCGGTGGCGAGCCCGGAGAGCGCGATCCGGCTGTCGGCGTACGCCGTGGCCGGGTCGATCGACGCGCCGTTCAGCGTGATCTCGTGGATGGTGGCGTCGACGAGGTCCGCGAACGTCTCCGCGCCGGGCTCGGCGCAGGTGAACCGGATGGTGGTGGTCGAGCCGAAGGTCTTCTCGTCCGTCGTGAGATCCAGGTCGATGGAGTACGACGTGACGTCCAGGAGGGCGGCGCGGGTGGCGGCCTCATCCCGGGTGAGGTTGGTTCCAGGCATGTTTCGCATCCTCTCACCAGGGCCCGGGCGGTAGGGAAATCGTTATCTGCGCCACACCGGGTTTACTCGACCGGACGGGTGCACTTTGAGGAGGATGGCCCGGTGGAACGCATCGAGGGACATGTCGTGCCGTTGCGTGTGGCGACGAAGGCGTGGTTCCTCATCTCGCTGCAGACCTTCGGTGGCCCGGCCGGGCAGATCGCGGTCATGCAGCGCGTCCTCGTCGACGAGCGACGCTGGGTGGGGGAGCGGCGGTTCCTGCACGCCCTGAGCTTCTGCATGCTGCTGCCGGGGCCGGAGGCCCAGCAGCTGGCCATCTACACGGGCTGGCTGCTCAACGGCTGGATCGGCGGACTGGTCGCGGGCTTCCTCTTCGTGCTGCCCGGGGTGGTGGCGATGCTGGCGCTCTCGTGGGCCTACGTCGCCCACGGCGACTCCGCCGTCGTCACCGGCCTGTTCGTCGGGCTGGCGCCCGCCGTGATCGCGATCGTGGTGCAGGCGGTCGTCCGGATCGCGAGCCGGGCGCTGCGGCACCGGGCCCTGGTCTGGCTGGCGGTCGGAGCCTTCCTGCTGCTGGCCCTGCTCGGCCTGCCGTTCCCCCTCGTGGTGCTGGCGGCAGGACTGGTCGGCTGGGCCCTCGGCCGTTGGCGTCCCGCGGTGATGGCCCGGCCCGCGGTCGAGGCCGAGGACGGCTCGCCGCCGCCCCTGGTTCCCGACGACGCCCTGCACCGGGCGAGCCCGTCCGCGCGCCGCAACCTGACCGTCCTCCTCGTCGGGGTGCTGCTCTGGGTGGCGCCGGTGGTCCTCGCCTTCGTGCTCGCCTCGGGTTCGCGCACGGTCTTCACCGACCAGGGCGTCTTCTTCGGCGGGATGGCGCTGGTGACCTTCGGTGGTGCGTACGCCGTGCTGTCCTACGTCGCCCAGGCGGCGGTCGGCACCTTCGGCTGGCTCTCGGCGGGGGAGATGGTGCGTGGGCTCGCGCTGGCCGAGAGCACGCCCGGCCCGCTGATCATGGTGGTGCAGTTCGTCGCGTTCCTCGGCGCCTACCGGCACCCGGGTGGGCTCGACCCCTGGGTGGCGGCCGTCCTGGCGTCGCTCCTGACCGTGTGGGTCACGTTCGTCCCCTGCTTCCTCTTCATCTTCCTCGGCGCGCCGTACGTCGAGCGGCTCCGCGGCAGCACGGCCCTCGCCGCGGCGCTCACCGGTGTCACCGCCGCGGTCGTGGGGGTCATCGCCAACCTCGCGGTCTACTTCGCGGTGCACACCCTCTTCTCCGCCACCACGACGCTCACCGCCGGTCCGGTCTCCCTGGTCGTGCCCGTGTGGTCGTCGTACGTGTGGACCTCGTTCGTGGTCACCGCGCTGGCGCTCGTCCTGGTCTTCAGGCTCCGCTGGTCGGTGCTGCGCACGCTGGGCGTGTGCGCCCTGGTCGGCCTCGGCCTCTCGCTGGTCGCCTGAGCGAGGGACGGGCTGGCCCGAACGGGCCAGGGAAGGCCGGGGCGCCATGGCCCATCTTGGGGAATCTCCGGGGTCAAGGCGGTGTTGTGCAGGTCATGACGAATGCCGACTTCTGGTTCGACCCGCGCTGCCCGTTCGCCTGGATCACCTCGCGGTGGATCCTCGAGGTGGAGAAGGTGCGTGACATCAACGTCACCTGGCACATCATGAGCCTCGCCTACCTCAACGAGGACAAGGACATCCCGCAGGAGTACCGCGACATGCTCGCCGACGCCTGGGGCCCGGTCCGGGTCTGCATGGCCGCCGAGCAGAGGCACGGCAAGGACGTGCTGCTCCCGCTCTACACCGCGCTCGGCACCCGTCTCCACAACGAGGGCCAGAAGCAGTCGCGCGAGCTGGTCGCGGCGGCGCTCGCCGAGGCGGGCCTGCCGGCGAACCTGGTCGAGGCGATGGACGACCCGTCCTACGACGAGGACATCAGGAAGTCGCACCACCTCGGCATGGACCAGGTGGGCGACGAGGTCGGCACGCCGACCATCGCCATCGAGGGCACGGCCTTCTTCGGCCCGGTCCTCACCTCGATCCCGCGTGGCGAGGAGGCCGGCAAGGTCTGGGACGGTGCCGTCGCGCTGGCGGCCTACCCCTACTTCTTCGAGCTGAAGCGCAGCCGGACGGCGGATCTCGACTTCAGCTGATCGAGGTCGTACGGTGGGCAGGAGACGGCTCATGAGTCGTCTCCTGTCACACCAATCCCGTTGGTAACAGTTCGGTTAAGATCGAAACTGTTCGGCGTGTCGCTTGACGACCGCCCCTAACGTCCACCTGTGCTCTTCAGGCGAGGACTTCCGCGACCCCGGGTGCGACTTCTCGGTGTCGCGCTCGCTCTTGCCACCCTTCCGCTGGTGGCGCCACCGGCGCCTGCCCAGGCCTCCTACATCGCCCTGTGCAGCGGTTACACCGGCTGCCGGGGCGCGGGCTACTCCAACGCGGGGTACTCCAGCAGCTCGAGCCACATGTACTGGCGGATGTACGGCGGCCACAACTGCACCAACTACGCGGCGTACCGGATGGTCAAGGCGGGCATGCCGGACAGCCGTCCGTGGTCGGGCGGCGGGAACGCCGAGAACTGGGGCCACGCGATGGCCTTCATCACCGACACGACCCCCAAGGTGGGCGCCGTGGCGTGGTGGGACGCCAACGTCTACCCGGTCGGCAGCAGCGGACACGTGGCGTACGTCGAGAAGGTGGTCTCCAGCAGCGAGATCTGGATCTCCGACGACAACTGGGGTGGCGACTTCCACTGGCACAAGGTCACGAAGACCGGAGGTGGCTGGCCCAGCGGCTTCATCCACTTCCACGACGTCGCGCTGACCAACAAGAAGCTCCCGACCGTCTCCGGCACGCCGCAGGTGGGCCAGACGCTGACGGCCGCGCCGGGCACCTGGTCCTCCACCCCGGACAGCTACACCTACCAGTGGTTCGCCGACGGCCAGGCGATCAAGGACGCCACTGCCTCCACCCTCGACCTCGGGCCGGGCAGGGTCGGGCAGCAGATCTCCGTCCAGGTGGCCGCGTCCGCCCAGGGCTACGCCTCCGCGATCGCGACGTCCGCCGCCACGACCGACGTCGCGCCGGGCGAGATCACCACCGTCGCCCAGCCGCAGGTCAGCGGCGAGGCGCTCGTGGGGTCGGCGCTCACGGCCACCCGCGGCTCCTACGACCCGGGATCGACGACCAAGACGGTCCAGTGGCTGTCCAACGGCCAGCCGATCGCGGGTGCGACCGCGTGGACCCTGCGGCTCACCCCCGACCAGGCCGGCACGGTGGTGCGGGCAGTGGTGTCGGTGAGCCGGGCCGGCTACGAGCCGACCACGGCCAGCTCGGCCCCCACGCCGTCGGTGCTCGGTGGCACCGTCAAGGTCACCTCGCCCTTCACGGTCGGCGGGGTGCCCAGGCTGGGCCAGCCGCTCGAGGTCGTGCCCGGTGTGGTCGACCCCTCCGACGCGACCGCGAGCTACCAGTGGCTGCGCGACGGTGCGCCCATCCCCGGGGCGACCGGTACGACGTACTCCCCGGTCGCGGCCGACGTGGGTGCCCACCTGTCGGTGCGCACGGACCTGTCCCGCCAGGGCTACAAGCCGGCGACCGCGACGACCGACGCCACCACGGCGGTCCACACCGTCCCGCAGGTCGCGGTGACGGCGGTCGGAAAGCCCGGACGGGCCCAGGTCTCGGTCACGATCACGGCGCCCGGCGCCACCGGGATCCGGGGGACCATCACGGTCCGCGTGGGCACGCAGACCCGCGAGGTGCGGGTGCACGACGGGCTGCGCACCGTCACCGTGCTCAACCTGCGCCCCGGCACCAAGGCCGTCGTGGTGAAGTACCTCGGCAAGGACCTCGTCGACGCAGGCTCCTACCGGGGGACGGTGGACATTCCGCGCTGAGCCCAGCTGAGCCCCGCTCAGCCGGAGGAGGTCGCGGCCGTCGTGGCAGCGACGGCGCCGGCGGTGGCGGCCGTCGCCGCGGCGATGGCGTCGCGCACGGCCTTGGCCGCCCAGGCGCCCTCGGCGATCTGCTTGGCGCGCCGGCGGACCTCACGCGACGACAGGCCCTCGTGGTCGACGACCTTGTGGGCCCGGTCGATGGCGGCGAGCAGCGCGATGAGCGCGGCGGTGCGCTCGTCGGGCTCGGCCCCCTCGACCAGCACCCTGCCCAGGCTGTGCCGCAGGGCCTGCTCGTGGCTGGGGTCGAGGGTCGGCCAGCGCCGCCCCGGGAAGATGCCGAGCACCCTGGTGTCGCGGCGCTGGAGGATGCCGCGCTCGACCAGGCGCTGGCCGAGCACGTCGCGCCGACCCTTGCCCAGGCGGGTGACCAGGTCCTCGGCGGACCTCTCCTTCCGGCCGACGACGTCCAGGGCCTCCTGCAGCAGCGGGTCCTCGACGCGCGTGCCGGTGGCGTGCACCTTCGCCGTCCTCCAGACGCTGGTCTTCTCCGGCACCCCCACGGCCCCGAGGAGGGCGAGCTCGGTGAGCAGCGCGCCGCCCAGCACGGTGTCGGCGTACGACGTGCGCAGCCTGCCCTTCTGCTCGTCGAGCAGGAGCAGGAGCAGGTCCTCCGCCAGCAGCGTCCCCATGTCCCGACGGTAGCCCTCGCCCGGGCCGTGCGGCCTCGGTCGGAAACCCGTGGCGCCGGGTCTCTAGGATTCAGCCCATGACCAAAGTCCTGTCCGCCGTCGCCTGGCCGTACGCAAACGGCCCGCGCCACATCGGCCACGTGGCCGGTTTCGGTGTGCCCTCCGACGTCTTCAGTCGGTACATGCGGATGGCCGGACACGACGTCCTCATGGTCTCCGGCACCGACGAGCACGGCACGCCGATCCTGGTCGCCGCCGACAAGGAGGGGGTCTCGGCGAAGGACCTCGCCGACAAGAACAACGCGGTCATCGTGCAGGACCTCGTCGACCTCGGCCTGTCCTACGACCTGTTCACCCGCACCACCACCGGCAACCACTACCGGGTGGTGCAGGAAATGTTCGAGACGGTGCACCGCAACGGCTACATGGTCGAGAAGACCACGCTGGCCGCGATCAGCCCGTCCACCGGGCGCACCCTGCCCGACCGCTACATCGAGGGCACCTGCCCGATCTGCGGGTACGGCGAGGCCCGGGGCGACCAGTGCGACAACTGCGGCAACCAGCTCGACCCGACCGACCTGAAGAACCCGCGGTCCAAGATCAACGGCGAGGTGCCGGAGTTCGTCGAGACCCAGCACTTCTTCCTCGACCTGCCGGCCCTGGCCAACGCGCTGGGGGACTGGCTCGACGGCCGCGAGGCGAGCGGGACGTGGCGGCCCAACGTCATCAAGTTCTCCAAGAACATCCTGGAGGACATCCGCGAGCGGGCGATGACCCGCGACATCGACTGGGGCATCCCGATCCCGCTCGAGGGCTGGCGCGAGCAGCCGACGAAGCGGCTCTACGTGTGGTTCGACGCCGTCATCGGCTACCTGTCCGCTTCGATCGAGTGGGCCCGCCGCCTTGGCGAGCCTGAGCGTTGGCGGGAGTGGTGGAACCCGGCGGCGGAGGGGGAGGAGCCGCCCCTGTCGTACTACTTCATGGGCAAGGACAACATCACCTTCCACAGCCAGATCTGGCCCGCCGAGCTGCTGGCGTACGACGGCAAGGGTGAGCGCGGCGGCGCGCCCGGCACCTTCGGCCTCCTCGAGCTCCCCACCGAGGTGGTGTCGAGCGAGTTCATGACGATGGAGAGCAGGCAGTTCTCGACCAGCCGTGGTCACGTGATCCTGGTGGGCGACATGCTGTCGCGCTACCAGCCGGACGCCCTGCGCTACTTCATCAGCGCGGCCGGCCCGGAGACCTCGGACTCCGACTTCACCTGGTCGGACTTCGTGCAGCGGACCAACTCCGAGCTGGTCGCCGGCTGGGGCAACCTCGTGAACCGGACCGCGACGATGATCGCGAAGAACTTCGGCGAGGTCCCCGCGGCCGGGCCGCTGGAGCCGGTGGACCAGACCGTGCTCGACACCGTCGGCGCCGGGTTCGAGTCGGTCGGCGACCTCATCCGTCGCCACCGTCAGCGCGCGGCGATCGCCGAGGCGATGCGGATCGTCGGCGAGGTGAACAAGTACCTCACCGCCACCGAGCCGTACAAGATGAAGGACCCCGACCAGCGCGAGCGTCTCGGCACGGTGCTGCACGTCGCCGCCCAGTGCGTCCTGGACTGCAACACGCTGCTGGCGCCGTTCCTGCCGTTCTCCTCCAACCAGGTGTGGTCGGCGTACGGCGGCAAGGGCGAGTTCATGCCGATGCCCCGCATCGAGCACGTCGAGGACCTCGACCCCGACGACGGCGCAGGCCTGGGCGTCTACCCGATCATCACCGGCGAGTACTCCTCCACCCCGTCGTGGGAGCGCCGCCCGGTCGTCGTCGGCACGCCCGTCGCCAAGCCGACCCCGATCTTCACCAAGCTTGACCCGTCGGTGGTCGAGGAGGAGCGGGCCCGTCTGGCCGGGGAGTGAGGTCACGGATGGCCGGCAGCAGGGCCAGCCCGTTGACGACCACCGAGAAGGCCAGCAGTGCGAGCGCCCAGCCGGGATGACCGGCGCCCCACAGGGCGAGGGAGCGAGCCCGAAGACCACCACCTTCGCGACGGGTCGCACCACGGGGCCGCCGTACCTCGCCTTCGGGGAGGCGAGGAGGAACCAGGCGGTCATCGCCGACATCGGCAGCAGCCACACGAGCAGCCAGCGGGGTGAGGCCTGCCAGCCCCACACCCCGAACGCCGCCATCGCGAGCAGCTCGTCGACGAAGACCAGCGAGAGCACGAACCATCCGAAGATCGCCACCCGCACATGATGGCGGTCAGTAGGGTTCCGGGGCATGACCGCCGCCATGTATCTGCCCACGTTCTACGTCCGGCAGAGGTTCGCCATGATGACCAACCGCTACGAGGTCGTCGCGGCCAACCCCGACGGCAGCAGCGGGCAGATGATGGGCCTGGCGGAGCAGAAGAAGATGGCGCTCAAGGAGCGGGTGACGTTCTTCGCCGATGACACCAAGACCCGGCCGGTCTTCGCCTTCAAGGCCCGCAAGGTCATGGACTTCAGCTCGGGCTACGACGTGACCGACGAGGCGGGGCAGCAGATCGGCTTCTTCCGCAAGGACTTCGCCGCCAGCCTGCTGCGGTCCACCTTCCACGTCGAGGGCCCCGGCTACACCGGGACCGGGCAGGAGCGCAGCCAGGCCGTGGCGCTGGTGCGGCGCTTCGCCGACGTCCCCTTCCTGCCGATCCACTTCGACTTCGTCGACGCGGGCGGCCGGCCGCTGATGAGCGTCGAGCGGCAGACCACCGTGCGCGATCGCTACACGGTCCGGGTGCCCGACCCGCGGGTCGACTTCCGGGTCGCCGCGGCGGTCGCGGTGGCCATGGACGCGCTGATGTCGAGGTGACGCCGGGATGCTGACCCCGCAGGCCCGGGCGGCCCTGAAGATGATGGCCGGGGAGGTGTCGGTGGCCGACCCGGCGTTCGACATCGCCGCCAGCCGCGCCGAGGCGCGGGCGGCGGCCGCGCAGGACCCCCGGGAGCCGGTGGCCGTGGTCCGCGACGTCGACGCGGCCGGCGTCCCGTGCCGCATCTACGTGCCCGACGGCGCCGACGGCGTCGTGGTGCACCTGCACGGCGGTGGCTTCGTCCTCAACGACGTCGAGGTCCACGACGCGGCGGCCCGCCGGCTCGCCAACCGCTCCGGGCTGGCCGTGGTGAGCGTCGACTACCGGCGACCGCCCGAGCACCGCTTCCCGGCGGCTCCGGACGACGTCGACACGGTGCTCGGCTGGCTGGACGCCCACGCCGAGGCGGAGGGGCTGCGCGGTCCCACGTTCGTGCACGGCGACAGTGCGGGCGGCAACCTGGCCCTGGGTGCGGCACTGCGCCACCCGGGGCGGTTCGCGGCCGTGGTGCTCATCTACCCGTTCCTCGACCCGGACGGAGGCTACGAGTCCTACCGCACCGAGGCGCACGGGTTCGACCCGGCCGAAGCGCGGTGGTACTGGGACCAGTACGCCGGCAGCCCGGACGACCTCTGCCACCCGGACCTCGCGCCGCTGTGCTCCGACCGGCTGCACACCCTGCCGCCGACCTTGGTGGTCACGGCCGAGCACGACCCGCTGCGCGACGAGGGTGAGCGCCTGGTCGCCGAGCTCTCGGAGCGCGGGGTGGACGTGGTCGGCACCCGCTACCTGGGCCAGGTGCACGGCTTCTGGCGCCACCCCCGGGTGTTCCCGCAGGCGGAGCCGCTGATGAGGCAGGTGGCCGGATTCCTCCGGATGCACCTCTGAGAGGATGCGGCCCATGCGCGTGCACCTCGGCTCCGACCATGCGGGCCTGGACCTCAAGGACCACCTCCTCGGCTGGCTGGCCGACCACGGCTACGAGGTCGTCGACCACGGCCCGTTCGTCTACGACGCCGTCGACGACTACCCGGTGTTCTGCCTGCGGGCCGCCGAGGGCGTCGCCGCGGAGCGGGCCGAGGGCCTCGACAGCCTCGGCGTGGTGATCGGCGGGTCCGGCAACGGCGAGCAGATGGCCGCCAACAAGGTGGTCGGCATCCGTGCCGCGCTGGTCTGGTCGGAGGAGACCGCGGTGCTGGCGCGCGAGCACAACGACGCCAACGTGGTCTCGGTCGGTGGCCGGCTGCACTCCCTCGACGACATGACCCGCTTCGTCGAGGTGTTCCTGACCACGGCGTTCACCGGCGAGGAGCGCCACGTCCGCCGGATCGGCCAGCTCGCGTCGTACGAGACGACGCGCGAGCTCCCGCCGCTGCCCGAGTCGGCCCTCGGCGGTCCCCAGGGACGCGATGCCTGAGGGGCACACCCTCCACCGGCTCGCCGGTGACCTGACGACGGCGTTCGGCGGCCGCGTGGTGCGGGCCGGCAGCCCGCAGGGCCGCTTCGTGGACTCGGCGGCGCTGGTCGACGGCCACGTGCTCGAAGGAGCCGAGGCCTGGGGCAAGCACCTCTTCGTGGCCTTCCCCGGCGACCGCTTCGTGCACGTCCACCTCGGCCTCTACGGCCACTTCGACGTCCACACCGGCGTCACGGAGGTCCCGGCGCCCGTCGGGCAGGTCCGTCTGCGGCTGGTGGCCGCCGACGGCGACGCGTACGCCGACCTGCGGGGCGCCACCACCTGCGAGCTGGTCACCGGCGAGCAGCGCGCCGGCGTCGTGGCCAGGTCGGGGCCCGACCCGATCCGTCCGGACTCGAGCTGGGAGCCCGCCTGGGCGCGGATCCGACGCAGCCGGGCGCCGATCGGGGGCCTGCTCATGGACCAGACCGTGCTCGCCGGGGTCGGCAACGTCTACCGCGCCGAGCTCCTGTTCCGCCACCGGATGCACCCGTTGCGACCCGGCAGCACGCTGCGGGTCGGGCAGTTCCAGGCCATGTGGGACGACCTGGTCGTGCTGATGGCCGAGGGCGTGCGGACCGGGCGCATCGACACCGTCCGACCCGAGCACACGCCCGAGGCGATGGGCCGCCCGCCGCGCGCCGACGACCACGGGGGCGAGGTCTACGTCTACCGCCGGACCGGCCAGCCGTGCCACGTGTGCGGCTCGATCGTGCGCACCGAGGTCCTGCTCGGGAGAAACCTCTTCTGGTGTCCGCGTTGTCAGCCCCGGTTCCGGTCGCGAGCCTTACAGTGAACCGACCCGAGAGCGAGGACCCCGACGATGACAGCCGTGCGTGAGCAGGCCTCGCCGTACCGACCGGCGAGTCCCTCCGCTGCGCGCCGCGCCTACAGCACCGTGCTGCGCCGCGCTGCCCGCCGCGACAACCGCCCCGTCGTCGGCCTCGTCCTCGCCACCGTCGTCCTCACCGGCGCGATCATGCGCTGGCCGGACCAGATGCCGCTCAACGTGCTGGTGCTGCCCCTCGTGCTGGGCAGCCTGGTGCTCGGGCCCCGCCAGCTCCCGTGGTTCGTCGTCGCGGTCATGACCGCGCTGATGTTGGCGCTCTCGGTGCAGCCGGAGTTCACCGTCCGACTGGTGCTCGGCGTCGCCATCCTGTTCCTGCTGAGCTTCATCATCCTGCTCACGAGCTTCCGCAGGTCCCGCCTGGGCGTCGCGGGCGCGCTCGGGGAGTCGATGCTCGTCGACCTGCGCGACCGGATCCTGGGCCAGGGCGGCATCCCCGACCTGCCTGACGGTTGGTACGCCGAGTCCGCGCTCCGGTCGGCGGGCGGCACGCCGTTCGCCGGCGACTTCGTGGTGGCGGCCCGGCCGCGGTCCGCGGACCGCCTCGAGGTCGTCGTGGTCGACGTCTCCGGCAAGGGCGAGCAGGCGGGCACCCGCGCGCTGCTCCTCTCCGGGGCGTGCGGCGGCCTGCTGACCGCTCTGCCGGCCTCGGAGTTCCTCCTCGCGTCCAACGAGTACCTCCTGCGCCAGGAGTGGGAGGAGGGGTTCGCCACCGCCATCCACCTCTCGCTCGACCTCACGACCGGGCACTACGAGGTCCGCTCCGCGGGGCACCCCCGGCCGTGCACCTGGCCGCCGGCACCGGCCGCTGGTCGATGCTGGACGCCGAGGGCCCGGTGCTCGGTCTCGTCGACGACGCGCAGTTCCGGCCGTCGAGGGCGTGCTGCGCCGCGGCGACGCCCTGATCCTCTACACAGACGGGATGGTCGAGACGCCGCGGCGTGACATCGGCCTGGGGATCGACAGGCTGCTCGGCCAGGCCGAGCGGCTGCTGCGGGGGACCTTCGAGGGGGGAGCGGCCCGGTTGGTCGACTCCCTGGGCTCCCGGAACGACGACCGGGCGCTGCTGCTCGTCCACCGGCGCTGAGCCCGGATCCAGCGACGGGCGGCCCGCCTCGGTTGGGGGGCTCGGCCCGCTGTGTGGCACGATGACACCCGCGGAAAACCCACCCTCTGACCGGAGGGTGCTTTCGCGTGCGGATGTAGCTCAATGGTAGAGCCCCAGTCTTCCAAACTGGCTACGCGGGTTCGATTCCCGTCATCCGCTCCAAGGAGCCTCTCGGGGCAACTTGGCGGGGCGTAGCGTAGTGGCTAGCGCGCCTGCTTTGGGAGCAGGAGATCGCAGGTTCGAGTCCTGTCGCCCCGACGCACTACCGGAACCCCAGATGAGGAGACAACCTGTGAAGAGCGCCGTCGAGACCTTGAGCCCGACCAGGGCCAAGCTGACCGTCGAGGTGCCCTTCGAGGAGCTCAAGCCGAGCCTCGACGCGGCGTACAAGAAGATTGCCCAGCAGATCAACATCCCCGGCTTCCGCCGCGGCAAGGTGCCCCCGATGGTCATCGACCGCCAGGTCGGGCGCGGCGCCGTGCTCGACGAGGCGATCAACGACGTCCTCCCCAAGAAGTACGTCGAGGCCCTCGAGGAGAACTCCCTCCAGCCGCTCGCGCAGCCGGAGATCGAGGTGACGAAGTTCGAGGACAACGAGGCCCTGGAGTTCACCGCCGAGGTCGACGTCCGTCCCGAGATCACCGTGCCGGACTACGACGGCATCGAGGCGCAGGTCGACGACGTCGAGGTCACCGACGCCGACGTCGAGGAGCAGGTCCAGGCGCTGCGTGAGCGCTTCGGCACCCTCTCCGACGTCGAGCGCGCGGCCGCCGACGGCGACTTCGTCGTCATCGACTCAAGGCCACCAAGGACGGCGAGGTGCTCGAGGGCGCCGAGGTCGCCGGCATGTCCTACCAGGTCGGCCGCGGTGGCATGCTCGACGGTCTCGACGAGGCCCTCGCCGGCATGAGCGCCGGCGACGAGAAGTCCTTCACCTCCCAGCTCGTCGGGGGCGACCTCGTCGGCGAGGAGGTCGAGGTGACCGTCGCCGTCTCGCAGGTGCAGGAGCAGGAGCTGCCCGAGGTCGACGACGACTTCGCCCAGCTCGCCTCGGAGTTCGACACCGCGGACGAGCTCACCGCCGACGTGCGCGAGCGTCTCGGCCGTGGCAAGCGCCTCGAGCAGGCTGCCGCCGCGCGCGACGCCGTCCTCGAGGCCCTGCTGGACAAGGTCGAGGTGCCGCTGCCGGAGACCATGGTCACCGACGAGCTCAACGCCCGCCGCCAGAACATCGAGCAGCAGCTCGCCTACGCCGGCATCACGATGGAGAAGTACCTCGAGGACGAGGGACAGACCGTCGAGGAGTTCGAGGCCGAGCTCGACCGCCGCGTGCGTGACGCCGTGGCCGCGCAGTTCATCCTCGACGAGATCGCGAAGAAGGAGGAGCTCGGCGTCGACCAGAACGAGCTCTCCCAGCACCTGGTCCGCCGCGCCAGCAGTCCGGCCAGGACCCGCAGGAGTTCGCGAACCACATGTTCGAGCACAACCACATCCCCGAGCTCGTGCAGGAGATCCTGCGCGGCAAGGCGCTGGCCACGATCGTGGAGACCGCGGTCGTCAAGGACGCCTCGGGCAACACCGTGGAGCTGAAGAACCTGCGCCCCGACGGCACCATCGGTGAGCCGGAGGCCGAGGTCGAGGCTGACGCCGAGGCGGACGCCGAGGCCGGCGAGGCCCCCGCGGAGGCCTGACCCCGATCCACCCACCGACCCGCCGGGACTCCCGGCGGGTCGATGGCATTTCGGGCGTGCTGCGGTGGTCCCCGCTGATCGGCATCCCCGATCGATCATGAACACCTGCCGAACGGCGGGGAGTATCCGCTGCGGATGGGTGCACAAGTGTGCACTCAACGGTCTACCCTCGGGGGATGGACGACCGCCGCACCCGCACCGCCACCGGTCCCGGCCTGCTCGACGCCCTCTCCCTTCTCTCCGAGGTCGCTGACGAGCTCCTGGTGAGGACCGCCCGCGACACCCACTACGCGGTCGCCGACCGGGTCCACGGCCTGGTGCGGCGTTCGACGGGAGGAGGGGCGGCCGCCTCCGAAGTGGTCCACCGCGGCATCGCGGGGGCGGTGTACGGCGGCCTGTCGGTCGGCCTGCGGGCCGCCTCGCGGGGCCTCGACGCGGTGGCCTCGACCGGGGTGGGCCCCCGCCTCGAGGAGCAGCCGCCGGGCCGGTTCCTGAGCTCGGCGGTCAACGGGCTGATCGGCGACCGCCTGGTCCGCGAGCGGCCCCGCCTCGCGATCCCGATGGCCGTGCGAGCCGGAGGGCGCGACGTGGAGGCGACCGCGGAGGGTCTGGCGGCGGCGTTCCCCGCGGCCAGCGGTCGGGTCGTGGTCTTCCTGCACGGCCTGTGCGAGAACGAGTCCCACTGGAGCCGGGGTCGCGCCGAGCGCGGCACGACGTACGGCGAGACGCTCGGGCAGCAGGGCTGGACGCCGGTCTTCCTGCGGGCCAACACCGGGCTGGGCCTGCGCGAGAACGGCGCGGCTCTCTCGGCCCTGATGCAGCACCTGGTCGAGGAGTGGCCGGTCACGGTCGACCGGATCGCCCTGGTCGGCCACTCGATGGGCGGACTGGTCATGCGGGCGGCCGGCGCGGTGGCCGCCGAGGTGGAGCGGCCCTGGACCGGTCTGGTCTCCGACATCGTCACCCTCGGCACGCCCCACCTGGGTGCCCCGATCGCCCGCGGCGTCGGCCACGGCAGCCGGGGCATGGCGCGGCTGCCCGAGACGTCCGCCTTCGGGCGGATCCTGGACTGGCGCTCGGTGGGTGTCCACGACCTGGTGGCGGGCCTGGCCGAGGACGTCCCGCCCCTGCCGCACGCCCGCTACCGGCTGGTCGCGGCCACGCTGACCAACTCCCCGCGACACCCGGTGGGACACGTGGTGGGGGACCTGCTGGTGCGGGTGCCGTCGGCGTACGGCCGGGACCGCTGGGGCAACGAGCTCTTCCCGGGTGCCGACGTGCTGCACGTCGGCCGCACCGACCACTTCGGACTGCTCAACCACCCCGAGGTGGACCGGTCGCTGCGGGACTGGCTGGCCTGACGGACCGCTACCGCCCGGGGGGCCACCGCTCCTGAGAGGATCCTGAAATCCGCTGTCGGCGAACAGGGGTGGTCGGGCCGTGGAACTGTCGGCCGTTGCGGCTAGGGTCGCACTCGTGACCCAGAACCCCAGCCCCAGCCTCGCGCCCCAGATGAACGGGGGGGCGGGCTTCAACGTGCTCGACGACCACATCTACCAGCGCCTGCTGCGAGAGCGGATCATCTTCCTCGGCTCCGAGGTCCGTGACCAGAACGCCAACGCGATCTGCGCGCAGCTGCTGCTGCTGTCGGCCGAGGACCCCGAGGCCGACATCTTCCTGCACATCAACAGCCCTGGTGGCTCGGTCGACGCCGGCATGGCGATCTACGACACCATGAACTACATCCCCAACGACGTCGCCACGGTCGGCATGGGCCTGGCCGCCTCGATGGGCCAGTTCCTGCTCTGCGCCGGCACCAAGGGCAAGCGCTACGCCCTGCCGCACGCGCGCATCATGATGCACCAGCCGTCCTCGGGCATGGGCGGCTCCGCCTCGGACATCAAGATCCAGGCGCAGCAGTCCCTGCACATCAAGAAGGTGCTTCTCGACCTCATCGCCGAGCACACCGGCCAGCCGATCGAGCAGGTCGTGACCGACGCCGACCGTGACCGCTGGTTCACCGCCGACCAGGCCCTCGAGTACGGCCTGGTCGACCAGGTCATCAAGAGCGCCCGCGACGCGGCCGACCACGGCCGCCCGGCCCACGAGAGGGACTGACTGAGATGAACTACTACATCCCGCAGTGGGAAGAGCGCACGTCCTACGGCTTCCGCCGCATCGACCCCTACGCCAAGCTGTTCGAGGACCGCATCATCTACCTCGGCACGCCGATCTCCGACGACGTGGCCAACGCGGTCATCGCCCAGCTGCTGTGCCTGCAGTCGATGAACCCCGACCAGGACATCAGCATCTACATCAACAGCCCGGGTGGCTCGTTCACGGCCCTCACGGCGATCTACGACACGATGAAGTTCATCAAGCCCGACGTGCAGACGGTGTGCATCGGCCAGGCCGCCTCGGCCGCGGCGATCCTGCTCGCGGCCGGCACGCCCGGCAAGCGGCTGGCGCTGCCGAACAGCCGGATCCTGATCCACCAGCCCTACACCGAGGGCACCTTCGGCCAGACCTCGGACATCGAGATCCAGGCCAACGAGATCCTGCGGATGCGCGAGCTGCTGGAGAAGATGATCAGCGACCACAGCGGTCGCAGCATCGAACAGGTGAGCCGCGACATCGAGCGTGACAAGATCCTGACCGCCGAGGGCGCCGTCGAGTACGGCCTGATCGACGCCGTGCTCGAGTCTCTCAAGGGCACGCCCGCCGTGGCCGGCTGACCGGGGCGGTGTCCCGGACGCGATCCTCGTGTCCCGCGCCCTTCGGGGGGCGGCACGGGGTACCGTCCAAGGGTTTGCAGCACAGAAGTTTTCGACTGAACGCGATGTAGGACTGCCGGCGGATCTCTCGCCGGCCGAACCGGAGGATGACCGCCCGTGGCACGTATCGGTGACGGAGGGGACCTGCTGAAGTGTTCCTTCTGCGGGAAGAGCCAGAAGCAGGTCAAGAAGCTGATCGCCGGTCCGGGTGTCTACATCTGTGACGAGTGCATCGACCTCTGCAACGAGATCATCGAGGAGGAGCTCAGCGAGGGTGCCGAGGTCAGCCTCGACGAGCTGCCCAAGCCCAAGGAGATCTTCGAGTTCCTCAACTCCTACGTGATCGGGCAGGAGCACGCCAAGAAGTCCCTCGCGGTGGCGGTCTACAACCACTACAAGCGGGTCCAGGCCGGCCTCCAGCCCGTGGCGGGCAAGCACAGCAAGGAGGAGTCGGTCGAGGTCGCCAAGTCCAACATCCTCGTCATCGGCCCGACCGGCTGCGGCAAGACCTACCTGGCCCAGACCCTGGCCCGGATGCTGAACGTCCCGTTCGCGATCGCCGACGCCACCGCGCTCACCGAGGCGGGCTACGTCGGTGAGGACGTCGAGAACATCCTGCTCAAGCTGATCCAGGCCGCCGACTACGACGTCAAGAAGGCCGAGACCGGGATCATCTACATCGACGAGATCGACAAGGTGGCCCGCAAGGCGGAGAACCCCTCGATCACGCGCGACGTGTCAGGCGAGGGCGTGCAGCAGGCCCTGCTGAAGATCATCGAGGGCACGACCGCCTCGGTGCCGCCGCAGGGCGGCCGCAAGCACCCCCACCAGGAGTTCATCCAGATCGACACGACGAACATCCTGTTCGTCGTCGGCGGGGCGTTCGCCGGCCTCGAGCACATCGTCGAGCAGCGGGTCGGCAAGAAGACCCTCGGCTTCACCGCCGAGGTCCGCGGCGCCGCCGAGCGCGAGGCCGACGACCTGCTGACGCAGGTGCGTCCTGAGGACCTCACCAAGTTCGGCCTGATCCCTGAGTTCATCGGCCGCCTGCCGCTGATCGCGTCGGTCTCCAAGCTGGACCAGGAGGCCCTCGTCCAGATCCTCACCGAGCCCCGCAACGCGCTGGTCAAGCAGTACCAGAAGCTCTTCGACCTCGACGGCGTCGAGCTGGAGTTCACACCCGACGCGATCGCGTCGATCGCCGACAAGGCCCTCGAGCGGGGGACCGGCGCACGCGGTCTGCGCGCCATCATCGAGGAGGTCCTCCTCCACGTGATGTACGACGTGCCCTCGCGCGGCGACATCGGCAAGGTCATCGTCACCGGCGAGGTCGTCACCGACGACGTCGCGCCGACGCTGATCCCGCGTGAGTCCGAGGCGAAGAAGAAGAAGTCCGCCTGACGGGCGTCGCAGCACCCTGTCGGGCTGAGCTAGTCCCTTCGGACTAGTCAATTTGGGTCCGATCGGGCCATGTTGTCCTCGGGTCAGGTTCGGTTTGCTTGGGGCAGGCGCTTTTTGCCTGCCCATCTCACGCCTACGAGGGAATCCACCACCATGAGCGCCGACCACAAGCGACCGCTTTTCGCGTTCGTCGTCGTGGCCGTGATGTGCGTCCTCATCATCGTCAACGCGATCCGCAGCGACGCTGTCGTCGGGATCCTGCAGCACGGCAGCGCACGGGTCGTGGCCGGTGTGGAGTTCGTCTCCACCGGCACGGTGCACGACCGGAGTCGTCAGCGGCAGGCGGCGGACCCGCCCTTCCCCGTGACGACCCCAGCGCCGATCACGGCGCCGCCGGCACCGTCCACCTCGGGGTCCTCGCCGACCGGGGCGCCGGCCGCCACCGGCCACGGTGCCGCGGACCATGCGTCGTCCGGACCGGATCAACCCGGGCCGGGCTCGCCATCACACGGGGGACAGGCACCCGGGCAGGGCCACTCGCAGGGCCACTCGCAGGGCCAGACGCAGAGTGAGCCGCAGGGGCACGCCCCGAACCAAGGCCAGGACCAGGGCCCTGCGCAGGGTCACACCCAGGGCCACGCCGACAGCGCGGACACGGGCAACGAGGACACGGGCCACGGCGACACGGGCCACGGCGAGACCTGGCCCGGCGACGGCTCGGAGAAGCAGGGGCAGGTCGCGGGCAGTACGCAGCTCCAGCAGCTCGCGGGCCAGCTGGGTGACGAGCTCGGGAACGCTGTCGGGCAGGCGCTCGGTCACGCCCAGCCGCCCGGGCAGAGCGACTTCCCGGCCCAGCCCGGACACTCGCAGCAGGCACCGGGACACGAGCCCGCGCGGCACCACGGCCAGGGCGGGAGCCACGGCCAAGGGAAGCAGCACGGCCACGCGAAGCCGCACGGCCTGACCAGGCAGCACGGCCACCACCACGTGGCGCAGCACGGTCACCACCGCGGGCCCCGGCACGACTGAGCCGGCCGGAGCGCTGCGGGACGTGTTCAGCCCTGCGGGGCCTCGGCGAGCTGCGCATCGACGCTGATCTCCTGCGCGTCGTCGACGACGGTGAAGACGAGGTCGCCGGTGATCCGGCCCGTCTTGCGCAGGTCGTCGGCGGCCTGCTCCGCAGCCCGGACCAGCGTCTCCGGTCCGGTGATCTCCACGCGGGAGAGCTCCGCGCGCATCGAGACCTTGGCCTGCGACTTCGCGCCACGGATCCCGATCAGCGCCGCTGCCACGGCGTCGACCATGGTCGGGTCGGCCGCCGCGGCCGAGCCGAGGTCGAGCTCGGTGGGCCAGGCGGCCCGGTGGATCGAGCCCTCCTGCCACCACGACCAGACCTCCTCGGTCACGTAGGGCAGGAACGGCGCGAGCAGCCGCAGCTGGACCTCGAGCGCGATCGCCAGGGTGGCTTTGGCCGACGAGGTCGCCGTGCCGCCTTCCTCGTCGTACGCCCGCTCCTTGACCAGCTCGAGGTAGTCGTCGCAGAACTCCCAGAAGAACTTCTCCGCCGTCTCCAGGGCCGTCGTGTAGTCGTAGGCGTCGAAGGACTCCGTCGCCTTGGTGACGACGTTGGCCAGCCGGCCGAGCAGGGCGCAGTCGATCGGCTCGGAGACCTCGAAGGGCGTCAGCCCGGTGGCGCCCACGCCGCTGAGGACGAAGCGCGAGGCGTTGAGAATCTTCATGGCGAGGCGACGGCCGACCTTCATCTGGCTCTCGTCGAACGGCGAGTCGAGACCCGGTCGCGCCATCGCGGCGCGCCAGCGGACGGCGTCGGCGCCGTACTTCTCGAGGATGTCGGTCGGGACGACGACGTTGCCCTTGGACTTCGACATCTTCTTGCGGTCGGGGTCGAGGATGAAGCCCGAGACCATGGCGTGCGACCAGGGCGCCGCGTGGTTCTCGTAGTGGGCTCGGACCACGCGGGAGAACAGCCAGGTGCGGATGATGTCGTGCGCCTGGGTGCACAGGTCCATCGGAAAGACCCGCTGCCACAGGTCGTCGTCGCTCTCCCAGCCGCCGGCGATCTGGGGGGTGAGGGACGAGGTCGCCCAGGTGTCCATCACGTCCGGGTCCCCGATGAAGCCGCCCGGCTTGCCGCGCTGCTCCTCGGCGTAGCCCTGCGGCGCCCGCGTAGACGGGTCGATCGGCAGCTCCTCCTCGCGGGGCAGCAGGGGGTGGTCGTAGTCGGGCTCGCCCTCGGCGTCGAGGGGGTACCAGACCGGGAAGGGGATGCCGAAGAACCGCTGCCGCGAGATCAGCCAGTCGCCGTTGAGGCCGCCGACCCAGTTGTCGTAGCGATGCTTCATGTGGCCCGGGAGCCACTCGATCTCGGCGCCGCGCTCGAGCATCTCGGCACGCAGCGACGCGTCCCGGCCGCCGTTGCGGATGTACCACTGGCGGGTGGCGACGATCTCGAGCGGCTTGTCGCCCTTCTCGTAGAAGTTCGTCATCCGCTGGGTCGGGGTCGGCTCGCCCTCGAGGTCACCGCTCTCCCGGAGCTTGGCGACGACCGCCTCGCGCGCGGAGAAGGCGGTCTTCCCCTTGAGGTCCTCGTACGCCGCGGCGGCCTGCTCGCCCGCCAGCCAGTCCGGGGTCTCGCGCGACATCCGGCCGTCACGGCCGATGAGCGTGCGGACCGGCAGGTCCAGCTCGCGCCACCAGGTGACGTCGGTGAGGTCACCGAACGTGCAGCACATGGCGATGCCGGCGCCCTTGTCCATCTCGGCGGCCGGGTGGGCGAGCACCGGGATCTCGACGCCGAAGACCGGCGAGGTGACC
The DNA here is from genome assembly GCF_013466985.1 of Nocardioides ungokensis. GTDB lineage: Bacteria > Actinomycetota > Actinomycetes > Propionibacteriales > Nocardioidaceae > Nocardioides > Nocardioides ungokensis. The sequence continues at coordinate 3,336,854 of NZ_CP059164.1, read as the reverse complement.
GTGGTGCCGAAGAGCGGCTGGTAGCGCTCGTCGTCGGGGTGGGCGATCAGGGCGACGACGCTGGGGATCAGCTCGGGCCGGGTCGTCTCGATGTGGATGGGGCTGCCGTCCGGCTTGTGGAAGGCGACGCGGTGGTAGTGGCCGGCGTACTCGCGGGCCTCGAGCTCGGCCTGGGCGACGGCAGTCTGGAAGCTGACGTCCCAGAGCGTCGGCGCCTCGTGGAGGTAGGCCTCGCCGCGGGCGAAGTTGCGCAGGAAGGCGCGCTGGCTGACCGTCTGGGCCTTGGGCCCGATGGTCGTGTAGTGCTGCGACCAGTCGACCGAGAGGCCGAGGGTGCGCCACAGCTGCTCGAAGACCTCCTCGTCCTGCTCCACGAGCCGCTCGCACAGCTCGACGAAGTTCGGTCGGCTGATCGGCACCTGCTTCTTCGCATCGGGCTTCTCCGGCGGGGTGAAGTCCGGGTCGTAGGGCAGGCTCGGGTCGCAGCGGACGCCGTAGTAGTTCTGGACCCGGCGCTCGGTCGGCAGGCCGTTGTCGTCCCAGCCCATCGGGTAGAAGACCGACTTGCCGCGCATCCGCTGGTAGCGGGCGATGAGGTCGGTGTGGGTGTAGGAGAAGACGTGGCCCACGTGCAGGCTGCCGCTCACGGTGGGCGGCGGGGTGTCGATCGAGTAGACGCTCTCCCGGGGCTGGGAGCGGTCGAAGCGGTAGGTCTCGTCGTCCTTCCACCGCTTGCTCCAGGAGGCCTCGAGACCCTCCAGCGCCGGCTTGTCCGGTACGACGACGGCACGCTGGTCGGTGCTCGTCGTGTTCGGTGCCTGCTCGTGCGTGGTCTCCGTCATGGCGAAATCCTAGGGTGAGAGCGCCCACCCCCGGAAACCGGTTGTGGAGCGGCGTGGTGCCGGGCCTACCCTCCGGCCATGTCCCACGAACCCCACGAGGTGCTGATCACCGAGGACCCGGCCGAGTTCCTGGCCCTATCGGAGGAGCACCTGGCCGCCGACCCGGTGCTCACGACCGTGGTCTCGACGGTGACCCACCGGGTGCTCGCCCAGCTGGAGCGGGGGGTCCCGACACCCCCGCACCCTCGGTGGTGGGCCGTGGTCCGCGACGGCGCCGGCGCGGTCGCGGGCGTGGCCATGCGCACCGCACCGTTCGCGCCCCACCCGCTGTTCGTGCTGCCGATGCCGGACGACGCGGCGGTCGCGCTGGCCCGGGCGGTGCACGCGCGCGGCGAGCACCTCGGTGGCGCCAACGGCACCCTGCCGGCCGCCCGCGTCGTGGCCGAGGAGGCCGCCCGCCTCCAGGGTGGCGCCGCCACGATCTGGGAGCACACGCGGCTCTTCGAGCTCGGCGAGCTGGTGGAGCCGATGCCGGTGCCGGGCGGGATGCGCCGGGCGACGCCCGCGGACACCGACGTGTGCCTGGCGTGGTTCCAGGCGTTCGCGGCGGACGCCGCCGAGCAGGCCGGCCGGACGGAGGGCGAGGGACACGAGGAGTACTTCACCCGCGAGGACATGGTCGAGCGGATCGACGCCGGGCGGGTCTGGCTCTGGGAGGTGGCGGGGGAGCCGGTGCACCTGACCGGGTTCAACGCGCCGAGCTTCGGGGTGGCCCGGGTCGGGCCGGTCTACACGCCGAAGGAGCACCGCGGCCGCGGCTACGCCAGCGCCGGCGTCGCCGAGGTCTCCCGGCGGCTGCTCGACGAGGGCGCCCGGGTCTGCCTGTTCACCGACCAGGCGAACCCGACGTCCAACCGGATCTACCAGGCCCTCGGCTACCGCCCGGTCGCCGACATGGCCAACCTCGTCGTCGGCTGAGGGCAGTCCAACCGGACGGAGCCCGGGCCTCGCGACTCGCGCGAGGGCCGGGCTCCGGAGGTCGTGCTGGTCTCAGTTGGTCGCCACGTCGGCGCAGGTCACCCAGGCGCGGACGATCTGGTCGGTGTTGCCGTTGTTGTATCCCTTGATGACCCACTCCGTCGGACGGAAGTTGCCCGCGTCGTCGACGGGGACGTAGTCGCCCTCGAAGTACGGCGCGGAGACCGTCACCTGGATCGACTTGTTGTCGCCGCCCAGGTCCTTGTCGCCGCCCCAGGTGGAGAACCCACCGCCGAGCGCGTACTGCCCGGCCGGGCACTCGCCGCGCACGGTCTGGAGGCTCGCGCCACCGTCGCCGACCCAGGTGGTCTTGTAGTCGGCACCGGCGGTCAGGTTGGTCACGCCGTCCTTGCCGGCAGGTCCCTGCTCGCCGGTGCGGTCCAGCCTCTTGTTGACGCCGTCGGACAGGTCGACGCCGTGGACCGCTCCGTCCTTGATCTGCGCCGAGTTGATGAGACCGGCAGCGGTCGCCCCGCCCACACCGGCCCCGACGGCCAGGACGATGCCGGCGACCGAGACGCCGAGCGCGGTACGGGCATTGATGTGCTTCATGAGATGTGTCCCCCCTAGTACGGACCCACCGGGCGTCCTTTGCCCGGCGGGGCGCCTGCAGCGTGTCACGCGGATCGGGACCGGGTGGTTGATTTGGTCAATCTTCTGGCGATTCGCGGGTTCGGCGGCTGGGGCCCGGTCAAATAGACTCGGGACACGATGAGTGAGACCCCCGCCGCCCCCCGCCTCGCCGAGACCTTCGCCGAGGTCGAGGACGCCCTCCTGTCCCGCTGGCCGGAGACCCGGCTGGAGCCGTCCCTGGACCGGATCCGGGCCTTCACCGAGCTGCTCGGTGACCCGCAGACGTCGTACCGGCTGATCCACCTCACGGGCACCAACGGCAAGACGTCGACGTCGCGGATGATCGACACCCTGCTGCGCGCACTCGATCTGCGCACCGGGCGCTTCACCAGCCCGCACGTGGAGCGGATGACCGAGCGCATCTCCGTCGACGGCGAGCCGCTGACGGACGAGGAGTTCGTGCGCGCCTTCAACGACGTCGCGCCCTACACCCACCTCGTCGACGAGGACCAGGAGCACCCGCTGTCGTTCTTCGAGACGGTCGTGGGCATGGCGTACGCCGCGTTCGCCGACGCACCCGTCGACGTGGCGGTCGTCGAGGTCGGGATGGGCGGCTCGTGGGACGCCACCAACGTCGCCGATGCCGACGTGGCCGTGGTGCTGCCGATCGCGGTCGACCACGCGCAGTACCTCGGTGACTCGCCGATCGCCATCGCGGAGGAGAAGGCCGGCATCATCAAGCCCGGCTCGATCGCCGTGCTGGCCCAGCAGACCCCCGAGGTCGCCGAGCTCCTGATCCAGCGCGCCGCCGAGGTCGGGGCGACCGTCGCCCGGGAGGGCATGGAGTTCGGCGTGGTCTCGCGCGTCCCCGCGGTCGGCGGACAGGTCGTCTCGTTCCAGGGGCTGCGGGGGAGGTACGACGAGGTCTTCCTGCCCCTCTACGGGGCCCACCAGGCGCAGAACGCCGCGGTCGCGCTGGCCGCGGTCGAGGCGTTCGCGGCCAGTGGTGAGCAGAGCCAGCCGCTCGACGAGGACCTGGTGCGCGCGGCGTTCGCCGAGGTCACCTCGCCCGGCCGGCTGGAGATCGTGCGGCGCAGCCCCACGGTCGTGCTCGACGCGGCCCACAACCCGCACGGCGCCGAGGCGCTGGCGGCCGCGCTCGAGGACTCCTTCACCTTCTCCCCGCTGATCGGGGTGCTCGGGGTGATGTCGGACAAGGACCACGAGGGCCTGCTGACGGCGCTCGAGCCGCACCTCGCCCACGTCATCTGCTCGCAGAACTCCACCCCGCGTGCCCTGCCCGCGGAGCGGCTCGCCGAGGCGGCCCGCGCCGTCTTCGGGGAGGACCGCGTCTCGGTGGCGCCGCGGCTGGCCGACGCCGTCGACCAGGCGGCCGCGCTGGCGGAGGCCGGCGAGGCGTTCGGCGACCCGCTGGGCTCCGGCGCCGTGCTCGTCACGGGTTCGGTCGTCACCGTCGGCGAGGCCCGGGCGCTGCTCGTGCCGCGCGGCAGGGAGGCCCGCGCATGAACACGCCACGAAACCGCTCGCTGTGCTTGCGCAGGGACGCCGCATGAGCGACGACCGGACCCGCTCGCCCCGCCGCGGGATGTGTGCCGCGATCCTGTGCCTCGAGGCGATCACGCTCGGGCTGACCACCCCGGTCATGGTGTCCGTCTCCGACGTTGCCCTCGGCACCGCTCTGGCCATCGGCCTCGGCCTGATGGTCGTCTGCCTGCTGCTCGCCGGGATGCTCCGCGCGGAGTGGGCCTACACCCTCGGGTGGGCGGTCCAGGTGGCCGCGATCGCCCTCGGCTTCGTGATCCCGCTGATGTTCGTCCTCGGCGCGATCTTCGCGCTGCTGTGGGGGACCGGCTACTTCCTCGGACGCAAGATCGAGCGGGAGCGCGCCGCGGCGTACGCCGCCTTCGACGCGCAGCGGGACTGACGCCCAGCCCTCACCCCAGCGGCCGCACCAGCGCCGCCAGCGCCTCCTCGAGCTGCTCGTCGGTGCACCCGCCGAAGCCGACGACCAGGCCGGTGAGGTCCGAGGAGCGGCAGTAGTCGGCGAGCAGGTTCACCCCGTAGCCGGCGGCGCGGGCCGAGTTCCGGGCCCGGCGCGCCTCGGCCGCGGGCAGCAGCCACGTCGAGTACATCCCGGCGAGCGGTCCGGCGAGCTCGGCGTACGGCGAGAGCGCGGCGGCCACCCGCGGCGCCCGCTCGGCGTACACCCGGCGTGCCGTGCGCACCACCTTGTCGACGTAGCCCTCGCGCAGCAGCGACACGAAGGCCCGCTGGACCGGCCAGGGAGCGGCGTCGTGGGTGATGCGGCGGCGCTCGTTGATCGGCTCCAGCAGGTCCGGTGGCGGCACCAGCCAGCCCAGCCTCAGGCTCGGAGCGACGGACTTCGAGGCGGTGCCCAGGTAGGCGACCCGTGAGCGGTCGAGCGTCGCGAGGGCCGGAACGGGCGCGACGTCGTAGCGGAACTCGGAGTCGTAGTCGTCCTCGAGCAGCACCGCCCCCGCCGCCCGGGCGGCAGCCAGGGCCGAGAGCCGGTCCGTCGCCGGCATCACGCGGCCGAGCGGGTGCTGGTGGGCGGGGGTGAGGTAGGCGGCGACGACGCCCGCGAGATCGGTGACCGGGGCGGTGGCCGGCAGGTCGACGACGCCCCGCCCGCTGCCGCGGACCGTCTCGACGGCGGCGCGGTAGCCCGGGTCCTCGAGGGCCACCGGGCCGGGCGGCAGCGCGGCCAGCACGTGCCTGAGCCCGTCGGTGGTGCCGTGGGTGACGACGAGCTCGTCGGGGTCCACCGCCAGGCCGCGGGTGCGGGCCACGTGGTCGGCCAGGGCCGCGCGCAGCTCCGGCAGCCCGCGGGGGTCGTCGTACCCCCTCGGCGGGCGGGCGGTGGACACCTCGCGCCAGGCCCGGCGCCAGCCGGCCGCGTGCCGCGGGTCGATCCACGGCGTCCCGGCGTCCAGCCACACCAGGTCACGGCCGGGGGACGGCGTGCGCCGTCGGGCCGGCGCCGCGAGGGCTGCGCCCCCGCCGGACGCGACGAAGGTGCCGGCGCCGCGACGGGTCTCCAGCCAGCCCTCCGCGAGCAGCTGGTCGTAGGCCTGCTCGGTGACCGAGCGGGCGACGCCGAGGTCGGTCGCCAGTGACCTGGTGCTGGGCAGCCGGTCGCCGCGGGCGAGCGTGCCGGCCAGCACCAGCTCGCGGATCTGCCCGGACAGCTGGACGCCGAGCGGCACGCCGCGGCTGCGGTCGAGCCGCACCGGCACGGGGGAGTGGGGCACCGGATTGTCCTGTCCAAGTGGTCTCGAATTGGCCCGTGACGACGGGCCACCGGGAGTCGACGATAGTCCGGTGACCACGACTCCGCTCTCGCCGTCCCCCGCACGACCGTCACCCGCGGTCGCAACCGTGCCGTCGTCGACCGCGACCAGCTGCACGCGCTGCTCGCCGACGCCCTGGTGGCCCATGTCGGCGTCGTCATGGGCGGGCACCCCGTCGTGCTCCCCACCGCCTACGCCGTGGACCCCGGCGGCCCGGACCGCGACGGCACCCTCTACCTGCACGGCTCGGTGGCGGCCGGCTGGCTGCGGGGCGCCGAGGACACGACCGTGTGCGTCACGGTCACCGAGCTCGACGGGCTCGTTGCCGGGCGCTCGGCCTTCCACCACTCGATGAACTACCGATCGTCGGTCGTCATCGGAGCGGCCCGCCTCGTCGACGACGCGGTCGAGAAGGAGCGGGCGCTCGCGCTGATCGTCGACCACATGGTCCCCGGGCGCTCGGCCACCCTGCGCGCGAGCACCCGCAAGGAGCTCTCCGCAACCGCGGTGCTCGCCGTTCCCCTGCACGAGGCCTCCCTCAAGGTCCGGGCCGGTGGCCCGGTCGACGAGCCGGAGGACGTCGCCGCCGGGGTGTGGGGCGGGCACGTGCCGCTGCGCCGCGTGGCCGGCGACCCGGTCGCGGACGCCGACGCCGGCGGTCCCGTCCCCGAGGACGTACGCCGTCGCGCCGCCGGACTCGCCGCTGGGTAGGGTGCGGGCCATGACGCAGCGCACCCTGGTCCTCCTCAAGCCCGACACCGTCCGTCGTGGACTGGTGGGGGAGGTCCTCTCCCGCTTCGAGGCCAAGGGCCTCTCACTCGTGGCCATGGAGCTCCGGACCATCGACGCCGACAAGGCCGACGAGCACTACGCCGAGCACGTCGAGCGCGACTTCTACCCGCCGCTCCGGGCCTTCGTCACCAGCGGTCCGCTGGTCGCCATGGTGCTCGAGGGTGACGAGGCCATCGAGGTCGTGCGCGCCCTCAACGGCGCCACCGACGGCCGCAAGGCCGCGCCGGGCACCATCCGCGGTGACCTGTCGCTGTCCAACCGGGAGAACCTCGTGCACGGCTCCGACGGCCCGGAGTCGGCCGAGCGCGAGATCAAGATCTGGTTCCCGAACCTCTGACACGACGCGGGCCCCGTCCGGCTGCCCCCCTGGTCGCCAGCCGGACGACGGCCCGCACGCCGCACCGTACGTGAGCGGGGGCGACCTGCTCGCCGGTGAGTCTCACCGGGTTTTGCTTCCCTGAGGCACCAGCGGGAGGCAGGATCGCCTCCATGATCCGGCTGGTCGAACGTGCCACCGAGCTCCATCAGGTCATGACGCTGATCGAACGCGCCCGGGAGGGCACGGGCGGGCTGCTCCTCCTCGAGGGGGAGGCGGGCATCGGCAAGACCACGATCCTGCGGGAGGCTGCGGCGATCGCGGCCCAGGAGGGCATCGCGGTCGCGCGGGCGACCGGCCACCCGATCGAGTCCACGCTCTCCTTCGGCCTGGTCCGCCAGCTGCTCGAACCCGCGCTGGCCGGGGTCGCGCCGGAGGAGCGCGCCGCGCTGGCGGCGGGCCCGGCCCGGGCGGCGGTCGCGCTGCTCGAGGGTGCCCCCGCCACCGGCAGCGAGGAGCTCGAGCTCGTGCACGCGGCGTACCGCCTCGTCGCCGAGCTGGCGACGGCCGGCGGCGACCGTCCCTGGCTCGTCGTCGTCGACGACCTGCACTGGGGCGACCGCTCCTCGGTCACCTTCCTGCTCTACCTGGCGCAGCGCCTCGCCGACCTGCCGGTCGGGCTCCTGGCCACGGTGCGCACGGGCGAGACCACGGACGTGGACGACCTGCTCGGCCGCCTGCTGGCGGAGGTCGGCCTGGGTGGCACCACCCTGGGGCCGCTGTCGGCAGAGGCCTGCACCGAGCTCGTGCGTCGCCGCTTCCCCGAGGCCGCCGACACCTACTGCGCGGAGTGCGCGCGCGTGACCGGCGGCAACCCGCTGCTGATCAACGAGCTGCTGCAGGCCGTCGCCACCAGCGGCGCCGCCACCGACGACGACGCGGCCCAGCGGCTGCACGAGACCTCGTCGATCTCGCTCCAGCGCTCCACCAGCCTGCGCCTGGCCGGTGCCGGGGAGGCCGGCCGCGAGGTCGCGGAGGCACTTGCCGTCCTCGAGCCGGGCGCTCCGCTGCGCCGCGTCGCGGCCCTCGCCGGCCTGCCGACCGAGGTCGCCGCCTCCGCCGCCGACGCGCTGGTCCGGGCCGGCGTGCTGCAGTCCAGCGACCCGCCGGCCTTCGCGCACCCGCTCCTGCAGTCGGCCGTCCGCAGCTCCATCCCGGATGCCGAGCGAGGCACCCGGCACCGGCGCGCCGCGGCACTCGCCCACGAGGACGGGGTCGGCCCCGAGCCGGTCGCGGCCCACCTGCTCTGGTCCACGCGCGCCGCTGACCCGTGGGCGGTGGAGCGGCTGCGCGCCGCGGCCCACGACGCCCGGTCCCGCGGTGCAGCCGAGTCGGCCTGTCGCTACCTCGAACGCGCCCTGGAGGAGCCCCCGTCGCCGGACGAACGCGCCCACGTCCTCGCCGAGCTCGCCGAGGCCGAGCTGCTCACCGGCAGGCTGAGCGCCGTCGAGCGCCTCGACCAGGCGAGCCAGGCAGCCGTCGACCCCGAGACCGAGCTGGCGGTGATGGTGCGGATCGGTGACGTGCTGTTCCAGAGCGGGAAGTACGACGAGGCGGCCGAGGTGTTCGACCGCGCCCTGCGCCTCCAGAGGGGCGGGGACGACGAGCTGCACTCGCGGCTGCGCGTGTGCCGGCTCGCCATGGAGACCCTGCGCCCGGGCGGGAAGGTGGGACCGGACCTGGTGGACGTCCCCGACGAGCAGCTCGCCACCGGCGGCCGTTTCCTCCAGGTCCACCTCGCCCTCGCCAGCGTCATGGGCGTGACCGACCACGAGCAGACCCGCCGGCTGGCGCTCGGAGCGCTCGACGACGGCGCGATGCTGCGGGAGCAGGGCATCGGCCTGGACCTGATGGTGGCGCTGGGCTGCCTCATCTGGGCCGACCTGTTCGAGGAGTGCGACGAGGAGGTGGCTCGCGGCCTCGAGGTGGCCGACCGCCAGGCCTCCCACCTGGGCCGGGCGAACCTGCTCTTCGGCCGAGCCTGGGAGCGCTACTGGGCAGGGCGGCTCGAGGAGGCCGTCGACGACTCCCTCGCCGCCATCGAGCCGTGGCGAGGGGGCTGGAACGGCCAGATCCACTTCGCGCGCTTCTGGTGCGCTGTGGCGCTCCTGGAGCTGGACCGCCTCGACGAGGCGGAGGCCGTGGTCGACGAGCCGGACTCGCCCGAGCACGGCGCGGACGCCGTCGGCATCGCCACGATCGAGGTCGCCCGCGGCCGGGTCGCGGCTGCCCGAGGCGACCACGAGGCGGCCCGCGAGCACATGGACAAGGCGGTGACGGCGGCGTCCAGCCTGCCGTTCCTGGTCAACCCGACCGTGCTGCCCTGGCGCTCGGAGGCGGCGCTGGCGCACCTCGCGGTCGGTGACGTCGAGCGGGCCCGCGCGCTGGTGGCCGACGAGGTCCGCCTGGCTCGCGCCTACGGCGCCCGTCGGCCGCTGGGGGTGGCGTTGCGCGCCCAGGGCCTGGTGGTCGGCGGCGAGGAGGGGCTCGAGCTGCTCCGGGAGAGCGTCGAGACGCTCGTCGAGTCACCGGCCCGGCTGGAGGAGACCCGTGCCCGGATCGACCTGGGCGCGGCGCTGCGCCGGGCCGGGCGGCGCAGCGAGGCGCGCGAGATGCTGCACGAGGGGCTGGACGTGGCGACCCGCCTCGGTGCGGTCCGCCTGCGTGACCGGGCCCGTGCCGAGATGACGGCCGCGGGTGGCCGACCCCGCCGGGAGGCGGTGAGCGGTCCGGAGTCGCTGACCCCGAGCGAGCGCCGGGTCTGCGAGCTCGCGGCGGCCGGTCGCAGCAACCCGCAGATCGCCGCGGAGCTCTTCCTCAGCAGACGGACCGTGGAGTTCCACCTGCGCGGCGCCTTCCGCAAGCTCGGGTCGGCTCGCGCGACGAGCTGGCCGCGGCGCTGCGCGATCCCCGGGTGGACTGACGGGCGACTTACCCGCGGGACCGGCGACCGGCCGCGGCGCGACGTACGCCGCATTTCCCGCGCCGACGGGTCCGCGTGTCCTGCCGGGGAGGGGCCCTCCCGCTCCTTAGCCTTGTGCCACTCCCTTCCCAGCAGCACCATTTCTTCCCCAGGGCGGCAGCACATGGCGAACAGCTTCATCGGCCGAGACATGGCCGTGGACCTCGGCACCGCCAACACCCTCGTCTACGTCCGCGGCAAGGGAGTCCTCCTCGACGAGCCCAGCGTCGTCGCCCTCAACGCCACCACCGGCGAGATCCTCGCGGTCGGCCACGAGGCCAAGCGGATGATCGGCCGCACGCCGGACAACATCACCGCGATCCGCCCACTCAAGGACGGCGTCATCGCCGACTTCGAGGCGACCGAGCAGATGCTGCGGTTCTTCATCCAGCAGGTGCACCGCCGGCGCTACTTCGCCAAGCCGCGGATGGTCATCTGCGTGCCGAGCGGGATCACCGCCGTCGAGCAGCGCGCCGTCAAGGAGGCGGGCTACCAGGCCGGCGCCCGGCGCGTCTACATCGTCGAGGAGCCGATGGCCGCCGCGATCGGCGCCGGGCTCCCGGTGCACCAGGCCACCGGCAACATGGTCGTCGACGTCGGCGGCGGGACCACCGAGGTCGCCGTCATCTCGCTCGGCGGCATCGTCACCAGCCTGTCCATCCGCACCGCCGGCGACGACCTCGACCAGGCGATCGTGGCGTGGATGAAGAAGGAGTACTCCCTGATGCTGGGGGAGCGCACCGCCGAGGAGGTCAAGATGACCCTCGGCTCGGCCTTCCCGCTGCCGGACGAGCCCGAGGCCGAGATCCGCGGGCGCGACATGGTCTCCGGCCTCCCGCGCACCGTCGTGGTCAGCAGCGCCGAGGTCCGCCAGGCGCTCGAGGAGCCGCTGCACGCCATCGTCGACGCCGTCCGGGCGACGCTCGACCAGACCCCGCCGGAGCTCGCCGGCGACATCATGGACCGCGGCATCGTGCTCACCGGCGGTGGCGCGCTGCTGCGCGGCCTCGACGAGCGCCTGCGGCACGAGACCGGCATGCCCGTGCACGTCGCCGAGGACCCGCTCACCTCGGTCGCCCACGGGGCGGGCAAGTGCGTCGAGGAGTTCGAGGCCCTCCAGCAGGTCCTCGTCTCCGACCCCCGGCGGTACTGATGGGTCCGCTCGACAGGCTCCGCAAGCCGTCCGGCGGGTTCGGTGGTCGCAGCCGCTCCAGGGCGGGCCGGGAGCGCCGCTGGGGCGGCTCCGGCCAGCTCGACGACGGCTCCCGCCCGTCGCGCTCCCTGCTGGTGGCCCTGGTGCTGGCCAGCCTGACGCTCATCACGCTCGACTACCACGGCGGTGACGACTCCCCGGTCGAGTCGGCGCGGCGCGCCGTGGGTGAGGTCTTCGGACCCGTCGAGACCGGCACCGCGACCGCGATCCGGCCCTTCACCGCCGTCCCGGACTGGTTCCGCTCGCGCGGCGCCCTGAACGAGGACGTCGCCCGGCTCCAGGCGGAGAACTCCCGGCTGCGGTCGGCGGCGGCCACCGAGGACTACGACCGCAACCGCCTCCGTGAGTACGACGGCCTGACCGCCGCCGCGGACAACCTCGGCTACGCCCTGGTCCCGGCCCGGGTGGTCGCGATGGGGTCGGCCCAGACCTTCTCCGACACCGTGACCATCGACGCGGGCTCCACCGCCGGGATCCATCCGGACATGACGGTCCTCAACAACGACGGCCTGGTCGGCCGGGTCCTGCGCGTCACCAGGACCACCGCCACCGTCCTGCTGATCGTCGACACGGACTCGGTCGTCGGCGGCCGGGTCGGCGAGAGCATGGAGGTCGGCTTCCTGCACGGCCGCGGCGAGATCGGGGGCGACGGCCGGCTCGACCTCGACCTGGTCGACGGTGCGGAGGTCCCGGCCAGCCACGACACGGTGGTCACCTGGGGCAGCAAGGACGGCGCGCCGTACGTCTCCGGCGTGCCGGTCGGCCGCGTCACCAGCGTCTACAGCAGCGTGCGGGAGTCGACCCAGCGCGCGGTGATCGATCCCTACGTCGACTTCGCGTCCCTGGACCTCGTCGGTGTCGTGGTGCCGTCGGGCACCCGCAGCGACCGGGCGGTCATCGAGGCCGACGGGAGCCTGAGGTGAGCGCGGTGCGCGGCCTGGTGGCCGCCCTCGCCGTCGCGGTGGCGCTGGTCCTCCAGGTCACGGTGTTCCCGCACCTGGCCTTCGAGGGCATCGTGCCCAACCTCTGCCTGCTCGTCGTGGTCGCCGCCGCGCTCACCCGCGGTCCGCAGTTCGCGGTGGTCCTCGGCTTCCTCGCCGGGGTCGCGCTCGACCTGGCGCCGCCGGCCGACCACGTGGCGGGCCGCTGGGCCCTGGCCCTGGTCGTCGTCGGCTGGCTGGCCGGCCGGATGCGCCAGGACGTGAAGCCCACCGCCACCACGGTCGTCGCGACCGTGGCCGCGTCGTCCTTCGTCGGCACCTCGATCTTCGCCATCAGCGGCCTGGTGCTCCGGGACCCCGCCCTCGGCGTGCCCGACCTGCTCCGCGTCATCCTGGTCGCCGTCGTGTGGGACGTCCTGCTGACGCCCTTCGTGCTGCCGCTGCTGATGCGGATGTTCCACCGCCTCGAGCCCGCCCGGACGGCGTGATGGCGCCGCGCGACTCCGGGCCGTCGGGGCGCATGTCCGCGGCCGCCACCACCAAGAGCCGGCTGCGCCTGATCGTGATCCAGGCGCTCGTCTTCGCGCTCTTCGCGACGCTCTTCGCCCGGCTCTACTACCTCCAGGTCGTCGGTGGCGAGGAGTATCACGCGCAGGCGGCCTCCCAGTCGGTCCGCGAGGTCGTCGTCCAGCCGCAGCGCGGCCTGATCGTCGACGACATGGGTCGCCCGCTGGTCGCCAACCGCACCTCGTGGGTGGTCTCGGTCGACCGGGCGATGCTCGACAAGATGTCTCACTCGCAGCGGGGCAAGCTCATCGAGCGGCTGGGTGCGGTGGTCGGCCAGAAGCCCGCGACGATCCGCCAGCGGCTGGTCACCTGTGGTGAGTCCGGGAGCGTGACGGGCACCTGCTGGAACGGCTCGCCGTACCAGCCCGTCCCCGTCGCCTCCGACGTCCGCCAGGGTGTGGCGCTGCGGATCCTCGAGCAGCCCGAGGACTACCCGTCCGTCGTCGCCGAGCAGCAGAGCGTGCGGGCCTACCCGCAGCCCTTCGGCGACAACCTCGCGCACGTGCTCGGCTACCTGAGCCCGATCACGGCGCAGGAGTACGACCGCGCCCAGAAGCACGGCGACCGCTCCCTCAACGGCGCCTCCTCGGTGGGCGCCGGCGTCGAGAAGCAGTACGACGCGTGGCTGCGCGGGATGCCCGGCTACAAGCGGGTCGCCGTGGACTCGATGGGCCGCGTGCTCGGCAACAGCAGCGAGGTCAAGGGCCAGCCCGGCGACACCCTGGTGACGTCGATCGACGCCAAGGTGCAGGGCGTGGTCGAGAAGCAGCTGGCGCAGACGATCAAGCTGGCCAGGCAGACCTACGACCCGGTCACCCACCAGAACTACAAGGCCGACTCCGGTGCCGTCGTGGTGATGGACGCCAAGTCGGGCCGGATCATCTCGATGGCCAGCCAGCCGACGTACGACCCCTCGGTGTGGGTCGGCGGCATCACCAAGAAGCAGCTGGCCCACTCTACTCCGACGCGGCCGGCACCCCGCTGCTCAGCCGAGCGACGCAGGGCCAGTTCGCCCCCGGCTCCACCTGGAAGCCGATCATGACCGTCGGGGCGCTCAACAACGGCTTCACCCCGCAGACCCGCCTGGACTGCTCCTCGGGCTTCCAGGTGGGCAACCGGTGGTTCAAGAACTACGAGTCCGAGGCCTACGGGATGATCGGCTTCGACCGCGCCCTGCAGCTCTCGTGCGACACGTTCTTCTACCGGGTCGGCTTCCACTTCTGGCAGAAGTACGGCTCGGACCCGACCAACGTGAACGCCAAGGACCCGCTGGTCCAGGAGGCCAAGAACTTCGGCTTCGGCAGCGAGACCGGCATCGACCTGCCGGGCGAGGCCAGCGGTCGGATCGCCGACCGGCACTGGAAGCTCGCCTACTGGAAGTCCATGAAGGGCTACTACTGCTCGATGGACCGCAAGGGCAACGCCCCGAGCGCCTTCCTGAAGCTGTTCGCCCACGAGTTCTGTCTCGAGGGCAGCTACTACCGGGCCGGCGACGCGGTGAACTACTCGATCGGGCAGGGCGACACGATCGTCACGCCGCTCCAGCTCGCCCGCGCGTACGCCGCGCTCTCCAACGGCGGCACCCTGTGGAAGCCGCAGATCGCCAAGGCGATCGTGAGCGCCGACGGCAAGGTCCTCAAGCGCTTCACGCCCAGGGCGACCGGCAAGGTGGACGCGTCCGCGTCGAGCATCCGCTACGTCAACCAGGCGCTGCTCGGCACGCCCAAGGTGGGCACCCTGGCCTGGAAGTTCATCGACTTCCCGCTCGACACCGTGCACATCCGCGGCAAGACCGGCTCGGCCGAGGTCTACGGCAAGCAGTCGACCTCGTGGGTGGCGACCTTCGACGACAACTACGTCGTGGTCATGATGGTCACCCAGGCCGGCACCGGCTCGGGCACCTCCGGCCCGGCGGTCCGCAAGATCTGGGAGGCGCTCTACGGCATCAAGGGGATGAACGTCGACCCCGCGCACGCCGCGATCCCCGGCACCGTCCCGCCGAAGGACCTGCCCACGTTCATGAAGGACGGCTCGATCCTGCCGCCCGCACGGGAGGACTGACATGCCCCACCAGCCCAGCCCCCGCTCCGCCCGCAGCACCCTGCGCGCGCCCGGCCTCGACTGGCTGCTGATGCTCGCGGTGCTCGCCCTGGTCACCCTCGGCAGCCTGCTGGTGTGGTCGGCCACCTCGCACCGCGACGACCTCACCCTCGGCGACCCCACGGCGTACCTGAAGAAGCAGCTGGTCAACGTCGCCATCGGCCTCGTGCTGCTGGTGATCGTGATGGCCACCGACCACCGGTGGGTGCGGATCGTGGCCCCGCTGGTCTACCTCGCCTCGATCGTCGGGCTGGTCATGGTCCTGACGATGGGCTCGACCATCAACGGGTCGCGTTCGTGGCTCGAGCTCGGCGGGATGTCGATCCAGCCGTCGGAGTTCGCCAAGCTCGCCGTGGTCATCGGCATGGCGCTGCTGGTCGCCGAGCGCGCGGAGAACCACTGGCACAACCAGGTCGGGACCGCCGAGGTGGTCGGCATGCTGGTGATCGCCGGCGTCCCCGCCGCCCTGATCATGCTGCAGCCCGACCTCGGCACGATGCTCGTGCTCTCGGCGACGGTCTTCGGCGTCCTGGCGACCTCGGGCGCCCCCCGGCGCTGGCTGGCCCTGCTCGGCGTCGGCGGCGTCACCGCGGCTGCGGTCGCGGTCGCGGCCGGCTTCCTCAAGCAGTACCAGGTCGACCGCTTCATGGCGTTCACCAACCCCGACCTCGACCCGCGGGGCGCCGGCTACAACACCGAGCAGGCGCGCATCGCGGTCGGCAACGGCGGCCTCTTCGGCCAGGGCCTCTTCCACGGCTCCCAGACGCGCGCCGGCTTCGTGCCCGAGCAGCACACCGACTTCATCTTCACCGTCGCGGGCGAGGAGCTCGGCCTCGTCGGCGCGGGCGTGCTGATCGCCCTGATCGGCATCGTGATCTGGCGGGCGCTGGCCATCGCGCGGCACACCGACGACGTCTTCGGCCGGGTCGCGGCCGCCGGCATCGCCTGCTGGTTCGGCTTCCAGGCTTTCCAGAACGTCGGCATGTGCCTGGGCATCATGCCGGTCACCGGCGTCCCGCTGCCGTTCGTGTCGTACGGCGGCAGCTCGATGTTCGCGGGCATGCTCGCGATCGGCCTGCTGCAGAACATCCACCTGCGCTCGACCGCCTCGCTGCCGACCCGCTACATCATGCCGGTGCGGGTGCTCGCGTCCCGCTGACGGCTGCTCAGGGCTGCACGGACAGGAACAGGTACGCCGCCAGCAGCACCAGGTGCACCCCGCCGTTGAGCGGCTTGGCCCGCCCGGGCACCACGGTCAGCACACCGACGACCACGGAGATCGCGAGCAGCACCATCTGCATGGCGTCGAGCCCGAGTGCCAGCGGACCGTCGAGCCAGATGGAGGCGGGCCGCGATGGTCGGGATGGTCAGGCCGATCGAGGCCATCGCCGAGCCGTACGCCAGGTTGAGGCTGACCTGGACGTCGTCGCGTGCCGCCGCCCGGACGGCCGCGATCGACTCCGGCAGCAGCACGAGCAGGGCGATCACCACCCCCACGAACGCCGCGGGGAAGCCGGCGGCGGCGACGCCGTCCTCGATCGCGGGTGACTCCACCTTGGCCAGGCCGACGACGGAGACGAGCGAGACCAGCAGCAGGCCCAGGCTGGCCATCGCCGTGCGGCCGGAGGGCGGGTCGGCGTGCCCGTCGCCGTCGGCGTCGACCGGTCCCGGTCCGGAGTCGACCGGCAGGAAGAAGTCGCGGTGCCTGACGGTCTGGGTGAACACGAACAGTGCGTAGAGCGCCAGGGAGGCGACCGCGGCGAAGGCCAGCTGCGAGGAGGAGAACTCCGGGCCCGGCTCGCTGGTGGTGAAGCGGGGCAGCACCAGCGTCACCGACGCCAGGGTGATCACGGTGGCCAGGGCCGACCCGGCGCCCTCGGGGTTGAAGACCGCGAGGTGGTGGCGCAGCGCCCCCACCACGAGGGCCAGGCCGACGATCCCGTTGACCGAGATCATCACCGCCGCGAACACGGTGTCACGGGCGAGCCCTGAGGTGTCCTTGTCGCCGCTGACCATGAGCGTGATGATCAGCGCCACCTCGATCACGGTCACGGCGACGGCGAGGATCAGCGAGCCGAAGGGCTCGCCGACCCGGTGCGCCACGACCTCCGCGTGGTGGACCGCGGCCAGGACCGCCCCGACGAGCACGCCGCCCACGACCGCGACGAGCAGGGCGCCGGCCGCGCCGTTCGGGTGCCGACCCCAGGACGCGGCCAGCACCACGAGCGCCACGACGGGTGTGACGACCGTCCACCGGAACCTGCTCGACACCACCGCATCCATGCCCAGACCCTAGGGAACCCCACCCAAGGACGTCCTAGGCTCGAGGACGATGACCATCGAGCACGCACCGGCCGAGACCGGCGAGTACACCCACGCCCAGGTCCTCACCATCCTCACCGGCCTGATGATGGGCATGTTCCTCGGGGCGCTGGACCAGACGATCGTCAGCACGGCGATCCGCACCATCGCCGACGACCTCCACGGCCTGTCCGTGCAGGCCTGGGTGACCACGGCGTACCTGATCACCTCGACGATCGCGACGCCGATCTACGGCAAGCTCGGCGACCTGTACGGGCGCAAGAAGCTCTTCATGTTCGCGATCACGATCTTCATCGTCGGCTCGGCGCTGTGCTCGTTCGCCACGTCGATGTACATGCTCGCCGGCTTCCGCGCCATCCAGGGGATCGGCGCCGGCGGGCTGTTCACGCTGGTGCTCGCGATCATCGGCGACATCGTCTCGCCGCGGGAGCGGGCGCGCTACAGCGGCTACTTCATGGCGATGTTCGGCACCTCCAGCGTCCTCGGCCCGGTGATCGGCGGGTTCTTCGCCGGGCAGTCGGTGCTGTTCGGGGTGGCCGGCTGGCGCTGGGTCTTCCTGGTCAACGTGCCGCTCGGCGTCGCCGCCCTGATCGTGGTGGCGCGCACCCTGCACCTGCACCAGCAGGCCCGCGACCGGGCGAGCATCCGCATCGACTGGTGGGGCGCCACCTGGCTGGTCGTCGCCCTGGTGCCGCTGCTCACCGTGGCCGAGCAGGGCCGCCAGTGGGGCTGGGACTCCGGCCGGTCGCTGACGGCCTTCGTCATCGGGGCGGTGGGCCTGGTCGCCTTCGTCTGGGCCGAGGCGAGGATGGGTGAGGCCGCGCTCATCCCCCTGCGGATCTTCCGGGTGCGCGCGGCGGCGGTGGCCATCGCCGCCAGCGTCATCGTCGGCATGGCGATGTTCGGCGGCATCATGCTGCTGCCGCTCTACATGCAGATCGTGCACGACGCCTCGCCCACCGAGGCCGGCTTCCTGATGCTGCCGATGGTCGTCGGGATGATGGCCGCCTCGATCGGCTCCGGGCAGGTCATCTCCCGGACCGGGCGGACCCGGCCGTTCCCGCTCGTCGGCTCGCTGCTCATCACCGCGGGGCTGCTGCTGCTCTCGCGGACGGGTGCCGACACGCCCCTCATCGAGGTGCTGCTGCCGATGTTCGTGCTCGGCCTGGGCCTCGGCAACTGCATGCAGCCGCTGCTGCTGATCCTGCAGAGCGCCGTGCCGCCCCGCGACATCGGCGTGGCGTCGAGCTCGGCGACGTTCTTCCGGCAGATCGGCGGCACCCTGGGCGTCGCGATCTTCCTCTCGATCCTGTTCGGCAGCGTGGGAGGCAACATCGCGAACGCGGTCCGCGCCGACGCCGCCACCCCGGCCTGGGCGGCCACCGTTCGTGACCCGCAGGTGATGGCCGACCCGCTCAACCGGGCCGTGGTCCAGGCCCTGCAGCACCCCACCCCGGACGGGGGAGTCCTGGGCCAGGTGCAGGACGACTCCTCGATCATCGGCCGGATGAACGCCGTCCTCGCGCACCCGTTCAAGGTGGGCTTCGCCGACTCGATGGCCTCGGTCTTCCTGATCGCCGGCGTCGTGGCCTTCCTCGCCTTCCTGGTGCTGCTCTGGATGCCGAAGGTCGAGCTGCGCGCCACGTCCGCGAGCGCCGCGTCGCGCGCGGACGCGGTGGCAGCTGCCGGTCCGCCTGCCGACCCGCGGGGCTGAGCCCACGCGCGCACCATGGCCCGCACGGGCCATGGTGCGCGCGGGAGGCGAGTGACACCGTGGAGGCGTGGCGCCTGCAGAGCTGCTGCGCGACGCGGTCGAACGTCGCGCGATCTCGGGCCATGAGGGAAAGTCGGGAGCCGGCCTGGAACGGGTCCGGCTCGCGGACGGGCGCGCCCTGGTCGTCAAGAGGGTGCAGCCGGGCGAGGACTTCACCCTCGACCTGACCGGTGGTGGCCCCGGGCGCGAGTACGTCCTGTGGCGCGACGGCGTGTTCGACCGCCTGCCGGACGGCGTGGGCCACGCGGTCGTGGACGCGTGGCTGGAGGGGGAGACCACCGTCGTCGTGATGCGGGACCTGGGCGAGACCGTGCTGACCTGGGAGCACCACCTGTCGCCGGCGCGTGCCTTCTGGGTCGTGGAGCGGTTGGCCGCGCTGCACCGCGGCTTCCTCGGCGACCCGCCCCCTGGGCTGGCGCCGCTGGACCTGGTGCTCAGCCTGTTCGCGCCCGCCCGGATCCGTGCCGTGGCCGATGAGGGCAACGAGCTGATGGTCCTGGCCTGCCGCGGCTGGGAGATCTTCGCGGAGACCGTCCCGGCCGACGTGGCCGACCCGGTGCTCGGGCTGCTCGACGACGTACGCCCCCTCGCCGACGCGCTCGGCCGTGCGCCGGTCACCCTGGCCCACGGCGACGTCGCCACCGTGAACATGGCCTTCGAGGGTGACGACCTGGTGCTCCTCGACTGGTCGATGCCCAGCGCCGCACCGGGCGCCCTCGACCTCGCCCGGTTCATCGCGGGCTGCGCGTCGGTCCTGGCCCCGACCCGCGAGGAGCTGCTGGCGGCCTACCGCCGCGCGGCCGGCCCGGCGGCGGACGAGAGGTCGGTGCGGCTGACCCTGCTCTCGGGCCTGGTGTGGCTGGGCTGGAACAAGGCTCTGGACGCCGCGGAGCACCCCGACCCGGCGATCCGGCAGCGGGAGAAGGCGGACCTCGACTGGTGGGTCCGCGCAGCACGAACCACGCTCGAGAGCGGAGAACTCTGATGGATCTGAACACGATGTACGCCCGCACCGTCGAGACCTGGGCCGAGCGCGTCAACGCCGTGCCGTCGGACCGGTGGGCCGACCCGACGCCGTGCCGCGACTGGACGGTGCGGACCTGGTCAACCACGTGTGCGGCGAGGACCTGTGGACCGCGCCCCTCGTCGCCGGCCGCACCATCGAGGAGGTGGGGGACCGGTTCGACGGCGACCTGCTCGGGAACGACGCGATCAACAGCGCGCTCTCGGCGGCTCAGGAGGCCACGCGAGCCGTGGCCGAGTCGGCGCCCCGGGGCGGCACCGTGCACCTGTCGTACGGCGAGGAGCAGCTCGACGAGTACGTCCACCAGCTGGCGGCCGACCACCTCATCCACGCCTGGGACCTGGCGGTGGCGACCGGTGGCGACCCGCGGCTCGACCCGGCGCTGGTGCACGAGGTGGCCACCTGGTTCGCCGAGCGCGAGGAGCTCTACCGGTCCGCCGGAGCGATCGGACCCCGGGCCGCCTCGCACGGTGACGCCCAGAGCGAGCTGCTGGCCGGTGCGGGCCGGGACGCGGCGTGGGGGCCCAACCACGCTGCGCTCGCGCGGTTCTCGGCGGCCTTCGGGCGCGGGGACGTCGACGCGATCATGGCCCTGATGACCGACGACTGCGTCTTCGAGGGCACCGAGCCGGCCCCGGACGGGACCCGGGTCGAGGGGGCGGCGGCCGTACGCGCGGTGTGGGAGGACCTGTTCGGCACCACCCGGGACGCCGCCTTCACCGAGGAGGAGTGGTTCGTGTGCGGGGACCGGGGCGTGCTGCGCTGGCGCTTCGACTGGACCGGCGACGACGGCACGCCGGCGCACGTTCGTGGGGCCGACGTGCTGCGGATGCGGGACGGGAAGGTGGCCGAGAAGCTGTCCTACGTCAAGGGCTGACCACGTCGTGAACGACTGTTGCGGGTGAGGACCGGGAGCGTCGGGTCGTGCTTGGATGTGGGCATGACCGAGCACACCATTGACCCGGCCATCGTCGAGGCGGTCCAGGCCGTCGCCAACCGCTTCGGCGCCGCGGGGCTCGAGGACCTGATCGCCGAGGCACAACGTGAGCTCGCGGAGGCGCGCGCCGCGCTCGAGCAGCTCGCCTCCGAGACACCGTAGGCCTCTCCGGGGAGGCCTCTCCGGGGAGGCCTATCCCGCCGGTCGGGCCAGGCGCTTGAGCCGGCCGCGGGCAGTCGAGTCCTCCCTGAGGGACACCAGTCCGGCCGCCTTGGCCAGGCCGTGTGGCGGCATGTTGCCGTAGACGGCTTCATACTCCCCGGCGCGCACCAGGAACGTCTCGTGCCAGATGCCCGACCGCGGGTCGCGGCCGACGCGGCGCCAGTAGTTGCGCCAGGCCGGCCGGTGCGGGTCGTCCTCGCTGTTCGCGTAGCGCTCGAGGTCCTCGAAGGACCGCCAGTACTGCACGTTCATCGTCAGCCCGTAGGTCTCGTAGCCGAGGAGGCCCTTCTCAGGATGCCTGGTGAGGTACTTGAGCATGTAGGGCATGCCGCGCATGCCCCCGAGGTCGCGCAGCGTCCGGACCGGGTGGCGCGGGTCGATCCGCGCTCCGATCAGGAACACCACGAAGTCACCGTCGATCTGGGCCGCCCAGCGGCCCTGCCGCACGTCCGCCATCCTCGGATGGTCCCCCGCGTCGACGGGCGTGACAAGGGTCGCCCGGTCCATCGGTCCGTCCGGTCTTCGGTTCGCCCGGGGCCCGGAGGGCGACGTACGCTAGGCCGATCCCCGATCCGTTGTGAGGAAGTGCTGTGTCCACAAGCCTGTTCGCCCGTCTCGAGCCCCGGCTGTCGTCGGTCTCGAAGCCGATCCAGTACGTCGGTGGCGAGCTCAACTCGACGGTCAAGGAGTGGGACTGCGCACCGGAGGGGCAGACCGTCCGCTGGGCGCTGATGTACCCCGACGCCTACGAGGTCGGACTGCCCAACCAGGGCGTGCAGATCCTCTACGAGGTGCTGAACGAGCGCGACTGGATCGTGGCCGAGCGCACCTACTCGGTGTGGCCGGACATGGAGAAGGTCATGCGCGAGGGGGACGCGCAGGGGCCCATCCCGCAGTTCACCGTCGACGCCCACCGCGCCGTGCGCGACTTCGACGTCTTCGGCCTGAGCTTCTCCACCGAGCTCGGCTACACCAACATGCTCAACGCCCTCGACCTCGCCGGGATCCCGCTGCACGCCACCGAGCGCGGCGAGGACGACCCGGTCGTGCTCGCCGGCGGCCACGCGGCGTTCAACCCCGAGCCGGTCGCCGACTTCCTCGACGCCGCCGTGCTCGGTGACGGCGAGGAGGTCGTGCTCGCGATCTCGGAGGTCGTGCGCGAGTGGAAGGAGGACAAGCTCGGACCCGGCGGCTCCGCCGTGAACAGGGACGAGCTGCTCCGCCGCCTCGCGGTCACCGGCAACGTCTACGTGCCGAAGTTCTACGACGTGAAGTACGCCGAGGACGGCTCCATCGAGGCGGTCGTGCCCAACCGTCCCGGGATCCCGTTCCGGGTCCGCAAGCACACCCTGATGGACCTCGACGCGTGGCCCTACCCGGCCAAGCCGCTGGTGCCGCTCGCCGAGACCGTCCACGAGCGCTTCTCGGTGGAGATCTTCCGCGGCTGCACCCGCGGCTGCCGCTTCTGCCAGGCCGGCATGATCACGCGGCCGGTGCGCGAGCGCTCGATCGAGACCATCGGCGACATGGTCGAGAACGGCATCCGCAAGTCCGGCTTCGAGGAGGTCGGGCTGCTGTCGCTGTCCAGCGCCGACCACACCGAGATCGGCGAGGTGGCCAAGGGGCTGGCCGACCGCTACGAGGGCTCCAACGTCTCGCTGTCGCTGCCCTCGACCCGCGTCGACGCGTTCAACATCACGCTGGCCAACGAGTTCTCCCGCAACGGCCGGCGCTCGGGCCTGACGTTCGCCCCCGAGGGCGGGTCGGAGCGGATGCGCAAGGTGATCAACAAGATGGTCACCGAGGAGGACCTGATCCGCACCGTTGCCACGGCGTACTCCCACGGCTGGCGGCAGGTGAAGCTCTACTTCATGGTCGGCCTCCCGACCGAGACCGACGAGGACGTCCTGCAGATCGCGGAGCTGGCCAAGAAGGTCATCGCCAAGGG
Source organism: Nocardioides ungokensis (assembly GCF_013466985.1). Classification (GTDB taxonomy): domain Bacteria; phylum Actinomycetota; class Actinomycetes; order Propionibacteriales; family Nocardioidaceae; genus Nocardioides; species Nocardioides ungokensis. The sequence goes on along the minus strand of NZ_CP059164.1, from coordinate 3,313,891 downwards.
TCGCGAGGTCTCCGGCCGCAACGACATCCGGTGCACGGTCTCGATCGGTGGCTTCGTGCCCAAGCCGCACACGCCGTTCCAGTGGGCCGCGCAGCTCGACCACGAGACCACCGACCACCGGCTCAAGCAGCTGCGCGACACCGTGCGCGAGGACAAGCGCTTCGGCCGGGCGATCGGCTTCCGCTACCACGACGGCAAGCCCGGCATCATCGAGGGACTGCTCTCGCGCGGCGACCGGCGGGTCGGTGCGGTCATCGAGCAGGTGTGGCGCGACGGCGGCCGCTTCGACGGCTGGAGCGAGCACTTCTCCTACGACCGGTGGGTCGAGTCCGCGACCACGGCGCTCGACGGCAGTGGCGTCGACCTGGAGTGGTTCACCACCCGCGAGCGGGAGTACGACGAGGTCCTCCCCTGGGACCACCTCGACTCGGGGCTCGACAAGGACTGGCTGTGGGCCGACTGGGAGGACGCGATCGACCCCGACTCCGACGTCGAGGTCGAGGACTGCCGCTGGACGCCCTGCTACGACTGCGGCGTGTGCCCGGAGATGAACACCGAGATCCAGATCGGGCCCACGGGCCGGCAGCTGCTGCCGCTCAGCGTCGTCTGAGCGGCGTCAGGCCGGCTGACGCAGCTGGTCCTCGACGTACGTCGGGCGGGCGACGTACAGGCCGATCAGGATCTGCGGCACGCTCAGCGCGGCCAGCATGACCAGCGGCCAGGTCCAGCCGCCGGTGGCGTCGTGGACGAGGCCCACGCCGAACGGGCCGACCGCCGCAAGCAGGTAGCCCATCGACTGGGTGAACCCGGAGAGTGCTGCCGTGCCCTGCGGCGTGCGCGAGCGCAGGCCGATCAGCACCAGCACGATCGGGAAGGTCACCGCTCCGACGCCCACGAGCAGCGCCCAAAGGATGGCGAGGTCGTGGGGCGACACCATCAGGCCGATGTAGCCGATCGGGTAGCACGACATCACCGCGAGCAGGATCCAGCGCTGGTCCTCCCGGCGGGCGACCGCGGCGGGGGCCCACAGCGACAGCGGGATGGAGACCGCGGCCACGAGCCCGAGCAGTGCGCCCGCCTGCGCGGCTGTGTAGCCGTTGTCGCGCCAGAGCTGGGCGAACCAGCCGAAGACCGCGTAGGCCTGCAGTGACTGGAGGCCGAAGAAGAACGCCATCGCGACACCGATCCGGGTCCGGGCGACGTCCCCGAACCGGACGGAGCGGGGCGACGTCTCCAGGGCACGGTCGTGGGCGACCAGGCCCAGCCACGGAATCGCCGCGACCAGGGCCACGACCGCCCAGGCGCCCAAGCCCGAGCGCCACCCGGCGTACGTGTCGGAGATCGGGACGGTCAGCACGAGCGCGCAGGTGAGGCCGACGGCGAGCGCGGTGGTGTAGATCGCGGTCACCTGGCCGACCCGGTCGGGGAAGTGCAGCTTGACCAGGGACGGCAGCAGCACGTTGGCCATCGCCATGCCGCCCAGCGCCAGCATCGAGAGCAGCAGGAAGACCGGCTCGCTGTGGGTCAGCGCGCGGCCGAGCAGGCCGGCGGCGACCGTGAGCAGCGCCACCAGGGTCACCCGGTGCACCCCCGCGACCCGGGCCGCGGCCGGGGCCAGCGCTCCGAAGCAGGCGAAGGCGAGGACCGGCAGCGAGGTGAGCAGGCCGGCCGCGGTGCCGGACATCCCCAGGCCGTCGCGGACCTCGGCCAGGACCGGTCCGACGCTGACCGCGGCGGGGCGCAGGTTGAGCGCGAGCAGGACCATGCCCAGGAGGATCAGCACCGAGGCGCGGCGAGAGGGGGTCACTGCACGCATGTTCCCAGTCGGGCGGGACCGGACGCGCAGCGGGTCGATGCGCCGAACCGGCTGCGTCGTCGGTGCCCTGCGGCAGGATGGCCGCATGCGGCACCTCTCGGACGTCGAACGACGCGCCCGGCTCGCACGGCGGCACGCGGTGGCCCCGGGCCTGCGCGCCCCTGACGCCGTGGCGGCCACGCGCGCGATGACGGTCCTGCACGCCACCGAGCCGGCGACCGTCTACCTGTCGCTGTTCGCGAGGGTCGACGAGCTGACCCACGCCGAGGTGGACCGGGTGCTCTACGACGAGCGTGAGCTCGTCAAGCAGCTGGCCATGCGCCGGACCCTCTTCGTCTTCCCGCGCGACCTGCTGCCCGCGGCCTGGGGGAGCGCCTCGGCCCGGGTGGCGACCCAGCTGCGCGCGCGTCTGGTCAAGGAGGTGGAGGCCGGCGGCATCGCAACCGACGGCTCGGCCTGGCTCGACGCGGCGAGGGGCGCCGTCCTCGCGCGGCTCGCCGAGGACGGCGAGCTGTCGGCGCAGGACCTGCGCGATCAGGTGCCGGAGCTCGCGGGTCGCCTCGACATGGCGGTCGGGAAGTCCTACGGCGCCAACGTGCCCATCGCGCCCCGGGTGCTGACGCAGCTGGCCGTCGAGACCGAGATCGTCCGCGGCCGCAACGCCGGCCACTGGCGCACCTCGCGACCGCTGTGGACGCTGATGCGCGGCTGGCTGGGGGAGGAGCCGGCGCCGCTCAAGTCGGACGAGGGCTACGCCGAGCTGGTCGCCCGCTGGCTGGCGACCTTCGGCCCGGGCACGGCCGCCGACATCCAGTGGTGGCTCGGCGGCACCGCCGGCGCGGTCAAGCAGGCCCTGGCTGCCGTGGGCGCCGTCCAGGTCGCGCTCGACGGGGACGGCGTCGGCTGGGTGCTGCCCGACGACCTCGAGCCCGACGGTGGCGCCGAGCCCTGGGCAGCGCTGCTGCCCGTGCTGGACCCGACCGTCATGGGCTGGAAGGACCGCTCCTTCTACCTCGGCCCGCACGGCGAGGCGCTCTTCGACCGCAACGGCAACGCCGGCAGCACCGCCTGGTGGGACGGCCGGATCGTGGGCTGCTGGGTCCAGGACCCCGACGGCGTGGTGCACGTCGACCTGCTCGAGGAGGTCGACGCCGCCGGCCGCGCCGCCCTCGACCACGAAGCGGCGCGCCTGACTGCCTGGCTCGACGGCACCCGGGTGAGCACCGTCTACTCCTCGCCGGCGATGAAGCGCGCGTTCGCCGCCGTCTCCGGTGGTTGATTGCTGACGCGAGCTCTCACCGATGGTTGAGGTGCGAGCGTCAGCGAGCCTCGAAACCCCCGCAGCCGAGGCAGGGCGTTGCTCCCTTCGGCCTGCGGGTTGGTGGGTGGTTGCGGTGCTAGGCAGCTACGCGGGGGACGCCCGCCGGGGTTGCGGCCGCCTCCCGGGCTGCGGGCCGCGACACGGCTTTGGTCACCAGGCCCTGGGGATCGAACATGTGATCGATTCGTTATTCACGACGGTGGATAACCGCAGGTCAGCGACCCCTGACTGTCGGTGGCCTCTGGTTGAGTTGGGTCATGGAGCAGCCCACCGGTACGCCGACCACCCCCGCCGGGGTGCTCGCTGCCGCGAACACGCTGGTGGCTGATCTGGACGAGACGATGTGGGTCGCGAAGTCCTCGGAGGAGCTGGTCGAGGCGGTGGTGGTGGCCGAGAGGCTCCGCGCCCACCTCGCCGCCCTCGAAGCCTCGGTGGTGGCCGAGGTGCACGCCCGTGGGGTCGCCAAGGGTGAGTTGGCGTGGGGGTCGACCGCGGAGTGGTTCACCCACCTGGCCGGCACCCACCGCGGCACCGGCCACCAGACCGTCCGCCAGGCCGAGGTGCTCGTGCACGAGCGGTCGCGACCCACGCCCATGACGCCGGGCGGGTCTCACCCGAGCAGGCCGCGGTGATCGTCGACGCGGTCGACACTCCCCACCGAGCCAGTGCGGACGGGGAGGCGTTCCTCCTCGATGCCGCGACCCGCCTGAACGCGACCGACCTGGCCAAGGCCGCGAGGCACCTGGTCGAGGTCGCCGACCCCGACGCCGACGAACGCAGACCGAGGGAGCTGGACCGGCAGGACCGGGCCGCCCACCACGGTCGGTTCCTGGCGATCGTCGAGGACGGGGCCGGCGGCATCCGGCTCCGCGGCCGGGCACCGTGAGGACGCCGCGGCGATCAAGGCCGCCCTCCTGCCGTTGACCAAGCCCAGCCCTCGGTCGACCCGGTCACGGGTGCGGAGAACGTGGACCCGCGGGACCACGGCGCCCGGCTCTGGGACGCGCTGGTCGAGACCTGCCGGCACGCCCTGACCACCGACCTGCCACCCGACTGCCACGGCGCACGGCCCCGGATCGCGGTCACCACCTCGGAGGCCTGCGGCAGAAGATCGACTGGGCCACCCTCGGCACCACCGGACCCGCGGTCACCGACGACGGGCTGGAGCTCACCCCCGCGACCATCCGGCGGATGGCCTGCGACGCCGACCTCATCCCCGTTGTGCTGGCACCCAGGGCGAGGTGTTGGACGTCGGCCGCACCAACCGGCTGGTCACCCCCGTGATCTGGCGGGCCCTGGTCTGCCGCGACCGGCACTGCGCCTTCCCCGGCTGCACCCGCCCGCCGGTGATGGGCCACGCCACCACATCGTCCACTGGGCCGACCACGGAGAAACCAGCCTCAGAACCTGGTGCTGCTCTGCGGCACCACCACCGCACCATCCACCACACCCCCTGGCAGGTCCGGCTCAACCCCACCGACGGAAAGCCCGAGTTCCTCCCCCCCAGCGACCCGGAGCACCACCACCCACCTGGATCCGAAGCAGGTGTCGGCGGGAGTGAGGTGGCGTCGACCGGCGTGCCGGGCGGCGCGGGGAGGCCGGAGGCGCGCGGATAGCCTTTCGGGGTGCGTCAACAGCCCGAGCAGCAGGCCCCACCCGTCCAACGACTGCGTGTCCGGTACGCCAAGCGAGGACGGCTGCGCTTCACCAGCCACCGCGACTTCAGCCGCGCCTTCGAGCGGGCGGTCTTCCGCGCCCGCATCCCCATGGCCTACTCCTCGGGCTTCAACCCCCACCCGCGCATCTCCTACGCCGGCGCGGCGCCGACCGGGTCGGCGAGCGAGGCGGAGTACCTCGAGATAGGGCTGGCAGAGGTGGTCTCGCCGGAGCTGGTGCGCGACGCTCTCGAGGAGGCACTGCCCGACGGTCTCGACATCCTCGAGGTGGTGGAGTCGCCGGGTGGCTCTCTCGCCGAACGGCTCGAGGCGAGCCGCTGGAGCCTCGAGGTGACGACCCCGGTCGAGCAGGTGGAGGCCGCGGTGGCGAGCTTCCTGGCGGCGGACTCGGTGGTCGTCGAGCGGATGACCAAGAAGGGGCTCCGGGAGTTCGACTGCCGGGCGGCGGTCGTGTCGCTCACTTTTGCGCCGCACGAGCGGGGGGCGCGGCTCGACCTGGTCCTGCGGCACGCGGTGCCGGCGGTCCGGCCCGACGACGTGCTGACCGGTCTCGCCGCCGTGTCCGACATGGACGCGGGGGAGTCCCCACTGCTGACGCGACTCGCGCAGGGACCGCTCGACCCGGCGACCGGCGGCATCGGCGACCCGCTGCGTGGTTCGGCATAGGACCCTTTCGGGTGGCGTGTGCGATACTCGCCGTGGTTGACGACGGATGGCTTGCTGTTCACGAGTTGACCCGACGACGTTCTCGCCGTCCCCCGTGCGGGGTCGGCACAGTGGGTGTACGTCCTCGCCAGACCGCGACGCGGCAGGTGGGTCGGTGACAGCGATCCACGACAGTCCTGGGACTGTGCCCGGCGACCGCGGCAGGTGTTGGAGCCGGCCGCCCAGTGACGCACCGCGGAGGGTGTCGCCGCCACCGAAGGCTTAGCGCCGTCGACCCTGAACTCGCGGGTCCGCGGCGTCCGACACGCCCGGCGCGAGCGCCGGGTCGAGGAGCAGTACATGCCCGACGACCTCTACCCCGCAGGGACCACCGCACACGGTGACGAACAGGCGACCGAGACCGGCGCCCCCCAGAGCGAGACCCCGAGCACCACCGGCGACAGCGTCGCCGACCAGGCTGCCGCGCCTGCGAAGAAGACCGCGGCGAAGAAGACCACCGCCAAGCGAGCCCCGGCGAAGAAGGCGGCCGCGAAGAAGACCACGGCCAAGAAGGTCGCGGTCGTGTCCCTCGAGGACGAGCCGCTCCCGGGCGCCGAGGAGGCGGGCCCCGCGCCGGCGAAGAAGGCGGCCGCGAAGAAGACCACGGCCAAGAAGACGGCGGCCAAGAAGACCACCGCCAAGAAGACGGCGGCCAAGAAGACCGCAGCCCCTGTCGAAGACCCTGCGGCCCCGGTCGCGGCCGACGAGGAGCTCGACGAGACGACGGTCGACCCTGCCGCTGCCGCTGCCGCTGCCGCTGCCGCAGCCGACGCCGCCAAGCCGACGACCGAGCCGGCCGCGGAGACCGCCGCCCCGATGCTGCTCTTCAAGGCCCCCGAGGCGACCAAGACGCCTGCCAAGCGCACCCGCAAGGCACCTGCCGCCAAGGCGCGTCCCGAGGCCGCCCAGCAGGCCGACAAGCAGGCCGACGAGGCAGTCGAGGCCGAGGTCGCGACGGCTCAGCCCGAGACCGGCGAGGAGCAGGCGGCCGAGAGCACGCCCGCTCCGGACAAGCCGGAGAGGCAGACCCGCACCCGCAACCGCCGCAGCGCCAAGCCCGAGGCCCAGGAGCTGGCCGAGGCGGACGAGAGTGCCGACGTCGAGGGTGCCGAGACCGAGAACGTCGAGGTCGGCGAGGCTGCCGAGACCACCGACCAGTCCGCAGCCTCGACGACGGGTGAGTCCGCCGACGGCGAGGAGACCGAGGGTGGCGGCCGCCGCCGTCGCCGCCGCGGGGGCCGACGTCGCCGCAAGTCCGGCGACGGCGAGTCCAACGGCAACCAGGACAGCTCCGCCGGCGACTCGGACGAGGACGAGACGTCCACCGAGGCCGAGGGCGACCAGGACGAGAACGGTGGCGAGGGCGGCTCCTCGCGCCGCCGCCGGCGCCGCCGTCGTTCCGGCGACGACTCCGGTGACGGTGGCGACGACCCGCAGAACACCGTCACCCGGGTACGCAAGCAGCGCTCCGCGGAGGACGAGATCACCGCGGTCGCCGGCTCGACGCGACTCGAGGCCAAGAAGCAGCGCCGCCGTGAGGGCCGCGAGGCCGGGCGCCGTCGCGCGCCGATCGTGAGCGAGGCGGAGTTCCTCGCCCGCCGCGAGTCGGTCGACCGCGTCATGGTGATCCGCCAGCGCGACGAGCTGACCCAGATCGGCGTCCTCGAGGACAAGGTCCTCGTCGAGCACTACGTCGCCCGCGAGTCGCAGACGTCGCTGATCGGCAACGTCTACCTCGGCCGCGTGCAGAACGTCCTGCCCTCCATGGAGGCCGCGTTCATCGACATCGGCAAGGGTCGCAACGCGGTGCTCTACGCCGGTGAGGTCAACTGGTCCGCGCTGGGCCACCGCGACGGACAGCCCCGCAAGATCGAGTCCGTGCTGACCTCCGGCCAGCCCGTGCTGGTCCAGGTCACCAAGGACCCGATCGGCCACAAGGGCGCGCGCCTGACCAGCCAGATCAGCCTGGCCGGCCGCTTCCTGGTCTACGTGCCCGACGGCACCACCAGCGGCATCTCCCGCAAGCTGCCGGACACCGAGCGCAACCGCCTCAAGACCCTGCTCAAGGAGATCGTCCCCGACAGCGCCGGCGTCATCGTGCGCACCGCCGCCGAGGGCGCCAGCGAGGACGAGCTCACCCGCGACGTCGAGCGCCTCAAGGCCCGCTGGGAGGACATCGAGCGCAAGACCAAGGGCAGCGCCCCGCAGCTGCTGTACGGCGAGCCCGACCTCACCCTCAAGGTCGTCCGCGACCTGTTCACCGAGGACTTCAGCAAGCTCGTCATCCAGGGTCAGGACGCTTGGGACACCGTCCAGGGGTACGTCAAGCACGTCGCGCCCGACCTCGAGCAGCGTCTCGAGCGCTACGACCCCGACGGCAGCGGCAAGGACGTGTTCGCGACGTACCGCATCGACGAGCAGATCGCCAAGGGGCTCGACCGCAAGGTCTGGCTGCCCTCCGGCGGCTCACTGATCATCGACCGCACCGAGGCGATGACGGTCGTCGACGTCAACACCGGCAAGTTCACCGGGTCCGGCGGCAACCTCGAGGAGACCGTCACCAAGAACAACCTGGAGGCGGCCGAGGAGATCGTGCGCCAGCTCCGGCTGCGCGACATCGGCGGCATCATCGTCGTCGACTTCATCGACATGGTCCTGGAGTCCAACCGCGACCTGGTGCTCCGCCGCCTCGTCGAGTGCCTGGGTCGCGACCGCACCCGCCACCAGGTCGCCGAGGTGACCTCGCTCGGACTGGTCCAGATGACCCGCAAGCGGATCGGCACCGGCCTGGTCGAGTCCTTCAGCGAGAACTGCGAGCACTGCCAGGGCCGCGGCGTCGTCATCAAGGACGCCCCGGTCGAGCCCAAGAGGCCAGAGGACGAGGCGCGTCGCGGCGGCCGTCGCACCCGCGGTGGACGCGGTCGTGGCGACGGCGACTCCGGGCACCAGCACGACGCCGGCGACGGTCATGCCGCCAAGTCGGCGCCGTCGCCGAAGGACATCGCAGCGGTCGCCAAGCCGGAGAACGCCGACAAGGTAGTCACCGAGGACCAGCAGGTCGAGAAGCAGTCGGCCGAGCCGAAGGCTCCGGCCGAGCAGGCACCGGTCGAGACGCCTCCGTCCGCGCAGCCGGCCGAGGTGTCCACCCCTGCGGAGCAGCCGGCTGCCGCCGAGGCAACGCAGCCCGAGCCCGTCGAGCCGGCCGCCCCCAAGGTGGTCACTCGCACCCGACGCCGGTCCGCGAGCCGACCGGCCGGACAGCCCGAGCACCAGGCCGTCCCGCAGCCCGTGGTCGTCGAGACGCCCGCCGCGGCGGTCGAGACGGCGCCGGTCGCACCGGTGGCGCCCGTCGAGCCGCCCAAGGTCGTGACCCGCACCCGCGGACGCAGTGCCAGCCGGCCCGCCGGCCCGCCCTCGGGTGCCGCGGCCGACGAGGGCGAGGTGCCCGCGATGGCCTCGGCCCCGGCGATCCCGAGCGGGAGCTCCGGCAGCGTCGGCGAGCCCCCGGCCCACGGTGTGGTCGAGCCCGGGACCGCGGTCGCGGAGACCGGGGCCCACACCGACGCGGAGCCGTCGGAGGACAGCCACCCGGTCGAGCACGTCCCGATCAAGAAGAAGGGTTCGCGCAAGCGCTGAGGCGCCCGCCACCCCTGCCGGACCCCGGGCCCGGTCACCGTTTTGCGGTGACCGGGCCCGATCCGTACTATTGACCCTCGGTGCGCTTGTGCGTGCCTCTCTCTGTGTGGCAGTCCCGCGCGACGCTCGATCCAGAACAGTCCGAGGATCGTTCTTGTGCGCTCGACAGCCCCAGACCATGACGTAAGCGAGAGATCGACGAAGGAGACCGCGGTGTACGCGATCGTGCGCGCAGGCGCCAAGCAGCAGAAGGTTGCCGTGGGCGACGTCATCGAGATCGACAAGGTGACGACCGAGGTGGGCCAGACGCTGACCCTTCCCGTCGTCCTCGCCGTCGATGGCGAGACCATCACCTCCGACTCGAAGGCGCTCGACAAGGCCTCCGTGACCGTCGAGGTGCTCGGTGCCACCAAGGGCCCGAAGATCATCATCCAGAAGTACAAGAACAAGACCGGGTACAAGAAGCGCCAGGGTCACCGTCAGAAGTACACCCAGGTCAAGGTCACCGACATCTCCCTCTGAGCGCAGCACGGCTCCGAGACACCTAAGGACTCGAAATGGCACACAAGAAGGGCGCGGCGTCGACCAAGAACGGTCGCGACTCCAACGCGCAGCGGCTCGGCGTCAAGCGGTACGGCGGCCAGACGGTCAACGCGGGCGAGATCATCGTGCGCCAGCGCGGCACCCACTTCCACCCGGGCAGCGGCGTCGGCCGTGGCGGTGACGACACCCTGTTCGCGCTCGTCGCGGGCGCCGTCGAGTTCGGCACCCGCCGGGGTCGTCGTGTCGTCAACATCCTCCCGGGTGAGTGACCAGACGCTCACCTGAGGCTTTCATCGAAGGGCGTCCCACTTCGCGGGGCGCCCTTCGTCATTTTTCGGCAAACAGCTTGATCGGCGGTTGACCATGGCAGTGCCCACCTTCGTGGACCGGGTGACGTTGCACGTCAGCGCCGGTCGGGGCGGCAACGGTGTCGCCTCGGTGCACCGCGAGAAGTTCAAGCCGCTCGGCGGGCCCGACGGCGGCAACGGCGGCCCGGGCGGGTCGGTGATCCTCCGGGTCGACCCCGACGTCACCACCCTCATCGACTACCACCACAGCCCGAAGCGACGCGGTGAGCACGGCGGCCACGGTGCCGGAGGCCACCGCAACGGTGCCCACGGTGCCGACCTGGTGCTGCCGGTCCCGGACGGGACCCTGATCACCGACCAGGACGGCAACGTCCTCGCCGACATGGTCGGCCCGGGCACCGAGCTGGTCGTGGCCCAGGGCGGCCGGGGCGGCCTCGGCAACGCGGCGCTGGCCTCGTCCAAGCGCAAGGCTCCCGGCTTCGCGCTGCTCGGCGAGCCCGGGGACGAGCTCGACATCGTCCTCGAGCTCAAGGTCGTCGCCGACATCGGCCTGGTGGGCTTCCCGAGCGCCGGCAAGTCCAGCCTGATCGCCGCGATCTCGCGAGCCCGCCCCAAGATCGCCGACTACCCGTTCACCACCCTGGTGCCCAACCTCGGGGTGGTGACCGCGGGCGACACGACGTTCACCGTCGCCGACGTGCCCGGGCTGATCGAGGGCGCCAGCGACGGCCGCGGCCTCGGACACGACTTCCTGCGCCACATCGAGCGCTGCGCGGCGCTGGTCCACGTGATCGACACCGCCACCCTGGAGCCCGGCCGCAACCCGGTCGGGGACCTCGACGTCATCGAGAACGAGCTGGCTCGCTACGGCGGCCTCGAGGACCGGCCCCGGCTGGTCGCGCTCAACAAGATCGACGTGCCCGACGGCCGTGACATCTCGGACTTCGTCGTCGACGAGCTGCGCGAGCGCGGGCTGCGGGTCTTCCCCGTGTCCGCCGCGTCGGGGGAGGGCATGCGCGAGCTGACCTTCGCGATGGCCGAGATCGTGGCGCGGGCCCGCGCCGAGAAGCCGGTCGTGGAGGCCAAGCGCATCGTGCTGCGGCCGCCGTCGGCGGACGGCTCGGACTCCTTCACCGTGACCGAGACCGCCGAGGGGTGGCGGGTGCGCGGCGAGAAGCCCGAGCGCTGGGTGCGCCAGACCGACTTCAGCAACGACGAGGCCGTCGGCTTCCTCGCCGACCGGCTCAACCGGCTCGGGGTCGAGACCCGCCTCGTGCAGCTCGGTGCGGAGGAGGGCGACACGGTCCTCATCGGGCACCCCGACAACTCGGTGGTCTTCGACTTCAAGCCCGGCATCGACGCCGGCGTGGAGATGCTCGGCCGCCGCGGCGAGGACCAGCGCTTCGACGAGTCCCGCGCTGCAGCCCGCCGCCGCCGCGCCATCGACGAGGCCATGGACGACCGGGCCGAGGGCGAGACCCGGGCCGACGTGGCCCGGCGCTTCGACAAGCCCGAGAAGTACGGACCCACGTCGTACGAGATCGGCACCCACGACGACCCGGACTGGGCCGAGGACGACCCCGGGGTGAACGGCCAGGGATGAGCGGTCTCGAGGGCCCGACCAGCGGCGGGCCGAGGTGACCGCGGCCCGGCGCGTCGTGGTCAAGATCGGCTCCTCGTCGCTCACCACCGCCGCCGGCGGCATCGACCCCGCCCGGGTCAGCAGGCTCGTCGACGTCGTCGCCGGCGTGCGCGCCCGCGGCGCCGAGGTGGTGCTGGTGTCGTCGGGTGCGATCGCCGCCGGGCTCGCGCCGCTGGGCCTGGGCCCGCCGGCCGCGTGGACTCGCGGCGCAGCAGGCCGCGGCCTCCGTGGGACAGGGCCTGCTGGTGCACCGCTACACCGAGGAGCTCGCCCGGCACGACCTGATCGCGGGTCAGGTGCTGCTCACCCTCGACGACGTGACCCGGCGCTCGCACTACCGCAACGCCTACCAGACCTTCGCCAAGCTGCTGGACCTCGGCGTGCTGCCGATCGTGAACGAGAACGACACGGTCGCGACCACCGAGATCCGCTTCGGCGACAACGACCGGCTGGCCGCGCTGGTCGCCCACTCGTCCACGCCGACCTGCTGGTGCTGCTCTCCGACGTGGACGGCCTGTACGACGCGGACCCGTCGGCGCCCGGGAGCAGCCTGGTCTCCGACGTCCTCGACGAGGGCGACCTGACGCCGTGAGCATCGGCACGGCGGGTGCTGCCGGTGTCGGCACCGGCGGGATGCAGACCAAGGTCGAGGCGGCCCGGATCGCCACGGGTGCGGGGATCCCGGTGGTCCTGACGGCGGCCGACCGCGCCGCCGACGCCCTCGAGGGCCGCCCGGTCGGCACCCTCTTCCACGCCACCGGCCGCCGACGCCCGACCCGGCTGCTGTGGCTGGCCCACGCCACCGAGCCCAAGGGCTGCCTGTACCTCGACCCCGGGGCCGTCCGCGCCGTCGTCGAACGGCGGGCCTCGCTGCTGGCGGCCGGGGTCACCGGCGCCACCGGCACCTTCGTCGCCGGCGACCCGGTCGACCTGTGCGGACCCGACGGCACCGCAGTGGCCCGGGGGCTGGTCAACTTCGACGCCGAGGAGGTCCCGCACCTGGTCGGCCGGTCCTCCCACGAGCTCAAGCGCGAGCTGGGCTCGGGCTACGAGCGCGAGGTGGTCCACCGCGACGACCTGGTCCTGCTGTGAGCGCACGCGAACCGCTGCCACGGAGCGCGGAGGAGATCGCCGAGGACGAGGCGTTCTTCCGTCGGTACGGCGCCTGGGCGCCGCTCGACCCGGCCGCACTGCGGGAGTTCATGGCGGGCTTCCCGCGGCCCTGGTGGATCGTGGGCGGCTGGTCGATCGAGGCCTTCACCGGAGCACCTCGCGAGCACGAGGACGTCGATCTCTCGATCCTCGCCTGCGACGTGCCGGCGTTCCGCGAGCACGTCGGGGACCGGTGGCACCTGTGGAGCAACCACGGGGGCACGCTGCGGCCGCTCGACGACCGGTTCCCCGAGCCCCTCAGCGTGGAGAGCCAGATCTGGGTGCGCGCCAGCGCCCACGACCCGTGGGTGATCGACCTGCCGATCACCCCCGACTGCGACGGCCTGTGGACCAACAAGCGGATGCCTGGCCAAGTGGCACCGCTCGAGCAGGTCACCTGGGTCGCCGGTGACGGGATCCGTTACCTGAACCCCGAGATCACCCTCCTCTACAAGGCCGCCCTGCAGCGGCCCAAGGACGACCGCGACCTCGACCGGACCTGGCCGCTCCTCGCGCCGACCGCCCGCACCTGGCTGCGCGAGACGGTGCACGAGCTGTACCCCGACCACGCCTGGCTGGAGCGGATGGCCTGAGGAACCGTTCGACGGTTCGCTCCGTCCGACCCTTGTGCACCGGAAGGACCAGCAGGAGGACTCCATGAACGCACGCCTCGCCGGACTGCCCGCCACGCTCCTCGTGGCCACGGTGCTGCTCGTCGGCTGCGGTGGGTCGGACGGCCCGGTGGCCAAGGACCCGGCGCCGACGAGCGGGTCGGCCGGAAGCCGCCTGCCGCCGCACTGGCCGAGCACGGGGTGCGACACCCGGTCGACCTCGCAGATCGACTACGCCATGGACGCCCGCGGGTCCCGCACCCGGGAGGAGGCGCTCGCGAGGTACGTCCCCGACGGCGCCTCGGTGGTCCGGGAGACCAAGCGAGCCCACCGCGAGGCCCGGTGGCTGGTCGTGGACCAGGACAACGTGATCATCCGGGCGGTCGCGGTGTTCGACGGCGGCAACGGCTGGCTGGTCAGCAGTGTCGAGGAGTGCAGCGGCTGACCGACCGCGGTTGGGCCGCGCAGCCGGATGCGCCGTACTCTGGTCGGTGCGATGACCACCCGGACCGCCTACCTCGACCATGCCGCCACCACGCCGATGCGCGCGGAGGCCGTCGAGGCCATGACGGCCCACCTTCTCGACGTGGGCAACCCCAGCTCGCTGCACGCCTCCGGCCGCAAGGCCCGGCGGGTGGTCGAGGAGTCCCGCGAGACGATCGCGCAGGCGATGGGCTGCCGGCCCGGCGAGGTGGTGTTCACCTCCGGCGGGACCGAGGCCGACAACCTGGCCCTCAAGGGCATCTTCTGGGCTCGTCGCGCCGGTGACCCCCGGCGCCGTCGCATCCTCTCCACCGCGGTCGAGCACCACGCCGTCCTCGACGCGCTGCACTGGCTCGGCGAGCGCGAGGGCGCCGAGGTCGAGCTGCTGCCGGTGGACCAGCAGTGCCGGCTCGACGTCGAGGCGCTGCGCGCCAGCGTGGAGCGCGACCCCGGCTCGGTCGCCCTGATCTCGGTGATGTGGGCCAACAACGAGGTCGGCACCATCCAGCCCATCGACGAGGTCGTCGCGATCGCCGCCGCCCACGGCATCCCCGTGCACACCGACGCCGTCCAGGCGGTCGGCGCGGTCCCGGTGGACTTCGCCGCGTCCGGCGTCGACGCCCTGACGCTGACCGGGCACAAGGTCGGGGGCCCCTACGGCGTCGGCGCACTCGTCGTACGCCGCGAGGTCGACGTCACCGCCCTGGTGCACGGCGGCGGCCAGGAGCGCGACATCCGCAGCGGCACCATCGACACCCCCGCGATCGCCGGCTTCGCCGCTGCCGTGGAGCTGTCGGTCAAGCAGCAGGCCGACCACGCCGTACGGGTGGGCGCGCTGCGCGACGACCTGGTCGCCCGGGTGATCGGGGCCGTCCCCGACGCCCACCTGCACGGGGCGCCGCTCGACCCGACCGGTGTGCACCGGCTCCCCGGCAACGCCCACCTCGGCTTCCCCGACTGCGAGGGCGACAGCCTGCTGATGCTGCTCGACGCCCGCGGCATCGAGTGCTCCACGGGCTCGGCGTGCTCCGCGGGCGTGCCCCAGCCCTCCCACGTCCTGCTCGCCATGGGCTGCAGCGACGAGGCCGCGCGGCACTCGCTGCGGTTCTCCCTCGGGCACACCTCCACCCAGGCCGACGTCGATGCCCTGGTCGAGGCGATCGCGCCGGTCGTCGAGCGGGCGCGGGCCTCGCGCAGGTGAGCCGCGCATGAAGGTCCTCGCCGCCATGTCCGGGGGCGTCGACTCGGCCGTCGCCGCCGCGCGCGCCGCCGAGGCCGGCCACGACGTCACCGGGATCCACCTCGCCCTGTCGCGCAACCCCGCGTCGTACCGCTCCGGCGCCCGCGGCTGCTGCACGATCGAGGACAGCAACGACGCCCGCCGTGCCGCCGACGTCATCGGCATCCCGTTCTACGTCTGGGACCTGTCCGAGCGCTTCCACGAGGACGTGGTCGAGGACTTCATGGACGAGTACGCCGCCGGGCGGACCCCCAACCCGTGCCTGCGCTGCAACGAGAAGATCAAGTTCGCCGCCGTCCTCGACCGGGCGCTCGGGCTGGGCTTCGACGCCGTCGCGACCGGGCACTACGCCCAGCTGCGCACCGGTGACGACGGCCTCATCGAGATGCACCGGGCCGTCGACCACGGCAAGGACCAGTCCTACGTGCTGGGGGTGCTCGACCAGCAGCAGCTCGCCCACTCGCTCTTCCCCCTCGGTGACTCGACGAAGACAGCCGTGCGCGCCGAGGCGGCCGAGCGCGGCCTGCTGGTGGCCGACAAGCCCGACAGCCACGACATCTGCTTCGTGGCCGACGGCGACAACGCCGGCTGGCTGCGCGAGAAGCTGGGCGAGCGAGCCCCGAACCACGGGGGCGACATCGTCGACGAGTCCTCGGGCGAGGTGCTCGGCCGCCACGACGGCACCTACGCCTACACGATCGGCCAGCGCAAGGGGCTGCGGATCGGTCGGCCGGCGCCCGACGGGAAGCCCCGCTTCGTGCTCGACATCGAGCCGGTCACCGGCACCGTCACCGTCGGCTCGCGGGAGCGGCTGGCCGTCGACCGTCTCGAGGGCATCCGGCCGCGCTGGTGCGGCACCGTCCCCTCGCGTCTCGACGGCACGGTCCAGCTGCGTGCGCACGGCGAGGAGCACCGGGCCGTCGTGACCGCCGACGGCGAGGACGTCCGGATCGAGCTGCTCGACCCGGCGTACGGCATCGCGCCCGGCCAGGCCGCCGTGATCTACGAGGGCACCCGCGTGGTCGGATCGGCCACGATCTCCGCGACCCAGCGGGTCGACGCGGACGCGGGGCAGCGGTGAGTCAGCCACCCTTTGCGCGGGTGGAACGGTGGCAGGCTCACCGCTCCCCGCGGATCAACCACCGGAGCGGTGCGTCAGCCACCGTCTCCGCAACCAAGACGGTGGCCAGCTCACCGCTCGAACGGGAGCAGGTCACCGCATGAGCATCGCCACCGGCGTCGGGTCGATGCCCGGCGCGGACCAGCACGCCTACGACGAGGCGGTGCGCCTGGTCCTCGGGGAGCTGCCGGACCTGCCCCACCTGCCCGAGGTGCCGGGTCGGGGCGCGACCGCGTCGATGACCGGTCGGGCGCTGGCGACCGTCAGCGAGCTCGGGGCCGACCTCCAACCCGCCGGGTGGCGGCTCACCGGTTCCGACGGTTCCGGCCTGGACCACCGACGCGCGCGCAGCCTGCTCGGCCAGGACCTCGACGGGCTCGAGGAGCAGGCCGAGGGCTGGACCGGCGCCTTCAAGATCCAGGTCGCCGGACCGTGGACGCTGGCGTCGACGGTCGAGAAGCCTCGCGGTGACCGGGTCCTCAGCGACATCGGGGCCCGTCGCGAGCTCGCCCAAGGCCTCGCCGAAGGCCTCCGGGACCACGTGCGCGACGTACGCCGAAGGCTCCCCGGCGTCGAACGGCTGGTCGTCCAGGTCGACGAGCCGGCCCTGGCCGCCGTGCTGGCCGGTCGGGTGCCGACCGCATCCGGCTTCCACCGGCACCGCAGCGTCGACCTGCCGGACGCCTCGGCCGCCCTGGAGTGGGTGCTGGCCGCCATCGCCGAGGAGGGCGCCGAGCCCTGGGTCCACACCTGCGCGGCAGGCGCGCCCCTGGGCCTGCTCCGCGGTGCCGGCGCCCGCGGGCTGTCCGTTGACCTCGGCCAGCTGTCCGCCGCGGACCACGACACCCTCGCCGAGGCCCTCGAGGCGGGGGAGACCGTGGCCCTCGGTGTCGTCGCAACCAGCGCTCCGGCGGCCGTGCCGACCCCGGGGCAGGTCGCCGAGTCGGTGTCGCGGTGGCTGGACATGCTCGGTCTCGACCCGGCGACGGTCGGGCCGCGCCTGGTGCTCACGCCGACCTGCGGGCTCGCGGGAGCCTCCGACGCCTGGGCGCGCCGGGCCCTCGGCCTCGTGCGCGGCGCGGCGAGCGACCTCACCGGCTGACAGGCATCGGCCCGCGGTGTCGGCGCATCCCTCGGCACACCCGGGGTACGCACGACGCAGACCGACACCTGCGAGAGGAGCGAGCATGAGTGACCTGACCGGCAAGAAGGTGGCCATCATCGCCACCGACCACTTCGAGGAGGCCGAGCTCGTCGAGCCGCGCGACGCCCTGGCCGCGGCCGGCGCCGACGTGAGGATCTACTCCACCGGCACCGACCCGATCCAGGCCGTGAAGGGCGACACCGAGCCGACGCAGAAGGTCGACGTCGACGGCAGCTTCGACGACCTGGACATCGCCTCGGTCGACGCCGTGGTGGTCCCGGGTGGCACCGTCAACGCCGACACCATCCGCACCGACGCGAAGGCCCAGGCGATCGTGCGCGGCATCACCGAGGCAGGCAAGCCGCTCGCGGTGATCTGCCACGCGCCGTGGCTGCTCGTCTCGGCCGGCCTCGTCAAGGGCAAGCGACTCACCAGCTACGCCAGCCTCGCCGACGACGTCCGCAACGCGGGCGGCGACTGGGTGGACGAGGAGGTCGTCGTCGACGGCAACCTCATCACCAGCCGCAACCCCGGCGACCTCCCGGCCTTCGTCAAGGCCCTGGAGGACGCGCTGTCCTGAGCACGGGCACGGACGCCACGAGGGCCCGGTCACCGTTGCGGTGACCGGGCCCTCGTCGTACGACGGGACGGCGTCAGCCGACGTGGACCGGGGCCTCGGGGCCGTCGGTGGCCAGCTCCTGGTGCTTGACGTCGAGGAAGACCCAGACGATCAGCGAGGCGAGCAGGATCATGGCCGAGCCGGTGAGGAACGCGTGGGTCGCGCCCTCGGTGAACGTCGCCTGGAACCCGGCGGCCTGCAGGAAGGTCAGCTGGGTGCCTGGGACGTGCATCGACGGATCGATGCCGGCGCCCTGGGCAGCCTGCGCGAGCGCGGGGCCGACCTGGTCGGCGCGGGCGTTGGTGAAGTGCAGCGACACCGTGCTCAGCGTGGCCAGCCCGAGCGCACCGCCGACCTGCTGCATCGTGTTGAGCACCCCGGAGCCGATGCCGGAGTCCTCGGCCCGCACGTGGTGCACGGCGGTGAGGGTCAGCGGCACGAAGGTCAGGCCCATGCCCACCGACATCATCACGATGAACGGCAGGATCGAGGTCCAGTAGTTCACGTCCGCTCCGGCGGTGGCGCCGCCGGCGATCGCGTGGACCACGGACGTCGGGGAGTCGTCGATCGTGAGCCGCGAGAAGCCGAGCAGGGCACCCGAGGCGAGCAGGGTGCCGACCCCGGCGATGTAGCGAGGGTCGATCCGGCTGACCAGGTTGGAGGAGATGGCGGCGCCGACCACGATGCCGACCGAGAACGGCAGGAACGCGAAGCCGGTGCGCAGCGGGCTGTAGCCCACGAGCTGCTGGATGAAGAGGCTGAGGAAGAAGAACATCGCGAACATCGCCGCCGGGACCAGCATCATCACGACGAAGCTGGCGGCGCGGGTGCGGTTCTTCAGGATCCGGATCGGCAGCAGCGGGTGCGCGACGCGGGACTCGATCCAGGCGAACAGCCCCAGCAGGGCGAAGCCGCCGACCAGCGAGGCGATCGTCCAGGGGTCGCCCCAGCCGTACGCCGCCTTCCCGGCCTGGGTCAGGCCGAAGACGATGCCCAGCAGGCCCAGGGTGCCGGTGAGGGCGCCGGGGATGTCGAGCTCGCCGTGGTGGGACTCCGACTCCGCCAGGAGCCGCGGGGCGATGAACGCGGTGGCCAGGCCGATCGGCACGTTGATCAGGAAGGTCAGGCGCCAGCCGCTGAAGTCCATGCCGGCGACGCCGTTCAGGCCGGTCAGCCAGCCGCCGAGGATCAGGCCGACGGCCGCACCGGCGCCGGACATCGCGGCGTACACCGCGAAGGCGCGGTTGCGCTGCGGGCCGGCGGGGAAGGTCGTGGTTATCAGCGCCAGCGCGGCGGGGGAGGCCAGGGCCGCGCCGAGGCCCTGCAGGCCACGCGCACCCAGCAGGAGCGTCTCGTTCTGGGCGAGGCCGCCGAGGAGCGAGGCGATCGCGAAGATGGTCAGGCCGGTCATGAAGATCCGGCGGCGGCCGTACAGGTCGCCGAGGCGTCCGCCGAGCAGCAGCAGGCCACCGAAGGCCAGGCGTAGCCGGTGACGATCCAGGACAGGTTCGCCTGCGAGATCTGCAGGTCCTGGCCGATGTAGGGAAGTGCGATGTTGGCGATGGTCGCGTCGAGCACGACCATGAGCTGGGCGATCGAGATGAGCACGAGGGCCCATCCGAGGTGGGCGTGCTGCCCCGGGGCGCGTGCCTCCGTCTGCTGCTTGAGGTCAGCCATGAGCAAGTCCTTCGGGATCGGGGTTGAACGGTCGGTGGTGGCCGGTGGCGGCCGGGAGGATGATCTGGTCGATGACCTTGGTGATGAGCTCCTCGTCGGGCAGCTCACCCATGACGTACATGCGGTGCAGGACGATGCCTGCGAGTGCGGGGGCGAAGAGGTCGATGTCGACGCCCGGGCAGAGCTCGCCGCGGTCCCGGGCGCGCTCGAAGATGGCGTGGGACAGGGCGGCCTTGGGGCCGACGACCTCGCGCCGGAAGGCCGCCGCGAAGTCCTGGTCCCGGTGGATCGCGGTGATGACGCTGGCGAAGGTGGCCACGGACTGCTCGTCGGTCAGGCCGCCCATGCCGCAGAACGACGCGATGAGGTCGCCTCGCAGGCTGCCGGTGTCGGGCATCTCCGGGGTGCTCTTCGCGGAGAGCAGGGCGTCGATGACCAGGCTGACCTTGCCGTTCCAGCGCCGGTAGAGCGTGGCCTTCGACGCCTTGGCGCGGGTGGCGACCGCGTCCATGGTGAGCCGGTCGTAGCCGACGTCCCCGAGCACCTCGAGGGTGGCGTCGAGGATCTCCTGCTCGCGATCGCCCTCGACCCGGGGTCGGCTGACCGCGGCGTCGGTGGCGTGGCCGGGCGTCATGGGTCTCCCTGTCCTGGTGCAGCTCTGCATCGATGAAACGAAACGGTTTCGTTTCATCGAACAGGGTAGGTGTCGGGGCGATTCCCGGTCAGGCGAATTGTTCGACGTGGTCTGGACCACACCCCCGCCGCGGGGTTGTCGACGCTCAGGTCAGCTGGGCGAGCGAGGACTCCGCGGCGAGCTCGTTCCACGCCGAGACCCGCTTGAGCATGTAGTGCCCGACCGGCCCCATGTCCCGCAGCTGGGCGTCGGCGGCGACGTCACGGGCGCGCTGCACGAACTCCTCGGTGGCGCGGTACGACGTGATGTGGTCGCGCCGTCCGTGCGCAGCCACCAGCCGCTTGCCGGCCAGCCCGGCGACGGGCTCGTCCCGGGGGAACCACGGGGCCAGGCCGACGACCCCGACCACCGCGTCGTCGTCGGCGACGTGCACCGCGGTCCGCGCGCCCATGGAGTGGCCGAGCAGCACGACCGGCACCCGGCCGAGGTCGCGGCGTACCTCGGCCAGAGCCCAGCGGGCGTCCTCGACCGGGCCGGTTCCGCCGTTCCAGCCACGCTCGCGGTAGCGCAACAGCCAGGTGCCGACCCCGGCGGCGTGGGCGTGAGGAGTGATGCTGCGCTGCATCGCGGCCGACCGGAGCCAGGAGGCGCTCCGTCCGTCGACCGGGGTCGTCGAGCGCTCCTTGCCACCGTGCAGCATCAGGATCACGGCGCGCGGGCCCGAGGGCGGGTCGTCGCGGGTGAGGGAGGGTCGGGTCACGGTCGTCTCCACGGCTGGCACGGTTGCGGGTTCGCAGCGGCCCCGGCGGTCGGATGGGTGTCGTCGCCGGGCAGCTGTCGGCGGCGTTCGGCAAGATAGTGCCGTGGACACGACCTCAGCCGACCCGACGCCGGCGACCGACCCCACTCCCGCGACCGACCCGACCCCGGCGACCGAGGGAGCGCTCGAGGAGCACCGTCGGGTGGCCGAGGAGGTCGAGGAGGCTCGCTGGCGCTACTACGTGCTCGACTCGCCGACGCTGTCCGACGCCGACTTCGACCGGCGGATGCGCCGGCTCGAGGAGCTCGAGGAGCAGTTCCCCGAGCTGCGCACGCCCGACTCGCCGACCCAGAAGGTCGGGGGAGCGGTCTCGACGGAGTTCACCGCGGTCGACCACCTGCAGCGGATGGAGAGCCTCGACAACGCCTTCTCCACCGAGGAGCTGGCTGCCTGGTACGCCCGGCTGGCCCGCGACGGGGTCGCCGAGCCGGCCTTGTTGTGTGAGCTCAAGGTGGACGGGCTGGCGATCAACCTGCTCTACGAGGACGGACGGCTGGTGCGGGCGCTGACCCGCGGTGACGGCCGCACCGGCGAGGACGTCACGCCCAACGTCAAGACGATCGACGCGATCCCGCACCGGCTGAAGGCCGCCGACGGGTTCCCGGTGCCCTCGCTGGTGGAGGTCCGCGGCGAGGTGTTCCTGCCGGTGCTGGCCTTCGAGCGGCTCAACGCCACGATGGCCGACGCGGGCAAGCCGATGTTCGCCAACCCGCGCAACGCTGCCGCCGGCTCGCTGCGGCAGAAGGACCCGCGGGTCACCGCGACCCGGGCGCTGGGCATGGTGTGCCACGGGATCGGCGCCCGGGAGGGCTTCGAGCCGGGCTCGCAGTCACGGGCCTACGACGCGCTCGCGGCCTGGGGCCTGCCGGTCTCCGACCGGGTGCGGGTGCTCACCAGCCTGGCCGAGGTCGAGGAGTTCATCGACCACTACGGCGAGCACCGTCACGACGTCGAGCACGAGATCGACGGTGTGGTGGTCAAGGTCGACGACGTGGCGCTGCAGCGACGTCTCGGCTCGACCAGCCGGGCGCCGCGGTGGGCCATCGCGTACAAGTACCCGCCCGAGGAGGTCAACGCCCGGCTCCTCGCGATCGAGGTCAACACCGGCCGCACCGGCCGGGTGACGCCGTTCGGCCGGATGGAGCCGACCCGGGTGGCCGGCTCGACGGGGAGATGGCGACGCTGCACAACGCCCACGAGGTCAAGCGCAAGGACGTGCGGCCCGGCGACACCGTCATCCTGCGCAAGGCCGGCGACGTGATCCCCGAGATCGTCGGGCCCGTGCTGCCGCTGCGGCCCGAGGGCCTCGCGGAGTGGGTGATGCCGACGGAGTGCCCGGCGTGCGGCACCCCGCTGGTGCAGCAGAAGGAGGGCGACAAGGACCTGCGCTGCCCCAACCACCAGAAGTGCCCCGCCCAGGTGCGCGAGCGCATCTTCCACGTGGCCGGACGCGGCGCCTTCGACATCGAGGGGCTGGGCTACGAGGCGGCGGTGGCGTTGCTCGAGGCCGGCGTGGTCACCGACGAGGGCGACGTGTTCGACCTCGACGAGGCGGCCCTGCTCGAGGCGCCCCTCTTCACCCGGGCCCCGAAGAAGGACGAGGGCGACGGTCCGGTGCTCTCCGCCAACGGACGGCGGCTGCTCGACAACCTCGGCGCGGCCCGCGAGGTCCCGCTGTGGCGGGTCCTCGTCGCCCTCTCCATCCGCCACGTCGGCCCCACGGCCGCGCGGGCGCTGGCCACGGAGTTCGGCTCGATGGAGGCGATCCGGGCCGCTTCCGAGGAGCAGCTCGCGGCTGCCGAGGGGGTGGGCCCGACGATCGCGGAGTCGGTGATCGAGTGGTTCACCGTCGACTGGCACCGCGCCATCGTCGACAAGTGGCAGCGCGCCGGGGTCTCGATGGCCGACGAGCGCGACGAGTCCACCCCGCGCACCCTCGAGGGCCTGACCATCGTGGTCACCGGCTCGCTGGCCGACTTCAGCCGCGACGGCGCCAAGGAGGCGATCATCACCCGCGGCGGCAAGGCGTCCTCGTCGGTCTCGAAGAAGACCGACTACGTCGTGGTCGGCGACAGCCCCGGCTCCAAGGCCGAGAAGGCCGAGCAGCTCGGCGTCCCGGTCCTCGACGAGGACGGCTTCAAGCAGCTGCTCGACGGCGGTCCGTCGGCGCTCTGAGGCGCCCGCGCGTCAGCCGGCGTCGGCGGCCAGGATCTGCTCCCGGAGGATGTCGCCGTGGCCGGCGTGGCGGGCCAGCTCCTCGAGCATGTGCGCGTAGATCCACCGCAGCGTCAGGGGGCCACGACGGTTGTGCACGGCGAGGTCGTCCAGCGTGTACGCCGCGGCGATCTCGTCGGCCTCGGTCCACGCCCGGCGGTAGCCGGCCAGCACCGACTCAATCGTGTCCTCGTCGGTGAGGACCCAGCTGTCCTCCGCGGCCTCCGGCAGGCCGAGCTCCGCCCGGGTCCGGCCGGCGAGCGAGACGTGGAACCACACCTTCTCCACGAAGGTCGCATGCTTGACCAGTGCCAGGAGTGTCGTCAGCGACGGCACCAGGCGGCGCCGGGCCTGCTCCTCGGTGACGCCGTCGAGGAGGGCCACGACCTCCAGCCGGTTGTCGTGGAGGAACGCCTCGAGCTGCTCGCGCTCGCTGCCGGTCAGGGTGTCTTCGCTGCGGTAGTCGTCCGTCACGAGGGCGGAGCCTATGCCGTGCTCAGCCGCCGGCCATCGGGTCCGTGTCGAACGCGCCGCGGGCAACCTCCAGACGGTCGCCGTCGAGCTCGCCTACGTTCTCGCAGGAGCCATCGGTCGGGTCGCAGACCTCGACGTGTGAGGCCTTCGCGCCGACCACGTGGCCGTCCGGGGTCCAGCCGTAGTCGCTGACGGAGCCAGCCAGCTCCAGGGGAGTGGCCTTCTCGCTGCCGGTGGCGTAGACGGTGACCGAGCCGTTGCCGCCGGTCATCACGAAGCGGCCGTCGGGAGACATCTGCCCCAGCTGTCCCCGTTCGACGGGAAGCTTCCCAGGAGATCACCGTCGGGCAGTCCGCGCAGGTGCCAGACGTCGGTCGGTTCCGTCTGGAGCGGGGCGCTCAGGTAGCCGCCGTGCCCGAACGACTGGGTGATGGTCATTCCGATCTCTTTGCCGGGGGCCTGGGAAGGCGTCCGGTCTCGCCGTTCGCCAGTCGACGGTCACCATCAGGTGGCCGCGGTCGTAGACGACCAAGTCGCCGGACATGCTCAGCTGAGGCGCCTGCTTGGCCTGCCACGGGGTGCCGACAGTCCGCTTCGCGCCGCTTGCGAGGTCGAGGGCAACGAGCTCCCAGGTGTCCGGCTCGGGTGGCCCGGGCGTACACGATCACCGAACTCCCCGGGTCGGACCCGATCTCACCGAGCTTCCCGAGCTGGCGCGTCGTCCCGTCGGGGGTCACGAGCATGATGGACGACCGGTCGTCGTCAGTCGCCAGGTCCACCACCCCGACCAGGGCGCCGACGGCGGTGTAGCCGATCGGGATGGCCAGTGGGCTCTTGCCGGACACCTTCACGGTGTGGTTGCCGACGTGGACCTGGTTGCCGAGGGCCCACGCGCCGTGCTGCTCGTAGCCGACCTGATCGGCCGGCGAGACGGCGTCGTCCCCGCCGGTCAGGGCCTGGGTCGCGACCGACGCGCCGACGGCGACGAGCACGACCGCGACGGCGCCGGCCAGTGCGGTCCGGGCGCGTCGCCGCTGCCGCAACCGACGCCCCTGCGTCATCGCCGTGTCGGCGGAGAGTGAGGGGGCGTCGAGGGTCGAGGCCGCGTCGTGGAGCAGGTTCGAGAGACGGTCAGTCATGGTGGGCTCCCTCGATGGTGGGCACGACGTCATCGCCGAGCAGCGTGCGCAGGCGGGCAAGGGCGTCGGAGGTCTGGCTCTTCACCGTGCCCTCGGAGCAGCCGAGGGCGTCGGCGACCTCGCGGACGCTGAGGTCGTCGTAGTAGCGCAGCACGACGACCGCGCGCTGGCGCGGTGGCAGGTGTCGCAACGCGTTCACGAGGCGCGGGCGGTTGCTGGGTGTCGGGCTCCGTGACGTGCTCGGGCACGGTCCTCGGCCGGGTGCTCCTTGCGCCACGACCGGCGTCGGAACCACGAGGCGGCGGTGTTGGCGAGCACGACCCGGGCGTAGACCGGGGCCGCCTCCCGGTCCCTGACCTTCCCCCACGACGCGTACGTCTTGGCCAGCGCGGTCTGGACGAGGTCCTCGGCCAGCTGGTGGTCGCCGAGCATCAGGTACGCCGTGCGGTACAGCCCCGGCCCGGCGGCATGGACGAGCTCGGTGAACTCGTCGTCCGTGAGTGGTGTCGCCATCGATCTTCCCCCTGTGGTCACCCGTAAAGATGCCGCCCGAGGAGGATCGGTTGGGTACGGCGCGCGGACCGGAGGCCCCGGTCCCCGAAAGGCCCCGGCGCTAGCCGACGTACATCGCGTTGGCCACGAGCGTGAGCTGGGCCTTGATCTTCAGCCCGGTCCCGTCGCAGTCGCCGTTGGTGGGGTCGGGATCAGGCGCCCCCGAGGAGGCTGACGGCCTCGGGGTGGTCGTGCAGTCGCTGCGCGAGCGCTTCCTCGAGGACGGTGACCGCCGCAGAGCGGCGCCCCGGCCGCTCAGCACCCCGGCCAGCCAGTCGCGGGTCTCGGAGTAGACGGTGGGGTCCTCGGTGAGCCGCGCGCCGGCAAGGCAGTCGACCACGTGGGGGCGAACGTCGACAGCAGCACCCGCCAGTCGTCTCGCGAGGTCGTGCCGTGCTCCCGCACCACGCCGAGGCGGGCCGTCGTCGCGACGACGACGTCGCGACTGATCGAGTCGCTCTCCGCCTCGATGCTGCGGGCCTCGACCGCCCCCGGGTGCCGCAGCGGACCGGCCGGGCCGACGTGCACGGGCAGTGAGGGGAGCAGCGCGAGCGCATCCTCGGGCGTGCAGGCGTACGCCGTGGCCCCGAGCCGCTGGGCGCGCACCCGCGCGCTGTCGAGCGCGCGGCCGCCGAGGACCACGGGGGTGCCGGTGCCACGCACGGCCTCGACCTGGCGCCGCACGCGCGGCAGCGTCGAGTTGAGCGAGGCGCTCAGCAGCACGGCGCGGGGCCGGTGTCGAGGATCGCGCTGACGAGGTGGTCGCGCGAGGCGCTGGCACCCAGGTAGGTGACGCGGCAGCCGTGAGCCCGCAGGGTGAGCGCCACGACCAGAGCGGGCAGGGCGTGCCACTCGCGCTCGACGCACCCAACGGTCAGCCGGACCGGCCGCGGGCATCGGCACCGCCTCGCCGAGCCGTCGCACCACCGACTCGCTTCGCGGTCGCTGGCGTGCTCGCGGGGCCACCGTCCAGCCGTTGCCCGCCCAGAGCTCGCCGACCCGACGCTGGGAAGCGATGACCAGGCCACGGAGCACCTCCTCCAGCGGCACCCCGCGGTCGAGGGCGGCCGCGCCGTGGCGTGGGCCGCGCGCTCGTCGGCGTCGACCACGGCCGTCCAGTAGGCGTCGAGGTCGGCGCCCTCCAACCGCGGCCGGCGCGGGCCGTCACGAAGGTTCCGGATGAACTGTGCTGCGAAGACGGCGATGTCGTCGTGGCGCCGCGCCGAGATGGTCGGACACGGCGACCGCGATCGACTCGATGATCGCCGAGGGCGGCAGCCCGCCCAACCCGTGCAGGCAGTCGCGCAGCCGCCGGTCGCCGAAGAGGTCGTCCACGCCGCGGGCCTCGGTCACGCCGTCGGTGTGGACGAGCAGCGTGTCCCGCGGGCGCAGCGTGAGCTCGGTGTCGGTATAGGTGGTGTTGTCGATCAGGGCGAGGGCCACGCCGTCGGCGACCACCTCCTCGACGGTGCCGTCGGCGCGGATCAGCAGCGCGGCGGGGTGTCCGGCGTTGGCCAGGTCCACCCGCATCGTGCCGCCCTCGGGACGGAGCCGGGCGCACACGCCGGTGGCCATGCCCTCGGAGAACTCCTCGGCCTCCGACACCAGCACGCGGTTGGTCAGTCCGAGGATCGCGCTCGGGCTGCGATCGACGAGGGAGGCCGTGCGGACCGCGTTGCGGATCCGCTTCGCGTGCACCGCTGCCTCGACGCCCTTGCCGGCCACGTCGCCGCACAACAAGATCAGGTCGTCCTCGGGACCGTGGATGTCGAGGAAGTCGCCGCCGAGCTCCTGGGACTGGTGCGCGACCCGGTAGTAGGTCGCCAGCGTCAGGCCCGGCACCTTCGGGAGGTCGGTGGGGGCCAGCGAGCGGCGCAGCACCGACGCGACGTACCGGCTCTCGGCGACGACCAGGGTCGCGTCGAGGCCGACCGCGATGCGCGCGGCGAGGTCGTCGAGGAAGTTCTGCGCGTCGCCGAAGCCGAAGCCGGGCGCGCGGCCGATGACCAGCACGCCGAAGGACCGGCCACGGGCGTTGAGGGGGAGTACGGCGAGCTGCTCGCTGCCCAGTGCGTCGACCTCGTCCACCAGCTCGGCGTCAGGGATGAAGTCGGCCAGGGCCTGACGTCGCGCCGTGCCGGACTTGGGCAGCACCACGTCGTCGCGCAGGCCGCGGCGCAGCGCGTTGTCGAGGTCGACGGGGGTGCCTTCGACGATCCGGGCGGCGGAGCTGTGGATCGGGCCGTCCTGCACGGCTCCGGAGACCAGCTGCCACGGGCCGGAGCGGACGACCACCTGGGCGACGTCGACCATCTCCTCGAGCAGGACCGAGACGAGGGTGTCCAGCGCACGCTGGGGGTTCTGGATGGCGGAGACGGTGCGCGAGAGCCGCAGCAGGAACTCCGCCCGGGTCGAGGCCTGGGCCAGCCGCGCCCGCGGCTCGGCCGAGCGCGACTCGGCGAGCAACCGCGCGTGTCGCTCACGAACCGAGGTGGTCAACCGCTGCTCCCGCCGTTGCGCACAAGCCCGAATAGCGCATGCGTCCAGTGGCTGGAGTGTAGGTGGAGGCGGCGACTTCGGGCGCCTCCTGGAGTCAGCCCGTCGACAAGTTCGCCCTAAAGGGTGAGGTGTCGATGACGTGCTCGAGCCGTCGGCCCGATCGACGTTTGGGAGTCGTCGCCAAGGGCCACCTAGCATGCCTCGGATGACCGGACACGACTCGTCACAGGACCAGCACCGCCATCGCGGCGAGCCCCGACGCGGTTGGGGGTGGATGCCCACCACCGCTCGCGGCGCCGCGCTGGTGGCCGTGGGCGGGTCCTCGCTGGTCGTCGGGGTCGCGGTCGCCGCGGCCTTCGTCGGCGGACCCGACTCCGCGCCGTCGTCGTCCCCGGTCCAGGGCGGGTCCCAGAGCGTGACCGCGGTCCCGGGCGGCCGACTCGGCGGTGCGCCGTCGGCCCGGCCGGACCTCACGAGCCCGGCGGCGACCGCCACGGGCAGCCGCGACGTCGAGGGCTCTGCTCCTCGCTCCGCGTCTGCCCCTGGGTCTGCCCCTGGGTCGGCCCCTGCGTCGGCCCCTGCATCGGCCCCTGCGTCGGCCCCTGGGTCGGCCACGGGCAGCGTGGGCGTGCCCTCGGCCTCGGTTCGGCTCTCCGCTCCCCGGACTCCGCAGGAGACACAGCAGACGAAGGCGGCACAGACCGCGACGGCGACGGCGACGGCGACGGCGACGGCGCACGCCACGCCCACGTCGACAACGCCGGAGCCCACGCGGGAGCCCGACGTGTCCCCGTCGCACACCCTGCCCACGCAGGCGCAGGGCCATCACACCGACAAGCCCTGAGCTGATGGCTCGCCGCAAGCCGGCCTCGGCCGTGCGCCACCGTGGCCGCCGAGCACCGCTGGGTGCCCGCCTCTCGGCCTCCGTCGGCCGCGGCGCCGTGGTGGCCGTCGTGGGTGGCGTCGCACTGGTCATCCTGACCGTGCTCGTAGCGCTCACCAGTCCCTCGGACCCGGACTCCCGGAGCCGCTGGGCCGACGGGCGATCCGCGCAGGGAACGTCCGAGCGTCGGTCGCCGTCGGCGCCGGTGCCCCATCGCTCCGTCACCGCCCCCAAGGACGTTGCGGACGCGGCCGCCACCACCTCCGTCCCCTCGGACCAACCGTCGGCCGCCGGGGCCACGGGCGCTCCGCCGGCGACGTCCAGCCCGGCGCCGTCCGCGAGCCCGGGCAAGCGGCCGAAGCATCACGGCAAGCCCCCGTGGTCCACCTCGCACCCGAAGCCGGCTCCGGGTGGCCACGGTTCCGGCGGCCGGCACTGACCTCCGACCCACGGAGCCGGTGGAGCCGAGCCATTCGCCGCCGTACCTGATCTGGCGGAACTGGGCGCCTCGGTCGCCCGGGAGGGGTGCCGGCCCGGCGTACGCTCCCGGCAGTGACCGGAAACGACGTGAGCCGCCATCGTGGCGAGGCGCGACACCCCTGGGGGTGGCGGACCCCGCGTGGTCGTGCCGCCCTGGTCGCGGTCACCGGAGCGTCCGTGATCGTCGGTGGTGTGGCCGTGGCCTCCACCCTGGTCGCCGGCTCGGACGGGGTCACCCCGGCGGCACGGGCCCCGGGCACGTCCGTGCAGGGTGCTTCCCCCGACGGCCCCCGCGACCTCTCTGCCGGGCGGTTGGTGATCCGAGATCCGGTCGCGCTCAGGTCGCCGGCACGGAGCGCGACCGTGGTCGTGCGCTCGTCCTCCGCAGGCGCGCCCGGCGTGGGCGAGAGCCTTGCCACGCTGACCGGCCCGACGGTGGGTGCCTCCCCGCGAGCGGCGGTCCCGCAGGCCACCGGCAGCCCGCAACCCACGGCCGCGACCGACCCGAGCACCCGTCCCGGAAGCACGGGCTCGGCCACCGGGTCCGGCGCTGGGTCCGGGACGGCGTCGGGATCGAGCACGGGCTGGAGCTCCGGATCAGGCAACGGGTCGGGCACCGGATCGGGCACCGGGTCGGGCGGGAGCGGGTCGGGCGGGAGCGGATCGGGCGGCAGCGGATCGGGCGGCAGCGGATCGGGCACCACGACGCCGACGGCGTGGCCCACCGCATCGCCGGTGCAGCCCTCGGCGTCGCCGCCGCCCACGCAGGAGCCCGCGGAGCCGTCCCACCACCCGCTGCCGACGCAGGCCAAGGGGCACCAGAAGAACCCACCCTGCGGACCACCGGCCCAGCCCGGGCCAGCGGGCTGCCGCTGAGCTCCGGACGGGCTCTCCTAGGATTGAGCCCATGCCTGAAGACACCCCCGGATCGAGCACGTCGCGCAGCGACCGTGTCGAGATCACCCGCGACGAGGTCGCGCACCTGGCGAACCTCGCCCGGATCGACCTCGACGACGCCGAGCTCGACCACCTCGCGCCGCAGCTGTCGGTGATCCTGGAGTCGGTCGCCTCGATCAGCGGAGTCGCCGGCGACGACGTCCCGCCGACCTCGCACGCGCTCCCGATGACCAACGTCTTCCGTGAGGACGTCGTGCGCCCGTGCCTGACCGCCGAGCAGGCGCTCTCCGGTGCCCCGGCGCAGGGAGCAGCAGCGGTTCGCGGTCCCGCGGATCCTCGGGGACGAGCAGTGAGCGGGCTGACGCGGCGCACGGCCGCGGAGCTCGCCGACGCTCTGGCGGCGGGGGAGACCACCTCGGTCGAGCTCACCCGCGCCCACCTCGACCGCATCGCCGAGGTCGACGGTGCCGTGCACGCGTTCCTCCACGTCGACGCCGAGGGGGCCCTGGCCCAGGCGGCCGCCGCCGATGAGCGCCGCGCCGCGGGCTCGCCCGCATCGGCGCTCGACGGCGTCCCGATCGCGGTCAAGGACGTGCTCGCGACCCAGGGGCTGCCGACGACCTGCGGCTCGAAGATCCTCGAGGGCTGGATCCCGCCGTACGACGCCACGGTCGTCGCGCGGCTGAAGCAGGCGGGCCTGCCGATCCTCGGCAAGACCAACATGGACGAGTTCGCGATGGGCTCCTCCACCGAGCACTCGGCGTACGGCCCGACGCACAACCCGTGGGACCTCGACCGGATCCCGGGCGGCTCCGGCGGTGGCTCGGCCGCGGCCGTGGCGGCCTTCGAGGCTCCTCTGGCCATCGGCACCGACACCGGCGGATCGATCCGCCAGCCCGGCGCCGTCACCGGCACCGTGGGTGTGAAGCCGACCTACGGCGGGGTGTCGCGCTACGGGCTGGTGGCGCTGGCCAACTCCCTGGACCAGGCCGGTCCGGTGACCCGCACCGTGCTCGACTCCGCGCTGCTGCACGAGGTGATCGGCGGGCACGACCCGCTCGACTCCACCAGCATCGACCAGCCGCTCGCGTCGCTCGTCGACGCGGCCCGCAGGGGTGCGGCCGGCGACCTGACCGGGGTGCGCATCGGCGTCGTCACGGAGCTCGGTGGTGAGGGCTACCAGGCCGGCGTGCTGGCCCGCTTCCAGGAGTCCGTCGACCTGATGGTCAAGGCCGGCGCCGAGGTCGTGGAGGTGTCCTGCCCGAGCTTCGTCCACGCGCTGGCGACGTACTACCTGATCCTGCCGGCCGAGGCATCCAGCAACCTCGCGAAGTTCGACGCGATGCGCTATGGCATGCGGGTGCTGCCCGAGGGTGTCGAGAACCCCAGCGCCGAGGAGGTCATGCGAGCCACCCGAGACGCCGGTTTCGGCGACGAGGTCAAGCGCCGCATCATCCTCGGCACCTACGCGCTGTCCAGCGGCTACTACGACGCCTACTACGGGCAGGCGCAGAAGGTGCGCACGCTGATCAGCCGGGACTTCGCCGCGGCGTTCGAGCGGGCCGACGTCCTGGTCTCGCCGACCGCGCCCACCACGGCGTTCAAGCTCGGGGAGAAGCTCGACGACCCGATGGCGATGTACCTCAACGACCTCGCCACGATCCCCGCCAACCTGGCCGGCGTGCCCGGCATCTCGGTGCCCAGCGGCCTCGCCGACGAGGACGGTCTGCCCGCCGGCGTCCAGATCCTCGCCCCGGCGCTGGCCGACGACCGGCTCTACCGGGTCGGCGCGGCCCTCGAGGCGGCGCTGCTGGAGCAGTGGGGCGGCCCGCTGCTCGACAAGGCCCCTGCCCTGGAAGGAGCGGCCCGATGAGCGCCGATGTCCTGGTCCCGTTCGACGACGTCCTGGAGCGGTTCGACCCGGCGCTGGGCCTGGAGGTCCACGTCGAGCTCAACACGGCCTCGAAGATGTTCTGCGGCTGCCCGACCGAGTTCGGCGCGGAGCCCAACACCCAGGTCTGCCCGACCTGCCTCGGCCTCCCCGGCGCGATGCCCGTGGTCAACCGCAAGGCCGTGGAGTCGGCGATCCGGATCGGCCTGGCGCTGAACTGCGAGATCGCGGAGTGGTGCCGCTTCGCCCGGAAGAACTACTTCT
The DNA here is from genome assembly GCF_013466985.1 of Nocardioides ungokensis. Lineage (GTDB taxonomy): Bacteria > Actinomycetota > Actinomycetes > Propionibacteriales > Nocardioidaceae > Nocardioides > Nocardioides ungokensis. Next base: position 3,281,451 of record NZ_CP059164.1, on the reverse strand, counting down.
ACCCGGACATGCCGAAGAACTTCCAGACCTCGCAGTACGACGAGCCCATCGCCTTCAACGGCTTCATGGACGTCGAGGTGGACGGGCAGGCCTTCAGGGTCGAGATCGAGCGCGCCCACATGGAGGAGGACACGGGCAAGTCGCTGCACGTCGGTGGCGCCACGGGCCGCATCCACGGCGCCGACTACTCGTTGGTCGACTACAACCGCGCCGGCATCCCCCTCATCGAGATCGTCACCAGGCCGATCGTCGGGGCGGGGGAGAAGGCCCCCGAGATCGCCAAGGCGTACGTCGCCCAGCTGCGCGACCTGATCGTCGCGCTGGGGGTCTCCGACGCCCGCATGGACCAGGGCTCGATCCGTGCCGACGTGAACCTCTCGCTCTCTCCGAGGGGCGCCGGCACCCTCGGCACCCGCACCGAGACCAAGAACGTCAACTCGCTGCGCTCGGTCGAGCGGGCGGTGCGCTACGAGATGTCGCGGCACGCGGGCGTCCTCGAGGAGGGCCGGCCGATCCTGCAGGAGACCCGGCACTGGCACGAGGACACCGGCATCACCACCAGCGGCCGCGAGAAGTCGGACGCCGAGGACTACCGCTACTTCCCCGAGCCCGACCTGGTGCCGGTGGCACCTTCCCGCGAGTGGGTCGAGGAGCTCCGCGGCACGCTGCCGGAGAACCCCACCCAGAAGCGGGCGCGGCTGCAGGCCGAGTGGGGCTTCTCCGACCTGGAGATGCGCGACACGGTGGGCGCCGGTGCCCTGGGCCTCGTCGAGGAGACCATCGCCGCCGGTGCGTCGCCGCAGGCCGCCCGCAAGTGGTGGCTCTCGGACATGGCGCGCCGGGCCAACGAGGCCGGCGTCGAGCTGACCGCGCTGGCCGTCACGCCTCTCGACGTGGCCCGGGTCCAGACCCTGGTCGACGAGGGCAAGATCAACGACAAGCTCGCGCGCCAGGTCTTCGATGGCCTGCTCGCCGGTGAGGGCACCCCCGACGAGATCGTGGAGGCCCGGGGGCTCGCCATCGTCTCCGACGACGGCGCGCTCGGCACCGCCGTCGACAACGCCATCGCCGCCAACCCCGACGTCGCCGACAAGATCCGCGACGGCAAGGTCGCCGCGGCCGGCGCCCTGATCGGTGCGGTGATGAAGGAGATGCGAGGCCAGGCCGATGCCGGCCGGGTCCGCGAGCTGATCCTCGAGAAGCTGACCTGACCCGCCGAGTCGGCGTTGCTTGACGCACCAGGAGTACGCCGAGTCGGCGCTGGTTGACCTCCACACACGTCAACCAGCGCCGACTCGGCGGTCCGGGCGGGTACACCAGCGCCGACTCGGCGTTCTGGACGGGGTCCGGACGGCACTGACCCCGGACCGGCGGCCGTTGGTAGGCTGCCGCCACCACTCATCACGCCCGCACTGGGGAAAGCCGGTCGAAGTCCGGCGCTGACCCGCAACCGTAGGCCGTCCCGCACCCCTGTCGTGGCACGACAGGCTGCCGGGGCTGCGAGCCGGAGCACCCGCTGCGACGCGTCCTGATCACACGCTGTCGAGGAAAGCAGCGGGTGGCGCCCAGGGCATCGCCCCGAGGTCCCCCGCTGTGCAGCGGAAAGGAACCCGCGATGCACCAGCACGACCCCACCCTGCTCCCGGCCCGAGGCTCGGCCCGACGGTCGGCCCGGCGCCACCCACTCCGATCGGGCCTCACCGTCGCGCTGGGGGCGCTGGCGCTGCTCGCCTCCGCGTGCGGCTCGTCGGACTCCACGCCGAAGTCGACCGCGAGCGAGACCCCGCAGCACGAAACGGCCGCGCTGACGGCCGGCTCCTCCTGGCTCGCCTCCCAGGTGACCAAGGGCGTCGTCCACAACGACCAGTACAACCTCGACGACTACGGCCTCGGCGTCGACGTCGCGCTCGCCCTGCACGGGGTGGGCGCCGAGGACTCCACCGTCCAGGCGATCAGCGACCGCCTCGCCTCCCACATCGACGACTACACCGCCCCGGGCTACGGGACGGTGACGTCGGCGGGCAGCACGGCCAAGGCGGTCGTGCTGGCCCAGGCCGTGGGTGAGGACCCCACGTCGTACGGCGGCAAGGACCTGGTCGCCCAGCTCGAGGACACCGTGGCCGACCACGGGCCGGCCACCGGCCGGATCCAGGACGCCCTGGACCCGCACGTGAAGAGCGCCGCCGACTACGCCAACGCCATCGGCCAGGCGTACGCCGTCAGGGCCCTCGACACCGCGGGCAGCGACGAGGCAGGCGCCGCGACCGACTACCTGCTCGCCCAGCAGTGCCAGGGCGGCTGGTTCCGGCTGGACTTCACCAAGGACGCCGGCGCCTCGGACCAGAGCTGCGACGGCGACCGGTCGAGCAAGCCCGACCTGGACGCCACCGCCTTCGCGGTGCAGGCCCTGAGCGCCGACGACTCGGCGCAGGTGGCCTCCCACGTGGACGCCGCGAAGGCCTGGCTGGAGAAGCAGCAGGCCGCCGACGGCTCCTTCGGGGGCGGCAGCGGCTCCACGACTGCCAACAGCAACAGCACCGGACTCGCAGGGACCGTGCTGGCCCAGACGGGAGAGACCGCGGCGGCGGAGAAGGCTGCCACCTGGGTGTTCGCCCACCAGGTCGCGGACTGCGCCGCGGCCGACCAGGCCGACGTGGGCGCGATCGCCTACGACGACGCCGCCCAGCAGGCTGCGGAGAAGAAGGGCATCACGGTGAAGACCTCCGACCAGTTCCGGCGGGCCACCGCCCAGGCGCTGCCGGTGCTGCAGTGGCTCCGGTCCGACGCGGCGACCGGGACGCCCGGGAGCTGCTGAGGTGCGACTGCCGGGCAGCCTCGGGCACGTCGCCGTCGTCGCCACCACGCTGGTGGCGGTGACGGTGCTGCCGGGCGCGCCCTCGTTCGCCCACACGGGCGGCTGCTCGGCGGGTCACGGGGTCTCCGTCGTGGTCGAGTTCAACGAGCTCGGCGGCCACGACGTGCGGACCTGCGACGCCGACGGCGGTGACCGGACGGCCGCCCGGCTGTTCGAGGACAGCGGGCTCGCGCTCGCCTACGTCCAGCGGCAACCCGGGTTCGTCTGCCGGGTCGCCGGCCTCCCGGCACAGGACCCGTGCGTCAACACGCCGCCCGACGACGCGTACTGGTCGCTGTGGTGGTCCGACGGCTCGTCGTCGGCCTGGCACTACGCCACGACGGGGGTCGGGACGCTGAGCGTCCCCGACGGCGGATCCGTGGCGCTGGCGTGGGACGGCCGGTCCGGGGACGTGAAGCCGTCCGCCCCGCCACGCGCGATCGGCGCCGCGCAGGCCGCGACCGAGGACGCCCGGACCCCCGCACGGGGCGACCGGACCGACGGCGGCCTGCCCACCTGGGTCGCCCCGACCGCCATCGCGCTGCTGGCCGCCGCCGGGGCCGGCACCGCCGTCGTACGCCGCCGGCGGGGGACACCCGGGCCATGACGACCCGCCTCCCGCGCGACCTGCACCCCGTGGCCTGGTGGCTGTGGGCCATCGGCATGGCCACGGCCGCCTCGCTGACCACCAACCCGTTCGTCCTGCTGCTGCTCGTGGCCGCGGCGACGGTCGTGGTCGTCGCGAGGCGCTCCGACCAGCCGTGGGCGCGGTCCTTCCGGCTCTACGTCGGGATGGCGGTGGTGATCGTGGTCGTGCGGGTGGCCTTCCGCGTGGTCTTCGGTGGCGGCTACGCCGGGACCGTCGTGCTCGACCTCCCCGCCGTACCGCTGCCGGGCTGGGCTGCCGGGATCACGCTGCTCGGGCCGGTGACCCGTGAGTCGCTGCTGGCCGGCCTGTACGACGGGCTCCGGCTCGGCACGATCGTGGTCTGCGTGGGTGCGGCCAACGCGCTGGCGAACCCCAAGCGGCTCCTCCGCTCGGTGCCGCCGGCCCTCTACGAGATCGGCACGGCGCTGGTCGTCGCGGTGACCGTGCTACCGCAGTTCGCCGACAGCGCTCGACGGGTCCGCGCCGCCCAGAGCCTCCGGGCCGGTGAGACCGGCCGGGTGGCCGGTATGCGCCGGTTCCTGGTGCCGGTCCTCGAGGACGCCCTCGAGCGGTCGCTGGCGCTGGCGGCCGGGATGGACGCGCGCGGCTACGGCCGCTCGGCGGGTCTGACCCCCGCGCGCCGACGGGTGACCGGTGCCCTGATGCTGACCGGGCTGGGCGGGATCTGCGTCGGGGTCTACGCCGTGCTCGACCGCACCGCTCCGCGCTACCTCGCCCTGCCGATGCTGGTGGTGGGGGTGGCGGCGGCCGTGGTGGGGCTGATCAGCGCGGGACGCCGGGTCGAGCGCTCGCGCTACCGCCCGGACTCCTGGCGCTGGCCGGAGCTCGTGGTCGCGGGTGCCGGAATCGTCACCGGCCTCCTCGGCTGGTGGGTCTCGCGGCACCAGGTGCCGCTCGCCTTCCCCGACCTCTCGACGTTCCCGCAGATCAGTGCGCTCTCGCTGCTCGGGGTCGTGATCGCGGTCGCCGGCGGCCTCTGCGCCCCGCCGCCACCGTCGTCGTACGTCGTGGCCGTCCCGCTGCGCCAGGAGGTGGCGGCGTGATCGAGCTGCGCGACATCCGGTTCGCCTACGACGGCGCGACCGTCCTCGACGGGGTCGACCTGACCGTCGAGGAGGGGGAGCTGGTGCTGGTCTCGGGCCCCACCGGCGTCGGCAAGTCGACCCTGCTGGGCATCGTCAGCGGCCTGGTGCCGCGCTTCAGCGGCGGCCGGCTCGAGGGGGACGTGCTCCTCGACGGGGTCAGCGTGGTCGGCCGGCCTCCCCGCGAGCGCGCTCACGCCGTCGGATACGTCGGTCAGGACCCGGCCGCGGGCTTCGTCACCGACACCGTCGAGGAGGAGCTGGCCTACGGCATGGAGCAGCTGGGGCTGCCGCCGGAGACGATGCGCCGCCGGGTGGAGGAGACGCTGGACCTGCTCGGGATCGCCGACCTGCGCCACCGCGACCTGCGCACCCTCTCGGGTGGTCAGCAGCAGCGGGTCGCCATCGGCTCGGTCCTCACCATGCACCCGCGGCTGCTCGTGCTCGACGAGCCGACCTCGGCCCTCGACCCGACCGCAGCGGAGGACGTGCTCGCGACGCTGACCCGGCTGGTCCACGACCTCGGCGTCTCCGTGCTGCTGGCGGAGCACCGCCTCGAGCGGGTGGTGCCCTTCGTGGACCGGATGTGCCTGATGACGGGCGACGGCACGGTCCGTGTCGGCGATCCGGGCGAGCTGCTCGCGGCCTCGCCGGTCGTGCCGCCGATCGTCGAGCTCGGCCGCGCGGCGGGCTGGCACCCGCTCCCGCTCAGCGTCCGCGACGCACGGCGTCGCGCCCGCGGGCTCGGCGAGCGGCTCGCGCCGCCGCCCGTCCCCGAGGAGCAGCCGTCGACCGACGGGCTGGAGGCGCAGGGGCTGACCGTCGTGCACGGGGCCACCGTCGCGCTCCGCGACGTCGACGTCCGGCTGCCCGCCCACCGGGTGACCGCGCTGATGGGCCGCAACGGCTCCGGGAAGTCGTCGCTGCTCTGGGCGCTGCAGGGCAGCGGGCGTCGCCGGTCCGGCCAGGTCCGGGTGGGCGCGCTGGACCCGTCCCGTCTCGACGCGGCGGGCCGCCGCGGCCTGGTCGGCCTGGTGCCGCAGAGCGCCGCCGACCTGCTCTACCTCGAGACGGTGGGGGAGGAGTGCGCCGCCGCCGACGGCGGCACCGGTGCCTGCCGGGAGATCCTCGACCGGCTGGTCCCCGGCGTCCCCGACGACCACCACCCCCGCGACCTGTCCGAGGGGCAGCGGCTCGCGCTGGCCCTGGCGCTGGTGCTCTCCGCCCGGCCCGACGTCCTGCTCCTCGACGAGCCGACGCGGGGCCTCGACTACGCGGCCAAGCGGGTGCTCGCCGGGATCCTGCGTGACCTGGCCGCCGATGCCCACGCGGTGCTGGTCGCCACCCACGACGTGGAGTTCGTCGCCCTGGCGGCCGACGACGTCGTCGTCCTCGCCGACGGGGAGGTCGTGTCGTCCGGTCCGGTACGCCGGGTGGTCGCCGAGTCTCCGGCGTTCGCGCCGCAGGTGACCAAGGTGCTCGGCGCCCCCTGGCTGCGCGTCGACGAGGTCGTCGCCGCGCTGGACGCGTCATGAGCCGCCCCGCCAGTCACCCCGCTGGCCAGCCCCTGAGCCACCTGGTCGGGCGGCCTGCGGTCGCGCTCGCGCCGCGGTCGGCCGTGGTGCTGGCCGTGGCCTCGCTGGCTGGGCTGATGATGCTCGCCTGGCCGCTGCTCGTGCGCGTGCCCGACCACGCGCGCGTGGATCCGCCGTTCCTCTTCCTGGGCCTGCTCCCGGTCGTCATCGTGGTGGTGCTCGCCGAGGTGGGCGAGGGGGGCCTGGACCCGCGGGTGCTGGCGGTGCTGGGCGTGCTCAGCGCGGTCAACGCGCTCCTGCGCGGCCTGTCTGCGGGTGTCGCCGGCGTGGAGCTCGTGTTCTTCCTGCTGATCCTCGCCGGCCGCGTGTTCGGGCCCGGCTTCGGGTTCGTGCTGGGCTGCACGTCCCTGTTCGCCTCGGCCCTGATGACAGCCGGTGTCGGTCCGTGGTTGCCGTTCCAGATGCTCGTGTCGGCGTGGGTCGGGATGGGGGCTGGGCTTCTCCCGCGTCGAGTCACCGGCCGCGCCGAGATCGCGATGCTGGTGGTCTACGGCATCGTCGCGGCGTACGCCTTCGGGCTGCTGATGAACCTCTCCACGTGGCCGTTCGCGCTCGGCGTCGACGTGCCGGGACACGAGGGGTCGCTGGCCTTCGTCCCCGGCGACCCCGTGTGGGAGAACCTCCAGCGCTTCGCGGTCTACACGCTGCTGACGTCGACGGGCAGCTGGGACACCGGCCGTGCGATCACCAACTCGGTGGCGATCGTGGTGCTCGGCCCGGCCGTCCTGACCACCCTGCGCCGGGCCGCCCGCCGGGCCACCGTCACCGGCACGCTGGGGAAGCCCGGCGCCGGAGCGTAGTCCGTGACGCTTCCGTTGTGGATATCGGGTTGTCCACAACGGAAACGTCACGGACTACCGCTCGAGCCCGGGTCCACCAGCAGGATCCGGTCGTCGCCCGGGGCCGCGGCGCCGCGACCGTCCCGGTTGCTGGTGGTCACCCACAGACGACCGTCGGGCGCGACGGCGACGGTGCGCATCCGGCCGAACTCCCCGACGAAGAAGTCGGTGGGGGCGGTGGCCCGTTCGCCGCTGACGTCGATGCGCCAGAGCCGCTGGCCGCGCAGCGAGCCGAGCCACAGGTGGCCGTCGAGGAAGGCCAGGCCGGACGGCGAGGCGACCGAGGGGTCCCAGACCACCTCCGGGTCCGTGAGCCCGGGCTTGCCGCCTCGGCCCTCGACCTGCGGCCAGCCGTAGTCGTGACCGGGCTCGATCAGGTTCAGCTCGTCGAAGGTGTCCTGGCCGAACTCCGAGGCCCACAGCCGGTGGCGGTCGTCGAACGCCAGCCCCTGGACGTTGCGGTGCCCGTAGGACCAGATCGGCGAGTCGCGGAACGGGTTGCCGGGCGCGGGTTCACCGTCGGGCGTGATCCGCAGGATCTTGCCGCCGAGCGAGCCGAGGTCCTGGGCCAGTGGGCCGTCGCCGGTCTCACCGGTCGAGGCGTAGAGGTAGCCGTCGGGGCCGAACGCCAGCCGGCCTCCGTCGTGGATGACGCCGTTGGGGATGCCGTCGAGGAGCACCTCGAGCGGGCCCAGCCGGCCGTGCCTGTACGTCGCGCGCACGATGCGGTTGTCCTCGGGCGTCGTGACGTAGAAGAACAGCCTGTGGTCGCGGGTGAAGTCCGGGGACACCGCGACACCGAGCAGCCCGGACTCTCCCGTGGGCGCGGCCGCCCCGATCACGGCGACCTGCTGGACGTCGTGGTCCGGCCCGTGGATGCGCAGCACCCGCCGGGTGTCGCGCTCGGTGACGATGGCGTCGCCGTTCGGGAGGAACCCCAGGCCCCAGGGCACTTGGAGGTCGCTGGCGACGGTGCCGACCACCCGGGGGGTGGACGCCGGCGTGGACCCGGCCGAGGAGGAGACCGCCGACGGCGCGGGGGTGGCCGTGACCGTGCGGTCGGGGCGGGCGCTGTCGTCCGAGCAGCCCGCGAGCGCGAGCGCGACGGCCGCGATGATCGCCGGCGCCGCGCCCGGCCGCACGTCAGGACACCCGGTCCAGGAAGGCCAGGAGCAGGTCGTGCACCCGCTCGGGCTGCTCCATCTGCAGGAAGTGCGTGCCGCGCAGCTCGACGTACGTCGCGTCGGCGAGCCGCTCGGCGGCCGTCGCCATGTGGCGGGCGCCGGCGAGGACGTCGAAGGTGCCGGCGACCAGCGCGACGGGGACCCGGATCTGGCTGAGCGGGACCCGGGCGTGCTCGGAGGTGCGCAGGGCCAGGTGGGCGTACCAGTCCACGGGGGTCTTGAGGAACTCCGCGACCGCGACCGCGGCCAGCTCGGGGTCCGGGACGGGGAACATGAAGCCGGTCCGCGTCAGCAGCGAGATCGCGCGGGCGCCGACCGGCAGCCGGGCCGCGATCGGCGTCAGGGCACGGCCGCCGAGCCTCAACGCCCGGGAGATGTTGACGGTCACCGCGCGGGCCGCGAAGCGGGGCAGCAGGAACGGGGCGAGCATCGTCGAGAACGTGTCGCCGGGGACGCCGGCGACCGCGAACAGGCCGCGCACCCGCTCGGGGTGGGCGAGGGCGAGCTCGAACATCGTGTTCACGCCCATCGACCAGCCCATCAGCACGGCGCGGTCCACCCCGAAGTGGTCCATCACCGAGAGGCCGTCCTCCACGAACTCCTCGATGCCGACCCGCTGCGGGTCGGCGGGACGGTCGGAGCCGCCCGTGCCCCGGTGGTTCCAGGACACGACACGGACGCCGCAGTCGGGCCGCAGCAGCGCCGGCCAGGTCCAGGGACTGGTGCCCAGGCCGTTGCAGAGCACCACCGTGGGTCCGTCGATGCTGCCGTCAGGGTCGTTGGTCCAGGCCCGCAGTCGGGTCCCGTCGTCGGAGAGGACGTCGTGGAACTCGACGCAGGTCACGGTTGCGGCGCGGGCCGCGGCGGCGGACATGGGCCAGATTGTGCCTCAGCACGGGTTCCCGGAGCGGGACCTGTGGCTGAGTTCACCGGAGGGCTCGGGGAGGCGAGCGGCTCCGGTGAACTCAGCCTTGTGCAGCGTGAGCTGCGTCCTCCACGTGGGAGTCCCTGCCGAGGGAGGCGAGGAACTGCTCGACCTCGTCGAGCTCGGCACGCCGTTGTGCCAGTGCGGTGGAGGCGACCAGGGCGTTGCGCCGCGCGCGGTGCTGCGACTCGACCGGCCAGCGCACGACGACGTCGACCAGACGTGAGACCGGCTGCGTGAGTGGTGCCAGCGGCTGGGCCGGGAGACCGATGAGGTGTGGCATGAGCTCCTCCCCATGACGTTGTCGTGCCTCCACGCTAGGAGGGCCCCACGTCAGGGGCGTCAACGTCGTGTGACGGTTGCGTGAACTCAGCCGGGATCAGCCGGGGACCGGCTCCGCGATCACGCTGCGGCTGCGGGTGGCGCCGACGCTGGCCACCACGACGCAGGCCATGGCGAGCCACTGCACCGGTGCGAGGAACTCGCCGAGCACCACGATCCCGGCGAGCGCCGCGGCCGCGGGCTCCAGGCTCATCAGGATGCTGAAGACGGCAGGCCGCAGGGACCGCAGCGCGACCAGCTCGCAGCTGTAGGGGATCACCGAGCTGAGGATCCCCACCGCAGCGCCGAGCACCACGATCCGCCCGTCGCCCAGCCGGGAGGTGCCCACGTGCAGGACGAGCGGGGTCAGCAGCAGCGTGGCGACGACGCTGGCCACCGCCAGCCCGTCGAGGCCGGGCCAGCGCCTGCCGGTCTGCGCACTCAGCAGGATGTACGCCGCCCACGCGGCGCCGGCGAGCAGCGCGAAGAGCACTCCCGGGAGCGTGATGTGGCCGCGCTCGAGCCCGAGGAGGCCGACACCGACCGCGGCGAGCGCCACCCAGAGCAGGTCGCGCGGCCGCCGTGATCCCACGACGGCGAGCGTGAGCGGCCCGACGAACTCCACCGTGACCGCGATGCCCAGCGGGATCCGGGCGAAGGACTGTAGATCGCCCAGTTCATGACGCCGAGGCTGGCGCCGAAGCCGGCCACGACCAGCCAGTCGCGGGAGGTACGACGACGCAGCGCGGGTCGCGCGACCGCGACGAGCACGACCGCGCTGGTGACCAGGCGGAGCCAGACGAGCACGGTCGGATCGACCTCGTCGAAGAGGCTCTTGGCGACCCCCGCGCCGAACTGCACCGACAGGATCCCGACGAGCACCAGCCAGACCGGTGAAATTCGGGAGGACACCGGGTCAATGTAGGTGTCGGCGCAGCATGCTGTGATCAACGGGTCGCAGGGCGCGCCGCGTGAAGGGAGCTGAGGAATGGACACGGTGCTGTTGGTCGGGACCCGCAAGGGGCTGTGGATCGGCAGGTCGGACGAGGCCCGGGTGGACTGGGAGTTCACCGGACCACACTTCGACATGGAGGAGGTCTACTCCTGCCTGGTCGACACGCGGGGGGAGCGGCCCCGGCTGCTCGCCGGCTCCTCGTCGAGCTGGCTGGGCCCGCAGGTGCGCCGCTCCGACGACCTTGGTGCCACCTGGCAGGAGACTCCGGGCGGCGCGGTCCGCTTCCCCGAGGGGGCCGGCGCGACGGTCGAGCGGATCTGGCAGCTGGTGCCCGGAGCCGAGCCCGGCGTCGTGTTCGCCGGCACCGAGCCCGGCGCGGTCTTCCGCTCCGACGACGGAGGGTCGACGTTCGCCCTCGAGCAGGCCCTGTGGGACCACCCGCACCGGCCGCAGTGGGCCGCCGGCTTCGGCGGCCAGGCCTTCCACACCGTGCTGCCGCACCCCACCGACCCGCGGTCGGTCACGGCCGCGCTCTCGACCGGCGGGGTCTACCAGACCTCCGACGGCGGGGCCTCGTGGGAGCCACGCAACCAGGGGATCCGGGCGGAGTTCCTTCCCGAGGGCCAGCAGTACCCGGAGTTCGGGCAGTGCGTCCACAAGATCACCCGCCACCCGGCCCGGCCGGAGCGGATGTACCTCCAGAACCACGGCGGGGTCTACCGGTCCGACGACCATGGCGAGTCCTGGCGCTACATCGCCGACGGCCTGCCCGCCGACTTCGGCTTCCCGATCGTGGTGCACCCGCACGACCCGGACACCGTCTTCGTCTTCCCGATCAACGGCGGCGACCGGCGCTACCCGCCCCAGGCGAAGGCCAGGGTGTGGCGCTCGAGGGACGCCGGGGAGCACTGGGAGGAGCTGGCCGAGGGCCTGCCCGACGGGTTCTTCGTCGCGGTGATGCGCGACGCCATGTGCGCCGACGACCACGAGCGGACCGGTCTCTACTTCGGAGCGAGGAACGGCGCGGTCTGGGGCTCGGCCGACGAGGGCGAGACCTGGCACCAGGTCGTCAGCGACCTCCCGGACGTGATGTGCGTCCGGGCCGCCGCGATCTGATCGCGACGGCCCGGACGACGGGTCTGCTGGGTGGGTCCCGCCTCAGCGTGGGACCCGCCTCAGCGGATGGGAAGCCTCACGGAGCGCTGCCGAGCTCCTCCTCCTCGAGCGCGGCCTCCTCCTTCGTGGCCTCGATGTGGCGCTCCATCTCCGGGGTGGGGAGGCAGAACTTCATCGCGAGGGCGTAGATGGCGACGGAGAACACCAGGATCAGGGGGATCGAGGTCTCGAACGTGAGGATGTTCAGGTTGCCGGCGGCCGGCTCCGGGTAGTTGCCCAGCCACGACAGCAGGACCAGCCCGCCGAGCCACGGCAGCACCCAGCTCGCACCCGCCGCGAAGTCGAGGTCGGGCACGTCGTTGCCCAGCGCCTTGTAGATCGGCAGCAGCACGAAGCCGATGGCGACGGCGATGGCCAACTTCCACACGATGTCCCAGCCGGACCAGTAGACGATCAGGTTCGACGCGAAGAACGCGATCACCGGGATCAGATGGCCACCGGGCACCCGGAACGGGCGCTCGGCCTGGGGAAGCCGACGGCGCAGCGCGCCGAGCACCAGCGGGCCGGAGGCGAAGGAGAGCACCGTGGCCGAGGTGATGAACCCGACGAGCTGCTGCCAGCTCGGGAACGGCAGGAACACGATGAGGCCGACGAGGAAGGTCACGATCAGCGAGATCATGGGGACACCGCGGTCGGTCGTGCGCGCCAGCGCCTGGGGGGCGTTGCGGTTCTTGGCCATCGCGTAGGAGATGCGCGAGGTCGTGGTCGTGTAGATCAGGCCGGTGTCGCCGGGGGAGATGATCGCGTCGGCGTACAGCAGGATGGCCAGCCAGCCGAGGCCCAGGGCCGTGGCGACGGCCGCGAGCGGGCCGAAGTCGCCGCTGAAGGTCAGGTTGGCCCAGCTGCCCGACTTCTCCAGGTCGGAGGGGTCCAGCGCCCCGATGAAGGCGACCTGCAGGGCGACGTAGATCAGGCCGGTGATCAGCACCGAGCCCACGACCGCGATCGGGACGTTGCGGTGCGGGTTGTCGGTCTCGCCGGCGAACTCGATGCCCTGGCGGAAGCCGAGGTAGGAGAACACGACCCCGAGGTGGCGATCGCCGTGAAGACACCGTGCCAGCCCTGCGGCATGAAGCCGTGGCTGGTGAAGTTCTCCCCGTGCACCGCGGTGAGCAGGAACGCCGCGACCACCAGCAGGATGATGCAGATCTTCCAGCCGACCAGGGCGTTGTTGATCCGGGCGAACCAGCGCACGCCGTAGAAGTTCACGACCACGAAGAGCGCCATCAGCAAGACCGCGCTGACGTAGCCGAGGCCGGTCAGCGTGTGGACGATCTCCCCGTTCACGGTGTGCGCGGCGGTGAACGGCGCGTACTTGGTGGCGTACTGCAGGGCGGCCTCGACCTCGATCGGGGCGGTCGTCGCGACCGCGACCCAGGTGATCCAGCCGGCCGAGTAGCTCGCGAACGAGCCGAACGCCAGGTGTGGGAAGCGGACCACGCCACCGGACAGCGGGAACATCGTCCCCAGCTCCGCGTAGACCAGCGCGATCATCAGGATCATGACGCCGCCGAGGCCCCACGAGATGATCGCCGCGGGGCCGGCGGCGACCGCGGCGTTGAGGGCGCCGAAGAGCCATCCTGACCCGATGATCGACCCGACGCTGGCGAACAGCAGCCCGACCACGCCGACATGTCGTTTGAGCTGTGTCTCGTCTGTCGTCGACGAGGTCTGGGTGTCCGTGGACATGTGCACCATCACTTTCACAAGGGGTCGAGCACGGTCCGGCCGAGATAGTCCGAACTCCCTTTCGTTACCCGGCTGGTGGGAGGGCAAACGCTCGGCGCTGGGCCATGATGCGTCCATGAGCCATTTCGAGGTGTCCCGCTCGGTCACGATCCAGGCCGACCCCGCACGGATACGCGGGCTCGTCGACGACTTCCACGAGTGGACCGCGTGGTCGCCGTGGGAGGACCTGGATCCGGCCCTGAAACGGACCTACTCGGGACCCGACTCGGGAGTCGGTGCCCGCTACGCGTGGTCCGGCAACCGCAAGGCCGGGCGGGGCAGCATGGAGATCACGTCCTCCTCGGAAGAGGCGATCGGGATCCGGCTGGCCTTCCTCAAGCCGTTCAAGGCCACCAACGATGTCGATCTCACCTTCGTCGCGGCCGGAGCGGCCACGGAGGTGACGTGGACGATGAGGGGTGAGCAGACCGGCATGGCCGCCGTGTTCTCGAAGCTCGTGCCGATGGACAGGCTGGTCGGCAAGGACTTCGAGAAGGGCCTCGCCCGGCTCAAGGCCGTCGCGGAGGCCTGAGCGGCTGGGGCTCGCCTCCGGCCCGGTGGCGCGCGACGTGGATCGCCGCGACGATGAGCAGCGCACCGGTGACCATCAGGGCCACTGCCGCCGACAGTGGACCGGGGAACCACTCGGTCGCAGCCCTCGGTGCGGTCCTCAGCATCCCGAACGCGGCCACGGCGAGGAGAGGGAGGCTGCGCTCGGCCAGCGCGAGGGCCACGACGGCCACGGCCGTGGCGAGGCCGATCGCGATGCCGACCTGGCTGTCGACGCCCAGCGCGCCGAAGATCGCCGCCAGCGCGCCGAAGGCCATGCCGGTGGTCCGCGGGTCCAGGCGTCCGGCCCAGGCCAGCGCGATCCAGGCCACGCCGACCACCCAGGTGAAGGTGCCACCCCACGGGTTGTCGAGGTCACCGGTGATCGTGAAGGCGAGTCCCTGCGCGGCCATCACGAGCGGGAGCAGGAAGGCGAGCTGCTGCAGCCAGGTCCGTCGCAGCCACCACAGGATGCCGCCGACCAGCGCGGTGCAGGTCCCGACCACGATCAGGGAGCTCTCGTCGTGGCGGTCCAGCACGTCTGCGGTCAGGATGCCGAAGAAGCCACCGGCGGCGGCCACGGCCAGCGCCCACAGCACCGCGCGCAGTCGCCCCGCCGCATCGCCGAGACGGTCGGGGACCGCGGTCCCACCGGCGAGCAGGGCGAGGGCGGCGGCCCCAACGAGGACCAGCCGGAGGGCCACCGGGACGTCCGTCCAGTAGAGCCCGACCAGGATGCCCGCGCCCACGAGCATGATCACGCCGCCCAGGTAGCCGAGGGCCTCGACCACGAGCGACGGACCGGTCGACGCGGCCGGTGTCGTGGCCGGTGTCGTGGCTGGTGTCGTGGATGTGGTGAGGCCGGGACGCGGCCCGACCTGGCCCCGCTCGTACGCGCGGATGTGGTCGGCCTGCTCGGCGTCGATCAGCCCGGCGGCCACCCACTCGTCCAGCAGGTCGGGGTCGGGAGGAGGTGCCGGAGGCGGACGGTGGGGCACGGCTGGGGACCTCATGGCGACCTCCTCGAGGACGTTCCCCCGTACCTCGAGCCTGCCCGGCCGGGACGCCCCGGGCAGGGGTCGAGGTGCCCGGGGCGCCGGGACCTTGGACGTCCGCCCGGACCGGCGTCACCCGGTGCGGCCGGCCACGGCGTACGTCGCGTCGTCGTCGATGTCGGACCGGCTGTGGTCGCGCAGCGCAGCGCACGCCGCGAGCGTGATCAGCGCGGGAGAAGCATGTAGACCGCCACCGCGTAGCCGCTGCCGAACTCGTGGATGAGCCAGGTCGCCACCAGGGCCGCGGGCCCGCCGGCCACGACCGACGCGAGCTGGTAACCCAGACCGGCACCGCCGTACCGCAGGGAGGTGGGGAACGACTCGGCGATCAGCGAGGCCTGCGGTCCGTACTGCATGGCATGGGGGATCAGCCCCAGGCACAGGGCGAGGAACACCAGCCAGGACAGGCCGCTGTCGAGCATCGCGAAGTAGACGAAGCCCCACAGGCCGGTGATCGCCGCGCCGGTCATGTAGACGCGCTTGCGGCCCACCGAGTCCGACAGGTGCCCGAAGTAGGGCACGAGGAAGAACTCGAGGCCAGCGGCGATCAGGGTGCCGATCAGCACGAAGTTGTTGCTGTAGCCGTGCTGGTCGTCGGTGAGGTAGGCCAGCACGAAGGCGGTCACGACGTAGAACGGCATCTGCTCCGACATCCGGATCAGCGCCGACAGCACGATCTCCTTCGGGTGGCTGCGGATCACCTCGAGGACCGGCGTCCGACGGATCCGCTTCTGCTGCACGGCCTTGGCGAACATCGGGGTCTCGAGGATCTGCAGCCGGATGTAGAGGCCGATCGCCACCATCAGCAGGCTGAGCATGAACGGCACCCGCCAGCCCCAGGACAGGAAGGCGTCGTCGGTGAGGGCGCTGTTGAAGATCGTGAGCAGTGCCGTGCCGAGGATCAGGCCGCACGCCACGCCGAGCTGCGGCCAGCTCCCCATCAGGCCCCGGCGCTTCTGGTCGCCCCACTCCATCGACAGCAGCACCGAGCCGCTCCACTCGCCGCCGACCGCGACGCCCTGGAGGACCCGCAGCACGATCAGGCAGATCGCGGCCGCACTGCCCCACGACGCGGCGCTGGGCAGGAAGCCGATCAGCGCGGTCGAGACCCCCATCAGCACCAGGGTCACGATGAGCGTGGCCTTGCGGCCGATCCGGTCGCCCCAGTGCCCGAAGATCGCCGCGCCGATCGGCCGGGCGGCGAAGCCGACGAAGTACGTCGCGAACGACTCCAGCGTCGCCACGTAGTGCGAGGAGTTCGGGAAGAAGACGTCGGGGAAGACCAGGGCGGCGGCCGTGCCGTAGAGGAAGTAGTCGTACCACTCGATCGTGGTGCCGACCGTGCTGGCCAGGGCCGCCTTCCGGACCTGCCGGCGTTGCTCGGCGGTGCCCTCCGCCTCGCGGGCTGCCTTCGCGGTCTCAGGGTCGAGTGTCATCGGAGTGCTCCCCTCTGCTGCGGCCCCGTGCCGCAGGTCCACCCCGATCTGTTCCCCCTTCGAGAACGTGGCATGCGTCACATCCCCCAGATGGGGGTCCGGTCGACGGTCGCGTCCAGCACCCGGCCGAGGTCGGACCCGGCCCTCCCCACAGGATTAGGCTCAGCCGCATGACGGACGAGCGCGCCCAGGACGGTCAGATCGACATCAAGCCCCGGTCCCGCGACGTCACCGACGGCCTGGAGAAGGCGGCAGCGCGCGGCATGCTGCGCGCGGTGGGCATGGGCGACGCGGACTTCGCCAAGCCCCAGGTCGGTGTCGCCTCGAGCTGGAACGAGATCACCCCGTGCAACCTCTCGCTGGACCGGCTCGCCAAGGCGGTCAAGAACGGCGTGCACGCCGCCGGCGGCTACCCGCTGGAGTTCGGCACGATCTCGGTGTCCGACGGGATCTCGATGGGGCACGAGGGGATGCACTTCTCGCTGGTCTCCCGCGAGGTGATCGCCGACTCCGTCGAGACCGTGATGATGGCCGAGCGGCTCGACGGCTCGGTGCTGCTCGCCGGCTGCGACAAGTCGCTGCCGGGGATGATGATGGCGGCCGCGCGCCTGGACCTCGCGAGCGTCTTCCTCTACGCCGGCTCGATCATGCCGGGCCAGGTGGACGGCAACGACGTGACGATCATCGACGCCTTCGAGGCGGTCGGGGCGTGCCTGGCGGGGAAGATCAGCCGCGAGGAGGTGGACCGGATCGAGCGGGCCATCTGCCCGGGTGAGGGCGCCTGCGGTGGCATGTACACCGCCAAACGATGGCGGCGGTGGCCGAGGCGATCGGCATGTCGCTGCCGGGTTCGGCGGCCCCGCCGGCCGTCGACCGTCGCCGCGACGGCTTCGCGCACCGGTCCGGCGAGGCCGTGGTCAACCTGCTGCGCAAGGGCATCACCGCCCGCCAGATCATGACGCGCGAGGCGTTCGAGAACGCCATCACCGTCGTCATGGCCCTCGGCGGCTCCACGAACGCCGTGCTGCACCTGCTGGCCATGGCCCGCGAGGCCGAGGTCGACCTGACCATCGACGACTTCAACCGGATCGGTGACAAGGTGCCGCACCTCGGTGACCTCAAGCCGTTCGGCAAGTACGTGATGTACGACGTCGACAAGATCGGCGGCATCCCGGTGGTGATGAAGGCGCTGCTCGACGCCGGCCTGATGCACGGCGACTGCCTGACCGTGACGGGCCGGACGATGGCCGAGAACCTGGCGGAGCTCTCGCCGCCGGACCTCGACGACGACGTGATCCGGAGCCTGGACCGGCCGATCCACAAGACCGGTGGCCTGACCATCCTCAAGGGCTCGCTGGCCCCCGAGGGCGCCGTGGTGAAGTCCGCGGGCTTCGACGACTCGGTCTTCACCGCACCGCCCGGGTCTTCGACGGCGGCGCGCCGCGATGGATGCGCTGGAGGCCGGGAGCATCAAGGCCCGCGACGTCGTGGTCATCCGCTACGAGGGCCCCAAGGGCGGCCCCGGCATGCGCGAGATGCTCGCGATCACCGGCGCCATCAAGGGCGCCGGCCTGGGCAAGGACGTCCTGCTCATCACCGACGGCCGCTTCTCGGCGGCACGACCGGCCTGTGTGTCGGGCACATCGCCCCGGAAGCCGTCGACGGCGGACCGATCGCCTTCGTCCGCGACGGGGACTCGATCACCCTCGACGTGGCCAACCGGCTGCTCGAGGTGGAGATCGACGACGAAGAGCTCGCGAGCCGCGGTGGGCTGGGAGCCGAACCCGCCGAAGTACACGCGCGGCGTGCTGGGCAAGTACGCCAATGTCGTGCAGTCGGCCGCCCACGGCGCGGTCACCAGCTGACCCCGACCCGGGCCGACCGGGTCGGGACCCCAGCGTCGGGCGCCGCGTGAGCCGCGGCGCCCGACGTGGTGCCGGGATCCGGTGGGCGTCAGACGCCGAGGCCCAGCTTGCCGAGGATCTGGTTCAACAGGTTGACCAGGCGGCCCAGCGCCCCTGGACACCTCCGTCCAGCAGGCCGGTGACCGAGCAAGCAGGTTGCCCAGCAGGTTGCGGCGCCGGACTGGGCGACGATGTCGAGGACCACGCGGTCCAGATGGACCTTGAGCCCGAGCAGGTCCAGTCCAGCGGGGCCAGCACCAGGTGCAGGACGTCGCAGGTGGCCTTGGCCCGGGCCGCCTGGCGGGCGGTGGTGACCGGGTCCCGTTGATCGCCTTCACGCGCAGCGTGCGCACGGCCGTGAACGTGCGCGTGGTGCCGTCGGCGCGGTGGACCACGCCGTTGACCAGCCCGCGGACCTTGACTTGCCGTCCTTCCTGACGAACTTCAGCGGGGTGTAGTAGCCGTGACCTGCTGCCCCTTGCTGGTCGTCCCGGCGATCCGGGACGTCATCTTGCCGGCGGGGCTGTGGGCCACGACGGTCTTCGCGGTGGACGACCTGGCGGCCGTCGTCGCCGCGTTGCCGGGCTGCCGGCGACCAGGACCATGGACAGGCTGATGAGCAGAGACAGTGCGAAGGCGGCGGACCGCGCCGGGTTCGCTCTCCCGAGAATCGACATGCTTTCCCTCCATCGACGAACCGGTCCCTCCCGGACCGGCGGGCCGGCGAACGCCGGCCTCCCACCGGAGGTACCCCGTCACCTCGGGAGTAAGCGCGGCCTCGAGGCCGGGGGACCGGCGACGTGCGGACCCCACGAGAGGACGAAGATGGTGGCCGTGAGTGACCCCCCGCGCTGGCGCCACGTCCGGCGCCAGCTGGTCGGGATCGGCCCGCACGCGGGCGCTCACCGCGTGGCGCTGCGCGCCGGTGTCAGCGTGCTGGGCCCGCTCCTGGTGCTCTGGGCGATCGACCGCCAGGAGTGGTCGATCTACGCCGCGTTCGGTGCCTTCACGTCGCTCTACGGCCGCAACCACGTCCACCTGTCGCGCGTGCGGATGCAGTCGACGCTCGCAGTGCTGCTGACGCTGGCAACCGCGACGGGCGTCGTCGTCGGGCTCTCACCCGAGCGGGCCTGGCCGGCGGTGCCGGCCGCTGCCCTGGTCGCCGTCGGTGGCTCCCTGGTGTCCGACGCGCAGGACTGGCACCCGCCCGGCCCGCTCTTCCTCGTGTTCGCGTTCGCGGCCTGCGCCTCGCTGCCCAGCAGTCCGGGGGACGTGCTGGTCGCGGTCGTGGTCGCCGGCGCGTCCGCTGCGTTCTCGGTGCTCGTCGGGGCCGCGGGTTCGTGGTGGCGCCACCGGCACGGTCAGCGCGTGGACGACGGCGCACCGGTCACCCGGCGTACGTCGTACGGCGTCGCACGCCGCCATGCCCTGCGCAACGGGCTCGCGGTCGCGATCGCCGGCTCCATCGCCACCGCCGCGGGGATCGGCCATCCCTACTGGGCCATGGTCTCCGCGGTGGTGCCGCTCGCCGCACGCGACCTCGGACCGCAGGTCACCCGCGGCGTGCACCGGCTGGTCGGGACCGGGGTCGGCCTGGGTTTGGCGGCCGTGCTGTTCGCCGTCGACCCCCGCGGCCTGGTCCTGATCCTGGTGATCGTGCTGCTGCAGGTCGGCGCCGAGCTGCTGGTCGGGCGCAACTACGCGCTGGCCCTGGTCGCCGTGACACCGCTGGCGCTGCTGATGGTCCACCTCGTCGCCCCGATCCCGGCGGGCACGCTGCTGTGGGACCGCGGCGTGGAGACCGTGATCGGCGTCGTCATCGGCCTGGCCGTGGGCTCCCTGACCCGCCGCCCGGACCGGGACACGGTCGCGGCTGGGTGACGCCGGCACGCCGTGCACCGACCTTGTCCCCGGCGGGTTCACGGTCGAGGCGAAGCCACCACGCGGTAGACATGTCCGCGTGACTGACGCGACCGCCGCCCGGCTCGACCGTGACGACCGCTCGCGGGCTACCGGGAGCGCTTCGTCGGCTCCGAGGACTCGCTGGTCTACTTCGACGGCAACTCGCTCGGCCGGCCGCTGCGGGTGACGGGGGACCGGCTCGCCCGCTTCGTCGAGGAGGAGTGGGGCGGCCGCCTGATCCGCGGGTGGGACGAACGGTGGATGGACCTGCCGATCGCCATCGGTGACGAGCTCGCCCGGATCACCCTCGGTGCCGGCCCGGGCCAGACGACCATCGGCGACTCGACCACGGTGCTGCTCTACAAGGCGATGCGCGCCGCGGTCGCCGCCCGACCGGGCCGCGCGGAGATCGTGCTGGACCGCGACAACTTCCCGACCGACCGCTACCTCGCGCAGGGGATCGCCGCGGAGCTCGGCGTGCGGCTGCGCTGGATCGACGTCGACACCTCCGCCGGCGTGACCGCCGACCAGCTCGCCGCGGCAGTCGGTCCGGACACGGCCCTCGTGGTGCTCAGCCACGTGGCCTACCGCTCGGCCTGGCTGGCGGACATGCCGACGCTGACCGCCATCGCCCACGACGCCGGGCGCTGGTCCTGTGGGACCTCAGCCACTCGGTCGGGTCGGTGCCGATGCAGCTCGACGCCTGGGACGTCGACCTGGCGGTCGGCTGCACCTACAAGTACCTCAACGGCGGACCGGGCTCCCCGGCGTTCGTGTACGTCGCGGCGCGTCACCTCTCCGACCTCGTCCAGCCCGTGCAGGGCTGGATCGGTGCGGCGGACCCGTTCCTGATGGGCCCCGACTACGCGCCGGCGGAGGGCATCCGCCGGTTCCTGTCCGGGACGCCGCCGATCCTCGGGATGCTGGCGATGCAGGACATGCTCGCCCTCCTCGACGAGGCCGGGATGCCCGCGGTCCGGGCCAAGTCGGAGGGCCTGACCGGGTACGCCGTACAGCTCGCCGAGGAGCTGCTGGGCCCGGCGGGCGTCGAGCTGGCCTCGCCGGCGGACCCGGAGAGGCGTGGCGACACGTGACGCTCAACCACCCGCTGATGCAGGCGGTCACCGCGGCGCTGTGGCAGCGCGACGTGATCCCCGACTACCGCGACCCGCAGGGGCTCAGGCTTGGGCTGTCGCCGCTGTCGACGTCGTACGCCGAGGTGAGGGTAGGGATCGAGGCCATCGCGGAGGAGCTCGTGCGCGCGGACTGAGACAGCCGGGGCAGGAGCGGAGCGCCGTGCCCGCTAATCCGTTCGCGTCCCGACCTCCCCGGCTGCGAGGCTGGGGCATGCGCTTCCCGCGACCGCTCCAGCCCGGTGACCGGATCGGCGTGACCTCGCCGTCCAGCGGTGTCGCGCCGCGCATGCAGGGTCGCCTCGACGTCGCCCTCGCCGCCCTGCGGGACCGGGGCTTCGACGTCGTGGTGGGCGAGTGCATGGGCGCCGACCGCGTCGTGTCCGCCCCGAGGGGGCAGCGCGCCGCCGAGCTCACCTTCATGCTGGTCGACCCGGCGATCCGGGCGGTCGTGCCACCGTGGGGCGGCGAGCTCGCCATCGACCTGGTCGACCAGCTCGACTGGGACGCGCTGGCGGCGGCCGAGCCCACCTGGCTGGTCGGCTTCAGCGACATGTCCACCGTGCTGCTCCCGATCACCCTGCGGCTCGGCTGGGCGACCCTCCACGGCTGGAACCTGATGGACACCCCGTTCGAGTCGCCCGAGGGGCTGCTGCACTGGCTCGACGTGGCCGGGTCGACGACGCCGTTCACGCAGCGCAGCCCGGGCCGCTATCGGAGCCTGGGCTTCTACGACTACGTGGGTGACCCGGACGTGTCGACGATGGAGCTGGACTCGACCGGCTCCTGGACGGTGGTCGGCGGGGGAGACCTCGACGTCAGCGGCCGCCTGGTCGGCGGCTGCATCGAGACCGTCTCCGACCTCGCGGGCACGGCGTACGGCGACGTGCCGGCGTTCGGGCGGGAGCACGCGGACGAGGGGCTGCTGGTCTACCTCGAGGCCGCGGAGCACGGCCGTACGACGTCGCCCGGGCGCTGCACGGGCTGCGGCTGGCCGGGTGGTTCGAGCACGCCAACGCGATCCTGGTCGGGCGCACCCCGGCGCCGAGCCTCGACGACTTCAGCCAGCACGACGCCGTCGTCGACGCCCTGGGGATGCTCGGGATCCCGATCGTGCTCGACCTGGAGGTCGGGCACACGCAGCCCTTCCTCCCGCTGGTCAACGGCGCGCTCGGCCGCGTCGTGGTGGACGGCGAGCGACGCGAGGTCACCCAGACCCTCGGGTGAGGCTCACCCGTGGACGTGGTCCTGCCAGTCGGCGGGCACCCGGCCGGCGGGACCGGGGACCGGCTGGTCCGCGGGTCGCGAGGTGGGCGGGGCGAGCGGTCCACCGAGCACGCCGACCTCCCGGGCGTAGTCCCAGAACCAGTCCTCGCCGGGCTCGAAGCTGGCGACGACCGGGTGACCGGACTCGCGGAAGTGGGCGGTGGCGTGCTGCGCGGGGGAGCTGTCGCAGCAGCCGACGTGCCCGCATCGCGCGCACCGCCGCAGGTGGACCCACCAGCCGCCGGCCGCCTCGCACTCGACGCACCCCGGGCCGGAGGGCGGCACGCTGGAGTCGATGCTGGGGTCGCTGTCGTGGCTCATCGCACGAGCCTAGGGTCGCGTCGGTGCCCTGTGCCAGAGTGACGGCATGGACCAGCGGATCAGCTTCGTGACCCTGGCGGTGCGCGACCTCGACGCCACCCGCGCCTTCTACGTGGACGGCCTCGGGTGGACGCCCGCCCTCGACGTTCCGGGCGAGGTGCTGATGATCAAGGCCGGGGAGCGCCTGGTGCTCTCCCTGTGGGCCGAGGCCGGCTTCGAGGCCGAGGTCGGACCGATCCGACGGGGCCCGGGCCTGGTCCCCGTCACGCTCTCGCACAACGTCCGCACCAACGCCGAGGTCGACGAGATCCTGGCGACCGCCCGAGCCGCGGGGGCCGACCCCGTCGTGGCGGCGGTGGAGAGGGAGTGGGGCGGCTACACCGGCTACTTCGCCGACCCCGACGGCTTCCGCTGGGAGATCGCCACCAACCCCGGACCGATCGGACAGGAGGTGCTGCCATGAGCGGCACGGACACCCTCACCCCGCAGCAGGTCGAGGCGGAGGGACTCGCCGACTGGCGTGTCCTCTTCCAGGCACTGCACGCGCGCTACCGGACCGGTGACTTCGCGACCGGCCTGCGGCTGGTCGAGGCGATCGGCGCCGCCGCCGAGGAGATGGACCACCATCCCGACCTCGACCTGCGCTACGGCCAGGTGCACGTGCGGCTCTTCAGCCACGACGTCTTCGGGGTCACCTCCCGTGACACCACGCTGGCCCGCCGGATCAGCAAGTTGGCGGCGGGGCTGGGCGTCACCGCCGTCCCCGCGGCGGTCCAGGTGCTCGAGATCGCGCTCGACAGCGCACAGCCCGACGCCATCAAGCCGTTCTGGCGGGCGGTCCTGGGGCTGCAGGACTCGCCGCTGCACGACGAGCTGATCGACGGCCGGGGAATCCTGCCGACCCTGTGGTTCCAGCAGACCGTGGCCCACGAGGAGCCACGTCAGCGCTTCCACCTCGACATCCGGGTGCCGCCGAGGAGGCGTTCGCGCGCGTGGAGGC
This sequence comes from Nocardioides ungokensis, assembly GCF_013466985.1. Taxonomy (GTDB): domain Bacteria; phylum Actinomycetota; class Actinomycetes; order Propionibacteriales; family Nocardioidaceae; genus Nocardioides; species Nocardioides ungokensis. Next base: position 3,257,556 of record NZ_CP059164.1, on the reverse strand, counting down.
CGCGCTCGGTGCGGGCGGCACGCTGGTCAGCGACGACCGTGCCCCGACGTTCTGGGTGCTGGCCGACGCCGAGGGCAACAAGGCCTGTGTGACGACCTGGGCGGGCCGCGCCGAGGGCGGATAGACCCCACCGGTTTCGCCCGGCGGCCATCTCGAAAGACGGGACCCGCGTCCCAGATGTTGGGACGCGTGCCAGACTCTGGTGACGGACACGAGAGCCGACGGCTACCGTGATCGCATGCGCCAGCAGATTCTTGTACGCACGCGACGCGTGAGCTGAGTCCACGACACCAGCACGCGCGTCGACCCCTCGTTGCCCACGGGCCGAGGGGTTTTTTGTTGGCCGGACCGGGTGTGTGATCGCAACGAGTGAGGACAGGAACCAGAGGATGAGCGAGCAGATCACGGGCGCACAGAGCCTGATCAAGTCGCTGGAGGCGGCCGGCGCCGAGAACATCTTCGGCATCCCGGGCGGGGCGATCCTCCCGGCGTACGACCCGCTCATGGACTCCACGGCGATCCGGCACATCCTGGTGCGCCACGAGCAGGGTGCCGGGCACGCCGCACAGGGGTACGCCGCCGCGACCGGCAAGGTGGGCGTCTGCATGGCCACCTCGGGCCCGGGCGCGACCAACCTGGTCACGCCGATCGCCGACGCGCACATGGACTCGGTGCCGATGGTGGCCGTGACCGGCCAGGTGGGCGCCTCGATGATCGGCACCGATGCCTTCCAGGAGGCCGACATCCGGGGCATCACGATGCCCATCACCAAGCACAACTTCCTGGTGACCGACCCGGCCGAGATCCCGCGGACCGTCGCCGAGGCGTTCTACCTCGCCTCGACCGGTCGCCCGGGGCGGTGCGGTCGACGTCGCCAAGTCGGCCCTGCAGTCCATGACGACGTTCCGCTGGCCGACCGAGCTGCACCTGCCGGGCTACCGGCCGGTGACGCGCCCGCACTCCAAGCAGATCCGCGAAGCCGCCCGGCTGATCCTCGAGTCGCGCCGCCCGGTGCTCTACGTCGGCGGCGGCACGATCCGCGCCGGCGCGGCCCGCGAGCTGAAGGTGCTCGCGGAGTTCACCGGAATGCCGGTGGTGACCACGCTGATGGCCCGCGGCGCGTTCCCGGACAGCCACCCGCAGCACCTCGGCATGCCCGGCATGCACGGCACCGTGGCCGCGGTCGCCGGTCTCCAGCGCAGCGACCTGATCATCAGCCTGGGTGCCCGCTTCGACGACCGGGTGACCGGCAACCTCGACTCGTTCGCCCCCGGGGCGAAGGTCATCCACGCCGACATCGACCCCGCCGAGATCGGCAAGAACCGCATCGCCGACGTCCCGATCGTCGGCGACTGCCGCGAGGTGATCAGCGACCTGCTCGTCGCGCTGAAGGCCGAGGCCGACGCCGGCCACACCGGCGACTACGAGGCCTGGGTGGAGTTCCTGGCCGGGATCAAGCAGCGCTACCCGCTCGGGTACGACGAGCCGGCCGACGGCAGCCTGGCCCCGCAGTACGTCATCGAGCGGCTCGGCAAGATCGCCGGTCCGGACGCGATCTACACCGCCGGCGTGGGGCAGCACCAGATGTGGGCCGCCCACTTCGTCGGCTACGAGAAGCCCAACACCTGGATCAACTCCGGTGGCCTGGGGACCATGGGGTTCTCGGTGCCGGCCGCGATGGGGGCCAAGGTCGGCTGCCCGGACACGACCGTGTGGGCGATCGACGGCGACGGCTGCTTCCAGATGACCAACCAGGAGCTGGCCACCTGCGCGATCAACGACATCCCGATCAAGGTCGCGATCATCAACAACGAGTCGCTCGGCATGGTGCGTCAGTGGCAGACGCTCTTCTACAACGAGCGTTACTCCAACACCGACCTGCACTCCAAGCGGATCCCCGACTTCGTCAAGCTGGCCGAGGCCTACGGGTGCGTGGGGCTCGCCTGCGACAGCCCCGCCGACGTCGACGCCACCATCAACAAGGCGATGGAGATCGACGACGTGCCGGTTGTCGTGGACTTCCGGGTCCACCGCGACGCGATGGTGTGGCCGATGGTCGCCGCCGGCACCAGCAACGACGACATCAAGTACGCCCGCGACCTGGCGCCGAAGTTCGAGGAGGACGAGGCCTGATGAGCAAGCACACCCTGTCGGTGCTGGTGGAGAACAAGCCCGGCGTGCTGGCCCGGATCGCCGGCCTCTTCAGCCGTCGGGGCTTCAACATCGACTCCCTCGCGGTGGGCCCCACCGAGCACGACGAGGTCTCCCGGATGACCATCGTGGTCAACGTCGAGGAGTCCCCGCTCGAGCAGGTCACCAAGCAGCTCAACAAGCTGGTCGAGGTGATCAAGATCGTCGAGCTCGACGGCTCGTCATCGGTCGACCGGGAACTGCTGCTGGTCAAGGTCAAGGCCGACGCCGAGTCGCGTGGGCAGGTCCTCGACGCGGTGGCGCTCTTCAAGGCCCGGGTGGTCGACGTCGCGACCGACGCGGTGACGATCGAGGTCACCGGCAACGGCGACAAGCTCGCGTCGTTCCTCAAGGTGGTCGAGCCCTTCGGCATCCGCGAGCTCGTCCAGTCCGGGATGGTCGCCATCGGCCGCGGCTCCCGGTCGATCAGCGAGCGCACCTTGCGCCCGGTGCCGATCCCCGCCCCGCCGGCCGCGACCGGCTGACCCCAGCACCCCACGACGTACCCACGGAAGACAACCCAGAAGGAGAGCCCCAGTGGCTGAGATGTTCTACGACGACGACGCCGACCTCGCCCTGATCCAGGGCAAGAACGTGGCCGTCATCGGCTACGGCAGCCAGGGCCACGCCCACGCCCTGTCCCTGCGCGACTCGGGCGTCGACGTCCGGGTCGGCCTGCAGCCGGGGTCGAAGAGCCGGGCGAAGGCCGAGGCCGAGGGCCTGCGCGTCCTCACCCCGGCGGAGGCGGCCGAGGAGGCCGACGTCATCGTGATCCTGGCGCCCGACCAGCACCAGCGGAAGCTCTACGCCGAGGAGATCGCGCCGCAGCTCGCCGAGGGGGACACCCTCGTCTTCGGGCACGGGTTCAACATCCGCTTCGGCTACATCACCCCGCCCGAGGGCGTCGACGTCTTCATGGTCGCGCCGAAGGGCCCGGGCCACCTGGTCCGTCGCGAGTACGTCGACGGCCGCGGCGTCCCGGTGCTCGTCGCCGTCGAGAAGGACGCCTCCGGCAAGGCCTGGGACCTGGCGCTCTCCTACGCCAAGGCGATCGGCGGCCTGCGCGCCGGCGGCATCCGGACGACCTTCACCGAGGAGACCGAGACCGACCTGTTCGGCGAGCAGGCCGTCCTCTGCGGTGGCGCGAGCCAGCTGGTGATGTACGGCTTCGAGGTGCTCACCGAGGCCGGCTACCAGCCCGAGGTCGCCTACTTCGAGTGCCTCCACGAGCTCAAGCTCATCGTCGACCTGATGTACGAGGGTGGCATCGCCAAGCAGCGCTGGTCGGTCTCCGACACCGCGGAGTACGGCGACTACGTCTCCGGCCCGCGGGTCATCGACGAGCACGTCAAGGAGAACATGAAGGCCGTCCTCGAGGACATCAAGAACGGCTCGTTCGCCCAGCGCTTCATCGGCGACCAGGACGCGGGCTCCCCGGAGTTCAAGAAGTTCCGCGAGCAGGCAGAGCAGCACCCGATCGAGAAGACCGGCCGCGAGCTGCGCAAGCTGATGTCGTGGGTCAAGAGCCACGACTCCGACTACGTCGAGGGCACCTCCGCCCGCTGACCCAGCAGAACCGACGCCGAGCCGGCGTGGAGCCCCGTTCCTTTGGGTGCTCCACGCCGGCTCGGCGTCCTTTCGAGGCCGTCCGCCGCGGGCTCCAGAGCGCCGTGTTTGCCCGGTGGGCGGGTGGGTAGGTCATCCGAAGGTGCCGGGGGGCCGAGCACTCGGTTCGGTCTGTGAACGCACCCGCACGGAGGTCCGAGCAGATGACAGCAACACAGGAGCCGCAGACCAAGCGGCGCAACACCAAGCTGGTGAGGGAGGTCGGCCTCATCGGCCTGATGTGGGCCTCGATGGGCTCGATCATCGGCTCGGGATGGCTCTTCGGCCCGCAGGAGGCCCTCGTCGCGGCGGGACCTGCTGCGATCATCTCCTGGATCATCGGTGGCGTCGCCATCGTCGTCCTGGCCCTCGTGCACGCCGAGCTGGGCGGCATGTACCCCGTCTCCGGCGGCACCGCGCGCTTCCCCCACTACGCCTTCGGTGGCGTCGCCGGGGCGTCGTTCGGCTGGTTCGCCTGGCTCAACGCGGCGACCGTCGCCCCCATCGAGGTCTCCGCGATGCTCACCTACGCCGGTCACTACGACTTCGCCAAGGGGTGGATCGACCCTGACACCGCGGTCCTGAACCCCATCGGCATCGCGGTGGCGATCGTCCTGATGGCGATCCTGACCGCGATCAACTTCCTGGGCGTCAAGAAGCTCGCGGCGACGAACAGCGCCGCCACCTGGTGGAAGATCGCGATCCCGTTGCTGACGATCCTGGTCCTCGCGATCGCCAACTTCGACACGAGCAACCTGACCGCGGCCAACGGCTTCAACCCGGCCGGCCTCAAGGGCATCTTCGCCGCGGTGTCCACCGGCGGCATCATCTTCAGCTACCTCGGGTTCGAGCAGGCCGACCAGCTCGCCGGCGAGTCCGCCAACCCCAAGCGGGACGTCCCGTTCGCGATCATCGGCTCCGTCGCCATCGGCACCGTGCTCTACATCCTGCTGCAGATCACCTTCCTCTTCGCCCTGCCGAAGAGCGCCATCGGTGACACCTGGGACCAGGTCGGCCCCGGCCTCTACACGACCTTCACCGGTCCGTTCGCGGAGATCGCCACGCTGCTGAGCATCGGCTGGCTGGCCGCGATCATCTACGCCGACGCGATCATCAGCCCCGGCGGCACCGGCCTGATCTACACCACCGGAAGCTCGCGCCTGGCCTACGGACTCTCCCGCAACGGCTACGTCCCGTCTGCCTTCGAGTGGACCAACGAGCGTGCGGTCCCGTGGGTCGGACTGCTCGCGGCGTTCGTCACCGGGTGCATCTGCTTCCTCCCGTTCCCGAGCTGGCAGTCGCTGGTCGGCCTGATCACCAGCGCGTCGGTGCTCATGTACGGCGGGGCGCCGCTCTCCCTGGGCGCGTTCCGGCGACGCCTTCCCCACGCCGAGCGACCGTACCGACTGCCCGCGGCCGGGATCCTCTCGCCGCTGGCGTTCATCATCGCCAACCTGATCATCCTGTGGACCGGCTGGGACACCGACTGGAAGCTCGGCGTCTCGATCCTGATCGGTTACGCGATCCTGGTCGCCAACCGCGTCTTCAAGCTCAACGAGCACAAGCCGACCCTGGACTGGAAGGCGTCGTCGTGGCTGATCCCGTACCTGATCGGCATGGGAGTCATCGTCTACATCAGCGACTTCGGTCCGAAGGGGGACAACGCGCTGATCGGGTTCGGCTGGGACGCGCTCGTCGTGGCCGCGTGGAGCCTGGTCGTCTACTACTGGGCGATGAACGTGGCGCTCAGCACCGAGAAGATCGAGGAGATGATCGGCGAGGTCGAGCTGCCCGAGGAGGGCATGGAGCCCGTCGCCCACTGATCCCCCCACCCGTCGCCCGTCGGCGGGGAGCGCGCCGGCCCGTCGTCGATCGACGACGGGCCGGCGTTGTCCTGTGACGACGCCGACGTCCGGGAATGCCCGGGACGGTTGAACGTTGTACGAGTCATGCGTATCGAGATCTGGTCCGACGTCGTCTGCCCCTGGTGCTACATCGGCAAGCGGCGTCTCGAGACCGCCCTGGCCGGCTTCGACCACCGCGACGACGTGGAGGTCGTCTACCGCTCCTTCGAGCTGGACCCGAGTGCGCCGCGGCACGGCCACGAGCTGACCACCGGCGTGCTCGCTCGCAAGTACGGCCGGAGCGAGGCCGAGATGCGCCAGATGCAGCAGCAGCTCATCGAGCTGGCCGAGGACGAGGGGCTCGCGTTCCGCCTCTTCGACAACGTCCACACCAACACCATCGACGCCCACCGCCTGCTCCACCTCGCCCTCGAGACGGGCGGGCCCGCCCTGCAGGGCGAGCTCAAGGAGCAGCTGCTGGCGGCGTACTTCGTCCGTGCCGAGGACGTCGGTGATCACGACGTCCTGCAGGCGGCAGGGACCGCGGTGGGGCTCGACGAGGTGCGGGTCAAGGAGGTGCTGGTGGGGGAGGACTTCGCCGACGCCGTCGAGGCCGACATCGCCCAGGCCCGGGCGTACGGCGCCACCGGTGTCCCGTTCTTCGTCGTGGACCAGAAGTACGGCGTCTCCGGGGCCCAGCCCGCGGAGGTCTTCGCGCAGGTCCTCGAGCGCGCATGGGCGGACTCGCGTCCCACCCTCGAGATGGCCGACGGGGGACAGGTGTGCGGCCCGGACGGCTGCGCGGTCTGACCACCCCCTCGCAGGCTTCCACCGGATCGACGCGGTAGTCCCCGCCGATCGGCACCCCGACCTGCCCGCCGGAGCGTGCCGAACGGCGGGGACTACCGAGCAGGTGTGAGGCGGGTCGCAGCGTGGTCCGGTTCCACGCGCGGACGCGGTCCATGTAAGGTTAGGCGTGCCTAAGTAAGCCAAGCCTCACCTATGAAGGACGCGTCGTGCTTGCCAACTACCTGATCGGTCTCCGCGAGGGCCTCGAGGCCGCGCTCGTCGTGAGCATCCTCGTGGCCTACCTGGTCAAGTCGGACCGTCGGCACCTGCTGCCGCGCATCTGGGCCGGTGTCGCCGCCGCGGTCGCGGTGAGCCTGGCGTTCGGCGCGATCCTCACCTGGGGCCCGCGCGGCCACACCTTCGAGGCCCAGGAGGCCATCGGCGGCACCCTGTCGCTGGTCGCGGTCGCCTTCGTCACCTGGATGATCTTCTGGATGGCCCGGGCCGCACGTGCCATGGGCGGGGAGCTCCGCGGCCGGATCGACCGGGCGCCGACGGCGGCCGCTGGTCGCTGGCGCTGGTCGCCGTCCTCGCCGTGGGCCGGGAGGGCCTGGAGACCGCCCTCTTCCTGTGGGCCGCCACGCAGGCCGGCACCCGCGACGCGGGCGGCTCGTCGGCGCCGACCTGGGAGCCGCTGCTCGGCGCGGGCCTCGGCCTGGCCTCGGCCGTCGTCCTGGGCTACTGATCTACCGCGGGGCGATCTCGATCAACCTGAGCCGGTTCTTCGCCTGGACCGGCGGCTTCCTGATCCTCGTCGCCGCCGGGGTGCTGTCCTACGGCGTCCACGACCTGCAGGAGGCCGGGATCCTGCCCGGCCTGAACTCCGTCGCCTTCGACGTCTCCGCGACGATCGACCCGGGCACCTGGTACGCCACGCTGCTCAAGGGTGTCTTCAACTTCTCGCCGGTCACCACCCACCTCGAGGCCGCCGCCTGGCTGCTGTACGCCGTGCCGACGATGGCGCTCTTCGTCCTCGGTGTCGTCGTCGGGGTGGCCGGCCGCGGCAGGCCGCTCCCGTGCCGGCCGAGCAGGAGCCGGCAGCGGCGGCCGCTGAGCGCCACCGACCGACACCCGCCCACGCACCACGAAGGAACCCCTCCCGATGCGTCTTCCCCTGCTCGCGGCCGTCCTCGCGGCCGTCCCGGCCCTGGCGGCCTGCACCCAGAACACCACCGCCACCACGGCGACCGAGGACGACCGCACCATCACGGTCAGCTCCACCGACGACGCGTGCGACGTCTCGAGAACGAAGGCGCCCTCGGGCAAGCTCAACCTTCGACGTCACCAACGACGGCTCGCAGGTGACGGAGTTCTACCTCTACACCGACGATGGCCAGCGGATCCTCGGCGAGGTCGAGAACATCGGCCCCAACCTCACCCGCCAGCTCGTGGTGAACGCCCCGGCCGGCAGCTACCTCACCGCGTGCAAGCCGGGCATGAAGGGCGCCGGCATCCGCGCCGACTTCACCGTCACCGACTCCGGGGAGAAGGTCAGCACCTCGGCCGACGAGCAGAAGATGGTCGACCACGCCCAGGAGCAGTACGGCGAGTTCGTGCAGCAGCAGTCCGACCAGCTGCTCGCCAGGACGACGGCGTTCGTCAAGGCCTACAAGGCCGGGGAGGACAGGACGACACCGCGCGGGCGCTCTACCCGGTCGCACGCACCCACTGGGAGCGCATCGAGACGGTCGCCGAGTCCTTCGGTGACCTCGACCCGAAGATGGACGCCCGCGAGGCCGACCTCGAGCAGGGCCAGAGGTGGACCGGCTGGCACCGCATCGAGAAGGACCTGTGGCCGGCCCGCGCCGGCAAGTACGAGTCGCTGACCCGCCAGGAGCGGGCGAGGTACGCCGACGACCTGCTGGCCGACACCAGGACCCTCGACGGGCGCATCGGCAAGCTCGACTTCACCGTCGACCAGATCGCCAACGGCTCCCGGGGGCTGATGGAGGAGGTCGCGAAGGGCAAGGTCACCGGCGAGGAGGAGTACTGGTCGCGCACCGACCTGTGGGACTTCCAGGCCAACGTCGACGGCGCCAAGAAGGCGTTCGAGGTGCTCGAGCCCGTGCTCGAGCGCAACGACCCCGCGCTCGAGCACACCCTGGAGGAGCGGTTCGACGCCCTGCAGGTGCTGCTCGACCGGCAGCGTGACGGGTCCGGCTTCACGTCGTACGACGACCTCTCGACCGCCGAGGTCAAGCGGCTCGCCGACGCAGTCAACGCCCTCGCCGAGCCGCTCTCGCAGCTGACCTCGGCGGTGCTGTCCTGACGTGGCCGGCTCCCAGAACCTCTCCCGCCGGGGCCTGATCGGCGGCGGCGTGGCCGCTGCCGGGCTGGCCGGTGCCTTCGTCGCCGGCCGCGCCACCGACGACGCCGCAGCCACGCCGGGCGGCGGGGACACGACGTACGCCTTCCGCGGCGAGCACCAGGCCGGGATCGTCACGCCGGCGCAGGACCGCCTCCACTTCGCGGCGTTCGACGTCACCACCGGCTCCCGCGCCCAGCTGGTGGCGCTGCTGAAGGCGTGGACCGCGGCCGCCGACCGGATGAGCCGCGGCCTGCCGGCCGGCGAGGTCGGACCGGTCGAGGGCGCTGCCGACGTGCCGCCGGACGACACCGGCGAGGCGATCGGCCTGGACGCCAGCGGGCTGACGATCACGTTCGGCTTCGGGCCGAGCCTCTTCCGTGACGCCCGCGGCCGGGACCGGTTCGGCCTGGCCGACCGGCAGCCGGAGGCGTTGCGCGACCTGCCCCACTTCCCGGCGACGACCTCGACCCGGCGCGCTCGGGCGGCGACCTGTGCGTTCAGGCGTGTGCCGACGATCCGCAGGTGGCCGTGCACGCGATCCGCAAACCTCGCCCGCATCGGCTTCGGCACCGTCGCGGTGCGCTGGTCGCAGCTCGGCTTCGGCCGCACCTCCACCACCTCGACCGCCCAGTCCACGCCGCGCAACCTCTTCGGGTTCAAGGACGGCACCGCCAACGTCAAGGCCGAGGAGACCGCCGCGCTGGAGGAGCACGTGTGGGTCGGCTCCGGCGACGACGTGAAGGCGCTGTGGCTCGCGGGGGGCTCCTATCTGGTGGCGAGGCGGATCAACATGCGGATCGAGATCTGGGACCGGCAGCCGCGCTCGGTGACCAGGAGGACTTCGTGGGCCGCACCAAGGGCACGGGGGCGCCGCTCTCGGGCGGCGGCGAGCTCACCGAACCCGACTTCTCGATGCCGGGGAGCGACGGCCCGGTGATCCCGCGCGACTCCCACGTCAGTGTGGTGCACCCCGACCACAACGACGGTGTCCGGATGCTGCGGCGCGGCTACAACTTCGTCGACGGCACCGACGCCCTGGGCGGGCTGAACGCCGGATGTTCTTCCTGGCCTACGTGCGCGACCCGCGCACCCACTTCATCCCCGTCCAGACGCGGATGGCGAAGGTCGACGCGCTCATGGAGTACCTCCAGGTCACCGGCTCGGCCCTGTTCGTGGTGCCGCCGGGCGTGGGGCCCGGGGAGCACGTCGGGCAGGCGCTGTTCGCCTGAGCCTTCCGGACCGGGCGCCGCAAACGGGGGGCGCCCGGTCCGGACCCGTCCTACGATGCGGGTCCACGCGCGGAAAGGACCTGGCGATGCCCACCGACCCCTGGTTGCCCGAGGACTGGCAGCACCCGACTCGCGTCGAGCTGCCGACCGGCCACCACCTGCGCCCGATCCACCCCGACGACACCGAGCTCGACTGCCGGCGGTGATGGGCTCCCGTGAGCGGCTCTGGTCGATCTACGGCGAGGCCTGGGGCTGGCCGCCGGCGTCGATGACCGCCGAGCAGGACCGCGAGGACCTCCAGCACCACTGGGACGAGGTCCAGGCCCACGAGTCCTTCAACTACGCGCTCTTCGACGCCGGGGAGACCGAGCTGGTCGGCTGCGTCTACATCGACCCGACCGACAAGGCCGGGGCCGACGCCGACATCTCCTGGTGGGTGCGCGACGAGCACGTCGGCTCGCCGGTCGAGGCGGCCCTCGACGAGCTGGTCCCGGCGTGGATCGCCGCGGACTGGCCGCTGACCCCCGCGGTACGTCGGCCGCGACCTGACCTGGGCCGAGTGGCTGGCCATCCCGCGCGACCGCTGACGGGGGTCAGGCCTGCGTCACCGTCACCCGGCCGTCCTCGACGTGCCAGCGGCTGGTGACGTCGAGCGACGCCACCAGGGCCTCGTCGTGGCTGACGACGAGCAGGGTGCCTGAGTAGTCGACGAGAGCCGCCTCGAGCTGCTCGATGGCCGCCACATCGAGGTGGTTGGTCGGCTCGTCGAGCACGAGCACATTGACCTCCCGGGCCTGGAAGACCGCCATCAGCGCCCGGGTGCGCTCACCATCGACAGGGTCCGCGCCGGGCGGTCGACGTGCTCGCTGCCCATCCCGAACTTCGCGAGCAGCGTGCGCACCCCCCACGGTCGGGTCCCTGCTCGTCCGGCCCGGCGAGCTCGGCCCGCACCACGTCGACCACCGACTCGTCGGAGTCCAGCAGCGAGCGACGCTGGTCCAGGACGCCGGTTCGGACCCTGGTGCCCAGCGACCGCCGTCCCGCGACGAGCGGGATCTCGCCGAGGAGGGCCTTGACCAGCGTCGTCTTGCCGCTGCCGTTGTCGCCGGAGACCGCGACCCGGTCACCGCGGGCGACGGTGAGGTCGACCGGTCCGAGCCGGAAGCCCCACGGGCGACCTCGGCCCGGTCGAGCGTGGCGACCACGGCCGCGGGCTCCGCCCCCGGGCTGATCGAGTAGCGCAGCTCCCACTCCTTGCGCGGCTGCTCGACCACCTCGAGCCGGTCGACGGCCTTCTTCAGCCGTGCCGCCTTGGCGGACTGACGGTCGGCGCGTGCGCGGTGCCTTCTCGCGGATGTGCTTGTCCGGCTCGCCGCCGGTGGACACGTTCCGGTGTCCCCTGGCCGCCCAGTCGTCGCGGCGACGGGCCTGGGAGATGAGGTCGTCACGCTGGCCGGCGTAGGTCTCGTACGCCTCACGGGCGTGCCGCCGGGCCAGGTCCCGAGCCGCGACGTACTCCGACCGTCCGCCGCTGTAGTGGCCGATCCGCTGCTGGGCGAGGTCGAGCTCGACCACCTGGGTCGCGACGCGGTCCAGGAAGCCCCGGTCGTGGCTGGCGATCAGGATGGCCCCTGGTGCCCCTCGACGAACTCGACCATGAGTGCCAGGCCGCGCGCGTCGAGGTCGTTGGTGGGCTCGTCGAGCAGCAGCACGTCGTACCTGCTGAGCAGCACGGCCACCAGCGCGGCGCGGGCGGCCTGGCCGCCCGAGAGGCTGCCGAGCGGGCGGTCCGCGTCGACGTCCAGGCCGACCTTGGCGGCCACCTGCGGCAGCCGGTCCTCGAGGTCGGCGGCGCCGAGGGCGAGCCAGCGGTCGAGCACCAAGGCGTACTCGTCGTCCGCGCCGGGACTGCCCGCGGCCAGCGCGGCCGAGGCACGGTCGAGGTCGCGGTCGGCCTCGGCGACGCCGGTACGCCGACGGGCGTACTCCAGCAGCGACTCCGACGGATCGGGCACGACCTGGGGGAGCCACCCGATGGTGGCGTCCCGCGGGGCGAGCTGGATGGTGCCGGACTCGATCGGCAGCTCGCCGACGACGGTGCGCATCAGCGTGGACTTGCCGGAGCCGTTGGCGCCGACCAGCGCGGTCACGCTGCCGTCGGCGAGGACCAGGTCGAGGCCCCGGACGAGGGTGCGCGCGGCGAACGCGACGTCGAGGCGGGAGATGGTGAGAGTGGTGGACACGGGCGACTCCGGATGACGAGGTGGCGGACCCGCGGACGCGGGCGGGGCGAGGTCGTCAGGCGATGTCCACGGCGGCAGGTTACCGGTGCGGGCGTGGGCGGACACAACCGAATTACCGGAGTGTGCTCAGGTAGTGTGGAAGGCCGCACAGCGTCGTGCATGCCAACCTCTCCGATCAGGACCGAGGACACCGCTGTGACCAAGCCCGTCGTACTCATCGCTGAGGAGCTGAGCCCCGCCACCGTCGAGGCGCTCGGCCCGGACTTCGAGATCCGCACCTGCGACGGCGCCGACCGCGGCGAGCTGCTGCCGGCGATCGCCGACGCCGATGCGCTCCTGGTCCGCTCGGCCACGAAGGTGGACTCCGAGGCCCTCGCCGCCGCCACGCACCTGAAGGTCGTGGCCCGGGCCGGGGTGGGCCTCGACAACGTCGACGTCCGCGCCGCGACCCAGTCGGGGTCATGGTCGTCAACGCCCCCACCTCCAACATCGTCTCGGCGGCCGAGCTGGCGGTCGGCCTGATGCTGGCGGCGGCCCGGCACATCTCGCCGGCGCACCAGGCCCTGCGTCGCGGGGAGTGGATGCGGTCGCGTTACACGGGCGTCGAGCTGTACGAGAAGACCGTCGGGATCGTCGGGCTCGGCCGGATCGGCGTGCTGGTCGCCCAGCGCCTGTCCGCCTTCGGGATGAAGGTCGTGGCCTACGACCCCTACGTGCAGGCGGGGCGGGCGGCCCAGATGGGTGTCCGGCTGGTCGAGCTCGACACGCTGCTCCGCGAGGCCGACTTCATGTCGGTGCACCTGCCGAAGACCCCCGAGACCCTCGGCCTGATCGGTGCCGAGCAGCTCGCGAAGGTCAAACCGTCCCTGGTGCTGGTCAACGCGGCCCGCGGCGGCATCGTCGACGAGGTCGCCCTCCACTCCGCGCTCAAGGAGGGCCGCGTGGCGGCCGCGGGCCTCGACGTCTTCACCCAGGAGCCCTGCACGGACAGCCCCCTCTTCGAGCTCGACAACGTCGTGGCCACCCCCCACCTCGGTGCGTCCACCGACGAGGCGCAGGAGAAGGCCGGCCTCGCCGTCGCCCGCTCGGTCCGGCTCGCGCTGGCCGGCGAGCTCGTGCCCGACGCGGTGAACGTGCAGGGTGGCGTGATCGCCGAGGACGTGCGGCCGGGCATCCCGCTGACCGAGAAGCTGGGCCGGGTCTTCACCGGCCTCGCCGGTGAGGTCGCGCAGCAGATCGACGTCGAGGTCCGCGGCGAGATCACCGACTACGACGTCAAGGTGCTCGAGCTGGCCGCGCTCAAGGGCGTCTTCGCCGACATCGTCGAGGAGCAGGTGTCCTACGTGAACGCGCCGCTGCTGGCGGCCGAGCGTGGCTGCGCCGTACGCCTCGTCGCGGATCCGGAGAGCCCCGACCACCGCAACCTGATCACCATCCGCGGCACGCTCGCCGACGGCGCGCAGGTCTCGGTGAGCGGCACCCTGGTCGGGATCAACCAGAAGGAGCGGCTGGTGGAGGTCAATGGCTTCGACGTCGACATCGAACCGACCGACCACCTCGCGTTCTTCCGCTACGAGGACCGGCCGGGGATGGTCGGCACCGTCGGCCGGATCCTGGGCGACGCCGGGGTGAACATCGCCGGCATGCAGGTCTCCCGCGACACCAAGGGCGGCCAGGCCCTGGTGGCCCTGTCGGTCGACACCGAGATCCCCTCGGACTCGCTGGCCGAGATCCAGGAGGCCATCGAGGCCGCGTCCGTGCGAGCCGTCAACCTGGTCTGAGGCGGGCCCCTTCGTCGGACTATCCCGCCAGGACCCTCAGGCGACCATCACGCGACCGGGCCCGTCGGGCCGCGAGCCACGTCGTCCGCGGACCACGTCCCAGGCGCGGGCGAGCCGCCCGACCGCGTCCTCGAGCTCGTCGGCCGGTCGGGTCCAGGGGATCCGCACGAAGCGGTCCAGGCCGCCCTCGGCGGCGAACACCGGCCCCGGGGCCACGATCACGCCGAGGCGCTCGGCCTCGGCGGCCAGCGCGGTGCCGAGCGGTCCCGGCAGCTCGCACCACAACGCCAGCCCGCCCGAGGGCAGCCGGAAGCGCCACTCCGGCAGCGCGGACGAGATCGCGGCGGCGAGCGCGTCGCGCTGCGCCCGCAGGCGGGACCGGTGCTCGCCGACGATGCTGCCGGCGTCCTCGAGCAGCCGGACCAGCACCAGCTGCTCCATCACGGGCGCCCCGAGGTCGAGCCCGACCCGGGCCCGCGTGAGCTGCTCCATGCCGCCCTCGGGAGACCGGATCCAGCCCAGGCGCAGGCCGCCCCAGAAGGTCTTGCTGGCGCTGCCGATGGTGATCGCCCCGGGGAGGTACGCCGCGAACGGTTGCGGCATCTCCTGCCCGTCGAGGGAGAGCGCCTGGTGGGCCTCGTCGATGACGGCGACCGTCCGGGTCCGGCGCAGGTGCGTGGCGTACTCGCGCCGTTGCTCGTCGGTCATCAGGTGACCGGTGGGGTTCTGGAAGTCGGGGATCAGGTAGGCGACCTTCGGTGCGGTCTCCCGCAGGGCCACGGCGACCGCGTCGAGGTCCCAGCCGTCGGGGTCGACCGGCGACCCGGTCAGGCGGGCGCCGCTGTGCCGGATCGCCTGGGTGGCGTTGGGGTAGACCGGCGACTCGACGAGCACCCGGTCACCGACGCCGGTGTGGGCCTGGGCCACGATCGAGGCCGCGCTCAACGCCCCCGGGGTCACCATGATCTGGTCGGGGTCGGTCGGCAGGCCGCGGGCGTCGTACGTCGCCGCGATGGCGCGCTGGAGCTGTGGCAGCCCGGCGGGGAAGTAGCCGTGGCCGCCGAGGTAGGCCGGCAGCTCGGCCGCGGCCTCGGCGTACGCCGCCGCCAGCCCGGGCGGCGCGGAGGCTGCGGCGCAGTTGAGGTCGATGGCCTCGCCGTCGCCGGGGCGGGGGAGCAGCGCGCGGTCGTGCGCGCGTGCGCGGCCGCCGGGGACGCGGGTGTAGGTGCCCGACCCCTGCCGGGCCTCGGCGTACCCAGCGTCGCGCAGCGCTGCGTAGGCCCGGGTGACGGTGGTGCGCGAGACCGCGAGCGCGTCGGTGAGCTCCCGCTCGCTGGGCAGCCGGGTGTCGAGCCCGATCCGGCCGTCGCCGATGAGCAGGGTGAGCGCGTCGGCGAGGCCGGCGTACGCCGGGTTGCGGTCGAAGCCCGCGACCAGGGCCGCGACGCGGGCGGCGCTGACGGTGCGTCCGGCGAGAGGTCCGGTGGACTGGCTCATGCAGGCCACTGTCGCACGATTGGCTATTGATGAGAAGGCCAATTCCTCGCAGGCTGGGGGTCATGTCCACGATCGCCTCGCCCGCCACCGCGCGCCCCGGACTGACCGACCTCGGCCCGCTCGCCCAGCTGCGGGCCGGCCGCCTGGCCCGTCGGCTGCCGCAGCTCTACGTCGGGCTCGTGCTGTACGGCGTCTCCCTCGCCCTGATGGTCCGCGGCGACCTGGGGCTGGCGCCGTGGGACGTCCTGCACTCGGGGCTGATCCGGCACGTGCCGATCACGCTCGGCCAGGCCGTCGTGGTGATGAGCTTCGTCGTGCTGCTGGCCTGGATCCCGCTGCGCGAGACGCCCGGGATCGGCACCATCTCCAACGCGCTCGTCGTCGGCTTCTCCGCCGACGCCACGCTCGCCCTGCTGCACCAGCCGTCCGCCCTGGTGCTGCGGGTGGCGCTGATGGTGGGTGGTGTGGCGCTGTGCGGCCTGGCCAGCGCGATGTACATCGGCGCCCAGCTCGGCCGTGGCCCTCGCGATGGCCTGATGACCGGGCTGCACCGGCGCACCGGCCTCTCGCTGCGGCTGGTGCGCACCGGTCTCGAGGTCGCCGTGGTCCTCATCGGGCTCCTGCTCGGGGGCGTGGCCGGGCTCGGGACGGTGCTCTACGCCCTCGCGATCGGCCCGCTCACCCAGCGCTGGCTCCCGTTCTGGACCGTCGTCCTGGAAGACGTCGGACGATCGTCTGCACGCCCGAGTCGCTGACTGGACCCTCGCTGCCTCAGCGCTTCGTCGCGATCAGGGTGGAGGCGTCGGAGGCAACCATCACCTCGACCGAGGTGAACCGGTCGTCGGTGAGCCACTGCTCGCGCAGCGTGTCCACGCGCCCACCCGTGATCGGCGGCCACAGCTCGCAGGGCGTGAAGTCGTCGAGCACCACGATGCCGCCCTCCTCGACCAGGTCGGCGATGGCGTCGACACCCACCTCGGTGGGCTCCCCGGAGTCCAGGAACAGCAGCGAGAACGGGCCCTTGTCGAGCAGCGTGGACCAGTCGGCCGCGAGGACCTCCACCTGGGGGTCGTCGACGAAGATCTCGGCCGCCGCGCCGGCCAGCTTCGCGTCCAGCTCGGCGGTCACGATGCGCGTCTGGTCACCGCGTACGCCGGAGCGCAGCCAGGCCGTGCCCACGCCGCAGCCGGTGCCGAACTCCGCCATCGTCCCGCCACGCGTGGCGGCCAGCGTGGCGAGCAGCCGCCCGGTCTCATTGCGGCAGAACGACACGTAGCCCGACTTGCGGGACACGGCGAACGCCCGGGACACGACATCGGGCAGTTCGGGAGGTGCGCTCATGGTTGCGAGTCTCTCATCATGGGCACCGCGTCTCGCATCGTGAACAGTTGCCGAAAAACCGTGTCGCTGGCAGGCGGGACCGTCGTACCGTTGCCCCACCATGCGGAGCGTGTTCGTACTCATCGAGCGCCGCGGCGAGGCTTCTTAGGTGAGGCCACCTCGCCGCGGAGTTCGGCGTTGTACGGCCTCACGTCTCATCTGAAGACGCCTCCGCGGCGGGATCGCACCCCACAGCACGTGCGAGATCCGCAGTCCTGCAGGTTCCCCTCCTCTCATGTGATCCATGAGTCGACCAGCCCCCGTCACGGGGCGTCTCAGCGCACGACCCACGTGCCCGACTCAGCCATGACCACCTGATCACCAGAGGAGCAGACCGATGTACGACATGTACCCCGAGTGGGGACCTGCCAGCCACCACCCCGAGAACCCCCGCAGCGCCGAGAACACCTACGCCGCAGTCCAGGCGTCGCTTGACCTGCGAGACAACGGCGGCCAGCGTCCCGACGACAACTAACGTTTCGCGACATGACTGACTCGAACCCCACCGGCACCCTCAGGCTCGCCGTCATCCCCGGCGACGGCATCGGGCAGGAGGTCACGGCCGAGGCCCTCAAGGTGCTCGAGGCCGCGGCCCCGGCCGGGGTGAAGTTCGAGCCGACCCGCTACGACCTCGGCGCGGAGCGCTACCTCGCGACCGGCGAGGTGCTCCCCGACTCGGTCCTCGAGGAGATCCGCGGGCACGACGCGATCCTGCTCGGCGCGGTGGGCGGCAAGCCCGGCGACCCGAACCTGCCGCCCGGGATCCTCGAGCGCGGGCTGCTGCTGCGGCTGCGCTTCGAGCTCGACCACTACGTGAACCTGCGACCGTCCCGCATCTTCCCCGGCGTCGCCTCCCCGCTCCGACCAGAGATCACGGGGGAGCCGGGCGACGTGGACTTCGTGGTGGTCCGCGAGGGGACCGAGGGCCCCTACACCGGCAACGGTGGCTCGATCCGGGTGGGAACCCCGCACGAGGTCGCCACCGAGGTCTCCCTCAACACGGCGTTCGGCGTGGAGCGGGTCGTGCGCGACGCGTTCGCCCGGGCCCAACGCCGCCCGCGCAAGAAGCTGACGTTGGTCCACAAGACCAACGTGCTGGTCAACGCCGGGGCGGTCTGGAGCCGAGTGGTGGGCGAGGTGGGGCTCGAGCACCCCGACGTCACCGTCGACTACCTGCACATCGACGCGGCCACGATCTTCATGACGACCGACCCGTCGCGCTTCGACGTGATCGTCACCGACAACCTCTTCGGCGACATCATCACCGACCTCGCCGCCGCGATCACCGGCGGCATCGGGCTCGCGGCGTCCGGGAACATCAACCCGGACCGCACCGCGCCCTCGATGTTCGAGCCCGTCCACGGCTCCGCGCCCGACATCGCCGGCCAGCAGCTGGCCGACCCCACCGCGGCGATCCTCTCCGCGTCGCTCCTGCTCGACCACCTCGGGTACGCCGACGCGGCCGCCGCCGTCGAGACCGCGGTCATCGACGACCTCGCCACCCGTACGCCGGGCACCGCGCGGCGGACGACCGAGATCGGCGACGCGGTCGCCGCGCGAGTAGCCGGCTGACGCCTGCCGTCACGTCCTCCCCGAGACGCCGGGCACCCGAGTGGTGCTCGGCGTCTCGCCTTTCCGAAAGGTCGGCTAACGTGCCTTCCATGCAGATCAGCACCACCCACAACCCGCAGCCGGTCGACGACGCGCGGCTCGCCGAGATCCTGGCCAACCCGGGCTTCGGCCAGTTCTTCACCGACCACATGTTCACGGTGGAGTGGACGCCCGATGCCGGCTGGCACGGCGCCCGGATCGAGCCCTACGGGCCGCTCACG
Source organism: Nocardioides ungokensis (assembly GCF_013466985.1). Classification (GTDB taxonomy): domain Bacteria; phylum Actinomycetota; class Actinomycetes; order Propionibacteriales; family Nocardioidaceae; genus Nocardioides; species Nocardioides ungokensis. The sequence goes on along the minus strand of NZ_CP059164.1, from coordinate 3,238,798 downwards.
CTCGACCCGGCCACGGCGGTGCTGCACTACGCCCAGGAGACCTTCGAGGGCATGAAGGCCTACCGCCACGACGCCGGGTCGATCTGGTCGTTCCGGCCGGAGGAGAACGCCGCGCGGATGGCGCGCTCCAGCAAGCGCCTGGCCTTCCCGGTCCTCGACCCGCAGGACTTCGTCGCGGCCGTCGACGAGCTGGTCAGGGTCGACCAGCGCTGGGTGCCGGACGCGGCGGGGGAGAAGAGCCTCTACGTGCGCCCGTTCATGATCGCCACCGAGAAGTTCCTCGGCGTGCGGCCCAGCCAGCACGTCACGTTCATGGTCATCGCCAGCCCGGCCGGCGCCTACTTCAAGGGCGGCGTCAAGCCGGTCACCCTGTGGCTCACCGAGGAGTACACCCGCGCGGGCCGCGGCGGCATGGGCGCGGCCAAGACCGGCGGCAACTACGCCAGCTCCCTGGTGGCGCAGCAGGAGGCGAGCGGCCAGGGCTGCGACCAGGTCGTCTTCCTCGACGCCCAGGAGGGGAAGTACGTCGAGGAGCTCGGCGGCATGAACATGTACTTCGTCTTCGACGACGGCCGGATCGTGACCCCCGGGACCGGCACCATCCTCGAGGGGATCACGCGCTCCAGCATCATCGAGCTCGCCGGCAAGCTCGGCCACCAGGTCGAGGAGCGGAAGTTCTCCATCGACGAGTGGCGCGAGGGGGTCTCCAGCGGCCGGATCACCGAGATCTTCGCCTGCGGCACCGCCGCGGTGGTGACCCCGGTCGGGTCGCTGAAGTGGGACGGCGGCGAGGTGTCCGCGCCCGCGAGCACCGACCTGACGATGAAGGTCCGCCAGGCGCTCGTCGACATCCAGTACGGCCGGGCCGAGGACGCCTTCGGCTGGATGCACCGGATCGTCTGACCGGAGCCCGCGCCGGGTCGCGGCCTCCGGCGCCCCTCCACCGGTAACCTCGGTCCGTGACGACGTCCCCGCGCCCCGACCTGCCTGAGAGCAGGACCGTGGGCGACTACACCCTCCTGTCGCGCATCGGCGAGGGTGGGATGGGCGTGGTCCACCTGGCCCGCAGGCCGGGTGGTGACCGGGTCGCGCTGAAGGTGCTGCGGCCGCACATCGTGGGTGACGACGAGGCGCGTGCCCGGCTGGCCCGCGAGGTCAGCTCGCTGACCCGGATCCGCAGCCGGTGGGTCGCCGAGATCGTCGACGCCGACCCGTGGGGGGAGGTGCCGTACGTCGCCACCCGCTACGTGCCCGGCCTGTCGCTGCACGACCACGTCGTCGACGAGGGACCGATCACGGGTGCCGACCTCACCTGGTTCGCCGGCTGCCTGGCCGAGGGGCTCGCCTCGGTCCACCGGGTGGGGGTGCTGCACCGCGACGTCAAGCCGTCCAACGTGCTGATGGAGGGACGCACGCCCATCCTCATCGACTTCGGGCTCGCCCGCGTGGCTGACGACCCGAAGCTCACCCACACGGGCTGGCTGCTCGGCACGCCCGGCTACCTGGCCCCGGAGATCCTCTACGGCGACGACGCGACCAGCGCCTCCGACGTGCACTCGTGGGCCGCGACGGTCGCCTACGCCGGCACCGGCCGGCCCCCCTTCGGGCGCGGGCCCTCGATGGCGATCATGGACCGGGTCCGGCGCGGCGAGCACGAGCTCAGTGGGCTGCCCGCCCAGCTGCGCGGCATCGTCGAGGCCGCGCTCGACCCCGATCCCGCCCGCCGGCCGGGGGTCGACGACCTGCTGCGCTGGCTGCGGCCGGACCCGTCCGGGCCGACCGCGGCGCCCGTGCCTCCGGTGCCGGCGGCGGACGACCCCTACACGATCCCCCTGGCGATCGCAGCCCAGGCGCCGGCGGCGGCGCCCACCGACCACCTGCCGCGCGAGACCTTCGCCGGCCCGGGTGACGAGGAGCCGCCCACCCTGGCGCTCTCCCAGCAGTCGCCGGGCGAGCAGTGGCCGCTCGCGCCGGCGCCCCACGACGGGTGGTCCGAGGACGAGTGGTCCGGCGATGGCGAGGCCTGGCCGGCGCAGGCCCCCCGCGCACCCTGGCCCGAGCGCCTGCGGCGCGGAGTCCTGCTCGGCACCGGTGCCGTGGCTGCCGGTGCCGCGATCGCGGCGTACCCCTGGCTGGCGTCCCTGTCCCTGCTCCTGGTCACCTGGCTGCTCCGCAGCGGCTCGCTCGCCGCGAGCGCCGCGGGCGACCGGAGGCGGCTGCGCGGCCGCAAGTGGTACGACGGGATGCAGTTCCTCCTGGCCGCGCCCTGGCACCTGGTCCGGTCGATCGGCGGCACGGTGGTGCTGACGCTGTGGAGCCTCGGCCTGGCCGTGGCGGCGGCGCTGATCTGCTACGCCGTCGCCGCCGGCCTGACGACCACGCTGGCCGTGGCGGGCATGGTGTTCGTGACCTCGCTGTGGCTCGGGCCGGGAGGCTCCCGGGTCCGCGCGCCGCTGTCCCGGGTGGTGAACCCCGCCTCAGCCTCGGCGCGACCCTGGGTGGTGGCCGTCTTCCTCGTGGCGGTGGTGGCGTTCGCGCTGTCGCTGCGACTCGACGCGGTCGGCACCTCGTGGGCGCCGGCCTCCGACCAGCCGTTCGCGGGCCTGTCCCTCCCCGGTTGGCTCCCCGGCGGCTGAGCCACCGCGCGCACCGAACGGGGGCCGGGGTGGCTCGGATGCCGAGATCCCTGCGCCGGGTCGCGGTGACCGTGGCAGCATGGTTCGCATGCAGCAGCAGGAGATCATTACCTAGCGCGTCGTCGCCCCATCCCGGGGCAGCCGACGCGCAGACCTCTCGTACCACGGGAGGTCTTTTTGTTGCCCGGACCGCATGACGGAAGAGACTGACCGATGGACCTGCACGGCACGTTCCACGTCTACGACACCACCCTGCGCGACGGGGCGCAGCAGGAGGGGCTCAACCTCTCGGTCGCCGACAAGCTGAGCATCGCCCGGCAGCTCGACGGCCTCGGCGTGGGCTACATCGAGGGCGGCTGGCCCGGGGCCAACCCCAAGGACACCGAGTTCTTCCGTCGTGCCGCGCAGGAGCTGGACTTGCGGCACGCCCGGCTGGCCGCCTTCGGCGCCACCCGGCGCGCCGGCGTGAAGGCGGCCGACGACCCGCTGGTCGCGGCGCTGCGCGAGAGCGGCGCCGGGGTCGTGACGCTGGTCGCCAAGTCCCACGACCGCCACGTCGAGCTGGCCCTGCGGACCACGCTGGAGGAGAACCTCGCGATGGTCCGCGACACCGTCTCCCACCTGCGTGCCGAGGGACAGCAGGTCTTCCTCGACGCCGAGCACTTCTTCGACGGCTACCGCGCCAACCGCGACTACGCCCTCGAGGTGCTGCGCACGGCGTACGACGCCGGCGCCGAGGTGGTCGCGCTGTGCGACACCAACGGCGGCATGCTGCCGGGCTGGGTGGCCGACGTGGTGCACGACGTCGTCGACTCCACGGGGGTGCGAGTCGGCATCCACTGCCACAACGACACCGGCTGCGCGGTGGCGAACACCCTGGCCGCGGTCGACGCGGGCGCCAGCCACGTGCAGGGCACGATCAACGGCTACGGCGAGCGGACCGGCAACGCCGACCTCGTCACCGTGGTGGCCAACCTCGAGCTGAAGCTGGACCGGCAGGTGCTCCCGCAGGGGCTGCTGCGGGAGGCCACCCGGATCGCGCACGCGGTCGCCGAGGTGACGAACGTCCCGCCCGCCTCCCGCCAGCCCTACGTCGGCACGTCGGCGTTCGCGCACAAGGCCGGGCTGCACGCCAGCGCGATCAAGGTCGACCCGAACCTCTACCAGCACATGGACCCCGTGGGGGTCGGCAACGACATGAGGCTGTTGGTCTCGGACATGGCCGGGCGCGCCTCGATCGAGCTGAAAGGACGAGAGCTCGGCTTCGACCTCACTGGTCCTCGGGGCGACAAGGAGCTGGTCACCCGGGTGACCGATCGGGTCAAGGAGCTCGAGGCGCGCGGCTACACCTTCGAGGCCGCCGACGCGTCGTTCGAGCTGCTGCTCCTCGAGGAGGTCGAGGGCCGGCGGCCGTCGTACTTCGAGGTCGAGTCGTGGCGGGTGATCACCGAGACCCTGCCGCGCTCGGCGGTGGGCGAGGAGGCCGTCTCCGAGGCGACCGTGAAGCTGAAGGCCGACGGGGTGCGCTACGTCGTGACCGGCGAGGGCAACGGTCCGGTCAACGCGCTGGACCAGGCGCTGCGCGAGGCCATCGGCCAGGCCTACCCGCAGGTCGCGAAGTTCGAGCTGATCGACTACAAGGTGCGCATCCTGGACCAGGGGCACGGCACCGACGCGATCACCCGGGTGCTCATCGAGACCAGCGACGGGGAGTCGTCGTGGGTGACGGTGGGCGTGGGGCACAACGTCATCGAGGCCTCGTGGGGGGCGCTGGTCGACGGGGTCACGTTCGGCCTGCGGCGCCGGCAGGTCTGACCCGCACCCTCCGGCACGCCTCGTCGGCCCTGTCCCGACATGGAGTGCCCGACATGGAGAACCCCTCCCTCCCGCGAGCGGGAGGGAGGGGCTGTGTCCAGCGGTCAGCGCAGGTGGACCGTGCGGCCGTCGAGGTGGCTGGAGAAGTCGCCCGACGGGTCCTCGGTGTAGATGTTGACGTCCGAGACGCGCGCGGCGCCCTGGACCCACTTGTACCCACCGGTGGGCCGGCGGACCGGGATCCAGACGGCTTCCTCGTTGCCCGAGCACTCGACGGAGTTGTAGAACGACACCTCCGAGTACTGCGTCTGCACGGTGCCGTGCGTGACCTGGGTGAGGTAGAGGTCGGCCTCGGCGGACGTGGTGTCCGGCGAGCAGGTGACCTTCAGCTTGATCCACGCGATGTTGTGCGTCGCGGAGAGCTCGCCGTACTTGCCGATCTTGACGAGTGTGCTTTCCGCACTCGCCGCACCGGCGGAGAGTGCGACCAGAGCCAGCGCGGCTACGCCGGCACCAGCGGTCTTGGTTGTCTTGTTCATTGTCTTGGCCCCCTAGGCCTCAATCGAATGGGAAGGCCTGTCCTCCCATGTCCGTGAACCTAGGAAGCGCACTCAGGCGAGTCATGCCTGAAATTGAGGGTCTTCTCAGGCTGGGCTCGGAGATCGGCCCAACATTAGGTACGCCTCCCCACGATGCGTCGGGCCAGGTCGACCCAGCCCGCGTGGATCCGGTCGACGTCGAGACCCTCGATGCGCACCTGCTGGTCGAGGACGGGCGCCTCGAGGGGCGCCATCAGTGCGGTCGCGAGAAGGGGCAGGTCCCCCGTGACGCCGAGCTGGGCGAGGAGGTAGCGCACGTGCATGGCGGCGAAGGAGTACGCCGCGAACGAGCGCGTTCCCGCCCGGCCCGCCTGCCGGATCAGGTCGGCGTGGAGCAGGGTGGTCTCGAGGCGGGAGCGTCCGAACGCCATCAGGCGTTCCCACGGCTCGGCGCCGGGGCCGAGCGGGGGCGGCCCGGACATCACGGCGGCCTGCCACTCGGTCTCGGAGTGGTCGAGCAGCGCCGCCATCAGTCCCTCGCGGGAGTGGAACCGTCGGAAGACGGTGCCCTTCCCGACCCCCGCGGCGGCGGCGACCGCGTCCATGGTGACCGCGTCCGCGCTGCAGCGCTCGACCAGCTCCTGGGCAGCCCGGAGCAGCGCCTCCCGGTTGCGTGCGGCATCGCGCCGCTCCGGGGTGGGCGCGTCCACCAGGGGCAGGAGGTGGTGCTCGGACATGACGTCGCTCACTCTAGACAGGCCGCAGGCGGGGCCGGGCGGATGAAGGTGGCCGGGACGGGGAATACTAAGCGGACCGCAGTCCGTTTGGTCTCGTGGACTGTCCCCCGAAACCCCTGTAGGAGCACTTCATGGCAGACACCCGCGTCCTCATCCTCGTCGGCAGCCTCCGCGCCGACTCGCTGAACCGCCGCATCGCGGAGAAGCTGCAGGAGCTGGCCCCCTCCGGCGTCGAGATCGAGATCGCCGAGAACCTGCACGAGCTGCCGTTCTACAACGAGGACCTCGACGGCGAGAACGTCCCTGCCACGGCCGCTGCGCTGCGGGACCGGGTAGTCGCGGCCGACCGCGTGCTCGCGGTCACGCCTGAGTACAACGGGACAATGCCGGCCGTCCTGAACAACGCCATCGACTGGCTCTCGCGCCCCTACGGCGTCGGCGCGATCAAGGGCAAGCCCTTCGGCGTCATCGGCGCGACCCCGACGCCGTACGGCGGCAAGTGGGCGCACCAGGACACCGTGCGCTCGGCCGGCATCGCCGGTGCGGTCGTCGTCGAGGACGTGACCGTGTCGCAGTCCGCTCTCGAGGTCGACGTGCTCACCGACCCCGAGGTCCTCGACCGCCTGGTCGCCGCGGTCCGCACCCTCGCGGAGTACACCGAGGAAGCTGCCGCCTGACCCGTTAGCGTCGGGGCATGGCCGACCTCCATGACCTGACAGCGCTGGAGCAGGGTGACCTCGTGCGACGCCGCGAGGTGTCGCCCGCGGAGCTCGTCGACCACTACCTCGAACGCGCCGACCGACTCGACTCGGTCGGCGCGTTCGTCACGCTCACCCCCGAGAGGGCCCGGGAGGCCGCCTTCGCGCTGGGCTCGGGCGAGTCCCCGCTCTTCGGGGTCCCCACGGCCATCAAGGACCTCAACCTGACCGCGGGGGTGCGCACCACCTTCGGCTCGGAGGCCTTTCGCGACTTCGTGCCGGACATCTCGGACGGGGTGACCCTGTCGATCGAGGCGGCCGGCATGGTGAGCCTCGGCAAGACCAACACGCCCGAGTTCGGCTCGCCCTGCTACACCGAGCCCGCGGTGGCTCCACCGGCCGTCACGCCGTACGACCACGGCCGGATGGCGGGTGGCTCCTCCGGCGGCGCCGCGGCGGCGGTCGCGGCGGGGCTGGTGCCGGTCGCGCAGGGCTCCGACGGCGGTGGCTCGATCCGGATCCCGGCGTCGTGCTGCGGCCTGGTGGGCCTCAAGCCGTCGCGCGGCCGGATCAGCGGGCACCCGATGTACGGCGACCCCGTGGGCCTCGCCACGGCCGGGTCGCTCGCCCGGACCGTGCGCGACGCCGCCGCGCTGCTGGACGTCCTGGCCGGGCGGCGACCCGGCGACCCGTCCTGGGCGCCGCCCCCGACCGCGCCGTTCCTCGCCGCCTGCGACCGGGAGCCGGGCCCGCTGCGGATCGCGCGTTTCGTCGAGCCGGTGATCGCCGACGTCGCCGTGGACCCCGAGTGCGTCGCGGCGTGGGAGTCGGCGTCGCGGCTGCTGGCGTCGCTGGGCCACGAGGTCGTGGACATCGACGTGCCGCTGCCGCACGACGCGGTGCCCGTCTTCGAGACCTGTTGGTCGGTGCTCACCGCGCTGTCGGTGGTGCCGCCCGAGAGGGAGCACCTGCTGCGGCCGCTCACGCGGTGGCTGACCGAGCGGGGGCGTGCGGTCACCGGGCCGGAGTTCGGACTGGCGATCGGGGAGGTGCGCCGCTTCGCGGCCGCTGCGCTGACCGCGCTGGCCCCCTACGACGCGGTCCTGACGCCGACCCTGGCCACCCCGCCGCTGCCGGTCGGCGCGCTGCGCGACGACGACGACCCGGCCGCGGACTTCGAGGCCCAGAAGGACTTCACCCCCTGGACCTCCGCGTGGAACGTCACCGGGATGCCCGCGGTCTCGCTGCCGCTGCACTGGACCGCCGACGGGCTCCCCGTGGGGGTCATGCTGGCCGCCCGCCCCGCCGAGGAGGAGCTGCTGCTCTCCCTCGCCGCTCAGGTCGAGGCCGCGGCACCCTGGTCGGACCGCCGCCCGCCGGGTTGGTGAGCGACGCCCGCAGCGTCAGTCGTCGCCGAGGCCGCGCGCGTGCAGCGCGTCCCCGGTCGCGCGGGCGTGCGCGACGACCCGGATCACCACGGGGGTCAGCCGGGCGCGCGGGTCCCGTTCGAGCCCCCGCGCCAGGGCGGCGTCGAGAGTCTCGTCGGCGATCTCGATGGTGGTCGGGATCGCGCGGATGGTGAGGGCGAAGGCGAGCGCCACCTGGTCGGCGTCGACACCGACCCGGCGGAATGGCCGCAGGGCTCGCGTCACGGTGTCGAGGATCTCGTCGACCGGGGTGGTCACCGTGAGCACCGTGGCGAGCAGGACCAGGGTGACGAGGTCGCCCACGGACTCGACGGCACGCGGCCACCCGTGCTGCCAGGACTGGTAGGCCGCCAGGAGCACGGCCATCACCAGGATCCCGCGCAGCGACCGCAGCGCCGCGCGCAGCGGCATGCCCGACCACACCGCCAGTCCGACGGCGCCGACGAGGAACGCGAGCGCGCTGACCGGGCCGCGAACCGCCACCACGACCACGCCCACCACCAGGAACGTCGCCAGCTTCGCGCCGGCGGGCAGTCGGTGGAGCAGGGTCGTGCCGGGCCGGTGGCTGCCGAGCAGGGTGGTCGTCACGGCGGCCGCCTCAGGCCGTGGTCCGGTAGTGCTGCACGGCGCTCTCCGCCGGCCCGTCGAAGACGACCCGGCCCCCGTCCACGACGAGCGCGCGGTCGCAGCGGGCCGCAAGGTCGAGGTCGTGGGTGACGAGCACCAGCTGCTGGGGCAGCGAGAAGAGCAGGTCACCGATCCGACGGCTGTTGGCCAGGTCGAGCAGCGTGGTGGGCTCGTCGGCGACGAGGATGTCGGGGCCGGTCGCGAGCACCCCGGCGAGCGCGAGCAGCTGGCGCTGGCCGCCGGAGAGGCCGTGCACGCTGCGGTCGCCGAGGCCCTCCAGCCCGTAGCCCGCGAGGATCTCGAGGGCGGCGCGTCGCCGTTCGGCCTTGTCGCGGTGGGTGCGCCGCAGCGACAGGGCGACGTCCTCGGCCGCGGTCGGCATCACCAGCTGTGCGGCCGGGTCGGTGAACGCGAACCCCACCCGGCGTCGTACCGCCCGTCCCTCCCGGGCCACGTCGAGACCGTCGACGAGCACCCGACCGGTCGTCGCACCGACCAGCCCGTTGACCAGACGGGCCAGCGTGGACTTGCCCGAGCCGTTGGGACCGATCAGGGCCACCCGCCGCTCGGTCAGGGTGAGGCTGGTCTCCTCCAGGATGCGCAGGTCGCCGTCGACGGTGGGAACCCGGACGGTGACCTGCTCCAGCTCGATCCGGCTCACGCGGAGACAGCATCCTCCGTGGTCGCGGGGGCGGCACGGTCGGGACGGGCGGGGAGCAGGTCGGGGAACGCCCGGAGCACCGCGGTGGCGACCAGGGCCATCACGAGGTTCTTGACGAGGTCGCCGATCCAGAACACCTTGTCGATGTCGAAGGCGGCCGACCAGCTGATGTCGAGGCGCCAGACGAGTCCGGCCATGCCGAGCGTGTGGATGAACAGGGCGCTGCCGACGAGCCCGGCGAGGAAGATCAGCGGCACGCTGGTCTGCACGGCGCGGCGCGGCAGCCGCTCGACGACGAACCCGCAGCAGCCGGCAGCCAGGGGGAAGCCGACGAGGTAGCCGACGGTCGGGCCGGAGAAGACCCCGAGCCCGGCGCTCCCCCCGGCGAAGACCGGCAGGCCGGCCGCCCCGATGACGAGGTAGAGCAGGACGGCGAGGAAGCCCCGGCGGGCACCCAGGACCGCGCCGGTGAGCAGCACCCCGAAGGTCTGGAGGGTGATCGGCACCGGGCCCGCGACGTTGATCGAGGGCAGGATCGCGCAGACGGCGATCAGGGCCGCGAACCCGGCGATGAGGGCGAGGTCGGTGCCGGTGTTCCGGCGGGCGGGGGAGTGCGGCATGGTCATCCTTCGGTGCGGACCGACCTGGAGCGAGCGCCAGGTGAACGGCGTTCAGGTTAGGGTGGGCCCACGCCGGCGGTCAAAGTGGGTGGGTCGGTGTGACCCGTCCACGAGGGCGTGACGAGGAGGGGGGCACATGCGCTACCACCGCAGCGACGTCGTCGAACGTGCGATCGTCGTGCTGGACACCTACGGCCTGGCCGACCTGACCATGCGACGGCTCGGTGCCGAGCTGGGGGTCCAGCCGAGCGCCCTCTACCACCACTTCATCAACAAGCAGACCCTGCTGGCGGCCGTCGCGGACGAGATCCTCGACCGCGGCCGGCGGCCGCGCGCTGAGGGACTGGCCTGGGACCAGCGCGTCCGGGCGGTGTGCGGCGAGCTCCGCGACGCCATGCTGGCCTATCGCGACGGCGCCGAGGTGGTCGCCACCGTGCACGCCTTCGGGCTCGGCGCCGGTGCTCCCGACCGGGAGCTCGAGGCCGCGCTGGCCGAGGGAGGGTTCGCCCCCGACCTGCGGCGGACCGCCGCACGCACGCTGCTGCACTTCGTCTTCGGGCACGTCTCCGAGGAGCAGACCCACCTCCAGGCCGGCAGCGCGGGTGCGATCGACGAGGCACCCCGCGAGGGCTCCGACTTCGAGCTGGGGCTGGGCATCGTGGTCGACGGGATCAGGCTGCGCCAGGGCGCGACGGCGTAGGGCCACGCCCCGACCGGTTCAGTGGTCGGGGAGCGCCACGTCGACGTCGGCGCCGTGGAGCTCCGCGAGGAGCACCGCCCCGGCCAGGTCCAGCTTCGTGCGCCGGAGCCGTGCTGCGGCCAGGTCGACCCGGTCCAGGCTCGCGCCCCGCAGGTCCGTGTCGCCGAGGTCGGCGTCGCGCAGGGTGGCACCGTCGAGCCGGGCGTCGCGCAACGTCGTGCCGGTCAGGTTCGAGAGCGAGAGATCGGCCTCGCGCAGGTCGAGGCCGGTGAGGTCGAGCTTCGTGAGGTTGCCGCCCCGGATGGTGACACCGCGCCACTGCCCGCCGACCACCCGCATGGGCCGCAGCGTGCACTCGGTGAAGACCGACCCGAGCATCTTGCAGCCCTCGAACGTCGCGTCGAAGAAGCTGGTCCGGCGGAAGTCGCAGGCGACGAACGCCGAGCTGAGATGGGTCGAGGCGTTGAAGCGGCCGCCGTGGAAGGTGCACTGGTCGAAGACCGCGCCCGCCGTGCTCGCCTCGCTGAGATCGACGTCGGTGAAGGTGCACCCCTCGAAGCGTGCGGCGCCGAGGTCCTCGGCGTACCAGTCGTCGTCGCGGTAGTCGCGGCCGACCGAGGGCTCAGACATCGACCGTGCCGCCGCTGCGCCAGTAGACGCCGTCCGCGCGGGTCATGAACTGGTTCTCCACCAGGTAGCGGCGCAGCGCGGCGTGGTCGGGGTGCACCCGGCCGAGGACGTCGTTGACCTCGGACTCGGGGTAGCGGCGGCCGGGCTCGAAGGCCTGCGCCAGGTGGTCGAGCACGACCAGCAGCTTGGCGTGCTTCGAGGGGATCGTGTGCAGCCGGCCGTCGGCGGTGAGGAAGTTGCCGAGCACCCGGCGGTCGCGTTCGTCCATGGGCTCACCGTAGGTCGGCCGGTTGCCGTGTTGCACCCGACTAGTCGACCGGGGTGAGGTGCAGCAGCTTGCGCGGCCAGGTCGCCGTGTCGAGATCACCCTTGACGGCTCGCTTCTCGAAGTGGAGGTGGCAGCCGTCGGGCGCGCCGTTGTCGGAGGCGAGCGCGATCTTCTCGCCGCGGTGGATCCGGTCGCCGGGGTGGGCGAACACCCGACGGGTGTGGCCGATCAACAGGTCGTAGCCGCGGTGCCGGTTGCGGATCAGCATCGGGTTGTCGCCGTACGCCGGCCCCAGGGATGCGTGCGAGACGACCACGCCGCCGAAGCGTGCGTAGAGCTTCGTCCCACACTTCATCGCCACGTCGATGCCGTGGTGGTAGCCGTGGTCGTCGGAGCAGCGCGGGTCGGGGTCGTAGTACGGCGCGCTCGTGCAGCCGTAGGGGACCATGATCCGGTGGTTGCCGGAGAACCACGGCGAGGTGTAGCGGGTCTTGTCGCTGGTGTAGAAGTGCCACCGTGGGTCGGCCTCGGCCGCGTTGGGCAGGAGCCCGACGAGCAGCAGGGCCAGGACGAGGACGGCGGCTCGCAACATGTGGGCCACGTTAGGCGGGCCGGGCCGCCGACGACGCTGCCGACACGTCGAGCAGGCGGCCGCACTCGGCGAGGAGCCGAGCTCGCAGCGGGGCCCCGCGCTCGGCGAATCCGCGCTGCGCCGCGGCGTACTCCTGCTTGCCCTCGGCGGTCTCGACGCGGATGGGTTCGAAGCCGAGGTCGGCGAGGTCGTACGGCGCGGCGCGCATGTCGAGCTCGCGGATGTCCCGGGCCAGCTCGAAGCAGTCGGCGACCAGGTCCGAGCTGATCATCGGGCTGAGCCGGAAGGCGTGCTTGTAGAGGTCCATCCCGGCGTGCAGGCAGGCCGGCTGCTCGAAGGCGGGACGGTCCGCCGAGGTGGGGGAGAGCGTGTTGAGCGGCCGCGCGGGTCCGGTGAAGAAGCGGTAGGCGTCGAAGTGGGAGCAGGCGATCCGGTGGGACTCGACCACCGCGTCGGTCCCCTCCGGGCCCAGCCGCAGCGGCCAGTCGGCGTGGCGCGTCTCGTCCTCGGCGAGGCGGTAGACCATCGCCCACTCGTGCATGCCGAAGCAGCCGAAGTTGGGCGTGCGGCCGGCCGTCGCCGAGAGCAGCGTGCGCAGGGACTCCAGAAGGGGACGCTGCGAGGCGACGTGCTCCTCGGAGACCGTGACCACGTCGCCGTCGGCGTACCCCTTCAGGCCCGCGTACGCCGAGGCGTCGCCGCCCAGCGCCACGCCGTACCCCGGGTGCCAGCGACGCAGCTGCGCCGGGCGCTGGGAGTAGTAGGTGAACAGGAAGTCGTGGACCGGGTGCTTGACCCGCGATTCCCGACGGGCCAGGTGCGGCCGCACGAACGCGTCCACGCGCTCCGCGTGTGCGGCAGCGCACGCGCGCCACTCGACCTCGTCCAGCACCTCCACGAGCACAAACCCTAGGTCGATAGGCTCGGCGGGTGCGCATCGCGAGATTCACCACCGGAGAAGACCCGCTCTACGGCGTCGTGACGGGCGAGGTCGACGAGCTCGGCCAGCCCGCCCAGGACAGCGTGATCGTCGCGCTCGCCGGCGACCCGCTCTACGTGGGGGTGAAGCTGCTCGACCAGGAGCACCGCCTCGAGGACGTGCGGCTGCTCGCGCCGGTGCTGCCGCGCAGCAAGGTGGTGGGCATCGGCCGCAACTACGCCGCGCACGCCGCCGAGATGGGCAACGACCTGCCGACCGAGCCCTTGATGTTCCTCAAGCCCAACACCAGCGTGGTCGGTCCCGGCGACCCGATCTTCTACCCGCCGCAGACGCAGAACCTCCACTACGAGGGCGAGCTCGCCGTCGTGATCGGGCGGATCTGCCGCGACGTCCCGCCGGAGAAGGCGACCGACGTCATCCACGGCTACACGATCGCCAACGACGTGACCGCGCGGGACCTGCAGAAGTCCGACGTGCAGTTCACCCGCGCCAAGGGCTTCGACTCCTTCTGCCCGCTGGGCCCGTGGATCGAGACCGACCTCGACCCGCAGGCCTTCGCCGACGGCGTGAAGATCCAGACCTTCCTCAACGGCGACGTGGTCCAGGACGGCAGCACCAGCGACCTGATCTTCGACATCCCGACGCTCGTGGCCCATGTCTCGAGCGTGATGACGCTGCTCCCGGGCGACGTCATCCTCACCGGCACCCCCGAGGGTGTCGGACCCATGAACGTCGGCGACGAGATCGAGATCTCGATCGCCGGACTCGGCACTCTCACGAACAAGGTGGCCTTGCGTTGAGCAACAACGTCCGCGTCCGTTTCTGCCCCTCGCCGACCGGGTCGCCGCACGTCGGCCTGGTCCGCACGGCACTCTTCAACTGGGCGTTCGCGCGCCACCACGAGGGCACCATCGTCTTCCGGATGGAGGACACCGACAGGGAGCGCAGCACCCAGGAGTCGTACGACGCGATCCTCGACCTGTGGCGCTGGCTCGGCCTGACGTGGGACGAGGGCATCGAGGTCGGCGGCCCCCACGGGCCCTACCGGCAGAGCGAGCGCGGTGACATCTACCGCGACGTGCTCGCCAGGCTGTCGGCGTCGAAGTTCACCTACGACTGCTTCTGCACCACCGAGGAGGTCGACGCGCGCCGCAAGGCCTCCGGCTCGAAGGTGCAGGGGTACGACGGCTTCTGCCGCGACCTGTCCGCCGAGCAGCGGGCGGCGTTCGAGGCGGAGGGGCGTCGGCCGATCGTGCGCTTCCGGATGCCCGACGGCTCGATCACCTGGACCGACCTGGTCCGCGGCGACATCACGTTCGAGACCGAGCACGTCCCGGACTTCGCCCTCTCGCGCGCGAACGGCGACCCGCTCTACACGCTGGTCAACCCCGTCGACGACGCGCTGATGGGGATCACCCACGTGCTGCGCGGCGAGGACCTCCTCTCCAGCACCCCCCGCCAGCTCGCGCTGTTCGACGCGCTCGTCGAGCTCGAGATCGCCACGGCCGTGCCGGAGTACGGTCACCTGCCCTACGTCATGGGCCAGGGCAACAAGAAGCTCTCGAAGCGCGACCCGGAGGCGCACGCCCTGGCCTACCGCGACCAGGGCTTCCTGCCCGAGGGCCTGCTGAACTACCTCGCCCTGCTCGGCTGGGCGATCGCCGCCGACCGCGACGTCTTCTCCCTCGAGGAGATGGTGGAGAAGTTCGACATCAAGGACGTCAACCCCAACCCCGCGCGCTTCGACCTCAAGAAGGCCGACGCCATCAACGCAGCGCACATGCGGCTGCTCTCGACCCACGAGATCACGCGCCGCTCGCTGTCGTTCCTCAAGCGAGCGGGTGTGGTCTCCGACCCGGTGACCGACTCCGACGCCCAGCTGCTGGAGCTCGCCATGCCGCTGGTGGCAGAGCGGATCAACAAGCTCACCGAGACGGTCGACATGCTCGGCTTCCTCTTCGTCGACGAGGACTCGTTCACCCGCGACGAGGCGGACGTGGCGAAGCTGCTCGACGAGACCGGTCGCCAGGTCGTGCAGGCGTCGTACGACGCGCTCGTCGGCCTGAAGGAGTGGTCGACCGCGGCCATCCAGGACGCCCTGCAGGCCAGGCTCGTCGAGGAGATGGGCCTCAAGCCCCGCCACGCCTTCGGTCCCGTGCGCGTGGCCGTCACCGGACGTCGCGTCTCGCCGCCGCTGTTCGAGTCGCTGGAGCTGCTCGGCCGCGAGCGTGGCCTCGGGCGCCTGCGCAGCGCGCTGGACTGACGTGAGCGATCCGTCGGTCCCCCGGGAGGGGCTGCCCTACCACCTCGTCCAGCGCGCCGGCGCGCCCGGCTGGTGGCGGCCGGTCGTGGGGACGATCGGGCTGGTCGTGATCATGCTGGGCCTGGTGCCGCTCCTGGTCCAGATCCCGTTCGCGGTCGGGTACGCCGCCGCCGGGCGCTCGGTGAGCGCGAGCATGCAACGGCTGGTCGACCTCGAGAACCCGACGCCGCTGGGGCTGGCCTACCTCAACCTGGTGCTGGCGGCGGCGATCCCGGTCACGTGGCTGCTGATGCGGCTCGTGCACGGGCTGCGGCCGCGGTGGCTCGCGTCGGTGTTCCCCGGATCCGGTGGGGGTGGTTCGCCACCTGCCTGGGTCTCGCCGTCGTCTCGCTGTTCGCCACCCTCGTGGTCTCGGCGGCCCTCCCGTCCTCGGCGAGCGACCCCCAGGTGAGCAGCACCGTCAACGACTTCACCAGCACGACCCGTGACTTCCTGCTGGTCGTGGTGCTGCTCACGCCGCTCCAGGCGGCGGGGGAGGAGTACGCCTTCCGCGGCTACCTCACCCAGGCCTTCGGCGGCCTGTTCCGCAGCCGGTGGGCGGCGGTGCTGGGGCCGGCGGTGCTGTTCGCGCTGGCGCACGGGGCGCAGAGCGCGCCCGTCTTCTTCGACCGCTTCGCGTTCGGCATCGTCGCGGGCGTCCTGGTGGTGGTCACCGGGGGGCTCGAGGCCGGCATCGCCATGCACGTGCTGAACAACTGGCTCGCCTTCGGGCTGGCCCTGGCGTTCGGCGACATGGGCTCGACCCTCAACCCCACGGGCGGCAGCTGGTGGAGCCTCCCGACCACGCTCACGCAGTCGCTCGTCTACCTCGGTCTGGCGCTGCTCGTGGCCCGCCGGCGAGGCCTGCAGACCACCTCGAACCCAGCCGTTTTGGTGGCTCCGAGAGGTCTTGTGTAAGGTCTCTTCTCGGCTCAGCACCGGTCTTCCGGAGGGGCCAGACCATTGGGATATGGTGTAATTGGCAGCACGACTGGTTCTGGTCCAGTTAGTCTAGGTTCGAGTCCTAGTATCCCAGCGAAGTCCCGGTCAGCAGGCCGGGATTTGGTGTGAAACAGGCGGTTTCGCTAAGGTTTCACCCGCTGCTCCAAGCAGCAGATGCAAGGCAAGCCCCCGTTGTGTAGCGGCCTAGCACGCCGCCCTCTCAAGGCGGTAGCGCCGGTTCGAATCCGGTCGGGGGTACCAACCCAGAAGGGCCCGATCCGCGAGGATCGGGCCCTTCTGCGTCGGCATCCCCCATCCGCATGCCAGCGCCGACTCGGCGGACGCCGACCCCTCAGCTGCAGAGGCCGTTCGACGCGGCGTCCGCCTTCGAGCCCTTCGGGTTCTTCGCGCTGATCGCGCTCCGGCCGAGCTCGCCCAGCGGCGCGTCGTGGATGACCCGCTGCCACAGCTGAGGCGCCTCGGCCGTGAACTTCAACCGCCCCCAGTTGGGGTCGCCGACCGGGAAGTCCACCGTCGGCGCGGTGACGAACTTGATGTGCTGCAGGTCGGCATGCCGCAGCGAGGATGCCAGCCGCACGAGCGGGCCTGCTCCCGCCAGGTCCGGGCTGGTCTGGATCGAGCCGGCGAGGGCACTGGCGAAACGGAAGAGGCGGTCGGGGCGGGTGAGCGTCCCGGCGGACTTCACCTTGCCGATCATCGAGGCGATGAACGCCTGCTGCCGCTTCATCCGTCCGAGGTCGGAGTTCGCCGTGGAGTGCCGTTCCCGCACGTACTGCAGCGCCTGGTCCGGGTCGAGCGTCTGGACGCCGGCGTCGAAGTGGATGTGCGCGATCGGGTCGTCGACGGGCTCGGGGATGCAGACCTCCACGCCGTGGATGGCGTCGACCATCCCCTTGAACCCGCCGAAGTCGACGGTGAGATAGCTGTCGACGTAGATGCCGGTCACTGCCTCCACCTGCTCGACAGTGCACTCTGGCCCGCCGACGGCGTACGCCACGTTCCAAACGGCGTCGTGGTCGCCCGGGACCGTCTTGCCGTTGACGGTGCAGTCGGGGCGGTCGACGAGCGTGTCGCGCGGGATCGAGATGCCGTACGCCGAGCGCCTGCCGTCCGCGATGTGCAGCAGGATCGTGGTGTCCGAGCCGCCCTCGCCGGTCTCGTGGTCGATGCCGCAGCCCGCGCAGTCGCGGCTGTCGGTGCCCATCAGCAGGATGTTGAGCGACGACGTGGGGAGTGACGGGGCGGCCCGGTGGACGCGGTGGTGGATCGGCTCGCCCGCCTCGATCCTCCCGTCGATGTGCCGGAAGGCGAGGACCACGCCCCCGGCGGTCACGAGCGCGACGACCAGCTCGGCGATGACGATGACGATCAGCACGGAGGACCGGCCTCGACGCGAGGGGTTGGGCATGGCGTCCTTCCGGTCAGGCTGCGACGCAGCGTCACGGAGACTATGACCTCCGGCGAGCCTCTCCGGTTGCCGCGCCGTCCGTGCGCCCGGCTACGCTGGCGGCGATGTCCGATTCCCGCCAGACCGACGGTTCGGGCTGGGTGAGGATGGGCGCATGACCAGCACCGAGCGACTCGACGACGAGGCCTGCTACCGCGCGGTGAAGTCCCGCGACCGGCGCTTCGACGGCGTCTTCTACACGGCCGTGCGCACCACCGGGATCTACTGCCGGCCGTCCTGCCCGGCGCGCACCCCGGCCTCGGCCAACGTCACCTTCTACCCGAGCGCGGCCGCAGCACAGGCCGCCGGCTACCGGGCCTGCAAGCGCTGCCTGCCGGACGCGACCCCGGGCAGTCCCGACTGGGACGTCGCGGCCACGGCCGCGGGCCGGGCGATGCGCCTGATCGCTGACGGTGTCGTCGACCGTGAGGGGGTCGACGGCTTGGCGCGTCGCGTCGGCTACACCTCGCGGCACCTCAGCCGCATCCTCGTCGGCGAGCTCGGCGCCGGCCCGCTGGCGCTCGCGCGCGCCCGGCGTGCCCAGACCGCCCGGGTGCTGATCGAGACGACCGCCCTGACGTACGCCGACATCGCCTTCGCCGCGGGCTTCTCCAGCGTGCGGCAGTTCAACGAGACCGTGCGCGAGGTGTACGCCGCGTCGCCGAGCGAGCTGCGCGGTCGCCGGGGCGGCCGTCCCGCCACCGGGACGGTCACCATGCGGCTCGCGGTCCGCACCCCGTTCGCCGGCCGCGCCCTGCTCGACTTCCTCGCCTACCACCTGGTGCCGGGCGTGGAGGTCGCCGGCGACGGCTGGTACGCCCGGACCCTGGACCTCCCGCACGGGCCCGGCACCGTCCGGCTGGAGGTCGACGACGCCCCTGCGTCGGGGCAGACGGCGTTCGTCACCGCCGACTTCGAGCTGCAGGACCTGCGCGACACCGCTGCGGCGGTCGAGCGGACGCGCCGGCTCGTCGACGCCGACTGCGACCCGCTGGCCGTCGCCGACCACTTCGCCGGCGACCGGGTGATCGGGCCGCTGGCCCGGCGCTACCCTGGGCTGCGGGTCCCCGGCCAGGTCGACGGGGACGAGGTCGCGATCCGGACGGTGATCGGCCAGCAGGTGAGCGTGGTCGGCGCCTGCACGGTGACCGGTCGCCTGGTCGCCGAGCACGGTCGGCCGGTCCGGAGCGCCGTCCCGGGTCTGACCCACCTCTTTCCCGATGCGGCGACGCTCGCCGGGCTGGACCCGGCTGCGCTGCCGATGCCGCGGGCGCGAGGCCGGGCGCTCGTCGGGCTCGCCGCCGCCCTCGCCTCGGGGAGCGTGGCGCTCGACCGTGGGCCTGACCGGGACGACGTACGTCGGGCCCTGCTGGAGCTGCCCGGCATCGGGCCGTGGACGGCCGACTACGTGGCATGCGGGCCCTGGCCCACCCCGACGTCTTCCTGCCCACCGACGTGGGCGTCCGCAACGCGCTCACACGCCTTGGGCACGACCCGGCGGCCGCCGTCGCCGGCCAGGCCGCCTGGCGCCCGTGGCGCTCCTACGCGCTGATGCACCTCTGGAACACCCTGATGCCACCCGTGCCGACCGTCTCCACGGTCGCCGGGGCCGAGACCGAGGAGAACTGACATGTGGACCCTGATGGACAGCCCGGTGGGCGAGCTGCGGATCATCGAGCAGGGCGGCGCGATCACCTCGATCGAGTTCCAGCCGTTCGGCGACGTCGACGGGCGGCCGCGCGTGGAGCGCGACGACGACTGCCCGGTGCTGGTCGAGGCCGTGCGCCAGCTGCGTGCCTACTTCGCGCGGGACCTCAAGGAGTTCGACCTGCCGCTGGCTCCTGCCGGGACGGCCTTCCAGGAGCGGGTGTGGGAGCAGCTGCGCGGCATCGGCTACGGCGAGACCTCGTCGTACGGCCAGATCGCCGGGCGGCTCGGACTGACCGGCCACGGGGCCCGGGCCGTGGGCCTGGCCAACGGCCGCAACCCGATCCCGATCGTGATCCCGTGCCACCGTGTCGTCGGCGCCAACGGCAGCCTCACCGGCTACGCCGGCGGCCTCGAGCGCAAGCAGACCCTCCTCGAGCTCGAGCAGGATGCCTTGTTCTGACTGGACCGCGAAGCCGTCGAGCTCAACGCAACGTCATGCGAATCGATGCCCAGGACCCACGATTCGCATGACGTCCCACCTCACTCAGCGGCGGCCCGGCGCAACGACTCCGAGAGCCGCTCGGCGGCGGCGAGGACGGCGGGGGCGTGCATCCGGCCCGGCTGGCGGGAGAGCCGCTCGAGAGGTCCGGAGACCGAGACTGCGGCGATGATCTTGCCGCTGGGGGAGCGGACCGGGGCGGAGACCGAGGCCACGCCCTGCTCGCGCTCGCCGACCGACTGGGCCCAGCCGCGGCGGCGGATGCCGGAGAGTGCGGCCGCGGAGAAGGCGGCGTTCTGCAGGCCCCGGTGCATCCGCTCGGGGTCCTCCCATGCCAGCAGCACCTGGGCCGCGGACCCGGCGCGCATGGTGAGCTGGGAGCCGACCGGGATCGTGTCGCGCAGGCCGCTGGGGCGCTCGGCGGCGGCCACGCAGACGCGGTGCTCGCCCTGACGGCGCCAGAGCTGGGCGGACTCACCGGTGATGTCGCGCAGTCGGGCCAGGACCGGCCCCGCCGTGGCGAGCAGGCGGTCCTCGCCGGCGGCGGCGGAGAGCTCGGCCAGCCGGGGCCCGAGGACGAAGCGCCCCTGCATGTCGCGGGCGACGAGGCGGTGGTGCTCGAGGGCCACCGCGAGCCGGTGCGCCGTGGGCCGGGCCAGCCCGGTGCCGGCGACGAGACCGGCGAGGGTCGCCGGCCCGGACTCGAGGGCGGTCAGGACGAGGGCGGCCTTGTCGAGGACGCCGACTCCACTGGTGTTGTCCATATGGCAATACTGCCGTCTCAGATCATGGGATGCAAGGCGTAGTGTGTGTGACGTCGTCAGAGAGCCAGAACGTGAGGGAGACAGTCATGGGCAAGACCCTGGCCGAGAAGGTCTGGGACGAGCACGTCGTCCGGGCGCGCGAGGGAGAGCCGGACCTGCTCTACATCGACCTGCACCTCCTCCACGAGGTCACGTCGCCGCAGGCGTTCGACGGACTCCGCCTCGCCGGGCGCACCGTCCGCCGTCCGGACCTGACGCTGGCCACGGAGGACCACAACGTCCCGACGGTGGACTGGGACAAGCCGATCGCCGACCCGGTCTCCCGCACCCAGGTCGAGACGCTGCGGCGCAACGCCGCGGAGTTCGGCGTCCGGCTGCACCCGCTCGGTGACATCGAGCAGGGGATCGTGCACGTCGTCGGCCCACAGCTCGGCCTGACCCAGCCCGGCATGACCATCGTGTGCGGCGACAGCCACACCAGCACGCACGGCGCCTTCGGGGCGATCGCCTTCGGCATCGGCACCTCCGAGGTCGAGCACGTGCTGGCCACCCAGACGCTGCCGCAGGCGAAGCCGAAGACCATGGCCGTCACGGTCAACGGGAGCCTGCCCGCCGGCGTCACGGCCAAGGACCTGGTGCTGACCCTGATCGCCCACACCGGCACCGGCGGTGGCCAGGGCTACATCGTGGAGTACCGCGGCCCGGCCATCGAGGAGCTCTCGATGGAGGGCCGGATGACGGTCTGCAACATGAGCATCGAGTGGGGCGCCAAGGCCGGGCTCATCGCCCCCGACCAGACGACGTTCGACTACATCGAGGGTCGCCCCGAGGCGCCGAAGGGTGAGGACTGGACCGCGGCGGTCGAGCACTGGAAGACCCTCGTCACCGACGACGACGCCGAGTTCGACGAGGAGATCGTGCTCGACGCCTCGACGATGACGCCGTTCGTCACCTGGGGCACCAACCCCGGCCAGGGCGTCCCGCTGGGCGCCGCGGTCCCCGACCCCGCCGGCTTCGAGGACGGCGGCGACCGGGTCGCCGCCGAGAAGGCCCTGCAGTACATGGGTCTCGAGGCCGGCACCCCCATGCGCGAGGTGAAGGTCGACACCGTCTTCGTCGGCTCGTGCACCAACGGCCGCATCGAGGACCTGCGTACCGCCGCCGCGATCATCAAGGGCCGCCACGTCGACAAGGACACCCGCCTGCTGGTCGTGCCCGGCTCGGTGCGGGTCCGGCTCCAGGCCGAGGAGGAGGGCCTCGACGTCGTCTTCAAGGAGGCGGGTGCCGAGTGGCGTGGCGCCGGCTGCTCCATGTGTCTGGGCATGAACCCCGACCAGCTCGCCCCGGGCGAGCGGAGCGCGTCCACGTCGAACCGCAACTTCGAGGGCCGGCAGGGCAAGGGCGGGCGCACGCACCTGGTGTCCGTGCCCGTCGCCGCCGCCACCGCCATCCGCGGCACGCTGTCGTCGCCGGCCGACCTGGACTGAGGGAGAGCGTCATGGAGAAGTTCACCACCCACACCGGCGTCGGCGTCCCGCTGCGTCGCAGCAACGTCGACACCGACCAGATCATCCCCGCGGTCTACCTCAAGCGGGTCACCCGCACCGGCTTCGAGGACGGGCTGTTCGCGGCCTGGCGCAACGACCCGACGTTCGTGCTGAACGACGAGGCGTACGCCGCCGGCTCGGTGCTGGTCGCCGGCCCTGACTTCGGCACGGGCTCCTCGCGCGAGCACGCGGTCTGGGCGTTGCAGAACTACGGCTTCAAGGCCGTGATCTCACCACGCTTCGCCGACATCTTCCGCGGCAACGCCGGCAAGTCCGGCCTGCTCGCGGCACAGGTCGACGAGAAGGTCGTCCAGCGCCTCTGGGACCACCTCGAGGAGCATCCCGGGGCGACCGTCACCCTCGACCTGGAGGCGCGCACGGTTCGTGCCGGTGACGGTCCGGACGCGATCGAGGACTCCTTCGACATCGACGACTACACCCGCTGGCGGTTGCTGGAGGGCCTCGACGACATCGGCATCACGCTCGGCCACGAGGACGCGATCGAGAGCTACGAGGCGGCCCGACCGAGCTGGAAGCCGGCCACCCTCTGAGGCTTTCTGCCTGCGTGTGCGCGGAATCCGCCGATTTCTCCGGTTCCGCCGATTGTGCCCATGAGGTGGACGCACTCGACATCTTGTGACTCGGTCGAAGTGCCCGAATCCCCAAGCAGGACTGGGGATTCGGGCACTTCGCATTTCCCGGCACCGTCGCTTTCGAGCTCTTTCCCCTGATTCCAAGGGGGATTTGCGGCTGTCGTGCCCGAAAAAAGGTGAGCAAATAGTCGGCGTGGTGATTGTGACGAGGGCCACGGAAACCTAGCGTGCGTTGAAGAAAGTCGAGCATGGGCTCGGCCGCACAGTTCATTGGAAGGGAAGCTAGTGAACAAAACTCAGCTCATCGACGCGCTGGCACAGCGTTACGAGGGGAACCGTAAGGCTGCCGCGCACGCGCTCGAGTCCGTCCTGGACACGATCACCCGCGAGGTCGCCAAGGGGGAGAAGGTGGCCATCACCGGCTTCGGCTCCTTCGAGAAGCGCGTGCGTGAGGCGCGCTGGGTCCGCAACCCGCAGACGGGTCAGCGGATCAAGGCGAAGAAGACCGCGGTGCCGAAGTTCAGCCCCGGGGCGGACCTGAAGAACGTCGTCTCCGGCGCCAAGAAGCTGCCCAAGCTCACGCTGGCTGCCTCGGGCACGGCCGCCAAGAAGGCGGCGGCGTCGGGCGCCGCTGCTGCCACGGCCGCCAAGAAGACGGCCACCAAGACCACGGCGGCCGCCAAGAAGTCGGCGCCCGCGAAGAAGACGGCCACCAAGACCACGGCGGCCACGAAGTCCACGGCCGCCAAGAAGTCGGCGCCCGCCAAGAAGACGGCCACCAAGACCACGGCGGCCGCCAAGAAGTCAGCGCCCGCGAAGAAGACGGCCACCAAGACCACGACGGCCGCCAAGAAGTCAGCGCCCGCCAAGAAGACCACCGCCGCCACGAAGTCGACGGCCAAGAAGACCACGACCGCCACGAAGACGGCGGCCAAGAAGGCGCCGGCGAAGAAGGCACCCGCCAAGAAGGCCCCGGCGAAGAAGGTCGCGGCCAAGAAGTCCTGACCGACGCCAGAGCGTGATGGCGGGCCTCCTGCGGGAGGCCCGCCATCACCGCATTTCGGAGCCGGCGACGGCCTCGCGGGTGTGCGGTCCGACTCCCAGCTCCATGGCTTCGCGGAGATCCTCGAGGTCGTCGACGTCACGACGCAGCGAGGCGAGCGGACCTTCGATGGCGACCGCTCCGGTCCCGAGGTGGGCCAGGCAGGACCCGAGCCCGAACCGCGGGTCGAACCGGTCGTGGGTCGCGGCGTACAGGGTGGTGCCGAGCCCTGAGGCGTCGGCGACGAACGAGGCCTGGTGCGTGGACGCCTGCGTGAGCGCGGCGTCGAGGTCAGCGGCGCGGAGGGCCGGCAGGTCCGCACACACGGCCACCGGCGCCAGCTCCGGCCATCTCCGGCGGACCTCGGCCGCGGCCTGGCGCAGGGTGGCGTTCAGGTCACCCGTGACGCCGTCGGGGATGGAGGCGCAGCCCAGGGCGGCGAGGTGGCGCGAGAAGTGCGCGTCGTCGGTCACGGCGAGGACGGCCCCCACCTGCGCCGCGGACAGGCAGGCCGCGACGGTGTCGAGGGCGAACGCCGCAGCGAGGTCGCGGCGCAGGTCGGCGGGCGGCCCGACGAGGCGGGACTTGCCGCGGGCCGGCGGCTTGACCGGGACCATCACGGCGTACTGCGGAGACGTCATCGGAGTCGATCCTCGCAGGGCCGGGTGACGCACGTTCTCCCGGTGTGTCCGACACCGGCCCACGACCCTACGACCGAGTAGCCTGCACCTCGACGCAGACAACGCCACGGCCTGGTGCCGGAGGAACGACAGGGACGCACGTGAAGGTTCGCAAGCTGCAGCAGCGGCGTGGATGGGCGTACGGCATCGCCGTCGCCATCGTCAAGCCGGCGCTGCTCGCGACGACCAGGCACGAGTGGACCGGTGGCGAGAAGATCCCCGAGCACGGCGGCTTCATCCTCGTCCTCAACCACGTCTCCCACGTCGACCCGCTCACCGCCGCGCACATCGTCTACGACCACGGCCGGCTCCCGCGCTACCTCGCGAAGTCGGGACTCTTCAGGAACAGGGCACTCGGCTACTTCCTCACCGCTGCGGGCCAGATCCCGGTGGAGCGGCTGAGCCGCAACGCCATCGGTGCGTACGACGCGGCGGTCGCGGCGGTGCGCAACGGGGAATGTGTCGTGGTCTACCCCGAGGGCACCATCACCCGCGACCCTGGTCAGTGGCCGATGACCGGGAAGTCGGGGGCCGCGCGGATCGCCCTCGCCACCGGTTGTCCCGTGATCCCGGTGGGGCAGTGGGGAGCCCAGCAGCTGCTCGCGCCCTACGCGAAGAAGCCCGACCTGTTCCCGCGCAAGCTGGTCAGGATGAAGGTCGGTGATCCCGTCGACCTCGCCGACCTGCTGGCGCTGCCGCCCTCCCCAGAGGTGACGCAGCAGGCCACCGACCGGATCATGGCCGCGATCACCGCGCTCGTGGAGGACATCCGCGGTGAGCAGGCGCCGACCGAGCGCTTCGACATGCGCAAGGCCGGAGTCCGGGAGACCGGCAACCCCTACAAGGACCCCGACAAGACCCGACACAAGCACCACGAAGGAGCATCCATGAGCCACGAACCGACGAAGCACGGCAAGGTCGCCGTGTTCACCGCCGGGTCGTGGGGGACGGCCTTCTCGATCGTGCTGGCCGACGCCGGCAACGAGGTGGTGCTCTGGGCGCGGCGCGAGGAGCTCGCGCGCGAGATCAACGAGCACCACGAGAACCCGGACTACCAGCCCGGGATCGAGCTGCCGCCGGCCGTCTCCGCGACCCACGACGTCGAGAAGGCGCTCCACGGCGCCGACATGGTGGTGCTGGCCACGCCGTCGCAGTCGCTGCGCGCGGGCCTCACCGAGTGGGCGCCGTACATCGAGCCGGACGCGGTGATCGTCTCGCTGATGAAGGGGGTCGAGCTCGGCACCCTGGAGCGGATGAGCGAGGTCATCGCCCAGGTGACCGGTGCAGGCCCGGAGCGGATCGCCGTGGTCAGCGGGCCCAACCTGTCCCCGGAGATCGCCCGGCGGGAGCCCGCGGCGTCGGTGGTCGCGTGCGCCGACGAGGCGGTCGCGAAGATGATCCAGGACCGCATCCACTCGCCGGCGTTCCGCCCCTACACCAGCACCGACGTGCTGGGCTGCGAGCTCGGCGGCGCCTACAAGAACGTCGTAGGCCTGGCGGTCGGCATGGCCGTCGGCCTCGGCTTCGGCGACAACACCACGGCCTCGGTGATCACCCGCGGGCTGGCCGAGACCGCCCGCCTCGCCACCGCACTCGGCGCGAACCCGCTCACCCTGATGGGCCTGGCCGGGCTGGGCGACCTGGTGGCGACCTGCTCCTCGCCGCTCTCGCGCAACCGGACGTTCGGTGAGAAGCTCGGCCGGGGCATGACGACGGAGGAGATCTACGCGACGACCCGGCAGGTCGCCGAGGGCGCCAAGTCGTGCTCGTCGCTGCTGGCGCTGGCGCGGCAGACGGGCGTCGACGCCCCGATCGCCGAGCACGTGGACGCCGTGGTCGCGGGCCGGATGACCGCCCAGGAGATGATGGACGCCTTCATCGCCCGCGACACCAAGGCCGAGACTGACTAGCGCCCGCAACGTCATGCGGATCGTGGCCCCAGGGCCACGATCCGCATGACGTTAGGGGCATCGACGGCCTCAGGTGAGATCGTCGAGCGCGGTCCGCAGGTCGTCCCACAGGTCGTCGACGTCCTCGATGCCCACCGAGAGCCGCACCAGCCCGTCGGGGATCGTCGCGGGCTCGGACTTCCAGCGCCGCCGGCGCTCGAAGGTCGACTCGACCCCACCGAGCGAGGTGGCGTGGACCCACAGCTTGGTCTTGTGGGTCAGCAGGTCAGCGGCCAGGGCGCCCTGGGCCAGCACGACGGACACGATGCCCCCGAAGCCTGGGTAGCGGACCTCGCCCACGGCCGGGTGCTCGGAGAGCCGGCGCACCAGCTCCTGCGCGTTGGCCTGGGCGCGCTCGACGCGCAGGTGCAGGGTGCGCAGCCCGCGCAGCGCCAGCCACGCCTCGAGCGTGCCGGGGACCGCGCCGAGCAGGTCGTCGCGCCGGCCCTTGAGCACGGCGTACAGGTCCTCGTCGCGGGTGACGACGGCGCCCATGAGGACGTCGCTGTGACCGGCGAGGTACTTCGTCGCCGAGTGGACGACCATGTCGACGTCGAGGTCGAGCGGCGTCTGCAGCAGGGGAGTGGCGAAGGTGTTGTCGACGACGACGTACGCGCCGGCCTCGTGCGCGGCCTTGCGGATGGTCTCGATGTCGGCGATCTCCAGCGCCGGGTTGGTGGGGGACTCCAGCCAGACCAGGGCGGCGTCCTCGCAGGCGGCCACGACCGCGGCGGTGTCGGTGACGTCGACCAGCTCGGTCTGCAGGCGCCCCCGCGCCTCCAGGTCACCCAGCTGGAGCACGGTGCCGTTGTAGGCGTGCCGGGGGGCCACCACCTTGGCGTCGCGGCCGACCAGGTCGAGGACCGTCGCGACGGCGGCCAGGCCCGAGGCGAAGCTCAGGCAGCGGCCACCCTCGAGAGCGCCCAGCGCCTCCTCGAACGCCGTCCACGTGGGGTTGCCGTAGCGGCCGTACTCGAGGTCCCCGCCGGCGACGTACGTCGAGGCCATCACGATCGGTTCGTTGAGCGGCTGGTCGGGGCGGTGCTCGGGGCGACCGGCCTTCACAGCGACCGTCGACGGCTTCCACTTCGGCGTGCTGCCGACCGGCTCGGATGTGGGGGCGGACACGGGCGGGGGGCTGGCGGGCGAGTCCTCGGACATGGACCCGAGCCTAGGTGGATATGGTCGAGCCGATGAACGAGCCCACCCCGAACCGCAAGCCCCGCGTCGCCGTCGTGTTCGGTGGACGCTCCAGCGAGCACGGCATCTCGTGCGTCACGGCCGGCAGCGTGCTGCAGGCGATCGACCGCGACGCCTACGACGTCGTCCCCGTCGGCATCGCGACCGACGGCCGCTGGGTGCTGGAGTCCGGCGACCCCGAGCGGCTGCGCATCGAGTCCGCCGACAAGCTGCCGACGGTCGACTCCGCGGGCGCGTCGGTCGCGCTCTCCCAGCACGTGGGCTCCACCGACCTCGTCGTCACCGAGCCCGCCCAGCCGCCGCGCACCCTGGGCGAGGTCGACGTCGTCTTCCCGCTGCTGCACGGACCGTGGGGCGAGGACGGCACGATCCAGGGGATGTTCGAGATGGCCGGGGTCCGCTACGTCGGCGCCGGGGTCCTCGCCTCGGCGGTGAGCATGGACAAGGCCTACATGAAGATCGTCCTGCAGGCCGCCGGGCTGCCGGTGATGCCCTCGGTGACGGTCACCGCCCGGGAGTGGGCGAACGACGCCGTCGGCTGCCGCGAGCGCGCGGCCACGGTGGGGTACCCGCTGTTCGTCAAGCCGGCCCGGGGCGGCTCCAGCTTCGGGATCTCCAAGGTCCACGACCCCTCCGAGCTCGACGACGCCGTCGCGGAGGCCCTGCGCCACGACCCGAAGGTGCTCGTCGAGGTCTCGGCCGAAGGAGCGCGCGAGGTCGAGTGCGGCGTGCTCCAGGCGCTCGACGGCACTCCCGAGACGAGCGTCCCGGCCGAGCTGCGCGTGGGAGGCGACCACGAGTTCTACGACTTCGAGGCGAAGTACCTCCCCGGTGAGCAGACCGAGGTGGACATCCCGGCGAACATCCCCGACGACGTGACCGCGCAGCTGCGCGGGCTGGCCGCCCGGGCGTTCGAGGCCGTCGGCTGCGAGGGACTGGCGCGCGTCGACTTCTTCGTCTTCCCCGACGGCTCGCTGGTCGTCAACGAGATCAACACGATGCCCGGCTTCACCCCGACGTCGATGTATCCGCAGATGTGGGCCGCGGGCGGGCTCGACTACCCGGCGCTCGTCGACCGGCTGATCCGCCTCGCCCTGCAGCGCGACACCGGCCTGCGCTGACCTCCTACTTGCAGGGCTTGACCAGCTTCAGGTCGCGGTCGACGACCGCACCGATGGCGGCTGCGGTGTTCGGGAACCCGTCCGGGCGGTACTCCCCGGGCAGGAACACGCGCACCCGCGGCCGGTAGCCCACCGCCGTCATCGTGACGTCCCGCGACTGGTCGTTGGACAGCAGCACGTCGTCGGGCACGTACCAGCCCACGCCGGCGGTCTGGATGCACGTCGAGGTGTCGGAGAAGCTCGACGGCTGGGGCACGCCACAGGTCAGGACGATCGCGGGATCGCCCCAGGCGGCGCCCAGGCCGGTGTCCCCGGAGACCTCCCGCACGGGCTGGCCGGCCATGGTCCTGGGGAGGTCGGCGACGAGCTTGCGGCAGGCAGCCTGGTCGGCGGCCGACATCGGGGATGCGTCGATCTCGACCGCACCCGAGCCGCAGGAGGTGAGCAGCAGGCATGCCGACGCGACGACGCCCCGTGTCCACCGGGACACGGGGCGTCGTCGACGGTCAGACGTGCCGGCCACTCAGATGTGCACGACCGGGCAGGTCAGGGTGCGCGTGATCCCGTCGAGGTTCTGCACCTTCGAGACCACCAGCTTGCCGAGCTCGTCGACGTTGCGGGCCTCGGCGCGCACGATCACGTCGTACGGCCCGGTGACGTCCTCGGCGAGGGTGACGCCCTTGACCTGGGCAATGGCGGAGGCAACCTCGGCAGCCTTGCCGACATCGGTCTGGATCAAGATGTACGCCTGGACGACCATCGTGCGCTCCTCGTTTGTCTCGGTGCTCGTGTGACGGTCAACCTACCGTGCCGGCCACACGTGCCGATAGGTGCGCCCATGTCCGGGATCCCGGGCCCGATCTGGTGGGATGGGCGCATGGCTTTTCCCCCCGACGCCACGCTCGCCGACGCCGGCGAGTTCGGCCTCATCAGCGCCCTCACCGCCGTCTTCGAACAGGGTGAGCAGGTGCTGATCGGCCCCGGGGACGACGCGGCGGTGCTGCGCGTGAAGACCGGCCACGTCGTCGTCTCGACGGACCTGATGGTCGAGGGCCGGCACTTCCGGCGCGAGTGGGCCTCGGCGGAGGACGTCGGTCACCGGGCCGCCGCCCAGAACCTCTCCGACGTCAACGCGATGGGTGGCCGGGCGACGTCCCTGACGATCGGGCTGGCGGCCCCCGCCGACCTGCCGGTCCAGTGGGCGCTCGACTTCGCCCGCGGGTTCGCCGAGGAGTGCGCCCTGGTGGGCGCCAGCGTCGTCGGGGGAGACGTCACACGGTCCGACCAGCTCATGATCGCCGTGACGGTGCTGGGTGCCTGCACCCACGCTCCGGTCGTCCGCTCCGGTGCCGAGCCGGGCGACGTCGTCGCGATCTGCGGTCGCCAGGGCTGGGCCGCCGGCGGCCTCGCCGTCCTCGGGCGCGGCTTCCGGTCGCCTCGGGTGCTCGTCGAGGCCTACCGCCGTCCCGAGCCGCCGTACGACGCCGGCCGGATCGCCGCCGAGGCGGGCGCCACCGCGATGATCGACATCTCCGACGGGCTGCTCGCCGACGCGGGACATGTCGCCACGGGGTCCGGGGTCACGATCGACGTTCACCGCTCCGCCTTCGAGGTGCCCGACCCGCTCCAGGCCGTGGGCGCGGCGCTGGGTGCCGACCCGCTGCAGTTCATCCTGAGCGGCGGTGACGACCACGCCCTGCTCGCCACCTTCCCGGAGGGCGCCGTCCCCGAGGGGTGGTCGGTCATCGGCTCGGTCTCCGCGGCCGGGCCCGACGGACCCGGCGTCACCGTCGACGGCGCGGCCTACGAGGGCCCGACGGGCTGGGTGCACTTCTAGCCGGGGACAGGCACGCCGAGTCGGCGTTGCTTGACCCCGCCCGCTTCGCTCCTCCGGTCAAGCAACGCCGACTCGGCGCCTGCTGACGCACGCAGAAGGCCCCCGAAAGCTGCAGCGCAGTTTTCGGGGGCCTTCGTGCTTACGTCAGCGAGTGACCTTGCCGGCCTTGAGGCAGCCGGTGCACACGTTGAGGCGCTTGGGGGTGCCGTTGACGGTCGCCCGCACGCGCTGGATGTTGGGGTTGAAGCGACGCTTCGTAATCTTGCGCGACCACGGCCGGTTGTGACCGAAGCCCGGCTTCTTGGCGCAGATGTCACAGACGGCAGCCACCGTGAACTCCTGAAGATCGAGGTTGCAGAACTAAGAGCCCGACCGAGCGGGCAACCGCATCAGAGTATCCGATGCCCCCGCCCGGGTGCGAATCGTGGCAAGCGCGGTGCGAACACCACGTCGCGACGGGGTCCGGCCCGAGAGCGGCACGGGGGTGGCACCGCGGGCGGTCTGGGTCGCACCATGCTCGCACGCCCTATCCTGTGGCTTTCACCCGGCGTGCACGAGACGCGCCGACGGGAGACGGGACACGAGGCACGGCGATGGAAGTTCCACACCGGGGCACGATCGAGCTCGCCGTGGTGCTGCGCTTCGTCGACATCGCCACCGAGTCGCTGGCCGGGGCGCGCGAGGAGATCGACGCCCTCAACGTCTACCCGGTCCCCGACGGCGACACGGGCACCAACATGTTCCTGACCGTCTCGGCGGCCCGGGACGCGCTGCGCGAGGCAACCGGGGGAGACCCCGACGCCGACCGGGGTACGGCGCTGGCCGCCTGCAGCCGCGGCGCGCTGCTCGGAGCCCGCGGCAACTCGGGGGTGATCCTGAGCGAGATGCTCGGCGCCATCTGCCACCGGATCGCGGCCTCCGGGCCCGGCGACCGGAACGCCGTGGTCATGGCCGAGGCCCTGCGCCAGGCCGCCGACGCCAGCTATGCGGCGGTCGGCACCCCGGTCGAGGGCACCATGCTGACCGTCGCGCGGGCCGCGGCCGTCGCCGCCGAGGAACGAGCCACCGATATCTCGGCCCGGGCCCGCGACGTCTTCACCGCCGCCGCCGCGGCGGCTCGCGAGGCTCTCGCCCACACGCCCGAGCAGCTGCCCGCCCTGCGCGACGCCGGTGTCGTCGACGCCGGCGGTCGCGGGGTGAGCGTCATCCTCGACGCGGCGGAGACGGTGCTGACCGGACGGCGACCCACGCCGGTGACGGCGCCGTTCGGCGCACACGCGATCCCGGTCCCGCATGCCGTGCAGGCGCGGGAGGGCGACCTCACCGCGGACGGCCCCGCCTACGAGGTGATGTACCTCCTCGACGCCGACGACGACCACATCCCGGGCCTGAAGAAGTCGCTGGGCGGCCTCGGCGACTCCCTGGTCGTCGTGGGCGGCGAGGGCCTGTGGAACGTCCACGTGCACGTCGACGACGTCGGCGCGGCCATCGAGGCCGGCATCGACGCGGGTCGCCCGCACCGGGTCCGGGTCACCCACTTCGCCGAGCAGGTGGACCGGGCCCGCGAGAAGGCCCGGCAGCGCGAGGGCGAGCGGGCGGGTCGCCGGATCGTCACCGTGGCCGCCGGCCCCGGCCTCGCACGGCTCTTCGCCGAGGCCGGTGCCGTCGTGGTCGAGGGCGGTCCGGGCCGGCGGCCCTCCACCGGTCAGCTGCTGGAGGCCATCACCGCCTGCGGCGCCGTCGAGGTGGTCGTGCTGCCGAACGACCCCGACTCGGTCCGCGTCGCGGAGATCGCGGCGCGCACCGCCGAGGGCGACCACGGCCTCCGCGTGGCCGTGATCCCCACCCAGGCCCAGGTCCAGGGGCTCGCCGCGCTGGCCGTCCACGAGCCCGGCCGCACCTTCGACCAGGACGTCCTCGAGATGACCGCCACCGCCCGCCACGCCCGCCACGGCGCGGTCACGGTCGCGGCCCGCCAGGCGATCACGATGGCCGGCCCCTGCGAGCCGGGCGACGTCCTCGGCGTGGTCGCCGGCGACTTCGCCCTCGTCGGGGAGGACCTGTACGCCGTCGCGACCGGCGTGCTGGACCGCCTGCTCGGTGGCGGCGGCGAGCTCGTCACGATCGTCGCCGGGTCGGTGGACCACGGCCCCCACGCCGCGGCGTACGCCGGGGCCGACCCCGCCGAGCTGGCCGCGCGCAGCGCCGCCTGGGTGGAGGAGCGCCACCCCGCTGTCGATGTCGTCGTGTACGACGGGGGCCAGGAGCGCTACCAGCTCCTGATGTCGGTCGAGTGACCCGGAGCCGCGCATGATCACCCTCGAGTCGCCCATCGAGTCCGTCCTGGGCGCCAGCACCAAGGGGAAGAAGGCCAAGCGGATCGTCGAGGGGCTCGGCCTGCGCACCGTCGGCGACCTGCTGCACCACTTCCCGCGCCGCTACCTCAAGACCGGCGAGCTGACCCGGGTCGAGGAGCTGGAGGAGGGCCAGCTGCTCACGCTGGTCGGTGAGGTCGTGGGGAGCAGGACCCACACCTACAAGGACCGGCGCACCGGCAAGCCGGCGTACCGCCTCGACGTGACGCTGCGCACCGACGGCCCGTCACTGCGGATGTCGTTCTTCGCCAAGTCCAAGCACATCAGCGAGTGGCAGGCCGACCGCCTGCGCGTGGGGCGCCGCGGGATCTTCCTCGGCAAGGCCGGCACCTTCCGCAGCGAGTGGCAGCTCACCAACCCGCAGATGGTGCTCTTCGGGTCCGGCGACGAGGACGCCGCCCAGATGTCCCTCGACGCGATGGGTGACTACTACCCGATCTACCCGTTGACCCATGGTGTGGACTCCTGGGACCTGCAGCGCGCCGTGACCTTCGCTCTCACCGTTCTCGACGACGTGCCCGAGCTGCTGCCCGACGAGGTCCGCGCCGAGCACAAGGTCCTCGACATCCGCACGGCCTACGACTGGATCCACGCCCCCGCGGACCAGGGCGAGGTCGCCCGAGCTCGGCGCCGGTTCCGCTTCGAGGAGGCGCTGGTCACCCAGCTGGTGCTCGGCCGTCGCCGCCGCGAGCTGATGGCGCTGGGTGCGCAGGCGCGGACCGGGGACCAGGGCCGGCTGCTGGAGCGGTTCGACGAGCGGCTGCCCTTCGAGCTCACCGAGGGCCAGCGCTCCGTCGGGGCCGAGCTCGAGCACGAGCTCGCCCAGCCGCACCCCATGCACCGGCTGCTGCAGGGTGAGGTCGGCTCCGGCAAGACCCTCGTCGCCCTGCGGGCGATGCTGCGCACGGTCGACTCCGGCGGCCAGGCCGCCCTGCTCGCCCCCACGGAGGTGCTGGCCCAGCAGCACCACCGCTCGATCACGGCGATGCTGGGAGACCTGGCGGCAGGCGGCATGCTCGGCGGCGATCCCGACGCCACCACGGTCGAGCTGCTGACCGGCTCGATGACCAAGGCTCAGCGCACCGCCCCGCTCTCCCGGATCGCCAGTGGCGAGGCCGGCATCGTGGTCGGCACCCACGCCCTTCTCGAGGAGACGGTGATGTTCGCCGACCTCGGGCTCGTGGTCGTCGACGAGCAGCACCGCTTCGGCGTCGAGCAGCGGGCCGCGCTCACCGACAAGGCCGGCACCCCGCCCCACGTGCTGGTGATGACCGCGACGCCGATCCCGCGCACCGTGGCGATGACGGTCTTCGGCGACCTCGAGACCTCGACGCTGACCGAGCTGCCGGCCGGGCGGGCGCCCATCCAGACCAACCTGGTGCCGCTCGCCGAGCACCCGCAGTGGATCGGCCGGGTCTGGGAGCGGGTGCGCGAGGAGGTCGAGAAGGGTCACCAGGCGTACGTTGTGTGCCCACGCATCGTGCGCGACGAGATGGAGCAGGGCGAGCACGACCAGCTCGACCTCGACGAGGACGGCAACCTGGTCGTGGACCGCACCGGCACCGGCCTGAGCGCCGTGGTCGACGTCGCCGCCGACCTCTCCGAGGGCCCGCTGGCGGGCCTGCGCGTGGCCTGCCTGCACGGCAGGATGCCCCCCGACGAGAAGGACCGCACCATGCGGGCCTTCGCGGCCGGCGACATCGACGTGCTCGTCGCCACCACGGTCATCGAGGTGGGTGTCGACGTCGCCAACGCGACGGCGATGGTCCTGCTCGACGCCGAGCGGTTCGGGGTCTCCCAGCTCCACCAGCTGCGCGGCCGGGTGGGCCGCGGCGGGCATCCCGGCCTGTGCCTGCTGGTGTCCCGGTGCGATGCCGACACCCCCGCCCGGGCCCGGCTGGAGGCGGTCGCCGCCACGACCGACGGGTTCGAGCTGAGCCGGGTCGACCTCGAGCAGCGCCGCGAGGGCGACGTGCTCGGCAAGTCCCAGTCCGGCTTCCGGTCCAGCCTGCAGAACCTCCGGGTGCTGCGCGACGAGGCCACGATCCTCGACGCGCGGGCCGCCGCCAAGGAGCTCCTCGACGCCGACTTCGAGCTGCGTCAGGTGCCCGGCCTCGCCGCTGCGGTGGAGCAGCTCGAGCGGTCGGTCCAGTCCGAGTTCATGGACAAGTCATGAGCGCCCCTGTCCGGGATCTCCCATGACGCGCATCATCGGGGGAGCGGCGGGGGGCCGACGCATCGCGACCCCCCGGGGAGCGAGCACGCGTCCGACCAGCGACCGGGTCCGCGAGGCGCTCTTCTCGGCGGTCGAGTCGTGGTGCGGGTCGTTGCGCGGGCTGCGCTTCCTGGACCTGTACGCCGGGTCGGGCGCGGTCGGGCTGGAGGCCTGGTCCCGCGGTGCCGGGGTGGTGACCCTGGTGGAGCAGGACCGTCGCACCGCCGCCCTGATCTCGGCCAACGCCCGCGCCCTCGGGTTCGCCCGGGCCAACGTCTTGGCCGCCTCAGTGGCCGGCACCCTGCGCCGGTCGCCGGCCGCGCCGTACGACGTGGTGTTCCTCGACCCGCCCTACCCGTTGGCGGACTCCGCCGTGGCCGACGACCTGGCCGCGCTGGCCCGCCAGGCCTGGCTGGTGCCGGGGGCGCTGGTCGTGGTGGAGCGGTCGACGCGCAGCCCTGAGCCGGTGTGGCCCGACGGCTTCTCCGCGACCCGGGAGAAGCGCTACGGCGAGACGGTGCTTTGGTACGGTCACGCCGCGTCCACGCCAGCCCCCGAGGAGTAACCGTGCGCCGAGCAGTCTGCCCCGGATCCTTCGACCCGATCACCAACGGGCACCTCGACATCATCTCGCGGGCCTCGAAGCTCTTCGACGAGGTCGTCGTCGCCGTCGGGGTCAACAAGTCCAAGAACCGCCTGTTCAGCGCGGAGGAGCGCATGCAGATGCTCCGCGACGTCTGCGACGGCTACGGCAACGTGCAGGTCGACGGCTTCGACGGCCTGCTGACCAGCTTCTGCGCCGAGCGGGGCATCCACGCCATCGTCAAGGGCCTGCGCGCGGTCAGCGACTTCGACTATGAGCTCCAGATGGCGCAGATGAACGCGTCGCTCGCCGACGTGGAGACGGTGTTCGTGCCCACCAGCCCCGAGTACTCCTTCCTCGCTTCAAGCCTGGTCAAGGAGGTCGCGACGTTCGGGGGAGACGTGTCCGGGCTGGTGCCGCCGCTGGTCCACGAGCTCCTGGTGGAGCGGCTCGCCGCCAACGCCGAGGCCGAGGGCCGCTAGGCCCCGGGCGCAGTTTTGCCGTCCCGAGCCCCTGACGGTTAACATTCTTGGCGATCTGTCCTGTCCGGACCCGAAAGTGAATCCCCTGAGCAATTTGGACCCGAGAGCGCCGCTCGTGCTCGACACACGCGAGCTCGGCCGCCGCCCGGGGTCCCAGCGCGAGGTTTCACGAACGGTTCCGGCACCGGCAGATCTGGGCATCGAAGTTCTCCGTGTCCCCGAAGGCTCGCCGGTCGATCTCGACCTGCGGATCGAGGCGGTCATGGAGGGGTGCTGGTCACGGGCATGGCGCGAGCCGGGCTCGAGGGCGAGTGCGTACGGTGCCTGGAACCGATCTCCGACGAGCTCGAGGGGAAGTTCCAGGAGCTGTTCGTGTACGCCGACCACGCCATCTCCGAGGAGGACGACGAGGTCAGCACGCTCGAGAACGACCTGGTCGATCTCGAGCCCCTGCTGCGGGACGCGGTGGTGCTCGCACTACCGTTCCAGCCGTTGTGCCAGGACGACTGTCCCGGACTGTGCCCCGAGTGCGGGGCTCGTCTGGCAGACGACCCGGACCACGGGCACGAGGCTGCGATCGACCCGCGTTGGGCGAAGCTGACCGCGCTCGAGAACCACCCCGAACAACCCGAGTAACACGTCCGGCCGGACGTCCCGGTCCTGGTATGAGGAGAGAACAGTGGCTGTCCCGAAGCGGAAGATGTCGCGCAGCAACACGCGTCACCGTCGCTCGCAGTGGAAGGCCGTCGCGCCGTCCCTGGTGACCTGCGCGAACCCCGCCTGCGGTGCCAAGCACCTCCCGCACCGTGCGTGCGGCGAGTGTGGCCAGTACGGCGCCCGGGCCGACCGTCGTCAGGTCCTCTGAGTCGACCCGGTCCACTGACCAACTACGGCGAGCTGCGAGCAGCGCTCGGGAACCCTGAGCTGGATCCCGAGCTGCTCGAGCGAGCCCTCACCCACCGGTCGTTCGCCTACGAGAACGGCGGCCTGCCGACCAACGAGCGCCTGGAGTTCCTGGGCGACTCGGTGCTCGGCGTCGTCGTCACCGAGACGCTCTACCGGACCCATCCGGACCTCTCCGAGGGCCGGCTGGCCAAGCTGCGTGCCGCGGTCGTCAACGCCCGCGCGCTGGCGGAGGTCGGTCGCAGCATCGGCGTCGGCGAGCACGTCAAGCTCGGCCGCGGCGAGGAGTCGACCGGGGGTCGCAACAAGGCCTCGATCCTCTCCGACACCGTCGAGGCCGTCCTCGGTGCGGTCCACCTCAGTGGCGGGTTCACCGTCTCCGCGGACGTCGTGCACCGGCTCTTCGACCCGCTGATCGTCGCCGCGTCGGCGATGGGGGCAGGGCTGGACTGGAAGACCTCGCTGCAGGAGCTGTCGGCCGAGCACGGCCTCGGCGTCCCCGAGTACGTCATCGAGGACGACGGCCCCGACCACATGAAGACCTTCACCGCCCAGGTCCGGGTCGGCGAGTCCCTCTACGGCAACGGCGTGGGCCGGTCGAAGAAGGAGGCCGAGCAGGCCGCCGCCGAGACGGCGTACAGCGAGATCGCCGCCGACCTCGGCATCGAGGACCCCGCCGCGAGCGCCGCACGCGGCGCCGTCGTCCCCGACTGACCCCGCCGACACCGTGCCTGAGCTGCCCGAGGTCGAGGTCGTGCGCGCGGGACTCGAGCGCCACGTCCTCGGTGCCACGATCACCCGGGTCGACGTGCTCCACCCCCGTCCCGTACGCCGGGACCTGCGCGGCCCCGCGGGCTTCGCGGCGGCGCTGGAGGGTCGTCGGATCGAGGCCGCCCGCCGGCGCGGCAAGTACCTCTGGCTGCCGCTCGACAACGGGGACGCGCTGCTCGGCCACCTCGGCATGAGCGGGCAGATCCTGGTGCAGCTGCCCGGGGCCCCCGACGAGCGCCACCTCCGGGTGCGCCTGGCGCTGGAGGGGAGCGACGAGGGGCGTGAGCTGCGGTTCGTCGACCAGCGCATGTTCGGCGGCCTGTCGGTCTCGGCCGGCGGCGCCGAGCTGCCCTCCGAGATCGCCCACATCGCCCGCGACCCCCTCGACCCGGAGTTCGACGACGACGAGTTCGTGCGCCGTGTGCGCCGGCGTACGTCCGGGATCAAGCGGCAGCTGCTCGACCAGGGCCTGGTGTCGGGCGTCGGCAACATCTACGCCGACGAGGCCCTGTGGCGCTCGCGGCTGCACGGCGAGCGACCGGGGGAGCGGCTCACCGCCCGGCAGGTCCGCGAGCTGCTCGGCCACGCCCGCGAGGTCATGTCCGACGCACTGGGGCAGGGCGGAACCTCCTTCGACGCCCTCTACGTCAACGTCAACGGCGAGTCCGGGTACTTCGACCGGTCGCTGCACGCCTACGGGCGTGAGGGGGAGCCCTGCGAGCGCTGCGGGACGCCGATCCGACGCGTCGCGTTCATGAACCGGTCGTCGTACTTCTGTCCCCGGTGCCAGCCCGCTCCGCGGGCGTCGGCCCAGCGTCGCCGGACGCTGCCCCAGCCTTTGCCCGCGGTCGATTGACCCGACGCCCCGCGGGTGAGACTCTTGAAGACGGTCCGCCACCGCGGACTACCCTCCCACCCGGAAGGCTCTTCCATGGCCAAGGCGCTGATCGGCTACATGAACAGCGACCTGCGGACCCCTGCACGACTCGTGGCCGAGAACGACCGGCTGCGCACCCGTGTGGGTGAGCTCGAGACTCTGGTCCGCCGACTCTCCGAGGAGAACGACCGGCTGACGGCCACCCAAGCCGCGCTGCTCGACCTCGACTCCGCCGCGATGCAGGAGATGCAGCCCGCCTGAGCCGGGCTCCATCGACGGGCGCGTGACCGCGGGCCCGTCGGTTCGTTGACCCGCCATGCGTCCCGTCGTCGCGCTCGCGTCCCTGGCACTCACCCTCGGTGCCGCCCTCGGCACGGCCGGTCCGGCCGCCGCCCACGGGGACCACAGCGGTCCGCACCGCGCCCAGTCTGCGCTGGCCGGCGAGTCGGGCAGCGCCCTGCTCTCCAGTCCCAACGTCCGCCACGTGACGGCTGACCCGGGACAGGTCGGCATCTCCGGGTGCTTCATGAGATCCGCCCCGATCTTCGTCACCAGCGGCGCCGACTCGGTCCGGGTCTGGGACGTCTCCGACGCCGCGCACCCCACCGTCGTGGGCGAGCTGCCGAACGTCCTGTTCGAGAACGAGGCGATGAACTGCGGCGAGCGCCGGACCGCCCACGGCATCCGCCGCTTCGCCCTGATCGGCGTCGACTCGGTCCAGGCGTCGCCCGGCGACGTCCAGCACACCAACGTCGGTGGCGGCGAGCTGATCGTCGTCGACGTCACCGACCCTGAGCGGCCACGGATCCTGTCGCGTGCTCCGGGTACGACGAGCACCCACACGGTCGCGTGCGTGACGTCGGCGAACTGCACGTACGCCTACTCCGCGGGGGAGGGCAACCACTTCTCGATCTTCGACCTGCGAAATCTCCGCAGGCCCCACGAGGTGGACGCGAAGCCCGGCACGGACGGCATTCAGCCGTTCTGGTCGCCCACCGCCGGGCACAAGTGGAACTTCGACGCCGCCGGCATCGGCACCCACACGGGGTGGAACGGCGCGTCGATGTGGCGCACCACCGACCCGGCTCACCCGAGGCTGATCACCACGACCGGCCGGGCGGGCCGTGGCACCGACCCGGCTCACCCGGGGTGGAACGACTTCATCGAGCACAACTCCTTCCGACCCAACGCCCGGGCCTTCGAGCCGGACAGCGCCCCGTCCTTCGCCCACGGCAACGTCCTGCTCACCACCGAGGAGGACTACGAGCAGACCGACTGCACCAAGGCCGGCTCGTTCCAGACCTGGTGGGTCAAGCGGCTGGACGGCACGAAGTCCGCCATCGTGCCGCTGGACAAGGTCGAGCTCTCCGACCTCGGCACCTTCCCGCTGTCCCGGGGCGCGTTCTGCTCCGCCCACTGGTTCGACTTCCGGCCCGGCGGGATCGTCGCCGCCGGCTTCTACGGTGGAGGAACCCAGCTCATCGACGTCCGCGATCCCCGGCACCTGAAGTCCTTCGGCTACGCCGTGTGGGGGGCCTCGGAGGTGTGGGACAGCATGTGGGTCCCGGTCTACGACCGGAGCGGCCACCAGACCGGCGCGAAGAGCAACGTCGTCTACTCCATCGACCTGGTCCGTGGCCTCGACGTGTACGCCGTCGACGTTCCCGGAGACGGGGTCGCCGCCGTGCCGTCGCCGAGGTCGGTGCCGGACAGCACGGTCGCCGACCGCGCCCGAGAGGGTGTGGTGCCCATGGGTCTCGTGGGGGGCTCGATGGCGCTGTCGTTCGCCGTACGCCGCCGTCGGCGCTCGGCCAGGGTCTCCTGATCCACGGGGCGGGACGAGGGGCCGTCAGTGCGGGCGCACACCCCGTGCGGTGCGCCCGCACCGACCCCGAGTCCCTCCCTCAACGGAGCTGGCCCAGCTCCAGCGCGTGATCGATGGCGTACTGCGCGGCCTGGGTGTGGCGCAGCTCGACGACCGCGCCGATGTCGAACTGTGCACCGGTGACCTGGCTGATGCCGCTGGCGTCGAGACCGGCCGTCCGGGCCGGCGCCTGGGCCAGGTGGTCCGTGCCGAGGTGGCTCGCGTCGGCGGCGGCCGACACTGTCATGGAACCCGCCAGCGCGAGGGACGCGGCGACGGCGAAGAAGGAAGCGGTGAGGCGGAGGGTGCGGCTGTTGCTCATGGGGGGCTCCTCTCGTGCAGCACGCTCTCCCGAGCTCCACCACCGGCTTACCGCCCAGCGCCCCGATGCCTCTACGCGCTGCCGGCATCTGGCACGAACTACCCACCCGACCGCGATGACCCGCATGGGCGATGCGGCCGGGAAGGGATTTCCCTAGCGTGAGCAGTGGGGAACGTTCGACTGGGAGCCAGCATGGGACGTGCCGACGGAAGAGTGGGGGTCTGGCTCGACCTGGTGGACGACCTGCTCACTCGCCCGACCAGCACCTTCCCGCGGCAGCTCCTGTCCGCCCAGCTGCACGAGACGTTCCAGTGCCAGGTGTCCTGGAACTGGCTGGACGGCCCCGGCAGGTCCGGCTTCGTCTGCCACGTTCCGATGCCGGGCTGGCCGCCTCCCGAGGTCCAGCAGGCCATGGTCGACTCCATCGACGAGCACCCCCTGATCCGTTGGCTCGCGGCGACGGGGGACACGTCGGCCATGACGATCGGTCGGGTCCCACGGGCACTGGTCACGGCGAAGGGGTACGCCGCGGTGCGCGACTACCTCGCGCCGGTGGGCATGGATCAGCAGCTCGCGATGGCGTACCGGTTCGGCGCCCACCACCGGGCGTTCGTCATGGCGCGCGGAGACGAGGACTTCTCCAACGAGGACCTCTGCGTCGCGCGGCAGGTCCAGCCCCTGCTCCGGCTGCTCGACCGGCACTTCCGCACCGTGAGACGGAACGCGCGGACCGGTGGTCAGGCCTGCGACCTGACCGGGCGGGAGCTCGCCGTCCTGCACCTGCTGGCCGACGGGTGCACCGCGTCCGTGATCGGCTCCAGGCTCGTCATCTCGCCGCGGACCGTGCACCGCCATCTCCACGGGATCTACCGCAAGCTCGGCGCAGCCGATCGCGTGCGTGCCGTCCTGGTCGCGCAGGAAGCAGGACTGCTGGCCGACAGGTCCGAGCACCCCTGCGGGCGTCGCTTCGAGCCCGACCTGACCGGGCTCTCCGGGATCTTCGGGGCGGGCGAGATCCCGGAGATCTGAGCTCACGCTGACGGAGACGACCCGCGCCGCGACATCCGGCCGGAGACAATCCCGGTGACGGGGAGCGCGACGACGGCTAGCGTTGCCTGCTTGTGAGCCGGATCGTCGACACCATCGCTCCGCCGCGTCTCGGGGCCGGCTTCCGCTGGCTCCTCGCGTCGTCGTGGGTCTCCAACCTGGGCGACGGGATCGCGCTCGCGGCAGGCCCGTTGCTGGTGGCCTCCCAGACCCACGACGCGTTCCTGGTAGCGCTCGCCGCGCTGCTGCAGTGGCTGCCGCCGCTCGTCTTCGGCCTGTACGCCGGGGCCCTCTCCGACCGGCTCGATCGCCGGCTGATCGTCGTCACCGTCGACCTGCTCCGGGCAGCGGTGCTGGTGCTGCTCTCCCTGGCCGTCGTGACCGGGACCATCTCGATCGCCGCCGTGCTCGTGGCGATGTTCCTCCTCGGCACGGCTGAGGTGTTCGCCGACAACACGACGAGCACTCTGCTGCCGATGCTCGTCCACCGCGACGACCTCGCGGTGGGCAACTCGCGTCTCCAGACGGGGTTCATCACCGTCAACCAGCTCGCGGGACCGCCGATCGGCGCCGCCCTCTTCGCCACGGCGATGGCACTGCCGTTCATCACGCAGGCGGTGTTGGTCGCGCTCGGGGCGCTGCTCGTCTCGCGCATCGTGCTGCCCGCCCACGGCCGCGCGGCCAGGAGCGAGAGCCACGTCCGCCAGGACATCGCCGAGGGCTTCCGCTGGGTGCGGCACCACGCGGCGGTCCGCACGCTGGTGCTGACCATCTTCGTCTTCAACATCACGTTCGGCGCGGCCTGGTCGGTGCTGGTGCTCTACGCCACCCGGCACCTGGGCATGGGGGCGATCGGCTTCGGGCTGCTCACCACGATCTCCGCGGTCGGCGGCCTGCTCGGCACCCTCTCCTACGGCTGGATCACCCGGCGGCTGAGCCTCGGCGACATCATGCGGATCGGACTGGTGAT
This sequence comes from Nocardioides ungokensis, assembly GCF_013466985.1. Lineage (GTDB taxonomy): Bacteria > Actinomycetota > Actinomycetes > Propionibacteriales > Nocardioidaceae > Nocardioides > Nocardioides ungokensis. Next base: position 3,195,905 of record NZ_CP059164.1, on the reverse strand, counting down.
CGAGACCTTCACCCACCTGGCCCTCGCCCTGGCCACCCGGCCGTGGGTGGCGATGGTGATCTTCTTCGTCTTCGGGGCGCACGCCTTCATCTGGGGGACGACCTCGATCACCGTGCGCCAGCGGGCGGTGCCGTCCGAGCTCCAGGGCCGGGTCGGCGGCGTCAACCTCGTGGGCGTGTACGGCGGCCTCGTGATCGGGTCCGGGATCGGTGGCGTCCTCGCGCAGCACTGGGGAGTCACGGCGCCGTTCTGGTTCGCCTTCGCGGGGTCCGCGCTGTTCGTGGTGCTGATCTGGGGCCAGCTGTCCCACATCGCTCACGCCGACGAGGAGTCGCTCGCCGGCACGGCCTGAGCAGGTCCGACCGGGGAGCCCGCCCGGCTCAGGCCGGCGCCGCTGCCAGCGCCACGGCCGCAGGGAGACCGGCCAGCTCCTGCGCCGACTGGTAGGGGTCGAGTCGACGCAGCGCCTCCGCGGCGGCCAGGTGCTCGGCGTACGGCGTGGACACGGCGTTGGCGAAGGCGGCCAGGAGCTCACCCACGACGGCGCGTACCAGCTCCTCGAGGTCGGGGTCGTCCGGGAGCATCCCGGGCGTGACGGCGACCTGGGCGACGATCAGGGCGGTCAGCGCGACGTCCAGCCCGGCCGGGCCGGGGCGGGCGTTGGACCAGTCGATCACCACCGGCCCCTCCGCGGCCACGATGACGTTCAGCGGGTGCAGGTCCAGGTGCAGGAGCGATTCTCCCTGCCCGGCGGCCGGCCAGGGGAGCGCGTGCAGGTCGTCGTGGAGCCGCGCCAGCATGCCTCCGGCCTCGACGACCGTCAGGTCGCCCGCCTGCATCGCGTCGGCGAGGGTCGGCCCCTCGACCCGCTCCATCACGATGTCCGGGCCGGACCCGCCGTGGACGATGGGCACGGGGTAGCCCAGCCGACCCACGGCGAGGATCGTCGCGGCCTCCTGCTCGGCCGAGCGTCCGTCGCGGTAGCGACGGAGCACCAGCCCGTCGGAGTGCTCGAAGACGTCGGAGTCGCGTCCTGAGGCGATCAGCTTCATGCGCCCCGACCCTAGGGGCGGTCGCGCCTGCCACGGACCGGGGGCGGCGCCGGGTAGGGTGTGGGCGCTGACCTTCCCCACGGCGTGCTGCGACGATGCAGCCTGACGTTCAGTGTCCCGTGACGGGCCGACGGATCCTCCGTCGGGTCGAGGATGGTGAGGAGCCACACGTTGTACCTGAAGAGCCTGACCCTGAAGGGGTTCAAGTCCTTCGCCTCCTCGACCACCCTGCAGCTGAGCTCGAGCCCGGCATCACGTGCATCGTGGGACCCAACGGCTCCGGCAAGTCCAACGTCGTCGACGCGCTGGCCTGGGTGATGGGGGAGCAGGGCGCCAAGTCGCTGCGCGGCGGCAAGATGGAGGACGTCATCTTCGCCGGCACCTCCGGGCGCCCGCCGCTGGGCCGCGCCGAGGTGCTGCTCACCATCGACAACTCCGACGGTGCGCTGCCGATCGAGTACGCCGAGGTCACGATCAGCCGCACCATGTTCCGCAGCGGTGGGTCCGAGTACGCGATCAACGGCAGCTCCTGCCGCCTCCTCGACGTCCAGGAGCTCCTCTCCGACTCCGGCATCGGCCGCGAGATGCACGTGATCGTCGGCCAGGGCCAGCTCGACACGATCCTGCACGCGACCCCCGAGGACCGGCGCGGGTTCATCGAGGAGGCCGCGGGCGTCCTCAAGCACCGCAAGCGCAAGGAGAAGGCGCTCCGCAAGCTCGACTCCACCGAGGGCAACCTGACCAGGCTGGCCGACCTGCTCAGCGAGATCCGCCGCCAGCTCAAGCCGCTCGGCCGCCAGGCCGAGGTGGCCCGCAGGGCGGCCGCGGTCCAGGCCGACGTCCGCGACGCCCGGGCCCGCCTGATGGCCGACGACCTGGTCACCGCCCGGACCGCCCTGGAGCAGGAGCTCGCCGACGAGTCGGTGCTGCTCGAGCGCCGCGAGCAGGTCGAGGCCGCGATCGCCTCCGCGCGCGAGCACGAGGCCGCCCTCGAGGCCGCGCTGCGCGAGGACCTACCCGCGCTCTCGGCCGCGCAGGAGACGTGGTTCTCGCTGTCAGGGCTGCGTGAGCGGCTCCGCGGCACCCAGTCCCTGGCCGCGGAGCGGGTGCGCAACGCGGCCGGCACCGCGGACGTCGACGAGACGCGGTCGGGCCGCGACCCCGAGCAGATGGAGGCCGAGGCCGAGCGGGTGCGCGAGCAGGAGCAGCGCATCGCCGCCGAGGTCGACGGCCACCGCACCGCGCTCGAGGAGGCGGTCTCGGCGCGCAAGGCCGCCGAGGACGCCGCCGCCGAGGAGGAGCGCCGCGTGGCCGGCCTCCAGCGGGCCGCCGCCGACCGCCGCGAGGGCCTCGCCCGGCTGCACGGCCAGGTCAACGCGCTGAAGTCGCGGGCCGCCGCGGCCGACGACGAGATCGGGCGGCTGACCCTCGCCCACGAGGAGGCCCTGGCCCGGGCCGACCGGGCCCAGCGCGACTTCACGGCGCTGGAGACCCGGGTCGCCGGCCTCGACGCCGGCGAGGAGGGCCTCGACGCCGAGCACGAGGCGGCCACCGCGCTGCTCGACGACATCGAGGAGCGGCTAGCCAAGACCCGCGACGAGGCCCAGCAGGCCGACCGGGCCCGGACCGGGCTGCTGGCCCGCAAGGACGCCCTCGAGATGGGCCTCAACCGCAAGGACGGCGCGGGCGCCCTGCTCGCCGCGTCCGACGAGGTCTCCGGGCTGCTGGGCTCGGTGGCGGCGCTGCTGTCGGTGCGGTCTGGCTACGAGGCCGCCGTGGCGGGCGCCCTGGGCTCCGCCGCCGACGCGGTCGCCTTCGCCGACGCCGACGCCGCCGTACGCGCCATCGGCCTGCTCAAGGACGACGACCTGGGCCGCGCCGGGATGCTGCTGGGCAGTGAGCCCGGGGGCGACGACCGTGCATGGCCCGCCCTGCCCGGCCACGCGGCGTACGCCGTGGACGTCGTGGAGTGCCCCGACGCGCTGCGTCCCGGGCTGGCGCGGCTGCTGTTCAAGGTGGCGGTCGTGGACGACCTCCCGGCCGCCCGGCGCCTGGTCGCCGACCTCCCCGACGTCACCGCGGTCACCCGGGAGGGTGACCTGCTGGGCGCCCACTTCGCGTCCGGCGGATCCTCGAGCCAGCCGAGCCTGATCGAGGTCCAGGCGGCCCTCGACGAGGCCGTGGAGCAGCTCGCCGAGGCGGTCGCCGCCGGCGAGCGGCTGGGCTTCGACATGTCGCGCCTCGAGGCCGAGCGGCTCGAGGCGCAGAAGCGCGCCGACGTGGCCCTCGCAAAGCTGCACGAGTCCGACGCCACGCTGGCCGCGGTCGCTGAGGAGCTGGGCCAGTACGGCTCCCAGGCCCGCGCCGCGCGGGGCGAGGCGGAGCGGCTGACCCAGGCCATCGAGAAGGCCCGCACGGCCCGCGAGCAGGACCTCGCCGGCCTGGCCGACCTCGAGGCCCGCTTGGCCCGGGCCGAGGACGCGCCCGAGGAGGAGCCGGACACCTCCGTCCGGGAGCGCCTGGTGGAGGACGCCCGTGGCGCCCGCCAGGGCGAGATGGACGCCCGGCTCGCGCTGCGCACGTCCGAGGAGCGCGCCCGCGCGCTGCACGGCCGGGCCGACTCGATGCTGCGCGCAGCCCGTGCGGAGCGCGAGGCCCGGGCCCGGGCCGCGGAGCGTCGCGAGCGGCTGCTCCGCGAGGGGCGGGCCGCCGAGGCCGTCGGCGCCGCCGTGGCCTTCGTGCTGGGCCGCCTGGAGGTGTCGGTGCACCGCGCCGCCGAGGCCCGCGCGGCCGTGGAGCAGGCTCGCCAGGGTCGGGAGCAGGAGCTGCTGACGGTGCGCGCCAGCCTGCGGGACCTGGGCCGCGAGCACGACGAGCTGGTCAACTCCGTGCACCGCGATGAGATGGCCCGCACCCAGCAGCGGATGCGGATCGAGCAGCTCGAGGAGCGCGCCCTGGAGGAGCTCGGCCTGGACCCCGACGGGCTGGTCGCCGACTACGGGCCGCACCAGCCGATCCCCGTCCAGCAGGAGGCCCCGGCCGGCGGCGACTCGGACGAGGACGTCACGGAGGGCGCGGACGCCCCGCCCGAGACGGTGCCGTTCGTGCGCGAGGAGCAGCAGAAGCGGCTGCGGGCGGCCGAGCGGGCGCTGTCGATGCTCGGCAAGGTCAACCCCCTCGCGCTGGAGGAGTTCTCCGCGATGGAGGAGCGGCACAAGTTCCTCACCGAGCAGCTCGAGGACCTGAAGAAGACCCGCAAGGACCTGCTCGACATCGTCAAGGAGGTCGACAGCCGCGTCGAACAGGTCTTCACCGAGGCCTACGCCGACGTCGAGCGCGCCTTCGACTCGACGTTCTCGCGGCTCTTCCCGGGTGGCGAGGGACGGCTCGTGCTGACCAACCCCGGCGACATGCTGACCACCGGTGTGGAGGTCGAGGCCCGGCCGCCCGGCAAGAAGGTCAAGCGGCTCTCGCTCCTCTCCGGTGGCGAGCGTTCCCTGGTCGCGGTGGCCTTCCTGGTCGCGCTCTTCAAGGCCCGGCCCTCGCCGTTCTACATCCTCGACGAGGTCGAGGCCGCGCTCGACGACACCAACCTCGGCCGGCTGCTGGAGATCTACGAGGAGCTCCGCGAGAACTCCCAGCTCCTGGTGATCACCCACCAGAAGCGGACGATGGAGGTCGGTGACGCCCTGTACGGCGTGACGATGCGCGGCGACGGCGTCTCCGCCGTCATCAGCCAGCGGCTCCGTGAGGCGGAGCCCGCGTAGTGGCCTCCAGACCGACCCGCGCCGACTACGTCCGGTGGGAGCGCGTCACCACGCGCTGGGCCGACATCGACGTCTACGGGCACATGAACAACGCCCGCTACTTCGAGCTCATCGACACCGTGGTCAACAACCACCTCGCCGAGGGCACGGGCGTCGACATCCGTGACCTGCCCGCCATCGGGGTCGTGGCCGAGGTCTCCTGCCGCTACTTCGCGGAGGTGGGCTACCCCGCGCCGGTGGACCTGGGGATCGTGGTCGACAAGGTCGGCACGTCCAGCGTCGTCTACCGGGTCGGGCTCTTCCAGGGCGACGCCGACGAGGCCGCCGCCGAGGGCCGGTTCGTCCACGTCTACGTCGACAACACCGACCCGGCCCGCCCGGTCACCCCGATGCCCGACGAGGTCCGCGCGGCCGTCGAGCCCCTGCTGCGCGGCTGATCCGCGGGCCGCGCGGCCGGTGCGGTGACCAACACCACCGGACCGGGCTGCCCGGGCCGGGGCGGCGGACGTGGGGTCCTGCGGGTGTGCGACGGTGGATATTCGGGTATGCCCTACCCGACCGCCTTCCGGGAGGACCCGTTCATGCTCGTGATCACCCTCGTGATGCTCCCCATCGTCGTGCTCGCCGTGCTGGTGGTGACCTTCGTGGCGTTCCCGCACCGGGGCGAAGCAGTGCCGAAGGCACCCTGGCTGGGCGAGGCGATGGGCAACCTCGCCGACGTGCTCCCGACCCTCGACAACACCGAGGAGGAGGCCGGTGCGCCGGCCGCGGGCCACGGTCGCCCGCCCGCAGCGCGCCAGGGCTCCGGCCTGCTGCCCTGAGCCCCTGCCGCGCAGCCTGAGCGCTCGCAGGACCGAGCGCCTCTGGTTGGATTGAGCCATGACCCTCCTCGCCCTGATCGTGCTCATCGCCGTCCTCGCGGTCGTCCTCGTCGGCCTGGGCGTCGGGCTGCTCGTCGGCAGCCGTCGCCGGCAGCGCGTCGAGCCCCCGCGGGGTGGCACCGACGTCATCGCGCCGCCGCCGAGCGAGGTGGAGGTCGAGGAGCCCGCGGAGGCGCCGCCGGCGGTGGTCGAGACCCCCGTCGCCGAGGCGCCGGTCCTCGAGAAGCCGGAGGGCACCGCCTCCCGCCTGGTGCGGTTGCGTCAGCGGCTCGCCGGCTCGCAGAGCGGTCTGGGTCGGGGCCTGCTGGCCCTGCTCTCGCGTGACCGGCTCGACGAGGACACCTGGGAGTCCATCGAGGACACCCTGCTCACCGCCGACGTCGGCGTAGCACCCACCCAGGAGCTGGTCGAGAAGCTGCGCACCCGGATGCGGGTCGACGGCGGCCAGGGAGTCGACGTCCGCGCCGTGCTCCGCGAGGAGCTGCTCGCCCTCGTCGACCCCGACATGGACCGGCGGCTGCAGGTCAGCGGCGCCGAGGGCCAGCCCGGCGTCGTGCTCGTCGTGGGCGTCAACGGCGCCGGCAAGACCACGTCGGTGGGCAAGATCGCGCGCATCCTGGTCGCCGAGGACCGCAGCGTCGTGCTGGGCGCGGCCGACACCTTCCGTGCGGCCGCGGTCGAGCAGCTGGCCACCTGGGGCGAGCGGGTCGGCGTCGACGTGGTCCGCGGCCCGGAGGGCACCGACCCGGCGAGCGTGGCCTTCGAGGCGGTCAAGGAGGGCCTCGACACGGGGGCCGACACCGTCATCGTCGACACCGCCGGGCGCCTGCAGAACAAGGCCGGTCTGATGGACGAGCTGGGCAAGGTCAAGCGGGTCATCGAGAAGCAGGCCCCCGTGACCGAGGTGCTACTGGTGCTCGACGCCACCACCGGCCAGAACGGCATGATCCAGGCCCGCGTCTTCAGCGAGGTCGTGGACGTGACCGGCATCGTGCTCACCAAGCTCGACGGGTCCGCGAAGGGCGGCATCGTCGTCGCGGTGCAGCGCGAGCTGGGGGTGCCGGTCAAGCTCGTCGGGCTCGGTGAGGGCGCCGACGACCTGGCGCCCTTCGACGCCGGCGCGTTCGTCGACGCGCTGCTGGGCTGAGCCACACGACAGCACGTCCCGCGCGGGGCGGCGTACCCACCCGCCGGTGGGCCACGCCGCCCCGCGCTGCTGTTCACACGGAAGTAACAAACCGGGGGAACTCGTTGCCTGACCGCAACACACGGGCACGAGCGGTGAAATCTCGTCCCGCGAAGGTTGCGGCCAAGTGGGATGCGAACCTCGACAGACAGCGCGGTCGGCAGGGGGATCCGTCCTGAAACCTGGCAACTCCTGGAGGTTCTGTGGACGGCTATTACGCCTTCATGCTGGTGGCGACGGCCCTCGTCCTGATGATGACCGTGCCGGCGCTGGCGCTCTTCTACGGCGGTATGACCCGCTCCAAGTCGGTCCTGAACATGATGATGATGTCGTACGTCGCGTTCGCCGTGGCAGCGATCGTCTTCGTGCTGTGGGGCTGGTCCGAGGGCTGGGGCGGCGACGGTGTCGGCAACAGCAACGGCAAGCTGATCGCCGACCCGTTCACCATGTTCGGGCTCGACGGGGTCAGCTGGGGCAGCTACGTGGGGGTCCTGTTCCAGCTCACGTTCGCCGCCATCACGGTGGCGCTGATCAGCGGCGCGATCGCTGATCGCGTCAAGCTCTCGTCGTGGATCGTGTTCGTCCCGATCTGGCTCACGCTCTGCTACTTCCCGGTCGCGCACAACGTGTGGGGTGGCGGCTGGCTCTCCAGCCACTGGGTCGCGCAGGACTACGCCGGCGGCACGGTGGTGCACATCAACGCCGGTATCGCCGGTGGTGTGCTGGCGCTGATCATCGGCCGGCGGCTCGGCTTCGCCAAGGAGCCGATGCGGCCGCACAACCTGACGCTCACCATGATCGGCGCCGTCTGCTGTGGTTCGGCTGGTACGGCTTCAACGTCGGCTCGATCGTCTTCGTCGCCGGTGACGGCGCCGAGAAGGACACCGCTCAGTTCATGACGGAGACGGGCGTGACCTTCATGAACACGACCATCGCGACCTGCACCGCGATGCTCGCGTGGCTGCTGATGGAGCGGATCCTGCACGGCAAGGCGACCTCGCTGGGCGCCGCGTCGGGCATCGTCGCCGGCCTCGTCGCGATCACGCCGTCGTGTGGTGCGGTCAGCCTCGTCGGCGCGATCGTGATCGGCGCCGTCGCCGGCGCTGCCTGCGCCGCGGCCGTCGGCCTCAAGTTCCGCTTCGGGCTGGACGACTCGCTCGACGTGGTCGGCGTCCACCTCGTGGGCGGCCTGGTCGGCACCCTGCTCATCGGGTTCCTGTCGACCGCGTCGGCACCCGGCGGCATCAACGGCCTCTTCTACGGCGGCGGCTTCACCTCGCTGGGCCACCAGACCATCGCCGCGCTCTTCACGATCGTGTGGACCGGTGTGCTGACCACGGTCATCGCCCTGCTGATCAAGGTCACGATCGGGTGGCGAGTCACCGAGGAGGCCGAGGTCGAGGGCATCGACTCCGACCAGCACGGCGAGTCGGCGTACGACCTGCACGGTGGCCTGAGCGGCGGCAGCAGCAGCTCGCCCACCTCCGTCCTGGCCAAGAGCACCGTCACCGAAGGGGTGAACGCATGAAGCTCGTGACCGCGGTCATCAAGCCGCACAAGTGGGAGGACGTCCGCGAGGCCCTCGAGACCTTCGGGGTGACGGGGATGACCGTCTCCGAGGTCAGCGGCTACGGCCGCCAGAAGGGCCACACCGAGGTCTACCGCGGCGCGGAGTACGACATCGCGCTGGTCCCGAAGATCCGCATCGAGATCGTCGTGGACGACGGTGACGCGGAGGACGTCGTCGGCATCGTCGTCAAGACCGCCCAGACGGGCCGGATCGGCGACGGCAAGGTGTGGGTCAGCCCCATCGAGACCGTGGTCCGGGTGCGTACGGGCGACCGCGACGAAGCGGCCATCTGAGCGAAGCCGTCACATGTAACGCGGTGTCCACGTCACTCCCGCGGTGCCGCAGCACCGCACCGGAGCCGTGGACACCGCGTTACATGCAAGGACGCGCGCTCGTTAACGCGCTGGTAACAATTGTGGCGGGTGCCCGTAACAGCGGCTCGGGAAGGTGGGCGCCCATGACCGCTCTCACCGCCGCCGCTCCCGCAGCCCTCGACACCGGTGACACGGCGTGGTTGCTGGCGGCCTCGGCGCTGGTGCTGCTGATGGCGCCGGGCCTCGCGCTCTTCTACGGCGGCATGGTCCGCTCCAAGAGCGTGCTCAACATGATGATGATGACCTTCGGGTCGCTGGCGGTCATCACGCTCCTGTGGGTCCTGGTGGGCTACTCGCTGGCGTTCGGCGACGACGTCGGGGCCGGCCTGCTCGGCAGCCCCACCCAGTACGCCGGCCTCGGTCAGCTGATGTCGTCGGACAGCAACGGCGGCTCCACCGTCCCGCTGATCCTCTTCGCCGCCTTTCAGGGACTCTTCTGCGTGATCACCGGCGCCCTGGTCTCGGGCGCCATCGCCGACCGCGCCCGCTTCGGCGCCTGGCTGGTGTTCGTCTCGGTGTGGACCCTGCTCGTCTACGCCCCGGTGGCGCACTGGGTCTTCGACCGCTCCGCGGACGGCCACACCGGCGGGTGGCTGCTCAACCGGGTCGGCCTGGTCGACTTCGCGGGCGGCACCGCGGTCGAGATCTGCTCGGGCGCCTCCGCGCTCGCCCTCGCGCTGGTCCTGGGCCACCGGGTCGGCTTCGGCAAGGACCCGATGCGGCCGCACAACCTGACCCTCGTGATGCTCGGGGCCGGGCTGCTGGGTTCGGCTGGTTCGGCTTCAACGCCGGCTCCGCGCTCGGCGCCGACCAGGCGGCGGCGGTCGTCTTCACCACGACCCTGGTCGCCGGCGCCGCCGGGACGCTCGGCTGGCTGGTCGTCGAGCGGCTGCGCGACGGGCACGCCACGTCCCTGGGTGCGGCGTCCGGCATGGTCGCCGGGCTGGTCGCGATCACCCCGTCCTGCGGCTCGCTCTCGCCGCTCGGCGCGATGGTGATGGGTGCGGTCGCGGGCGCGGTGTGCGCCGGGGCCGTGGGCCTGAAGTACCGCTTCGGGTACGACGACTCCCTCGACGTCGTCGGCGTCCACCTGGTCGGCGGGCTCGTCGGCACCTTCGGCATCGGCATCCTCGCCACGGCCGCCGCCCCCACCGGCGTCGACGGCCTGCTGTACGGCGGCGGGGTCGACCAGCTGGGCCGCCAGGTGCTGGGCGGCGGGGTCGTGCTGGTCTACGCCTTCGTCGTCTCGGGCATGATCGGCGTCGTCGTGGACAGGCTCATGGGCTTCCGCATCGACGAGGAGCACGAGGTGAGCGGCATCGACCTCGTGGTGCACGCCGAGACCGCCTACGACCTGCACGCCACCGCCGGCGCCCGTTCGGCGGGTCACGGGATCCTGGGTGCCATCACCCAGCAGCGAGAGGAACCACGTCCATGAAGCTGGTCACCGCCGTCATCAAGCCGCACAAGTGGGAGGACACCCGGGCCGCGCTCGAGACCGTCGGGGTCACCGGGATGACGGTGAGCGAGGTCAGCGGCTACGGCCGGCAGAAGGGCCACACCGAGGTCTACCGCGGCGCGGAGTACGACATCGCCCTGGTGCCCAAGATCCGGGTGGAGATCGTGGTCAACGACGAGGACGCCGACGCCGTGGTGAACGCCGTGGTGGCCAGCGCCGCGACCGGCCGGATCGGCGACGGCAAGGTCTGGGTCGTGCCCGTCGAGTCGGTGGTTCGGGTCCGCACCGGCGACCTCGACGACGCCGCGATCTGACCCTGCCGGACCGTCGATGACCGCCACCGAGAGGGCCGAGCGCGCGGCCGCCGCGGACGCCCTGTGCGCCGGGGCGTACGAGCAGTGCCAGGGCCCGGACACGGGCGTCGCGCTCGTGGCGGTCGGTGGCTACGGCGCGCCGAGCTGGCGCCGTACTCCGACCTCGACGTGGTGCTCGTCTCCGACGAGGGCGTCGATCCCGGGCAGCTGGCCGGGCAGGTGTGGTACCCGCTGTGGGACTCGGGCAGCAAGATCGACCACTCCGTGCGCACCTTCCCCGAGATGGCGGCCGCGGCCGGCGGCGACCTGCGGGTCGCCCTCGGGCTCCTCGACCTGCGCCACCTGGCGGGCGACCCCAACCTCACCCTGAGGCTGCGGACCACGATGCTGGCCCAGTGGCGGCGGCAGGCGCGCGACCAGCTCCCGGCGCTGCGTGAGCTGGTCCGCTCGCGCCATGAGCTGGTGGGGGAGCTGGCCCACCTGTCGGTGCCGGACCTCAAGGAGGCCGAGGGCGGGCTGCGGGACGCCACCGTGCTCAAGGCCCTGGTGGCCACCTGGCTGGTCGACGTGCCGCACGCCGACCTCGAGCGGACCCGCAGGTCGCTGCTCGACGTCCGCGACGTGGTGCAGGAGCTGGCCGGGCGGGGCGCCGACCGGGTCGCTCCCGAGATGTGGCCCGACATCGCCGCCGGCCTCGACCTGCCCGATGCCCGGGCCGCGCAGCGACACGTGCGCGAGCTCGGCCGCCGCATCACCCACCTGTCGCGGCTCACCTGGCGCCGGGTGGACGGCGTGCTCGCGCGGCCGGCGACCGTGCAGGGCGCCCGGCGGCCGTCCCTGAGCCCGCTCGCCGCTGGCGTCGCGCTGTCGTCGGGGGAGGTGGTGCTCGACAAGCGGGCGCGACCCGCCGAGGACCCGGTGCTGCTGCTGCGCGCCTGCGCCGCCGCCGCCGAGCACGACGCGCTGCTCGCGCCGCCGACCGCCGCCCGCCTGGTGCGCGAGTCGCCCGCGCTGCCGGACCCCTGGCCCACCGAGGCCCGCCAGCTCCTGGTCCGCCTGCTCGCCTCCGGCCGCGGGCTGCTCCCGGTGTGGGGACCCTGGAGGAGACCGGCGCGCTGGCGCGGATCCTGCCGGAGTGGGACCGGATCCGCCTGCTGCCGCACGCCTCGTCGATCCACCGGTTCACCGTGGACCGGCACGTGGTCGAGACCTGCATCGAGGCCTCGGCGCTGATCCGCAGCGTGGCGCGGCCCGACGTGCTGATGGTCGCGGCCCTCCTGCACGACATCGGCAAGGGCAGCCTGACCGAGCACAGCGTCGCCGGCGAGCCGCTGGCGCGGGCGATCGCTGCCCGGATGGGCTTCGACGCCGACGCCGTCGACCTGGTCGGGACGCTCGTACGCCGCCACCTGCTGCTGGCCGAGACGGCCACCACCCGCGACCCCGACGACCCGGCCACGGTCGAGCTGGTGACCTCGGCGATCGGGAGCCCCGAGGCGCTCAGCCTCCTCACCGCGCTCACCGAGGCCGACGCCAGGGCCACCTCCGCGAAGGCGTGGACCCGGTGGCGCGCCGGGCTCGTGCTCGACCTGGCCCGCCGGGCCGCCGCCGCGCTCGACGCCGGCCGGACACCCGCCCGCGTGGTCACCGACGACGTCACGGTCCCGCCCGAGGCGCGGGCCGGTGGGCTCGCGGTCGCCGTCGAGGCGGCGCCCGACGGCTCCCGGGTCACGCTCGTCGCGCCCGACCGGGTCGGCCTGCTCGCCGACGAGGCCGCCGTCTTCGCGCTGCAGCGGTACCGGTGCGGGCCGCCCGCGCGTGGGCGCAGGAGCACTACGGCGTCTCCGTGTGGGAGGTCGCCGGGGAGGACCTCGAGGCGGCCGTGCTCCGGCAGCGGTACGACGCGGTGGTCGACGGCCGGATCGACCCCGCCGGACGGCTGCGGCCCCCGGACGCCGACACACTGGAGCCGACGGTCGCCGTACGCCCCGAGGCCTCGGCGCACGCGACCGTGCTGGAGGTCCGGGCCGCCGACCGCCCCGGGGTCGTCTACCTCGTCTGCGCCGCGCTCGCGGGGCTCGGGATCGCGGTGCGCTCGGCCCACGTCGACACGCTCGGGCCGCAGGCGGTCGACGTGTTCTACCTGCAGGAGGACTCGGCGGGGGTGCTCGGGGACGACCGCGCCGCGAGGCCGCCCACGCCGTCCGCGCCGCCCTCTCGGGCTCTAGGCAAACCCGTCGGCGGCTGCGTCGCGGCCCCGTCACGGCCCGGTCACGGCCCGGTCGCGGCCGAGGATCGAGCGCGGCGGGCTGCGCCGGTTAGGCTTGACCCTCGACTGGCCGCACCCAGGCCGACGTACGACTGACGAGGACCGACTTGTTCGCCACACTCTCCGACCGGCTCGCCGACACCTTCAAGAACCTCCGCGGCAAGGGCCGCCTCTCCGAGGCCGACATCGACGCGACCGCCCGGGAGATCCGGATCGCGCTGCTCGAGGCCGACGTGGCGCTGCCCGTGGTCAAGGAGTTCGTGGGCGCGGTCAAGGAGCGGGCCCGCGGCGAGGAGGTCAGCGGGGCCCTCAACCCGGCCCAGCAGATCGTCAAGATCGTCAACGAGGAGCTCGTCACCATCCTCGGCGGCGAGACCCGCCGCCTGCGCTACGCCAAGACCGGGCCGACCGTCATCATGCTGGCCGGCCTCCAGGGTGCCGGCAAGACCACGCTCGCGGCCAAGCTCGCGCACTGGCTCAAGGAGCAGGGCAAGACCCCGATGCTCGTCGCCTGCGACCTGCAGCGCCCCAACGCGGTCAAGCAGCTCCAGGTCAACGGTGAGCGGGTCGGTGTCCCCGTCTTCGCGCCCGAGCCCGGGAACGGCGTCGGCGACCCGGTCGGTGTCGCCCGCGCCTCGATCGACGAGGCCAAGCGCAAGCTCCACGACGTCGTCATCGTCGACACCGCGGGACGCCTCGGCATCGACGCGGAGATGATGCAGCAGGCGGCGGACATCCGCGACGCCGTGCAGCCCGACGAGGTCCTCTTCGTCGTCGACGCGATGATCGGCCAGGACGCCGTGGTGACGGCGCAGGCGTTCCTCGAGGGCGTCGGGTACGACGGCGTGGTCCTCACCAAGCTCGACGGTGACGCCCGTGGTGGTGCCGCGCTCTCCATCGCCTCGATCACCGGCAAGCCGGTCATGTTCGCCTCCGCCGGCGAGAAGATGACCGACTTCGACCTCTTCCACCCCGACCGCATGGCCTCGCGCATCCTCGACATGGGCGACGTCATGACCCTGATCGAGCAGGCCGAGAAGGCCTTCGACCAGGAGCAGGCAGCCAAGGCCGCCGCCAAGCTGAGCGGCCAGGGCGGCGAGTTCACCCTCGACGACTTCCTCGAGCAGATGCAGCAGGTCCGCAAGCTCGGCTCGATGTCGAAGATCATGGGGATGCTGCCCGGGATGGGGCAGTTCCGCGAGCAGCTCGAGAACTTCGACGAGCGCGAGATCGACCGGATCCAGGCGATCATCCAGTCGATGACCCCGGCCGAGCGGGCCAACCCCAAGATGATCGACGGCTCCCGCCGGGCCCGGATCGCCAGGGGCTCGGGCCGCCAGGTCTCCGACGTCAACAGCCTCGTGGACCGGTTCTTCGAGGCCCGCAAGATGATGCTGTCGATGGCGCGCGGCGGCGGCATGCCGGGGATGCCGGGCATGCCCGGGATGCCGGGCATGGGCGGCAAGCGCGGGAAGACCAAGGCGCAGCCCAAGAAGGGCAAGGGGGCCAAGCGGTCCGGCAACCCGGCGAAGGCCGCCCAGCAGGCCGCGGCCGAGAAGGAGAAGGCCGCGTCCGGCGGCAACCCCTTCGGCACGCCTGCCGGCGAGGATGTCGACTACGAGAAGGCCGCCGCGGCCCTCGACCTGCCCAAGGACTTCTCCAAGTTCCTGAAGTGAGGCGCCCAGCCGTACGCGAGCTTGCGAGCGGGCGGCGTCGGGCGACCAGGTCGAGCAAGCCCCGCGTCGGTGAGCTTGCGAGCCGGCGCGGCGGGCGCGTCGAGACCCGGTGAGACGAAGGGCGGCGGTGGGGGAGTGCCCAGCGCCACACGCGGGAGCGCGTCGAACCCCTGCGAGACGAAAGGCAACCCGATGGCCACTGTCCTCGTCGTCGACGCCGCCAACGTCGTGGGCAGCCGCCCCGACGGCTGGTGGAAGGACCGCGCCGGTGCCGCGCGCCCGGCTGCACGAGAGCCTGGTCGTGGCGGACGTGCCGCACGACGTGGTGGTCCTGGTCCTCGAGGGTGCCGCCAAGGGCGGGGTGCGACCGGGCCGCGACGGCCACCTGCGCACCGTGCACGCACCCGGGAGTGGGGACGACACCATCGTCGCCGAGGCCCGCGCCGCGGTGGAGCGGGGCGACCGGGTCACCGTGGTGATCGCCGACCGGATGCTCCAGGCCCGGGTCCAGGCCCTCGGGGCGATGGCGCTGAGTCCCTCCTGGCTGCTCGACCAGCTGCCCTGAGCAGGACTGCGGCGACCATCCCGGGCCCGGTAGCGTCCGGGGCATGACTGCTTCCCAGACCGCGCTGCGGTTCAGTGGACCGGTGCTGCCCGACGGAGAGCCGCGCGACCTCTACGTCGTCGACGGGCACGTCACCTACGAGCCCGTCGCGTCGGCCCAGGACGCCGGTCGCGGCTGGATCGTGCCCGGCCTGGTCGACGCCCACTGCCACGTGGGCCTCGACAACCACGGCGCGGTGGACGAGGCGACCACCGAGCAGCAGGCGATCACCGACCGCGACGCCGGGGCGCTGCTGCTGCGCGACTGCGGATCGGCCGCCGACACGGCGTGGGTGCACGACCGCGAGGACCTGCCCCGGCTGATCCGTGCCGGACGGCACATCGCGCGGACCAAGCGCTACATCCGCAACTACGCCCACGAGGTCGAGCCGGCCGAGCTCGCGTCGTACGTCGCCCGCGAGGCGCAACGTGGCGACGGCTGGGTGAAGCTGGTCGGCGACTGGATCTCCCGCGACGAGGGCGACCTCGCCCCGTCGTTCCCGGCGGAGGCGTTCGCCGAGGCCATCGCGACCGCCCACGAGCACGGCGCCCGCGTCACCGCGCACTGCTTCGGCACCACGGTCCTGCCCGAGCTCATCGAGGCGGGCATCGACTGCATCGAGCACGGCACCGGCCTGACCACCGACCTCATCGACACCATGGTCGAGCGGGGGACCGCGCTGGTGCCGACGGTGGTGCAGCTCAACAACTTCCCCGCGTACGCCGCGCCGGCGAGGCGAGGTTCCCGCGTACGCCGCCACGATGCGCGACCTGCACGCCCACCGGCGCGAGACAATCATGTCGGCCTACGAGGCCGGGGTCCCGATCTATGCCGGCACCGACGCCGGGGGAGTGCTGCCGCACGGCGGGATCGCCGGCGAGGTGCTGGAGCTGGCGGCCTACGGGTTCGCCCCCGAGGACGCCCTCGGGGCCGCCTCGTGGCGGGCCCGGGAGTGGCTCGGCTGGAACGCCACCCTCGCGGAGGGCGCACCGGCCGACTTCGTCGTCCTGGACCGCAACCCGCTCGAGGACCTGAGCGTCCTCAGGACCCCGGCGCGGGTCGTGCTGCGCGGCCGCGTGGTCGCCTAGCTGCGCCCGGACGTCATACGGTCCGGCTGCTCCGGCGACCGCGACGCATGACGTCCCGCGTGACGTCATCCGGTACGGTCGTCCCCGCGACCTGCTCGTACGACGTCGTCCGCGCCAGCCGCCGCCCGGCGATGCCGAAGGCGAACGCGACCGGGAGCACGATGCTGCCCAGCGACGTGAACTGCACGATGCCGATCGCCAGCGGGAAGGCCAGCGCGAGCAGCCATCCGGTGGCCCGCGGTCGGAAGCCGCGGCGCAGCAGGGCGATCCCGACCATCGTCGACCCGACCATCAGGATCGGGATCCCCGGCAGGCCGATCACGAACGCCGGCTCGAAGAACGCGTTGTAGTCGGCCAGCTGGGTCCAGTAGTCCAGCGCCACCGACAGGCACGCGTAGACGTACCCGACGAGCGCGATCCGCCAGGCCCACCTCTCGAAGCCGTGCGGCCGTCGGTTCCGGCACACGACGAAGGCGGCGAGGGTGAACCCGAGGAACACCGGCAGCCAGAGCTTGCCGTAGGTCAGGTAGACGGTGTCCGGGTCCGCCCAGTCCAGCAGCGGGGCAAGGGCCTTGCGGCCCGGGTCGGACCAGACCCGGGTCGTCCACACCTGCAGGTCCTCCTTCCCGTCGACCGTGTTGTGGCGCGACATGGCGTGCAACGGGCTGAGCACCAGCCCGGCCCAGGCCATCGCCCAGGCGAAGCGGCCGATCCTGCGTTGCGTCTCCGGTGACTCCAGCATGGGCTTCCTCCCCGTCCGTGGCAGCCCCGACGGCCACCTGCCCCCGACGCTAGGAAGTCCCGGCCCCGGCGTCGTCAGTCCCGGGGTCGGACCACGTCAACCCGTGGTTTGACGTCCAGCGACGCGCGACCGCCGTACTCTCCCTGCATGGGTACGGCGCTCGCCGACCGCCTGCGCGGGGGCTCTGAGCGGCTGCGGGACAGCCGGGTCGTCGACGTGGGCGTGCCCGTCCTGCTCGCCGTCGTGGGTGTGGCCGAGCTGCTCGCCGTGGACGTCGACGGGACCGCGCTCGCGGCCTCGCTCGAGATCCTGTCCGCGGTGCTGCTCGTGTGGCGACGCCGCTTCCCGCTGGTCGTGCCCCCGCTGGCGATGCTGCCGCTGTGGCTGCTCCCGGTCGCGGGACCGCAGCTCCAGGACGCCTCCGCCCCGATCCTGTTCCTCGCCGTCGCCTGCTACACCCTCGGGCGCTGGGTCGCCGACCTGCGGGGGCTGGCCGGGATCGCGCCGCGATGCTCGCGGTGTTCTGGGTCGTCTACCACTTCGTCGACACCCGCCAGCACAACATCAGCGACGCGGTCTTCATCCTGGCGCTGGTGCTGCCGCCCTACGTCGCGGGCCGGCTGGTGCTGCGCCTCGACGCGGCCCGGATCCTGGCGCTGCGCCACCAGGAGCTGGTGCGCGCGGAGGCCGTGCGGGGGGAGCGGGACCGGATTGCCCGTGAGATGCACGACGTCATCGCCCACTCCATCAGCGCCATGGTCGTGCAGACCGCCGCCGCGCAGGACCTCGTCCGGTCGGATCCCGCCCGTGCGGAGCGGGCGCTGGCGGACGTGGCCGCGACCGGGCGCCAGGCCCTCTCGGAGACCGGCCGGCTGCTCCACCTGATCCGCGACGACGCCGACGAGATGGCGTTTGCCCCGCCCCCGGGACTGGCCCAGGTTCCGGCGCTCGTCGACGAGTTCCGCGACCGGGGCCTGACGGTGGAGCTGCGGCTGCCCGTGCCGCTGCCGGAGCTGCCCGCCGCGGTGGACCTCTCGGCCTACCGGATCGTGCAGGAGGCACTCACCAACGCGCACAAGCACGGAGCCGACCGCACCGCCTGCCTGGTGCTGACCCGGGACAGGCAGGCGCTGCGCATCGACGCCTCCAACCCCGCGGACGGCCGCTGCGGGGACGGCAGCCGGCTCGGGCTGCTGGGGATGCTCGAGCGGGTCTCGCTGGTCGGGGGCACGCTCGACCACGGGGTCGACCCGACAGGCCGGTTCGTGGTCCACGCCTCGCTGCCGTTGGCGCCCGCATGACGACCGTCGTGGTGGCCGACGACCAGGACCTGGTCCGCTCCGGCCTCGAGCTCGTGCTCACCGCCCGCGGGATCGACGTCGTCGGCGAGGCCGCCAACGGGCGCGAGGCCGTGGCGGCGGTGGCGCGGCACCGCCCCGACGTGGTCCTGATGGACATCCGGATGCCGGTCCTCGACGGGATCGCCGCCACCCGGGAGATCGTCGAGGCCGGGCTGCCGACGGCGGTGCTCGTGCTGACGACGTACGACCTCGACGGCTACGTCTACGGCGCACTCGCCGCCGGGGCCGCGGGGTTCGTGCTCAAGGCGACCCCGCCGGACCGTCTGGTGGCCGGTATCGAGACGGTGGCCGCGGGCGAGGCGCTGCTCGCGCCGTCCCTGACCCGACGGCTGATCGAGGAGCACGTCAGCCGGCCCGCGCCGGTCGACGGGGTGCCGCCCGCGCTGGCGGGGCTGACCGACCGCGAGCTGGAGGTCTTCGGCCTGATCGCCCGCGGGCACGACAACGACGCGATCGCGCGGGCGCTGGTCGTCAGCGAGGCGACGGTCAAGACGCACGTGAACCGGATCCTGGCCAAGCTCGGCCGACCGTCGCGGGTGCAGCTGGTGGTGCTCGCCTACGAGACCGGGCTCGTCCGCCCGGGCGCCGGCTGAGCGACCTCAGCGAGGCTGCCGGCCGGTCGGCGGGTACGACGGGGCGGGCTGCGGCTTCCGGGGCCCTCCGGTCGCGAACAGCACCCCGGTCACTATCAGCACGACGAGCCCGATCCCGCCGAGCACCAGCGGGACCAGGACGGTCGCGAGGATGCCGCCCACGAAGGCCGCGAAGTCCGGGGCGGCGCCGATCTGGAACTCCTCGCCCGCGCTCCGGGTGCAGGTGACCTCGAGCCGACCCGAGCCCGCGTCGAAGCGGAGGAGGCCGACCCAGGTGCCCGAGCTGTCGGACCGGCTGAAGCTGCCTCCCACCGGGGAGGGCACGACGTTCCGGCCCGTGGCGCGGTCCCGGACGAGGCAGTCGGCTCGGTTCGGGACCCCGTCGTGGCCCCACAGCATCCGGTCGCCGTCGGTGCCGACGCTCACCGCGTGCGGGCGGCCGTCAGCGGGCACGGTCGCCTCGGTGTCGAGGAACCCTCTCAGCGTCCAGACGAACAGGCCGACGCCGATCGCGAGGCCGGCCAGCACGAGCCCGCCGCCGACCACGAACCACCAACCGCTCGGCCGGCGCCGTCGCGGGGGCTGCGGAGCCAGGGGCGCGGCGTACGGCGGGGGTGGCGGCGCGCCGTACGGTGGCGTCGGGTCCTGGCTCATGGGCGTCACCCTGCCCGATTTCGGCCGGACGTGATCGATCTGGCAGAATCTCCCGCTGAGTCCTGCGCGCCCGGACCCTCTCATCCGGACGCCGCAGTGCCCAGAGGATCCAGACCCGGTGTCCCCACTCAGGAGTCGCGGTCCTCACCACACACAAGACGTCCAAGGAGACACCACCAACGTGTCGGTCAAGATCCGTTTGAAGCGCCTCGGCAAGGTCCGGGTGCCGCAGTACCGCATCGTCGTCGTCGACTCGCGCAAGAAGCGCGACGGTCGCGTCCTCGAGGAGATCGGCAAGTACCACCCCAAGGAGGACCCGTCGTACATCGACGTCACCTCCGACCGGGCGCAGTACTGGCTGGGTGTCGGCGCGCAGCCGACCGAGGCCGTCGAGGCGATCCTCAAGGTCACCGGTGACTGGCAGAAGTTCAAGGGCCTGCCGGGCACCGAGGGCACCCTGAAGACCGCGGAGCCCAAGCGCGACAAGCTCGAGATCTTCAACGAGGCGCTCAAGGAGGCCGCGAGCGAGCCCAAGGGCTCCGCCGTGACCAAGAAGGCCGCCGCCAAGAAGACCGAGAAGGCCGAGGAGGCCCCGGCCGAGGTTCCCGCCTCGGAGACCCCGGAGGGCGCGGCCGCCGAGGCCGAGGCCGCCGAGAAGGTCACCGCCGAGGACGCCGGCAAGAGCGAGGCCTGAGCATGATGCTCGCCGAGGCTCTCGAGCACCTGGTGCGTGGCGTGGTCGAGCACCCGGACGACGTGGTCGTCCAGGACAAGCAGCTGCGTCGCGGGTCGATCCTCGAGGTCCGGGTGCACCCCGAGGACCTCGGCAAGGTCATCGGCCGCGGTGGTCGCACGGCGACCGCCTTCCGCACCGTGATCTCGGCGCTGGCCGGTCGCGGCGGGGCGCGGATCGACTTCGTGGACGTCGACCGGCGCCGCTGAGCCCCATCGGTGGTCGAGCCCGTCGAGACCACCAGAGCCCTGGATGGGGCGTCACCCGCGGGTGACGCCCCATCCGGACATTTACGGAGAGGATCGCGTGGAGACGATCGAGGTCGTGGTCGGTCGCATCGGCAAGCCGCACGGGGTGCGGGGCGAGGTGACCCTCGACGTGCGCACCGACGAGCCGGACCGCCGGTTCGCGCCCGGCGCGGTGCTCCGGGCCGAGGCGCCGCGCGGGTCGGCGTCCTCGCTCACCGCCCTGACCGTCGCGCGCGCCCGCTGGCACCAGACCACGCTGCTGGTGACGTTCGAGGAGCTCGCCGACCGCAACGCGGCCGAGGCGGCCCGCGGGATCCTGCTGCACGCCACGATCCCCGCTGACGAGACGCCCGAGGACCCCGACGAGTTCTACGACCACCAGCTGGTCGGGCTCGCGGCGTACGACGTCGAGGGGGTCTTGCTGGGTGAGGTGTCGGCCCTGGTGCACGGCGGCGCCCAGGACCTGCTGGTCATCCGGACGCCGGAGCGGCGCGAGGCGCTGGTGCCGTTCGTCAAGGCGCTGGTGCCCGAGGTCGACCTCGCGGCCGGCCGGGTGGTCGTCGCCGACCGTCCCGGCCTGGTCACGCCGCTGCCCGAGGACGAGTGAGCGCGACGTGAGGATCGACGTCGTCACGATCTTCCCCGACTACCTCGCACCGCTGGAGCTCTCGCTCGCGGGCAAGGCCCGGGACAAGGGCCTGCTGGACATCCGCGTCCACGACCTGAGGGAGTGGACCCGCGACCGGCACCGCACGGTCGACGACACGCCGTACGGCGGCGGCGCGGGCATGGTGATGAAGCCGGAGCCCTGGGGCGAGGCGCTGGACGAGCTGCTCCCGTCGGACGCGGTCGGCACCACCCTGGTCGTCACGACCCCGTCGGGGCAGCCCTTCACGCAGGCGGTTGCCCGCGAGCTCGCCACCCGGGAGCGGCTGGTCTTCGCGTGCGGCCGCTACGAGGGCATCGACCAGCGGGTGCTCGACGACGCCCGCGACCGCACCGAGGTGCGCGAGATCTCGATCGGCGACTACGTGCTCAACGGGGGAGAGGTGGCCGCGCTGGCGATCACCGAGGCGGTGGTGCGCCTGATCCCGGGGTTCATGGGCAACCCCGAGTCGCTGACCGAGGAGTCCCACGAGGACGGCTTGCTGGAGTACCCCGTCTACACGAAGCCCGCCTCGTGGCGCGGGCGTGACGTCCCCCCGGTCCTGCTGTCGGGCGACCACGCCGCGATCCGGTCGTGGCGGCACGACCAGGCGGTGCGCCGGACCGCCGAGCGCCGTCCCGACCTCGCGCACCCCTCCGTGCTGCTCGACGACGTCGAGGTGCGGCTGGCCGAGCCGGCGGACGCCGGGGAGCTGTTCACCCTGCAGCGGGCCTGCTGGGTGCAGGAGGAGCAGGACAACCCGGGCGTCGAGATCCCAGCGCTGCACGAGACCCTCGACGACCTGCGGGCGTGGCTCGCCCGCGACACGGTGCTCGTGGCCCGGGCCGCCGGACGGCTGGTCGGGGCCGTGCGTGCGCAGCGCAGCGAGGACGTCTGGGGCATCGGCCGGCTGATGGTCGCCCCCGACCTGCAGGGGCGCGGCCTGGGCCGGATGCTCCTCGCGCGGATCGAGGCCGCGGCGCCGACCGGGGTGGCGTCGTACTCGCTGTTCACCGGCGCGGGCAGCCTGCGCAACCAGCGGCTCTACAAGAAGGCGGGTTACCGCCTGCGCGGTGAGGTCGAGCCCGGCGTCGTCCGCCTGACCAAGGCCGTCGGCAAGCGATAGTCCGTGACGTTTCCGTTGTGGAAGACGCGTCCTCCACAACGGTTGCGTCACGGACTACCCACCGAGGTCCGGATTTCCGGCGTACGACGCGCCTGTGGCAGACTTGCCCACCGGCCAGTCGGCCAAACAGGGACCGCCCCGAGGACTCGTCCGCACGGGGGGTCCGCGTCAGTTCCTGCCACAGGGGGGACATGGCGCCGCCGGCCACCATGACAGGCCCACAACAGAACCGTTCCCCGCACCGCGGCTGACCTGTGGCACTCGCGAGGAGAGACCATGAGCAACGTCATCACCGAGCTCGGCAACGCGATCAAGCGCGACGACATCCCGGCCTTCCGCGCCGGTGACACCGTCAAGGTGCACGTCAAGGTCGTCGAGGGCAACCGCTCCCGCGTCCAGATCTTCCAGGGCGTCGTCATCCGCGTCCAGGGCTCCGGCATCGGCCGCAGCTTCACCGTCCGCAAGGTCTCCTTCGGCGTCGGCGTCGAGCGCACCTTCCCGCTGAACTCCCCGATCTTCGAGCAGATCGAGATCGTCACCCGCGGCGACGTGCGCCGCGCGAAGCTCTACTACCTGCGCAACCTGCGCGGCAAGAAGGCCAAGATCAAGGAGCGTCGGGAGGCCTGAGCGAGACTCAGCCAACCGCTCTATACGCTCTGCGCGTGACTTCCGAAGACCGCGACTCCACGTCCGTCGCCGAACCAGACGGGGAGGGGTCGCGGTCTTCGCGTACCCGCACCAAGAAGAAGCACCTGCCGGTCTGGCAGGAGACGATCCTGCTGCTGGGCGTCGCCCTGGTGCTGGCCATCGTCATCAAGGCCCTGTTCGTGCAGGCCTTCTACATTCCCTCGGAGTCCATGGAGCCCGGGCTGGTCAAGAACGACCGGATCCTGGTCCAGAAGGTCTCCTACTGGTTCGGCGGCAGCCCGCAGCGCGGCGACGTGGTGGTCTTCAAGGACCCCGGTGACTGGCTGAGCCCCGAGGAGTCGGCCGGCCCCCAGGGCGGGCTCACCGGCCTGATGGCCAAGATCGGGCTCTACCCCTCCGGTGGGCACCTGGTGAAGCGCGTCATCGGCGTCGCCGGCGACGTCATCAAGTGCTGCGACAAGAAGGGCCGGATCTCGGTCAACGGGCAGCCCCTCAACGAGGACTCCTACGTCAAGGAGAAGGGCATCGACTGCAACGGCCCGATGATCGGCGACTGCTCGTCCGACTCGTGGACCGCAGGTCCGGTGCCCAAGGGCCACATCTTCGTGATGGGCGACAACCGTGGCCACTCGGCCGACTCGACGGTGCACATGTGTACGGCGAGGTCGACCGACTGCGTCCCGGGGGACGAGTACGTCCCCGTGGACCTGGTGGTCGGCAAGGTGTTCGTGCTGCTCTGGCCCAGTGACCACTTCCGCTGGATCCACCGGCCCAGCACCTTCGCGGACGTGCCCAACGCCTCCTGAGGCCCGCTGGTCGTCGTGAGTGCCCTGCCCCGAGGATCCACGGTCCGGCGTGACGCCGGTCTGTACGGCTACGAGCGCGCCCTGCGACGGCACGGGATCGAGCCGATCGCCGGCGTCGACGAGGCCGGCCGCGGTGCCTGCGCCGGCCCGCTGGTGGCCGGCGCGGCGATCCTGCCCGCCGGCAAGGCCGGCATCGTCCCCGGGCTGGCCGACTCCAAGCTGCTGACCGAGAAGGCCCGCGAGCGCTGCTACGAGCAGGTCGTGAAGCGGGCGCTGTCCTGGTCGGTGGTGGTGATCGGCCCGGAGGAGTGCGACCGGCTCGGGATGCACGTCGCCAACGTCGAGGCGCTCCGGCGGGCGGTGGCCCTGCTGGACCTCGCGCCGTCGTACGTCCTGACCGACGGCTTCCCGGTCGACGGGCTTGGGGTGCCCGGCCTGGCCGTGTGGAAGGGGGACCGGGTCGCCGCCTGCATCGCCGCCGCGTCCGTGCTCGCCAAGGTGACCCGGGACCGCCTCATGTGCGACCTCGACGCCGACTGGCCGGCGTACGACTTCAAGACCCACAAGGGCTACATCACCGACGTGCACGCCGCCGCGCTCGCCGAGCACGGGCCGTCACCGGTCCACCGGATGCGGTTCGTCAACGTACGCCGGGCCGCCGGGCTGGAGCCGGCCGTGCCGGGAGCCGAGGAGCCGGCCGCCGGGTGAGACGGCTCAGCCGCCGTTGAGGTGGCGCCGGACCGCGACAGCGGTGCGCGCCCCCGAGACCAGCGCTCCCTGCAGCGACGACGTGTCCCGGTGGTCACCGGCCACGAAGAGACCGTCCCCGAGGTCGACCGGCCGGCGGACCCGCAGCGGTGGCGGCACCAGCGGCAGCGCCTCCGGCACGTCGTGGCGCACCACGACCTCCCAGCCGTCCGTCGGGGTCGCGTACAGCTCGCTCAGGTGGCGGCGCACGTCGGTCTCGCCGCCACCGCCGCCACCGCCGGCAGCGTCGGGCAGCAGCGTGGTGGCCTGCGCGAGGTGCCGCCCGGGTGGGGCGTAGGAGGGCGCGGCGTTGGTCATGACCACGGTGTTGACGACCGGTCCCGCCGCGGCGCCCCGGCCGTCGACCCGCAGGAGGGTCGACCCGGTGGGCGGCCGGTCGCAGGCGAACCACCAGGTCGCCAGCCCGCGCATGGTCGGCCGGGGCAGGTCCAGCAGGCCCGCGGCGGTCGACGGGTCTGCTGCCACGACCGCGGCCCGGGCCCGCACGGTGAGCTCTTCGGCAACGACCTCCGGGCCGGTGGTGGTGGCGCGCACCTCCCGGACCCGCGTGCCGAGGCGGATCGGCCGATCCGGCCGGTCGGCCAGCTGGTCCGGCAACGCCTGCATGCCGAGTGCGGGGACACCGGGGGTGGCCCGAACGAAGCTGCGCAGCAGCAGCCGGACGAAGCTCGCCGAGGAGTCGCCGCTGCCGTCGGCCAGGACGCCCGTCAGGAACGGCTCGAGCACCTCCCGGCGCAGCCTCCCGTCCACGCGGCCGGCGTCCAGGGACGCCGCCAGGGTCTTGTCGTCGCCGGCGATCAGCCTGGGCACCGGCCCCAGCGCCGGGGCGAGCCAACGGGCCAGCCGCGCCAGCTCCGCGGGGCGGACGTAGCCGCTGCGCAGCGTCGCGGCCAGGTCCCGGGGGTGCCGCAGCGGGTCCACGACCGTGGCCGGGCCGTCGTCCGTCACGACCTCGACACCTCGGCCGAACCTCCGCAGGTCGAGGGCGTCGACGTCCACGTGGCGGCGTACGGCTGGATAGGCCGGGTTCAGCAGCTGGAAGCCGCGGTCGCAGCGGAAGCCGTCCACCACGTCGGTGCGCACCCGGCCTCCGGTGGCCTGCTCGGCCTCGAGCACCAGCACGTCGAGGCCGGCGCGGCGCAGCTCCCGCGCGCACAGCAGCCCCGAGATCCCGCCACCCACCACGACAACGTCGGCATCCTCGATCACGCGTCTACGATGCCAGTCGGGGTGGAAAAACCGCCCCGATCTGCTGCGGCGACCGAGGAGAGCTGATGAGTGCCGAGGATCTCGAGAAGTACGAGACCGAGATGGAGCTCACCCTCTACCGCGAGTACCGCGACGTCGTGTCGATCTTCAAGTACGTCGTGGAGACCGACCGGCGCTTCTACCTGTGCAACCAGGTGGACGTGAAGGCGCGCACCGAGGCCGGTGAGGTCTTCTTCGAGGTCTCGATGAGCGACGCGTGGGTGTGGGACATGTACCGCCCGGCCCGGTTCGCCAAGAACGTCAAGGTGCTCACCTTCAAGGACGTCAACGTCGAGGAGCTCAGCCCCGCCGACATCGACCCGCCGAAGGCCTGAGCGTGCCGGGCCCGGGCTGATCGGGCCACCCGCCCTGCACAGCCCGGCCTCCGGTCACCTTCGTCCACAGCCTCCGCCCCGCCACGCCCCCAGCGTCCCCGCACCCCGCGACGCTGAGGCGCAGGAGGTCACGACGATGACGGGATCGGCAACGGCGGCGAGCCGGCAGGCGCTCGGTGCGTACGGCGAGGAGCTGGCCGCGCGGCACCTGGTTGCGCAGGGGATGGCACTGCTCGACCGCAACTGGCGGTGTGAGGCAGGGGAGATCGACCTGGTCCTTCGGGAGGGGGACGTGCTGGTCGTCTGCGAGGTCAAGACCCGCAGCGGGCTGGCCTTCGGCACGCCTCACGAGGCCATCACCGACGCCAAGCTGGAGCGACTGCGCCTGCTGGCCGGGAGGTGGGCGGCGGCTCACGGAGTCAGGCCCGCCGACGTGCGCATCGACCTCGTGGCGGTGCTGCGCCCCCGGCGCGGGTCCTCGACGCTCGAGCACGTGGCGGGGGTGGGCTGACATGCCGTTCGCCACCGCGCGCACCCTCTCGCTGCACGGAGCGGTCGGCCACGTCGTCGACGTCCAGACCGACGTGTCGCCCGGCCAGGTCGGGCTGACGCTGGTCGGCCGCCCCGACGTCTCGCTCAACGAGGCCCGGGACCGATGCAGGATGGCCATCGTGAACAGCCGGCTGCAGTGGCCGGCCACCCGCCGCATCACCGTGCTGCTCTCGCCCGCCGACCTGGTCAAGCGCGGCACGCACTTCGACCTGGCGATCGCCGTCTCCGTCCTGGCGGCGGCCGCCGAGCTGCCGGCGTCGTCGCTCGAGGGCACCGTGTTCATCGGCGAGCTCACCCTCGACGGCGGGCTCCGGTCCGTGCCCGGCGTGCTGCCGATGGTGCTCGCGGCCGCGGCCCGCGGTGTCGGACGCGTCTTCGTGCCCGAGCCGCAGGCACAGGAAGCGGCGATGGTGCCGGGCATGGAGGTGATCGGGATGCGTTCGCTGGCCCAGGTGGTCGCCGAGCTGCGCGGTGAGGAGGTGCCCGAGGCGCCACCGGTGGCGCCGATGTCCGGCAGCCGGTTGCTGGCCTGGCGGGGGTCCGAGCGCCGCGAGGAGCTCGACATGTCCGACCTGTTCGGGCTGGAGGACACCCGCTACGCCGTCGAGGTCGCCGCGGCCGGCGGCCACCACCTGATGCTGTCGGGTCCGAAGGGGTCGGGCAAGACGAGCATCGCCGAGCGCATCCCCGGGATCCTGCCGGACCTGACCGCCGAGGAGTCGCTGGAGCTGACGGCCATCCACTCCCTGGCCGGAGCCCTCGAGCCGGGTGACGGGCTGCTGGTGCGACCACCCTGGTCCGCTCCCCACCACGACGCGAGCAAGGCCAGCCTGCTGGGCGGCGGCAACAACGCCGTCCGCCCCGGCGAGCTCAGCCGCGCCCACGCGGGTGTGCTCTTCCTCGATGAGTTCCCGCTGTTCCGCAGCGACGTGATCGAAGCCCTGCGGCAGCCGCTGGAGAGCGGTGAGGTGACCGTGGCCCGGCGCGACGAGTCCGTGACCCTCCCGGCCCGCGGGATGGTGGTGCTCGCGTGCAACCCCTGCCCGTGCGGCAACTACACCTCCACGCCCCAGACCAACAGGTGCCAGTGCCGGGATCCACAGCGGCGCGCCTACCGCCACAAGATCACCGGTCCCGTCGCCGACAGGGTCGACATCCTGCGGCACGTCGTCGCGGAGGACCGGGCGGGACGCAACGACAGGTTCGACCACCGGGACTCCTCCGCCGAGATCCGGGTGAGGGTCGAGACCGCGCGGCGTCGTCAGGCACTCCGGTACGCCGGCTGCAGCTGGCGCCTCAACGCTCACGCCCCGGTCCCGGTCCTCCGCGAGCGCTGGCCGCTGACCCCCGAGGCCGAGGAGTGCGTCGACGCGACCACCTGGCGCGGCGAGCTCACGCAGCGGGGCGCGGCCCGGGTCCTGCGCCTGGCCTGGACAGTGGCCGACCTCGCGGGCCTCGACCGGCCCGGACTGCCCGAGGCGCAGATGGCGCTGGCCCTGCGCCGCGGATCCCCGCTGGCCGTGCAGGCCCTGCCGAGGAGGGCCGGATGAGCGCCCCTGAGGTCGAGCGCCTGGCGCGGGCGGCGCTCTCGCGGCTCCTCGAGCCCGGCACCCTCAAGCACCTGCGCGTGGTCGACCAGCTCGGAGCGCAGGTCGTGTGCGAGGCGCTGCTGGCCGAGCGTGAGATCGACGGGCTGCGCACGGACGTGGCCGAGCGGCTCGCCGGGATCGATCCGGCGCGCGAGCTGGAGGACGCGGCGCGGAAGGGCGTGCGGTTCGTGGTCCCGGGCGACGACGAGTGGCCGGCGGGCCTGGAGGACCTCGCCGCCGCCGAGCCCGTGCAGGAGCGTGGTGGCGTGCCCGTCGGCCTGTGGGTGCGAGGGCCGCTGCGCCTCGACGAGATCGCCCGCTCGGTGGCGATGGTCGGGTCGCGGTCCGCGACGACCTACGGCACCGCCATCGCCCGCGAGCTCGCCGGCGAGGCTGCCCGCGCCGGTCAGGTGGTCGTCTCCGGGGCGGCCTTCGGGGTGGACCAGGCAGCCCACCGGGGAGCGATCGCCGCCGAGGGGCGCAGCGTGGCCGTGCTGGCCTGCGGCGCCGATCGGGTCTACCCGGAGGCACACCGTGACCTGGTCGAGCACCTGGCGCGTGAGCACGCGGTCGTCTCCGAGACGCCGCCCGCGGGCGCCCCGACGCGGTTGCGGTTCCTCTCCCGCAACCGGCTGATCGCGGCACTCACGCGCGGGACGGTCGTGGTCGAGGCGGCGGCCCGCAGCGGCGCCCTGAACACCGCCAACTGGGCGGGCCGCCTGAACCGGGTGCTGATGGGGGTGCCCGGTCCGGTGACCAGCGCGCCCTCGCAGGGCGTGCACGCCCTGATCCGCGTGGGAGCCGCCACCCTGGTCACCACCGGGGCGGAGGTGCTGGAGCTGCTCGGAGAAGCCGGGGAGCACCTCGCGGAGCCGCCGCGTGGCCGCACCCGCCCGCGCGACCGCCTCAGCGTGCGGCAGCAGCAGGTGCTCGACGCGGTCCCGGTGCGTCGCGATGCCGGCGCCGACTCGATCGCCCGGGCCTCGGGCATCGGGCTGATCGAGGTGAGCACCGCGCTGCACGCGTTGCTGCGGCAGGGGATGGTGGAGCAGTCGGAATTCGGTTGGCGGCTCGCCGCGCACGCTCACACGTGACTGAGCAGCTCGAGCCCGGCCTACACTCGAGGCGTGACGCACGAGGCGGACGAGGCGGGTGAGGCGCCAGACGCACTGCCCGAGCCGATGGCCCGGGTGCTGGGGGAGTACGAACGCCACCTCGTCTCGGAGCGAGACCTCACCGGGCACAGTGTCCGCGCCTATCTCGGCGACGTGGCGGGGCTGCTCGAGCACGCCGCTCGCCTCGGGCTCACCGAGGTGGCCGACCTGGACCTGCGCACCCTCCGCAGCTGGCTGGCCAAGCAGCAGACGATGGGTCGCTCGCGGACCACGTTGGCCCGTCGGGCCACCGCGGCGCGGGTATTCACCGCGTGGCTGGCGCGGACCGGGCGGGCATCGGTCGACGCGGGCGCGAGCCTGGCCTCGCCCAAGGCCCACCACCACCTGCCCCCGGTGCTGCGCGTGGACGAGGCCGACGAGCTGATCCGGGCCGCGGCGGAGATCGCCGACGACGGCAGCCCGGCCGGGCTGCGCGACGTGGCGATGCTCGAGCTGCTCTACGCCACCGGCATCCGGGTGGGTGAGCTGGTGGGCCTGGACATCGACGACGTCGACCGCGAGCGGTACGTCGTCCGGGTGTTCGGCAAGGGCCGCAAGGAGAGGTCGGTGCCGTTCGGGAGGCCGGCCGCCCGGGCCCTGGACTTCTGGCTCAAGCACGGGCGCCCGCTGCTCGCGGTCGACGGGTCCGGACCCGCGCTCTTCCTGGGCGTGCGCGGGCGACGGATCGACCAGCGAGCGGTGCGCACCCTGGTCCACCGGCGGATCGCCGAGGTCCCCGGTGCCCCCGACATCGGTCCCCACGGGCTGCGGCACACCGCCGCCACCCATCTCCTCGAGGGCGGCGCCGACCTGCGCTCGGTGCAGGAGCTCCTCGGCCACGCCTCGCTGGCGACGACGCAGATCTACACCCACGTCACCACCGACCGGCTGCGCCGGGCCTACCAGCAGGCCCACCCCCGCGCGTAGAAGCGGCCCGAGTGACTCAGGACGCCGGCGCAAGCAGCCGCACGAGCGGCTCCCAGCCGGCGTAGGGGAGCGCTGGCCGTCGCCAGAGCGGCGCCTGGGCACGTCCGACATCGAGGGGCTCGGTCCGCCAGAGGGGGAGCAGTCGGACCGGCCCGACGCCCACGAGGCGCAGCGGGTCGAGGTACGTGTCGCCGCGCAGCCACCCCCAGTGCAGGCAGGCGCGGGGCGGGCAGTGCGACCCCGTCGGCGTGAGGGTCCCGATCCGGGCGCCGGCCCGGACAGAGGCGCCCACCGCCACCGTGGCGTCGACCGGTTCGTAGGTGGTGCGGGTGTCCCCGTGGTCGACCACGACGACGCCACGGCCGGCGATGGTGCCCGCGAAGCGCACCACGCCCGGCAGGGCGGCGCGGACCGGCTGCCCCGGCGTGCCCAGCAGGTCGACTCCCCGGTGGCCGGAGCCCCAGGGCGAGGTCGGCGGATCGAACCCCGTGAGGACCTCGGGCGTCGGGTCGAGCGGCCACACCCCGACCGGGTCCGGCGCGGAACCGAGGGCGGTGGACGGGCCCAGGAGGGCCAGCGCCGCGCTCAGCAGCACGACCAGCACGACGACCGGGAAGCGGGTGGAGCGAGCGTGGGGTGCGGGCATGCCGGCAGCCTCCCGCCGGGCCCGGTCGGCCCGCTCGGCGTACCGTCCGGGTTGGGGAGCAACCGTGCGCCGGGAGCCCCTGTGGAGGGCGGGCGGCCCGTGAGGCCGCTGATTCGCCCGCGACCCCAGCGGTCGACTACTCTGGTCGACGCAATCCTTGTGGATTGACTTCGCACGCTCGCAGACCGCGACGGAGCCTGACTTCTGGACTCCGGCCACCCGTGGGCGAGCACCCTCAGTCCTCTCCGGCAGCGGAGCGGGTCGGGTTCTCGCGTGAGCGTCAGGGCAGCCGACACCCGTCGGGTGCAGCAACTGAAAACAACCCGGAGCGTGCTCCCGGCTCGTCCTGCTTCAAGGGCGGGCAGACGGCGACGCGCTCCCCACAACAGGAGATTCACATGGCAGTCGTGACCATGCGCCAGCTTCTCGAGAGCGGCGTGCACTTCGGACACCAGACCCGACGCTGGAACCCGAAGATGAAGCGCTTCATCATGACCGAGCGCAACGGCATCTACATCATCGACCTGCAGCAGTCGCTGGCCTACATCGACCGCTCGTACGCCTTCATCAAGGAGACCGTCGCCAAGGGCGGCACCGTGATGTTCGTGGGCACCAAGAAGCAGGCCCAGGAGGCGATCGCCGAGCAGGCGACCCGCGTCGGCATGCCCTACGTCAACCAGCGCTGGCTGGGCGGCATGCTCACCAACTTCCAGACCGTCCACCAGCGGATCAACCGCCTCAAGGAGCTCGACGAGATCGACTTCGAGGACGTGGCCGGCAGCAGCCGCACCAAGAAGGAGCTGCTGCAGATGCGCCGCGAGCGCGACAAGCTGAACAAGTCGCTCGGCGGTATCCGCGAGATGAGCCGCACCCCCTCCGCGGTGTGGATCGTCGACACCAACAAGGAGCACCTCGCCGTGGAGGAGGCGCGCAAGCTGCGCATCCCGATCATCGGCATCCTGGACTCCAACTGCGACCCCGACCTGGTCGACTTCCCGATCCCCGGCAACGACGACGCCATCCGCGCCGTCGGCCTGCTGACCCGCGTGGTCGCTGACGCCGTCGCCGAGGGCCTCATCGCCCGCTCCGGTGGCAAGGCCGGCGCCGAGACCGCCGAGCCCGGTGCCGAGGAGCCCCTGGCCGAGTGGGAGCGCGAGCTCCTGGGTGGCGACGCCGAGAAGGCCGCCGTCGAGGCGACCGGTGGCGACGCCGCCACCGACGAGACCCCCGCGTCCGAGGCCACCGGCGCCTCGACCGAGGCCGTCGAGTCGACCGAGGCCGCCGAGGCTGCCGCCCCGGCCGCCGACGAGGCTGCTGCGCCGGCCGCCGACGAGGCCGCCCCGGCCTCCGACGAGGCCAAGGCCTGACGGTTCCACGGCTCCCCGCCGTACGCCCGGCTCCCGGGTCGGCGTACGGCGGCGCCACGGACCACATCACTCACAGACACGTTTAGGGAAGAAGGACCATGGCTAACTTCTCCGCGGCCGACGTCAAGAAGCTCCGCGAGCTCACCGGCGCCGGGATGATGGACTGCAAGAAGGCGCTCGAGGAGTCCGACGGCGACTTCGAGAAGGCCGTCGAGCTGCTGCGCGTCAAGGGCGCGGCCAAGGCTGCCAAGCGCGGCGCCGAGCGCGAGGCCTCCGCCGGCCTCGTCGCCCACGCTCCGGGCGTGCTGGTCGAGCTCAAGTGCGAGACCGACTTCGTGGCCAAGGGCGAGGACTTCATCGCCGCGGCCCAGAAGATCGCGGACGCCGCGTCCGAGGCCAAGCCGGCCGACGCCGAGGCGCTCAAGGCCGTGTCCCTGGGTGCCCAGACCGTCGGTGAGGTCGTCGAGAGCCTCGCCGTGTCGATCGGCGAGAAGATCGAGCTGGGCCAGTACGCCCAGTTCGACGGCTCGGTGGTGGCGTACATGCACAAGCGTGCCGCCGACCTGCCGCCGGCCGTGGGCGTCCTCGTCCAGTACGAGGGTGACGCCGACGCCGCCCGCGCGGCGGCCATGCAGATCGCCGCGATGCGCCCGCAGTACCTCACCCGCGACGAGGTCCCGGCCGACATCGTCGCCAAGGAGCGCGAGATCGCCGAGGCCACCTCGCGCGAGGAGGGCAAGCCCGAGCAGGCGATCGCCAAGATCACCGAGGGGCGCCTCAACGGCTTCTTCAAGGACGTCGTGCTGCTCGAGCAGCCGTCGGTGACCGAGAACAAGAAGTCGGTCAAGGCCGTCCTCGACGCATCCGGCACCAGCCTGAAGCGGTTCGCCCGCTTCGAGGTCGGCGCCTGACCCCACGCGGTTCCCACGAGGGCCGGTCCCGCGAGCAGCACGCTGCTCGCCGGGCCGGCCCTCGTGCCGTTCCCGCTCCCCGAGACTGCGTCGCCCGGGAGCGCGTGGTTTGCCTCCCGGTCCGTCCGGGTCCAGTACTCTCCCCGCTGAGGTGCCCGGGGGTCGTCCCGGGACGTCACGAGGGGACATTCATGGGCTTCATGGACAAGGTGCGCGGCCAGTTCATCGACATCGTCGAGTTCCTCGACGACACCCGCGACACGCTGGTCTGGCGGTTTCCCCGCGAGGGCAACGAGATCAAGATGAACGCCCAGCTCGTGGTGCGCGAGGGGCAGGTCGCCGTCTTCGAGGACGAGGGCCAGATCGCCGACGTCTTCACGCCCGGCACCTACACCCTCGAGACGCGCAACCTCCCGATCCTCTCCGACCTCAAGGGCTGGAAGTACGGCTTCAGCTCGCCGTTCAAGGCCGAGGTCTACTTCGTCGGGATGCGGCAGTACACCGACATGAAGTGGGGCACGCAGAACCCGGTCACGGTGCGTGACGCCGAGTTCGGGGTGGTCCGGCTCCGCGCCTTCGGCACCTACTCCCTGCAGGTCGTCGACGCCGCCAAGCTGCTGCGGCAGCTCGTCGGCACCGACCCGCAGTTCCGCACCGACGAGGTGTCGGAGTTCCTGCGACAGAACATCGTCAGCCAGGTCGGTACGGCGCTGGCCGCCTCCAACCTTCCGATGCTCGACCTCGCGGCCAACCAGCAGACCATCGCGGCCACGCTCGCCGGTGCGTTGACCACCAACCTCGCCGAGCTCGGCATCAGCATCCCGCGCTTCGTCATCGAGAACATCTCCCTGCCCCCGGAGGTCGAGGCCGCCCTCGACAAGCGCACCCAGATGGGGGTGCTCGGCGATCTCGACCAGTACGCCAGGTTCCAGTCCGCCACCGCGATCGGTGACGCCGCCAACAACCCCGGGGGAGCCGGCGAGGGGCTGGGCCTCGGCGTGGGCATGGCACTCGGCCAGCAGATGGCCCAGTCGCTGGCGCACGCGGACCGGACCGGCGCACCGGCCGCCGCGCCTCCCGGGCCGCCACCGGTCCCGGGCGCCGCCGCGTCGTGGTTCCTGGCGGTCGCCGGGCAGCAGGTCGGGCCGGTCGCCGTCGCCGACCTGCCCGCGCGGGTCGCGGCGGGCGACCTGACGCCCACCACCCCGGTCTGGCAGCAGGGCATGGCCGAGTGGACGGCCGCCGCCGACGTGCCGGCCCTGGGCGGGCTGTTCGCCGCCACCCCGCCGCCGCTTCCGCCCACGCCGCCGGCCACCCCGCCGGCCCCGCCGCAGGCCTGACGACTCCCGCCATGACGGTCGAGAGCGAGTCGCCGACCCCGGGTCCGGCGCCCCTGAGCTCCACGTGTCCCAGCTGCGGGGCCCAGACGGCGTACGCGCCCGGCACCACGGTGCTGCGCTGCGGCTCCTGCGGCCGCGAGCTGGCCATCGCCGGCCCCGAGGTGGCCGTCCGCGAGCACTCCTACGACGAGTGGCAGGCCCGGAACGGTGCCGTGCGGGTCGCCGCGATCGGCGCCCAGGTCCTGCGCTGCAGCGGGTGCGGCGCGAGCACCGAGACGGTCGACCTGGCCGGCACCTGCCAGTTCTGCGGGGGTGCCCTGGTGACGGTGGAGCAGCCCGAGGGCCTGGTCGCACCGGAGGCCGTCGTGCCGTTCCACGTCGACCGCCGCGGCGCGCAGGAGGCGTTCGGCAGCTGGGTGCGCTCGCGCCGGTTCGCCCCGGCGCCCTGAAGCGGGTCGGGTCGACCGAGGGACTGGCCGGCACCTACGTGCCGCACTGGACCTTCGACGCCCACACCGAGACCGACTACGCCGGTCAGCGGGGCGAGCACTACTGGGTGACCGAGACCTACCAGGTCCCCGACGGCAAGGGCGGCACCCGCACCGAGACCCGGCAGGTGCAGCACACCCGCTGGTACCCCGCGTCGGGCCACGTCGC
Organism: Nocardioides ungokensis; assembly: GCF_013466985.1. Lineage (GTDB taxonomy): Bacteria > Actinomycetota > Actinomycetes > Propionibacteriales > Nocardioidaceae > Nocardioides > Nocardioides ungokensis. The sequence goes on along the minus strand of NZ_CP059164.1, from coordinate 3,160,614 downwards.
CCGGTCCTTCGACGACGTGCTCGTCGTGGGCACGCGCCGGCTCGACCCCGAACGGCTCGAGGACATGGGTCCGTGGCCCCTGGCCGAGGCCCGTCCGTTCCAGCCGGAGTACCTCACCGGCTACTCCGCCCTGCGCTACGACGTCGACCCCGACGAGGGGGCGAAGGACGCGCGGTCACGGATGCGCTCGGTGATCAAGGAGGACTGCCGGCGCGACATCGGCGGCGACGAGCAGCGGGTCACCGACGTGGACGTCACCTACTCCCAGGCGATGTTCAAGCTGGTGCTGCTCCCGCTGTGGATCGCCACCTATCTCTACGGCGGCAAGTCCTGGCAGGTCCTGGTCAACGCCAACACCGGGGAGGTCGTCGGCGAGCGGCCCTGGAGCGTGCCCAAGATCGTCGCGGCGGTCCTGGCCGGACTGCTGGTGTTCGGGATCGTCGTCGCGATGGTCATGGCGGGCCGGGGGAACGGGTAGCCGGCGGGACGACGCCGGGTCGGGGCCGCGCCGGTTGATCGGATAGGTTTCTGCGTGGCGATGACGACGAGGGAGGTCTCAGGTGACCGGGTACAAGCGAGTCCTGCTCAAGCTGTCCGGTGAGGTCTTCGGCGGCGGCAAGGTCGGAGTCGACCCCGACGTGGTGCAGAAGATCGCCCGCGAGATCGCGGGAGTGGCCCGGGCTGGGGTCCAGGTCGCCGTCGTGACCGGTGGCGGCAACTTCTTCCGCGGCGCCGAGCTGCAGCAGCGCGGCATGGACCGGGTGCGCGCGGACTACATGGGCATGCTCGGCATCGTCATGAACTGCCTGGCCCTCCAGGACTTCCTCGAGAAGATGGGCGTCGAGACCCGGGTCCAGACCGCCATCACCATGGGTCAGGTCGCCGAGCCCTACGTGCCCCGCCGCGCGATCCGGCACATGGAGAAGGGCCGGGTCGTGATCTTCGGCGCCGGCATGGGCATGCCCTTCTTCTCCACCGACACGGTCGCGGTGCAGCGCGCGCTGGAGAGCAAGTGCGACGTCGTCCTGGTCGCCAAGAGCGGCGTGGACGGCGTCTACACCGCCGACCCGAAGGTCGACCCGACGGCGACCAAGTTCGACGAGCTGACCTACGACGAGGCGATGAGCCGCGGCCTGCGCATCATGGACCAGACGGCGTTCGCCCTGTGCGGGGAGAACAAGCTCCCCATGGTCGTCTTCGGCATGGAGCCCGAGGGCAACATCCTGCGTGTCGTGCAGGGTGAGAAGATCGGAACACTGGTCAGCGCCGGCTGAGTGCCGACGGGCACGACCCCGGACATCGACGTACGTGACGAAACAGGAGCAGCCGTGATCAACGACATCCTCAACGAGGCCGACAGCAAGATGGACAAGTCGGTCGAGGCGACGCGCGAGGAGTTCGCGGCGATCCGGGCAGGTCGTGCGCACCCCAGCATGTTCAACAAGATCGTCGTCGACTACTACGGCTCGCCGACCCCGCTCCAGCAGCTCGCGTCGTTCACCGCCCCCGAGGCCCGCGTCATCCTCATCTCGCCCTACGACCAGGGCGCGATGAAGAACATCGAGAAGTCGATCCGCGACTCCGACCTCGGCGTGAACCCCGCCGACGACGGCAAGGTGATCCGCTGCGTGTTCCCCGAGCTCACCGAGGAGCGCCGCAAGGAGTACATCAAGGTCGCCAAGGCCAAGGCCGAGGACGGCCGCGTCGCGGTCCGCAACCTGCGTCGTACCGCCAAGCAGCACCTCGAGAAGCTCGAGAAGGACGGCGAGGTCGGCAAGGACGACGTCACCGGTGCGGAGAAGCGGCTCGACTCCATCACCAAGAAGCACACGGACACCATCGACGAGATGCTGAAGCACAAGGAAGCCGAGCTGATCGAGGTCTGACGACCTCGACCACTCCCACTTTCATGACCGAGACCTCGCCCGGCCCTGCGCCGGCGCCCTCCCCAGGCTATGGCCGCGCCGGGCGTGACCTGCCGAAGGCGATCGCTTCCGGCGTCGTCCTGCTGGCTGCCATCGTCGTCTCGCTGGTCTTCTGGAAGACGGCGTTCATGGTCATCGTCGCGGCGGCGGTCGTCGTCGCGGTGTGGGAGCTGCACCAGGGCTTCCGAGCCAAGGGGATGGACCTCCCCGAGCAGCCGCTCATGCTGGGCGGGGTCGTCATGGTCACGGTCGCCTACATCTGGGGCTCGGCCGCCCTGGTGACCGCGACCGCGGTCACCGCCCTGGTCGTGATGCTGTGGCTGCTGCGGCGGGGCATCGACGGCTACGTCATGAACTCCACCGCCTCGGTCTTCACGCTGGTCTACGTGCCGTTCCTGGGCTCGTTCGTGGCGCTGATGCTCCGCGAGGGCGGCATCGGCGGGGGTGGCCTCGACAACGCCGGAGTGCAGGGCATCATCACGTTCGTGCTGGTCACGATTGCCTCCGACATCGGCGGGTACATCGCTGGCGTGCTCTTCGGGAAGCACCCGATGGCCCCGGTGATCTCCCCCAAGAAGTCCTGGGAGGGCTTCGGCGGGTCCGTGGTCTTCTGCGTCGTGGTGGGCTGGGCGCTGGTCGTCTACCTGCTCGACGGGTCCTGGTGGGTGGGCGTCCTGCTGGGGCTGATCGCCGTCGTGATGGCCACCCTCGGCGACCTGTGCGAGTCGGTGATCAAGCGCGACCTCGGCATCAAGGACATGAGCCAGGTGATCCCCGGCCACGGCGGCCTGATGGACCGCCTCGACTCGCTGCTGGCCACGATCGCCCCGATCTGGCTGCTGCTGCACTACCTGGTCTTCTGAGGTCGATCCGGTGCCTGGCTGCCGCGGGATCGGTCGGCCGGACGGTGGCTGAGTCACGGCCCGGGCAGCAAGCACCCCGCTCCCGGCCGCGCCGCGTCACCACCAGCCCTGGCGCCTGGCCCAGCGCAGCAGCATGAGGCTGATCGCGATCATCACGCACAGGACGATCACGAGCTGGACCCAGTGGGTGTGCTGGTTGACGATGACGTTCATCCCGTAGACCGACGCGATGGCCGTGACCGGCAGGGTCACCGCGGCGATCACCGCAAGCCGCTCCATCGCGACGGTCATCTTCGTGTGGACCTTGGTCTGGTAGAGCTCGATCACCCCGAAGAGGAAGTGCGACTCCCCGTCGGCGAGGGACCGGACCCGGTCGAACTGGTCGGCGAGGTCGCGGGCGCGTACGGCGTCCGGGTCGTCGGTCATCCGCCGGATGTCGGCCATCCGCACCCAGATGTCGTGGCACTGGGCGGCCATGGTGCGCGTGGTGATCAGCTCGTGGCGGATCAGGAACATCGCCTCCAGCAGCGCCTCGGGGTCGCGGAACTGGGAGGACATCACCTGTCGCTCCAGGTCGGGGAGCTTGGCGGCGACCTCGCGGATCAGGCTGCTCTGGCGCCGCGCCACCGCCGAGGTGATCGCGTAGGAGAGCTCGGCTGGCGTCGTCGGCCGGAACCGCCCGCCCTCGATGCGGGCCAGCACCCCGTCGGTCTCCACCTGGGCACGGGACAGCTCCACGTCGGGGTTGATCGGGCCGTGCACGGTCACCAGGTAGTGGTGGGCGATGATCTGGTCGAGCTCGAGCAGGTGCACGTGGCCGACGGCTCCCAGGAACGGTGACTGGGTCGTCACGAACACGTGGTCGTCGTACCCGTGCACTGTCGGGACGTAGTTCCGCTGGCGGCACGCCTCGAGGACCAGCGGGTGCACGCCGAGACCGAGGACGACCTCCTCGCTGGCGTCGTCCCAGACCGGGACGTCGATCCAGAAGAAGCCGTCCTCGTGGGCGAACAGCTCGACGACGTCATCCGGCTCGCGCCGGTGCGCGCCGGTCGCGTCCACGAAGCGGACCTCCATGGGGACAGCGTGGACTCGTGAGACGGGTGCCACAAGACACAACCGGTCGTACGGCGGGGGTTGCTGACTCGCTGGGCCCCGTCTGCAAGGATCGTGATGATGACCAGCGAGCAGACCCACACGGACGCAGTGCCGGCGCGCCAGCCGGACTGGTGGCACCGCGACCACCCGACGTTCACCGCGCTCACCGGCTTCTTCACCGGTCTCGCCTACGTGATCGTGATCCCGGGCCTGTACTACGCGATCCTGAGCTGGCTCTTCGACGACCACACCGCGGAGGACCTCTTCCCGTTCGTGCTGGTCGCGCTGGCGGTGCCGATCGGCCTCCTGGTCGCTCCCCGCACTCGCCGGTTCGGCATCTACATGGCGATCGGCGTGGTCACCACGGCCCTGGTCGTGCTCGGGGTCGCCGCACTGGTGCTGTGGATCCTGGTCGGTCGCGAGAACGGTGCCAGCAGCGGGATTTCGCAGCTGTAGCGGACCGGATGCGATGATCGAGACCTGATGTCCGACGCCGCCACCCCGCCCAGCACCGATCCCACCTCCGCCGCAGCCGGCCCCGTCGCCGAGGAGGGGACTAAGACCCTGCCGCTCGTGTTCGACGAGCCGCGGGGCCGTCGCAAGCCTCCGCGCCATCTCGCTGACCTCGCTGCGGCCGAGCGCAAGGCGCTCCTGGAGGAGCAGGGCCTGCCCGGCTTCCGCGCCCGTCAGCTCTCGACCCACTACTTCGCCCGGCTGGTCGACGACCCCGCGCAGATGACCGACCTGCCGGCCGCGCAGCGCGACGAGCTGGTCTCGGCGCTGCTCCCGCCCCTGATGACGCCGCTGCGCACGATGGAGGCGGACCGGGGCACCACCCGCAAGACCTTGTGGAAGCTCTTCGACGGCGCGCTCGTGGAGTCGGTGCTGATGCGCTACCCCGACCGGGCCACCATGTGCGTGTCCAGCCAGGCAGGGTGCGGCATGGCCTGCCCGTTCTGCGCCACCGGCCAGGGCGGGCTCCAGCGCAACATGTCGACGGCCGAGATCGTCGAGCAGGTCGTCGCCGGCGCCCGGTCACTGGCCCGCGGTGAGGTGCCCGGCGGCCCGGGCCGCGTCTCCAACGTGGTGTTCATGGGCATGGGGGAGCCGCTGGCCAACTACAAGGCAGTCATCGGCGCCGTACGCCGCCTGACCGACCCGACGCCGGACGGCCTCGGGATGTCGGCGCGCGGGGTCACCGTCTCGACGGTCGGCCTGGTGCCCCGCATCAACCAGCTTGCCGAGGAGGGCATCCCGGTGACCCTCGCTCTGAGCCTGCACGCGCCCGACGACGAGCTGCGCAACGAGCTGGTGCCGATCAACACCCGGTTCTCGGTCGCCGAGACCGTCGAGGCCGCCTGGAACTACGCGCGGACCACCAAGCGGCGCGTCTCCATCGAGTACGCCATGATGCGCGGCATCAACGACCAGGGCTGGCGCGCCGACCTGCTGGCCGACGTGCTCGGCTCCTACGGCGACTGGGGCTGGGTGCACGTCAACCTGATCCCGCTGAACCCGACCCCGGGCTCGAAGTGGACCGCCTCCGACCCCGCGGACGAGCGGGAGTTCGTGCGCCGGCTGGAGGCGAGGGGCATCCCCACCACGGTCCGCGACACCCGGGGCCGGGAGATCGACGGAGCCTGCGGCCAGCTCGCCGCCACCGAGTCCTGACCCGCGGCGCCTCAGCGCAGGAACTGGGGCGCCCGCACGAGCAGCTCGGTGTTGCGAGCCCAGCGGGTGCCCCGCCGGTCGGTGGTCTGCTCCTGGGGGTCGTTCGCCGCGAGCAGGCGGCCCATCGCGGCCAGCTTCATCGGGCCGTCGAGCTGCGCCGCGGGGGCGAGCGGGGCGCCGTGGTCGAGCATCGTGGTGAAGATCGACAGCGTCCGGTCCCGGTTGTCGACGATCTCGACGAGCCGCGACTGCTGGGGCCAGTCGATGTGCGAGGCGGTGTTGATCTCCCAGAAGCCACCCCCGCCCTCGCGGGCGTGCGCCCGGACCTCGTTGCTGTGGGTGTGGCCGTTGACCCAGGCGATGACGGTGTCGTGGGCCAGCAGCTCGGTCACGACCGCGTCACCGAGGACCCGCGCCCCGGTCGGGCCCGCGATCGCGTTGTCCATCGTCCAGGAGGTGTGGTGGCTGGCCACCACGACCAGGCGGTCGGCGGCGTCGGCCAGCTGGGCCTGCAGCCACGCGAACTGGGTCTGGTCGAGGGACCCCTCGGCCTGGCCGTTCTCGTTGACCGTGTCGAGGACGACGAAGCGGACGAGCCCGCGGTCGAAGGTGTAGTACGCCGTCCCGTCGGACCGGTTCTGCTCGGTGAAGCCGTGCCCGACCGGCAGGCCGACGGTGGTGAAGTGCTCGGCGACCATCTCGGCGCGGCTGAGGATCCGGCGGTCCGGGTCCGGGGTGACCGACCGGACCCCCTTCGACGTCTGCTTCGCCGACCCGGTGGCCGTCGCGTTCAGGGCGACGGTGTGGGTGGCGTTGCCCTGCACCAGCTGGTCGTGGTTGCCGAGCGCCGTGAACCACTCGATGCCGAGGCCGTGCGCCTGGAACGGGCGGCGGCAGTCGTCGAGCAGGCCGGCCACCACCGGGAAGCCGTGCTTCGCGCGGTAGTCGTCGACGGGCTTGCCGGCCGGCGCGCCCCCGGGGTGCCAGAAGGCGGTGTCGTAGAAGTCCGGGTCGCCGTCCATGACGCCCTCGTACTTCGTGAGGTCGCCGGAGTCCTGACGGACCCGGCCGCCGTCGAGGAGGTCGATGTTCCAGCGGATCTCGTTGTACTGGCTGTTGTCGGAGTTGTCTCCGGTCTGGATCGCCAGGTCGAGGGGCCGGCCGGTGACCGGGCCGCGGCCCACCTCGTTGATCTCGCGCACCATCGCCTCGGCCACGTGCGACGTCAGCACCTCCTGCGGCCGGTAGGCGGCCGAGACGACGACGTCGCCGCCCTCCAGGCGCAGGGGCGACTGCGCGTCCACCACGTGCACGTCGGAGAGCTGGGCGAAGGCCAGCAGGGCGCGGCGACGGTCCTTGCGACCCGCCTTGGCCGCGGCGCCGAGGCCCGTGCGCACGACGTGGTCCTCGCCGGGAGCGTGGACGAGCGGGCGCCAGCCCTTGCGGCCGGCCGCGCCCTTCGCGACCACGCGGTCGAGCGTGCCCCGGTGGCGTGTGGCGGACCCGGCGACGGCCTGCTCGGCCAGGCCACCCAGGCTGCCGAGGGCGGCCGCGCCACCGAGTGCTGCGGCGGAGCGGAAGAGGTCACGACGGGTGAGGTTCACGAGCCGTAACCCTAGGGTTCGACGCGCTCCCGCGTGGCGACTTCGATGAGGTTCGCGGCCTCGTCGATCGTGTCGACGAGGTGGACGTGGTGCTCCATCACCCGCCCTCGCGCCAGCGACGCCAGCAGGGGCCACGCCGGCACGGTCTCGGTCCAGTAGGTCCGGCCGACCAGCACCATGGGGCGACCGACGACTCGTCGGCGTAGAAGTTCTCGCAGCCGTCCTGGAAGACCTCCTGGACCGTGCCGCCGACGCCCGGCAGGAAGACGATGCCGGCGTCGCAGACCTCGACCAGGATCGCCTCGCGGGTGGCGTTGCGGAAGTACTTCGCGATCGCGGTCGCGAACACGTTGGGCGGCTCGTGGCCGTAGTGCCAGGTCGGGATGCCGAGGGACTCGGTCCGGCCGGGCAGTCGTGCGAGGACCGCCAGTGCCGCGTCGGCCCAGGCCCCGACGGACGGGTGGTAGGACGGCACCTCGGCGAGCGCCGTCACGGCCTCGTCGTGGTCGGCGCGCGGCCGGTCGGCGAGCCGCGCGCCCAGGTTGGCGGCCTCCATGGCCCCGGGGCCGCCGCCGGTGGTGACCACGTGCGCGGCGGCGAGCAGCCGGCCGAGCCTGGCCGCTTCGGCGTACGCCGGTTCGCCGCGCTGCACCGTGTGGCCGCCCATCACCCCGACGAGGTGCCGTGGCCGCACCCACTCCACGAGCGCCTGGTCGATGGCGTGGTCGTGCAGCGCCCGGGCGAGCAGGGACTCCTGGTCGACCGGCCCCTGCGACCAGGCGTAGGCGCGCGCGTCGAGGCTGTCGGGGTAGGAAGGCGCGTCGTACAGCTCCGGTGCGGTGTAGAGCGAGGTGCGGAACGGGTCGACGGGCACGCCCCGGATGGTCGGGAAGACGGTGCCACCCCGGGCCTCGATCCGCGCCTCGTCGCCCTCCGCGAACGTGCAGCCGAGGAACGACGCCCCTGCGACGTCGCAGCGGGCGAGGTCGTCGCCCCGCCCCGACAGGTCGACCGCCTTGACCCACCAGCCCGAGAGGGTCCTGGCCCCGCGGGCCATCCGACGGTCGAACTCCGCGAGCGACTCGATCTCGACCACGCGGCCCCGGGTGTGTCTCACACCCGAAAACTACGCGCTCGGTGCCCTCAGAACGCGTGCGCCACGAGCTCGCCGAACAGCGCGTGCTCGTCGACCTCGAAACCCTTGCCCCGGAACCACGTGCACACGTTGGTGCAGTCGCGCAGCAGGAAGTCCATGCCCGCGGCGTTGCCGGCGAGGTCGACGATCTGCGGCAGGTCGATGATCACCAGCCGCTCGCCCGCGGCGAGGATGTTGTACGCCGAGAGGTCGCCGTGCACGACCCCGTGCTGGACCATCGTGGCCATGGCCTCGCGCAGCTGGTCGAAGTACGACGCCAGCAGCTCCGGCTCGGGTCGTGTCTGGGCCAGCCGAGGTGCGGTCTCGCCGTCGACGGTGATCCACTCCATCAGGATCTCCGTCCCGTCGATCTGCACGGGGTAGGGGACCGGCAGCCCGATCTCCCAGAAGCGCTTGAGGGCGTCCCACTCCGAGACCGCCCACTCGCCGGCCGCGACGACCTTGCCCCAGGTGCTCTTGCGCTTGAGGGCGCGCTCGTCGCGGGAGCGCTTGGTGCTGCGGCCCTCGGTGTAGGACGCGGCCCGGTGGAAGTTGCGGTGGTCGGTGCCGCGATACCGCTTGGCGGCCATCACGACCCCACCGCCCGGGTCGGCGGGATCGGCCCGCTCGAGCAGGAAGACGTCGGCCTCCTTGCCCGTCTTGAGGATCCCGACCTCGGTGTCGATGGCGCCCTGGGACGTCACCACCCAGTCGGGGCGGGGCTCCGGTCCGCGCGACAGCGGCTCGACACTGAGCCACGTGGACCAGCGCTGGGAGGGGTCGTCGATCTCGTCGTAGGCGGCGAAGTCGAACACGAAGGACGGGTCGATCCCGTCGAGGGCGTCGCCTGCCGAGTCGGGGTCGGGCAGGCGGACGAGGTTGTCAGAGGTGTACTGCTGGTGCTGCGTGAAGTCCTGGGACATCGGTGTGGGTGCTCCATGAGATGAGAGAGAGACGGTCTGCGGACAGGCCGAGGACAGTGATGGACATGTCACGGCTCCTCTCGGTCATGGGCACGGCTGCACGTGGTGCGGCGCCCGGGTCCGACCATGGTGCTGGCCGGTGCCCGGGCGCCGCAAACCATTTAGCGGACGGCTGGCCGTCTCAGCAGACCGAGTCCGTCGGGCGCGGGTTGGTCAGCCCGAAGAGCGGGCGCAGGGCGAGGCCGGCGAAGGTGCCGACCAGTGCCATCACGCCCCACAGCCACCCGTGCAGGCTGAACGACGCGATCCCGCCGAAGTAGGCGCCGATGTTGCAGCCGAACGCGATGCGCGCGCCGTACCCCATCAGGATCCCGCCGAGGACCGCACCCAGCGCGAGCCGGGCGGGGATGCGGCGGTGCACGACGAACGCGCCCGCGGCCGCCGACGCGATCAGCGCGCCGACGATGATGCCGAGGTCCATCACCGACGTCTTCTCGGCGAGGACGCCGGCCTGGTACTTCGCGAGGTTCGCCGGGTCGGTCCAGAACGGCCACGAGAGCACGTCGACGCCGAGGGCGTCGAGGATCTTCGAGCCCCACATGGAGAACGCGAAGGTCACGCCCCACGGGGAGCCCGAGACGAGCAGGGTCAGCACGTTCAGGCCGGCCAGCAGCAGCGCGCCCACCCACAGCGGCCACGAGCCGCGTACGGCGCGTGCGGCGCCCTGGGCGGCGGGCGGCTCCTCGACGGGCGGGACCACTCGTCCGCGCCCGATCACGTAGGTCAGCCCGACGATGGCGGCCATCACCGCCAGCGAGATCGCCCACGCTCCCAGGTAGCCGGCACCGGTGTCCGCGAGCGAGACCGGTGCGTGGCTGGGCAGGTCGTTGGTCCACCACGGGAAGTGCAGCGCCCCGACGACCGAGCCGACGATGAAGCCGGTGAGGGTCAGCAGGATGGCGGTCTGGCCGCTGCCGATCGCGAAGAGCGTGCCCGAGGCGCAGGAGCCGCCCAGCTGCATCCCCACGCCGAACAGGAAGGACCCGACGAAGAGGCCGAACCCGATCGGCGCCAGGGCCGGCGCCGCAGGGAGGTCGCCCCACGAGGCCTGGGTCGCCAGGATCGGCGCGAAGAGGGTGCAGGCGACGGCCAGCATCAGCATGTGGGCCCGCAGCGCCTTGCCCTGCCTGACCGCGACCAGCTGCCGCCAGGCGGAGGTGAACCCGAAGCGGCTGTGGAAAAGCACGAACCCGAGCGCGAGCCCGAGCCCGAACAGCACGGCCGGGATGGTGCCTGAGCGGCTGAAGACGGTGCCGCCGAGCACCAGCGCTGCCAGCAGCCCGGTGATGACCACGCCGGCCTGGGCCGGCGGCGCCTCACGGGCGGTGTCGACGCGGGCGGGGCTGTCGGCCGCCTGGGCGAGGTGGCGCCGGGCGGCGCCACCGGTCCTGTCGGTGAGAGACATGGAGCGTCCTTTCGGTTGTCAGTTGGCCGGTGTGGGAGAACCGACCGGAGTGACCGTGCCGCCCGGGAACCAGGACACCACCGTCTCGTGGTGGTCGTGGTGTCCGGCCGCCGGCATGATGGCCGCCCGCGAGGCCGCGAACAGCTCGAGGGCGTCGGCGTGGTCGCCGTGCCCGGAACGCCAGGCCCGGAAGCCCGACGCGGTGGGAGACTGGCTCGGCAGGAACTTCGCCAGCGTCTGGCTGTACTCCTGGGCGCCCGCGTCACGGATGTCGAAGTCCAGCGGGAGGACGGCGCCCTCCGTCGAGTCGACCACCGCAGGGGTGAGCAGCCAGGGGGCGAGCCAGGTGCCGTCGGAACGGAGCGGCTGCCGGTCCAGGGGCAGGGCGGTCACCCGGCGCAGGCTGCGCGCGGCGTCCGCCCAGCCGCTGACGACCATCAGCGCGCTCCGGCTCCCGGGGTGGGCGCCCGGTTCGACGACCCGCAGTCCGGCCCCGGTGGCGGCGCGGCGTACGACGTCGTACGCCGACCGGCTGCGCACCGACCCGTCGTGCTGCACGGCCAGCTGCTCCACCCCGCGCGTGGCGAGCGTGTCGACGACGGACCGCAGTGCGGTCGCGTCCGCGGAGGAGAGCGAGTCGGCCGGGCAGCCCGCGGAGGGTGCGCCGCCGGCCAGCAGGGAGCCGGTCGTGGCGGCCAGGCACTCGGGCCCGTCGGGCCCCGTCCAGGATCCGGCGTCCGGGGTGGCGGTCCGGTCTCCACCGCGAACGGCACCCGGTGTCGGGGCCCGTGCGTGACGAGCGCCGTGCCGGTGCCTGCGGGGAGGTCCACGACTGCCCAGAGCCCGTCGGTCCCGGGCCGGGGACGGGCCCGGACCAGGTCGTGCTCCGAGGTCCCGACCAGGACCGGCAGGCTGTGGTGGTGCTCGTGCCCGGTGCCGACGGGCGTGCTGTCGACGCGGACCAGGTTGGGCCCCGGCCGCGCCGGGGCGATGGTCACGGTCAGCTCCACGTCGTCGTGGCGCAGCCGCTGGACGGTCGGGACTCCCGGCGTACGGACGCCGCCGAGCACCTGCTGCCCGCCGCTGCGCGCGGACCAGTCACGGACCAGGGCGTTGCCCTCGCGGGGGTCGCCCGCGGTGCCCGTGCCGGCGTACAGGGCCCCGCCCACGACCAGCGCCGCGACGGCGCCGGCCGCGCCGAGCGCGGCCACCCGCGGGCGGGACCGGAGGCCCCGCCCGCGGGTGCTGTCACTTGACGTCGTCATCGGCGGTGACGAAGAGCATCGAGTGCGGCTTCGCCGGGCCCCAGTCGCCGTGCGGCCAAGAGGCGCGGTCGAAGTCGAGGCAGGCCTCGCCCGTGCGCTCGTCGCGGAACTTCTCGTCGAGCGCGAGGGTCTGGTCGGGCTGGACGTCGACCATGCAGACCCGGTGGTCGCCGTTGAGACCGGTGCGGGCCACGAAGTAGTTGGCGTACGCCAGCCGCTTCACGTCCGTGGTCTCGTGGTAGTAGCCGTCGTCCCCGACCTGGAGGTTGTCCAGGGCGCCCCAGTGCGGGCCGCCCTTGGCGGGCAGGGTGTCGACGACCGCCGGGCAGTCGCTCTCGGCCCCGCCCGCGGTGACCTCGTCCAGCGTGTCGATGGTGCACTGCGGGTTCTCCCCGGAGGCCAGCAGCTTCTGGATGTCCAGCTTGAGGATGTACGGCGGGGAGCCGAGGTCGTCGCCGGAGGCCGGACGTCCCACGACCGCGTGGTAGAGGTACTTGTCGTCCAGGCTCGTCTGGAGCCAGCCGCCGTTGCTGCCTCCGCCGTAGTACGTGCTGTTGGGGTCGGTCAGCTTGTTGGAGGTGGTGAGGTCGAAGACCTCACGCCACTGCGGCTGGTCCGCGGTGATGTCGGGCGTGTAGTAGATGGCGCCGCCCCTGCATGGTCTCGGCGAACGCGCCCTTGTGGCCCGGCAGGTTGGTGACCGTGGTCTCCATCGCCGCCCGCGGCTCCTCCTGGTGCGGCACCTTGCCGACGCGCGGGCCGTCCGGGAGGAACGACACCGCCTTGAGCTTCGGGTGGTCGCGGTCGGAGATGTCCCAGGTGCGGACCGTCGGCCGGCGCAGGTAGGAGGACGGGGAGGAGACCGGGTTGAGGATGATGTTCCGCGGCTCGTTGTAGTCGCTGGTCACCAGCGTGTCCAGGTCCTCGCGCGCCTGCACCCCGTGCGGGTTGGCGCAGGTGGGTGACGGCAGCGCCGGGATGTTGTCGCAGCGCTGCTTGGTCTCCGGCGCCTCGGTGGCGGCCGGCGCCTCGTCCACCGTCCGGCCCTCCTTGTCGAGCCGCACGAGCTCGCCGGGCGAGCCGCCGAACCCGTTGCCCACCCGGACGCTCCCGTCGGTGTAGGTGCACGGACCGGGCAGGTCCGGCCCGCCCATGTAGGTGCCGTACGCGTCGCCGTCATGGGTGACCCAGTAGGCGTCCGGCACCGAGCCGCACAGCGTGTCGGTGGGCAGGTTGACCGCCTTGAGCTGCAGCTTCGGCAGCTGCGAGGTGTCCACGACGTAGGTGACGTCGGTGAACAGGCCGCCCGCGAAGATGTTGTTTCCCTTGTGCCAGATGTACTGCATGTGGTGCGGCTCGTTCTCCACCAGCGGGCCGACGGTAGCGGTGTTGACGACCTTGCCGTACGACGGCGAGCCCTTGGTGGCGTCGACCACGGCGAAGAAGTCGGGGCCGACCAGGTCCTTCTGCCCGATCAGGTCGGTGCCGACGGACTTCGGCAGGGTCGTGAGCTCCGCGCCGCTCTTGTCGAGGACGTTGTTGTCGCCGGCCCAGACGACCAGGTACTCGCGGCGGAGGCCGTCGTCGGGGACGGTCCCGCCGGCGTCGCTGCCGCCGAGCCCGCCGGGCAGCGAGGGCAGGTCGAGGCCGTCGAGCACTGAGGTCGGGAGGGTGGTCGTGTCGACGTGGTTCTCCAGCCAGTAGGCCTTGCCGTCCCGGCCCTGGACGGTGGACTTGTCGGTGACGATGCCGGGGGTGGCGCTGAAGAGGCTCTGGAGCAGGGAGCTCGCTCCGGGATCGGTCGAGACCGGTCCGTCGCCGTCCTGGCCGGCAGCGAGCGCCGAGGAGACGGAGGTCCCCTGGAGTCCGGCCGCGAGCCCGAGGGCGACGGCCGCGGCGCCGACGATGCGCAACGTCCGCCGGTTCGGGGTGCGTCTGGTCGATGGTGTGTGCAAGGTGCTTTCCTCCGAGATCGGGGCCCCGTGTGTGCTCGAGAACCGGCGCCCTTGAAAACATTCTTGGTCGATCAACGAACTAGACTTAAAGAGGTCACGACCTCCTTCCCCGTTCCTGCTCGGCGGACCGGTCCCGACGGCTCAGGCCGCGAGGCCCGGCGTGGTCGGGATGGCCAGCTCGGCCACGCGTGCCCAGTCGTCGTCCACGTGGACGACGCTGCGGCCCAGGCGGTGCAGGAGGCTGGCGGCGATGCCGGCGCGGTAGCCCGAGCGGCAGTGCACCCACAGCTCCCCGGCGGGCAGGGTGGCGCCGCGGGTCTCGACGTCCTGGACCGGCAGGTGCAGGGCGCCGGGCAGGTGCCCCGCCTCGTACTCGTCGCGCTGGCGCACGTCCACCACCACCCGCGGCTCCGAGGCCGCCCGGAAGTCGGCCCAGGCGGCGCGGCGGTAGGACGCGGTCAACGGGTCGCCGGCGTCCAGCAGGTGCGTGTCGACCCCGTCGATGCCGATCGCCGCGAGGTCGCGGAGTGCGGGCTCGAGGTCGGTGGGGGAGTCCGTCAGGAGCACGATGTCGTCCTGCCACGGCACCAGCCAACCGACGTACGTCGCGAACTGGGTGCCGTACTCCACGTTGACGGTGCCCGACAGGTGTCCCGAGGCGTACGACGTCCGGTCCCGGAGATCGACGACCCAGCTGCCGCGCAGGATCGCATCGGTGACGTCCTCGGAGGTGACCGCGCGGGCGCTGCGGGGGAGTGCTCGACCGGCTCCGGCGCGGTTCAGGGGTGCCATGTGGCGGTAGTAGGACGGGATCGGACCGAGGCCGGCCACCAGCCGGCTCACGAACTCGTCACGGTCGAGCAGCAGTGCGGGGTTGACCTCCCGCTGTGCGCCGACGGTGAGGTCGCCGTCGGTGCTGCAGGGCGTCGAGCCGGCGCAGAAGCTCCCGAAGCCGTGCGTGGGGTGCAGGCGGGTGGTCGGGTCGAGGCCGCCCAGAAGGCGGGTGCTGGCCCACTGCGCCCGGGCGAGCTCGTGGGTGAGGCGGGCATCCACCAGGTCGGTGCGCCCGACCGTCCCGTGCAGCAGGCTCCCGCCGCTGAAGAGGGCGCCGGGCGCGTCGTGGTGGGTCGCGAGGAAGGACTGGTGGTGGCGGGTGTGGCCGGGCGTCGCGACGACGCGCACCTGCAGCTCACCCACCGGCACGACGTCCCCGTCGCGCACCCCGACCCGCTCGAAGTCGACCCGCTCGTCGGCCGAGAGCAGGTAGTCGGCGCCGTGGCGCCGCGCGAGCCCGAGTGCCCCCGAGACGTAGTCGTTGTGCACGTGGGTGTCGGCGACCGCCGCGATCTCGACGCTCTCGGCCTCGGCCGCGCGCTCGACGGCGGCCAGGTCCCGGGGAGGGTCGACGACGAGGGCGGAGGTGCCGTCGTGGACGAGGTGGCAGCGGTTCCCGAGCTCGGGGACCTCCAGGGTGACGACCTTCATGGCGCTCCTTTGTCTTAAGTACAGTGAATTACTCTACTTAGGACGTGGTGTGGTGTCGACCTCGACATCCCGACCTCCGTTAGGTTCTCGCCGTGACGCCACGTCCCCCGGCCCCGCTCGCGCTGCGCGCGGGCTCCCGTCCGAGGTCGGTGGCTGCTCTGCTCCTCGCCGTGCTCCTGGCGGCGCTGCTGCCCGGGCCGTCGCGCGCCGACGGCACCGCGGCGTACGGCAGCGAGGGGATCGGGGACCCCTACTTCCCGCTCGACGGCAACGGGGGGATCGACGTCCAGCACTACGACGTCCACGACTCCTACCTCCTGCCCGAGCGATGGCTGTCGGGCTGGACCCGCCTGACCGTCCGGGCGACCGACACGCTCGCAGGCTTCCAGCTCGACTTCCTCCTGCCGGTGCAGCAGGTGCTCGTCGACGGCACCCCGGTCGACTGGTCCCGACCGGATGCCCACGAGCTGCGGATCACCGCCGCCGTCGACGCGGGCTCGACCCACGAGGTGCTGGTCCGCTACGCGGGCCGGCCCGACGCGGTCGGCTGGGACGGTGAGCGCAACTGGCTGGCCGACAGCCACGAGGTCGTCACCATGAACCAGCCCCACATGGCCGCCTGGTGGTTCCCCGCCGACGACCATCCGCAGGACAAGGCGACGATGGACGTGCACGTCACGGCCGCCCGCGGGCTGGACGTGATCGCCAACGGGCGCCGCGTCTCCCGCTCCGTCCACGGTCGCCTGGCAACCACGCACTGGAGGTCGGTCGAGCCGATGGCGCCGTACCTCGCCTTCTTCGCCGCCGGCCACTTCGAGGTGCGCCACGGCAGCGACCACGGGCTGCCGTGGCTGGTGGCGGTCTCCGAGCAGATCCCGTCGGCGACCCGCCGGCGCTCGATGCGGCTGATGCTGCGCACGCCGGCGATCGTCCACTGGCTGCAGGGCGAGCTCGGTCGCTACCCGTTCTCCAGCACGGGCGGGTTGACGACCAGCCTCAGCCCCGGCTTCGCGCTCGAGAACCAGACCCGTCCGACGTATCCCGTGCTCGGCTCGGCCGGCGTGACCACCGAGGTGCACGAGCTGGCGCACCAGTGGTTCGGCGACTCGGTGGCGGTGCAGGACTGGCGGGACATCTGGCTCAACGAGGGCGCCGCGACGTTCATGGAGGCGAGGTACGCCGAGACGCACGGCCGCGAGTCCGCCCAGGCCTGGCTCGAAGGGCTCTACGACGACAATCCCGACGGGTCGGCCTTCTGGGACCTCGACGTGGCCGACCCCGGTCCCGACCACCTCTTCGACTGGCAGGTCTACCAGCGCGGCGGGATGACGCTCCAGGCCTTGCGGCACCGCATCGGCGACGACGCCTTCTGGCGGCTGCTGCGCGCCTGGGTGCACGACCGGCGGGGCGGCAACGGCTCGACCGAGGACTTCGTCGCGCTCGCCGGGCAGGTCAGCGGGGAGGACCTGACGGGGTTCTTCCAGGCGTGGCTGCGGGACCCGGCGCGTCCCGCGCGCACCCGCGCCAACGGCCTGCGCTGACCCGGGCGGGCCCTCGGCGCAGGCGCACCGACAGGCAGGTCACGCAGCCCTCGAGCTTCTCGAACTCGCCGATGTCGACGGTGACCACGCGCAGGCCCCGGGCCTCGAGGAGGGCGCGGGAGCGGGGTGCGCTGGAGGACATCAGCACGGTGTCGCCACCCAGGAGCACCACGTGCGAGCCGGGCTCCTCGGGGACCGGCAGGAACGACTCCCACACCGCCGGGTCGTCGACCAGGGGCTCGTAGCCGATGACGGTGCCGTCCGGCAGCGCCGTCAGGGCAGACTTCAGGTGCAGCACCCGGCTGACCGGGACGCCCACCACGGTGGCGCCTTCGGGGCCGAGCAGGTCGGCCAGCTGCTCGACGCCGGACGCGTTGGTGCGCCCACCGAGGCCCACCCACACCTCGGTGGTGCCGGTGCCACGGTGCTTGAGCACGTCGCCACCGTCGAGGGTGCCGGGTGCCTCTATCCGCGCGATCCGGAAGCCGAGCGCGGCCAGCGTCTCCTCGGTGCCGGCCGTCTCCGGCTTGCGCTCGTCGGCCCCCGGCCTGCTGATGACCGCGAGGTCGCCGTGGACCACGACGGTGTCCTCGACGAAGGCTGCGTCCGGGCAGTCGTCGGCCGGGGGCACCTCGACGGTCTCCCACCCCTCGGACCGCAGCGCATCGACGTACCCCTCCCACTGGCGGAGCGCGAGCCCGGTCGACCGGGGTGCGGGCGAGGTGCGTCAGCAGGCCGTCGGCGAGGCGAGGGCTCGGGCGTCGTACCAGCGCGCGGGGGCTCATCGGCCTAGCCACCCAGCAACGGGGCCACGGCCCGCGCGACCAGGCTCGGGTGACGGGTCAGCCGCTCCTCCGTGTCGGCAAGGGTCATCGCCCTCAGCCCGGCGTTGATGCCCAGCCAGCGCAGCGGCTCCGGCTCCCAGCGCCGCGAGTGGTGGTCGACCCACGGCAGCGTCGTCAGCTCGGTGTCGCGACCCAGGACGAGGTCGCGCAGCGTCCGGCCGGCGAGGTTGGTCGTGCTGACGCCGTCGCCGACGTACCCGCCCGCCCAGGCCAGGCCGGTGCCGCGGTCGTGCCCGACCGAGGCGCACCAGTCGCGCGGAATGCCGAGTGCGCCGCCCCAGGCGTGCGTCACCCGGGTGCCGGACAGCGCGGGCAGCAGCTCGAGCAGTGCGGCGTAGAGCTTCATGAAGACGCGCTCGTCACGGTCGAACTCGGGTCGGATCCGCGAGCCCGCGTGGTACGGCGCGCCGCGGCCCCCGAAGACGATCCGGTCGTCGGCGGTGCGCTGGCCGTAGACGATGAGGTGGCGGTGGTCGGTGAACGTCTCCCGTCGGGCGAGGCCGATCTGCCGCCAGGTCTCCTCGGGCAGCGGCTCGGTGGCGATGACCAGGGAGTAGACCGGGACCACGGCGCGCGCATGACCCGGCAGCCCGGGCGTGTAGCCCTCGGTGGCGCGCACGACCGTCCCGGCCCGGACCACGCCGTGCTCGGTGCGAACCCGGCCGGCCTCGATGTCGGTGACACGGGTGCGCTCGTAGATGCGGACGCCGCGACGCTCGACCGCCTCGGCCAGCCCACGCACCAGGCGGCCGGGGTGGAGTGCCGCGCAGTCGGGGGTGTACGTCGCGCCCACGGTCCCGGCGCCGCCGAGCACCGCCGTGGCCTCCCGGGCGTCGAGCAGCCGGACGTCGTCCTCGTCGCGTCCCCACTCGCGTGCCGCGCGCACCTCCTCGCGGGCGCGCCGCCACTGGGCCCGGCTGCGCGCGAGCGTGATCGTGCCGCCCTTGGCCAGGTGGGCGTCGATGCCCTCGGCCGCCGCCACGCGGGCCACCTCGTCGACGCTCTCGCGCATGGCCCGGTGCTGGGCCAGGGCCCCGTCCCGGTCCGACAGGGCGGCGAGCGAGGGAAGTGAGGCGGGGAAGAGTGCCGAGCACCAGCCGCCGTTGCGCCCCGAGGCGCCGAAGCCTGCGACCTCGGCCTCGAGCACCGCGATCCGCAGGGATGGATCGGCCTCGGCGAGGTAGTAGGCGGTCCACAGTCCGGTGTAGCCGGCGCCCACGACCGCGACGTCCACGTCGAGGTCGCCCGGGAGCGAGGCGCGGGGAGTCCAGTCGCCGCCAGCGCTCTCGTGCCAGAACGAGAGCCGGTCGTAGCGGGGGGTCGGCCTCAGCGGACGCCCCACGAGTAGGTCTGCTTGCGCAGCCGCAGGTACATGAACGTCTCCGTGGCGGCAACGCCCTCGATGGCACGCAGACGGCAGGAGATCAGCTCGAGCAGGTGCTCGTCGCTCTCGCACACCACCTCGACGAGGAGGTCGTAGGCGCCGGCGGTCACCACGACGTAGTCGACCTCGCTGAGCTCGGCGATCTTGTCGGCGACCGGCTCGAGCGGACCCGTGACCTTCACGCCGACCATCGCCTGGCGGGCGAACCCGAGCTCCAGGGGGTCGGTGACGGCCACGATCTGCATGACGCCGCTGTCGATGAGCCGTTGCACGCGTTGCCGGACGGCTGCCTCGGAGAGGCCGACGACCTTGCCGATCGCGGCGTACGACCGTCGACCGTCCTGCTGGAGCTGCTCGACGATCGCCTTGGACACCTCGTCGAGCTGGATCGGCGGGCGGTCGGGCTTGCGGTTCATGCGACGAATGCTTGCAGGGGAGGGGCGGCCGGTCAAAGAATTCGGCGCTCTTCGCGATGGATTTCGTCGCGTGCGGAGGTCGATCGACGGGATCCCTCGTCACGAGGCGCCGTTGCTGAGGGCACGAACGCCCCCCGAGGCGGGCTGGCCCGACACATTTTGGGGATCCGGACAAAGGATTTCGTTGCGTAGATGTTTCGGATCGACGGGATCGCTTGTCGGAGGGGGGCAGGCATGGCACGATCCGTTCATCGAGGGGGACCGCTCGAAGGGAGTTCGATGACGCCGGACACGCCGAACGGCCGAGGGATGTCTCGCCGTGGCCTGATCCAGGGAGCAGGTGGGGTGGCCTTCGTGGGCGCCAGCCTGGCGGCCCTCAAGCTGCCGTTCTTCGCCACCTCGGGCGCGCAGCAGGACCCCGCCCAGTGCCGGGCCACTGACAGCTCGGCCTCCGACAGGAACCTGGTCGTCTCCAACTGGCCCGCGTACATCGACCCGAAGAAGAAGTCGACCTCGACCCTCCAGGTCTTCGAGGACCGGACCGGGATCAGCGTCTCCTACACCGACGACGTCAACGACAACGCCGAGTTCTACGCCAAGGTGAAGAACCAGCTGGCCTCCTGCCAGCCGATCAACCGCGACATGATCATCCTGACCGACTGGATGGCGGCCCGGATGATCGGTCTGGGCTGGATCCAGCCGCTGGACGCGGCCAAGGTGCCCAACCTCCACAAGAACCTGATCGAGCCGCTGCGGAACCGCCAGTGGGACCCCAAGCTGCAGTACCACGCACCGTGGCAGAGCGGCCTGACGGGCATCGCCTACAACGCGTCGAAGACCCAGCACGTGGGCAGCTTCGAGGAGCTGATCACCCGCTCGGACCTCAAGGGACGGATCACCCTGCTCAGCGAGATGCGCGACACGATGGGCTTCATGCTCAAGGTCGTCGGCGCCAACCCGAGCAAGTTCACCTCCGCGCAGTGGGGCAACGCCATCGACAAGCTGCAGGGCGCGGTGGACGCCGGCCAGGTGCGGGCGTTCACCGGGAACGAGTACATCCAGGACCTCGCGGCGGGCAACATCGTCGCCTGCGAGGCGTGGTCGGGCGACGTGATCCAGGCGCAGTTCGACAATCCCGACATCAAGTTCGTGACGCCCGAGGAGGGGCTGTCGCTCT
Organism: Nocardioides ungokensis; assembly: GCF_013466985.1. GTDB lineage: Bacteria > Actinomycetota > Actinomycetes > Propionibacteriales > Nocardioidaceae > Nocardioides > Nocardioides ungokensis. Next base: position 3,139,862 of record NZ_CP059164.1, on the reverse strand, counting down.
GGAGCGACAACATGATGGTGCCCAACCTCGCGCAACACCAGTCCAACGCCGAGGCGTGGATCAACTACTACTACGAGCCCGAGGTCGCGGCGAAGCTCGCAGCCTGGGTCAACTACATCTGTCCTGTCGAGGGTGCTCGGCAGGAGATGGAGAAGATCGACCCGTCCCTGGTGGACAACCAGCTCATCTTCCCAGACGAGAAGACGCTCTCGGTGGCCTTCGACTTCATGCCGCTCGACGACCGCCAGACGGTCGAGTACGAAAGGGACTGGTCCGATGTCACAGGTGGCTGAGCAGGACAAGACCGCGGCGTCCGGAGGTGAGGACTTCGACGGGCTCCGGTTGCGGCAGGTGACCAAGTCGTTCGGGGCCTTCACTGCCGTGGACGACCTCGACCTCGACATCCCGAACGGGTCGTTCTTCGCCCTCCTCGGGCCCTCCGGGTGCGGCAAGACGACCACCCTGAGGATGGTGGCCGGTCTGGAGATCCCCACCTCGGGGTCCATCACGCTGGGCGGTGACGACATCACGTTCGCCAAGCCCTACCGGCGACCGGTCAACACCGTCTTCCAGAGCTACGCGCTCTTCCCGCACCTCGACATCTTCGAGAACGTCGCGTTCGGGCTGCGGCGGCGCAAGAAGTCGGACGTCGAGGCGCAGGTGAACAAGATGCTCGAGCTGGTGGAGCTGACCAGCCAGGCGCGCAAGAAGCCGGCCCAGCTCTCCGGAGGCCAGCAGCAGCGGGTCGCGCTGGCGAGGGCGCTGATCAACGAGCCCCAGGTCCTGCTGCTGGACGAGCCCCTCGGGGCCCTGGACCTCAAGCTGCGCCGCTCGATGCAGATCGAGATCAAGCGGATCCAGAACGAGGTCGGCCAGACCTTCGTGCACGTCACCCACGACCAGGAGGAGGCCATGACCATGGCCGACACGGTCGCGGTGATGAACCGGGGGGTGATCGAGCAGATGGGCTCGCCGTCCGACCTCTACGAGAATCCCCGCTCGACGTTCGTGGCCAACTTCCTGGGCCAGTCCAACCTGATCGAGGGAGCGGTGACCCATCGCTCGGCCGACCTCGTCACCGTCGACATGCACGGCATCGGGGTGTCGATCCCGGTGGCGCGTGCCCACGCCGACGGTGACAGGGGCTGGGTCGGGATCCGGCCGGAGAAGGTGCTGATCGGTGAGCTGGGCGAGGAGCTCGACGCGCCGGGCAACAGCGTGCCGGGTGGCGTGGTGACCGACGTCAGCTTCGTCGGCGTCAGCACCCAGTACCTCGTACGGATGCCGTGGGGCCAGGAGCTCCAGGTCTTCCAGCAGAACACCGGGCACCGCCGCCTGTTCCGGCAGGGCGAGCAGGTGGAGCTGTCCTGGCGGCCGGAGTACGCCTTCCTGCTCGACTACAGCCAGGACGCCGCTGCCGGTGCGCAGCGCGGCGCCGAGGACTGACGCGATGAGCGACTTCCAGCGCCGACGGGGAGCGGTCGGCTACCTGCTGCTCATCCCCGCCGCGCTGTGGCTGGTGCTGTTCTTCGTGGTGCCGTTCTACTCGCTGCTGGCGACGAGTCTGTACGACCCGTCGGGCTCGGACTTCCGCGGCTACCAGATGACCTACGAGTGGAGCAACTACACGCACGCGCTCCAGGACTACTGGCAGCCGCTGGTCCGGTCCCTGATCTACGGTGGCGTGGCCACGTTGCTGTGCCTGCTGCTCGGCTACGTCCTCGCCTACGCGATCGCGTTCAAGGCCGGGCGCTGGAAGAACCTCCTGCTCGTCCTGGTCATCGCCCCGTTCTTCACCAGCTTCCTGGTGCGGACGCTGTCCTGGAAGCTGATCCTGGCCGACGACGGCATCGTGGTGAACACCCTGCAGGCCGTGCACCTGCTCGGTCCCGACGGCCGGCTGCTGGCGACGCCGGTGGCCGTCATCGCCGGTCTGACCTACAACTTCCTGCCGTTCATGGTGCTCCCGCTCTTCGCCAGCATCGACAAGATCGACCACCGCCTGATCGAGGCGTCGGGCGATCTCTACGCCAACCCGGTCGTGGGCTTCTTCAAGGTCACCTGGCCGCTGTCGCTGCCCGGCGTGGTCTCCGGAACGCTGCTGACGTTCATCCCGGCCGTCGGTGACTTCATCAACGCCCAGCTCCTCGGCAGCCCCAACCAGCGCATGGTCGGCAGCGTGATCCAGAGCCTGTTCACCGACGCGAACGACTACCCGGCCGCGGCCGCGCTGTCGATGATCCTGATGGTGCTGATCGTCGCCATGGTGCTGGTCTACATCCGCCGCGCAGGGACGGAGGAGCTGCTGTGACCGGACGCTGGATCCGCGACCACCTGGTCCTGATGCTGGGCCTGCTGGTTCTCGCCTACACGTTCATCCCGATCGCGGTCGTGGTCCTGATGAGCTTCAACGCCCCGCAGAGCCGGCTGATCTACCGCTTCGACGGCTTCACCATGCACAACTGGCTCAACCCCTGCGAGGACCCGAGCATGTGCCAGGCGCTCGGCCGCAGCATCGAGATCGGGTTGGCCGCCACGATCGTGGCCACGATCCTGGGCACCTTGGCGGCGTTCGCCCTGGTCCGTCACGACTTCGCGGGGCGCTCCGCGTCCAACCTGCTGATCTTCCTGCCGATGGCCTCGCCGGAGATCGTGATGGGGTCCTCGCTGCTGGCGCTCTTCGTCGCCTCGGGCCTCGGTGGTCAGCTGGGCTTCTGGACGATCCTGGTCGCGCACATCATGTTCTGCCTGTCCTTCGTGGTGGTCACCGTCCGGGCCCGGCTGGCCGGCCTCGACGACAACCTGGAACAGGCCGCCATGGATCTCTATGCGACGCCGTCCCAGACGTTCTGGCGGGTGACCTTCCCGCTGGTGTTCCCGGGCATCCTCGGCGCCGCGCTGCTGAGCTTCTCGCTCTCCTTCGACGACTTCATCATCACCAACCTCAACGCCGGCAACACCACGACCTTCCCGATGTACGTCTGGGGTGTCGCCCAGCGCGGGGTGCCGATGCAGGTCAACGTCGTCGGCACCGTGATGTTCCTGATCTCGATCGCGATCGTGCTCGCGGGGGAGCTGCGCAACCGGCAACGTGCCAAGGGCCTCACCGCCCCCACCGTCGCCGAGGACCTCGCCGTGCAGCGCGCCTCCTGACCGGCCGCCGACTGCAGGACTCCCCGGCTGGCCGGTGACTCCTGCGCTTGTCGGCCAGTGCAACGGCCGACAAGCACCAGACCTGGCCGACAAGCTGGCTGCTCGAGGACAGATCCGCCGTACAGGGCCACCGGACCGCGTCGGCTGCAGGACTCCCCGGCTGGCCGGTGACTCCTGCGGTTGTCGGCCAGTGCAACGGCCGACAAGCACCAGACCTGGCCGACAAGCTGGCTGCTCGAGGGCAGATCCGCCGTACAGGGCCACCCGTCGGCGCCGGCTGCAGGACTCCCCGGCTGGCCGGTGACTCCTGCGCTTGTCGGCCAGTGCAACGGCCGACAAGCACCGGACCTGGCCGACAACCTCGGGGCCCGTCGAAGGCCGGATCTGTCCGCGTGCCCGGGCCCATGCACGACCGAGCCCCGCAACCGGAACGGGCTGCGGGGCCGGTACGGCGGGTCGCCGGGTCAGAGCAGCGAGTAGGCCTTGTCGAGCACCACCCGGAGGATCTGCTCGATCTCGTCGAAGTGCTCCTGGTCGCAGATGAGCGGGGGAGCCAGCTGGACGACCGGGTCGCCGCGGTCGTCGGCGCGGCAGTAGAGGCCCTCGTCGAAGAGCGCCTTGGACAGGAAGCCGCGCAGCAGCTTCTCGGACTCGGCCTCGTCGAAGGTCTCCTTGGTGGCCTTGTCCTTGACGAGCTCGATCCCGTAGAAGTAGCCGTCGCCACGCACGTCGCCGACGATCGGGAGGTCGTTCAGCTTCTCCAGGGTCGCGCGGAAGGCGCCCTCGGTGGCGCGGACGTGCTCGTTGACCTTCTCGTTCTCGAAGATGTCGAGGTTGGCCATCGCGACCGCGGTCGAGACCGGGTGGCCGCCGAAGGTGTAGCCGTGGGCGAACGACTCGTGCCCGGTCAGGAAGGGCTCCGTCAGGCGGTCGCTGGCGATCATCGCGCCCAGCGGGGAGTATCCCGAGGTGAGCCCCTTGGCGCAGGTGATGATGTCGGGCTGGTAGCCGTAGCGCTCCGCGCCGAACATGTGGCCCAGGCGCCCGAAGGCGCAGATGACCTCGTCGGAGACCAGCAGCACGTCGTACTCGTCGCAGATCTCGCGCACCCGCTGGAAGTAGCCGGGGGGCGGCGGGAAGCAGCCGCCGGAGTTCTGCACCGGCTCGAGGAAGACCGCCGCGACGGTCTCGGGGCCCTCGAACTCGATCGCCTCCGCGATCCGGTTGGCGGCCCACTGGCCGAACGCGTGCTCGTCGTGGGGGCCTAGGTAGGAGGTCTCCTCGGACCGGTAGAAGTTCGTGTTCGGGACCCGGAACGTCGAGGGCACCAGCGGCTCGAACGGCGCCTTCATCCCGGGCAGGCCGGTGATCGACAGCGCCCCCTGCGGGGTGCCGTGGTAGGCGATCGCCCGGCTGATCACCTTGTGCTTGGTGGGCTTGCCGGTCATCTTGAAGAACTGCTTGGCCAGCTTCCAGGCGCTCTCGACCGCCTCACCACCACCGGTGGTGAAGAAGACGCGGTTCAGGTCGCCCGGCGCGTAGCGGGCGACCCGCTCGGCGAGCTCGATCGCCGTCGGGTGCGCGTAGGACCACAGCGGCATGAACGCCAGCTCGCGGGCCTGCTTCGCGGCCGCGTCGGCGAGCTCGGCCCGCCCGTGCCCGAGCTGCGAGACGAACAGCCCGGCCAGCCCGTCGAGGTAGCGCTTTCCCTGGGCGTCCCAGATGTAGGCGCCCTCGCCCCGGACGATGACGGGCACGTCCGAGTTCTCGTAGGTGGAGTGGCGCGTGAAGTGCATCCACAGGTGGTCCTTGGCGGCCTGCTGCAGGTGGTCGTAGTCCGGGTGCATACCCCCCATCGTGGTCAATGACGGCCGGTTGGGCAAGTGAATCCGTGGTCAATTGGGCTGAGAAGTGCGGAATCCGAAGCGAAATGCCCACTTGCGGGGTGACCTGAGGGGCCGGTCCTGTTTGAATGGCGCGCATGCCGACGGTGGTGCTGCGCAACGGAGCGGTCTTCGACGGTCACGCGTACGCCGGGCCCGGAGCGGTCGTCGTGCGCGACGGCCGGGTGCTGGCGGTGCTGACCGGGGACGACCTCGACGACCTCGACCGCACCTGGCCGGCCGGCACGACCGGCGCCACCCACGTGGACCTGCAGGGTGGCCTGGTCGCCCCGGGCTTCGTGGACGCCCACGTCCACACCGTCCAGGGCGGTCTGGAGCGGGTCCGGTGCGACCTCTCCGAGGGACGCACGCGGGAGGACTACCTGCACCGGGTCGCCTCCTACGCACGGGAGCACCCGGACCTGCCCTGGATCCTCGGCGGCGGGTGGGCGATGGCGGCGTTCCCCGGTGGCATCCCGACCGCGGCCGACCTCGACGCCGTCGTCCCGGACCGGCCGGTCTTCCTGCCCAACCGCGACCACCACGGGGCCTGGGTCAACACCCGTGCCCTCGAGATCGCCGGCGTCGACGCGCACACGCCCAACCCGCCGCACGGCCGGTTCGAGCGCGACGCGGACGGCCGCCCCTCCGGCACCCTCCACGAGGCGGCCATGCACGCGGTCGCCCGGCACCTCCCGGAGACCGGCGACGAGGAGTACTACGCCGCGCTCCTGGCCGGCCAGGCCTACCTGCACTCGGTCGGGGTCACGGGCTGGCAGGACGCGATCATCGGCAGCTACGCCGGGATGGACGACCCCGGCCCGACGTACCTGCGGGCCGCTCTCGCCGGCGACCTCACCGCGCACGTGGTGGGCGCCCTGTGGTGGGACCGGGACCGGGGTGTCGAGCAGGTCGCCGAGCTCGTCTCCCGTCGGGCCGAGCTCACCCGCGGCCGCTTCCGGGCCACCAGCGTGAAGATCATGCAGGACGGCGTGGCGGAGAACGGCACCGCGGCCCTGATCGCGCCGTACCTCGACCGCTGCGGCCACGCCACCTCCAACACCGGCCTCTCGTTCGTCGACCCCGCCGCGCTGGGGGAGTACGTCGCCGCGCTGGCCGAAGCGGACTTCCAGGTGCACGTGCACGCGATCGGGGACCGCGGCGTGCGGGAGGCGCTGGATGCCTTCGAGTCCGCGGCGGCCGGCGACGGGCGGGACCTCCGCCACCACGTCGCCCACCTCCAGGTCGTCCACCCCGAGGACGTACGACGGTTCGCGGGCCTCGGCGTGGCCGCGAACATGCAGGCGCTGTGGGCGTGCCTGGACGACCAGATGACCGAGCTGACCCTGCCCGTGCTGGGCGAGGAGCGCGCCGGCTGGCAGTACCCGTTCGGCGACCTGCACCGGGCCGGCGCCCGGCTCGTCGCCGGCAGCGACTGGCCGGTCAGCACGCCCGACCCGCTCGCCGCCCTCCACGTCGCGGTCAACCGCACGGCGTACGACGAACCCGGGCCGGCCGGCGAGGTCCCGTTCCTCCCCGGACAGGCGCTCGACCTCGCGACCGCGTTCGCGGCGTACACCTCGGGCTCGGCGTGGGTGAACCACCGCGACGACGCCGGGGTGCTGGCCCCCGGGGCCGTGGCCGACCTCGTGGTCCTCGACCGGGACCCGTTCGCGGGTGAGGTCGGCGAGATCGGCGCGGCCGGGGTCGTGTCGACGTGGGTCGACGGAGTGCCGGTCTTCGAAGCGTGAGTAGCCCACAATGACGAAATCCGTCCCTGGAGGGCATGCGCCCCTACAGATTCCGTTGCGGGATGGCTAGGCTCACGACCACCGCTGACAAGACCCGGAGGGCCGGACACATGGCTGACAAGACGTTCCGCAACGTCATCAACGGCGAGCTCGTCGACGCAGCGTCGGGGGAGACCTACGACGTGATCGACCCGACCACGGGGGAGGTGTACGCCACCGCCCCGATGTCGGGTGCCGAGGACGTGGACCGGGCCTACCGGGCGGCCGAGGCCGCCTTCGAGACCTGGGGCGAGACGACGCCCAGCGAGCGCCAGCAGGCGCTGCTGAAGATCGCGGACGCCCTCGAGAAGCGGTCGCGGGAGTTCGTCGACGTGGAGTCGAAGGACACCGGCAAGCCGATCGGCTTCACGATCGACGAGGAGCTGCCCCCGGCGATCGACCAGATCCGCTTCTTCGCCGGCGCGGCCCGCGTGCTCGAGGGTCGCAGCGCGGGTGAGTACCTCAAGGACCACACCTCGTTCATCCGACGCGAGCCGATCGGTGTCGTCGGTCAGGTGACCCCCTGGAACTACCCCCTGATGATGATGGTCTGGAAGATCGCGCCGGCGCTCGCGGCGGGCAACAGCATCGTGCTCAAGCCGTCCGACACCACCCCCGCGTCGTCGACGCTGCTGGCCGAGCTCGCCCAGGAGTTCCTCCCGCCGGGCGTGCTCAACGTGGTGACGGGCGACCGCAGCACGGGCCGCGCCGTGGTCGAGCACCCCATACCCCAGCTGGTCGCGATCACCGGGTCGGTGCGTGCGGGCATGGAGGTCGCGGGCTCCGCCGCCGCGCAGCTCAAGCGCGCGCACCTCGAGCTCGGCGGCAAGGCTCCCGTGATCGTCTTCGACGACGCCGACATCGAGGCCGCGGCCGAGGGCATCGCCGGTGCCGGCTACTTCAACGCCGGGCAGGACTGCACCGCGGCCACCCGGGTGCTGGCCGGCCCCGGTGTCCACGACGACTTCGTGGCGGCGCTGACCGAGCAGGCGAAGGGGTCGAAGGCGGGCATGCCCGACGACGAGGACGTCGCGTTCGGTCCCCTCAACAACGCCAACCAGCTCGAGCGGGTCAGCGGCATGGTCGACCGGCTGCCCGACCACGCGCGGGTCGAGGCCGGCGGTCGGCGGCAGGGCGAGTCCGGCTACTTCTACGAGGCGACGGTGCTCTCGGGGCTCCGGCAGGACGACGAGCAGATCCAGAACGAGATCTTCGGCCCGGTCATCACCGTGCAGAAGTTCAGCGACGAGGCCGAGGCGCTGCGCTGGGCCAACGGCGTGGAGTACGGCCTGGCCTCCTCGGTGTGGACCAAGGACCACGGCCGCGCGATGCGGATGGCCAAGCACCTCGACTTCGGGGCGGTGTGGATCAACACCCACATCCCGATCGTCGCGGAGATGCCGCACGGTGGCTTCAAGCACTCCGGCTACGGCAAGGACCTGTCCATGTACGGGCTCGAGGACTACACCCGCATCAAGCACGTCATGTCCTACATCGGCTGAGCGCCGCGATATCGGCACGCTGCCTGCGTTGTCGGCACTCGACGACCCGCTTCCCTCAAAGGTCGCCTTCGCTCCTCCGCCTTGCCATCCACCATGTTTGACGACGTCTAAGGAAACGACATGAGGATCCTGCTGGTCGGCGCCGGAGGCGTCGGCGCGGCCTTCGCCGCCATCGCGTCGCGTCGCGACTTCTTCGAGACCATCGTGGTTGCCGACTACGACCCGGTGCGCGCCGAGAAGGCGGCAGCTGCTGACGACCGGTACGTCGCCGCGCAGGTCGACGCCTCGTCCGCGGAGTCGATCTCGGCGCTGTGCCGGGAGCACGCGATCACCCACGTGATGAACGCGGTCGACCCGGTGTTCAACATGTCGATCTTCGGCGGAGCGTTCGAGGCGGGCGCCGACTACCTCGACATGGCGATGTCGCTGTCGAAGCCGCACCCGGAGGCGCCGTACGAGAAGACGGGGGTGAAGCTCGGCGACGAGCAGTTCGCCGTCGCCTCGCGATGGGAATCGGCCGGTCGCCTCACCCTGGTGGGGATCGGCGTCGAGCCCGGCCTCTCCGACGTCTTCGCGCGGTACGCCGCCGACCACCTCTTCAGCGAGATCGACGAGCTCGGCACCCGCGACGGCGCCAACCTGGTCGTCACCGACGACGAGGGCAACGAGATCTTCGCGCCGTCGTTCTCGATGTGGACCACGATCGAGGAGTGCCTCAACCCGCCTGTGGTCTGGCAGGACGGTGAGTGGCACACGACGGCGCCGTTCTCCGAGCCGGAGGTCTTCGACTTCCCCGAGGGCATCGGGCCCGTCGAGTGCGTCAACGTCGAGCACGAGGAGGTGCTCCTCATGCCGCGCTGGGTCGACTGCAAGCGGGCCACCTTCAAGTACGGCCTCGGCGACGAGTTCATCAACATCCTCAAGGTGCTGCACACCCTCGGCCTCGACCGCACCGACAAGGTCCGGGTCAAGGGTGTCGAGGTGTCGCCCCGCGACGTGGTCGCGGCGGTGCTGCCCGACCCGGCCACCGTCGGGCCCCGGATGAGGGGCAAGACCTGTGCGGGTCTCTGGGTCACCGGCAAGGACAAGGACGGCGCGCCGCGCTCGACGTACCTCTACCACGTGGTCGACAACGAGTGGACGATGCAGGAGTACGGCCACCAGTGCGTGGTGTGGCAGACCGCCATCAACCCCGTGGTCGCGCTGGAGCTGCTCGCCGCTGGCACCTGGAAGGGCGCCGGGGTGCTCGGTCCCGAGGCCTTCGACGCGGTGCCGTTCCTGGACCTGCTCACCGAGTACGGCAGTCCCTGGGGGCAGCAGGAGCTCTGATCCGCGAGCTTTCTGTGCTATTCCGCGTCTCAGGTCGATAACAACTGCGAAAACCGTTGTTTCGCCCATGTTTGACGATGGAAGTCGCAGGTCGTGAACGCTACCGTTCAGCCATGTCGACGGCGATCGCGCTCCGCGGGCTCAGCAAGCACTTCGATGAGGTGCGCGCCGTGGACGACCTCGACCTCGAGATCGCGGACGGCGAGTTCTTCTCGATGCTCGGCCCCTCCGGGTCCGGCAAGACCACCGTCCTGCGGCTGATCGCCGGCTTCGAGCAGCCGACCAGCGGCACGATCACGCTGGACGGCGAGGACGTCAGCAGCCGGCCGCCGTTCGCGCGCGACGTCAACACCGTCTTCCAGGACTACGCGATCTTCCCGCACATGAGCGTGCGGCAGAACGTCGAGTACGGCCTGCGCGTCAAGAAGGTGCCCCGAGCGGACCGGCGCCGCCGGGCCGAGGAGGCGCTGGCGACGGTCCGCCTCGAGGGGTACGGCGAGCGCCGGCCCAACCAGCTCTCCGGGGGCCAGCGGCAGCGCGTCGCGCTGGCCCGCGCCCTGGTCAACCGGCCCAAGGTGCTCCTGCTCGACGAGCCGCTGGGTGCCCTCGACCTGAAGCTCCGCCGTGAGATGCAGATCGAGCTCAAGGAGATCCAGCGCGACGTCGGCATCACCTTCGTGTTCGTGACCCACGACCAGGAGGAGGCGCTGACCATGAGCGACCGGATCGCGGTGTTCAACGAGGGGCGCATCGAGCAGCTGGCCACCCCCGTCGAGCTCTACGAGGCCCCCGCCAGCGCCTTCGTGGCCGGCTTCGTCGGCACGTCCAACCTGCTCGCCGGGGACGTGGCGCGCAGCCTCGTGGGCGCCGAGGGGACCTTCGTCATCCGCCCCGAGAAGGTCGCGATGAGCGCGCCCGAGGCCGCTCCGCCCGCCGGGCCGTCGACGTGCGTCGCGCGGGGTGTCGTGCGCGAGGTGGTCTACCTCGGCGCCACCACCCACTCCGTCGTGCACCTCGACGCCGGCGTGACCCTGACGGTGTCGCACCAGAACACCGACCGGTCCATCGACGCCGCGCTCGAGCGTCGTGACCAGCCCGTCGTGCTCACCTGGCAGCGCGACCACCTGGTGTCCCTGGGCGGGCCAGGCCCCGACCCGGTGGCGTCCCCTGAGGAGGAGACAGCATGAAGAAGATCAGCTCCAGACGGCTCACGGTCCTGGCGGGCGTCGCCCTCCTGGCCCTGGTCTCGGGATGTGGCACCAGCTCGGGTGGCGGCTCCAGCACCAGCAGCAAGGGCTTCACGGCGCCGGACCTGCCGATGAAGAAGTCGATCGGCGCCATGGAGGGCCAGGTCAACATCCTGGCGTGGCCGGGCTATGCCGAGGACGGCAGCAACGACCCGAAGGTCGACTGGGTGACCCCCTTCGAGAAGGACACCGGCTGCCAGGCGAACGTGAAGTACTTCAACACCTCGGACGAGGCCGTCAAGCTCATGCAGACCGGCCAGTACGACGTGGTGTCGGCCTCGGGCGACGCCTCGCTGCGCCTGATCGCCTCGGGCGACGCGGCTCCCGTCAACACCGCCCTGCTGAAGAACTACGGGGACATCGAGTCCTTCCTCAAGAACCGCGACTGGAACTCCGTGGACGGGCAGATGTACGGCGTGCCCCACGGCTGGGGCGCCAACCTGCTCGCCTACAACACCAAGGTGGTCAAGCCGGCTCCGACCAGCTGGGGCGCGGTCTTCGGGGACGCCTCGAAGTACGACGGCAAGGTGACGGCGTACGACTCGCCGATCTACATCGCGGACGCCGCGCTGTACCTGATGAAGCACCAGCCGGACCTCGGCATCAAGAATCCCTACGCCCTCGACCAGGACCAGCTGCAGGCAGCGGTCGACCTGCTCAAGGAGCAGCGCAAGTCCGTCTCGGAGTACTGGTCGGATTACCTCACGGAGGTGCAGGCGTTCACCACCGGCGACTCGGTGATCGGCACGGCCTGGCAGTACAACGCGCTCACGGCCGCGGCCGAGGGTGCGCCCATCAAGACGGTCTTCCCGGAGGAGACCGCCACCGGGTGGTCGGACACCTGGATGATCAATCCGAACTCACCGCACTCCAACTGCGGCTACGCCTGGATGGACTACATCACCAGTCCGCAGGCGCAGGCCCAGGTCGCGGAGTACTTCGGTGAGGCGCCGGCCAACACCAAGGCGTGCGCGCTGACGAGTGACAAGACCTTCTGCGACCAGTACCACGCCCAGGACAAGGCCTACTCCGACAAGATCTGGTACTGGACCACGCCCATCTCCCAGTGCCTGGACGGTCGCACCGACGTGAGGTGCACCGACTACGGCGACTGGACCACGGCCTGGACCGAGATCAAGGGCTGAGCCGTTGACGGACACAGAGGCGCCGCGGCGCGGGACCTCCAGGGTCTCGCGCCTGGCGCGCCGCAGGGGGGTCACGACGGGCCTGCTGCTCACGCCGCCGATGCTCTGGCTCGGCGTGGCCTACCTCGGCGCGCTCGCCGCGTTGCTGGTCACGTCGCTGTGGACCCAGGACGACTTCACCGGCCAGATCCAGCGGACCTGGACCCTGCAGAACTTCCGCGACCTCTTCACCATCGACGTCTACCGCACCATCACGGTCCGCACCCTGTCGATCGCGGCGCTGGTGACCGTGATCGATGCGATCCTGGCGTTCCCGATCGCGCTCTACATGGCCAAGGTCGCCTCGCCGAGGGTGCAACGGCTGCTGGTGATCGCGGTGCTGATGCCGCTGTGGGCGTCGTACCTGGTCAAGGCCTACGCCTGGCGGGGCATGTTCTCCGAGGGCGGGCTGATCTCGTGGCTCGCCGCGCCGTTCGGGCTGAACACCCCGGGGTACGGGCTGGTCGCCACCACGATCGTGCTCGCCTACCTGTGGCTGCCCTTCATGATCCTGCCCGTGTTCGCGGGGCTGCAGCGGTTGCCCGACTCGCTGCTCGAGGCCTCCGCCGACCTCGGCGCGCACTCGTGGACGACGCTGCGCCGGGTGGTGCTGCCGATGGCGTTCCCGGCGCTGGTGGCCGGCTCCATCTTCACGTTCTCGCTGTCGATGGGGGACTACATCGCGGTCCGGATCGTCGGTGGGACGGGGCAGCTGATCGGCACCGTCGTCTACAGCAACATCGGCGCCGCGAACAACCTGCCGTTCGCGGCGGCCGTGGCGACGGTGCCGGTCGCCGTGATGCTGCTCTACCTCGCCGTGGTACGCCGCACCGGCGCACTGGAGAACCTGTGAGGCGCCGATGAGCCTGTCCCGCGGGCTGCGCGCCGCGCTCCTCGCCATCACCGTCCTGGTGCTGGTGGTCGTCTACACGCCCTTGGCGCTGGTCGTGCTGAACTCGTTCAACGTCGACCGCACCTTCGCGTGGCCGCCGAAGGACTTCACGACGCACTGGTGGGACGCGGCGATCCACAGCACGGGCGCCCGGTCGGCGCTGTGGACCAGCGTCGAGGTCGCGCTCGCGGCGACGGCCGTCGCGCTGGTGCTCGGCACGCTCGCCGGGCTGGCCCTGCGAAAGACCCGCTTCTTCGGCCGCAACGTCGTCTCGCTGGTGATCCTGCTGCCGATCGCCCTGCCCGGCATCGTCACCGGCATCGCGCTCAGCAACGCCTTCACGACGGTGCTGGGGGTGGAGCTGAGCCTGTTCACGATCATCATCGCGCACGCGACGTTCTGCATCGTCACGGTCTTCAACAACGTCCAGGCCCGGCTGCAGCGGCTCGGAGGCAACATGGAGCAGGCGTCGATGGACCTCGGCGCCGGGCCGCTCACGACGTTCCGGCTCGTCACCTTCCCGATGCTCCGCTCGGCCCTGCTGGCCGGGGCGCTGCTGTCCTTCGGGTTGTCCTTCGACGAGATCGTCGTCACGACCTTCACGGCGAGCCCTCGGGACCAGACGCTGCCGCTCTGGATCTTCCAGAACCTCTTCCGGCCCAACCAGGGACCGGTCGTCAACGTCGTGGCGGCGGTCCTCGTGCTCTTCTCGGTGATCCCGATCTACCTCGCCCAGCGCCTGTCCGGCAGCACCGCCGAAGGCCTCACGGGCGCCCGCTGACGCCGAGTCGGCGGGCCGTCGGGTCAGGCGGTGGCCCGGAACGCCTCGGACACCACGTCGAACGCCTCGCCGAGCAGCTCGTCGGAGATCGCGAGCGGGGGGAGGAAGCGGAAGACGTTGCCCCACGTGCCGCAGGTGAGGGTGACGACCCCGTGGGCGTGGCAGTACGCCGACACCGCCGCGGTGCGGACCGGGTCGGGCAGCGTGGTGCCCGGCTCGCAGAGCTCGATCGCCATCATCGCGCCGCGGCCGCGCAGGTCGCCGATCACGGAGTGCTCCGCGGCCAGCGCGGTCAGGCGCTCATGCATGATCGCGCCGATCTGCCGGGCCCGGCCGGCGAGGTCGTGGGTCCGCATCTCCTCCAGGGCACCGAGGGCAGCGGCGCACGCGACCGGGTTCCCGCCGTACGTGCCGCCGAGCCCGCCAACGTGGACGGAGTCCATCAGGTCGGCACGCCCGGTGACGGCGGCCAGCGGCAGGCCGCCGGCGATGCCCTTCGCGGTGGTCACCAGGTCGGGCACCACGCCCTCGTGCTCGGAGGCGAACCAGTCACCCGTACGGCAGAAGCCGGACTGGATCTCGTCGGCGATGTAGACCACGTCGTTGCGCGCGCACCACTCCGCCAGCGCCGGCAGGAACCCGGGAGCGGGGACCACGAAGCCGCCCTCGCCCTGGATCGGCTCGATGACGACGCAGGCGAGGTTGTCCGCGCCGACCTGCTTCTCGATCACGTCGATCGCCCGGGCCGCGGCCTCCTCGCCGGACAGGCCGTCCCGGAAGGGGTAGGACATGGGCGCGCGGTAGACCTCGCCCGCGAACGGGCCGAAGCCGTGCTTGTAGGGCATGTTCTTGGCGGTCATCGCCATCGTGAGGTTGGTGCGCCCGTGGTAGGCGTGGTCGAAGACCGCCACCGCGTCCCGGCCGGTGGCCACCCGGGCGATCTTGACGGCGTTCTCGACGGCCTCGGCGCGGAGTTGAACAGCGCCGACTTCTTCGCGCGGTCGCCCGGCGTCAGCTCGGCGAGCGCCGCGCACACGTCGACGTAGCCGTCGTACGGCGTGACCATGAAGCAGGTGTGGGTGAACGCCGCGACCTGCTCCTGCACGCGCGAGACCACGCCGGGAGCGGCGTTCCCGACACTGGTCACGGCGATGCCCGACCCGAGGTCGATCAGCGAGTTGCCGTCGACGTCCACGAGCACCCCGCCGCCGGCGGCCGTCACGAAGACCGGCAGGGTGGTGCCGACGCCGTCCGCGACGTGCTGCCTCTTGCGCTCGAGGCGCTCCCGCGAGCCGGGTCCGGAATCTCGGTGACCAGCCGCCGCTCCTGGGGGAGCGTGGGGCCGCCGGTCAGGGTCGCGACAGTGGATTCGGTCATGCTCGCAGCCTATTGCCTTCGGTTCCCGTTGTGCAGGGGGCCGGTAGCCACGGTTTCCTCGATCGGTTCGACGGGTCGCGTCCCGGCAGCGGGGACAGCCCCGGGATGCGCGAGGATGGCCCGCGTGAGCAAGCCACGCGACGTCGTCGTCCTCGGGTCCACCGGCTCGATCGGCACCCAGGCCCTGGACCTGGTGCGCGCCAACCCCGACCGGTTCCGGGTGGTGGGACTGACCGCGGGCGGCAGCAACCCCGACCTCTTCGAGCGGCAGGTCGCGGAGTTCGCTCCCGCGTTCCACGGGCTCGGTGAGGAGGCCAGCGTCGAGGCGGCGGCCCGCGGGTGCGACGTCGTGCTCAACGGCATCACCGGTGCCGTGGGCCTGCGCCCCACCCTGGCCGCCCTCGACGCGGCAACACGCTCGCGCTGGCCAACAAGGAGTCGCTCATCATGGGTGGCCCGCTCGTCCTCGAGCGCGCCGGGGCCGGCCAGCTCGTGCCCGTCGACTCCGAGCACTCCGCGCTGGCCCAGTGCCTGCGCGGCGGCACCCCCGCGGAGGTACGCCGGCTGGTGCTGACCGCGAGCGGCGGACCGTTCCGTGGACGCACCCGCGAGGAGCTCGCCGGCGTCACCCCGGAGCAGGCGATGAACCACCCGACGTGGGACATGGGTCCGGTCATCACGATCAACTCCGCGACCCTGGTCAACAAGGGCCTCGAGGTCATCGAGGCGCACCTGCTCTTCGGCATCCCCTTCGACCGGATCGAGGTGGTGGTGCACCCCACGAGCGTCGTCCACTCGATGGTGGAGTTCGTCGACGGCTCGACGCTCGTCCAGGCCAGCCCCCCGACGATGCTGATCCCGATCGCTCTGGGGCTGAGCTGGCCCCACCGGGTGCCCGACGCGGCGCCGGCGGTGGACTGGACCCGGCCCGAGACGTGGGAGTTCTTCCCCCTCGACGACGAGGCGTTCCCCGCGGTCGCGCTGGCCCGTCGGGCGGGGGAGACCGGGGCCACGGCGCCGGCGGTCTACAACGCCGCCAACGAGGTCTGCGTCGAGGCGTTCCGGTCCGGGCGGCTCGAGTTCAACGACATCGTCCCCACGGTTTCCCACGTGCTGGGGCTGCACGACGTACCCTCGGAGCAGCGGCCCGAGGGCGGACTCACCGTCGATGACGTCCTCGCCGCCGACGCGTGGGCCCGTGCCGCGGCCTCGCGCGTGATCGACGGCTCTGCTTGTGAAGGTGGCGAATGACTGCCCTGTTCTACCTGCTCGGCGTGGTGATCTTCGCGGTCGCCATCCTGGCCTCCATCGGCCTGCACGAGCTCGGCCACATGATCCCGGCGAAGAAGTTCGGCGGGAAGGTCACGCAGTACTTCATCGGCTTCGGCCCCACCGTGTGGAGCAAGAAGGTCGGGGAGACGGAGTACGGCGTCAAGGCGATCCCGCTCGGCGGCTACGTCAAGATCGTCGGCATGCTGCCGCCGGGTGCCGAGCAGCTGGCCGACGAGGTCACCACCGACGACGAGGGCAACCAGGTTGTCCGGGTGCGCAAGTCCAACACCGGCATGTTCACCCAGCTCATCTCCGACGCCCGTGCCGCGGAGTGGGAGACGATCCGGCCTGAGGACTCCGACCGGCTCTTCTACAAGATGGTCTGGTGGAAGAAGGTCATCGTGATGGCCGGCGGCCCTACGGTGAACCTCCTGATCGCGTTCGGGATCTTCCTCGCCGTCTTCTCCACCTACGGCAACCCCAGCGACCTGCGGATCTCCCCGGTCGTCGACCGGGTCGAGGGCTGTGTCGTCCCCGCGGCCCAGGACGGTCGCGTCTGCAGAGCGAGTGACCCGGTCAGCCCCGCGGTCAAGGCGGGCCTGGAGAAGGGCGACCGGATCGTCGCCTTCAACGGCACCCGGATCACCGACTGGAAGCAGCTGCAGGACCTGATCCGCGGCAACGCCGCCGGCACCGCGAGCATCACCGTCCAGCGCGCCGGGGCCACCAAGGTCCTCACCACCAACACGATGGTCACCCCGCGGCCCACCTCGGCGACCGACAAGACGCTGGAGCCCGTCGGCTTCCTGGGCTTCACTCCCGCCTCGGAGTTCGTCAGCGGCGGCCCCGTCTACACGCTCGAGCAGATGGGCATCATGACCGGCACCACGGTGAAGGCGCTCGGGACGCTGCCGGTGAAGGTGTGGGGCGTGGCGGAGGCGATCGCGGGCGTGAAGGCGCGCGACCCGCTGGGTCCGGTGAGCATCGTCGGGGGCGGCCGGATCGCGGGTGAGACGGTCTCCAAGCAGGGCTTCCCGCTGGTCGACAAGGCCGTCTTCCTGCTGATGCTCATCGCCGGCTTCAACTTCTTCATCGGCATGTTCAACTTCCTGCCGCTGCTGCCGCTCGACGGCGGTCACATCGCCGGCGCGCTGTGGGAGGCTGTCCGGCGCTCGTTCGCCCGGATGCGGGGCCGCCCCGACCCCGGGTACGTCGACGTGGCCAAGCTGCTGCCGATCGCGTACGGCGTCGCGGCGTGCCTGCTGGTGATGGGCGTGGTGCTGATCGTGGGCGACCTCGTCGTGCCGGTCCACCTTCCGTCCTGACAGCACGTCCCGGCACGGGGCCGGCGCTCTCGGTGGTGGAGCGTGGCGGGTGCACCAGTAACCTGAAGCCATGACCGAGATCAGCCTGGGCATGCCCGCCGCACCGCCGCCGGTGCTCGCCCCCCGCCGTCCGACCCGCCAGATCAAGGTCGGCAAGGTCGGGGTCGGCAGCGAGTCGCCGATCTCGGTCCAGTCGATGACGACGACGCTGACCTCCGACGTGAACTCGACCCTGCAGCAGATCGCCGAGCTGACCGCGTCGGGCTGCGACATCGTGCGGGTCGCGTGCCCCAGCCAGGACGACGCCGAGGCGCTCCCCGAGATCGCGCAGCACTCGCAGATCCCGGTCATCGCCGACATCCACTTCCAGCCCAAGTACGTCTTCGCCGCCATCGACGCCGGCTGCGCGGCGGTGCGGGTCAACCCGGGCAACATCCGCCAGTTCGACGACCAGGTCAAGGAGATCGCGGCCGCCGCCAAGGACCGCGGCACCAGCATCCGCATCGGCGTGAACGCCGGGTCGCTCGACAAGCGCCTGCTGGAGAAGTACGGCAAGGCCACGCCGGAGGCCCTCGTCGAGTCGGCGGTCTGGGAGGCGGGCCTCTTCGAGGAGCACGACTTCCACGACTTCAAGATCTCGGTCAAGCACAACGACCCGGTCGTGATGGTGCGGGCCTACGAGATGCTCGCCGAGCGCGGCGACTGGCCGCTGCACCTCGGTGTCACCGAGGCAGGCCCCGCGTTCCAGGGCACGATCAAGTCCGCGACCGCCTTCGGGGCCCTGCTGAGCAAGGGCATCGGCGACACCATCCGGGTCTCGCTCTCAGCCCCGCCGGTCGAGGAGGTGAAGGTCGGCCTCCAGATCCTGGAGTCGCTGAACCTGCGTCCCCGCCGCCTCGAGATCGTCTCCTGCCCGTCGTGCGGGCGTGCCCAGGTCGACGTCTACAAGCTCGCCGACGAGGTGACCGCGGGCCTCGACGGTCTCGAGGTGCCCCTGCGCGTCGCCGTCATGGGCTGCGTCGTCAACGGCCCGGGCGAGGCGCGCGAAGCCGACCTCGGCGTGGCGTCGGGCAACGGCAAGGGCCAGATCTTCGTCAAGGGCGAGGTCATCAAGACCGTGCCGGAGTCGAAGATCGTCGAGACCCTGATCGAGGAGGCCATGCGCATCGCCGAGGGCATGGAGTCCGTCGACGGCGCGGGCGCCCAGGTCACCATCTCCTGACCAGCCGCCGAGCGCGGCGCAGGGCCTTTGGTCCGCCGCGCAGGTGTCGTACGCCGCTGCCCGCCCGGAGCGGCACCCCGGACGCTGGGGACATGAAGGACGAGGTCCCGGCCGGCGCGGTCACCGTCGGCGTCGACGACTCCGACGACTGTCGGGTGGCGCTGCGCTGGGCGGCGCACCAGGCCCAGCTCGAGCAACGCCCGCTGTGCATCGTCCACGCCTACGACCCCCACCCCGTCGTCTACTCCGGCTGGGGCGCGACGTTCCCCGGCCTCGACCTCGGCGACGCGTTGGACAAGGCGGCCGAGGAGGTGCTGCACAAGGCACGGCACCTGGTCCGCGAGCAGGCTCCGGACCTGCCGGTGACGCTGGTGTGGAGCACCCTGGACGCACGCGAGGCCCTGGCGGAGTCGGCGCGCACCGCCGCCCTGCTGGTGGTGGCCTCGCGGGGCCGCGGCCGGATGGCCCACCTGCTCGTGGGCTCGGTGGGGCAGTGGGTGGCGCAGCACGCGCAGTGCCCGGTGGTCGTGGTGCGCGGGGAGATCGACCCCGCCGGCGAGACGGTCGACCACCGATGGGTCGTGGCGGGCAGCGACGGCACGCCGGCGTCGGAGGCCGCGCTCGAGTTCGCCTTCGCCCAGGCCGACCAGCGCCGTGCCCGGCTGACCGTGGTGCACTGCCTGCCGGTCGAGGTGGGTGGCCTGCACCGTACGCACGAGGGGCCCGTCGCGGAGCGCACCCCCGAGCGTGAGGCGCTGGAGGAGACGGTGGCCAAGCTGGCGACCGAGCATCCGGACGTCCGCGTCGAGGTCGACCTGCGGCGTGGGTCCGCGGCCGGCTACCTCACGCACGTCTCGGACGGCGCCGGCCTGGTCGTCGTGGGCAGCAAACCGCGGCACGGTCCCGGTCCCTGGGGCCTCGGGGGAGTACGCCGGGCGGTGGTCGAGCACGCGAGGTGCAGCGTGGCCGTGGTGCCGGGACACCCGGGCTCAGACGACTGAAGCGCTCCAGGTGAGCCGCGTCCCCGGGGCGGCGTCCTCGATGGTCAGCGCGCCGGAACGCTGCTCGGCGCGGAGCCGGATGTTGTCCAGGCCGCTGCGTCGCCCGGTGTCCCCGAGACCGGCCCCGTTGTCGGTCACGCTGACCGTCATCCGGCCGGTCGTGCCCGTCACGGTCACCTGCGCCCTGCTGGCAGAGGCGTGCCGGGCGACGTTGGTGAGGCCCTCGCGGACCACCGCGGCGACGTCGGCGGTGAGCTCGGGGTCGCTGAGGATGTCCACCGGCCCGTTGAAGCCGACCTCGGGGGAGAAGCCGAGCAGCGGCGTCACCTCGGTGACCACCTCCATGACCGCCGTTCGCAGCTCTCCGCTGAAGCGCTGCGGGGTGAGCTGGAAGATCGACGAGCGGATCTGCCGGATGGCCTCGTCGACCCGCGCCACGACGTCCTCCAGCTGGTCGGCGCGTCGCTCGTCGAGCCCCGCGGCGACACCCTGGATGCCCATGCCCGCAGCGAAGAGCTGCTGGATCACGTGGTCGTGCAGGTCCCGGGCGATCCTCGCGCGGTCCTCGAGCAGCAGCATGCGCTGCTGGTCGCGTCGGGCCTCCATCAGCTCCAGCGCGATCGAGGCGTGGTTGGCGAAGGAGGACGCCATCTCCACGTCCTCCGTGGTGAACCGCGCTCGCCCGCGCACCGGCCCACGACCAGGACTCCTCGGGTGGTCGCGGCCCCCACCAGCGGCAGGACCATGACGGGGCCCACGGGCACGACCGAGGACAGGTAGAGCGCGCGCCGCCCCCCGGGGAGCTGGTCGCGGGTGACGTCCATGACGACCGGCTGCCCGCTCGTGAGGACCTGCTCGCTGACGGTGTTCTCGATCGCGTAGGTCGACGACATCAGCTCCTCGCTGGACACGCCGACCGCCGCCGGCACGGTCAGCGTGTGCTTGTCCGGGGTCGGCTGCACGACTGTCACGATGTCGGCGTCCGAGAGGTCCCGCACGCTCCGTCCGATCATCTCGAGCATGTCGCTGGGAGTGCCGGTCAGCATCTGGAGCGTCGTGTCCATGGAGGCCTGGAGCCAGGTCTGGCGCCGTCTCGCCGTGTCGTACAGCCGGGCGTTCTGGATCGCGTTCCCGGCTGTGGCGGCGAGGGAGGACACGAGCTCCTCGTCAGCGGCGTCGAAGCCACGAGGGTCCAGGGTCGCGAGGTAGAGGTTGCCGAACACCTCCTCCCGGACCCTGATCGGAACACCGATGAACCCCCTCATCGGGGGGTGGCCCTCCGGGAAGCCGGCGGAGCGCGGGTCGTCCCTCAGGTCCTCGAGCCGGATCGGTCGCGGGTCCTCGATCAGGGCTCCGAGCAGGCCCTTGCCCTCGGGGAGGTGGCCGATCCTCGCGACGTCGTCGGGGTCCATTCCGACGTGGATGAACTGCTCGAGCCCGGAGGCGTCGGGTGCGACCACACCGAGGGCGCCGTACGGCGCGCCGACCAGCTCGCAGGCGGCCTCCACGACGCGCAGCAGCACGGTCTGGAGGTCGAGGACGCCGATGATGGTGCCCTGGGCGCGCAGCAGCCCTCGCAGCCTCGAGGCTGCCTCGTCCTCGACCTGGGCACCCTCCACGCGACGAGGGTACCGGGATGGTGACGCGCACCACGTCCACTCGGGCGACACGATCATCGCGCGCCGCGGCGTACGAGCGGCTCCCGGCCGGGCCCCGGGCCGCGTAGGCTCCCCTCGTGCTCACGACCCGCCACGGGGTGCGCCCCTTGGGGCCGCCGGACCTCGACGCGTTCTTGGCGCTCGCCGGCCGCGACGCCGTCGTGAACGTCTTCGTCGACTACCGGGCGCGGACCACCACTCTCGAGCCGCGCTGGCTGGGTGGCGAGGTGTGGGGGCGCTTCGAGGACGGCGAGCTCGTGGCCGCCTGCCACGTCGGGGCCAACCTGGTGCCGGTGCAGGCGAGCGTCGACGACGCCCGCGCCTTCGCGGAGCGGGCCCTCACCGCGGTCGGACCGTCTCCACCATCGTGGGCCCCCAGGAGGCCGTGCAGGCGTTCTGGAACTCCGTCTCCCGCGGCTGGGGGACCCCGCGGGAGATCCGCTGGAACCAGCCGCACCTGGCGATCTCCACGACTCCTCAGGTCACGCCCGACCCGCTGGTCCGGCGGACGACCCGCCAGGACATGGACGAGCTCTACCCGGCGTGCGTGGCGATGTACACCGAGGAGGTCGGGATCTCGCCCGAGTACGGCGGGGGAGCCGAGCTCTACCGGGCCCGCGTGACCCAGCTGGTCAACCGTGGCTGGTCGTTCGCCCGCTTCGACGAGGGCCGGCTCGTCTTCAAGGCCGAGGTGGCCTGCTCGTCGCCGTACGCCGCGCAGGTGCAGGGCGTGTGGGTGCCCGAGGACCGGCGGGGAGAGGGACTCGCGGCGGCCGGGATGGCCGCGGTCGTGGACCTGGTGCGGCGGGAGGTCGCCCCGGTGGTCTCGCTCTACGTCAACGACTGGAACGCGCCCGCGCGACGGGCCTACGAGAAGGTCGGCTTCCGCGAGACGGCACGTTTCGCCACCGTCATGTTCTGAATTCACCGCGGGTTCACCCGTTGACCAGCTGCCGGTCCCGCGGGCCGTGGTTGATGTGCCCATGACCCTCACTCGGAGCAACAGGATCGCCCTCGGGGCGATGGCCGGTGCGGCCGCGGTGCTCAGCACCGCGGCGCTCGGCACCCTCGGCGGCGCAGCGACCGCCGCCGCCTCGCAGCCCACCGCCTCCACGGCCGCGCAGCAGAGCCCTCACGGGGCGGGCACGACCCTCCCGGGCGGCTACAAGCACCTCGTCGTGATCTACGAGGAGAACCACTCCTTCGACAACCTCTACGGCACCTGGGGCAAGGTCCACGGCCAGTCCGTGGACGGGCTGGCGCAGGCGACGACTGCGCAGAGGACACAGGTCGCGCAGGACGGGACGGCGTACGGCTGTCTCCCGCAGGACGACGTCAACCTGACCTCGCCGCCGCTGGGCGACACCTGCCAGGACTCGGCCCACGGCATCTCGGCCAGCCACTTCACGAACAAGCCGTTCCGGATCGACGACTACATCAAGCCGGAGGACAGGACCTGCCCCGCCGAGGGCGTCTACGCGCCGAACGGGGTGCTCGAGGACTCCGACGGCGCACAGCCCGGCGGCTGCACCCGCGACCTCGTGCACCGCTTCTACCAGGAGCAGTACCAGATCGACGGGGGCAAGCAGGACCGCTACACGACCGGCTCGGACGCGGTGGGCCTGACGCAGGGCGGCTACGCCACCCGGCAGCTGCCGATCTACCGGTACCTGCACGGCAGGAACGCGCCGCACTACGTCCTGGCGGACCACTTCTTCCAGGCAGCCTTCGGTGGCTCGTTCCTCAACCACCAGTTCCTCATCGCCGCCCGCGCCCCGCTCGACACCAGCAACGGGGCAGACGGCGCCAAGAACTCCGTGGTGGACACCAACGGGATGCCGACCAGCTACCCGCAGTACCAGGCCACCGGCTCGGTGACCGACGGGCAGCTGACGCAGAAGTGCGCCTCCGACCCGGCGCTGGACGACCCGTTGCACGCGTGCGGCGACTACGCGATCAACACCATCCAGCCGGCCAGCGCCCCGCACGGCTCGGGCGCCCAGCTGCCGTTGATCGACGACGCGGAGTACCCCAACATCGGCGACCGCCTCACCGAGGCCGGCGTCAGCTGGAAGTGGTACTCCGGCGGCTGGGACGACGCCGAGGCCGGCCACCCCGGGCCGCTGTTCCAGTACCACCACCAGCCCTTCAACTACTTCGCGGACTACGCGCCCGGCCAGCCCGGCCGCAAGCACCTCGAGGACGAGTCGACGTTCTTCTCCGCCGCGAAGGACGGCCACCTGCCGGCCGTGTCGTTCGTGAAGCCCTACGGCGCCGAGAACGAGCACCCCGGCTACGCCAGCGAGCCGAACGGGTCGGACCACCTCGTCCACCTGCTCAAGACGATCAGCCACGGCCCGCAGGCCGACAAGACGCTCGTCGTCGTGACCTACGACGAGTTCGGCGGCCAGTGGGACCACGTCTCGCCGCCGAAGGTGGACGCCTGGGGCCCCGGAACCCGGATCCCGGCGCTGGTGCTCTCGACCTCGCTGAAGCACTCGGCGGTCGACCACACGACGTACGACACGACGTCGATCCTGTCCACCATCGAGAAGAGCTACGGACTGGCCCCGCTCTCGACGCGGGACGCGGCGGCGCACAGCCTCGCCCGGGCGGTTGCGGCCGGCAGCAAGTGAGCCGCTGAGCCCGAGCAGCAGCACGGCAGTACGAACGGTGGGGCCGGTCCGCGGACCGGCCCCACCGTGCTGCTGCCGTGTTTCCGGGCGAGGGCTAGGTTGGCGCCCGTGAGCATCTCGCGAGGCACCCGTGTCCTGGCCGGCATCTTCGCCGTCAGTGGCGTCGTCCACCTGGTGCGCCCGCGGTTCTACGAACCGCTGATGCCGGCGTGGGTCCCCGCCCACAGGGAGGTCATCGTGGCCAGCGGCGTCGCCGAGCTGGCCTGCGCGGCCGGGCTGCTGGTGCCCCCGACGCGGCGTGTGGCAGGACTGGCCAGCGCCGCCCTGCTGGTCGGCGTCTTCCCCGGGAACCTCAAGATGGCCGCCGATGCCGCGGGCACCGACCGCACTGCGTTCAAGGCCGCGGCGTTCGCCCGGCTGCCGCTCCAGTGGCCGATGATCCGGGCCGCGCTGGGCGCCGCCCGCCGTTCCTGACCGGCTAGAGCTGCGGGACCGGCCGCAGCCGGGAGGCCCGCTCGCAGTCGGCGACCACGCACCGCACGGTGGCGGACCTCGCGGAGCCGTTGGTGTCGAGCAGCAGGGCCTTTGCGGACTCCCAGTCCACGGCGCCGAACCAGCCGGCGGTCCGGTAGTGCGCCAGCAGCCGGCCGCGGGTGCTGCGCAGGAACACGTCCCGCGGTCCGAGGCCGTCGGTCAGGATCGGGATCGAGGCCAGGCGGCCACCGCCGGGTCCGAAGGCCTGGACCCGCTCCCGGCAGGACTTCCACAGCGTCCTTCTCGGCGCCGAGAGGCGCGAGACCACGCTGCACCCGTCGAGGTACGGGTCCTTGGTGAACACGGCCAGCCGGTCGGCGCGAATGTCGGCGTTGTACCCGGCCCGGTCGCTGATCCGCCTGGTGGCGTCCGTGCGCGAGCTCCACCAGAACGTCCGGTCCGGGCCGGAGCTGCCGAGGACCATGCGGCGGGCGTCGAGTCGAGGATGGTCACCGAGCCGCGGAAGCGGCGCGTCGCCTGGCGGTGGCCGTCGGTCGCGCTCCACACCCGCAGGTTCGTGTGGGCGCCCGTGCGTGCGGAGGCCAGGCCGATCTGCGTGCCGTCCCGCGAGAGCACCATGTCGAAGACCGGGATGCCCTGGAGGAGGGGAGTGCGCTGTCCGGCGCTGGTCACGCGGAAGACGCGGAAGTGGCCGTCCCCGTTCACGTCGCTGGTGCCGACCACGTAGTCGGGCCCGGAGGTGCCGAGCAGGAGCACTGGCCGGCGCGGATCCGCACCCGGACACTCCCGTCGACCACCGTCCTGCCCTCGAGGTGCGGGATGGCGACGTCCGGGCCGCGCGGCAGGTCGGCAGGTCTGAGCACCGTCACCGGGACGGCGGACGCCGGAGCGGCGGTTCCGACGAGGAGGACGAGGGCCGACGCGGCGGCTGCCAGGATGCTGGTGGGCTTCACGGTCGACCTCCGAGTCAGGTGTCCACCCGAGCGTCGTGCACCGGACGGCCCACCCGCTTCACCCCGTGCGGGTGAGAGCCCCGGCCGCCACGGCCAGGAGCCGACGTCGGAACTGGTTCGCTGTCCAGGCACACCCACAAGTAGCCTTCGTCCCATGATCTCCCGGATGTCGAGCCTGTTCGTGCGGACCCTGCGAGAGGACCCCGCGGACGCCGAGGTGCCGAGCCACCGGCTCCTCGTGCGGGCCGGCTACATCCGCCGCGCCGCGCCCGGCATCTACACCTGGCTGCCGCTCGGCCTGCGCGTGCTGCGGCGCATCGAGAACATCATCCGTGAGGAGATGGACGGCATCGGCGCCCAGGAGCTGTCGTTCCCCGCGCTGCTGCCCCGCGAGCCCTACGAGGCGACCGGTCGCTGGACGGAGTACGGCGACGGCATCTTCCGGCTCAAGGACCGCAAGGGCAACGACTACCTGCTCGGGCCCACGCACGAGGAGATGTTCACCCTCGTGGTCAAGGACCTCTACTCGTCCTACAAGGACCTGCCGCTCTCGATCTACCAGATCCAGACCAAGTACCGCGACGAGGCGCGTCCCCGCGCCGGCCTGCTGCGCGGCCGCGAGTTCGTCATGAAGGACTCCTACTCCTTCGACGTCGACGACGAGGGCCTCGAGCGCAGCTACCAGGCCCACCGCGACGCCTACGTCCGGATCTTCGACCGGCTCGGGTTCGAGTACGTCATCGTCAAGGCGATGTCGGGTGCCATGGGCGGCTCGAAGTCCGAGGAGTTCCTCGCCAAGGCCACGGTCGGCGAGGACACCTACGTGCGCTGCTCGCTGTGCGACTACGCCGCGAACGTCGAGGCCGTGGCGGTCCAGGCGCCCGCACCCGTGCCCTACGACGACGCCCCGGCGGCCCACGCCGAGCAGACGCCCGACACCCCCACGATCGACACGCTCGTCGACCACCTCAACGAGAAGTTCCCGCGCGACGACCGGCCGTGGACGGCCGCCGACACGCTGAAGAACGTCGTCTTCTCGGTCCGCTACCCCGACGGCGCGACCGAGGCGCTCGCGGTCGGCCTGCCCGGCGACCGCGAGGTCGACGCGAAGCGCCTCGAGGCGCACCTCGGCGAGGGCGTGGTCTTCGAGCCCTTCGGCGAGGACGACTTCGCGGCCCGGCCCACGCTCGCCAAGGGCTACATCGGACCCGGCGCACTGGGCGAGAAGAAGCCCGCCGGCGTCCGCTACCTCCTCGATCCGCGCGTGGTCGAGGGCACCCGCTGGGTCACCGGGGCCGACGAGTCCGGCAGCCACGTCCTCGACCTGGTGGCCGGCCGCGACTTCACCGCCGACGGTGTCATCGAGGTGGCCGAGGTGCGCGACGGCGACCCCTGCCCCAACGCTGACGGTGGGGTCCTCGAGACCGCCCGCGGCATCGAGATGGGCCACATCTTCCAGCTGGGACGCAAGTACGCCGACGCCCTGGACCTCAAGGTCCTCGACGAGAACGGCAAGCTGGTCACCGTCACCATGGGCTCCTACGGCATCGGACCCTCCCGTGCGGTCGCCGCGATCGCGGAGGGCACCCACGACGAGCTCGGGCTGTCCTGGCCGCGCGAGGTCGCACCGGCCGACGTGCACCTGGTCGCCACCGGCAAGGACGACCACGTCTTCGCCGTGGCCGAGCGGATCGCCCACGAGCTCTCGAGCCAGGGCATCGAGGTGCTCTACGACGACCGGCCCAAGGTGAGCCCGGGGGTGAAGTTCAAGGACGCCGAGCTCATCGGCGTCCCGACCATCGTCGTGGTCGGCAAGGGCCTGGTCGACGGCACCGTCGAGATCAAGGACCGGGCGACCGGCGAGCGGCAGAACGTGCCCACCGACCACCTCGTGGACCGCGTCGTACGCCTCGTCCGTGCCTGAGCTCCCGATGGCAGAGGTCGGCGTCGAGGCGGTCATCTTCGACTGGGGCGGGACCCTCACCCGGTGGCACGACGTGGACTTCCACGCCGAGTCGCTCGCCCTCGCCCAGGCGGTGGTGAACTCCCACCACGAGCACCACGTGCACGCCCAGCGGCTGCACGCCGCTGGCGACACGATCTGGGGCCGCAGCCGGGACCACCAGCAGAGCGCCACGATCGCCGACCTCTTCGAGGTGGCCGGCCTCGACCACGACCCCGAGCTGCTCGAGGCCTACTACGAGTTCTGGCAGCCGCACACCTCGACCGACCCCGAGGTCGGGCCACTCTTCGAGGAGCTGCGCGCGGCCGGGATCAAGGTCGGGGTGCTGTCCAACACCATCTGGCCCCGGGAGTGGCACCGCGGCTTCTTCGAGCGAGACGGCGTCCTCCACCTCATCGACGCAGACGTCTACACGAGTGAGATCCCGTGGACCAAGCCGTCCCCGAGGGCCTTCGGCGCGGCGATGGACGCGGTCGGCGTCACCGAGCCCGCCCGCTGCGTCTACGTGGGGGACCGGCTCTTCGACGACATCTGGGGGGCCCACAACGCCGGAATGCGGGCGATCCACATCCCGCTGAGCACCATTCCGGACAGCCAGGTCGGCCACACGGAGGGCGATCCCGACGCCGTCGCGTACCGGCTCTCCGAGGTCGCCGGGATCGTGTCGAGCTGGGCCTGAGAGAGCCCACGATTGCAGGTTCGTGCAATGCAGGATTGTGAGGATCGATTCGCGTCGCACGCCGCCACGGTTCGTTGCATGATTTTGCACGAGGAGCTCGTCGGTCCCCCCCACATCGGGCGGGCTTCTCGAAATGGCCTAGTTGTCCAGGCCCTCAGCGGTCCGTGTACTCGTCCGCTCCGGGGAGCATCTCGGGAGCTCCTCGGAAGGCGAGTACCCGGACCGCTGCGTCGTTCAGGGCCATGATCGCCCAGCGCCGCCGCACGCCCGACGTATTCGCGACCAGGTTCGCGTAGGTCGAGGCGCAGTCGTCCTCCAGGGTCGCGGCCTCCCGCATCACCCGGTCGCTGGTGTCGAGGTGCGCGGGCACGGTGTACGCCGGCTCGGCCGCGACGGGGTCGGCCCCCAGGTCGGCGATGGTCCGGGTCAGCAGGTCGCGACGACCACGGTGCGCGGTGTAGGCGGCCGTGAGCGCGGCGTACAGGTCGGGTGCGGCCGAGCGTGAGGTCTGAGCGCCCAGCACGCCGTAGACGTAGACGGCGGCGTGCTCGGCCGCCAGCGTGGTCTGGAGTGCCCTGATCGTCGTCATCCCGCCTCCAGCCGAGTCGCGTTCCCCTGCGGGACGAGCCGCTGGGCGACACCCGCCGACATGCAGGCCAGCACCCGGGCCAGCGGGCCGCTCTGCGCGCTGACAGAGGCGTCGACGAGGCGTGGCTGGAAGCGCTGCTCACGCTGCCGCAGCTCGCGCAGGGCGGCGTCGGGTCCGGCGAACCTGCGTCGGTGGGCGGGTGCCGGGGCGGTGTCGTCGCCCAGGACCTTGAGGTGCGCCTCGTGCAGCTCGCGCCACGGGCGCACCGAGGGGCCGAGCCGCGGGTAGGTCGCCTCGATCGAGGCGGCGAGGCCGAGGAGGGCGGTCATCTGGTCGGAGAGGCCGGAGACCAGGTCGGCGTCGGGGTCTGCGGAGGCCGACACGCCCGAGGCGGCCGACGGCTCGTCGCGACTCGCGTCACATGCCGAGAGCGCGGCCAGCCCGGCCAGGGCGACCCCGAAGGCGGTACGACGGGTCGTCGCCGTGGAGGGCAGCGGGTGGGGGCGTGCGGGCACGGCGACGACCCTATCGCCGGGTCCCCGGCACCCTCCGGCGGCCGGGTGAAGAGAGCCTCCCGAAGCCGGTATCGTGGGTGCTCGACAACAGCACAAGGAGGTCGCCCACCCGTGAGCAGTGCCAGGCAGGACGCCACCCGGGACCGGATCGAGACAGAGCTCGTCGACCCCTTGAGTGCCCTCGGCCTCGACGTCGAGGCAGTCGAGATCTCTCCCGCAGGCAAGCGTCGCGTGCTTCGCGTCGCCGTGGACAAGGACGGGGGCGTGACGCTCGACGACGTCGCCGACGCGACCCGTGAGGTCAACCGGGTGCTCGACGACTCCGACGTCATGGGGGCAGCCCTACACCCTCGAGGTGACCTCGCGCGGTGTCGACCGGCCGCTCACCCTGCCGCGCCACTGGCGCCGCAACACCGACCGCCTGGTGAAGGTGACACTCACCGACGGCTCGGCCGTGACGGGGCGGATCACCGGGTGCGACGACGACAAGGCGACGCTCGACGTCTCCGGCACCGACCGCGACGTGGCGTACGCCGAGGTCGCCAAGGCGCTGGTGCAGGTCGAGTTCAACCGCAAGCCGGGTGCCGGCATGCACAGCGACAACGAAGAAGAGGGCGCCTGATGGACATCGACCTGAGCATCCTGCGGATGCTGGAGCGGGAGAAGGAGATCTCCTTCGACGTGCTCGTGGAGGCCATCGAGCAGGCCCTGCTGACGGCGTACCACAAGACCCCGGCGCGCAGGAGCAGGCGCGCGTCGAGCTCGACCGCAAGACCGGCCACGTCACCGTGCTGGCCTCCGAGGTCGACGACGAGGGCAAGGTCGTGGGGGAGTACGACGACACCCCGGCGGGCTTCGGCCGGATCGCCGCGACGACGGCGAAGCAGATCATGCTCCAGCGGCTGCGCGACGCCGAGGACGACATCCGGTTCGGTGAGTTCTCCGGCAAGGAGGGCGACATCATCTCCGGCGTCATCCAGCAGGGGCGCAACCCCGACGACGTCATGGTCGACCTCGGCAAGCTCGAGGCGCTCCTGCCCCTCGGCGAGCGGGTGCCCGGCGAGAACTACGAGCACGGCACCCGCATCAAGTGCCTGGTCGTGTCGGTGCGCAAGGGGATGCGCGGCCCGCAGATCACGCTGTCGCGGACCCACCCCAACCTGGTCAAGAAGCTCTTCGCGCTCGAGGTCCCCGAGATCGCCGACGGCACCGTCGAGATCGCGGCGATCGCCCGGGAGGCGGGCCACCGCACCAAGATCGCGGTGATCTCCCGGACGCCCGGGGTCAACCCCAAGGGCGCCTGCATCGGCCCGATGGGCCAGCGGGTGCGCAACGTGATGTCGGAGCTGCACGGCGAGAAGATCGACATCGTCGACTGGTCCGAGGACCCGGCCGAGCTGGTGGCGCACGCCCTCTCGCCCGCCCGGGTCACCTCCGTGGAGATCGTCGACGCGGCCGCCAAGTCGGCGCGCGTGGTGGTCCCGGACTTCCAGCTGTCGCTGGCGATCGGCAAGGAGGGCCAGAACGCCCGCCTCGCCGCCCGCCTCACCGGCTGGCGCATCGACATCAGGAGCGACGAGGCAGCCGAAGGCTGACGAGGAGCGACTGATGTCGATATGAGCCGAGTCGGCCCAGGTTGACCGGAGGAGCGAAGCGGGGGAGGTCAAGCTGCGCCGACTCGGCGTGGCCGCGCGAGGGCGTGAAGCGTGCCCACGAGGCCGGCGAGCGCAGCGAGCACGGCCGGGGTGTGAGGCCGGCGAGCGCAGCGAGCACGGCCGGGGTGTGAGGCCGGCGAGCGCAGCGAGCACGGCCGGGCAGTGAGGCCGGTGGGGCGTCAAGCAACGCCGACTCGACGGTCTGACACCTCAGGGATGCAGGAACTCCGCGATCGAGCGCCAGTACGTCGGGTCCTCGACCAGGTCGGAGTGATCGGCGTCGGGCAGCTCGACGACCCGGGGCCGTCCGGGCAACGCGGCCAGCAGGCTGGTCGTGCGGTCCGGGCGGACCAGCGTGTCGCGGCCGGCGCGCAGCACCAGGACCTCGGCCCCCAGCCGGTCGGCCACGGCCGCTGAGTCGAAGTGGTCGTGGAGCAGGCGTCGCATCGGCAGCCGGGGAACGAGGTCCCGCGCCACGGCGTACAGGCTGTCGAACGGGGTGACGAGCACGAGCCGCTCGACCGGACGGCGCACCGCCACCTGGACGGCCACCCCGCTGCCGAGGCTGCGGCCGATCACGTCCACCGGAGCGTCGGGGTGGCGGGTCGCCACGTGGTCCACGAGCGCCAGGGCATCGCCCACCAGGGCACGCTCGGAGGGGCGGCCCGCGCTGGCGCCGTAGCCCCGGTAGGCGAGCAGGTAGCAGGTGTGGTCGGGGAACCGGCGTTCCAGCTCCGGACGCAGGTGCTGGACCGACTCGCCGTTGCCACCGAAGTAGACCAGCCCGCGACGTCGACCCGGGTTGACCTCCCAGCCGCGCAGCGGCGTGCCGGTCACCGTGAGGTGCAGGGTCGTCCCCGCGGGGGAGACCCGCGTGGCCCGGGCGGGATAGACGAGTCGGCGGGTGAGGGGAGCCAGCGCTGCTGCCACGGGACGCACGCCCGCACCCTAGCGCCGACGGGCACCCGGAGCGGCCGGTTCGATAACCGGTGGCTCCGCACGGTAAGGTGGTGTGCAGTGGTCCGCGAACACGTCTCTGCTCCCTGCCCGGATCCCGACCTCGCGTCGGTTCCGGTCAGGACCTGCATCGGCTGTCGTCGGCGGACCACGAAACGCGAGTTGTTGCGGGTGACCGTCGGCTCGGACGCGAACGGCCACCCGGCCGTCGTTCCCGATCCTGCCGGCTCCGCACCCGGTCGGGGAGCGCACCTGCACCCCACCACCGGGTGTTACGACCTCGCGGTGCGGCGGAAAGCCTTCACCCGTGCCCTCCGGGCGCGGAACGGGCTGTCCAGCGCACCGGTGGGTGACTACCTCGACTCGCGCGCAGTCCAACCGTGATCGACCGACAGAAACTGGAGCAGCAGCTCATGAGCACTCGATGAGTACTTCGCGATGAGTTTGCACAACCACTAACGGTCTCAGGTTTCCCCCAGCTCCGCTGGACCCGGGTCTGAGGCCAGAAGGAGAAGCGTGGCTAAGACCCGAGTTCACGAGCTCGCCAAGCAGTACGGCGTCGAGAGCAAGTTCGTTCTCGAGAAGCTCAAGGAGATGGGGGAGTTCGTCAAGTCGGCCAGTTCGACTGTCGAGCCCCCCGTCGAGATGCGATTCAAGAAGGAGTTCGGCGAGCAGCTGAAGGCTGCCGGGGCGTCCGCGCCCGCCGAGGCTCCCGCCGCCGAGAAGCCCGCCGCCAAGGCGCCGGCTCCCCAGGCTCCCTCCCCGACCCCTGCGCCGGCTCCCGCCAAGGCACCCGAGGCTCCGGCCGAGACGCCTGTCCCGGTGGCCGAGAAGCCTGCCCAGCCCGCGGCGCCCGCCGCCAAGGCGTCGTCGGCTCCCCGACCCGGCCCGAAGCCCGGTCCGGCCGCCGAGAAGCCGGCCGCACCGCCGGCCGAGCCCGCCGCTCCGGCCGCTCCGGCCGCCCCCGCGGCGCCGGCTGCGAAGTCCTCCGCGCCCGCTCCCAAGGCGCCGGCTCCCCGGCCCGTGGGCCGTCCCGGTGGCACTCCGCGTCCGGGCAACAACCCGTTCTCGTCCAGCCAGGGCATGGGCCGTCGGCCCGCGCCCGGCGGCGACCGCGGTCCCGCGTCCGGCGCGCCCGGTGCTCCCGCGGGTGCCGGCTCCGGCGCCGGTGACCAGCGTCCCCCGCGGCCGCCGGCCGCCCGTGACGGGGGTGCCCCCGGTCGCGGCGGCATGCCGCGTCCGAACCCGGCAATGATGCCCAAGTCCCCGGCTGCCTTCGGTTCCGGCCCCGGTGGCCGCGGCCCCGGTGGTCCGGGTCGTCCCGGTGCCCCCGGTCGTGGTGGCGCCCCCGGTCGTGGCGGTGCGCCCGGTCGCGGCGGTGCCGGTGCCCCCGGTGCCGGTGGTCGTCCCGGCGGCTTCGGCCCCAGCGGTGGTGGCCGTCCCGGCGGCGGTCGTCCCGGCCAGCGTGGCCAGACCCAGGGTGCCTTCGGTCGCCCGGGCGGTCCGTCGCGTCGTGGTCGCAAGTCGAAGCGGGCGCGTCGTCAGGAGTTCGAGGCCATGCAGGCCCCGACGATCGGCGGCGTGCGCGTCCGGAAGGGCGACGGCGAGATCGTCAAGCTGCCCCGTGGCGCGTCCCTGACCGACTTCGCCGAGAAGATCGGCGTCGACGCGGCCGCCCTGGTCCAGATGCTGTTCAGCCTGGGCGAGATGGTGACCGCGACCGAGTCGGTCAACGACGAGACGTTCGAGCTGCTCGGCGAGGAGCTCAACTACGTCGTCCAGGTCGTCTCTCCCGAGGACGAGGACCGCGAGCTGCTCGAGTCCTTCGACCTGGAGTTCGGTGAGGACGAGGGCGACGAGAGCGACCTCGCGATCCGTCCGCCGGTCGTGACCGTCATGGGTCACGTCGACCACGGAAAGACCAAGCTCCTCGACGCGCTGCGCAGCGCGAACGTCGTGGACAAAGAGGCCGGTGGCATCACCCAGCACATCGGTGCCTACCAGGTCACGACCGACGTCGACGGCGAGGAGCGTCGCATCACCTTCATCGACACCCCGGGTCACGAGGCGTTCACCGCCATGCGTGCCCGTGGTGCCCAGGCCACCGACATCGCCATCCTGGTGGTCGCGGCCGACGACGGTGTGATGCCGCAGACGGTCGAGGCGCTCAACCACGCCAAGGCGGCCGGTGTGCCGATCGTGGTCGCGGTCAACAAGATCGACAAGCCGGAGGCGGACCCGACCAAGGTTCGCGGCCAGCTGACCGAGTACGGCCTGGTGCCCGAGGAGTACGGCGGCGACTCGATGTTCGTCGACGTCTCGGCCAAGTCCGAGCTCAACCTCGACAAGCTGCTCGAGGCCGTCGTGCTCACCGCCGACGCGTCGCTGGACCTGCGGGCCAACCCCCACCAGGACGCCCAGGGTCTCGTCGTCGAGGCGCACCTGGACCGCGGTCGCGGTCCGGTCGCCACGGTGCTGGTGCAGCGCGGAACCCTCCGCGTCGGCGACTCGATCGTGGCCGGTCCGGCCCACGGCCGGGTCCGCGCCATGCTCGACGAGCACGGCAACGAGCTGACGCAGGCCGACCCGTCGCGTCCGGCGATGGTGCTGGGCCTCAGCGCGGTGCCGGGTGCGGGCCAGAACTTCATCGTGGTCGAGGACGACCGCATGGCCCGCCAGATCGCCGAGAAGCGTGAGGCGCGCGAGCGGGCGGCCATGCAGGCCAAGCGCCGCGTGCGTCGTACCCTCGAGGACTTCATGGCCTCCATGGAGAAGGGCGAGAGCCAGGAGCTCAACCTCATCCTCAAGGGCGACGTGTCCGGTTCGGTCGAGGCCCTCGAGGACGCCCTCGCCAAGATCGACGTCGGCGAGGAGGTCAGCCTCCGGGTCATCGACCGCGGTGTCGGTGCGATCACCGAGACCAACGTCGACCTGGCTGCGGCCTCCGACGCCATCATCATCGGCTTCAACGTCCGGCCCCAGGGCAAGGCGACGGAGATGGCCGACAAGGAAGGCGTCGAGATCCGCTACTACTCGGTCATCTACCAGGCGATCGAGGAGATCGAGGCGGCCCTCAAGGGCATGCTCAAGCCGGAGTTCGAGGAGTCGGTGCTCGGCCAGGCGGAGATCCGCGCGATCTTCCGCTCGTCCAAGATCGGCAACATCGCGGGCTGCATGGTCACCAGCGGCCTGATCCGGCGCAACGCCAAGGTGCGCGTCATCCGCGACAGCGCCGTGGTCGCGGACAACCTCGACCTGGCCCTCGCTGAAGCGGGAGAAGGACGACGCGTCGGAGGTCCGCGAGGGCTTCGAGTGTGGTCTGGTGCTCCGCAACTTCCAGGACATCAAGGAAGGCGATGTCGTGGAGGCGTTCGAGATGCGCGAGATCCCGCGCGCCTGACCCAGCAGTGCACGTCGGCGGGACCCCGTTCGCGGGGTCCCGCCGACTCACGTTTCAGACTTTTGAGAAGGTAGGCCATGAGCAGCCCACGCGTGCGCAAGATCGCGGACCGGATCCAGGTGATCGTCGCGGAGATGCTGGGAGCGCGGATCAAGGACCCTCGGCTCGGCTTCGTGACCGTCACCGACGTGCGGGTCACCGGGGACACCCAGCAGGCGACGATCTTCTACACCGTGCTCGGCGTGGACGGTGACGAGGAGGAGGCGCTCACCGCCACCGCGCGGCGCTGGAGTCGCCAAGGGCCTGCTGCGCTCGGAGGTCGGCAAGCAGCTTGGCATGCGCCACGTGCCGACGCCTGACCTTCGTCGCCGACGCGCTCCCCGAGACGGCCCGGCACCTCGACGAGGTGCTGGCCAAGGCGCGGGCCCTGGACGAGGAGGCTGCCGCCCGGCGCGGGGCGACGTACGCCGGCGAGGCCGACCCGTACAAGAAGCCGCGCGAGGACACCGACGCCGAGGACCTCGGCGACGACGACACCCTGTGAGCGCGTCGGGTCTCGTCGTCGTCGACAAGCCCGCAGGGATGACCTCTCACGACGTCGTCGCGCGGGTCCGGCGGCTGGCCGGCACCCGCAAGGTGGTCACGCCGGGACGCTCGACCCGATGGCGACCGGGGTGCTCGTGCTCGGCGTCAACCGGGCCACCCTCTGCTCGGCCACCTGATGCTCACCGAGAAGGCGTACGACGCCACGCTGCGGCTCGGTGCCTCCACCACGACGGACGACGCCGAGGTGAGGTGACCGCGACCGCCTCGGTCTCCGGCTTGACGAGGCGACGGTCCGGGCCGCGCTGGCGGAGTTCGTCGGCGACATCGAGCAGGTCCCGACCGCGGTCTCGGCGATCAAGGTGGACGGGAAGCGGGCCTACCAACGCGTCCGGGACGGCGAGGACGTGCAGCTGGAGGCGCGGCCGGTGACGGTGCACGAGCTCGTCGTGCACAGGTCCGTCCGGAGGGCGACCACCTCGACGTCACGGTGTCGGTGCGCTGCTCCAGCGGCACCTACATCCGCGCCATCGCCCGCGACCTCGGCGCACGGCTCGGCGTGGGGGGACACCTGACGGCCCTCCGCCGCACCGCCGTGGGTCCCTACGACCTGGCCGCGGCCCACACCCTCGAGGAGCTGGCCGAGGAGCTCACGCTGATGCCGATCGCGAGGCCGCACGCCGGCCTTCCCCTCCCGCGACCTCGACGAGGACCACGCCGCCGACGTGCGCGTGGGTCGGGCCCTCGACCTCGCGGTCGACGGGGTCACCGCGGGTCTTCGCGCCCGAGGGCGAGTTCCTCGCCCTCTACGAGCCCTGGCGGGGTCGCCCGGGCCGTGGCCGTCTTCGTCTGAGCATGGCGTTAGTAGTCTTCAGGCCGTGCACATCTGGCGATCCATCGACGAGGTCCCGGCGGACCTGGGCCGCACCGCCGTGGTCATCGGCAACTTCGACGGCGTCCATCTCGGGCACCGTCACGTGCTCACGAGGGCGCGCGAGGTGGCCGACGAGCGCGACCTGACCCTGGTCGCGGTGACGTTCGACCCGCACCCGATGGCGGTGCTGCGTCCCGAGCACGCGCCGTCCTCGCTGACCTCGTCGAGACGCGCGCCCAGCTGCTGGGCGACAGCGGCGCGGACGCGGTGCTCGTGCTGCCGTTTCGACCGCGACATGGCCTCGTGGACGCCCGAGGAGTTCGTCGAGCGCGTCCTGGTGACGACGCTGCACGCCGCCGCCGTGGTCGTGGGGGCCAACTTCCGGTTCGGCAACCGTGCCGCCGGCGACGTCGCGACGCTGCGTGAGACCGGCGCGGTCCACGACTTCGAGGCCGAGGGGATCGCCCTGGACGGCGGCCCGCAGGTCTGGTTCCTCGACGTACGTCCGCACCTGCCTGGCCACCGGGGACGTCGCGGGCCGCCGAGGCCCTCGGCCGGCCGTACGCCGTGCACGGCACGGTCGTGCAGGGCGACCGCCGCGGCCGTGAGCTCGGCTACCCGACCCGCCAACGTACCCACGAGCACCATGACCGCCGCACCGGCCGACGGCGTCTACGCCGGGTGGGCTGCGGCGTACCGACACCGGCGAGCGCCACCCCCGCGGCCATCAGCGTCGGGACCAACCCCACGTTCGACGGCCAGCGCGAGCGCCGCGTCGAGAGCTACGTGCTGGACCGCACCGACCTCGAGCTCTACGGCGTGGACGTGGGAGGTGTCGTTCGTGGACCGGCTGCGCGGCATGGTCGCCTTCGCGTCGGTGGAGAGCTGGTCGAGCAGATGAAGGACGACGTCGACCGGGCGCGCGAGCTGCTGCTGGGGCCAGCGCGTGAGCCGGGCCGCCACCGCCGCCGGGGTGGTGCCGGCCACCGAGGAGTGGTTCCTGCACCACGGCCTGTCCTACTTCGTCCCCGAGCAGCGGCACGCTGCCCGGGAGGCGCTGCGGCCGCGCCGGCTGGTGCCGATCCTGCTGCTGGTGGCGCTGGCCGCCCGGCGCCGCGGGAGCGCTGGCGTGGCTGGCCGACCAGCTCGCGGTCGGGCCCGCCGTGCTCGTGTCGCTCTCCCTGGCCGCTGTCGGTCCTCTACGCGCTGACCGCCCTCAAGGCCGGCCCGATCGTGCGGTGGGCGCTGGCGCAGACCTTCGGCAGCCTGCGCACCCTGTTGCCGATGACACCGGGCGCTTCCGCTGCTGCTGCTGTTCATCACGTTCCTGTTCATCAGCACCGAGGTCTGGCAGGTCTTCACCAACCTCGGTTCGGCCAGCTGTGGCTGACCGTGCTGCTGTTCGTGTTCATCGGCGTGGGCTTCCTGCTGGTGCGGCTGCCCGAGGAGGTGGACCGCACCCGACGACGACGTCACGGACGCCATGCTGCTCAACGCCTGCCGGGGCACCCGCTCGCCGAGGACGCCGAGCGCCTCGTGGCCGATCCGGAGGCCGACACCGGCGGCGTACGCCGAGGTCACCGGCTACGAGCGGTGGAACCTCGTGATCGTGCTGATGATCGTCCAGTCGTGCAGGTGCTGCTTGTGTCGCTGTCGGTGTTCGTGTTCCTGATGCTCTTCGGCTCGCTGATCATGACCGAGCCGGTGATGCAGGCGTGGCTGGGCCACAACGCCACCACCTGCCCGGCTCCAGGGGTGTCCCGCGAGCTGCTGCAGGTGGCGACGTTCCTCTCGGCGTTCTCGGGCTCTACTGACCGTGTCGACCGTGACCGACGAGACTACCGCGAGCAGTTCTTCGGCAGCGTGCTCCGCGAGCTCGAGCGGGCCGTCGGCGTCCGCGCGGTCTACCTCGCAGTGCGGGAACGCGACCTCGCTGCTCGTTGAGCTGGGCCTCGTTCAAATGCCAGTTGGGCCTCGTTCCGGCGCTGCCGGAACGAGGCCCAACTGATGGGCGAACGAGGCCCAACTCAACGGGTCAGGCGTCGAGGTCCTTCTCGACCAGGGCCGCGATGGCGTCGACCGCCGCCTGGTCGTCGCCGGAGATCTCGACCGTGGCTCCCTTTCCGGCTCCCAGCGTCATGATGAGCAACGCCGAGCTGGCGGCGACCGCTTCGTCACCGGGGATCCCGATGAGGACCTCGTGGTCGAGCTCGGCGGCCGCCTCCGAGATGATCGCGGCGGGGCGGGCGTGCAGGCCGACGGCCGAGCCGACGACGACGGACTTGGTGGGCATGGTTCTCCTTCGTGGTGGACGATGCGTTCCTATGACGTGCGGGTGGTGATCAGACGAGCTCGAGGTCGGCGTCGCTCTCGCCCATCGACTTCAGGCGACCACGCAGGCGGCGGCGACGATCGTGCCGACCGCCAGGGCGATCAGGAAGCCGAAGGTGTGGCCGACAGCGAAGAGGACGAAGATCCCGCCGGCGCGCCCTCAAGGTGAAGTCCATGGCCATGGCGAGACCGCCGGCAACCGCGCTGCCGGCCATGATCGACGGGACGACGCGCAGCGGGTCGGCCGCCGCGAACGGGATGGCCCCCTCGGTGATGAACGACGCTCCCAGGGCCCAGGCCGCCTTGCCGCTCTCCCGCTCGGGGAGGCTGAAACAGGCCCGGGCGGACGGTCGTCGCGAGCGCGAGGCCGAGCGGCGGGACCATGCCGGCGATCATGACGGCGGCCATCACCTTCAGCTGCGGCGCGTCGGTGGCCGTGGCGGCCGCCGCGAGCCCGGTGGTCGCGAAGGCGTAGGCGACCTTGTTGAGCGGACCACCCATGTCGAAGGCCTCATCAGGCCGAGGATCACGCCCAGCAGGATCGACAGGCTCGAGTTGTTGCTCATGTTGTGAGCCCCTTGGTCAGCTCGTCCATCAGCTTGCCCAGCGCTTGCTGAGCACCACGACCATGAAGATGCCGCTGATCAGCGTGTCAGCAGCGGGATGACCAGCACCGGCATCAGGCCGCGGGCCCAGGTCGACACCTTCCAGCGGGTGATCCACAGCGCGACGAAGCCGGCCAGGACGCCGCCGACGATGCCGCCGAGGAAACCGGTCTGGGGGAGGCCGAAGCCGGCCAGGTCGACCGCGAGGGCGCCCATCACGAAGCCGGGCGCGATGCCCGGCCGGTCGGCGATGGCGAACGCGATGTAGCCGGCCAGCGCCGGGACCAGGAACTTGAACGCCGTCGCGCCCAGCACGAACAGGACCGCGCCGATGTAGGCGAAGAAGCCGCTGCCGAACAGCGCGTGGTCGAGCCCGAGCGAGGAGGTGTCGGGCAGGTTGAACAGGTTGTTGTGCACCACGATCGCGTTGGCTGTGCCGGTCCCGTCCGACTGGGCAGCGCGATCTCGTAGCCGGCGAACAGGAGCCGAGTGCGATCAGCAGACCGCCCGCGGCGACGAACGGGATCATGTACGACACGCCCGTCATCAGGATCCGGCGCACGTGGTGGCCCCAGTTCTCGCCACCGGCGGACTCCTCGGCAGCCGAGACGGTGCCCTCGACCTTCGGGGCGTGCGGGTCGTCGGCGTAGCGAGCGCCTCGGCGATCATCGCGTCGGCGTCGTCGATCGGCCGCTTCACGCCCGACGAGACGACCGGCTTGCCGGCGAAGCGGTGCCGGTCGCGGACCCCGACGTCGACCGCGAAGATCACGGCCGAGGCCGCGGCGATCGTGTTGAAGTGCAGCGGGGTGGAGCCCGCCGACCCCTGGGTCTCGACCGAGATGTCGACGTCGGCCCGGGCGGCCGCGGCCTCGAGGGCCTCCGCCGCCATGTAGGTGTGCGCGATGCCGGTCGGGCAGGCGGTGACGGCGACCAGGCTGCGCCTGCCGCCCGACGTGGTCGCGGTGGCGGTGCCACCGGCGGGGGCTCCCGCCGCCTCCGCGGTGGTGGCTGCGGTGGCCGCCTTCGTCGCGGCCGGGGCCGAGGCGCCGACCGGGGTGACGCCGAGCTCGTGCTCGACCAGGCCGACGATCTCCTGCGGGGTCTCGGCGGCACGGAGGGAATCGGTGAAGGCCGGCTTGACCAGGGCCCGCGCCAGCTTGGTCAGGAGCTGGAGGTGGGTGGCGTCCCCGCCCGCCGGGGCGGCGATGAGGAACGCCAGGTCGGCCGGCCCGTCCTTGGAGCCGAAGTCGACCTTCGGGCTGAGTCGGGCGAAGACGAGGGTCGGCTCCTCGACTCCCGGGTGCGGCAGTGCGGGATGGCGATGCCGCCCGGCAGGCCGGTCGACGAGGTCGCCTCGCGGGCGAGCACGTCCTCGACGAGCTGAGCGGTGTCGGTCGCGCGGCCGGCGCTGCCGACCACGTCGGCGAGGGCTCGGATGACGTTGAGCTTGTCAGAGCCCAGGTCTACGTCGAGGCGAACCAGATCTGTGGTGATCAGGTCGGACATCGTTCACCCTCCTTGGGTGAGGTCGAGGTCCCGGACCGAGACGAGCTCGGGCGTGACCTGCGTGGGATGCGGGATGGTCGTGCCGGGAAGTCCGGCTGCCGCGCTGCCGTAGGCAACGGCGAGCGCGAGTCGTTGGGCGGGGTTCCGTTGCCGGATGTCCCCGAGGAGGTAGCCGAAGAGGCTCGAGTCGCCGGCACCGACGGTGCTGACGACGGTGGTGGGCGGGGGAGTGGCGTGCCAGGCGCCCTGGGCGTTGACGAGCACCGCCCCGTTCGCGCCCAGCGTGGCCAGCACGGTCTCGACGCCGCGGTCGACCAGGGTGCGGGCGGCCTTCGCGGCGGCGTACGGGTCGGACTCGAGCAGATCGGCATCGGCACCCGTGAACGACGCGAGCTCCTCGCCGTTGGGCTTCATCAGGTGCGGGGCGCTGTCCGGGAGGCCCTCGACGAGCGCCTGCAACGGAGCCTCGCTGGTGTCGACGGCGACCCGCGCGCCGTGCCCGCGCAGCACCTCGACCAGCTCGGCGTACCACGTCGCCGGGGCACCCGGCGGCAGCGAGCCGGCCAGCACCAGCCAGTCGGCCGAGGCCGCCCGGCGCAGGAGCGACTCCGTCAGGCCCGTCAGGACCTCGTCGGTGACGGTCGGGCCCGGGCTGTTCAGCTTGGTGGTGGTGCCGTCGGGCTCGCTGATCGTGATGTTGACGCGCAGGGTGCCGGTGGTCGGCACCGCGCGGCAGTCGATGCCCGCGGAGAGGAGCTCCAGGACGAAGGGGTCCTCGGGGGGTGCGGGCAGGACCGCGATCGAGGGGATCCCGGCGGCCACCGAGGCCCGCGAGATGTTGACACCCTTGCCGCCGGCCTGCGACGTGACCGACTCCGCGCGCTGGACTGCCCCGCGCACGAGGGCGGCCGGGAGGGCGACCGTGCGGTCGTGGCTGGGGTTCGGGGTGAGGGTGACGATCATGCGACGACGACCTCCAGGCCGGTCCGGGTGAGGTCCCGCCGGGCGGCGGGGCTGATCGCGTCATCGGTGACGAGCACGTCGATCTCGTCGAGCGAGGCGAAGCGTTGGGGCGACTCGGTGCCGATCTTGGTGGCGTCGGCGAGCACGACGCTGCGCCGGGCGCTCGCGACCATCGCCCGCTTGGTCGCGGCCTCGTCCCAGTCGGGGGTCGTCAGGCCGTGGTCGGCGGTGATCCCGTTGGTGCCGAGGAAGAGGACGTCGGCGCGCAGGTTGGCCAGGGCCGCCACGGTCTCGGGCCCGACCGCGGCCTGCGTGGTGGAGCGGACCCGACCGGGGAGGAGGTGCAGCTCGATCTGCGGGTTGCCGGCGAGGCGGGCCGCCACGGGAACGGCGTGGGTGACGACCGTCAGCCGGTGGTCGCGGGGGAGGAGGCTCGCCAGGCGGCTCGTCGTCGAGCCCGCGTCGATGAGGATCGTGGAGCCGGCGGGCGGCAGCTGGGCGAGGGCGGCGCGGGCGATCTGGTCCTTCTCGCTGGTGTTGGCGGAGTCGCGCTCGGTCAGGCCGGACTCGATGACGGACAGGCTGTTCGCCGGGACCGCCCCGCCGTGCACCCGACGCACCAGCCCCATGCGCTCGAGGGTGGAGAGATCGCGGCGTACCGTCTCGGTGGTGACGTCGTACTCGTCGGCAAGCACCGTGACCGACAGGCGACCGCGTGCGGCGACGAGCTGCGCCATCGCCTGCTGACGCTCTTCGGCGTACATGGTCATCAGCGTCCTCCTCTCGTGCCCGGTCGTGTTGTTGATCTGTGTATATGTTGTTTTACGCCCGAACGTGTTGACTGTCAAGGGTTTCGAGGGGTTAACTTGTGACCATGGTCACCAGCACCGACACCTCCCATGGATCCTCCTCCGATGCGCGCGAGCCTGCGCTGCTGCACGGCACCCCGGTGGTGCCCGGCGTCGCCTACGGCCCAGCCCTGGTCGCCCGCACCGAGGTCTCGCCGGACGCGATCGCGGCCTTCGACGGCAGCGCCCTCGACGAGGAGGCGGCGCTGACGGCGTTCGACTCCGCGGTCGGGACGGTCGCGGACGGCTTCGCCCGCAAGGCCGAGGTCGCGTCGGGTGCGGCCGCCGAGGTGCTCACCGCGAGCGCCGGACTGGCCCGGGACAAGGGGTTGCGTGGCGCGGTCCGCAAGCACCTGCGCTCCGGTGAGGACCTGCTCGCCTCGGTGCACGCCGGCGTCGAGCAGTTCGTCACCGTCTTCACCGGCATGGGTGGCCTGATGGCCGAGCGGGTCACCGACCTGCGCGACATCGAGCGCCGCGTGGTCGCGCACATCGTCGGTGAGCCCGAGCCCGGCGTGCCGACGCCGCAGACGCCCTCCGTGCTCGTGGCCGAGGACCTCGCCCCGGCCGACACGGCCGGCCTGGACCCCGCGGTCGTCGTCGCGCTGGTGACCGAGCGCGGCGGGCCGACCAGCCACACCGCGATCA
Source organism: Nocardioides ungokensis (assembly GCF_013466985.1). Taxonomy (GTDB): domain Bacteria; phylum Actinomycetota; class Actinomycetes; order Propionibacteriales; family Nocardioidaceae; genus Nocardioides; species Nocardioides ungokensis. The sequence continues at coordinate 3,096,084 of NZ_CP059164.1, read as the reverse complement.
TCGCCCGGCAGCTCGGCATCCCCTGCGTGGTCGGCACCGCCGGTGCGCTGGCAGTTTCGGCCGGGACGCCGCTGCTGGTGGACGGCACCGCCGGCACCGTGGAGACCCACCCCGACGAGTCGGTGGCGTTGGAGCGGGTCGAGGCCGACCGCGAGACCCGCGCGGCGCTCGCCACCTGGACCGGTCCGGGGCACACCGCCGACGGCACCCCGGTCAAGCTGCTGGCCAACGTGGCCGACGGCGACTCGGCGCGCTCTGCGTCCGAGGCGCCCGTCGAGGGGGTCGGCCTGTTCCGGACCGAGCTGTGCTTCCTCAACCGCAAGGACGAGCCGTCGGTCGAGGAGCAGACCGGCATCTACGCGCAGGTGCTCGGCGCCTTCGACGGTGGCCGCTACGTCGTGTCCGCACGCTCGACGCGGGCTCGGACAAGCCGGTCGCGTTCGCCACCCACGAGGGCGAGGAGAACCCCGCCCTCGGCGTGCGCGGCCTGCGGCTCTCGTTCAGCAACCCCGACCTGCTCGAGCGGCAGCTCGACGCCATCGCCGCCGCGGCCGTCGAGACCGGCACCGAGGCCTGGGTGATGGCGCCCATGGTGGCGACCGTGGCCGAGGCCGCGGACTTCGCCGAGGGCGTACGCCGCCGCGGGCTGAAGGCGGGCGTCATGGTCGAGGTGCCCAGCGCCGCCCTGCTGGCCCACCGGATGCTGGAGGTCGTCGACTTCCTGTCCATCGGCACCAACGACCTGACCCAGTACACGATGGCGGCCGACCGGATGGCCACCGACCTGGCCCACCTGACCGACCCCTGGCAACCGGCCGTGCTCCAGCTGATCGCGATCACAGCCGAGGCCGGCCGCCAGGCCGGCAAGCCGGTCGGCGTCTGCGGCGAGGCCGCCGCCGACCCGCTGCTCGCCTGCGCCCTGGTCGGGATGGGCGTCACGTCGCTGTCGATGGCGGCGGCCGCGGTCCGACCCGTGGGCGCCCGCCTGGCGACGGTCTCGATGGACACCTGCGAGGACGCCGCCGAGGCGGCGCTGGCCGCCTCGGACCCCCGCGCCGCCCGCGAGGCCGTCCTCGCGCTGCTCGAGGGCTGAGCCGGCTGGGCTGCCCCCGGCTCAGATGCCCGTGACTGTGACCGGCACGCCCGTGAGCGCCGCGTTGCCGGACACGTCGAGCAGGGCCGGGTCGGTGAGGTCGTTGATGGAGACACCCGGCACCTGCGCCGCCCGCGACATGCGGGTGCCGGCGAGGCCGTGGCCGTAGCCGTGCGGCAGGGAGACCACGCCCGGCATCAGGTCGTCACTGGCCTGCACCTCCACCCGGACCGTCCCCACCGACGAGGAGACGGCCACCAGGGCGCCGTCCGCGAGGCCCCGGTCGGCCAGGTCGGCGGGGTTCATCAGCAGCTGGTGGCGCGGGCGGCCGCGCGTGAGCCGCTCGGTGTTGTGCATCCAGGAGTTGCAGTCGCGCTGGTGGCGACGGCCGATCAGGACCAGCTCGTCGGGGCCGGTGAGCCGAGACGTGCGCAGCCGGTCGAGGTCGTCGAGGACGAGTGGCGGCGCGGCCTGGATGCGGTGGTCCCGGTGGGGTAGGCGCTCCGGCAGCTGGCCCGCTCGCAGGGGGCCGAGGTCGACGCCCGACGGATTCGCGCGCAGCTGCCGCATCGTGACCCCCGAGGAGCCGCGGCGCAGGAGCAGTGCGATGAGAAGGGTCGGGCTCAGCGCCAGCCTGGCCCGCTGGGTGAGCCGCTTGCGCAGCCCCGGTCGGGCTGTGAGGCGCTTCGTCGTACGTCGGGCCAGCTCGCGGTAGATCTGCCAGTCGTGCAGCGCGCCCGGCTCAGGTGCCACGACCGCGGGGGTGAACCGCGCCGTGTTGCGCACGGCCAGCAGGTGGAAGACCAGGTCGTAGTGGTCGCGCTCGAGGGCCGTGGTCGGCGGCAGGATCACGTCTGCGTGCCGGGTCGTCTCGTTGACGTAGATGTCGACCGCCGCCATGAAGTCCAGGCCGCCGATGGCCCGGTCGAGCCTCGCTCCGTCAGGGGTGGAGAGGACCGGGTTCCCGGCCAGCGTCAGCAACGCCCTCACCTGTCCCTCGCCCGGCGTCTCGATCTCCTCGCGCAGCACGGCGACCGGCAGCTCGCCGGCGAACTCCGGCAGTCCCCGGACCCGGCTGCGCCACACGTCGTGGTGCCCGCGGCCGATCAGGCCGGTGCCCACAGCGTCGATCGCCGGGCTGGTCAGCATCGCCCCGCCGACGCGGTCGAGGTTGCCGGTCAGCAGGTTGAGCAGCTGGACCGCCCACTGGCACACGGTCCCGAAGGCGTGGGTGGACACGCCGACCCGGCCGTAGGCCACGGCGCCGTCGGCCGCCGCGAACTCCCGGGCGATCCGGCGGATCTCGCCGGCGGGGACGCCGCTCGCGGCCTCGGCGCGCTCGGGGGTGAAGTCGGCGACGGCCGCGAGCGCTTCGTCCAGCCCGTCGACGTACGACGGCGGCCGCGTCAGGCCCTCCTCCGCCAGCACCTGCACCAGTGCCAGCAGCACGAAGGCATCGGTGCCCGGCCGCACGAAGTGGTGCTCGCTGGCCGCCTTCGCGGTCTCGGTGCGGCGCGGGTCGAGGACCACCATCCGCCCGCCGCGGGCCTTCAGCTCGCGCAGCCGGGTCGGGAAGTCCGGCACCGTCATCAGCGAGCCGTTGGAGGCCATCGGGTTGGCGCCGAGCACGAGGAAGTACGACGTGCGGTCGATGTCGGGCACCGGCAGGAAGAGCTGGTGGCCGTACATCAGGTGGGCCACGAGCTGGTGGGGGAGCTGGTCCACCGACGTCGCACTGAACTTGTTGCGGGTCCGGAACGTCCTGACCATCGCGGTACCGTGCGTCAGGGAGCCCAGGCTGTGGACGTTGGGGTTGCCGAGGTAGATCCCCACCGCGTCGCGGCCGTGCCGGTTGATCGCCGCGGCGAGCCCGTCCGCGGCCAGGTCGAGCGCCTCGTCCCAGCCGATCTCCTCCCAGCGGGTCGCGCCGGACTCGTCGGTCACCCGGCGGACCGGGCGGCGCAGGCGGTCGGGGTCGGCGTGCACGTCACCGATGGAGACACCCTTGGGGCAGATGTGCCCGCGCGACAGCGGGTCGTCCGGGTTGCCGCGCACCCCGGTGACCACGCCGTCCTCGAGGGTGATGCGGAGTCCGCAGATCGCCTCGCACAGGTTGCACACGCCGATTTTGGTGGTCTGCATCACCGCATCGTGCCACCCCGGAGTGGGTATGAAGCGCTTGCATGTTCGAGACCGCCCCACCGGGGGCGGCACAATCGAAGGGAAGACCGATGGGATACGGACTCGGAGTGTTCCTGCTCGCGCTGGGCCTCATCCTGGCCCTCGCGGTCACGGACGCCATCAGCGGCGTGGACCTCACCATGATCGGCTGGATCCTCGCGCTCGCGGGCGTCCTGGTCATCATCCTCACGGCGGTGCAGGCCAACCGCGCCCGTCGCTCGACGGCGGTGACCACCCACGCCGACGGTTCCCGCACCGTCAGCGAGCGCCGCGACGACATCCCGCCGGCGGTCTGACCTCCTCCCTGCACCTCACCCCGACGCCCGGTCGGGACCGCGATTCGGCGGTCCCTGCCGGGCGTTGGTAGTCTCGTCCGGTTGCCCCCTGGAGGGGTGACAGCCGTCCAACGGCCGCGGATCGAGAGTGCCCGGGTGAACAGGCCCCGGCGCGCCGCGCAACGACTGAGCCCGAGCCCGGGCCGGAGAGGAGCCCCGCATGTCGATCGGTACCGACGCGGAGACCAAGAAGAAGATCATCGCTGAGTACGGCACGACCGAGGGCGACACCGGCTCGCCCGAGGTTCAGATCGCGCTGCTGAGCCACCGCATCAGCCACCTGACCGAGCACCTCAAGACGCACAAGCACGACCACCACAGCCGTCGTGGTCTGCTGCTGCTCGTCGGTCAGCGCCGTCGCCTGCTCAACTACCTGCAGAAGACCGAGATCGACCGTTACCGCTCGATCGTCGAGCGTCTCGGCCTGCGTCGATGACATGTGGAGCGGCTGCCCCCGTCGGGCAGCCGCTCCCGTCACATTTCGGTCCGTTCCGGCTAGGGTCGGACTGAACAAGCACAACTGAACCTCGCACCACCCACCAGGAGCGACCCGCACGTTTCGGCCCGGTCCTCGGTAGTGGCTCTCAGGATCTCGACCAGCCCGGACCTCCGGGCTGCGCGCCCGGTCGCCGGGCACGGATCTGCGGGCCTCGATCGAAGACCGGCCCCCTTCCACCAGGCAAGGGAAACCCGGCGGGGACCTCGTCCCAGAGCCCCGCCTTCAGAGCGGGACGACGCGGATCGCTCCGCGAACCAGAAGGATGAACCCCTTTGACTGACACCAACGCCGGGGGTCCCGTGATCTCCGCCGTCGAGACCGTCCTCGACAACGGCAAGTTCGGCACCCGCACGGTCAAGTTCGAGACCGGGCTCCTCGCCCGCCAGGCCGCCGGTTCGGTGACCGCCTACCTCGACGACGACACCATGCTGCTGTCGGCGACCACCGCCGGCAAGCACCCCAAGGACCACTTCGACTTCTTCCCCCTGACGATCGACGTCGAGGAGCGGATGTACGCCGCGGGCCAGATCCCCGGCTCGTTCTTCCGCAGCGAGGGTCGTCCGGGCGAGGACGCGATCCTCACCTGCCGCCTGATCGACCGCCCGCTGCGCCCGACCTTCAAGAAGGGCCTGCGCAACGAGGTCCAGGTCGTCATCACGGTCATGGCGCTCAACCCCGACACGCCCTACGACGTGCTCGCGATCAACGCCGCCTCCATCTCCACCCAGCTCTCCGGCCTGCCGTTCTCCGGCCCGGTCGGTGGTGTCCGCGTGGCCCTCATCGAGGGCCAGTGGGTCGCCTTCCCGACGCACAGCCAGCTCGAGAACGCCGTTTTCGACATGGTCGTCGCGGGTCGCGTGACCGAGACCGGTGACGTCGCGATCATGATGGTCGAGGCCGAGGCCACCGAGCAGACCTGGACCCTGGTCCAGGGCGGCGTGCAGGCTCCGACCGAGGAGGTCGTCGCCGGCGGTCTCGACGCGGCCAAGCCCTTCATCAAGCAGCTCGTCGAGGCGCAGCAGGAGCTCGCGAACGTGGCCGCCAAGCCCGTCCAGGAGTTCCCGATCTTCCTCGACTACGAGGACGACGTGTACGACGCCGTCGAGGCCGCGGCCAAGGACGACACCGCTGCCGCGATGACCATCGCCGACAAGCAGGAGCGCGAGGCCAAGGTCGACGAGATCAAGGCCGCCCTGCTCGAGAAGCTGGCCGGACAGTTCGAGGACCGCGAGAAGGAGATCGGCGCGGCGTTCCGCTCGCTGAACAAGCAGCTCGTCCGCGAGCGCGTCCTGCGCGACAAGGTCCGCATCGACGGCCGCGGCCTCGCCGACATCCGGCCGCTGCACGCCGAGGTCGCGGTGGTCCCGCGCGTCCACGGCTCCTCGCTCTTCGAGCGCGGCGAGACCCAGATCCTGGGTGTCACCACGCTGGACATGCTGAAGATGGAGCAGCAGCTCGACACGCTCTCCCCGGAGAAGTCGCGCCGCTACATGCACAAGTACGTCTTCCCGCCGTTCTCCACCGGCGAGACCGGCCGCGTGGGCTCGCCCAAGCGCCGCGAGGTCGGCCACGGTGCGCTCGCGCGCCGTGCGCTGCTGCCGGTGCTGCCGACTCGCGAGGAGTTCCCCTACGCGATCCGCCAGCTCTCCGAGGCCATGGGCTCCAACGGCTCGACCTCGATGGGCTCGGTCTGCGCCTCGACCATGTCGCTGCTCCAGGCCGGTGTCCCGCTGCGGGCCTCGGTCGCCGGCATCGCCATGGGCCTGATCTCGGGCGAGGTGGAGGGCAAGACCCAGTACGTCGCCCTCACCGACATCCTCGGTGCCGAGGACGCGTTCGGCGACATGGACTTCAAGGTCGCCGGCACCCGTGAGTTCGTCACGGCGCTCCAGCTCGACACCAAGCTCGACGGCATCCCGGCCGAGGTCCTCGGCCAGGCGCTGACGCAGGCCCGCGACGCCGTCTCGCGATCCTCGACGTGATGGGCGAGGCGATCGCCGAGCCCGAGGAGATGTCGGTCCACGCGCCGCGCATCATCAGCCTGAAGGTGCCCGTCGACAAGATCGGCGAGGTCATCGGCCCCAAGGGCAAGGTGATCAACCAGATCCAGGACGACACCGGCGCGACGCTGTCCATCGAGGACGACGGCACGGTCTACATCGGTGCCACCAACGGCGAGGCCGCCGAGGCCGCCCGTGCCGCGGTCAACGCCATCGCCAACCCGACGATGCCCGAGGTCGGCGAGCGCTACCTCGGCACCGTCGTGAAGACGACCAACTTCGGTGCGTTCGTCTCGCTGCTGCCCGGCAAGGACGGCCTGCTGCACATCAGCAAGCTCCGTCCGCTGGCCGGTGGCAAGCGGGTCGACACCGTCGAGGACGTCGTCTCGGTGGGCCAGAAGATCCAGGTCCAGATCGCCGAGATCGACGACCGCGGCAAGTTGTCGCTGATCCCGGTGGTCGAGGAGACCGAGGGTTCGGCCTCCGCCGAGGCGGCCGACGAGGCCCCGGCAGCCGAGTGATCACTGCGTGAGCAAGCTCGACGCCCCGACGACCGGCCAGCAGGCTTCTGCTGGCCGGTCGTCCGGTTCTACCTCGACCAACGCCCGCAAGGCGACGACCAGGACCCTGCAGACCGTCACCGACGGTGAGGGCCAGGTGACCTCGCGGGTGCGGCGCACGGTCCTGCCCGGCGGGCTCCGCGTCATCTCCGAGCACATGGCCGGGGTCCGCTCGGCCAGCATCGGAGTGTGGGTCGGCGTCGGCTCGCGCGAGGAGACACCGGCCCTGCACGGGTGCTCGCACTTCCTCGAGCACCTGCTCTTCAAGGGCACCGAGGAGCGCTCGGCGCTGGACATCTCGATCGCCCTCGACGCCGTCGGCGGCGAGTTCAACGCCTTCACCGCCAAGGAGTACACCTGCTTCCACGCGCGGGTCCTCGACGAGGACCTGCCGCTGGCGGTCGACGTGCTGGGCGACATGATCACCAGCTCGCGGCTCGACCCGGCCGACGTCGAGGCCGAGCGTGACGTGATCCTCGACGAGATCGCGATGCACGACGACGACCCCGACGACGTGGTGCACAACCTGTTCGCCGCGCAGGCCTGGGGGGACTCGCCGCTGGGTCGGCCGATCGCCGGGACCGTGGAGTCGATCGCCGCGCTCACCCGCGAGCAGATCCACCGCTTCTACCGGCGCCACTACCGGCCGGCGACGATGGTGGTGGCCGCGGCCGGCAACGTCGACCACGCCGCCCTGGTCCGCCAGGTGCGCCGGTCCTTCGGCCGCCAGGGCTGGCTGGACCGCGCGGAGGCCCCGGTGCCCCCGCGCCATGCCGCCCGGACCCGTCGGGTCACCCCGGGCACGATCGAGGCGACGCGCCCCTTCGAACAGGTCAACGTGGTGCTCGGCATGGAGGGGGTCACCCGCCAGGACGACCGGCGCTTCGCGCTCGGCGTGCTCAACACCGCGCTCGGCGGTGGCACCTCCAGCCGGCTGTTCCAGGAGGTGCGCGAGCACCGCGGGCTGGCCTACTCGGTGTTCTCCTTCGCCAGCCACCACGCCGACTCCGGCCTGGTCGGCGTCTCGGTCGGCTGCCTGCCCAGCAAGCTCGACGACGTCCTGGCCGTGGTCCGGGCGGAGCTCGCCAAGGTCGCGGCCGAGGGCATCACCGAGGAGGAGCTGGGCCGGGGCAAGGGCATGTTGCGCGGGGGACTGGTCCTCGGCCTCGAGGACTCAGGCTCGCGGATGTCACGGATCGGCAAGGCCGAGCTGGTCTACGACGAGCTGCTCAGCATCGACGAGGTGATCGCCCGCATCGACGGCGTCACGCTCGACGACGTCCGGACGATCGCGGCAGAGCTGTTCTCCCGCGCCGAGGTGCTCGCGATCGTCGGGCCCCGCTGACGGCTGGGCCCGGCTCCGGGCTCAGCCGACGAGGACGACGACGCCGGCGCAGGCGGCGGCCCACAGGACGCTGGTGAAGGTCCCGATGATGAAGCGTTCGGCGGCGCCGGTGCGGACCCCGTCCTCCGCTGCCCGCAGCTCGGGGTAGCGGCCCAGGCCCTTGAGCGCCAGCACCACGGCCAGGCCCTCGGGCCAGCCGCCGACGAGCGAGGCGAAGATCGCGCCTCGCTCGAGCGCCCCGATCCAGGCACCGCCGCGGAGCACCTGCCCGGCCCGGTCCATGGACTGCGCGGCGGTCTCGCCGCGGTCGACCAGGGCGAACACGCGGGCGGTGACCGGGCCGCCGCCCACGACGGCCAGCACCCCGGCCAGCGTCACCAGGGCCGCCCTCCCGCCGCGTCCGTCCACGGTCACCTCGGCCGGCACGGCAGCGATCCCGGCAGCCGCGGCGAGGAGCAGGAGGGCCGCCGGCGCCCAGATCCGCATGCCGAGCCGGGACCAGCCCCAGGCGCCGGCCACGAGGGCCGCCGCCAGCAGCGCGAGCACCAGCTGTCCGAGGTTCGCCGCGCTCACGCGGTCCCTCCGTCGGCCGGGGTGATCAGTGCCGAGGCGAGGTGCGTCACGAGCTCGCGCGCCCGGCGGCCCTCGACGATGCCGGCCGCCTGCGCCCGCTGGCTGACGGCGGACTGGCTGATGCCGATCCGCTGGCCCGCCTCGTCGTAGGAGAGGCCCTCGTCGACCAGGTCGGCGACCTGCCACCCCCGAGCCGTGCGCCGGGCCAGCACGGCCGCCCACAGCCACAGCGTCGTCTCCAGCGCCCGTACGGCCGGCGTCGCGTCGCCGGCGACGCGCAGGTGCCACGGGCTGTTCTTGGCGGAGGTCACGGCGTCGCGGGCGTGGAGGTACGCCGCGCCGCGGCCCGCGTTGGCATGGGGAGGGAGCGGCTCCTCGACGGCGCCGACGCCGATGCCGACGTTCCAGGCATCCTCGCGCAGCAGCGCCTCGACGATGGGGGCGAGCCCCGCGGGGTCGGCCAGCACGCCCTGGAACTCGTCGCCGGCCGTGCGCTCGAAGGGGCGCAGCAGGGCGGCGTCCGCGAGGGCCGCGAGGGTGGCGGGGATGCGGTCGTCGCTGGTGCGACTGCCGCGCTGGTCGACGGTCAGGACGGCGACGGCCATGGCTGCCCCCTCGGTCTCGGTCTGATGAGGACCGTACATTAGGGAATTACCTAATGCAATCCCGTCATAAGGAAATAGACTTATCTGCGTCCGATGATGCCGACCACCGCGGGTGCCTTCTGCTCCACGACCGAGACCCGGAAGCCGCTGCCGGCCAGCGCCGCCGAGGTCTTCTGGACGATGGTCGGGACCAGCTCGGCCCGGTTCGCCTCGTAGAACAGGAAGACGGCGCCGCCGGGGAGCACCCGCTCGTGGAGGAGCGCCACCTCGTCGGCGCACTCCCGCACCCAGAACAGGTTGACGTTGAAGGCGAAGACCTTGTGCAGCCGCTTCACCGGCACGCGGAGCGTGGCCAGGTCGATCTGGCGCACGGTGAGCCGGCCCGCGTCGACGTACTTCGCGTTGCGCCGCTTGGTGCGGTCCACGCCGGACTCCGAGCGGTCGATCGCGAAGAGCCTGCCGGTCTCGAGCCGACTGCAGATCAGCTCGGCGCCGGCGCCCGGACCGCACCCGATCTCGAGCACGTGGTCGGCGGGCTGCACGTCCATGAGTTCGACCGCCCACCGGATCCGTGCCGGAATCGTCTGCACCACCATGGGTCACAGCCTGCCAGAAGGTCCGGTGACCAGTCACCGGCACTCGCCGCGCGTGCGATGGCCTAGGTTTGCCGGGTGGGTTCGAAGCGGAACGTGACGAAGGTGGGCGTGCTCGGCGCACGCGGCAAGGTGGGCTCGGAGGTGTGCCGGGCGGTCGAGGAGACCGACGACCTCGAGCTGGTCGCACGGGTCGACGTCGACGACTCCCTCGAGGACCTCGTCGCCGCCGGCGTGGAGGCCGTCCTCGACTTCACCCCCGACGTGGTGATGGGCAACCTGGAGTTCTGCATCGGTCACGGCATCCACGCCGTGGTCGGCACCACCGGTTTCGACGAGGCCCGGCTCGACACCCTGCGAGGCTGGCTGGCGGGGTCCGCGGGAACCGTGTGCTGATCGCGCCGAACTTCTCCATCGGCGCGATCCTGATGATGCGCTTCGCCGCCCTCGCGGCACCGTTCTACGAGTCGTCGAGGTCGTCGAGCTGCACCACCCGGACAAGGCGGACGCTCCCTCGGGCACCGCACGGCGTACGGCCGAGCTCATCAGCGCCGCGCGTGCGGAGGCGGGCTGCCCGCCGGTGCCGGACGCGACGAGCACCTCCCTCGACGGAGCCCGCGGCGCCACGTCGCCGGCATCCGGGTGCACGGGCTGCGGATCCGCGGCCTGGTGGCGCACAGGGTCATCCTCGGTGGGGTGGGGGAGACGCTGACGATCCGCCACGACTCGATGGACCGCGCGTCGTTCACCCCCGGCGTCCTCACCGGCCTGCGCGCGATCGGGACCCACCCGGGCTCACCGTCGGGCTGGAGAACTTCCTCGACCTCGCCTGACCGGCTGCACGTCCTGCAGGTTCGTGCGCTGCACGAACCTGCAAGTGACGTGGCGTTCCTCCGTCGTTGGACCTTTGCAACGCTCTGCAGGCCCGCCGCCCGCCAGGGCCCGGGACAGTCAACTTCGGGTACGACGAGAGGTAACTACATGCGCAGGACTCTGGGGCTCGCCACCATCGCGGTGCTCGCCGCCGGCACCATCGGGGCGCAGGCCGGCACGCCAACGGACAGGTGGCGCGAACGCCGGGAACGGCGGCCGCCGCGGTCGCGGCCCTCCAGCAGCACCCGGCTGCCGCCGTGCTGTCGACGGACAGGGCGTTCCGGGTCACCGACACGATCACCGACGCCGACGGCACCACCCACGTGCGCATGCAGCGGACGCTCGACGGCATCCCGGTGCTCGGCGGCGACCTCGTGGTGCACCGCGGCGCGCAGTCCGGCTGGCGCGGGGTGAGCCAGACGCTGGCCAGCCCCCTGGACCTCTCGACCACCCGTGAGCGCCGCCGCAGCGGCCACGAAGGCGCTCGCCCCGTCCGCCGCGACCCGGTCGATCACGGGTGCCGCGGCCTCGTCCCACCGTCTGGTCGTCGACGCGACCGGCGCCACCCCGCGCCTCGCGTGGGAGTCATCACCGTCGGCACGCAGCACGACGGACCCCAGCCGGCTGGCGACGTACGTCGACGCCCGCACCGGCCAGGTCATCCGCCGCGAGCAGCAGATCGAGACCGTCGACGGCCAGGGCCAGACGCTGTACTCGGGCACCGTGCCGCTGAGCGTGACCCAGTCCGGCTCGACCTACCAGCTGAAGAACAGGGCATCCGCGGCAACACCTACACGACCGACATGAACAACAAGTCGGACTCCTACGGCTGCCAGGTCCTCGGCATCGGCTGCTCCGCGGCACGCTGATCACCAGCACCACGACGACCTTCGGCAACGGCACCAACGCCAACCGGGCCACCGCCGGCGCCGACGCGCAGTACGGCAGCAACGAGACGTGGGACTTCTACAAGCAGACCTACGGCCGTGACGGCATCTTCGGCAACGGCACCGGCTCCTACAACCGGGTCCACTACGGCAGCGGCTACGTCAACGCCTTCTGGGACGGCACCAAGATGACCTACGGCGACGGCGACGGGACCAGCTACGGCCCGCTCGTCTCGCTCGACGTCGCGGGTCACGAGATGAGCCACGGCGTCACCGAGAACACCGCCGGCCTGACCTACTCGGGCGAGTCCGGCGGCCTCAACGAGGCCACCTCGGACATCTTCGGCACGATGGTGGAGTTCTTCGCCAACAACGCCAGCGACCCGGGCGACTACCTGATCGGTGAGCAGTTCGACCTGAAGAAGCACCTCGGCTTCCGCCGCATGGACAACCCGGCCTCCGACGGCTCCTCGCTCAACTGCTGGAGCGCGACGGCGGGCAGTGCCGACGTCCACTACTCCTCGGGCATCGGCAACCACTTCTTCTACCTCCTCTCGGAGGGCTCGGGCGCGAAGACCCTGAACGGCGTGTCCTACAACAGCCCGACCTGCAACGGCTCGACGGTGACCGGCATCGGTCGCGACGCGGCCGCGAACATCTGGTACCGGGCGCTGACGGTCTACATGACGTCGAGCACCAACTACTCCGGTGCGCGCACCGCCACGCTGAACGCTGCCAAGGACCTGTACGGCGCCGGCAGCACGCAGTACAACGCCGTCGCCTCGGCCTGGAGCGCCGTCAGCGTCAGCTGACCGCGCCCCGAACGGGGGAGAGGGCCCGCACCGGCGATCGGTGCGGGCCCTCTGTCCGTCCTCGTGGTGTGGGACTGCCCGGCGCCACGCCGTCGCGACTTCGTCGCTACGGCTCGACGGTGACCTTGATGGCTTCACCGTTCTGGACGATCGAGAACGCGTCGAGGACGCGCTCGAGCGGGATGTGCTCGGTGATCAGGTCCTTGACCGGGACCTGGCCGCTGGAGATGTACCCGAGCGCCCGCTTGTTGTGCTCCGGGGCCGAGCCGTTGGCGCCGTGGATGTGGAGCTGGCGGTAGTGGACGATGTTGGAGTCGCAGGTGATGGTGGGGTTGGTCTTCGGCAGCCCGCCGAAGAAGGAGATCCGGCCGTTGCGGGCTGCCATCGAGATGGCCTGCTCCTGGGTGACGTTGGCGGCGGTGGCCGTGATGATGACGTCTGCGCCGCGGCCGCCCGTGAGCTCCATGACCCGCTCGACCACGTCGACGTCGGCGCCGTTGATGGTCTCGTCGGGCTGGACCGCGTCGGCCGACATCTTCAGGCGCTCGGAATTCACGTCGACGAGGTAGATCTTCCCTGCCTTGTGCACCCCGCGGGCGATCCGGATGTGCATGCAGCCGATCGGGCCGGCGCCGAACACGACGACCGTGTCGCCCTCCTCGATGCCGAGCAGCTCCTGGGCGTTGATCGCGCACGCGAACGGTTCGGCCGCCGACGCCTCGTCGTACCCCACGTTGTCGGGGATCTTGTTCAGGCCGTCGACCTTGAGCACCTGCTGCGGCACGATCATGTACTCGGCGAAGCCGCCGTCGTACTGGTAGCCGACCGACGTCTGGTTCTGGCAGACCGCCATCCAGCCCTTGTCGCACTCGTAGCAGTCGCCGCACGGGACGGCCGCGATGACCTGGGCGCGGTCGCCGACCTGCCAGCCGGAGCCGTACGTCGCGTTGACGTCGGCACCGACCTCGACGACCTCACCGGCGATCTCGTGCCCGATGGTGCGCGGCGGGGTGAGGTTCTGGTGGCCGTTGTGGAGGATCTTGACGTCGGTGCCGCACGTCGAGCAGTTGCGGACGCGCAGCTTGATCTCACCCGGTCCGCACTCGGGTTCGGGCACGTCCTCGAGGCGCAGGTCCTCAGGGGCGTAGAAGCGCAGGGCCTTCATGGTTCCTCCTGGGTCGATCGACGGATGCGGCACCACGCTATCACCCGTATTTCTGTGTTCTGTTGTGAATATGTTGCTTTATGGGGTTGACGCGCCGTTTTGAGGAGAGATATACAGGCAATCACAGATTGAACATGACGTGCGTCACATCAGGGCACGCCCTCCGGAAGAGCAGCAGCCAGCCTCGGCTGGACCCCGAGAAGGGAATGAGCATGGCCACAGCCACGCAGAGCGAGGTGCCGCGCCGGTCGGCGCGCGTGCACGTGCAGAAGTTCGGGACGTTCCTGTCCAACATGATCATGCCGAACATCGGCGCGATCATCGCCTGGGGTCTCATCACCGCCTTCTTCATCCCGGACGGGTGGACCCCGAACGAGAAGATCGCCACGATGGTCGGCCCCGCCATCACCTACCTGCTGCCGATCCTGATCGCCTACACCGGCGGCAAGATCGTGTACGACGTCCGCGGCGGCGTGGTCGGCGCGTTCGCGGTCATGGGCGTCATCATGGCCACCAGCGACCCGATCTTCATCGGTGACAAGACCGGGTCCCCGATGTTCCTCGGCGCCATGATCATGGGTCCGCTCACGGCGTGGGGGATGAAGCGGCTCGACGCCGTGTGGAGCCACCGGATCAGGCCGGGCTTCGAGATGCTGGTCAACAACTTCTCCGCCGGCATCTACGCCGCGATCATGGCCATCCTCGGCATGTTCGTGCTCGCCCCGGTGCTGCGTCAGTTCACCGAGTGGCTCGGCAACGCGGTCAACACCCTGGTCGACCACAACCTGCTCCCGCTGACGTCGATCTTCATCGAGCCGGCGAAGGTGCTGTTCCTCAACAACGCGATCAACCACGGCGTGCTCACGCCGCTCGGGATCTCGCAGGCCGCCGACAAGGGCCAGTCGGTCCTCTTCCTGCTCGAGGCCAACCCCGGCCCCGGCGCCGGCCTGCTGCTGGCCTACACCTTCTTCGGCAAGGGCCTGGCCAAGGCATCGGCTCCCGGTGCGCTGATCATCCAGTTCTTCGGCGGCATCCACGAGATCTACTTCCCGTACATCCTGATGAAGCCCAAGATGATCCTGGCCACGCTGGCCGGCGGCATGACCGGCGTCTTCCTGCTGGTGCTGTTCGGCGTCGGGCTGCGCGCCCCTGCGGCTCCCGGCTCGATCATCGCGGTCTACGCCCAGACGCCGGGCGGCGACTTCCTGGGGATCACGGTGGGCGTCTTCGGGGCCGCCACCGTCTCCTTCCTCGTGGGGTCGCTGCTGCTCAAGCTCGACCGGGCCGAGGACGGTGACCTGCTCGACGCGACCGCCACCATGGAGGCGATGAAGGGCAAGAAGTCGTTGGCCTCCGACGTGCTGGCCGTCGACGCGCTCGGTGAGCACCACCAGGGCCCGATCCGCGACATCGTGTTCGCCTGCGACGCCGGCATGGGGTCCTCCGCCATGGGGGCGACGGTGCTGCGGCGCAAGATCCACGAGGCAGGCTTCGCCGACGTGACGGTGGTCAACAAGGCGATCGCCAACCTGGCCGACGAGCACGACATGGTCGTCACTCACCAGGACCTCACCGAGCGGGCGCAGCAGCGCACGCCGTCGGCGCTGCACGTGTCGGTGGAGAACTTCATGGGCAGCCCCCGCTACGACGAGATCGTCGACCTGCTGCGCGCCACCAACGGGGACGGGTCCTCGGCGGCGGCCGCGGCCGCGGCCGGACCCACCGGCGCGGCTGCGGGCGACGACGGGGTCGGGGGCGTGCTCGTCGCGGAGTCGATCGTGCTCCAGGGGCGGGCCAGGACCCGGGACGAGGCGATCACCGAGGCCGGCCGGCTGCTCGTCGAGTGCGGCGCGGTGGACGAGGCCTACATCGACGCCATGCACGAGCGGGAGACGTCGGTGTCCACCCACATGGGCAACCTGCTGGCGATCCCGCACGGCACCAACGAGGCCAAGACGTCGATCCGGCGTACGGCGATGTCCTTCGTCCGCTACTCCGACCCGATCGACTGGAACGGCAAGGACGCGAAGTTCGTGGTCGGCATCGCCGGCGTCGGCAACGAGCACCTCGCCCTGCTCGGCAAGATCGCCAAGGTCTTCGTCGACCGCAACCAGGTGGCGGAGCTCGAGGCCGCCCAGTCGGCGGACGACGTGCTCCGGGTCCTCGGTGGGGTGAGCAGCGCCACCGGGGTCTGACGCCCGATCCTCGACAGGGAGGCCCCGCACCGCAACGGTGCGGGGCCTCCCTGCGTCGCGAGGTCCCGCGGTCAGAGACGGAGCAGCGCGGCGGTGAGCGCCGCCCCGAAGACCACGACCAGGAACGGCGCCCGCACCAGCAGCAGCAGGACGGCCACGCCCAGCCCTGCCGCCCGGGCGTCCAGCACCAGCGAGTGCCCGTGGGCGAAGACCTGGACCGCCACGAGGGCCGCCAGCAGTGCCACCGGGATCAGGTCGGCCACCCGCTCGACCACGGGCCGCTCGAGCACCCGGGCCGGGATGGACAGGCCGCCGAGCTTCAGCAGGTAGCAGCCCACCCCGCCGAGCAGGATCGCCGTCCAGATCACCGCGGGGCCTCCGGGAACTCGGTCGGGTCGACCCCGCGGGTGAGCACGCCGGCGAGGATCGCCACGCCCGCGGCCGCGAGCACCGGGACGCCGGCGGGCGACACCGGGACGATGCCGAGCGCGACAGCAGCGGCTGCCAGCGCGACGAGCCGGTTCCGCAGGTCGGTGAGACGGGGCCACAGCAGGGCCAGGAAGGCGGCGCCGACCGCGGCGTCCAGCCCGAGGTGGCGCGGATCGCCGAGCGTGGTGCCGGCGACCGCTCCGATCAGCGTGGCGAGGTTCCAGAGGACGAAGATCGAGATCCCGGTGGTGAGGAAGCCGACGCGTGCCGCGGCGGTGTTCGGCCGCGTCACCGACATGGCCGTGGACTCGTCGATGAGCACGTGCGCGGCCAGCAGCCGACGGCCACCCCTCCAGGCGAGCAGCGGGGCCAGGCGCAGGCCGTACAAGGTGTTGCGGGTGCCGAGGAGCAGTGCGGTGAGGGCCCCGGACAGCGGTGCCCCACCCGCGGCCAGCACGCCGACCAGGGCGAACTGGGACGCACCGGTGAACATCACCAGGGAGAGGGCGCAGGTCTGGGTGACGCTCAGTCCGGCCGCGACCGACACCGCGCCGAACGACACGCCGTACGCCCCGGTGGCCACGCCGACCCCCAGGCTGTCGCGGACGATCGCCGCGCGTTCGGTCCGGGGAGTGGCTCGTCGGGCACCCGGCGACCCTAGCCGCCGCCGTCGCCGGGGGACGGGCTCAGTGCCGACGTGCCACCCGGGCGCCTCGCGCGCGGGCGTGGAAGTCGTGGACCAGGGCGTAGGCGAGCAGGAGGCCGGCGAGGGCGCCGATCACGGCGCCGGCAGACGCGGCGAGGGGCATGGCGGTGGACCAGGCGATCCAGGCGCCGGAGCCGACGCCGACGAGGAGTGCGGTGGCGACCAGCAGCAGCCGGTGGAGCCGAGGAAGTGGACCGAACACGTGAGTGTCCCCCGTTCTGACTGGCCGGGCACCAGACGTGGTGACCGGCCGACCTCCATCGTCACTCTCCTGACGGGAAAATCAAGGGTCCTTCGGTGAAGGTTTTGCGGCTCGGCCCGTTCAGGCCAACGCGGTGTGCAGGCGCACCTCGCGCAGGCGGGTGGCGCCGTCGCCCTCGAGCTCCAGCTCCCGGTGGGCGCCGTCGGCGGCCCAGCCGGCGCCCGTCAGGAAGCCCCGCAACGCGTCGTCGGTCGCGACCGCCCAGAGCACCGACCGCGTGAAGCGGTCGGCGCGCATCGTGTCCACGGCCGCCTGGAGGAGCCGCGAACCGTGGCCGAGCCCGCGCTCGCCCGGATCGACGGTGAACTCGGAGAGCTCGGCGTCGACGACCGGGTCGCAGTCGGGGTCGCCGGCCGGTGAGGTGATGGCGAAGCCCACGACCCGGTTGCGCTCCAGGGCGACCATGACCCGGTTGCGGGCGTCGCCGGGTGCGGCCAGGGAGGTCCGCCAGGCTGCGGCGGCCGCCTCGACGTCGGTCGGCAGCGCCCCGGTCGGCACCAGGCCGGCGTACCGGTCCTGCCAGGCACGCAGCTGCAGCTCGGCGATAGCGGGGGCGTCGTCGGCCCACGCCACGCGCACGGACACGTCGGCTGTCGGGCTGCTCATGCGGTCATCCTTGCAGCGGCGCTCGACCACCGGGGAGCGGGTCGGCGCAGCGGGCCGCGGGGTTGGGCGAGCCGCCTAGGGTCGAGGTCATGGAAATCCGCAACCTCGGTGCGAGCGGCCTGAAGATCTCGGCCATCGCGTACGGCAACTGGCTCACCCACGGTTCCCAGGTCGAGGAGGACGCCGCCACGGCGTGTGTCCGCCAGGCGCTGGAGGAAGGCATAACGACGTTCGACACGGCGGACGTCTACGCGAACACGAAGGCCGAGACCGTCCTCGGCAAGGCCCTCGCCGGCGAGCGCCGCGAGGGACTGGAGATCTTCACCAAGGTCTACTGGCCGACCGGCCCCGGCAAGCACAACGACCACGGGCTGTCCCGCAAGCACATCCTGGAGTCGATCAACGGCTCCCTGTCGCGCCTGGGCACCGACTACGTGGACCTCTACCAGGCGCACCGCTACGACTACGAGACCCCGCTCGAGGAGACGATGGAGGCGTTCGCCGACGTCGTCCGGATGGGCAAGGCGCTCTACATCGGTGTCTCCGAGTGGCGCGCGGAGGAGATCCGGGCCGCGCACGGGCTGGCCCGCGAGCTGCGCATCCCGCTGGTCTCGAACCAGCCGCAGTACAACATGCTGTGGCGGGTGATCGAGTCCGAGGTGGTGCCCACCTGCGAGGAGCTCGGCATCGGCCAGATCGTCTGGTCGCCCATCGCCCAGGGCGTGCTCACCGGCAAGTACCAGCCGGGGGAGCAGCCGCCGGCCGGGTCCCGCGCGACCGACGACAAGGGCGGCGCGGACATGATCAAGCGCTGGATGTCGGACGACGTGCTCGAGCGCGTCCAGCAGCTCCAGCCGATCGCGGAGCAGGCCGGCCTCGGCCTGGCCGAGCTGGCCGTCGCCTGGGTGCTGCAGAACGACAACGTCTCCGCGGCGATCATCGGGGCCAGTCGACCCGAGCAGGTCACGCAGAACGTGAAGGCCGCCGGGGTGAAGCTCGACACCGACACGCTGAAGGCGATCGACGAGGTGCTCGACCCGGTGGTCGAGCGGGACCCCGCCAAGACCCAGTCGCCGGCCCGCCGCGCCTTCTGAGCCGGCGCCGGCGAGCGAACGAGGCCACCCCCGCGCGGGGGTGGCCTCGTCTCACTTGTACTGCTCGGGGAGCTTCTGCCCGATCTTGACCTTCGCCTTCGGCTGGCGCATGAACTTCATCTGCAGTGCGCGGGTGACCGCGTAGTACGTCGTGCCCTTGAGCGGCTCCTCGGGAACCGGCGGGCGAGCTCGCGCCGCAGCCGGAAGCGCAGGTAGAGCATGTCGCCGATGACGATCAGGATGGTGCCCATCAGGACCGTGTTGCCGATCGAGGCGAGCTGCGCGTTGCCGGAGTAGCCCAGGATCATCGTCACGACCAGCAACGGGACCATCAGCTCGATGAACGAGAAGCGGCTGTCGACGAAGTCACGGATGAAGCGGCGCACGCGTCCCTGGTCGCGGGGCATGTAGTACCGCTCGTCACCGGCCTTCATCGCGGCCCGCACCTGCTGGCTGGACTCGGCGCGGTTGGCGCGCTGGGCACGCGCCTGCTCCTTGCGGGTCCGCGGGGCCTTGGCGCGGGCCTTGGCGGCCGCCTCTGCCTCACGGCGCGAGGGGGTGGGACGACCCTTCCCGCCGTTCTTCGCGGGCGCCTGGTCGGCGGTGGTGTCGGGGGTGTCGGTCTTGCTGCGACGGAACAACGCGTGGGCCTTCTCGGAAGCTGCGAATCGGGTCGGGACAACCCTACCGGCGTTCCGTGCGCGACCTTGCGTTTGCGCCTAGGGTTGACGCACACCGAGAACCAGCTGCGAGAGGGACCGCACCCCATGAGTCTCATGAAGCGCATCAGCCTGATCTTCCGGTCGAAGGCCAACAAGGCCCTCGACCGCGCCGAGGACCCACGCGAGACCCTCGACTACAGCTACCAGCGCCAGCTCGACCTGCTCTCGAAGGTCCGCCGCGGCGTCGCTGACGTCGCCACGAGCCGCAAGCGCGTGGAGCTGCAGGTCAACCAGCTCGAGCAGCAGTCGGCCAAGCTGAGCGACCAGGCGCAGAAGGCCATCAGCATGGGTCGTGAGGACCTCGCCCGCGAGGCGCTCACCCGCAAGTCGGGCCTGACCAGCCAGATCGCCGACCTGAAGGCGCAGCACGCGCAGCTCCAGGGCGAGGAGGAGAAGCTCACCCTCGCCCAGCAGCGGCTCCAGGCGAAGGTGGAGTCCTTCCGCACCCGCAAGGAGACCATCAAGGCCACCTACACCGCCGCCGAGGCGCAGACCCGCATCAACGAGGCGATGTCGGGCATCGGCGAGGAGATGGGCGACGTCGGCATGGCCATCCAGCGCGCGGAGGACAAGACCGCGCAGATGCAGGCCCGGGCCGGCGCCATCGACGAGCTGATCGCCTCCGGGGCGCTTGAAGACGTCAGCTCCACCAACTCCGGCGACGACATCGCCCGGGAGCTGGACTCGATGAGCTCGCAGGCCGACGTCGAGGCCGAGCTGGCCCGGCTCAAGGCCGGGTCCCAGCCACAGGCGATCGAGCCGGCCGAGGACGGCGGGGACATCCTCAAGGCCGAGCCGGAGGCGAACACCACCGAGGGCGGGGCCTCGGCATGATCATCCGGATCCTCGGCGAGGGGCAGTACGACGTCGCCGACGATGCGCTGGCACGCCTCAACGAGCTGGACTCAGCGGTCGAGGCGGCCGTCGAGGCGGGCGACGACCAGGCGTTCGCCCCGGCCCTGGCGGAGCTGCTCTCGGGTGTCCGCAGCGCGGGCGTGCCCCACGCCGCGGACTCCCTCGACGAGTCCGACCTGATCCTCCCGCCGGCGGACGCCAGCATCGAGGAGGTCCGGGAGATGCTCTCCGACGAGGGGCTGATCCCGGGCTAGGGCCCGGGTTGGCTCCTCCTGCTTGACTGGTCGCATGGCGCACTCCCGGTTCATCAAGGACGCGGGCCTCACCACGCGGATG
Source organism: Nocardioides ungokensis (assembly GCF_013466985.1). Lineage (GTDB taxonomy): Bacteria > Actinomycetota > Actinomycetes > Propionibacteriales > Nocardioidaceae > Nocardioides > Nocardioides ungokensis. The sequence continues at coordinate 3,075,358 of NZ_CP059164.1, read as the reverse complement.
ACGCTGGTGATGTTCCTCCTCGGTGCGCTCTTCGTCGGCCTCGTCGTGGGCCTGATGCTCGCGGTGCGGTCGCCCGGGCTGTCGCTGCTGATCGGCGTCGCCGGCCTCGGCGTGGCCTGGTGGCAGTGGTACTCCTCCGACAAGCTGGCCATGCGGGCGATGCGCGCCCGTGAGGTGAGCCCGCAGGAGGCTCCCGAGCTGCACGGCATGATCGACCGGCTGTGCGCGCTCGCGGACATGCCCAAGCCGCGCGTGGGCGTCGCCGACCTGGCGATCCCGAACGCCTTCGCCACCGGCCGATCGCCCGAGCGCTCGGTGGTCTGCGTGACGACCGGCATCCTGCGCACGCTCGACGCCGAGGAGCTCGAGGCCGTGCTCGCGCACGAGCTCTCCCACGTGGCGCACCGCGACGTCCTGGTGATGACAGTGGCCTCCTCCGCCGGCATCGCCGCGGGCATGCTGACGCGCGGCGCGCAGTACGGCGGCCTGGGGCTGTTCGGCGGACGCCGCAGCAACGACAACAACGGGATCCCGGTGTGGCTGGTGATCCTCGTGGTCAGCCTGCTCGTCTACGCCATCAGCTTCTTCCTGCTCAAGCTGCTCTCGCGCTACCGGGAGCTGGCGGCCGACCGGGCGGGTGCCTACCTGACGATGAAGCCGGCCGCGCTGGCCTCGGCGCTGCAGAAGATCACCGGCGAGATGAACACCATCCCGCAGCAGGACCTGCGCGCCAGCCAGGCCATGAACGCGTTCTTCATCGCGCCGGCCCTCCGCGGGGTCTCGCTCAGCACCCTGACCTCCACCCACCCGTCGCTCGAGCAGCGGCTCGAGCAGCTCGCGCGGATCCAGGCCGAGCTCGGCCGGCCGGACGCGTGAGCACCGGTCGTCGCTGATGGGGTTCTGGGACGTCGTCACCGGCCGGACCCGTCCGAAGGCCGCCAACCTCGACTCGCTCTTCCTGGTGCCCAGCGCCGCCGTCACCCTGCAGACCTTGCTGGACCTCAGGCCCACGGGGGAGGGTGCCGTCTGCTTCCGCGCCGCCACCGGGGCGGCGTTCCGGCAGACCCAGGACGAGGTCGTCAGCCTCCTGAACGACGACCCGACGGCGCCCGACGTGACCGTCTCGAGTGACGACTTCGGGTTCACCTGGCTGGTGGCCCACCGGGACCCCGACGACACCGCCGGGCTCTGCACCGACCTGCACGCGGTGAACACCTCCCTGGAGGGCCAGGGGTTCGGCGCCGGGTTGCTCTGCTCGCTCGTGCCGTTCCAGGATTCCGCCGGGCGTCGGATCGGCCTCGTCTACCTCTACAAGCAGGGGACGTTCTATCCCTTCGCGCCCAAGGGGCAGCAGTCCCGCGACAACCTCACCGAGATCCAGGTGCGCGACGCGCTCGCCGGCGAGCTGCCGATGGAGCAGGACCTGAGCCGATGGCTGGCATTGTGGGGCGCCCCCGGCCTGTGAGCCCGACGCGGCCAGGGGATCCCGCTATCCTCGCGGTCGGTGCAGCCGGCACGGCTGCGGGAACGGGGAGCTCGACAGGTGACCAGCACGACCACCGACACCGACACGCGACGAGTGGCCGAGATCGGCCGCTACCGGGTGCTCTTCGAGCCTCTGCGCCAGGACCTGGTGGCGCTGGTCGAGGTCGCGGCGCAGGTGGCGGGCGTGCCGATGGCCACCATCAACCTGATCACCGAGACCCAGCAGGTGCAGGTCGCCGCCGTCGGCTTCGACGCCGCGGTGTGCGCGCGCGAGGACTCGATGTGCAACCTCGTCCTGCACGCCGGCCACCCGGTCATCGTGCCGGATGCGCGCGAGGACGAGCGGTTCCGTGACAACCCCTTCGTGACGGGCGTCATCGGGCGGGTCCGGTTCTACGCCACCCACCAGCTCGTCACCCCCGACGGGGTGGTGATCGGGACCCTCTGCGTCTTCGACGAGGAGCCGCGCACGCTCACCGCCGACCAGGAGCACGCACTGGTCGCGCTGGCCGACCGGGTGGTGGACCTGCTCGAGCTGGAGCTGCGCACGCGCGAGCTGAGCGCCACGCTCCAGGAGATGGAGGACCTGCACACCGAGCTGGAGCGCTCCAACGAGCAGCTCGCCGCCTTCGCGGGCCAGGTGAGCCACGACCTGCGCAACCCGCTCACCGCGCTGTCGATGTCCCTGCGGCTGATCGTGGAGCAGCTCGGCGAGTCCGGGACCGGTGACACCGAGGAGATCGCCTGGCTGGTCGGACGCGCCCGCAACGGCGCCGACCGGATGCAGTCGCTGATCGACGACCTGCTGGCCTACGCCCGGCTGGGCGGCGAGCTGTCCCGCGTCGAGGTCGACCTCGACAAGACGATGGCCGAGGTGCTCGAGGACTTGTCATCGGCCCTGACCGGCGCCGTGGTGACCGTCGGGCACCTCCCCACCCTGGTCGGTGACCCGGTCCAGCTGCGCGCCGTGCTGCAGAACCTCGTGGCCAACTCCGCCAAGTTCACGCCGCCCGGGGAGCCGGCCCGGATAGAGGTCGGCTCCGTCGAGCTCGGCGGGAGATGGCGCGTGACGGTGGCTGACCACGGGCTGGGGGTGCCGGAGCAGGACCGCGAGCGCGTCTTCGAGCCCTTCACCCGCGTCCACGCCAAGGTGCCCGGCTCGGGCATCGGGCTCGCCACCGTACGTCGTGCCGTCGAGGCCCACGGCGGACGCCTCGGCCTCGAGGAGACTCCCGGCGGCGGCACCACTGCGTGGTTCGAGCTGCCGGGCTGACGCCCGGGGTCAGTCCTTGTGGGACCTGCCGGGCAGGTCCAGCATCCGCTGCAGGGCGACCTTGGCCCAGCGCTCGGTCTCGGGGTCGACCTCGATCCGGTTGACCACCGTGCCGGCCACCAGGGACTCCAGCGCCCACACCAGGTGGGGCAGGTCGATCCGGTTCATGGTCGAGCAGTAGCAGACCGTCTTGTCCAGGAACGAGATGTGCTTGTCCGGGTGGGCCTCGGCCAGCCGCTTGACCAGGTTGAGCTCGGTGCCGATCGCCCAGCTCGAGCCGGCCGGAGCGGCCTCGATGGTCTTGATGATGAACTCGGTCGACCCGACCAGGTCTGCCTTCAGCACGACCTCGTGCTGGCACTCGGGGTGGACCAGGATCTGCACGCCCGGGATCGTCGTGCGCAGCTCGTCGACGACCTCGGGGGAGAAGCGACCGTGCACCGAGCAGTGGCCCTTCCACAGGATCATCCGGGCGTTGCGGAGCTCCTCGGCCGTGAGGCCGCCGTCGGGCCGCCGCGGGTCCCACACCACGCAGTCCTCGAGGGTCAGCCCCATCTTCAGCACGGCGGTGTTGCGGCCGAGGTGCTGGTCGGGGAGGAAGAGGACCTTGGCGTCCGGCTTCTGCTCGAACGCCCACTCCAGGGCGACCTCGGCGTTGGAGGAGGTGCAGACGGCGCCGCCGTTGCGACCGCAGAAGGCCTTGATGTCCGCGGAGGAGTTCATGTAGGTCACCGGGACGACGGAGTCGGCGATCCCGGCCTCGGTCAGGGCGTCCCACGCGGCCTCGACCTGGCCCAGCCGCGCCATGTCGGCCATCGAGCAGCCCGCGGCGAGGTCGGGCAGCACCACCTGCTGGGTCGGTCCGGTGAGGATGTCGGCCGACTCCGCCATGAAGTGCACCCCGCAGAACACGATGTACTCGGCCTCCGGCCGGCCCGCGGCGTCACGGGCGAGCTTGAAGGAGTCCCCGGTCACGTCGGCGAACTGGATGACCTCGTCGCGCTGGTAGTGGTGGCCGAGCACGAACACCTTCTCGCCGAGCGCCTCCTTGGCGGCGCGGGCGCGCGCCACCAGGTCCGGGTCGGAGGCTGCGGGCAGGTCACCCGGGCACTCGACGCCGCGCTCGGCGGACAGGTCGCGGCCGGGTCCGAGCGGCAGCAGCGGGAGGTCGACGGTGGTCATGGCACGAGTCTAGTGAAGTCAGAGCAGGGCGCCGTTGTGGAGGTACGGCGTGGGCGGGGCCATGTTGCGCAGGCCGAGGTACCCCTCCTGGTGGAGCTCGAGGCGGGCCGCCATCCCGACGTCGATCGCCCACTCGTTGGCCGCCGTGACGTGGTGGATACCCACCTCGCCCTCCGTGTCGGCGAGGGCGGCCCAGAGCAGCCGGGTCGCCGTACGCCGGTTGGTCGCCGCGAGGAGGGCCACGTCGCCCATCTGGTCGGTGTAGGCGTAGCCCGAGCCCGTAGTCGAGTCCGAGACCCGGAGCCGCCAGGAGGCCAGCATCAGCTCGTGGTCGGGGCCGTGCGCGGCACCGCGGGCCTGCCTGTCGATCGAGTCCATCAGGTCGATGTCGCCGGCCGTGCCCTCGCGGACCTTCCCGAGGTCGGGGATCGCGGCCCGGTCGACGGTCCCGGTCAGGAACATCTGCGGGTGCAGCGAGAATCCCGCCAGCCGGTAGCGGCGCACGGCCTTCGGGTCCGAGGACGACGAGAGCATCCCGCGCAGGGAACCGCGGCCGTGGTGCAGCGCTGCCGCGAGCAACGGCTTGCCCAGGCCCCGGCCCTGGAGTCCCGGGCGCACGGCGTACGTCGCCAGGCACCACAGCTTCTCCCGGTTGAACGACGTGGCGAGGCCGAGCAGGCCCGACTCGTCCTCGGCGACCCAACAGCCACCCGGATCCGTGTGCAGGAAGTGCAGGGTGCGGGCGACCCACGTGGCGCCGCGGTCGGCGGGGCGGAGCTCGGGCTCGGGCCACGAACGCCGGAACATCCGGGTGTCGAGCTCGTGGAAGCCCTCGGCGCTCAGCCGCTCGGCCGCGGGCACGTCCTCGGGTCGCATCGGCCGGATGACCACGTCGGGTGTCGACTCGTCCACGGGGGAACCGTAGACGTGGGCGACAATGCCCCGCATGCGCATCCTGGTCGCCCCGGACAAGTTCGCCGGCACGCTCACGGCCGTCGAGGCCGCGGACGCGGTCGCCGCCGGCTGGCGGCGCCAGGCGCCCGACGACGAGCTCGACCTGGCGCCCATGTCCGACGGCGGTCCCGGGTTCGTGGACGTCCTGCACGCCGCCCTGGGCGGTGAGCTGCTCGCGGTGACCGTCACTGGCCCCTTCGGCGCTCCGGTGCCGGCCACCGTGCTGCTCTCCGGCGACACGGCGTACGTCGAGAGCGCCCAGGCGTGCGGCATCCACCTGACCGGGGCCGAGGGCGCCGAGGCGGCCACCACCCTCGGGGTCGGTGAGCTGGTGGCGGCAGCCCTGGACACCTCGGCACGGACGGTGGTCGTGGGCCTGGGCGGGAGCGGCACCAACGACGGCGGTGCCGGCCTCCTCGCGGCGCTGGGCGCGACGTCGGACGCGCAGCTCGACATCGGGGCGATCGGCCTCGACGGCGTCCGGCAGGTGGACCTGGCGCCGGCTCGGGCCCGGGTGGCTGATGTGCACCTGGTGGCGGCCAGCGACGTCGACAACCCGCTGACGGGGCTCTTCGGCGCCACCAAGGTCTTCGGACCCCAGAAGGGCCTGCCCGACGACCTCATGGCGACCGTCGACGGCTGGCTGGAGCAGCTGGCCGTCGCCGTGGACCGGCGCACGTCGCTGGAGAAGGGCGCGGGCGCCGCCGGTGGCCTCGGCTTCGCCCTCCTGGCCCTGGGAGCGACCCGCGAGCCGGGCATCGGCCTGGTCGCCGACGCCGTCCGGCTGGCCGAGCGTGCCCGGGCCGCCGACCTCGTCGTCACCGGGGAGGGCGCCTTCGACTTCTCCAGCCGAGCGGGCAAGGTGCCCTACGGCGTGGCGGAGATCGCGGGAGACGCGCTGCGGCCGTGCGTGGCCCTCGCCGGCGAGGTGCTGGTCGGCGCGCGGGAGATGCGCGCCCTGGGCGTGGAGTCGGCGTACTCCCTGGTCGAGATGGTTGGCCGCGAGCGTGCCTTCGCCGACCCGGCGGGTGCGCTGGCCGACGTGGCGGAGCGCGTGGCCCGCACCTGGTCCCGCCCGGATGCCCGCTGACGGAGGTGGAATATCCGGCGGTGTGCGACCATTGAAGCCAGTACCAACCCCTTAGCCAACTTGGGAGCACGCGACATGACCGAGCAGGTCGAGACCACCACCGAGCGCCGCACCGACCAGATCAACCTGAGCCCGGTCGCCGCCGCCAAGGTGAAGAGCCTCCTCGAGCAGGAGGGCCGCGACGACCTTTCCCTGCGGATCTCCGTGCAGCCGGGCGGTTGCTCCGGTCTGCGCTACCAGCTCTTCTTCGACGAGCGCAGCCTCGACGGGGACGTCGTCACGGACTTCGACGGCGTGGCCGTCGTCGTGGACCGGATGAGCGTGCCCTACCTCAACGGCGCGATGATCGACTTCGTCGACTCGATCGAGAAGCAGGGCTTCACGATCGACAACCCCAACGCGACGGGCTCCTGCGCCTGCGGCGACAGCTTCCACTAGTCAGGGCCGCGCCAGCGGACCTGACTGAAGGTGGTTGAGCAGCGACCGCGACCGAGGAACGAGGTCGCGACGGAGCGTGTCGAAACCCGGTGAGCCCAGGGGCGACCGCAACCACCGATCCAGCAGCAGAGCAACAGCCCCCGGCCGACCGGCCGGGGGCTGTCGCGTTGTCCAGGCTTGCTCAGTCGAGGTGCAGGTGCAGCGCGTTGGCGATCCGCGCGGCCGCCTCGGAGATCTCGATGTCGCGCTTCTCTACCTCGCGGGGGTAGTCCTCGAAGTGGAGGGAGGGGGACTGACGGGAGACGGCGGCCTCGGCCGCGCGCTGCAGCCGCAGGTTGTCCCCGGTGGCGCGGCAGTCGGCGGACATCTCCGCGGGCGTGGAGGCGTCGTCGTAGGGCAGGCGGGTCGAGGGCTTCGCAGGGGTCATGGCTTCGACGCTAGGGGCTACCGCTGGGTACCCGAAGCGGTACCCGCGGGTAGTGTTTCGTTCCATGTCACTGCTCATCGCAGGCTCCATCGCCACCGACCACCTGATGACCTTCGGGGGCAAGTTCGCCGACTCCCTGGTGGTCGAGCAGCTGGACAAGCTCTCGGTCTCCTTCCTCGTGGAGGACCTCGAGATCCGGCGCGGGGGAGTGGCGCCCAACATGTGCTTCGGGCTGGCCCGGCTGGGCCTGCGCCCGGTGCTCGTCGGGGCGGCCGGCGAGGACTTCGCCGACTACCGGTCCTGGCTGGAGCGGCACGGCGTCGACTGCGACTCGGTGCACATCTCCGAGTCACGCCACACGGCCCGGTTCGTGTGCACCAGCGACTCCACCATGGCGCAGTTCGCGTCGTTCTACCCCGGTGCGATGAGCGAGGCCCGGCTGATCGAGCTCGCCCCGATCGTGAAGCGGGTGGGCGACCCCGAGTACGTCCTGATCGGGGCCGACGACCCCGACGCCATGCTCAGCCACACCGAGGAGTGCCGCGAGCGGGGTTACCCGTTCATCGCCGACCCGAGCCAGCAGCTCGCGTTCGGCGAGGGCGACCTGATCCGCAAGCTGATCGACGGCGCCGCGATCCTGTTCTCCAACGAGTACGAGTCGCACATGATCGAGTCCAAGACGGGCTGGAGCCAGGACGAGATCCTGTCGCGGGTGGGCTTCCAGGTCACCACGCTCGGCGCCGACGGCGTACGCATCCTGTGCGAGGGCGAGGAGACCATCGAGCTGCCGGCGGCGAAGAACGTCGCCGCGCTGGAGCCGACGGGGGTCGGCGACGCGTTCCGGGCCGGCTTCCTCGGCGCGATGACCTGGGGAGTGGGCCTGGAGCGCTCCGCCCAGGTGGGCTGCGTGCTCGCGGCCTACGTGGTGGAGACCGTCGGGACCCAGGAGTACTCCTTCACGGCCGCGCAGTTCGTGGCCCGCGTCGAGGAGTCGTACGGCGCGGAGGCGGCGGCCGACATCGCCCCCCACCTCACGAGCAGCCACTGACCGCCCGCCGGCGGGCGGTCAGCTGGTCCGGCGCACGACGTAGCGCGGGGTGCCGTCGTCGGCGGTGTCCTCGCCGACGTACTCCTGCCCGCGCATCCGGCACCAGGCCGGGACGTCCGCCCGGGCCGCGACGTCCGTGGCGAGCACCGCGACGGTGCCGCCGATCGGCACCTCCGCGAGGCGCCGGCCCAGCTCGATGACCGGCATCGGGCAGAGCATCCCGCGGCAGTCGAGCTCGAGGTCGGCGTCCACTAGAGACCCACCTCGGCGCGGATCCCGCGCACGACCTCGGGCAGCGCCGCCAGGAACCCCTCCACCTCGGCCTCGGTGGTGTCCCGGGTCAGCGAGACCCGCACGTTCCCGTGCGTGAGCACGCCCATCGCCGCGAGCACGTGGCTGGGCTCCAGGGTCGAGGCGGTGCAGGCCGACCCGCTCGCCACCCCGAAGCCGCGTCGGTCGAGCTCGGTGACCAGCGCCTCGCCGTCGACGTAGAGGCAGGAGAAGGTCACCAGGTGGGGGAGCCGGTCGCCGGGGTCGCCGACCACCTCGACGTCGGGGATCCGGGCCACTCGCTGCCGGATCCGGTCCACGAGGGCCGACTGCCTCGCCCCCAACTCCTCCCTCTCCGCGACCACGGCCTGCAGGGCGGCTGCCGCGGCCAGCGCTGCCGGGACGTTCTCGAAACCGCTGGCCCGCTCGTCGACCCGGTCGTCGCCGGGGAACGGGCTCTGCCACCGCACCCCCTTGCGCACCAGCAGGACACCCACCCCGGCGGGCCCGCCCCACTTGTGCGCCGAGGCGGCGGCCGTCGACCAGCCTGCGGGCAGCGGCAGCCGGCCGGCCGAGGCGCAGGCGTCGACGAAGAGGGGTACGCCGTCCAGACGGCCGCCGATCTCGGCCACCGGCTGGAGCGTCCCCACCTCGTGGTTGGCCGCCTGCACCGCCACGGCGGACACCCCGCCGGCGGAGGCGGCCTCGACGACGTCGTCGACGGAGACCCGGCCCAGACGGTCGACCGGGACCAGCGTCGTGGTGACACCCCGTCCGGCCACCCACTCCGTGGCGTGCAGGACGGCCGAGTGCTCGACGGCCGACGCGACGACGGTGCCGCCACCCTGCGGCCGGGCCGCCAGGAGGCCGAGCAGCCCGCGGTGGACGGCGTCGGTACCGGAGGCGGTGAAGGTGACCTCGTCGCGCCGCACGCCCAGGCACCCGGCGACGACCTCCCGCGCGTTGTCCAGCATCAGCCGCGCCGACCGGGCCGGCCCGTGCAGGCGGCGCGGGTCGGCGTACCCCTGGTCGAGCGCAGCGAGCAGGATCTCGCGGGCGGCGGGGTGCAGCGGCTCGGACGAGGCCGAGTCGAGGTAGGCGGGGGAGACCGGCCCCGGACCGGGCCCGGACGTCCCCGAGGCATTTGTCACACCCCGAACCTAGTCGACACGACGGGTGCTCCGGCGGGGGTGCCCCGGGGGATCACGCAGGGTGCCATTCCGCTAGTGTTCGGCCTATCCGTGATCGTTGAGAGAGAGGCTCGTTCGTGGGTCTGCAACTCCCCAAGCGTGCGGCCGGGAACCTGCGCCGGGTGGCCCTGCTGGCCGCGCTGGGCACCAGCCTGTTGCTGCTCAGCAGCTGCTCATCAGAGACCGAGGGCGAGTGGAAGCGGCTGGCCATGCCGGACCCCGCGTCCGAGCAGGGGGTACACATCCTCCGGCTCTGGCAGGGAGCCTGGATCGCCGCGCTGATCACCGGCGCCATCGTGTGGGCGCTCATCTTCTACGTCTGCTTCCGGTACTACCGCCGCAGCGACGATGAGATCCCGATCCAGACGCGCTACAACCTGCCGCTCGAGATCTTCTACACGATCGCCCCCATCATCATGGTGATCGTCTTCTTCCAGCACACCGTCCAGGTGCAGAACGAGGTCCTGGACGACAGCCTCCCGGTGGACAACACCATCGAGGTCACCGGGCAGCAGTGGTCGTGGACCTTCAACTACGGCGTCGGCCCCATGGACGCGGCGGCCAACGACGACCCGGCCGACCAGAAGTACCCGTACTCGGACTACGTCTACGACGGGGGCACCGGCTCCTACATCCCGACGCTGGTCCTGCCGGTCCACCAGGTGACGCGGTTCAACCTGCACTCGCCGGACGTGATCCACGACTTCGGCATCCCCGGGTTCCTGATGAAGATGGACATCATCCCGGGGCGGGTGAACCACTACGAGATCACGCCCACCCGCATCGGCGACTACGAGGGCAAGTGCTACGAGCTCTGCGGTGTCTACCACTCGCGGATGCTCTTCAAGGTCAAGGTCGTCAGCGAAGCCGATTACCAGAAGTACATCTCGGACCTCCAGGCCGCGGGCCACGAGTCCCAGCTGCCGCTGATCGGTGGGTCTGACGCCTACACCCAGGCCGGACTGGGGTCCGGCACCGAGTCCGACGGAGGCGCGCAGTGACCGCGACAGCTGCACACCCGACGACCGTCACTGGTCGCAAGACCCTTGGCCAGCAGGTCGTCCGGGTGCTCACCACCACCGATCACAAGCTGATCGGCAAGCTCTACCTCGGGACCTCGTTCGCGTGGTTCCTCGTCGGTGGCGTCATGGCGCTGCTGATCCGGTCGGAGCTGGCCTACCCGGGCATGCAGATCGTCAACGACGAGCTCTACAACCAGCTCTTCACGATGCACGGCACGATCATGCTGCTGCTGTTCGCGACGCCGCTGTTCTTCGGGTTCGGCAACGTGATCATGCCGCTCCAGATCGGGTCGCCGGACGTCGCGTTCCCGCGCCTGAACATGTTCAGCTACTGGCTGTTCCTCTTCGGCGGCCTGATCGCCGCCTCGGGCTTCCTCACCCCGCAGGGTGCGGCCGACTTCGGCTGGTTCGCCTACACGCCGCTCTCGGACGCCGTCCGGTCGCCGGGTGTGGGTGGCGACCTGTGGATCATGGGCCTGTGGATGGCCGGTCTGGGCACGATCCTGGGTGCGGTCAACTTCATCACCACGATCATCTGCATGCGCGCGCCCGGCATGACCATGTTCCGGATGCCGATCTTCGTCTGGAACACCCTGGTCACCAGCCTCCTGGTGCTCATCGCCTTCCCGGTGCTCGCCGGCGCGCTGCTCTCGCTCGAGGCCGATCGCCAGCTCGGTGCCCACGTCTTCGACGCGGCCCACGGCGGCGCCATCTTGTGGCAGCACCTGTTCTGGTTCTTCGGCCACCCGGAGGTCTACATCATCGCGCTGCCGTTCTTCGGCATCGTGACCGAGATCCTCCCGGTGTTCAGCCGCAAGCCGATCTTCGGCTACGTCGGCCTGGTCGGGGCCACGCTCGGCATCGCGATCCTCTCGGTCGCCGTCTGGGCGCACCACATGTTCGTCACCGGCGCCGTGGACCTGCCGTTCTTCTCCGGCATGACGTTCCTGATCGCGGTGCCGACCGGTGTGAAGTTCTTCAACTGGATCGGCACGATGTGGGGCGGGTCCATCTCGTTCGACACACCGATGCTGTGGTCGGTCGGCTTCCTCACGACGTTCCTCTTCGGTGGCCTGACCGGCATCATCCTGGCCAGCCCGCCGCTGGACTTCCACGTCTCGGACTCCTACTTCGTGGTCGCCCACTTCCACTACGTGGTGTTCGGCACGGTGGTGTTCGCGATGTTCGCCGGCTTCTACTACTGGTGGCCGAAGATGACCGGCCGGATGCTCGACGAGCGCCTCGGCAAGCTGCACTTCTGGCTGCTGTTCGTCGGCTTCCACACGACGTTCCTGGTGCAGCACTGGCTGGGTGTCGAGGGCATGCCCCGGCGCTACGCCGACTACCTGCCCCAGGACGGGTTCACCACGCTCAACCAGGTGTCCACCGTCGGCGCCTTCCTGCTGGCCAGCTCCACGCTGCCGTTCCTCTACAACGTCTACATCTCGCGCCGGGCACCCCTGGTCGAGACCGACGACCCGTGGGGCTGGGGCCGCTCCCTGGAGTGGGCCACGTCGTGCCCGCCGCCGCGCCACAACTTCGTGACGATCCCGCGGATCCGCTCGGAGTCGCCCGCCTTCGACCTGCACCACCCCGAGGTGGCGGCGATCGAGCTCGAGCAGAACGAGGCCGCCCGCGAAGGTGACCTCGCCGACGCGCCGGACATGGAAGGTCGCCACGAGCACGTGCACGGCACCGACACCGATCCCCGCAACCCGGGGGAGGGGAACGCCTGATGAAGTCCGAGGCCTGGATCTTCGGTATCTGCACCGTCTTCTTCGTCCTGGTGAGCCCGGCGTACTGGCTCATCGCGGGTGACTGGACGGGCACCTCCGCCCTCACCATGACCACGCTGCTCTCGGCGATGGTCACGATGTACCTCGGCTTCCACGCCAACAAGATGGACCCCCGTCCGGAGGACCGCAAGGACGCCGAGATCGCCGACGGAGCCGGCGAGCTGGGCTTCTTCCCGCCGTACTCCTGGTGGCCGCTGTGGTGCGGCGCCACCCTGGGCGTGTGCGTCTTCGGCGTCGCGGCCGGTGCCTGGTGGCTGTTCATCATCGGGGTCGCCCTGGGCGCCCTGGCGCTGTCCGGATGGATCTTCGAGTACTACCGCGGCGAGCACGCTCACTAGAGCCACTCCCGCCCCGCCGGGTCCCGCGTGAGCGTTCACACGCCGCGCGGGATCCGTGGTTTGCGGGGTCAGCGGTTACGCTGGTAGCGCCGTCCGATCCGTCTTCACGGGGGAGTCCCTGCATGTCCAAGAGTCGTTTCCGCACCCGCCTGCAGGGCGGGCGCCTGCGCCGTGGCCTGGCCGGTGCGACGACCCTGGTCCTCGCGAGCCTGGCCCTGGCGGCCTGCCAGACGGATTCCCCGGGCTCGGACTCGTCGTCTGCGGACCCCGGTAGTCCCTCCTCCAGCGCCCCGGCGCCGGACCCGGTCGTGCTGAAGACCAGCGTCGGTCCCGGTGCCAAGGCGGTCCCCGTCGACCAGGTGATCAAGGTGTCGGCCCGTGGCGGCCAGCTGGACTCGGTGAAGGTCGGGTCCAAGGCCGGGCCCCTCGCCGGCAAGATCGGCCCCAGCCACCGCTGGGTGGCCAGCGGTCGCCTCGAGCCCGGTATGGACTACCTCGTGCGAGCCACCGCCACCCGGAGCGACGGCAAGCAGGTCACGAAGCTCTCGCGCTTCCACACCCAGAACCTCACCCTCGACCAGCAGACCTTCGCGTCCGTGGCCCCGCTGAACGGCGAGACCGTGGGAGTGGGGATGCCCGTCATCGTCACCTTCGACGTCCCCGTCACCGACAAGGCCTCGATCGAGAAGCACATGTCGGTCACGGCCACGCCCCGCCAGGCGGGCTCGTGGCACTGGATCAGCGACACCGAGGTGCACTGGCGCCCGAAGACCTACTGGAAGGCCGGCTCCGACGTCTCCGTGAACGTGGACGTCAACTCGGTCCCGGCAGGCGCGGGCATCTACGGCCAGGAGAGCCGACAGGTCGACTTCCACATCGGTGACGCCCACATCTACAAGGTGAACGCCCAGAGCGACCAGATGCAGGTCTTCTCCAACGGCAAGCTCCTGCGCACGGTCCCGATCACGACCGGGAAGCCGGGCTTCACCACCCGCTCCGGCACGAAGGTGATCATCGAGAAGTTCGCCTCGAAGCGGATGAACTCCGAGACCATCGGGATCAAGAAGAACAGCCCGGACTACTACAACATCGGCGACGTGAAGTACGCCATGCGCGTGACCTACTCCGGTGAGTTCCTCCACGCGGCACCGTGGTCGGTGGCCGACCAGGGACACTCCAACGTCTCCCACGGCTGCACCGGCATGAGCACGGAGAACGCGCACTGGCTCTACAACATGTCGCTGCGCGGTGACGTCGTCCAGTACACCGGCACCGACCGGCCGATGACGCTCACCAACGGGTACGGCGACTGGAACGAGTCGTTCGCGACCTACCGCGCCGGCTCCGCCCTCCACTGACCCGAGCCTTCACCTCGGCCCGGCCGGCCCGGCACGGTCGACCGCGCCCTCTGGCCGCGCAGGTGGTGCGTGGGCGACGGTTCGGTGGTGGGGTCGGTTGTGAGCTCACCGTCTCGCTCGTACCCGTGATGGGACAGCACTCGGGTCCGGCTCTGACCGGTTGCGGGCGTGCCCGCTGGATCGCACGCCGGGTCTGTGCCCCTCCGGGGGAGGGGCACGAGCCTCCCGGCGGTCCAGGGGCGCCATGCAGCCGCCCACGCATGTGGCGCCGGGAACACAGTCACGGGCGATCCGGGGCCCGCTTGTCGGCCAGACGTCTGGTGGTCTCGGCCGTAGTGCTGGCTGACCGGCGTAGGAGTACCCGGTCAGCCGGGGAGTCCTGCGACGTACGGCAGCCGAGGCCGGGGGGTTGTCGGCCGGGTCTGGTGGTTGTCGGCCGGAGAGCTGGCTGACAACCAAAGGAGTACCCGGTCAGCCGGGGATTCCTGCGTCGCCACGGACCGGGTGGAAACGACGACGGCCCGCCGGGACCGGGGTCCGGGCGGGCCGTCGTGTGTGTGGTGCGTCTGGCTCAGTGCGAGCGGAGGTGCTCCTCGTCGACGAGGTGGTGTCCGTCGAACTGGTGCCCGTCGGCCGCGTGGTCGAGGCCGGCCTGGAGCTCGTTCTCGTGCTCGACGTGGTGGTGCGCCTCCTCGAGCTCCTCCTGGGTCGGCTTCTGCACGTTGTCGGCGTACATCAGCGTCTGCAGCTTGGACTTGACCTTGGCGCTCCGCGAGCCGGGGGTCGGGACGCCGTTGGCATCCGTCTCGGCCTCCAGGGCCGGGACCTCGTCGCGCTGGCGAGCCGTCATCGTGTAGGCCCGGGCGTCGGAGATCGGCAGGTGCCGCTCGCTGTAGCCGCCCTCGGGGGACCGCATGATGATGCCGGTCTCGTAGCCGTGCAGCAGCGTCTCGTTGTCGTGACGCTGGAGCGAGATGCACCAGCGGCGCGTGATGAAGAACGCGATCGCAGGGCCGATGAAGACCGCAGCACGCATGAAGTACGTGATCTGGTTGATGCTGGCGTGCAGCTTGATGGCGATGATGTCGTTGCCGCCGGCCGCCCACATCAGGCCGTAGAAGGTCATCAGCGAGACCATCACGGCAGTCCGGGTCGGGGCGTTGCGCGGCCGCTCCAGCAGGTGGTGGTCGCGCTTGTCACCGGTGACCCAGGACTCGATGAACGGCAGCATCAGCAGGATGGTGAACATCAGGCCGGGCAGCACGATGATCGGCAGGAAGACGTTGAACGGGAACGTGTGGCCGAAGATCCCGAACTCCCAGCCGGGCATGATCCGCAGCGCGCCGTCGGGCCAGCCCATGTACCAGTCGGGCTGGGAGCCCGCGGTCACCTTGGTCGGGTCGTAGGGGCCGAACTTCCACACCGGGTTGATCGACAGCAGGCCACCCATGAGCGCGGTGACGCCGAAGACGATGAAGAAGAACCCGCCGGCCTTGGCGGCGTACACGGGCAGCATCGGGAAGCCGACGACGTTCTGCTCGGTGCGGCCGGGGCCGGGCCACTGCGTGTGCTTGTGGTAGACGAGCAGCAGCATGTGGGCGGCGATCAGGGCCAGCAGGAGGCCCGGGATCAGCAGCACGTGGATGGTGAAGAGGCGCGGGATGATCGCATCACCCGGGAACTCGCCATCGAAGAGGAAGAACGACAGGTAGCTGCCAACCAGCGGGATCGACTTCATGAAGCCGTCCGCGGCGCGGATACCGGTGCCGGAGAGCAGATCGTCGGGCAGCGAGTAGCCGGTGAAGCCCTCGAGGGTGCCCAGGAGCAGCAGGCAGCCGATGACCCAGTTGAGCTCGCGGGGCTTGCGGAACGCACCCGTGAAGTAGACGCGCAGCAGGTGGATCATCATCGCGGCGATGAAGACCATCGCGGCCCAGTGGTGCATCTGGCGCATGAGCAGGCCGCCGCGCACGTCGAAGGACAGCTTGAGGGCCGAGTTGTAGGCCTCGGAGACCGTCACGCCGCGCAGCGGGTCGTAGGAGCCCTGGTAGGTGACCTCACCCATGCTCGGGGTGAACCACAGGGTCAGGAACACGCCGGAGAGCAGGAGCACGACGAAGCTCCACAGCGCGATCTCACCGAGCATGAACGACCAGTGGTCGGGGAAGACCTTGCGCAGGTTCTTCTTCATGGCGGTGGCCAGGCCGAGGCGGTCGTCCGCCCAGGCCGCTGCGGCGCCGGCCTTGCTCGGCTTCTTGGCGGTGGCGGCGGTGGTGGTGTTGCTCGCGGCCACCTTGCTGGTGTCGATGCTCACGACGGGTCACGCTCCCAGAAACTCGGTCCCACGGGTTCGGTGAAGTCACTCTGGGCGATCAGGTAGCCATCACTATCCACTGCCAGCGGCAGTTGTGGAAGGGCGTGGCCGGCGGGCCCGAAGATCACCTTGCCGGAGTCGGTCAGGTCGAAGGTCGACTGGTGGCAGGGGCAGAGCAGGTGGTGGGTCGTCCGCTCGTTCAGCGAGATCGGGCAGCCCACGTGGGTGCAGATCTTGGAGTAGCAGACGATGCCGTTGACCGACCAGTTGAGCGTCTGCTCGGAGACGATCTCCTCGGGCAGCATGCGGTTGAGGATCACCGCGGCCTTGACCTTCTGCTGCTGCAGCTCGACGCCCTCGATCTCCGGGTAGCCGTTCTCCTGGGTGGGGAACAGCGCCTCCGGGAGGGCGTTCACGAGGTCGCCGAGCTCGAGGTCGGAGACCTTGATCGGGGTGCCGACGACGTCGCGGACCACGCGCATGCCCCGGCGCCAGATGGTGTGGTTCAGCTTGTCGCCGGGCAGCGGGCCGAGGTCGCGCAGCATCACGATCGCGGGCAGGGCGAGGATCCCCACGGCGCCCAGCAGCGTGTTGCGGACCAGTGGCCGGCGGCCGATGCCGGACTCCTCGAGGCCGGCGTTCAGCGCGGCGAGGGTCGCCTCGCGGTCCTCGTCGGGGGACCTGGCGGGGTGGCGGTACTCGACGATCTCCTGGTCGCCCATGAGCTTGCGCGCCCACTGGATGATGCCGATGCCGATGAAGAGCAGCGCACCGCCGAGGAAGACTCCCAGCGCGACGTTGGAGGCGCCGAGGCCGCCGATCGTGTTCCAGTCGCTGCCGACGTGGAAGGCGAAGTAGGAGACCATGAACAGGATCGCGCAGAGGATCGAGAGCCCGAACATCGCAGCGACCTGGCGCTCGGCACGCTTCTCGGCCTTCGGGTCGACGTCGGTCGGACGCCAGACGTGCGGCGGGAGACCAGGGTTGGCGATCGGCTCGTCCTCGAACGTCGAGGGGACGAGGTCGTCGTGGGAGTTCTGGTCGCTCACGCTTCCACCTTCTTCTTGGTCGAGCGCGTGGTGTGGGCGGCGATCCAGACGGCGAAGCCGACCAGGGAGCCGAGGCCCACGAGCCACGCGAACAGGCCCTCGCTCACGGGGCCGAGGCCGCCGAGGCCGAAGCCGCCGTAGCCGGGCGCCTCGTTGAGGGAGCCGAGGTAGGCGATGACGTCACGCTTCTCCTCGGGGGAGAGGTCTCCGTTGGAGAAGCTGTCCATGGCCTGGGGCCGGTCAGCATGGCCTCGTAGATGTACTTGGGGTCGACGCCGCGGATCTTGGGCGCGTAGCCACCGCGGGCATGGCGCCGCCGGAGCCCTCGAAGTTGTGGCAGGCGGTGCAGTTGGTGAGGAAGATCTGGCCACCACGGACGATCGCGGCCTGGCGCTCCTCGTCGCTCATGCCCGCGGTGCTGTAGTCGCTCGCGGTGGGCACGGACGGGCCGGGACCGAGCGAGGCGACGTACGCCGCGAGCTGGGCGATCTCCTCGTCGTTGTAGACCGGCTTCTTGCGCGGCGCCTGCGCGCCGGGCTGGGCCATCGGCATGCGGCCGGTGCCGACCTGGAAGTCGACCGCCGCGGCGCCGACACCGACGAGCGAGGGGCCGATCTGGTTGCCGTTCTCGGTCCGCACGCCCTCGCCGTTCTGCCCGTGGCAGAAGGCGCAGCCGACGAGGAAGAGCTGGCGACCGGCCGCGACCTGGTCGGTGGAGCTCTGGGTCTGGTCAGCCTGGGCGGGCGCGAACGCGGCGTACAGGGAGCCGGTCATCATCAGCCCGAGCAGCACCACCACGAGCCCGGCGAGCGGTCCGCGGCGATGGCGTGAGAGTCGACCGGCGGAGCGGTTCAGGAGACGCACATTGAGTCCTTGCTGGGAGTCCTGGTGGGGTCCGACGTCATCAGTGGTTCGGAGCTACTGGATCAGGTAGATGGTCGCGAACAGACCGATCCACACGACGTCGACGAAGTGCCAGTAGTAGGAGACGACGATCGCGCTGACCGCCTGCTCGTGGGTGAACCTGCGCGCCATGAACGTGCGTCCGATCACGAACAGGAACGCGATGAGGCCGCCGGTGACGTGGAGGCCGTGGAAGCCGGTGGTGAGGTAGAACATGGTGCCGTAGGCCGAGTCCTGGATCGTGACGCCCTCCTTGACCAGCGAGGCGTACTCGGTGGCCTGGCCACCGATGAACACCGCACCCATCACGTAGGTGAGCACGAACCACTCGCGCAGGCCCCAGCCCTTGACGTTGAAGACCCGGCCGGTGCGACCGACCTGGCCGCGCTCGGCCGCGAAGACGCCGAGCTGGCAGGTCAGCGAGGACAGCACCAGGATCGTGGTGTTGACCGCCGCGAACGGGACGTTGAGCTTCTCGGTGTTGGCCGACCACAGGTCCGGGCTCACCGAGCGGATCGTGAAGTACGACGCGAACAGGGCCGCGAAGAACATCAGCTCGCTCGAGAGCCAGATGATCGTCCCGACGCTGACCATGCTCGGCCGGTCGTGGTGCCCGTGCAGTCGGGATGCCGGAATCGCGGTAGTTGCTGTCGCCACGGGCGCCATTATGTCGTGACCCGTCGAGGAGGGCACCCCACCCCCCTCCTGTTGCTGCGTCATATTCTTCACAACGTGCTGGTGTCCTCGTTCGTGCAGTCCTGGGACGCCGTGGCGACCCTTCCGCGGTTCACCCTGGGCAGGGTCGTGACGGAGTGGTCGCTGGAGCCGATCCCCTTCGTGATCACGGTCTGGGTGGCCGGCCTCTACCTGCTCGGCGTGCGCACGCTGCACCGCCGTGGGGACCGCTGGCCGCTGGGCCGGACCGTGTCCTTCGTGGGGGTCGGGATGGGGGCGTTCTACTTCGCGACGGCCTCCGGGCTGGGTGCCTACGACCTGACGCTGCTGAGCGTCCACATGGTTCAGCACATGATCCTCTCGATGCTGGTCCCGCTGGCCCTCGCGCTCGGAGCACCGGTCACGCTCGCGCTGCGCACGCTCCCGGCCCGCCCCCGGGCCTGGCTGCTCGTCGTCCTGCACTCGCGGGCGGCGAAGGTGCTGTCCTTCCCGCCGCTGACGCTCGCCCTCTACGTGGTCTCACCCTGGGCTCTCTACTTCTCGGGCTGGTACGACGCCTCGCTGCACTCGTCGTACGTCCACGAGATGATGCACCTGCACCTGGTGCTCGTCGGGTCGCTCTTCTTCTGGCCGCTCATGGGCATCGACCCGGTGCCCGGCCGGGTGGGCTACCCGGCCCGGATGCTGCTCGTGGTCCTGACGCTGCCGTTCCACGCCTTCCTCGGCGTCGCGATCATGAGCCAGGACTCCCTCATCGGCCACGACTGGTACCCGTCGCTGCACCACGGCCCGATGGCCGGCTGGCTGCCCGACCCGCTGGCCGACCAGCACCTGGCCGGCGGGATCCTCTGGGGCTCGGGCGACCTGATCGGCCTGGTGTTCTTCGGGGTGCTCTTCGCGCAGTGGGTGCGGTCGTCGATGAAGGAGGCCGCCCGTGAGGACCGGCGGCTGGACTTGCTCGAGGCACGGGCGGCGGCCCGGGCGGCCGCCGCGGGCGCGGCCAGCCCCGAGACGGCCGGTGGCGACCGGTAGCATCGCCGCCGTGAACGACTCGACCTCGACCCGGACCGCGCCGCTGAGGGTGCTCGTCTACAGCGACGACGTCAACACCCGCCAGCAGGTCATCCTCGCCCTCGGCCGCCGCCCGCACCCGGACCTCCCGGAGGTGGAGTACGTCGAGGTGGCGACCGAGCCGGTCGTGATCTCCAACATGGACGCGGGCTCCATCGACCTCGCGATCCTCGACGGGGAGGCCGTCCCGGCCGGAGGCATGGGGATCGCCAAGCAGCTCAAGGACGAGATCTACCGGTGCCCGCCCGTCGTGGTGCTGACCGGTCGGCCCCAGGACGCGTGGCTGGCGACCTGGTCGCGGGCCGAGGCCGCGGTGCCGCACCCGATCGACCCCATCCAGCTCGCCGAGACCGTGGTGACCCTGCTGCGCTCGCGCGTGCCCGCCACCACCTGATGACGCCGCTCGCGGCCCGGGGAGCGCGTCGATGACGGCCGCGTCGCCCAGCTGGCCGGGGTCCTCGGCACCCTCGTGGAGGGCGGCGACCTCAGTGCGGAGCAGGCTGGCTGGGCGATGGGGGAGATCCTCGCCGGTGACGCCACCCCTGCCCAGATCGCCGGGTTCGCGGTCGCCCTGCGTGCCAAGGGCGAGACGATCGACGAGGTCTCCGGCCTGGCGTCGACGATGCTCGCGCTGGCGGCCCCCATCTCGGTGCCCGGCCGCCTGCTCGACATCGTGGGGACCGGCATGGACCGCTCGATGTCGGTCAACACATCTCCACGATGGCCGCCTTGGTCGCTGCCGGAGCCGGAGCCCGCGTCGTGAAGCACGGCAACCGCTCCGCCTCGTCGAAGTCCGGCTCGGCCGACGTCCTGGAGGCGCTCGGCATCCGCCTCGACCTGCCCACGGAGCGGGTGGCCACCGTGGCCGAGGAGGCCGGCATCACGTTCTGCTTCTCCGCCGCCTTCCACCCCGCCATGCGCTACGCCGCCGTCCCGCGCCGCGAGCTCGGCATCGGGACGACCTTCAACTTCCTCGGGCCGCTGACCAACCCCGCCCGCCCGCAGGCGCAGGCGATCGGCTGCGCCGACCTGCGGATGGCGCCGGTGATGGCCGGGGTCTTCGCGCGTCGGGGCGTCGACGCGTGGGTGTTCCGCGGCGACGACGGGCTCGACGAGCTCACCACCACGA
The DNA here is from genome assembly GCF_013466985.1 of Nocardioides ungokensis. Lineage (GTDB taxonomy): Bacteria > Actinomycetota > Actinomycetes > Propionibacteriales > Nocardioidaceae > Nocardioides > Nocardioides ungokensis. The sequence continues at coordinate 3,054,346 of NZ_CP059164.1, read as the reverse complement.
CGACCTCCTCCGTGTGGGTGGTCCGCGACGGCGAGGTCACCACTGCGACCGTCGACCCGCGCGCCCACGGGATGGAGCTGAGCACGTCCGAGGCGCTGCGCGGGGACGACGCGGCGTACAACGCGGGCGTGGTGCGCCGGCTCCTCGAGGGCGAGACCGGCGCCGTGCGCGACGCGGTGCTCCTCAACGCTGGCGCCGCGCTTGCGGTGCACGGCGAGCCGGCGGCGCCGGTGGACGAGGCGCTGGCCGCGGGGCTGGAGCGGGCCCGCGAGTCGATCGACTCCGGCGCCGCGCGGCAGGCCCTCGACCGGTGGGTCGCGGCGACGGCCGGCTGACCCTTCCCCGCCCGGGGGATCGTGTGCTCGGATCGGGGCATGGATGCCACAGCGTTGCGCCTGGTCCAGGCGCCCCTGAAGGAGCGCTACCGGGCCGACCCGGATGCCGCGCAGGTCCCGCTGAGCGCCTCGGGTGACTTCCGCGACGACCGGATCACCTGCACGGTCGACGGCTGGGGCGGACCCGTCCGGTCGGGACTGCACCGTGCCACCGGCGGCGACGGGTCCGACGCCTGCTCGGGCGACCTGCTGCTCGAGGCGCTGGTGGCCTGCGCCGGGGTGACCTTCCGCAGCGTCGCGACGGCGTACGGGGTGGAGGTCGGAGAGGCCAGAGTGACGGCCGCGAGCACCTTCGACGCGCGCGGCACCCTCGGGCTGGACCGTTCGGTGCCGGTCGGGCTCGGCCCGATCGACCTGGTCGTCGAGGTCGACACGACCGCGGACGAGGAGACCCTGGACAAGCTCGCGAGGGCCACCGAGCGCTACTGCGTGGTGGGCCAGAGCCTCGCGGTCCCGCCCACCATCACCGTGCGGCGCCGCTGACCCGGATCAACTCCGTGACCCTCACAGGTCCAGGACCCAGGACCCTCCCTCGGGGCGGAAGCCGAGGCGGTCGTAGTAGGCGCCGACCATCTGTGGCGGCGTGACCACACGCGTGAACCCGTCGTCGCGCAGCACGTTGCTGCGGCGCCACACGAACTCGCCGGGGGAGAAGTCCCGGAACCGCGGCGTGACGTAGTCGAGCACGACCCGGGCCACGTCGCCCTCCGCGCGCAGCAGCACCACCCCGACGGTCTCGTCGCCGCGCAGGACGACGAAGGCGTGGCCCGTCTCGTCGGGGGGTCCCACAGGAAGTCGGGCTGGAACCGCAGGATGTCTGCCCCGTGCACGCGGAGCACGTGGCGGAGGTACTCGTCGTCCGCGCCGACCTCGACCACGGTGAAGGTGGCCTCGTCGTGGCGCTGGCCGACCAGGCGCACGATGAACCAGACGTTGATCACCGACAGCACGGCGTTCATGCCGACCATCGGCCACACGCCGATCAGCGCGTTGAAGACGATCAGGATCAGGCAGGCGACCAGGTTGAGCGTGCGGAACCGCAACACCCGTGCCTGCAGCAGGGAGAAGACCAGTAGGGCGCTCCCGCCCCAACCGAGGGCGTCGAGCCAGTGGTCACCGAGCCAGGCCACCGGTCAGTCGAGGCCGAGCGAGAACGCCGACTCGAGGTCGTGGCGCGAGTAGGCCCGGAAGGCGATGTGGGTCTCGGTCGAGGTGACGCCGGGAACCTTGTTGAGCTTGTCGGCGACCACGCTTGCGACGTCCTCGTGGTTGCGCACCCGGACCAGCGCGATCAGGTCGATCTGGCCCGTCACCGAGTAGACCTCGCTGACTCCCTCGAGGGCCGCGATGCCCTCAGCGACCTCGGGGATGCGAGCGACGTCGGCCTTGACGAAGACGATGGCGGTGATCACGGGGACAGGTTAGGGCATCGTCGGGGCGCTGCTACCGCACCGGCTGGTGCACGGGCGCGAGCCCGCGACGGTCGTCGAAGGGGACCAGGGACAGCCGGGACTGGTTGACCGCGTCGTGCACCGCGAGGTGTCGGGTGGCGCCCGCGACCGGGCAGGTCCACTCGCCGTCGACCTCGACGAGGCGGATCCCGTCGGACTCCAGCCAGCGCAGGATCTTCTCCGTCTCCTCCGCGGTCGCCGCGGGCACCGGGCCGGGGGCGCCGGCGACGGTCTCGGCGCTGGCCCTCAGCTCGGCGACGAACTGGTGGGCGTCGGCCCCGGGCGGGATGGCGCCGGCCGCCGCGAGGCGGCCGAAGCGGACCACGTGGACGGCCCAGCGCCCGTCGTCCTCGCGGCGCGCCGCCACCACCTCGGGGCACCGGGTGAGCGCGGAGAGCCGCTGGGTGCGGGCGGCGGCCCGCACGAACGCCGACAGCCGGTCGCGGTGGAGGCCCGCCTCCTCGAACCGCTCGTCGGCCGCCAGCGCGGCCATCCGGGCGTTGATCGACTCCACCACCTCGTCGGGGCGGCGCAGCAGGGTGTCGCGCAGCTGCCGCACCACCGCGGCGTACGTGGTGGCGTCCACGCTGCCGTCACACGGCGAGAGACAGCGACCCATTTCGGCGAGGACGCAGGGCGCGCGCGACGGCTCCCGCGACAGCCGGTCGGAGCACTGCCGCACCGGAAAGGTGTCGTGGAGGGCGGCCAGGCACTTCTCGGCCGTCTTCCTCGACGAGAAGGGGCCCAGGTAGTCGGCCTCGTCGTCGAGCACCCGCCGCACCAGCGACAGCCGCGGCCACGGCTCGCGTGTCAGCTTGAGGAAGTGGACCTTGGTGGGGTTGCGGGAGCGCCGGTTGTAGCGGGGCCGGTGCTCGGCGATGAGCCGCAGCTCGCGCACCTCGGCCTCGAGGGCGGTGGCGCACTCGATCCCATCGACGGTCGAGGCCAGCCCGACCATCTCGCCCATCCGCGAGCGCGTCTCGGAGGCGGTGAAGTAGGAGCGGACCCGGGTGCGCAGGTCGCGGGAGGTGCCGACGTAGAGGACCCGGGACCGGTCGTCGCGGAAGAGGTAGACGCCGGGCGAGTGGGGGAGCGCCTCGGCGAGGTGCCGCTTCTTGCGCTGCGCCGTGGTGACCCGGGAGGAGAAGGTCTGCAGCTCCTCCAGCGTGTGCACGCCCAGGCCGCCCAGCCGCTCCATCAGGCCGTGCAGCACGTCGACGGTGGCTCGCGCGTCGGAGAGGGCCCGGTGGTTGGGCGTCGTCGCGGAGTTGAACACCCGGGCCAGCGAGGAGAGCTTGCAGTTGGGGGCGTCGTCGCGGGTGATCACCCGACGGGCGAGCCGGGCGGTGTCGAGCACCTCGAAGCGCGGCCACGGCCGCCCCTGCTGCTCGGCGAAGTGCTTGAGGAACCCCACGTCGAACGGCGCGTTGTGGGCGACCAGCACGGTCCCCGCGGCGAACTCCAGGAACGCCGGCAGCGCCGACTCGATGGCGGGCGCGTCGGCGACCATCGTGTTGCTGATCCCGGTCAGGACCGCGATGAAGGCGGGGATCTCGGTGCGCGGGTTGACCAGGGTCTGGAACTCGCCGAGGACCTCCCCGCCGCGCACCTTCACGGCCCCGATCTCGGTGATCATCGACCCGGCCTGCGCCGACCCGCCCGTGGTCTCCAGGTCGACGACGCAGAACGTGATGTCGCGCAGGGGCCGCCCCAGCTCGTCGAAACTGCGTTGCGACTCCCACCGGGAAGGCGCACCCTGAACGGCGCTGCTCATGTCGTCGACGCTAGAGGCGAGCGCCGACAATCCGGACGCGCCGCGCGGACTAGAGTCGTGAGAGCACTGACACCTGACCCGACAGGAGCCCCGTGAGTACCGCGATCCCCGACGCAGGCCACCGCTGGCGCTGCTCCGGCTGCGGCAACCTCACGCGCTTCGACGTCACGCGCACCCGGCGGACGCGCGAGTTCTGGCACTTCGACCTCTCCGGTGAGCACCGGGTCGAGGAGATCGTGGTCGAGGCGGAGTCGGTGGCCGCGGTGGTCTGCCGCTGGTGCGGTCGCGACGACGCCGTCGAGGTCGTCGCGCGCGCCGAGGCCGTCGACGAGCCGGCGGGCGGCTGACGTTGACCGCCGTGTCCCAGCCCCCGCTCACGCTCGGCGGGTTGCCCGGTGCCGTGCGCACCCGCGTCGTGACCCTGACCGCCGACGTGCTCCCCGACGTGGTGCGCCTGCCCCCCGCCCTGCGCGGGGTGGCCGGCTTCGCCCCGCAGCGCCGCGCCCGGCTCGGTGCGGCGGCCATCTCGTCCGCCCTGGAGTCCGACGAGGAGTTTCGCGAGCGGGTCGGCACACAGGTCGCCGCCCGCACGTCGTACGACGTCGCCGCGCTCGAGCCGGAAGCAGCCGGCGAGCCGGGCGACGCCGTCGAGCTCGCGGCGGTGGCCTGGCTGAGCCGGCCCGAGGGCTGGGAGGACGTCGTGCGCGCCGCCTCCGAGCGCCTGCACGAGCGCCCCGAGGTGGCGGAGCGGGAGGCCGCGGAGCTGGCCCGGCTGCGCGACAAGCTCGCCGACGCCGAGCAGGCCCTGCGCGACCTGCGGACCCGGAGCCGGGCGCAGGCCGAGGAGTACAAGGCGGAGAACGCCTCGCTGCGTCGCAAGCTGGGGGAGTCGCGGGCCGCGGAGCGCGCCTCCCGCGACTCCGCGGCGGAGCAGGAGCGTCTGCTGGAGGAGGTCCGCGCCCAGGAGGCGGGGCGGTCGGCCGGGCAGGACAAGGAGCTGCGCAGGCTGCGGGACCGGGTCGCCCAGCTGGAGGCCGAGGCCGCGGCCGACCGGCGCGCGGCCCGCTCGGACCGCGACGAGGTCACCCTGCGCGCCCGGCTGCTCCTCGACACCGTCATCGACGCCGCCTCCGGGCTGCGCCGCGAGCTGGCCCTGCCCGGTGCGGACGGTGCGCCGGGGGACCGCGTCGAGAACGCCCTGGCGCAGGTCGCCGAGGCGCGCGCGGCGGGGGCGTCGGGTACGGCGTCCCCGGCTGCGCTGGAACGCGTGCTCGGCATGCCCCGCGCCCGGCTGATCGTCGACGGCTACAACGTCAGCAAGACCGCCTGGCCGACCTCGTCGCTGGAGGCCCAGCGGATCCGGCTGCTGGGCGGGCTGGCGCCGCTGGTGGCCCGGCTCGGTGTCGAGACGACCGTGGTCTTCGACGCCGCGGCGGCTTCCGCGCGCACCGTGGCCCCGGCACCCCGTGGGGTGAAGGTCGTGTTCAGCCCGGAGGGCGTCATCGCCGACGACGTGATCCGCGACCTGGTGGCCGCCGAGCCGCCCGGCCGGGTGGTCGTCGTGGTCAGCAGCGACCAGGAGGTCGCCGCCGACGTGACGCGCGCGGGGGCCCGCAGCCATCCCGCGGCGGCCCTGGTGGGCCTGCTGAGCTGACTCCGGGGCGCGCCTCCCGGACCGCGACACGCCGATTCGGGCCGTGCGCGGGCCGGACTGTCGGTGGCCGCTGGCAGCGTCCGGGACATGACGACGCGAATCGACTGCGACACCTGCGTGGTGCGTGGGCTGGCGTGCCACGACTGCGTGGTGACCGTGCTGCTGGGGCCGCCGCCCGAGCTGACCTTCGACGACGACGAGCGCCGCGCGCTCGACGTCCTGGCCGAGGGCGGCCTGGTCCCTCCGCTCCGGCTCGTGCAGGCCGTGGACGGCATCGAGATCGAGTCTGCGTGACCAGAGTGACGCGTGTGGCGTTTCCCCCGAAATGACCATGCACGTGGGCAAAAACACGACGAAACTTGGGGACGGAAGTTTGTTGACTCGCCGATCCCCCCACTAGTGTGTGGCGCTCAGGTGTCCGTGAACGTGGATCAGACCGGATCCACGCGGGCACCGCGTCGAGTTCCAGGCCGCCTCGGTGGTCTGGGAGCCGGGGAACCAACCCATCTGGGGTGAATCTCCTGCAAGGCGGTGGCACTCGTGCCACCGAGGAGCTGGAGTAGGGCCTGTCGTGCCCGAACCCGTCAGCTCACCCGGTAGGCGTACGACACGCAAGGGAGACCGCCCGCTCGTGCTGAACGGTCGGAAGCGCGCCATTTCGCGCCCATTCGGCGTCGTCCTGTCGGGACTGGCCCTCGCGGCCGTCGTCGGGGTCGTCCCTCGACCTCCACCCCCGCCCAGGCCGCGCCGAACATCGATGATGTCAAGAGCCGCGTCGACTCGCTCTACCACCAGGCCGAGGTGGCCTCGGAGCGCTACAACAACGCGAAGCTCGAGCTCAAGGAGCTGCGCCACGACATGGCGTCGCTGAAGGCCGACCAGCGCCGGCAGGACGATCGCCTCGGCGCGGTCCAGTCGGAGGTCAAGGACTCGATCGTCCGCCAGTACGAGGGGCAGAGCCTCTCCGCGGTGGGTCAGGTCGTCGTGTCCAAGGACCCCAAGGCCTTCCTCTCGCAGCTCTCGACCATGTCGGCCTTCGACGACATGCAGGGCCAGCTGTTCGACGACTACTCCTCCGAGCTCAAGGCGCTGGACATCCGCCGCCAGGCGACGGAGAAGCGTGCCGCCGAGGTCGCCGCGACCCAGAAGAAGCTGGCCGCGGAGAAGGCGACGATCGACAAGAAGTTCGCCGAGGCCAAGTCCCTGCTGGGCAAGCTCGAGGCCCAGCAGCGCGATGCGATCACCTCCCGCAGCACCACCCGTACGCCCAGCGTGCCGGCCTCCGGCAATGCGGCCGCCGCGGTCCAGTACGCCATGGCGCAGGTCGGCAAGGCCTACGTCTACGGCGCGGCCGGCCCGAACGCGTTCGACTGCTCCGGCCTGACGATGATGGCCTGGGCCCAGGCCGGTGTGGCGCTGCCGCACTCCTCGAGCGCCCAGTACAGCTCCGGCCCGCACATCGCGGAGTCCGACCTGCAGCCGGGTGACCTGGTGTTCTACTACAGCCCGATCAGCCACGTCGGCATGTACATCGGCAACGGCATGATCGTGAACGCCGAGAACCCCAGCGCCGGTGTGAAGGTGACGAGCCTGCACGAGATGCCGTACGTCGGCGCGGTCCGCCCTGGCTGACCCCGCCCGCGCGAAGGCCGGTCGCTCACTGTGGTGGGCGGCCGGCCTTTCGCTGTCCCTGATCCTGGTCGCCGCGCTGGTCACGTGGCTGGTGCTCGGCCGCGAGCCCTACGTGGCCACCCCCACGCACCGGTCCGCGCCCGGTGTCCAGCCGTCCGAGGCCGCCACGGCCCTGCAGCACCTCGAGCACGCCGTCGACGACGGTGACCCCGCCGCAGCCCGGGCGCTCGCCCCGTCCGGCGACGACCACGCCCGCTCCCTGCTCGGCGCCGTGGCCGCCAACGCCCGCGCGCTGCGCGTGCGCGACTTCACGCTGCGCTACGTCGACGAGGAGGGGGGCGTGGCCGACGACGGGTCCTGGTCGGCGGCGGTGGACGCGACCTGGCGGTTCGCGGGCTTCGACCGCCAACCCGCCCACGTCGAGATGACCGTCCGGTTCGTGACGCAGGGCGACCACGTCGCCCTGGAGGGAGTCGGCGGCGGTGGCCGCCGCTCGCCGCTGTGGATGACGACGGCCCTGCAGGTGCGGCGCACCCCCTCGACGCTGGTGATGGTGGCCGGCTCGGTCCACGAGGCCGACGCCTACGCGCGACGCGCCACCACCGCGGTCCCCGTCGTACGCCGGGTCCTCCCGCAGTGGCACTCCGGGCTCGTCGTGGAGGTGCCGTCCTCGGGACAGGCCCTGGACTCCACCCTGGACGCCGACCCGGGGGAGTACGCCAACATCGCGGCGGTCACCTCGACCGTCGACGGATCGGGTGCCGCCGGCGCCCCGGTGCACGTCTTCGTCAACCCCGACGTCTTCGACTCCCTGCGGCCGCAGGGCGCCCAGGTGGTGATGAGCCACGAGGCCGTCCACGTCGCGACGGGTGCCGCCACGAGCAGCATGCCGCTGTGGCTGCTCGAGGGGTTCGCCGACTACGTGGCCCTGCGTGACGTCGACCTGCCCATCACCACGACCGCGGGCCAGATCATCAAGCGGGTCCGCCGGGACGGTCCGCCGGCCCACCTGCCGGGGGCCGCAGAGTTCGGCACCACCACGACCCACCTGGGGGCCACCTACGAGAGCGCGTGGCTGGCCTGCCGGCTCCTCGCCCGCACCGGCGGGGAGGCGGCGCTGGTCCACCTCTACGAACGTGTCGACCACGGGACGCCGCTGGGGGTGGCGCTGAAGTCGTCGTTCGGCCTGGGCGTCGGTGAGCTGACGCAACGCTGGCGACAGGGCCTGTCAGACTTGGCGTCGTGACCCACGGCGACCGGAGGACGTCCCTCGTCGTCCTGGTCGTCGGGGTGGTCGCCTTCGTGGGCCTCGCCGCCTGGCTGGTGCCCTGGCACCCCGTCCCCGGTGGTACGCCGCCCCCGGCGTCACCGGGCTCGGTCTTCACCGCCCGCCAGATCAGTGCCGCCGAGGACTTCTCGACCTGGGCCCGGGTCTGGAGCTGGAGCTCCCTGGCCGTCTCGCTGCTGGTCGCGGGCTGGCTCGGCTTCACGCGGCTGGGGGCACGACTCGTGGAACGGCTGCCGGGCCGGTGGTGGGTGCAGGTCGTGCTGACCGTGGCCGCGCTGGTGCTGGTCGGTCGCGTGGTCACCCTGCCGTTCGCCGTGCTGATGCACCGGCTCCTGCTCGACCGCGGGCTCACCCACCAGTCCTGGGGCGGGTTCGCGTCCGACCTGGTGCGGACCGAGCTGGTGACGATCGTGACGACGTCGGTCGGGCTGGTCGTCCTGCTCGCGTGTGCCCGGCGCTGGCGCCGGGCGTGGCCGGCCGTGGCGGGCGGGCTGCTGGCCGTGCTCGTGCTGGCCGGGTCGTTCGTCTACCCGCTGGTGGTGGAGCCGCTGTTCAACTCCTTCACACCGCTCCCGGACGGCCCCCTGCGCTCCCAGATCCTGCGGCTGGCGGACCGCGAGCACGTGCACGTCGACGACGTGCTGGTGGCCGACGCCTCGCGGCGTACGACCACGCTGAACGCCTACGTGTCCGGCTTCGGCAGCACCAGGCGGGTCGTCGTCTACGACAACCTGCTCAAGGACCTGCCGGACGACCAGGTGCTGTCCGTCGTGGCCCACGAGCTCGGCCACGCCCGGCACGACGACGTGGTGATCGGCTCCCTGCTCGGCGCCGCCGGCGCACTGGCCGGCGTGGGGCTCCTCGGCCTGCTGGTCGGGCCGCTCGGCCGGCGCCGGGCGATGGGGGACCCCGCCCTCGTGCCGCTCCTGCTCGCCCTGCTCGCGATCGGGACCGTGCTGGCGAGCCCGCTGGAGAACGCCGTCAGCCGGCAGATCGAGACCCGGGCCGACGTGGACGCCCTCGAGGCCACCCACGACCCGCAGGCCTTCATCGCGATGCAGCGCCAGCTCTCGCTGACCTCCCTCGCCGACCCGACCCCACCCGCCTGGTCACAGTTCTGGTTCGGCAGCCACCCGACGACGCTGACCCGGATCGCGATCGCGCGCCAGCTCGGCGGGTCGTGACCCGGGGCGTCAGGAGCCGTAGAGCGCGGCGACCTCGTCGCGGAACTCGCGCATCACCACGTTGCGCTTGAGCTTGAGGCTGGGCGTGAGCTGGCCGCCCTCCTCGGTCCAGGAGTCGGGCAGGATCGTGAACTTGCGGATCGACTCGGCCTTCGACACGGCCTTGTTGGCCTCCTCGACCGCGGCCTCGATCTCCGCGCGCAGGTCGGCGTCGTCGACCAGGTCCTCGACGTGGCCGCTCTTGCCGTGGGCCTCCGCCCAGGCCGGGAGCGACTCCGGGTCGATGGTCACCAGGGCCCCGATGAACGGCTGGCCGTCCCCGACGACGATGCACTGGTCGACCAGGGCGTGGGCGCGCAGTCGGTCCTCGAGCACGGCGGGCGCCACGTTCTTGCCGCCCGCGGTGACGAGGATCTCCTTCTTGCGCCCGGTGATCCGGACGAAGCCCTCGTCGTCGACCTCACCGACGTCGCCGGTGTGGAACCACCCCTCCCGCTCGAGAGCCTCGGCGGTCGCCTCCTCGTTGGCCCAGTAGCCGGCGAAGACCTGCCCGCCCCGGAACAGCAGCTCCCCGTCGTCGGCCACCCGCACCGTGGTGCCCGGCAGCGGCCTGCCCACGGTGCCGATCTTGGTGGCGTCGGGGAGGTTCGCGGTCAGGGCGGCCGTCGTCTCGGTCAGGCCGTAGCCCTCCAGGACGGTCAGGCCGATGCCACGGTAGAAGTGGCCCAGCCGTTCCCCGAGCGGCGCGCCCCCGGAGACGGCGTACAGGCACCGGCCGCCGAGCGCGTCGCGGAGCTTGCCGTAGACCAGGCGCGAGAAGACGGCGTGCCGGGCGCGGACTGCGAGCGAGGGTCGACCCTTGTCGAGCCCGCGCGACCAGGCGATCGCGGTCTCCGCTGCGCGGTCGAAGATCTTGCCCCGACCGTCGGCGGTGGCCTTCTGGGAGGCGGTGTTGAACACCTTCTCGAAGACCCGCGGCACCGCGAGGATGAACGTCGGCTGGAACTCCTGGAGGTCGGCCAGGAGGTGCTTGATGTCGGAGCTGTGGCCCAGGCGGGTCCGCGACTTCACCGCGCCGACCTGGATGATCCGGGCGAAGACGTGCGCCAGCGGCAGGAAGAGCAGCGTCGAGGCGCCCTCGGTGGTGAAGAGCCGCTCGAGCTCGTCGACGGCGACGCCGAGCTCGAACATGAAGTTGCCGTGGGTGAGCATGCAGCCCTTCGGGCGGCCCGTGGTGCCCGAGGTGTAGATCAGCGTCGCGAGGTCGAGCGGGGTCGCGGTGCTGCGCCGCTCCTCCAGCACCTCGTCGGCGATGTCCTCGCCGAGGCGGCCGAGCACGTCGACGGCGTTGTCGGCGAGCGACCAGACGTGGTTGAGGTGCTCGAGGTCGGCCCGTGCCTCCGCGACGCGGGCGACGTGGTCGGCGCTCTCGGCGACCACGCCGCGGGCCCCGGAGTCCTGGAGGATCCAGGCGATCTGCTCGGCCGACGAGGTCTCGTAGACCGGGACGGTGACCGCGCCCGCGAACCAGATGGCGTAGTCGAGCAGGGTCCACTCGTAGCGGGTCTTGGAGATCAGGGCGACGCGGTCGCCCACCTCGATGCCGGCCGCGACGAGGCCCTTGGCGACCGCGCTCACCTCGGCGAGGAAGGTCGCCGAGGTGACGTCCTCCCAGCCGGTGGCGGTGTGCCGGCTGAAGACCACGGAGTCGGGAGCCTCGTGAGCGTTGCTCACCACGTCGTCGGTGAGGTTCCCCGTCGCCGGGACCTCGATCGTCAGGGGCGTGGAGAACTCACGCACTGGTGCCTCCTGTGGCTGTTCCTCGGGCGGGCCGTCACGGTCGACGGCGCGGCTGCTGCACACCGGGGAACGAGGGTCAACGACGGAGGTTACCGTTGCGACCCGGTCTGCTCGTATCCGGTACGCTCGGCCCCCGACGCGACCAAGCAGCAGGGGCACGGGCCCCGGGCGGCACCGAAGGACAGGGGAGCCCCATGGCCGAGCAGACGACGTCCTCGATCGAGATCGAGGCCGCCCCCGCCGACGTCATGGCCGTCATCGCGGACTTCGGGGCCTACCCGCAGTGGGCCAAGGGCGTGCGCACCGCCGACGTGGTCTCCTCCTACGACTCGGGCGAGGCCCGCGGCCGGGCCGAGCAGGTGTTCTTCGAGCTCGACGTCTCCCCGATCAAGGACGAGTACACCCTCGCCTACGAGTGGGACGGGGACCGCACGGTCACGTGGACCCTGGTCGAGGGCAAGATGCTGCGGGCGCTCGACGGCGCCTACGTGCTCCAGCAGCGCGCCAGCGGCCTGACCGAGGTGACCTACCGCCTGGCGCTCGACGTGTCCATCCCGCTCATCGGGATGCTCAAGCGCAAGGGCGAGAAGATCCTGATCGACACCGCGCTCAAGGGCCTGAAGAAGCGCGTCGAGACGCTTGCCTGAGGCGGGCGGCGACCGGCTCATCGTGCGCATCCTCCTGTTCACCGGCAAGGGCGGGGTCGGCAAGTCGACCGTGGCCGCCGGGACGGCCGCCCTGGCCGCGGCCTCCGGCCACCGGACCCTGGTCCTCTCGACCGACCCGGCGCACTCGCTGGCCGATGCCTTCGGTGCACACGTGGGCCCCGAGCCCACCCGCGTGGCCGAGGGGCTGTTCGTCCAGCAGGTCGACGCCCAGCTGCGGTTCGAGCAGTCGTGGTCGGAGATCCAGCGCTACCTGCTCTCGGTGCTCGACGTGGCGGGCGTGGACCCGCTGGCGGCCGAGGAGCTGACCGTCATCCCCGGCGCCGAGGAGGTGCTCGCGCTCCTCGAGCTGCGCCTGCACGCGCTCTCCGGGGACTGGGACGTGATCGTCGTCGACTGCGCGCCGACCGCCGAGACGCTGCGCCTGCTGGCCCTGCCGGAGGCCCTCGGCTGGTACATGCACCGGGTGCTGCCCGTCGAGCGGCGGGTCGTGAAGGCGCTCAAGCCCGTGCTCACCCGGGCCGCCGGCGTACCCATGCCGGGCGACAGCGTCTTCGACGCGGTGGAGCGGCTGCACGCCGAGCTGGACGAGGTGCAGGCCCTGCTGTCGGGTCCCGGGGCCAGCGTGCGCCTGGTGCTGACGCCGGAGAACGTCGTGCTCGCCGAGGCCCGGCGCTCCTACACGACGCTCTCCCTCTACGGCTACCGCGTCGACGGGGTCATCGCCAACCGCGTCTTCCCCGACGGTGGGAGCGACGACTGGCGCGCCGGCTGGGTGACCGCGCAGGACCGGGTGCTCACCGAGGTGGCCCAGTCGTTCGCCGGCCTCCCGGTGTGGAAGTCGCTCTACCGCGCCGGGGAGCCCGTCGGGGTCGCGACCCTCACCGAGCTCGCCCGCGAGCTGTACGACGGGGCCGACCCGCTCGCCGCACCCGGCGGGGAGGGTCCGTTCCGGGTGACCCGGAACACCCGCGGGGCGGTCCTCGGGCTGGCCCTTCCGAACGTGACCCGGGCCGAGGTCGATCTCGCCCGCCACGGCGACGACCTCGTCGTGACCGTGGGGTCGTATCGTCGTCTCCTCACCCTGCCCGCCGGCCTCTCGCGTCACCGCATCGCCGGGGCACGGGTGGACGACGGCGAGCTTCAGGTGAGGTTCGAGGCAACTGGGCAGGAGCAGTGACGTGAGCGAGCCGGACGATCCCGGCGGACGGGACCCCGTGGGCAGCGTCTCCGAGGAGGCGCTGAAGCTCTTCGGCGCGCTCTCGGACTGGGCGCGCGACCACGGCTCCGACCTCGGCCAGGGCCTGAGCGGGCTCGCGGACCAGGCGGCGGCGTCGGTGCGCGACGTCGACGAGCACCTGGCCACCGGCGCACCCGAGTGCACCTACTGCCCGATCTGCCGCACGGTGCACGCCGTACGCCAGACCAGCCCGGAGGTTCGGGCCCACCTGGCCGTGGCAGCGTCCTCGCTGCTGCAGGCCGCCGCCGGGATCCTGGCATCAGCCGCGCCCGGCGACGCGCCGGCCCGTGGCGGGGTGGAGCGGATCGACCTTGATGACGAGACGGACGGGGCCTGGCCCGAGGAGGACGACGAATGACGCTGGCGTGTGGGATCGACGTGGGTGGCACCAAGATCGCCGGGGGCGTGGTCGACGAGCGCGGCACGATCGTCGAGGAGCTCCGGGTGGAGTCCCCGGCGACCGACGCGGAGGCCATCGAGGAGGCGATCGCCGGTCTCGTCGGCGAGCTCAGGTCGCGGCACGAGATCGAGACGGTCGGCGTCGGCGCGGCGGGCTACGTCGACAAGGCCCGTGCCGTCGTGCTCTTCGCGCCCAACGTCGCCTGGCGCAACGAGGACCTCAAGGGTGAGCTCGAGAAGCGGATCGAGCTGCCGGTGGTCATCGAGAACGACGCCAACGCGGCCGCCTGGGGCGAGTTCGTCTACGGCGCCGGCAGCGACGCCGAGGACCTGCTCCTGGTCACCGTCGGGACGGGGGTCGGTGGCGGGCTGGTCCTCGACGGTGAGGTCTATCGCGGCGCCAACGGCGTCGGCGCCGAGATCGGGCACATGCGGGTGGTGCCCAACGGCATCTTCTGCGGCTGCGGCAAGCACGGCTGCTTCGAGCAGTACGCCAGCGGCTCGGCGCTGGTCCGCGAGGCTCGCGCACTGGCACTCAGCGGCGCGATGATCGCGCAGGGCATGCTGCGGCGTGCCGACGGCGACCTGAACAAGATCACCGGCCCGCTGATCACCGAGGCGGCCCAGCAGGGTGACCCGGGCGCGCGGCAGCAGCTGGCCGAGCTCGGCCGGTGGCTCGGCGAGGGGATCGCCTCGCTCACCGAGATCCTCGACCCCGGCGTCGTCGTGGTCGGGGGCGGCGTCAGCGAGGCCGACGAGCTCCTGCTCGACCCGGCCCGGGAGGCCTTCGCCGGCCAGCTGGTCGGGCGGGGATTCCGGCCGATCCCCGAGATCCGCAAGGCGCGGCTGGGCAACCGGGCGGGCCTCATCGGCGCCGCCGACCTGTCGCGGAGCTAGCGGTGCCGCTCTTCATCGGGGTCGACGTCGGGGGCACCAAGGTCCTCGCCGCCGCCGTCTCGACCTCGGGCCGGCTGGTGCGCACCGCGCGACGGTCGACGCCCGGCCGGACCGTGGACGCCGCCCTGGTGGAGGACGCGCTGACCGAGGCGGTGCGCGACGTCGCCCGCGGGCGCCGGGTCGACGGCGTGGGCATCGCCGCGGCCGGGTTCGTGGACGCCGCGGGGGAGCGGGTGATGTTCGCCCCGCACCTGCCGTTCCGCGGCGAGGAGCTGCGCGCCCGGCTCATGGAGCGCTGGGCCACCACGGTGGTGCTCGACAACGACGCCAACTGCACCGCCCGGGCCGAGTGTGCGTACGGCGCGGCCCGGGGCGCGAGCGACAGCATCGTCGTCACCCTCGGGACCGGCATCGGCGGCGCGGTCGTCATCGACGGCCGGGTCCACCGCGGTACCAACGGCATGGCCGGGGAGTTCGGGCACATGCAGGTCGTGCCGGACGGGCTGCCCTGCGAGTGCGGTGGCCGGGGCTGCTGGGAGCAGTACTCCAGCGGAAACGCCCTGGCCCGCTACGCCCGGGCCCGGCTCGACGCGTCGGCGATGCTGCGGGAGCTGTGCCAGGGCGACCCCGACCAGCTGACCGGCCCGATGGTCACCGCCGCCGCCGAGGCCGGCGACGCGCTGGCGCTGGAGGCGTTCGGCTCGGTCGGCGACTGGCTGGGGGTGGGGGTGGCCAACCTGGTGGCGGCGTTCGACCCCGACGTGGTGGTGGTCGGCGGCGGCGTCTCGGCCGCCGGGGACCTGCTGCTGGACCCGGCCCGCACCGCGCTCGGCCGCTCGCTGGTCGGCGCCGAGCACCGGGTGATCCCGCCGGTGCTCCGCGCCACGCTCGGGCCCGAGGCCGGGGCCGTGGGGGCCGCCGACCTGGCCCGCACCGTCGTACGCGGCGAGGGGCGCCGGGTCAGGAGCGCCGGTAGTCGGGGACGAGCTCGACGGCGAGCTGTTCGAGGAACAGTCCCACGTCGGTGACGATGCCGCGGGCCTGCGACGAGCCGCGGTCGGCCAGCTTGGTCACGGTCGCGGGGTTGATGTCCACGCACACCAGCGGGATGGAGGCCGGCAGGATGTTGCCGGTCGCCACCGAGTGCAGCATGGTCGCGACCATCAGGCAGAAGCCGACGTCGGTGAGGTGGGCGCGCATCGCCCGCTGGCCCTCGATCACGTCGGTGTAGACGTCGGGCAGCGGGCCGTCGTCGCGGACCGAGCCGACGAGCACGAACTCCTTGTCGTGGGTGACCAGCGAGTGCATGATGCCGCCGGTCAGGACGCCGCTCTCGACGGCTGCGTGGATCGAGCCCTCCTTGCGGATGGTGTTGAGGGCCCGGATGTGGTGCTCGTGGCCGTGCTCCACGCCGCTGCCCATGGCGAGGTCGACGCCGAGGCTGGTGCCGTAGAGGGCCGACTCGATGTCGTGGGTCGCCAGCGCGTTGCCGGCGAAGAGGACGTCGACGAAGCCGGCGTTCACCATCGCGACCATCGCCGGCGCGGCACCGGTGTGCACGACGCCGGGCCCGCCGACCCACAGCACCTTCTTGCCGGCGGCCTTCGCCTCCCGCATGCCGTCGGCGACCTGGCGGACCAGCACGGCCTGGGGCTTCTCGGAGGAGACGTCGGACTCCATGAAGCCGAAGCTGCCGGCGGTCCTGTCGGGCTTCGGCACGCTGACCTGCACGCCGGCGGCGCCGCACACCACGAGCATGCCGGCGCGCACGTCGGACATCGGCAACGTGAAGACCCGGCTCGGCGCCCCGTGCGCGTCGCGCTCGAGCACCAGGCCGCAGTCCATCTCGGGGTTGCCGACGTTGAGCCAGCGGCCGTCGACGCGGACCCGGGTCTCGAGGTTGGTCGTGGAGTAGAAGCCGTCCGGGAACACCCCGTCGGTCAGGGCGGCGGCCACGTCGGCCTCGCCCGGGTCCACCATGTTGACGCCGCGCGTCTGCAGGCGCATCAGCAGCCGCTGGAGCGCCTCGTCGTCGTCGGCGGTCACCGTGATGACGGCGTGCGAGGTGTCATCGGTCTCCCGGCCGACGTCGAACCGGTCGATGGTGTAGTCGCCGCTGTACTCACGGATGTCGTCCAGCACCCGGGACAGGATGCCGTGGTCCATCAGGTGGCCGCTGATCTCGACGGTCTCGCTCTCACTCACGGGGGCGAGCCTATCCACACGCCGCCGACTTCGAGGCCGACCCTCGACGAGACCGCCCAGGACACGCCCTAGATGCGGGCGCCGTCGTCGCCGGGGTCGCGTGGCTCGCGGGGCATCTGGATGACCAGGTAGACGAATCCGCCGACGAAGCCGGCCACCAGCAGGTAGCCCAGCCAGGCGGGGATGTGGAAGCCCACGAGCAGCGCGACGAGCAGGAACGTCGGCGAGCCGAACACGCCGGTCCACGCGGCGAACCGGTCGGGCGTGAGGTGCGGCAGCGGCGGGGGCGGGGGCGGGACGTACCGCTCCTCGTCGCTCTCCCAGGCCTCGTCCGTGTCGTCGTCGGGGCTCCGGTCCGGGCTCCGGTCCGGGCTCCTGTCCGGCTCCTCCCGCGCGGACCAGTGGTCGTCAGGACCGAGCTCGGCGCGGTCGCCGTAGTTCTCGACGATCGAGCGCCAGGCGTCGTCCTCGCTGTCGGGCTGCACGGGTCGAGGGTAGGTGGTCGGCGGTCCCGGGACCACCGGACCTCCCCGGATCCGGGGTCAGGAAGCGGTGACCCGGGCCACGAACTCGGCGCTCTCCTCGAAGATCCGGGGAGCGTCGTTGTCGAGCGTGGCCACGTGGAAGCTGTCGGCGAGGATCCGCTCCTCCACGTCGCGGGAGCTGACCGCGCCCAGGACCGTCGGGCTCGACGAGGGGTCGATCACGTGGTCGACCGAGGACCGGAAGTAGAGCAGCGGCTGGGTCACCTTCGGCAGGTCGGGGACGACGGACTGCCACATCTCCAGCACAGCGGCCAGGCCGCGCAGCGGGAGGCGTGGGTAGCCCACCTCGTCCTGGCCGGGCTTCTTGATGTCGTTGACCACGCCCTTGAGCGACGGTACGACGCGCTTGAGCACCGGCAGCGCCTTCAGCTCGGTGCGGGTGCTGGAGACGAACGGGTTGACCAGGACCAGGCCGGCGACGTCGGAGCCACGCTCCTCGGCGAGCCGCAGCGCCACCGACCCGCCCATGGAGAGCGCACCGACCACGACGCCTCGGTGCTCGCACGGAGCCGGTCGAGCGCGCCGTCGGCCTCGGCGTACCAGTCGGTCCAGGCGACCTTGTTCAGGTCCTGCCAGCGGTGCCGTGACCGGGCAGCAGCGGCACCTCGACGGCGTACCCCCGCTCGGCGAGGGCGTGTGCCCACGGCTTCATCGAGGCCGGCGAACCGCTGAAGCCGTGCAGGAGCAGCACCCCGAGCGGGCGACCGCCGGTGAGCTCCGGGCGGGCCGGGAGCGACAGCGGCGTGGCGAGGGGGTTCACCGTCATGCGCGCATTGTGCCGTAGTCGGCCGGTCCGTGGGGCAAGGACGGGCCGGTGTCGCCGGTCCAGGGACTAGGCTTCGTGCAACGGTCCGGTCGGGCAGCCGTGCAGAGGTTTTTGGGGCAGAGGGTCTTGGAGGGTCAACGGTGTTCTACTGGTTCCTGAAGTGGGTTGCCCTCGGGCCGTGGCTCAGGCTGGTCTTCCGGCCCCGGGTCACCGGTGCCGAGCACGTCCCCGCCGAGGGACCTGCGATCCTGGCCAGCAACCACCTCTCCTACGCGGACTGGCTGTTCATGCCGCTCACGCTGCCGCGCCGCGTGACCTTCGTGGCCAAGGCGGAGTACTTCACCGGTCGCGGCGTCAAGGGCTGGCTGCAGAAGACCTTCTTCTCCGGCTCCGGCCAGGTGCCGATCGACCGCTCCGGCGCCGACGCCGCAGCGGGGCGCTGCTGTCGGCCAAGCGGGTGCTGGGCGAGGGCGGCCTCTTCGGGATCTACCCCGAGGGCACCCGCTCCCACGACGGCCGTCTCTACCGCGGCAAGACCGGCGTCGCCCGGCTCACCCTCGAGACCGGGGTCCCGGTGATCCCCGTCGCCGTCGTCGGCACCGACGTGGTCGCCCCGCCCGGCAAGAAGTTCGGCTCGTTCACGCGCCCGTCGTCCGCTTCGGCAAGCCGCTCGACTTCTCGCGCTACGAGGGCATGGAGAACGACCGCTACATCCTGCGCTCGATCACCGACGAGATCATGTACGAGATCATGCGGCTCTCTGGGCAGGAGTACGTCGACATGTACGCCAGCCGCGCCAAGGAGGAGTCCAAGCGGCTCGAGAAGGAAGCGGCCGAGGCGTCCGCCGACGAGCAGAAGAAGGCGTCCTGACCGCCACCCCCGTCGGGACGGGACCGGCGGCTGTCGCCGTCGAGAGCAGGCTCTTCCGGGCCCTGGCGGTGCTCCGGGTCATCGTGCTGCTGAACACGGTGGTGCTCGACCTCTACCGGGCGAGCAGCTACGCGCACCCCGCAGCCGGGGTGGCCTGCGTGGTGGTGATGGTGCTCTGGACCGGCTTCGCGATCTGGGCGTACGCCGCGCCCGCGCGACGTACGGCCTGGTTGCTGGTGGCCGACCTCGGCATCGCCGTGGCGCTCGTGCTGGTCTCGCCGGCGATCAAGGGGGACGGGATCGAGACGACCATCCCCGGCTTCTGGGTGATGGGCGCCCTGCTCGCGTGGGCGCTGCACTGGCGGTGGGTGGGCGGGCTGGTCGCCGCTGCCTGCCTCTCCGCCGCGGACCTCGCGGTGCGCACCCACCTGACCCAGGCCAACTACGGCAACGTCTTCCTGCTGCTGGTGGGGGGACCGGTCGTGGGCTTCATGTGCGCGTCGCTGCAGCAGATGGCCGACGAGCGCGACGTCGCCGAGCGCTCGGCCGCGGCCGCCGTCGAGCGCGCGCGCCTGGCCCGCGCCGTCCACGACGGGGTGCTGCAGGTGCTGGCGCTGGTCCAGCGGCGCGGAGCCGAGCTGGGCGGGGAGCCGGCCGAGCTGGGCCGCCTGGCCGGCGAGCAGGAGGCGGCGCTGCGCACCCTCATTCGCCGCCAGGACGCCGTCACCGGTCCCGCGGCCGACGGGACCGCCGCCACCGACCTGGTCGCGGCCCTGACCCGCCTCGAGGTGACCCGCCCGGTCAGCGTCGCGGTCCCCGCCGAGCCGGTCCCGCTGCCGGCTGCGGTGGCCGCCGAGCTGGTCGCGGTGGTCGAGGCCTGCCTGGACAACGTCGCCCGTCACGTCGGGCCGCAGGCGCCCGCCTGGGTGCTGCTCGAGGCGCTGCCCGGACACCTCGACCTCAGCGTCCGCGACGAGGGGCCCGGCATCCCCGAGGGGCGCCTGGCCGAGGCGGAGCGCGAGGGCCGGCTGGGGGTCGTCGAGTCGATCCGGGGCCGGATCGCGGACCTCGGCGGCACGGCCACGCTCACCACCGGCTCGTTCGGCACCGAGTGGGAGCTCCGGGTGCCGCGGACGGTCACAGCCCCCTGACCGGGCCGGGGTGCGCCGTACCCTCGGCTGCGTGACGATCCACAGCGAGCACCCGTTCCTGGACCCCGAGCCGGACCCGGTCCGGCGCTGGCGCGGCCGGCTGGGCGGCGCGGTGAGCCTGTGGACCGCCGGCGACGCGGAGGGCCGCGCGGGCCTGACCGTGACGTCGCTGATGGTGGCCAACGGGGAGCCGGCGCGGGTGCTCGCGCTGGTGGACCCCGACTCCGACCTGGCCGACGAGCTGGTCCGGACTCGCCGTGCGGTGGTGCAGCTGCTCGGCTGGGCGCACCGCGACCTCGCCGACGCCTTCGCAGGGACGGCCCCGGCCCCCGGCGGGGCCTTCCGGATGGCCGACTTCGAGTCGACCCGCTGGGGGCCGCGGCTGGTCACCGCCCCGACGTGGGCGGGCGTCGCGCTCGAGACGACCGGCGACGTCGGGTGGTCGACGCTGGTCACCTGCACCGTCGAGCACGTCGAGGCGGGGGAGGACGAAGTCCCCCTCGTGCACCGCCGGGGTCGCTACAGTCGCGGCGGACAGGACTGACGCGACGCCGGGCCCCGCACGGTGTCGCAGGGGAAGGGGGCCCGGTGGACGAGCCGGTCCGGGTGATGGTGGTCGACGACCACCCGATGTGGCGCGACGCGGTCGAGCGGGACCTGGCGGCGTCCGGCTTCACGGTCGTGGCGGTGGCGGCCAGCGGGCGCGAGGCGCTCGCGCGCTTCACGGCCACCCGCCCGCAGGTGGTGGTCCTGGACCTGCAGATCCCCGCCCCCGGCGGGGTGGAGGTGACCGCCGAGGTGATCCGGCAGGACCCGTCCGCGCGGGTGCTGATCCTCTCGGCCTCGGGCGAGCAGGGCGACGTGCTCGCCGCGGTCAAGGCAGGCGCCACCGGCTACCTGGTGAAGTCCGCCTCCCGCGAGGAGCTCCTCTCGGCCGTACGCCGGGTGGCGGCGGGGGACACCGTCTTCACCCCCGGGCTGGCGGGCCTGGTGCTCGGGGAGTTCCGCAGGATCTCCGGCGGCGGGCCCGAGGACCGCTCCGACGGTGACGGGATCCACCGTCCCGAGCTGACCGAGCGCGAGACCGAGGTCCTCCGGATGGTCGCCAAGGGGATGTCCTACAAGCAGATCGCCGAGCGGCTCGTGCTCTCCCACCGCACCGTGCAGAACCACGTGCAGAACACGCTGCGCAAGCTCCAGATGCACAACCGGGTGGAGCTCACGCGCTACGCCATCGAGCAGGGCCTCGACGATGACGAGTGAGTCCGTGACCGACCGGCTCTTCGAGGAGGCGGATGCGCTCTACGGGATGGCGCTGGCGGAGTTCACCCCCGCCCGGGACGCCCGCGCCAAGGAGCTCAAGGCCGGGGACGCCGAGCTCGCGCAGCGGGTCAAGGCGCTGCGGAAGCCCTCCACGGCCGCCTGGGTGGTCAACCTGCTCGTCCGTCGGGAGGCCGAGCAGGTCGGACAGGTGCTCGCCGTCGGCGCCGCGCTGCGCGAGGCCCAGGCCAACCTGGCCGGCGACGAGCTGCGGGCCCTGACCCGGCAGCGGCGCCAGCTGACCGCGGCCGTGACGGCCCGCGCCCGGGCGGTGGCCGCCGACCTCGGCCTCAAGGTCACGTCTGCGGTGTCCGACCAGGTCGAGGCCACGCTCACCGCCGCGATCCTCGACGAGGACTGTGCCCAGGCGGTCCGCAGCGGCCTGCTGGTCGCGCCGCTGAGCGCCACCGGCGTGGGCGATGTCGACACCTCGGTTCGGCGACGGCGTTCCCGGAGGCCCTCGGGCTCACCGCCACCCCGCGCGAGGCCGAGCCCACCCCGCGGCCCGAGCTGCACGTCGTACCCGACCCCGAGGCGGAGCGGAAGGCGCGGGCCGAGGCCGAGGCCCGCGTCGAGGAGGCGGAGGAGGAGCTGACCTCGGCGCGTGAGGTGCTGGCCGAGGCCGCCTCCGCAGTCGAGGAGCTCGAGGCCCGCGGGCTGCAGGTCCAGGGCGAGATCGACGAGCTGCGCCGCCGCCTGGCCGAGCTCGAGGAACGGGCGACGAGGTCGACGAGGAGCTCGAGCAGGCCGAGGACGCGCGCGCCGACGCCGAGTCGGAGGTGGCCGACGCGCAACGGCTCCGCGACGAGGCCGCGGCGGCGGTGGCCAGGTTGGACTCCCAGGGGTAGTCCGTGACGTTTCTGTTGTGATGACGCTGTTTCCACGACAGAAGCGTCACGGACTATCCGCTCAGTCGGCCAGCCCTTCGAGCGGTCGACGGCCTTCAGCCAGCGGGGTGTGGGCGGCGTCGGCCCGGGTGCGGTCACTGGTGGGCTCGAAGAGGTGTGTCCAGGCGCCAGGTGTCGCGGAGCTCGTCGGTGGAGGACCAGACCCCGGTGCCGAGGCCGGCGAGGAAGGCGGCGCCCAGTGCGGTGGTCTCGATGATCGCCGGGCGCTCAACGGGTACGCCGATCTGGTCGGCCTGGACCTGGCAGAGCAGGTCGTTGGCGGCGGCTCCGCCGTCGACCCGCAGCGAGGTGCGAGCCGGCATCGTCTCGAGCACGTCGCGCACCTCGAACGCGATCGCCTCGAGCGTCGCGCGGACGACGTGGCCCGGGTCGTGCCGCGGGTCATCCCGATCAGCAGCCCGCGGGCGTGGGGGTCCCAGTGCGGCGCGCCGAGACCGGTGAGCGCCGGGACGAAGACCACGCCCTGGCTGTCGGGCACGGTCGCCGCGATCGCCGCGGTCTCGGCAGCAGAGCCGACGATCTGCAGACCGTCGCGCAGCCACTGGACCGCGGCGCCGGTCACGAAGATCGCGCCCTCGAGGGCGTAGGTCAGCTCCCCGTCGGGGGAGCGCCAGGCCGCGGTGGACAGCAGCCCCGCGTCGGAGCGCTCGAGGGTCGTGCCGGTGTTGGTGAGGATGAACGACCCGGTCCCGTAGGTGCACTTGGAGTCGCCCTCGTCGAAGCACGTCTGGCCGAACAGCGCCGACTGCTGGTCGCCGGCGATCCCCGCGATCGGCAGCGACAGGTCCAGGAACGAGCGGGGGTCGGTGGTCGCGACCTCGCCCCAGTTGGGCACCAGCTCCGGGAGCGCGTCCCGGGGCACCCCGAACAGCGAGCAGAGCTCGTCGGACCAGTCGCCCTCGGAGAGGTCGAGGAGGAGGGTCCGGCACGCGTTGGAGACGTCGGTGACGTGGTAGGTGCCGCGCGTCATCCGGGCGATCAGGTAGGAGTCGACGGTGCCGACGGCGTACCGCCCCGACTCGACGAGTGCCCACGTGTGCGGCTCGTGCTCGGCCAGCCAGGCCAGCTTGGTGCCGGAGAAGTACGGGTCGAGGCGCAGGCCGGTCAGCTCGGTGACCCGGTCCTCGTGGCCCTCGTCGCGGAGGCGTTTGCAGATGTCGGCGGTGCGCCGGTCCTGCCAGACGATCGCGCGCCGGGGGGAGCCCATGGTCTCGCGGTCCCACAACAGGATCGTCTCGCGCTGGTTGGTGATCCCGACCGCCTGCAGGCTGCTCCGGTCGCACTTCTTCAGGACGTCGCGGGTCGCCTCGAGGGTGGCCTGCCAGATCTCCTCGGGGGCGTGCTCCACCCAGCCGGGCTGCGGAAAGTGCTGGCCGAACTCCTGGTAGCCGGTGGCCGCGATCGTGCCGTCGTCGTCGACCACGACCGCGGTGACGCCGGTGGTCCCGGCGTCGATCGCGAGGACGCTCACGGCGCCGGGGTGCCGCGGACGATGTCGAGGATGCGCTGGTCGATCCACGACAGGTCGGGCGCGACCCGCATCTCGTAGTTCTCGGTGCCGACCCAGGCGTGGAAGTCGCGGTGGCCCCCGGCCCGGGCGAAGTCCTCCAGCTCCTGCTCGAGCTCCGGGGTGACCGGCACCTTCTCCTCCTCGGTCGAGGCGGTCAGGTAGAGGTCGTTGAGGTCGAGCAGTCGCGCCAGCTCGGCGACCGGGTCGACGTGGTCGTCGACGCGCAGGTCCACCGCGATGTCGTCGAGGCCGCCGTACCCTGCGTCCTCGCGTACGACGAGCAGCGCGGCCGACTGCCGGCCCCGGCTGTCACCACCGGCGGCGTCGCCCGCGGCCAGGGCGAGCAGCAACCGTCGGGCCAGCGGCTCGTCGTCGCCGGACTCCTGCCAGGCCGCCTCCATCGCCTCGACGACCTCCTCGCCCACCAGGATGTTGCCCTGGATCGCGTAGCCGTCCCCGGTGGTGCCCCCGGCCCAGTCCAGGCAGGCATGGCCGGTGTGCGTGGCCGCGCCGCCGTCGACGTCGACGATGCCCACCTGACGGTGGTCGCGGCTCTCGTCGTCCTCGATCAGCCGCTGGAGCGCGACCGAGGCAGTGGCCCCGTCGTCCATGTGTGCGAGGGCCTGGCCCTTGTAGGCCACGTTGGCGTCGGCCTGGGTGGCGATGGCGCCGACACCGGCCACCGCCGCCGGCACCGCCGACCCCACGGCGAGGAACTTCGAGGCAACCGCCACGCCCCACGACTCTCCGTCTGCAGACCTGGCCACGATCGAGAACGTCATGGCGCGACCCTAGCGCCGAGTCGGCGCTCGTTGACCAGGCCAGCACCCCGAGTCGGCGCTGGTCGACCGTCGAGGAGCGCCGACTCGGGTGGGGTGAGGTACATCTGCGCCGACTCGGCGTAATCGGGTTGCCTTCACGTGGGGTTGAGGTCGGAGGATGTCTCCCGTGCTGCATCGACTCGGCTTCCCCTCCGTCGGCGACCACCGCCGCTTCGTCACCGCCATCGCGGTGGACGCCGTCGGCAGCGGCGTCTTCATGCCGGTCTGCATGCTCTACTTCCTGGTCACCACCGACCTGAGCCTCGTGCAGGTGGGGGCGGCGATCTCGCTGGCCTCGGCGGTGGCCCTGCCGGCCGGTCCGCTGCTCGGCGGCATCGTCGACAGGTACGGCGCCAAGCACGTGCTGCTGGCGGGCAACGCCCTGCAGGCGCTGGGGTACGTCGCCTACCTCGTTACCGACTCCTTCGTCGCGCTGACGCTGTGGACGGTCGTGGTGACCGTCGGCCGGACGGCGTTCTGGGGCTCCTACGGCAACATCGTGGCCGCGATCTCGGTGCCGGGGGAGCGGGAGAAGTGGTTCGGCTTCCTGGGCGCGCTGCGCAACGTGGGGTTCGCCCTCGGTGGCCTGCTCTCCGGCCTGGCCATCACGATCGGCACCACCACGGCGTACTCCGCGGTCGTGGTGGCCAACGCGGCGTCGTACGTCCTGGCGTTCGTGCTGCTCCTCGCCGTGCCGCCGACGCCGCGCAGCGAGCACCGAAGCCCCGAGGGGGCCTGGGGCGTGGTGCTGCGGGACCGGCCCTACCGCCTGCTCTGGGCGACGCAGCTGGCCTTCTCGACCTCGATGATGGCGCTGAACTTCGCGATGCCCGTCTACGCCACCACCGTGCTGGGCCTGCCCGGCTGGGTCACCGGTGCCGTGTTCACCATCAACACCGTGATGGTCGGCTTCGGGCAGGGCCTGGTGGTGCGGGCGATGACGGGTGCGGTCCGGTGGCGGGTGCTCGTGCTGACCAACACGGTCTTCGGTGCGTCGTTCCTGATCATGCTCGGGGCCAGCCGCCTGTCGATCGCGCTGGCCACCGTCGTGGTCCTCGTGGGCGCGGTCGTCTACACGGCGGGGGAGGTGCTCGGCGGCCCGGTGCACGGCGCGCTCTCGGCCGAGGCGGCGCCGGAGCACCTGCGAGGTCGCTACCTCTCCCTGATCCAGCTGGCGTGGAACCTCGCCGGGACCATCTCGCCCGTGGCGTTCGCCTGGCTGCTCGACCGCGGCACGGCGCCGATCTGGCTCGGGCTGACCGCGGTCGCCGCGGTGGGCGGGCTGCTCGCCGCCCGGCTGGGTACGACGCTGCCCCAGGCCGCCCGCCGGGTGACCAACCGCGCCGAGGAGCCGGTCGCCGCCTGATCGTCGCCCGCAGATCGGGCGCCTCTGGCCGAGACCCCGTGGGACCACTAGAGTCGAGCAGCCCGTTGTGAACGATCCAAACAGGGAGTTGGCATGCGCGTCGGAGTGCTCACCGGAGGCGGGGACTGCCCCGGACTGAATGCCGTGATCCGTGCGGTGGTCCGCAAGGGGGTGCGCCAGCACGGCTTCGAGTTCGTCGGTTACCGCGACGGCTGGCGCGGCCCGCTCGAGGGCGTGACGATGGAGCTCGGGATCGAGCAGTGCCGCGGCATCCTGCCCCGCGGCGGCACCATCCTCGGCTCCTCGCGGACCAACCCGTTCAAGATCGACAACGGCGTCGAGAAGATCAAGGACAACCTCGCCCGGGACGGCGTCGACGCGCTCGTCGCGATCGGTGGCGAGGACACCCTGGGCGTCGCCACCAAGCTGGCCGACCTGGGCGTCAACGTCGTGGGGGTCCCCAAGACGATCGACAACGACCTGTCCGGCACCGACTTCACCTTCGGCTTCGACACCGCCGTCAACATCGCGACCGAGGCCATCGACCGCCTCCACACGACCGCGGAGTCCCACCACCGGGTGCTGGTCGTCGAGGTGATGGGGCGCCACGCAGGCTGGATCGCCCTGCACTCCGGGATCGCGGGCGGTGCGAGCGCGGTGCTGATCCCCGAGCAGCCCTTCGACATCGGCGCGCTGTGCGCCTACGTCGAGGAGCGCTTCGAGACCCGCTACGCCCCCATCATCGTGGTCTCCGAGGGCGCGGTGCCCGCCGAGGGTGGCGACATGACCCTGCTGACGGGCGAGAAGGACGCCTTCGGGCACGTCCGTCTCGGCGGCATCGGCGAGCGACTGGCCTCGGAGATCGAGTCCCGGACCGGCAAGGAGGCGCGGGCGGTCGTGCTGGGCCACACCCAGCGCGGCGGCACCCCCACGGCGTTCGACCGCTGGCTGGCGACCCGCTTCGGCCTGCAGGCCATCGACGCCGTCGCCGAGGGCGACTTCGGGAAGATGATGGCGCTGCGCGGCACCAGGATCATCCGGGTCCCGCTGATCGAGGGCACCGGCGAGCTCAAGCTGGTCAGCCCGGAGGAGTACGCCGAGGCGCAGGTCTTCTTCGGCTAGGACGCCCGGCGCCCGTCAGCCGCCGGGAGACCAGCCGGTGGCCAGCCCGTCGCGCAGCCCGAGCTCCCGCGCCCGCGCGCGGGCCTGCTCCCGGTCGCCGACGCCGAGCTTGGCGAAGATGCTGGTGATGTGGTTGCGGACGGTCTTCTCGCTGAGGACCAGGTCGCGGGCGATCTGTGCGTTGGTGCGGCCACGGACGATCAGGCCGAGGATCTCGGTCTCCCGCTCGCTGAGCCCCGCGACGCGGCGCGGCGATGGGGTGCGCCCGCCGGCGAGCATGCCGGCCAGCGCTTCGGCCAGCTGCGGCCCGACGACCACGCCGCCGTGGGCCACCGCCCGCACCGCGCCGACGATCTCGTCCTGGTCGGCGCCCTTGACCAGGTAGCCCCGGGCGCCTGCCTCCAGCGCGGCCCGCAGCGCGACCTCGTCCTCGTACATCGTCAGCATCAGCACCGCGCCCGAGAAGCCCTGCTCGCGGAGGGTGCGGGTCACCTCGACGCCGTGCCCGTCGGGGAGGTTCAGGTCCAGCAGCACCACATCGGGCTGCTCGCGGGTGGCCGCCTCGACGGCCTCGGCGGCGCTCGCGGCGGTCGCGCACAGCTCGAGGTCCTCGGCGTCCTCCAGCGTGGCCACCAGGCCGCGCAGGTAGACGGGGTGGTCGTCGACGGCCAGCACCCGCAGGCGGCGTCCCGGCTCAGGCATCGACGTCCTCCCGGTGCAGCGGCAACCGGGCCGTGACCGTCGTGCCGGCCAGCCCACTGGCGACCTCGACGACGCCGCCCACCTCCTCGGCGCGCTGGCGCATGGAGGTCAGGCCGGTCCCGCCCGGGCGGTCCTCGGCGCCGCCACGCCCGTCGTCGCACACGCGGAGCTCCAGCACCTCACCGGTCGCGGAGAGCCGAACCTCGGCGTGTCGGGCGAACGCGTGCCGGGCGGCGTTGGTCATCGCCTCGGCCCCGATGTGCCAGGCCGCGACCTCCACGGCGGCCGGCAGCGTCGGCAGGGCCGTCGCGGTGACGTCGACGCGACAGGTGCCCCGCGCGTCGAACGACCGCGCGAGCTGCTCCAGTGCCCCGACCAGTCCGATCTCGTCCAGCAGCGGAGGGCGCAGCCCGTCGACGACCCGTCGTACGTCGTCGACCAGGGCCGACACGTCGGCGCGGACGTCGGAGAGCAGCGCGGTCGCCCGGGCGGGGTCGTTGCCGACGGCCCGCTGGGCCGACTCGACGCCCAGGGCGATGCCGGCCAGGGTCGGGCCGACGCCGTCGTGGATGTCGCGGCGCAGCCGGCGGCGCTCCTCCTGGACCGACAGCACCAGGTCCTCGCGGGCCGTGCGCAGGTCGCGTGCCAGCCGGGCGGCGTGCAGCACCAGGCCGATCTGGGTGGCCGCCGCCCTTAGCAATCTCTGGTCCCGGTGGTCCAGCGCCTGGCCACGCCGGGCGGCCCGCAGCTCACCCAGCGGGGTGCCGGCGTGCCGTACCGGGAACTCCGAGACCTTCGCCGGGGGTTCACCGACCTCGACCAGCGCGGTCCCGTCGACGTCGAGCACCGCGGCCACGTAGGTGAGCCGCAGGGTGTCGGCGAGCGCGGTCACCAGGGCCTCCAGGGCCTGGTCGTCGTCGACGTCCTCCACGGCCCGCGACAGCCGGGCCGTGGCCGCGGTCGGGTCGTCGCGCTGGCCGTAGAGCAACCAGTCCACGAACCGGTGCAGCCGGCTGCCGACCAGCTCGATCACCAGCACCAGGATCACTGCGGTGCCGACGACCTGCTCGTTGGTGCCGGTGTACTCCCGCAGCAGGGGTACGGCGATCGTCGCCATCGCGAGCGCCACGAGCGCGAACAGCAGCGTGTACACCACGCGGTGCAGAGACGCCTCGAGCAGGCGCCGGGCGGAGCCGCCAGCCACGGTCAGCATGGCTGCCAGCGTGCCACCGACGCCCGCCCGGCGGAGCTGTTCTGCTCAGACGCTGCGGCCACGGTGCCGGCCCATGGCCATGACGGCGGCAGCGACGGCCAGCACGATGAGCACGAGCATCGTGATCAGGAAGCCGAACCAGCCGAACGCGCTGATGTAGTACCACGCACCGCTCGTGTCGTCGGCGCCCGGCGCCGAGAGGGCGAAGAGCGCGACGGCGACGGCGGCGACGACGCCCAGGACGCGGAAGGGGTGTTCACGAAGCATGGCGACCTCCTCGGTCAGGATCCGGCACCGTGCCGGGCTTCGTCCAGCATCAGCGCGGACCTGTCCCGGGCGCATGGGAGGAGGTGTCCCGGTCTGGTCCCGTTCCCGGGTCCCGGGAACCGCCCCCCTGCGGGGTGCAGAACTCCCGGGCTGCACGGCGGGCGACGACCCGGTCAGGACAGGTCGACCACCAGCGCGCGGTGGTCGGAGAGCCCGGTGGCCCGCGCCTCGGAGGAGGTGGCCTGCAGCGGCGCGTCCGTGAGCACGTGGTCGAGCTGGCGTGTCGGCGCGTCGGCCGGGAACGTCGGGTGCTCCGCCACGCTGCGCAGGCCGGACACCGACTCGGCCTTCCCGACTCCCATGTTGAGGTCGCCCAGCAGGAGCAGCGGCCCGGGCGAGGCCGTCGCGGCCGCGACCAGCGACCGGAGCTGGCGCGCGTTCCACCAGGGCACGAACGACAGGTGCGTAGCGGCCACCGTCAACGGCCCGGCGGGTGAGGAGACCCCGGCGACCAGCGCCACCCTGGGCTCCTCGCGGACGACGGCCGGGAGCCTTCGCCCCGGCAGTCGCATCGGGACGGGGACCCGGAGCCACGGCAGCCGCACCACTCGCCACGAGGCGACCGGAAGCCGGGAGAGCAGGGCGATCCCGTACGCCGGCCCGTCGGTCGGTCGTGCGTCGGTGGCCGGCGCCCAGGCCCCGCCCGGCGTCCCCAGCAGCGCAGGCAGGAAGCGGTGGTCGACGGCGCCCATCGCCGAGGCAGCCACCGCGGTGAGGTCCAGACGTCCCGACCGTGGCTGGGCGCGGTCCACCTCCTGCAGGGCGAGCAGGTCGACGTCGAGGTCCCGCACCACCCGCGCCAGCAGGTCGGCGTCGACCCGGCCGTCGGGCGAACGGCCGTGGAGGATGTTGAACGACGCGACGCGCATCGGGGCCCAGTATCGCCCAGGACGCGCGGGTGGTGACCTGGGCCACCAACCGCGGGGTCCGGGCCCGCAAGTCGCGCTTCCGCGGCATCGAGCGCCTCGAGGAGTGAGGAGACCGGGGGTGTCTCGCCGTCGCTCGCGAGTTCGGGAGAGGGGTGTGCCCGCGCGTACGCTGGACCGGTGAGCATCCCCGATCTCGAGACCCTGCACGCCCTCGGCCCGGCCCAGCAGCCGACGTACCCCGACGCGGGCGCCGTCGACGCTGCCGTGGCGCGCCTGCGCACCATGCCGCCGCTGGTCTTCGCCGGCGAGTGCGACGACCTCAAGACCAAGCTCGCGGCGGTCTCCCGTGGCGAGGCGTTCCTGCTGCAGGGTGGTGACTGCGCCGAAACGTTCGCCGGCGTGACCGCCGACAACGTGCGCAACAAGCTCCGGGTCCTGCTGCAGATGGCGGTCGTGCTGACCTACGCCGCCTCGGTGCCGGTCGTGAAGGTGGGCCGCATCGCCGGTCAGTACGCCAAGCCGCGCTCCTCGGACCTCGAGACCCGCGACGGCGTGACGCTGCCGGCCTACCGGGGTGACGCCGTCAACGGCTTCGACTTCACCGAGGCCGCGCGCATCCCGGACCCGCAGCGCCTCGTGGACGTCTACAACTCCTCGGCCGCGACCCTCAACCTCGTCCGCGCCTTCGTCACCGGCGGTTACGCCGACCTGCGCCAGGTCCACACCTGGAACACCGACTTCGTCCGGGAGTCCCCGGTCGGCCAGCAGTACGAGGCGATGGCCAACGAGATCGAGCGCGCCCTGACCTTCATGCAGGCCATCGGCGCCGACCCCGACGAGTTCCACCGGGTCGACTTCCACTCCAGCCACGAGGCGCTGGTCCTGGAGTACGAGCACGCCATGACGCGCATCGACTCCCGCACCCAGACGCCGTACGACGTCTCCGGCCACTTCGTGTGGATCGGCGAGCGGACCCGCCAGCTCGACAACGCGCACGTCGAGCTCCTCAGCCACATCCGCAACCCCATCGGCGTCAAGCTCGGGCCGACCACGACCCCCGACGACGCGCTGGCCCTGGCCGCGAAGCTCAACCCGCACAACGAGCCCGGCCGGCTGACCTTCATCACCCGCTTCGGTGCCGGGAAGATCCGCGACGGGCTGCCGCACCTGGTCGAGAAGGTTCAGGCCGCCGGCGTGCAGGTCGCGTGGGTCTGCGACCCGATGCACGGCAACACCTTCGAGGCGAGCTCGGGCTACAAGACCCGCCGCTTCGACGACGTCATCGACGAGGTCCAGGGCTTCTTCGACGTGCACCGCTCGCTCGGCACCTGGCCCGGCGGCATCCACGTCGAGCTCACCGGTGACGACGTCACCGAGTGCGTCGGCGGTGGCGAGGAGCTCCTCGAGGCCGACCTGGGGGGCCGCTACGAGTCGGTCTGCGACCCGCGCCTGAACCGGGTCCAGTCCCTCGAGCTGGCGTTCCTCGTCGCCGAGATGCTGCGGAAGGCCTGAGGCCCGCGGCTCGTGCGGGCAGGGGTGCGCCCGGGCGCACCCTCCACCGCACGACTCGTTAGGTTGGGGCGGTGATCGACCTGCGCAGCGACACCCTGACCCGCCCGACCGACGACATGCGCCGGGCGATGGCCCGGGCCGAGGTCGGCGACGACGTCTACGGCGAGGACCCCACGGTGGCCCGCCTCGAGGAGCACGTCGCCGGGCTGCTCGGCCACGAGGCGGCGCTCTTCACGCCGACCGGCTCGATGGCGAACGTGCTTGCGGTCCGGTCGGTCGTCGGGGTCGGCCAGGAGGTGCTCTGCGAGGCCAGGGCACACATCGCGCGGGCCGAGCTCGGCGCCCACGGTGCCTACACCGGGCTGACGATGCGCACCTGGATCCACCCGCGCGGTCAGGTAGACCTGGCCACGGTCCGGTCGATGTACGCCCCCGACATGGGTCCGTTCTTCGTGCCCACGGCCGCGATCTCGGTCGAGAACACCCACAACTTCGCCGGCGGAGCGGTGCTGCCGCTGGAGGACCTGCGCGACCTCCGCGAGTTCGCCACCGGTGTCGGCGTCCGCATCCACGTCGACGGCGCCCGGCTCTGGAACGCCCACGTCGCGACCGGCGTGCCCCTGGCGGAGTACGGCGCGATCGCCGACGTGATGGCGGTGTGCCTCTCGAAGGGACTCGGCGCGCCCGTGGGATCCCTGATGGTCGGCAGCGCCGATGCCGTCGCCGAGGCCAGGATCTGGCGCAAGCGGATGGGCGGCGGGATGCGGCAGGTCGGCATCCTCGCCGCGGCCGGCCTGCACGCGCTCGAGCACCACGTCGAGCGGCTGGCCGACGACCACGCGCACGCCCGGCTGCTGGCCGAGGCGTGCGGGGTCGATCCGGCGACCGTGGACTCCAACATCGTGGTGGTGCCCCGCACCGACGCCGCCGACTTCGTGTCGGCGGCCCGCGCGGAGGGCGTCCTGGTCGCGGCGGTCGGTCCCACGGCCGTGCGCCTGGTCACCCACCTCGACGTGAGCCGCGAGGACGCCGAGCAGGCCGCGGCGGTCTTCGCCAAGATCGCCTGAGCCTGCCTCTCGCCGGGCCGGCCGTCAGCGACGGGCCGCGGCTACTCCTGCGGCGGATACCCGGGACCACCGGGCTGTCCCGAGTGCGGCGGGGCGGTGGGCCGACCTGCCGGGCGGCCGGGATCCGACTGGATCCGGCCCGCGAGGGCGGAGGCCTGCACACGCACGGCCGCCGGGGTGACGGCCCCGCTCATCAGCGCGACGGCGGCGGCGCACAGCACCGCGAACAGAGCCAGCAGCACGGTGGCCTGCCAGCCGATCTGTCCGAGGTAGTAGCTGCCACGGGAGCTGTCCCCGTCGACGGTGATCCCGGCGTGGGCGGAGGTGAGCCGCGACATCAGCGGCAGGGCCACGAGCAGCAGGCCGACGAAGACCGCGAGGTTGCCGAGGATGCGCTGGGCGGATCCGGTCCTGCGGGCGACCGCGAACGCCGCGAGGAAGAGCACCACGAGCATCACCACGGGCGCCGCCCAGAGCCCCGGGGTGTCGTCGGCGTAGTGGCCCAGGCGGTGCACGTCCGAGGAGCCGCCCCCCGTGCCCGGCCCGGACTCGTGCGAGGTGGTGCCGAACGCCGCTCCCGCGCCGAGCGAGATCAGCCAGAAGCCGCCGCTGGCGATCAGCCCGGCGATCAGCGCGATCCCGGCCGACAGGTCGTCCTGGGTGGGGTCGTAGTCGCTCAGCAGGCTCCCGGTGAAGACCATCAGCAGCAGGCCGACGATGCCGGCGACCGGCAGCATCACGAAGATCGTGCCGATGCCGTAGAGAGGTGCGGCCGTCCAGTCGTGCACCCGCTGCACTGGGGCCGGCCACCAGTCGCGGCGGGAGGCGAACAGCACTGCGACGAGGGTCGACAGGAGCAGCAGGAAGGACAGGAAGAAGGCGCCGGCGATGCTCACGCCCCACTCGGCGTCGAAGCCGAGCCGGGCGGCGGTGAGCTCGGCGCCCCAGCCCCGTCCCATCTTGTCGTTGTCCCCGCGGAACACGATCGCGACGAGCATCACCGCCAGGCCGAGCAGCAGTGCGGCCCGCGCCGCATCGGCGACGGCGTCGAGCGCTCGCGGGTAACGCGCCGTCACGCGACGGAACACCAGCACGGCGCCGACGAGGGCGAGGATCGTGACGGTCAGCGGGAACATGCCCAGGTGGGCGTGGGCCGACTGGTGGCCGTCGTCGAGGTTCAGCACCAGGTCGGCACCGAACGTCGCCGCGAGCAGTGCCGCCACGAGCGTGAGGCCGTTGTCGACGCCGAAGTCGGCGGGCTTGGAGAGCAGCGCCAGCACCGTCGACAGCGCCCCAGCGACGACGAGCGCGGTGGCCGCCGTGAGAGCCGCCCCGACCCAGTTGCCCACGAGGAGCTTCTGCCAGCTGATCGAGGGCAGCATCGGGGTGCGCGGTCCCATGGCTGGGCCGGGTGCGCCCGCGGCGGGCGGCAGGACCGGCGGTGCGGCCGGCGGAGCCGTGGGGGCCGCCGCGATCGGCGCCGTCGGAGGTGGCCCAGCCGGTGGGGTGGCCGGTGGGGTGGTCGTCGGCGGTCCCGCGGCAGCAGTCGGCCGTCCGCAGCTGCCGCAGAAGCGGCTCGTCCCAGGATTGTCGGAGCCGCAGTGGGCGCACGTCAGCATTGGAGTCCCCCGTCCGGTGGTGCGTGTCGCGCGACAGGCTACCCACAGGTTCCGACGTCGAGCCGATGATTCGCCGCGGCCCGCGGCGTACGTCTGGTCAGCCGGGCGTGCCGACCAGGCTGACGTCGCTGATCGGCGTGTAGTCGCGCGCCGCGCGGCCCTTGCCCGGGGGCGAGACGGACACCAGCCGCAGACGCACGGTCCGGGTGGTCACCGGGTCGACCTTTCACCGACTGCATCCGCTCGCTGTCGCCGAGGTCCTGGGAGACGGTGGAGCCGTCGTCGAAGGTCCACTCGACCTTCAGGACGCGCCGATTGCCGTGGTACCAGTCGAGCTCGCGACCGCTCGGGTCCACCGCGGTCTTGGCGTAGCCGTTGATCAGGCCGACCTCGGTCAGCCGCGTCGGGGCACCGAGGTCGAAGGTGAGCTCCGCGCCCGTGCCGTCGCCGGCCATCCGCCAGCAGGTGGTCGGTACGCCGTCGAGCATGTTGCGGGCCTCGTAGCGGACCATGTTGCCGTCGAGGTCCTGGTTGGGCGGGGCCGTCGCCGGGACCGTGGCCGTGGCGTCGCGGGCCACGTCGTCGGGACCTCCGGACGAGCCGCCGGTCGAGCGCGACCCGTGCGCCGGGCGGCCCGATCCTGCGGTGCCCGCGGCCGGCGAGTCGTCGCGACCCGCGAGCAGCCAGAAGCCCAGACCGGCGACCAGGACGAGCACGAGCGCGCCGACGGCCCAGGGGAGCCAGGGTCGGGCACCCGACCCGTCACCCGGGGCGCGGTGGGAGTGCTCGCCGGGAGTGGGCATGGCCGGCGCCCCGTGCATCGGGGTGGGCACCGGGGTGGGTGCGGGAGTCGAGGCCGGCGCAGCCGCCGGGGGCGCGTCGACCTGGTCGGCGAACAGCGGGAACCGGGGGCCGTCGCCGGGCGCGCCCGCGACCGGGGGAGGCGGCGGCAACGACGGCGGGGGCGTGGTGGGACGCGGCGAACCCTGGCTGACCGGGGGCCGGCCGACCGGGGGCCGCTCAGCGGTGTCGTGGCGCCAGTCGGGGCCGTCCACGGCGACCGTGGGCTCCGCCTCGGCGGGCGGGCTCGCCACCGCCGGGAGCACCATGGTCCGCTCGACGGAGTCCTCGGCGCGCTGTGCCGGGGCACCACAGCTCGTGCAGAACCGGGCGCCACCGAGTGCGTGGCCGCAGCTCTTGCACGTGTCCATCCACCCTCCTCAGGTCGTTCAGTTCCGCAGGCCAGCGTAGGGGACGCCCTGAACCGGGCCGTAGGACCGGCCCCGTGCAGGGGCCGGACCCCCGGTCCGGTGAGGGCCTCGTCACACCGTCAGGTGCTGCACTTCGGCTCGACCTTGCGGCGCGGCGCGAGCTCGACGACGAGCATCGCGGCCAGCACCATCAGCCCGCCGCAGACCATGCGCAGCGTGAACGACTCGCCGCCCAGGAGCACCGCGAAGAACGCCGCGAACACGGGCTCCATGCTCATGATGATCGCGCTGCGGGTCGGCGCCAGGTGCGCCTGCGCCCAGGTCTGGCCGACCAGGCCGAGCGCGCCCGCGAACAGCGCCATGTAGACCACCGAGAGCCAGTCACCCGGGGTGTCGGGCAGCACGATGCCGTCGGGGGCCGTGGCGGCCAGGCAGACCAGGGTGATCACGACGATCTGCACGATGGACATCCCCAGGGCCTCGTGCGGCGTCGACCAGGCGCCCAGCCCCACGATGTGCAGCGCGTAGAGCATGGCGGCGACCAGGGTGATGGCCTCGCCGTACCCGATCGAGAGGCCGTTGAGCGTCAGCACCGCCAGGCCGGACGTGGCCAGCACGACCGCACCCCAGGTCATCGCGGTGATCCGGCTGCGCAGCAGCACGGCCGCGAAGACCGGGGTGAGCACGACGTACATGCCGGTGATGAAGCCCGACACGGTCGCGGGCGTGTGGGCGAGGCCGGCCGTCTGCAGGATCTGGGCGACGCCGTAGAGCAGCCCCAGCACGACCGCGCTGCGCCGCGAGGCGGGGGAGAGCCGCGCGACGGCGCGGGGGGCCACGAGCAGCAGCGCCACGCTGGCGATCGCGAACCGCACCGCGAGGAAGTCGAGGGTCGGCACCCGCTCGAGCAGGTCGCGGATCAGGAAGAACGTCGAGCCCCACATCGCGGTGACCCCCAGCAGGGCCAGGGCCGCCAGGAGACCGGTACGACGGCTCATCGCGCCGAGCTCATGTGGTCGGCGCTCACGAGGTCGGGACAGGTACGCCGAGCCGGGCATGACCGGACTCGCGCAACTGCTTGAGCAGGGGGATGTCCACGTTGTCGGCGTCCCGGGAGCCGGGCGTCTCGAGGACGAACGGAACGCCCTCGGTGGCGGGGTGGGCGAAGAGCTCCACGAACGCCTCGGTGCCGATGTGCCCCTGCCCGATCAGCTGGTGCCGGTCCTTGAACGCGCCGCGCACGTCCATCGAGTCGTTGGCGTGCACCAGTCGCAGCCGGCCGGGACCGCCGATCTCGACGATCCGGTCCACCGTGGCGGTCGCGCCGCCGGCCTCGTCGAGCGGGGCGCCGGCGGCGAAGACGTGGCAGGTGTCCAGGCAGATGCCGGCCTTCGGGTGGAAGTCGAGGGCGGCGAGGTAGGGCTCCAGGTCGTCGACGCCCGCGCACAGCGAGCGGCCCTGGCCGGCGGTCGGCTCGAGCAGCAGCCAGGGCGCGTCGTCGCCGGCCACCACGTCGAGCAGCGGCAGCAGGCCCTCGCGCACCTGCCGCATCGCCGCGGCATACCTGGCCTCGCTCTCGGCCGGGTCGTCGGAGGGGTCCACGAACGATCCGGTGTGGACCACGACCCCCTCGGCGCCGATCTGGGCCGCCCGGCGCAGATTGTGGGCGACCGACGCCACCGAGTTGTCGTAGGTCGCCGGCGTGGGGGACCCGAGGTTGACCAGGTAGGGCGAGTGGATGAACGCCCGCGTGCCGCGGCGCTCCACCTCCGCACGGAAGCGGGCGTCCTCCGCGGGCCGCCCGGCAGAGAGCGCCCAGCCGCGCGGGTTGCCCACGAAGATCTGGAGGATCTCGCACCGCAGCAGGTCGGCGTTGGCGAGCGCCCCGTCGACCAGGCCCTTGCCGACCAGCACGTGGGTCCCGATCGGGTTGCGGGTGGGGGAGTCGACCATGGCGCAGACGCTATCCGGCGCCCGCGCGGGCCCGCGCTCCCGGGGCGTCCTCGGCGGCGTGCCCGCAGGAGAGGCCCGGTCAGAGGATGGACAGGACGATGGTGGACCCCTTGGGGACCTTCGTCCCGGAGCCCGGGTCGACCGAGTAGACGTAGCCCACGCCGATGTAGTGGTCGTTCTTGTGGACCACGACCTTGAACCCGAGCGCCTCGAGCTTGGCGGTGGCCGAGTCCACGCCGGAGGCGACCAGGCCACCCGGCACCTCGACCAGCTCGGGACCCCGGGACACGACGAGCTTGACGGTGTCACCGCGGTAGAGGGTGCCGCTGGTGGGCGTCTGGCTGATGACGTCGCCCTCGGCCACGCTGTCGGAGTACTCCTCGGTCCCGCGGTCGACCTGGAGACCCTTGGCCTCCAACGCCTGCTGGGCCTGGTCGGCGTCCTTGCCGGTCCAGTCGGCGATCTTGATCGGGCGTGGCCCCCGGCTCTCGAACAGGTCGACCGCCGTGCCCGGGCGCACGCTGGTGCCCGGTTTGGGGTCGCTGCCCATGACCGTGCCCTCGGGGACGGTGTCGGACCAGCGGCCGATCGCCGTGCCGAAGGTCAGGTGGGACTGCATCAGGGCGTCCTGGGCCTGGTCCTCGCTCATGCCCTTGGTGCGGGGTACGTCGTACCGCTCCTTGCCGAGCGAGATGACCACGCTGACCGTGCCGCCGTCGAGGACGCGCTCGCCCGCGCCGGGGTCGGTGTCGATGACGTGGCCGGCGGGGACGGTCTCGGAGTAGGCCTTCTTGCCCGTGTCGGCGTCGAGGCCGGCCGCCTGGATCTTCTCGATCGCGGCGGACCTCGTCAGCCCCAGCACCGCCGGGGTCGAGGTGTAGCGGGCCCAGCCGAACCACCAGGCCCCCACGCCGGCGCCCACGACGAGCAGCAGGAGGAGCACGAGCAGGATCGGGCCCCGTCGCGAACGCCCGGTCCGCCGCGGGCCGGTGGGCGCGGTGCGGCCGGGCGCGCCGGCGGCAGGCGGCGCCGGCGGCCGGTGGCTCGTGGTGGCCACGGTGCCACGGGGCGACTGGGGGATCAGGGTGGTGTGCTCGTCGTCGCCCGCGGTTGCGAAGAGGGCAGCCGGCACAGCGCCGTCGAACGGGTCCGCAGCCGTGTCGTCGCGCTGCCCGGGCGGGACCTCGACGGCGACGATCTCGCCGGTGTCCGGGTGCAGCAGGGCCGGGGCGAGGTCGGCGGTGAGCTCGGGGTCGTCGTGCACGCCGTCGGCGAGCGCGTGCGCCACCCGGTGCAGCTGGTGCAGCATCACCCCGGCATCGGCCGGGCGCAGGTCCCGGTCGCGTGCGGTCGCGCGGGCGACCAGCGCGTCGACGTACGCCGGCAGGCCCGGCACCGACCGTGACGGCGGCGGGACGTCCTCGTGGACGTGCTTGTAGGCGACCTGGATCGGCGACTCGCCCTCGTGCGGCTTGGTGCCGGTGAGCAGCTCGTAGAGCATCACGCCCGCGGCGTACACGTCCGCGCGGGTGTCGGCGCGGCGTCGAGGACCAGCTCGGGCGCGAGGTAGGAGACCGTGCCGATCAGGATGCCGGAGGTCGCGGTGTGCTGGGTGTCGGCGCTGACCGCCTTCGCCAGGCCGAAGTCGGCCACTTGATCACGGTCGCCCCGGAGTCCGGGGCGGTGGCGATCAGCACGTTCTCGGGCTTGACGTCGCGGTGGATGAGACCGGCCCGGTGGGCGGCGGCGAGTGCGGAGAGCACCGGCTCGAGCAGCGCCAGCGCGCGCGGCGCCGGCATCGGGCTCTCCTTGCGGATCACGTCGCGCAGCGTGTGGCCGGGGACCAGCTCCATCGCCAGGTAGACGGTCCCGTCGTCCTGGCCCTGGTCGTAGACGCCCACCACGTTGGGGTGGGACAGGCGCGCCGCCGCCCGGGCCTCGCGGACGAACCGGGCCGCGAACTCCTCGTCGTCACCGAGGCCGGAGTGCATCACCTTGACCGCGACGGTGCGGTCCAGGCGCAGGTCGACGGCCTCGTAGACGCTGGCCATGCCACCCCGGGCGATCCGGGGTCCGATCCGGTAGCGGCCGTCGAGGAGGCGGCCGGTCATGGGGTCGCCAGTGGCAGCGTCGGCGCCCGTGGGGGCGTGCCGATCTGACTGCCGACGTGGCTGCACTACGACCCTCCTGCGGCCGGATGGGGAAGGATCCGGGACCCCAATCGTACGGACGCCCCGCCTCCACGCCGCGTTGAGGCGTCACCGGCGTGGCGCGCAGAGGGCGTCGGGGGCCGTCGGGGGCCAGTGAGGGACGGGCTCAGGCCGGCGGGCGACCCGCCTCGAGACGGCTCTTGATCGCGAGCACGTTGGCCACGTAGTCCTTGGTGTCCCCGTAGAGGCCGTCGGAGCGGACCGCCCCGAGGCCCTGGTAGTAGGCGCCGACGAGGTGGCGCGGCGAGCCGGTCTCCTCGCCCAGGAAGCGCAGCAGCTGGACGCCGGCGACGGCGTTGTCGGCCAGCCGGTGCAGGTGCAGCCTGTGCCCGGCGTAGAGCGACATCCAGGCGCCGGTGCTCGGCAGCACCTGCATCGCGCCGATGGCGCCCGCGTCGGAACGCCGGTCCATCTGCCAGCCGGACTCCTGCCACGAGACCGCGAGGGCGAGCTGGGGGTCGACCCGTGCCGCGCCGCCGTCCTCGCCACCGTGCGTCGCACCGTCGCGCTCCCGGGGCTCCCGGGGCTCGCGGCCGGCGCCGGTGCCCGGTGCGGCGCCGTGTGGTGCGTCGCGGCGTGGTGCCGAGCCGCGTGGTGCGGCGCCGGGTGCTGCGGCGTGCGGGTGCGGTGGTGCGGCAGCGCGGAGACCACGACCGGGATCTCGAGGCGCTGGCCGACGCGGATCGCCGCCGAGGGCCCGAGGTGGTTGTGGGAGATCAGCTCGGCGGTCCAGGCGTGGTAGCGCACCGCCAGCCCGGTCACCGTCTCGCCGGCACGGACCCGGTGGTCGACGATCCGGCGCCCCGCGGGCAGGTCGCCGGCTGCGGCGTCGGCCGGGGCGACGCTCAGCAGCAGGGCCAGGCCGGTCAGCAGGCCGGTGGCCAGCTCCGGGAGGCGGCTGCGTGTGCGGGTGCGGCGTGCCGGTCGCGGTCGGGGGTTCGGGGTCATCTCGGACACTCCCTTCGTCGTCCCGCGCGGCACCCGGGACCCGAGAGGCCCGGTGGGGACGCCGGGGAACGATCGTCGACCGTAACCCGGGACGGGCTGTGACTCAAGGGACTGGAGTGACCTGAGGGAGGTGGGGGCCGGTCCCGCGGTCGTCGGTTTCGCCGGTCACCCGCCAGGTGGAAGAGTGGTCCCATGAGTGAATCGAGGCTTGCCGAAGCCGACCTGGGCGCGCTGGTTCCGGACTGGATCGACTGGGCCGAGACGGCCCGCAGGCTCGGGGTCACGGTGGGCAAGGTGCGCACGATGATCCGTGAGCACGAGCTGGCGGCCGCGGTCCCGGCCCCCGGTGCCGGCCAGCAGGTCCCCGCTGACTTCGTGCAGGACGGGCTGGTCGTCAAGGGCCTGCCGGGACTGCTGACGGTGCTGCACGACGGCGGGTACGACGACCGCGAGTGCATCGCGTGGCTCTTCACCGACGCGGACCTCCCCGGACGCCCCATCGACGCGCTGCGGGAGAACCGCGGCTCGGAGGTGAAGCGCCGGGCCCAGGCGATGGCGTTCTGAGCCTCGCCCCGGCGCTGTAGCCGACCTCGGACTCAGACGGCGCGATCGGTCGCCGCGGACGCGAGGTCGCGCAGCACCCCGCGTGCCCGGTCGTCGACCCCGGCGCGCTCCAGCGCGGTGACCGCGCGCCCGGCCAGCTCGCCGATCACCGACTCGACCTGGCCGTGGGCCCCGGAGGCGTCGATGATGCCCCGGAGGCGCTGCACGGCGGCCTCGTCCAGGTCGCTGCCGAGCGCCCGGTGGAGGGCGTCCGCCTCGTCGGGGCCGGCGGCGTCCAGTGCGAGGGCGACCAGCACGGTGCGCTTGCCCTCGATCAGGTCGTCGCCCGCGGGCTTGCCGGTCGCGGCCGGGTCGCCGAACACGCCGAGCAGGTCGTCGCGAAGCTGGAAGGCCTCGCCGAGGGGGAGCCCGAAGGCGGTCAGGTCCGCCATCGTGCCCGGCCCGGCGCCGGCGAGGGCCGCGCCGATGTGCAGGGGCCGCTCGATGGAGTACTTCGCGGACTTGTAGCGCAGCACGGTCATCGCCGCGTCCACGTCGGCGAGGCCGCGGGCCTGGACGGAGACGTCGAGGAACTGGCCGGCGATCACCTCCGACCGGCAGAGGTCGAAGACGTCGAGGGCCGGCGCGACCTGCTCTGCGGGCAGGCCGCAGCGACGCAGCAGCTCGTCGGCCCAGGAGAGCAGCAGGTCACCGAGCAGGATGGCGGCGGCGCCGCCGTACTGCTCCGGGTCGCCGCGCCACCCGGCTCGGCGGTGGTCGGTCTCGAACTGACGGTGCGTCGCGGGCCGTCCGCGCCGGGTGTCGGAGGCATCCATGAGGTCGTCGTGGACCAGGGCGCTGGCGTGCAGCAGCTCCAGCGAGGCGCAGGCGCGGATCAGGGCGTCGTTCTCGGCGGGCCGGTCGGCGACGTCGGGGGCGACGGCGAGGTGGCCCCAGTAGCAGAAGGCGGCGCGGAAGCGCTTGCCGCCGGAGACCGCGGCCCGCGCTTCGTCCAGGAGTCGAGCGGCGTCGGGACCGAGGGGCGCCAGGCGCCCGGCCTGCTCCTCGAGGAACGCGTCGAGCGCTGCCTGCACGCGGTCGCGGAAATCTGCGCTGTCCCACCCGCTGCTCGTCACGCAAAGAGGGTAGACAGAGCCCCCAGTGCGGTGGACAACGCCCCCGAGGGGCCCTGTCGCTACCTACACTCGACGCCATGACCGACCATCGCGCCCAGAGCATCGGGGAGCTCATCCGCACCGGGGGGCGCTCGTTCTCCTTCGAGTTCTTCCCGCCCAAGGACGAGGCCGGCGAGGAGCAGCTGTGGCGAGCCATCAGCGCGCTGGAGCCCTACCGGCCGACCTTCGTGTCGGTGACGTACGGCGCGGGCGGGAGCACCCGGGACACCACGGTCCGGGTGACCGGGCGGATCGCCCGGGAGACCTCGCTCACGCCGATGGCGCACCTGACCTGCGTGGGGCACACACGCGCGGAGCTCACCGCGATCCTCGGCTCGTACGCTGACGCCGGGGTGCACAACGTGCTGGCGCTGCGCGGTGACCCGCCGGGCGGTCCGGGCACGCCCTGGACGCCCACCGAGGGTGGGCTGACCTACGCCGACGAGCTGGTCGCGCTGGTCCGCGAGACCGGGGGGTTCAGCGTGGGCGTCGCCGCGTTCCCCGAGGGCCACCGCGAGGCCGAGTCGCTCGACCACGACGTCGCCGTCCTCGCCCGCAAGCAGCAGGCGGGCGCCGAGTTCGCGATCACCGACATGTTCTTCCGGGCGAGCGACTACTTCGGGCTGGTCGAGCGCAGCCGGGCGGTCGGCGTGGACATCCCGATCCTGCCCGGCATCATGCCGATCACCAGCCTGGGCCAGGTCACGCGGATGGCCCAGCTGTCGGGCCGCGAGGTCCCCGCCGAGGTGGTGGCCCGTGTCGCCGCTCGCGAGGACGACCCGGCCGCGGTGCGGGCCGAGGGCGTCGCCGTTGCCGCCGAGCTGTGTGAGGAGCTGCTCGCGGGTGGTGCGCCCGGCCTGCACTTCTACACGCTCAACCGCTCCAAGGCCACGCTCGAGATCTTCGCGGCCCTCAACATGACCGTCTGAGCGGTCGTCGTTCTCGGCGAATCGTCTGCGCACCCGGGATCCGGCGGTGCATCATCGCCGCGGCGGGCACTCGTCCGCTGCCGCTCCGCGGCGTTCCCGACCGCATAGGAGCTCGCGCTCGTGGCCACCCCGAAGACCGTCCTCGCCGGGACCGCCGCGGTACTGATGTGTGCCGCCCCGCTCGCTGCGCCGCCGGCACAGGCCGCCCCGACTGCCCCTGCCGACGGCGTGTACACCGCGGCGAACCGGAACTACGCCGTCGCCGCTGGGCGTGAGCTGGTGCGTGGCGCTGACACGACGCGGGCCGCCCGCGCGCACCTGCGCGCCGAGATCCACGACCTGCCCGCGGACCAGCGTCCCTTCTTCGCGGCCGGACCGCTGCGGGGGCGCTCGTTCACCGTGCGGGTCGTCGCCGACTACGCGTGCCTGGACGCCACCCCCGGCGCCCGGACGGTCCGCGCCGGCGCCTGCAGTCCCGGTGACGCCCCCACGGCGCTGAGCCCGCTGCGGACCGCGGCACTCTCCGTGGACGTGCTGCGCGTCGGCACCCTCGACACCTCCTTCCCCTCCACCTACTGGCGCGGGCTCGACCCACGCCGGCTCGCGACGTTCGCCGGCAGCGCCGCGCCGAGCGGCGGCCGGGCGGCCGGGATCACCGACCGCGACGACGACGGACTCGACGACGACGGCCGGGTGACGTTCCGCAAGGACGGCTCGGCGGTGTGCCTGGTGCTGCCGCTCGACCACGAGAGCAGCACCCGGGTCGTGAACGCCGCGTGCGGTGACCTTCCCGCTCGCAGCACCCACGACCTGTCCAGGGCCGGGCAGCGGGCCCAGCTCATCGACGCGACGACGCAGGTGGCGGAGCAGATCCAGCAGCTCTCGAGCGCCCGGAACGTGCCGGTCAACGAGCTCACCGACGCCGACCTCACCGACATCGAGTCCGGGGTCGACGACCGCTACAGCATGCTGTGGTTCCCCCGCACCGACGGCGAGACGCGACCGACCGAGGTGGTCCTGGTGCTCCAGGGCTGGGCCGGAGTGGCGGAGTTCACCACCGAGACCGTCGGCGCCGAGTACGTCGTCGACCTCGGCTCGGTCTAGGTCCGGCACGCCGCGCCGGGGCAGGCGACCTCAACCGGTGTCGACAGCTGCCGCCACCTGGTCGGCCAGCAGCACCGCGACCCGACGCTGCTCGTGGGTCGGGTAGGTGATGCGGGAGGTGGCGGTGACCAGGAAGTGGGCGACCACGCGTGCCCCTCTCCGGACCGGGATGGCGACGTACTCGTCGGAGGGCAGCCCCAGCCGGTCGACGTCGACCGGGCGGTCGCCCCGCGTGACGACGCCGTCGTGGTCGAGGACGGCGACACGTGCGTCGCCGACCCGACCCGGGACGAAACGGCACTCGTCGGCGCCCAGGACGTCGGTGATCTCGCGGGCGACCACGTCGACCATCGCCGCGGCAGGCGTGTCTCCTTCCGCCACCAGCCTCGCGGCGCCGAGCACGCCGTCGAGGTAGCCGGAGCGACGGGCCGCTCGGGACTGCTCCCGGTAGCCCCACAGGGCGATCTCGGTGACGATCGAGCC
This sequence comes from Nocardioides ungokensis, assembly GCF_013466985.1. Taxonomy (GTDB): domain Bacteria; phylum Actinomycetota; class Actinomycetes; order Propionibacteriales; family Nocardioidaceae; genus Nocardioides; species Nocardioides ungokensis. Next base: position 3,009,518 of record NZ_CP059164.1, on the reverse strand, counting down.
GATCAGCACGAGCAGGACGGTGGCCTCGAGGTCATCGGAGTCCGAGATCGTGAACCGCTGGTACGGCGCGGTGAGGAAGAAGTCGAACCAGACGCCACCGGAGACGGCGGCGACGAGTCCGGCGACCCGGTCCCCGGTGGCCGCTGCCGCGACCACCCACAGCACCAGGACGAGGACCGCGGTCGCGGCCGGGACGCCGTCCCGGACCGTCGAGAGCAGGGCGCAGGTCACCAGCGGCAGCGCCGCCGCCCCGATGCGGGCGATCGTGCGCCACCGCGCCCCGAGCATCCTCTCCCCGACGCCGTCGACCATGCGTCCGCGCTCCTGTCACGAGGTGAACCCCTGTCACCAGTGATACACCGGAGCCCGTGGGCGCACCCGAGTGCGACGTGCCGGCTCCCAGCCGCCGCACAGCCGTGACCCACGGTCGCCACAACGAGCCCGGGCACGATCGTTCCCATGACGACGCTCGCAGGGCGCGTCGACGGCCGTCCCCCGTTGGCCATGGTCTACGGCGGTGGCGGGATCGTCGGGATCGCCTACACCGCTGGGGTCGCGGCCGGCTCGCCGCGTCCGGGATCCCGGCCGCCGCGGCGCCGGTGCTCGGCACGTCGGCGGGGTCGTGGACGGCCTCGGCCCTGGCGCTCGGGCTGACCTACGAGGACCTCCGGGAGCTGGAGGCACCCTCGGTGCCGGACCTGCGCGCCGGCGTCCTCGCCGATCTCGCCCGACAGCTGTTCGGGGAGGCCAGGAGCCCTCTCGTCGCCGTCTCGGCCGTCTGCGTGCGCACCGGTCGCCGACACATCCTGGACGGTGGTCGCCACCCGCTCGCGGACCTGGTCGCGGCCTCGTCCGCCGTGCCCGGGCTCCTGGCGCCACACCGAGTCGAGGGACGGCTGTACGTCGACGGCGGGGTGCGGTCGGCCACCTCGATCGACGCCGCCAGGGAGGCCGACCGCGTCATCGTCGTGGCCCCGCTGGCGGGCCCCGTGCTCGGGCCGGTGGGTCGCGTCGCTGAGCTGCTGCTGAGGCTGGAGCTGCGGCGGTGGAGGGCGAGCCACCCCAGGTCCTCGGTGACCCTGATCCGACCCGACCGGGAGGTCGCGCGAGTCGTCGGGCTCCGACCGCTGGCGCTCTTCGACGCGGCCCGGGCCCGCGACGTGTACCCGTTGGCCTGTGCGCAGGGGCTCCGGTGCGGGTCGCTGCTGACCCGGACCGGCTCCCCGTGGGCAAGTTCCGCTGCCCGGGTCGACCCCGTGGCCACCGCGGCGTAGGCGCCTGCCCGTCGCCCGGTCGGTCGAGGAGGTCAGGCGGGGCCGACGGCCTGGGCCACCAGCGCCGCCGAGAGCCCGACGAACGGGAGACCGGCGCCGGGGGTGGCGTGGGCGCCGGCGGCGTACACACCGGCCACGGGGGTGGCCGGGCCGAGTCGTTGCCGGACCGTCGCGCGTCCCTGCCACAGCACGCCGAGGGGGGACCCGCCCCACCGCTCGACCAGGTCGCGGGGCGAACGGTCGACCCGGGCGACGACGTGGGCGCGCACGTCGAGCCCGCGGCGGGCGAGCGCGAGCAGCATGTCCTCGGCGAGGCGGCCGCGTCCGTGCACGGTCCACGCGGCATGGCCCTCCGGGGCCCGACCGCCGGTGCGCACCACGAGCATCGGGTCACCGTGGAGGACCGTCTCGCGCGGCAGCTCCGGCACCGGTCCCTCGAGCCCGAGGTGGACCACCACCGGCGGGATCGCCGGCATCGTGCGCCGGACGTAGCCGGCGAGGGCCGGGAGCCGGCGCGGGTCCACGGCGCACACCACGACGTCGGCGTCCACGTCACCCTCCGCCGTCGCGACGGCCACCACCCGACCCTCGCGCACGACGAGGTCCGACACGACCGTGGACGTCCGCACCGTCACCTTGCGGGTGGCCAGCCGCCGCTCGAGGGCGGCGGCCAGCCCGGCCATCCCACCCTCGACCGTCCACGCGCCGAAACGCTGCTGGACGTACGCCGTCACCCCCAGCCAGGCGGGCACGTTGCGCAGGTCGTGGCCCTCGGCGACGAACGGGTGGCCGGCCACCAGCCGCAGCCGCTCGTCCTTGAACGTCCGGCGCAGGCGCTTGTGCAGCACCTCGCGGCTGTCCAGCCGCGCCGCCAGCTCCCGGGAGAGGTCGTCCGGGTCCCAGGGCTGCTCGAGGTACCCCCGACGGAGCACGGCCCAGTCGTCGGCGTACGACGCCACGTGGTCGACCCAGCGCCTGCCCAGGCCCGGGCCCAGCTCGTCGAAGGCCGCGATCTGGGCCGCGCGCGAGCCGCCGGGCAGGGAGACCGAGGAGCCGTCCTCGAAGCGGTGCTCGCTGATCACGTCCACGGGGACCAGCTCCAGCTCGCGCTCGACCGGGCGCCCCGACTTGCGGAAGAGGTCCCTCACCACCGCGGGCAGCAGCGCGTGGGTCGGCCCGGCGTCCCACGCGAACCCCTCCGTGGACTCCGCGACGAGCGCACCCCCGAGGGACGGCGAGCGCTCCAGCAGCGTCACCTCGTGGCCCAGCTTGGCCAGACGTGCCGCGGAGGCCAGGCCGCCGTACCCGCCACCGACCACCACGACGCGCGCCATGGCCCCAGACCCTACGGTGCCGTGGTGAGCCCGACGCGGCGCAGGTCGGGCGCCGGCTCGAGGGCGCCGAAGTCCGAGCCGAGCAGCCGGTCGACGAAGGCGAACAGGGCCACGTTGACCTCGGCCAGTCGCGCCCCCGGGGCCAGCGCGAGGCAGGGGTCGAGCTTGGCGAAGAAGCCGGTGGGCGTGTCGGCCATGATCAGGGTGTTGCCCGTCTCGTCGTCCGCCCGCTCGAAGGCCCGACCGTCCCAGGTGACCGGGAAGCTGACGTCGCCTTCGACCGTCGCGCCCCGGCCGAAGGCAACGGCCCTGCCGCAGCGACGCGCGTCCATCAAGGGCACCATCGCCTCGAGGTCGGCGACCCGCACCCCGGGGTCGACGCCGGCGACCAGGGTGGCCTGCAGGAGCGTGAAGAACCGGAGGTCGACCTGCGCGACGGTGGACACCCCGGCCGACATGCGGGTGTTGAGCTCGGTGGGCCGGAAGCCGTCGGCCGTGAGCACCCCGTCGATCCCGAACGCGCCGCGGTAGCCCTCGGTCTCCTGGAGGTGCGCGCCCACGCGTCGGACGACGTCACGCATCTGCTCCCGATCGCCCTCGGGCGGGTCCCAGAAGGTGCCGAGCCCGCCGTAGACGAACTCCCGCCTGACGGGATCGCGCAGCACCGCGATCTCCACCGGCCTGAACGCCGCGGTGCCGTCGGGGAGCACGAAGCCGTGGATCGAGCAGGGCACGCCGTCGAGGAACGGCATCACCCGGACCCGGTCGCACCGCGGCAGGAAGAACGCACGGGCCGCCGCGGCGTCCCGGTCGTCACGGATCCAGCGCACGTAGTTGCCGCCGCCGTTGAAGCCGTCGCGGGCGTCGCCGGACCAGACCGCGCCGAGGGGGCCGGAGAGCCGGGCGGTGGCTGCGGCGAGGGCACGCGCGTCCACGGGCTCGATCACGTACGGCGCGGACCGCACCCCGGCCGCCGCCCAGATGCCGTCGGCCAGCATCTTGTCCTCGAGGGCGAGGAACGACGCCGGTCGGCCGCCGGTGACCGGGCGGCCCAGGATCGGCTCGTCGGTGGTGACGAAGGGGGAGGTGTACCAGACCGCCTGCCGGTCCGGGTCGAACGCCTCGATCGCGGCCACCGCCTCTGCGGGCAGGTGGCGGACGAGCTTGTCGTGGGCGCGCAGCTCGTCGGTGGGCATGGTCGCGGCCGGCGGGGCCACCTCGACGACCACGCACTCGCCGGCGTCGGGGACCCGGCCGGCACCGCGGGCGGTGGAGACCACGAGCACGGGGCAGTCGAGCTCGCGCAGCCAGTGCACGACCGGGGTGAAGCCCGCCAGCACCCCCGGGCCGACGAGCACGGGGCGCCCGGCGTAGAGCTCGCCGAGCCGGGCGGTCACCGCCGCGCGGGTGGCGGGATCGCTGAGCGGCCGGTCGGTCGTGCGTCCCATGCACCGACGCTAGTGAGTGCGCGGCGGGTCGGCCACCGGAATACCGGGGCGGGGACGCGGGTCGCGCCTGCGCCGCCACCGGCGCCAGCCGCGCCGGACCAGCCGCGCGAGCAGGAGGAGCAGGAGCAGCCCCGCCGCCAGCAGCACCCCGGCGACGGCGGCCGCGCCCCGCGGGTGCTCGATCGCGAACCACACGACCGCCAGCACCGTGACGTCCTCGGCCACGCTGGCCGTGATGTTGGTGACCGGCTCGGGGGAGGTGTTCAGCGCCAGCCGCCCGCCCGCCTTGGCCAGGTGGGACAGCAGCGCCGTCCCGCCGCCGACCACGCCGAGCACCGCCGCGTCGAGCGAGTCCGCCTGGCCGGCGATCAGGACGCCCACCACGGCGCCGGCGGTCGGGCGGATCGCGGTCGAGACCAGGTCCCACGTGGAGTCGACGTACGGGATCTTGTCGGCCACGAACTCGAAGGAGTAGAGGAAGAACGCGACCGCCAGCACGTCCCAGCGACCCAGCGCGTCGGGGATGCCGGCGAACCCGCCGACCCGGTCCGCGAGGCCCAGGACCAGCACGACCAGGTAGCAGTTCACCCCGCTGGCCCAGCCGCTCGAGAACGCCAGTGCGAGCGAGTCCACGCGCGGAGTCTAGGCGCGCTCGGTGACGGGCACGAGCCTCAGTGGGCTCCCTCGGCCTCGGCCACGCGGGCCAGGGCGTCCGCATCCCGGCCGATCACGGTGGTGCCGTCGGCGGCGGTGATGATCGGCCGCTGGATGGTCGCCGGGTGCTCCGCCATCGCCGCCAGCCAGGCCTCGCGGTGGCCCGGCTCGCGGGCAGGTCGATGCCCGCCTCCCGGGTCTCCTTCGGCCGCGCCACGTCCCACGGCTCGAGCCCGAGCCGTGCCACGACCTCGCCGAGCTCCGCGGCGGTCGGCGGGTCCTCCAGGTAGCGGCGCACCGTGTAGTCGACGCCCGCGGCGTCGAGCTCGGCGGTCGCGGTGCGGCACTTCGAGCAGGCGGGGTTGATCCAGATCTCCATGGCGTCAGTCGACCTCGACCTCGGTGGCGCCGGTGAGGGTGAGCAGCTCGTCGTACGTCGTGGAGAACACGGCGGCGGGATGGCCGGCGGCGGCCCAGACCACGTCGTACGTGCGCAGCCAGGGGTCGAGGTACGTCGGCACCGGAGCGGGGTGGCCGATGGGGGAGACGCCGCCGATGACCTGGCCGGTGTGCTCACGCACGAACTCCGGCTTCGCGCGGCGGAGCTCGGTGACCCCGATGCGCTCGGCGGCGCGGCCGGTGTCGACCCGGTGCGCGCCCGAGGTGAGGATCAGCACGGGCGAGCCCTCGGCGTCGAAGAGCAGGCTGTTGGCGATCGCCCCCACCTCGCAGCCGAGCGCCTCGGCCGCCAATGCTGCGGTGTGGACGGAGTCGGGGAGAATGACCACCTCACCGGTCCCCCCACGAGCCCGGTGTTCGTCTCGAAATCGGGTGATCGTGGGGTGCTCGGTCGTCATACTGCGACCCTAGCCACGGGCGGGGGCCGCTCGAGCTGTGGGTGTTCGGCGTGGGAACGCCGGGCGGAGCCCCGGGGGAGACCCGGGAGAGGAGAGTGCATGAGTCGGCAGCGTCCGCGCTCGGTGTGCGGTGCGACCTGGGTCCTGGGTGGGCTGGTGGCCCTGAGCGGGTTGACCGCCCTGCTCACGATCCTCCTGCGTGGCAGCCTGGTCGACTCCTGGGCCTCCGGGCACCCGGACGAGACCGGCTCGGTGCAGCCGCCGTCGTTCGTCCCGGTGGCGATCGTGCTCTTCGTCGTGTTCGCACTGCTGGCGGGCGTGCTGCTGATGTTCTTCCGCAGCGGGCACGCGTGGGCGCGCCTGGCGCTCACCGCCCTGGCGGTGCTGATGGCCGTGGCGAGCCTCGCCGGCCTGCGCACCGAACCGCCGGCGCTCTTCTACGTGCTCTCGGTGGTCTCCGCCGTGCTCGACCTCGCGCTGCTGTTCTTCCTGTGGCACCGCGACACCTCCTCCTTCATGCGCGGGGCGTGGAACGAGCCCCGTCCCGTCCCCGGCAGGTAGCAACCTCACGGGTGGTCCCCGCCGTTCGGCACCCTCCGGAAGCCCCGCCGAGGTGCCGAGCGGCGGGGACTTTCGCGTCCGCAGGGGTTCTGCCTCCGCCACGCGCGCGGGTCTTGACGTCCTGTCGGCGCCGGGGTGTACCGTTCTGAGTGTTCGAACAGATGTTCGAGCCAGCCGCTCGGTGGGGGCGACCTCGACCCCGCCCCCGCCGGGCCGGCCGCTGGTCGGTGCGACCGGTGAGACCGGGAGCGGTGCGGTGCCGGGGTCGGTGTCCGGGGTCGAGACCGATGGCGCGAGAGGTGGCGTGATGAGGCGGTACGACGACCCGGTGGAGGTGCGCAGGGGATGGTGACGGCGTGGAGGCTCCCGAGCAGTTCCTGTGGCGGGGGCGGTTGTGGAAGGTGCGGGCGGTGGTCGCCCACTGGGTGGAGACGACGCCGTGGTGGCAGTCGTCCGGGGCGCGGGCGGTGATCGGGTCCGAGGACTCGCCGTCCGGAGCGGGCGGGCCGTCGGAGCGGGCGCGTCGTCGGCGGTGGCCGGGGACCTGCTGGTCGAGCGCGAGCTGTGGCGGGTCGAGGCCGGGCGCGGTCCCGCGTCCGGCGAGGCCGCCGACGGGGGTGGGGTCTTCGACCTCTCCTTCGACTGGGGCGACGGTCGCTGGCAGCTCGTCGGCTGCGCGGACTGAGGGGGAGCGAGATGAGCGCCCCCAACCCCTATGCGCTGCCGGCCACCACCCACTCCTACCTCGCACGCGCGGCCGAGTCGCTGAGCGAGGCGATGGTCGATGCCGAGGTGCCGGCCCGCTATGCCTGTGCCCACGTCGCCGCGCTGCGCGCCGCCGCCGCCCTGCTGGCGGCGCGGGCGCACCCGGCGCCGGCGCGCCGGCGGCCCCAGAAGAACGCCTGGGTGCTGCTGGCCGAGGTGGCTCCCGAGCTCGCCGAGTGGGCCCGGTTCTTCTCCGCCGGCGCGGGCAAGCGGGCCGCGGCGGAGGCGGGCTCGGTGCGGGCGGTGACCGAGCGCGAGGCCGACGACCTGGTCCGCGACGCCGACCGGTTCCTCGCGGTCGAGCAGTCCCTCGGGCTGGTGCCGCACGCGCCGGCGCGGGCCCAGGTCGTGCGCCACGTGAGCTGAGCGCTTCGGGTGGCGTGCGGCGGGAGGAGCGGGATAGAGTGGTGTTGTTCGAACAGGTGTTCGATGTGACAGTCAGGGGTCGAGCCGGCTGCGCGCGCAGGAGGCGACCCGTGCCCCGATCCCTTCCCCCATCTCCACGTGGCCTCGGGCTACTCCCTGCAGTACGGCGCGTCCCACCCGCACGTGCTGGTCGCGCGGGCCGTCGAGCACGAGATGGACACCCTGGCCCTGACCGACCGGGACGGCACCTATGGCGCGGTGAAGTTCGCCAAGGCGTGCCTGTCCGCGGGGGTGCGCCCGGTGCTGGGCGTGGACCTCGCCCACGGCCCGCGACGTCGTACGACGGGGCCGGCCGGGCGACCGGTTCGTCCGCCGTCCCGGGCCGGGCCCGCACGCCGGTGCGGGGCGGGGCGTTTCCGCGACCCCCGGCTGCCCCGGGCGACGCTCCTGGCCGAGGGCCGGCGGGGTGGGCGGCGCTGTGCCGGCTCGTCTCGGCCACCCACCTGGCCGGTGAGCGGGGCACGCCCGTGCTCGACCCGGGGGCCGGCGGTGGCCGAGCTGCTCGGCTCCGGCGACCTGCTGGTGCTGCTGGGGCCCGCCTCCGAGCTGGGGGCCGCGGTCACCCGGCGTCGCGACGACCTTGCCCACGCGGCGCTCGCGCCCTGGCGGTCGCTGGTGCCGAGGGAGAACCTCCTGGTCGAGCTGGTCTCCCACCGCCTCGGGGGGCCGGTGGCAGCTGGGGCCCCGGCACCACCCCGCACGCCGCCCGGATGGCCGGGGTGGCCCGGCAGGCCGGTCTCGGGACCGTGCTCACCAACGCAGTGCGCTACGCCGACCGCCGCGACGCCCCCACCGTGGACGTCCTCGACGCCGCCCGCCGGCTGGTCGCCCTCGACCGCCGGCACGTGGACCGGGGCAACGCCGAGGGGTTCCTCAAGTCCGGCAAGGAGATGGCCGAGGTCGCCGAGGAGATCTGCCGGCTCGCCGGGCTGGCCGCCGACCCGGCCCGCGAGGCCCGGCAGCTGCTGGCCCGCACCCGCGCGGTGGCGGACCGGTGCGCGCTCGACCCCCGCGCCGACCTGGGGCTGGGGGAGGTGCACTTCCCGGAGTTCGAGCTCTCTGCCGGCGGCGTCGTGCCCCGGGCCACCCCCGGCGCGAGCCCGGCCGACGCCCTGCTCCGCGCCCGGGCCGAGGGCGCGGTCGGCGACCGCTACGGCTCGGCGCCCCGCCAGGTCCTCTGGAAGCGGCTCGACGACGAGCTGGAGGTGATCCGCGAGCTCGGCTACGCGTCGTACTTCCTCACCGTCGGCGACGTCACCGACCTGATCCGCGACATGGGCGTGCGCTGCGCGGCGCGCGGCTCGGGGGCGGGCAGCCTGGTCAACTACCTGCTCGGCATCTCCGGGTCGACCCGATCCGCCACGGCCTGCTCATGGAGCGGTTCCTCTCCCCACTGCGCCAGGCGCTGCCCGACATCGACGTCGACGTCGAGTCGGCGCGCCGCCTGGAGGTCTACGAGCGGGTCCTCGACCGCTACGGCGGCGAGCGGTGCGTGTGCGTCTCGATGATGGACACCTACCGGGTCCGCCACGCCGTCCGCGACGTCGGCGCCGCGCTCGGCATGCCGCCGGGCGAGATCGACGCGATCGCCAAGGCGTTCCCGCACATCCGGGCCCGCGACGCCCGGTGGCCCTGCGCGAGCTCCGGAGCTGCGGGCCTCGGGCCTGGGGGAGGAAAGGCTCGACCTGATGTTCCGGCTCGTGGAGCGGCTCGACGGGCTGCCGCGCCACATCGCGGTGCACCCGTGCGGGGTGCTGCTCTCCGACGCCACGCTGCTGGACCGCACCCCGGTGGAGGCGTCGTACGCCGGCTTCCCGATGAGCCAGTTCGACAAGGACGACGTGGAGGACCTCGGCCTGCTCAAGCTCGACGTGCTCGGCATCCGCATGCAGTCCTCGATGGCCCACGCCCTCACCGAGATCCGGCGGTCGACGGCGTGGAGATCGACCTCGACGACGAGGAGCAGGTGCCCTTCGACGACCCGGCGACCTACGCGATGATCTCGACCGCCAGGACCCTGGGCGTCTTCCAGATCGAGTCACCCGGCCAGCGCGAGCTGGTCGGCAAGTCCGGCATCGAGAGCTTCGAGGACATCATCACCGACATCTCGCTCTTCCGGCCCGGGCCGGTCAAGAGCGACATGATCACGCCCTACCTCGACGTCAAGCAGGGGTGGAAGCAGCCGGCGTACCTCCACGAGGACCTGCGCCCGATCCTCGCGCAGACCCACGGCGTGGTGGTCTTCCACGAGCAGGTCATCGAGATCATCGCCCGGTTCGCCCGCATCTCCAACGCCGAGGCCGACGAGAAGCGTCGCGCGCTCGGCGACGTCGACGGCATGGCCGAGACGAAGCTGTGGTTCTTCCCGCGGGCGCTGGCGCACGGCTACCCCCTGCCGTGGTCGAGGGGATCTGGAAGGTCCTCGAGGCGTTCGCGTCGTTCGGCTTCTGCAAGGCCCACGCCGCGGCGTTCGCGCTGCCGACCTACCAGTCGGCCTGGCTCAAGGCGCACTGGCCGGCCCACTTCCTCGCCGGGGTGCTCACCCACGACCCGGGCATGTACCCCAAGCGGCTGATCCTCGAGGACGCGCGCCAGCTCGGTGTCGCCGTCCTCGGCCTCGACGTCAACGCCTCGGAGAAGGAGTACGTCGTGGAGCGGGTCGACCAGGTGTCCGGCGAGCCGCCCCCGGAGCCGGGGATCCCCGACGGGCGGCCGTGGGGGATCCGGCTGGCGCTGGCGGAGGTCAAGGGCATCAGCGAGGCCGAGGTGGAGCGGGTCACCGCGGCCCGGCCCTACCACTCGCTGACCGACTTCTGGCACCGCGCCGGGGTGTCCCGGCCGATCGCGGAGCGCCTCGTGCTGGCCGGCGGGTTCGACTCCGTCTACGGCATCGGGACCTCGCTCGACGGGGTCGGCCGCCGCGGCCGGGTGACCCGCCGTGACCTGCTGCTGCAGGTCTCCGAGCTGGACCGGCACGCCCGGGCCGTCGAGCGGGCCGGCCGGGGTCGGGGGCTGGCCGGCCGGAAGTCGTGGAGCGGGACCGTCGCCACCGCCCGGGCGCGGGCCGAGGACGCCGCCGCCCGCAACAGCACCGATCCCGCGGTCCGGGAGGGGGCGCCCGCCCTCGAGCGGCACCCGCTGGCCGACCCGGGCGTGTGGGCCAAGGCTGCCGCCCAGTCCCGGGCCACCCCGCCACCGCGGCCGGTGACGTCGGTGCAGCTCGCCCTCGACCTCGGGGACGCGCCCGGGAGGGACCGGACGAGATGGTCAGCGGCCTGCCGGAGATGGACGCGGAGGAGAAGATGCGCGCCGAGCTCGAGATCCTGGGCCTCGACGCCAGCCGGCACGTCGTCGACACCTACTCCGGTTCCTCGACGAGCTCGGGGTGACCCGCAGCCGTGACCTGCTGTCCCGGCGCAGCAAGGCCGAATTGCTGGTCGCGGGCGTCAAGGTCGCGACCCAGACCCCACCGATCCGGTCCGGGCGCCGGGTCATCTTCCTGACCCTCGACGACGCCACCGGCCCGGTCGATGCGACGTTCTTCGAGGACGCCCAGGGGCCCTACGCCGCCACGGTCTTCCACTCCTGGCTGCTCGTGGTCCGCGGCGAGCTGCGACGCACCGGCCGCCGCGGCGTCTCGCTGCGCGCGACCGGCTGCTGGGAGCTGCCCGGGCTGTTCGCGCTGTGGCGGTCGCGTGGAGGTGGTGACGCCGGCCTGGACGCCGTCCGTGAGGTGATGGCCGTGGTGCCCGAGGGCAACGCCTTCGTCGGGGAGGCCGCGGTCGCCGGTGCCGCCGAGAGCCGCGCCACCCGGCCGGTCATGGCACGTCCCCAGTCCTTCCCCGCGACCGGGGAGGGGGAGGCCGAGGAGCCCGCGCACCACAGTGCGGCCGGCGGCATGGGCCGTCGACGGGTGCTGGTGCACTCCAGCGGGTTCAAGCTCTCGCCGTACGCCGACATCAAGCCGGCCGGCGAGTCCACCAAGGACGTCTCGCGGAAGCTCTGGCACCGCAGCCCCGGGAGTGCGGGATGAGGTGCCCCGTCAACGCCCTAGGGTTGGGGGCATGCCAGTCAGTGATCGGCCCAGCGAACGCCGGGGCGCCGCCCGTACCGCCGTGGTGTGGGAGGCGCTGCTCCCGGTCCTCGGTGAGGAGCCCCGGGACGTCCTCGACATCGGCGGCGGCACCGGCGGGTTCGCAGTGCGGGTCGCCGAGCTCGGTCACCGGGTCTCGGTGGTCGACCCCAGCCCCGACGCCCTGGCCTCGCTGTCCCGCCGTGCCCGCGAGCGCGGCGTGGAGGTCGTCGGCCAGCAGGGCGACCTGTCGACGCTGCTGGACATCACCGGCAGCGACAGTGCCGACGTGGTGCTCTGCCACGGGGTGCTCGAGGTCGTCGACGACCCCGCCGCCGCCCTGGCCACGATCCGCGAGGTGCTGCGCCCCGGGGGCACGCTCAGCCTGCTGGTCGCCCAGCGGCACGCCGCCGTGGTCGCCCGGGCCATGGCCGGGCACTTCCAGCAGGCCCTGGCCATGCTCGAGCCCGCCGGTCCGCGCGACGGCGCCCCGACCCGGTCCGGTCACCGGTTCACTCCCGACGAGGCGACCGCGCTGCTCGTCGGCGCCGGCTTCGAGGTCGCCTCGGTGCACGGGGTGCGCGTCTTCGCCGACCTCGTCCCCGGCTCCCTGCTCGACCTCGAGCCCGGCGCCACCGCTTCGCTGGTCGAACTCGAGCGCGCCGTCGCGGAGCGGCCCGAGTACCTCCCCCTCGCGACCCAGGTGCACGTGCTCGCCCGCTGACCCGGGATCGCCGGGAGCATCGGCATGACCTCCGCCGGTGCTCCGGCCACGCCGATCCTCCACGTCGACATGGACGCGTTCTACGCCTCCGTGGCGACCCGCGACCGGCCCGACCTCTGGGAGGTCCCGGTGATCGTGGGAGGTGGGTCCCGGGGCGTGGTGCTCTCGGCCAGCTACGCCGCCCGTCAGTACGGCGTGCGCTCGGCGATGCCGATGACCCGCGCCCGACGACTGTGCCCGCAGGCCGTGGTGGTGCCGCCGGACTTCGAGACGTTCGGGCAGGTGTCGTCCTCGGTGATGGAGAGCTTCCGGCAGGTGACCCCGCTGGTGGAGGTGCTCTCGCTGGACGAGGCGTTCCTCGACGTGCGCGGGTCGACCCGGCGGCTCGGGTCACCCCTGGAGATCGCCGAGCAGCTCCGGGCGGTGATCCACGACGAGCAGGGCATCACCTGCTCGGTCGGGGTGGCGGCCACGGTGTCGGTGGCCAAGCTCGCCAGCCGCCGGGCCAAGCCCGACGGCGTGATCGTGGTCCCGCCCGAGGAGGTCACCTCCTTCCTCCACCCGCTCGACGTCGGGGAGCTGTGGGGCGTGGGGGAGAAGACCCGGGCGATGCTCCACCGGCTGGGGCTGGTCACGGTCGGAGACGTGGCCCACACCCCGCTGCGCACGCTGCAGCGTGCGGTCGGCGAGGGCCTCGGCAGCAGCCTCCACGAGCTGGCCTGGGGGGCCGACCGCCGGGTGATCACCCCGCGACGAGGCCCCGACGAGCCCGACCGCTCGATGGGGGCCGACGAGACCTTCGGGCGGGACACCGACGACCGCGAGGTGGTCCTGCGCGAGCTGCTGCGGCTCTCGACGAAGGTCGCCGGCCGGATGCGGGTCGCGGGGGTGGCGGGCCGCACCGTCACGATCAAGGTGCGGTTCGCCGACTTCACCACGATCACCCGCTCCCGCACCCTCCCCGAGGCCACCGACGTGACGCAGGACGTCTACCGCGCCGCCACCCGGCTCTACGACGCCCTCGGGCTGCAGCGGGCCCGGCTGCGGCTGGTGGGGGTGCGGGTCGAGGGGCTGGTCCCGCGGGAGACCGTCCACCGGCAGCTGGTCCTGGGCGAGCGGGAGCACGGCTGGTCGGACGCCGACCGTGCGGTGGACCGTGCGACGCTGCGGTTCGGGTCGGCCGCGGTGGGGCCGGCGAGCCTGCTGTCGTGAGCCCCGGACCTGCGGTCCGGTCCCCGCCCGACAGATTGATCACTAATTTCCCCAACCCGCCTACCGCGATGACCACCCGCTGCCTAGACTTGTGGCACGCCAAGGCCGTGCACGTCGGCTGGCCTGAGTTCGACCCGTGGAGGAACCGGTGCCGCTCTCGGAAGAGGAGCTCCGACTGCTCGAGCAGATGGAGCGCGCCCTCGTCGAGGAGGACCCCAAGCTCGCCTCGACGCTCCGCGGCACCTCGCTGCGCCGGTCGGCACGCCGCCGGGCGATCTTCTCCGGAGTCTGTTTCGTGCTCGGCATTGCCGTCCTGATGACCGGCGCCGTCCTCTCCGGCAACGACTCGCGCTTCTGGGCACTCGGCATCGCCGGGTTCGTCATCATGCTCGGCTCGGCCACGATCGCGGTCACCGCGATCCGCGGCCAGCAGTCCGGCTCCGCCGAGCCCCGCTCGCACGGACACCCCGCCCACGGCTTCACCGTCATCGACGGAGGCCGCTCCGGCCGGACCCGCCGCTCTCGCCGGTCGAGCTCAGGCTCCTTCATGGAGCGCATGGAGCAGCGCTGGCGCCGTCGCCGCGAGGAGAACGGCGGGTTCTGAGCCCCGTCCCTCACGGGGGATGATGCTGGGAGGGACGACGCCGGCTGGTCAGCCGACGTGGTCCACGACTCCGCCGTACCTCGCCTCCACCGGGCGCCGGACCTGCGCCGGGTGCGGGCGGCCCGGCCGGGAGACGACCGACCGTGGCCACCACTCGGCCCGCCGGCGCGCACCGCGGGTGGCGCCGCCGTACAGCGCGGCCAGGCAGGTCTCCACGTCTTCGCTCAGCGGCGTGTCCGGTCCCGGGTGGCGTGCGTAGCGCGACAGCTCGAGCGTCCGCACGATCCGGTCGAGTGCGGCCACGGCCTGCGGGGCCACCTCGGGTCCGTGGGCGGGACGCTCGGCCGTGTGGCCGTCCACGGGAGCGCCGAAGAAGCGCGCGAGACGGCGGCGGGTCTCCTGTGGTGACCGCCCCTCGGGCCAGGGCACCCCGAGGTCCAGCGCGGTGGCACGCAGCTCGGCCCACGCCTCCTCCGGGCCGCCGGCCAGCCGGCGCTGACGACGCGTACGACGCATCGCGCGGGCACGAGCGCCAGCCCCGCGGCCAGGACCACGACGAGCAGCCCACCCCCGACCGGGAGCCACGGGAAGCCGGGGCCGCCGTCGGAGTGAGTCGCAGCCGCGGCCGACTCGCTCGGGTTCGCGGTGTCGTTGGGGCGGTGGCTCGGCAGGATGCTGCTGGACGCCGAGGCGCTGGGCCGGCTGGTGGGGTTGACGACCGGCAGCTGCTGGGTGGTGTACGACGGCACCGAGGTGCCGGCACCGGCGGGCGTCGGCTCGAAGCGCACCCAGCCCGAGCCGGGGAAGAACAGCTCGGGCCAGGCGTGGAGGTCGTGGGTGCTGTACTCATAGGTGTTCGGACCGACCTGGTCCGGCTCCAGGAAGCCCACGGCCACGCGGGCCGGGATGTGCAGGACCCGGGCCATCACCGCCATCGCCGAGGCGAACTGCTCGCAGTAGCCGGTGCGGCCGCCCTCGTTGTCGCTGAGGAACCTGACCAGGTCGTTGACGCCGTTGCCCGGCGCCGCACGGGTCGAGTACGTGAAGCCGCCGGTGGAGCTGAACCACTGCTGGAGCGCGACGGCCTTCTCGAACCGGGTCGGCGCGTCCCGGGTGACCTGGGTGGCGAGGGTCGACACGATGGCAGGCAGGTCCGTCGGCAGCGCGGTGTACTCCTGGCCGACCATGTTGCCCGTGGTGGTGGCGTTGGCCAGGTCGACGGCCGAGGGTTGAGGTCGACGGCGGTCATGGAGTAGCTCATGCCCGCGGTCGTCAGGTTCTTGTCGCCGGCGATGAAGTCCATCGTGGAGTCGTCGTAGCGCCAGTCGCCGGGGGCGTCGATCTGGCTGATCGGGGCCCGCGTGGGCAGCCAGGTCGACTTGAAGTCGGGGCCGATCATCACGTCGTAGTGGTACTCCGTCCGCGGCACCGTCGACGACACGCCGACGAGGGTCGGCATCGAGCCCTCGGCCAGGTTGGCGGTCGGGACGTCCCGGTCCCCGGAGCTCCACTCGTTGTCGGAGAACCTGTTGAGCACCGAGATGCGCAGGTAGTCGGGGGTCGGATCGTCGGTCGTGACCCGCAGGAGGGGTAGTCCGCGGGGCGGGTCAGGTCGCGACGAAGGTCTGTGATCGGGTTCCTGATCGAGATGTCGCCGTTGCCCCCGGAGCCGTGACCGCCGTTGAGCAGGTGCAGGTCGAGGGTCGGGACCAGCAGTGGCACGCACAGCGCGAGCGCGGTCGCGACCGAGCCGATGGTGCCGGCACTCGTGTGGGTGGCCGCGCTGCCGACCCGCAGCCCCGAGGAGTCGGCGTCGGCCGGGTCCTGGCCGAGCGGCCGGCCCCAGCGCGCGACCTGCTCGCTCTCCTGGAGGAAGAGCAGTGTCAGGAAGCCGGCCGCGGTGAGCACGAAGATCCACCAGGAGACCCCGCCGCCGACGAGGCTGACCGGGATGCTGTAGATCGTGAGCAGCGGCAGTCCGGCGAGCGGCACGCGACGTGCGGTGCACACGAGGGCGTCCACGACCAGCAGGCAGACAAGTCCGCCGGGGATGAGGAGCGGGTGGACGCCGGGCACGCCGTCGGGCACGGGGGCGGCGAACCGGTTCGCGGTCTCCACGGCGTCGGTGAACCCTGGACCATCCGGTCCCAGGCGCCGCCCACCGGGATCGGCGACCCGCTCAGCACCATGCTGCAGGCCATGCCCGAGACGACCACCTGGACTGCGATGACCACCGCGCCCGGCAGCCGCCACCAGCGGGCCAGCACACCGGTCGCCACGACCACCGCGGCGAGGAGGAAGAGCGGCCGGAGGTAACGCCCGGGCACCATGGTGAAGCCACCCCACGACCACATCGCGATCCACGTGGTCAGGGCGGCCGTGATCGCGAGGGCGAGGTCGGCGCGGTGGCCGCCACGGCGGGCCGTCATCGGATCGCCTCCCGGGGCGGTACGGGGGGTACGGGTGGTGCGGGGGGCGCCCCCGCCTGGCCCCCCGACCGCGAGAGGTGCGCGCTGCTGCGGCCGAGCTCCTGCCAGACGCCGTCGAGCCGGTCGCGGGGACGCAGGGAGACGGCCCGCCACCCCTGCTGGGTCAGCACGGGGGAGGAGCCCCCGGTGCTGCGGGCCGGCGAGACCCAGGCGTCGACGTCGAGGGCGATGGCCATCGCCGAGCCGGCGTGCAGCTGCATCCGGCGCAGCACCGGGACGTCGGTGTCCCCGACGCTGCCGAAGATCGCGACCGTCAGGCCGCCGTGGCCGCTCTCGGTCAGCCAGCTCGTGTCGAGCTGGGCGTGGTGGGTGGCCTGGACGACGGCCAGGGCCTCCAGCAACGGGCCGGTGTTGAGGTCGGCGTCCCGGGCGTGCCAGGCGCTGCTGGGGTCCTCGCCGGTGGCGGTCACCAGCCGGACGGTGAAGCCCCGGTGGCTGAGGTGCACCGCCACCGAGGCGGCCGCGGAGACCGCCGCCTCCAGCGACGAGGCCACGCCCTGCCCGCGGTGGGCGCGCAGCCGGTTGTCGAGGAACAGCGTGGCGCGCGACTGCCAGGGCTGCTCCTCGCGGCGGACCATCAGCTCCCCGACCCGCGCCGAGCTTCGCCAGTGCACGCGCCGGAGGTCGTCGCCGCGACGGTACTCACGCACGGTGACGTCCTCGGCGCTGCCGGTCGCGAAGGCCCGTGGCCGGTTGTCGCCGGAGCCGGTCCACGCGCCGCCGAGCGGGATGGTCGGCAGCGGGACGGTGCGCGGCGTGACCACGAGCGGGACCGTGGTCTGGAAGGCACGCCCGAGCTCGATGAGCCCGAAGGGGTCGCCGACCCGCACCGTCATCGGCCCGATCTCGAAGCGGCCCCGCACGTCGGAGCGGACCTGGTAGCTCACGTGTCGGCGCCAGCCCGGCCCGATCCCGCCCAGCACGAAGCGCGGCCGGGTCCCGAGCACGTAGGGCACGTGGTCCTCGAGAAGCAGCACCCCGTTGGGGGTCCGGCCCTCGTTGGTCAGGGTGAGGTCGACGCGGGCGGGCTGGCCGGCGGCCACCAGCTGCGGGGTGACGGTGCGCACCAGCGCGAGCCGGTAGCGGCTGCGCGCGAGCAGCACCGCGGTCACCAGCGGCAGGCTGAGCACCAGGACGCCGACCCGGGTCAGGGAGCTCTGCCCGAGGACCACGGCGCAGATGATCGCGGTGACCCCCGCAGCCAGGAACGCCCGTCCTCGGACGGTCAGGCCGGCGAGTGCCTCACGCACGGTTCCCCTCGGGCACCGGCACGCTCGCGACCACGCCGTCGAGGATGGCGGTGGTCGAACGTCCGCTCATCGCGGCCTCGACGCTGGGCAGCAACCGGTGGGCGAGCACCGGTCGGGCCAGGGTGTGCACGTCGTCGGGGAGCACGTAGTCGCGGCCGTGGATCGCCGCCATCGCCTTCGCGGCGCGCACCAGGTGCAGGGTCGCGCGCGGCGAGGCGCCCAGGGTGAGCTCCTCCGAGCGCCGTGTCGCGGAGGTGAGGGCGACCGCGTAGCGCTGCACGGCCTCGGACACGAAGACCTGGCCGACGATCGCGGTCAGCTTGCGCACCTCGCCGGCGTCGGTGACCGGCTCGAGGTCGTCCAGCGGGTTGCTCCCGGTGTGGGAGGTGATCATGGCGATCTCGGCGGCCGCGACGGGGTAGCCCACCGAGACCCGCGCCATGAACCGGTCGCGCTGCGCCTCCGGCAGCGCGTAGGTCCCCTCCATCTCGATGGGGTTCTGGGTCGCGATGACCATGAACGGCGCGTCGAGCTGGTACGTCATGTTGTCGACGGTGACCTGCCGCTCCTCCATGCACTCCAGGAGCGCGGACTGGGTCTTCGGCGAGGCCCGGTTAATCTCGTCTCCGACCACGATGTTGGCGAACACCCCGCCGGGCCGGAACTCGAACTCCCGGGTGTTCTGGTTGAAGACCGACACCCCCGTCACGTCGGACGGGAGCAGGTCGGGCGTGAACTGGATGCGGCGTACCGAGCAGTCGATGCTGCGGGCCAGGGCCTTGCTCAGCATGGTCTTGCCCACGCCGGGGACGTCCTCGATCAGCAGGTGCCCCTCGGCCAGCAGCACCACCAGCGCCGAGGTCACGACGTCCGGCTTGCCCTCGATGACCCGCTCGATGTTGTGGCGCACCCGCCCGACGACCCGGGCGAGGGTCTCGAGATCCGCTCCCCCCGTGCTCGGAGTTCCCACGTGCGGTCCTTCCCGTCATGCGCGTCGTCATGGCGACGACGTCCCCTGCACCCAACCGTAGGGCGTCCGGGAAAGATACGCGTCGCGTCTGTTGATGGTTCTGACACTTCGGGTCACGGTTTGGTTGCGGATTTTCGCCCGTCGGTCCTTGTCCCCTCACGGCGGCGGCGCCACGGTGCTCCACCTCCCGCTCCACTTCACCCCACCGCGCCCGCCGAATCTCCCCACCGGCACTCCACTCGGGCCTTCCGAAGGCTCCGAAAGCGCTGCTGACCTGCGCAAACGGCTCACCTCACGGTCGCGACCAGCGCCGGCGGACAGGGGCGTGCTGCCTCGGAAATCGCTCGAATCAGGGGGCGCAACACGCGCTTTGTGGTTGACCGTGGTGCAAAGTGGGTTAAAGTGGTGCGCAGTGGAGGATCCGCCCAGGGAGGGTCGGGGACTGGAGGTGCTCGATGTTCTTCATGGGCACCTACACCCCCAAGCTCGACGACAAGGGGCGACTTTTCCTCCCGGCGAAGTTCAGGGACCAGCTCGCGGAGGGGCTCGTGGTGACTCGAGGGCAGGAACGCTGTCTGACGGTGTGGCCGATGGCCGACTTCGTCGAGCTCACCCGCAAGGCCCAGGAAGCGCCGATCACGATGAAGGGGGCGCGTGACTACACGCGCTTCCTGTTCGCCGGGGCCTCGGAGGAGACCCCCGACAAGCAGGGCCGCATCACGATCACGCCGATGTTGCGCGAGTACGCCTCGCTCGACCGCGACGTCGTGGTCATCGGCGTGATGAACCGGATCGAGATCTGGGACCCGGTGCGCTGGCAGCAGTACTCCACGGAGCAGGAGGAGAAGTTCTCCGAGCTCAGCGAAGAGGTCTTCCCCGGGGTCTGACCGCCGGGTCTGACCACCGGGGCCGCACCACCGGCACCAGCAAGCAGCACCGTTCCACCGCACATGACACACGACAGCAACACACAACTGCACAGGGCGATCCGCAGGGCGAGGTCTCGGGCCCGCTCCCTTTCACACCTTCGTCATCTGGGGCACCTTCCCCGGTTCCAGACGACGACTTCCCACCGGGGAGCGGGCAGGGACCTGGTCCGGCGGATCACCTGAGCACGGCCGCGCGTCACACGCCGGCACCATCCAGCACGTCGAGGGGGGTCGAGAAGGATGAGCGTCACGCCCGTGGCACCCGTTCGCCGGGTGCGTCACCAAGCACGGGAGGCCGCCGCCGTGATGGCCTTCTCGGCCGCCACTTCGATCGGCCTCGCAGTCGCGCTGCTCCTCCTCACGAGCCTGGGTCGGTAGGCGACAAGCATGAGCAGCCCCCGCCACGTCCCGGTCCTCCTCGACCGGGTCGTCGCTCTTCTGGCGCCCGCACTCGAGCGCGAGGGTGCGGTCCTCATCGACGCCACCCTCGGCCTCGGTGGCCACTCCGAGGCAGTCCTGACCCGTATCCCGCAGGCCCGTGTGATCGGCGTGGACCGCGACCCGTCCGCCCTCGAGCTCGCCGGCAGCCGGCTCGAGCCCTTCGGTGACCGCTTCACCGGCGTGCACGCGGTCTACGACGAGATCCCCGAGGTGATGGACGACCTCGGCCTGGACCACGTCGACGCGGTCCTCTTCGACCTCGGGGTCTCCTCCATGCAGCTCGACGTCCGCGAGCGCGGCTTCGCCTACGCCGAGGACGCCCCGCTCGACATGCGGATGGACAAGACCACCGGCCGCACCGCCGCCGACGTCCTCAACACCTACTCCGCCGCCGACCTGACGCGAGTCCTGAGGGAGTACGGCGAGGAGAAGTTCGCCCGCAAGATCGCCACCGCGATCGTGCGCGAGCGCGAGGTCGAGCCGTTCACCACCTCCGCCCGCCTGGTCGAGCTGCTGTACGCCGAGATCCCGGCACCGGCACGGCGTACCGGCGGGCACCCCGCCAAGCGCACCTTCCAGGCGCTGCGCATGGAGGTCAACGACGAGCTCGCGGTCCTGCGCCGGGCCATCCCCGCGGCCATCGACGCGATCGGCACCGGCGGTCGCGTCGTCGTCGAGGCCTACCACTCGCTGGAGGACCGCCTGGTCAAGCAGGCGTTCACCGCAGCCACCCGCAGCGACGTCCCCGAGGACCTGCCCTTCGTCCCCGAAGGTCACGAGCCGGCGTTCCGGCTCGTCACCCGCGGGTCGGAGAAGGCCTCGCCCGACGAGATCGCCGAGAACCCCCGCGCCGCGTCGGTCCGCCTGCGCGCCGTCGAACGAGTCGCACCCACCACCCGAGGAGTCGCGTCATGAGCAGCCCGGCCGTCCAGTTCCGCTCCCGCATGCCCCGCATCGCCGAGGCGGCGGTGGAGCGGGCCCGACTCACCGTCGTCCCGCGACGACGGGTGCGAGCGGCGCGCGTGCCCTTCGTGACCCTGGTCTCCCTGGTGCTGCTCGGCGGCGTCATCGGCCTGCTGCTCTTCAACACCTCGATGCAGCAGGCGTCGTTCGCGACCACCTCGCTGGAGGGCCAGGCGAGCACCCTCTCGGCCCGCGAGCAGACGCTGCGCATGGAGCTCGACGTCCTCCGCAACCCCCAGCACGTGGCGGAGCAGGCCCGGAGGATGGGCATGGTCACCGCCGGCAGCCCCGCCTTCCTCAAGCTGTCCGACGGGAAGATCCTCGGCACGGCCACCCCGCCGGACCCCACCCAGAACGTTCGCATCGTCCCGCCGGCCCCGGCCAAGCCTCCGGTGCTGAACCCGGCGCCGACCTACGTCGACCCGCCCGCCGACCCTTCTGGTCACTCGTCCGGCCACTCGTCCGGCCACTCGTCCGGGCAGGCCTCTGGCCTCGTCCCCGGCGCGTCCTCGGACGGCGCGGGCCACGGTGACGGTACAAAGAACCACACAGGTCACAACAACCCCACGAGCAACTAGCGCCACAGCAGCCGACGGCGAGACCGGAGACCCACGTGCGACCCACCCGCCCCCCGCAGCGCCGGCCTCGTGGCAGCCTGCGCGGCTCGGCGCGCATCCGGCTGCGCGTGGGCTTCCTGATCATCGCGATGGTGCTCTCGGTGTTCGCCGGCCGACTGGTGCAGCTGCAGGGCATCGACCCGAACTCGTACGCCGCGATGGCGGCCGCCGAGGGCATGGTGCAGGTCTCCCTCCAGGCCGAGCGCGGTGACATCCTGGACCGCAACGGCAAGCCGCTGGCCGACTCGGTCGACGGGATGATGGTGGTCGCCGACCCGCTGATGACCTCGGACAAGGCGCCGGAGCTGGCCAAGTTCCTGGCCACCCGCCTCGACCTGGACTACTTCTCCACCCTCAAGCTGCTGCGCACCTCGGGGAGCCGCTTCGAGTACATCGCGCGCCGCGTCCCGGCCACGAAGGCCACCGACGCGGTGGACGCGGCCGAGCGCAAGGGCTTCACCGGCATCGCGACCCGACCCGACCCGATCCGCGACTACCCGGCGGGTGACGTCGCCGCCAACCTCGTCGGCTTCATGGGCACGGACGCACCGCTCGCCGGCCTCGAGCGCACCTTCCAGACCCAGCTCGCCGGGCACGACGGCTCGTCGCGCTACGAGGTCGGTGGCGGCAACCGGATCCCGCTCGGAGAGAGCACGATCAAGCCCGCCGTCAACGGCACCGACCTGCACACCACCATCGACCTCGACCTGCAGTGGTACACCCAGCGCGTGCTGAGCCAGACCATCGAGGACTCGAACGCCGAGTCCGGCATGGCCGTGGTGATGGACACCCGCACGGGAGAGATCCTCGCCGACGCCGACGCCCCGACGTTCGACGCCAACCACCCGCTGGAGGCGCCCGACGACGCCCGCGGGGCGCGCTCGCTGAGCGACGCCTACGAGCCGGGCTCGGTCGAGAAGGTCCTCACGCTGAGCTCGCTGATCAACGAGGGCAAGGTCACCCCGCGCACCCGGCTGTCGGTGCCCGGCGAGCTCGACCGCGAGGACCGTCCGATCCACGACTGGTTCCCGCACGGCCTGATCCACCTCACGCTCGCCGGCGTGATCGCCAAGTCCTCCAACATCGGCACCGTGCTCGCCGCCGACAAGTTCGCCCCGGGCCAGCTGCGCTCGTACCTGACCAGGTTCGGCCTCGGCCAGCGCACCGACATCGGGGTGCGCGGCGAGTCGCCCGCATCCTGCCGTCCGACAGCCAGTGGACACCAGGTGCAGGACCGCATCGCGTTCGGCCAGTCCCTCTCGGTCAACGCCGTCCAGATGGCCGCGGCCGTCAACACCATCGCCAACGGCGGGGTCCGGGTCTCGCCCAGCCTCATCGAGGGCAGCGCGACGACCGACAACGGCGTCACCGTCGGAACGGACACCACGACCACCCACCGGGTGGTCAGCGAGAAGGCCGCGCGGGACATGGCGCACATGATGGAGCGCGTGATCGACCCCGACGTCGGCGTGGCGCCGGCCGCGGCGGTGCCGGGCTACCGCGTTGCCGGGAAGACGGGCACGGCGCAGCGGGTCGGCACCGCCTGCGGCTGCTACGACGGCACCTTCACCGTGTCCTTCGCCGGCTTCGCGCCCGCCGACAACCCCGCTTCACCATCTACGTGGTCGTCCAGAACCCCCGCAACGGCGGCGGTGGCGGTTCGGTCGCGGGCCCGGCCTTCTCCAAGATCATGAGCTACGCGCTGCGTCGCTACGCGGTGCCCCCGACCGGCACCGAGCCCTCGCACCTCCCCGTCGAGTGGTGAGCCTCACCCAGCGGCAGGGGCCGACCGACGGCCGTCCCCCGGGCGGTAACCTCGCGTCGTGCTGAGCGACGACCTCGTGGCGGCGACGCGCCCGCGACATCCCGTGCGCACCCCGCTCACCGACCTCGCCGCCTGGCTCGAGGCCGGTCCGGCGGGGGGCCTGTCGACCCGCGGTGACCTCGCAACGGTGGTGGTCACCGGAGTCTCCCTGAGCTCGCAGCGGATCCGGCCCGGCGACCTGTACGCCGCGCTGCCCGGAGCCCGCGTCCACGGGATCGAGTTCGCCGGTGCCGCGGTGGCCGCGGGTGCGGAGGCCGTCCTCACTGACCCGGCCGGTGCCGCGCAGGCGGCCGCCGACTGCGGCGTACCGCTGCTGGTCGTCGAGAGCCCCCGCGCGCTGCTGGGCCGGCTGGCCGCCCGGGTGTACGGCGACCCGGCCACCGGGCTGCGGATGATCGGGGTCACCGGCACCCAGGGCAAGACCACCACCACCCGGCTCGCCGAGAGCGGCCTGCAGCAGGCCGGCGTGCCCGCCGCGGTGATCGGCACCGTCGGCACCCGCGTCGCGGGCGCCGACCTCAAGACGGCGCTGACGACCCCGGAGGCGCCCGACCTGCACGGACTCTTCGCGATGATGCGCGAGCGCCACGTGGCCGCCTGCGCCATGGAGGTCTCCAGCCACGCCCTGGTCATGGGACGGGTGGACGGCGTCGTCTTCGACGTCGCGGTGTTCACCAACCTCGGCCGCGACCACCTCGACTTCCACAAGGACGTGGAGGACTACTTCGCCGCCAAAGCGTCGCTGTTCACCCCCGAGCGTTCCAGGCTCGGCCTGGTCAACGTCGACGACGAGCACGGACGCCGGCTGGTCGACGAGGCGCAGGTCCCGGTGCGGACGTTCTCGCCCTCCGGCCGCGAAGCCCACTGGCAGGCGGTCGACGTGGAGCTGGAGCCGACCGGCTCGCGCTTCACGATCCTCGGCCCCGACGGCCTCGCCGTCGACGCGGAGGTCCCGCTGCCGGGCGACTTCAACGTGGCCAACGCGCTGGCCGCGGTGGCCGCCTGCGCGGAGGTCGGCTTCGACGCCGGGCGCATCGCCGGCGGCCTGGCGCGAGGCGGCGGCGTCCCCGGTCGCTTCGAGCGAGTGGACGCGGGCCAGGACTTCGCGGTCGTCGTCGACTACGCGCACAAGCCCGACGCCGTCGAGGCCGCGCTGCGCACGTTGCGGCCGCTGACGACCGGCCGGGTGCTCGTCGTGCTGGGTGCGGGTGGCGACCGGGACCCCGGCAAGCGCCCGATCATGGGGGAGATCGCCGCCCGCCTCGCCGACGTCCTGGTCGTGACCGACGACAACCCACGCGCCGAGGACCCGGCCGCGATCCGTGCCGCCGTCCTGGCCGGCACCACCGGGGGGACGGCGGAGGTGCTCGAGATCGGCGACCGGCGCGCTGCCATCCGCGAGGCCGTCCGCCGGGCACGTCCCGGCGACATCGTCCTGGTCGCCGGCAAGGGCCACGAGACCGGCCAGGAGGTCTCCGGCGTGGTGCATCCCTTCGACGACCGTGAGGTCACCGTCACGAGCATCCGCGAGGAGCTGTCCGGCCGATGATTCCCATGACCCTGCAGGAGATCGCGGACGCCGTCGGCGGCTCCGTCGACGGCGACCCGACGACCGAGGTCACCGGTGCCGCCTTCGTCGACAGCCGGGCCGTGGTGGCCGGCGGGTTGTTCGTCGCGGTCGTGGGGGAGCGGGTCGACGGTCACGACTTCGCGGCGGGGGCGCACGCCGCCGGCGCCGCGGCCGTGCTCGCAGTCCGGTCCACCGGAGTCCCGGCCGTCCTCGTCGACGACCCGGTCACCGCCCTCGGGCGGCTGGCCCGCCACGTCGTCGACACCCTCGACGTGACCGTGCTCGCCCTCACCGGCTCGCAGGGCAAGACCGGAACCAAGGACTTCCTCGCCCAGGTGCTGGCCGCCGCCGGCCCGACGGTCGCGACGGCCGGCAACAACAACAACGAGCTCGGGGTGCCGCTGACCGCGCTGCGCGCCGACCGCGGCACGGCCCACCTCGTGGTCGAGATGGGCGCCCGGGGCATCGGGCACATCTCCTACCTGTGCGACATCGCCCCACCCCGCGTCGCCGCGGTGATCAACGTCGGCACCGCCCACGTCGGGGAGTTCGGCAGCCGGGAGGCGATCGCGCAGGCCAAGGGCGAGATCGTGGAGTCGCTCCCGGCCGACGGGACGGCCGTCCTCAACGCCGACGACGAGCTGACCGCCGCGATGGCCTCGCGGACCAGCGCCCGGACGCTGACGTTCGGCCGGGCCGGCAACGTCAGCTGGCGTGACGTCGAGCTCGACGACCTCGGCCGGCCCGCCTTCGAGCTCGGGTACGCCGGGGAGTGGCGCGAGGTGCGCCTGGCCCAGTCCGGCGCCCACCAGGTCCTGAACGCGGCTGCGGCGGCGGCGATGGCGTTCGCCGTCGGGCTGTCGCTGGAGCAGGTGGCCGAGGGGCTGAGTGCCGCGCAGGCCGTCTCGCGCTGGCGGATGGAGGTCCAGGAGCGCCGGGACGGGCTGATCGTGGTCAACGACGCCTACAACGCGAACCCCGCCTCGATGGGCGCGGCGATCGAGGCCCTCGTGGCGATCGGAGTCCGCCGGGGACGGCGTACCGTCGCGGTGCTCGGGGAGATGAAGGAGCTCGGCGACGGCGCCCTGGACGACCACCGCGGCGTGGGCCTCGCGGCCGCGACCGCGGGCGTGGACGTCGTCGTCGCGGTGGGGGAGCCGGCCCGCGGCATCGCCGAGGGAGCGGAGTCCGCGCACGGCTGGCCGGGGGTGGCGATCACCACGGCGGGGCGTGCCGAGACACTGTCGTGGGTGCGGGAGAATGTCTCGGCCCAGGACGTCGTCCTGGTCAAGGCGTCCCGGGGTGCCGCGCTCGAAGCCATCGCCGACGGACTGCTCGAGGAAGAGGGATCCACGCCCGTGACCCCAGAGGTGAACACCGAGGTGCAGCTGCCATGAGAGCCATCCTGTTGGGCGGCGGCCTGGCCCTCCTGATCTCCCTGCTGGGCACCCGGGTCGCGATCAACCTGTTCACGAACTGGGGCTACGGCCAGGAGATCCGCGACGACGGACCCACCACCCACCACACCAAGCGCGGCACGCCCACGATGGGCGGTGTGGTCATCATCCTGGCCGCCGTCATCGCCTACTTCGCGGCCAAGCTGATCACCCAGAGCATGCCCTCGGCCTCGGCGCTGCTGCTGCTGTTCCTGTTCGTCGGGATGGGGCTCGTGGGCTTCCTCGACGACTTCATCAAGATCTCCAAGCAGCGCAGCCTGGGCCTGCGCAGCAAGGCCAAGATGGTCGGCCAGACCGTCGTCGGCGTGGTGTTCGGCGTCCTGGCGCTCTCGCCGGCGCTCGCCGACTCCCGCGAGAAGACGCCGGCATCCGACCACATCTCCTTCATCCGCGACTACGGGGCGTTCGCACTGCCCGTGGTCCTGGCGATCCTGCTGTTCTGGGTGATCATCACCGGCACCAGCAACGCGGTGAACCTCACCGACGGGCTCGACGGGCTCGCCACGGGGGCCAGCGTGATGGTGTTCGGCGCCTACACGCTGGTCAACATCTGGCAGAACAACCAGTCGTGCGAGCTGAGCCCCGGGCCGAGCTGCTACGAGGTGCGCGACCCGCTCGACCTCGCCGTCGTGGCGGCGGCCATCACCGGCGCCTGCTTCGGCTTCCTGTGGTGGAACGCGCCGCCCGCGGCCATCTTCATGGGCGACACCGGCTCGCTCTCCCTCGGCGCCGCGCTGGCCGGGTTCGCGATCCTGACCCGCACCGAGCTGCTGCTGGTGATCCTGGGCGGGCTGTTCCTGGTGATCACCCTGTCGGTGATGCTGCAGGTGAGCTTCTTCAAGGCCTCGAGACGGTTCGGGATCGTGCGCACCGTCTTCCGGGTGGGTCCGGGGCACCGGGTGTTCCGGATGGCGCCCCTGCAGCACCACTTCGAGCTGCTCGGCTGGGAGCAGGTGACGATCGTGATCCGCTTCTGGATCATCACCGGCCTCTCGGTCGCCACCGGCCTGGGCGTTTTCTACGCCGAGTGGGTGGCCGGAACGTGATCACTCCACAGAACTGCTCGCTGCGCTCGCACTTCCGCGGGGACCCCGAATGACGGATCCGACCAGCCTCGGCCGGCACGACTCCTGGGAGGGCGTCCGCGCGGTCGTCGCGGGGTTCGGCGTGTCCGGATTCGCCGCGACCGACAACCTCAACCACCTCGGCGCCACCGTCACCGCGCTCGACGAGTCCGACGGCGGCCCCGACAGCGACCGCCGCGAGCGGGCCGAGCTGCTGGAGGTCCTGGGCGCCACGGTCCGTCTCGAGCCGGGCGCGACCGCGACCCTGCCCGACGACGTGGACCTCGTGGTGACCTCGCCGGGCTGGAAGCCCTCCGCCCCGCTGCTCGCGCAGGCCCGTGACCGTGGCATCCCCGTCTGGGGCGAGGTCGAGCTCGCGTGGCGGCTCCGGGACCCCGACCACGCCGCGCCGTGGCTGTGCGTGACGGGCACCAACGGCAAGACGACCACGGTCCAGATGCTCGACTCGATCCTGCGCGCCGCCGGCCTGCGCAGCGTCGCGGTCGGCAACGTCGGCCTGCCGATCGTCGAGGCCGTCATGGACCCCGAGCCGTACGACGTCCTCGCCGTGGAGCTGTCGAGCTTCCAGCTCCACTACACCGACTCCATGAGTGCGGAGTCGGCCGCGGTCCTGAACATCGCGGAGGACCACCTCGACTGGTACACGGGCCCGACCGGGATGGCGGAGTACGCCGCCGACAAGGGCCGCATCTACGAACGGGTGCAGCGGGCCTGCGTCTACAACGTGGCCGACCCCGAGACCGAGCGGCTGGTCCGCGAGGCCGACGTGACGGAGGGCGCGCGGGCGATCGGCTTCACGCTGGGCATGCCCGGGGTCGGGATGCTCGGCGTGGTCGACGACATCCTGGTCGACCGCGCGTTCATCGAGCAGCGCGACACCAGTGCCGCCGAGCTGTGCACGCTCGCCGACCTCACCCTCCCCGGCCAGGCAGGGGCGGCGCCGCACCTCGTCGCCAACGCCCTCGCGGCCGCGGCGCTCGCCCGGTCCCACGGGGTCTCCCAGGCGGCCGTGCGCGAGGGCCTGCGCTCCTTCCGCCCCGACGGGCACCGGATCGCCACCGTGGCCGAGATCGACGGCGTCACCTGGGTCGACGACTCCAAGGCCACCAACCCGCACGCCGCGCAGTCGTCGCTGCAGGCCTACGAGCCGGTGGTGTGGGTCGCCGGCGGGCTCGCCAAGGGGGCGAGCTTCGACGAGCTGGTCCTCGCCGTGCGGGGCCGGCTGCGGGGCGTCGTGCTGCTGGGACGTGACCGCGACCTCATCGCCGAGGCGCTTTCGCGACACGCGCCCGATGTGCCCGTGATCGCCGTCGACGCCGACGAGACTGGAGCCGAGCATGACTCCATGGAGCGCGTCGTGGAGGTGGCGGCCGCGTTGGCCCGACCCGGCGACACGGTCCTGCTGGCTCCGGGATGCGCCTCCATGGACATGTTCGCCAACTACGCCGAGCGCGGTGACGCCTTCGCCGCGGCGGTGAGGCGGCGGCAGGTTCCGTAGGCGAGACACAGGGAGGGGAGCGCGAGGCGATGACGACCGCGAACCCCGAGCAGGCCCGAGGCCGCCAGGCCGCGAGGGTCAAGCCAGGTCCCCTGAGCTGGTACGCCGCCCTCCGCGAGGCCCTGGACCGCCCGCTGACGTCGTACTACCTGCTCCTCGGGGCGTCGGCGCTGCTGCTCACCATCGGCGTGATCATGGTGCTGAGCGCGTCGAGCGTCTACTCCTACCAGCAGAACGACGGCGACTCCTACGCCGTGGTGAAGCGCCAGCTGATGTGGGTGGCCATCGGCCTGCCCTGCGCCTGGGTCTCGAGCCGGATGACGCACCGCTGGGTCCGGCGGCTGGCGTGGCCGGGCTACTTCCTGTCCCTGGTCCTCCTGCTGCTCACGGCCTTCCTCGGTGTCGCGATCAACGGCAACCAGAACTGGCTGCGCCTGGGCCCCGTGGTGATCCAGCCCGCCGAGATCGCGAAGTTCGCGCTGATCCTGTGGGCCGCCCACGTCTACGCCCACAAGGAGCGCCGGCTCGACAACCTCCACCAGGTGATGATGCCGGTGGTGCCGGGCCTGCTGGCGGCCACCGGCCTGGTCGTCTTCGGGCACGACCTCGGCACCGCGCTGGTGCTGTTCGCGATCCTGCTCGGGATGCTGTGGGTGGTCGGTGCCCCGGCGCGCTTCTTCGTCGTGTGCATCTCGGTCGTCAGCGTGACCGCCATCTTCCTGGCCTCCACCAGCCCTGAGCGCCTGGCCCGCATCACCAACTTCGCCGACCCGTTCAAGGACTTCCACGACACCGGGTGGCAGCCGGCCCACGGCCTCTACGCGCTCTCCACGGGAGGCTGGTTCGGGCAAGGCATCGGGGCCAGCCAGCAGAAGTGGGGCGACCTCCCCGAGGCCCACACCGACTTCATCTTCGCGGTGCTGGGGGAGGAACTTGGCCTGGTCGGGACCCTGCTGGTCATCGCGCTGTTCCTCACCATCGCGTACGCCGCCCTGCGGGTGGCCCGCGAGACCAAGGACCCGTTCGTCCGGTACGCCACCTTCGGCGTCGTGGTGTGGTTGCTCGGCCAGATGATCATCAACGTCGGGATGGTGCTCGCGCTGCTGCCCGTCATCGGCATCCCCCTGCCACTGGTGTCCTACGGTGGCTCCTCGCTCGTGCCGACCCTCGTCGCGCTCGGCCTGCTGATCGGCTTCGCCCGCCGCGAGCCCGAGGCGGCCCGGGCCCTCGCCCAGCGTCGCCGGGACCGATCGGTGGGGCTCTCCGCCGGCCGGGTCACCCGCCGCGGCCTCTGACGACGTCCGACGGCTAGGTTTTCCCTGATGCGCGTTCTCCTCGCCGGCGGCGGTACCGCCGGCCACACCTCGCCCCTGCTCGCCACGGCCGACGCGTTGCGCCGGCTGGTCCCCGACGTCGAGATCACCTGTCTCGGCACCCCGCGGGGCCTCGAGACCCGGGTGGTGCCCGAGGCCGGCTACCCGCTCGAGCTGATCCCGCCGGTGCCCATGCCGCGCCGGCCCAACGCCGACCTGGTCAAGGTGCCCGCGCGGCTCCGGGGCGCGGTCAAGGCCACCAACGAGGTGCTAGACCGGGTGCGTCCGGACGTCGTCGTCGGCTACGGCGGCTACGTCTCGGTGCCGGCGTACCTCGCCGCCCGCCGCCGCAAGCTGCCGCTGGTGGTGCACGAGCAGAACGCCCTGCCCGGGCTCGCGAACAAGCTCGGTGCCCGGCTCGCCCAGCGCGTCGCGGTGAGCTTCCCCGACACGCCGCTGCCGCGGGCGGAGTACGTCGGCCTGCCGATCCGACGGATGATCTCGACCCTCGACCGGGCCGCGAGCCGGGCGGAGGCACGAGCCTTCTTCGGTCTCGACCCCGACCGTCCCACCCTGCTGGTGACCGGTGGCTCGCAGGGCGCCACCCGCCTCAACCGGGCCGTGTCCGCGTCCGCCCGGGCGCTGGCCGACGCCGGCGTCCAGGTGCTGCACGTCCAGGGCAAGCACGGCGGCGCCGAGCCGGAGGCGACGGAGGTCCCCTACGTCGTGCTCGAGTTCGTCGACCGGATGGACCTCGCCTACGCCGCCGCCGACCTGGTGGTCTGCCGGGGCGGAGCCAACAGCGTCACCGAGGCCGCCGCGACCGGGCTCCCCGGCATCTACGTCCCGCTCCCGATCGGCAACGGGGAGCAGGACCACAACGTCCGACCGCTGGTCGACGCCGGAGGCGGCCTCCTGGTCGGCGACGCGGCCGTCACCCCCGAGTGGGTCGCCGCCACGGTGCCCGGCCTCGCCAACGACCCCGAGCGGCTCGCCCGGATGGGGACGGCGGCTGCCGCGCTGGTCCCGCGCGACGCCGACGACGAGCTGGCCCGGATCATCGTCGAGGCGGCGGGAGGAGCGCGATGAGGATCCCGGTCCCCACCGTCATCCCTCCGGCGTCCGAGCTCGGCCGGGTCCACTTCGTCGGCATCGGTGGCGCCGCGCTGTCCGGCATCGCCCGGATCATGGCCCGGCAGGGCGTCGAGGTCAGCGGCAGCGACGACAACGACACCCCGTTCCTCGCGTCGGTGCGTGAGCTCGGTGTTCCCGTGCATCTGTCCTACGACGCCTCGCACGTGGGCGACGCCGACACGCTCGTGGTCACGACGGCCGCGCGCGAGACCAACCCCGAGGTGGTGGAGGGACAGGCCCGCGGGTTGCGGATCCTGCCGCGCTCGGCAGGGCTGAAGTCGGTCATGGCGGACCGCCGTGTCCTCGCGGTCGCCGGCACCCACGGCAAGACCACGACCACCTCGCTGCTCACGATGGCGCTGCGCGCCACGGACGCGGACCCGACGTACGCCATCGGGGGCGTGCTCGCGGCCACCGGTCGCAACGCCGACGCCGGCTCGGGCGACCTCTTCGTCGCCGAGGCCGACGAGAGCGACGGAGCCTTCCTCGTCTACACCCCCAGCGCCGCCCTGGTCACCAACGTCGACGCCGACCACCTCGACGTGTGGGGCACCGAGGAGGCCTACCGCACGGCGTTCACCGACTTCGTCGGCACGATCGAGGACGGCGGCCTGCTGGTGCTCTGCGCCGACGACCCCGGCGCGGCCGCGCTGGCGGACGTGGGGCGCGCCCGGGGACTCGAGGTCGTGACGGTCGGCGAGGCGGCCGGCTGCGACGTCAGGATGACCGGGCTCGAGGTGAGTGCCAAAGAGTCGACGTTCGAGGTCGAGGAGGACGGTCGCACCCTCGGTCGCGTCTCGCTCCAGGTGCCGGGGCGGCACTACGCCCTCGACGCCGCGGGTGCCCTGGTGCTCGGGCTGCGCCTCGGCTTCGGCTTCGACGAGCTGGCGCGTGGGCTGGGGGAGTTCACCGGCACCGGTCGGCGCATGGAGCGCAAGGGCGAGGCCGGT
Source organism: Nocardioides ungokensis (assembly GCF_013466985.1). Classification (GTDB taxonomy): domain Bacteria; phylum Actinomycetota; class Actinomycetes; order Propionibacteriales; family Nocardioidaceae; genus Nocardioides; species Nocardioides ungokensis. Next base: position 2,977,096 of record NZ_CP059164.1, on the reverse strand, counting down.
GGCGTGCGCGTCTACGACAGCTACGCCCACCACCCGGTGGAGATCGTGGGCGACCTGCAGGCTGCCCGCGCGGTCGCGGGGGAGGGACGGCTCCTGGTCGCCTTCCAGCCGCACCTGGTCTCGCGCACCCGGATCTTCGGCGCGGCCATGGGCGAAGCCCTCGGAGCAGCCGACGACGTGGTCGTCCTCGACGTCTACCTCGCCCGCGAGGACGCCGACCCCGAGGTCACGGGCGCGCTGGTGGCCGACGCCGTGCCCCTCGCGCCGGAGCACGTCGCGTTCGTCGCCGACTTCGACGCCGTGCCGGCCGAGCTGGTGTCCCGGGCGCGCCCCGGTGACCTGGTGCTGACCCTGGGCGCAGGCAGCGTCACCCAGCTCGGGCCGCGCGTGCTCGAGCTGCTGGGCGGAGCCGATGCGTAGCCCCGTGCGCCGACCCGGCGCCGAGGAGGCGCCGCCCGACCGCAGCGCGCTGCGCAGCCGCCGCCGGTTCACCCGCCGGCAGTGGGCCCGCCGCTGGCTCACCTGGAAGCCCGTCGTGGCCGTCCTGCTGCTGGTCGCCCTCGTCGCCGCCGGCGTGTGGGCGGTCTACTTCTCCTCCCTGCTCGCCGTGAAGGGCGTCGAGGTCACCGGCGCCACCACTGCCGGGACCAGCCAGATCCGGTCGGTGGCGAAGGTCCCGTCGGGCGAGCCGCTGGCCCGGTTGGACCTCGACACGATCCGGGCCCGCGTGGAGGCCCTCGCCGTCGTGCGGTCCGCCGACGTCAGCCGGGAGTGGCCGGACCAGGTCCTGATCCGGGTGCACGAGCGCACCGCCGTCGCGGTCGTCGAGATCGGCGGCCGGCTGCGCGGCATGGACGCCGACGGGGTGGTCTTCCGCGACTACCGCCAGGCCCCGCCCGGCCTGCCGCACGTCCAGACGACGGCCGAGACCCGCAGCGACGCGCTCCAGGAGGCGGCCCGGGTGGTCGCCGCCCTGCCCGCGGACCTGGCGCAGCGGGTCGACCACGTCGAGGTCGAGACCGTCGACCAGATCTCACTCGTCCTGCGCGACGGACGCGTCGTGCGGTGGGGGAGCGCGGACGAGTCCGCGCTCAAGGCCGAGGTCATCTCCGCCTTGCTCCAGGCCAAGCAGGCCCAGGAGTACGACGTCAGCGTCCCCGGTCAGCCCACCACCCGCTGACCCGGCGCTCTGCGGAATCACCGGAAGAACAAGGCGGTTCCATGCCTCGTGGGCGTGTCTGCGCGATTCCAGAGTGATCCCTGCCTACTCTCGTGACCACGACGAGGTTGACATAACTATAACCCTCAGCCTGAGGGTCAGAGTTTGTGAAAGTCACTTCCCACAGAGCACAGACCCGAAGTCGTCCGAGGAACCGGACACGATCAGCGAGAGGCGAATCCGCCGTGGCAGCAGCGCAGAACTACCTGGCCATCATCAAGGTCGTTGGCATCGGTGGTGGCGGTGTCAACGCCGTCAACCGGATGATCGAGGTCGGGCTCAAGGGCGTCGAGTTCATCGCGATCAACACCGACGCACAGGCCCTCCTCATGAGCGACGCCGACGTGAAGCTCGACATCGGCCGCGAGCTGACGCGCGGCCTCGGTGCCGGCGCCAACCCCGACGTGGGGGCAAGGGCCGCCGAGGACCATGCCGACGAGATCGAAGAGGTCATCAAGGGCGCCGACATGGTCTTCGTGACCGCCGGCGAGGGTGGCGGCACCGGCACCGGTGGCGCGCCCGTCGTGGCCCGCATCGCCCGCTCGCTCGGGGCCCTGACCATCGGCGTCGTGACCCGCCCGTTCGCCTTCGAGGGTCGTCGCCGCGCCAACTCCGCCGAGGAGGGGATCGCCCGGCTGCGCGAGGAGGTTGACACCCTCATCGTCATCCCGAACGACCGGCTGCTCTCGATCAGCGACCGCAACGTCTCGGTGCTCGACGCCTTCAAGCAGGCCGACCAGGTGCTCCTCCAGGGCGTCTCGGGCATCACCGACCTGATCACCACGCCGGGCCTGATCAACCTCGACTTCGCCGACGTGAAGTCGGTCATGGCCGACGCCGGCTCGGCGCTCATGGGCATCGGCTCGGCCCGCGGTGAGGACCGTGCCGTGGCGGCCGCCGAGATGGCCGTCTCCAGCCCGCTGCTCGAGGCCTCCATCGACGGCGCGTACGGCGTGCTGCTCTCGATCGCGGGCGGCTCGGACCTGGGCCTGTTCGAGATCAACGAGGCGGCCGCCCTGGTCGCCCAGGCCGCGCACGCCGAGGCCAACATCATCTTCGGTGCCACCATCGACGACGCCCTCGGTGACGAGGTCCGCGTGACGGTCATCGCAGCCGGCTTCGACGGCGGCCAGCCCAAGAAGCGCGACGAGGGCACGGTGCTGCGTCGCGAGCCGAAGCCTCTGCAGAGCCAGGAGGAGACGCGGTCCGCGGCCGCCCAGGTGGCGACCCGCCGGCCCGAGGAGAAGGCGTCCCAGGGTGTCTCGTTCCGGTCCTCCAACCCGGTGCCGACGACCGAGCGTCGCGAGCAGGCTCCCGTGAGCCAGCCCACCCAGCCCAGCCCGGCGAGCCAGCCCACCCAGCCCAGCCAGCCGCCGCGGCAGCCCCGCCAGGTCCAGTTCGACGACGACGACCTGGACGTGCCCGACTTCCTGAAGTGACGGGTGTACACCCACCGCGACGCCCTCGGCCCCGTCGACCTGGCCTTCACGGACAGGTTCGGCGGGGTCAGCGGCGTGCCCTTCGACTCCCTCAACCTCGCCCTCACCGGTGCGGACGACGAGGTCGCCCGGGCCGAGAACCTTCGCCTGGTGCTCGAGGACTTCGCGCCGGGTGCGGCGCTGGCCGACCTGCACCAGGTCCACGGGGCGCGTGTGCACGTCGTCACCGACGAGCCGTCGGCGACTCGGCCGGAGGCCGACGGCATCGTCACCGACCGCCCGGACGTCGTCCTGATGGTGCGTGCCGCCGACTGCGTCCCCGTCCTGCTGGCCGATCCCGTCGCCGGTGTGATCGGTGCCGCACACTCGGGGCGGCCGGGCCTGGCCGCCGGGGTCGTGGTCCGCACCGTCGAGGCGATGCGTGAGCTGGGAGCCGAGTCCGTCACCGCGTGGATCGGGCCGCACGTGTGCGGCGCCTGCTACGAGGTCCCGGGGGCGATGCAGGCGGAGGTGGCCGCGCTCGAGCCCGCCAGCCGCGCCACCACGTCCTGGGGGACGCCCGCGCTCGACATCGGTGCCGGCGTCCGCGCCCAGCTGCACCGCGCCGGCGTCGAGGTCGTGGACGTGTCGAGGTGCACCCGCGAATCCAGCGACCTCTACTCCTACCGCCGCGACGGCGAGGGCGCCGGCAGGCTGGCCGGGCTGGTGCGGCTGCGCCGGGCGGGGGTAAATCCATGAGCCGCCGCGACGAGATCGCCGCGAACCTCGCCACCGTGCGTGGCCGCATCGAGGGCGCCTGCTCGGAGTCGGGGCGGGACCCCGGCGAGGTGTGCCTGGTCGTCGTCACCAAGTTCTTCCCGCCCTCCGACGTGCGGATGCTGGCCGAGCTCGGCGTCACCGACGTGGGGGAGAACCGTCACCAGGAGGCACAGTCCAAGGCGGCCGAGTGTGCCGACCTGGGGCTGCGGTGGCACTTCATCGGCGGGCTGCAGAGCAACAAGGCGGCCGCGGTCGCGGCGTACTCCCACGTCGTCGAGTCGGTCGACCGGGTCAAGCTCGTCAGCCCGCTCGCCCGTGGTGCCCACGAGCGGTCGGAGCCCCTCGACTGCCTGCTCCAGGTGAGCCTCGACCCGCCCGGCGCGTCCGGCCGGGCCGGTGCCGACCCGGGGGACCTCGACGACCTGGCCCGGGCCGTGGAGGAAGCCCCACCCCTGCGGCTGCGCGGTCTGATGGCCGTCGCGCCGCTGGGCGAGGACCCGGCGCGTGCCTTCGCCGAGCTGGCCCGGATCAGGCACGACTTCACGGCTGCACACCCCGCCGCGGACTGGCTGTCGGCGGGGATGAGCGGGGACCTCGAGGAGGCCGTGCGGGCCGGTGCGACACACGTGCGTGTCGGCAGCGCGATCCTCGGATCGAGGCCCCGTGTCAAGTAGGGTCACAACCACCAAGACAGCGCCCGGATGCCGGGGGCTTCTGATCACCGGAGGACAACAGTCATGAGCGGCGCGATGCGCAAGATCGGCGAGTACCTCGGCCTGCTCGAGGACACCGGCCGGTACGACGACTACGACGGCGAGTACGAGACCCAGGACGTTCCGGTCGTGGCGCCGGCTCGCGCCCCGCAGGCGCGTGAGCCGCGCCCCGCCCCCGTGTCCGACCTCGCCGAGCGCCGTCGTCCGGCACCGGCACCCACCGGAGTGGTAGCCGAATTGTCCCGCATCACGACCCTGCACCCGCGCACCTACAACGAGGCTCGCACCGTCGGTGAGAACTTCCGCGAGGGAACGCCGGTGATCATGAATCTCTCGGAGATGGACGACAACGACGCCAAGCGTCTCGTCGACTTCGCTGCCGGACTGGTGTTTGCGACGCGTGGCACGATCGAGCGGGTGACCAACAAGGTCTTCCTGCTCTCCCCGCCGAATGTCACGGTCGCCGCCGAGGACAAGCAGCGGATCGCCGAGGGCGGTTTCTTCAACCAGAGCTAGGGCCGTCACACGTGCACATAGCCGGACAGGTCATCGAGGGCCTGCTGTGGTTCTTCATCGCCCTGCTGTGGATCCGCTTCGTCGTGGACTGGGTCCAGGTCTTCGCGCGCTCCTGGAGCCCGCACGGCCCGCTGCTGGTCCTGCTGGAGGTGGTCTACTCGATCACCGATCCACCGATTCGCGCTCTGCGCCGGGTGATTCCGCCGTTGCGACTGGGCAGTGTCTCGCTGGACCTGAGTTTCCTGATAGTGATGATCAGTGCATACGTGTTGTTGCGCATCAACCGTGGGATCTTCTTCTGATCTCCGCAAGCGCTATTGTTCGACCGACAGTTGTTTTACTGCGACTATTGAATGGGTGAGGTCATGCCGCTGACGCCTGAGGACGTGAGCAACAAGCGCTTTACTCCCGTCCGACTCCGCGAGGGGTACGACATGGGGGAGGTCGACCAGTTCCTCGACGAGGTGGAGGCCGAGCTCGCGCGGCTCACGAAGGAGAACGACGACCTGCGGTCGAAGTTGTCCTCGGCTCAGGGCGCCCCCGTCGAGAAGGCTCCCGAGCCGCCGAAGGTGGAGAAGGCCCCCGAGCCGGTTCGTGCACCCGAGCCGGTCCGTGCCCCGGAGCCCGTGGTCGCTGCGAGCCCGGTCGAGACCATTCGGGTCGAGACCGTCCCGCAGGCGTCGAACGCTGCCGCACGCCTGCTCGAGATCGCCACGCGCAACGCTGACGAGCTCGTCGAGGAGGCCAAGAACGAGGCCGACAAGATCGTCGGCGAGGCCCGCACCAAGGCAGAGCGCCTCGAGCACGAGTCCAAGGGCAAGGCCGACCGCGTCGAGGCGGACGCCCGCACTCGCGCCCAGATGCTCGACTCCGAGACCGCGGAGCGCCGCCAGCAGATGTTCGGCGACCTCGAGAAGGAGCGCGACAAGCTCAACTCCGAGGTGGAGAACCTCCGCTCCTTCGAGCGCGAGTACCGCTCCCGCCTCAAGAGCTACTTCACCCAGCAGCTCGAGGCCCTCAAGGGCTCGTCCGAGACCTCGGCGCCCTCCGACGAGCAGCCCGCGCCGAAGCGGCTGCGGTCGATCCTCGGCGAGGACGACGGCTGATCGCCGGTCCCGGGGGACACCCCGGGACACCTGATCCACCGGCACGGCCGGCCCCAGGTGGGGCCGGCCGTACCCATTTGTCGGTGTGGCTCCTTGGAGTCGCTTGTCATGAGCGGCTACCCTCCCTCAACACTGTGGCTCCCGCCACACGTGTCCCGGCCCGAGGAGGCCCTCTTCATGGCACGCAGCACCAGGAAGTCGATTGCCGGCCAGGCCGCCTCGGCCGCCCGCAAGCTGACCGGGCGTCGCTCCGCCGTCTCGGCCGAGCAGGCGCCGTCGTCCACCACCAGGACGGCCGCCAAGAAGGCCCCCACCGCGAAGGCCGCGCCGGCCAAGAAGGCCGCGCCCGCCACCAAGGCCGCTCCGGCCAAGACGGCTGCCCCCGCCAAGAAGGCCGCGCCCGCTGCGAAGAAGGCCGCGCCCACCAAGGCTGCTCCGGCGAAGAAGGCGGCGCCGGCCACCAGGGCTGCTGCGGCGAAGAAGGCGGCCCCGGCCGCCAAGAAGGCCGCTCCGGAGAAGAAGGCGGCAGCGCCTGCCACCAGGAAGACGGCTGCCAAGAAGGCCTCTCCGGCGAAGAAGGCCCCCATGAGCGCCCTCGTGGTCAAGGAAGGGGAGCAGGCCTGGACCAAGGCCGAGCTCGCCGAGGTCCTGGCCGAGCTGCACGAGCAGCGTGAGCACAGCACCCAGATCATCACCCAGCAGGAGTCGGAGCTCTCGGGCCTGATGCGCGACGCCGGCGACGGCGCCGGCCACGACCAGGCCGACCTCGGCGCCACGAGCTTCGAGCGCGACCACGAGCTGACCGTGCTCAACAACGAGCGCGACAAGCTGGCCCAGATCGAGCGTGCCCTCGGGCGCATCGACGACGGCACGTACGGCGTGTGCGAGTCCTGCGGCAACCCCATCGGCAAGATGCGGCTCATGGCCTTCCCGCGTGCCACACTGTGCATGACATGCAAGCAGCGCGAGGAACGTCGCTGAGCGACACCACAGACCCCCACCCGACCGGCAACCCGAGCTCTCGGCGAGCGCGGTTGACCCTGCTGTTCGCGGCCGTCGCCGCCACGGCGTACGTCATCGACCTGGTGACCAAGCTGCTCGCGGTCTCGCAGCTCTCCGGTCGTCCCGACGTGGACGTCGTGGGCGAGCTGCTGGTCCTGCACCTGACCCGCAACGCGGGCGCGGCGTTCAGCACCGGCACGGAGTACACCGTGGCGCTGACCTGCGTGGCGATGGTGGCCGTGCTGGTCGTCATCTGGCTCAGCCGCCGCGTCGGCAGCGTGGGCTGGGCGGTCGCGCTGGGCCTGCTGCTCGCCGGCGTCTGCGGCAACCTCACCGACCGCCTCTTCCGGTCTCCGGGGCCGATGCGCGGCCACGTCATCGACTTCGTGATGCTCCCGCACTGGCCGGTCTTCAACGTCGCCGACATGTGCATCAACGTGGCGGCCGTCCTCATCCTCGTCCAGGCCTCCCGCGGCATCCGGATCAACGGCCTGCCCACCTCGGACCGCCGGGAGGAGCCGGAGTGACCGCCGGCTCAGACCACCGCGTGCTGCCGGTGCCCGACGGTCTCGCGGGGGAGCGGGTCGACGCCGCCCTGGCCCGGATGTTCGGGCTCTCGCGCACCCGCGCCGCGGACCTGATCGCCGAGGGACACGTCCTCCTCGACGGTGCCGAGATCGGCAAGAGCGACCGGGTGCTGCCCGGTGCGCTGATCGACGTGACGATCCCGGTCACCACCGACCCGCTGGCCGTCGTCCCCGAGATCGTCGAGGGCATCAAGATCATCCACGACGACGACTCCATCGTGGTCATCGACAAGCCCGTGGGCGTGGCCGTGCACCCGTCCCCGGGCTGGTCCGGCCCGACCGTCGTCGGGCACCTGGCCGGCGCCGGCTTCCGGATCGCGACCAGCGGCGCCTCCGAGCGGCAGGGCATCGTGCAGCGCCTCGACGTCGGCACCTCCGGCGTGATGGTGATCTGCAAGTCCGAGCACGCCTACTCGCTGCTCAAGAACGCCTTCCGCCAGCGGACGGTCGACAAGACCTACCACGCGCTCGTCCAGGGCTACCCGGACCCGCTCGAGGGCACGATCGACGCCCCGATCGGCCGGCACCCGAAGGCCGACTACAAGTTCGCGGTGATGGCCGACGGACGACACAGCGTCACCCACTACGAGACCCTCGAGGCGCACCGCTTCGCGAGCCTGCTGGAGGTCCACCTCGAGACCGGGCGGACCCACCAGATCCGGGTGCACATGGCGGCGCTGAAGCACCCCTGCGTCGGAACCTGACCTACGGTGCCGATCCGGTGCTCGCGCGACGGGTCGGGCTCGAGCGGCAGTGGCTGCACGCCGTACGCCTGGGCTTCGAGCACCCCGACACCGGTGAGCACGTGGAGTACGAGTCGACCTACCCCGACGACCTCGCCCACGCGCTCGAGGTCATCCGTGACGCCGACTGACGAGCTCGACCTCACCCTGCGGCGGGCCGACTCCGACGACGCCGCCTCGATCGCCCCGCTCTACACGGCCGCCCGGCTCGCGGCGATCCCGCAGATGCCTCCCGCCGTCCACACCCCGGCCGAGGACCTGGCCTGGTTCACCGCTCAGCTGGCCCGGCCCGACCGCGAGGTCTGGGTGGCCGAGCGCTCGGGGGAGATCCTCGGCTACGCGTTGATCGACGCCGTCTGGCTGGACCACCTCTTCATCCGGGCGGACAGCAAGGGGCAGGGTGTCGGGACAGTGCTGCTCGACCTGGTCAAGTCGCTGCGGCCCGACGGTTTCGCGCTGTGGGTCTTCGAGAGCAACGCCGGCGCCCGGAGGTTCTACGCCCGTCACGGGCTCGTCGAGCTCGAGCGCACCGACGGTTCGGGGAACGAGGAGCGGGCTCCCGACATCCGGATGGCCTGGCCGGGCGCCGACCCGCAGGCCTTCTTCGGCCGGATGGTCGAGGAGGTCGACGAGCAGCTCGGCGACCTGCTGGCCCGCCGGGTGGCCCTCACCCGGGCCGAGCTGGCGTACGACGGCGGTGCCGACGCTCCGCACCCGCGGGAGCGGGAGATCGCTGAGTCGATCGCGGCGCGCGTCCCCGAGCTCGGGCCCGAGCGGCTCGCCAGGATCGTGCGCGTGGTCGTGACCGAGAGCGTCGACGCGGCCAGGTCGGACCCCGGCACCTGCTGATCCGGACTGTCGGTGCGCCCTGCCACCATGGGTTCCACGGTTCGCGTAGGCTGGCGGCCTTCCCCAGGATCGAAGCCATGCCACCGGCCGTGGCCGATGCTGCATGCCCGAACGACTCACCTCGAGGAGCGCCCCGAGACGATGGCGACAGGTTCACAGGACTCCTTCGTCCACCTCCACGTCCACACCGAGTACTCCATGCTCGACGGTGCGGCGCGACTGGGAGCGCTGACCGAGCGTGCGGCCGAGCTCGGGATGCCGGCCGTGGCCATGACCGACCACGGCAACGTCTTCGGTGCCTACGAGTTCTACAAGAAGGCGAAGGCGGCCGGGGTCAAGCCGATCATCGGCATCGAGGCCTACTTCGCGCCCAACATCTCCCGCTTCGAGCGCAAGGGCGTCAACTTCTACGACGGCGGCTCCGACGACGTCTCGGCGCGTGGTGCCTACACCCACATGACGCTGCTCTCGGAGTCCACCGAGGGCATGCACAACCTGTTCCGGCTCTCGACGGGCGCCTGGCGGGACGGGTTCTTCAAGCACCCCCGGATGGACCGCGAGCTGCTGGCCCAGCACGCCAAGGGCATCATCGGCACGACCGGCTGCCCGTCGGGCGAGGTGCAGGTGCACCTGCGCTACGGGCAGTACGACGCCGCCCGCAAGGCCGCCGCCGACTTCCAGGACATCCTCGGCCGGGAGAACTACTTCCTCGAGCTGATGGACCACGGGCTCTCCATCGAGACCCGGGTGCGCGACGGGCTGCTGCGGCTGGCCAAGGACCTCCAGATCCCGCTCCTGGCCACCAACGACTCCCACTACGTCAACCGCGAGGACGCCCCCTCCCAGGAGCACCTGCTCTGCATCAACTCCGGCAGCACGATGGACATCCCGGCGGGCGACGGCCCGGGGCAGCGGTTCGCCTTCAACGGCGACGGCTACTACATCAAGTCCGCCGCGGAGATGCGCGACCTGTGGCGTGACCTCCCGGAGGCCTGCGACAACACGCTGCTGATCGCCGAGCGCTGCGACGTCTCCTTCACCGAGGGCAACGGCACCTACATGCCGCGCTTCCCCTGCCCGCCGGGGGAGAACGAGGACTCCTGGCTGGTCAAGGAGGTCGAGAAGGGGCTGCGGTTCCGCTACCCCGACGGCATCCCCGACGCGGTCCGCAAGCAGGCCGACTTCGAGGTCGGGGTCATCACCCAGATGGGCTTCCCCGGCTACTTCCTGGTCGTCGCCGACTTCATCAACTGGGCCAAGGACAACGGCATCCGCGTGGGTCCCGGGCGCGGCTCCGGTGCGGGCTCGATGGTCGCCTACGCGATGCGCATCACCGACCTCGACCCGCTCCAGCACGGGCTGATCTTCGAGCGCTTCCTCAACCCCGACCGCGTCTCGATGCCCGACTTCGACATCGACTTCGACGAGCGCCGGCGCGGCGAGGTGATCCGCTACGTCACCGAGAAGTACGGCGACGACCGGGTCTCGATGATCGTCACCTACGGCACCATCAAGGCCAAGCAGGCGGTCAAGGACTCCAGCCGGATCCTCGGCTACCCGTTCGCCATGGGTGACCGGATCACCAAGGCGATGCCGGCCGCCGTCATGGGCAAGGACGTCCCGCTCAAGGACATCTTCGACAGCGGCCACAAGCGCTACGGCGAGGGCGGGGAGTTCCGCGCTCTCTACGACGGGGACAACGACGTCAAGCGGGTCGTCGACACCGCCATCGGCATCGAGGGCCTCAAGCGCCAGTGGGGCGTGCACGCGGCCGGCGTCATCATGTCCAGCGAGCCGCTGCTCGACATCATCCCCATGCTCAAGCGGCCCGCCGACGGCGCGATGATCACGCAGTTCGACTACCCGACCTGCGAGACCCTCGGCCTGATCAAGATGGACTTCCTGGGGCTGCGCAACCTCACGGTCCTCGACGACGCGGTCAAGAACATCAAGGCCAACCGCGACGAGGACGTGGTCCTCGAGGAGCTCTCGCTCACCGACGAGGCGACCTACAAGCTGCTCCAGCGCGGCGACACCCTGGGTGTCTTCCAGCTCGACGGCGGCCCGATGCGCGCCCTGCTGCGCTCGATGCGGCCCGACACCTTCGCGGACATCTCCGCGGTCGGCGCGCTCTACCGTCCGGGCCCGATGGGTGCGGACTCCCACAACAAGTACGCCCGCCGCAAGACCGGTCGCGAGCCGGTCGAGCCGATCCACCCCGAGCTGGCCGAGCCGCTCGCGGACATCCTGGGGGAGACCTACGGCCTGATCGTCTACCAGGAGCAGGTCATGGCGATCGCCCAGAAGCTCGCGGGCTACACGCTGGGCCAGGCCGACATCCTGCGCCGCGCGATGGGCAAGAAGAAGAAGGAGGAGCTGGACAAGCAGTTCGCCGGCTTCTCCGCCGGCATGCAGGAGCGCGGCTACTCCATGGCCGCGGTCAAGACGCTCTGGGACATCCTGCTGCCCTTCTCCGACTACGCGTTCAACAAGGCGCACTCCGCGGCGTACGGCCTGGTGTCCTACTGGACGGCCTACCTCAAGGCCAACTACCCGGCCGAGTACATGGCCGCGCTGCTGACGTCGACCAAGGACGACAAGGACAAGTCGGCGATCTACCTCAACGAGTGCCGGCGGATGAAGATCCAGGTGCTCCCTCCGGACGTGAACGAGTCGGCGTCCAACTTCACCCCGGTCGGCCGCGACATCCGTTTCGGCCTGACCGCGATCCGCAACGTCGGCGGCAACGTCGTCGACGGCATCGTGGCGGGGCGCGAGGAGAAGGGCCGCTACGCCGACTTCAACGACTTCATGGAGAAGGTCCCGGCGCACGTCTGCAACAAGCGGGTCATCGAGTCGCTGGTCAAGGCCGGTGCCTTCGACGACATGAAGCACAAGCGTCGCGCCCTGGTGGCGATCCACGAGACCGCGGTCGACCAGTACGTCGACATCAAGCGCAACGAGGCGATCGGCCAGGACTCCCTCTTCGGCGGGCTCGACGACGACGCGGGTGGAGGCTTCGGCATCTCGGTGGCCATCCCCGAGATCGACGAGTGGGACAAGATGACCCTGCTCAGCCACGAGCGCGACATGCTCGGCCTCTACGTCTCCGACCACCCGCTGCTCGGCCTCGAGCACCTGCTGACCAAGGAGTCCGACTGCAGCATCGGCCAGCTGATGCTCGACGAGGAGCGGGCCGACGGCTCGCCGATCACGGTCAGCGGCCTGGTCACCTCGGTGCAGCGCAAGATCACCAAGCGCGGCGACGCGTGGGCGATGGTGACGCTCGAGGATCTCGACGGCGCGATCGACGTGCTGCTCTTCCCCAGCGCCTACCAGCTGGCCAGCAGCCACCTCGTCGAGGACGCGATCCTCACCGTGAAGGGACGGCTCTCCAGGAGCAAGGACCAGCCCGAGATCATGGGACAGGAGGTCAGCGCCCCTGACCTCACCGAAGGTCCCTCGGGACCGGTGGTCATCAGCCTGCCCTCGACCCGGTGCACCGCCCCGGTGGTCGAGCAGCTGCGCGACGTGCTCGGCTCCCACCCCGGGATGACCGAGGTCCAGCTGCGGCTGATGACCCGCAGCTCGACGACCGTCATGCGCCTCGACGATAGGCTGCGGGTGACCCCGAGCTCCGCGCTCTTCGCCGATCTGAAGCACCTCCTGGGACCTGGATGTCTGAGCAACAACTGACCGCGCCGCTCTCGGCCCCGGCGCCCGCCGGAGAGCCGCGCAGCGGATGGTCGCTGCTGCTGCCGTACGCCGTGCAGGCCGTCGCCATCGTCGCGATCTTCGCGGCCGTGGGTGCGCTGGCCGGCGTGGTCTGGGAGTGGGTGTGGACACCTCCGGTGGGGGTGGCGGTCCACCACCAGTGGCTGCAGGACGAGGCCGGCCTGCGTGGGAACTTCTCCGCCACGGGCACCTACGTGTTGGTGGCGGTGGTCGCGGGGCTGGTCACCGGCGCCGTGGTCGCGCTGCTGCTGGACCGCTCGGAGCTGGTGACCCTGGTGGCCGTGGTCGCAGGGGCGCTGCTGGCGGGCTGGGTGATGCAGCACGTGGGCTCGGCGCTGGGACCCGCCGACCCGCACCACATCGCCGCCTCGGCCCAGGACGAGACCCGGATCCCCGGGTCGCTCGTGGTGTCCGGCAAGAGCGCGCTGCGAGCCTTCCCCGCGGGAGCGCTGCTCGGCCTGACGGTGGTCTTCCTCGGGTTCTCCCGGCTCCGGCAATCTGCCCGCTGACCGACCCCCTCTGCCGGTAGGATCACCGCCGGCACAGGCATCGATCGGGCGCTAGAAGTCGCTCGGCACGACCACAGGGGGTAACCGTGTCCAGCACCATCCCGCCCGACGGCCCACAGGGTCCCGAGTACCTCGAGCACGGCGGCGGCGCGGCGGTCCGGCCCGCCCGCAGCGGCAGCAGCAGCAAGAAGCCCGTCCTGATCGCCGGCGGCGCCATCGCCGGGCTGCTCCTCGTCGGCGGCGGCATCTGGGCCGCCACCTGGTACCTCAGCACCGGCGCCCAGCCGGCCGAAGCCCTGCCCGACTCGACCATCGGCTACGTCTCGATCGACCTCGACCCCAGTGGCGCGCAGAAGATCGAGGCCGTGAAGACGCTGAACAAGTTCCCGGCCTTCAAGGACAAGCTCGACCTCAACACCGAGGACGACGTCCGCAAGAAGCTCTTCGAGGAGATCCAGGGCACCGGCACCTGCCCCGACCTCGACTACGGGAGCGACATCGAGCCCTGGCTGGGGGACCGGGCCGCGCTCGCCGCGGTCGACACCGGAGCCGACCAGCCGAGCCCGGTCTTCGTCGTCCAGGTGAAGGACTCCGACAAGGCCGACGCCGGCCTGAAGAAGATCCAGGACTGCAGCGGCGACTCCAACAGCTCCGAGCCTTCCGGCGGCTGGGCGATCAACGGTGACTGGGCCGTGATCGCCGAGACCGACAAGATCGCGCAGGACGTCGTGGACGACGCCGAGAAGGCCCCGCTGAGCGACGACGCCGACTACCAGAAGTGGACCGACGAGGTCGGCGACCCCGGCATCGTCTCGATGTACGCCGCACCCGAGGCCGGCGACTACCTCGCGAAGAACCTCGCCGACCTCACGGGGATGTTCGGCGGGTCCGCGACCAGCGCGGGCTCCGTGACCTGCGCCGCCACTCCGGGCTCGAGCACGACGAGCTGCACCTCCACCGGCACGGTCGGCTCGGAGACCGACACGCCGATGCCGAGCCAGATGGCCGATGCGCTCAAGGACTTCAAGGGAGCGGCGGCCACCATCCGCTTCAGCGACGGCGCGCTCGAGCTGGAGTTCGCCGGTGACCCCGGTGTGAGCAGGCAGGGCGTCTACGGCAGTGACCACGGTGACGACGTCGTGGCGACGCTGCCCGCCGACACCGCCGCGGCGATCGGCGTCGGCTTCCAGGACGGCTGGTTCAGCGACTTCGTCGACCAGATGGCGTCCTACTCCGGGGGCCAGACCAGCGCGTCCGAGCTGATGAGCCAGATGTCGCAGGCCTCCGGTCTCGACCTCCCGGGCGACGCCGAGACCCTCACGGGCGACTCGCTGGCAATCTCGGTCGGCAGCGGCATCGACCCCGAGACGTTCTTCAGCTCCGGTGACGCCAGCGGGGTCCCGATCGCGGCCAAGATCAAGGGTGACCCCGACGCCATCAACGGCGTGCTGGACAAGGTCCGCGGCCAGATGCCCACCGAGGAGAGCAGCACGCTCGGGAGCGACTCGAACGGCGACATGGTCGCCGTCGGACCCAACGCCGACTACCGCTCGCAGGTGCTGGGCAACGGCACCCTCGGCCAGTCCTCGACCTTCCGAGACGTCGTTCGCGAGGCCGACAAGGCCAGTGCCCTCCTCTACGTCAACTTCGACGCCGGCGACGGCTGGCTGACCAAGCTGGCCGCGGACGACCAGGAGGCCGTCGACAACCTCAAGCCCCTCGAGGGCCTGGGGATCAGCGCCTGGCAGGAGGACGACGCCGCCCACGCGGTGATCCGTCTCACCACCAACTGAGCAGGATCGATCGGGCAAGGAACGGCCGGGGCGCCACGCCCCGGCCGTCCCGCGCATTTCGAAGCTCGTCGTCAGCGAGCGCCAGCGCCCTGTCCTGAGTGGCGAGCGCAGCGAGCATGTCGAAGGGAGCCTCGAAGCCCCCGGGGCGTGCCGGTGGCCCGACAGGCCGTTGGGTCTGCCGGGTCCGGGCGGTTCAAGGGTGGAGCTCAGTTGCTGGTGAGCTGGATGGTGCCGTGGGGTGTGACCAGGTAGGCGCGGCCGTGGGGTCCGTGCCATTCATAGGTGCTGTCGGGTCGGCGTCGGTAGCGCCATCGTCGGCTGGTCTTGGCGCGGTGATGTCGCCGGCACAAGGGGCGAGTTGCCCGGATGGGTTTGGCCGGGTGGTCCGCCCTCGTCGATGGGGATGTAGGGTCGATGTGGTCGAGGTCGCGGTTCGGGCGTCGTGGGGCACCAGGGGAACACGCAGTGGCCGTCGCGGAGGATGACCAGCTCGCGCATCCACGCGGGGTTCGTGCCCGTCGACGGCGTCGGTGCGGCCGAGGTCGAGGACCGGCTGGACGGTGACCTGGGAGTGGCCGACCCAGTCTTTGATCCGGGTGATGGTGGCGGCGCCGAGCTCTCGACCGTGCCCGCGGCCAGGTCCTGGGTGCCGAGCCGTGGGTGGCGAGGTCGGCCAGGTTCAGGTGGAGGTAGAACCGGGTCTTCGGCTTCCGCGGGCGGCGCGGCTTGGGGCCGTCGCCGTCTGCGGAGCCGATGAGCGTGGTGAGGTCGAGCTGGGCCTGCTGGGAGGCGATCACGCCCAGCGCCTTGGCCTTGCGGACCTCCAGCTCGTCGGTGTCCCGAGTGCCTTCAAGGCGGCGGCGTGGTCGCAGACGAGGTCGTGGAAGGCGGTCAGGTCGAGGGTGTCGCCGGTGATGTCGAGCCAGGAGGTGCCGGCGTACTCGCTGGGGCGGGGTGGCGCAGCGTCACGTGCCAGGACTGCTTCCCGTGCTTCTCACGTTCCTCAGCAGCTCGGGGTGGACTTGGCGACCGCGTGGGCGACGGCGGTCTCGATCGCCTTCCAGCTGCACGAGGGCAGCCTGGGGAGAGCTCGTCACGTACGCGGCGGCGCCGCGACAGGCGGTGGGTGGCCTGGGCGACGTGCCGGGCCTTGTACGGCTCCACCGCGAGCGATTCGACGAGTCGCCAGATGCGAGGGAGCCGGTGCTGGAGGTCGAGGGCGTCGGCGATCAGTTTCATCCCCGTCTCAGTGGCCACCCCCAGCACGGCCGCGAGCGGCTCCGGGGCGAACGCCGAGACCGCCGGGGTCCCGTCACCACCCAGCGATTCGTCCCCGTCCAGGTCCCGCCCAACAACGAGGCGCCGCCCCAGGTCGCGATCCCGGTGTCGGCGGTGGCGGGGTGCCACGCACCACTGCGCGGCGATGCGGAGCTTGCCGCGTTCGGCGGCTCGGGCGTCCAGCTTGCGCTGTCGAGCACCTCGAGCAGGCCGGCGCGTCGAGGTCGGCGACCTCGACGGGCTCTCCGCTGCATCGGTTTCGAACATGTGTCCATGATCGCATCGACCACCGACAGTCAGGGCCGGAATCGTCCCGGTCCGGGGGTTCTGGGGAACGAAGGTAAACTTTCGGGGTGCGCTTCGTGGTCGTCGCCCTGCCTGGCTGCGGGGGTTTCGAGGCTCGCTGACGCTCGCACCTCAACCACCGGCGCACTCGACCAGCGGCAGCCGTAGGCCGGGAGGCGGCCGCAACCCACGGCGTACCGCTCCTCATAGCTGCCATCACCGCAACCACCCACGAGCCGTGGGCCGCCGACGGCGGTGGGCTCGACACGCTCGCCGGCGCTCGCTACCCGACCAGCGACACGAAGGCGCCGTTGCCTGGGCTGCGGGGGTCTCGAGGCTCCCTGCGTGTCGGCGTTCAGCCGCGGGACCGTCCCACCGGAGCGGTCACCGCGTCGGTGATCCGGACCAGGTCGGCAGGGGAGAGCTCGAGGTCGAGCCCGCGACGACCCCCGGAGACGAAGACGGTGGGGTGCTCGAGCGCGGAGGTGTCCAGCACGGTCGGATGGCGGCGCTTCTGGCCGATGGGGGAGATGCCGCCGGCGACGTAGCCCGTCGCTCGTTCGGCCGCCGCGCGCTCCGCCATGGCGGCCCTGCTGCCACCCAGCGCCCGGGCGAGGGCCTTGAGGTCGAGCTGGCCCGACACCGGCACCACGGCGACGGCCAGCCGGGTGTCCACGGTGGCCATCAGGGTCTTGAAGACGCGGACCGGGTCGAGGCCGAGCGCGTCGGCGGCCTCGAGGCCGAACGACTCAGCGCGCGGGTCGTGGGCGTACTCGTGCAGGGTGAACGAGATCCCGGCCTGGGTCAGGGCGACGGTGGCCGGTGTGCCGCCGGGGGCCGCCTTCTTCTTGGCCACGGGCTCAGGACTCCTTCCGGTTGGCGGGGATTTCGACGCGCCAGTCGCCACTTCGCAGGCTCAGCGGCGGGGCTTGCTCAACCTCGTCTCGCGGACGCGCCGTGCTCGTTCCTCGCACGCCGCTGCTCGCTTGATCAGTTCGGGGACCAGCGGGTGCGGGCGACCTCCGTGGCCGGCAGCGAGCGGATCACGTTCATCGCGCGCAGCTCGGTGCGGAGCAGCTCGGTGACCATGACGAGCCTGGTCGCGGGGTCCTCGGCCTCGAGCAGCGACTGGCGCTCGTGCATCGGCAGCGGCGCCACCGCGGCCAGCGTCCACGAGAGGTAGCCGGGATCCTTGGGCAGGGCGCCGGTGTAGGGGTCACTGCGGATGTCGGTGAGCGCCATCCGGTAGGCCGTGAACGTCGCCCGGGCGCGCTCGAGGATCTCCTCCGGCACCGTCGCCGGGGCCTCGGGCAGCTCGGCCACGTGACCGACCGGGAAGGTGCCGGTCGTGTCCAGCCGCTGCAGCTCGATCCGCTCCAGCCCCACGGCCACGATGTCGAAGGTGCCGTCGGGGTGTGCCTCGACCTCGGTGAGCTGGACCCGGCAGCCGATGCGGTAGAGCGACTGGGCGCCGTGGTCGCCGACCTCGTAGCCCTCCCTGATCCCCACCGAGCCGAAGATCCGGTCGGCCGGGTCGTCGACCCGCAGCAGGTGGTGGACGAGTGCGCGGTAGCGGTCCTCGAACACCGTCAGCGGCACGCTCACGCCCGGGAACAGCACCGCGTTGAGCGGGAACATCGGCAGGGGAGCGGTCACACCGCCAACCTAGGCCATCGACGGGCTCCGTCCAGCCACCGTCGCGGGTTCGGACCCCGGCGTGCCGCCCTCGTAGAATCGGGCCCATGATCCGCCGTATCGACCTGCGAGGAGCCGGCGCTGGCAGCGCGGCTCCCGTCGACTACCGCGCCGCCGTGCCGCGCGCAGAGTTCGACGTCGAGGCGGCGATGCATGTGGTGCGTCCGATCTGTGACGCGGTCCGGGACCGCGGCGTCGAGGCGATCCGCGAGTTCTCCGAGAAGTTCGACGGGGTCGAGCAGGAGAGCATCGTGGTGCCCCCGGAGGCGATCGCGGCCGCGCTCGAGCAGCTCGACCCTGCCGTTCGCGCCGGCCTCGAGGAGTCGATCCGGCGGCTGCGCGCGACCTGCGAGGCCGAGCTCGAGCACGACGTCGTCACCGACCTCGGCCCCGGGGCGCGGGTGACCCACCGGATGGTGCCGGTCGGCCGGGTGGGCCTCTACGTCCCCGGCGGCATCGCGCCGCTGGTCTCCAGCGTGGTCATGAACGTCGTCCCGGCGCAGGTCGCGGGCGTCGAGTCGATCGCGCTCACCTCCAGCCCGCAGAAGGCGCACGGCGGCCTTCCCCACCCCACGATCCTGGCGGCGTGCGCACTCCTCGGCATCGACGAGGTCTACGCCGTCGGGGGCGCCCAGGCGGTCGCGATGTTCGCCCACGGCGCCGGGCCCTGCCGCCGGGTCGACCTGGTCACCGGGCCGGGTGCCATCTACACCGTCGCGGCCAAGCGGCTGCTCAAGGGCATCGTCGGCATCGACTCCGAGGCCGGGCCGACCGAGATCGCCGTGCTGGCCGACGACACCGCCGACCCGGCGTACGTCGCCGCCGACCTGATCAGCCAGTCCGAGCACGACCCGATGGCCGCCAGCGTGCTGGTCACGCCGTCCGAGCGGCTCGCCGACGAGGTCGAGGCCGAGCTGGACAAGCAGGTCTCGGTGACCCGCCACGCCGAGCGGATCCGTACGTCGCTGTCCGCCCGCCAGTCCGGCATCGTGCTGGTGGACGACCTGGAGCAGGGCCTCGACGTGGTCAACGCCTATGCCGCCGAGCACCTCGAGATCCAGACCGCCGATGCCTCGGCGCTGGCCGCCCGGGTGTGCAACGCGGGTGCGATCTTCGTCGGCTCCTACGCGCCGGTGTCGCTGGGCGACTACTGCGCCGGGTCCAACCACGTGCTGCCCACGGCCGGCTGCGCCTGCCACTCCTCGGGGCTGTCGGTGCGGGCCTTCCTCAAGGCCGTGCACGTCATCGACTACACGCGCGAGGGCCTTGCCGAGGTGGCCGACCACGTGGTCACGCTCGCCGAGGCCGAGGACCTGCCGGGTCACGGCGCCGCCGTGCGCGTCCGCTTCGAGGGCTGAGGCATGACCTCGAGCGACCCGGCGGGCACGCCGGCCGGCTGGCCTCCGCTCCGCGCCGAGCTGCGCGGTCTCGAGCCCTACGGTGCGCCGCAGCTCGACGTCCCGGTGCAGCTCAACGTCAACGAGAACCCCTACGGGCCCTCGGCCGCGTGCGTGGCCGACATCGCCACCGCGGTGGCCCGGGCCGCGGTCACCCTCAACCGCTACCCCGACCGGGAGTTCACCGAGCTCCGCGCCGCGCTGGCCGGCTACCTGTCCCGTGACACCCCGCATGGGATCGTCCCCGGGCAGGTGTGGGCGGCAAACGGCTCCAACGAGGTGATGCTGCAGCTGCTCCAGGCTTTCGGGGGACCCGGCCGGGTGGCGCTGAGCTTCGCCCCGACGTACTCGATGTATCCCGAGTACGCCCGCGACACGATGACCGAGTGGGTCCAGGGCCACCGCGAGAGCGACTTCGCCCTCGACCTCGACCACGCGCGCGACCTGATCAAGGAGCGGCAGCCCAGTGTGGTGCTGCTGCCCTCGCCCAACAACCCCACGGGCACGGCCCTGCCGCCCGAGGCGGTCACCGTGCTCTGCGAGGCCGCGGCCGAGAACGAGCAGACCGGGATCGTGGTGGTCGATGAGGCGTACGGCGAGTTCCGGCGCAGCGGGACGCCCAGCGCCCTCGAGCTGCTGCCGCAGCACCGCAACCTGGTCGTCAGCCGCACCATGAGCAAGGCCTTCGCCCTCGCCGGCGCCCGCCTGGGCTACCTCGCCGCCGCGCCGGAGATCTGCGACGCGATCCGAGTGGTGCGCCTGCCCTACCACCTCTCCGCGGTCACCCAGGCCGTCGCCCTGGCCGCGCTGCGGCACGCGCCCGAGCTGCTCGGAAAGGTCGACGAGCTGCGGGCCGAGCGCGACGCCACCGTCGCGTGGCTGCGCGACCAGGGGCTGAGCGTCGCCGAGAGCGACGCCAACTTCGCACTCTTCGGAACCTTCGCGGACCGGCACGCCGTCTGGCAGGGTCTGCTTGACCGGGGCGTGCTGATCCGCGAGGTCGGCCCCGACGGCTGGCTCCGGGTCTCCATCGGGACGACCGAGGAGATGACGGCGTTCAAGCAAGCACTGACCGAGGTCAGGGAAGAGGGACAGGGATGAGCCCCCAGGCAGCGAACCGGGTCGCACGCGTCGAGCGCCAGACCAGCGAGTCCAAGGTGGTCGTCGAGGTCGACCTCGACGGCTCCGGCCGCCACGACATCTCCACCGGGGTCGGCTTCTACGACCACATGCTGACCGCCTTCGCGCGGCACTCCCTGGTGGACCTGACGGTCAAGACCGAGGGTGACACCCACATCGACGCCCACCACACGGTCGAGGACACGGCGATCGCGCTCGGCCAGGCGCTGCGCGAGGCGCTCGGGGACAAGAGGGGCATCCGTCGCTTCGGCGACGCCACCGTCCCGCTCGACGAGGCGCTCGTCCAGGCGGTCGTCGACGTCTCCGGACGCCCCTACTGCGTCCACACAGGGGAGCCCGACGCGCAGGCGTACGTCGCGATCGGCGGCGACACCGGACCGGCGTACCAGGGGTCCCTGACGCGCCACGTCTTCGAGACCATCGCGTTCCACGCCCACCTCGCGCTGCACGTGCGCGTCCTGGCCGGTCGCGACCCGCACCACCTGGTCGAGACCCAGTTCAAGGCGTTCGCGCGCGCGTTCCGCGACGCGGTCGCGCTGGACCCGCGCGAGACGGGTATCCCGAGCACGAAGGGCTCACTCTGAGCGGCAAGCCCCGCGTCGTCGTCCTCGACTACGGCTCGGGGAACCTCCGCTCGGCGGTGCGCGCCGTCGAGCGCGCCGGCGCCGAGGTGACCCTCACCGGTGACCTGGCCACCGCCATGGACGCCGACGGCCTCCTCGTGCCCGGTGTCGGCGCCTTCGCGGCGTGCATGGCGGGGCTGCGAGCGATCAAGGGAGACCGGATCATCGGCCGCAGGCTCGCGGGCGGGCGACCGGTCCTCGGGATCTGCGTGGGGATGCAGGTCCTCTTCGCGCGCGGCGTCGAGCACGGCGTGGAGACCGAGGGCTGCGACGAGTGGCCCGGGGTCGTGGAGCGGATCCAGGCGCCGGTGGTGCCGCACATGGGCTGGAACACCGTCGACGTGCCGTCCGGCTCGGCCCTGTTCGCCGGTGTCGAGGAGGAGCGGTTCTACTTCGTGCACTCCTACGCGGTGCGGGACTGGACCCTCGAGACCAACGACCGGACCCGTGCGCCACTGGTGACCTGGGCGGAGCACGGTGGCGACCGGTTCGTGGCCGCGGTCGAGAACGGCCCGCTCAGCGCCACCCAGTTCCACCCGGAGAAGTCCGGCGACGCCGGTGCGGCGCTGCTGCGCAACTGGGTCACCTCGCTGTGAGCCCCCGAATGAGCTCCACGTGAGCAAGGAGCGCGCGCTGCGCCGTGCCGAGCGCGAGCGCGAGGCGGCGATCCGGGCGGCGGCCCGGGCCCGCGAGGAGGAGCGCCGACAGCGTGCGCTTGCCCGACGTCGGGCCCTGACCGGCTGGCTGCCGCAGCCACGGCGTACGCCCGGGCTGCTGGCCAAGCGCCGTCGCCGCGAGGTGACCATCACGGTGTGCCTGCTCCTCGCGGTCAACGTCCTGGTGTGGGTGGTGCGCCCTGAGTGGGGGCTGCGGGTGCTGGCGGCGATGGTCAGCCTGCTGGTCGCGCCCGTGATCCACACCCTGCTCTTCCGGCGGCGGTGAGACCGTCCCCGGCCACCCCGCCCCCGAACCTAGGATTTCCTCCATGGCTGACTACCTCGAGCTGCTGCCCGCCGTCGACATCGCCGGGGGCCAGGCCGTCCAGCTGGTCCAGGGCGTGGCCGGCTCGGAGAAGCGCTTCGGCGACCCGGTGGAGGCGGCCCTGCGCTGGCAGGAGGCCGGCGCGGAGTGGATCCACCTCGTCGACCTCGACGCCGCCTTCGGCCGCGGCCACAACCGCGAGCTCCAGGCGAAGATCGTCGGCATCCTCGACATCCAGGTCGAGATGAGCGGCGGCATCCGCGACGACGAGTCCCTGGCCGCCGCGATGGCGGCCGGCTGTCGCCGGGTCAACATCGGCACCGCCGCGCTGGAGCAGCCCGAGTGGTGCGCCCGCGCGATCGCGGAGTACGGCGACCGGGTCGCCGTCGGCCTCGACGTCCGGGGCCGCACGCTGGCCGCGCGCGGGTGGACCCGGGAGGGTGGCGACCTCTACGACGTGCTGGCCCGGCTCGACGGCGAGGGCTGCGCCCGCTACGTCGTCACCGACGTCAACAAGGACGGCATGCTCCAGGGCCCGAACCTCCAGCTCCTCCAGGACGTCTGCTCGGCCACCGACCGGCCGGTCGTCGCCTCCGGCGGGGTCACGACGCTGGACGACATCCGCGCCCTCATGACGCTGGTGCCCGACGGTGTGGAGGGCGCGATCGCCGGGACCGCGCTCTACGAGGGCAGGTTCACCCTCGAGGACGCGCTCGCCCTCACGAAGGGTGCGTCGTGACGCTGGCCGTCCGGGTCATCCCGTGCCTCGACGTCGACGCGGGGCGCGTCGTCAAGGGCATCAACTTCAAGGAGCTGCGCGACGCCGGTGACCCCGTGGAGCTGGCCCGCGCCTACGACGCCGAGGGCGCCGACGAGCTGACCTTCCTCGACATCTCCGCCTCCCACGAGGGACGTGCGACCACGATGGACATCGTGTCCAGGACTGCCGAGGAGGTCTTCATCCCGCTCACCGTCGGCGGGGGAGTCTCCAGCGTCGAGGACGTGGACCGGCTGCTGCGTGCCGGCGCCGACAAGGTGGCGGTCAACACGGCCGCGATCAACCGCCCGGAGCTGGTCGCCGAGATCGCCGACCGGTTCGGGAACCAGGTGCTGGTGCTCTCGGTCGACGCCCGTCGGGCGGCGGGGACCGCCTCCGGGTTCGAGGTCACGACGCACGGCGGCCGGAAGTCCGCCGGGATGGACGCGATCGAGTGGGCTGTCCGGGCGGCCGAGCTCGGTGCCGGCGAGATCCTGCTCAACGCGATGGACGCCGACGGCACCCAGGACGGCTTCGACCTCGACCTGATCCGCGCGGTGCGCCGCGAGGTCACCATCCCGGTGATCGCCTCCGGCGGCGCCGGCCGCGTCGAGCACTTCCCGCCCGCCGTCGAGGCCGGTGCGGACGCGGTGCTGGCGGCCACGGTGTTCCACTTCGGCACGCTGCGGATCGCCGACGTGAAGGCGTCGCTGGCCGCCGCGGGTCACCCGGTGCGCTGACCCCTCGGGCAGCGGCTCAGAACCCTCCGCCGACGCGGCCGCGGTCGTTGTTCCAGAGCTCGACCCTGCCCTGGAAGGTGTTCACGTCGCCGCGGGCCCGGCGGTCGTCGATGCCACCTCGACGTGGCCAGAAGGAGTACGCCGCGGCGACGACCAGCACCGGCACCAGGATCCACCAGACCATGTGCTTCCCCGTTCTCTGCTGAGCGTCAGCTCAGAGTACGGCGCCCCGTCGTCACGGGCCGCTGATGTTCGGGCCACTGGGGTTGTTGTAGTTCTGGACCGAGCCCTGTGACCGCACGCGGAGGTTCCTCGCAGCGGCGCCGTCCACGCCCTTCCGCTTCCTGCCGCTGGACCACCACGCGCCCGCGAACAGCACGACGACCACCACAGCCAGCCCGATCCACCAGAACATCGCGACCTCCCCCGTCGAGAACAGATCCTCAGCATAGGACTACGGCTGCGAGGACCCCAGCAGCCCGAGCGGCACGTCGTACAGCCGCTTCCCCTCGGGCTGCGAGACCCACAGGTGACCGTCCAGCAGGGTGGCGTCGACGTTCTCGGTCGTCCTCGGCTGCCCGTCGAGCACCAGCGTGCCGGTGACCTCGCGGGTGCGCGCGTCGATCGACCAGACCGTGGGGCCGAGCTGGCCCACCACGTAGACGGTGTCCCCGTCGGCCACCACGGCGTCCGCCGAGGGCAGGTCCGGCAGGTCCGCGACCCGCTCGAGCGTCCGCGCGTCCCAGCCCGACCACCTGGCCGTCGCTGGTGCAGGCGACCCACACGACGCCCGCCGCCTCGGCCAGCCCCTGGGGCGTCAGGCACGGCGCGGCGTCCCTGGTCGTCGGCGTCCCGTCGACCACACGGGTCACCGAGCCCGCGACGAAGCTGCTGACGTAGACCCCGTCCGGACCGGCCGTGACGAGCCGAGGACCGATGCCGACGTCGACGGCGGTGCCGAGCCTCCCGGTGGCCGGGTCCAGCGGCAGCACCCGGTCGCCGGCCTGGTCCACCACCCAGACGGTGTGGCCGTCGTAGGCGAGGCCCTCCGGCTCGCTGCCCCGCGGCCGCAGCACCGTACGCCGGTCCACCTCACCGGTCGCGGGATCGACCCGGACCACGGTGCCGTCACCGATCGCGCTGACCCAGACCCCCTGGGGCGTGGCGACGAGGCGCAGGGGCTGCCGCCCGACCTTCACCGCCCGGCCGCGCGCGGTGAGGACCTGCCCGGCGTCCGGCAGCGCCGCCCACACGGTGCCGCCGACCGGGGCGAGCCCCACCGGCCGGTCGTCGAGCTCGGTCACCGCCACGCCGTCCGGCACCCTCGGTGATCCGCTCGCGCCGGCCGGGGCACCCGACGGCGACCGTGTCGACACCTCCCCGCCGCCGCACCCGGCCAGCAGGGCCGAGGCAGTCAGGACCAGTCCGCACGACGCGGCCGAGGCGAGCAGACGTCTCATGCGCCGACGGTACGGCGGACGTGCCCGGCTCGTCCGGGAGTCGAGTCACAGTTCGGGCACGGCTCAGATGCCCAGGTCCGACCAACGCAACCGCGCGATCCGCTGGGCCGGGCCCTCGAACTCCAGCCCGCTCACCTGCCCCCGCCCGAAGAGCAGCAGCACGATCTCGGACGGCAGGCCGGTCACGACGACCGGGTCGTCACCCTTGCGCAGGACCGCGGTGGCGCCGGTGTCGCTGCGGCGGATCACCACCGGCACGCCGGCCGGCCGCACCAGCCCGCGCCCGGCGATCCGGATGGCAGACCACAGCCGCGACTGGTCCCGCTGGTCGAGCTCCCGCGGCTCCCAGCCCGGCTCGGCCCGGCGCAGGTCCTCGTGGTGGACGAGGTACTCCAGGGTGTTGAGCAGCCGGTCCACCGGCGGCAGGGCGTACGGCGTGAGCCGCGGGTGCCGCAGCTTCTCGACCAGCCCCCCGAAGTCCTGGCGCGCCAGCCGGGCCATGTCGCGCTCCGCCAGCCCGGCCAGGGCCGGGACCGCGATGCCGACGGCGCCGAGCGGGCGGTTCTCGCGGACCAGCAGGTGGGTGACCAGGTCCTTGGCGCTCCAGCCCTCGCACAGGGTCGGGGCGTCCTCGCCGACGGCCAGCGCGGTGTCGCAGAGTCCGAGCCGCTCACGGCGGGCCAGGGAGGTGCTCATGCGGCGAGCCTAGGCGCCGCGTGATTCGGCCGGTGTCCGCGGCCGGGAATACCCTGAGCCGACCGGGCGGTTGGCGCGGGGGACGGGCGACAGGCTCCGCGTCAGGAGTCGACGTCGAGCCCACGACAGGGAGAGTGGCGACACAGGTGAAGGACGAGCGCGCGGGCCGGCGCGGATCGACGACGCGGGACGGCTTCGCCGTGCTCGCCGTCGCGATCCGGCGTGAGCCCCGGATCTTCACGGTCTCCACGATCGGCAGCCTGCTGTTCGGAGCCCTCACCGTCGCCGACGCGTGGGTCCTGGGCTGGTCGACCGAGCACGTCGTGCTGCCGGCCTTCGAGCACGGCACCATCGACCCCCGGCTGCTGTGGGTGGTGCTCGCGCTCTTCCTCGGCGTCGCCATCCTGCGCGCGGTCGGCATCGTGGCGCGGCGCCTGGGCGCCGGCGTCATGCAGTACCGCATGCAGGCGCACACCCGCCGCGCCGTCACGCGGCAGTACCTCTCCCTGCCGATGGAGTGGCACCAGCGCCACCCGACGGGCCAGCTCCTCTCCAACGCCAACGCCGACGTGGAGGCCGCCTGGGGCCCGATCGCGCCGCTGCCGATGGCGGTCGGCACGCTGGCGATGATGGTGATCGCGATCGCGCAGATGTTCTTCGCCGACCTCGTGCTCGCGCTGGTCGGTCTGCTCGTCTTCCCGGCCGTCATCGTCGCCAACCTCTTCTACCAGCGGCTCGCCTCGCCGCTGATGACGCGCGCCCAGCAGCTGCGCGCCGAGGTCAGCGAGATCGCGCACGAGTCCTTCGACGGGGCGATGGTCGTCAAGACGCTCGGCCGCGAGGAGGAGGAGATGCAGCGGTTCGCCGCCAAGGCCCACGAGCTGCGCGACGTCAACGTCCGCGCCGGCCGGGTGCGGGCGGCCTTCGACCCCATCCTCGCCGCGCTGCCGAGCTTCGGGGTGCTGGTGGTCCTGGCCGTCGGCGTCTCGCGGGTCCTCTCCGGTGCGACGAACGCCGGCGACGTGGTCACCGTGGCCTACCTCCTCACCATCGTCTCCTTCCCCATCCGCTCGATCGGCTGGCTCCTGGGGGAGTTCCCGCGCAGCGTCGTCGGCTTCCGCCGGGTCAGCGCCGTGCTGGGGGCCACCGGCGAGATGCAGTACGGCGAGCGCTTCCTGCCGCGCGACGGAGGCGGCGCCCGCCTGGTCGTCGACGGGCTCTCGTACTCCTACGACCCCGACCAGCGGCTGCTCGACCACGTCAGCTTCGAGGTGGAGCCCGGCCGCACCGTTGCCCTGGTGGGCGCCACGGCGTCAGGCAAGAGCACGCTCACCACGCTGATGACCCGCCTCGTCGACCCCGACGACGGCCGGGTCCTCCTCGACGGGACCGACCTGCGCGACCTGGCGCGCGGCGAGCTCGCCGGCTCCGTCGCGATCGTCCCGCAGACGGCCTTCCTCTTCGACGACACCGTCCGCGGCAACGTCACGCTCGGCCTCGACGTCTCCGACGAGGAGGTGTGGGCCGCCCTGCGAGCCGCCCAGGCCGACGGCTTCGTCGCCGCGCTGGCGAGCGGGCTGGACACCCGGCTGGGCGAGCGCGGCACCTCGCTCTCGGGAGGCCAGCG
The DNA here is from genome assembly GCF_013466985.1 of Nocardioides ungokensis. Lineage (GTDB taxonomy): Bacteria > Actinomycetota > Actinomycetes > Propionibacteriales > Nocardioidaceae > Nocardioides > Nocardioides ungokensis. The sequence continues at coordinate 2,949,447 of NZ_CP059164.1, read as the reverse complement.
GCAGCGGATCTCGCTGGCCCGCGCCCTGGTGCGCCGGCCGCGGCTGCTGATCCTCGACGACGCCACCTCGGCGGTCGACCCCGAGGTGGAGGCGCGGATCCTGGAGGCACTGCGCTCCGGAGACTCCGGCGCCACCCTGGTGGTGGTGGCCTACCGCAAGGCGACCATCGGGCTCGCCGACGAGGTGGTCCACCTCCGGGACGGCCGGATCGCGGACCGCGGCACCCACCGCGAGCTGCTGGAGCGCAGCCCCTCCTACGCGCGTCTCGTCAACGCCTACGAGCACACCGACGGACACCCCTCCCACCTGTCCGGAGAACTGTCCGGAGAGCTGGCGGGAGACGCCCAGTGACGACGACCACCGCCGAGCGCACCAGCGGCACCCGCATGGAGAGCGGCGAGGAGATCGCCGCGCTGGAGACCATCCGTCGCGGCGTGCGCTTCTCCCCGGAGCTCAAGGAGGGGATCGGCTGGACCCTCGTGCTGGCGGTGCTGGCCTCGGTCGGCCAGGTGATCGTGCCGATCGCCGTGCAGCAGACCCTCGACCGCGGGCTGAACGGCCCCGACGGGCCGGACGTGCGCTTCACGGTGCTGATGGGGCTGGCCGCCGCCGTGGCGATCGCCCTGACCAGCTGGTCGTCGTACGCCATGACGAGCCGGCTCTTCACCGCCTCGGAGAAGGGCCTCGCGACGCTGCGGATCAAGGCCTTCCGCCACGTCCACGACCTGCCCCTGCTCACACAGAACACCGAGCGCCGCGGCGCCCTGGTCGCCCGGGGACCAGCGACGTCGACCAGGTCAGCCAGTTCCTCGTCTTCGGCGGCCTCATCTTCGTGGTGAGCATCGGCCAGATGCTGGTGGCGACGATCATCATGCTCATCTACAGCTGGCAGCTGGCGATCGTGGTGTGGGTCTGCTTCGCGCCGCTGTTCCTGTCCCTGCGGTTCTTCCAGCGCAAGCTCTCCGACGCCTACGGCATGGTCCGGCGTCAGGTCGGCATCCTGCTCTCGGCGGTCTCCGAGCCGGTGGTCGGCGCGGCCGTGGTCCGGTCCTACGCCGTGGAGGCGCGCACGCAGCGCCGCATCGACGACGCCATCGAGGCCCACAAAGCGGCCAGCACGCGCGCCCAGGGCTTCACCGCCTTCTCGTTCTCGCTCGGCGGGATCTCGGCCGGGCTCGCCAACGCGGGCGTGCTGATCGTCGGCATCTGGCTCGGCTTCGCGGGCGACATCACCGCGGGCAAGGTGCTCGCCTTCGCGTTCCTGGTCTCGCTGTTCGTGGGTCCGGTGCAGATGGGCACCCAGATCCTCACCGACGCCCAGAACGCCATCGCCGGCTGGCGCCGGGTGATCGGCATCCTCGAGACCCCTGCCGACCTCGTCGACCCCGGGCCGGAGGGCGCCACGCTCCCGCGCGGCCCGATCGACGTCCGCTTCGAGGACGTCACCTTCGCCTACCCCGACGGGCCGCCGGTGCTCCGCGACGTGTCGCTCGACATCGCGGCCGGCACCCGGATGGCGATCGTGGGGGAGACCGGCTCCGGCAAGTCGACCTTCGCCAAGCTGCTGACCCGGCTGATGGACCCCTCGGAGGGCCGGGTGCTGCTCGACGGCGTCGACGTGAGCACGATCGCCCACGCCTCGCTGCGTCGCGGCGTGGTGCTGGTGCCGCAGGAGGGCTTCCTGTTCGACGACACCCTGCTGGCCAACGTCCGCTACGGGCGCCTCGACGCCACCGAGGACGACGTACGCGCCTCCGCCGACGAGCTCGGCCTCGGGGACTGGCTGGCGGGGCTGCCCGCCGGGCTCGCGACCCGGGTGGGCCAGCGCGGCGAGTCGCTCTCGGCGGGGGAGCGGCAGCTGGTCGCGCTCCTGCGCGCCCACCTGGCCGACCCCGACCTGCTGGTCCTCGACGAGGCCACCAGCGCCGTCGACCCGGCCCTGGAGATGCGCATCGGCCGGGCCCTGGAACGGCTGATGAGCGGGCGCACCTCGGTCACCATCGCCCACCGCATGTCGACCGCCGAGAACGCCGACGAGGTGGTCGTCGTCGACAAGGGCCGCATCGTGCAGCGTGGCCCCCACCGCGAGCTGGTGCGGCAGGCCGACAGCGTCTACGCCGGCCTCCACGCCTCCTGGGTCGCCCAGCAGGGTCCGAGCCGCTGATCCCGGTCGAGCCTGCGAGACCGGGTCAGCGACCAGCGAGGAATTGAGGAGGGCTCGGCGCGACCGGAGCGCAGCGACGGGCGCGCGACCCGTCTCGAAATCACGTCAGCCGGCCGCGCTGGGGGGGTGAGCGGTGAGCTGGCCACCGAATGGCGGCCGTTAACGGTGGCTGGCCCACCGCCGGTCGGCCGGTCCCCGGGTCGGCGGTGAGCTGGCCACCGATCGGCGGCCAGGAACGGTGGCTGACCCACCGCCCGGCCGGGGCCATCGAGCGCCCGCGATACTGGAGGAGTGACTTCCCTCGACCCCACGATCGCCGGCCGGCTCAAGCGCTCCGCCGACGGGCTGGTGCCCGCCGTGGTCCAGCAGCACGACACCGGTGAGGTGCTGATGCTCGGCTGGATGGACGACGAGGCCCTGGCCCGGACGCTGACGACCGGGCGGGCGACGTACTGGAGCCGGTCGCGGCAGGAGTACTGGGTCAAGGGCGAGACCTCCGGCCACGCACAGTGGGTCAAGGAGGTTCGGCTGGACTGCGACGGTGACACCCTGCTGGTGAAGGTCGACCAGGACGGTGCCGCCTGCCACACCGGCGACCGGACGTGCTTCGACGCCGACCTGCTGGGTCCCGCGGCGGCGAGCGCCCATGGCTGAGCGTTCGCGACGCACCTTCGGCCCGGTCGTGCTGCTCGGCCTCGCCGCCGGCACGCTGACGGCCGTCGCCGGCAACAAGTCCTGGGCGGTCGCCGAGGGCGGCAGGCGAGCCGGTTCTCCACCCTGGCGCTCTCGGTCGACTCCGGGAAGATGCCGGTCACGACCGCGGTCGCCCTCGTGGTGCTGGCCAGCTGGGGCGTGGTGCTGGTGACCCGGGGGCGGGTACGCCGCGCGGTGGCCGCGATCGGCGCGCTCGCGTCGGCCGGCTGCGTCGCCGCGGTGGTGATCGGCTGGTCGTCGGTGACCGACTCGCTGCGCAGCGACCTGGCCGGGGTCGGGGTGACCGACGTGTCCTTCTCCCACACGGCGTGGTTCTGGGCGGCGGCCGTCGGGGCGCTGCTCTCCCTGGTCGCCCCGGTCCTCGCCGTACGCCTCGTTCCGACCTGGCCGAGATGGGCAGCAGGTACGACGCGCCGGTGACCGGCTCGGAGCCCGCCGTCGTCGACCCCGAGGACCAGTCCAGCCTCGAGCTGTGGAAGGCCATGGACGAGGGCCGCGATCCCACGGCCGGGCCTGCTGAATAGACTGTGCTGCGCACGAATCGCACCACGAGACCCAGCCCCCTGAGGAGCCCTGCATGTCTGACAACCACGCAACACACCCGCAGCCTGGAGTGCTGTCGTCGTCGCGCTGCTCGGCTTCGTCGTGGGGGCGCTCGGCCTCATGCTCAGCCCGGTCAACATGACCATCTTCTGGGTGGGCGTCGCGCTGGCGTGGGCTCCCTCCTCGTCTACGTCGTGATGGCGAAGATGGGCTTCAACTCCTCCAGCCACTGACCGTCCCTCGACGGGAGCTCCCGTGACCTGCCCGCCGCCGCACCGCTGACGGAGGCCGGCCGCCTGCAGCGGCTGGCGTCGCCGCTGGCCGCGGGTGCGCTGGCGGCTCTCGGCACCGTCGCCCTCCACGTGCGCGACCCGCACGTGTCGGGCTCGTGGGGTTTCTGCCCCACGGCCCTGGTCGGGTTCAGCTGCCCGTTCTGCGGCAGCCTGCGGGCCGTCAACGACCTCACCCACCTCGACCTGGGGGCCGCGGCCTCGAGCAACCTCCTCTTCGTGGTCGCGGCGCCCGTCGTGGTGGCGTTGTGGCTGCGGCGTCTGGTCGCCTGCTGGCGCGGCGGAGCGGCGGCCGCGCCGCTGGAGGTCCCACGGGCGTTGTGGATCACGTTCGCCGTGGTCCTGGCCGCCTTCACGGTCGCCCGCAACCTGCCGGTCGGTGCCTGGCTCGCCCCCTGAGCCCCGCTCCCACCGGTCACCCCCCGGGTGAGAGGCTTGTGCCTGCACCCACCCCGTCCGCACCACCCCCGGAGGCCCCATGTCCGTGCTCGACGACATCGTCGCCGGCGTGCGGACCGACCTCGCCGCGCGCGAGTCCGCGACGACCCTGGCCGACCTGCGTGCCGCGCTGGCCGACGTCGACCCGCCGCGCGACCCGATGCCGCACTTCCGCGCCGCTGGGTCCAGCGTGATCGCCGAGGTCAAGCGCCGCAGCCCCAGCAAGGGCGACCTCGCCGACATCACCGACCCCGCCGCGCTCGCGCGGGAGTACGCCGCGGGCGGTGCCGCGGCGATCAGCGTGCTCACCGAGCAGCGCCGCTTCGGCGGCAGCCTCGACGACCTGCGCGCCGTCCGCGCCGCGGTGGACACCCCGGTGCTGCGCAAGGACTTCATCGTCACCGCCTACCAGCTGGTCGAGGCCCGCGCCGCAGGCGCCGACCTCGCCCTGCTCATCGTGGCGGCCCTCACCGACGACCAGCTGCGCGCGCTCCACGACGAGGCGCGCGAGCTGGGCCTGACCGTCCTGGTAGAGGTGCACGACGAGGCCGAGACCGAGCGGGCGGTCGCCCTGGGGGCCGAGCTGATCGGGGTCAACGCCCGCAACCTCAAGACCCTGGCCGTCGACGGCGAGACCTTCGGCCGCCTGGCGCCGCTGATCCCCGACGACCGGGTCAAGGTCGCCGAGTCGGGGATCTTCGGCCCCGACGACGTGGCGCGCTTCGTCTCGCAGGGGGCCCGCGCGGTGCTCGTGGGCGAGGCGCTGGTCAAGGACGGAGACCCTCAGCAGGCCGTGCGAGCGATGACAGGAGTGCGCGGATGACGACCCACGTGGAGCGCCCGACCGACTACGACGCGGACGAGCACGGCTGGTTCGGGGGACCGGAGACCGGCTGGGGCGGCCGCTTCATGCCCGAGGCCCTGGTCGCCGCGCTCGACGAGCTGACCGTCGCCTGGCACGACGCGATGGCGGACCCTGCCTTCGTGGCAGAGTTCGACGCCATCCTGCGCGAGTACGCCGGCCTCCCCAGTCCGCTCTACCTCGCCGAGCGGCTCTCGGCGAAGGTCGGGGCCCGGATCCTGCTCAAGCGCGAGGACCTCAACCACACCGGGGCCCACAAGATCCGCAACGTCCTGGGCCAGGCCCTGCTCACCAAGCGGATGGGCAAGACCCGCGTCATCGCCGAGACCGGCGCCGGCCAGCACGGCGTGGCCAGCGCGACCGCGGCGGCCTACTTCGGCCTCGACTGCACGGTCTACATGGGCGCCGTCGACACCCGCCGCCAGGCGCTCAACGTCGCCAGGATGCACCTGCTCGGCGCCAAGGTCGTGCCCGTCGAGTCGGGGAGCGCGACCCTCAAGGACGCCATCAACGAGGCGCTGCGCGACTGGGTCGCCAGCGTCGACCACACGGCGTACCTCTTCGGGACGGCGGCCGGCCCCCACCCGTTCCCGAGCCTGGTCCGCGACTTCACTCGCGGCATCGGTGACGAGGCACGCCAGCAGTGCCTGGACCGTTTCGGCCGGCTCCCGGACGCGATCGCCGCCTGCGTCGGCGGCGGGTCCAACGCCATCGGCCTCTTCACCGCGTTCCTCGACGACCCCGACGTGGCGATCTACGGCTTCGAGCCGGGTGGCGAGGGCGTCGACACCCCGCGGCACGCCGCCACGATCCACGCCGGTGCGCGGGGCGTCCTGCACGGCGCCCGGACCTACGTCCTCCAGGACGAGGACGGCCAGACCATCGAGTCGCACTCGATCTCGGCCGGCCTCGACTACCCCGGCGTCGGGCCGCAGCACGCCCACCTCGCGGCGACCGGGCGGGCGACGTACCTGCCCGTCACCGACGACGAGGCGATGACCGCGATGGCGCTGCTGAGCCGGACCGAGGGCATCATCCCGGCCATCGAGTCCGCCCACGCGATCGCCGGCGCGCTGCGGGTGGCCGAGCGGCTGGGCGAGGAGAAGGGCCCCGAGGCGACCGTCATCATCAACCTCTCCGGCCGTGGGGACAAGGACATGGGGACCGCGATCGAGTACTTCGGTCTGGGCGACCCCGACCAGGTCACCGAGGAGCCGGTGGGCGAGCCCGAGGGAGCGCAGGAGTGAGTGTCTCGACCGCCTTCGAGAAGGCGAGGGCCGACGGCCGGGCCGCCCTGGTGGGTTACCTGCCGGCAGGCTTCCCCGACGTCGCCGGAGGGATCGAGGCGCTGCGCGCCATGGTCGACGCCGGCTGTGACGTCCTCGAGATCGGACTGCCCTACAGCGACCCGGTGATGGACGGCCCCACGATCCAGGCGGCCGCGCAGCAGGCGCTCGAGGGCGGCGTGCGCACCACCGACGTGCTGCGCACGGTGGAGGCGGTCGCCGCCACCGGCATCCCGACGCTGGTCATGACCTACTGGAACCCCGTCGAGCGGTACGGCGTCGAGCGGTTCGCCGCCGACCTGGCCGACGCCGGGGGAGCGGGCCTGATCACACCCGACCTGACCCCCGATCCCGACGTCGCCGGCGCCTGGATCGCCGCGGCCGACCGCCACGACCTCGACAAGGTCTTCCTGGTCGCCCCCTCGTCGACCGACGAGCGCATCGCGATGACCACGGCCGCCTGCCGCGGGTTCGTCTACGCCACCGCGGTCATGGGCGTCACCGGTGCCCGGGCCACCACCAGCGACCTCGCCGGGCCGCTGGTGGCCCGCACCCGGGCACTCAGCCCATCAGGGGCCGACCTGCCGATCGGCGTCGGGCTGGGGGTCAGCAACGGCGACCAGGCCGCCGAGGTCGCGTCGTACGCCGACGGCGTCATCGTCGGCTCGGCCTTCGTCCGGGCGCTGCTCGACCACCCCGACGACCGCGCCGCCGGCCTGCGGACGCTCACGGCGCTCACCGAGGACCTCGCCCGGGGGGTCCGGCGTGCGTAGGGCCATCGTCGCCGTCCTCGCCCTGGTCCTGCTCGCCGGCTGCGGTGGGCAGTCCAGCGCCGAGGGCAGATTCACCGGCAACCGCCTCGACCCGCCGTTCAAGGTCTCCGGGACCGAGCTCACCGACACCTCGGGCCAGCCGTACTCGCTGACCAGGAGCACCGACAAGCCGCTGACCCTGGTCTTCTTCGGCTACACGCACTGCCCCGACATCTGCGGCGTGGTCATGGCCAACCTCGCGACCGCGATCACCCGGCTGAGCCCCAGCGACGCGGCCAAGGTGGACGTCGTCTACGTCACGACCGACCCCGCGCGCGACACCGAGTCGGCGCTGAAGCGCTACCTCGACCACGTGCACCCGGGGTTCATCGGGCTGACCGGTGACCTGACGGACATCGCCTCGGTGGCCAAGCCGCTGGGGGTCGGCATCACCCAGGGGGAGAAGCTGCCGTCCGGTGGCTACGACGTCACCCACGGCACGACGATCACCGCGATCGACTCCCACGACCGGGCGCCGGTCTACTGGTCGCAGGAGACCTCCTCGGCGCAGTTCGCCGCCGACATCCACACGCTGCTGTCCCAGGGGGACTGATGCTCACCACGCTGTCCATCCCCAGCCCCTCGCAGGGGGTCTGGTACCTCGGTCCGGTGCCCGTCCGCGGCTACGCCCTGTGCATCATCCTGGGCATCGTCGTCGCGATCTGGATCGGGGAGCGGCGCTGGATCGCCCGCGGCGGGCGATCCGGGGAGGTCAGCGACCTGGCGATCTGGGCGGTGCCCTTCGGCCTGGTGGGGGGCCGGCTCTACCACGTGATGACCGACCACGACCTCTATTTCGGCGCGGGCAAGCACCCGATCGAGGCGCTCTACGTCTGGCGTGGCGGCCTGGGGGTGTGGGGAGCGATCGCGCTCGGTGCCCTGGGGGTCTACATCGGGGCCCGGCGCAAGGGGATCCGGTTCCTGCCGGTGCTCGACGCGCTGGCGCCGGGCGTGCTGGTCGCGCAGGCGATCGGCCGCTGGGGCAACTGGTTCAACCAGGAGCTCTTCGGCAAGCCGACCGACCTGCCGTGGGGCCTGCACATCGACCCGCAGAACCGTCCGTTCGGGTACTACCAGTACTCCACCTTCCAGCCGACCTTCCTCTACGAGTTCCTGTGGAACCTCGGCGCCTTCGCCTTCGTGATCTGGGCCGACCGGAAGTTCCGGCTCGGGCACGGCCGCGTGATGGCGCTCTACGTGATGGCCTACACCGCGGGACGGGTCTGGATCGAGATGCTGCGCATCGACAACGTCGAGCTCAAGGACGTCTTCGGGGTGCGGTTCAACGTGTGGACCTCCATCGTGCTGTTCGTGGCGGCCGCGGCGTACTTCGTCATCAGCAGCCGTCGGCACCCCGGCCGCGAGGAGGACGTCTACCTCCCCGGACGCGGACCCCAGGACGAGGAGTCGCCGTCCGGTGACCGCCCGGCCGGAGGGGTCTCCGACCCGGTCGAGTGACGGGTGTCCGCGCCTCAGGCAGCCCCTGCTCGTGGTCGTGACTCGGTGGTAGCCTGAGACCTCCGCTAGGGCCAATGTCGTCCCCTGCACAGCCTAAGCTGCATCTCACATGCACGGCCGATCCGTCGGCGCGGATCCGGGGAGTCCCGGCACGCCCGACACGACGACGACGGGAGAATGCCCGGTGCCGTACCAGCACGCATTCCCGCCGCCCCAAGGGCTCTACGACCCCACCCACGAGCACGATGCATGTGGAGTGGCGTTCGTCGCGACCCTGACCGGCGTTGCCAGCCACGACATCGTGAGGCAGGGAATCACCGCCCTGCTGAACCTCGACCACCGCGGCGCCGCGGGGGCCGAGCCCAACTCCGGCGACGGTGCCGGGATCCTGATCCAGGTGCCCGACGCGTTCCTGCGCGAGGTGGTCGACTTCGACCTGCCCGCGCAGTACGCCTACGCCGTGGGCACGGCGTTCCTGCCCGGCGACGCCGAGGCGGTCGCGAAGACGCGCCGTCGCATCGAGGAGATCGCCGCCGAGGAGGGCCTCGCGGTCCTCGGCTGGCGCGACGTGCCGGTCGACCCCGAGTCGCTGGGCGAGACCGCCCGCGGCGTGATGCCGTCGTTCCGCCAGCTGTTCGTGGCCGGGGCCGGCTCGCGCGTGACCGGCATGGCGCTCGAGCGCCTGGCCTTCTGCCTGCGCAAGCGCGCCGAGCGCGAGACCGACGTCTACTTCCCGTCGCTGTCGTCGCGCACGCTGGTCTACAAGGGCATGCTCACCCCGGCCCAGCTCGACGAGGTCTACCCCGACCTGCGCGACGAGCGGGTCACCTCGGCGATGGCCGTGGTGCACTCGCGGTTCTCCACCAACACCTTCCCGAGTTGGCCGCTCTCCCACCCGTTCCGGTTCATCGCCCACAACGGCGAGATCAACACGGTGATGGGCAACCGCAACTGGATGCGGGCACGTGAGGCGCTGCTGAGCTCCGACCTGATCCCGGGCGACCTGGAGCGGCTGTACCCCGTCTGCACGACCGGCGCGTCCGACTCCGCGTCGTTCGACGAGGTGCTCGAGCTGCTGCACATGGGCGGCCGCTCACTGCCCCACTCGGTGCTGATGATGATCCCCGAGGCGTGGGAGAACCACGCCGAGATGGACGCGAAGCGCCGCGCCTTCTACGAGTTCCACTCCGCGATGATGGAGCCGTGGGACGGCCCCGCCTGCGTGGTCTTCACCGACGGCTCCCAGATCGGCGCGGTCCTCGACCGCAACGGCCTGCGCCCCTCGCGCTACTGGGTCACCGACGACGGTCTGGTCGTCCTCGCCTCCGAGGTCGGCGTCCTCGACATCGACCCGGCCAAGGTCGTCCGCAAGGGCCGGCTGCAGCCGGGCCGGATGTTCCTCGTCGACACCGACGAGCATCGCATCATCGAGGACGAGGAGATCAAGGCCGAGCTCGCCTCGGAGCACCCGTACGACGAGTGGCTGCACGCCGGCCTGATCCACCTCGACGACATCCCCGATCGTGAGCACGTCGTGCACACGCACGCCTCGGTGACCCGGCGCCAGCAGGTGTTCGGCTACACCGAGGAGGAGCTGCGGATCCTGCTCACCCCGATGGCGAACACGGGGGCCGAGCCGATCGGCTCGATGGGCACCGACACCCCTATCGCGGCCCTGAGCGAGAAGCCCCGGCTGCTGTTCGACTACTTCGCGCAGCTCTTCGCGCAGGTCACCAACCCGCCGCTCGACGCGATCCGCGAGGAGCTCGTCACCTCGCTCAACGGCACGATCGGCCCCGAGGCCAACCTGCTGGAGCCGGCGCCCGCGTCGTGCCGCCAGGTGGTGCTGCCGTTCCCGGTGATCTCCAACGACGACCTGGCCAAGATCCGTCACATCAACCGTGACGGCGACATGCCGGGCTTCATCACTCACGTGGCCCGCGGCCTGTACGACGTCGAGGGCGGCGGCCGGGCGATGGCCGAGCGGATCGAGGAGATCTGCCAGGAGGTCAGCGACGCGATCGCCGGGGGGCACGCGTGATCGTGCTCTCCGACCGGCACTCGACCGCCGAGCTGGCCCCGATCCCGTCGCTGCTGCTGACCGGCGCGGTCCACCACCACCTGGTGCGGGAGAAGACCCGCACCCAGGTCGGGCTGCTGGTCGAGGCCGGCGACGTGCGCGAGGTGCACCACGTGGCGCTGCTGGTCGGCTACGGCGCGGCCGCGGTCAACCCCTACCTGGCCATGGAGTCGGTGGAGGACCTCGCCCGCGAGGGGCACTACGTCAAGGCCGAGGCCGAGAAGGCGGTCGCCAACCTGGTCAAGGCGCTCGGCAAGGGCGTGCTGAAGGTGATGTCCAAGATGGGCGTCTCCACGGTCGCGTCGTACACCGGTGCCCAGATCTTCGAGGCGGTCGGCCTGTCGCAGGCGGTCGTCGACCGGTACTTCACCGGGACGACCTCCAAGCTGGGCGGGATCGAGCTCGACACGATCGCCGAGGAGGTCGCGCGGCGCCACGCCACTGCGTACCCCGCGGCGGCATCGCGCCGGCGCACCGCGAGCTCGAGATCGGCGGGGAGTACCAGTGGCGTCGCGAGGGCGAGCCGCACCTGTTCGACCCCGAGACGGTCTTCCGGCTGCAGCACGCCACGCGCAGCGGCCGCTACGACGTGTTCAAGCAGTACACCTCGCGCGTCGACGAGCAGTCGGCGCGGCTGATGACGCTGCGCGGCATGTTCCGCTTCGCCGACTCCTCGAAGTCGGGTCGCCCCTCGATCCCGATCGACGAGGTCGAGCCGGTCTCCGAGATCGTCAAGCGGTTCTCCACCGGCGCGATGTCCTACGGGTCCATCTCGCAGGAGGCGCACGAGACGCTGGCGATCGCCATGAACCGGCTGGGCGCGAAGTCCAACACCGGTGAGGGCGGCGAGGACGCGGACCGGCTGCACGATCCCGAGCGCCGCAGCGCCATCAAGCAGGTCGCGTCCGGCCGCTTCGGCGTCACCTCGGAGTACCTCACCAACGCCGACGACATCCAGATCAAGATGGCCCAGGGCGCCAAGCCCGGTGAGGGCGGCCAGCTGCCCGGCCACAAGGTCTACCCGTGGGTGGCCAAGACCCGGCACTCCACGCCGGGCGTCGGCCTGATCAGCCCGCCGCCGCACCACGACATCTACTCGATCGAGGACCTGGCGCAGCTGATCCATGACCTCAAGAACGCCAACCCCGAGGCTCGCGTCCACGTGAAGCTGGTCTCGGAGGTCGGCGTCGGCACGGTCGCGACGGGTGTGTCCAAGGCGCACGCGGACGTGGTGCTCATCTCCGGCCACGACGGCGGCACCGGCGCCTCGCCACTGACGTCGCTCAAGCACGCCGGCGGTCCCTGGGAGCTCGGCCTGGCCGAGACCCAGCAGACGCTGCTGCTCAACGGGCTGCGCGACCGGATCGTCGTGCAGACCGACGGCCAGCTCAAGACCGGTCGTGACGTGGTCATCGCCGCGCTGCTCGGCGCGGAGGAGTTCGGCTTCGCCACGGCGCCGCTGGTCGTCTCGGGCTGCATCATGATGCGCGTCTGCCACCTCGACACCTGCCCGGTGGGCGTCGCCACGCAGAACCCGACGCTGCGGGAGCGGTTCAACGGCAAGCCCGAGTTCGTCGTGAACTTCTTCGAGTACATCGCCGAGGAGGTGCGCGAGCTGCTGGCCGAGCTGGGGTTCCGCACCCTCGACGAGGCCATCGGCCAGGTCGACGTGCTCGACGTCGAGCAGGCCGTCGACCACTGGAAGGCAGCCGGTCTCGACCTCTCGCCGATCCTGCACAAGCCCGAGCTGCCGCAGGGTGCTGCGCTGCGCAACACCACGGTCCAGGACCACGGGCTCGACAAGGCGCTCGACGTCACCGAGCTCGTCCCGCTGGCCCGCAACGCCCTCGAGAAGGGCGAGCCACTGCGCGCCCAGGTGGCGATCCGCAACGTCAACCGCACGGTCGGCACCATCCTCGGCCACGAGGTGACCAAGCGGTACGGCGGCGAGGGCCTCCCGGACGGCACGATCGACCTGACCTTCAACGGCTCGGCGGGGCAGTCCTTCGGGGCGTTCCTGCCGAAGGGGATCACGTTGCGGCTCGAGGGCGACGCCAACGACTACGTCGGCAAGGGACTCTCGGGCGGCCGGATCGTCGTACGCCCCGACCGGGCGGCGGCGTTCGAGGCCCAGGAGCAGATCATCGCCGGCAACGTCATCGGCTACGGCGCCACGTCGGGCGAGATCTTCCTGCGCGGTGTGGTGGGCGAGCGCTTCTGCGTCCGCAACTCCGGTGTCCACGCCGTCGTCGAGGGCGTCGGCGACCACGGCTGCGAGTACATGACCGGCGGCATCGTCGTCATCCTCGGACCGACCGGCCGCAACTTCGCGGCGGGCATGTCCGGCGGTTACGCCTTCGTGCTCGACCTCGACGAGGGCCGGGTCAACCCGGAGCTGGTCGACCTCGACAAGGTCGAGGGCGACGCCGTCGACGAGCTGCACGCCCTGGTCACCCGCCACCTCGAGGAGACCGGGTCGACGGTCGCCGAGGAGCTGCTGGCCGACTGGCCGGCCGCCGTGGCGCGGTTCACCCAGGTGATGCCCAGCGACTACAAGCGGGTGCTGGACGCTCGCGCCGAGGCCCTCGAGGACGGCCTCGACGACGAGCAGGCCGCGGCCCGGATCATGGAGGTACTCCATGGCTGAGCGAAGCGAAGACATGGCATTCCAGCACAGCATGGCGGGCCGTTGCTCGCCGACGGAGGAGGCGTGCGATGGCTGATCCCAAGGGATTCCTCAAGCACGGCCGCGAGGTCGCCGAGCGGCGCCCCGTGGCGGAGCGGGTCCAGGACTGGAACGAGGTCTACCCCGGCTCCGCCGGGCGGGCCCTGCTGCCGATCATCACCGAGCAGGCCGGGCGCTGCATGGACTGCGGCATCCCGTTCTGCCACCAGGGCTGCCCGCTCGGGAACATCATCCCGGAGTGGAACGACCTGGTCTGGCGTGACGACTGGGAGGGCGCGATCGAGCGCCTGCACGCGACCAACAACTTCCCGGAGTTCACCGGTCGCCTGTGCCCGGCGCCCTGCGAGACCGCCTGCGTGCTGGGGATCAACCAGGACCCGGTGACCATCAAGAACGTCGAGGTCTCGATCATCGACAAGGCATGGGAGTCCGGCTTCGTGCGGCCGCAGCCGCCGGAGTGGCTCTCGGGCCGCACGGTCGCGGTCGTCGGCTCCGGGCCGGCCGGGCTGGCCGCCGCGCAGCAGCTGACACGCGCCGGCCACACGGTGGCCGTCTACGAGCGCGCCGACAAGATCGGCGGGCTGCTGCGCTACGGCATCCCCGAGTTCAAGATGGAGAAGCAGCACCTCGACAAGCGGCTGGACCAGATGCGGCGCGAGGGCACCGTCTTCCGGGCCGGTGTCGACGTCGGCGGCGACCTGACCGGCCAGAGCCTGCGCGACCGGTACGATGCCGTGGTGCTCGCCATGGGTGCGACCGACGCGCGTGACCTGCCGATCACCGGGCGCGAGCTCGGCGGCATCCACCAGGCCATGGAGTTCCTGCCGCAGGCCAACCGGGTGGCGCTCGGTGACGAGGTCGAGGGCCAGATCTCGGCCGAGGGCAAGAACGTCGTGATCATCGGCGGCGGTGACACCGGTGCCGACTGCCTCGGCACGTCCACGCGCCAGGGTGCTGCCTCGATCACGCAGCTGGAGATCATGCCGGAGCCTCCGGAGCAGCGTCCGGCGGGCCAGCCGTGGCCCACCTACCCGATGATCTTCCGGGTCTCCTCGGCCCACGAGGAGTCCGGGGAGCGGGTCTACTCGGTCTCCACCCAGGAGTTCCTCGGCGACGAGGACGGCAACGTGCGCGCGCTGCGACTGGTGGACGTGAGGTTCGAGGACGGCAAGCTCGTCGAGATCGAGGGCACCGAGCGGGAGATCCCCGCGGAGCTGGTGCTCTTCGCGATGGGCTTCACCGGCCCCGAGAAGGCCGGCCTGGTCGAGCAGCTCGGGGTCGACCTCGACGCGCGCGGCAACGTGGCGCGCGACGCGTCGTACATGTCGTCGGTGCCGGGCGTCTTCGTCGCCGGTGACGCCGGTCGCGGCCAGTCGCTCATCGTCTGGGCGATCGCCGAGGGCCGCGCCGCCGCCGCCGCGGTGGACACCTTCCTCACCGGCTCGACCACGCTCCCGGCGCCGATCAAGCCGACCGAGCGCCCGCTGGTCGTCTGACCGCCGAGTCGGCGTTGCTTGACGCGTGATACCTCGCCGAGTCGGCGCTGCTTGACGCACAACCGTGCGACAACGGCGCCGACTCCGCGCGTTGTGGGGTACAACAGCGCCGACTCGGCGTATTCGGACAGCGGCTGTTGGAACGATCTAAGGACCCGCTAGGCTCGGCATCGTGCGTAGAGCCAAGATCGTCTGCACCCTCGGCCCGGCAACCTCCTCCCCGCGACGCATCCGCGAGCTGGTGTACGCCGGCATGGACGTCGCCCGGCTGAACATGAGCCACGGCAGCCACGCCGACCATGCCGAGTCCTACCGCCTGGTGCGGGAGGCCTCCGATGCGAGCGGCCACGGGGTCGGCATCTTCGCCGACCTCCAGGGCCCCAAGATCCGGCTGGCCACCTTCGCCGACGGGACCCGTCACCCTGCGCCGCGGCCAGGAGTGGACGATCACCACGCGCGACGTCCCGGGCGACGAGAAGGAGTGCGGTACGACGTACTCCGGCCTGCCCGGCGACGTGAACGCCGGTGACCCGATCCTCATCGACGACGGCAAGGTGCGCCTTCGGGTGACCGCCGTCGAGGGCCAGGACGTGCGCACCGAGGTGCTCGTCGGCGGCAAGGTGAGCAACCACAAGGGCATCAACCTGCCCGGCGTCGCGGTGTCCGTGCCCGCGCTGTCGGAGAAGGACATCGAGGACCTGCGGTTCGCGCTGCACCTGACGGTCGACTTCATCGCACTGAGCTTCGTGCGCGACGCCAAGGACGCCGACGACGTCCGCAAGATCATGGACGAGGAAGGCATCCGCCTCCCCGTCATCGCGAAGATCGAGAAGCCGCAGGCGATCGAGAACCTCGACGAGGTGATCGCGGCGTTCGACGGCTTCATGGTGGCGCGCGGCGACCTCGGCGTTGAGTGCCCGCTGGAGGACGTGCCGTTCCTGCAGAAGCAGGTCATCGAGAAGGCGCGGCTCAACGCCAAGCCCGTCATCGTGGCCACGCAGATGCTGGAGTCGATGGTCTCCAACCCCGCACCGACGCGCGCCGAGGCCTCCGACGTCGCGAACGCCGTCCTCGACGGGGCCGACGCGGTGATGCTGTCGGGCGAGACCAGCGTGGGGGAGTACCCCGTCCACACGGTCGAGACGATGGCGCGCATCATCACCGCGACCGAGCACCACGGGCTGGAGCAGAACGGCCCCGGCCAGCTGCGCGAGATCGACTGGGACCCCCACACCAAGGGTGGCGTGATCGCCAAGGCGGCCGGTGAGGTCGCCGAGCGGGTGGAGGCGAAGTACCTCGTCGCGTTCACGCAGAGCGGTGACTCGGCCCGCCGGCTGTCCCGCCTGCGCGGCCCGATCCCGCTGCTGGCGTTCACGCCCGAGGCGTCGGTGCGGTCGCAGCTGTCCCTGTCGTGGGGCGTGGAGACCTTCAAGACCTCCTCGGTGCAGCACACCGACGAGATGGTGCGCCAGGTCGACGAGCAGCTGCTGCGCATCGGCCGGGTCGAGGAGGGTGACCTGGTCGTGATCATCGCCGGCAGCCCGCCCGGCATCCCGGGCTCCACGAACGCGCTGCGGATCCACCGCATGGGCGACGCCATCAACCAGGTCGCGCCCGCGTACAAGCGCTCCTGATTCACTGAGGTTCTTGTCGTCGAGGTCGGATTTCGAGACGCGTCGCACCCCTCGTCGCTTCGCTCCGATGCGTGCCGACGCTCCTCAATCTCCTCGCAGGGTCTCAGCCCTCGCAGGCTCGGGCTGAGACTCGGAAACTGCCACCTCGGATAGTCGTAGCGCTTTCGCTCACCGGCCACCATCCGCGTCGCCCAGTTGCGGACCCGCGACCCGTCGGAGTGGAACAAGCCTCGCAGGAAGTCGTCCGGGTGCTGTTCGACGATCGCACGCTGCCAGTCCTCGAGGACGATCGGTCGCTCGTGCTTGCGGCCCGGACCGTGCTGGGGGAAGAGGCACGGCCAGTGCTTCCAGTGTGCCTGGACGACGACCGTGCCCGGTGCGGGCACCAGGAAGACCTTGCAACCGCGCCGGACTCCCAGGATCGCCCGGCGCGTGTCCTCGACGATGCCGGGCAGGGCGGCATCGCAGGAGATTCGGAGCGCCCAGTACCTTGCCTGCTCCGAGAGGCATCCGTCGCCCAGGTAGAACCCCAGCAGCGCTGAGTAGGCCGGGCCGTCCACGTCGGTGTCGTCGCAGTGAGGGCACTCGCCGACGGGACCTGCCTCTCCGGAGGATTTCCACGTGCGCAGCGTGGAGCGGCTGATCCCGGTTGCCCGGCTCACCTCCGAGAAGGTGGCGCCGCTCGCGAGCTGCTGCAGCGCCTGCTCGCGAGCCCTCCCCGAGTACATGGACCTGACGTTGTCACTGCCCACCGACGATGTCGCCGCATGCGTGCCCCGGGTGGGATTCGAACCCACACTGGATGGTGTTTGAGACCACTCTCTCTGCCGTTGGAGTACCGGGGCTGGCGGTCGCAGAGCCTAGCCGATGTCCTACCGGCTCCGGCCTTGGCTAATCTGTAGTAATCCACTAGTCTTTAAAGACAAACGACGGTGAGCGATGGGAAGAGCGCCATGGTGAGGTTCTGGGACTGGAGCCGGTCGAGCAACGAGCGCGCGGTCGCCAACGCCCGCGCGGCGACGACCGAGCTGAGCCGGATGCGGGTCGAGCGCGACGAGGTCGAGCTCTTCCTGGTCGAGCTGGAGACGCGGCGTACGGCTGCCCCGCAGCCCGCGTGACCCGGGCAGCGACCCGGCCGGGGCGTCGCTGCCGATAATCTGTCGGCGTGACCGAGCCCGCCGCCCCCGCCACACGCAGTGTCGTCATCGCCGAGGACGAGGCGCTGATCCGCATGGACCTCGCCGAGATGCTCACCGAGGAGGGGTACGACGTGGTCGGCCAGGCCGGCGACGGGGCCAAGGCCGTCGAGCTGGCCGAGCAGCTCCGGCCCGACCTGGTCATCCTGGACGTGAAGATGCCCGTCCTGGACGGCATCGCCGCCGCCGAGCGCATCGCCGGGCAGCGGATCGCCCCGGTCGTGATCCTCACGGCGTTCTCCCAGCGCGACCTGGTGGAGCGGGCCCGCGACGCCGGCGCGATGGCCTACCTGGTCAAGCCCTTCTCCAAGGGCGACCTGGTGCCCGCGATCGAGATGGCCGTCAGCCGGTTCGCGGAGGTGACCCTGCTCGAGCAGGAGGTCGCCGACCTGCAGGACCGGCTCGAGACCCGCAAGGCCGTCGACCGGGCCAAGAGCATCCTCCAGCAGCAGCTGCAGCTCTCCGAGCCCGAGGCGTTCCGCTGGATCCAGAAGACCGCGATGGACCTGCGGCTGTCCATGCGCCAGGTGGCCGAGGGCGTCGTCACGCACGGGCCCGGGCCTCGCCGGCTGACCTGCCGCGACCACCGGTCGGCGGGTCCGTGCGGGGTCGCGCGTCTCGTCCATGTCACGACTCGGTAAACCCTTGCGTCGCCGCCGCGGGTCGTGGCCGGGGATGTGGCGCGCCCCACCTCCGGGACCCCTAGACTGCCGGGCAGCGCCCGCCGGGTGCGTGGAGGAGGTCCCGTTGAAGTCTCGACCCACAGTCCGTGAGATCGGCGGCGAAGGGGGTGTTCTCCGAGGTGTGGCCGGGGCTGTCGTGCTCCTGCTGCTGGCGCCCCTGATGCTCCTCGCAATGGCCCCGCCCGCGGGTGCCGTCGGCACCCTCTGCCTCCCGACGGCGACGACCGCCTGCATCGCAGGCACCGTACGCAGCGACGCCGGCGTGGTGCCGAACGTGAAGCTCACGGTCACCGACCCCTCGGGCACGGCCCAGGAGGTCGTGACCGGCGACGACGGCAGGTGGAACGTCCAGGTGAGCAAGGAGGGGGCCTACAAGATCGCACTCCAGGAGGACACCCTCCCGGACAACGTCGCGGTCTCCGGAGCCAACGAGGTCACCGTCCAGGCCAAGTTCAACGCGACTGCGCCGGCCCTGATCCCGGTGCGGACCTCGACGTATGTCTCCTCCACGAGCAAGGTCGACGAGCTCATCCAGAGCTCCGCGAGCGGGCTGCGCCTCGGGCTCCTGCTGGCGCTGGCCTCGATCGGGCTCTCCCTCATCTACGGCACCACCGGGCTGTCGAACTTCGCGCACGCCGAGCAGGTGACGCTCGGCGGCATCCTGGGCTACTTCGTGGTCAACGTGCACGGGCTCAACCTCTGGCTCGGCGGCCTGCTAGTCATCGTCCTGTGCGGTTTCACGGGGTGGTTCCAGGACCGGGTGATGTGGCAGCCGTTGCGGCGCCGCGGCCTCGGGCTGACCCAGCTGATGATCGTGACGATCGGCCTCTCGCTGGCGATGCAGTACACCTTCCAGTACACCGTCGGCGCCCGCACCGTCCGCGTCGTCCAGGACAACCCCACGGTCCGCACCATCGGCCCGATCACGCTGACCAACCAGTCCTTCGTGGCCATGGGCATCTCGATCGTCGTGATCGCCGCCGTCGGATTCGCGCTGCTGCGCACCCGCATCGGCCGCGCCACCCGCGCGGTCTCGGACAACCCGGCCCTCGCGGCCGCTTCCGGCATCGACGTGGACCGGGTGATCCGGCTCGTGTGGACCGTCGCCATGGCCCTGGCCGGGCTCTCGGGCCTGCTCTACGCGCTGGTCACCAACGGCATCAAGTGGGACTCGGGCCTGCAGATCCTGCTGCTGCTCTTCGCGGCCGTCACCCTCGGCGGCCTCGGCACCGCCTTCGGGGCGCTCGTGGGCTCCCTCATCATCGGCCTCGTCGTCGAGCTCTCCCCGGTGCTGGGGATGCCCGGTGACTTCAAGTACGCCACGGCGCTGTTGATCCTCATCCTCCTGCTGCTGGTCAGGCCCCAGGGCCTGCTCGGTCGCCCGGAGCGGGTCGGTTAGGAAGGACGGGCATGGACACCATCCAGGCGATTCTCAACTCGATGCTGCGCGAGGCGATCTCGCCGCAGACTGCCGCCGTCGCGATCGCCGCGATCGGCCTCAACGTCCACTTCGGCTTCACCGGCCTGCTGAACATCGGCCAGTCCGGCTTCATGCTGCTCGGGGCCTACGGCTTCGCCATCTCCATCGGGCACGGGCTCCCGCTGATCGTGGGCGTGCTCCTCGGGTTCGCGGCGGCGCTGGTCTTCGCGCTGGTGCTGGGCGCTCCGACCCTGAAGCTGCGCGGTGACTACCTGGCGATCGTGACGATCTCGGCCGCGGAGATCATCAGGTACGTCGGGCGCTCGGCGCTGCTGACCGACTTCACGGGTGCTGCCCAGGGCCTCCAGGGCGTCAGCTACCGCACCCCGTTCACCAACCTGTCGTTCTTCGGCGACGGAGACTCCACCCTCAGCCCGTTCAACATCTACGACATCGCGGGCGGGGCTGTGTGGGTGCGGCTGGTCGGGTGGCTCGCACTGGCCGCGTGCATCGCCGGCATCGTGCTGCTGGTGAAGGCCGGCAGGGCGCGGCCCACCGTCGCGCGCCGGGCCTCCCGCGACGCGGGCGGACGGCTGACCCCCGCGGCCGGCACCGAGAGCCGTGCCGACCTCGGCGCCGACGCCCGACAGGTCACCGCCGTGTCGGCACCGGTCCGACGCATGGGGATCGGCGCGCTCATCGCGCTCTCGGTCTTCCTCCTCTTCTTCCTGATGCCGACCAGCTACCAGGACACCGGGGTCAGTGGCTGGTGGGTGCGCTTCGTCGCCTGGCTTCTGGTGGCGGTCTGCCTGCTGGTCGTCTACCTGCTGGTCCGCAGCCCCTGGGGCCGGCTGCTGCGCGGGATCCGCGAGGACGAGGACGCGATCCGCAGCCTCGGCAAGAACGTCTTCGCGATCAAGATGCAGGCGCTGATCATCGGCGGACTCTTCGGTGCACTGGGCGGCATGCTCTACGTGCTGCCCGCCTCGGTGCAGCCGGACTCGATGGGCCGCTCGCTGACGTTCTTCTGCTACACCGCGCTGCTGCTCGGTGGTGCGGCCACCATCTTCGGCCCGGTCCTGGGCGCCGTGATCTTCTACGCGGCGCGGATCATGATCAAGGGCGTGGCGAACGCCTACATCCCCGACAGCATCATGAACGGTCAGCAGACCGAGCAGTTCTCCTTCATCGTGGTCGGCGTGGCGCTGATGCTGATCGTGATCTTCCGACCGCAAGGAATCCTGGGCAACAAGAGGGAGCTCCGGTTCAATGTCTGAGTCCACCGTCGCCAGGTCCGACCTGGCCGATCCCGCAACCCGTCAGGCGCTGATGGCCGGAGTCGACGCCACGCCCGGGTCGGCCAAGCCCGACTCGATCCTGGTTGTCGACAACATCGTGCGGCAGTTCGGCGGCATCACGGCCGTCGACGTCTCCCACCTCGAGGTGCAGCGGGGGATCATCACGGCCCTCATCGGGCCCAACGGCGCGGGCAAGACGACCTTCTTCAACCTGATCACGGGCTTCGACAAGCCCAGCTCGGCGAAGACGGGCGCCCACTGGTCCTTCGACGGGGCGACCCTCGACAAGACCTCCGCCTCCAGCGTGGCGAAGGCCGGCATGGTCCGCACCTTCCAGCTCACCAAGGCCCTGAGCCGGATGACGGTGATGGACAACATGATGCTGGGCGCCCAGGGCCAGGCAGGGGAGAACCTCCTCAAGTGCGTCTTCAAGCCGCTGTGGAGCGGGCAGGAGAAGGCGATCGAGGAGAAGGCCAAGGAGCTCCTCCAGCGGTTCAAGCTCCTGGAGAAGAAGGACGACTACGCCGGCAGCCTCTCGGGCGGCCAGCGCAAGCTCCTGGAGATGGCCCGGGCGCTGATGAGCGACCCGAAGATGATCATGCTCGACGAGCCGATGGCGGGGGTGAACCCGGCCCTCACGCAGTCCCTGCTGGGCCACATCCAGAGCCTGCGCGACGACGGCACGACCGTGCTGTTCGTCGAGCACGACATGCACGTCGTACGCCACATCTCCGACTGGGTGGCCGTGATGGCCGAGGGCCGCCTGGTCGCGGAGGGACCGGCCGACACGGTCATGTCGGACACCGCCGTCATCGACGCCTACCTGGGCGCCCACCACGACACCGACCTCGGGGACGACGCGCTCCTCTCCGACCAGGCCATGGTGGAGATCCAGCAGGAAGTCGCGGCGGAGCAAGCAGAGCGGGAGGAAGAGGCATGAGCGCAGAGCCACAGCCCAGCGCCCAGGAGGCGGTCGTCGAGGCCAAGGACGTCGTCGCGGGCTACCTGCCCGGCGTCAACATCCTCAACGGCTGCAGCCTCGTCGCCTACCCCGGCGAGATGATCGGGATCATCGGGCCGAACGGCGCGGGGAAGTCCACGCTGCTCAAGGCGATGTTCGGCCTGGTCAAGGTCCACTCCGGCAGCGTCATGCTCGGTGACCGTGACATCACGAACGCGAAGACCAACCGGCTGGTCGAGATGGGCGTCGGCTTCGTGCCGCAGACCAACAACGTGTTCCCGACGCTGACCATCGAGGAGAACCTCCGGATGGGCCTGTTCATGCGGCCCCGGAAGATCAGCGAGCGCCTCGGCGCGATGTGGGACCTCTTCCCGGTGCTGCACGACCGGCGCAACCAGCGGGCCGGCGCCCTGTCCGGGGGTGAGCGCCAGTCCCTGGCGATGGCCCGGGCCCTGATGATGGAGCCCTCGGTGCTGCTGCTCGACGAGCCCTCCGCGGGCCTGTCGCCGGTGCGCCAGGACGAGACGTTCCTGCGCACCCGGCGCATCAACAAGACCGGCGTCTGCGTCGTCATGGTCGAGCAGAACGCCCGCCGCTGCCTGCAGATCTGCGACCGCGGCTACGTGCTCGACCAGGGCCGTGACGCCTACACCGGCACCGGCCGCGAGCTGGCCAACGACCCCAAGGTCATCGAGCTCTACCTCGGCACCCTCGCCAAGGACGTCGAGGAGGAGCACCCCAAGCACTGACGCCGCTCGCGGCAGACGCGGAAGGGCCCCGGACCGATCGGTCCGGGGCCCTTCTGCTGTGCGTGTGTCAGACGAGCGCGAGGCTCAGTTGGAGGACGAACCCTCCACCGAGTTGCTCAGCTCGTTCTTGTTGTCGGCGTTGAAGGTGTAGATGCCGATGAACGCCGACGACGGGTCGTTCTTGTCGTTGATCGGACCGATGCCCGACGGACCGGCGTACCGGATCTCCTTGCCGTCCTTGAGCAGCGCGACGCAGTCGGAGTAGGTCTTGCACTCCGTGCCGCCGGTGGCACCGGAGACCGCTGCGTAGTTCTGCTGGATGGTCTGGGAGTCCGTGGCCCCGCCCTTCACCGCGGCGAGCGCGGCCAGGATGGTGGCGTCGTACGACTCGGCGCCGTACGCGTAGTCGGTCAGCGGCTTGCCCTCGCCCACCTCGGCCCAGCCGCTCAGACGGTCCTTGAACGTCTGGTCGGGGTCGGCACCGGGGATGGTGCCCTGGGCGCCCTCGAGGGTGCCCTTCTGGAAGGTGGAGCTGTAGTCGGCGGTGTTGCCGTCGGAGAAGTAGGTCTTCTTCATGTCCCAGCCCTGCGAGGCGAGCTCGGGCACGATCTGCTTGGTCTCGTCGAACGCGAGCACGACGATGGCGTCGGGCTTGGCCGCGAGCGCCGCGCTGACCTCGGAGGAGAACGTCGTCTGGCCGGCCGGGAACTCGTCGCCCTGGCCCTTGCAGCCGTAGACGCACTCACCGTTGGCGGCCTCGATGGTCTGCTGGACCGCGTTGCGCAGGCCGGTGCCGTAGGTGTCGTTGAAGACGATGAAGGCGACCTTCTGGTAGCCGTCGGTGCTGATCAGGGTGCCGAGCGCGTTGCCCTGGATGGTGTCCGGGGGAGCGGTGCGGAAGTAGTACGGCGAGTAGCCGCTCAGGTCGACCGCGGTGTTGGCCGGGGAGACCTCGGTGATCTTGTTGGAGGCGAAGGTGTCCACGACGTTGAGCGAGACGCTCGAGGACGCGGCGCCGATCACGACAGACGGCTTGTTGGCGACCAGGGTGCCGGCCGAAGAGGTGGAGACCGACATGTCGGTCGAGTCACCCGAGTCCTGGATGTCGTGGCACGCCTTGGCGCCGCCGACACCGCCTGCGGCGTTGATGTCCGAGACGGCAAGACCCACGCCCGCCACCTCCGGCGGGCCGAGGAACGCCAGGTTGCCGGTCAGCGGCAGGATGCCGCCCACGTGCAGCGCGTTGGCGCTGGTCTGGCTGCCGGAGCACTTGTCGTTGGTGAAGCTGCCGCTCGAGGAGTCGGAGGACGAGCTCGACGGCGACGTCTTGTCCGACGCGTTGTTCGAGCTGTCGGATCCACAGGCGGTCAGGGCGACGCTGAGGACGGCGGTGCCGGCCATCAACCTGCCCCAAGTGGCGGTTCTGGATCGATTCACGGGGTGAACCTTTCTGTCGCGATTAGGTGCACTTCACCGCAGCCCGTCCCCGAGAGGTTGGGCAGGCCCTGACACCGTAGGGGCGGGCAATGGGCCCAGGGTCACAGCGCACCCTGTCGTGACCGAACCGTTACGTCAATGGATCCACGCCGCGAACTGCACGAGAACGGGCGCCACCGCCAGCGCCGGGAGCAGGTCGGCGACCGGGATCTCGCGGATGCGCAGCAGCCTCAGCGCGACGCCGACGAGCAGGAGGCCGCCGGTGGCGGTCAGCGCCGAGAGGTGGGGCGCGGGCAGCACGTCGCCGAGCAGGAAGCCGGCGACCGTCAGGCTGCCCTGGACCACCACGACGGTCAGCGCGCTGGCCGCCACGCCCCAGCCGAACGACGCCGCGAAGGCGATCGCCGCGAAGCCGTCCAGCACCGCCTTGAGGAAGAGCTGGTCCGCTCCGTTGCCCAGCCCGTCGTTCAGCGAGCCCAGGATGGTGAGGGGACCGGTGCAGAAGAGCAGCGACGCGGTCACGAAGCCCTCGATGAAACGGTGCCGCTCGACCGAGCCGGCCTCGCCGGCGAGCCGGGTCTGGAGCCAGCCCCCGAAGGATTCGACGCGCTGCTCGAGGCGCAGCAGCGAGCCGGCGATGCCACCGAGGAGGAGCGCCCCCAGCACGATCAGCATCGGGGCGCTGGTGCCGACCGCGTCGGAGAGGTCCCCGTCGAGCACGGCGATCGCCGACGTCCCGGCGATCAGGAGCGTGACCAGGCCGAGCGCGTCGGTGACGACGTCACGGGTGCGGACGGGCAGCCGGTTGCCCAGCAGGACCCCGATCCCGGCCCCGAGAAGGACTGTGAGGACGTTCACGACGGTGCCGATTCCGGGGAACACGGGACTCCTCTGACATCTCGGGGACGCTGAGCGTAGTCTCGCCCTCTGGAGCCGCGCTCAGGGGGACAGAGCTGCGCGGCGCCACGGCACTTTGGCCTGAAAGGCTCACGACGATGACCCGCTCCCTGGTGGCGCTGCGTGGCGCGATGCCCTCCGACGCGCCTTTGCTGACCGAGCTGTGGACCGAGGTCCTGCGGCGCGCGGACCCCGAGGAGCAGCTCGCCGACATGGTGGCCATCATCGAGAGCGCCGCCGCCTCCGGCGACGAGCGCCTCGTCGTGGCGGAGTACGACGGCGAGGTCGCGGGCGCCGTCCACCTGCGGATCACGACCATGACGCCGCTCAACCTCGAGCTGGTCGTCCTGGCCGTCTCGCCCCACGTCTTCCCGCAGTACCGGCGCCACGGCGTCGGCCGCGCGCTCATGGACTCGGCGGTCTCCTTCGCCGAGGAGCACGGGATCGGCCACGTGGCCACGGCGGCTTCTGCGGGCTCGCGGGACGCCAACCGCTTCATGGCGCGGCTCTCGCTCGGGCCGCAGGCGGTGCTGCGGGTGGCGACGACCCACGCCGTCCGGTCCAAGCTGACCGCGCAGCGCCCGTCGGTGCAGCGGGCCAACGGCCGCCAGCTCACGCAGGTGCTCGCGGCGCGGCGTTCGATGCGTCGCAACCAGGGCTCCCCGCTGGGCGACGCCCGGGGCTGACCCCGGACCTGACCTCGGACCCGACCCGCGCCGCCTGCGTCAGCCGGTGAACTTCTCGCGAGGGATCAGCGCGCACGTGATCCGCGAGGTGCACACCCGGCGGCCGTCCTCGTCGGAGATGACGACCTCGTAGGTCGCGGTGCTGCGGCCGAGGTGGACCGCGGTGGCGACGCCCGTGACCGTGCCCGAGGTGGCCGAGCGGTGGTGGGTGGCGTTGATGTCCACGCCCACCGAGAGCCGGTCCGGGTGGGCGTGCGCGGCTGACCCGACCGATCCGAGGGTCTCGGCGAGCACGACCGACGCACCCCCGTGGAGGAGGCCGTAGGGCTGGGTGTTGCCCTCGACCGGCATGGTGCCCACGACCCGCTCGGCGGAGACCTCGACCAGCTCGATGCCCATGCGCTCGTTGAGGCTGCCCATGCCCTGCGGCATCGAAGCGATGTACTCGTCGACGCTCATGTCGGCGGGTGCGGAAGCGGAGGTCTGGTCGGTCATGAGCGCCATTGTTGCCGACCGCCGGAGTGTCCCCGCGGCCGGATAGAGTCACCGCGTGCCTGAGCTCGCCGCCACCCCGACCGACCAGACCCGTCCGCGCCTGCTGCTGCTCGACGGTCACTCCCTGGCCTACCGCGCGTTCTTCGCGCTCCCGGTGGAGAACTTCTCGACGACCACGGGGCAGCACACCAACGCCGTCTACGGCTTCACCTCGATGCTCATCAACGTGCTGCGCGACGAGCAGCCGACCCACGTCGCGGTCGCCTTCGACGTCTCGCGCCAGGGCTTCCGCCTGGAGGAGTACCCGGACTACAAGGCGAAGCGCAACAAGACGCCCGACGAGTTCAAGAGCCAGCTGCCGCTGATCGAGGAGGTCCTCGACGCGCTGCGCATCCCGTTCCTGAAGAAGGAGGGCTACGAGGCCGACGACATCATCGCGACGCTGGTCACCCAGGCGCTCGCGGAGGGTCTCGACGTCCTGATCCTCACCGGCGACCGCGACAGCCTCCAGCTCGTGACGGAGCACTCGACGGTGCTCTACCCGATGCGCGGCGTCTCCGACCTGTCGCGGATGACGCCCGACGCGGTCGAGACGAAGTACGGCGTGCCGCCGCACCGCTACCCCGAGCTGGCGGCGCTCGTGGGGGAGGACTCCGACAACCTCCCGGGCGTCCCCGGGGTCGGACCGAAGACCGCCGCCAAGTGGATCACCCAGTACGACGGCCTCGACAACGTCATCACCCACGCCGACGAGATCAAGGGCAAGGCGGGCGACAACCTGCGGGCCCACCTCGGTGACGTGATCCGCAACCGGCGGCTCAACGCGCTGGTGCGCGACCTCGAGCTCGAGCAGCACCCCCGCGAGCTGGCCATCCGCCCGTGGGACCGCCAGGAGGTGCACACGCTCTTCGACAGCCTGGAGTTCCGGGTGCTGCGCGACCGGCTCTTCGAGACCCTCCAGTCCGAGGAGGAGATCGACGACTCCGGCTTCGAGATGGCCGGGCAGCGGCTCGGCTCCGGCGAGGTCGCCGGCTGGCTGGCGGCGCACGCCGCCGACCCCAAGGCCCGCACCGGCGTCACGGTCCAGGGCGCCTGGCGGGCCGGGACCGGCGAGGTCTGGTCGGTCGCGCTGGCGGCGCAGGACGGCACGGCCGCGTGGTTCGACGCCGCCGAGGTGGCCCCCGAGGACGACGCCGCGGTGGCGGCCTGGTTCGCCGACCCCGACGCGGCCAAGGTCCTGCACGACGCCAAGGGCCCGATGCTCGCGCTCTCGGCCGGGGCTGGCCGCTCGACGGGCTGGTGAGCGACACCGCGCTGGCGGCCTACCTGGTGCGGCCCGACCAGCGCTCCTACGACCTCGCGGACCTGACCCTGCGCTACTTGCGGCGCGAGCTGAAGCAGGAGACCCAGGACGCCGGCCAGCTCAGCTTCGACAGCCTCGACGGTGCCGACACCGGCGCGGCCGAGACCGCCATGCTGCACGCCCGCGCGGTGCTCGACCTGGCCGAGGCGCTGGACGAGGCGATCGACAAGCACGGCGGGGCGGAGCTGCTCAGCCAGATCGAGCTGCCGCTGGTCCACCTCCTCGCACAGATGGAGCGGACCGGCATCGCGGTCGACACCGACCACCTCGAGGCCCTCGAGGCGCACTTCGCGAGCGAGGTGAAGACCGCGGCCGACGAGGCGTTCGCGGTGATCGGCAAGGAGATCAACCTCGGCTCGCCCAAGCAGCTGCAGGTCGTGCTCTTCGACGAGCTCGACATGCCGAAGACCAAGCGGACCAAGACCGGCTACACCACCGACGCCGACGCGCTGCAGCAGCTCTACGTCAAGACCGAGCACCCGTTCCTGCTCGCGCTGCTGCGCCACCGCGACGTGTCCCGGCTCCGGCAGACCATCGAGGGACTGCTCAAGACCGTGGCCTCCGACGGTCGCATCCACACGACGTTCAACCAGCTGATCGCCGCGACCGGTCGGCTCTCCAGCACCGACCCCAACCTGCAGAACATCCCGATCCGCACCGAGGAGGGCCGCCGGATCCGTGAGGCCTTCGTCGTCGGGAAGAGCGCGGACGGCGAGGCCTACGAGTGCCTGATGACCGCCGACTACAGCCAGATCGAGATGCGGATCATGGCGCACCTCTCCGAGGACGCGCTGCTCATCGAGGCGTTCAAGTCCGGCCAGGACTTCCACTCGATCACCGCGGCGCGGGTCTTCGACGTCCCGGCCGACGCGGTCACCGTCGAGATGCGCGCCAAGATCAAGGCGATGAACTACGGCCTCGCCTACGGCCTGTCGGCCTTCGGCCTGAGCCAGCAGCTGCGGATCGAGCCCGCCGAGGCGCGCGGGCTGATGGACGAGTACTTCCAGACCTTCGGCGGCGTGCGCGACTACCTCGCCGGTGTCGTCGACGAGGCGCGTCGCTCGGGGTTCACCGAGACCATCTGGGGACGCCGGCGCTACCTGCCCGACCTGACCAGCGACAACCGGCAGCGCCGCGAGATGGCCGAGCGGATGGCCCTCAACGCACCGATCCAGGGCTCGGCAGCCGACCTGATCAAGGTCGCCATGCTCAACGTGGACCGGGCGATCACCGAGGCGGGGCTGCGCTCGCGGATGCTGCTGCAGGTCCACGACGAGCTCGTCTTCGAGGTCGCGCCGGGCGAGCGTGAGGTGCTCGACGCCCTGGTGCGCCAGCAGATGGGCGGTGCCGCCGACCTCACGGTGCCGCTCGACGTGTCCGTGGGCACCGGCCGCAGCTGGCACGAGGCCGCGCACTAGCAGCAGCCTGGGAGACCGGTCCCGGTCAGGCAGCGGGGTCCAGCGGGGGCTCGACCGCCGCGATCCGCGTGGTGCGCAGGCTGAGCACCAGCAGGACGGCGAAGAGGGACGCGTCCACGACGATCACGACGGTGAGCAGCTGCTCGAAGGTGGTGGTGAGCAGCCCCACCCCGACCAGGACGACGAGCGCCAGCCACACGAGCAGCACCGAGCGGTGCGCCTGCCGGGCGAGCACGGCGTACACCAGCAGCTGGAGCATCGAGAGGACCGTGCCGAGCACCGCGAAGACGGCCAGGTTGTCGGAGATCTCGGTGTAGTCGGAGCCACCGACGAAGACCAGCGCGAGGCGCGGGAAGAGCGCCGCTCCGAGCGTGACCGCGACCCCGATGCCGGCGACCAGGCCCAGGCTCAGGGTCAGCGCCTGGCGGCGCTCGCCGATCGTCGACATCGACGGGAAGGCCACGACGACCACGAACTGCGGCAGGAACAGCACCGCCTTGGTGAGGATCAGGCCGCCGGCGTAGAGGCCGGCGTCGTGCTCGGGCAGGACGTTGCGCGCCACGATCACGTCGACGTTCGACAACGCGAAGAAGGCCAGCAGCACCTGGGAGTTGCGGAAGATCTCGACCATCACCGACCGGAAGCGATGGGTCTCGCTGCTGATCCCCGGCTCGCGCTCGCGGCGCAGGAACCACCACCCGGCGGCCACCGGCGCGACCGCGCCGATCGCGGTGCCGACCAGCGCGCTCGTCTCCGTGGGGTGCCACCAGATCAGGGCGGTGCCGATCACCAGCCTGGGCACGCCGCTGAGCACGTAGAGCACGGACAGCTCCCACCAGCGGCGCTCGCCCTGGAGGATGCCGGCCTGCCCACCCATCACCGTGAACGGGATGGAGGCCACCGCGACGAGGGCAGCGGTCGGCAGGCTGTCGAGGCGGAGCAGCGCGTCGAGCAGCGGCGAGAGGACAAGCAGCACCGCGGCCAGCGCCAGCGCGGCACGCCAGGTGACGCCGAGGATGGTGCTCTCGATCTGCGCGACGTGGTCGGGGTCGGCAGAGATCCGTCGCGCCGCCGTGGCCTGGAGCCCGAGCTGCAGCACCGAGATCACGAGCAGGGTCGCCATCAGGCCGGCCAGGGCGCCGTACGCCGGCGGCCCGAGCAGGCGAGCAGCGATCATCGTGAAGCCGTAGGTGGCGACGTTCATGATGCCCATCGCCACGGCGATCGATCCGCCACCGCCCAGCAGGGAGCTCAGACGGCCGGATCGGGAAACCACGGGTGGAGCGTAGTGGTCGCCCGGGCACGCCACGTCACTGCGGCGCGCACTCGGGGGTGTCTCGCACCCTAGACTCCGGCAGGTGAACCTCCTTGGTGCCGTGTTCCGGTCGATGCGGCCGAAGCAGTGGACCAAGAACCTCCTGGTGGTCGCGGCGCCCCTTGCTGCCGGTCAGATCACCGACGCCGGGGTGCTCTGGCCGACCCTGGTCGCGTTCGTGGCGTTCTGCCTGGCCTCGTCGGCGATCTACCTCGTCAACGACTGCGCCGACCGGGACGCCGACCGGCTGCACCCGCGCAAGCGGCACCGCCCGATCGCGGCCGGCGAGCTGTCGGTGCGCGCCGCGCTCGCGGCCGCCACCCTCCTGGGCGCGGTCAGCATCGCGGCCGGGTTCCTCACCACGTGGCAGCTCGGGACCCTGCTCGTGGCCTACCTCGCGACCCAGGTCCTCTACTCCTGGCAGCTGAAGAACGAGCCGGTGCTCGACCTCACCATGGTGACCGGCGGGTTCCTGATGCGCGCCGTCGCCGGTGGTCTCGCCGCCGGGCTGCCGATCTCGGACTGGTTCCTGTTGGTCGCGGGCTTCGGCTCGCTGTTCATGGTCGCGGGCAAGCGCTACTCCGAGCTGCACACGCTGGGCAGCGAGGCGGGCACCCGGCGCTCGCTGGTGCGCTACACCGACACCTACCTCCGGTTCGTGTGGAGCATCGCCGCCGCCGCCACGATCACGGCGTACTGCCTGTGGGCCTTCGAGAACGCCGGCACCTCCTCGGTCCCGTGGCACACCTTCTCGATCGTGCCCTTCGTCGTCGGCCTGCTGCGGTACGCCGTGGACATCGACGCCGGCGAGGCGGCCGAGCCCGAGGACATCGTCTGGGGCGACCGGCTGCTCCAGGCGGTCGGCGTGATCTGGCTGGTGCTGCTGGTCCTGGGGGTCATGGATGTCTGAGCTCCGCACGCTGACCGGTTGGGGCGGCACCGCCCCCACCGTCGCGGCCACCCTGAGGGCGACCGGCTCCGAGGTCGTGGCCGCGGTGCGGCAGGCCGGTCCGCGTGGCCTGGTCGCCCGTGGCCTCGGCCGCTCCTACGGCGACCCCGCGCAGAACGCCGGGGGAACGGTGCTCCTCCCCGTCCCGGGCCCGATCGACGTGGACCCGTCCACGGGCGTCGTCCGGACCTCGGCCGGGACCAGCCTGCACGACCTGATGGTCGAGCTGGTGCCCCGCGGCCTCTTCCTGCCGGTCACGCCGGGGACCCGCTACGTGACCGTCGGCGGGGCGATCGCCTGCGACGTGCACGGGAAGAGCCACCACGTCGCCGGGACCTTCGGCCGGCACGTGGTGTCGCTGGAGCTGGTCACGGCCGACGGGAGCACCAGGACCATCGGGCCCGACCGCGATCCCGAGCTCTTCTGGGCCACGGTCGGCGGGATGGGACTGACGGGCGTCATCACCCGGGCCGACCTGCGCACCATCCCGATCGAGACGTCGTACATGTCGGTGACGACCACCCGGCTGCCGGACCTCGACGCGGCCCTGGACGCGATGCGGGCGACCGACCAGGGCTTCACCTACTCCGTTGCCTGGATCGACACACTCGCCCGCGGCCGGCACCTCGGGAGGTCGGTGCTCTCACAGGGCGAGCACGCGACCCGTGCGGAGCTGGCCGGTCGCGCCGCCCAGCGACCCCTCGTGCCGCCGGGCAACCCCCGGCTCGCGGCGCCGCCGCACGTGCCGGGAGGGCTGGTCCGGCCGGCGACCGTGCGCGCGTTCAACGAGGCGTGGTTCCGCAAGGCGCCTGCCCACCGGGTCGGGGAGATCCAGCCGATGCCGGCCTTCTTCCACCCGCTCGACGGGGTCGCGGCCTGGAACCGGCTCTACGGTCCGCGCGGGTTCGTGCAGTACCAGTGCGTGGTGCCCGACGACGCCGAGGAGACGATGGCGCGGATCGTCGAGCGGATCGCCGGCGAGGGGCACGCGTCGTTCCTCTCCGTCCTCAAGAGGTTCGGCCCCGGCAACGAGGGTCTGCTGTCCTTCCCCATGGCCGGGTGGACCCTCGCCCTGGACCTGCCGGCGCATCCGGGGCTGGCCGACCTGCTCGAGTCCCTCGACGAGCTCACCGTGGCCGTCGGGGGTCGGGTCTACCTGGCGAAGGACGCCCGCCTCGGAGCTGCCCGGCTGCGCGAGATGTACCCCCGGCTCGACGACTTCCTGGACGTACGCCGGCGGGTCGACCCCGCGGGCGTCTTCCAGTCCGACCTGTCGCGGCGCCTCGAGCTGTGACCCACGTGAGGGAGAGACGATGATCAACGCGCTCGGCCAACCGCAGACGGTGCTCCTCCTGGGAGGGACGAGCGACATCGCGCAGGCCGTGGTCGCCGCGTGGGCACGGACCTGCCGGCCGCTCGTCGTCCTGGCCGCCCGGCCGGGTCCGCGGCGCGACGCCGCCGCCGCGCGGACGGCCGCCCTGGGGTTGGGCGTGGACGTGGTCGACTTCGACGCGGAGCAGACCGACGAGCACCCGGCACTCATCGACGCCGTGGCCCGCAAGCACGACATCGACGTCGCGGTGGTCGCGTTCGGGCTCCTCGGTGACGAGGAGCAGGCCTGGCAGGACCACGACGCCGCGGTGGCGCTGGCCCGGGTGAACTACGTGGGGGCGGTCAGTGTCGGCGTCTGCCTGGCCGAGGTGATGCGCCGCCAGGGCCACGGCATGATCGTGGCGCTGTCGTCGGTCGCGGGGGAGCGGGTGCGCCGCTCCAACTTCGTCTACGGCTCGACCAAGGCCGGCATGGACGGGTTCTACCTGGGGCTGGGCGAGGCGTTGCGCGGCAGCGGGGCCGGCGTGCTCGTCGTCCGTCCCGGGTTCGTGCGCACGAAGATGACCGAGGGTCGCAGCCCGGCCCCGCTCTCCGTCACCGCCGAGCAGGTGGCCGACGCCGTGGTGGCCGGGGTGGCCCGCCGCGCGGAGCTGGTCTGGGTCCCCACCGCGATGCGGGGCGTGATGTCCGGGCTGCGCCACGTGCCGCGGCCGCTCTTCCGACGCCTTCCCCTCTGACGGACCCGCCGACGTGGTCACCAGGTACCTGCCGCGTGTGTGGGCGGTGCTCCTGCCCGTGCTGCTGCTGGGTCCTGCCCTCGGGCACGGCTACGTCCTGACCTACGACATGGTCTGGGTCCCGGACCTCGCGCTGCGCTCTGACTTCCTGGGCCTCGGCACCGGCCTGCCCCGGGCGGTGCCCTCCGACGCCGTCGTGGCGGTGCTCGACGGCGTGGTGCCCGGGATGCTGCTGCAGAAGCTGGTGCTGCTCGGGGGCCTGGTGCTGGGCGCGTTCGGGATCCAGCGCCTCGTCGAGGGCACTGCGGTGGCCCGCTGTGCAGCCGTCAGCGTCTTCGTCTGGAACCCGTTCGTGGTCGAGCGCCTCGAGATGGGCCACTGGCCCGTGCTGCTCGGGTACGCCGTGCTGCCGTGGCTGGTGGTCGAGGGTGCCAGGTTCCGCCGGGACGGACGGCTGGGACCACTGCTGCTCCTGCTGCTGCCGCTCGGCTGCCTCAGTGCCGGTGCCGCGCTGGTGTCCAGCCTGGCCCTGCTCGTCACCGGGGTGTCCGGCGACATCTCGGCCGGGCCGGGCTGGTCCTCGGTGCCTGCCTGGCCGGGAACGCACCCTGGCTGGTCGCCGGCCTGTTGCACCTGTCCATCGCGACGTCGACCCGGGCGGGGTCGGTCTTCGGGCTCGCGGACGAGGGGGCGCTGCCCGGGCCGCTCGCCGCGCTCTCGCTCGGCGGGATCTGGAACTCCGAGGTGGTCCCGGCCTCTCGCGACAGCCTGCTGCTCACCGTGCTGGCCACCGCAGGAGTGCTCGCGGCTGCGGGCGCCGGCGTACGCCCGCTGTGGCGCCGGCTCGGGGCCCGCACCGCGGGGGCGCTCGTGGCCCTGTGGGTGGTCGGGTACGCCGCGGCCGTCCTCACGTGGGCCGCGCCGGGCGCGGCGGGTGGCTGGCCGTCCACGTGCCCGGCGGCGGCCTGCTGCGGGACGGGAGCCGGGCGCTGGCCCTGTGCGCGCCGCTGGTCGCGGCGCTGGTCGGCGCGGGTGCGGAGCGGCTCGCCTCGCGCTGGCGCGAGCGTGGGCCCCGTGCCCTGGTCGCGGCCGGCGTGGCCTTCCTGCCGTTGGCGCTGATGCCGGACGTCGCGTGGGGCCTGGACCACCACCTGGTCCCGGTGACCTACCCGGCCGACTACGCCGCGGCCCGCGAGGATGTCGAGGCCGCGGACGTCCCGGGGGACCTGCTGGTGCTGCCGTTCACCAGCTACCGCGCCCCGGAGTGGAACGGCTTCCGCAAGGTCCTCGACCCCGTCGGCCGCTACCTGACCCCGAACTACCCTCCAGCGACCAGCTCAGCGTCTCCGGCCGGGTGCTGAACGGTGAGGACCCGCGGGTGCCCGCCGCGCTCGAGGCGCTGCACCTGCCCGACCCGGCCTCCCGGGCTCGTCGCCTCGGTCAGCTCGGCATCGGCCTGGTGGTCCGCGAGCACGGTGTGGCGACCACCCCGGAGTACGACGCCCCGGTGGCCGGCACCACCGTCCACGCGGGTCCCGAGCTGGACGTCGTCCGGATCGACGCGCCGGTCCGACTGCGCGAGATCCCGGCATCGTGGAAGGCGGCCGTGGGCTTCGCCTGGACGGCGTTCGCGCTGCTGCCGGTCGCCGGCCTGTCTACCGCGGGTTGGCGAAGGTGGCGCCGAAAAGCAGGTTCCCGCCCGCCGGGATGATAATTTTCGTGGTGGAGAGGGAGGAATCCATAGTGCAGCCATTTCTGTTGTCCGTCGTCGGCGTGGTCGTCGGCGGAACCCTGGCCGGCGTCACCCTGATCGGAGTCATCCAGTCGCAGACTGATGGCCCCGCCCAGTCGCCGGCCAATGTCAGCAACCCCGTCATCGACTACGGCACGGGTCAGTAGCCGCCGAACCCCTACCTCATTCCTCGACGGCGTCCTGGCTGTCGACCTTCTCACCCCGCATCGCCGACGCCACCACGTGAGCGAAGGCGCCCTGCGCATGTCCCCAGGTGAAGCGGTCGCTGTGACGGCGCGCGCCCGCGGCGAGCTCGCGCCGGCGGTCGGCGTCCCGCAGCAGGTCGCCGATCGCGGCGGTGAACTGCGCGGGGTCCTCCACGAGGACCCCCGAGATGCCGTGGGCGATCGACTCCCGGGTGCCGCCGGCGGCGGAGTACGCGACGGTGGGTGTGCCGTGGGCTGCTGCCTCTCCGACGACGAGGCCCCAGCCCTCCTTGACCGACGGCAGGGCCATCAGCCACGACTCCTCGTAGATCTCCTGCTTGCGGACCTCCGACACGTGACCCTCGAAGACCACCAGGTCGCCCGCGTCCCTCTCGTCGACGTAGCGGCGCAGCTCGGCGTCCCACCAGCCGCTGCCGACGATGCGCAGCCGCAGGTCGGGGAACTCGGATCGCAGCTCGAGCACCGCGTCGACGGCGTGCTCGACCTGCTTGTGCGGCACCAGCCGGCCCACGACGCACACGGACGGGTGCGCGGTCTTCCTCGCGTCGACCGACACGACCGGGTCGGTCCCGTTGTGCACGACGGCCACCCGGGGTCCCCGGACGCCGAGGCCCCTCAGCTCGTCGCGGGTCGCGCGCGAGACCACGACGTACTGCTTGCGGCGGTAGAGGTACGGCGCGAACCGGCTCTCGATCCACCAGCCCACCCGCCCGGTGAGCCCCGGGTAGACGACCGGCCACTGCTCGCGGTGGACGTGGTGGACCAGCACGATCACCGGACGACGCGTGACGGTGGCCGAGAAGAACGGCAGCCCGTTCTGCACGTCGACCACGGCGTCGACCCGGCCGAGGCGGCGGCTGGCCAGGAGCCACATGCCCTGGAGGTAGACCGAGAGCTTCGACCCCCGGCGGACGAAGCGCACGCCGTCGACCACCTCGACCGGCGCCCCACCGGCGTAGGCCGCGCTGAACACGGTGACCCGGCAGCCGCGCGCGGCCAGGCCGGCCGCCATCTTCTCCAGGTAGCGCTCGGCGCCGCCGCCCTCGGGGTTGCCGGTGTCGCGCCAGCTGAGGAAGACCACGTGGCGGCCGGAGAGCTCGCGGGCATCGGTCGTCGGCACGCGGCGAGGCTATCGCGGGCCCGGGATAGGGTCTGCGCCATGCGGAACAGGTCCACGTCGCCGGGGCGGCCCTGGTCGCCGGACCTGCGGCGCTCGGTGCGGCTCCTCGGCGAGTTCCGGCACGAGCAGACCGACCCGGACCGCTTCTACTCCGCGATCGCGGACGACTCCGTCGGCCAGCTCTCGACCTACCTCGACCTGGCCGGCAAGACGGTCCTCGACGTCGGCGGCGGGCCGGGCTACTTCCGCTCGGCGTTCCGCGCCGCCGGAGCCGACTACTGGGCGCTGGACGCCGACGTCGGCGAGCTGGCCGGGACCGGCCGGATCGCCTCGGGCACAGTCGTGGGTGACGGCATGAACCTGCCGTTCCGCGACGACAGCGTCGACCTCTGCTACTCCTCCAACGTGCTCGAGCACGTCTCCAGCCCGTGGACGATGGCCGACGAGATGCTCCGGGTCACGCGGCCCGGCGGCATCGCCTTCATCTCCTACACCGTCTGGTACGGCCCGTGGGGCGGCCACGAGACCGCGCCGTGGCACTTCCTCGGCGGGATGCGGGCCCGGCGGCGCTACCTGGCCAGGCACGGGCACGAGCCGAAGAACAAGTACGGCGAGTCGCTGTTCCCGGTCACCGTCCGGGCGGGACTGGCATGGGCGCGGCGCCAGCACGCGGGCGAGGTGCTCGACGTGCTGCCGCGCTACAACCCGCGCTGGAGCCAGTGGCTGGTCCGGGTCCCGGTGCTGCGTGAGCTGATCACCTGGAACCTCGTCATCGTGGTGCGGAAGGCGTGAACCCTGAGCAACGGCCGGTGCGGGCGCTGGCCACGTCGCGCCTGCGCATGTGGGGGTACGCCGCCGTCATCACCGCGCTGGCCTTCGCCCAGTCGGCGGGCCGGATGGTGGCCGACACCAAGTTCGACCTCGTCACCGCCCCGGGCAAGTTCCTCTCCGGTGGGCTGCACCTGTGGGACCCCCAGGCGGCGTTCGGCCAGCTGCAGAACCAGGCCTACGGCTACGCGTGGCCGATGGGCCCGTTCTTCTGGGTCGGCCATCTGGTGCACCTGCCACCGTGGGTCATCCAGCGGTCGTGGTGGAGCCTGCTGCTCTCCCTGGCGTTCTTCGGCATCGTCCGCCTCGCCCAGCGCCTGGACCTCGGCTCGCCGGCAACCCAGGTGCTGGCCGGCTTCGCCTTCCTGCTCACCCCCCGCATCACCACGCTGCTCGGGGGGTGTCGGTCGAGGTGTGGCCGATGGCCGTCGCGCCCTGGGTGCTGCTGCCCCTGGTCACCGGAAGCCAACGCGGCTCGGTACGCCGGGCCGCGGCGCTCAGCGCCCTCGCGGTGGCGACCTGCGGGGGAGTGAACGCGGTCGCGGTCGCGGCCGTGCTCCCGCTGGGGGTGGTCTGGCTGCTCACCCGGGCACCCGGGCCCCGGAAGTGGCCGCTGCTCGGCTGGTGGGTGCTGTTCACCGGACTGGCGACCGCCTGGTGGTCGGGCCCGCTGCTGCTGCTCGGCCGCTACAGCCCGCCGTTCCTCGACTACATCGAGAACGCCACCATCACCACCGTGCCGACCGGGCTGGCCCGGACCCTGCTCGGCACCTCGGACTGGGTCGCCTACTTCGCCGGCATCGACTACCCGGCCGGCCAGCACCTGGTGACCACGCCGTTCCTCATGGTCGACGCGGCCGCGGTCGTGGCCCTGGGACTGGTCGGCGTGGCGTTGCGCGGCAACCCGCACCAGCGTTTCCTGACCATCGGGCTGCTGGTCGGCGTGACCCTGGTCGGCTTCGGCTACTCCGGCGACCTGGCGGGGTGGTGGGCGGCCGACCGGACCGGCGCCCTCGACGGCGCGTTGGCCCCGTTCCGCAACCTGCACAAGTTCGACGTCGTGCCCGGATCCCGCTGGTGCTGGGGATGGCCTACGCCCTGCAGCAGATCCCTGCGCTCTTTCGCGGCGTGGGTGCCCGCCCGGCCCTGCGCGCCGTCCAGGTCGCGACCGTGCTGGCCCTGGTGGCGCTGGCGCTGCCCTGGGCGCAGGACGAGATCGCGCCGCGCGCGGGCGTCACCGCGGTGCCGCGCTACTGGACCGCCGCGTCGGACTACCTCGCCCAGCAGGGCGACGGCTCGACCTCCCTGGAGCTGCCGGCGTCCGCCTTCGGCGTCTACGACTGGGGCAACGTCCACGACGACGTGATGCAGGGGCTCGCCGACAGCCCGTGGGCCGTGCGCAACGTGATCCCGCTGGCCCCTCCGGGGAACGTGGTGTTCCTCGACGCGGTGACCCGGGTGGTGGAGTCCGGGCACCCCAGCGACACGCTCGCGTCGTACCTCGCGGCCAACGGGGTCAGCCGGATCGTCGTCCGCAACGACCTCGACCGCTTCCAGACCGGGACCCCCGACCCCGCCTACGTGCAGAGCGTGCTGGCCGCCTCGCCCGGGATCACGCTGGCGCACTCGTTCGGGCCCAAGGTGGGGTCGCGGTCCTACACCTACACCGACGGCGGCACCCGGCTCGTCTCCGGGACCGGCCTCGCGGTCCGCACCGGCTCGATCGACGTCTACGACGTGGAGCCCAGTTCATCGGCCCGGCTCACCAGCAGCCCCGAGGTGCTGGTCGGCGACCCGGCGAGCGGCCTGCGGCCCGGGCTCGACGGCTCCGCGCAACGGGTCCTCGCCGAGGACTCCCGTGGCGACGAGTCGGGTCAGGTCCTCACCGACGGCTCCCGGCGCCGCGAGATGAACTTCGCAGCCGTCCGCTGGAACGAGTCGGCCACCCTCGGCGCGACCGACCCGTGGCGGCTCCACGGGCCGGAGCACGACCACCGCTTCCTCGCCGACCCCGACCGCTGGCAGACGACAGCCGCGTGGAGCGGCGACGTCAGCGGCGTCGCGGCCAGCAGCTCCGAGGCGTACGCCGACGCGCTCCCGCCGCTCCAGATCGGATCCCACCCGGGCGCGGCCCTCGACGGCGACCCCGCGACCGCCTGGCGGTCGGCGCGACAGATCGACCCGACGGGCCAGTGGTGGCAGGCGACCTTCTCCCGGCCGCAGGACCTCGCCCGGGTCACCGTCACGCTCGCGCCGGACTCGGCCGCCGTGCCTCGCCTCCAGCTGACGGCCGGCCGCTCGTCGCGGCAGGTGGA
The DNA here is from genome assembly GCF_013466985.1 of Nocardioides ungokensis. Classification (GTDB taxonomy): domain Bacteria; phylum Actinomycetota; class Actinomycetes; order Propionibacteriales; family Nocardioidaceae; genus Nocardioides; species Nocardioides ungokensis. The sequence goes on along the minus strand of NZ_CP059164.1, from coordinate 2,909,825 downwards.
CGCCCCGAAGCCCGGCGAGTCGCGGACCTACGAGCTCGGCTTCAAGGACGCCGACCTCCTCCGCATCACCGCCGCCGGCCGCAACCTGAGGCTGCCCGGATCCCTGGCCATCGCGGAGGTGCACGTCCCTGGCGTGCAGGCCCAGCGCTACCTCGAGCTGCCCGCGCCCGACAAGCGCTACCCCCTCGACGCGGTGTCCCTGGCCCGGGACACCGACCGCGCCGCCTGCGTGATGGTCGGGCACGCCCTGCCGTGTGACGACGCGCTGGTGGCACCGGGCGAGGACGGCGACACCCTGGCCCGCCGCTTCACCCCGGCGTACGCCGCGAGCTACGACCTCAGCGGCACCGTGTCGCTGCGGCGCAGCACCACCGTTCCGCAGCTGCTCCTCCGCTCCGGGGTGAGCGCGACGGCGCCCGGTCGGGTCGGCGACGTCGCGGAGGGCCCGCTGGCCATCGTCGACGGCGACCGGGCCACGACCTGGCTGGCCCGGGGCTCCCATCCGCAGTTCCGGGTGCGGCTGCGGCACGTGACGCCGCTGAACGCACTGACGGTGCGGCTAAACCCGCGGGCGGCCGCGTCGAAGCCGACCCGGCTGGAGGTGTCCAGCGGCGGGCGCAAGCGGGTCGTGCAGCTCGACGAGGACGGCCGTGCCCGGCTGCCCGGCTGGCGCACCGATGCCTTCCGGGTGCGGGTCCTGGACAGCGACACGGCCTACTCGGTGGTCGGGCGGCAGTTCGTCGAGGCGCCCGCCGGCATCAGCGCGCTCCGTCTCAACGGCCACCCGCTCAACCCCGGTGCCGCGGACCCGCGCACGTTCGGATGTGGCACCGGCCCGGTGGTCAGGATCGGGGGTCAGGTCCGGCGGACACGGCTCCGGGTGGACACCAAGACGCTCGTCCGGGGACAGAGCGTGCCGTTCGAGGTCTGCGGCCGAGCCGAGGTCCCCCTGGTGGCCGGACCGACCGACGTGGTCGCCCGCCCGTCCCGCCTCTTCCGCGTCGACACGCTGCTCCTGCGCCGGACCGGCGCGGCGGCTGCCGGCCCGACCCAGCCGGTGTCGGTGGAGCGCGACGCGCGGGGCACGCCGGTGTCGGTCACGGTGCCGGACCGGCCGGACGCGTCCCTGTTGAGTCTCGAGCAGAACTTCAACGAGGGCTGGACCGCGACCTGGCACGGCAAGGAGCTCACGGCCCAGCGGGTCGACGGCTGGAAGCAGGGCTGGCGGCTCCCCGCCGGTGCCTCCGGGACGGTCGCCCTGAGCTTCGCCCCGGCCAGGACCTTCTCGGGCCTCCTCGTCGTCGGCGCGGTCCTGATGGGCGTGTGCGTGCTGGCGCTGGCGTGGTCCTGGCGGCGCGAGCGACAGGGGCGTCAGGGGGTGCAGCGCCCGGCGCTGCGGACCGGGAGGCCGGGCCTGCTCGACGTCGCCGTCGCCCTGGCCGCAGGCGGGCTGCTGTGCGGCTGGTGGGGACTGGGCGGCATGCTCGCCGCCATCGGGCTGGGCCTCGGTGTCCGCCGCTTCCAGGGGTGGCCGCTGCTCGCCGCGGTGTCGCTGCTCGTGGGGAGCCTCGCGCTGGTGTGGAACCCCATCACCGACCGGACCTGGGCGGTGACCTGGAGCCAGGGCTGGAGCCTGGGCGCGGTGTGCTGCCTCGTCGCCGCCCTGGCGTCCCTGCGGCGCGCGGACAAGCCGCGGACACCGGCCTCGCCGGCGAGCGCTCAGGAGGCGGGGGAGATGGTGCCGACCGACATCGCCCGCAGGCAGACCGGTTCAGCGCCGGCCGGGGTGTCCAGGACCACCGAGTCGTAGCTCCCGATCGCGGGCATCAGCAGCACGTGGTGGCCACGGAACAGGCGGGTGTGTGAGCGCTCGCCCGAGATCGTGATCTCGATGTCGGTGGTGGCGGGCGCGACGTACTCCAGGCGCAGGAACCACCCGATCCCGATCACCGGCCCGTCGAGCCGCCACCGGCTGGTGCCTGGCCACGTGTGCCCGAAGCAGGAGCGCGGGAGGCGCGAGACCTGGTGCCGGACCGGGTGGAAGCGGATCGCGCGGAACACGCCTCGGTCGTCGACGACCGAGGCGTCGTCGGTGGTGATGGTGCGCGCGGTCAGGCCGTGCCCGATCGGCCGGAACATGTGGCTGTAGGTGTTGGTGGGATAGGCGAGCGGGGCCCACACCCAGCGCGGGGTGGGTTGGTCGAGCAGCTGCGTGCCAGGGTGCTCCCGGGCCGACTGCTCCACGTGGGCGTAGTAGGCGCGGGGGCTGGTCGTGGTCAGGTTGCGCAGCGGGAAGCGGTCGGTGCTGACGGTGGCGAGGACGACGAACACCACGCAGGAGCCGACCGCCACCGACCTGGTGTCCACGGCCCAGGTCGCGGGCACCGGCTCGGCGCACTCCCGGGCTCCGGCCACCGGCAGGAACGCCAGCCCGACCGCCAGCGCCAGGGCCAGCGCCGCCTCGGTCTGGAAGCGGTAGTCCAGGGCGATCTGGGGTCCGAAGTAGATGGCGCGGCTGGTCGCGATCAGACCGGCGTTGGCCGCGAGCAGCGACGCCGGGAGCAGCCAGGCCCGGAGCCCGCGGCGCCGGGTGACCGCCGACGCGAGGACGAGCACCGCCAGGACGCCCCAGCCGAGCAGCAGCACCAGCTGGGAGGGCTGGGCCTCGTTCTGGGTCACGTCCGAGACACCCCAGTGCAGCGGCCCGCCGACGGCGGCGGAGCCGAACGCCGTGCCGACCATGTCGCGCACCACCGCGAAGAGCGGGCGGTGGGTGACTGTCCGGGCGTCGAAGTTGAGCGCCCACGGGACGTAGACCGCGAGGTAGGCCGCCAGGAACGCCCCGTGCGCCACGACCGCCGAGCGGTAGCGGCGCCACAGCTCCGCGCACCGCTCCGGGAAAGTGCCCGAGCAGAAGTAGAGAAGCGCCACCAGCCACAGCAGCAGGAAGGCGAGCACGCTGCGTTCGACGAAGGCGAGGCCGAGCGCGATCCAGGCGAGGCTGCGGACCAGGCTCCCGGTGCGCGGCTCGCGGAGGTGGTCGACGAAGGCGTCGAGGGCCAGCACGGTGGCCAGCAGCATCGGCAGCTGGTTGACCCGGCGGCCCACCAGATCGTCGCCGGCAGGAGCACCGGCGAGAAGAGGAAGGCCACCAGGGGGACCAGGACGGCCGGACGCCGGCCGAACAGCCGGAGCAGGAGGCGCAGGAAGGCCAGGCCCAGGCCGGCGAAGAGCACCACCATCTCGGTGGCGGGGATCGTGAAGTCCAGCGGGTCGATCCGGGCGTTGATCCAGCACAGGAGGGTGCTGGCCGGCATCAGGTGGCCGTTGTACGGCGTGACGAGGTACGCCGGGGTCAGGCCGTGGTCGAGCGCGAGCTGCATGAAGTAGAAGTCGTCGAAGAAGAACCACGCCCCCTGCAGGGCCCAGATCCGGAAGGCGGTCGCGGCGACGACGACGAGCACCCCGCAGACGACGACCGCGGAGCCGGGTCGGCGGGACGCGGCGGCGTGCCGTGTCGGCCCGCCGGTCCGCCCCACCGCGAGGGTCACTGCACCGTGGCCCGTTCCGGTCGGGCGCTGGTATCCATGCGGGAGAAGAAGCGGATGTTCTTGGCGCGCATGATCGGCCGCTCGAACCAGTAGAACGACAGCGTCGCCAGCGGGATCGTGAGCAGCAGCGTCCCCAGCACGACGGTGATGAAGTGGCCGGTGAAGATCGTGATGTCGAGCACCCGGAAGACCAGGTTCAGGAAGAACATGTGCAGGGCGAAGATGCCGTAGGAGATGTCGCCGAGCCAGACCGGGATCGGGCCGCTCAGCTGGTGGCGGGCCCGGCCCTCGAGCTCGGGTCCGAAGACCAGCGGCAGCACGTAGAACGCACCCGCCACGGTGTAGAGCACCACCTTCGCGCCCGCCTCCCAGCCGCCGGGCGTCAGCAGGAGCCGCGGTCCGGCGACCGGTGAGCAGGCGATGGCGAAGACCGCCGTGGCCAGGATCCAGCAGCCGGGGAGGTCGTGGGCGAGCCTCTCGACCGGGTGCTCCCGGGGGCGCACGGCCAGGCTCGCCGAGAGGGCGGCGAAGCAGACCCCGACCAGGAACCAGGGCAGGTAGCCGGGCAGCCACTGGGCGTAGTGCCCCTCGTGGCCCGGGATCTGGGCCACCACGGCCTGCCAGGCCACGCCGAAGGCGCCCAGCAGCGCCGCGCGCCGGAAGACGGTCGGCAGGTGCACGTGCCCGTCCCGCATCGCCCCGCGGACCAGCACGTGGCAGATCAGGGGGAGCGCGAGGTAGAAGGCCACCTCGGTGCACAGGCTCCACATCTGCGTCAGCGAGCTCGCCAGCAGGTCGTGGCGGTAGATCTGGGTGAGCGTCAGGTGGCTGAGCCAGTCCTGCCAGGTGGCGTCGTCGTTGGCCGGGTCCAGGGTCAGCGCCACGACCACGATCACCCAGTAGATCGGCAGGATCCGCAGGGCCCGCTTCCAGTAGAAGTGCCGGGTCGATGGCCAGTCACGGCCGAGCTCGCGGGTGAGGAAGTAGGGCCGGCACAGCAGGAAGCCGGAGAGGATGAAGAAGAGCGTCACCCCGAAGTCGAACCTCGCCAGCGCCGCACCCGTCCAACCTCGGTTGATCTGCCCGGTGTTGAAGGCCGCGTGGGTGAGCACGACCATGATGGCGCCCGCGGCGCGCACCGCGTTGAGGGTCGGGAAGGACCGGTCCTGGAAGTTCACGGCGTGACCTCCGTCCGGGGGACGGGGCGGCCGACCGCGATGTCGTCGGTGCACACGGTGACATCCTCCACCAGACCCGAGATCCGCACCTTGTCGAAGGTGTAGCCCCCGCGCAGGTAGAGCGCGTGGACCCCGGGCTGCAGCGTCGTCCGGTACGTCGCGTTGCCGGCGGTCACCCGCACCGGGCTGGCGGCGCTGGCGAGGTAGCCGATCCGGACCCACCACCCGCCGTAGGCGAGGGGGCCGCTGAGCGGGACGGTCACCGGCTTCGAGCGGATCCGGTAGCCGCAGCCGTGGCGGGGGCCGGGGACGTTGCTGCGGACCGGGTCGACCACGGCCGGCGCGATGTCCCCGTTGCGGTCGATCATGGAGATGTGGTCGGTCGCGACGTCCACGAAGCGCGTGTGGTCGGAGTACTGCCGCAGGAGCTTGCTCTGCATGTTCAGCGGGTAGCCGATCGGCCACATGATGACGTCCGGGACCGGCGCGTCGACCAGGGTGACCGGGGTCGTGCGGCTCTGCAGCGCGGGCAGCAGGCGGTCGAAGTAGGCCTTGCCCGGCGGGTTGTCGTTCCAGTGCTCGATGAACTGCACGGACGAGACGGTCGCCAGCACGCAGATGGCGGTCACCAGTGTCGCCACGCGCCGCGGGTGGTCCAGCAGCTCGCTCGGACCTCGCGGCGATGCACTCTCCGTGGCACCCCGGATCGGCAGGACGGCGCAGCCCAGGGCGATCGCGGTCACTGCCGCCAGCTCGCCCTGGTAGCGGAAGTCGAGGCTGATCTGGGCGCCCACGAAGGACGCACGGCCCGCCGCCACGAGCATGATGTTGCACAGGAGGAAGAAGCCCGGGAGCAGCCAGGCACGCCGGCTGTGCAGGCGGCCGCGGTGGATCTCGCGAGCGACCAGGGCGACCACGACCAAGCTGCCCAGGATCACCGGCGCTCCGGGGGCCGGCAGCGCGAACTGGTCGAGCTCCAGCCACTGCAGGGGGCCGCCGACGATCGCGGGGATCCAGGCGTGGACGACCATGTTGGTGGCCACCTGCGCCAGCGCGTCGTTGTTGGCCCGGGACGGACTGAAGTTGAGGCCGACCACGACGTAGACGACGAGGTAGACCAGCCCCAGCGCGACGTACATGACGATGCCGGTCCGGAAGCGGGCCCACAGCGAGCGGAGCCGCTCGGTGACCGAGCCGGTGGCGAAGTAGCACAGCGAGACCAGTCCCACGGCACCCAGCACCAGCAAGACCTTCTCGTAGAAGGCCAGGCCGGCCAGCAGCCAGGCGCAGGCGGCCACCGCGTGGCGGACCCGGCCGTCCTGCAGGTAGGCGACGTGGCAGGCGAGCACCCAGAAGAGGGCGACCTGCATCGGCAGCTGGTTGACGCCCGCAGCCCACCAGATCGCCAGCGGGATCGAGATCGCACACGACAGGTACAGGGCGAGCGGGACCAGGATGCCGCGACGGCTTCCGAAGAGCCGCAGCAGGAGCACGACCAGGCCCGCGTCCGCCAGGGCCTGCATCCCGAGCAGCAGGGTCGCAGGGAGCCGGAAGTCGAACGGTGCGACCTGGTCGGTCAGCCAGGTGAGGTACATGCCCGCAGGCATGATGTGACCGGCGTACGGCCGGCCCGCGACCGCGGGGGAGAGACCGTCGTTGAGCATCCGGGAGATGAAGCTGAAGTCGTCGTAGGCGAACCACGCGCTGTAGGTCGCCCACGCCCGGAACGCGAGCTGGGCGAGGATCATCGCCAGCGCCGCCTGCAGGACGCGGTCGCGGCGCAGCGACCGCCACGCGAGGCGCGTCCGCGTCTCCGTCACGTGCCCGGGCGTCGCCGCCGGACGGACGTCGGTGCCGCTCATGGCGCGAGACCGGTCATGAGGCGGCTGCACCCGGCGTGGGCACGCCCAGGGTCAGGTCGACCACGCAGAGGCCGCTGGAGCGGGGATACCTGCTCACGGTCACCTCCTGGAAGCTGCCGGAGGCCTGCACGAACACGTTGTGCAACCCCTTGGGCAGGTCGAGATCGTGTACATCGTCGCCCGCGGTGACCCGCAGCGACACGGCCTTAGGACTCGCATACCCGATCTGGATCCACCATCCGCCGCCGATGACGGGCCCGTCGAGGGGGATCGTCGTGCGGCGGCCGTGGAGCGTGTACCCGCAGCCGACCTCGGGGATCATCCGCCGGGTCGGGGGGATGACCACCGGCGCGAGGTTGCCGCTGTCGTCGAACATGTAGAGCCGGTCCACCGAGCTCCGCGGGTAGGTCGTCTGGTCGGCGAACGGCTTGAACACGTGGCTGTAGGAGTTCTCGGGGTAGCGGAAGGCCCAGAGGAGCGTCTGCGGGATCCCGGTGTCCACGAGCGGGACGGGCTTGTCCGGTGCGGCGGCGAGGCTGTCCCGCACGGTGCTGATGTAGGCCTCGGTGGGGTTGCGGTCCTGCCAGAGGTGGACGTAGCGCGTGTCGGAGGTGAGGGCCGCGACGCCCAGGGCGGCCACCGCCACCAGCACCAGCGCCCGCCGCTCGTAGGTGCGCGGGACGCCGACCCGCTCGGTGTTGATCTCGCGGGCCCCGAGCAGCGGGAGGAACGCCAGTCCCACGCCCAGCACGAAGAGCGCGCCGGACTCGGTCTGGTAGCGGTACTCGCGGGCGATGTCCGGACCGACGATGTTGGCGCGGGCCGAGGCGAGCAGCGCCACGTTGGCCAGCAGCGTGAACCCGAGCGGTGCCCACGCGCGGCGGCTGATGGTCCGGGTGCGGAAGGCGTAGAAGAGCAGGGCGCCCACCAGGAACCAGGAGACGAGCTGGGTGAACTGGGGGGGTCGGCGAACGAGCCGACGGTGAGCGGCTCCCAGGTGAGAGGACCGCCGACCAGGCCGGGCAGCAGCGCCACCGCGATGAGGTTCCAGGCGATGGGGGACCACGGCTGGTTGCTGCCGTCGCCGGGGGAGAAGTTCAGGCCGTACTCGACGTAGATCGCGAGGTAGGCGACGGCGACGACCGAGTAGGCCACGACGCCCGCGCGGTACCTGCTCCACAGGTCGCGCAGCCGCTCCGGGGTGTTGCCGCTGGTGAACCAGCCGAGGGCGACGATGCCGTAGATGCCGAAGAGCAGCAGCGTCTTCTCGTAGAACAGCAGCCCGCCGACGGTCCAGCAGAGCGTGGCGACGAGGTGGCGGGTGCGCGAGGTGCGCAGGTAGGCCACGTGCGAGTGGAGCCCGAAGACCAGGGCGATCTGCAGCGGCCACTGGTTGATGCCGGCGGCCCACCACAGCCCCGCCGGCAGCGTGAAGACGTACGCCAGGTAGCCGGCCAGCAGCACCAGCACCAGGGGCCTGGGGCCGAACAGCGACCTCAGCAGGCGAAGCATCCCCACCGCGGCGACCGCCTGGAGGAGCAGCAGCGAGATGACCCACGGGGTCCAGTCGTAGACGGCCCACCGGGTCAGCAGCCATGCGGCCACGAAACCCCCGGGCATGAGGTGGCCGCCGTACGACTCGAAGAGGTAGCCCGCGTCGAACGGCTGGTTCATCGCCCGCGACATGAAGGCGAGGTCGTCGAAGTAGAACCACGAGCCCGCCAGGCCCCAGGCGCGGTAGCCGAGCCAGGCCGCGATCAGCACCAGCCCGACCGCCACGACGCGACGGTCGGCAGTCGTGCTGCCGAGGTACCGTCGAAGTCGAGCCAACACGGCCCGGACTATCTCACACGGTCGCCCCCGATCTGGGCTAACGATGGCCGCAATGACCCCGTGAGCCCCTCCGGTCCTGATACCGTTCATCGATTCTTACGCTCCTGGGAGGGGTTTCGTGAAGCGCAAGTGGTTGGGCTCGCTGCTGGTCGGGCTCGGTGCCTTTCTGATCGTTGCTGCCGTGGTCGCGCAGGTCTGGGTGCCGGACATGGTCAAGCGCACTCCGATCGACGTGAACAACACGACCTACCTCGACGGACAGGCCGCTCACCTGAACCCCAACACCGGGAAGCTCGAGAACGACCCGGTCTACGCGTTGCAGGTCAACCAGAGCGACAGCAACAAGTCCGACGGTGACGTCGCCGTGTTCCTGCAGAACACCTGCGTCGTGATCGACACCGGGCAGGACCCGCGCGTGTGCGTCAGCGCCAAGGACCCGAACCTGCTCACCGACAGCGTCGACATCTTCGCCTCCGACCGGCACACCGCGATGATGATCAACGACCCCAAGTACCTGCCTGCCGGCACGCCGCCGCACTCCGGGCTGAACAACAAGTGGCCGTTCAACGCCCAGAAGACGACCTACCCCTACTGGGACGACACGCTCCAGAAGGCCGTGGACGCGACCTACACGCGGACCACCGAGGTGAAGGGCACCGAGGCCTACGTCTACCGGGTCACGATCAAGGACGCGGCCACCGACGTCCTGCCCAAGGTCAAGGGCACCTATGACGACGTGAAGGAGATCTACATCGATCCCCGCACGGGCGCCATCCTCAACACGACCGAGAACCAGCAGCGCTACCTCGAGGACGGCACCAAGATCCTCGACCTGCAGCTGGAGTTCACCCCCTGGACGCAGCAGTTCAAGGTCGACGAGGCCAACACCAAGTGGGACCAGATCTACCTGGTCACCCACACCGTGCCGATCGTCGGCTACGCCGTGGGCATCCCGGTGCTGCTGATCGGTTTCCTGCTGCTGTTCCTGCACCGCCGCGGCTCGGGCACCGGCGGCACGCAGGCCGAGGTCGCGGTGCCTCAGGCGCCGCGCCCCACCGAGCCCGTCAGCTGACGCTCAGCCCCGCAGCTCCGCGACGAAGATCGCGGTCCCCGGCGTGAACTTGCCGCGGGTGCCCGACCAGCCGCCCCACACCCGGTCGTGGCCCTCGGGCCACTCGGGCTCGAGCAGCCGGGTGAGCACGAAGCCTGCGTCGGCCAGCAGTGCCACCCAGTCGCCGAGGGTGCGGTGGTGCTCGACGTACGCCACCACGCCGGTGGCGTCGTCGACCTCGACGTACGGCGTCCGGTCCCAGTAGGACTGGCTCGCCACCAGGCCCGCCTCGCTCGGGTCGTCGGGGAACATCCACCGCGTCGGGTGGGTGATCGAGAAGGCGTAACGGCCGCCGGGGCGGAGCACCCGGGCCGCCTCCGCCACGGCCAGGTCGATGTCGCTGACGAACTGGAGCGCACCGAAGGACGAGAACACCACGTCGAAGCTGGCGTCGGCGAAGGGCAGGTGGGTGGCGGTGCCGAGGACCGAGGGGACGGGCAGCCCGCTCTCGAGGTCGATCCGTCGGGAGTGCTGCAGCTGCCGGAAGGAGAGGTCCAGCCCGTAGCCCCGGCCGCCTCGGGACCGCACCCAGCGCGAGCACTGGCCCGCGCCCGATCCGACCTCCAGGACATCGCGGTCGGCGACCTCGCCCAGGACGCCGGCCTCGGCCTCGGTCAGCCCCTCCGGGCCCCAGACGAAGCCGACGTCGCCGAGGAAGGCGCCGTGGGTGGCTTGGTACTCGTCGGCGTAGCGGTCCCAGTCGGGGCCGTTGGCCCGGCGGGACTCGGCCTCGTCGACCGGTCGACGCTCGACCCGCACCGGCGGATGCCCGACAGACTGGTCGTTGTCCACGTCCGGAGACTACGGGACCGCCCCTCGGCCCGGCCGCGGACGGGAGCGTCACCCGAGACGGCAGTGGTCTACGCCACCTCGGGCCGGCGAGGGCCGTTTTGCCGATTCCACACCTCCGGCGTCCGATGTGTTGTCACGATGCGGCGACTTGAGTCGCCGTTCGTTCGGGGGAACACATGCGTGCGTTGCGTCTGCTGATGGGCCTGATCTCGGGCTTGCTGGGTCTGCTGCTGGTCGTGATCGGGATCGTCGGTCCCGCCGCTGCAGTCGCCGTCGGACCTCCGGGGTTCACGGTCACGGTGGCCGCCGACGCCGAGTACGTCGTGACCGGCGGCTCGGTGACGCTCGCCGGCACGGTGAAGCCGGCCGCACCGCACCAGCCGGTCGAGGTGCAGCAGAAGCGGGACGGTGCATGGGTCACCGTCGCGACCACGTCCCTGGACCCGCACTCGCGCTACTCGGTCGCGGTGACCCTGCGCGACCTCGGCGACCAGCAGCTGCGCGTCACGAAGGGCGGCCGCGGCGCGATCGCCCCGGGCACCAGCCCCGTCGTGAAGGTGAACGTCTCCTCCGTCCAGCTCGCCGACGAGACCGTCGTGCTCACCGACGAGGACACCGCGCACGTGGTGTCCTTCGACCTGGAGTCCGGCCGGCTCGAGCTCGATGCGGGCGCCGACATGTCCGACGTGCGGGTGGGCAGCATCCTCGCCGCCGGGTTCTCCGCACAGACTCCTGACGGCATGCTGCGCCGGGTCACCAGCATCGCCCCCGCTGCCTCCGGTGGCTGGGTGCTGGCGACCGAGCAGGCGTCGATCAGCGAGGCCGTCGTCCGCACGGTCGGGGACGAACAGATCACGGGCACGCTCGAGAAGCAGGAGGTGGTCCCCGCCAAGGGGGTCACCGTCAACGGATCGGCCAAGACCTACGGGTGGGCGGCCTCCGTCCCGCTGCCGGAGGTCTCGCTGTCCTGGTCGGACTCGTTCGACGTGTCGACGCCCAAGCCGGACGGCGGCGCTGAGGGCGGTCCGGGCGAGGTCGGGGTCTACGGGCAGGGCAGCTTCTCGGTGGGCACGGAGGTCTCCCTGAAGTCCGGCGGCGAGATGGAGTGGGACCAGGACTGGTTCACGGTGAAGCGGATCCGGGCCGCGTTCCACAGCGAGCTCGAGACGAAGACCAGCACCTCGGTCACGGGCAAGGTGGGCGGCCTCTTCCGCAAGCCCCTCGCGAAGGTGCACCGCTTCTACAGCTTCCCGCTGGGGCCGGTGCCAGTGGTCTTCGAGGAGACCAGCGAGATGAACTTCGAGTTCGACTTCTCCTACGAGGGCGGGGCGAGATCTCCGAGACGTCGACGGACTCGGCGACCGTCGGATTCGACTACCGGGACGGTCACGGCTTCGATCCGGTCTACGAGCACGACGGCAAGCACGAGGTCGAGGAAACCCACCCGAAGGGCGCTGTCGTCGTGGACGCGTCGGTGGGCCCGCAGGAGACCATCAAGGCCTACGGCCTCGCCGGAGTCACCGTCGGGCTGGCCGGCTACGTGAAGTACGAGGCCGGGATCGACGGCTCCGACATCTCGTGCCCCCTGTCCGCCGGCGTCCGGGTCAACGGTGGCGTGGTCGGTGGGATCGACCTGTTCGTGAAGGACCTCGAATGGTCCTGGACGAAGACCGGTGAGTTCCAGCTCTTCTCGCAGGACCTCTGCGCCCTGAAGCCGCACATCGCCACGACGTTCCTGCCCGACGCGCAGGTCGGCGACGCCTACTCCACCCAGCTGGAGCTCCTGGACGACAGGGGCGGCTACTGGACGCTGGGCACGGAGTCGCCGCCGGGCTTGACGCTCAGCAATGCGGGGCTGCTGTCCGGGACACCCACGAAGGCGGGCAGCTACGACCTCCCCATCACGTTCACGGACTTCGACGGCCTCGTCGCACATGCGACGCTGACGCTCGTCGTCAAGCCGAACCGGGTCGTCGTCACCACGGACTCGCTGCCCGACGGAGTGGTGAAGATGCCTTACGCCGCGACCCTGCAGGCCGACGGCGGTCGGGGTCCCTACACCTGGACGGTCCTCGACGGCTCCGTCCCGGGTCTGGTCTTCCACGACGACGGTTCCGTGACGGGCGAGCCGACCTCCGCCGGCTCGGGCACCCTGCACGTCAAGGTCGTCGATGCCGACGGCCTGGCCGGAGAGGGCGACGTCACCTGGGCGGTGTCCGAGCTGCCACCGCCGGTGCTCGGTCCCGTGTCGGGGCCGATCACCCCGCCACCCTCCTGCGGCGCGGCGTGCGGCACGTCGTGGGTGACCCGCACCTCGTGACCTTCGACGGCCTGTCCTACGACGCTCAGCTCGTCGGCGAGCTGGTGCTGACGAAGTCGACGGTGGACGACTTCCAGGTCCAGGTCCGCCAGCAGCCGTGGAACGGCTCGCAGCTCGTGGCGGTCAACACGGCGACCGCGATGGACGTCAACGGTGACCGGGTGGGCATCTACCTGACGCCCACCGGGGTCCGCACGACGGTCGACGGCGAGACCGTCACGCCCGGTCCGGGCGGGATGGCCCTGCCCGGTGGCGGCAGCATCCGCCACGACGCCGCGGGCCGGCTGGAGACCGTCGCGTGGCCCGACGGGACCTCCGTCACGGCGAGCTACGTGCCCCGCTCCTACATCACGCTGCGGCTCGGCATCCCGTCCGAGCGGCTCGGTCACCTGACCGGCCTCCTCGGCGACGCCGGTGGCGATCGGTCCGACGACCTGCGGGCGCGCGGAGGGGACGTCGTACCGACCGGGTCGCCGGCGGCGGTGATCCTCCGTGACTTCGCCGACACCTGGCGGCTCGGCGAGGGCGAGTCGCTCTTCGACTACGCGGAGGGGAGAGCACCGCGTCGCTGACCGACCCGGTGTTCCCCTACGTCCACGTGACCGTGGCGGATCTGCCGACTGCGCAGTCGGACGCCGCCTTCCGGTCCTGCCAGGCGTCCGGCGTGGTCGGTCAGTCGGCGCTGGACGCCTGCGCCCTCGACGTGGCCCTCAGCGGGGACCCCGACATGGCTGCCGGCGCCCTGGTGATGCAGTCAGGCACCGGTGCGGGTGAGGTCGCCGGCAACGGGAGCTTCGAGCAGCCGGCGATCGGGTCCCGCTTCGTCAGCCTCGGCGTCGGGGCCACCATGGGCGCCTGGACCGTTGAGAGCGGGTCGGTCGACCTCGTGCACAGCAGCTACTGGCAGCCCGCGGCGGGCAACCAGTCGATCGACCTGAACAGCTGCTCGCCGGGCCGGATCTCGCAGACGATGTCGGTGGAGCCGGGCCAGCGGTACCGGATCGCGTACTCCTACGCCGGGAACCCTGAGACCGCCGATCGCCTCAAGAAGTTCCACGTCGAGGTCGACGGCACCGTCGTGGATCGCCGGACGTTCGACACCACCGGCCGGACGACGGGCTCCATGGGCTGGACCCCCGCAGTGACGGCGTTCGTCGCCACCGGGGACCGGGCGACGATCGCCTTCCAGTCCGACCAGCTGGGCTCCTGCGGCGGCGCGGCGCTGGACGACATCGTGATCACTCCGGTCTCGACCTCGACGTCGGTGATCGCCTCGTCGAATCCCGGTGACGCGTGGACCGACCAGTCCGGTGCTTCGGGGCTGGCCGAGCTGTCCTACGGGCACACCGGTTGCACGAGCCTCGACGCCTCGCTGCGCTGCGTGGGCGGCGGCTGGGCCGTGATGGACGACGCGCCGTGGGTCTGGGCCCACCAGTTCACCCGCAACGGGGAGGGACCGGTGACGTTCACCAGGACGGTGAGGATCACCAGTGCCCAGGCGAGCCACCAGCTCCGGCTGACCGCGATGGGGGACGACGTGATGACCGCCGCCGTCGACGGACAGCAGGTGCTCTCCGGTGGCTTCACGTCGCCCACGTCGGCCGACCTCACGCTGACGCCCGGAGACCACACGCTGACGTTCGTCGTGACGAATCTCGGCGGCTACCAGCCGTCGAACAACCCCGGGGGGCTGGCCTGGAAGCTGCGCACCGTGGACTGAACCACCGTCGCCGGTGTGCCACGATCGCCGCATGGATCCAGCGGTCGACCTGACGTCCCTCACGCCGCTGGCCGGCGGCTGGTCGGGGGAGACGTTCGTGGCCGAGGCCGCGGGGGAGCGGAGCGTGGTCCGGATCTACGCCCGGCCAAGCCACCGCGGCGCAGCGGCTCACGAGGTGGATGCCGCGCTGCTCCGGCTCGTGCGCGGGCTGGTGCCCGTCCCCGAGGTGCTGGAGGTACGCCGGGCCGACCCCGGTGCCGACCTCCCGGCGCTGCTCGTCACGTCGTACCTCCCGGGCGAGCGTGGTGACCTGCTCCTCCCGCGGCTGGACGACCGTGCCAGAGCCGAGTTCGGACGACGCCTGGGGGAACTGCTCGCCGACCTGGGCGGGATGCCGCAGCTGAAGGCCGGGCCGTTCGTCGACGGCGAGCTGGCCGTGGGCAGCTTCACCGTCGGGGACGAGCCCCTCGACGGGCTTCCGGCGATGGTGGAGCTGGTCGAGCCCTCGCTGGGCTGGTGGACGCCCGAGGAGCTCGCCGGGTTGCGCGAGGTCGCGGTCGACGCCCAGGCGCTGCTCGACACCGTGGGTCGCTGCTGCCTCGTGCACAGCGACTTCAACCCCAAGAACCTCCTTGTCGACCCCGGGTCCCTGGTGGTCACCGGGCTCCTCGACTGGGAGTTCGCCCACGCCGGGCATCCCTTCACCGACCTGGGCAACCTGTTGCGCTTCGAGCGCGAGCCCGGCTTCACCGCCGCGGTGCTCGAGGCGTACGTCGCCGTCGCGGCGGTAGCGCCGACGAGGCCTTGACACTGGCCCGCGCGGCCGACCTGTGGGCGCTGCTCGACCTGGCTCCGCGTCGTGCGGCCAACCCGGTCGCCGAGCAGGCCGACCGGCTTCTCCGCGCGATCGCGCGCAGCCGGGACACGCACGCCCTGCCGTGAGCTCGCTCCCGGTGAGCCAACGGTGTCGGCCGGCCCGGAGGCTCTAGGGTCTCGACGCGTGGGGGACCGCTTCGGGGGGATGCAGACGATCCGCCGGCATCGTGCTCGGCCAGCGGCCCTGAGCGCTGTTGTGGAGGCGGTCCAGAGCGTGACCGGCATCGGCACGTGCCAGACCGCTGACCTGGTGCGCAATGTCGGCGGGGGCGCGCTGGCACTGCTCGCCGCGCTCTGCTTCCTCGCGCTGGCCGCCGGGCTCCGGGCGGTGTCCGAGCCCGACCGTCAGCCGTAGACGCTCAGGACGACCGGGAAGGCTTCCTCGATGGTCGCGACCGGGACGACGTCGAACTCGATCCACGGCCCGTACTGCAGGGTGACCTTGTAGGTCTCCGACGGGTCGTCGGGGTCATCGGAGATGACGAACCCTCCCTTGCCGTCCAGCGTGGCGTAGTGCGCGACGGTCCCCGGCGCGGTGCCGATCTCCATGAACTGCTTGGTCAGCTCGCGCAGGTCCTCAGCATCCAGGCCGTCACGGAACCTGTAGGTCGTCATGTAGAGACGCTTCATGGGTGGACCTCGCTCTTCTTCCGTCGGTTGCCTGACGCCACGCTAGGAAGGCGTCGGTGCTCGGGGCAGAGGCAAAGGTCATGCCCCGGGGCGTGCCGGTGGCCCGGCAGTCCGTGGGTCTGCCGGGTCCGGCCGTTCAAGGGTGGAGCTCAGTTGCTGGCGAGCTCGAGGGTGCCGTGGGGTGTGACCAGGTAGCTGCGGCCGTGGGGTCCGTGCCACTGGTAGGTGCTGTCGGGTCGGCGTCGGTACCGCCATCGTCGGCTGGTCTTGGCGCGGTGATGTCGCCGGCACAACGGGGCGAGATTCTCGGGCCGGTTTGGCCGGGTGGTCCGCCCTCGTCCATGGGCACGTAGGGCTCGATGTGGTCGAGGTCTGCTGATCGGGCGTCGTGGTGGCACCAGGGGAAGACGCAGTGCCCGTCGCGGAGGATGACCAGCTCGCGCATCCAGCCGGGTGGTTCGCGCCCGTCGACCGCGTCGCCACGGCCGAGGTCGAGGATCGGTTGGACGGTGACCTGGGAGTGGCCGACCCACTCCTTGATCCGGGTGATGGTGGCGGCGCCGAGCCGCTCCACGGTCCCGGCGGCCAGGTCTGGCGAGCCGGAGCAGCCGTGGGTGGCGAGGTCGGCGAGGTTCAGGTGGAGGTAGAACCGGGTCTTCGGCTTCCGCGGAGCGGCGGGCTTGGGGCCGTCGCCGTCCCTGGACCCAGTGAGCGTGGTGAGGTCGAGCTGGGCCTGCTGGGAGGCGATGACGCCCAGCGCCTTGGCCTTGCGGACCTCCAGCTCGTCGGTGTCCCGAGTGCCTTCAAGCGGCGGCCTGGTCGCAGACGAGGTCGTGGAAGGCGGTCAGGTCGAGGGTGTCGCCGGTGATGTCGAGCCAGGAGGTGCCGGCGTACTCGCTGGGGCGGGGTGGCGCAGCGTGACGTGCCAGGACTGCTTCCCTGCTTCTCGCGCTCCGCGAGCAGCTCGGGGTGGTTGGCGATGGTGGGCGACGGCGGTCTCGATCGCCTTCCAGCTGCACGAGGGCAGCCTGGGCGAGCTGTTCGTCGACGTAGGCGGCGGCGCCGGGAGAGGCGGTGGGTGGCCTGGGCGACGTGCCGGGCCTTGTACGGCTCCACCGCAGCGATCGACGAGTCGCCAGATGCGGGGCAGCCGGTGCTGCAGGTCGAGGGCGTCGGCGATCAGCTTCATCCCCGTCTCAGTGGCCACCCCGAGGGTGGCGGCAGGGGTTCGGGGCGAACGCGGAGACCGCCGGGGTGCCGTCGCCGCCGAGCGACTCGTCCCCGTCCAGGTCCCGCCAGCAGGGCGCCGCCCCACGTCGCGATCCCGGTGTCGGCGGTGGCGGGGTGCAGCACGCACCACTGCGCGGCGATGCGAGCTTGTCCGTTCGGCGATCCGGCCTCGAGCTTGCGCTGCTCGAGCACGAGCAGGCGGCGCGTCGAGGTCGGCGACCTCGACGGGCTCCTCCGCATCGGTTTCGAACATGTGTCCATGATCGCATCGACCACCGACAGTCAGCGCCGGAATCCGGCCCGGTCCGGGGGTTCTGGGGACAAACGAGGAAAACTTTCGGGCGCCCGTGGCTGCGGGGGTTTCGAGGCTCGCTGACGCTCGCACACTTCGAGACGGCGCTGGCGCGCCTCCTCAGTGCACCGCCTCAACCACCGGCGCACGTCGACATCCGGCGCACGTCGACCACCGGCGCACCGGTGAGCCGGGAGGCAGCAGCGACCCACGGCGTACCGCTCCCCGTAGCTGCCCTCACCGCAACCACCCACGAGCCGCTGGCGGCGCAGTCTCGACCACCGATCCCCGTGCAAACGAGGTACCTTTCGCGTAGCCCACGTGCGCACAATCGCCGGCCGAGTGGCCGGCTGGCAGTCTCGGTTGGACTCCGCCGCGCGGAGCGGCGTACGCTGGCTGTTGCGCCTGATGTTCTGCCTGCTCCCGGACGGAGTGGACTCTCGCTCGCTATCAGCCTCGGTTCTCACTCGGGGTTCTTCACCGGTAGTGAAAAGGGACCTCTGGCGTGCCCGCACGACAAATTGACCACCCAAGGATCTCTTTCCCTTATGACGAGCACGATCTCCACTCTTCCCGATTACGACGCGCCCCAGGTGGCGGTCAACGACATCGGTTCCGAAGAGGACTTCCTCGCCGCGATCGACGCGACCATCAAGTACTTCAACGACGGCGACATCGTCGACGGCACCATCGTCAAGGTGGACCGTGACGAGGTCCTGCTCGACATCGGCTACAAGACCGAGGGCGTCATCCCCTCGCGTGAGCTGTCGATCAAGCACGACGTCGACCCCTCCGAGGTCGTCGAGGTCGGCGACAAGGTCGAGGCCCTGGTCCTCCAGAAGGAGGACAAGGAAGGCCGCCTGATCCTGTCCAAGAAGCGCGCCCAGTACGAGCGCGCCTGGGGCACGATCGAGCAGGTCAAGGAGGAGGACGGCGTCGTCGAGGGCACCGTCATCGAGGTCGTCAAGGGTGGTCTCATCCTCGACATCGGCCTGCGCGGCTTCCTGCCCCGCGTCGCTGGTCGAGATGCGCCGCGTGCGCGACCTGCAGCCGTACGTCGGCCAGACGCTCGAGGCGAAGATCATCGAGCTCGACAAGAACCGCAACAACGTGGTCCTGTCGCGCCGTGCCTGGCTCGAGCAGACGCAGTCCGAGGTTCGCCACGGCTTCCTGACCCAGCTCCAGAAGGGCCAGATCCGCAAGGGCGTCGTGTCCTCGATCGTCAACTTCGGTGCGTTCGTGGACCTCGGCGGCGTCGACGGCCTCGTGCACGTCTCCGAGCTGTCGTGGAAGCACATCGACCACCCGTCCGAGGTCGTCGCCGTGGGCGACGAGGTCACCGTCGAGGTCCTCGACGTGGACATGGACCGCGAGCGTGTCTCCCTGTCGCTGAAGGCGACGCAGGAGGACCGTGGCAGCACTTCGCCGCACCCACCAGATCGGTCAGATCGTCCCGGGCAAGGTCACCAAGCTGGTGCCGTTCGGTTCGTTCGTCCGCGTCGAGGAGGGCATCGAGGGCCTGGTGCACATCTCCGAGCTCGCCGAGCGTCACGTCGAGATCCCCGAGCAGGTCGTCCAGGTCAACGACGACGTCATGGTCAAGATCATCGACATCGACCTCGAGCGTCGCCGGATCTCGCTGTCGCTCAAGCAGGCCAACGACACCGCGGCCGCGACCGACGTCGAGGAGTTCGACCCGACCCTCTACGGCATGACTGCCACCTACGACGAGCAGGGCAACTACGTCTACCCCGAGGGCTTCGACCGGAGACCGGCGAGTGGCTCGAGGGCTTCGAGGAGCAGCGCGCCACCTGGGAGGAGCAGTACGCCAAGGCGCACGCTCGCTGGGAGGCCCACGTCAAGCAGCAGGCCGAGGCCAAGCAGGCCGAGGTCGAGGCGGGCGAGGCCACGTCGTACTCCAGCGGCAACGACGAGGTCGACACCGAGACCGAGGGTGGCGGCGGCTCGCTGGCCTCGGACGAGGCCCTGCAGGCGCTTCGCGAGAAGCTCACCGGCGGCAGCAACTGACCTGCCCCTAGCGCCCGACCACAGGGCGCACCCGCACGACACGAGGGCCCGACCACCAGCTGGTGGTCGGGCCCTCGTCGTACGTCGGGACGGTGGGGGGCTCAGTGGGAGAGGCCCGGCGACTTGAAGCGCGGGTCGTCGAGGTGGGAGCGCGGCGGGCGCTGGGGGCCGCGTCCGTCGCGCACGGCGAGGCGAATGGTCTCGACGCTCATCAGGACGACGATCGCCAGGAGGATCATCAAGTAGGTCATGGCAGCAAGTCTGCGCCTGTCGACATCCCGCCACCAGTGGCAGAAAAGTCACGCTGCATTGATTTCCTGCCATCCCTGCGGCAGGCTGGGCACATGCCGTCAACCGTGACCAGCGTGGCCGTCCTCGTCCAGGACGGGGTCGAGCCCTTCGGGCTCGGCGCGATGTGCGAGGTGTGGGCCGAGCCCTACCACCCCGAGGACGACAACCCGGTCTTCGACTTCGTCGTGGCCACGCCGCGGCCCGGGCGGGTGCGCGGCCCCTCCGGCTTCGACCTGCACGTCGACCACGGGCTCGACGCCGCCGCGACGGCCGACCTCCTGTGCATCGCCCCGAAGCGCGACTACCTGGCTCCGTCGCCGGAGGTGGCTGCCGCCGTCGCCGCGGCACACGCGCGCGGCGCCTTCGTCTTCGCGCACTGCACGGCCGCGTTCGTGCTCGGGGAGGCCGGCCTCCTCGACGGGCGGCGGTGCACCACGCACTGGCGACACACGACGACCTCGCCCGGCGCTACCCGGCGGCACAGGTCGACGAGAACGTCCTCTACGTCCAGGACGGCACCATCGTCACCGGTGCCGGTTCGGCCGCTGGCCTCGACGCCGCGCTGCACCTGATGCGCCAGCAGTTCGGGGCGCGTACGGCGGCGGCCGCGGCACGCCGGATGGTGGTCCCGCCGCACCGCTCGGGGGGCCAGGCCCAGTTCATCGCCCGTGCGGTGCCGGACTGCGACGCCGAGACCCTGGGCCCGCTGCTCGCCTGGATCGTGGAGAACCTCGGCGACGACCTCAGCGTCGACGAGCTGGCCCGCCGCTCCCACATGTCGCCGCGGACCTTCGCCCGCCGGTTCCGCGCCGAGACGGGCACCACCCCGCCACACCTGGGTCACGGCGCAGCGCGTGCAGGCCGCCGAGGAGCTCCTGGAGCTCACCGACCACTCGGTCGACTGGATCGCCGACGAGGTGGGCTTCGGCAACGCCGCCACCCTGCGGCACCACTTCACCCGCGCCCGCGGGGTCAGCCCCCAGCAGTACCGACGCACGTTCTCCGGGGCCGCGGCACGCAGCGCCTGACCAGCCCCGTGATGACGTGGGGACGTCGCGCAGGACTCGGCTTCGTCTCGCTCGCGCTGCTGGGCGCCACCCTGGCCTCCTCCGACCCGGAGGCGGCGAAGCCGGCCGTCCGCATCCTGCTGGTCGGCGACTCGGTGACCCGGGGTCGTCGGGCGACTGGACCTGGCGCTACCGGCTCTGGCAGCACCTGGTCTCCTCCGGCGTCCGCGTCGACCTGGTCGGTCCGTACGAGGACCTGTTCGACAACGTCACGTCGACCCAGGGGTCGGACGCCTACCTCGACCCCGTCTTCGACCGGGACCACGCGGCCCGGTGGGGGATGGCCTTCGGTGACGAGTCGCCGCCGGTCGGTGACCTCGTCCGGCGCTACCACCCCGACGTCGTGGTCGAGATGCTCGGCGTGAACGACCTGGGCTGGCGGCACGCGCCGCCTGCGGCCGTCGACGAGCTGGCCCGGCGGTTCGTCGCGGACGCGCGGGCGGGGGATCCCGGCGTCGACGTGGTCCTCGGCGAGGTGGCGCAGACCTGGGTCCCCGGCGCCCCCGAGTACGACGCGAGCCTGCCCGCCCTGGCGGCGGACCTGACCACCGGCGCCTCACGCGTCGTGGCCGCAGCCCCGGCAGCCCCGCTCGTGCAGGGCGTCGACACCTACGACGCCGCCCACCCGACCGCCACCGGTGAGGTCAAGCTCGCGGCCGGGGTGGGCGACGCGCTGTCGGTGCTCGGCATCGGCCCGCACTCGCCGTGGCCGCTGCCGGTCGTGCCCAACGGCCCCCGGGTGCCCGCCACGCTGACCGCCAGCCCCGGTGACGGAGAGGTCATGCTGTCCTGGCAGTCGCCACCGGGCGCCACCGCGGAGTACGTCTGGATCCGCGACGCCACGACGGGCGAGGCGTGGACTCGGCTTCCGGACCCGGTGACCGGGACCTCGTGGACCTCGGGCGGGCTCACGAACGGCGACAGCTACGAGTTCCGGCTGCAGGCGGAGAAGGGGTCCGTCGCGGCCGAGGACCTCTACTCCGACGTCGTCACGGCGACGCCGACCCCGGCTCCCTGACCTCGACGAGCAGGTCGCGGCGAACCTTGCCGGTCAGGGTGCGCGGCAGCTCGTCGAGGAAGGTCCAGGTCTTCGGGCGCTTGGGCGGCGCGAGCCGCTCCCGGGCGTGCGCGACGAGCTCCTCCTCGGTCGCGCTCCCGACGACGGCTGCGCAGA
Source organism: Nocardioides ungokensis (assembly GCF_013466985.1). Lineage (GTDB taxonomy): Bacteria > Actinomycetota > Actinomycetes > Propionibacteriales > Nocardioidaceae > Nocardioides > Nocardioides ungokensis. Next base: position 2,887,870 of record NZ_CP059164.1, on the reverse strand, counting down.
CCCGTTGCCCCCACTGCTCGTCCGGCACCCCGTGGACGGCGACGTCCTCGACGCCGGGGTGCTCCAGCAGCGCCTGCTCGACCTCGAGCGGGTAGACGTTCACGCCGCCGGAGATGATCAGGTCCTCGCGACGGCCGTCGAGGTGGAGGTAGCCCTCGTCGTCGAGCCGGCCGAGGTCGCCGACGGTGAAGGCCTGGCGCCCGTCAGCGGCGTCCCGCCAGGCCGCGGCCGTCTTCTCGGGGTCGCCGAGGTAGCTGAAGCGGGCGTGCTCGGGCACGCTGCACCAGATGGTCCCGTCCTCGTCCAGCTCCAGCGCCCGCCCCGGGCGGGCGCGGCCCACGGTGCCCGGGCGCTCGAGCCACTCCTCGCTGCGGCACGCAGTGAACTGGCCCTCGGTCGAGCCGTAGAACTCCCAGGTCGACCCCGCCGGGAACTCCGCGATGAGCCGGCGCTTGACGTCGACCGGGCAGGGCGCGCCCGCGTGGGGCGACCAGCCGGAACGACGACAGGTCCGGCACGCCGACCGCGTCCCAGTGCGCAAACAGTCGCTGCAGGTGGGTCGGCACGCAGAACATCGAGGTCGGGCGCTCGCGCTCGATGGCGTCGGTCACCGTGGCCGGGTCGAACGGGCCGGGCACCACGATCCGGCCGCCGGCGAGGATCGTGCCGGTCGCGAAGCGCAGTGGGGCCGAGTGGTGGAGCGGGCTGAGCACGAGGTTCACGTCGGTGTCCGTGAAGCCCCACAGCTCGCGCTCCTCGGCGACGAGCGCGGCCGCCTGCTCGGGGTCCAGGAGGCCGCTGAAGACCCCCTTGGGAGTCCCCGTCGTGCCGCTGGTGCAGTGGATCGGGCGCCCGCGCGGCACCCCGCGCCGGTACCTCTCCGGAGTGTGCTCGACCATCGACGCCAGCAGGTCCTCGGTCTCGACGACCAGGTCCGGGCGCAGCGGCGCCAGGATCCGCTCGCGCTCGTACGACGTCAGCCGCGGGTCGAGGGGGATCGGGAACATCCCGGCCGCGAGCAGCGACATCACGAGGTCGACGTACGCCGCCGATCCGGGCACGAGCAGGGCGACACGCGATCCCTCGCGCAGCTCCACGTGGTTCACGTCCGCAACCCTAGGGCGTGTCCTGGGACCCGGCCCTGCCGGCGGGATGGGAGCATCTGGGGATGCGCGTGGGACTGACGGGTGGCGTGGCGTCCGGGAAGAGCACGGTCTCGGCCATGCTCGCCGAGCTCGGGGCGGTGGTCATCGACGCCGACCTGCTGGCCCGGGAGGCGGTGGCGCCCGGCAGCGACGGGCTCGCCGAGGTGGTGGCCGCCTTCGGCCCGGAGGTGCTGACGCCCGAGGGAGAGCTCGACCGGCCGGCCGTGGGTGCCGTCATCTTCGCCGACCCCGAGCGCCGACGGGTGCTGGAGTCGATCCTGCATCCCCGGGTGCGGGCACGCGCGGCCCAGATCGAGTCGGCGGTCCCGCCGGAGGCCGTGGTGGTCCACGACATCCCGCTGCTCGCGGAGACCGGCCAGGCGGCCGGCTTCGACGCGGTGGTCGTCGTCGACGTCCCCGCCGAGGTCCAGGTCGAGCGGATGACGAGCCTGCGGGGGATGGCACGCGAGGACGCCGAGGCGCGGATCGCGGCCCAGGCGAGCCGGGAGCAGCGGCGCGCGATCGCGACGCACGTCATCGACAACACCGGGTCGATCGAGGACCTGCGGGCCGAGGTCGCGCGGGTCTTCGGCGAGCTGCAGTCCGCCGGCGCCTGACCCTTCGCGGACAGGACGAGGGCCTCGTCACCGGGGGAAGTGACGAGGCCCTCGCGTCTGTGGTGACCGCCCGGGTCAGGCGGCCAGGTCGGGGTCGCCGAGGCGGCGCAGCTTCTGCAGAGCCTCGCGCTCGAGCTGACGCACCCGCTCGGCCGAGATGCCGTGCTTGGCACCGATGTCGGCGAGCTTGTGCTGCCGGCCGTCCACGAGGCCGTAGCGCGAGCGGATGATGTCGGCGGCCCGGTCGTCGAGCCGGCCGACGAGGCGGTTGAGGCGCTCGCGGGACTCCACGTCGAGGACCGTCAGGTCCGGGCTGGGAGAGGTCTCCTGGGCCATCAGGTCGCCCAGCGAGGTGTCGCCGTCCTCGTCGACGGGGGAGTCGAGGCTGACGTGCTCGCGTCCCCACGCGATCAGGTCGAGGACCCGGTCGACGTCCATGCCGAGCTCGGTGGCGATCTCCTGGGGCTCCGGCTCACGGCCGAGCTGGCGCTCGAGCGTGCGGCGGGCGCCGCCGACCTGGTTGAGCTCCTCGACCACGTGCACCGGGAGGCGTACGACGCGGGCCTGCTGCGCGATGCCGCGGGTGATGGCCTGGCGGACCCACCAGGTGGCGTAGGTCGAGAACTTGTAGCCCTTGGTGTAGTCGAACTTCTCGACCGCCCGGATCAGGCCGGTGTTGCCCTCCTGGATGAGGTCCAGCATCGGCATCTGCGCCCGGCCGTACTTGCGGGCGATCGAGACGACCAGCCGCAGGTTGGCGGTGATGAAGGTGTCGACGGCCTTGCGGCCCTCCTCGGCGAGCCACTCGAGCTCCTCCTGGGTGGCCGACATCGGGGCGCCGCCCTTCTTGCGCCCGACGCGGCCCTCGGCAAGCAGGGCCTCGGCCATCAGGCCGGCCTCGATCGTCTTGGAGAGCTCGACTTCGCTGGCGGCATCGAGCAGGGGGTTGCGCGCGATCTCGTCGAGGTACAGCCCGACACTGTCGCGCCCCTCGATCTCGCGTGCTCCGACCCGCGCGCCGATCGTTGCGGTGCGTGTAGCCATGGACGCCCTCCTCTGCTCATGGACCCAGCTCGCCGGCCGGGTCACACGTCCTGTCCAACGTCCCGACGTACCCGGAGATTCCCGGATGTATCCCGTCGAGGCGTATGAACTCTTCGTACCCAAGGACGGTTGGAGATGGGTTGGAGTTGCGTCTCCGCGAAACTCTCAGCCAGTTCTCAGACCCGCGGCTCCTCCGGGTCGTCCCCGGTGGGGGCGACGACGACCGCCGGCGGGGCCTCGGCCAGTCCCATGCGGTCGAGGATCCAGGCCAGCGTGAAGGCCCGGTCGTGCCACGACTTGTAGCGCCCGGACACCCCGCCGTGGCCGGCCGCCATCTCGGTGCGCAGCAGGAAGTCACGGCGGCCGGTGGCCGTGGCCCGCAGCTTCGCTATCCACTTGGCGGGCTCCACGTAGAGCACCCGGGTGTCGTTGAGCGAGGTCTCGGCCAGGATCGGCGGGTAGTCGACGGCCGCCACGTTGTCGTACGGCGCGTAGGAGGCCAGGTAGGCGAACACCTCCGGGTCCGCCTCCGGGTTGCCCCACTCGTCGTACTCGGTGACCGTCAGGGGCAGCGTGGAGTCGAGCATGCTGGTCAGCGCGTCGACGAACGGCACCCCCGCGACCACGCCGCCGAAGAGCTCGGGCGCCTGGTTGGCGACCGCCCCCATGAGCAGCCCACCGGCCGAGGCCCCCTCGGCGACCAGCACCTCCGGTCTGGTCCACCCGGTCTCGACCAGGTGGCGGGCGCAGGCGATGAAAGTCGGAGAAGGAGTTCTGCTTGCGGAAGAGCTTGCCGTCGTCGTACCAGCGCCGGCCCATCTCACCGCCGCCGCGGACGTGCGCGATGGCGAAGCCGGCGCCGCGGTCGAGCAGCGAGAGCCGGGGCTTGGAGAAGTACGGGTCCATCGACATCTCGTAGGCGCCGTAGCCGTAGAGCAGGACCGGGATCGGCGCGGTGCCGCCACCACTGTCCTCACGGGCGCCGCGCCGGCACACGATCGAGATCGGGACCCGCTCACCGTCCGGCGCGGTGGCCCACAGCCGGTGCTCCTCGTAGTCGGCCGGGTCGTAGCCGCCCAGCACCGGCGTGCGCTTGAGCAGCGTCAGCTCGCGGCTGCGGACGTCGTAGTCGTAGACCGACGAGGGGACCGCCATGGTCGTGTATCCGAGGCGGACGATCGGCTGGTGGAAGTTCGGGTTGCCGCCCGAGCCCACCGTGTAGACCTCCTCGTCGAACCGGACGAGGTAGTCGTCGCTGATCGGCTCCGCCCGTGAGCTGCCGAGCTCGAGGATCCGCAGCTGGGTGAGCCCCTCGCTGCGCTGGTGGACGACCACGTGGCCCGCGAACGCGTCGACGTCCTCCAGGCGGACCGCCGGGTCGTGGGGGACCAGCGGCACCCACTCCTCGGTGGGGGTCGGCACCACCGGCGCGGTCGCGATCTCGAAGTCGGGGCCGGTCGCGTTGTGGAGGACGAGGAAGACGTCCTCGTCGCCGAGCACGCAGTGGTCGAGGCTGTACTCCAGCCCCTCGCGCCGCTCGGCGAACAGCTGCCAGCCCGACTCGGGGGCGTCCGCGTCGAGGTAGTGGTACTCGCTGGTGGTCTTGGACCCGGACGCGATGACGAGGAACCGGTCGGTGCGGGTGCGGCCGACCCCCACCCAGAACCGGCCGTCGGCCTCGTGGAAGACCAGCTCGTCGTCGGCCTGGGCGGTCCCGAGCCGGTGCCGCCAGATCTTGTCGGCACGCCAGGAGTCGTCGAGGGTCGTGTAGTAGAGGTCGCTGCCCTCACGGTTCCAGGTGGCCCCACCGATGACGCCGGTGATGACGTCGGGCAGCAGCTCGCCGCTCGCCAGGTCCTTGACCCGCACCGTGTACCGCTCGTCGCCGGTGACGTCGGTGGAGTAGGCCAGCATGGCGGCGTCCGGGCTCACCGACGAGCCGCCGAGGGAGAAGAAGTCGTGGCCCTCGGCGAGCGCGTTGAGGTCGAGCAGCACCTCTTCGCCCGGGAGCGCCGGCTCCTCGGGGGAGCAGTGCTCCGCGGGCTGGGGCGGCGTCCAGTCGTCCTCGCCGCGGGCGGGCACGCGGCAGCTGGCGCCGTACTCGCGACCCTCGTAGGAGCGCGAGTAGTACCAGTGGTCCCGGATCCGGGTGGGCACCGACAGGTCGGTCTCCAGGGTGCGGGCCTTGATCTCCTCGAAGATCGTCTGGCGCAGGTCGGCCAGGTGCGCCGTGCGGGCCTGGGTCCAGGCGTTCTCCGCCTCGAGGTAGGCCGTCACCTCGGGTGAGTGCTTCTGCCGAAGCCACTCGTAGTCGTCGACACGGGGGGCCCCGTGGACCTCGGTGGTGCTGGGGCGGGCCTCAGCGCTGGGCGGGGCGGTCGGCGGGGCAGCGGGCGGCTCGACGGGGGACTGGTGCTCCATGTGGTCGAACCTAGCGGTGGAGGCGAGGGCGCTAGCGTCGGACTCGTGGAGATCCGGCTCGTCGACCTCAACGCGGACCTCGGTGAGGAGGTCACCGACGACGCGGCCCTGCTCGCGGTCGTCACCAGCGCCAACGTCGCGTGCGGCTACCACGCCGGCACCCCCGCCATCATGCGCGCCGTGTGCGAGGAGGCGGCCGGGCTCGGGGTCTCGATCGGCGCCCAGGTGTCCTACGCCGACCGGGAGAACTTCGGCCGGGTCGAGCTCGACGTGGCGGCCGCCGTGCTCCGCGAGCAGGTGGCCGACCAGGTCGGGACGCTGTCGGACATCGCGGTGTCGTGCGGGGTGACCGTGCGCTACGTCAAGCCGCACGGCGCGCTCTACCACCGGGTGGTCCACGACGAGGAGCAGGCGGCCGCCGTGCTGGAGGGGTCGGGGGAGCTGCCCGTCCTGGGGCTGCCGGGGGGACTGCTGCTGGCGCTGGCGGCCGGAGCGGGGCGAGCGGTGCTGCACGAGGGCTTCCCGGACCGGGCCTACCTCGAGGACGGGCGCCTGGTGCCGCGGACCGAGCCCGGGGCTGTCCTCACCGACGCCGCGACGATCGCGGCCCGCGCCGTCGAGCTGGCCTCGCAGGAGACACCGGAGCTGCACTCCCTGTGCGTCCACGGCGACACCCCGGGTGCGGTCGCCCACGCCCACGCCGTACGACGGTCGCTGGAGGCGGCGGGCTTCGGGCTGCGCGGTCTCTGACCGGCGGACGGGGCGGAGCAGCCGGCCCTCACCGGTAGCGGGGCTGCTCCTCGCGTGGATCGGCCCGCACCACGTCGATCCGTGGGTCGGACAGGAGGTCGTCGATGGCTGCGGTGCCGGCGCCGATCCCGATCCAGTGCGGATCGACGTCGTGGGCGACGCACCAGGCGTGGTCGGCCGGCCAGACGAGCGCCGGGCCGGGCAGGTCGGACCCCGGCCGGCTCGGCCACGTCCCCGCTGAGCCCCGGTCGCGCACGTCCGACACCGTTCCCCGGAAGAGGAAGTAGGCACGGTTGGGCACCACGACCTTCGGCCCGTCGAGCACGGTTCCCCAGCCGTCCCACAGGCAGGAGTAGCAGTCCTCCGGCGTGCGGGTGTGGTGCTCGAGCACCTGCAGGGCCACCGTCAGCCGCGCGTGGTCGGACGGGGCGTCCTCCGCAACGGTGACGTCGTTCTCGGACTGCCCCGGGTGGTCGGGATCGGGCAGCAGGCGCAGCCGTGCGTAGGCCGGGAAACCCGCCGGCCCGAAGGTGACCAGCCGGTCCCACGGCAGGTCGCTGCTGGTGATCCAGTCCGCCGGAGACAGGTCGGAGCAGAGCCTGAGGGTCACCCTCCGGTTCTACCCCACGCCGGGGTCGCGGTCGGCAGGAACGAAGCCGAGTGCGACCGGAGCCCCCCGCCCCGTTCGCACCCGGCCCCGGATCAGGGTGCGACCGGAGTCGCGAGGGCGGCCAGGGCGTCCTGGGCCGCCTGGACGCCGGCGTCCGAGGCGGCGAGGGCCTGGGCCGCGGACGCCGTCGCGTCGAGCGCGGCGTGCTGGTCGGCGTGGGTGCTCAAGGCCGTGAGGGCGCGGGCGAGGTCGGTGGCCGTGGTGGCCGCGGTCGACACGTCGTGGAGGACCTGGGTGGCCGCGTCGATGGCCGCACGCAGGAGGGTGACGTCGACGCCCTGGGCCTCGAGCGCGTCCGCCGCGGCCGAGAGGTCGGCGAGCAGGGTGGTGACGTCGGCCAGGGTGGACTGGACGCGGGCGGCGCGGCGCAGGTCGTTGATGTTCAGGTGGTAGGCCGGCGGGCGGACCGCGTGCACCTGCCGGGCGACGGCCCGGACCTCGTCCACGGAGGTCGTCGCGGCGACCTGGTCGCCGAGTGCCGCGAGGGCAGCCTGGTCGGCGGCGACGTTCGCGCCGACGGCGGCCGCGTCGTCCGCACCGAGGACGGTGTAGCCGTGGAAGCCCAGCACGCGCGAGAGCTGGGAGTCCTTGCGGGCGACCTCGCGCTGCACCTGGCGCTGCGCGTTCGAGAGGCGGTGGCTGCCGTGCGTGGCCGGGCCGTGCTGGTGGGTGGTGCTGCCGTGCTGGTGGCCGGGCTTCGCGAGCGCGGCGGGAGCGGCGAGGCCGACGCTGCCGGCGGTGATGGCCACCAGGGCGGCGGTGGCCAGGATGGATCGCTTCACAGAGAGCTCCTAGGGGTGGTTCGGCCCGGGGGGACCGTCCGAGAGGTGTGACGGATCGGGTATCGGCGGCGGCGCCCCCGAACTTGAGGTCTTCTTGAGTTCGACCCCGGGGTTTCGACGATCCGTCTCACGGGAGACGGCCGTGGGGCGTGCACAGGTCGCTCCACAGGTCTGGACCTGGCGCTGTGGAGAAGGGTCCATTCCTGTGGACTCGGACGTGCCTGCTGTGGACGGAGCTGTGGGACCCGGGGAATGTCGAGGCGACGTCGATGAACCTCTTGCGCGACGTTCGCCACGCCACGTAGAACTCTCCCTACCAGCTCACCGCAGGCCGCGAGGCGGCGGAGGGCTGGAGATCGGATCAGCACGAGGATCCTCCACGGCGAGCACGCTCGCCGCGTCGGCCCGGTGACGGGGGCGGCGGGGTCGGAGCGCTGGTGCGGTGGGCCGGGCGTCACCGTTTCCGGTCAGTCGAGGGGCTCCTGGTGCTCATACCGCCGGGAGCCCCTCACCCATTTCCGGCGGGTGGACCAGACTGGACCCGTGCGCACCCGACCCGTCGGCCCCCGAGCCCTGCTCGCGGAGGTGGCCGACGCCGGCACCGCACTGGCGCTGGCCGAGTGGGCGCGGGGCGTCGGTGTGGCGGCCGGCGAGATCGTCCCCGGTGCCGCGACCGTGCTGTTCGACGAGGTCGCCGAGCCCGAGTCCCTGCGCGAGGCCCTCGCCGGGTGGGCGCCGACGGTGGTGCCGGCGCAGCGGGGGGTTGCCGAGATCGCGGTGCGCTACGACGGGCCCGACCTGGCCTTCGTGGCCGAGGCCTGGGGGACCGACGTCGCAGGCGTGGTCGAGCGGCACAGCGCTGTGGAGTACGTCGCGGCGTTCTGCGGGTTCGCCCCGGGCTTCGCCTACCTCCAGGGGCTGGCCGGGGAGCTGGGGCTGGCCGTGCCACGGCTGGACTCGCCCCGCCCGCGGGTGCCGGCCGGGGCGGTGGCCCTGGCCGGGGCGTGGTGCGGGATCTACCCGACGGCCTCCCCGGGCGGCTGGCGGATCCTGGGGTCCACCGACGCGGTTCTCTGGGACCAGGCGCGCGACGAGCCGGCGCTGCTCCCGCCCGGGACCCGGGTCAGGTTCGTCCCGGCATGAGTGCCGAGCTGACCGTCCTGGAGGCCGGGACGCTGACCACGGTGCAGGACGAGGGGCGCGTCGGGTTCGCCCACCTCGGCGTACCCCGTGCCGGAGCGCTGGACGCTCCCGCGGCGGCGCTCGCGAACCGGCTGGTGGGGAACGGCCCGAGTGCCGCGCTGCTGGAGGTGACGCTGGGAGGTCTGGAGGCGCGTCTCTCGGCCGGACGCTGGGTCGCGGTGACCGGGGCGCCGGTCCCGGTCCTGGTCGACGACCGGGCCGTCGGTCACGACCGTGCCGAATGGGTGCCCGCCGGCGCCACGGTGAGGCTGGGCACGCCGCGGGCGGGCGTCCGGTCCTACGTCGCGTCTCGGGCGGCATCGCCGTGGACCCGGTGCTCGGGTCCCGGTCCACCGACACCCTGGCGGGCGTCGGACCGCCGGTGGTGGCCTCAGGCCAGGTGCTGCCGGTCGGGAGCCCGGGGGACGCGCCGCGGCCGCACGACACGCCCCGGCCACGACGGACGGGGCCGCTGCGGGTCACGCCCGGTCCTCGTGCGGACTGGTTCGACGGCGACGTCGTCACCGCCCTGTGCCGCACGACCTACACCGTGTCTGCGGACTCCAACCGGATCGGGCTGCGGCTCGACGGGTCACCGTTGACGCGGGTGCGCACCGACGAGCTGCCGAGCGAGGGCATGGTGCTCGGAGCGGTGCAGGTGCCGCCCAGCGGACGCCGGTGGTATTCCTGGCCGACCACCCGCCCACCGGTGGCTACCCCGTCGTCGCCGTCGTGGACGCCGACGACCTGTGGCAGTGCGCGCAGCTGCGTCCCGGCGACGCCGTGACCTTCACGCGGGGGCGTCCTCCGGGGGCTCCTCAGGCACCCAGGCGCTGAGGGCCGGTTCGTCCTCCGGGAACGAGCGGACCGGCCCCTCCGGGCTCTCGGCGGTCTCGAAGCGGACGGTCACCACGCCCCGTCCGGAGCCCCACACCCACCCCCGGCCGAGCTCCGTGTGCTCGACGTCCATGCCGGGTGCCCAGGTACGGCGTTGGCGGCTGGTGGGCACCACCACGTCGACCGGCGCCTCGTCGTCCTCGGGCGTGTCACCGAAGAGGTCCTCCTGGATCCAGTCGGCCAGTCCCGAGACACCGACGCCGAGCAGCCGGACCCCGCCCGAAGTGTCGAGGTCGGTCAGCAGGGTCCTGGCCAGCCGGGCGATCGTCGAGGTGCGGTCGGTCGGGGAGGGCAACGTCGTGGAGCGGTTCAGCGTCGTGAAGTCGTGCAGGCGCACCTTGATCGTCACCGTGCGGCCGGACAGCCCGTGCTTGCGCAGGCGCTCGGCGACCTCGCCGGCCTGCCGGGTCAGGAGTGCCTCCATCAGCCGCCGGTCGGTCAGGTCGGTGTCGTAGGTGCCCTCGACGCTCACCGACTTGGCCTCGCGCTCGGGGACGACGGCACGGTCGTCGTCGGCCCGGGCGAGCCGGTAGAGCCCGCCGCCGTGCGCCTTGCCGAGGATCCGCACCAGCTCCTCCAGGGTCACCGACTCGAGGTCGGCGACGGTGTGGATGCCCGCACGGCGCAGCCGCTCGGCGGTGGCGGGTCCGACCCCCGGGATGACTGAGACGTGCATGGGGCGCAGCAGCGCCACCTCGGTGCCGGGCGCGACCACCACCAGGCCGTCGGGCTTGTCGAGGTCGCTGGCGACCTTCGCGATGAACTTCGAGGTCCCCAGCCCGACCGAGGCGGTCAGGCCCCCGGTGACCTCGCTCACCCGGGCCCGCAGCTCCTCGGCGAAGGCGGAGACCGTCTCGAGCTCGAGGTCCGGCAGGTCGGCGTGCTCGAGGTCGACGAACGCCTCGTCCAGCGAGAGCGGCTCGACCAGCGGCGAGACGGAGCGCAGCAGCGTCATGACCCGGCGGCTGGTGTCCCGGTAGGCGTGGAAGCGGCCGGAGAGGAACGCCGCATGCGGGCACCGGGACCTGGCCTCGCGGGTCGACATGGCCGAGCGGACGCCGTACCGGCGGGCTTCGTACGACGCGGTCGCGACCACCCCGCGGCCCCCGACCCCGCCGACGACGACCGGCTTGCCGCGCAGCGAGGGCTTGTCGCGCTGCTCGACTGCCGCGAAGAACGCGTCGAGGTCGAGGTGCAGGACGGACGCATGGCTGCGCACTCAGCACGCTCCGGACGAGGCGGAGCCGTCTCCGGAGCGACCTCCGGACCTAGGGCACATGGCGGCAACGTACCGCGGCCCACCGACGGTCTCGTGCGGTCCCCGGACGGCCCACCAGTCGTCCACAAGCGGGGTCGCGGGCGAGGTCGTCCACAGCCAGCCCTCAGCGGCCGCCTCGCTGTCGGGCGCTGCGGGGAGCGTCACGGGCATGACCACACCCACCACCCCGACCAGCCTGGTCGCCAGGAGCCCCGAGGACCTGCTCGCGGTCGTCCCGATCGTGCTCGGCTTCGTCCCGCGGGACTCCGTCGTCATGCTCACCTTCGGTGCCCGCCACACCTTCCACGCCCGCATCGACCTGCCGGATCCCGCGGAGGTCGCCGACGCCGTCGGGGCCCTCCTCGATCCGGCACGGCGCCACCGGGTCAGGCGGGTCGTCTTCGTGCTCTACAGCGACGACGCCCGAACGGCCGCGAGGATCGCGCGGGCGCTGTCGCGGGCCTTCGCCGCGGCGGGCATCGACGTCCTGGAGTCGCTGCGCGCCGACGGCCGTCGCTGGTGGCCGCTCCCGGCCGGACACGGTGAGGTGCCCGGGCGGGGGGTGCCCTACGACCTGTCGGCGCACCCGTTCGCGGCCCAGGCCGTCTTCGAGGGCCATGTGACCCACGGCAGCCGTGACCAGCTCGCGGCGTCGCTGGTGCCGGCGCCCGAGCGCGTGGCCGCAGTCTCCGCGGCGGTGGGCGAGGTGCCGAGCGTGTCAATCCACCTGGCCGCGGACGCGGCCTGGGTGCGGTCCACCGTGAGGCGCCACGTCACGGCGGGGAGCGCGCCTCCCGACCGCGACGTGGCGCGCCTGCTGGTCCTGCTGCGCGACCTGCGGCTCCGAGACGTCGTGTGGTCCGCGATCACCCGGGACGACGCACGCGACCACGTCTGCTTCTGGACCGACGTGCTCCGGCGCAGCCCGACCGAGCTGGTGCCCGCCCCCGCCGCGCTCCTCGGCTTCGGGGCCTGGCTGGCCGGACACGGTGCGCTCGCCTGGTGCGCGGTCGACGCCTGCCTCGAGGCCGACCCCGACTACGGCCTGGCCGACATCCTGTCCCAGCTGCTGGGCAGGGCCGTGCCGCCCTCGGAGTGGGACCGCGAGACCGGTTGGGCCGACGTGTTCGACGACCCGGCGTGACCGGGCACGGCAACGCACACCTCACCCGCTGCGGGCGACGGGCCGGCGCGTGTTCCGTGCTTACGATGCGCCATGGCCCCGAGGACGGTCGGCGTCGAGGAGGAGCTGCTCCTCGTCGATCCGGCCAACCCGTCAGGCGAGCCCGAGCTCGGGCGCGCTGCTGGCAGCACACCACCGTACGCACGGGTTGCGGCCGTGCGGGCGACCAGCCTCGACAAGGATCTGTTCCAGCACCAGCTCGAGACCCGGACCGAGCCCACGGCTGACCTCGCCTCGCTGCGGGAGCAGCTCGTCGCCGCCCGGGACACCGGGGGCCGGGCCGGCCCGCGCCCTGGGCTGGCGGCCGTGGCTGTGGCCACGGTGCCACTCGCCACGACGTGCGACTCACGCCCGACGACCGCTACGAGGACATGGTCGTGCGCTACGCCGAGATCGCGCGTCACTCCGGCACCTGCGGCATGCACGTCCACGTGGCGATCGAGAGCGAACGAGGAGGGCGTCGCGGTCATCGACCGGATCGGCCCGTGGCTGCCGGCGCTGCGCGCGGTCAGTGCGAACTCGCCCTACGCCGACGGCCGCGACACCGGTTACGCCTCCTGGCGGTCCCAGCTCTGGTCCCACTGGCCGAGCGCCGGGCCGACCGAGGCCTTCTGGTCGCTGGCCGCCTACCGGCAGCTGTGTCGGGAGTTGATGGAGTTCGGCGCGGCCCGCGACCCGGGAATGCTGTACTTCGACGCCCGGCTCTCGGCGCGCCAGCCCACCGTCGAGGTGCGGATCTTCGACGTCTGCACGGACCCCGCAGACGCGGTCCTCCTGGCCGCGCTGGTCCGCGGCCTGGTGGAGCACACGGCCCGGTGCTGGCGGTCGGGCGACGCCCCCGCCCGTCTGGCGCACCGAGAGCCTGCGCGCGGCCCACTGGCGTGCCTCGCGGCTCGGGTGGCCGACACCCTCGTGCACCCCGTCCTGCGTCGGCTCGCTCCGGCCGCGAGGTGCTGCAGGCGGTCGTGGGCCACGTCCGGGAGGAGCTCGAGGAGGCGGCGACGCCGGTCTGGTCGCCGAGGGCATGGCGCGAGCACTTGACGGTGGTGGGGGAGCGGTCCGGCAGCGAGCGGCGTACGCCCGCGTCGGCTCCATCGAGGGCGTCGTGGACGACCTGGTCGAGCGCAGCGAGGCAGTCTGGGCAACCGGCGGCGCGCGGGAGGCCCCACGGGGCCGGAGGAACGCCTAATCTTCCCGCATGGGCGAAGAGGTGGAGCTGCAGGAGTTCTCCAGGGCCGACCGCACGAGACACCGGGAGAAGGTGCGTCGCTGCCTGGACGTGTTCGCCCGGATGCTGCGCGAGGCGCGGTTCGACACCGACGACCCGATGACCGGGCTCGAGGTCGAGCTCAACCTCGTCGACGACCGTGGCGACCCGGCGCTGAAGAACGCCGAGGCCCTGGCCGCGATCGCGAACCCCGAGTTCCAGACCGAGCTCGGCCAGTTCAACATCGAGATCAACGTGCCACCCGCCAAGCTGCGCGAGGGCGGCCTGACGACCTTCGAGGACTCGCTGCGCGGGAGCCTCAACGAGGCGGAGTCGAAGTCCTCCGACGTGGGCGCCCACATGGTGATGATCGGGATCCTGCCCACCCTGGCCGAGGGCCACATGGGCGTGGCCAGCCTGAGCGCCAACCCGCGCTACAAGCTGCTCAGCGAGCAGATCCTCAACGCACGCGGCGAGGACATCACCATCTCCATCTCGGGCCCCGAGCGGCTCGAGACCACGGCTGACTCGATCGTGCCCGAGGCGGCCTGCACCAGCACCCAGTTCCACGTGCAGACCTCGCCCGACCAGTTCGCGGCGTACTGGAACGCCTCCCAGGCGATCGCGGCGGTCCAGCTCGCGGTCGGCGCCAACTCGCCGTACCTCCTGGGCAAGCAGCTGTGGCGGGAGACCCGGATCCCGCTCTTCGAGCAGGCCACCGACACCCGCAGCGAGGAGCTCAAGGCGCAGGGCGTGCGGCCGCGGGTGTGGTTCGGTGAGCGCTGGGTGACCTCGGTCTTCGACCTCTTCGAGGAGAACGTCCGGTTCTTCCCAGCGCTGCTGCCGGTGACGGAGGACGAGGACCCGCTGGAGGTGCTCGAGTCCGGTGGCACCCCGACGCTCCACGAGCTGCGGCTGCACAACGGCACCATCTACCGCTGGAACCGCCCCGTCTACGACATCGCCGCCGGGGTGCCGCACCTGCGCGTGGAGAACAGGCTGCTGGCCGCCGGGCCCACCGTGGCCGACACGATCGCCAACGCCGCCTTCTACTTCGGTCTGGTCCGGGCGCTGGCGGAGGGCGAGCGGCCTTTGTGGTCGCAGATGTCCTTCAGCGCGGCGGAGGAGAACTTCCACGTCGCCGCCCAGCAGGGCGTGGACGCGCAGATCTACTGGCCGGGGGTCGGCCAGGTCCGCGCCACCGAGCTGATCCTGCGGCGGCTGCTGCCGATGGCCCGCGAGGGGCTGGACTCGTGGGGCGTGTCCGCGGAGGAGGGCGACCGGCTGCTGGGGATCATCGAGCAGCGCTGCCTGACCGGGGTGAACGGCGCGGAGTGGTTCGTGCGCAGGATGGCGGACCGCTCGGACATGGACAGGTACGACGCCCTGCGCGCCACGCTGCTGGAGTACCGCCAGGGCATGCACACCAACGAGCCGGTGCACACCTGGGACTGATCACCGGACTGATCACCCGGACGGCGCACCCGGACCCGACGAGCGGGCCCGCAGGCGTCGCCAGGTGCGGCTGGTGCCGCTGCGCGGGTCCCACCAGCCGCGCCGGGTGACCACCACCATGGGCAGCGGCAGACCCGCCTCGGCACCGGCGGCCCGCGTCGCCGCCAGCCAGGCGGCGTCCACGTCCTGCAGGCAGAGCTCGCCGGGACGGGTCAGCCAGACCAGGGGAGCGGGGTCGGCCCCGACCCGCGCCAGCAGGGCCGCGACCACGTCGGTGCGCAGCGACTGGTCGATCGGCCCGTCCTCGGCCGGCGGCTGCGCGGCGTACAACGCCTGGGCCCCGCCCGGGGTGCCCACGTGGAGCACGGCGGGGAAGACCTGGCGCCGCTCGGTGGTGGCGTGCTCGAGGACGGCACGGCGCAGCACCAGGTGCAGCTGCCTGCTGACCGGCTCCTCGATCCCTTCCACCTGGCTCCCCCGTCGCCGACGCCGCCAGCCTGCCCGATCGGCGCGCCACGGCGCGCTGCTCGTCCACAGGCTCCCGCGGGGCGGTCCGAACCGGTAGCGTGAAATTCACGGGCCGGTGATGCGGCCGACGCGAGACGAGGAGGGCCGATGGGGACCGTCGTGGTGGGCTATGTGCCGAAGCCTGAGGGCGAAGCCGCTTTGAGCAAGGCGATCGACGAGGCGAAGCTGCGCGGCACCAAGCTCGTGGTGGTCAACTCCCACCGGGGCGGCCAGGAGTTCGACGGCGACGCCGCCCGGAAGGCCGAGCAGGACATGGACGCCGTCCGCTCCCGCCTCGACGAGGCCGGCGTCAGCTATGACCTGCGCCAGCTGGTCCGCGGGTTCGAGCCGGCCGAGGACCTGATCAGCATCGCCGAGGCCAACTCGGCCGAGCTGATCGTGATCGGCCTGCGCCGCCGCTCGCCGGTGGGCAAGCTCATCCTCGGCAGCAACGCCCAGCGCATCCTGCTCGACGCGCATTGCCCGGTCCTGGCGGTCAAGGCCGGGGACTGACCCCGTCGGGTCGGTCCAGCGGCCCGGTGCGCCACAGCCCCTCGTCGGAGCCCAGCCAGCGGCGCGCGTCGCGCCGGCCGAGGTCGGCGGCCTCGGCGAAGAAGTCGGGGTCGAACATCAGGTAGGAGAGCAGCTCGCCCTGGAGCGGGCTGTCGCTGCCGAGGATGCGGTGGACCACCTGCAGGTCCGGGTCGCCGAGGGTGCGCAGCAGGCTCCCGTGGTTCTCGCGGAACACCTCCATCGCCACCCGGCTCAGCTCGTCGCCACGGTGCGGCGCCACCGCGGCGTACGGCAGGCTGCGGTACGCCGGGCGACCCCGCTCCTTCCGGTGCCGGTCGAGGTGGGGCGCCATGTCGGGGTCGGCGGCCTGTGAGTTGACCGTGGCGAACCGGCGCAGGTCGTGGCGCAGCGGGTCGTCCATCACCGCGCCCAGCAGCGTGGCGGCCCCGTCGCCGAGGTCGACCGGCGCCAGGTCGAGGTCGGGGTCGTCCTCCGGCGGGTGCAGGCTGCCGGTGCCGACCACCACGATCCGGTCCGCGCCCAGCTCGACGGCGGGCGCGAGTGGGAACCGGCGGCGGGTCGCGCCGTCGACGTACCAGCCGGCCGCCTCGGCGGGCTCCTCGACCTGCACCGACGGGAACAGGGCCGGGATGGCGGAGGAGGCCATCAGGTGCTCGACGCCGAGCCGGCTGCGCACGTAGCAGCGGTGGTGCTCGCTCGGCGGCTCCGGCAGCGCGACGTCGGCCCCCGTCACCTCGGCGAACATCGTGACCCGGCCGCTGCGGACGCTGGTCGCGCAGACCACGCTCGCGGTGACGACTCCCTGCTCGACGTTGTCGTGCAGGGCCGACCAGTCGATGACCTCCGTCAGGGTCCTCGCCAGGGGGGCCGTCCCGAACAGCCCGCGGAGCCGGAACCGTGAGATGCCCAGGGTCTCCGAGGCGTACCGGACCGCCACGACCGGCACCTGCCGCCACAGCGGCTGCATGACGTTGCGCTTGGTGGCGTGGCCCAGGGTGTCGAGCAGCCGGGACGCCTGTTCCTCGGCATCGAGGTGGGCGGTGGCGGTCAGGGCGGCACTCAGGAGCGCGCCCGCGCTGGTGCCGACCAGCACGGTCGGTCGCTGGCCGCGCTCGGCGAGGACCGGGAGCAGCACCTCGAGCGCCCCGACCTGGTAGGCGGAGCGCGCGCCCCCGGCGTCCAGCACCAGGGCGACCCGCTCGGCACCCTCGTTCGTTCGCTCTCGCGTCGACGTCATCGACCGATGCTAGAGGCTCCGAGGGGCGCCGTCCGGTCCAGCTGTCGGGCAAGATGGCCCCATGGCGATCCACATCACCGGTGACGACCACGCCGACCAGGTGCTGACCGACGACCCGTTCGCGCTGCTGGTCGGCATGATGCTCGACCAGCAGTACCCCATGGAGCACGCGTTCCGCGGGCCGGCCAAGGTGCTGGACCGCTTCGGGAGCCTCGAGCCGGCCCGCATCGCCGGCGCCGACCCCGAGGAGTTCGCGGCCCTGTGCGCCACGCCCGCCGGCCATCCACCGGTTCCCGGGGTCGATGGCGGCCCGTCTCCAGGCGCTCGCGGCGCTGGTGGAGGAGAAGTACGACGGTCGCACCGAGCGGCTGTGGAACGAGGCGGCCACCGGCAAGGAGCTGCTCGCCCGGGTGATGGAGCTGCCCGGCTTCGGCAAGCAGAAGGCCCAGATCTTCGTCGCCCTGCTCGCCAAGCAGCTCGACGTCCGCCCGGAGGGCTGGGAGCAGGCCGTCGGGGCCTACGCCGAGGACGGCCATCGGTCGGTCGCCGACGTGACGGACGGGGAGTCGCTGCAGAAGGTCCGCGACTACAAGAAGCAGAAGAAGGCCGCGGCCAAGGCGGGCTGACGGGGCGTACGCCGCGGGCCGCGTCCGGCGGGCGGGGGGAATTCCGGTGCGTGACCGCCCCCGTGGCAGAATGACCCTGCGGCTCTTGACGTATCCGGGCCTCGCCGCGCCCATGTGGTCTGAACTGCCAGTTGACGAGAGGTGTTCGTGTCCTCGAACGCACGCAAGATCCTTCCTGCCGAGGTGCTGTCGCACCCTGCCGTCGTGGCCCTGGTCGAACGGGGGACCCCCACGGGCAGCCTGACGCCGGAGGAGGTGCGCCAGGCCAGTGAGGACGCCGCGGTCGAGCCTCGACACCTCAAGGCCCTGCTCATGCACCTGAGTGCGTTGGGCATCTCCGTCCACGTCAACGCGAGCTCCAGCCGTGCGGTGGCCGCGACCTCCACGCGCAAGACGACGACGGCCAAGACCGCCAAGAAGGCGCCGGCCAAGAAGGCCGAGCCTGCGCCCTCCGCCCCGGCTGCCAAGACGGCCGCGGCGAAGAAGACCGCGGCCAAGAAGGCCGCCGCAGCCGAGCCCGTGGCCGACGAGGCCGCTGCGCCGGTCGTCGGTCCCGACGGCAAGAAGATCCTTCCCGACCTGCCCGACGAGCAGTTCGAGAAGGACGTGAAGGCCGACCCGTCGATCGAGGAGGACGAGAAGTCCGCCACGTTCGTCGTCTCCGACGCCGACGACACCGGCGAGCCGGAGCAGCAGGTCATGGTGGCCGGTGCCACCGCCGACCCGGTCAAGGACTACCTCAAGCAGATCGGCAAGGTCCCGCTGCTCAACGCCGAGATGGAGGTCGAGCTCGCCAAGCGGATCGAGGCCGGCCTGTTCTCGGAGGAGAAGCTCGCCAAGGGCGGCAAGATCACCCCGAAGCTCCTCGAGGAGCTCGAGTGGATCGCCGAGGACGGCCGCCGCGCCAAGAACCACCTGCTCGAGGCCAACCTGCGCCTCGTCGTCTCGCTGGCCAAGCGCTACACCGGCCGCGGCATGCTCTTCCTGGACCTGATCCAGGAGGGCAACCTCGGTCTGATCCGTGCGGTCGAGAAGTTCGACTACACCAAGGGCTACAAGTTCTCGACCTACGCGACGTGGTGGATCCGCCAGGCGATCACCCGTGCGATGGCCGACCAGGCTCGCACCATCCGGATCCCGGTGCACATGGTCGAGGTCATCAACAAGCTCGCCCGCGTGCAGCGCCAGATGCTCCAGGACCTGGGCCGCGAGCCCACCCCGGAGGAGCTGGCCAAGGAGCTCGACATGACCCCCGAGAAGGTCATCGAGGTCCAGAAGTACGGCCGCGAGCCGATCTCGCTGCACACCCCCCTCGGCGAGGACGGCGACTCCGAGTTCGGCGACCTGATCGAGGACTCCGAGGCGATCGTCCCGGCCGACGCCGTGTCGTTCACGCTCCTCCAGGAGCAGCTGCACGCGGTCCTCGACACGCTCTCCGAGCGCGAGGCGGGCGTGGTCAGCATGCGCTTCGGCCTCACCGACGGCCAGCCCAAGACCCTCGACGAGATCGGCAAGGTCTACGGCGTGACCCGCGAGCGGATCCGCCAGATCGAGTCCAAGACCATGTCGAAGCTGCGGCACCCGTCGCGCTCGCAGGTGCTGCGCGACTACCTGGACTGAGCTCTAACCGCCTCCCCGCCTGTTTTCGCAGGTGGGAGGCGGTTTTTGCTGTCCTCGGCCAGGAATCCTGGGTCGCACACCGCTCCCAGTCCAGATATTGGCGGTGACTTGGGGGCATGGCGACCCGACCTCTTCCTCCCGGCCCGCAGCTCGATCTCCCGGCCCTGCTGGACTCCTGGGAGGTGGCCCTGCGCGCCGAGCGGAAGAGCCCGGCCACCATCAAGAGCTACCTCACTGGGGTGGCCCAGTACCTGCGGTACTGCGCCGCGCAGGGCTTGCCGCCGGTGCTGGACCGGCGCACCCTGGCGGGCTTCGTAGACGGCCTGCTTAGCGAAGCTGCGCAGCCCGCAACGGCGGTGGCTCGTCAGCTCGGCGTGCGCCGGTTCTCGGCATGGCTCACCGAGGAGGGGGAGCTGGCCGCCGACCCGCTGCTGGGGGTCAAGTCGCCGAAGCTGGACGCCCCTGTGGTGGAGCCGTTGACCGAGGAACAGGTCAAGGCGCTCATCAAGGCCTGCGCGGGCAAGGAGCTGCGGGACCGCCGCGACGAGGCGATCGTCCGGTTGATGCTGGAGACCGGGGTGCGTGCCGGGGAGGTGGCGTCGCTCTCGCTGGCTGACATCGACATCCGAGAGGGTCAGGCAATCGTGCGACGAGGCAAGGGTGGCAACGGGCGCGCCGTGCCGTTCGGGGCCAAGACCGCTCTGGCCCTCGACCGCTACCTGCGCGCCCGCCGTGTGCACTCGTTGGCACTGCGGTCGGAGGCCCTGTGGCTTGGGGACCGGGGCAAGGCGTTCAGTTACTACGGCCTGCACAAGTCGCTGCGCTACCGCGCCGAGCTGGCTGGGATTCGCGGCTTCCACCCTCACCGGCTCCGCCACACTGCCGCGCACCGGTGGCTGGCCGCCGGGGGCTCGGAGATGGGCCTCATGGCCGTGGCGGGGTGGACCCGGCCTGACATGCTGCTGCGCTACACGAAGCCGCAGGCCTCGGCGCGGGCCGCAGATGAGGCCCGCAAGCTCAACCGTGGCGACATCTGAGCCCGGGCTCGGGGGTCTAGACGGCTGGGGGATGTTTTCCGGCCCAGGAGTCCCTAGGGCTCCTGGCGGTACCCCGGGTCCAGCCACCGCGAAATACGGTGTTCCCTCCGGCACTCGACACCGCATAACCTTCCGAATCACGCAGTAGCGCCAGCCCTGCTAAGCGAACCCGACCAACGGCTGGTGAGCACCGACACTCAGGCGGTGCGGCTGACAGACAGCTGGCTAGTCGGTGACGGCGTTGGCAGGGCCAGCGGTGTACGTGAGCGCGCTGGCCGTCAGGGCAACGGCGATCAGGGCAGTCTTGGTGGCACGGAACATTGGGCCCCCCCGGTAGGTTGACCTGCAGCGAAGCGCAGGCGTCATTGGACACCGGGGAATGTACGTGCGACGGGGCCGGTGTGCAACGAACAGCGCGTCTGCGGTGCCCGTGCGCCCCCAAGGACTGATTGGGCTCGGTCACGCGGACGCATGCCAGTCCTCGGCCCCTCTGGGGTGGGCCCGGCCCCCGACACGTGGCGTGCCGGGGGCCGGGCCTTGCCGATTCAGGAGCGGTTGGCCACAGCCTTGCGGAGCAGAGCCAAGTCGGCGGCCGGGATGGGCTCGGACTGCACCGAGGTGGTGGTGCGGTAGGAGCCGCCCAGATGAGAGCCGTCCTTGGAGTAGCAGACGATGGATCCGTACACGTTGGCCGGATTCTCCGTCACCGTCTCGTCCACGCCTACCGCAAACATCCACTTCTCGTACCGGTCCGGGCTGTTCATCAGCAGGTAGCCGGTCGAGGTGAAGTCGCCGCCACCACCGCCGGTCATCTGAGTACCGCGGGGGCACTTAACGAGCGCGGCGATGACGTCGGTGTAACCATTGTTATCAGTGTCCAGCGATACGCCGGTGGCGTCGTAGGATCCGGTCTTCGGCGTCGTGCCTGCGCGAGCCGCGGTGGTGCTGTCGCCAGCGAACGCGGCGACGCCGCCCCCGGCGGCGGCGATGGCGAAGATCGCGCCCGCGGCAAACGCGGGCAGAGACTTCTTGATCATGGCTTCCCCTTGCAGTTGTGTGTGTGCCGAGGAGGACCCTAGGTGAGCGGGCGAATGCCAGGAGGCCGTTTCGGAAGGTTTCTCAGTGAGGGAGTCACCTTCTACGCGCAAGCTACGTTCCGCCCGATCTCTTCGGCATGAGCGGACGACACGAGAGGCAGCGCCTGGAGCGTTAGCTGCAGCAAGAGTTAAAGATTAGTTGAGGATTACCGGCGTCTCGTGAAACGATGAGCTCGTCGCCGAGACGTGAGGACGGCCAAGGACGAGGGCCCCGTGCGGGGGGTCAAGTCCGGGGAGTTGGACAGGGCGTAAGGCGACCGACGTTCCACCCGAAGGCCATGCGCCACGGGCACCCGCCCTGTGGTGAGCCGCCCTAGGCCACGCCCCCAGCCGTCACGGTTGGCGGGAACCGCCCCGGTGGATGTTGCTCCCCTTCGAGCACGCTGCGCTCTGCGCCGTGCACCCACGGAGCACACCATGAACGACACCACGACGTACGACCCCGACAAGCTGGAGCGGCTCAAGGCCGACCGTAAGACGCGGGTGGATGCCGCCCGGCAGATCGTTGATCGGGCCAGGGGCGGCAGCCGGGACCTGGACCCGGCCGAGGCCACGACGGTCGAGACGGCCATGAACTCCGTCAAGCAGATGGACGTCGAGATCAAGGACCAGCAGGCTGCCATGATGCGGGCCGTCTTCGGCAGCCCCGACAGCCGTGGCGACGACGACGCCACCAAGTTCCTCTCCCTGCGCTCGTCCGGCATCAAGAGCGACCTGGCCGCCCGGTTCGGCAACGCGCTGGGCACCCCGGGCACGAAGGCCCTGGTGGACACGGCCGACCCGTACACCTCCATCCCGATGGACCCGGAGCCTTACCGCCTCGGCGACGCCCCCACCTCGCTCATCGAGGTGCTCCCCTCTGTGGTCCGGCCGGTGACCTACCGGTACATGCGGCAGACCACGCGGACCAACAATGCCGCCCCGGTGGCCCCGGCAACCTCAAGCCCATCAGCGTGTACGGGCTGACCCCGTACGACGGCCACCTGCACGTCATCGCGCACCTGTCCGAGCCCATCGACAAGTACGTCCTCCAGGACGGCCCGAGCCTGACCAGCTTCGTCCAGCTGGAGATGGTCAACGGGCTGCACCAGGCCGTGGAGATCCAGGTCATCAACGGGGACGGCACCGGGGAGAACCTGACCGGCCTCGCCCACACCAGCGGCATCCAGACCCTGGCGTTCACCACCAACGCGGTCCGCACGGCCCGTGCCGCGGTCACCAAGGTCGAGACCCTCGGCTTCCAGGGCTACTACTACGTGCTGAACCCCACGGACTGGGAGACGGTGGAGACCACCCAGCTCGATGCCGGCCAGTACGTCCTTAACGCCGAGGGTTCCCGCAACGGGGTCCCCGTGGACTCCGCCGCCCGCAGGCTGTGGGGCATCCCGGTTACCGTCTCCACGGCTGTCCCGGCCGGGACCGGCTACCTGCTGTCAAACGGGGTCGCCCAACTCGTCACCGACGGTGGTATCCAGACCGAGCAGTCCAGCGCCATCGGAGACTCGTTCGCCAGGAACCAGGTGCATCTCCGGGTTGAGGGCCGTTTCGACCTGGCCGTCCAGCGGCCCATGGGCGTGGTGAAGATGGCGCTCACCGGGGCATAGCCCCCAACAGAACGTGGACCGGCGCTAGCCCTCGCCTCCGCACCTTCCAGGCGGACGAGGGTGACGGGGTTGTGAGGTTCCCCGCGCCGGGCCGCCCCGGCCCCCGGCCCTTTGTGCGGGCGCGGGGAGTGCCCCCGTCGATCAGCGTCCTCGACCGAATCGGTAGCCGGCCCGCACCGCTCCGACGGCAGCAATCGCCCAGCCAACGACAAAAGTGGCCCACCCCACTAACGACCACGGCTGGCCCGCCCCGGCGGACCCGATGATCCCCATCACGCAGCCGACAACCGCAAGCGCGACACCCGCAGCGGCAGGACGATCGCGGGGCTGCTGCTCACTCACGAGTCTCATCCTTCTGTTGGACGTTCTCGACAAGCCAAGCGGCGATGATCGCCGTGAGGGACCCCAGAACGGCGATGCCCACCAGCATCAGGACGACCGCGATTATTCGTCCCTGGGTTGTGACCGGATAGCGGTCGCCGTAACCGACGGTCGTGACGGTGGTGCAAGCCCACCAGAGCGCGTCCCCGGCCGTCTTGATGTTCGCGTCCGGCGAGCTCCGTTCCGCGTCCAGCACGGCTAGAGCGCCGAGGCCCACGGACATCATCGCGACGCCGGAGACGTAGATCGCGACCCGGCCAGCGAGACCGCCTACAGCCGAGCGGTTCAGGATGCGGGCGAACGCCAGCAGGCGCAGCAACCGGAGAGGGCGCAGCATCGGGGCGGCGATCAGCACCACGTCGTACCAGTGGCGAACGACGTAGTGGCCACGCGGCTCGGCCAGCCAGATCCGGATGCAGAAGTCGAGTGCGAACGCGGTCCACACTGCCCAAGAAGCAGCCGTCAGGACGTCGTCCAGGGTGTGGTCCATGCGTGGATCCAGCACCGGCCACGCATACGCGACGAGGAACGCAGCAGCCAGTAGGAGCAAGGGGACCTCGCTGGTGTCTTCCCAACGTTCGACTCGGCTCTGCTCGCTCGGCACGGCCGAAGGGTATGTCACCTGCGGTGTCGGCGTCCGGTTAACACTTTCAGCCCCTAGGCCTGCCACGACGATGCACAGCCTCGACATGTCCGTGCCACCCCGGTAATCCGTCAATATCCCCACGCCTTGAGGCTCCGCCGGTAGCGTCAGCGCCCGTGAGACGGGGACTTCTTCTTGTACTGCCATTCCTCCTAGCCGCCGCAACCACCGCGTGCAGCTCCAGCGACGGCTCGGAGGGGGGCTCCGGGGACGACGCTGGACAGGTCAGCCGAGCCGACATGGGCAAGAAGTGGCCGCTTACCGTGGACAGCGGCACCCTGTCCTGCGACGGGTCCAACGGCGTCGGCGCAGTCGTGTTCACCGCCAGCGATGGCACCAAGTACGCGTTGAACGGAACAGCCAAGAGCTCCGGCAACTACGCAGACATCCGGCCAATCTGGGCCGACGACAAGGCGCTTGGCTACGGCCTCAAGAAGGACATCAGCCCCCTCATCGACAAGGGGTTGACCCTATGCGAGTAGCCCGCCGGCTGGCGTCGCGCACTCGCTGCCAGTGCTCGTAGCGCGCTTATAGGTCTTGGAGACTGCCCGGGGCGCAACACTGGCCGCACTCGATGCGCACTTTCGGGTCCCCGCGTTCAGTCCATATGTGATCGCCGCGCCGACACCGGCGGGCGCGGTCGAAGCGATCTGGCATGGGAAGCGACCAAGCGGTCTGCTCACACGAGCACTCAGCGTGCAACACCACGGGGCGCTGCGCACCGCGCACGATGCGCTGGCC
The DNA here is from genome assembly GCF_013466985.1 of Nocardioides ungokensis. Classification (GTDB taxonomy): domain Bacteria; phylum Actinomycetota; class Actinomycetes; order Propionibacteriales; family Nocardioidaceae; genus Nocardioides; species Nocardioides ungokensis. The sequence continues at coordinate 2,863,232 of NZ_CP059164.1, read as the reverse complement.
AGACCTCGGGAGGGCTCTATCCGTGAACCGCCGCGCTCGGTTCTGCCCCCGTGGCAAACTGCTTGCATGTTTCAGACCCTCTCCACGCTGTTCAACGTGATGGGACTCGCTGGCAACGTCGCAGGCGGCGTTGCTGACCATGTCATCCTCGAGAGGAAGATCAAGCGCGAGATTGAGCAGCTCGAGAACGGACGCAGATCGTGGCTCTTGTGGACGCTGGTCGTGTCGGCTGTTTCGATCCTGATCTTCGTTGTGCCGGCCCTGTTGTCTGACTATCCCTCGGGTAACGGCGGCATGGTTCTCTTCGCTCTGCTCATCCCCGGTCTGCTTTCCCTCAAGACGATCAGCGTGTGGATGACGAACGGCGAGAGGATTCGAGCTCTGCAGAAAATGCTGAGGAACTGATGGGGCCTGGGGCCTGCTCCCACGTCTCGGAGTCTGTTCGGCGGCAGTAGACAACTACTTTGCTTCCGCTCGCGACGTCACGATGGCTAGTCAAGAATATTCCACCGTACATCGCACCTCGGATGTTGACGGTTCCCTCGGGAAGGCGCAATGCATAGTCGGCCCTAATGCGCGACTACCTGGACTGAGCACCGGACCCGCTGACCGCCCCCGACCCGCATCCACGCGGGTCGGGGGCGGTTCTGCACGTGTGCGACGGTCCCGTCGCGCGAGCGCGTCCGAGCCGGGCCCAACAGTCCCCGGCGCGAGGCTTACGGCCCTGTCGGCGTGGGTCGGTCGCACGGCACCCTCGAGCCATTCTCGGAAGGGGAAGACCGATGTCGAACACGGACCCGAGCCCGCTGGGCGCAGTACCTGATCCGCCGAGCCCCGACCTCACGCTGCTGGCCGTGAGGAAGCTGGAGACCGACGGCGAGCAGCATCGACTGCTCCTCGAGACGTGGATCCGCGGGATCACGCTCCTGATGGTGGTCTTCGCCATCGTCGCGTACCCGTTCTACGCCCTGTTCGCCGGCACCACGCCGGCCGACCTCGCGCAGTACATCGCGCCGATCACCGGGATCGCCGGAGCTGTGGTCGGCTACTGGTTCGGGCAGGCCAGCCGAAAGCTCCAGCCCAAGGAGCACGGCTAGGCGCAGCTGGTTCCATCTCCTTCCACGCAGGTGGCGGGCGGTTCGTCATGCCCGGCCCCTTGGTGGGCGGAGCGTACGCCGGCTTACGGATTGCTGAACACCCGACTTTGGGCCTTGGGATCGTCGGTGTCGTGCGATAGGGATGGAGGAGCACGACAACGAGGACGGTCGCAGTAGGGCCGCCCCCGCACCGACCCGCGGTCGTCCGGAACAGGCTGGACGACCGGTCCGGACCTGGAGGGGGCGGATGACCGCTCAGTCAGCAGCCCACGACTCCCTGCGCGCCGTGGCCTTCGACCGGCTCGACCCGGTGGGCCACGCCCGGGAGCACGTCACGGCGTCCGCGCTGCATGACCACCCCGCGGGGCTCGTGGGACTGGAGCTCGAGCTGCACCTGGTCGACCTGCGCCGTCCCGCAAGCCGCCCGACGTGGCAGCGGGTCCTGGACCTGGTCGCGTCGCTGCCGCCGATGCCGTGCGGGAGCGCCGTCACCATGGAGCCCGGCGGCCAGGTCGAGCTGTCCACCCCGCCCGTGGCCGGTGCCCCGGCGGCCGTGGCGGCGCTCCGGACGGACCTCGCGGTCCTGCGCAGCGCCCTGGCCGGCCAGGGACACGGCGCAGCGGGTCTTGGCACCGACCCGGCCCGCGCGGCCCACCGGACCAACCCGCACCCGCGCTACGCCGCGATGGAGCGCCACTTCGACGCCCTCGGCTGCGCGGGCCCCGGGCGCTCCATGATGACCGCGACGGCTGCCCTGCAGGTCAACCTCGACGCGGGCCCGGCGGCCGGCTGGGCGGGCCGGCTCGACCTGGTGCGATCGCTCGTCCCGGTGCTCGTCGCCCTCTCCGCGGCCTCGCCGTACCTCTCCGGCCGCGCCTCGGGCTGGCACTCGATGCGGCAGCAGGTCTGGCAGGGGATCGACCCCCGGCGTTCCGGCGCGCTGCCCGAGGGAGGTCCGGCCGAGGCCTGGGCGAGGTATGCCCTCGACGCTCCCGTGATGCTCGTCCGCGACGCCGAGGAGGTCCGACCGGTCACGCAGCCGTGCAGCTTCGCCAGCTGGCTGGTCGAGCCCGACCGGCTCGGCCGCCCGGCGACCCCCGACGACCTCGACTACCACCTGACCACGCTGTTCCCGCCCGTCCGGCCACGTGGCTACCTGGAGATCCGGTGCCTCGACGCGCTGCCGGACCGGTGGTGGCCGGCGCTGGCCGCGCTCACCGTGACCCTGGTCGACGACAGTGTCGCGGCCGACCGCGCGAGCGAGCTGTGCCGGTCGGTGGCGGGGGCGGGGGAGTCCGCCGCCCGCCACGGACTGGCCGATCCGGCACTGCGCACCGCCGTCGTCGGCTGCGTCGAGGTCGCCACGTCCCGGTGCCCGGACACGCTCAGGCCCGACCTGGACGCCCTGGCCGAGCTGGTCGCCTCCGGCCGCACCCCGGGGGACGAGCTCCGCACCCGGGCCCGGACCCACGGACCGTTGCGCCTTCTCGAGGAGGAAGCACATGCATGACGACGTCGCCCGCGGCCTCGAGGCCGCCCGGCTGCGATCGAGGACCCTGACCGAGTTCGACGACCGCGAGCTCACCACCCAGCACAGCGCCCTGATGAGCCCGCTGGTGTGGGACCTGGCGCACATCGGCCAGCAGGAGGACCTGTGGCTGCTGCGCGGCGGCGACGCCTCCGCGCAGGGGCTGCTGTCCGCCCAGGTCGAGAAGCTGTACGACGCGTTCGAGCACCCCCGTGCCGCCCGGGTGAGCCTGCCGCTGCTGACCCCGGCCGAGGCCCGGCGGTTCATCGCCGACGTCCGGGGGCGGGTCCTCGACGGGCTCGAGCGCGCCGACGAGGAGACGCTCTTCCCCTACGTGATGGTCGAGCAGCACGAGCAGCAGCACGTCGAGACGATGCTCGCGACCCACCAGCTCCGCGAGGGGCCGGCCATCCTGGGCGCGGGCGCGCCCCTGCCACCCGGCCGGCCCGTGCCCTCCGACTCGGTGCTCGTTCCGGCCGGGGCGTTCACGCTGGGCGTCGACGGCGACCGGGAGCCGTGGTCGCTGGACAACGAACGGCCGGCGCACACCGTCGACCTGCCCGCGTTCCGGATCGGGCGGGTCCCGGTGACCAACGCGCAGTGGCAGCAGTTCGTCGCGGCCGGAGGCTACGACGAGGAGCGGTGGTGGTCGCCCCGCGGCTGGTCGCACCGCCTGCAGGCGGGTCTGGAGCGGCCGCTCTTCTGGGAGGCCGACGGGTCGCGCCGCCGGTTCGGGATCGTCGAGGAGATCCCGCCCGACGAACCCGTCCAGCACGTGTGCTTCTTCGAGGCCGAGGCCTACGCGGCCTGGGCCGGCGCCCGCCTGCCGACCGAGCAGGAGTGGGAGAAGGCCTGCGCCTGGGACCCGGCCACGGGACGACGTCGGAGGTGGCCGTGGGGCGACTCCGACTGGACGCCCGCCGTGGCCAACCTCGGCGGCGAGGCACTGCGCCCGGCCCCGGTCGGGGCCTACGCGGCCGGCGCCTCGGCGTACGGCGTGGAGCAGACGATCGGTGACGTCTGGGAGTGGACCTCCTCGGGCTTCGAGCCCTGGCCGGGCTTCGCGCCGATGCTGTACGCCGACTACAGCGAGCCGTTCTTCGGCGGGGACTACCGGGTGCTCCGGGGCGGGTCCTGGGCGGTGGGCGGCGCCTCGATCCGGCCCTCGTTCCGCAACTGGGACCTCCCGATCCGCCGGCAGATCTTCTCCGGGCTGCGATTGGCGTGGGACGTTGTGTAGGCACCTGGCGTGGCTGGGAGAGCCACGCACGCTCGCGTCGCTGGTCCTCGAGCCCTCCCACGGCCTGCTGCGCCAGTCCTACGCGCCGCGTCGGCAGAGCCGCGGGCTGCTCAACGCTGACGGCTGGGGAGTCGGGTTCTTCGCCGACGGGCGGCCCGAGCCGGTCCGCTGGCGCTCCGCTCGCCCGCTGTGGGGGGACGCCTCGTTCGTCTCGGTCGCCCCCGTGCTCGCCTCCGGCGCGGTGCTGGCCGCGGTGCGCTCTGCCACCGAGGGATGCCGATGGACGAGAGCGCCGCGGCGCCGTTCACCGACGGGCAGTGGCTGCTCTCGCACAACGGCCGGGTGGACCGCTCGGTGCTTCCCGCCCGCGGCGACGCCGAGTCGGTCTGCGACTCGGCGGTGCTGGCCGCGCACGTCTTCGCCGCCGGGGTGGGCGCGCTCGCCCCGACGGTGTGCGAGGTGGCCCGGCTCGATCCCGCCGCCTCCCTCAACCTGCTCCTGACCGACGGGAGCCGGATCCTCGCCGTCACCTGGGGGGATCCGCTCAGCTACCTCGAGGACGCCGACGGCGTCGTCGTGGCCAGCGAGCCCTGGGACGACGACCCCCGCTGGGTCGACGTCCCCGACCGTCACCTGCTGGAGGTGACCCCGGACGGGGTCACCCGGACCGCCCTGGAGGGCTGAATGCCACTATCGGACCTGGCCGTGCACCTCGCTCCGGAGAGCCTCGCCGAACAGATGGCCGAGGACGTCCGCGCGGGCCTGGGCAGCAGGCCGCGCACGCTGCCACCCAAGTACTTCTACGACGCCCGCGGCAGTGAGCTCTTCGACGAGATCACCCGGCTCCCCGAGTACTACCCGACCCGGGCCGAGCGCGAGATCCTCGACGCCCGGGTCGGGGAGATCGCGTCGGTGACCGCCGCGGAGACGCTGATCGAGCTCGGGAGCGGGACGTCGGAGAAGACCCGCCTGCTGCTGAGGGCGCTGCGCGACCACGGCACGCTGAACCGCTTCGTCCCCTTCGACGTCGACCCGGCGGTGCTCCAGGAGGCCAGCAGGGCGGTGGCCGGGGAGTTCCCGGGCCTGGCGGTGGCGCCGGTCGTGGGCGACTTCGAACGCCACCTCGGCGAGCTGCCCGCCGGACCGCGCCGCCTGCTGGCGTTCCTCGGCTCGACGATCGGCAACTTCGAGCCGGCCCAGCGCACGGCCTTCCTGGCCGCGGTGCGCGGCACGCTGTCCGCCGGGGACCACTTCCTGCTCGGCACGGACCTGGTGAAGTCCCCGGCCCGGCTGGTCGCGGCGTACGCCGACTCCCGAGGCGTGACCGCGGCCTTCAACCGCAACGTGCTGGCGGTGCTCGACCGCGAGCTGGACGCCGACTTCGACCCGGACGCGTTCGAGCACGTGGCGGTGTGGGACGCGGAGCACGAGTGGATCGAGATGCGGCTGCGCTCGCGGACCCGCCAGCGGGTGCACGTCCGGGCGATCTCGCTCGTGGTCGATCTCGAGGAGGGCGAGGAGATCCGCACCGAGATCTCGGCCAAGTTCCGGCCGGAATCGATCACCCGTGAGCTGGCCCGGGCCGGGCTACGGGTCACCGACCTGTGGACCGACGCCGCCGGAGACTTCGCGCTGTCGCTCTCGACGCCGGTGTGAGGCCCGGGCCCCAGAGTGGGCTCCAGCGTGGGTCCAGCGTGGGCCTCAGTGCCTGGCCTCCCGGCGGACCCGCCGCCGCAGCTGCAGGATCCGCAGGCTGCCGGCGACCGCGGCCAGGAAGAGCCCGGCGGCGGTGGCGATCAGCAGGGCGACTGCCAGGGGCGTCTGGCCGCTCCAGCCGAGGAACGAGACGCTGACGCTCTGGGTGTTCTGCGCGATGAAGACGACCAGCAGCAGGAGCACCAGGCCGAGGCCGACCACCGCCACCCAGATGCCGCTGGTGCGCGAGCCGCGCAGCGGGTCCTTGGTGTCCCTGCTCGCCGAGGCCGGGGCCGGCTCGGTCGGGGCCTCCCGGTTGTCCGGGCGGGTGTCCGGGCGCGTGTCCTCAGCGGCCCGGTCGGGCGGCGTGACGGGAGTGGGGGAGTCGTTGCTCATGCCTCATGTGTACCCGAGCGAGCGTGATCGCAACCTCGGCCGAGACTGTTGCCACCTCACGCCCGGTCACCCGGCGGCGACGAGCGTGACGGCCACCGCGCACAGGCCGAGCCCGATCGCCTGCGCGCGATGCACGTGCTCGCGCAGGACGAAGGCCGCGAGCATCACTGTGAAGGCCGGGTAGAGCGAGGCGATCACTGCGGTCACCGTCAGGTAGCCGCCGTGGGTCGCGACCAGGAACGCACCCGTGGCCAGGGCTCCGAGGGCGCCGCTGACCACCCCGCCCAGGGCGCGCGGCTCGCGCGGCAGCCACGGCGACCGGAGCGCGGTCGCCACGGCGACGATGGCGACGCCCGCCACCACCTGGTTCAGCGCCAGGGGCAGGAAGCCGGCCTCCTTGGGGATCTGGGCGAGCGCGGCGAAGAGCGTCCCGAAGCCCAGCCCGGCGAGCACGCCGTCGAGGAGCCCCGCACCCAGCCGCGTCGGGCCGGTGGCGGGCTCCCGTGCGACCAGCCAGATCGCCGGGAGGGCGATCAGGATGCCGAGCCAGACCAGGGTGTCGGGGCGCTCGCCCGTGAGCACGCCGACCGCCACCGGCACCACGGCGGCCCCCACGCCGGAGACCGGCGCCACCACGCCCATCCGGCCCGAGGAGAGGCCGCGGTAGAGGAACGCCGTGCCGAAGCCGTTGCCCAGCCCGGCCACGAGGCTCCACGCGAGGTCGGCACGCGTGGGGGACCCGGGCACCACGAGCGTGAGCAGGAAGACGAGGGTGGCGCCGCCGACCTGTGCGACCAGCGCGACCGACCACGGACTGACCCGCCGGGAGGTGACGCCGCCCACGAAGTCGGCCAGGCCGTACGACGCCGCGGCCAGGAGGGAGAGGAGCACGGCCATCAGGTGGGATCTCCCGCTCGCGACCGCCGTGCAGCGGGCACGATCACGTGATCGCCACCCCCCCACCCAGGTGGTGGCCGCCAGGATCGCCGCGACGAGCTCGATCAGGATGCTGAGGCCGGCGGCGCGCAGGGCCGCGAGCGTGGACGGCCAGGCGGAGTCGTGGCCGACACGTTGGCGCTCGGCGGCGTACACGCCCGCGACGAAGCCGAGGAACAGTCCCACGACCGGCACCACGAAGAAGCCCGCGAAGGCCCCCAGGGCGCCCCACCACTGGGTCGAGGTCGGGACCCCGGCCTGCTGGAGCCGACGGCCGGGGACGACGTACTTCACCACCGTCCCGGCGGCGATGAAGAGAGTGGCGACGACCAGGACGGTCCACGCGGTGGCCCCGCCCTCGGCGAGCGTCCACACGAAGACGGACCCGAGGACCAGCACCGAGCCCGGCAGGACGGGCACCAGCACGCCGACGAGACCCACCACCACGACCAGTGCGAGGCAGAGCTCGAGCGGACTCACGCGGCACACCCTCCCACAGCACCCGCCCGGCCAGTCAGCCCGGCCAGTCAGCCCGGACAGTCAGCAAATGCCGACGGCCCCGGACCTTGCGGTCCGGGGCCGTCGGGACGACTGGTGGGTTGCGGGTCGGTCAGAGCTCGGGCTCAGGCGCGGTGCTCGGCGTGTTGGCGAGCTTGTGGGTCTCGTCCTGCACGTTCGCAGCGATCTGACGAAGCTTGTCGCCGTGCTCGCGGGCGTGGTGTGCGCAGAAGAGAAGCTCGCCGCCGGTCTGGAGCTCCACGCGAAGGTAGGCCTGGGCTCCGCAACGGTCGCAGCGATCCGCGGCCGTGAGGGCGGCGGAACTAGGGGCAACTGCAGTGGTCACATCGGCCTCATTTCTGGTCATCGTGTCTTGCTCAACGTAGTGGCGGGTATCAAAGATTCCCGTCCCCCGTGTGACCGGACACGCAATCCAATCATGGTGGGTCTTCCCCGCCCCTACGGTTCCCACACATCGGGATCCCAATATTGGGGAGGAAGTTGTCTAGCCCTTTCGAGTGTGACGCCCGTACGGGGTGTCCGGTTGCAGAACGCCGATCGATATACCCGATCGTGTCCACATCGTGACGTCCCCCACGGTGGTGCTGTGAAGCTGTCGTGGAGCCCACGGTAGCCCCCGACCCCAGTTGCCGGTCGGCAGGCGAGCCTTGTGCGGCGTCCGGCGTGTCGCAGGTAGATTCGGCCCCGCACGGACACCGGATTTGCGCACGCTGGGAGCCGACGATCGACAACACGTACAACGCCGCCCACCTCCTGGTCCTCGAGGGCCTCGAGGCGGTCCGGAAGCGACCCGGCATGTACATCGGGTCCACGGACACCCGCGGCCTGATGCACTGCCTGTGGGAGATCATCGACAACGGTGTGGACGAGGCCCTCGCGGGGGCCGCCCACCGGGTCGAGGTGACCCTCCACGCCGACGGCTCCGCCGAGGTGCACGACGACGGCCGCGGCATCCCGACCGACAAGGAGCCCAAGACCGGGCTGCCGGGCGTCGAGGTGGTCGCGACCAAGCTGCACGCCGGGGGCAAGTTCGGCGGCGGCTCGTACGTCGCCACCGGCGGCCTGCACGGCGTCGGCCTGTCGGTCGTCAACGCGCTGTCGGCGCGCATGGACATCGACGTGGACCGCTCGCCTGCGCAGCAGGGCCTGTCCTTCCGCCGCGGCGTGCCGGGCGTCTTCGCCGACGACGCCCCCGACGCGGCGTTCGAGCCCAGATCGGGGCTCACCCGCAAGGGCAGCCGGGTGGCCAAGGGTCGCAGCGGCACCCGGATCCGGTTCTGGCCGGACCGCCAGATCTTCACCAAGGACGCGACCTTCGAGTTCGAGGGCCTGCTCGGGCGCGCCCGGCAGACCTCGTTCATCGTGCCCGGCCTCGAGCTGGTCATCCGCGACCTGCGGGGCGACCAGCTGGTGGAGGAGAAGTTCCGCCACGACGGCGGGATCGCGGAGTTCGCGGAGTTCCTCGCCCACGACGAGGCCGTCACCGACATCCTGCGGCTCCAGGGTTCCGACACCTTCACCGAGACCGTCCCGCTGCTCGACGACAAGGGGCACATGACCCCGCAGGAGGTCGAGCGCGAGCTCGGCGTCGACGTCGCCGTGCGGTGGGGGACCGGCTACGACACCGAGCTGCGCTCGTTCGTCAACGTCATCGCGACCCCGAAGGGCGGCACCCACGTCAGCGGCTTCGAGCAGGCGGTGACCAAGACCTTCAACGACGTGATGCGCTCGACCAAGGCGCTCAAGGTCAACGACGCCGACGTGCTCAAGGACGACGTCCTCGAGGGCATGACCGCGGTCGTGACGGTGCGCCTGGCCGAGCCGCAGTTCGAGGGCAGACCAAGGAGATCCTCGGCACGCCGGCGGTGCGCACCGCCGTACGCAAGGTCGTCTCCGCGGAGCTGAAGAAGTTCCTGACCTCGACCAAGCGCCTGGAGAAGGCCCAGGCCAAGCTCGTCATGGAAAAGGTCGTCGGGGCCTCGAAGACCCGGATCGCGGCGCGGCAGCACAAGGAGACCCAGCGCCGCAAGAACGCGCTGGAGTCCTCGGCGCTGCCCTCCAAGCTGGCCGACTGCCGGGCCACCGACAACGAGCGCACCGAGCTCTTCATCGTCGAGGGCGACTCGGCGCTCGGCACCGCCAAGCTGGCACGCAACTCCGAGTTCCAGGCGCTGCTGCCCATCCGCGGCAAGATCCTCAACGTCCAGAAGGCCTCGGTCGGCGACATGCTCAAGAACGCCGAGTGCGCCTCGATCATCCAGGTGGTCGGTGCGGGCTCGGGCCGGACCTTCGACCTCGACGCCGCCCGCTACGGCCGGATCATCTTCATGGCCGACGCGGACTCCGACGGTGCCCACATCCGCTGCCTGCTCGCGACCCTCTTCTTCAAGTACATGCCCGACCTGATCCGCGAGGGCCGGGTCTTCTCCGCGGTGCCGCCCCTGCACCGCATCGAGCTCTCCAACCCCAAGAAGGGGATGGACAAGTACGTCTATACCTACTCCGACGACGAGCTGCAGCGGAAGCTCGCCGAGCTGAAGAAGCGGAACGTCCGGTGGAAGGACCCGGTCCAGCGCTACAAGGGCCTCGGTGAGATGGACGCCAACCAGCTGGCCGAGACCACCATGGACCCGCGGCACCGGACCCTGCGGCGGATCACCGTCGACGACGCCGACCAGGCCGCGACCGTCTTCGAGCTGCTGATGGGCTCGGAGGTCGCTCCGCGCAAGGAGTTCATCGTGCAGGGGGCCTACGAGGTGGACGTCGAGGCGCTCGACGCCTGAGCTGCCGGTCTGTCCGGGCGTGCGGATTGGTCACCAACCGCACGTCTCGGGCTGTCTGCCGTGCAGTTGGTGACCATTCGGCGGATGCGCGGGGCAGGGGTCGTCGGCCGGCTCGCGAGCCGGGCGGTTGAGGCCGTTCGCAGCTGTGCAGGCGAGGTCGTCGTGGGCCGGCTGCCGGGTGCGGGAGGTGCGGATTGGTCACCAACCGCACGTTTCAGGCCGTCTGGCGTGCGGTTCCTGACCAATCGGCGGATGGGGTGTGCTGCGGCCAGGGCCGTCGGCCGGCTGACGGGTGGGGGAGGTGCGGATTGGTCACCAACCGCACGTTTCGTCCGCTGGAGATGCGGTTGGTGACCAATCGGTGCGCGGCCCCGACCCCAGATCGAGGTCGCGGTGAGCTTGCCACCGTTTCGGGCGTGGTTTCGGTGGCTGGGCCACCGCCACCCTGGCGGTCAGGCGTCGACCGGGATCGGCTTCTGGATGTCGTGACCCGAGCGGTGGGCCCACGTCACCAGCGCGGCGATCGCCACGATCAGGAGGCCGGTCAGGCGCAGGTCGCCGAACCCGAGTCCGCCGCCGATCGCGTGGTCCTTGCCGATCCAGTCGGCGAACGACGCGCCCAGCGGACGGGTGAGGACGTAGGCCGCCCAGAAGCACAGGGTCCCGTTGACGCCGAGCCGCCACGCCACCAGCGGCACCAGGATGGCCGCGAGGAACAGGAAGCCGGACGGCAGGAAGCCGAGGTTCATCGTCAGGCCGGTCAGGTCGCCGACGGCGGTGCCGAGCGCGAAGGTGGCCAGCACGGTCGCCCAGTAGAAGCGCTCGCGGCGGCGGGTGTCGATGTGGTGGATCGACAGGGTGCCCTCCGAGCGGTGCCAGCGGGTGAAGAGCACGCCGACGACGACGGCGTAGAACGCCGAGGTGATGTAGTACGACAGCCCGGTCGCGACGTGGAGGATGTCGGCCATGATCGTGCCGAACACAGCGACCATCGAGACGCAGAACCAGTACGTCGGGGCGTGGTAGCGGTCGCTGCGCAGCTGCAGCCACAGCGCCAGGAAGAAGCCCCCGACGCCGATCACCCCGCCGAGCACCAGGCTGGCCTCTCCCAGGCCGTCGGAGGCCGCCTCACCCATGCCGGTGGTGAGGATCTTGATCACCCAGAACAGGGCGGTGATCTCGGGGACCTTCGCCGCGATCGGCTGGCGCCGGCCGGAGTCGACCGACGCGGTCGGGGACTGAGCGGTCGGGGACAGGGAGTCGGTGGAGGAGGAAGTCACCCGATGGACGTTAGGTGGCCAGTTCTGACAGAGACCTGACGAGCGGGCCCACGCCGGCATGACGTCCGTCACGCCCTCGGCCCGGCCGCTGCTAGCGTCGCGGGCATGGGCATCGTCAACGACGTCCCGCGACTGCTGCAGCCCGTGCTGGACTGCCCCTACCCCCGCGCGCTCGCGGAGTTCTACCGCAAGCTGCTGGGCTTCACCTATCGCGCCGGCGACGAGCCGCGCGAGGACGACCCGGCCGCGCAGGACGAGGACTGGCTGGTGCTGCTCCGGCCCTCGGGGGAGCGGGGGCTGGCGTTCCAGCAGGCCGAGGACCACGTGGAGACGACCTGGCCGGAGCCCGGCGTACCCCAGCAGATGCACCTGGACCTCACCGTGACCAGCCGCGCCGAGCTGGACGCGCAGCACCAGCGGGCCCTGGCGCTCGGAGCCCGGCTGGTCCTGGACCGCAGCGACGACCCGCACGAGCCGCTGCGCGTGTACGCCGACCCGGCCGGCCACCGCTTCTGCATCTTCGTCGCGCCCGGCTGAGGCGGTCCGGGCCTAGAAGTGCTGCTCCAGCAGCCCGCTGTCGACGTCGTAGAGGAAGCCGCCGACGAGCACCGACTCCGGGATGAGCGGGTGCGAGCGGACCCGGCGGACGTCCTCCTCGAGGGCGGCGACCTGGTCCTCGACGACGTGGAAGGCCTGCCAGGAGGCGTCCTGCCCGGCTGACTGCCCGACCCGCTCGTGGAGCTCGGCCTCGGTGTTGGAGGCCATCGCGCAGCGGGTGTGGGGGACCACCATGATCCGGGACACGTTGAGCAGGTGCGCCCCGAGGACCAGCGCCTCCAGCGCGGCGTCGGTGACGCGACCACCGGGGTTGCGGAAGATCTTGGCGTCGCCGGCGCTCAGGCCCACCATCCGCAGTGGGTCGATGCGGGAGTCCATGCAGGTCACGATGGCGACGCCCGCGTGGGCCACGCCGTCGAAGCCGCCGAGCGTGAAGTTCGCGGCGAAGTCCTTGTTGGCAGAGAGAAGGTCGTCGAAGTCGTCCACGAGTCCGACGCTATCGGACTCTCATCCGGCCGCGCGCAGCATCTCGCGGGCGCCCACGGCCCGGGTGGCTGCGCCGCGGAAGAGCACCAGGGCCAGCACCGCGGCGACCACCGCGCAGACCGCGGCGCCGGCGAAGACGGTGTGCTCCTGCGAGATGCCTGCCACCCGCAGCAGGTTGGTGAACTCGTCGCACCGGGTGCTGCTGCCGCAGACCTCGCGCGCCGACGGCAGGTCGGCCTGCTCGGCGTAGTAGCGACGCAGGCCGATCGTGGTGAGCGCGGAGATCCCGACCAGCATGCCGACCATCCGCGCCACGACCACCAGCGCGCTCGCGAGCCCGTGGACGCGGTCGCCGGTGCTGGCGAGGACGGCAGCGTTCACCGGAGCGAGCGCCAGCCCGAAGCCGAGGCCACCGAGGAGCAGCGGGACGTTGGCCGACAGGTCGTCGAGGCTGGTCAGCCCCCACCGGCTCATCAGGACGAACCCGAGAGCTGCGAGCGCCATGCCCATGGCCGCGACCACGCCGGCGTCGACGCTGCGGGTGAGGTAGCCGCCGATGACCGCGCCGACCGGCAGCGCGACCAGGAAGCGGACCAGCACCAGTGCGGCCAGCAGCTGCGAGTCGGGGTAGACGGTGGTGCGCGCGAAGATCGGGATGTCGATCAGCGCCGCGATCAGGGCGGCGCCGACGAAGAAGCTCACCAGCATCGCCCCCCAGGCGGGGGTACGCCGCAGGGCGCCGGCCGGCACCAGCGGCGACTCGGAGCGGCGCAGGTGCAGGACGAACGCGACCGTCGCGAGCGCCGAGCCGAGGAGGTACCACGCGCCCTGGTCGGAGAAGACCTGGACCTTGGGGTCGGCGGTCGCGAACGCCAGGATCACCCCGGCCAGCGCGACCGCGAGGAACAGCGCACCCACCAGGTCCGCCTCGCGGGCGGTCCGCACCCAGGCGGGCAGGTCGACCAGCGGCCGTGCGGCGGTTGCGCACCGCACCAGGAACAGCAACGCCGCCGCCATCGCCACGACGCCGACCGGGGTCAGCCAGCGCCCGTCGCCGACGAACGGGATGAAGATCTGCCCCCACGTCAGGTCGCGCATGATCGGGGTCGGGCGCACGAATACGAGCACGCCGGTGGCCAGCGTGAGGAGGAGGAGCACGGCGCCGACGAGGTCTGCTCGCGGTCTGCGGGGTTTCGAGGCTCGCTTCGCACGCACCTCAACCGACGGGAGGTCCTCGGCTCGCACCTCAACAGCCGGGAGGTCCTCGACTCGCACCTCGACCGCTGAGGCTCCGGCGGCGGCGCGGATGGCTGCGGCGAGGACCAGTCCTACGGCGAGGTTGATCAGGAAGATCGCGCGCCAGTCGGCGAGCGCGAGCACGACGGCGCCGAAGAGCGGCCCCAGCACGCTGCCGAGCTCCTGGACGGCAGAGACCACGCCGAGCGGGACCCCGCGCCGGTCGGCGGGGTAGAGGTCGGCGACCAGGGCCAGGGTCGCCGGGACCAGGCCGCCGCCGCCGACCCCCTGGAGGAACCGGCCGCCGACCAGGGAGGGCATGTCGTAGGCGAGGGTGGTCACCAGGGAGCCGAACGCGAAGAGCACCAGGGCGGCCACGAGCACCGGCACCCGGCCGCGCAGGTCGGCGATCCGCCCGATCAGGGGCAGCATGGCGACGTACCCCAGCAGGAAGCCGGAGACGATCGGCGCGGCCCGTTGGAGCTGGTCGATCGGGATGCCGACGCTGTTCATCATGTCCGGCAGCGCGAGCACCACCACGTAGGTGTCGGCGGCCGCGAAGGCGACGGCGATCGCTGCCAGCCCCAGCAGCAGCCGCGGCCGGCCGGTCATGGGCGCGTCACGGCGCGGTGATCGTCTTCTGGGTGCCGTAGTCGTCGAAGGTGACGCTGTAGGTCATCGAGGGGGAGTTCTTGTAGAACACCCCGGTCAGGTCGGCCTTGCGCAGCTGGCCGCTGTCGCTGACGGTGTACGTCGCGTCGAAGTTGCCCGAGGCGGTGGGGATGACGTTCTTGACCACGTCACCGGCGACGGTGCCGGTGTACTCGGTGAGGACCTCGCTGTTGTTCGTGCCGCCCCGCACGCTGTCGCCCTTCTCGACCCCGGTCGTGGCGGTGAGCAGCGAGGAGAACCCCTGGTCGGGGCTCATCAGCTGGGCCGGGTCCGGGGCGCCGTAGTCCGCGGGGTCGATCTCCTGCCAGCCGGGCGTGAGGGGCAGCTGGACGTGCACCTTGCCGTCGACCGAGACCACGGGCACCTCGAACGGCTGGCCCGAGAGCACCACGGTGATCTTCCCGTCGAACGCCGGGTCGTGCGTGGCGACCCCCTCGGCCCGCTCCACGCCGGTGACCCCGGAGGGCAGGTTGTCGGTGGTGAGCGCGAGGGAGACCCCGCTGGTCCCGTCGAGGGTCTTCTTCGCCGCAGCCAGCACCTCGCGGGGCGATTTCTCGGTCGAGCCGGACGAGGAGCTGGCGTTGGTGCACGCGCTCAACGCAACCGTGGCCAGCAGGGCGGCCAGGAGCGCGGCGGGACGACGGAGCTGCATGCGCTCAGCCTTCCACACCGCCGGTGGCCAGCCGGACGGCGACCGGGCCGGCGCAGGCCCCGATCGGCTGGCTGCCCGGCACGCCCGAGCCGTCCCGCCGACCATTGGCCTCGGGCAGCTCCACGGGGGCCCCGCTGGTGGCCGCCGCACGGGCGGGCGCGGTGCCTGCCCAGGCGAAGACCAGCGCGTCCTCACCCTTGAGGAACCGGTGGCAGCGCACGCCACCGGTGGCCCGGCCCTTGGCGGGGTACTCGGTGAACGGGGTGACCTTGACCGAGCCCGGCTCGGTGCCCGGCAGCGCGGTGGAGGAGCCCGAGGCAGTGACGACCACGGCATCCGCGGGGTCGACCGCCCCGAACCAGGCGACCTGCTGGCCGGCCGTGAGGCGGACCCCGGCGATGCCCCCGCCCGAGCGGCCCTGCGGACGCACCCCGTCGGCGCCGAAGTGGAGGAGCTGGGCGTCGGAGGTGATGAAGCAGGGTCTCCCGGCCGGTGGCCAGGTCGAGGACGCCGACCACCTCGTCGCCGTCCTTGAGCGAGACGACCTCCCACTCGTCGCGGGAGAGCACCTCCGGGTTGACCCGCTTGACGATGCCCTGCCTCGTGCCGAGCGCGAGGCCCGGACCCTCGGTCGGCAGCGCGCTGAGCGCGAGCGCCCGCTCGCCGCTCTCCAGCGACAGCACCTCGCTGAGCGGGACGCCGCCCTGCAGGTTGGGGTCGTTGGCCGACGCCGGGATCGCCGGCAGGTCGAGGACGCTGAGCTTGACCAGCCGGCCTCGGGAGGTGACCACGCCGATCTCACCACGCGCAGTCGTGCGCACAGCGGAGACCACCACGTCGTGGTTGGTGCGCCCGTCGCCGGAGCCGACAGGCTCGTCGGTGGTCGAGCGCGCCAGCAGGCCGGTGGAGGACAGGAAGGCGAAGCACGGGTCGTCGGCGACCTCGAGCGGCACGGCCGACGAGGTGACGGTGGTGCCGGCGGACTCCAGCAGCACCGTGCGCCGCGGGGTGCCGTAGGTCTTGGCGACCTCGGCCAGCTCGTCGGAGACGACCTTCCGGAGCAGCTTCTCGTCGGCCAGGATCGCGTCGAGCTCCTCGATCTCCCGGCGCAGGACCTCCTGCTCCTTCTCCAGCTCGATGCGGGAGAAGCGGGTGAGCCGGCGCAGCTGCATCTCGAGGATGTAGTCGGACTGGGCCTGGGAGAGGTCGAAGACCGACATCAGCCGCTCGCGGGCGGTGCCTGCGTCGTCGCTGGTGCGGATGACCTGGATGACCTCGTCGATGTCGAGCAGGGCGATCAGCAGGCCGTCGACGAGGTGCAGGCGCTCGGCCTTCTTGTTGCGGCGGAACTGCGAGCGGCGCCGGACCACGTCGTACCGGTGGCCGAGGAAGACCTCCAGCAGCTCCTTGAGGCCGAGCGTGCGGGGCTGGCCGTCGACCAGCGCGACGGTGTTGATGCCGAAGGTGTCCTCCATCGGCGTCAGCTTGTAGAGCTGCTCGAGCAGGGCCTCGGGGTGGAAGCCGTTCTTGACCTCGATCACCAGGCGCAGGCCCTTGTCGCGGTCGGTGAGGTCCTTGATGTCGGAGATGCCCTGGAGCTTCTTGCCCTGGACCAGGACCTTGATCCGCTCGATGACCTTCTCGGTGCCGACGCCGTAGGGCAGCTCGGTGACGACGATGCCCTTGCGGCGGGGCGTCACCGACTCGACGCGGGCGGTGGCGCGCATCCGGAAGGTGCCGCGCCCGGTCTCGTAGGCGTCGCGGATCCCCTCGAGACCGACGATCTTGCCGCCGGTGGGCAGGTCGGGGCCGGGGATGAACTTCATCAGGCCGTCGAGGTCCGTGGCCGGGTGGTTGATCATGTGCCGCAGCGCCTGCACGACCTCGACCAGGTTGTGCGGTGCGATGTTGGTGGCCATGCCCACGGCGATGCCGGTGGTGCCGTTGACGATCAGGTTGGGGATCGCGGCCGGGAGCACCGTGGGCTCGAGCTCACGGCTGTCGTAGTTCGGCTTGAAGTCGACGGTGTCCTCGTCGATCGAGGCGGTCATCGCGACGGCGGCGGGTGCCATCCGGGCCTCGGTGTAACGCATGGCGGCGGGGAGTCGTCGGGCGAGCCGAAGTTGCCGTGCCCGTCGACGAAGGGGACCCGCATCGACCAGGGCTGGGCCATCCGGACCATGGCGTCGTAGATCGCGCTGTCGCCGTGGGGGTGCAGCCGACCCATCACCTCACCGACCACGCGGGCGCTCTTGACGTGCCCGCGGTCGGGGAAGAGCCGCATCTCGTTCATCGTGTGCAGGATGCGGCGCTGGACCGGCTTCAGCCCGTCGCGCGCGTCGGGCAGCGCCCGGGAGTAGATGACGGAGTAGGCGTACTCCAGGAACGACGAGCGCATCTCGTCGCCGACATCGATGTCGAGGATGTGCTCCTCGAAGTCGTCGGGAAGGTCCTGCTTCGTCTTCGGCCGTGCCATGCCGTGCATTCTCCCCGGTGGCCCCCGCCGATGCGCCGGGGGCACGCCGGTTCGGCCCCCGCGGCGCGTCCGATCCGGTCCTGGAGGCGCTCCGAGGGCCCGGAGGACTGTAGATTTGCGCCTCGTGACCGGCACCGAGGACCCAGTGGAGAACCAGGCACCGGCTGCCCCCCGCCACTGGGAGGCGGATGTCCTGCTGCGCGACGGCAGGACCGCCCACATCCGGCCCATCGAGGCACGGGACGCCGAGCTGCTCGTCGACTTCTACGCCCGGGTCTCCGACCAGTCGAAGTACTACCGGTTCTTCTCCCCGATGCCGCAGCTCAGCGATCGGGACGTCGCCCGCTTCACCCAGGTCGACCACGTCAACCGGGTGGCGTTCGTGCTCACCCTCTCGGGCAAGATGATCGCCGTCGGGCGGTACGACGTCGTACGCCCGGGGGAGGCGGAGGTCGCCTTCCTCGTGGAGGACCAGCACCAGGGGCGCGGCATCGCCCAGCTGCTGCTCGAGCACCTCGCCCAGGCCGGCCGCGAGCGTGGCGTCGAGCGCTTCGTGGCCGAGGTGCTGCCCGACAACAGCCGGATGATCCAGACGTTCCGGGACGCCGGCTACCGGGTGGCCAGCGAGTACGAGGACGGCGTGCTCGCCCTGGAGTTCTCGATCGAGCCGACCGACACCGCCATCGGGCTGATGGTCAACCGCGAGCACCGTGCCGAGGCCGCCTCCATCGAGAAGTTCTTCAACCCGCGCTCGGTCGCCGTGATCGGGGCCAGCCGCCGGCAGGACACCATCGGCCAGGCACTGGTCCGCAACCTCGTGATGGGCGACTTCACCGGACGGGTGTACGTCGTGAACCCCAGCTCGGCGGCCGTGTCCGGGATGCCGGCGTACTCCACGGTGGGGGAGATCCCCGACGACGTGGACGTCGCGATCGTGGCGGTGCCCGCCGAGGCGGTCCAGGACGTCGTGCTCGACTGCGCCGCCAAGGGCGTCCACGGCCTGGTCGTGATCTCCTCGGGCTTCGCCGAGACCGGCGAGGAGGGCCGCCAGCGCCAGCGCCGTCTCGTGGGGCTCTCGCGCTCCTACGGGCTGCGCCTGATCGGGCCGAACTGCCTGGGCATCATCAACACCGACCCGGCCGTCTCGCTCAACGCCTCGCTCTCGGGCCTGATGCCGCCCCGCGGCCGCGCCGGCTTCTTCTGCCAGTCCGGTGCCCTCGGCTCGGCCATCCTGGAGAAGGTCAACAACCGCGGCCTGGGCCTCTCGACGTTCGTCAGCGCGGGCAACCGCGCCGACGTGTCCGGCAACGACCTGCTCCAGTACTGGGAGGAGGACGACTCGACCGAGGTCGTGCTGCTCTACCTCGAGTCGATCGGCAACCCGCGCAAGTTCTCCCGGATCGCCCGGCGGGTCTCGCTGCGCAAGCCGATCATCGCGGTGCGCTCGGGCCGCACCACCCAGGGCGTCCCCATGGGCCACGCGGTGCGCAAGATCGCCGCGCCTCCGCAGGCGGTCGACGCGATGTTCCGCCAGGCCGGCGTGATCCAGGTGGACACGCTGGAGGAGATGTTCGACGTCGCCCAGCTGCTGGCCCACCAGCCGCTGCCCCGCGGGCGCCGGGTCGCGATCGTCGGGAACTCCGACGCCCTCGGGCTGCTGGCCGCCGACGCAGCCGCCGCGGTCGGCCTGGTCGTGAACAAGTCGGTCGCCCTGGGCGCCGAGGCCACGGCCGAGGACTTCGAGGACGCGCTCGACGCCGCGATCGACGACCCCGAGGTCGACTCGGTGGTCGCCGTCTACATCCCGCCGCTCAACGTGTCCGGCGAGGACGTCGCCAACGTGCTCGCCGCGGTCGGCGAGCAGTCCGACAAGCCGCTGGTGTCGTCGTTCCTCGGGGCCGAGGGCGTCCCCGAGCTGCTGCGGGTCCCCGACGTGGCCGGCTCGACGGCCGGCCGCGGCTCGGTGCCGTCGTACCCCGCTGTCGAGGCCGCGGTCCGCGCCCTCGCCCGGGTCGTGGAGTACGCCGTGTGGCTGCGCACCCCCGACGGCCCGCCGGTCGGCCCCGACGAGGTCGACCAGGCGGCGGCCAAGCGGCTGATCAACGACCTGCTGCGCCGGCACCCGCAGGGCACCGAGCTCGAGCAGCCGGACCTGACGACGCTCCTCGCGGCGTACGGCATCGAGCTGTGGGAGACCCGCGAGGTGACCTCCCACGAGGAGGCCCAGAAGGCGGGCGAGGACCTCGGCTGGGACGTCGTGCTCAAGGCCACCGCCGACCACCTGCGCGAGCGGCCCGACCAGGCACACGTGTGGCGCAACATCGACACCCCCGGCGAGATGCAGGACGCCTGGGAGTCGTTGACCGCCCGGATCACCGAGCCCGAGAAGGCCGGCTTCGTGGTGCAGAAGAACTCCACGCCGGGCGTGCCGGTCGCCATCCGCAGCATCGAGGACCCGCTGTTCGGGCCGGTGGTGTCCTTCGGCATCTCCGGGCCGCTGATCGAGCTGCTCGCCGACAAGGCCTACCGGATCCCGCCGCTGGGTGAGCGCGACGCCGCCGCGATGGTGCGCGAGATCAAGTCCTCGCCGATGCTCTTCGGCTACCGCGGCAGCGAGGTCGTCGACGTGGCCGAGGTGGAGCGGCTGATCCGGCGGGTGGCCCAGCTCCAGAACGACCTGCCCCAGGTCAGCTCCATGGAGCTGTCCCTGGTCCTGGCCGGCGCGGACGGCGCCACCGTGCTCACCGCCGCCGCGCGGGTCGACCCGGTCGCCGACGCGCGGTCGGACTGGTTCGTGCGGCGGCTGCCGGACCACCCCGGGGACACGATCCCGGGCTGAGCCCCACCCACCGTCTTGCCTGCTGCGCGCCTCGTGCCAGCCGTGCCGGTGTCCGGCGCGGTCGCGTGACAGACTGCACGCATGCGCAGCAGGACCACCGACGACCGGGACCGGACCCTCGAGCTGAGGGACGCCATCGACCACACCGGCTACTACCCCGAGGTCGTGGCCCACGGGGTGGAGGCGGCCGTGGCGGGGGAGCAGGTCGTCTCGTTCTTCGTGCACCACGAGCCGACCTTCGAGCGCGACGAGGTGCGCCGTCACCTCAGCGTGGTGGTGCTGACCCCGACGCGGCTGATCCTGGCCCACACCGACGAGCACACCGGTGACGACCTGCTGCCCGAGCCCTACACCTCCACCTCCACCGAGGCGGTGCGCCTCGAGGCCGTGAAGTCGGTGGTGGTGACCCGGATGATCGCCAACCCGACCTCCGGCCCGACCCCCCCGCCGAGGCCGTGATGACCATCGGCTGGGGCGGCGTGAGCCGCGTCGACCTCGAGCCGGCGGGCTGCAGCGACCCCGAGTGCGAGGCTGACCACGGCTACACGGGCGTGCTGGCCTCCGACGACTTCTCGATCCGGGTGTCGGCCGCCGCCGACGGCGCCGACGCCGTCGGGGGCTGCTGTCCTTCGCGGAGTCGCTCTCCGCCCGGACCCACGGGGCATGAGCGCCGGGTTCGTCGAGCCTGCCTACCACCAGCGTTCCCTCGGTGACGTCGTCCCGGCCGTCGCGGCCGCCCTGGGCACGCCGCTGGCGGAACGCCCGTCCGGGCTGCTGCTGCCCCGACGCCCGGGCGTACGTCGTGTTCCTCGTCGACGGCCTGGGAGCCCGGCTGCTGGAGCGCTACGCCCACGCCGCGCCGTACCTCTCGAGCCTGCTGGTCGACCAGGCCCCGGCCACCGCGGGCGTGCCGTCGACCACCGCGACCAGCCTGACCTCGCTAGGCACCGGTCTGACGCCGGGCGCCCACGGCCTGGTGGGGTTCACCTCGCGGGTGCCGGGCACCGGCCGGCTGCTCAACGCGCTGCTGTGGGACAAGGACGTCGACCCGATGGAGTGGCAGCCGCACCCGACCGCCTTCTCGAGGCTGAGGAGCTGCGGGACGAACGTGACGGTCGTCAACAAGCGGGAGTTCGTGGGCAGCGGGCTCACCATCGCCGCCCACCCGGGGTGCGGACTACGTGGGGGCCGACAAGGTGGGCGAGCGGATCGCCGCTGCCGTGGCCTCCTCGTCGGACGGCCCCTCGCTGACCTACCTCTACGACGGCGACCTCGACTGGACCGGGCACCGGTACGGCGTCGCGTCGAGCCAGTGGCTCCAGCAGCTCTCGATCATCGACTCCGAGGCCGAGCAGCTGCGCGACTCGCTGCCCCGCGCGACGCGGCTGCTCGTCGTGGCCGACCACGGCATGGTCGACTCAGCGCCGGAGAGCCGGATCGACGTGGACGAGCGGCACGAGCTGCGGGACGGGGTGGCGCTGATCGGGGGCGAGGCACGCTTCCGACACCTCTACTGCCACCGCGGGGCTGTCGACGACGTGGCCGCCACCTGGGCCGAGGTGCTGGGCGACCGGGCCGAGGTGATGACCCGTGACGTCGCGGTGGCCCGGGGCTGGTTCGGCCCGGTGTCCACGTCCGTCCTGCCGCGCCTCGGCGACGTGGTCGTCGCCGCCTGCGGGGACACGGCCGTGCTGTCGACCAGCGACTTCCCCTACGAGGCGAAGCTGGTGGGCCTGCACGGGTCGCTGACGCCCGAGGAGATGCTCATCCCCATGCTGGTCGACTGAGGCTCGCTCCACCACCGTCAGCGGATCCGCTGGCGCCCGGGTCTCGCCACGCCGGTCGCGACTTCGTTCCTCAGTCGCGCGGCTCGCTCGACCACCATCAGCGGATCCGCTGACGCGTCTCCGCTCACCGAAGGGCAGCGGCTCGGGGGCCAGGCTGACCGCCTTGGCGCGCGCGGCGGTGAGCCGGCGCCGGTGGTGCTGGCGGCAGAGCACCTCGTAGGCGATCTCACTTGGCTCGGCAGGCCCTGCGCCTTCGGGCTGGTCGACGTCGCCGACGACGATCTGGTCGCCCTCGACCACCATCACGCCGTTCTCCGTGCGGGCATTGTGGGTCGCGCGCTTGCCGCACCAGCACAGGGCTTCCACCTGGAGGACGTTCATCCGGTCGGCGAGCTCGACGAGGCGCGCGCTGCCCTCGAACAGCGCCGTGCGGAAGTCGGTGAGGATGCCGAAGGCGAAGACGTCGATCTGCAGCTCGTCGACCACCTTGGCCAGCTGGTCGATCTGGTCGCGGGTGTAGAACTGCGCCTCGTCGCAGATGAGGTAGTCGATCCGGCCGCCCTGGGTGAGCGTGCGCACGACGTAGGTCCAGAAGTCGAAGGTCTCATCGACCTCGATCGCCTCGTGGGTGAGTCCGAGGCGGCTGGACAGCATCGCCTCGCCCGCCCGGTCCCGGGTGGTGAAGATCCGGCCGACCCGTCCGCGCGCGGCGTGGTTGTGGTTCGTCTGGAGCGCGAGGGTGCTCTTGCCCGAGTCCATGGTCCCGGTGAAGAAGTGCAGTTCAGCCACGGGTCGCGATCCTTTCACAGGCCCTCTGCTGGAGGATGGGCGACATGACCGGTCCGCTGATCTCCGTCGACGAGCTGCGCGCCGCCCTGCACCCAGGGGCGAGCTCGTCGACCCCCACCGTCCTCGACGTCCGCCACCGGACGGGCGGCCCGCCCGGCCAGAAGGAGTACGCCGCCGGGCACGTGCCGGGGGCGGTCTACGTCGACCTGGACGCCGACCTGGCCGCGCCGCCCGGTGAGGGCGGGCGGCACCCGTTGCCCGACGTCGCCGTCTTCGAGGCCGCGATGCGGCGGGCCGGTGTCTCCGCGGACCGTCCCGTTGTCGTGTACGACGACTGGTCCGGGCTCGCGGCCAGCCGGGCCTGGTGGCTGCTGCGTTTCCACGGGCACCCCGACGTACGGGTCCTGGACGGCGCGTGGGCGGCGTGGACGGCCGCCGGCGGTCCGGTCGAGACCGGTGCCCCCGACGACGTCGCCGAGGGGGACTTCGTCGCCGATCCCGGCCACCTGCCCGTCGTCGAGGCCGACCGGGTCCCTGAGCTGGCGGTGCTGGTCGACGCCCGCGAACCGGAGCGCTACCGCGGCGAGACCGAGCCGATCGACCCGGTCGCCGGCCACATCCCCGGCGCGGTCAACGTGCCGACCGCGCGCAACCTCGACGGGGACGGGCGCTTCCGCTCACCCGAGGAGCTCCGGGAGCTCTACGCGGCGGTCGGGGCCACCCCGGAGGCGGGGGAGCGCGGCGAGGTCGCGGCCTACTGCGGCTCCGGCGTCACCGCTGTCCACGACATCATCGCCATGGAGCTGGCCGGCGTCCGCGCCGCGCTCTACCCGGGCTCGTGGAGCGGCTGGATCACCGATCCCGACCGGCCCGTCGAGACGTTTTGATGGCGAAGGGCGACGTCGGACCCTAGGGTGCGACAGGTGCGATTGCTCAGGAGCCCCGTCCTGCTGCGACGTGCCTCGTGGGTCGCGCTGCTCAGCGGGCTGCTGGGTCTGTGGGCCCACCACTGGCGGGGCAACATCGTGAACAACTACAGCTGGTCGCCCGGCAACTACGCTGCGGCAACCAATCTGATGCACATCTTCGGGGGAGTCTTCGTCGTGGCTCTCGCTTGTGTCGGCCTCTGCCTGGTCACTCGGCTGGTGTCACGTCCGCCCGAATGAGCGGCAGGCCGGCCTGCGACCTCAGCCCAGCCCTCAGGCCTGATCAGCCAGGGACCGGAACCATCGCCGACCGGGGGCGCCGATTGGTCAAGAACTGCATGCCGGGCGCCTGAAGATCTGTCGTTGGTGACCAATCGGCAAGCCCGCGGGGCGCAAGCCGGGAGGCAGGCCCAGCGCGACGAGGCGCAGGTCTCGAGCGACCCCTACCAGTGGATCCCCTTGAACAGCTTGGCCAGCATGATCTGCTCCGACTCGCGGGTCCCGCCGCCGGACTCACCCTTGGCGGCGGCCGAGTCGGGGAAGACGTGGTAGGCCATGTTCAGGACCCGGAAGGCGAGCTTGGGGGCGACCGTGTGCGCGATCGCGCCGGCGTTGCCGAGCATCGTGTTGATCTCGTGCGGGCGCTCGACCATCGCCCGGATGACCAGGTCGGCCGCCTGGGCCGGAGAGATGGTGGGGAACTTGTCGTAGATCTTGGTCGGCGCAATCATCGGCGTCCGCACCAGCGGCATGTGGATGCCGGTGAAGGTGATCCCGTCGCCGACGAGCTCGGAGGCCACCACGTTGCTCCACGAGTCCAGCGCGGCCTTGGAGGCGACGTAGGCCGAGAAGCGCGGCGGGTTGGTCTGAACGCCGATGGAGGAGACGTTCACGACGTGGCCGCGCTTCTGCTCCTGCATCTTCGGGACCAGGCCCATCACCAGCCGGATCGCGCCGAAGTAGTTGAGCTGCATGGTGCGCTCGAAGTCGTGGAAGCGGTCCTGGGACAGCCGCAGCGACCTGCGGATCGAGCGGCCGGCGTTGTTGACGACGAAGTCGATCGAGGGCAGCTCGGCCGACATCGCCTCGCACAGGCGGTCGATGGCGTCGAGGTCGGAGAGGTCGCAGGGATAGACGTACGCCGTGCCGCCGCGCAGCTCGATCGCGGCGCGGGTGTCCTCGAGCTTCTCCTTGCCGCGCGCGACGAGGACAGGGATGCCGCCGGCCTGGGCCACCTTCAGCGCCGTCACGTGGCCGATGCCGGAGGAGGCGCCGGTGATCACGACGTGCTTGCCGGTCAGTGCCTCGCGGACCGCCGGGTCCCGGCCGGTCGACTGGTCGAGGTTCTCCTCCCAGTAGGTCCACAGGGTGCGGGAGTAGGACTCCAGGTCGGGCACGCCGATCCCGGAGCCCGCCAGCGCCTTCTCGGTGCGCCGCGAGTCGAAGACCGCGGTGAACGACGTGTGCGCGAGCACCTCGGCGGGGACGCCGAGCCGGCCCACGGTCTGGTCGAGCACCAGCTGGGCGGGGGCCGAGCGGATCAGCCCGTTCACGATCGTGGACGGTCGCAGCGCCCGGGGCACCAGGGACAACGGCCCAGAGCGGGTGACACGTCGGTCGAGCGGGGTCGCGAACTGCGGCGCCCCGGCCGCCGCGCAGAAGGCGTTGACCATGTCGACGACCGGCTGCGGTTCGGGGTTGACGAGGTGAAAGGCCTCGCTGTCGCGGTCCGGCAGGTGCGCGATGTGGTCCATCGCGGCGGCGACGTAGTCGACCGGGACGACGTTGGTGTCCCCGAGGTCGACCCCGACCAGCGGCAACCAGGCCGGCAGGCTGTCGCGCATCAGCTTCATCAGGGGGAAGAAGTAGTACGGGCCGTCGACCTTGTCCATGGCGCCGGTCTGGGAGTCGCCGACCACGATCGCCGGGCGGTAGACCCGCCACGGGACCTTCGCCTCCTCGCGGACGATCTTCTCGGACTCGTACTTCGTCCGGTGGTAGGGCGAGGGGAGGCCCTGGCCCTCGTCGAACATCGTCTCGTCGAAGCGGCCGTGGTAGTCGCCGGCGGCGGCCACGGACGACACCTGGTGGAAGCAGCCCACCTCCAGGGCCTCGGCCAGGCCGAGGGCGTTGCGGGTGCCGCCGACGTTCATGGTCTCGTTGGTGGCGTCGTCGGCGGTCATGTCGTAGATCGCGGCGAGGTGGAAGAAGTGGTCGATGCCGCCCCGGTGCTCGGTGACCCACTTCTTCGCCACGCCCAGCTGGGGCTCGGAGAGGTCCCCGACGACGGGCACCACCCGGTCGGTGCCCCAGCGGCGGATCAGCGTCTCCATGCGGGCCAGCGAGCCCTGCCGGACCAGGACGAAGATCTCGCCCTCGCGATGATCGACCAGCTCCTGGACGAGATGTCGGCCGATGAAGCCCGTGGCGCCCGTGACGAAGTACGACATGCCGGGAGACTACCGATTGGTAGCCGTCATGGGCAGGGGTGTGGACGGTGTGACGCAGGACGTCACACGCTCACTCCGACTTGCCGCCGCCGAACATGATCTCGTCCCAGCTCGGCACCGACGCGCGACCGCGGCTCTTGCGGACCGGACGGCGGGACGGGGGCTCCTCCGCTGCGGGCGGGTCCGACGCCTCGGAGGCCTCGGACTCGGGCTGGTCGGTGGTGTCGCGGGCTGCTGCGTCGGCCGCCTCCTCGCGCAGCTCACGCTCGGCGGCCGGCGGCGGCGGCTCCTCGGTCAGGAACGCCTCGAGCGGCTGCTCGGCGCCCAGCTCGATGCCGGCGTCCGCCTCTGCGCCCGACCGGTCGGTCACCAGCTCGATCGCGTCGTCGCCGAGGGGCAGCTCCTCCGGAGCGTCCGGGTGTACGGCGGACAGCCGGCGCTGGCGGGCCTGCTCGAGGTCGTTGCGGGGCTCGGCCACGCGGTTCTTGACCACGATCTCGCCCAGCAGCCAGCGGGCGTCCTCGTTCTCGGCGGTGACGTAGTTGCCCGGGGCGTCGAAGGTGAACTGCGCGTGCCCGCTGCGCTTGGTCGAGTTGAACTCTCCGGTGAGCGACCAGCGCCCGTCCTCGCGTCGCCAGGCGTCCCACTCGACCGTGCCCGGGTCGACGTTGATCGAGCGCAGGTGGCCCGCGACGACGTCACCGAGCGTGCGCGCGCCTCCGGCGGCCTGGTCGGCGCCGTTGCGGCGGCGCACCGACGACCGCTGCGCGCGGTCGGCGACGTGCTGGCGCTCGGCGAGGACCGGTGCCGCGAAGGCCATGATCTTGTCGACGCTGGTCTGGGCCGCCTGGGCGACCGCCTCCGGCGTCTCACCCGCACGGATGCGGGCCTGGATGTCGCGGGGGCGGAGGGCGCTGTCCATCTTCATCTCCAACTGACCGAGGCGTGCGGTGTCGCCGCGCAGTGCGGCCCGGAGCCGGGCATCGATGTCGAGGGTGAACTCGACGCCCGCATCGCTGACCAGGAGCAGGCACTTCCCGTCGTCGCTCACTTCGGCGAGCGTCAGGTGCACCATGGGGGACTGCTCCTTGCCTTCTGTGCTGGTCAGCGTGGGTTCTACGGTGCGCCGAGCCTACGCCAGCGAGAGGGCCGCACGCGTCACCGCGACGGCGTGCCCCGGTAACCTCCCACCGTGTCTGCGACGCTTCCGGCCAGCGAGCCTGTCACCACCCTCGTGGTCCTGGACCTGGTGGGCATCTTCGTGTTCGCCGTCACCGGCGCCCTCGTGGGTGTTCGCAAGGACCTCGACGTCTTCGGTGTGCTGGTCCTGGCCGGGACCACCGGGCTCGGCGGCGGCTTCCTGCGCGACGTGCTCATCGGGGCGACCCCGCCTGCGGCCCTGGAGGACTGGCGCTACCTGATGGTGCCGGTGGCCGCCGGCCTGCTGACCTTCTGGTTCCATCCCGCCGTCGGTCGCCGCGAGCGCGCCGTCAGCGTGCTCGACGCCTTCGGCCTGGGGCTGTTCTGCGTCACCGGGACCCTCAAGGCGATGGAGTACGGGCTCGGGCCGATCCCGGCGGCGCTGATGGGCATGGTCACCGGCATCGGGGGCGGGATGGCCCGCGACGTGCTGGCCGGGCGCGTACCCGCGGTCTTCCGCGGGGACCTGTACGCCACCCCCGCCCTGGCCGGGGCGTTCATCACCGTCGCTGGAGAGCGCCTGGACCTGCCCGTCGTGGTCGTCGCCTTCACCGGCGCCGGGGTCTGCATCGTGTGGCGCCTGGTCGCGATGTGGCGCAACTGGCAGGCGCCGATGCCGACCGGGCCGGCCAGCGTCTGAGCGAGGCTCACCGCCGCTCGTTCACTGCCCCATGCGCGAGCCCACGGGGAGCGCGAAGCCCTCCTGGTCGAGCTGGTGGAAGGAGCCCAAGCCGGTCTGCGCCGGGCTGCAGTCACCCGCCGGGACGTGGCACTGGACGATCGCGAGCTTGTCCTGCCAGCCGTCCTGGCCGAGGACGAGCAGCGTGTGGTCGTCGAGCCAGCCGTAGCCGGAGGCGAAGTTGTACTCCATGTCCAGCTTGACCCGCTCGCCGGTCGTGTCGTCCCACACCTTCGGCTCGTCGGCGTCCTCGGTGAACCAGTGCCCGTCGGGGCTGAACGTCCCCGGGCCACCGAAGGAGCCCTTGAGGTGGACCGCGTCGTTGGGCGAGGTGCCGATGGAGGTGCCGTTCTCGCCGTTGAACGCGATCAGGCCGCCCTTGGCTGCCGTGATGTCGAGGTCGCTGCCGGCGGGGGAGTCGACGACGGTGGCCTGTCGCGTGTCGAGGTCGGTGGCGACCGCGCCCCGGGCGTCGCGCCAGTAGGCCGTGTGACCGTCGATGGCGTAGAAGTACGGCGAGCTGCCCGGCCCCGACGGGTCGCTGGCCCCAGCCGGCTGGTTGTCGTAGGTGGTGGTGTCGCCGGTCGCCTGGTCGAGCACGACGTACGCCGGCTTGTCGCCGCTGGCGTCGAGCCAGCCGGCCAGCGTGCCCTGGGTGTCGGACACCAGGTGCGGGGCCTTGGCGTCGGTGGTGCCGACCCGGGTCTCGGTGCCGTCGACCTGGGACCAGACCGTGCCGTCGGAGTCAGCGAGCACGAACCCGGCGCTGGTGCGGACATAGGCGCGCACGTCGTGCTGGAGGGCCACCTTGCCGCCCGGCAGGTCCGGCCCGTAGAGCGTCTGCCCGGACGCCCAGGTCAGCGCCGGGGTCGGGGCCGGGGCGCCGGCCGGCTCCGGGGAGCCGTCGCCGTCCAGCAGCTGAGGCAGCACGACGGCGCCGCCCACGGCCACCAGCACGGCCACCCCGCCCGCGACGACGGCCGCGCTGCGGCGACGACGACGGCGGTCGCCGGCCCGGGTGAGCGCGTCCACGTCCGGGACGGCGAAGTCCACGGCGGCGGCACGGTCGTGGAGCAGGTTCTTGAGCTTCTCGGTCATCGGGTCACCGTCCGGTCGTGAGCGTGTCGAGGGGGAGCAGGTCGGCGTCGTCGCCGAGCTGCCGGCGGAGCTTGTCGAGGCCTGCCGAGACCTGGCTCTTGACGGTCCCGACCGCGCAGCCCATGGTCTCGGCCGTCTGGGCCTCGGTGAGGTCCTCGTAGTAGCGGAGCACGATCGCCGCGCGCTGCCGGACCGGCAGGGCCATCAGGCACTCCCACAGCCAGGTGCTCTGGGCGACCTGGTCGTCGTGCCCGGCCGTCGTGCGGTCCGGGGGTTCGGCGGTGCTCCGCTCGTGCGACCAGCCCTTGCGGCGGAACCACGAGATCGCGGTCGTGGTGATCGCCTTGCGCGTGTAGGCCTCGGCGTTGCCCTTGTCGTGCAGCCGCGGCCAGGCGGCGTACGTCTTGGTCAGGGCCTCCTGCACCAGGTCCTGGGCCAGCGACCGGTCCCCGACGATCAGGTAGGCGGCCCGGTGGAGCGCTGCCGAGCGCGCGGTCACGAACTCCGCGAACTCCGCTTTCTCCTGGGCCCTCCCCTGGGCCTTCGTCTGGGTCTTGTCCCGAGCCACCACTGGTCCTCTCGTCGACGGGTTCTGAACCGTCTGCCCATCATGACGCGACGGGACCCGGGAAAGGTTCGGTGGGTGAGCGGGCCGACTGCGGGTCAGTCGCCGAGGATGCGGCGCAGGTGCGCGTTGCCGAAGACCCGGTCCGGGTCGAGCCGGTCACGCATTGCGAGGAAGTCACCGAACCGGGGGTAGGCGGGCGCCAGGTCGGCGGCGGTCCTGGTGTGGACCTTGCCCCAGTGCGGCCGGCCGTCGTGGGCACGCATGATCGCCTCGATGCCGGTGAAGTACGACGTGTGGTCGGCGTCGCGGTGGGTGTGGAAGGCCAGGTAGAACGAGTCCCGGCCGCCGGCCGTGGAGAGCGGGATGTCGTCGGCCGGGGCGACCCGGATCTCGACCGGGAAGCTGATCCGCCAGTCCGAGCCCTCGACCGCCCGGCGCGCCTCCCTGAGCGCGGAGAGGCCGGCTTCGCGCGGCACGGCGTACTCCATCTCGCGGAAGACCACGTCGCGGCGGGCCGTGAAGACCCGGTGCGCCACGTCGCTGTAGGTCCGGGCCGACAGGGCCCGCGCCGAGAGCTGGTTCATCCGCGGGATCGCGGAGGGGACCCGGTTGGCGCCGGCGGTGAGCGCGCCGAAGAACGTGTTGGAGAGGAAGTCGTCGTCGAGCCAGGAGCGCCAGCGGGGGAGCGGCTCGGCCTCGGAGAGGTCCGCGTCGAGGCGGACGTTGCGCTTGGTGAGCATCCGGTCGGTGTGGGGGAACCAGTACATGTCCACGTGGTGGCTCTCCGCGACCATCTGGTCGAAGGAGCCCAGCGCCTCGTCCCACGACATCGGCTGCTCGGTCGCCTCGAGCAGGAAGAGCGGCTCCACGCGGAACGTGACGGTGGTCAGGACGCCCAGGGCGCCGAGACCGATCCGGGCGACGTCGAGCACGTCGGCGTTCTCCTCCGGCGTCGCACGGAGCACCTCGCCGGTGCCGGTGACGAGCTCGAGGCCGGCGACCTGGGCGGCGAGCCCGGCCGCGACCCCTCCGGTGCCGTGCGTGCCGGTCGAGATGGCGCCGGCCAGGGTCTGCTCGGCGATGTCGCCCATGTTGTGCAGGCTCAGGCCCAGCCGCTCCAGGTCGGCGTTGAGCGCCTTGAGCGGCGTGCCGGCCAGCGCCGTGACGGTCATCGCGTCCCGGTCGACGGCGACGATCCCGCTCATCCGCTGGGGGCGGAGCATGGTGCCCTCGGGCGCGGAGATGGCGGTGAAGCTGTGGCCGGTGCCGACCATCTTCACGGTGCTGCCGTCGGCCCGGGCCTTCTCGATCGCGTCGACCACCTCGGCCGTGCTCCCGGGCTCCTCGACGCGCACGGGCGTCGCCGACTCCAGGCCCGACCAGTTCCGCCACTGCTCCACGCGGCCGAGCCTAGCCACACCGCGCCCCGGGAGTCCCGCCTCGCGACGGCGCGTTCAGTCACCACCCGGCTCGACCGGCACCAGGTAGGCGGTGCGGACCTGGAAAGGCGCCTCGCCGGGGCAGGCGATCAGGGCCACGTCCATCCGCACGATCCATCTCCGGAAGTGGCACGAGGCCATCTGGTAGACCACGCGGTCCCCGGGCTGGAGCTGGGCGAGCGGCTGCGTCATCAGGGCGTGCTGCACCTCCTGCGCCGGCGGCGAGGAGGACGCGGCGGTCGACGGTGACTTCCGCGTGGACGGCGCCTTCGTCGCGGTCGGGCTCGAGCCGCCGCGGTCGGCCACCCGCGACGGCCGGGTCGACGGATCCGAGGATCCCCGGTCCAGCGCGACGGCCACGGCCGCGGTGACCACGACGCCCAGGACGAACGCCGCCACCAGCCACAGCCGGGGGTCGACACCACCCCGCCCGGAGGCGTGCCGGTGCTCAGGGACGGACATGGGGACGTCCAGGACACATGGCGGCCTCCCTTCCGGCCATGTGGGCTTCCCTCGGTCCTACACCCGGCGGGACGGCCTGTCCAAGGGGGCAGTCCCGGTGCAGCGTGGCGCCGGCCGGGCACGTCCCCAGCCTCGGGTAGGGGACCTCCGGTCGGCGGTGGGGCAGCCACGGTTTGGTCGGTCGAAGGGGTGGCCAGTTCACCGCTGTCCGGGGGCGGCCGGGCCGGGCGGTGGGTGAGCCACGGTTTGGTCGGCGGAAGGGGTGGCCAGTTCACCGCTGTCCGGGCGCGCCCCGGTCGGGCTCAGTCGGTGCGCGGCAGCGCCTGGGCGGCCAGGGCCGCGACGGCACCGGCGGCGGCGCAGACGAGGTACGCCGCGGAGGCGCCGTGGGCGTCGATGACCAGGCCGGCCAGGGTGGCGCCGGGTGCCACGCCCGCGACCAGGCCGGTCTGCATGATGGCCATGCCCTCGGTGAGGCGGCCGGGCGGAACCGTGCTCTCGGTGAGGGACAGGGTGGCGATCAGGGTCGGGGCGATGGCGAAGCCACCGATCAGCAGGACCAGCCCCATGAGCGGCACCGACCCCACGAAGTGCAGCGGCACCATCGCGCAGAACATGCCGAAGGCGCCCCACCGGACCCGCACGGACGGGCCGCGCCGCCAGGTGATCGCGCCGGTCAGGATCCCGGCGAGCATGCTGCCCAGCGCCCACAGGGCGAGCAGGCCACCCGCCCAGGCCTGGTGGTGCTGCTCGGTGGCGAAGGCGACCGTGGTCACCTCGGCGGCGCCGAACAGGGTGCCGAGCGCGGCCGACACGACGGCGAGCGGGGCGACGGTGGCCCACGGCATCCTCAGGCGGCGACCCGAGGCGCGGTGGTGCGGGTGGGCGGGCGGCTCGGTGGCGCGCTGGGCACAGAGGAGCAGCGTGCCGGTCGTGCAGGCGAGG
This sequence comes from Nocardioides ungokensis, assembly GCF_013466985.1. Classification (GTDB taxonomy): domain Bacteria; phylum Actinomycetota; class Actinomycetes; order Propionibacteriales; family Nocardioidaceae; genus Nocardioides; species Nocardioides ungokensis. Next base: position 2,830,496 of record NZ_CP059164.1, on the reverse strand, counting down.
ACCGCGACCGCGATCCCGGCCACCGGGTCCCAGGCGGTGGCCAGCACCGTCACGATGATCGGTCCGAGCATGAAGACCGCCTCGTCGGCGACGGCCTCGATCGCGTACGCCGTCTGCACGTCGCGCTCCGCGTCCAGCACGTGCGACCAGCGGGCGCGGACGGCCGAGCCGACCTGGGGCAGCACAGCGCCGGCCAGCGCGGCGCAGGCGTACGACGTCGCGACCGGCCACCCGGCCTCGACCGTCCAGACCAGCAGCACCATCGCCAGCGCGAAGCCGATGCTCGTGGCCGCGAGCACCCGGCCCTGGCCGAGGGTGTCCAGCAGCCGGCCCTGGAGGATGGCCAGGCCGGCGTTGGCGATCATGTACGCCGCCGAGACGGCCCCCGCCACGGCGTACGACCCGGTGGCCGCGGAGACGAGCAGCACGATGCCCAGGCCGACCATCGAGATCGGCAGGCGCGCCACCAGGCCGGTGGCGCTGAACCGGAGAGTGCCGGGCTCGGAGAGCACCCGACGGTAGGACGTGAGCATCGCGGTGAGCGTAGGACCGCCGGACGACGCCGTCCCAATTACAGGCGCTCCCTACGATGTCTCCATGCCGTCGCCCTCGCAGCCCGACCAGACCAAGGCCGACACGAGCCCCTACGACGCCCTGCTCCTGGTGTCCTTCGGCGGTCCCGAGAAGCCCGAGGACGTCGTGCCCTTCCTGGAGAACGTCACCCGCGGCCGGGGCATCCCGCGCGAGCGCCTCGAGGAGGTGGGCCAGCACTACTACCTCTTCGGGGGCCGGTCACCGATCAACGACCAGAACCGCGAGTTCCTCGACCGGCTCCGCGAGGACCTGTCCGGCGCGGGCATCGACCTGCCCGTCTACTGGGGCAACCGCAACTGGGACCCCTACCTGCGCGACACCCTCGAGCAGATGGCCGCCGACGGGATCACCCGGGCCGCTTGCTTCATGACCAGCGCCTACTCGTCGTACTCCTCGTGCCGGCAGTACCGCGAGAACCTCGCCGACGCCGTGGCTGAGGTCGAGGACGCGCCCGTCCTGGACAAGCTGCGCCACTACTTCAACCACCCGGGCTTCGTGGAGGCCGTCGTGGACGCCACGCTCGCCGCGCTGGCCGAGCTGCCGGTGGCGGCCCGGGAGGGCGCGCACCTGGCCTTCGTGACGCACTCGATCCCCACCGCGATGAACGACGGCAGCGGCCCGGACGGCGGCGCGTACGTCACCCAGCACCGCAGCGTCGCGCAGGAGGTCGTCGACCGGGTCCGGGAGGAGACCGGCCGTCGACACGCCCACGAGCTGGTCTTCTGCTCGCGCTCCGGCGCGCCGCACGTCCCGTGGCTCGAGCCGGACGTCAACGACCACCTGCGCTCCCTGCACGCCCACGGCGTCCCCGGCGTGGTGATGGTGCCCGTGGGGTTCGTCTCGGACCACATGGAGGTCATCTACGACCTCGACACCGAGGCGATGGCCACCGCCGAGGAGCTCGGGCTGCCCGCGCGCCGGGCCGCAACCGCAGGCGTCGACCCCCGCTTCGTCGCCGCCGTCCGCGACCTGCTCCTCGAGCGGGCCGCCGTCGAGCGCGGCGACGACCGGGAGCGGGCCGCGGTCGGGAGCCTGGACGCCCTGTGGGACCGCTGCCCGGTCGGCTGCTGCCCCAACCCCCGGGGTGACCGTCCCGCCCTGTGCGGGGCCGAGGGGTGAGGGAGCCCGACGGCCGGATCGACGGTCGGGAGCTCGCCGACCTCGCCCTGGAGACCGCCCGGGCCGCCGCTGCCCTGGTCCGCGACCGGGCGACCCGCGAGGTGACCGTCGCCGACACCAAGTCCAGCTCGGTGGACGTGGTCACCGAGGCCGACCGCGCGTCCGAGGAGCTGGTCCGCCGGCTGCTGCGCGAGCGCCGGCCCGACGACGGCTTCCTCGGCGAGGAGGAGAGCGAGGAGGCCGGGACCTCCGGGGTGCGCTGGGTGATCGACCCCATCGACGGCACCGTCAACTTCCTCTACGGGCTGCCGCAGTACGCCGTCTCGATCGCGGCCGAGTGGCGGGGCGAGGTCGTGGCCGGTGTGGTCGTCAACGCCGCCACCGGGGTGGAGTACGTCGCCCACGTCTCCCCGGACGGGACGGCGGAGGCCACTCGCGACGGACGTCCGATCGGCGTGCGAGGCCCCGCGCCACTCTCGCAGCGCCTGGTCGCCACCGGGTTCAGCTATGACGCGTCGCTGCGGGAGCTGCAGGCCCGGGCCCTGGTACGGCTGCTGCCGCGGGTCCGTGACATCCGGCGCCTGGGGTCCTGTGCGCTCGACCTCTGCCACGTCGCCGAGGGGTCGGTCGACGCCTACGTGGAGGAGGGTGTGAACCTCTGGGACCACGCGGCCGGGGCACTCGTGGCGAGGGCGGCGGGGGCGCGCACCGAGCTCACCCGGGGAGTCGGCGGCCGGGATCTGCTCGTGTGCGCACCGTCACACGGGTTCGACGAGTTCCGCGATGCGGTTCAGCAGGCGGGATATGCGGCCCGGAAGCCCCCAGAAATCGGGGAATAGGGCTCCGTCACCCGATGTTCATGCGACACGTCGTGGGACGGTGTGCGCGTCCGGTTGCGGATGGTGCACAATCTGGCGCCGACGGCGGGGAAGAGACAACGTGTTTGGGTCATCTGCGTGGGGTAGTTGACCCAGGGGAGTGGAGTGAGCATGGCCACCGATTACGACGCACCGCGCAAGAACGAGGACGAGCAGTCCGAGGAGAGCATCGAAGAGCTCAAGGCGCGGCGTCACGACAAGAACTCCGGGAAGGTCGACGAGGACGAGGCCGAGGCCGCGGAGTCGTTCGAGCTGCCCGGAGCCGACCTGTCGCACGAGGAGCTCGCGGTCGAGGTGAAGCCCAAGCAGGAGGACGAGTTCACCTGCATGAGCTGCTTCCTCGTGCATCACCGCTCGCAGCTCGCCGACAGCAAGAAGATGATCTGCAAGGACTGCGCCTGAGCGCAGCGAAGGCGCAAGAAGCCGACTCGGCGCTCGCCCCGCGACTCGCAAGACGAGCGAAGGCCGCAACCCGAGAGGGTTGCGGCCTTCTGCGTACCTGAGCGACCTGCCAGGACCTCAGCTCTGGGCGGCGGGTGCCTTGTCGGCGTCCTGGTCGTCCTTCTGCAGGTCGGGCGGGAGGTGCCCGGTCGAGCGCGCGTAGTAGTTGGCCGCCTTGCGTGTCGCGAGCATCCGGGCGATGCCGATCGCGGTGCCGCTGACGGTCGCCCACGCGATCGCCTCCCACAGGTCCACGTCGGGATCCGCGGGGTTGGCCGGCGGGTTCTTGCCCGTGGCCGCCTTCCAGGAGGTGTTCAGAGTCTTCTTCGCGACGGCGGCGGCGCCGAGCGCCGCTGCGAGGGAGAAGAGCGACCAGACCTTCGAACCAGATGCCATGCCCCGACCTTACCCAGACCGGCGGTTGCCCATTCGGCGGCTCATTCAGCGGCGGCGAGCGCGTGCAGCGCCCGGGCGAGCTCCTCGGGGTGCCGGGTGCTGACCAGCCAGTACGGCGTGGGGTCGCGCGGGTCGGCGATCTGCACCCGTACCGCCCGCTTGAGGTAGGGGCGCAGCAGCAGGTAGGCGCGGGCGTCGGCCTCGCGACCCGCCGTACGCCGCGTCTCCTCCGGGTCCAGCGCGGTGGCGACGCCGAGGTGCTCGGCCTCGATCCGGGCGCGACCGGCCCGGAAGACCCCGTCGTGCACGCTCAGCCGCGCGGAGCCGTAGGACAGCAGCCCGAGCGCCATCAGCGCCAGCGCCGCACCGGACACGCCCCAGGCGACGGCTGCGGGCAGCGCGACGACGACCGCCAGCCACAGGCTGGCGATCAGCATCGTGCCCTGCACCCACCAGCGCAGCGGCACGCCCAGCCGCTCCTGATACTCCACGGGGAGAACACTTTCACGCCGGAGTAGGGTCACCCGCCGTGACCCCCGGAGTGGAACCCCGCGATGACGTGTCCGTCACCCTGGCGACAGGCAGGGCGGCCGACATGCCGGCCGACCTGTCCGTCGAGGTGGTCCGGCTCGACGCCGAACTGCCGCTGCCGTCGTACGCCCATCCCGGCGACGCCGGGGCGGACCTGCTGACCACGGTCGACGTGACCCTGGCGCCGGGGGAGCGTGCGATGGTGCCGACGGGGGTGGCGATCGCCCTGCCGGTCGGCTACGTCGCTTTCGTGCACCCCCGCTCGGGGCTCGCCGCGCGCCACGGGCTGTCCATCGTGAACACGCCGGGCACCGTCGACGCGGGCTACCGCGGCGAGATCAAGGTGATGCTGATCAACCACGACCCGCAGGCTCCGATCGAGCTGCGCCGCGGCGACCGGATCGCCCAGCTCGTCGTCCAGCGGGTGGAGCGGGCGCTGTTCGTGGAGGTCGGGGAACTCCCCGACTCGGCGCGGGGCGCCGCGGGATACGGTTCTACCGGAGGCTTCGGTCGGTCCTGACCGAGCCCGGATCGAGGAGTGTCAGTGAAGTTCCGTCGCAAGTCCGCCGAGACCGACACCGCCAACGAGGTGCTGCTCGACGATGCGGTCGACCCCGCCGCCCCGGTGGAGGGTCCCTTCGACGTCGACGACCTCCCTGCGGACGACGTGGAGCGCCTCGACCTCGGCTCCCTGCTCATCGAGCCGGAGGAGGGCCGGGAGCTGCGGCTCCAGGTGGACGAGTCCACCGGTGAGGTGCAGGCCGTGATCCTGGCCGGCGAGGACGGTGCGGTGGAGCTCCGGGCGTTTGCGGCCCCTCGCGGCGGTGACCTCTGGGGCACGGTCCGTCCCCAGATCGCCGCCGACATGGCGCAGCACGGTGGCGTCGCCAGCGAGCGCGAGGGCCGGTTCGGGCCCGAGCTGGTCTGCCAGCTGACCGTGCAGCTCGAGGACGGCACCACGGCGACCCAGCCCTCCCGCATCATCGGCATCAACGGTCCGCGCTGGATGCTGCGCGCGACCCTGCTCGGCCGGCCCGCCGTCGAGGTCGACGACGCCGGCGCGTGGGAGGACTCGATCACCCGGGTGGCGGTGCGCCGCGGCACGGGCGCGATGCCGGTCGGTGACGTGCTCCCGGTCGTGCTGCCCGAGAACGCGCGTCGGCTCGATCCGCCCACCGCCTAGGCTCGAGACATGCCTGAGAAGAGCCGCTTGCGACGCAGCATCAGCAAGTGGGCGAACACCGAGGACCAGCACGCCCGGGACCTGCGGAAGACCTACGCGCACTCCGGTGTGCTCCGGATCGAGGACGCCCCGGACCGGGAGCGGGTCCGGCTGCGCGGCACCCTGCGCACCGTGACGCTGCGCCCGCGCGGCGGCGTGCCCGCGCTCGAGGCGGAGCTCTTCGACGGTTCCGGCGTCATCACGGTGGTCTGGCTGGGCCGGCGCCGGATCGCCGGGATCTCGCCCGGCCGCTCGATGGAGATCCAGGGCCGCATCGGCCAGCACGACGGCCAGCGCATCATGTACAACCCACGATACGAGCTCATCCCGTGACCGATCCGCATCCCGATCCCGAGCCGGCCCCCGAGCACGGCGAGGGCCATGTCCGCCCGGCCACCCTCGACACGGTCGAGGCCGTGGTCCGGGCGCAGCTGAGCAAGGCCCTCGGCGGCCGGCGCGGCATGCTCGAGGCGGCCGCGCCCACCCTGCTCTTCACGCTGATGTTCCTGACGACCAAGGAGCTGAGGCTGGCGCTGGCTGTCAGCGTGACCGCAGCGGTCGCCCTGCTCGTCGTACGCCTCGTCCAGCGCTCGACGGTGCAGTTCGTGGTCAACGCCCTCGTCGGCATCGGCATCGGGTGGTTCTTCGTGACGCTGTCGGCACGCAACGGCGGCGACGCCAACGACCAGGCGCTCGCCTACTTCCTGCCGGGGATCCTCTACAACGCCGCTTACACGGCCGTGCTGTCGCTGACCTGCCTGGTCCGGTGGCCGCTGGTCGGCTTCATGGTGGGCAGCGTGACCGGCGACCCGACCGCCTGGCACAAGGACCGCCAGGTCGTCCGGCTCTGCACCCAGCTGACCTGGCTGCTGGTGCTGCCGTGCCTGCTGCGCGTGGTCGTGCAGGCGCCGCTGTGGCTGGGCGGGCACTCGGGGACCCTGGACGCCGACACCGCCGTCGCGGCCCTGGGCGTGCTCAAGATCGCCATGGGCTGGCCGCTGCAGCTGCTCGCGCTCGCCGGGATGGTCTGGCTGCTGTCGCGCAACCGGACCCCGGTCGCGGCCTGAGCCCGGCTCAGCCCGGGTGGCCGGTGGGGGCGAGCAGGTGCTCGAGCTTGTCCTCCACGTCGGCCGACACGACGAACAGCAGCTCGTCGCCCGACTCGACGGGCTGCTCGAGGTCGGGCACGTAGACCTGGCCGTCGCGCAGGATCGTCACCAGCGCGCAGTTCTCCGGGAACGGGATCAGCCCCATCGGCTTGCCGACGTACGGCGAGTCGGCCGGCAGGGTGATCTCGACCAGGTTGGCGTTGCCCTGGCGGAAGGTGAACAGGCGGACCAGGTCGCCGACCGTGACGGCCTCCTCGACCAGCGCGGACATGATCCGCGGGGTCGAGACGTTGACGTCGACGCCCCAGGCCTCGGTGAAGAGCCACTCGTTGTTGGGGTGGTTGACCCGGCCGACGGTGCGCGGCACCCCGAACTCGGTCTTGGCCAACAGCGAGGTGACCAGGTTGGCCTTGTCGTCGCCGGTCGCGGCGATGACCACGTCGCAGCGGTCGAGGCGGGCCTCCTCCAGGGAGGACATCTCGCAGCAGTCGGCCAGCAGCCACTCCGCGTCGGGGACGCGCTCGGGCTTGATCGAGCCGGGCTCCTTGTCGATCAGCAGCACCTCGTGGCCGTTGGTGATCAGCTCGCGGGCGATGGAGCGGCCGACGGCCCCGGCTCCGGCGATGGCGACACGCATGGGTTCAGGACTCCTCGGGACCGCGGTCGATGATCGAGTAGGCGTGCGCGGCGTTCTCCTCGCGCATCACCAGGTGCAGGAGGTCGCCCTCCTGGATGACGCTGTCCTTCGTGGGCAGCATCCCCTCGCCGAGCCGGTCGATCCAGGCGATCCGGCTCTGCGACTGCGACTGGAAGTCGACGGTGCGGTGACCCACCCAGTTCTCGGTGATCGGGACCTGGTCGAGCCGGATGGTGCCCGAGGGGTCGCGGAAGTCCGGCTCGGCACCGGCCGGCAGCAGCCGGCGCAGCACCTGGTCGGCGGTCCACTTGACCGTGGCCACCGTGGTGATGCCGAGCCGCTGGTAGACCTCCGCACGCCCCGGGTCGTAGATGCGGGCGACGACCTGCTGGATCCCGAAGGTCTCGCGGGCCACCCGGGCGGCGATGATGTTGGAGTTGTCGCCGCTCGAGACGGCCGCGAACGCGTCGGCGCGCCGGATGCCGGCCTTCTCCAGGACCTCCTGGTCGAAGCCGTAGCCGGTCACCTTGTCGCCGTTGAAGCCTGGCCCGAGCCGCCGGAAGGCGTCGGGCTCGCTGTCGATGACGGAGACGGTGTGGTTGCGGTCCTCGAGACTGCGGGCGAGGGTCGACCCGACGCGGCCGCAGCCCATGATCACGACGTGCACGGGGGAGACGCTACACGCAGAGTCGGGCGCGCGTCGGATGGCGAGGCACGCTCCGAGGCCGGTTGGGTCTAGCCTTTCCGCTCGTGGGTGTCGGCGACGTTTCCAAGCGGATCCTGCTGGGGCGCAAGCTGCGCAGCTCCCAGCTGGGAGAGACGCTCCTGCCCAAGCGCATCGCGCTCCCGGTCTTCGCCAGCGACGCCCTGTCGTCGGTGGCCTACGCACCGGACGAGGTCTTCATCATGCTGTCGCTGGCGGGCGCGTCGGCGTACGTCTGGTCGTGGAAGATCGGCATCGCCGTCGCGCTGGTGATGGCCGCCGTCGTGATGTCCTACCGCCAGACCGTGCACGCCTACCCCAGCGGCGGCGGCGACTACGAGGTCGCCACGGTCAACCTCGGCGCCACCGCGGGCATCACCGTGGCGAGCGCCCTGCTGGTCGACTACGTCCTCACGGTCGCGGTGTCGATCTCCTCCGGCGCGCAGTACGCCGCCGGCGCGATCCCCGCGCTCGTGGGACACGAGGCGAACGTGGCGACAGCCTTCGTGCTCCTGCTGATGGCGATCAACCTGCGCGGCATCCGGGAGTCCGGCACCTTCTTCGCCTTCCCGACCTACGCCTTCATGGTCGCCATCCTCGGCATGTGCGCGTGGGGCATGGTCGAGCTCGCGCTGGGCCGGCTGCCCAGCGTCGAGAGCGCCGACCTCCACATCCAGCCCGCCCCCGGCTACGGCAGCTCGATGACGACGCTGGCGCTGCTCTTCCTGCTGGCGCGGGCCTTCTCCTCCGGCTGTGCGGCGCTCACCGGTGTCGAGGCGATCTCCAACGGTGTGCCGGCCTTCAAGAAGCCCAAGAGCCGGAACGCCGCGACCACGCTGCTGCTGCTCGGCATGATCGCGATCACGATGATGCTCAGCGTCATCACGCTCGCCGACCAGATGGGCCTGAAGTACGTCGACCCCGGGCAGCTCGACCGGCTGACCCTCAACGGGGAGCCGCTGCCCGCCGGCTACGACCAGAACCCGGTGATCGCCCAGATCGCCCGATCCGTGTTCGCCGACTTCTCGCCGGCGTTCTACGCCGTGATCACCGTGACCGGGGTCATCCTGGTGCTGGCGGCGAACACCGCCTTCAACGGCTTCCCGGTGCTGGGGTCGATCCTCGCCAAGGACGGCTACGCCCCGCGCGCACTCGGCTCCCGCGGTGACCGCCTGGCCTACAGCAACGGCATCGTCTTCCTCGCGATCATGGCGATCATCCTGATCCAGGCGTTCAACGCCGAGACGACCAAGCTGATCCAGCTCTACATCGTCGGCGTCTTCGTGTCCTTCAACCTCAGCCAGCTCGGCATGATCCGGCACTGGGGGCGGCACCTGAAGACCGAGCAGGACCCGGCCGTGCGCCGGCACATGTACCGCTCGCGGATGATCAACACCGTCGGGCTCAGCTTCACCGCGGTCGTCCTGGTGATCGTGCTGCTCACCAAGTTCCTCGCCGGCGCCTGGATCACGATCCTGGCGATGATCATCTTCTTCGTGATCATGCGCGGGATCCGGCGGCACTACGACAACGTCAGTGCCGAGCTCGCCGCCGACGAGGAGGACAAGGTCATGCCAACCCGCGTCCACGCCATCGTCCTGGTCGGCAAGCTTCACAAGCCCACCCTCCGGGCGCTGGCCTTCGCCAAGGCGACCCGGCCCAACGTGCTCGAGGGCGTCTACGTCGCCGCCGACCCCGAGGCGACCGCCCGGCTCCTGGAGGAGTGGGACGAGCGCAACCTCGGCGTCCCGCTCAAGGTGCTGCACTCGCCCTACCGCGAGCTGGTCAAGCCGATCGTCGACTACGCGATGGAGATCAAGAAGGCCAACCCGCGCGGGGTGGTGGCGGTCTACATCCCGGAGTACGTCGTCGGCCGCTGGTGGGAGCAGCTGCTCCACAACCAGACCGCGTTGCGCCTCAAGGGCCGGCTGCTCTTCGCGCCGGGCGTGATGGTGACCTCGGTGCCCTACCAGCTGCGCTCGTCGCAGATCGCCCGGGAGCGCGAGGAGCGGGAGCTCGCCCGCGTCCGCCCCGGTGACCTGCGCCGTGGCCAGGTGCGGGACCGGACCAAGCGCGGGCAGATCAACCGGTGAGCCGCGGCCCGCGCCAGCGCAAGGCCCGCGGGGCGTCCCGGGTCGGCCAGCGCTTCGAGGCCGTCGTCGGGCCGGTCGCGCACGGCGGTCACTGCATCGTCCGGCTCCCCGAGCCGGAGTCCCGGGTGGTCTTCACCCGCCACGCGATCCCGGGGGAGCGGGTGGTCCTCGAGATCACCGAGGGGACCGACGGCGACCGCTTCTGGCGCGGGGACGCCGTCGAGGTCCTCGAGCCGTCGCCGGACCGGGTCCCCGCACCCTGCCCGTACGCCGGCCCCGGCCTCTGCGGTGGCTGCGACTTCCAGCACGTCGCGCTGCCCCGCCAGCGGGAGCTCAAGGCGGCGGTCGTCCGCGAGCAGCTGGCCCGGCTCGCGAAGCTCGACGTCCCGGTGGTGGTGGAGCCCGTCGCCGGCGACGAGCACGGGCTGCGCTGGCGCACCCGGGTCACGTACGCCCCGCTGGCCGACAGTGGGACCGATGGCGGGGCCGAGGACGGCCGGCGGGGGATGCGGGTGCACCGCTCCCACCAGGTCATCCCGGTCGACGACTGCCTGATCGCGCGCCGCGACGCCCGCGAACCGTCGGACGACCTCGTCCACGAGACCGTGCTGGGCCGGGAGTTCGTGGTCTCGGGCGACGGCTTCTGGCAGGTGCACCCGGGGGCCCCGCGGGTGCTGGTCGAGACGGTGCTGGACCTGCTGGCCCCGCAGCCTGGTGAGAAGGTGCTGGACCTCTACGCAGGGGTCGGCCTCTTCGCCGCGTTCCTCGCCGAGCGGGTGGGGGAGCAGGGGCGGGTGGTCGCCGTCGAGGGCAGCCGCACCGCCTGCGACCACGCCCGCACCAACCTCCAGGACCTCCGCCACGCGGTGGTCGCGAGCGGCTCCGTCGACCGGGTGCTGGCCGCGTCGTACGACGAGCCGTTCGACCTCGTCGTCCTCGACCCGCCCCGCGAGGGCGCTCGCCGGGCGGTCGTCGAGCAGGTCGTCGACCGCGCGCCACGGTCGGTGGCCTACGTCGCCTGCGACCCCGCCGCGCTGGCCCGCGACGTGGGCTACTTCGCCGAGCACGGCTACCGGCTCACCTCCCTGCGCGGCTTCGACCTCTTCCCGATGACGCACCACGTCGAGTGCGTGGCGCTGCTGGAGCGGGAGGCGTGAGCGGCCCGTCGCTGAAGTACGCCACCATGGAGCGGGAGCGCCGCTGGCTGCTGGACCCCGCCGCTCCGCTGCCGGAGTGCGACGACGTCGTCGACATCGTCGACCGCTACGTCCTCGGCAGCCGGCTCCGGCTGCGCGAGGTGACGGCCGGCGACGGCACGGTCGTTCGCAAGCTGGGTCACAAGGTGCGGCTCGGTGACGGCCCGCGGGAGGTCGCCTGCACGAACTTCTACCTCGATGACGGTGAGTGGGAGCTGCTCGCCGGGCTGCCGTCTCGCGAGTTGCGCAAGCGCCGCCACCGCCTGCGCGTCGGAGGTCAGGTCGTGGCGGTCGACGTGTTCGCCGGTGCAGCAGCAGGGCTGGTCCTGGCGGAGATCGACGGCGCACCTGATCTCTCGCCCGCCGACGCCGGCTTGGAGTCCGTGGCCGAGGTGACCGCCGACGAACGGCTCACCGGGGGAGCCCTGGCCGGGGCCGACCGTGCCGAGGTGCTGGAGGTCCTGGCCGAGCACGGCCTCTGAGGCCGATCCTCGGACCTGCCTTCCCCTGATGGTTCGACATCGTGTATCTTGACGTCAAGACATATCGCCGGGCGCGTCCGTACAGGGGAACCCTGCCTTCCCCCGCTCACGCACCCGGCGGCAAGATGGGCCCGGACCCACGACGAGCACCCAACGAGGAGACGACTGATGGCCAGTCAGGACAGCTTCGGTGCCAAGAGCACCCTGGACGTGGACGGCAAGTCCTACGAGATCTTCCGGCTCGACGCCGTGACCGGCGAGGGCTTGGACGTGGACTCGCTCCCGTTCTCGCTCAAGGTCCTGCTGGAGAACCTCCTGCGCACCGAGGACGGCGCCGACATCACCGCCGACGACATCAAGGCGCTGGCCGGCTGGGACGCGTCCGCCGACCCGGACAAGGAGATCCAGTTCACGCCGGCGCGCGTGATCATGCAGGACTTCACCGGCGTCCCCTGCGTCGTCGACCTCGCGACCATGCGTGAGGCCATGGCCGACCTCGGCGGCGACCCGTCCAAGATCAACCCGCTCGCCCCGGCCGAGATGGTCATCGACCACTCCGTGATCGCCGACGTCTTCGGCACCCCCGAGGCCTTCGGGCGCAACGTCGAGATCGAGTACGAGCGCAACCGCGAGCGCTACCAGTTCCTGCGCTGGGGCCAAGGCGCCTTCGACGACTTCAAGGTCGTCCCGCCCGGCACCGGCATCGTGCACCAGGTCAACATCGAGCACCTGGCCCGCACCGTCTTCACCCGCGAGGTCGATGGCGAGCTGCTGGCCTACCCCGACACCTGCGTCGGCACCGACTCCCACACCACGATGGTCAACGGCATCGGCGTGGTCGGCTGGGGCGTCGGCGGCATCGAGGCCGAGGCCGCGATGCTCGGCCAGCCGGTCTCCATGCTGATCCCGCGCGTGGTCGGCTTCAAGCTCAACGGCGACCTGCCCGAGGGCGCGACCGCGACCGACCTGGTGCTCACGATCACCGAGATGCTGCGCAAGCACGGCGTCGTCGGCAAGTTCGTCGAGTTCTATGGCCCCGGTGTCTCGGCCCTGCCGCTGGCCAACCGCGCCACCATCGGCAACATGAGCCCCGAGTTCGGCTCCACGATCGCGGTCTTCCCGATCGACGAGGAGACCGTGAAGTACCTCGAGCTCACCGGTCGCTCCGAGGAGCAGCTGAAGCTCGTCGAGGCCTACGCCAAGGAGCAGGGCCTCTGGCACGACCCCGAGGCCGAGCCCCGCTTCTCCGAGAAGCTCGAGCTCGACCTGGCCACCGTCGTACCCTCGCTGGCCGGCCCGAAGCGCCCGCAGGACCGCGTCTCGCTCTCCGACGCCAAGGAGTCCTTCCGCGCTGCCCTCACCGACTACGTCGACGAGGCCGGCGAGGAGAAGGGGTACGACGAGACCGTCGCCGAGTCCTTCCCGGCCTCCGATGCGCCCTCCCACGAGGGCAACGGCTCGGCCCCGCCGAAGGAGTTCCACTCCTCGGCGCCGGCTGACGGCGGCCGCCCGAGCAACCCGGCGATGGTGGAGCTGTCCGACGGCACGAAGTTCGAGCTCGACCACGGCGCCGTCGCGATCGCGGCGATCACGTCGTGCACCAACACCTCGAACCCCTCGGTGATGATCGGTGCGGCCCTGCTGGCCAAGAAGGCGGTCGAGAAGGGCCTGCAGCGCAAGCCGTGGGTCAAGACCACCCTGGCGCCCGGCTCGAAGGTCGTCTCTGACTACTACGAGAAGGCCGGCCTCACGCCGTACCTCGACAAGCTCGGCTTCAACCTCGTCGGCTACGGCTGCACCACCTGCATCGGCAACTCCGGTCCGCTGATCCCCGAGGTCAGCCAGGCCGTCAACGACAACGACCTCGCGGTCGTCTCGGTCCTGTCGGGCAACCGCAACTTCGAGGGCCGGATCAACCCCGACGTGAAGATGAACTACCTCGCGTCCCCGCCGCTGGTCGTCGCCTACGCGCTGGCCGGCTCCATGGACGTCGACCTGTTCAACGACCCGCTGGGCCAGGACGAGGACGGCAACGACGTCTTCATGAAGGACATCTGGCCCTCGCCGTCGGAGGTCGAGGAGGTGATCGCCAGCGCGATCACGTCCGACATGTTCGCGAGCGACTACGCCGACGTCTTCGCCGGTGACGAGCAGTGGCAGTCGCTGCCCACACCCGAGGGCAAGACCTTCGAGTGGGACGCCGAGTCCACCTACGTCCGCAAGCCCCCGTACTTCGACGGCATGCCCGACGAGCCCACGCCGGTCGAGGACATCGAGGGCGCCCGGGTGCTGCTCAAGCTCGGCGACTCGGTCACCACCGACCACATCAGCCCGGCCGGCGCGATCAAGAAGGACTCGCCCGCGGGCAAGTACCTCGCCGAGCACGGCGTCGAGCAGCGCGACTTCAACTCCTACGGCTCGCGCCGTGGCAACCACGAGGTGATGATCCGCGGCACCTTCGCCAACATCCGCCTGCGCAACCAGCTGGCGCCGGGCACCGAGGGTGGCTTCACCCGCGACCTGTCCGGTGACGGCAGCGTCACGACCGTGTTCGAGGCCTCGGAGAAGTACCTCGCCGCGGGCACCCCGCTGGTGGTGCTGTCGGGCAAGGAGTACGGCTCCGGCTCGTCGCGCGACTGGGCGGCCAAGGGCACCGCGCTGCTGGGCGTCAAGGCCGTCATCGCCGAGTCCTACGAGCGGATCCATCGCTCCAACCTGATCGGCATGGGCGTGCTGCCGCTGCAGTACCCCGAGGGCGAGAACGCCGAGTCGCTCGGCCTGACCGGTGAGGAGACGTTCAGCATCACCGGCGTCACCGAGCTCAACGAGGGCCGCACTCCCAAGACGGTCAAGGTCAAGGCGGGCGACAAGGAGTTCGACGCGGTGGTCCGCATCGACACCCCGGGTGAGGCGAACTACTACCGCAACGGCGGCATCATGCAGTACGTCCTGCGGAGCCTCCGCAAGGCCTGAGCCGCCGTTCGTGACCAGCGAGAGCCGGCCCGTCGCTCCTCGTGAGCGGCGGGCCGGTCCCGTGAAGGGGGAGTGACGTGGACGGGGTCCCGTGGGACGTCGTGGCGCTGATCGGCGCGGTGACCTGCGTCGGGGCGTTCGTGCAGTCCGTCGTCGGCCTGGGCCTCGGCCTCCTCGTCGCCCCGGTGGTGGCGATGGTGGAGCCGGGGCTGGTGCCCGCGCTCCCGCTCTGGCTCGCACTGATGATCTCCGGGTCGATGCTGCTGGGGGAGCGTCGCCACGTCGACTGGGGCGCGCTGGCGTGGGCGCTGCCCGCGCGGGTCCCGGGGACGATCGTCGGCGCCTGGCTGGTGGTGACGTTCAGCGACCAGGCGATCGCGGTGGCGATCGGGGTCATGGTGCTGGTGGCGGTCGTCGTCACGCTGCGCACCGTGCACGTGCCGGTGAACCCGGCGTCGCTGACCGCCGCCGGTGTGGTCGCGGGAGTCAGCGGCACGGCCACCTCGATCGGCGGGCCGCCGATCGCGCTGCTGTTCCAGCGCCGTGAGCCCGAGGTGGTCCGCTCGACGCTGTCGGTCTTCTTCTTCCTCGGCGTGGTGGTCAGCCTGGTCGGCCTGGCCTGGTCGGGCTCCCTCACCGAGGCCTCCTGGCACCTCGGCCTCCTCCTCGCGCCCCTGGTCGCGCTGGGTGCCTTCGCCGGCTCGGCGGCCCGCGACCGGGTGCCACGGGACCGCTTCCGGGTCGGCGTGCTGCTCGTCTGCGCGGCCTCGGCTCTCGCCCTGCTGGTGCAGGCGCTGGTCTGACCGCTGCCGGCTCCCAGATCGCGGCGCCCGTCAGGCATGGAGCGCCCCGAAGGTGGGCACACTCAGCGCATGTCGACCCTCACCCGTCACGACGCCGGCGAGTCCCGGCTCACCCGGCGCAGCGCCGCCTCCTCCGCGGTGACCCTCGTGGTCGCCTGGGTCGTGATCCTCGGCCTGGTCGTCGGCTTCGGCTGGCTGATCACCCACGCGCTCAAGGGTGCGGTCAACCCCTGGGACAACGACATCTCCCGCTGGTTCGCCGACCAGCGGACCGGCGTGCTCAACGAGCCCGCCGACATCGGCACCCTGCTGGGGGAGACCGTCGTCGGTGTGGGCGTGGCGGTCGTCGCCGCGCTGGCCTTCGCGATCTGGAAGCGGTCGTGGCGCCCGATCATCTTCCTGGCTCTCGTCGAGGCAGGCATCGGCGGCTTCTACTTCGTCGCCACCCACGTCGACACCCGGCAGCGCCCGCCGGTGAAGATCCTCGACCCCGGCCTGGTAGCCGACCACAGCTTCCCGTCGGGGCACACCGCGACCGCGATCGTCGCGTACGGCGGGATCCTGGTGCTCACCGCGGTCTACGCCCGCGCCGCCGTGAAGTGGGTCGCCGTCGTCGGGCTGGTCCCGCTCTTCGTGCTCCTCTCCCGGCTCTACCAGGGCGCTCACCACCTGACCGACGTCCTCACCAGCGTCGTCTACGCCTCTGCGTGGATGCTGCTGGTCGCCCGGATGGTGCTGTTCTCCGACCCGAAGGCGCACGCATCCTCCTCGGACTCGTGAGAACCTGACGCCCGCCACCCCTCCAACGGGGTGGCTCGGAGCGTGTCCACCTGTGTGCACGAACCAGGAGGACCGATGACCACGCTCCACGACCGGCTGGCCGACCTCGCCGAGGAGGCGCCCGGCCCGCTGCCCGCGCCCGGGCTCTGGGACCGAGGCCGACGCTACCGTCGGCGTCGCCGGGCGGGCACGCTCGCCGTGCTCGGCGCCACCATGCTCGTGCTCGCGCTGCTCGGCGGGGTCACCTGGCATCGCGCCGCCGCACCGCTCCAGCCCGCCGACGGTCCGGCCGAGCTTCCGGACCGAGTGTGGGCCCCCAGCCCGTGGCTGCCCTCGACCGACCGTCCGGGCAGGTTGGTCGCGATCACGGCGGCTGACCAGGGCAGCTGGACCGGAATGCGGCCCTCGCTCGTCGGGGTCTCCGCGACCACGGGGGACTACGCCTTCCTCGACGACCTGCCTGACGCGGCGCCCGACGGCCTCGACGAGCCCGTGCTCTCGCCCGACGGGCGTCACATCGCCTACTGGTTGAGGGGAGCGACCACAGGCACGCCCAACTCCGACTCCGGCCCCGTCACCGGCGTCGGCGTCTTCGACACCGGGACCGGTGGGGTCAGCCGGCACTGGATCCGGACCGCACACGGACTCAGGCCGGACTTCCTCAGCTGGGCCGACGCGGGCACGGTGGTGTTCTCGGGGGGACAGATCCGTGGCGGCGACGACGCCTCCGAGATGGACCAGGCGACCTCCGCACTCGGGACGGTGATGATGTGGTCTCTGGGGAGCCAGCCGGAGCCGGTGCCCGGTGTCGACGCAGGAGCATCCCTCATCGAGGCGGCGCACGGTCGGATCGAGGTCGACACCCGTTCCTCCAGCTCCGGGCGCGAGTACCGCCAGGTCGACCTGGACAACCCCTCGCGAGGGCGATTCGTCAGCGTCCCTGGCATCTCGGGATCGTTCAACAGCTTGCCCTATGCCGCGTTCGATGCCTCGGGCCGCCGCGTCGCCCTCGTGGCCGATCACAACCCCAACGGCGTGCGCGCCGGCGTGGTGGGCAACCTGCACGTCGTTCCGAGCACGCGCCGCACCCTGAGTGTCCTGGACTGGCTCGATGACCACACGATCGTGACGCAGAGGATGGTGAACCGCCTCGGTCTCGGGGGCGGGACCAGGCTCAGCCGGGTCTCGGTCTCGACGGGAGACTTCCGCGACCTGGTGCGCCTCCCCGCCCAGGGAGGCGGCTGGCAGTTCGCGACCGACCTGTTGTCGGCGCCGAGCGTCCACGCCGATCCGCCGCCCCGCCCGCTGGATCCACGCTGGGTGACCGGACTGGCTGTGGGCACCCTTGTGGCAGCGGTCGCGATCGCCGTGCTCTGGAGGCGACGTGTCCGCCCCTGACCGCGGGCAGGCGGGCTTCGAGGAGTTCGTGGCCGCCCGACGGCAGGCGCTGCTGCGCACGGCCTACCTGCTGACAGGCAGCCACGAGGACGCCGAGGACCTCGTCCAGGTCGCGCTGGTCAAGGCAGTGCCGTACTGGTCCCGGATCGCGGACCACCCCGAGCCCTACGTGCGACGGATCCTGGCTCGGGAGAGCGTGTCCCGGTGGCGGAGGCGGCGCTGGCGCGAGCTGAGCACCGACACCCTGCCGGAGCGCTCCGCGGCCGCGCCGGACCCCACCGATCGTGCGGCGCTGCACGAGGCGCTGGCAAGGCTTGCCCCTCGCCAGCGGGCGGTGATCGTCCTGCGCTACTTCGACGACCTCACCGAGCGCCAGACCGCCGAGGCGCTGGGCATCGGGGTCGGGACCGTGAAGTCGCAGACCCGGGACGCCCTTGCCCGGCTGCGTGGCCTGCTGCCGGACCTCGACGAGGAGCCGGCAACGCTGACCCGATGAGCCACACCCGTGCCGGCTGGCTACGGTTGGCCCATGATCGTGGCCTTCAGCATCTCCCCGAGCGCCGGTGACGAGACCGGCGGCGTCTCCGAGGCGGTCGCCGCCGCCGTGCGCGTGGTCCGGGAGTCCGGACTGCCGAACGAGACCAACGCGATGTTCACCAACATCGAGGGGGAGTGGGACGAGGTGATGGCCGTGGTCAAGCGCGCCGTCGACGTCGTCGCCGCGGTGTCGCCGCGGGTCGGGCTGGTCCTCAAGGCCGACATCCGCCCCGGCTACGACGGCCAGCTGACCGCGAAGGTCGAGCGGGTCGAGCGCGCCCTGGAGGGCTGATGTCCCAGCCGGCCCCGCCGTCGTACGACGTGCCCCCGGCGCCGCCGACACCGCCCTCGAGCCGTCGGCCCGTGGTGATCGCGCTGGTGGCGGCGTTCGTGGTGCTCGCCCTGGCCGTGGTCGTGCCCGTCGCGGTCCAGCGGCTGCGGGCGGGGCAGGAGGCCGCGGTCACCGCGGACCTGTCCGAGGTCAGGGACTACCCGGACCTGCCGCGCGACCACGTCGAGGGCGACGTCGACTACGCGCAGGTGCCGCCGGTGGGTGGCAAGCACGACCCGGTGTGGCTCGACTGCGGCGCCTACGACGCGCCGGTGCGCGACGAGAACGCCGTCCACGACCTCGAGCACGGCTCTGTCTGGATCACGTACCGGCCCGACCTGGACGCCGCCGGCGTCCGCACGCTGGCCGACGCGCTGCCGCAGAACGGCATCCTCTCGCCGTACGTCGGCCTGCCCGCGCCGGTCGTCGTCACGGTCTGGGGCCGCCAGCTGTGGCTGACGGGCGCCGACGACCCACGACTGGCCCTCTTCATCCAGCGGTACGGCGCCGGGCGGACCGCGCCCGAGCCGTTCGCCTCCTGCGCGGGTGGGGTCCGCGAGCCCTCGGGCGGCTCGGGCAGCGGCACCTCCGTCTGAGCGCTCCCTCAGAGCACGGGCGTGCGCGCGGCCTGCAGCTGGGACTCGGTGTCCTCGAAGCCGACGGAGCGGTAGACCCGGATCGCGAGGTAGCCCGGGTCGGCGACCATCACCAGCGTTCGGGCGCCCATCTCGTCGAAGGCGTAGCGACTGGCGGCGTGCACGAGGGTGCCCGCGAGCCCTTGGCTGCGTGCGTCCGGGTGGGTCTTGACCTCCTGGAACCTCGCCAGGCCTTCCGCGGCGGCGAAGATCCCCATCGAGGCGGCCAGCCGGCCCTCCAGGAACGCGCCGAACCAGGCGCCGTGACCCTCCTCGGCGTTGCGTCGGTGGGCCGCCGCCCGCTGGGTCGCGAACTGCTCGGTGGAGTGCTCGTCCTCACCCGACAGCGCCAGCCTGACCTGCTGGGACCAGTCGTCGTCGCTTCGCAGCGGGCGGATCGTGGCCGTCGGGTGGGGGTGGGGCGGCTCGTGCACGGACTGCGCTGTCATCACCGACGACACGTCGGCGCTGAACCCGATCTCGACGAACGGGGCCAGGTCCTCGGCCGTGCCCGTGCTCGAGTCCACCCCGAAGGTGCGGTGCCGCGCATGGGGGAACTCGCGCTCGAACACCTCGACCCAGTGCCGGCTCGACCCGGGATGGGGTGGCTGCCCCAGCAGCACGAAGTTTCCCCAGTAGAACGTGGGGTTCTTCGGTGTCCGCACGACCAGGTGGGTGCCCCGGTCCTCGACCTCGCTGCCGCCGAGCTGGAGCAGCGCGAGGTCGGTGCGGAAGCCCAGGGAGCGCACGTCCATGGGTCACTTCTACCGCATCGTCACCCCGTGATGACCTCCGCGAGCGCCGTGCCGTCGTCCGCGAGTCGCGCGGGGTCGACCTGTCGGCCGACCAGCCGGCGTACGTCGTCGATCGCGTCCCAGTCGTTGGCGTGCATGCCCGCCACCACGCGGGTGCCGTCGAGCCACCAGGCGGTGAAGACCCGGCCCTGGACGTCGCCGCGCAGGACAACCTGGTCGTAGCCGCCCGGAGTCGCGTGACCGACGTACTCCATGCCGAAGTCGTACTGGTCGGTGAAGAAGTAGGGCAGTGCGTCGGCGTCGGTGTGGCCCCCCATCAGGTTGGCGGCGGCGACCTTGCCGTGCTGGATGGCGGTGTCCCAGTGCTCCACGCGCAGGGAGGTGCCGAGCACCGGGTGGTCGGCGTTGGCGACGTCGCCGGCGGCGAACACGTCCTCGCGCGAGGTGCGCAGGTGCCGGTCGACGCGGATGCCGTTGTCGACGATCAGGCCCGCCGCCTCCGCGATCTCGGTGTTGGGCTGCACCCCGACGCCGACCAGGAGGTGGTCGACGGTGAGCGTGCTGCCGTCGGCGAGGGACACCTGCACCTCGTCCCCGTCCCGCTTGATGCCGGTGATCTCGGCGCCCGTGCGCAGGTCGACACCGTGCTCGCGGTGGAGCTCGGCCATCACCCCCGCGACCTCCGGGCCGAGCACTCGCAGCAGCGGCAGGTCGAGCGACTCCAGGACGGTGACCTCGGCGCCGGACGTGCGGGCCGCAGCGGCCGCCTCGAGCCCGATCCAGCCGCCGCCGACGACCCCGAGGCGGAAGCCGTCGCGGAAGCGTCGCCGCAGGTCGACCGAGTCGTCCATCGTGCGCAGGTAGCCCACCGAGGCGCCGCTCTCGTCGGCGAGGGCCAGCCGTCGCGGCCGCGCGCCCGTCGCGAGGAGCAGCCGGTCATAGGGGATCGACTCGCCCGCGGCCAGCACGCGGTGGCCGTCGAGGTCGAGGCTCTCGACGTGGGTGCCGGTGCGCAGGTCGACCGCGTGGTCGGCGTACCAGGCCGGCTCCTTGAGGATCGCCGATCCGGCGTCCTTCTCCCCGAGCAGCACCGACTTGGACAGGGGCGGCCGCTCGTACGGCGGGTGCGCCTCGTCGGCGAGCAAGGTGATCTCGCCGTCGAAGCCACGCTCACGCAGCTCGACCACGGCGGTGCCTGCGGCCAGGCCGCCCCCCACCACGACGATCCGGTCAGTCATCGGGTACCTCCTCGAGTCAGGGCCAGGAACTCGGCGCGGCTGGACGGGTCCTCACGCAGGGCGCCCCGCAGCGTCGATGTCACGGTACGCGCGCCCTCCGCACGGGCCCCGCGCAGCGACATGCAGGAGTGCTCGGCCTCGATGACCACGCCGACGCCGATCGGCGCCAGCCGGTCCTGGAGGTGGTCGGCGATCTGGGTGGTCAGGCGCTCCTGCGTCTGCGCCCGACGCGCAAAGAAGTCGACGAGCCGCGCGAACTTCGAGAGTCCCAGGATCCGGTCGTCGGGCAGGTAGCCGACGTGGGCGACCCCGACGAAGGGGAGCAGGTGGTGCTCGCACAGGGAGCGGACCGGGATGTCCTGGACCAGCACGAGCTCGTCGTAGCCGGCGCTGTTGGCGAAGGTGGTCAGGTCGAAGTCGGGGACGGTCAGCATCTCGGCGTACGCCGACACCAGCCGCCGCGGGGTCTCCGCCATGTCCTCGTTGTCGATGGGCAGGCCGAGCGCCGCCAGCATGGTGGCCGCCGCGGACTCGGCGGCCTGGAGGTCCACGTCGGGGGCCGCGTGCGCGACGCGCTGCCGGGTGCGGTTCCGGTCGAGTGCGATCTGGGTCATCGGGGTTGCCCTCTTCTTCTAAAAGTGAATACTCTCTACGTTAGAGAGTAGGTCGAACGGACGTCAAGGGCGACGTCACCGGCGATGTCGACCGGGATGAGGTGTGGCATGAGCGACGAGATCGAGGCCATCGCGGCGCTAGCCGACCCGGTCCGGCGCCGGCTCTACGAGCTGGTGGTCGCGGCAGCCGAGCCGGTGAGCCGGGAGGAGGCCGCGGCCGGCGTCGGGGTGCCGGTGCACTCGGCGCGCTTCCACCTGGACCGGCTGGTCGAGGAGGGCCTGCTCGACGTCGACTACCAGCGCCGCAGCGGGCGCACCGGACCGGGCGCCGGTCGCCCCGCCAAGCTCTACCGCCGGTCCACACGCGAGGTCGCGGTCTCCCTGCCCCGCCGCAACTACGACCTGGTCGGCTCCATCCTCGCCGCGGCCGTCGAACGCACCCTCGCCGGTGGGGACGTGGCCGAGGAGCTCGGTCGTGAGGCCCGGCAGCGCGGCCTGGCCGTGGGGGCCGCGCGTGAGCCCACGGCCGACCCGGGGTTGCGTCGTACTGCGGACGCGCTCGCCGCCGAGGGGTTCGAGCCCACGATCGAGGCCGATCAGGTCCACCTGCGCAACTGCCCGTTCGACTCCCTGGCGCGCGCCCACACCGCACTGGTGTGCGGGGTCAACCTCGACTTCGTCTGCGGCGTGGTGGAGGGACTGGGCTGCTCGGACGTCGAGGCCCGGCTGGAGCCCGAGGAGAGCCGCTGCTGCGTGGTGGTGGGCGCCCGCTGATCGCCGCCGTGCCCGCGTGGCACCATCGGGGCCGTGGACTCGGAGATGCACAGCTACCGCACCGGCGGGCGCGAGACGGTCAGGGACATCACCGGCGACTGCGCCGGCTTCGTCGAAGGACGGGGCGACGGGCTGCTGCAGGTGTTCGTGCCGCACGCCACCGCCGGCATCGCGATCATCGAGACCGGGGCCGGCAGCGACGACGACCTGCTGGCGGCGCTGGCCGACCTGCTCCCCGCCGACGACCGGTGGCGGCACCGCCACGGCAGCCCCGGCCACGGCCGCTCGCACGTGATGCCGGCGCTGGTGCCGCCGTACGCCACAGTGCCGGTGCTGGACGGCCGCCTGGCTCTCGGCACCTGGCAGAGCGTGTGCCTGGTGGACCTCAACGTCGACAACGCCGAGCGCCAGGTGCGGCTCAGCTTCCTGGGCGCCGCATGAGTGCCTTCGAGATCCGGCCGGAATTGACGGTCGACCGCGCATCCGTACGCCGTGTCGTCGAGTCGGCGTTCCTTGACAAAGGGACGACGGTGGCCGACCTGGTCGACGCGCTGAACGCCGCCCGCCGCACCGAGCTGAGCCTGGTCGCCGAGCTCGACGGCGCCGTCGTCGGCCACGTCCAGCTCAACCACTCGTGGATCGACGCACGCGAGCGCCTCGTGGACGTGCTCGTGCTCAGCCCGCTGTCGGTCGACCCCCCACACCAGCGTTCCGGGATCGGCACCGCGCTCGTCACGGCCGCCCTCGACGCCGCCGAGACGGCGGGCAGCCCTGCAGTCTTCCTGGAGGGGTCGCCGGACTACTACGGCGCCCGCGGCTTCTCGCGGGGGAGCGAGCGCGGGTTCGTGCGGCCGTCGGTCCGGATCCCCGACGCGGCGTTCCAGGTCGCCGTGCTGTCCGCGCACGAGTCGTGGATGACCGGGGCGCTCGTCTACTGCGACCCGTTCTGGGCGCTGGACTGCGTCGGGTTGCGGGACCCGCGACTGGCTGAGCTCGAGGTTCGTCTCGGCTGACGCCGATCGTCGTGAGCCCGCCACGGCGCCCGGGCGGATGGTGCCGCGGAGGGTGGCTCGGGGTCGCCGATTGGTCAGAGCCTGCATGCCCGAGGCCCGGAATCGTGCGGTTGGTGACCAATCCGCACGCCGGGGCAGGGCCTCCGCGAAGCGGCCGCCCACCACCATCAGGGCCGAAAGCCGGGTGTGACTGTCGGCGGATGTTTGTAGGGTCCCGTCTCGTGAGTGACTCCATGATCCTGGCGCGGGGGCTGCGCAAGTCGTTCGGCGACTTCGAGGCGGTCAAGGGCATCGACGTGGACGTGCGTCGGGGGGAGGCGTTCGGGTTCCTGGGGCCCAACGGGGCCGGCAAGTCCTCGACGATGCGGATGGTAGCGGCCGTCTCGCCGGTCAGTGGCGGGGAGCTGCGGATCCTGGGGATGGACCCGGCCGTGGACGGGCCGTCGATCCGGGCCCGGGTCGGCGTCTGCCCGCAGGAGGACACCCTCGACACCGAGCTGACGGTGCGTGACAACCTCTACGTCTACGGCCGCTACTTCGGGTTGCCCCGCAAGGAGGTGCGCTCGCGCGTCGACGAGCTGCTGGAGTTCGTGCAGCTGACCGAGAAGTCCGGGTCGATGGTCGAGGACCTCTCCGGCGGCATGAAGCGGCGGCTGACGATCGCGCGCTCGCTGATCAACCGGCCCGACGTGCTGCTGCTCGACGAGCCGACGACCGGCCTCGACCCGCAGGCGCGCCACGTCGTGTGGGACCGGCTCTTCCGACTCAAGCAGCAGGGCGTCACCCTCGTGCTCACCACCCACTACATGGACGAGGCCGAGCAGCTGTGCGACCGGCTCGTGGTGATGGACAAGGGCGTCATCGTCGCCGAGGGCTCGCCCCTCGAGCTGATCCGGGCACACTCCACCCGCGAGGTCGCCGAGCTGCGTTTCGGCGTGGGCGAGCACGACGCGATCGCCGAGAAGGTCTCCGACCTCGGCGACCGTGTCGAGGTGCTCCCGGACCGGCTGCTGGTCTACAGCGAGGACGGCGAGGAGGTCATCGCGAAGGTCCACGAGCGTGGGCTCCAGCCGGCGGCCGTGCTCGTACGCCGCTCCACGCTCGAGGACGTGTTCCTGCGCCTCACCGGCCGAACGCTGGTGGACTGATGGCCGCACTCGACCCGCCTCAGGCACCCGGGCTGAGCACGGCGCCCACCAACCTGCTCTCCGGAGCTGCGCGGCTCTTCGACTACTGGGCGATCCTGTACAAACGCACCTGGAAGGGCAGCGCGATCTCGTCCTTCGTGACGCCGCTGCTCTACGTGGTCGCGATGGGCGTCCTGCTCGGCGGCTTCATCAAGGGCGACCCCGCCAAGCTCGACGGCGCGACCTCCTACCTCGCCTTCGTGGCCCCGGGCATGGTCGCCGCTCAGGCGATGACCACCGTGTTCGGTGAGGTCACCTATCCGGTCATGGGCATGATCAAGTGGAACAAGTCCTACTTCGGCATGATCGCCAGCCCGCTCGCCGTCTCCGAGGTGATCCTGGCCCACCTCGGCTTCGTGATCTTCCGGGTCGCCACGACGTGCGCGGTGTTCCTGGCGGTGATGGCGCCGTTCGGTGTGTTCACGTCGGTGGCCGGGGTGTTCGCGGCCTTCTTCGTGCAGCTGCTCATCGGGGCGGCGTTCGCGACGCCGATCTACGCGTTCACCGCCGGGCTGAAGGACGAGAGCGCGTTCAGCCTGGTCTTCCGGCTGGGCATGATCCCGCTGTTCCTGTTCTCCGGCGCGTTCTTCCCGAT
The DNA here is from genome assembly GCF_013466985.1 of Nocardioides ungokensis. Lineage (GTDB taxonomy): Bacteria > Actinomycetota > Actinomycetes > Propionibacteriales > Nocardioidaceae > Nocardioides > Nocardioides ungokensis. The sequence goes on along the minus strand of NZ_CP059164.1, from coordinate 2,805,462 downwards.
CTCCAACCTCAGCAGGTGGATGGAGGCGCTCGCGACGGTGACGCCGCTGTGGCACGGCGTCGACCTGACCCGGATGCTCACGCTGGGCGAGGTCGACTGGCCGTTGGCCGCGGTGCACGTCGCCTACCTGGTCACGCTGACCCTGGCCGGCTGGTTCTGGGCGGTGCGCCGGCTCTCCCGAAGGATGGTGTCCTAGCCGTGGCGATGCTCACCACGTCGGTCGGCCGCGCGGCCGCCTCCCCGGTCTCCGCCGGCGAGGCGACGGGCCTGCTGATCTACCGCAACTACCTGGCCTATCGCCGCGGCTGGTACATCTTCGTCAGCGGCTTCCTCGAGCCCGTGTTCTACCTCTTCTCGATCGGGGTGGGCGTGGGTCAGCTCGTGACCGGGTTCGAGTTCAACGGCCAGCAGATCCCGTATGCCGAGTTCGTCGCCCCAGGCATGCTCGCCGCCTCCGCGATGAACGGCTCCCTGCTCGACTCGACGTTCAACTTCTTCTTCAAGCTCAAGTACAACAAGCTCTTCGACCAGATGCTGGCGACGCCGCTGACCACGCTGGACATCGCCCGCGGCGAGCTGAGCTGGTCGCTGCTGCGCGGCGGGATCTACTCCGCGGCGTTCCTGCTGGTCATGGTCGCGATGGGACTCGTGAGCTCGTGGTGGGCGGTGCTGGTCGTCCCGGCTGCCCTCCTGATCGGGCTGGCCTTCGGCGGGATCTGCATGGCGCTGACGACCTTCATGCGCAGCTGGCAGGACTTCGAGTTCGTGACGCTGGCGACGCTGCCGATGTTCCTCTTCTCCGCGACGTTCTTCCCGATCACCGCCTTCCCGCCCGCGGTCCGCTGGGTCGTGGAGTGCACGCCGCTCTACCGCGGCGTCGTGCTCTGCCGCGAGCTCACCACCGGCGCGCTGTCCTGGGGCTCGGCGGTCTCGGTCGTCTACCTCGTGGTCATGGGACTGATCGGGCTCGCCATCGTCCGCCGGCGACTCGACGCCCTGCTGCTCACGTGAGCCGACGCTCGAAGAGCTCGGTGTCGATCCACGGCCGAACTTGTGACCGACCTCGTGCAGCACCCCGACGGAGCTGAAGCCACATCCGAGGTGCAGCGCGCGGCTGGCGTCGTTGGGCAGCGCGACGACAGCGACCACGAGCCTCACGTCATCGGCGCGCATGGCCGCGAGCAGCTCGTCGTACAGGCCGCGACCCAGGCCGCGACCACGCGCCCGCGGCGCGAGGTAGACCGACGACTCGCGGGTGTGGCCGTAGGCGGCGCGGGGCCGGTAGCTCGACGAGTACGAGTAGCCGAGCACCCCGTCCGCGTCGTCGGCCACCAGCACGTGGTCGCCCGGTGCGGTGCTGTGCAGCCGCACCCGCCAGTAGTCGAGCTCCGGCGGCTCGGTGGCGAAGGTCGAGATGCCCTCGCGGACCTCGGCGTCGTAGATCGCCTTGATCGCGGGCAGGTCCTGCTCGGTGGCCGGTCGGATCGGCATGGCCGAAACCTACCGAAGGACGGCAGAAAGCTTCGCGGCGCGGCCGCACCGCGGTTGAGAGGATGACCGCCATGTCGCTGCCACCCGTCGAGCCGGACACCAAGGACTGGACCTGGGTCCTCACCACGCCCTGCCCCGAGTGCGGGTTCGTCGCCGCCGACGTCGCCGCGACCGGGCTGGCCGACGCGATCCGGGAGAACGCCGCCTCGTGGACCACGGTGCTCGCCGGGTCCGGGCCCGGCGTCGGCGTCCGGCCCGAGCCGGGGGTCTGGTCGCCCCTGGAGTACGCCTGCCACGTGCGCGACGTGCACCGCATCTTCGACGAGCGGGTGCGGCTCATGCTCGAGCAGGAGGATCCCCGCTTCGCCAACTGGGACCAGGACGAGACGGCCGTGGCCGGCCGCTACGCCGAGCAGGACCCTGCGGGAGTGGCGGTCGACCTGGCGGCGGCGGCCGGCACCGTGGCCGACCGCTACGCCGGTGTGCCGGACGGTGCCTGGAATCGCCGGGGCTTCCGCAGCGACGGCAGCCAGTTCACGATCGAGAGCCTGGGGCGCTACCACCTCCACGACGTCGTGCACCACGCCCACGACGTCGGTCACGCCGCCAAGGCGTTGACGATCGCGGCCTACGACGCCAACGCCGAGGCCTACCGCGACGGCACCGCCACGATGTCGGCGGAGATGGTGGCCCTGGTGCGCCGGTTCGCCGAGCGGGTGCCCCCGGGTGCGCGGGTGCTCGAGATCGGCAGCGGTCCCGGGCGGGATGCTGCGGCACTCGAGGGGCGGGGTCTGAGCGTGCGTCGCACGGACGTCTCCCCGGGGTTCGTCGCGCTGCTCACCGGGGCCGGGCACGAGGCCGACCTCCTCGACCCGCTGACCGACGACCTGGTCGATCCCGGGCGCGGGGGAGCGGCGTACGACGGGGTGTGGGCGAGCGCCTGCCTCCTGCACGTCGCCCGGACCGACCTGCCGGTGGTGCTCGCCCGCCTGGCGGCCGTCACCCGGGCCGGAGGTACGCTCCACGTCTCGCTCAAGGAGGGCGACGGCGAAGCCTGGTCGACCCACGGCAATGTCGCGGCACCGCGGCTCTTCGTCCTCTGGCGCGAGCAGCCGCTGCGTGACGCGCTCGAGCACGCCGGATGGGCCGTCGACGAGCTGACCCGGCACGACGACGTCCGCGGCACCCGCTGGCTGCAGGTGCTGGCCACCAGGAAGGACGCATGAGGCACACGGAGTTCTGGGCCCGGATGGAGTCGACGCTCGGCGTCGCCTACGCGCGGTCGTGGGCCGACCAGTTCGTGATGAGCGACCTCGGCGGCCGGACCGCGTCGGAGGCGCTCGACGCGGGCGTCCCGCCCAAGCAGGTGTGGGCCGCGGTCTGGAAGGCGCTGAACCTTCCGCCGTCCGAGCGGTGAGCGCGCCCGGCAGGCCGCGCGCGAGCTCGGAGGCGGTCACGCCCGACCGGCTCGTCGCCGCCCAGCGGCGCACCGTCCTCACCCTGGCCGCCGCCCAGGCGGTCGGCGCGATGGGCATCACCATCGGGATCGCCACCGCGTCACTGCTCGCGCGTGACCTGTCGGGGTCGGACGACCAGGCCGGACTCGCCCAGACGGCGCAGGTGCTCGGGGCGGCGGTCGCGTCGTACCTGCTGGCGCGCCTGATGTCGCGCCGCGGCAGGCGCGCCGGGCTCGTCACCGGCTACCTGATCGGCGCCTGCGGGGCCGTCATCGTCGTGCTCGCGGGCGTGGTGGGCTCGATGCCGTTGCTGCTGCTCGGGGCCGTGCTCCTCGGCGCGACGACCGCGGCCAACAGCGGCTCCCGCTACGCCGCCACCGACCTGGCCCCGGTCGAGAGCCGGGCGCGCGCCCTGTCGACCGTCGTGTGGGCCTCGACGATCGGCGCCGTCGCGGGTCCCAACCTCACCGGCCCCTCCGGCGCCCTGGCGCGCTCGCTCGGCATCCCGGCGCTGACCGGCCCCTTCGCCCTGGGCAGCCTCGGCATGCTCGCCGCCGCGCTGGTCGTGGGGCTCTTCCTGCGGCCCGACCCGCTGCTCCTGTCCCGGAGCGCGAAGGGCACCCCGCCGGTGACCCCCACCGGCACCTCGTGGGGTCGGGTCGTGGCGGCGGTCCGGGCACGCCCCGTCCTGGCTCACGCCGTCCTGGCGCTGGCCGCCGCGCACGCGGTCATGGTCGCGGTGATGGTGATGACCCCGCTGCACATGGAGCACGGTGGAGCCGAGCTGCGCGTCATCGGCATCGTCATCAGCGTGCACGTGCTGGGGATGTTCGCGTTCTCGCCGCTCGTGGGCCTGGCGGCCGACCGGCACGGTCGGGCCGCGACCCTCGGCGTCGGTGCGGGGCTGCTGGCGGTGTCACTGGTGCTGTGCGCGGGCTCGCCCGAGGGCAGCTCGTGGCAGATCTTCGCCGGACTCTTCCTGCTCGGTCTCGGCTGGTCCTTCGCCACCGTGTCGGCTTCGACGCTGGTCGCAGACCACGCCCCGCTCGACGTACGTCCCGACGTCCAGGGCGCGGCGGACCTGGTGATGGGTGTGACGGCAGCCGCGGCGGGTGGCCTGGCCGGTCTCGTCGTCGGCACCTGGGGCTACGGCACGCTTTCCTGGGTCGCCGTGGGCCTGGTGCTGGCGCTGGTGGTGGCTGCCTTCGGCGCGGCCGGCGAGGGAGACCTTACGAAGCCGTGACACCGCAGGCGGAGGCGCGGTCCGCCGGCTCCGTGCTGGCAGAGTTGGGCAGATGAGCAGCGACCGCGTGGACATAGCCGTGATCGGCGGGACCGGCTTCTACTCCTTCCTCGACGACCCGGAGGAGCGCGTGGTCGAGACGCCGTACGGCGTACCCTCGGCCGCCGTCGCGGTCGGGACCGTCGCGGGGAGGCGGGTCGCCTTCCTGCCCCGGCACGGGACCGGGCACGAGCTCCCTCCGCACCGGATCAACTACCGGGCGAACCTGTGGGCCCTGCGGTCCCTGGGCGTGCGCCAGGTGCTCGCTCCCTGTGCGGTCGGCGGCCTGCGCGACGACGTCGCCCCCGGCGACGTGGTGGTCCCCGACCAGCTCGTCGACCGCACCAGCGCCCGCACCCAGTCCTTCGTGGAGAGCGGCGCCGTGCACCTGCCGTTCGCGGACCCCTACTGCCCGCGGCTCTCCGAGACCATCGCGGGCGCCGACCCCTCGGTCACCTCGGGGGGCACCATGGTCGTCGTGGAGGGGCCGCGCTTCTCGACCCGTGCGGAGTCGCAGCACTACGCCGCCCAGGGCTGGAGCCTGGTCAACATGACCGGCCACCCCGAGGCGGTGCTCGCCCGGGAGATGCGGCAGTGCTACGCCGCGATCGCCCTGGTGACCGACATGGACGCCGGCGTCGAGGCCGGCTCAGGGGTGGGCCAGGAGGAGGTCTTCGCGCTGTTCCGCGCCAACCTCGAGCGCCTCAAGGGCCTGCTGACGCGCACCATCGAGACGCTCCCGGACCCCGACGGGTGCGGCTGCTCGAGCTGGGCCGACGGACTCGAGCTGACCTACGACGTCCCGGGGGCCGGCGCGTGAGGGTGCTGCTGACCGGATCGGCCGGCTTCATCGGCACGGCGATCGGGGCTGCCCTGGAGGCGCAGGGTGACGAGGTGGTCCGCGTCGACCTGATGCTCGCCCGGGCCCACGGTGCGACACAGGCACCCGAGGGGACCCATCGTCTCGACGTGCGCGACGCCGCCGGGTGGACGCACCTCCTGCGCGGTGTGGACGCGGTCTGCCACCAGGCCGCCGTGGTCGGCGCCGGCGTGGCGGTCGGCGACCTGCCCGACTACGCCGGGCACAACGACTACGGCACCGCCGTCCTGCTCGCCGCGATGCACGAAGCCGGAGTCAGCCGTCTGGTGCTGGCCTCGTCGATGGTCGTCTACGGGGAGGGCCGGTACGCGTGTCCCGACCACGGCGTCCAGGCTCCACCGCCGCGGTCGGTCGACGCACTGGACGCCGGGGACTTCGAGAACCACTGCCCGGTGTGCGGGGCCGAGCTCGGCTGGGAGCGGGTCGAGGAGGACGCTCGCCTGGACCCGCGCAGCTCCTACGCCGCCAGCAAGGTCGCGCAGGAGCACTACACGTCCGCGTGGGCGCGGCAGGCCGGAGCCGCCGCGGTCACCCTGCGCTACCACAACGTCTACGGGCCCGGCATGCCCCGGGACACGCCGTACTCCGGCGTCGCCGCGATGTTCCGGTCCAGCCTCGAGCGCGGCGAGGCGCCGAAGGTCTTCGAGGACGGCGGCCAGGTGCGGGACTTCGTCCACGTCGAGGACGTCGCTGCGGCCAACCTCGCCGCGCTGCGGGCGGTGGCGGGGGAGCGGGCCGGCAGGTGTGCGGCCTACAACGTCTGCTCCGGCGAGCCGGTCACCATCCGCCGCGTCGCCGACCTGGTGGCCCGTGGCACCGGGCGTGACCTGGCTCCCGAGATCACCGGCGGCTACCGCCTCGGCGACGTGCGACACGTGGTGGCCTCCCCGGAGCGTGCCCGCGTGGAGCTCGGCTTCAAGGCGGAGGTGAGCCCGGAGCGGGGACTGCGGGAGTTCGCCACGGCACCCCTGCGGGCCTGAGCCGGCACGCGCGCCCGGTCGTCGTCACCAGGCGCCGTGGACGAGGTGCTGCACCACCAGCGCGGTCCCCAGCTGGAGCGCCAGCCCCGGGCGTCGCCAGCGCTCGGGGAGCACGACGACCGAGAGCAGCAGCCACGGCACGAACGGCAGCCAGATGCGCTCCACCTCCGCCTTGCTCATCCGCGAGAGGTCCGCGAGCACGATCGCCGTCGCGGCGCCGGCGACCAGCACCACCACGACCCGAGGGGCCTGTCGCCACGCCGTGGCGAGCGACGCGAGCCCGGCGCCGAGCAGCGGGCCGGCGCTGATCAGGAGTGCGGCGAGGTCGCCCCACAGCCAGTACGACGCGGGCCGGACGCGCGCGATCCCGTCCCAGTACCGCTGGTCGAGCACCGGGTAGGCGTCCCAGAGCCGGAACCCGGCAACGGCGAAGAGCAGCACCAGCGCGACGGCGGCCAGCGCGGCGACCGGGAGCGGACGCCAGGACCGCGCCACCACCAGGACCCCCAGCGCGAGCACCCCCAGCAGCGCCAGCCCGTAGGACATCAGGACGCACCACCCGAGCAGCAGCCCCGCGAGCAGCGACCAGGCCACCTGGACCGCACCTGGCGGTCGGTGTGGCCGCCACGGCCAGCACGGTGAGCCCCCACGCGGCGACCGCCGCGAAGAGCGCGTCTGCCGAGACGGCCATGAACACCGCTGCCGGCGCGAGCACGAGGTACGGCGCGGCGACGCGCGCCACCGGCTCGGCGCCCAGGACCCGCAGGCAGACCATCACCGCGACGGCGGTGGTCGCGGCCACCAGCGTCACCACCATGCCGGCTGCGAAGTCGCCACCCAGGCCGACGCGGTCCAGCCCCACGAAGACGAGCAGCGCCCCGGGCGGGTGGCCGGCGACGTGCGTGGGCCAGTTGTCCGGTGCGGCCGAGTAGGGGATGCGCTCCACGAAGTGCTGCAGCACGGCGTGGACGTCGGTCACGCCCCGCGCGGTGCGGAGGTACTCCGCGGGGTTGCCGAGCACCCCGGAGATCCCGGCGGACCCGTCGACGTAGGCCAGGGCCAGGAGCCAGGCCAGCCCAGCGGCGTACGACGCGGCGAGCAGCCGACGCCAGGAGAGTCCCGCGGCGAGCCCGGCGGCGTACCTCCAGGCGAGCACCGCGATCGCGATCGCGGGGAGGGTGCCGGGTCCGACGCGGGGGTCCCAGTAGCCGTGCAGGGGGGCGAGACCGTCGAAGGCGTGCAGCCGTGCGTGCACCGGCCAGTGGAGGAGACGGGGGACGACGACGGCCGCGCCGACGAGCACCAGGCCGAGCACGAGGCCGATGGCGGGAGCGGAGAGGCGGTGGCCGGGTCGGCGCCCGGTCCGGGACGGGTTCACCTCCGTGGTCGCCATGTCCGCCACCCTAGGGTCGCTCCGGCGGTCCGCCGTGTCGCCGGCGGCCACCGTCACGGCTTCGTAAGTTCTCGGCGGACACATCGCGCCGCGCCGCCCCTAGCGTGACGGGCATGCAGCCGGTGTGCGACCTGATCCTTCCGTGCCGGGACGAGGGCCCGGCCCTCGGAGCCCTGTTGCCGCGGGTCCCTGGCGACTTCGCCGTGGTCGTGGTGGACAACGGATCCGGCGACGACACCGCGAAGGTGGCGCGACGACTCGGGGCGACGGTGGTCGTCGAGGACGTGCCCGGCTACGGCTCGGCCGTGCAGGCAGGGCTGGCAGCTGCGACGCATGACCTGGTGGCGTTCATGGACGGCGACGGGTCCTTCGACCCCGCCGAGCTGCTGCCCCTCCTCGAGGACGTGCGGTCGGGGCGGGCCGACCTGGCCGTCGGGCGTCGGCGACCGGTGCGCTCCGGTGTCTGGCCGTGGCACGCGCGGGCCGGCAACGCGCTGATCGTGCGCTGGCTCCGTCGGCGGATCGGCATGCCCGCCCACGACATCGCCCCGGTGCGGGTGTGCCGGCGGACCGAGCTGCTGGCGCTGGACGTGCGTGACCGCCGCTTCGGCTACCCGGTCGAGCTGCTCGACAAGGCCACCCGGGCCGGCTGGCGCTTCTCCGAGCGCGAGGTCTCCTACCACCCGCGGGCGGAGGGCACCCGCTCGAAGGTCTCCGGGTCGGTCCTGGGCACGATCCGCACCGCGCGTGACTTCTGGAAGGTGTTGACGTGAGCGCCCCGCGGATGCTGGTGCTCGCCAAGGCGCCGGTGCCCGGTCGGGTGAAGACCCGGCTCGGCGCCCGGGTCGGGCACGCCCACGCCGCGGCGGTGGCCGCGGCGGCGCTGCTGGACACGGTCCGGGCCTGCACCGAGGCGGTCGGGCCCAGCCGCTGCCACCTGGCGCTCGCGGGCGACCTGGCGGGTGCGGTGCGCGGCGACGAGCTGCTCGGCGCGGTCGACGGCTGGACCCTGCGACCGCAGCGTGGTGGGGACTTCACCACTCGGCTCGTCAACGCCCACCTCGACCTCGTGGACGGCTCCGGGCCGGTGGTGCAGATCGGCATGGACACACCCCAGGTCACGCCGGACCAGCTCGTCGACGCCGCCGCCGGCACCCGTGAGCACGACGCCGTGCTCGGGCCGGCGGAGGACGGCGGCTGGTGGGTGCTCGCCCTCGATGACCCCGGTCACGCGACGGCTCTGGCAGGGGTCGTGATGTCCACCCCGACGACCCACGACGACACACGGAGCGCCCTGCTCGCTCGCGGCCTGCGGGTCGGCGCGACGGTCACGCTGCGCGACGTCGACACCGCGGTCGACGCCGACGCGGTGCTCGCCCACCGGCCGACGGGGCACTTCGCCCGGGCCTGGTCCGCCGTGCGGCAGGAGGTCGTGACATGACCGTCGAGCTGACCTCGTCGGACGAGGGCCTCCGGGACGACTCGTTCTCGGCCGTCTTCTCCCGCGCGCTGCGGGGACGACCCTGCACGGTGGTGGGCGTGGGGACGGGACCCGAGCCGCTGCCCGTGGCTTCGTGGGTCCGGACGGCCGACGACACCGACACGGCGATGCTGGCGCACTGCGTGGGCCCCACCCTCGACATCGGCTGCGGGCCCGGGCGCCTCACCGCGCGGCTCGCCGAGCTCGGACACGTGGTGCTCGGCATCGACGTCGTGCACGAGGCGGTGCGCCAGACCCGGCAGCGGGGAGTCTCCGCCATCGTCCGTGACGTGTTCGAGATGCTGCCCGGCGAGGGGCGCTGGCACACCGCACTGCTGGCCGACGGCAACGTCGGGATCGGTGGGGACCCGGTGGCCCTGCTCGCCCGGGTGCGGCAGCTGCTCGACCCGCGTGGCCGGGTCGTCGTCGAGCTGTCCCCACCGGGGGTGGGCCTGTGCACGATGTGGGCGGAGCTGCACTGCGACGGGTTGCGCTCGCGCCCGTTCCGGTGGTCCCTGCTCGGCGTCGACGGCGTGGCCGAGGTCGCGGCCGCGGCCGGGCTGGCCGTCCTGGGCACGCACTGCTGCGCGGACCGCTGGTTCGCCGTCCTCGAGGGGGACCGGTGAGAGTCCCGGCCGACTCGGACTTCACCTCGCGGCTGCGCAGTGCCGCGGTCACCGCGCGGGTCGGGCTCTGGCTCGGCATCTGCTTCGGCGTCGCGTTCGTCACCGGCCTCGTCAGCCACTACGCCCAGGTGCCGGACCAGCCGGTGCCCTTCCCGACCAGCCCGTCCTGGGGCTACCGGGTCACGCAGGGACTGCACGTGACAGCAGGAACGGCGGCGGTGCCCCTGCTGCTGGTCAAGCTCTGGACCGTCTACCCGCGGCTCTTCGCCCGGCCGCCGCGCGGCGCGCGCCGGCTGGTCGTCACGGCGGCCGAGCGGGCCTCGATCGCCGTCCTCGTCGCGGCCGCCGTCTTCCAGCTCGCGACCGGCCTGGCCAACGCAGCCCAGTGGTACCCCTGGGCCTTCTCCTTCCGCAGCACCCACTACGCCGTCGGGTGGATCGCCATCGGTGCACTGGTGGTGCACGTGGCCGTGAAGCTCCCGGTCATCCGGCGCGCCCTCGGCGCCGACGTCGACGACACCTCGCAGGACCGGCCGGCGGCGACCGAGGCCGGCGTGATGTCCCGGCGCGGGCTGCTGCGCGCCACCTGGCTCGCCACCGGTGTGGCAGTCCTGGCCACGGCCGGCAGCACCGTCCCCTTCCTGCGCAGGGTCTCGGTCCTCGGTGTCCGCTCCGGGGACGGGCCCGAAGGTGTCCCGGTCAACAGGTCCGCCCGGGCCGCGGGCGTCACTGCGGCAGCGACCAGCCCGGCGTACCGCCTCAGCGTCGTGTACGCCGATCGCGTGGTCTCGCTGAGCCGTGACGACCTGGCCGCGATGCCGCAGTCCACCCAGAGCCTGCCGATCGCCTGCGTCGAGGGCTGGAGCGCCGGAGCCACCTGGACGGGCGTCCGGCTGCGCGACCTGCTCGACCTGGCGGGGGCCCCTGCCGGTCACGACGTGCTCGTGGTGTCCCTGCAGGAGAGCGGTGCCTTCCGGCAGACGCACCTGCAGTCGAACTTCGCGGACGACCAGCGGACCCTCCTGGCCCTGCAGCTTCACGGGCAGCCGCTGGCGATCGACCACGGCTATCCGTGCCGGCTGATCGCTCCCGACCGGCCCGGCGTGCTGCAGACCAAGTGGGTCCACCGGCTGGAGGTGCAGGCATGACCACGCGCCTCGTGATCGGCGGGGCCGGAGTCCTCCTGGGCCTGTACGGCGCGTGGTTGCTGCTGAGCCGCCACGCCAGTGCCTCGATTGTGGACGCCGGCGTGTGGCTCGTCGCGGGCGTCGTGCTCCACGACCTGGTGCTCGCGCCGCTGTTCCTCGTGCTGACGCTGGTCGCGACCCGAGTGCTGCCGCCGGCCGCACGCGCACCGGTGACGGTCGGCGCGGTGGTCCTCGGCAGCACGACCCTGCTCGCGGTGCCCGTGCTCGGCCGATTCGGTGCCAAGGCGGACAACCCGACCCTCCTGGACCGCGACTACACGGCCGGGTGGCTGCTCTTCGCCGGGCTAGTGTTGGCGGGCGTGGTGCTGGCCACCGTGGTCCGGGCACGCCGGGGCGGCGGCTCGCCGACGGGAAGGGGTGCCCATGGCCCGGGTGCTCGTCGTTGACGACGACCACACCGTGCGCGAGGTGGTCGTGTCCTACCTGCGCGCCCACGGCCACGACGTCCTGGAGGTGGGCGACGGCGAGGCCGCCCTCGTGGCGATGCGCGACGCACCCGCGGACCTGGTGGTGCTCGACCTGATGCTGCCCGGTATCGACGGGCTCGAGGTCTGTCGCCGCCTGCGCGACGGCGGGGACGTCCCCGTGATCATGCTGACCGCGCTGGGGGCCGAGACCGACCGGGTGGGGGCCTCGAGATCGGCGCGGACGACTACGTCACCAAGCCGTTCAGCCCCCGCGAGCTGGCCCTGCGCGTGGACTCGGTGCTGCGGCGTACGACCGACCCGGCGCAGGCCGTGCCGCTGCTCCTCACCGACGGCGACCTGGTGGTCGACGGGGCCCGGCACTCGGTGACCAGGCAGGGGAGTCCCCTGGCGCTGACCGGCCGGGAGTTCGACCTCCTGCAGTTCCTGGTCGCCCACCCCGGCACGGCGTTCTCGCGGGACGACCTCCTCCAGCAGGTGTGGGGCTGGTCGATCGGCGACCGGTCCACGGTGACCGTGCACGTGCGCCGCCTGCGTGAGAAGGTCGAGCGCGACCCGACCCGTCCCGAGCGGCTGCTCACGGTGTGGGGTGTCGGCTACCGCTGGGAGGCGTCCGCATGAGCTCCGACCACGTCGAGCTGGTGCTGGTCGCGGCGGGATGCGCCGCAGGGGTCGGCGTCCTCGGCCTCGGCCTCGCGTGGCTGCTGCGTCACCGGTCGATCCGGTGGCAGCTCGGACTGGTGGCGGTCGTGGCTGTGCTGGCGGTGCTCGCCGGGGTGATGGCAATCGCCCAGCTGATGTTCATCTCCAGCCACGACTGGGGCGTGATCAGCCTCGTGGCCCTGGTGGCCGGCGTGGTGGCCGTCGCGGTCGCGCTCGCGGTCGGTGCCGCCATCGCACACTGGTCGGAGTCGCTGCAGGAGGACGCGAGGCGGATGGGCCTCGAGGGGACCTTCGACGGCAGTCGGCGCGGCCCCAGCGAGTTCCAGGCGCTGTCCGAGGAGCTGGCCCGCACCAGCGAACGCCTCGAGGAGTCCCGACTGAAGGCCGACCGTCTCGAGGGCTCGCGCCGTGAGCTGGTGTCGTGGGTGTCCCACGACCTGCGCACGCCGCTGGCCGGGATGCGCGCGATGACCGAGGCCCTGGAGGACGGGCTGGCCCCCGACCCGGAGCGCTACCACCGCCAGATCCGCGCCGAGGTCGACCGGATGGTGCGCATGGTCGACGACCTCTTCGAGCTCTCACGGATCCATGCCGGCGTGCTGCGGCTCAGCCCCGAGGCGGTGATGCTCGGCGACCTGGTGAGCGAGGCCATCGCCGGCGCCGATCCCGTCGCACGTGCGCGGCGGGTGCGGCTGGGCGGGACGGTCGAGGACGGGGTCGAGATCACCGCCGACCCGGCGGGCTTGTCGCGGGTGGTGTCCAACCTGGTCATGAACGCCATCCGGCACACGCCGGCCGACGGTGTGGTGGAGATCCGCGGCCGCTCGGTCGACGGAGGGGTCGAGCTCAGCGTCACCGACGGTTGCGGCGGTCTGACGGCCGAGGAGATGGAGCGGGTCTTCGACCTCGCCTGGCAGGGCGGGACAGCGCGGACCCCCGACACCGGGGACTCCTCCCACGCGCGCGGCGCCGGCCTCGGTCTGGCCATCGTCAAAGGGATCGTCGAGGCGCACCGCGGCCAGGTGGACGTCGAGAACGTCGAGGACCCGGGCGCCCCTCGGGTGGCCGGGTGTCGCTTCCGCGTGCGACTGCCACGGGTGCCCGGGGACGCGTCCAGGGCACCGGTCGCCGACCTCACGTGACCCACCCGCGACGGGCCCACCGCACCTGACGTCGGCCCGCGCGACACGCCGCGACCGTGCTGCGGGAGTCGAACACGTGTTCGGGCTACTGTGTGTCCACAGGTGACGTCCAGGACGATGTCATCCCCAGGCAGTGAGGTCGTGGCCGGCACTGTCGGTGGTCCCGTCTAGCGTCTCGCACGACGATGACTACTCAACGACGTACCAGACGACGCGGGGCCGCGGAGCCCCCGAAGGAGAAGAACGACATGGCTGGTGGAGACCGGGACAAGGCTCTCGACACCGCGCTCGCCAACATCGAGCGCCAGTTCGGCAAGGGCTCGGTGATGCGCCTCGGGGACGAGACGCGCGCCCCGCTGGAGGTCATCCCGACCGGGTCGATCGCGCTCGACGTGGCGCTCGGCCTCGGTGGCCTGCCGCGCGGTCGCGTGGTGGAGATCTACGGGCCGGAGTCCTCCGGAAAGACCACGGTCGCCCTGCACGCGGTGGCCAACGCCCAGCGCGCCGGCGGCATCGTGGCGTTCATCGACGCCGAGCACGCGCTCGACCCCGAGTACGCCAAGAACCTCGGCGTCGACACCGACGCGCTGCTGGTCTCCCAGCCCGACTCCGGCGAGCAGGCGCTCGAGATCGCCGACATGCTGATCCGCTCCGGCGCGCTCGACCTGATCGTCATCGACTCGGTGGCGGCGCTGGTGCCCCGCGCCGAGATCGAGGGCGAAATGGGCGACAGCCACGTCGGCCTCCAGGCCCGCCTGATGAGCCAGGCGCTGCGCAAGATGACCGGCGCGCTCAACAACTCCAAGACGACCGCGATCTTCATCAACCAGCTGCGCGAGAAGATCGGCGTGATGTTCGGTTCGCCGGAGACCACGACCGGTGGTCGTGCGCTGAAGTTCTACTCCTCGGTCCGCCTCGACGTGCGTCGCATCGAGACGCTCAAGGACGGCACCGACATGGTCGGCAACCGCACCCGCGTCAAGGTCGTGAAGAACAAGGTGGCCCCGCCGTTCAAGCAGGCCGAGTTCGACATCATGTACGGCAAGGGCATCAGCCGTGAGGGTGGCCTGATCGACGTCGGCGTCGAGGCGGGCCTCGTCCGCAAGGCCGGTGCCTGGTACACCTACGAGGGCGACCAGCTCGGCCAGGGCAAGGAGAACGCGCGGACCTTCCTGCGCGACAACCCCGACCTGGCCAACGAGCTGGAGAAGAAGATCCTCGAGAAGCTGGGCGTCGGCCCGACGGTCGACAGCGAGACGCCCGCCGACCCGCTGGGTGTCGATGACTTCTGAGTCCCGAGACGCGGGATCGCCGGGGTTCGACGACGACCGGCCCGCCCCCTCGTGGGCCGGTGACGTCGCTACCGGGGTGGATGCGTGGACGCACCGGGGGTCCGCCGCCACCCCGGCGACGACGGACGGTCCGAACCACCCGGCGGCTCGTTCCCGGGGCGGGAGCAGGCGCGGACGCCGTGGTCACGCAGGCCAGGCAGCAGCGCCACCGCCGCCCGACCCGCAGGCCGGCGGGCCCGAGGCCGACCCCGAGTCGGTGGCCCGCAAGATCCTGCTCGACCAGCTGACCGGTCAGGCGCGCAGCCGCAAGGAGCTGGCCGACAAGCTCGCCTCGCGCAACGTGCCGGACGACGTTGCCGCCCGGCTGCTCGACCGGTTCGAGGAGGTCGGGCTCGTCGATGACGAGGCGTTCGCCCGGTCCTGGATCGCCAGCCGCCAGCCGGGCAAGGGGCTGGCCCGACGCGCCCTGGCCCAGGAGCTGCGCCGCAAGGGTGTCGACGACGAGGTCGCCCGGGGTGCCCTCGACGAGATCGACCCGACGACGAGGAGGCCGCGGCCCGCGCCCTGGTCCGCAAGAAGCTCCGGTCGCTGAGCCGCGTCGACGACACCACCGCCACCCGCCGGCTGGTGGGCATGCTCGCCCGCAAGGGCTACGGCTCGGGTCTCGCCTTCGCGGTGGTGCGCGAGGAGCTGGCCGAGGCCGGCCGGGGCGCCGACGACGACCTCTGAGGGATCCGGCAGACTCCCGCCATGACCGAGCGGGAGACCCTGACCTGGGAGGCGTTCGGCGTCTCCGTGCGTGACCTCGGCCAGCAGGTCGTGGACGACGGCTTCGACCCCGACCTGATCCTCTCCATCGCCCGGGGCGGCCTGGCGCTCGGCATGGGACTCGGCTACGCCCTGGCCGTGAAGAACCTCGCCGTGATCAACGTCGAGTTCTACACCGGTGAGGACCAGCGGCTCGAGATGCCGATCATGCTGCCCCCGACGCCCGACGCGGTGGACCTCTCCGGACTGAAGGTCCTCATCGCCGACGACGTGGCCGACACCGGCAGGACCCTGGAGATCGTGCAGGCGTTCTGCGCCGACCACGTGGCCGAGGCTCGCACCGCCGTCGTCTACGAGAAGCCGCAGTCGGTGGTGAAGCCCGACTACGTCTGGCGACGCACCACCGCCTGGATCGACTTCCCCTGGTCCTCGCAGCCGCCGCTCGTCGAGCGTGCGGGAGTGCCGCACGCCTGAACCGTCGCGGGCTCGCCCCAACCGCCCTAGTCTCGGCACGTGGCGGATCAGACAGGGCTGCGGGTGGTCGTCCACGACCGGGGACGTGACCTGGCCGGCGTCGTGCGTCCGGGGGAGTCCTGGGCCGAGGCAGCCCGACGTACCGCCGCGAGCGTGCACGCGGAGCCCGTGCCCGTCGACCTGTCGAGCGAGGTCAAGCAGTTCGTCATCGACCACGACCGGGTGGTGACGATCCGGGCCATGACCCGCGGCGACCTGACCGACGTCACCCGGTGGCGGCAGAGCGAGCACGTACGACGCTGGTGGGCCTCCGAGGGGGAGCCGACGCCGGAGCTGGTCGAGGAGCGGTACGCGCCGTGCATCGACGGCCTGACCCCCACCCGGATGTGGGTGGTCGAGGTCAACGGGCGTTCGGTCGGGTTCCTGCAGGACTACCGGGTCGGGGACTACCCCGACTACGCCCTGCTCGGGCCCGACCCGGAGGCGATCGGGGTCGACTACCTGATCGGCGACCCCGCCTGGGTCGGGCGTGGTCTCGGGGCCCGGATGCTGTGGGCGTGGATGCTGCGGGCTCGGCACCGGCGCCCGGAGGCGACCAGCTACTTCGCCGCGCCCGACCACCGCAACGCCGCGTCGCTGCGGGTGCTGGCCAAGGCCGGCTTCACCCCTGGCCTGTGGTTCGACGAGCCCCAGGAGGACGGCACCGTCGAGACCGTCGTGGGTTGCTCCCTCGACGTCCGGCAGGTCCTCGGCTGAGCGTAGCCCGGGCCGAGCGCCCCACTCGGTGGTCGCGCCCCTCACGGCCACGACATGATGACCCCATGACCGGATACCCCTTCCGCCTCCAGCCCGGACCGGTGGACCTCTCCTCGATCGAGACCAACGCCTCGCCAGGGTTCAAGGGCGGCAAGAAGAAGGGCAAGGCGGCCCTCTTCGCACTCGGAGACGAGCTGTCGGACCTGCAGGAGCGGCTCTTCGCCCAGGGCCGCTCGGGCTCCCGGCGTCGCCTGCTGCTCGTGCTGCAGGGCATGGACACCTCGGGCAAGGGCGGCGTGCTGCGGCACACGGTCGGCCTGGTCGACCCGCAGGGTGTGGGGATCACGTCGTTCAAGGCCCCGACCGAGGAGGAGCGCGAGCACGACTTCCTCTGGCGGATCCGCAGGGCGCTGCCCGAGGCGGGCTACATCGGCGTCTTCGACCGGTCCCACTACGAGGACGTGCTCATCGCGCGGGTCCGGGAGCTGGCCGACGCCGAGGAGATCGAGCGCCGCTACACCGCGATCAACGACTTCGAGCGGGAGCTGGTCGACGGCGGCACCACCATCGTGAAGTGCATGCTGCACATCTCCGCCGACGAGCAGAAGGAGCGGCTCCTCGCCCGGCTCGACAAGCCCAGCAAGCACTGGAAGTACCACCCCTCCGACATCGACGAGCGCGGTCAGTGGCCGCGCTACCGGGAGGCCTACGAGATCGCCCTGGAGAAGACGAACACCGAGCACGCGCCGTGGTTCGTGATCCCCAGCGGCAAGAAGTGGTACCGCAACCTCGCGATCGGCCGCCTGCTCCACGACACGCTGCGCCACATGGACCCCGAGTGGCCGAAGGCCGACTTCGACGCCGAGGTGGAGAAGAAGCGGCTCACCGACGAGGCGCCGCTCTCGTGATCCCGACCGTCTCCGTGACGCGCTACGTGACCCCGCTGCGCGAGGGCGGCAGCCTGCCCGGACTGGTCGAAGCCGACGACCTCGGGACCTACGTGTGCAAGTTCCGCGGCGCCGGCCAGGGCCTGCGGGTGCTGGTGGCCGAGGTCGTGGTCGGCGAGCTCGCCCGGCGGATCGGCCTGCGGACGCCGCGCCTGGTCGCCCTCGACCTCGACCCCGAGATCGCCCGCTACGAGGCGGACGAGGAGGTCCAGGACCTGCTCAACGCCAGCCCCGGTCTCAACCTCGGCGTGGACTTCCTGCCCGGCGCCTTCGGCTTCGACGGCACCATGCCGCACGCCGATCCGGACGAGGAGGGCGTCGGCGCGGCCGTCCTGTGGCTCGACGCGTTCACCGCGAACGTCGACCGCAGCTGGCGCAACCCCAACCTGCTGCTCTGGCACGGACACCTGTGGGTGATCGACCACGGCGCCGCGCTGTACTTCCACCACGCCTGGTCGGGGGCTCGCTGCTCAAGCCGGGCGCTCCGGAGCGCTTCGCCGCGCAGCCGTGGGACCCCTCCGACCACGTGCTGGGAGAGCACGCCGCGGGGCTGTCGGCAGCCGACGAGCGGATCCGCGCCAGGCTGGACGAGTCCGTCTTCGCCGAGGTGCTCGACGAGGTGCCCGACGAGTGGCTCGAGCCGGTGCCGGGCGCGGAGACCCCGGCTGCCGTCCGTGCCGCCTACGTGTCCTTCCTCGCCGCCCGCCTCGAGACCCGCCAGTGGCTGCCCGTCGGAGTGGTGGCATGAGCGGCGCCACGAGGCTCGCCTACCAGTACGTCGTGCTGCGGTGCGTCCCGCGCGTGGACCGGGAGGAGTTCCTCAACGTCGGCGTGGTCCTCTACTGCCAGGCCGCGGACTACCTCGAGGCGGCCTGGGAGGTCGACCGCGAGCGTCTCGCGGCCCTCGACCCCGGGCTGGACCTCGACCAGGTCTGCGAGGCGCTGACCTACGTCGAGGGCGTCTGCGCCGGCGACGAGCGTGGCGGGGCGGCCGGCGGGAAGCCTCCGGGCCAGCGGTTCGGCTTCCTCAAGGCGCCCCGCAGCACCGTCCTGCAACCGGGGCCGGTCCACGGCGGCGTCACCGCCGACCCGCCCGCCAGCTCGACCACCTGCTCGCCAAGCTCGTCACCTGACCGAGCAGGCACCACGCCGAGTCGGCGTTCCTTGACGGTGCGGGGGCGTCAACGAGCGCCGACTCGGCGTTGCTTGACCGTGCGGAGGCGTCAACGAGCGCCGACTCGGCGTTGTTTGACGGTGCGGGGGTGTCAACGAACGCCGACTCGGCGGTGGGGTCAGACCGGGACGAGCTCGACCGCGCCGACGGCGTAGCGAGCCAGGATGGTCCGGGCCAGCTCGGGGTGCGCGCCCAGCGGGTCCGACACCGCGATGGCACCGGCCTCCGTGGCGAGCTCGGCGGCCCGGTCCGGCAGGAATCCCGGGGCGAGGAACAGCGAGGCGACCGCGATGTGGCGGCGACCCTGGGCGCGGAACTGACGCACGGCCTCGCCGGTGGCCGGGGGAGCGGCCGAGGCGAACGCCGCGGTCACCGGCAGCTTGTGCCGCTGGCCCCACATCCGGGCCAGGCGGGCCACCGCCTGGTTGGCGAGCGAGTCGCTCGAGCCGGCTGCGGCGAGCACCAGCGCGTCGAGCTCACGGACCCGAGCGGCCTTCAGCGCCTCGCGCATTCGGACGTCGAGGACCTCGAGGAAGCAGGCCTCGAGCCCCAGGATCGAGCTGGCCCGGATCTTCAGGCCCTCGTGCCGGGCCTGCGCCTCCGCGATGGCGCTCGGCACGTCGACCTTGGCGTGGTAGGCCTCCGTGAGCAGCAGCGGCACCACGACGATCTCGTCGTGGCCCGCCTTCACGAGCCGGTCCACGACCGTCCCGAAGGACGGCCGGGACAGCTCGAGGAACGCCTGCTCGATGCGGAGGTCGGGGCGCATGGCGCGGACCTCGTCGACCAGGGCGGTGATCGTCGCAGCGGACCGAGGGTCACGGCTTCCGTGAGCCAGGGCCACCAGGGCAGGAGCAGCCATCAGTGCGGCCTCCTCTGTGTTGCCGGTGCTACCGGGGTGATGGTGTGACGACGACCGACGCCCTTGTCGGTCAGGTGGGGGTCGATCGCGACAGTGCGGATCATGAGTGGATCCCGCACTCGGTCTTGTTGGTGCCGGCCCAGCGCCCGCTGCGCGGGTCCTCGCCGGGCGCCACGCGCCGCGTGCACGGCCAGCACCCGATGGAGGGTAGCCGTCGTAGACGAGCGGGTTGACCAGCACGCCGTTCTCGGCGATGTAGCCCTCGACCTGCTCGTCGGACCAGCGCGCCAGGGGCGAGACCTTGACCTTGCCCTTCTTGGCGTCCCAGCCGACGACCGGCGCGATGACCCGGTTGTGGGTCTCGGCGCGGCGCAGGCCGGTGGCCCAGGCGTCGTACTGCTCGAGCGACTCGGCCAGCGGCTGCACCTTGCGCAGCGCGCAGCACAGGTCGGGGTCGGTCTTGTAGAGGTCTTTGCCGTGCGCCGCGTCCTGCTCCGCCACGCTCTGCTTCGGCGTGATCGTGAGGAGGTTGACGTCCAGCGTGGCCTCGACCGCGTCGCGGGTGCCGATGGTCTCGGCGAAGTGGTAGCCGGGTCGAGGAAGACCACGTCGACGCCGGGCGCCACCTTCGATGCGAGGTGCGCGAGCACCGCGTCGCCCATCGACGAGGTGATGCAGAAGCGCTCGCCGAAGGTGGCGACCGCCCACTCGATGATGTTCTCGGCCGGGGCCAGCTCGAGCTCGGCGCCCACGTGCGAACCAGCTCGCGCAGCTCCTCGGGGGAGCGGCCCTCGGTGGGGTGCCTCGGAAGTTGCGGGCCGAGGCGGTGGTGGCGGCAGTCATGACGCACCCCCCGAGGGCCGCAGCAGTCCGAGCATCTTCAGGGAGAAGGCGCGCATGCAGGAGCGGCACTCCCACGTCCCGTGGGGCGAGGTGACCTCGCCGGACTCCGAGACGACCTCGTGCGGACGCAGGTCCTCGTCCCCGCAGTAGGGGCAGTGGAAGGGGACGGCACGCTCGCTCATGACACCGCCTCCAGCTCCCGCTCGCCCCGGAGGTCGACCTCGTCGGCCCGGGTCACCCAGGCCGCGAAGGTCTCACCGTCCTCGCGGTCGCGCAGGTAGGCGCGAACGACGTTCGTGATGTAGTCGTCGAGCCCGGCGCTGGTGACCTTGTGCGCGCGCAGCTTGCGGCCGAAGGTCGAGTGCAGCCCGGTCGCGCCGCCCAGGTGGACCTGGAAGCCCTCCACCTGGTTGCCGTCGGCATCCATCACCAGCTGGCCCTTCAGGCCGATGTCGGCGACCTGGGTGCGGGCGCAGGCATTGGGACAGCCGTTGACGTTCACGGTGATGGGCGTGTCGAGCCCGGGGAAGCGCCGCTCGAGCTCGGAGACGAGATCGCGCGCCCGGTTCTTGGTGTCGACGATCGCGAGCTTGCAGAACTCGATTCCGGTGCAGGCCATCGTGCTGCGGCGCCAGTTCGACGGGGTCGCGGTCAGCCCGATGGTCTCGAGGTCGGCTTGGAAGGCGTCGAGGTCGTCGCCGTCCACACCGACCACGACGATCTTCTGGTACGCCGTGAGCCGGGCGCCGGCCGCGCCGTACCGCTCGATCAGGTCGGCCAGCCCGGTCAGCATGGTGCCGGAGACCCGGCCGACCACCGGGGCGATGCCGACGTAGAACTTGCCGTCCTTCTGGGCGTGCACGCCGATGTGGTCGCTCTGGACCTCGGGCGAGGCGGGCGAGGGGTTGGAGACCAGGGACCGGCCGAGGTACTCGGTCTCGAGCACGTCGCGGAACTTCTCCACGCCCCAGTCGGCGACCAGGAACTTCAGGCGCGCCCGCGATCGCAGCCGGCGGTAGCCGTAGTCGCGGAAGACCGAGGCCACGCCCTCCCAGGCGTCGGCGACCTCGTCCAGCGGGATCCACACGCCGAGCTTCTGGGCGAGCATGGGGTTCGTGGACAGGCCGCCGCCGACCCACAGGTCGAAACCGGGGCCATGCTCGGGGTGGACGGTGCCGACGAACGCCACGTCATTGGTCTCCGGGCACACGTCGTGGCTGGGGTGGCCGGTCAGGGCGGTCTTGAACTTGCGGGGGAGGTTGGAGAACTCCTTGTTGCCGATGAAGCGGCGCTTGATCTCCTCGAGGGCGGGCGTCCCGTCGATGATCTCGTCGGCCGCGATGCCGGCCACGGGTGAGCCGAGGAACGGGCGGGGCGAGTCGCCGCAGGCCTCCTGGGTGTCCAGGCCGGCGGCCTCGAGCCGCTCCCAGATGGCCGGCACGTCCTCGATCCGGATCCAGTGGTACTGGATGTTCTCCCGGTCGGTGACGTCGGCAGTGTCGCGCGCGAACTCCGTCGAGATGCTGCCGAGGGCGCGCACCGCGTCCGCACCCAGCAGGGCGCCGTCGGAGCGGACGCGCATCATGAAGTACTCGGCGTCGAGGTCAGCGGGGTCGACGGTCGCGGTCTTGCCGCCGTCGAAGCCCTCGGCGCGCTGCGTGTAGAGCCCCCACCAGCGCATCCGGCCGCGCAGGTCGTTGGGGTCGATGGAGGCGAAGCCGCGCTTGGAGTAGATGGCCTCGATGCGCGCGCGGACGTTGAGCGCATCGTCGTCCTTCTTGAACTGCTCGTTGGCGTTCAGCGGCTCGCGGTAGCCGAGGGCCCACTGGCCCTCACCGCGCTGCGGCCGGGGGCGGGAGGGGCGGCTGGGGGTGGCCGGGTTCGACATGAGGTGTGGATCCTTGGCGGTTGTGAGACGCGCGACTCGTCAGGGCCCGACCTCGTCGTCGGGTTGACCTTCCGGACCGGGCGCCCGCGGGACTGGATGGTCTCGGGCGGCGGGCCGTCTGCTCGTGGGAGGGCGGACGGCGGTCAGGAGGGCCAACACATCATGCTGCGCGTGCGCCCGAGGTCCACGTGGCGTCGAACCACGAGGTAGGCGGTCGTTGCAGCGCTGATCATGTCAAGGAGTCTCAGGGTCGGACGCCTCGATCACAAGGCGAAATCTCATGAAGTGAGACGCGACTCCAGAATGTGAGACGGCGAGCGTGGGCTCACGCCCGATCCGGCGGTTCCTGCGGTCCACGTCACATCGGAGCGGAACGCCGATCACCCCGCCGACAGCGTCTCCGCCGCGGCGGTCAGCACGACCGACACCTCGCTGCGGGCCCCGAGCTCGCGCGTCAGGTCGGCCACCACGCGAGGCAGCACGCTGCCGACACGGCCGGCGAGCAGCACCTCCCGCTGCAGCACCACGCCCGACACCACGTGCTCGAGGACGGGCGGGTCGGTGAGCGACACGGCGTACTCGCTGCCGAGCCGGAGCGAGTCGGGCGTGGCCGCACGGAACAGGCCGGCTCCGCGGCCTGGGACGACCGAGGCGCCCGGCAGTCGGCGCAGCAGGTCCACCACGCCGTCGGCGCCCGCGGCAGCCTGCAGCCGGGTCATCAGGTCGGCCACCGCGGCGACGTCGAAGGGGTCGAGGTAGCCGGGCGGCAGGGCGTCCTCCATCGTCGCGCTCAGACCAGCGGGAGGACGAGCTCGGGCTCGGTGAACGTCGACTCGCCCACCTTGCGGACGGCGGTCCCGGAGGTGAAGAACTCCAGGGTGTGGCCGCCCCACATCCACTCGTTGGCCGCGTAGTCCACGCCGGTGATGCCGGTGGCCTGGACGCGCTCGGCCTCGGCCTGCATCCGCGAGAGCGCGATCTCGCGGGCGTCGTAGTAGCCCTGCGTCCACTGCGGCATCTCGACGTTCTGCCCCACCTGCCGCAGCGTCTGCATCAGGCCCTGGGCAGCGACGTGCCAGACGCAGACGCCCATCACGAACTCCACGGGCACGTGGCCGGTGCGCAGCAGCGTGTAGAAGTCCTGCACGTTGAGGTGGCTGGTGAACGGCGCACCGTCGGGCCGGCGCATCCGGCCGGGCTCGTCCTTGGCCACCACGGCGGTGCCGACCGCGATGAACTCGATGTGGTCGGCGCTGACGCCGTGCCGGCGGAAGGACAACCGGGTGCCGACGACGCCGTCGGCGCCGACCTGGTCGGCCTCGGCCAGCATCCTGCCCATCGCGTTCATGCGGGCGGTGTACATCGCCTGGGTCAGCACCTGCAGCTCCACGGACTGCCGCAGGCTCTGCGCCTGCCAGCCGATGTGGAAGACCGAGCTGCCCATCACGAACTCCAGCGGCCGGTAGCCCGCCGCGTCCAGCAGTGCGAACTCCGCGACCGACAGGTCGGAGGTCCAGACCCGGCCCGCCTCGGCGAGCCGGGCGGAGGCGATGGCGTCGGGCGTGAGGTCGGTCATCGAGCCTCCGGGGAGTGGGGCGGACGGGCCTCGGCATCGTAGCCCCGGACCAGGCCGAACGGGTGGCGGACAGGGGTGGGGTCGGCAGCCGCGTTTCACTACTGTTGGCCCATGACCGCGACCCCGTCCAGCCCGTCCGATCTCGCAGCCACCGCCAGCTCGGCCTACCAACAGGCCCTGCAGGTCATCGCCTCGGTCGAACCCCGCATCGCGGAGGCGACCCGGCAGGAGCTGGCCGACCAGCGCGGCTCGCTCAAGCTGATCGCGAGCGAGAACTACGCCTCGCCGGCCGTCCTGCTCACCATGGGCACCTGGTTCAGCGACAAGTACGCCGAGGGCACCATCGGCCACCGCTTCTACGCCGGCTGCCAGAACGTCGACACCGTCGAGGCGCTCGCGGCCGAGCACGCCCGCGAGCTGTTCGGCGCGCCGTACGCCTATGCGCAGCCGCACTCCGGCATCGACGCCAACCTGGTCGCTTACTGGTCGATCCTCGCCCACCGGATCGAGACGCCGGGGCTCGCGAAGCTCGGCGCCAAGAACGTCAACGAGCTCAGCGAGGCCGATTGGGAGTCGCTGCGCCACGAGTTCGGCAACCAGCGGCTGCTCGGCATGTCGCTCGACGCGGGCGGCCACCTCACGCACGGCTTCCGCCCCAACATCAGCGGCAAGATGTTCCACCAGCAGCAGTACGGCACCGACCCCGAGACCGGCCTGCTGGACTACGGCGCCGTCGCGGCGAAGGCCCGGGAGTTCAAGCCGCTCGTCCTCGTCGCCGGCTACTCCGCCTACCCGCGCCGGGTGAACTTCGCCAAGATGCGCGAGATCGCCGACGAGGTCGGCGCCACCCTCATGGTCGACATGGCCCACTTCGCCGGCCTGGTCGCGGGCAAGGTCTTCACCGGCGACGAGAACCCGGTGCCCTTCGCCCACATCACGACCACCACCACCCACAAGTCCCTGCGCGGCCCGCGCGGTGGTCTCGTCCTCGCCCAGGAGGAGTACGCCGCCGACGTCGACCGCGGCTGCCCGATGGTGCTTGGTGGGCCGCTCTCCCACGTGATGGCAGCGAAGGCCGTGGCGCTGGCCGAGGCGCGCCAGCCCGGCTTCCAGACCTACGCCCAGCAGATCGCCGACAACGCCCAGTCGCTGGCGTCCGGCTTCCTCTCCCGGGGCGCCAACCTCGTCACGGGCGGCACCGACAACCACATCGTGCTGCTCGACGTGTCGTCGTTCGGGCTCACCGGCCGGCAGGCCGAGTCGGCGCTCCTCGACGCGGGCGTGGTCACCAACCGCAACTCCGTGCCGCAGGACCCGAACGGCGCGTGGTACACCTCCGGCATCCGGCTCGGCACGCCGGCGCTGACCACGCGCGGCTTCGGCCACGACGAGTTCGACGGCGTCGCGGAGCTGATCGTGCACGTGCTCTCCAACACCCAGCCCGGCACGACCAAGGCGGGCGGCCCGTCGAAGGCGTCGTACGTGCTGGCCGACGGGGTGGCCGACAAGGTCAAGGACGCCTCGGCCGAGATGCTCGACAAGCACCCGCTCTACCCCGGTCTGGACCTCGCGTAGCGGCTGGAACGGCCTTCGACCCGGCCTGACGTGCTGACCCGCCCGGTCACCCCCCGCCGGGTGGGTCAGCTCCCGGTCGTCGGCAGGGTCGCGTCGAGCAGGTCGAGGCTGAAGCGCGCGATCTCCGCGCTGGTCGCGGCCTCCGCGCGCAGCTCAGGGGTCGGCTCGGACGCCAGGTGCTGCAGCGGCAGTGACGACAGGCCGGTGAAGATCATCAGCTGCAACGCGTGGGCCCGTCGGAGCAGCGATTCCTCCACCTCGACTCCCTCGTCGCGCAGGCCCCTCGCGTAGGCAGTCAGGCAGGACTCCTCGGTCCGCCAGAGCGCCGACGCGGGACGCCGGCCGATCTGGACGTCGCCCACGACCAGCTGGGACAGGTCGAAGCCGACCGGCTGGAGGTTCCAGAAGCCGTAGTCGATCAGCACGAAGCCGGCCGGCCCGGACCGCACGAGCAGGTTGTTGGGGCTCGCGTCCCCGTGGCTCGTCGTGTGGGGGAGCGCCCGGAGCTCCGCGACGTGGTCGGCGGCCAGGTCGGCAGCCCGCAGGAGTCGCTCGCGCAGCTGGTCGTCGTAGGCGCCCGAGACGAGGGGATGGGTCCACGTCTCGGGCGAGCGGAGGGCGGGCAGCACCTGGACCGCGAGCCGCCCGTTCAGGTAGACGGGCAGGGTCTCGGCGAACCAGCCGAGCTCTGCGAGCTCGCGGACCCGGGGGTTGCCGGCCAGCCGTCCGAGCAGGTACGCCGCCTGTCCGAACCGCTCGTCATCCCAGTCCGGACGCGAGGCCTCGACCTCCTCCAGCCACACGCTCGCGGACGACTCGTCGAGGTCGAAGACGCCGAGTGCACGCGGCATCGACAGCCCTTCGGGCAGCCGGTCGGCGAGGTCGGACCGGTAGACCAGGGGCTCGGTGCGCCACGGCACCGTCGCGGCCGCGAAGTCGCGGTGCTCGACAGGCACGCTCGCGAACAGCGGGGAGCGGCTCCAGCACTGCACGTGCTTGACGAAGAAGGAGTACGCCGCGATCCGGTCGCCGACCTCGGCGCGCCCGCGGACCCAGTACCGGCCGGCCGTCGTGATCGCGGGCAGGTCGTAGTCGACCTCCTCCGCGTTCGAGTCGAGGAGCGTGACCTCCGGCTCGTCGAGCAGGTCGGCCACCATGGCGCTCAGCTGCTCGTCGCTGACGTCGGCCGGTCCGAGGATGGCGCGGTCACCCATGGCGCTTCTCCACGGTGGGAAAGTGGCTTTACTGTTCCCTCGACAGTAAAGTTGCTTTATGACCTCCGTCAAGCCTGATTTCCGCGACGACGAGGTGCACGCTCCCTTGCTGATGGGCCTGCTGTTCCGCCAGGTCCACGGCGCCTTCGCCGCGGAGGACTGGGACGGCCTGCGGCAGTCCCACTTCCGGGTGCTCGCGGCCGTCCCCGAGCAGGGGATCAGCGTCACCGACCTGGGGCAGTGGGTCGGGATGACCAAGCAGGGCTGCGGCCAGTTCGTCGCGCAGCTGACCGGGACCGGCCACCTCGTGACGGAGCCGGACCCCGCCGACCGGAGGGTGCGGGTGGTGCGGCGCACGCCGTTGGGCGATCGCACCGTGGCCGCGGTGACCGAGCGCAACCTGCGCATCGAGGCGGAGTGGGCCGAGCGGGTGGGGGAGAAGCGCTACCGGACCTTCAGGCGGGTGCTCGAGGAGCTCGCCCTCGGTGACGACGGGTGACCGCTCAGCGCCACGCGTACTCCATCTCCGGGCGACCGCTGCCGCCGTACCTGGGACGCCGCTCGGCCTGGCCGGTCTCGGCGAGGTGCTCGAGGTAGCGCCGGGCGGTGACCCGGGAGGCCCCGACCGCCTCGGCCACCTCGGTCGCCGACATCGGGGCAGCCGCGTCCCGCAGCGCCGCGGTCACGTCGCGCAGCGTCTCCGGGCTCATCCCCTTGGGTGGGGCCGATCCGGATGCCGGACGCAGCGAGCCGAAGAGCTGGTCGACCTCGTCCTGGACCACCTCGTCCGGAGCGGCGGCCAGCCGGGCCCGGTAGGAGGCGTACTGCTCGAGCTTGGCGCGGAAGGTCGCGAAGGTGAACGGCTTGAGCAGGTAGAGCACCACCCCCGGGCCACGGCGTGCCGCACCACGTCGGCGTCGCGCGCAGAGGTCACCGCGATGACGTCGAACAGGTGTCCGGCTCCGCGCAGCCGCTGGAGCAGGCCGAGACCGTGGCCGTCCGGCAGGTGCATGTCGAGGAGGACGAGGTCGACGTGGCGGTCCTGGGACAGGAACCGGGCGGCCTCCGCCGCGGAGCGCGCGATCCCCGCCACCTCGAACCCCTCGATCCGAGCCGTGTACGCCGCGTGCGCCTCGGCCGCGAGCGCCTCGTCCTCCACGACGAGCACCCGCACGCTCACGACGGCTCCCGTCCGGCGGCGACCCGGGCCGGGCGCAGCGTGACCGCGAACTCCGCACCGCCCTGCTGGGAGACCCCGATGGCGACCTCGCCACCGTGCCGGCGCGCGACCTGGCCGACCAGGGCGAGACCGACCCCGCGGCCGCCGAGGTCGTCCGCGGAGGCCTTGGCGGTCCACCCGCGCTCCAGCACGTGGGCGCCTGGTCCGGGGGGAGGCCTGGGCCGCTGTCGCCGACGACGACCCGCACGGACCCCGCATCGCCCTCCAGGTGCACCGTCACCCGGCGGTCCGGCTGGGCGGTCACGGCGTCGAGGGCGTTGTCGACGAGGTTGCCGAGGACCGTGACCAGGTCCCGCGACGGCACGGTCTCGGCCAGGTCGGGCAGGTCGCCGCTGACCGTGAGCTCGATGCCGCGCTCGGCCGCCTCCGCGCTCTTGCCGAGCAGGAGCGCTGCGACCACGGGGTCGCCCACCTGGGCGACCATCCGGTCGGTGAGGTGCTGGGCCACCTGCAGCTCCTCGGTCGCGAAGGCCACCGCCTCGTCGGGGCGGCCCATCTCGATGAGGGAGACCACGGTGTGCAGGCGGTTGGCCGCCTCGTGGTTCTGGGACCGCAGTGACTCGGTCAGGCCACGGACCACGTCGAGCTCGCCGGTGACCGAGCGCAGCTCGGTGTGGTCCCGCAGGCTCACGACGGCGCCGACCTCGCGGCCCTGCCACGAGGCGGGCGCCGAGCTGACGACCAGGACGTGCTCGCCGGCGACGTAGATGTCGTCGGCCTCCGAGGTCCGGCCCAGGGCCGCGGTGACCAGCCCGGGCGGCAGCCCGAGGTCCGCGACCGGGCGGCCGAGGACGTCCTCGGGCAGCCCGAGCAGCCGCCGCGCCTCGTCGTTGACCAGCTGCACGCGGCCACGGTCGTCGATGAGCAGGAGACCCTCGCGCACCGCGTGCAGGACGGCGGAGTAGTACTCGTACATCCGTGTGATCTCCTGCTCGCCCATGCCGTGGGTGGCCCTCCGTAGCCGCCGCGCGACCAGCCAGGTGCCGGTGAGGCCGACGCCGAGCACCGCGAGCGCGGCCACGCCGATGAGCAGGACGTCCCCGCGCAGGCCGCGGTCGATCCGCTCGATGGTGATCCCGACCGAGACCAGCGCGACGACCTTCCCGGTGGTGTCGCGGACCGGCACGACGGCGCGCATCGACGGGCCCAGGGTGCCGGCGTACTCCTGCGTGAACGTGCCGCCCTGGGGCGCGTCGCCGACGTCGCCCACGAAGTGCTTGCCGATCTCGCTCGGGTCGGGTGGCTGTAGCGGATCAGGTGGAGGTTCATGACGGTGATGAAGTCGACCCCGGAGTCGTGCCGCACCCGCTCGGCCAGCGGCTGGATGGTCGCGCTCGGATCCGCCTTCCCCAGCGCGGCGACGAGCGTGGGGGAGTCCGCCAGGGTGTGCGCCACCGCCACGGCTCGCTCGGTCGCCGTGGTGCGCGCGTTGCGGCGGGCGTCGTACGCCGCCAGGCCGAGCGCGCTGACCACGAGCGCCACCACGACCAGGACCTGCAGCACCAGGATCTGCCGCGCGACCGAGGGCTCCCGCCTGCTCGTCCGCCCACGCATGGCCGCATTGTGCCGCACCCGGTGGATGTGACCGCGGTCGTGAACTCAACGACCACAACGGTGACGCCCGTCACAGCGGCCACCACGATGGCGGGACCAGCCGGGTGCCGCCCGGCGACACGTAGGCAAGGCCTGGAGGAACCGATGAGCGTCACCACCCCCGCCCCCCGGAGAGCAGCCGGAGGCACCCCGCCCCGCAACCGCACGCACTACCTGTACGCCGCCGTGCTCGTCGCGGTGGGCCTCGGCATCCTGGTCGGCCTGGTCGCCCCGGACCTCGCTGTCCAGCTCAAGCCGCTGGGCACGGCGTTCGTCGCGCTGATCAAGATGATGATCCAGCCGGTGATCTTCTGCACGATCGTGCTCGGCGTCGGGTCGGTGCGCAGCGCCGCCCGGGTCGGCAAGGTCGGTGGCCTCGCCCTGGCCTACTTCCTGGCGATGTCGACGGTCGCGCTGGCGATCGGCCTGGTGGTCGGCAACGTGCTGCACCCCGGCTCCGGCCTCCACCTGACCGACGAGGTCGCCAGCGCGGGCGCCGCCCAGGCCGAGGGCGCCGGCACGACGACGGACTTCCTGCTCGGGATCATCCCCACCTCGCTGTTCTCCGCACTCACCTCGGGTGAGGTCCTCGAGACCCTGCTCGTGGCCCTGCTGGTGGGCTTCGCGGTGCAGGCGATGGGGCGCACCGGCGAGCCGGTGCTCCGCGGCATCGAAAGCCTGCAGCGCGTGGTCTTCCGGGTGCTCTCGATGGTGATGTGGGCCGCGCCGGTGGGTGCGTTCGGCGCCATGGCGGCCGTCGTCGGCGAGACCGGGGTCGACGCGCTGAAGAGCCTGGCCGTGCTGATGATCGGCTTCTACGTCACCTGCGCGCTGTTCGTCTTCGTCGTGCTCGGCACCGTGCTGAAGGTCGTCACCGGCGTCAACGTGTTCAGCCTCTTCAAGTACCTCGGCCGCGAGTTCCTGCTGATCCTCTCGACCTCCTCCTCCGAGTCGGCGCTGCCGCGCCTGATCGCGAAGATGGAGCACGCCGGCGTCGACAAGCCGACCGTGGGCGTGGTCGTGCCGACCGGCTACTCGTTCAACCTCGACGGCACCGCGATCTACCTGACCATGGCCTCGCTCTTCATCGCCTCGGCGCTGGGCGACCCGCTGAGCATCGGCGAGCAGGTGTCGCTGCTGCTGTTCATGATGGTCGCCTCCAAGGGCGCCGCCGGCGTCACCGGTGCCGGCATGGCCACCCTCGCCGGGGGCCTCGCCTCGCACCGTCCCGAGCTGCTGGACGGGGTGGGCCTGATCGTCGGCATCGACCGCTTCATGTCCGAGGCACGGGCGCTGACCAACTTCGCCGGCAACTCGGTGGCCACGGTGGTCATCGCGCAGTGGACCGGGGGTCTCGACCGGGCCCGGCTGGACCGCGTGCTGGCCGGCGAGCTGCCGTTCGACGAGACCACGATGCTCGACGAGGTCGTCGAGCCCGCGCCCGCGGTCGAGCAGCCGCGGCCGGTGGGTCAGCACGTCTGACTCCCGTCCGCGACACCCGACCGGGCAGAGTCCCGCGCACCGGCAGGACCCCGGCACTCACCGAGAGTGCCGGGGTCCTGCCACGATGGAGGCATGGTCGTGGACCTGCGGTGGCATTCCGCGGACGAGGACGCCGACGCGTGCCTCGCCGCACACCTCCACGACCTGCTCGGAGTCGGCGAGGTGCGCAGCGGCCGACTGTGCCCGCGCTGCGGCTCGGACGTCCACGGACGCCCCTGGAGCAGGCACCGCGGTCGGGCCGTCGAGGTTTCGCTCTCCCGGGCCGGCGACCACCTGCTGACCGCGGTCGGCGACGGGGGACCGCTCGGCGTCGACGTCGAGTCCGTGGCGGCTGTCGCTCGTCACTGGGACCCCCGGCTGGTCCTGGCCGCCGGCGAGCGGGCGGACGGTCCCCGGGAGCGGGCCCTGGCCTGGGTCCGCAAGGAGGCGGTGGCCAAGGCGAGGGGTGTCGGCCTCGCGGAGCCCCTGGTCGATCAACGCCTCGCCGCCTTCGACGGCGCCGTGGTCGACGTCCCCGCCCCTGGCGGCTTCGTGGCCGCCTGGGCCGAGCTCAGGTCAGCCGAGCTCAGGGCAGCTCGGGAAGGTCCGTCTGGAACAGCCAGGCGTCGAACAACCCGGTGAGGGAGCGGCCGGTCTCCTGCTGGCAGTGGGCCACGAAGTCCTCGGTCGTCACCGAGCCGCCGGTGTTCTCCTTGACCCAGCTCTGCAGAAGGCCGAAGAACGCCTCGGAGCCGATCTCGGCCCGCAGCGCGTGCAGGGTCAGCGCGCCGCGCTTGTAGACCCGGTCGTCGAACATCAGCTCCGGTCCCGGATCGGCCAGGACCAGGTCCTCGTCCTTGTCGGCGAGCCGGTCGTAGTAGTGGCGCGCCCGCTCGTCGGCGGAGTCGTCACCGGACTCCTCGGACCAGAGCCACTCGGCGTAGCAGGCGAAGCCCTCGTGCAGCCAGATGTCCTGCCATCGGCGCAGCGTGACGGCGTTGCCGAACCACTGGTGCGCCAGCTCGTGGGCGACGAGGCGGACGGTGTCCCACGAGTCAGCGCAGAAGTTGCGCCCGAACGTCGACAGCGACTGCGACTCCAGCGGGATCTCGAGGTCGTCGTCGGTGATCACGGTCGTGTAGCACGCGAAGGGGTAGGGCCCGAAGACGCTCTCGAAGAAGCGCAGCATCTCCGGCTGGCGCCCGAAGGTCGCGTCGAACCCGTCTCCGGCGACGTCGGTCGGCGCGACGACCCGAAGCGGGACCGGGCCGTCCTGCTCGATGACGGCGTAGCGGCCGATCTGGCAGGTGGCGAGGTAGGTCGCCATCGGGGCGTCCTGCCGGTAGCGCCAGACGACCGAGGAGCCACGGGGGGTGGTGTCGACGGGCTCGCCGCTCATCGCGACGTGGTAGCCGGTCGGCGCGGACACGGTGAAGTCGTAGCTGGCCTTGTTGTCCGGTCGGTCGTTGCACGGGAACCACGTGGGGGCGCCGTGGGGCTGGGCGGCGACGATGACGCCGTCGGTGAGCTCCTCCCAGCCGGCGTCCCCGAGGGTCCTGGTCCTCAGCACCGACGGCTTGCCCGAGTACTTCACGCGGACGTCGAGCTCACCTCCGGCTCCGATCTGGTCGGCCAGCCAGATCGCCAGGGCGCCTCCGCGGTGCGTGTAGCGGGCGGGGGCCCTCCCGTTCACGGTCACCCGCGCCACTCGCAGGTCGTGGAGGTCGATCCGCATCCGTGTCAGGTCGTCGACGGCCCGGCACCGCAGAGTCGCCTCGGCGTCGAGGCGGTTGCCGTCGGGCTTGTAGTCGAGCCGCAGGTCGTAGTGGAGCACGTCGTACGACGCGTCGCCGTGACCCGGAACGTAGGGATCAGTGCCGGTCATGCTTCGTCCGCCTCCCAGGGCCCGATCGGGTTGCCGATCCACTGGGTGCGGCTCGGAACTCCCTCTCCGCGCATCACCAGTGAGACCGGTCCGACCGTAGCGTGACGCCCGATCGTGGCCGCGGGCAGGATGACGCTGTTGGGTCCGAGGGTCGCCCCGGCCTGCAGCACCACCCGGTCCATGGCGAGCACCCGGTCGTGGAAGAGATGCGTCTGGACCACGCAGCCGTGGTTCACGGTGCTGCCGTCGTGCAGCTCGACCAGGTCGGTCTCGGGAAGCCAGTAGGTGTCACACCAGACGCCGTGCCCGACCTTGGCACCGAGCATGCGCAGCCACACGTTCAGCGCGGCGGTGCCCTGGGTTACCGAGGCGAACCACCGTGCTGCGAGCACCTCCGTGAAGGTGTCCGCCAGCTCGTTGCGCCACACGAAGCCCGACCAGAGCGGGTGCTCCTCGGTGCGGTGGCGACCGACGAGCAGCCACTTCGCCACGACCGTGACGAGAGCCGCGGTCACGCCGCCGAGCAGCATCACCGGCCCGGCCAGCAGGACGGCGAGCAGCGGGCTCCGGATCAGCAGCCACAGGAGCAGTGCTCCGACGCCGACGTCGAGGAGCACCCCGAGCAGCATGGGGAGCAGGCGCCCGGTCTCGACGAGGCCGCGGTAGACCTGCAGCCGCCGCGGCGGGTCGTAGGTGCGGCTCGAGTCCCCCTCGTCGCTGCTGCGGCGCAGCTTCGTGGGCGGGCTGCCCATCCACGAGGACCCGGCCTTGACCTTGGCCCGACCCGGGACGGCCGAGAGGACGGCGACCAGCGCGGCCTTGGGCACCTTCCGGCCCGCGGCAGCCATGCCGGAGTTGCCGACGAAGGCCCGTTTCCCGATCTTCACGTGCTCCACCCGGATCTGCCCGCCCCCGAGCTCGTAGCAGCCCAGGAGCGTGTCGTCGGCGAGGAAGGCGTGGTCGTTGACCTGCGCGAACTTGGGGATGAGCAGGACCGTCGAGGCCTCCACGCCCTTCCCGATCCGGGCGCCGAGGAGCCGCAGCCAGATCGGCGTCAGCGCGCTCGAGTACAGCGGGAACAGCCAGGTCCGTGCCTCATCGAGGACGCGGAACGTACCCCAGATCCGGACCCCGACGCCGGACCTGACCGGGTGCGCCCCCGGGGTCATGCCCCAGGAGAGGACCCGCACCAGGGCGAGGACGAGCAGCGCCAGCACGGCGTACCCCACGAGCCCGGCCAGCGGCAGCCACGGAAGGGCCGAGCGGAGCGCGTCGCCGAGCGAGGAGGAGTCCTGCACCACCGGCACCAGCACCGCCGCCCCGGCCAGGAGGCCGGCGACCGGAAGCCCGGCGACGGTCAGCGAGACCAGGGCGTAGACGACCAGCCAGACCCGGCCCCGCGACGGGACCTGCTCGGGCCACGGCCCGCGCGCGTTGGCGGAGAGGCGCTCGGCGGGGGAGCCCGACCAGTACTCGTCGGACGGGACCTTGCCGAGCACCAGGGAGCCCGGCGCGACCTCCGCACGCTTGCCCACGACGGCGCCCGGGGCCAGCATGCTGCGGGCGCCGATCCGGGCCCGCTTGCCGATCCGGATCGCACCGACGTGGAAGACGTCCCCGTCGATCCAGTGGCCGCCGAGGTCGACCTCGGGCTCGACGGCCGCGCCGTCGCCGACCGTCAGGAGGCCGGTGACCGGGGGCAGCGTGTGGAGGTCGACGTCCTTCCCCAGGCGTGCGCCCAGGAGCCGGGCGTACTGGGGGAACCACGGTGCTCCGGCCAGCCCGGCGGCCGCCAGCTCGTCCTGGATGC
Organism: Nocardioides ungokensis; assembly: GCF_013466985.1. Taxonomy (GTDB): domain Bacteria; phylum Actinomycetota; class Actinomycetes; order Propionibacteriales; family Nocardioidaceae; genus Nocardioides; species Nocardioides ungokensis. The sequence goes on along the minus strand of NZ_CP059164.1, from coordinate 2,771,056 downwards.
GCGAGGCCAGCCACACCTGGAGGTGCACCCTGCCGCCACGGGGGTGGGCGCCCGGCTCGACCCCACGCAGCACGAGCCGGGCCAGCAGCGCGGCGAGAGTCATCCGGCCGGGAGGCACCAGGAAGAACCAGGTGGTCAGCACGAGCACGACGGGCGGGTACGACGGCAGCCAGGCCAGCCGGCCGGACAGCAGCGTGGAGACCAGCGCCAGCCACGCGAGCCACCGGGCCCCGGCGAGGGCCCGCAGCATGACCAGGGCGAGCAGCTGGACCGCCTGGCTCCGCGACGGGATGGGCAGGACCTTGCGGTCCGAGCGGACGACCGTGCCGCCGAGCTCGTCGAGGGCCGCGGCGAGCGAGGCGACCGTGGGGTTGGCGTAGAGGTCGCCCACGGCCACCTCCGGGAACCGCTCCCGCAGTCGGCTGACCACCTGCGCGGCCGTCAGCGAGCCTCCTCCGAAGTCGAAGAAGTCGTCCTTCGGCGACGTCACCTCGGCGCCGAGCACGTCGTTCCAGATCTCGGCGACCCAGGCCTGCGTCCCGCCCAGCCCGGCTCCGGGTCCGGTTCCGCCGGTGCCGCCCCGGGGCAGCGGCCAGGGGAGGGCGTCGCGGTCGACCTTGCCGGAGGTCCGCGTCGGCAGGCTGTCGACCACGGCCAGTCGCGGCACGAGCGAGGCCGGCATCCGGTGCCGGAGGACCTCCATCGCGGCGCCGGCGTCGTACCGCTCGTCGACGGTGAGGTAGCCGACCAGCAGCTTGTTGCCGGACTTGGTCGAGCGGACCGCCGCGGCCGCGGACCTCACCCCGGGCAGGCGCAGGAGCTGGTCGTCGATCTCGCCGAGCTCGATCCGCCGTCCGCCCAGCTTGACCTGGTCGTCGGCCCGGCCGGCGAAGACCAGTCCGGCGGGGTCGTTGCGGACCACGTCGCCGGAGCGGTAGGCCCGGTCCCACCCGAGGGCGGGCATGGGGGCGTACTTCTCGGCGTCCTTGGCCCGGTCGAGGTAGCGCGCCAGGCCGACGCCGCCGATGATCAGCTCTCCGGTCCCTCCCTCGGGGACCGGACGGCCCTCCGCGTCGACGACCGCGAGGTCCCAGCCGTCCAGCGGCAGCCCGATGCGCACCGGGTCGGTGCCGTCGAGGATCGTGCCGCAGGCGACCACCGTGGCCTCGGTCGGGCCGTACGTGTTCCAGACCTCCCGTCCCGGCGCCTGCAAGCGTGCGGCGAGCTCGGCGGGGCAGGCCTCGCCGCCCATGATCAGGAGCCGGACCTTCGCCAGGGACTTCGACGGCCACAACGCGACCAGGGTGGGCACCGTCGAGACGATCGTGATGTCGTTGGCCACCAGCCAGGGCCCGACGTCGACGCCCGAGCGGACCAGGGACCGGGGCGCGGGGACCAGGCACGCGCCGTACGCCCAGGCCAGCCACATCTCCTCGCAGCTCGCGTCGAAGGCGACGGAGAGGCCGGCCATCACCCGGTCGGTGGGGCCGATCGGGGGCGTCCCGGAGATACCACCGTGACTCGGCGTCGACGAACGCCGCGGCGTTGCGGTGCGTGACCGCGACGCCCTTGGGCTTCCCGGTGGAGCCCGAGGTGAAGATGACCCAGGCGTCGTCCGCCGGGGTCGGCGGGTCCGGGCGACGGCCAACGCGGCCACCGGTCCGCGAGCGGCCACCTCCTCCCGTTGCCGACCACCGCCGCCGCCGCCGACTCCTCGAAGACGACCCGGCCCGCTCGTCGGGGTCGTCCGCGTCCACCGGCACGTAGGCGGCGCCCGCGTGCAGGATGCCGAGGATCGCGACGTACAGGTCGGTGGTGCCCGACTTGATCCGCACCCCGACCTTGTCGCCCGACGACACCCCGACAGCGGCCAGCCGTTCGGCCAGCTCCTGTGCGGCCTCCTGCAGCTCGGCGTAGGTGAGCACCTCCACCCCGCTGTCGACGGCGAGCGCATCGGGGTGCGCTGCCGCCGTCGCAGCGAGAGATGTCGACGAGCGTGCGCGGGGCCGGTGCACGGCCGGAGGCGAGCAGCGAGGGCAGGACCTGCGGTTCGACCTGGCTCACGACGAGCAAGCCTCGCGTGTCCCGGTGAACGGCAGGTGTCGCTCGAGGCGGGGCTCAGACCTCCGGTGTCGCACGCTCCATGATGGCCCGGAGGTCGCCGCCGGCGAGCGTGCCGAACGTCCCGTCGTACTCCGTGCCCAGCGGGAGGCGCAGAAGACGTCCGCCACTCGGTCGGGGCGAAGCGGACCAGCAGCGACCCCTGGAGGCAGGCGGCCATCCGCCCGGCCAGGCGTCGGGCCGACCCCTCCAGCGTGGCAGCGTCGCCGAGCAGCGCGAGCGTCTCGTCGACCGCCCGGTCGAGGCGGGCGTCGCCGCCCCGGGCCAGGCCGACCTCGGTGATCCAGGCCGAGAGCACCTCGGGCTCGCGCGCAAGCGCCCGCAGCACGTCGAGGGCGTTGACGTTGCCGGACCCCTCCCACACGGAGTTCAGCGGGCCTCGCGGTAGAGGAGCGGCATCACCGACTCCTCGACGTAGCCGTTTCCGCCGAGGCACTCGAGCGCCTCGGCGACCATGAACGGGGTGCGCTTGCAGACCCAGAACTTGGCCAGCGGCAGCGCGATCCGGCGCAGCGCCGCCTCGTGCGGGTCGCCGGCGCGGTCGACCGCAGCAGCCAGCCGCATCGCGAGCGCGGTGGCGGCCTCGGTCTCGACGGCCAGGTCGGCCAGGACGTTCTGCATCAGCGGCTTGTCGGCGAGCCGGGAGCCGAACGCGGAGCGGTGGGCCGCGTGCCAGGTGGCCTCGTTCAGCGAGCGCCGCATCAGTGACGTGGAGCCGAGCACGCAGTCGAGCCGGGTCGCGGCGACCATCTCGATGATGGTCCGCACCCCCCGACCCTCGTCGCCGAGCCGGTGGGCGACGGTGCCGTCGAACTCCAGCTCCGACGAGGCGTTGGAGCGGTTGCCCAGCTTGCCCTTGAGGCGTACGACGTCGAGCCGGTTGCGCGACCCGTCCGCCAGCACCCGCGGCACCACGAAGCAGGTCACCCCACCGTGCCCCGAACCCTGCCCAGAGTCCTCTGCAGAGTCCGAGGGAGCCTGAGCCAGCACCAGGAAGACGTCGTTCATCGGCGCCGAGGTGAACCACTTGTGCCCGTGCAGGGTGTACTCGCCGTCGACGGACGTCGGGCGTGCCTGCGTGACGTTGGCGCGCACGTCCGAGCCGCCCTGCTTCTCGGTCATGCCCATGCCCGCGAGCGCGCCGCGCTTGGTCGAGGGCGTCCGCAGCCCGGGGTCGTACGTCGTCGACGCCAGCAGCGGCGTCCACTCCTTGGCCAGCGCGTCGTCGGCCCGCAGCGCCGGGACCGCGGCGTACGTCATCGAGATCGGGCACCCGTGCCCCGGCTCGGTGTGCGACCAGGCCATGAAACCGGCGGCGCGGCGCACGTGCGCGTGGGGCGACTCCGACTCCCAGGGCGCGGCCGCCAGGCCGTGCCCGACCGCGCGTTCCATCAGCCAGTGCCAGGACGGGTGGAAGCGGACCTCGTCGATCCGGTTGCCGTAGCGGTCGTAGGGCGTGAGCTGCGGGTGGTTCTCGTTGGCGAGGATGCCGTGCTCGCGCGCCTCGGCGGTGCCGGCCTCCTCGCCGAGCGGCGTCAGGTCCGCCACGACCTCCTCGGAACCGTGCCGCACGACGGCCTCGACCAGCGCGTGGTCGGCCGTGATGACGTTGTGCCCGACGAGCGGGGGAGCCTGGTTGGTGACGACCCGGATGTCGTCCGGAGTGTGGCGCGTCATGTGGCTACCGTAGGCCCATGGCCCAGCCGGAGATCCGCCCGTCCGCGGTTGCTCCGAGCCGGGCCGCCTGGCTGCAGAGCACCCGCGAGGTGGTCTGGCGCCTGATCGTCACCACGGTGAGCTCGTGCCTGCGGTACCGAGTGACCGGGCTGGCCGCCGAGGCGGCGTTCTTCGCGGTGCTCTCGGTGCCGCCGCTGATTTTCGCGATGGCCGGGGCGATCGGCTACGTCACGGACCACTTCACCGCCGCGCAGGTCGCCGACGTGCGGTCGGCGGTCATCGACCTCTCCGAGCGCGCCCTCACCCCGAGCGCGGTCAACCGGATCATCGTCCCGACCATCGACGACGTCCTCAAGGGTGGGCGCTTCGACGTCATCTCGCTGGGCTTCGTGCTCGCGCTGTGGTCGGGGTCGCGGGCGCTCAACGTCTTCGTCGACACCATCACGATCATGCACGGGCTCGGCGGGCACCGAGGGATCATCAAGACCCGCGCGCTCTCCTTCGCGCTCTACGTGCTCGCGATGATCACCGGGGTGCTGACGGTGCCGCTGGTGATCGCCGGGCCGTCGCTGGTGGGGGACTGGCTGCCCTCGCGGTTCGACTTCGTCATGCACTTCTACTGGCCCACGGTCGTCGTGGTGTGCATCTGCTTCCTGGCCACGCTCTACCACGTGTCCGTGCCGGTGCGGACCAGCTGGAGCTTCAACCTCCCGGGGGCCACGTTCTCGCTGGTGGTCTGGATCCTGGGGTCCTACCTGCTGCGCACCTTCCTGACGGCCACGGCCGCCGACTCCAGGTCGATCTACGGGCCGCTGTCGGCACCCATCGCCGTCCTGGTGTGGCTCTACCTGGTGGCCATCGCCGTGCTGATCGGGGCGGCCGTCAACGCGGCGTTCGACACCGTGTTCCCGCAGAAGACCACGACCCGGGCCCGGCTCGAGCTGGTGCAGCGGCTGCGGTCGATGGCGGTGTGGGACCGGCCGAGCTGACCGCCGGTGCGCTGCCCCGGCACCTCGGTCCACTAGATTCACCCCGTGCCAGACCAGCGCTCCGACTCCTCCGAGGGAACACCCCGCGGCAAGGTCGCCCTCCCGGACCGGTCCCGGTCACCGTGGTGGGAGCTGGGCCGTCGGCTGCTCCTCGCGCTGGCGATCCTCGTCGGCACGGTCCTCATCGTCTATCTCGACCGCACCGGTTACCGCGACGCCAACGACCCGGACGCCTACGGCGTGAACCTGGTCGACTCCATCTACTACACGACCGTGACCCTGAGCACGACCGGGTACGGCGACATCGCACCGGTCTCCGAGCGGGCCCGACTGGTCAACGCGTTCGTGATCACCCCCGCCCGCATCGCCTTCCTGGTGCTGCTGATCGGGACCACCCTCGAGGTCCTCGCCTCGCAGGGCCGCGAGATGATCCGGGTCAACCGGTGGAGGAAGAGCATGGGACAGCACATCGTGGTCGTCGGCTACGGCACCAAGGGCCGCAGCGCCGTGGAGACCCTGGTCAACAACGGGCTGGACCGCGAGGGCATCGTCGTGGTCGACCCCAGCTCCACCGCGCTGCAGGACGCGCACGCCGACGGCCTCGCGGTGGTGACCGGCGACGCCACCCGCCGCGAGGTGCTGCGGCGGGCCGGCGTCGGCACCGCCAACCAGGTCATCATCACCACCAACCGCGACGACTCCAACGTGCTCACCACGCTCACCGTGCGGCAGCTCAACCCGGACGCCTGGATCGTCGCCGCCGTCCGCGAGCAGGAGAACGTCGCGCTGATGCGCCAGTCGGGCGCCAACTCGGTGATCACGTCCTCCGACGCGGTGGGGCGTCTGCTCGGCCTCTCCACCCTCAGCCCGACCCTCGGGTCGGTGATGGAGGACCTGCTCACCTACGGCGAGGGCCTCGAGGTGGCCGAGAGGGACCTGCTGGTCTCCGAGGTCGGCCAGCAGCCGCAGACCCTGCCCGACCAGGTGATCGCCGTGGTGCGCGACGAGAAGGTCTACCGCTACTTCGACCCGGTGGTCACCCAGCTCGCGCGCGGTGACCGGCTGGTCGTCGTACGCCCCGCCAAGGAGCTGCCGTGGGCGCCGCGGCCCGGGACGCACGGCGAGGACCTCGCCATCGAGGACAGCTGAGGGGACCTTCACCCTTGTGGGTGTGGTCCCCGCGAGGGCCCTCGCAGCACGCTTGGTCAGGCTCGGCACGTCTCATCGTCCCTGGACCACGGGGGCACCAGGGGCGGTGAGACGCTGACGGGTCAGGCGGTGAGCTCGGGCTCCAGGGCCTCGACGGGCTGGGTCAGGGAGACGAGCCCCGTCAGGACGCACAGCCGCAGGAAGACCGGGCTGAACGAGACGACCTCCATCGTTCCCGCGCACGACTTCATCAGCTCGCGGGCGCGGACCAGCACGCCCAGCGCCGAGGCGTCCACGAACGTCACCCCCGAGGCATCGAGCCGCACCCGCCGGCAGCCGGTCCAGAGGGCCTGGCTGATCGCCCGGCTGACCTGCCGGGCGGTGAAGATGTCGAGCTCACCGTCCATGGACAGGTGGACATCGGGCGGGGTGACGGTCGAGCGGAGGGCGAACTGCATGGAGCCTGGATTCCCGAGGCGGCCCGTGGTGCCGGGTGGCCGGCCTCTGGTTGATGCTTCAGCGTCGAGTGGAGGCGCCTTGGCTGGCGGGACACGGAGAACTCTCGGCTGAGTTCGACGGTACGCGCCTCGGGACCGGTTGGGCGAATGCTGCGGGTAAAGATCCGGACACGAGGTGGACCTCAGGCGTCGACGAGGTGGGCTGGACCAGTGGCCAGCAATCGCGCGCCGCGCTGGAAGCGGCGCCGACGCTCGCTATCCTTGAGGCAGAACCGCTGGTGACCCGAGACACCAGCGGTTCGCTCCATTTCCGGGCAGAGGCGCTGGCGGGGACCATCCTTGAGGAAACCTTGAAGGAAAATCGAGGCTCTCTTCGGACTGGCCGGTCTAGTGTTCTACTCGAACCGCCGGTGACCCGAGACGCCGGCGGTTCATCTATATTTCGGCATTGCCCGGATTTCACCCATCTGGGGGATTACTCAGCCGCGCCTGTGCTCGTTGAACCCCCGACTGCTCGATCAGCTCCCTCCATCGTCCAGCCGGAAAGCGAGCCTCCTGTGACGACCCCCCAAGATCCTGACCCTGCACCCGCCCCTGGGCGACAGCACCCTCGACAGGATCCTCACCTCCCTCGAAGGTGCCCTCCTCGCCCAGGGCGCGTCCCGGATCTGGGTCGAGTCCGAGTGCTACCCCGATCTGACCGTCATGGCCACGATGCCCGAGCTGGTGCTCGAGGACGAAGGGATCACCGAGCAGGCCTGCTGACCCGGGCGCGACCGGCGCTCACCCGGTCGGTGGCCCGTCCGGTGCCGCGAGCTCCGGCTTCTCGAGACCGCCCTGTGCGGCCATCGCTCCACCCTCCTCGGCGCGTCCGCGGAGGACGACGGCGATGCCCACGGCGAGCGCCGCGCCCAGCAGCGGCCCCGCGACGTACACCCAGTAGTGGGAGAAGTCGCCCAGGACCAGGTCGGGTCCGAAGGACCGGGCCGGGTTCATCGACGCGCCGCTGATGGGGCTCGACCAGAGCCCCGCGAGCACGATGTAGGCGCCGACCCCGAGCGCGGACAGCGGGCCGAGGTTCTGGGCCTTGGACGCGGTCCCGAGGATCACGCTGAAGAGACCCAGGGTCAGGATCGCCTCCATGGAGAACGCCTGCAGGTCCGAGATCCCTGCTCCCGGCTCGGTGGCCCCGAGCGAGCCGACCTCGCCGAAGGCCACCCGCAGGAACACCACGGCCAGCGTGGCGCCGACCAGCTCGGCGAGGATGTAACCGGGAACTCGTCGCCACGGGAAGTCACCGCGGACGGCGAAGCCGAGGGTGACGGCGGGATTGAGGTGGGCCCCGCTCACCGCCCCCATGAACAGGATGATGGCCATCACCATCAGGCCCGGAGCCGTCACGGCGGTGGCTCGGGAGATCTGGCCGCCGCTCACGGCGTTCACGACGCCGCCGCCGGCGCCGACGAGCACCAGGAAGAAGGTGCCGAGGACCTCGGCGAAGAGGCGGCGCCACTCCAGGCGCGGGTTGTCGAAGTTCTTCCGGGCCACCTCGAGCTCGGAGAGTCCCCGCCCGAGCAGGCGCAGCTCCGCCATCAGCCCCGCGTTCTCAGTCGTCGTCGTCATGGCACCTGTCCTCCGACGGGTCCGCCGCCCGTCCTGACCATGGTCGGCAGCGGGCGCCCTGATGGCCTCCCCCCGACTGGATGAACCGTGAAGCCGGCTGGTCACGGCCACTACGATCGAGTCCATGCCCGCACGGTCCGCCTCAGCGCATGCCGGCGCCGGCCCGGTGAGCGTCGGGTGGGCGCGCAAGATGCTGCGCTACACCGGCGGGTCGGTCGTGGCCACCGTGTGCAGCGAGGTCACGTTCGTGGCGCTCTACGGGCCCCTGGGGGTGGACCCGGCCCGGGCGTCGGTGGTGGCCTGGCTGGCCGGTGCGATCCCGAACTACTGGCTCAACCGCAGCTGGACGTGGCGTCGCCGGGGGCGCCCGAGCCTGCGCAACGAGGTCATCCCCTACGTGCTGATCATCGGGCTGACCCTGCTGCTGGCAACCGTGGTGACCCACGTGCTCGACGCACGGCTCCGTGGTGCGGACACGTCGTCGAGCGTCCGGGTCACCCTCGTGGCGACGGCGTTCTTCGCGGTGTACGCCGTGATGTTCGTGCTGAGGTACTTCCTGCTCGACCGCCTCTTCGGGCGGTTGGCCCGGCTCGAGGCCGAATCCCCACCACCCGCCCCGACCGACGCAGCGCCCCCGCTCGTTGAGTTGGGCAGAAATCAGTCGTCACCTGGGCCGAATTCAGGGAATCCGGCCCCACTCGACGGTGAATCCGGCCCAACTCAACATGTGGATCGGGCGTCGAGGGCCCGCCCCGCGGAAGGGTCACGATGACCGATGAACGGACGACTCCCGGAGAGGGAGCCTTCAGCCAGGCCACGGGACGCAGCCTCGAGGACTCGTCCGGTGCCGACCAGCGCCGGTACCGCGCGTTCCAGCTGGAGATGATCCGGCCCCACTGTGGCCCTTCCGTGCTGGAGGTGGGCGCCGGGCTGGGGGAGTTCGCGGCGCAGTTCCACGGGCTGCGCCGACACGTCGTGACCGACGTCGACCCCGGCTGCGTCGCCTCGATGGCCGCGCGGTTCGCGGACCGGCCCGAGGTGTCGTCCCGGCAGCTCGACCTGACCGGCGGCGCGATCGACATCGGCGAGCCCGTGTCGACGATCGTCGCGATCAACGTGCTCGAGCACATCGAGGACGACGCCGGCGCGCTCCGGGCGCTCGCGTCCATGGTCGAGCCGGGCGGCCGCATCGTGCTGTGGGTGCCCGGCTACCAGCAGCTGTACGGCGAGTTCGACCGCGCGGTCGGCCACGTGCGCCGCTACACGCCGGCCACGCTGACGTCGGCGTTCGTCCGTGCGGGGCTCGCCCCTGACGTGGTGCGTCCGGTGAACCTGCTCGGCGGCATCGCCTGGTGGCTGACCGTGCGCCGTGGCGGCGTCGGCCAGCCGCGACCGGGGCTGGTGCGCACCTACGACCGGTTCGTGGTCCCCGTGACGAGGTTCGTCGAGCGCCGGGTCACGCCGCCCTTCGGTCAGTCGGTGCTCGGCGTCGGGGTCGTCCCCGGCTGACGGGCGCCCCGCAGGCGGGTCCAGCCCAGGGCGGCGGCCACCGGGACCAGCAGGATCGCGGGCAGCTGGTAGCGCCAGGTGAACTCCGCCGTGACGTCCGGCAGCAGGATGAGCCCGAGCCCGATCGCCAGGGTCAGGAAGATCAGCGGCCGGCTCGAGGAAGTCCCGTTGGGGGTACGCCGCACGAACCCGGCGACGGCGAGGAGCGCCAGCGCGAGCAGCACCGGCCCGGGCAGGTAGACGCGTTGCCCGTAGGTGTCGAACCAGTCGGCCAGGGGATGTCGGGAGACCGGCATCTCGCCGCCGTGGGTGGCGTACGCCGGCCGGGTCCAGTCGGGAGTCGGCTGGTAGTCGACGTAGTGGTGGAAGGACCACTTGTACGCCGTGTCGTACTCGTACCGGTCCACGCGGGACGGGCCGAACGCCATCGCGAAGTCGCGCGCCACGATCTGCGCGTAGTCGAGCGGCTGGGACCGGATCGCCCGCATGGCGAAGTCCCGCATCGCTGCCTCGTCGCTGACCCCGGGCGGCGGACGGAGGGCATGGGTCGTGGTCGGGTCGTGCCAGCCGTAGAACGTCGGGTCCTGACGCCGGCCCACCGGGTCGTCGGGGCAGAGGGTGCGCTCGTAGGACGGCACCGAGAGCGTCGCGCAGTCCACGAACCCGGTGGTGCGCATGTAGAGCGCCCGGCCTCCGGTCTGGGTGATCGCCCAGGCGCCGTGCTCGTGGTGGTACCACGAGGCGTAGGCCGTCAGGGGCGCGGCGAAGGCGACCACGAGCACCAGGACCTGCAGGAGACGAGCCCGTAGCGTGGCCGTGACGACCAGGACGAACACGGCCGCCGCGACGACCGTGGGCTCGCCCGTGACCCGGACCAGGGTGGCGCAACCGAGCAGGAGCCCGGCGGCGGCGGTCCAGGCCGGCCGCGGTGGCCGGTGCCACGCCAGGGCGGCGATCCCGAGGACGAGGAGGAGGTCGAAGAGCACGTCGCTGAGCACCGAGTGCTCCAGCACGAGCTGCATCTCGTCGAGGAGCGCGGGCAGCGTGGCCAGGGTGGCGACCCAGGGCCGGACACCCCAGCGGCGCATCAGGGCGTAAAGGACGACGGCGGTGAGCAGGCCCAGGACGTGCTGGGTGATCGCCACGGCGTCGACACCCCGGGTGACGACCGCGAGGAGCCACAGCAGTGCCCCGTAGCCGAAGGGCCGGTCGGGTGAGGGGTCGACCGCGTCGACGAAGCCGAGGTAGGTCGGCCCGTCGCTGTAGATGAAGGCCGGCGGGAAGGCCACCTGAACGAGGATGCGGACCAGGACGCCCACGCCCAGGGCGACCAGGAACGGGCGCTCCGTGCGCCACGACCAGGGCAGCCGACGGACCCGTGCCACCTCGGCCCTCGGGGTGGGCGCGACCACGTCAGGGCTGTCGCGCAGCATGTCCGCGGTCTCCTCCCAGGGCAGCGGCGCCCTCGGGGGCCGGCGTGAGGCAGCCCTCGCGCCACCACGTGCCGACGACGACGCGGGCGTAGCGGGCTCCGTAGACCAGGTTGCGTCCCTTCTTCGAGGCGCCCGCCGCCCGCACGTGCATCGTCGCGGGGACCTCCACGACCTCGAACCCGTGGGAGAGCACCCCGAGGAGCAGCTCCGAGGACTGGTACTGGGGCTGGTTCAGCGTCACGGCGGCTGGGACCTCCGCGCGCATCGCCCGCAGCCCGAAGGACGTGTCGGTCAGCCGGCGACCGGCGAACGCGCTGGCGATCCAGGCGAAGACGTGCACGCCGAGCCGGCGCACCCGGTCGTGGGTGTGCTGCCTACCGAGGATGCGCGAGCCGGTCACGAAGTCAGCCCGCCCCTCGAGGATCGGGGTGAGCACCGCCGGGAGGTCGCCGACGTCGTACTGGCCGTCGGCGTCAGTGGTGATGACGTAGCGGGCGCCGTGCGCGAGCGCCAGCTGGTAGCCCAGCCGCAGGGCCGCCCCCTGGCCGCGGTTGACCGGGCAGGTGACCACGAACGCCCGTGAGCCCTCGACCGCAGCGGCCGTGCCGTCGGTGCTGCCGTCGTCGACGACCAGGACGTGGGCGGCCAGGCCGCACACCGTCCGGGGCATCCCGGCCAGGACGCCGGGCAGCCCGTCCGCCTCGTTGTAGGCCGCGATGACGATCGTGACCGCGGCGAGCGAGGGGCGGTCGTAGCGTTCCGTGAAGTCGGTGGCGGCGGCCAGGTCGGCCTGGTCGCGCTGCGCCCGGAGCGCGTCGTGACCCCGGCGGCCACGCAGCAACGCCGTCAGGCCGAGGGCGCCGGCAAGCGGCCACCAGCAGATGACGGCCAGGGCATCGGCCCAGGTCGCCGAAATGCGTGCCAGCAGGCCGAGAGCCACCAGGAGCGGCAGTGCGACGACCAGGGCGCTCACCACCCGCATGCGAGACGCCCGCGCCCTCGCCAGCCCGATCGCGGCACCCACCGCCAGCGCGGCTCCGGCCACGAGCAGCAGGCCCGGCACGGTCAGCACCAGGAGGTCCCGGACCGTCCCCGCCGGGGCACCCACGCGCGCGGCGGGGGAGGGGAGGCGGCCGAGCGGGTCAGCGAAGGCCAGCAGCACGGCCGCGCCGATCGCGCAGAGACCCGCGACCACGAGGTGCACGGGGGCAGGACGCGCGCGCCAGCAGAGGGCGACGAGCGTGGCCGAGACGAGCAGGCTGACCAGGGGCGCGGCGCCCACGACCTGCTCCCCGGCCAGCACCCTGCCGTCGAGCAGCGCCGGCGCGGCGGCGGCCGCCCCCAACCACCGCCAGACGCCCCAGCGCACCGCCACGGCGTACACGCCGCAGGCGGCGAGCAACCCGGCGAGGTGCTGCAGGTCGACGACCACGTCGGCAGCGGACGTGCCGGCATCGGGCCGTTCGAGGACCGGCTGCAGGGAGACGGCCATCGCGAGCCGGACGACGATCCCGGCGGACAGCAGCACCGCGAAGAGGGCGTGCTCCCGCAGCCCGAGGCCCACGGGTTCGCGCCGCCGCACGGCGACCGGCGTCACGGCCACGCCGGCGTCGTGCTCGACCTCGTCCATCGAACGGTCAGGACCTCGCGGCGGGGGAGAAGTCGGCCCAGGCGCTGCGGACACCCTCCAGCAGCGAGACGGCCGGGTCCCAGCCCCGTGCGCGCGCCCGGCTGTTGTCGACCACGACGGCCGGCATCTCGCCGGGCTTGGGCGGCACGTGCCGGGCACTGATGGGTAGTCCGGTCGCGTCGCGGGCCGTCTCGAGGAGGTCGAGGACGGTGTGCGAGTGCCCGCTCCCGACGATCACCGGGCCGCTGGGCCAGCCGGCCACCGCGTTCGCGAAGGCCTTCGCCACGTCACTGACGTGGACCAGGTCGCGACGCTGGAGACCGTCGCCGTAGATCTGCACCTCCCCGTCGTCCGCGGCCGCGCGCAGCAGCCGAGGGATGAAGCTGTCCTTGTGGTGCATGCCGGGCCCGTAGACGTTGGTGAGCCGGAGGGCGGGAGTCCGCATCCCGTAGGCGCCGGAGTAGCCCGAGAGGATCATCTCGCCGGCCGCCTTGGTGGCGCCGTACGGCGTCATCGGTGCGAGCGGCACCTCCTCCGTCAGCACACCCTCGCGCGGTCCGACCACGGCGTTGGTCGAGGCGAGGACGAAGGTGCTCACGCCCCGCTCGCGGGCGAGCTCGAGGAGCGCCGCGGTGATCTCCACGTTGGTGCGTTGCACCAGCGCCGGCCGCTCGACCGAGCCGAGGACCGACGTCTCGGCCGCGAGGTGCACGATCGCGTCGAGGTCGTCGGTGACCGCGCGGTCGCGCACGCCGGGGTCGTCGAGCTCCCCCCGCACCGCCGGCACGTCGTCATCGGGGTGGTCGAGGCGGTCGACGACGGACGGCGCGTGGCCGCGTGCGCGGAGCTCGGCGACGACGTGGCGTCCGATGAACCCGGCGCCGCCCGTGACCAGGACCCGCAGCGGCCGGTCCGCGCCGCGGTCACGAGGTCCGGCTCCGCAGCGACTCGCGCCATCGGACCGTCGGCTCGAGCAGGTCGAGGTCCACGCGGTCGCGGTGCTGGGCGATGATCGGGAACATCGACCGGAAGAGCGTCTCCGACAGCAGGTGCGGCTCCAGGCCGAGCGACTCCAGCGCGGTGTGCGTGAACCGGTAGTGGTGGTCCTCGATCTCCACCCGAGGGTTGTCGATGTGCTGGATCTCCACCGGGCCGTCGAACGAGTTCGCGACCACCTTGGCCATCTCCAGCAGGGAGAAGCTCTCGGTCGCCTGGTTGAACACCCGGAACTCGCCCTGCTCGGCGGGGTTCTCGCAGGCCAGACGGATGCACTCGACGGTGTCGCGGATGTCCAGGACGGCGCGGGTCTGGGTGCCGGCGCCGTACACCGACAGCGGCAGGCCGAGCACGGCCTGGATGGCGAACCGGTTGAGAACCGTGCCGAACACCGCGTCGTAGTCGAGCCGTGTCGCCAGGCGCGGGTCGAGCGCCGTCTGCTCGGTCTGCTGCCCGTAGACGATGCCCTGGTTGAGGTCGGTGACGCGCAGCCCCCAGATGCGGCAGCCGAACTCGAGGTTGTGGCTGTCGTGCACCTTCGAGAGGTGGTAGAAGCTACCCGGCCGCTTCGGATAGAGGACCCGGTCGCTGCGGCCGTTGTGGGTGACCTCGAGCCAGCCCTCCTCGATGTCGATGTTGGGCGTGCCGTACTCGCCCATGGTGCCGAGCTTGACCAGGTGGATGTCCCGGTCGAGCTCACCGATCGCATACATGACGTTGAGCGTGCCGACGATGTTGTTCGTCTGCGTGTAGACCGCGTGCTTGCGGTCGATCATGGAGTACGGCGCGGCCCGCTGCTCGGCGAAGTGCACGATCGACTCGGGGGCGAAGGCCCGGATCGCGTCGTAGGCGAAGTCCGCGTCGGTCAGGTCGCCGTGGAAGACGGCGATCTGCTCGCCGCTGACCTCCTGCCAGGCCTGCACCCGGGTCCGCAGGGACTCGATCGGCACCAGGCTCTCGGACCCGAGCTCGTGGTCGTACTGACGGCGGACCGCACTGTCGAGCACGCCGACCTCGTGACCGTGCGCCGACAAGTACATCGCGGTGGGCCAGCCGAGGTAGCCGTCACCCCCGAGCACCAGGATTCGCATCTGAGATCCTTCCTCGACGACGGGGATGCGGCGCTGCGGAGCACGGAGCACCCCAGGTCGGGAACGTTGTCAAGCGGTTGCCGCGAGCATATCCGCGCCCGACGACGGCGCTACCCCGCTCGAGCGGGCGGCCGCTCGTCGAGCCTGCAGGCAGTCAGAAATTTTGCAGACACCGGAAGTAGTCCGTGGCAAGCATCGGGGTGAACCCCGCCCGCTGCAGCGCCCGGACCCGACGTACGTCGCGCGTCGCGAGGCAGGCGACGTCCACGTGCAGCACCCGCAGGGCGCGGCTGACCTCCCGCTGCCGCCAGGGGCCGACCTCGTTGGCGAAGTCGACCAGCGTCAGCCGCTCCCGGTAGTGGAAGGAGGGGATGTCGCGCAGGTAGTGGAGGTAGTAGTCGCGGGGAGCCACCGTCTTCACGTCCGTGGTCGTCACCGCGATCGTGATCGCCAGCGAGTCGGGTGCCAGCACGAGGCCTCCGGGGCCGACGTCCGCGATGACCCGGTCGGCGACGTACCTGCTGCCGGGGGTGCGCTCCCAGTGGAACGGTGCTCGCCACTGGTTGCCGGTGTCGCCCGCCCAGATGGGGGAGCCGGAGGCCACCAGCACGGCCAGCGCGACCGCTGCCGCGACGCCGGACGACCACCTGTGCCGCAGCCAGGTGTGCGCGTAGCGGCGATGCAGCCACGCGCCGCCGCGCGCCACGGCGAGCCCCACCAGGGCGGCCACGGTGCACCCCCACGAGACCCGCCACAGCGTCGGGCCGAGTCCCGTCACGTCGTAGGAGAGTCGCGTCATCCCCGGGACGAGCACCACGCCGGTGGCGAGCACGAGCAGGCCGGTGGTGACCCGTGCCGCGGCGGACGGCACCAGCAGGCACCCCACCAGGACCGAGAACACGGCCAGGGCAGCGATCGGGCCGGTCAGGAAGACCTCGTGGCCGAACCACGAGGGGTCGAAGCGGTACTGGCGCCGGGCGCCGAAGTCGTCGGCCGAGCGTCCGCCCAGCACCTTCGTCGCGACTCCCGCCGCGATCGGGTACGCCGCCATCAGCGCGAACCCGGCCGCGGCCCGGGCCCTGGACCGGGGGAGGAGTGGCGCCGCGCCGGCGAACGCGATGAGCGGGGTGAGGAAGATCGCCGTCGTCGAGAGGCCGACCGACGCCACCCCGCCCAGCGCGAGGCGCAGCCCGGTCGAGCGGGACGGACGTTCGACGAACCGGAGCGCGTGCACCAGCAGGACGGGGACGAGCAGGCAGAGCAGGATGACCTTGCCCTGCCACAGGCGGGTGAGGAACAGGTTGCCGGGGGGACCGTAGGACGACGTGCCGTCGAGGAGCAGGAACACCAGCGCGACCGAGAGGACGAGCGCGACCTGGCGCACGCGCCACGCACGCAGCAGTCGCCAGAGCGCCAGCACCGACAGGGCGGTGGCGAGCGGAGGCACGACGAGGTACTCGACGGAGCCGGCCCGGGTGCCCACGAGGTGCGCGACCGCGCCCGTCAGGCCGTCGTACGACGCGACCGGCGGCCAGTTCGACATCGGGTAGGTGAGGTCGGCGAAGATCGTGTCCCGCAGCGGGAACGTCCCGTGCTCGGCGACCCACTGCGAGAGGTTCACGTAGTACAGGTCGTCGGGGTTGGGCCGCAGGGTGAACGTGGCCAGGGCCGCGAGCGCGACGGCCCACCCCAGCACGACGGCGACCTCGCCCCGACCCTCGACGAGCCCGTCGTCGACGTCCGGGCCGCTCGCGGCGGTGAGGGTCCGGAAGGCCCACCAGGCGCCCGCGCCGGCAGCCACCAGCCACGGCACCCACACCAGCAGCCACGGCGCGCTGACGGCCATCGACAGCGCCGCCACCGCCGCGGCGGTGGCGGTCACCGTCGGCAGGCGGACCGCACGTCCCCGCGCAGCCCGCGGCGGCCGGGTCGCGGGAGCGACGTGCTCCCGGGTCCCCGGCTCCGCGAGCCACCGGGTCAGCAGCGCGCAGGCGGCCAGCGCGACGACCTCGAGCCCGAGGGCCCAGGCGACGTCCAGCCGCAGGAACAGGCACGCGTGGTAGACGAGCGTCCAGGTGGCGAGCAGCGCCACCACGGCGTCCAGGAGCCGGTCGCACCGCATCGCCGTGGAGGTCGCGGCGCGCCCCTGGGCCATGGGCTCAACCTAACGGGACACGGGAAGGGGCATCCTCACCGTCGTGGTCACACCGCCCGAGCTCATGAAGGAGTGACGATCGCGAAGTCGGGGTCGGGCTCCTCGAGCAGGGCCAGGAGTCGAGCCAGCACTGAGGCGTCGCCCGTGATCTCGACGCCGGCCGCGGCCAGCGCCCCGGGATCGGCCGTCCCGGAGGCGAGCAGGGCCAGCGCCCGACGCGGGAGCCTGATCGTGGCGTCGGCGGGTTCGGGCCGCTCCTTCGGGCTGTAGGTGAGGACGCCGTTGGCGAGCAGCAGGCGGTGGTACGCCCCGGTGTCGGTGATCCTGACGTCGATGGTCAGTCGCTCGTCCCACGCGCGGGGGCCGTCGACCCGGATCGCGAGGGCATCGAAGAACATCTCGGGGGTCAGCGCGGCCATCATGTCCTCGGACCCGGTCCCGGCGGGCGTGCCGAAGCTCCCGTGCCGCAGCTCAGTGGCTCCGGAGAGGTAGACGCTGCGCCAGGTGCCGTTCTCGGAGCCGAAGCCGAGCTGTTCGAAGGTGTCGGCGAGGAGGGCTCTCGCCTCCGCGTGGGCAGGCTCGGCGAACACGACGTGGCTGAGGACCTCCGCCACCCAGCGCAGGTCGCCGGCGTCGTACGACGCCCTGGCCTTGGCCACGACGGCGTCGGCGCCGCCCATGAACCCCACGTAGCGGACGGCTGCCTCGACGGGTGGGTGCTGCCACAGGTGTGCCGGGTTGCCGTCGTACCAGCCCATGTAGCGCTGGTAGATGGCCTTCACGTTGTGGCTGACCGACCCGTAGTACCCGTGGGTGTGCCAGGCGGCCTCCAACGCGGGCGGCAGCTCCATCTGCTCGGCGATCTCGGAGCCGACCAGGCCCTTGTTCAGCATCCGCAGGGTCTGGTCGTGCAGGTAGGCGTAGAGGTCGCGCTGGAGCGAGAGGAACTCGACGATCCGGTCCGTGCCCCAGGTCGGCCAGTGGTGGGAGGCGAAGGCGACCTCGGCCTCGTCGCCGAAGAGGTCGATCACCTCGGTGAGGTAGCCGGCCCACGCCCGGGGGTCCCGCACCAGCGCGCCCCGCAGTGTCAGGAGGTTGTGCAGGGTGTGCGTCGCGTTCTCGGCCAGGCACAGTGCCCGGAGGTCCGGGAAGTAGAAGTGCATCTCGGCCGGTGCCTCGGAGCCTGGCGCCATCTGGAAGACGATCCGGACGCCGTCGAGCACCTCCTCCTGCCCGGTCGTGGTGATCTCGAGCGTGGGCTCGATCAGCGTCACCGAGCCGGTGGACGTCGTCTGCCCCAGGCCGGCACCCACCTGTCCCGCGGGTCCCCGCTCGAGTGTGGCGCCGTACATGTAGCCCGCTCGCCTGCTCATCGCGGTGCCGGCGTAGACGTTCTCGGCCACCGCGTGCTCGACGAAGCCGGCCGGGGCCACGACCGGGACCGCGCCCGAGTCGACCTCCTCCTGGGTGATGACCCCCTTGACCCCGCCGAAGTGGTCGATGTGGGAGTGGGTGTAGATCACCGCGGTGACCCGTCGGTCACCGCGGTGCTCGCGGTAGAGGGCGAGCGCCGCAGCCGCCGTCTCGGTCGAGATGAGCGGGTCGATCACGATGACCCCGGCCTCGCCCTCGACGAAGGTGATGTTGGAGAGGTCGAGACCACGCACCTGGTAGATCCCCTGCCGGACCTCGAAGAGGCCCTGCATGGACACCAGCCGCGACTGCCGCCACAGGCTCGGGTGGGCGGTTTCCGGCACGTCCGCACCGAGGAAGTCGTAGGAGTCGTTGTCCCACACGACCCGGCCGTCCGCGGCGTGGACCACGCACGGGTCCAGCCTCGCGACCAGGCCGCTGAGGCGTCCTCGAAGTCGCGGGTGTCGGTGAACGGCATCCCCGGCGTCGGAGGCTGCGTCATCACCGGGGATGCGGGGGAGTCGGGAGTAGGTGGCATGCCCGGAGACTCGCACCGGGCGCAGGGGACGACATCAGCCGTCAGGGGTGATCTCTGCGTCCCCGGACAGCCCCGTGCTCCGGGGCACCCGGCGCGCGGTCCACGGCCGCTCAGGGACGGGTGGAGGCCTCCTCGACGGTGAGCTCGGCCGTCGGCATCGCCTCGAGTCGCTCGTCGGGGATGGGCACGCCGCTGCGGATCGACAGTCCGTAGGTGCCCTCCGCCAGCCGCTTCTCGGCCCGCTCGACGGCGGCGAGACGGGTACGCAGGCCCGCCGCGACGGCGTCGTCCACGCCCTCGGCCACGATCGGGTCGGCGGCGTCGACCTGGTCCCCGATGTCGGTCTCGGCGGCACGATCGTCCCGGGCTGCCGAGTCGAGCTCGGTCAGCATCCGGACCACCGCGTCGCGCTCGGCCGCCAACAGCTCGCGAGCTCGGTCTGCGTCCATTCTCGATCCGCCTCCTGGTGCGTGTCCGGTCCGAGAGATGCCGTGGCGTCCCACGGTAGCCGTGATCGTCCCGCCGGGGTGATGCGGAGGTCGCGGCATCGGGGGACTCTGGATCCTTCGGCGTCGCACCGAGAGGGAGTGGAGCATCGTGGCCAAGGTGGAGCATCAGGCCCGCAGGGACAAGGTCGAGCACCCCGGCCGGGAGGAGCGGGCAGCGCGGGGCGTCGGGGCACGCGCCCGGGCCCTGCCGGCGAGCCATGCCGGCTGGTCGCCGGCCCCCGACCGGCCGGACCCGGTGGCGCTGATCGAGGAGCAGAACGCCCGGAGGGACCAGGATCTCGTGCCGGTGCGACACGGCCGCATGATGGCGTCGCCGTTCACCTTCTACCGAGGCGCCGCGAAGATCATGGCGGTCGACCTCGCGAGCACCCCCACCTCGGGGCTCGAGGTCCAGCTGTGCGGTGACGCGCACCTGTCGAACTTCGGGGTCTACGGCTCTCCCGAGCGGAGCCTGGTCTTCGACATCAACGACTTCGACGAGACCCTCCCCGGCCCCTTCGAGTACGACGTGAAGCGGCTGGCCGCGAGCCTCACGGTGGCCGCGTCCAACAACGGGTTCACCCCGGCCCAGGCGTTCGAGATCACGAAGGCGTGTGTCACCTCCTACCGAGAGTCGATGGCCGAGTTCGCCGCCATGCGCACGCTCGACATCTGGTACGCCCACCTCTCCGAGGACGAGCTGCGGCAAGGCGTGATGCAGGCCACTGCGGCGGTCAAGGACAAGGAAAAGGCCAAGAAAAAGGCCAAGGGCAAGGGGAAGGGCAAGGAGAAGGGCGAGGAGAAGGGCGAGCTGACCGCGAAGGAGGCGAAGAAGATCGAGAAGCGCTTCGAGAAGAATGCCGCGAAGGCCCGCAGCCGCGACAGCCTGCAGGCCCTGGCCAAGCTCACCGAGGTCGTCGGTGGCACCCACCGGATCGTCAGCGTCCCGCCGGTCATCGTGCCCGCGCGCGACCTGGAGGCCACCTACGGGATCGCCCCCGAGCTGATGGAGGAGATCATCTTCAAACAGTTCCGCGAGTACCGGGACACCCTCCCCCTGGACCGCCGGCACCTCCTCGAGCACTTCGAGGTCGTGGACTGGGCCCGCAAGGTGGTCGGCGTGGGGAGCGTCGGGACCCGTGCCTTCATCGCCCTCCTGCAGGGCGCGGACGAGACCGACCCCCTGTTCCTCCAGATCAAGGAGGCGACGTCGTCCGTCCTCGAAGGACCCGGGCGCAAGAGCCGCTTCCGTCAGGCCGGGGAACGGGTCGTCCAGGGCCAGCGCCTGATGCAGGCCACCAGCGACATCTTCCTGGGGTGGAGCAAGGGCTACGAGGACGGCCGCTTCTTCTACTGGCGTCAGCTGCGGGACATGAAGGGGTCAGCCGTGGTGGAGCAGATGCCCGTCGCGGCGATGACGTACTACGGGCGCACCTGCGGATGGACGCTGGCCCGGGCGCACGCCCGGTCCGGTGACCCGGTCGCGATCGCGGCGTACCTGGGGACGGACGACACCTTCGACAGTGCTATCACGGACTTCTCCCGTCGCTACGCCGAGCAGAACGAGCGCGACTACCTGGAGTTCACCGCCGCGATCGAGGCGTCGCGGATCGAGGCGGTCCAGGGAGTCTGACCGCTGTGGTGGCCGACACGTCCGGTGGGTGAATCGGCCAGTCCTCCAGCGCGTCGAGGGCCGGGGGAGGCACGATACGTCCCATGGCGAGACGGGGGGACCTGCTGCGCCGTCTGGCTGGTGCGGCGCTGGCGGTCGGGCTGACGACGACGCTGGGTGCCTGCGTGCCCGCGGACAGCACAACCGGCGGCGCACCGCGTCGTGCGCACTCCCGGGCGTCGACGGGGCACCCTCACGAGGCGCACCGTCACCAGGGCGCACGGCACCACTCGACGCCGCCGGCCGTCCCCTCGGGCGAGGGCACGGCGCTGGCCGCGCTTGAGGAGCTGCCCGTGAAGGGGCGGGCCCCGATGACCGGCTACGACCGCGACCAGTTCGGACCGGCGTGGCTGGACGCTGACCGGAACGGGTGCGACACCCGCAACGACATGCTCGCCCGCGACCTGACCCACCTGGTGTTCGAGCCGGGGACCCATGACTGCGTGGTCGTGAACGGCGACCTGGCCGATCCGTACACCGCGTCCGCCATCCACTTCGTCTACGGCGACGGCGCGCTGGTCGACATCGACCACGTCGTCGCGCTCGGCAACGCATGGGCCACCGGCGCCTTCCGCTGGCCGATCCGGAAGCGGGCCGCGATCGCGAACGACCCGTTGAACCTGCTCCCGGTGGACGCCTCGGCGAACCGGCAGAAGGGGGACGCGGACGCCGCGACCTGGTTGCCGTCGAACAAGGCCTACCGGTGTGCCTACGTGGCCCGGCAGATCACGGTGAAGACGAAGTACGACCTGTGGGTGACGCCGCCGGAGAAGTCCGCGATGGAGCGGGTCCTGGGCTCCTGCCCGGACCAGCGGGTGCTGACGGACTCCGGAGCGCCGGTCCTGGTGCCGGTCAACGTGACCGCTCCGTCCGCGCCCTCGACCCCCAGCAGCCCTGCGGCCGGAGGCGGCACGGGCGGCTCGGTGTACTACGAGAACTGCGACGCGGCCCGGGCCGCCGGCGCCGCCCCGCTGCACCGGGGCGACCCCGGCTACGGGCCGCACCTGGACGGCGACGGCGACGGCGTCGCCTGCGAGTAGCGACCCGTCATGAGCCCTGCGAGTGGCGAGGCGCCGGTCTTCGTCGTCCAGCGGCACGACGCGTCGAGGCTCCACTTCGACGTCCGTCTCGAGGTCGAGGGGGCCCTGGTCTCGTGGGCCGTGCCGAAGGGGCCGTCGCTGGACCCGCGCGACAAGCGACTGGCTGTACGGGTCGAGGATCATGCGCTCGATCACGCGCACTTCGAGGGCCGCATCGGTGAGGGCACGGTGATCGTCTGGGACACCGGCACCTACGAGAACGTCACGGAGAAGGACGGACGGCCGATCGACATGGCGGCAGCCCTCGAGGCCGGCCACGTCAAGGTCGTGCTGAGCGGGCACAGGCTGACCGGGGCATTCGCACTGACCCGCACCAGCATGGGCGGTGACGAGAAGAACTGGATCCTGGTCAAGGTCGACGACGACGCTGCCGACCGACGTCACGAGCTCACCTCGACGGAGACAGGGTCGGTGCTGAGCGGACGCACCAACGAGGACCTCGCGGACGAATCGTCGTAGCGGTCGCCGTGCTGGTGCCGTCGTCCCCTCACGTGGGATCGAGCAGGCCGGCGGGGAGCCACTCCTCGAGGAGCACCCAGCCGTCGGGGTCGGGCACGGGGTGGACCACTCGGCCCTCCCAGGCGCCGGCGACGTTGCGCCACTCGAGGAGGAGACCCGGATGGCGGCCGGCGGTGGTGGTGACCCAGCAGTGCTTGAGGGGCAGCGGCTCGGGGGTGGCGCGAGGCGGATCAGGCGCGGGCTCGTGGCTGCGGGCGACGCGGTCGGCCATGGAGCCGTAGCTGCCTCGCTTGTTCATCCCGCCGGCCATGTGACCATGATGCCCCATGATCGAACAGGTGTTCTAACGACCACATCATTGACAGTCGGAGGGCTGCGGCGTTGGCAGGTCTCGCCCATGAGTCGAGGCGCTCGCTGTGGGAGCGTGCTCGAGCCGGCCGCGACCCCCGATCCCCCGAAGGGGTGTCGCGGCCGGTCTGCCCAGCCGGGCCACGGGGGTGCCGCGTGAGGTGGCCGGGGCAAGAGGAAAGCCCCTCGGCCTGGTCGGCTGAGGGGCTTCGGGGTGATGCTGGTGGGCGATACTGGGTTTGAACCAGTGACCTCTTCCGTGTCAAGGAAGCGCGCTACCACTGCGCCAATCGCCCGTGAGCAACAACGATCCCACAAGTGGGACCGATGGTGTTCGAGGTGGAGACGGGATTTGAACCCGTGTAGACGGATTTGCAGTCCGTTGCCTCGCCTCTCGGCCACTCCACCGTGGAGGCCAAACCGTGAGAGAGACCTCTCCGAGCGGACGACGAGGCTCGAACTCGCGACCTCAACCTTGGCAAGGTTGCGCTCTACCAACTGAGCTACGTCCGCTTGCTTTCCGTTGCCCTTGCGGGCCTCGGTGCGAAAGGAACAGTAGCCGATGCCCTCGGGGGTGCAAAATCCGGGTGTCGGAGGGGTGTCGGAGGTCCCCGTCGCCCCTCCTGCCACTCCTAGAGTGGACCCATGCGCGCCTGGATCGACGGGGACCTGCTCACCGACCCGACCGCCCCGGCGGTCCGGGTCACCGACCACGGCTTCACCGTGGGGGACGGGGTGTTCGAGGCCATCAAGGTGGTCGACGGCCTGCCGTTCGCCCTCACGCGGCACGTCGAGCGGCTCGCCAGGTCCGCCGCCGGGCTGGGGCTTCCCGAGCTCGACCAGGAGGCCGTACGCCGCGGGGTCGCCGCCGTCCTCGACGGCCAGGACCTTCCCCTCGGGCGGATCCGGATCACCTACACGGGAGGGCCGGCCCCGCTGGGATCCGGGCGCGGGGACGAGCCGCCGACGCTCGTCGTGGTGGCCGACGCCATGGCGGAGTGGCCCGCCACCACGGCCGTCGCGACCGTGTCGTGGCCCCGCAACGAGCGCGGGGCGCTCGCTGGTCTCAAGACCACGTCGTACGCGGAGAACGTCGTCGCCCTTTCCGAGGCCCACCGGCGCGGTGCGAGCGAGGCGGTCTTCGCCAACCTGGCCGGGCACCTGTGCGAGGGCACGGGTCCAACGTGTTCTACGTCGTGGACGGGGAGCTGCGCACGCCGACCCTGGCGAGCGGCTGCCTGGCCGGGGTCACCCGGGCGCTGGTCCTGGAGTGGTTCGGCGGGGTCGAGGTCGACGAGCCGATCGGGACCGTGGCGCAGGCCAGCGAGGTGTTCCTGACCTCGACCACGCGCGACGTACAGGGCGTCTCGGCCTGGGACGACCGTGACCTGCCCGCCCGGGCCGGTGACGAAGGCGGCGGCGGAGCTGTGGCGCCGCCGCGAGCCGGAGCTACTCGGACTCTGAGCCGAGCAGGCCGGCGACCAGTCCGTCGAGGTCGAGGTGGTCGCTCTCCGTGCCCGCGGGGACGGCCGCGAGGGTGCGGGTGAGGAACCGGTAGACCTCGTGCGTGTGGGCCTGGGCGATCAGGTGGCCGGCGGGGGAGCGGAACTCCAGGACGACGACCGCGCGCCCGTCCTGGTCGATGCTGGGCCACATCTCGAGGTCGCCCTGGCCGGCCGGGTCGGTCAGTGCCCGGAGCAGGGTCTGGCGGCACATGGCCCACCGGACGTCACCCTGCGCCGACGGAAAGGTGACCCACACGGCGTACGGGTCCGTCGGGTCGTACCCGAACGACGCCACCAGCTCGATCCCACGCCCGCGTGCGTCCACGCACTGCAGGGTGAGCTCCTGGGAAAGCGTCCGGGAAATCGGCTGCGTCACGTCGGCCCTCGCCCCGTTCTCATACGAGACCGGCCCCCGTGACCGGTCTGGTGAGAAGACGGTGCACCCCAACGCGCGTGACGCGATAGGGACCTAGGACCCGGAATGTGAGTGAACCGTCCGCATGCGCTAAAGTCTGCGACCGCACCGCGGGGCATCCCGGCCGGTGCGTCAGCGGGGCGATTGGCGCAGTGGTAGCGCGCTTCGTTCACACCGAAGAGGTCACTGGTTCGAACCCAGTATCGCCCACCAGAAGCACCGAAGCAGAGCCGCGCTACGTGGTAGCGCGGCTCTGCTGTTTGCACCGAAGAGGTCACTGGTTCGAACCCAGTATCGCCCACCGAACACCGCAAGCACCGGCCCGGAATGATCCGTCGTTCCGGGCCGTTCTGCATCCCATGACAACCATCGGACTCATCGGAGCAGGACACATCGGCAGCACCGTCGCCCGACTCGCGGTCGCCGCGGGACACGACGTGGTGCTGAGCAACAGCAGGGGGCCGGAGACGCTCTCCGACCTGGTGGCCGAGCTCGGCGACCACGCCCGCGCGGCCACCGCGGCCGAAGCGGCGGCCGCCGGCGACGTCGTCGTCGTGACGATCCCGCTGAAGAGCTACCGCGAAGTCCGGTCGAGCCGTTGCGCGGCAAGATCGTGATCGACACCAACAACTACTACCCGCAGCGTGATGGTCACGTCGCCGAGCTCGACGACGAGTCCACGACCGTCTCCGAGCTGCTCCAGGCGCACCTGCCGGAGTCGCACGTGGTCAAGGCGTTCAACAACATCTACTTCGAGCACCTGCTCGGGCTGGCCCGCCCGTCCGGGAGCGAGGACCGCAGTGCCCTGGCCATCGCCGGCGACGACGAGGGCGCCAAGAAGACGGTCGCCGACCTCCTCGACGACCTCGGCTACGACACCGTCGACGCCGGCCCGCTCGCCGAGGGGTGGCGCTACCAGCGCGACACCGCGGCGTACGGCACGCCGTACACCGAGGGCTGGGGACCGCGGACATGAAGGCGCGCACCGGCGACGCCGACCGGGTCCGCGAGCTCCTCGGCCAGGCGAAGCGCTACCGCGACATGCAGGACTGAGCCGAGGCGGCTGGCCCCCCACCGGACCCGCCGCCCCGCTCTCAGCGGAGCCCGATGTTCACGTAGTAGGTCTGGCCGTCATCGAGGGCCACTCCCACCCGCCAGTAGCTGCCGGCCTGGGACTTGTCGGTCTTCCAGGTGTAGGCGTACTGCGTGCCGTCCCAGGTGTACGTCGAGCCGACGGTCGTCGTCGAGGCGTACGCCGACTCGTTGACGGCCGCACCGGTGCCGCTCCCCTTGACCGGCACCAGCCACTTGGGTGCGTTGCCGGCCTGGACGAGCTGCCCGGCGGCGTTGCGCAGCTGGAACTTCATCGGCACCGCCTGCCCGGCGTTGAACACGCTGGTCGACAGCCCGGTCTGGTGCGCGGTGTCGTTGACTGGCTGCAGGAACAGCGTGCTGCCGTAGCCGTAGACGACCCGGTAGGTCGCCGTGGCGGTGCCCACGTTGCCGGCCCGGTCGGTGGCACTGCCGGTGACGGTGAACGTGCCGACCCCGTTGGGGAGGCCGCCCGTGGTGGTGAGCTTCGCCGGGCCGGCAAGGCCGCTGGTGGCGTCGCTCGCCGAGACCGTGGCGGCCGGGACGGCGCCCAGGGTGTACGTCGCGCCGTCCTTCACGCCGCCGACGCTGACGCCCGGCGCCACGGTGTCGACGTTGATCCCGCCCACGGTCGTGGTGCCCTTGTTGCCGGCGTTGTCGACCGCCGTCCCCGTGACCGAGTTGGTGCCCTGGGTGGCCACCGTGCTGTCGGGCTGGCAGGAGGCGATGCCGCTGACCGCGTCGCTGCAGGTGAAAGCCACGGTCACCGGCGTGCGGTACCAACCGGCGCCGTTGGGGCTCGTGGTGGCCCGGCCCGTGATCGTCGGCGGTGTCTTGTCGACGCGCACCGTGATCGTCGCCGCTGTCTCGCGGTTGCCGGCCCGGTCCACGCTCCAGTACGTCACCTCGTGGGTGCCCTCGGTGCTGAGCGTCACCGCGGTCCCGTCCTGCGTGGCGCGGCCGTCGACCGAGTAGTGCGTCGCCGCGACGCCGGAGAGCACGTCGGTGGCAGAGAGGCGGACGGTGGCGTCGGCGTTCTGCCAGTCGGTGGGCGCGGTCGCGACGGTGCTCGGCGGCGTCCGGTCGATCCTGATCCCGCCCACGCTCGCCGCGCGGGAGTTCCCGGCCCGGTCGCTGACCGCCGCTGAGGCGGCGAGGTCGTCGCCCTCCCCGGTGACGGTCGTGTTCGCCGGACCGTCGCCGTCGATGCCCGACAGCGCGTCTGCCGCGGTCCAGTGCACGGTGACGTCGCCGCTGTACCAACCGTCCGCGTTGGGGGCGGTGGTGGCCGCGCCGCTCAGCGTGGGACGGGTCTCGTCGACGTCGATCCGGCCCATCCGGAAGGGCTCGCTGTCGTTGTCCGCGCCGTCGGTGGCGGTGCCACCGGCACTCTGGCCCTTGCCCTCGCCCAGCCGCTGGGCACCCGGGCAGGTCAGCACTCCCGACAGGCCGGCCTGGTCGGCGCAGGTGAAGCTCGCGACGACGTCGGCGTTGAACCAGCCGTTGGCGTTGGGGGACGAGGACAGGCTGCCGATCACCGTCGGCCGGCTCTCGTCGACGTTGACGGTCGTCTCGTCGGTGGCGGTGTTGCCCGCGGCGTCCCTGGCGGTGCCCACGACCTTCTGGGCGGCGCCCTCGCCGCGGGTGACCGGGTCGGTGCACGCGGCGACCCCGGAGGCCTCGTCGGTGCAGGTGAAGGTCACCGTCACGTCGCTGTTGTTCCAGCCGCGCTCGTTGGGGGCCGGTGCCTGGACGTGGGTGATCCCCGGCGCGGTCCGGTCGATCCTGACCACCACGTCCTGGCGAGCCTCCACGTTGCCGGCGACGTCCGTGCTCCAGACCTGGAGCGTGTGCACGCCCTCGGTGTCGATCGTGAGCTTGCTGCCCTGGCCAGGAGCCACGTCGTCGAGCCGGTAGTGCGTGGCGGCGACCCCGGAGAGGTTGTCCTTGGCGGTCAGGTCGACGGTGACGGCGCTGTTGGTCCACTGGGACACGTCCGAGACCGTCGTGGTCGGCGCGGTGCGGTCGATCTTCACCGGCGGGCTGCTCGCCGAGGTCTGGTTGCCGGCGAGGTCGCGGACCGTGGCCCCGGCGGTGAGGTCTCGTCCCTCGCTGTTGATCGTGCTGTCCGCCGGAGCCGGACCGTCGACGCCCGAGAGGGCGTCGTCCGCGGTCCAGTGCACGGTCACGTCGCCGTCGTACCAACCGGCGTCGTTGGGCGGGGCGGTAACCGCGCCCGTCAGCGTCGGCGCGGTCGTGTCGACGTCGATCGGGCCGACGCTGGTGCGCTGCCGGTTGCCGGCCGCGTCGGTGGCGCTGCCGTCGGCCTGCTGGCCACGGCCCTCACCGAGCCGGACCGGGGCGGTGCAGTCCGCGATGCCGGACAGGGCGTCGTCGCAGGCGAAGCCGACCGTGACCGGGGCGTCGTACCAGCCGTGGGCGTTGGCCGGCCGGTCCGGCGTGCCGCTGATCGTCGGGTCGACGCTGTCGATGCTCACCGAGACGTGGTCGGTCCTGGTGTTGCCGGCCTTGTCCAGCGCGGTCCCGGAGACGTCCTGGCCGCCACCGTCCGTGCCGACCGGCACGTCTACGGGGCAGGTGGCGATGCCGGACAGGGCGTCGTCGCAGGACCAGCTCACGGTGACCGGGCGGTTGTTCCAGCCGCTCGCGTTGGGCGCCGGGCTGATGTCGGCGCGGAGGTCGGGTGCGGTGAGGTCGATCCGGACCGTGACGCTGTGGGCCGGCTCGACGTTGCCGGCGTGGTCGACGCTCCAGTAGCGCAGCGCGTGCTGGCCCTCGGTGTCGATCGTGAGCGACGAGCCCTGGTGGCGATCGCCGCCGTCGACCTCGTAGTAGGTCGCGTCGACGCCGGACAACCCGTCGGCCGCGTCGAGGCTCACCGTGACCTGGGTGTTGTTCCAGCCCGTCGGGGCGTCCGCCCCCGTGGCCGGCGGGGTGCGGTCGATGTTCACCGGGAGGCTGTCGGCGGTCGTGGTGTTGCCGGCCCTGTCGGAGACGGTGGCGGTGGCCCGCAGCCCGGCGCCCTCGCCGGTGATCGTGCTGTCGGCCGGGGCGCCGGCGATCCCGGAGCGGTCGTCCTGGGCGGCCCAGCCCACGGTCACGTCGCCGGCGTACCAGCCGTCGATGCCGGGCTCGGTGGTCGGCGCGCCCTGCAGGGTCGGGGCGGTCTCGTCGACGTTGATCCCGCCGACGGTGCTGGTGGCGTCGTTGCCGGCGGCGTCGACCGCCCGGCCCTCGAGCGACTGGTCGGTGCCCTCACCGAGGGTCCGGTCGGGCGTGATCTCGTCGATGCCGGAGAGCCCGTCGGTGCCGTCGAAGTGCACGGTGACGTCGGTGTTGTTCCAGCCGGCGGCGTTGGCCGCGGGCGTACGACTGCCCACGATCCGCGGGCTGGTCCGGTCGAGGCTGACCGAGGCCCGGTCCTCGGCGCCGTTGCCCGCGTTGTCGGTGGCGGTGCCGGTCACGGTCTGGTCGATGCCCTCGGTCGTGACGTCCTGCGCCGGGGTGCAGCTCGCGACGCCGGACAGGTCTGCCTGGTCGGCGCAGTCGAACGTGACGGTCACGTCGGTGTTGTTCCACCCGTTGCGGTTCGCGGGCGGGGACAGGGTGTGGGTGATCGTCGGCGCGGACCGGTCGATGCGGACCGTGACGGACTGCTCCCTCTCGGTGTTTCCGGCCTTGTCGGTGCTCGCATAGTCGATGGTGTGGCTGCCCTCGTCGCTCAGGGTCACCGAGGTGCCCTGCTGCGGGGCGCCGCCGTCGATGCGGTACTCCGTGGAGGCGACCCCGGACAACGCGTCGTGCGGGGTCAGCGTGACCTCGACGTCGCCGTTGCTCCAGCCGCCAGGGGCCGAGGCGTCGGTCGTCGGCGCGGTCTTGTCGATGTCGACCGGCTGGCTGGATGCGCTGGTCGTGTTACCGGCCAGGTCGCGGACCGTGGCCGAGACGGTCTGGCCACGGCCCTCGGTCGCGAGCACCGCGTCCGCGGGCTTGTCGCCCGCGAGGCCGGACAGTGTGTCCGCAGCGACCCAGACCTCGGTGACGTCGGTGTTGTACCAGCCGTTCTCGTTGGGCAGCGTGGTCGGCGCCGCGCTCAGGTCGGGGGCGGTCTCGTCGACGTTGATCCCGGTGACGCCGGCGTCCGCGCTGTTGCCGGCGTTGTCGGTGGCGGTGCCGTGGACGGCCTGGTCCGCGCCCTCACCGACGTGCTGCGGCGCGGTGACGTGGTCGATGCCGGAGAGCGCGTCGTGGGCGTCGAAGGCGATGGTGACGTCGTCGTCGTACCACCCGGCGGCGTTGGCGGGCCGGTCCGGAGCTCCGGTGAGGGTGGGCGCGGTCTTGTCGATGTTGACGACCGCGGAGCCGCTGACGCGGTTGCCGGCGTGGTCGGTGGCGGTGCCGGTGACACGCTGCGCCCGGCCCTCGGTCGAGATCGTCCGCGGCTCCGGGCAGTCGGCGAGGCCCGAGAGGCCGGGCTGGTCCGCGCAGGAGAAGCTCACGGAGACGTCGGTGTTGTTCCAGCCGTTGGCGTTGGGTTCCGGGGCCTGGCCCGGGGTGATGTCGGGGGAGGTCAGGTCGAGGCGGACCGTGAAGGACTGGGCGGCCTCGCGGTTCCCGGCCCGGTCGACCGACCAGTAGGACACGGTGTGCACGCCCTCGCTGCCGACCGTGACGCTGCTGCCGCGGACCGGGTCGCCGCCGTCGACGGCGTACCAGGTGGAGTCGACGTCGGACAGGTGGTCGCTCGCGGAGAGGCCGACGGTCACCGGGGCGTTCACCCAGCCGCCCGGCACGCCCGTCGCGGACGTGGTCGGAGCGGTGCGGTCGATGCGGATGCCGTCCACCGTGGCGTACGTCGTGTTGTCGGCGCGGTCGCTCACCCCGGCGGTGGCAGCCAGGTCGCTGCCCTCACCGGTGACGACGCTGTCGTCGGGACAGGCGACGACCCCGGAGAGGTTGTCGTCGCAGCTCCAGTGGACGGTGACGTCGCCGTCGTACCAGCCCTGCGCGCCGGGTTCGCCGCAGCACCCGACCGGAGATCGTGGGCGCGGTGGTGTCCACGTTGACGCGCGGCGTGGTGGCCGAGGCCGAGTTGCCGGCGGCGTCCGTGGCGGTGCCGGTCGCGCTCTGGTCGGCGCCCTCACCGAACGTGTGGGCGCGATCCTGGCTCGCCACGCCGGAGAGCGCGTCGGTGGCGGTCCAGGTGGTGGTGAGGGGGCCGGCGTACCAGCCGCGCTGGTTGGGGGCCGGCAGGTCGTCGACGGTGATGTGCGGCGGTGTGCGGTCGATGCTGACCGAGGCCGGGTCGGTGGCGCTGTTGCCGGCGTTGTCGCTCACGGTCCCGGTCACGGTCTGGGACCGGCCCTCGTCGGTCACCTGCCGCGGCCCGGTGCAGTCGGCGACGCCGGACAGCGCGTCGGAGCAGCTGAAGGTGACGGTGACGTCGGTGTTGTTCCATCCCTCGGCGTTGGGCGCCGGCTGCTGGGTGTGGCCGATCGTGGGCGAGGTCTTGTCGATGCCGAACGAGACCGTGTGGTGGGTCTCGTCGTTGCCGGCCTGGTCGGTGCTCCAGAACTCCAGCGTGTGCCGGCCCTCGCTGCTCACCGGCACGGACGTGCCGATGGCGGGCGCGCCGCCGTCGAGCACGTAGTGGGTGTCGGCG
The DNA here is from genome assembly GCF_013466985.1 of Nocardioides ungokensis. Lineage (GTDB taxonomy): Bacteria > Actinomycetota > Actinomycetes > Propionibacteriales > Nocardioidaceae > Nocardioides > Nocardioides ungokensis. The sequence continues at coordinate 2,739,512 of NZ_CP059164.1, read as the reverse complement.
ACGCCGGACAGCGCGTCGTCGGCCCCCAGGCTGAGCGTCACGTCCGTCTTGTTCCAGGCCGGGGGTGCGGAGACCGTGGTGTGCGGCGCGGTGCGGTCGATCCTGACCGGGGCGCTCTGGACCGAGCCGCTGCTGTTGCCGGCACGGTCGGTCGTGCTGGCTACGGCGGTGAGCCCGGCGCCCTCACCGGTGATGGTGCTGTTCGCCGGCGCGTTCGCGCCGGAGAGCGTGTCCGTCGCGGTCCACGCGATCGTCACGTCGTGGTTGAACCACCCGGCGCCGTTCGGGGCCGAGCTGGGCTTGCCGGACAGCGTCGGCGGCACCTTGTCGATGTTGATGCCCGACACCGTGGCGCTCGCCGTGTTGTCGGCGTTGTCGGTCACCGTGCCGGTGACCGACTGGTTGGCACCGTTGCCGCTCAGCATGGTGGGCGCCGACGCGCTCTTGACGCCCGAGGTCGCGTCCGCCGGCGTGAACGAGACGGTCACGTCGGTGTTGTTCCAGCCGTTTGCGTTGGCGGCCGGAGTCCGGGCGCCGGTGATGGTCGGCGCGGTCTTGTCGAGGTTGACGGTCACGGGGGCGCTCGTGGCGGTGTTGCCCACGTTGTCGGTCACCGTCGTCGTACGGGTGGCGGTGCCGTCGGTGGTGACCGTGGAGCTGGGCGGGCTCAGGGTCTTGACCCCCGAGCCACCGTTGTCGTTGCCCGTCCACGTGACCGTGACGTCGGCACTGCTCCAGCCCGCGGCGTTCGGGGCCGGCGCCAGGCTGGCGGTTGCGGTGGGGGTGTCGTTGTCAACCGTGTACGTCGCCTGCTTCAGTGCGCTCGGAGAGCCGGTGCACTTGTTCTGGCCCTGTGACCAGCCGGGGTAGGCCCTCGTCGTCACCGTCACGTCGCCGCGGCCGCTCCCCACCCTCAGCCATGGATAGGCGTTGGCGTCCGTGAACTGCCAGAAGGCGGCACTGGTCTTGTTCCCGAGCGTGTAGACCGTTCCCCGGCCGTCCAGCACCTCCACGCACTGGGTCCCGGGATCCGTGCTCACGTCGAGCTCCAGGATCTCGCCCTGTCGTGCGTAGACCGCAGTCGCTGTCTTGTAGATCGCCGGCCCTCCGGTGAAGACCGCGGTGTTGACAGATGTGGCGCCCAGGGCCGGAGGTGTGAGGGTCAGGGCGCTCAGGCCCAGGGCCACCGCGGCCAGGAGCGGCGTGCGCCGCGACCTGCGGGACGCTCCGCACGTTGTGCGCGGCCGACGTACCGGCCTCTTGGACAGCCCTGCTCCGAACATCTGCACGTCCCCCCGTGGTGACACGACCCGGCGCCTCCCGGCACGGGTGGCGTCGTCACCTTCCGCGGCCGGCCGGGGCGGCGCCGGTCGAGTGGGGGAGGCGTCCCCAGCATTGGGTACGGCCAGGCCGGAAACCGGGGCGCGGGGCGGACGGACCGGCGGATACGATCGAGCAGTCCGTTCGCCCTCGCACCAAGGAGCTCCCTGTGTCCGACATCAAGGTCGTCCTCGCCCACGCCGACGCGCGTGAGGACCGGACGGTCACGACGGGCACCAGGGCCTGGGAGCTCTTCGCCGACGACCCGAGCGTGATCGCCGCCCGCGTCGGCGGCCGGCTGCGCGACCTCGCCCACGAGCTCTGCGACGGCGACGAGGTCGAGGGCGTGGCCATCGACAGCCCAGACGGCCGCGACATCCTGCGCCACTCCACCGCCCACGTGATGGCGCAGGCCGTGCAGGAGCTGTTCCCCGAGGCCAGGCTCGGCATCGGCCCGCCGATCGAGAACGGCTTCTACTACGACTTCGACGTCGAGACCCCGTTCGTGCCCGAGGACCTCGAGAAGATCGAGACCCGGATGCGCAAGATCGTCAAGGAGGGCCAGAAGTTCTCCCGGCGGGTGACCACCGACGCCGACGCGCTCAGCGAGCTCGCCGACGAGCCGTACAAGATCGAGCTGATCGGTCTCAAGGGGTCGGGCAAGTCGGACGATGCCGCCCATGAAGTTGCAGAGGGTGCCAGCGTCGAGGTCGGCGCCGGCGAGCTGACCATCTACGACAACATCCGGCGCAACGGCGACGTCGCCTGGAGCGACCTGTGCCGCGGCCCGCACCTGCCCCACCAAGCGGATCCCGGCGTTCAAGCTGATGCGCTCGGCCGCGGCCTACTGGCGCGGCGACGAGAAGAACAAGCAGCTGCAGCGCATCTACGGCACCGCCTGGGAGTCCAAGGAGGCGCTCGAGGAGCACCTGCACCGGATCGAGGAGGCCGAGCGCCGCGACCACCGCAAGCTCGGCCGCGACCTCGACCTGTTTCTCGTTCCCGGACGAGATCGGCTCCGGCCTCCCCGTCTTCCACCCCAAGGGCGGCGTGATCAAGCGGGTCATGGAGGACTACGTCCGCCAGCGCCACATCGAGGAGGGTTTCGAGTACGTCGGCACTCCGCACATCGCCAAGGAGGGGCTGTTCTACACCTCCGGACACCTGCCGTACTACGGCGAGGGCATGTTCCCCGCGCTCGACGTGGACGAGATGGCCTACCGCCTCAAGGCGATGAACTGCCCCATGCACAACCTCATCTACCGCTCGCGCCAGCGCTCCTACCGGGAGCTCCCGCTCCGGCTCTTCGAGTTCGGCTCGGTCTACCGGCACGAGAAGTCCGGTGTGGTCCACGGCCTCACCCGCGTGCGCGGGTTCGCGCAGGACGACTCCCACTCCTACGTCACCCCGGAGCAGGCGCCGGCCGAGATCCAGCACCTGCTGGACTTCTGCCTCAGCCTCTTCCGTGACTTCGGGCTCGACGACTTCTACCTCGAGCTGTCCACACGCGACGAATCCAAGCCCGACAAGTTCATCGGCTCCGACGAGGACTGGGCGATGGCGACCAAGGTGCTCGAGGACGTGGCCACCGCGTCCGGACTCGAGCTGGTGCCCGACCCGGGCGGGGCTGCCTACTACGGCCCCAAGATCTCGGTGCAGGCGCGGGACGCGATCGGGCGGACCTGGCAGATGTCGACCATCCAGTACGACTTCAACCAGCCCTCCGCCGACCGGTTCAACCTCGAGTACGTCGCCGCTGACGGCAGCCGTCAGCAGCCGGTGATGATCCACTCGGCGAAGTTCGGCTCCATCGAGCGGTTCATCGGCGTGCTGGTCGAGCACTACGCCGGCGCGTTCCCGCCCTGGCTGGCGCCCGTCCAGGTGCAGGGGATCCCGGTGGCCGAGCGCCACCTCGACCACCTGCACGACGTGGCCCGTCGGATGCGTGCGGCCGGGCTGCGGGTCGAGGTCGACGACTCCGACGACCGGATGCAGAAGAAGATCCGCAACGCACAGCTGCAGAAGGTGCCGTTCATGGTGATCGCCGGTGACGACGACGTGTCCGCCGGTGCGGTCTCGTTCCGCTACCGCGACGGCCACCAGGAGAACGGCGTACCGATCGAGGAGGCCATCTCCCGGGTCGTGGCCGCCGTGGAGTCGCGCCAGCAGGTCTGAGCCGCCCTCGGCTCAGCCGACCCGCTTGACGTAGCGGCGGCACGGCGAGATGAACCTCTCGCCAGCCGCCGTGACCTCGTAGGGCAGGTCGCCCTCGTTGGTCCAGCCGCGCTTCTCGTAGAAGGCGCGCGCCCGGGTGTTGCCGATCGCCACCGCCAGCCACGCCACCTCGTGCCCGGCGGCGGCGACCTGGCGCTCGGCCTCGTCGAGCAGCAGCGTCGCGATGCCGCTCCCGTGCCGTCCGGGGTCGACGAAGACCTGCTCGACCTCGTCGCCGTCGATCATGATGAAACCGACCAGCACCCCGTCGAGCTCGGCCACGGTCGTGTCGGCGACCCGAGCCGGGGTCCGCTCGTGGAACGACTCCAGGGTGCGGGCCGCGGTCAGCCCGTCCGGCACGTGGCCGGGGTGGCTGGTGTGCCAGGCCGCGTGCCAGATGTCGGCCACGGTCGCCATGTCGCCCGGGGTCGCGGGGCGCAGGGTCGGAGTCGTCATGCCGCCACCCTAGGATCGACGCCCATGAGCGAGGAGACGGTGCGCCAGGACGGTGTCGGAGCGGCGGACGGCCTGGATCGCCTCTGGACGCCGCACCGGATGGCCTACATCCGCGGGGAGAACAAGCCGGCCGACGAGACGTCGGGGGAGTGCCCCTTCTGCCGGATCCCGCGGCTCGACGACGCCGACGGGCTCGTCGTACGCCGCGGGGAGCTGGCGTACGCCGTGCTGAACCTCTACCCCTACGCGCCCGGGCACCTGATGGTGTGCCCCTACCGCCACATCGCCGACTACACCGAGACCAGCGACGGCGAGGCGGCCGAGATCGCCGACTTGACGCGGGAGGCGATGCGGGTCGTCCGGGCGGTCTCGGGAGCGGGCGGCTTCAACATCGGCATGAACCAGGGCTACATCGCCGGCGCCGGCATCGCGGCCCACCTGCACCAGCACGTCGTCCCCCGGTGGCCGGGGGACCAGAACTTCATGCCGATCATCGGTCGCACCAAGACGCTGCCCGAGCTGCTGGGGGAGACCCGCTCGCTGCTGGCCGAGGCATGGGAGTCGGAGCGATGAGCACGCTCGTCGAGGACGCCGCGCTCGCCGCCGAGCTGGTCCGCGACGCCGGCCTGCTGGCCCGCCGGATGCGGGCTGAGGGTCTGGTCGCCGAGCAGAAGACCTCGGTCTCCGACATCGTCACGGCCGCCGACAAGGCGGCCGAGCGCCTCATCGTGGACCGGCTCGCCGCCGAGCGGCCGGACGACGCGATCGTGGGCGAGGAGGGCACCGACCGGCCCGGGACCAGCGGGCGGTCGTGGGTGATCGACCCCGTCGACGGCACCTACAACTTCCACCACGGGCTGAGCTGGTGGTGCTCGGCCATCGCGCTCACCGACCCCGACGACGTGCTGCTCGGCGCGGTCTACCACCCCCACGACGAGGTGCTGTTCGTGGGCGGCCCGGACCTGCCCCCGACCCGCAACGGCGAGCCGCTGGCCCGCCTGACCGACGTGCACCTCGCCGAGACCTGCGCGACGACCTACCTCCACCCGCCTCTCGACGACCCCGACATCGCCGGGGCCTTCGCGCGCGCCGCCTCCGGCGTGGCCACCATGCGGATGCTCGGCTCCGGCACCATGGATGCGATGGCGATCGCCCAGGGGCAGCTCGGCGTCAGCTTCCAGCACACCGTGGCCGACTGGGACCGCCTGCCCGGCGCCGCGATCATCCGTGGCGTCGGCGGCGACGCCCGTCGTACGACCGCCGGTGGCGTGGTCTGGTCGGTCGCCGGCGCCCCCAGCGCGGTGGCGGAGGTCTGCGCCGCGCTGGAGGCCGGATAACCCCCAACCGGGTCATTGCCTGCCCCCGGCACCCGGAGCATCGTGGGTCTGGAGCGGCGGCGCCGCTAGGGGCGTCGCCCCCCGAACTCTCCGAGGAGGCGGCACATGTACGCACGCTCCACCACCATCATGGGCGACCCGGGATCCATCGAGGCCGGGATCAGCCACGTCCGCGACGAGATCCTCCCGACGGTCACCGGCATGGACGGGTGCCTGGGCATGTCCCTGCTGGTCGACCGGGAGACCGGGCGATGCATCGCCACCACCTCCTGGGAGACCGAGGAGGACATGGCGGCCAGCCGGTCCTCGGTGCAGGCGATGCGGGCCCGGGCGACCGAGATCCTCGGTGGCGCCAGCCCCGTGGTCGAGGAGTGGGAGGTGGCCGTCATGCACCGTGACCACAACGCCCACGACGGCTGCGCCTGCCGGGTCACCTGGACCCGACCCAACGACCTGGACATGGCGATCGAGTTCTGGCGGACCAGCCTGCTCCCGCGCATCGAGGCCATCGACGGGTTCTGCAGCGCCAGCTTCCTCGTGGACCGGGCCGGCGGACGCGCCTGTGGAACCGTCACCTTCGACTCCCAGGCCGCGCTCGAGGCGAGCCGCGAGGAGGCAGCGGCGATCCGGGACACGGCTGCCCGGGGATCAGTGTCGAGTTCCTCGACATCGCCGAGCTCGAGCTGGCGCTGGCCCACCTGAGGCTGCCGGAGATGGTCTGACGGGGTCGTCGGACGGGCATTGCCTCCCCGGCTGATCGGGAGGAATCTGGGGGGAGCGGCGGCGCCGCGGGTGCCGCCCCGAAGCCGAGGAGGCGAGCCGATGTACGCACGCTCGATCACGATCATGGGCGACCCGGAGCGCCTGGACGAGGGCATCGCCTACGTCCGCGACGAGGTGATGCCGGCGATCACCGCCCTGGACGGCTGCGTCGGGCTGTCGATGCTCGTCGACAGCGGCAACGGGGAGTGCATCGTGACGAGCTCGTGGGAGACGGAGGAGACGATGCGGGCGAGCGACGTCCACCTCGCCCCCATGCGACGCGCGCGGCGGCGAGATCATGGGCGGTCCGCCCGAGGTCGCCGAGTGGGAGGTGGCCGTGATGCACCGCGCCCACGTCGCCCCCGCCGGCTCCTGCTGCCGGGTCACCTGGATGCGGCTGAACCACACCGACGTCGACCGCGGCATCGCGATCTACCGGGCCGCCATGCTCCCCGAGATGGAGTCGATCGAGGGATTCTGCAGCGCCAGCCTGCTGGTCGACCGGAAGGCGGGCCGTGCGTGCAACACCACGACGTACGACTCCCGCGAGGCCCTGGAGGCCAGCCGGGAGCGGAGCTGGACGATCCGCGACGCAGGCATCCGCGACGCCGGCGTGGACGTGCTCGACGTGGTCGAGTGCGACCTCGCGCTGGCGCACCTGAGGCTGCCCGAGCTGGTGTGAACCCGGGCAGCCAGTCAGCCCTGTCGGTCCGGGGTCACTTCTTCGGGTGGTGGATCTGCTCGGAGAGCGTCTCCTGCTGACCCTTGGCGCGCTTGTCGGCGCGCTTCTCCTTGATCGACTTGGCGGGCTTCTTGCTCATGTGTTGCCGGGGCGACTTGTCGGTCATCGGAGCTCCTAGGTGGGCAGCCTGGAGGTTGCCCACCTGCCACGGTACGCCCCGCCGTGCGAACCGGACCGGTTGCGACCGGTAGCCTGCTCCGACCATGTTGGATCGTTTCCGCGCCTTCTGGACGAAGGTCATCTCACCGGTCGCCCACCTGCTCATCCGGCTCGGGGTCAGCGCCGACGCCGTCACGCTCGTGGGCACGCTCGGCGTGTGCGCCGGAGCGCTGGTGTTCTTCCCCCAGGGGAAGCTGCTCACCGGCGTCCTGGTCATCAGCGCCTTCGTCTTCAGCGACCTGATCGACGGCTACATGGCCCGCCTCACCGGCAAGAGCAGCCCCTTCGGTGCGTTCCTCGACTCCACGCTCGACCGGATCGGTGACGGAGCCATCTTCGCCGGCCTGGCGCTGTACTTCGCCGGTGACGGCGACAGCCGCCTCTACCTCGCCCTGTGCCTCGTGTGTCTGGTGATGGGCGCGGTCACGTCGTACGCGCGGGCCCGCGCCGAGGGTCTCGGCTTCCAGGCCAAGGTCGGGATCGCCGAGCGCGCCGACCGCCTCGTCGCGATCCTGGCGATGACCGGGCTGAGCGGCATCTTCGACCTGCCGGTGCTGCTGTACGTCGCGCTCTGGGCCCTGGCGGTGGCCAGCACGGTCACCGTGGTCCAGCGGGTGTGGGTGGTCCGCGAGCAGGCCCGCGCGCTGCCGCCGGTCGAGCCCGGTCTCTGAGCGGTCCGGGCGGGGCCCTGACCGGGCTTGGCAGGGGCCTCCCGATTCCAGTCGGGCCGGCGCCGCGCCGTACGATTGCGGCATGGTCGAGAACACCCCCGAAGGCACGATCCACGGCGACAGCACCGGCACCACGCGCGTGAAGCGCGGCATGGCCGAGATGCTCAAGGGCGGCGTGATCATGGACGTGGTCACCGCCGAGCAGGCGAAGATCGCCGAGGACGCCGGCGCGGTGGCCGTGATGGCGCTGGAGCGGGTCCCGGCCGACATCCGTGCCCAGGGCGGGGTGTCGCGGATGAGCGACCCGGACATGATCGACGGGATCATCGAGGCGGTCTCGATCCCGGTGATGGCCAAGGCCCGGATCGGCCACTTCGCCGAGGCGCAGGTGCTGCAGTCCCTGGGTGTGGACTACATCGACGAGTCCGAGGTGCTGACCCCGGCCGACTACGCCAACCACATCGACAAGTGGGCCTTCACGGTGCCGTTCGTGTGTGGGGCGACCAACCTGGGTGAGGCGCTGCGCCGGATCACCGAGGGTGCGGCGATGATCCGCTCCAAGGGCGAGGCCGGGACCGGGGACGTGTCGAACGCGGTGACCCACATGCGCACCATCCGCGCCGAGATCCGCCGCCTGGGCGGGCTCGAGGCCGACGAGCTGTACGTCGCGGCCAAGGAGCTGCAGGCGCCCTACGAGCTGGTCAGGGAGGTCGCGGAGAAGGGCAAGCTCCCGGTGGTGCTGTTCACCGCCGGCGGCATCGCGACCCCGGCGGACGCGGCGATGATGATGCAGCTGGGCGCCGAGGGCGTCTTCGTGGGCTCGGGCATCTTCAAGGCCGGCAACCCCGCCCAGCGGGCCGAGGCGATCGTGAAGGCCACGACCTTCTTCGACGACCCCGACGTGGTCGCCAAGGTCTCCCGCGGCCTGGGCGAGGCCATGGTCGGCATCAACGTCGAGGAGCTCCCCCAGCCCCACCGCCTCTCCGAGCGTGGCTGGTAACGCCCGCTCCACAAAAGTAAAGGTCCCCCCACAGTCCCTCCACGTCTGGGTAACAACGGCGTAAGTCCCTGATTCGGTAGGGCAAGGTCCTCTCCTGTGGGGGGACCGACCGTCGAGTCCCCGGTAACCAAGGGGATTGACATGAAGAAGAGCACCAAGGGCGCACTCGCCGCCGGCGCGGCTGCCAGCCTCCTGCTGGGTGGCGCGGGCTCGCTGGCCTACTGGACCTCGACCGGCACGATCAGCCAGAGCAGCATCAGCTCCGGTGACCTGTCCTTGGGCAGCGCCGACTGCGGCACCGGTTGGTCGTTCGACGACGTCGAGGGGACCGGTGTCCTCACGGGCACCAGCAAGCTGGTTCCCGGTGACGTGCTCACCAAGACCTGCACGTACGTCATCACCGCCAAGGGCGACCACCTGAAGGCTGACGTCACCGCGTCGACGCCGAGCCTGACCGGCGCCCTGGCCGGTAGCCTCTCGGCGAGCGTGACCAACATCAAGGTGGACGGCGTGAACACCACGCACATCACCTCGGCCGATGACGGTAAGTCTCTCAGCGTTACGGTCGGCGTCACCTACGCCGGCACGAGTGGCAACACCACCAAGAACCTGAGCGCCGTGCTCAACGACATCACCGTCACCGCGACCCAGTCGCACGCCTGACCTCAGCTCAACACTCGGGTCTGAAGGGGGGCACCCGCTGTGACGCACAACTCTTGGATGCCGGCGCCGCTGCGCTGGGCAGGACTCGTCCTGTCCTGGCTGGTGATGTTGTCGGTGGGCGCGGCCCTGCTGGTCGCGCTCGTCATCCCGCGTCTGGCGGGTGCCACCCCGTACGTCATCGAGACGGGCTCGATGACCCCGAAGATGCCTCCGGGCACCCTCGTGGTCGTCAAGCCGGTCTCGCCCGACGACATCTCCACCGGAGACGTCGTCACCTACCAGATCAAGTCGGGCGACCCGACCGTGGTGACCCACCGGGTCATCCAGCAGGGCGTCGACATGACCGGGGAGCCGCGCTGGCGCACCCAGGGCGACGCCAACAACGCGCCCGACCAGAACTGGGTGCTCCCGGTCCAGATCAAGGGCAAGCGCTGGTACTACGTGCCCTACCTGGGCTACGCCACGACGTTCGTCACGCAGCAGCAGCGCAGCGTCCTGATGGGGATCGTCGTCATCGGCCTCCTCCTCTACGCCGCGAACATGTTCCGCGAGTCGATCCGGGACCGCCGGCGCGAGCGGGAGGCGGCGGCAGCTGCCGAGGCGGAGCCGGAGCAGTCCGGGCAGCCGGAGCAGCCGGTCGAGGTGACGGCGTGAACAGCCGTCGCCTGGGGGCGTTCCTCCTGGTCACCCTGATGGTGCTCTCGGTCGCCGGACCCTCGCAGGCGGCGATCAGCGCCCGCCAGTGGTCGCGCCTCGGCCTGAGCCGGATGGGCCACCACTGGTCGCCCAACCTGAACAAGCCGCTCTTCGGCCGCCACCTCGACCTGGTGCCCGGCCAGACCGAGAAGCGCACGTTCTACGTCCGCAACCAGAGCGGCGAGCAGGCACGGCTGCGGGTGAGCGTCAACATCACCAACGCGCACGGCAGCCTGCAGCGCGACGCCTTCCGGGTGGCCGCGCGGACCCGTGCCGGCTGGTGGCAGCACGTGCGCCACACCGGCAGCCACGCGGTGCTCTGGCGGACGATGGCCAGGGGCGCCGTCATCCCGGTGACCCTCCGGGTCCGGATCCGCCCCCGCGCCGACAACACATCCATGGACCGTGGCCTGCGCCTGCAGGTCAAGGTCCGTCTCTCCAAGAGGATCAGGTGACGTCATGACTTCCAACCTCGCGTCGGTGGGACGCGTGCTGGCCAACGCCCGCACCCGCGCCGCCCTCAGCCTCGGGGTCGTGATGGCCGTCGGTGCCACCGGCACGTTCGCCTACTGGACGGACTCCGTGCCGGTCACCGGCACGACCTTCACCGCGGGCACCATCGACCTCCAGGTCAACGGCGCCGACTCGGTGAGCGGCTACACCTCGCTCAACATCAGCAACATGGTGCCCGGCAACACGGTGGCGGGGACGCTGACCATCAAGAACAACGGCACCGCCCCGATGAAGTACACGGCCACCTCGACCTCCGCGCCGGCCGTGCTGAGCGGCGCGCTGACGGTGACCGTCACCGGCGCCTCGACCGTCACCGGGACCTCGCCCTCGGCCACCTGCGGCGGCACCGCGCTCCCGGGCGCCGGGAGCACGCTCGGTGGAGCGACGGCCGCCTCGCTCATCTCGACGGGTCGGCAGCTCAACCCGGGGGCCAGCGAGACGGTCTGCATCCAGGTCGGCATGCCTGCCGGCGCCCCCAGCTCCCTGCAGGGCGCCAGCAGCGCCGTCACCTTCACCTTCACGGGCACCTCGGACCTCTCATGACCGGCAGGCTCGGACAGGCGGTGGGGTGGGCCCGACAGGGCCTGCTCACCGTCGGTGCCGTGCTCGGCGTCGCCTGCATCCTGCTGACCCTGGGCGCGGCCCTCTTCGGGCTGCGCCCCCTGGTCTTCGAGTCCGGCTCCATGTCGCCGACCATCAAGACGGGTGACCTCGCGATCTCCCACCGGGTCGACGCCTCGTCGCTGCACAAGGGCGACATCGTGTCGGTGCCCACCGGGACCGGCACCCGGGTCACCCACCGGATCGTCTCGATGACCCATGAGGGTTCGGACGCGATCCTGGCCCTGCGCGGCGACGCCAACACCGCCACGGATGCGACGCCGTACCGGGTGAGCCACGCCGATGTCGTGCTCTTCCACGTCCCGCGGATCGGCTACGTCGTGGGCTGGCTCTCGGGTCCGATGGGCCTGTTCCTGCTCGGCCTGTACGCCGCGTTCCTGGTCTCGGTCCTCGTCAAGCGGACCCCCGAGTCGGGCCCCGGGGAGGGCGGGCCGGGGGAGCCGCTGTCGGCCGAGGAGCGGGTGGTCCCGCCGTCGATCCCGGCGCGCAGGACCTCGGCCCGCAACGCCAACGACAAGGCCCGCCTGATGGCGACCGGCGGGCTCTCGATCCTGGTCGCGGCGGGATTCCTGTCCGGCGCGGGCGCGCAGAGCAGCGTGACCCCGACCCTGGCCGCGTGGACCGACCCCGCGTCGATCACGGGGACGACGCTCACCGCAGGCACGGTGCCGGCGCCGCCGCCGAGCGGTGCCTCCGGGTCCACGTGCGCGCCGCTGGCCAACGCGAGCAACCAGGCGCGGGGCGTCGTCTACACCTGGCCGACTGCTCCAGCATCCGTGACGTACACCGCCACGGTGACGGGACTCACCGGTGCCACGTCCAGCTACGCCGTCGTCAACGGCAAGGCCACGCTGACCGTCACGTACGACGCGACCGTCACGGCCAACCGGAGCGTCCCGACGGTCACCGTCACGGCCACGGCTGCTCCGGCGGGCTCATCGTGGAACTCGACCACGACGACCCTCAAGTCCTTCTCCACTCCGCAGCAGCCGAGCTCCGACCCGACCTGTCTGCCGTAGGAGACCGGGGGAGCGCGCCGTACGGTGCTCAGATCGCGATCACTAGGATTTCAGCGTGACCAGCCCCACCATCGGAGTCTTCGCCCTGCAAGGTGACGTCCGCGAGCACCTGCGGGTGCTCGCCGACCTCGGCGTCCAGCCCCTCGCCGTACGCCGCCCGAGCGAGCTCGAGGCCTGTGACGGGCTGGTGATCCCCGGCGGCGAGTCCACCACCATGGCGAAGCTGGCCCGCACCTTCGAGCTCTTCGAGCCGCTGCGCGACCGGATCAAGCAGGGAATGCCTGCCTTCGGCACCTGCGCCGGAATGATCATGCTGGCCGACCGGATCGAGGACGGGGCGAAGGGCCAGGAGACGCTCGGCGGGCTGGACATCACGGTGCGCCGCAACGCGTTCGGGCGCCAGGTCGACTCCTTCGAGGGAGACCTCGACTTCGCCGGGCTCGACGGACCGGTGCACGCGATCTTCATCCGCGCGCCGTGGGTCGAGTCGGTCGGTGAGGACGTCGAGGCGCTCGCACGCGTGGACCACGGCCCGGCCGCGGGTAGGATCGTCGCCGTCCGGCAGGGGCCGCTGATGGCGACCTCGTTCCACCCTGAAGTGGGCGGGGACAGCCGGATCCACAAGATGTTCGTCGACCTGGTGCGGGACACCGGGGCGACTGACCGGCGCTAGCCGAACGGCTGCAACCGATCGGGTCCGCGGGGGCCCGACCGACGAGGACGTAGAAGAGGGACGCATGTCTGGCCACTCCAAATGGGCGACCACGAAGCACAAGAAGGCCGTCATCGACGCCAAGCGCGGCAAGCTGTTCGCCAAGCTGATCAAGAACATCGAGATCGCGGCGAAGATGGGCGGCCCGGACCCGGCCGGCAACCCGACGCTCTACGGACGCCATCCAGAAGGCGAAGAAGCAGTCGGTCCCCAACAAGAACATCGACTCCGCGGTCAAGCGCGGGGGTGGCCTCGACGGCGGTGGCGTCGACTACGAGACGATCATGTACGAGGTCTACGGCCCGCAGGGCGTGGCGCTGCTGGTCGAGTGCCTCACCGACAACCGCAACCGCGCTGCGATGGAGGTCCGCACCGCGGTCACCCGCAACGGCGGCACCATGGCCGACCCGGGCTCGGTCTCGCGCCTGTTCACCCGCAAGGGCGTCGTCGTGGCCAGCAAGAGCCAGGAGCGCGCCGGCAAGCCGTGGGACCTCACCGAGGACGACATCCTCGAGGCGACCCTTGACGCCGGTGCCGAGGACGTCATCGACCTCGGGGACACCTTCGAGATCCAGTCCGACGCCTCCGACGTCGTCGCGGTGCGTACGGCGCTGCAGGCCGCCGGCATCGACTACGAGTCCGCCGAGGTGCAGTTCGTGGCGACCATGGACATCCCGGTCGGCGAGGCCGACGTGGCCGAGAAGGTGTTCCGCCTGGTCGACGTGGTCGACGACCTCGACGACGTGCAGAACGTGTTCAGCAACGCCGACATCTCCGACGAGGCGCTCGAGGCCATCGACGCCTGACCGCGTGTCGCCCCGGCGTACGTCGGGGCGTCCGGTTAGCGTTGCTCCGAACAGGTGTTCGGACGGAAGGCTGGATCATGCGCGTGCTCGGGATCGACCCCGGCCTGACCCGCTGCGGCATGGGCGTGGTCGAGGGCCAGGTGGGCCGCCCGCTCTCGCTGGTCGACGTCAACGTCCTGCGCACCTCCTCGGACCTGCCGGTCGCCCAACGGCTGGTCACGATCGAGAAGGGCATCGACGCCTGGCTCGACGAGTACTCCCCGGACGCGGTGGCCGTCGAGCGGGTCTTCGCCCGCTCGGACGTGTCCACGGTCATGGGCACGGCCCAGGCCAGCGGCATTGCCCTGGTCTGCGCGGCCCGTCGGGGGATCCCGGTCGCCCTGCACACGCCCAGCGAGGTCAAGGCGGCCGTCTCCGGCAGCGGCCGCGCGGCCAAGGCCCAGGTGGGCGCGATGGTGACTCGGATCCTGCGGCTGGACGCGCCGCCGAAGCCGGCCGACGCTGCTGACGCGCTCGCGCTGGCCATCACCCACATCTGGCGCGGTGGCGCGCAGGCGCGCATCGACGCGGCACTGGCCGCCGCGACCGCCCAGCAGCAGCAGAGGAGCATCCGGAGATGATCGCCTTCGTCCGCGGTGAGGTCGCCGCCGTGACCCTGTCCAGCGCCGTGCTGGAGGTCGGGGGAGTGGGCCTCGAGCTCATGTGCACCCCCGGCACGCTCTCCACGCTGCGCACCGGCCAGCAGGCCACGCTGCCCACCAGCATGGTGGTCCGGGAGGACTCCCTGACCCTCTTCGGCTTCCTCGACGAGGACGAGAAGTCCTGCTTCGAGCTCGTGCAGACTGCCTCCGGTGTCGGGCCCAAGCTGGCGCAGGCGATGATCGCGGTGCTCAGCCCCGACGACCTGCGCCGCGCCGTCGCCGGCGACGACGTGAAGACCCTGACCCGCGTGCCCGGCATCGGGCAGAAGGGCGCCCAGCGGATCATCCTCGAGCTCAAGGACCGGCTCGGCGCCCCGGTCGGTGGCCGGAGCGCGAGCCTCGCGGCCGCCGCCGCGGCACCGTGGCGCGACCAGGTGCACCAGGGGCTGGTGGGGCTGGGCTGGCCGGCGCGCGACGCCGAGAAGGCGGTCGACGCGGTCGCGCCCGAGGCCGGTGACGTCCCCGACGTGGCGGCCCTGCTGCGCGCGGCCCTCCGCGCCCTGAGCAAGGCCTGATCCGGTGTACGACGACCATCTCGGCGCCGCCGAGGAGCAGCACCTCCGCTCGCTGACCGCGGCCGAGGCCGAGGGCGACGAGCGCGCGGTCGAGGCGGCCCTGCGGCCGCGGACCCTCGACGAGGTCGTCGGCCAGTCGCGGGTCCGGGCCCAGCTCGGGCTGGTGCTCGAGGCGGCCCGCCGCCGCGGCCGGGCTCCCGACCACGTGCTGCTCTCCGGGCCGCCCGGCCTCGGCAAGACCACGCTGGCCATGATCATCGCGAGCGAGATGACCGCGCCTCTGCGGCTGACCAGCGGCCCCGCCATCACGCACGCCGGTGACCTGGCCGCCATCCTCTCGGGGATGAACGAGGGCGACGTCCTCTTCGTCGACGAGATCCACCGGATGTCGCGGCCGGCCGAGGAGATGCTCTACATGGCCATGGAGGACTTCCGGGTCGACGTGGTCATCGGCAAGGGACCCGGCGCGACCGCGATCCCGCTCGAGATCCCGCCGTTCACGCTGGTCGGGGCGACCACGCGGGCCGGGCTGCTCCCAGGGCCGCTGCGCGACCGCTTCGGGTTCACCGGCCACCTGGAGTTCTACGAGCCCCACGAGCTGGACCGGATCGTGCACCGCTCGGCCGGGCTCCTCGGGGTCGAGCTCACGGGGGAGGGAGCGGCCGAGATCGCGTCGCGCTCCCGCGGGACCCCGCGCATCGCCAACCGGTTGCTGCGTCGTGTGCGCGACTACGCCCAGGTCCGCGCCGACGGCGTCGTCACCCTGCCGGTCTCCCAGGCCGCCCTCGACCTCTACGAGGTCGACGAGCTGGGCCTGGACCGACTCGACCGGTCGGTCATCGACGTGCTGTGCCGCCGCTTCGGTGGTGGCCCGGTCGGGCTCTCCACCCTGGCGGTCGCCGTGGGGGAGGAGCGGGAGACCGTCGAGGAGGTCGCGGAGCCGTTCCTGGTGCGCAACGGCTTCCTCGCGCGCACGCCCAGGGGCCGGATCGCGACGCCGGCCGCGTGGCAGCACCTCGGGCTCGCCGTACCCCCCTCAGCGGTGCTCGGCGGCGGCGATGCCCCGCTCTTCGACGACTGACTCGCAGGTGCGTGGTCAATAGCGGTCTGGATCACAGTCGCGGCTACACTTGCCCGTCGGTCGGCTCGTTCCGACCGACCACACCCCTATTTCTGCACGCTCGAGAGGTTGTTTCGTGCCGGAGCTCGTCTCTGTGCTGCCCCTGGTGGCCATCGCTCTGCTCTTCTGGTTGCTGCTCGTGCGACCGGCGTCGAGGCGGAACAAGGAACTCGCACGCATGCAGGCCTCGTTGAAGGTGGGTGACGAGGTCATGCTGACCTCGGGAATTTTCGGGACCCTGCGGGAGGCGGACGACGACCACGTCCGCGTCGAGGTTGCCGAGGGAGTGACCCTCAAGGTCGCCCGCGGTGCCGTGGGAACGGTCGCACAGCCAGGGCCTGCCGAGCGCGGGCCGGAGGAGAACTGACATGGCACGCAAGACCGCTCGCCCAGGGCGCACCGTCGCGGTGTTCTTCCTGGGTCTGGCGATCGCCTACGGCCTGGTGGCGCTCGGCGGCACCTGGAAGCCGGCCCTGGGCCTGGACCTGCAGGGCGGCACGCGGATCACGCTGACCGCCAAGGGCAGCCCGGCCGCCGACCAGCTCAGCGAGGCACGGGGGATCATCGACCAGCGAGTCAACGGCTCCGGAGTCACCGAGGCGGAGGTGACGACGCAGGGCGGCAACCTGATCGTCGTCGAGATCCCCGGCAAGACCCGCAGCGACCTGGTCGACACCGTCAAGCGCCAGGCACAGCTGCGCTTCCGCCTGGTGGCCTGCTCCTCCCAGTCGCCCACCTGCGGCTCGACGTCCACGCCGACCACCGGCTCCGGCGTCACCCCGTCGGTGCCCAGCGCGTCGCCCTCGGCGTCCTCCGGCAGCTCGAGCAAGTCCGGCTCCAGCAAGTCGAGCTCGAGCAAGTCGAGCTCCAAGAACCGCGCTCCGTTCCTGATGAAGGACCAGAGCAAGAAGAACAGCACCGCGAAGAGCACCAAGAGCGCCTCGCCGTCTCCCAGCTCCTCGCCGTCGTCGTCCTCGTCGTCGTCCCCGTCGCCGTCGTCGTCCCCGACGACCTCGCCGAGCGGTGGCTCGCTCGTGGACCAGCCGCTGCAGTGGATGGACAACCCCGACCCCGCCTCGGTCGCGGCGTACAACAAGTTCCAGTGCCCGACCAAGGGCGTCCCCCAGGTCAACGACGTCCCCGACCAGCCGCTGGTCACCTGTGACTCCGACGGCGTCAAGTACCTCCTCTCCGCCGCGATGATCGAGGGCACCGATCTCAAGAGCGCTGACGCGGTCGTGCCGTCCCAGCAGATCAACTGGGTGGTCTCCCTGGCCTTCAACGGCACCGGCACCGACCAGTTCACGCAGATCTCGCGGGCGCTCTACGGCACCAACAAGCAGTTCGCCGTGGTGCTCGACGGCCAGGTCCTCTCGGCGCCGACGATGAACGGCCTGATCACCAACGGCCAGGCGCAGATCGAGGGCAACTTCAACCAGTCGACCGCCCAGAGCCTGGCCACCAGCCTCAAGTACGGCGCCCTGCCGATCGCCTTCGAGAAGGGCGGGACCCAGGTCCAGACGATCGGCCCCTCGCTCGCGGGTGACCAGCTCTCCGCCGGCATCACCGCCGGCATCATCGGTCTGCTGCTGGTGATGATCTACTGCCTCATCTACTACCGCGGCCTCGGCCTCGTCGTGATCGCCTCCCTCCTCGTGGCGGGTGCGGTGACCTACGCGATGGTCCTGCTGCTGAGCAAGGGCGCGGGCTTCACGCTCTCGCTGCCCGGCATCGCCGGCCTGATCGTCGCGGTCGGCATCACCGCAGACTCGTTCATCGTCTACTTCGAGCGCATCCGTGACGAGATGCGCGACGGCAAGTCGATGCGGGTCGCGGTCGAGGCCGGCTGGAAGCGCGCCCGGAACACCTGTCTGGCCGCCGACACCGTCTCGCTGCTCGCGGCCGTGGTGCTCTACATCTTCGCCGCCGGCGTGGTGAAGGGCTTCGCGTTCGCGCTGGGGCTCTCCACCATCATCGACATCGCGATCTTCTTCTGGTTCACCCACCCGATGGTCTCGTGGCTGGCCCGCTTCAAGTTCTTCAACCGTGGACACAAGCTCTCGGGCCTGGACGCGGAGAATCTCGGCATCGATCGCATCACCGTGGGAGGGAGGGCCTGATGGGCAAGTTCTCGCGTCTCGGCAACGACCTCTACTCGGGCCGGAAGTCGATCGACTTCGTCGGCCGCAAGTGGCTCTGGTACGCCATGTCCGGAGTCATCGTCGTGCTCGCAGTCGGAGGCCTGTACTTCAAGGGCCTCAACATGGGCATCGAGTTCACGGGCGGTGCGCAGTACACCGTCTCCCTGCCCTCGAGCCAGGTCACGCAGACCGAGGCCGACAACCTGCGCAACGCCGTCGCCGGCACCGGCATCAGCGGTGCCGCCGCGCCGGTGGTCACCACGTCCGGCTCGAACGCCATCCTCGTCCAGACCGAGCCCCTCTCCAGTGCGGAGAGCAACAAGGTCGTCGACACGATCGTCCAGGAGACGGGCGTCGACCCGAACAAGGCGATCTCCCAGGACACGATCGGCGCCAGCTGGGGCCAGGAGGTCGCCAAGCGCTCGGCGACCGGCCTCGTGGTGTTCCTGGTGCTCGTGGTCCTCTTCATCTGGGCCTACTTCCGCCAGTGGAAGATGTCGGTGGCCGCGATCGTGGCCCTCGCCCACGACGTCGTGATCACGGTCGGTGTCTACGCCCTCTCCGGGTTCGAGGTCACACCGGCAACGGTGACGGGCATCCTGACCATCCTCGGCTTCTCGCTGTACGACACCGTCGTGGTGTTCGACAAGGTGCGAGAGAACACCAAGCGCCTCAGCGAGCGCCGTACGACGTACGCCGCCCAGGCCAACCTGGCCGTCAACCAGACCCTGGTGCGCTCGATCAACACCTCCATCGTGGCGCTGATCCCGGTGGGCGCGATCCTCTACGTCGGTGCGGTCCAGCTCGGCAGCGGCTCGCTGAAGGACCTCGCGCTGGCCCTGTTCGTCGGCATGGCCGCGGGCGCCTACTCCTCGATCTTCATCGCGACGCCGCTGCTGGCTCAGCTGAAGTCCAGCGAGTCCGAGGTGCAGCTCGCCGAGAAGCGGGCCAAGGCGCGAGAGCGTCACCAGGCCGACCGCTACGCCGCGGTGCCCGCGTTCACCGAGGACATGCCGATCCAGGGCGAGCCCGGCGCCGCCCGTGAGGAGCACCCGGACGAGCCGGAGTCTCCGGCCGCCGGTGCGCCCGCAGCGCGCCGACCTCCCGAGGCCGCCGGTCGCGGCCGGGTCGCGCCCCCCGCCCGGGGCCCGGTGCGCCCGAGTGGCGCCTCCGGCCGCCAGCAGCCCTCACGGCAGACCAGGTCCAAGCGGGGCAAGAAGTGACCGATGGCGTGGCCGCGGCGCGAGCCGCGCTGGAGCGCCTGGTCGTCGACGTCCCGGACTTCCCGGAGCCGGGCGTCGTCTTCAAGGACATCACCCCGCTGCTGGCCGACCACACCGGCTTCGCGTCGGTGATCACCGCCCTCGCGCTGGCCGGACGCGACCAGGACGGCACCCCGGTCGTGGACAAGGTCGTCGGCATGGAGGCACGGGGCTTCATCCTCGCCGCCCCCGTGGCGCTGGCGCTCGGAACCGGCTTCGTGCCCGTCCGCAAGGCCGGGAAGCTCCCGCGCGGCACCCACGCGGTGTCCTACGCGCTGGAGTACGGCGAGGCCACGCTCGAGCTGCACCGCGACGCGATCTCGCCCGGCGACCGGGTCCTCCTGGTCGACGACGTGCTCGCGACCGGCGGCACCGCCCGGGCTACCCGCGAGCTGATCGAGAGCTGTGGCGGAACCGCCCACGGCCTCGCCGTCCTCATGGAGCTCGGCTTCCTGTCCGGACGTGGCGCCATCGGGGACCTCCCGGTTTCCACGCTGATGACGGTCTGACCCCGGCTGCCTTCTAGACTGGGCGAGTGACCGAGGACCGCGCCGCCCAGCCGACGCGGGAACGGGTCCCGGACAGCCCGGGCTCGACCCGCAGCATGCGGGCGCGCCTGGCGCGCATGGGCCGCAGCAACCAGCCCGGCAACCCCGTCCTCGAGCCCTTGTTCCGGGCGGTCCGCGCCAACCACCCCAAGGCCGACCTGGCGCTGCTCGAGCGGGCCTACGTGACCGCCGAGAAGCTGCACGGGTCGCAGATGCGCAAGAGCGGCGACCCCTACATCACCCACCCGCTCGCGGTCACCACCATCCTGGCCGGCATCGGGATGACCGAGCCGACGTTGGTGGCCTCGCTCCTGCACGACACGGTCGAGGACACGCCGTACACGCTCGACCAGCTGCGCAGCGAGTTCGGTGACGAGGTCGCCCGGCTGGTCGACGGCGTGACCAAGCTCGACAAGGTCAAGTACGGCGACTCGGCGCAGGCCGAGACGATCCGCAAGATGATCGTCGCGATGTCGCGCGACATCCGGGTCCTGGTCATCAAGCTGGCCGACCGGCTGCACAACATGCGGACCCTGCGCTACGTGCCCCAGGCCAGCCAGGAGCGCACCGCCCGCGAGACCCTTGACATCTACGCCCCGCTGGCCCACCGCCTGGGCATGAACACCCTCAAGTGGGAGCTCGAGGACCTCGCCTTCGCCACGCTGCACCCCAAGATCTACGACGAGATCGTGCGGATGGTCGCCGAGCGGGCACCCTCGCGGGACCAGTTCCTCGCCGAGGTGATCGACCAGGTCGAGGCCGACCTGCGCGAGGCGAAGGTGAAGGCGACCGTGACCGGCCGCCCGAAGCACTACTACTCGATCTACCAGAAGATGATCGTCGGGGGGCGCGAGTTCTCCGACATCTACGACCTGGTCGGCATCCGGATCCTCGTCGAGGAGGACCGGGACTGCTACTCCGTCCTCGGCGTGCTGCACTCGCGCTGGAACCCCGTGCTCGGGCGGTTCAAGGACTACGTCGCGATGCCGAAGTTCAACATGTACCAGTCGCTGCATACGACCGTGATCGGCCCGCAGGGCAAGCCGGTCGAGCTGCAGATCCGGACCTTCGCCATGCACCGTCGCGCCGAGTACGGCGTCGCGGCGCACTGGAAGTACAAGGAGGACGGCCGCAACGGCGTCGACACCGAGCGCCGCGCCGACCTCGACGACATGACGTGGGTCCGGCAGCTGCTGGACTGGCAGAGCGAGGTCGAGGACCCGGGCGAGTTCCTGGAGTCGCTGCGCTTCGAGATCAACCGGGCCGAGGTCTACGTCTTCACCCCGCGCGGCGACGTGATCGCGCTGCCCACCGGCGCGACGCCGGTCGACTTCGCCTACGCCGTGCACACCGAGGTCGGTCACCACACGATCGGCGCCCGCGTGAACGGCCGGCTGGTGCCGCTGGAGTCCACCCTCGAGAACGGCGACGTGGTCGAGGTGTTCACCTCCAAGTCGCCCACGGCCGGACCGTCCCGCGACTGGCTCACCTTCGTCAAGTCGCCCCGGGCGCGCTCGAAGATCCGGCAGTGGTTCACCAAGGAGCGGCGCGAGGAGGCCATCGAGCGGGGCAAGGACCAGATCGCCCGCCTGATGCGCAAGGAGGGGCTGCCCCTCAAGCGGCTCCTCTCCCACGAGTCGCTGATGCTGGCGGCCGTCCACTTCAAGCTGGCCGACGTCACGGGGCTGTACGCCGCGGTCGGCGAGGGCAACCTGAGCGCGCAGGCCGTCGTACGCCGCGTCATCGACCTGCACGGCGGCGACGAGGGCGCCCAGGAGGACCTCGCCGAGGGCGTCACCATCACCGGCCGCCGCGGACGCTCGAAGGTGCAGGCCGGCGGCGACGCCGGCGTCATCGTCAAGGGTGCCCCCGACGTGTGGGTCAAGCTCGCGAAGTGCTGCACCCCGGTGCCGCCGGACGCCATCCTCGGGTTCGTCACCAAGGGCGGTGGTGTGTCGGTGCACCGTCAGGACTGCACCAACGCCGCCAGCCTCCAGTCACAGCCCGAGCGCCTGCTGGACGTCGAGTGGGCCCCGACCGGCCAGTCGACGTCCTGGTCAACATCCAGGTCGAGGCCCTCGACCGGGCGCGCCTGCTCTCCGACATCACCATGGTGCTGTCCGACGCGCACGTGAACATCCTCAGCGCCCAGCTCTCCACCACCCGCGACCGGGTCGCCAAGAGCCGCTTCACCTTCGAGATGGCCGAGGCCAAGCACCTCGACAACGTCCTCAAGGCCGTGCGCAGCGTCCCCGGCGTCTTCGACGCCTACCGCGTCACGCAGTGACGCCTCGGGTGGTCGGCCTCTGCTTGGGCCGCGCCACTCGTCCGCCGCCGGCGGCTTGCGGGCCCGCCGAGGCTGCGGTGATTGGCAGTTACGGGGCCAGGTGCGCCGTGGCAGCGGCTGCTCCCCGGCTTGCGGGCATCGGCCGCCACCGATTGGTCAGAAACTGCATGCATTCCGCCGAACTCATGCGGTTGGTGACCAATCGGCGAAGGCCGCGAACCGGAAAGTCGGGAGCCGACCTCTTAGTCGGCGGACCGTCCCCGTAGCTGCGAAGGACCGCATCCACCCACGACGCGCAAGGCAGCCGGCGGGCGTCAGGGTGCGCCCGCCGTTCGCTCCTTGCCTACCTACGAAGAGAAGTCGGCCGAGGCCTTGCGGGCCATCTCGAGGAACTGCTGCCGGGAGGCGAGGTTCTCCTCCAGCTCCCTGACCTTCTTCTCGTTGCCGGCAGACCGGGCCTTCGCGAGGTCTTCCTCGACATCGGCGATGGCGGCCTCGAGCTTGCTGACCATGTCGTCGCGCGAGCGGACTTCTCGGGGTCGGAGCGACGCCACTGCTCGTCCTCGACGCCGCGGATCGCCGTCTCCACCTTGCGGATGCGGCCCTCGAGCTCCTTCATCCGGTCCCGCGGCACCTTGCCGGCGGCGTCCCAGCGCTCCGCGATGTCGCGGAAGGCGCGCTTGGCGGCCTCGACATCGGTGACCGGCAGCAGCGCCTCCGCCTCGACCAGGAGCTTCTCCTTGACCTCGGCGTTGGCGGCGAACTCCTTGTCCTGCTCGGCGGTGGCCGCGTCGCGCGCCCCGAAGAACGCGTCCTGGCGCCGCGGAACCGTCGCCAGAGCGCCTCGTCGACGTCACGCGGTGCCGGCCCTGCGGCCTTCCACTGCTGCATCAGGTCGCGGTAGCGGCCGGCGGTCGGGCCCCAGTCGGTCGAGTCCGCGAGCGACTCGGCCTCGGTGGCCAGCCGCTCCTTGACGACGCGCCCGCGGCGTCGCGCTTCTCGTGCTGCTCGGAGAAGTGCGCCTTGCGGCGGCGCGTGTACGACGTGCGCGCGGTGGAGAAGCGACGCCACAGCGCGTCGTCGGAGGCGCGGTCGATGCGGGGGAGCGCCTTCCACTGCTCGAGGAGCTCACGCAGCCGGTTCGGCCGTTGCGCCAGTCGTGCCCTCGGCCAGCTTCTCGGCCTCGGCGACGATCTTCTCCTTGTCCGCTCGCGAGGCCGCGGCGCGCTGCGCCTTCTCGGCCTTGCGGGCCTCGCGCTGGCCCTCGATCACCGGGGCGAGCGCGTCGAGGCGCGTCACCAGCCCGTCGAGGTCACCCACCGCGTGCGCGTCGGTGACCTGCGTGCGCACGGTCTGCACCGACTCGGCGGCCTCCTCGGCGGAGAGCACACCGGACTTGATCCGCTGCTCGAGCAGCTCGACCTCGAAGGCGAGGGCGTCGTACCGCTCGGTGAAGAAGTGCAGCGCCTCCTCGGGCGTGCCCTCGGGGTACTGCCCCACGGAGCGTTCGCCGTCGGCGGTCTTCACGTAGACGGTCCCGTCGTCGTCGACTCGACCCCACTGATGACTCGTCACTGCATCTACCCCGATCGATCTGTTCGCGTACGGCGGAAGGCCTCAGGGTCCCATGCTAGTCACGGATGCGGAGGCACCCGCCGTCGCGGCCCAGCACCGGTGACGCACGAAGGCGCGGCGCTGGGTAGTGTGCGGGGGTGCTGATCGCCGGTTTCCCCGCGGGTCCCTGGGCACCAACTGCTACGTCGCGGCCACCGCGGCCGGCAACGAGTGCGTCGTCATCGACCCCGGGAAGGACGCTGCGGCCGGGGTCGACCAGGTCGTGCGGGAGCACCGCCTCAAGCCGGTGGCCGTGCTCGTCACCCACGGCCACGTCGACCACATGTGGTGCGTCGCCCCCGTCGCGGGTTCGTACGACGCCACCGCGTGGATCCACCCCAGCGACCGTCACCTGCTCACCGACCCGATGGCCGGGATGTCCCGTGAGACGACGCAGATGCTGCTCGGCGGCAACTACCAGTGGGCCGAGCCGGACGACGTCCAGGAGCTCTCGGACCACCAGGTGCTCGAGCTCGCCGGCCTGCGATTCGTGGTCGACCACACCCCGGGCCATACGGAGGGGTCGGTCACCTTCCGTTCGCCGTACGACGCCGCCGACGTCTCCGAGGTGATGTTCTCGGGGGACCTGCTCTTCGCCGGGTCGATCGGCCGCACGGACCTCCCGGGCGGTGACCACGCCACGATGCTGCGCAGCCTGACCGACAAGGTGCTGCCGCTCGCCGACGACATCGTGGTGCTCCCCGGACACGGCGAGCAGACGTCCATCGGTCGCGAGCGCGCGACCAACCCCTTCCTGCAGGACCTGATCGACTCCGGGTCCGCAGGGCGAGTCACCCGAGGACTTTGAGCCAGCATGAGCAACAAGCCGACCCCGCTGAGCGGGTTCCCTGAGCTGCTGCCCGAGGAGCGTTTCGTCGAGCAGCAGGTGATCGACACCCTTCGCCGCATCTTCGAGCTCCACGGCTTCGCCGGGATCGAGACCCGCGCGGTGGAGCCGATGGAGCAGCTGCTGCGCAAGGGGGAGACCTCCAAGGAGGTCTACGTCCTGCGTCGGCTCCAGGCCGGGCCCGATGACCAGGCGGGCACCGACAGGTCGAGCCTCGGCCTGCACTTCGACCTGACCGTCCCGTTCGCGCGCTACGTGCTCGAGAACGCCGGCAAGCTCGAGTTCCCGTTCCGCCGCTACCAGATCCAGAAGGCGTGGCGCGGCGAGCGGCCGCAGGAGGGCCGCTACCGCGAGTTCACCCAGGCCGACATCGACGTGGTGATGAAGGACGACCTGCCGTTCCACTTCGACGTCGAGGTGGCCCGCGTGATGGCGGAGGCGCTGTCGGCGGTGCCGCTCCCGCCGCTGCGGCTGCGGGTCAACAACCGCAAGCTCATCGAGGGCTTCTACCGCGGCATCGGCGCGAGCGACCCGGCGACGGTCATCACGATCATCGACAAGCTCGACAAGCTGCCGGCCGAGCAGGTCTCGGCGCTGCTGGTCAGCGACGCCGGACTGAGCGAGAAGCAGGCTGCGCAGTGCCTGCAGCTGGCCTCGATCACCAGCAGCGACACCTCCTTCGTCGAGCAGGTGCGCGCCCTCGGGGTGGAGCACGAGCTGCTCGAGACGGGCCTCGCGGAGCTTGCCGCCGTCGTCGACGGGTGCGCCGCGGTGCGCAGCGACCGGTTCGAGGTCGAGGCGAGCCTGAGCCTGGCCCGCGGGCTGGACTACTACACCGGCACCGTCTTCGAGATCTACATGGTGGGCTTCGAGTTCCTGAAGTCGGTGGGAGGCGGCGGCCGCTACGACGCACTCGCCTCCGACGGCCGCAACACCTACCCCGGGGTCGGCATCTCGTTCGGCATCTCCCGGTCGCTGGTGCCGCTGATGAGCAGGGCCTGCTGAGCAGTGACCGCAAGGTCCCGAGCGTCGTGCTGGTGGCGCTCAACGACGAGGAGAGCCGACCCGCCGGCGACGCCATCGCGCAGGCGCTGCGCGCCCACGGCATCCCCTGCGAGGTCGCCGCGAGCGCCCAGAAGTTCGGCAAGCAGATCCGCTACGCCGAGCGCCGCGGCATCCCCTACGTCTGGTTCACCGGCCGCGACGGCGGCCACGAGGTCAAGGACATCCGGACGGGGGAGCAGGTGGCCGCAGACCCGGCGACCTGGACGCCCCCCGAGCAGGACCTGCGTCCGCAGGTCGTGACGAGCAACGAGGAGCAGAACACGTGATCCGCACCCATGACGCCGGCGCCCTGCGCGCCGACCACGTCGACCAGACCGTCACCCTGGCCGGGTGGGTGGCCAGGCGCCGCGATCACGGGGGTGTGGCCTTCCTCGACCTCCGCGAGGCCAGCGGTGTCGTGCAGGTCGTCGTCCGCGACGAGGCCGTCGCCCACAGCCTGCGCAGCGAGTACTGCATCCAGGTCACCGGCACCGTCAGCCGGCGTCCGGAGGGCAACGCCAACCCCAACCTGCCCTCGGGCGAGATCGAGGTCATCGCCGAGGACGTCGAGGTGCTCAGCGCCGCGGCGCCGCTGCCGTTCCCGATCGACGAGCACGTCGAGGTGGGGGAGGAGGCGCGGCTCAAGCACCGCTACCTCGACCTGCGCCGCCCCGGCCCCAACAACGCCTTGCGCCTGCGCAGCAAGGTCAACAAGGCGGCCCGCGACGTCCTCGACGGCCACGGCTTCGTCGAGATCGAGACCCCCACCCTGACCCGCTCGACGCCGGAGGGGGCGCGCGACTTCCTGGTGCCCGCCCGTCTGCAGCCCGGCAGCTGGTACGCCCTGCCGCAGAGCCCCCAGCTGTTCAAGCAGCTGCTCATGGTCGCCGGCATGGAGCGCTACTACCAGATCGCCCGCTGCTACCGCGACGAGGACTTCCGGGCGGACCGCCAGCCGGAGTTCACCCAGCTCGACATCGAGATGAGCTTCGTCGAGCAGGACGACGTGCTCGCGGTCGCCGAGGAGATCCTGGTCGCGCTGTGGAGGCTCGTCGGCCACGACGTCTCGACCCCGCTGCCGCGGATGACGTACGCCGAGTCGATGGCGCGCTACGGCACCGACAAGCCGGACCTGCGGATGGGCCAGGAGCTCGTCGAGTGCACGGACTACTTCAAGGACACCCCCTTCCGGGTCTTCCAGGCGCCGTACGTCGGCGCCGTCGTCATGCCCGGGGGAGCGAGCCAGCCGCGCAAGCAGCTCGACGCCTGGCAGGAGTGGGCCAAGCAGCGCGGCGCGCGCGGGCTGGCCTACGTGCTCGTCCAGGACGACGGCGAGCTCGGGGGACCGGTCGCCAAGAACATCACCGACGAGGAGAAGGCCGGCCTGGCCGCCCACGTGGGCGCGCAGCCGGGGGACTGCATCTTCTTCGCGGCCGGCCCGGCGAAGTCGAGCCGCGCGCTGCTGGGGGCCGCCCGCCTCGAGATCGGTCGCCGGTGCGGCCTGATCGACGAGGACGCCTGGAGCTTCCTGTGGGTGCTCGACGCGCCGCTGTTCGAGCCGACGGCCGACGCGACCGCGTCGGGTGACGTCGCCCTCGGCTACAGCGCCTGGACGGCCGTCCACCACGCCTTCACCTCGCCCCAGGACCTCGAGACCTTCGACAAGGACCCGGGCAACGCCCTGGCCTGGGCCTACGACATCGTCTGCAACGGCAACGAGATCGGCGGCGGGTCGATCCGTATCCACCGCGAGGACATCCAGAAGCGCGTCTTCGCGATCATGGGGATCGACGAGGACGAGGCCCAGGAGAAGTTCGGCTTCCTCCTCGAGGCCTTCAAGTACGGCGCCCCGCCGCACGGCGGCATCGCCTTCGGCTGGGACCGGATCGTGGCGCTGCTCTCGGGCAGCGAGTCGATCCGCGACGTCATCGCCTTCCCGAAGTCCGGCGGAGGTTTCGACCCGCTCACGGCCGCCCCCGCACCGATCACGCCCGAGCAGCGCAAGGAAGCCGGCGTGGATGCCAAGCCGGCGAAGAACGTCCTTCCCGACGGTTGAATCGACGCACGATCGCTCGCCCGGGGTCGAGACCAGATCGTTACGCGTCAGTGATCGTGGATGAGGGCCGCGTCACATAGAGTCTCCCCGGTTGCCACCCCTCCGGTGTCCGCAATCCGGGCACAGGATCAGACCAGCAGCAGTTCCGACAAGACAGAGGTGCCATGACGGTCCAGGCCTCCAACCTGCAGAGTGAGCAGATGCCCGATGCGACGGGTGGGTCAGGGGGAGACGCCGCCAAGGTGGCGGGTCAGTCCCCGACCAAGCTCGCGATCGGCCGGTTCCGCCACGACAAGCTGTCGATGATCTCCTTCGTGATCGTCGTCGTCTACATGCTGGCAGCGCTCGCGGCACCCTTCCTCGTGAAGTTCGGGGTCCTCGACCCGACGACCTTCCACCAGAACCTCACCGACCCGTCGACGGGTGGCATTCCCTACGGCAAGCTCGGCGGCGTCAGCTGGCACCACCCGCTCGGGGTCGAGCCGGCCACCGGCCGCGACGTCCTCTCCCGTCTCTGGTACGGCGTGACGTTCTCCCTCGCCATCGCCCTCTCCGCAACCATGATCTCGATCGTGGTCGGTGCGGTGCTCGGAATCATCTCCGGCTTCAGCGGCGGCTGGATCGACTCGATCATCGGTCGTTTCATCGACCTCACGCTGTCCTTCCCGGTGACCCTGATGCTCCTGGCGCTCTCGGCCATCGGCATCCAGATGGTCGCCGACGTCCTGCCCGGCAGCTTCTCCGACCCGCTGCCCAACGGCGCCTACGTCGTGGTCGTGCTCGGGGTCTTCGGCTGGCCGGGCATCGCCCGCATCATCCGTGGCCAGGTGCTCACGGTGCGCGAGCGGGAGTTCGTCGACGCCGCGGTCCTCTTCGGCGCCTCGAAGTACCGGATCTACTTCAAGGAGATCCTCCCGAACCTGTGGGCCCCGCTGCTGGTCACCTTCACGCTGACCATGCCCGCCTACATCTCTGCCGAGGCGGCCCTGAGCTACCTCGGCGTCGGGATCCACCCGCCGACGCCCACGCTCGGCAACATCCTCAAGGGTTCGATCAACTACTCGCAGGCCGACTTCTTCTTCTTCTTCACCCCGGCCTTCCTGATCATGATCATCGTCGTCAGCTTCAACCTGCTGGGTGACGGCATCCGCGATGCCCTCGACCCGAAGACGGCTCGATAAGACCCTTTACCCCACGAATTTCGGTGACACGGAGTCACCGGAGGTGCCGCCGCTTGTGGCGCACATGAACAAGGAGAAGTGATGGTCAACTATCGAAAGCGGTTGCTCGCTGGCACCGTTGCGGTGGCGATGGCGGGCGCTCTCGCTGCCTGCGGCGGCTCGGGCAGCAACCCGGGGGGCTCCTCCACCCAGTCCGCCACCGCCGGTGGCACGCTGCAGTACTACATCTACGCCCCGTTCGAGCACACCGACCCGCAGCGCAGCTACCTGGGCGTCGAGATGACGAACTTCAGCCGGACGGTCTACCGCTCGCTGGTTGCGTTCCCGATCTCGACCGACCCGAAGGTGTCCAACACCCCGGTCCCCGACCTGGCCACCGACACCGGCACCTCGTCCGAGGGCGGCAAGGTCTGGAAGTTCACGCTCAAGGACGGCGTGAAGTGGGAGGACGGCAAGCCCGTCACCTGTGAGGACTTCAAGTACGGCGCTTCGCGCGTGTTCGCCACCGATGTCATCACCGGTGGCCCGAACTACCTGCTGAGCTACCTCGACATCCCGACCGACGCGAAGACCGGCCTGCCGGCCTACGACGGTCCGTACAAGGGTGACGGCCAGGCGCTGTTCGACAAGGCGATCACCTGCGACGGCAACACCATTACGTACAACTTCAAGAAGCCGTGGCCGGACTTCCCGCTGGCTGTCGCGGGTCTGCACATGATGGACCCGTACCGCCAGGACAAGGACCAGGGCGCGAAGTCGAACTACCAGATCTTCTCCAACGGCCCCTACATGATCAAGGGCGGGGGCGCCATGTGGAACAAGAACAAGGGCGCTCTCTTCGTTCGTAACCCCAACTACGACCCGAAGACCGACTCGACCGACATCCGCAAGGCGCTGCCGGACGAGATCAACTTCACCGTCGGCCAGACCCCGGAGACGATCTACGACCGCCTGATCGCCGACAACGGTGACGACCAGTACGCCGTGACGAGCAGCCGCGTTCCCCCGGCCTACTACACCCAGATCCAGGGTGCGGTCGCCGACCGCTCCGTCCTGGTGAAGTCGCCCTACGTCGACTACCTGGTGCCGAACTTCCGCAACATGCCCGACCCGAAGGTCCGCGAGGCCCTCAAGGTCGCGACCAACGCCACCGCGTGGATCAACGCCGGTGGTGGCGAGAAGGCCTACGGTCCCGCCGAGTCGATCGTGAACCCGGCCGTCGTCGGCTACCAGCCGAACCCGGCGTTCTCGGGTCCGCAGGAGGGTGACCCCGCCGCAGCCAAGAAGCTGCTCGAGGAGGCCGGCGTGAAGATGCCGTACCCGATCACCTTCACCTACCCGACCTCCGACACCGCCGACAAGCAGGCTGCGGCGCTGAAGGAGACCTGGGACTCGGCCGGCTTCGACGTGACCCTCGACGGTCTCGGTGACACCTACTACGACGTCATCCAGAAGCCCACCAAGGACAGCGACGTCATCTGGGGCGGCTGGGGTGCCGACTGGCCCTCCGCCATCACCGTGACCCCGCCGCTCTTCGACAGCCGCCCGAACCTGACCGCGGACTCCGACGGCCAGGACTACGGTGCCTACAAGAGCGACAAGTTCAACGCCTCGTCGACCAGGCCAGTCCGCGACCAACCTGGACGACCAGACCAAGGCGCTCCAGGAGGCCGACAAGGTCCTCGGTGAGGACACCGCGTACATCCCGCTCGAGGTTGCCAACTTCTACTGGCTCCACGGGTCGAAGGTGACCGGCTACATGAACACCCCGTCCTCCAGCTCGTACGTGGACCTCGGTCCCATCGGCGTGGAGAACTGATCCACCAGTAACATCCGCAACACCAGAGCCGGGCGGCCGCCAGTGCGGCCGCCCGGCACCGGGGCGGGGGCCTCCACAAGAGGCTCCCGCCTCACCCCGTCCATGTGGTCGGTGCCCCGGGCCCGGCCGCACACGACCAGATCCGTCCCCCGAGGTGGTCCCACCCATGTTCGCCTACGTCGTCCGGCGCTCCATCGTCGGCGTGATCATGCTCATCGTGATGAGCCTGGTGACGTTCATGCTGTTCTTCGCGTCGCCGGTCGACGCGGCACGCTACGCGTGCGGCAAGAAACTGCTCCCCCCAGCTCATCGAACAGACGCGGAAGGCGCTGGGCTACGACCAGCCGACCGTCGTGCAGTGGACCGACTTCCTCAAGGGCGTCGTCCAGGGGCGCGAGTACCCCAACGACCCCGAGCTCAAGAAGAAGGCTCCCGAGCTCATCGCCAACTGCCCCGCCCCGTGCTTCGGCTACTCGGTGGTGAACCAGACCACCGTGAACACCGAGATCAAGGAGGCGTTCCCGGTCACCTTCTCGATCGCGCTCGCGGCGCTGATCATGTGGCTTGCCGGCGGCGTCTTCTTCGGGGTGATAGCCGCGGTCAAGAAGGGAACATTGCTGGACCGCGGCATCGTGGCCGGAGCGCTGGTCTTCTACG
This sequence comes from Nocardioides ungokensis, assembly GCF_013466985.1. Taxonomy (GTDB): domain Bacteria; phylum Actinomycetota; class Actinomycetes; order Propionibacteriales; family Nocardioidaceae; genus Nocardioides; species Nocardioides ungokensis. Next base: position 2,708,029 of record NZ_CP059164.1, on the reverse strand, counting down.
CCTTCCCGGCCTTCTTCATCGGTGTCTTCCTCCTCAAGTTCTTCGCCATCAAGTGGCAGCTGGTGGCCATCCCCGAGTACGTCCCCATCGCCGACGGCTTCGGCCTCTGGCTCCAGGGACTGCTGCTCCCGGGACTCACCCTGGCGCTGCTGTACATGGCCGGCTACATCCGGATGACGCGCGCCTTCGTGCTCGAGTCCATGAGCGAGGACTACGTCCGGACCGCGCGCGCCAAGGGCCTGAAGTCGCGCCGGGTGCTCGTCAAGCACAGCATGCGCGCCGCGCTGACCCCGCTGGTCACGCTGGTCGGCCTGGACTTCGCGGCCCTCATGGGTGGCGCGATCATCACGGAGACAGTGTTCAACTACAATGGTCTGGGCAAGCTGGCCTTCGACGCCAACACCACCTACGACCTCCCGACCATCATCGGTCTGGTGATCCTTCTCGGGACGTTCGTGATCGTTGCCAACATCATCGTCGACGTGCTCTACGCCGTCATCGACCCGCGCGTCCGCGTCGGCTGAGGGGATAACAGTGTCCAGCTTTCTTTCGGTCCGCGACCTGAAGGTCCACTTCCCGACGGTCGACGGCGTGGTCATGGCCACCGACGGCCTCTCGTTCGAGCTGCAGAGGGGCAAGACGCTCGGCATCGTGGGCGAGTCCGGCTCGGGCAAGTCCGTGTCGAGCTCGGCCATCCTGGGCCTGCACCGCAAGTCCAGCGCCATTGTCAGTGGCGAGATCTGGCTCGACGGCGTCGACCTGCTGCAGATCAGCGACGAGGAGATGCGTCGCCGTCGTGGCAAGGACGTCGCGATGATCTTCCAGGACCCGCTCTCGGCGATGCACCCCTACTACACCGTGGGGAACCAGATCGCCGAGGCCTACCTCGTGCACAACAACGTGAGCAAGAAGGCCGCCAAGAAGAGGGCCATTGAGATGCTCGACCGGGTGGGGATCCCGCAGCCCGACCGCCGCGTGGACGACTACCCGCACCAGTTCTCCGGCGGTATGCGGCAGCGGGCCATGATCGCCATGGGGCTGATCAACAACCCGAGCCTGCTGATCGCCGACGAGCCGACCACCGCGCTCGACGTGACGGTCCAGGCCCAGATCCTCGACCTGCTGCAGGATCTCCAGAAGGAGTTCGACTCCGCCGTCATGATCATCACCCACGACCTCGGTGTCGTCGCGGAGATGGCCGACGACGTGCTCGTGATGTACGCCGGCCGTGCGGTCGAGTACGGCAAGTGCAAGGAGATCCTGACCCACCCGGAGATGCCGTACACGTGGGGACTGCTCTCGAGCGTCCCGGACGTCACCGGCGACACCAGCGCCAAGCTGATCCCGATCCCGGGCAACCCGCCCAGCCTGCTCAACCCGCCGTCCGGGTGCGCGTTCCACCCGCGCTGCACGCACATGGACAAGGTGCCCGGCGACCTGTGCCGCACCGAGATGCCCGAGCTCGTCCCCGGCGTGAGCGCCGGAGAGCACCTCAAGCGTTGCCACCTGGCGAACCCCGATGAGATCTACGCGACGGAGATCCTCCCTGAGATCGCTCCCGAGCTGGTCGAGGAGAAGTGATGGACCAGACCCCCACGACCGAGCCGTCGCCCCAGGGCGAGGGACCCGGCACCGCGACCGTGGCCGCGGCTGACCACGAAGCCCCCAGGACCACGGCGAACACCAAGGCCGTCCTCTCGGTCGAGAACCTCAAGATGTACTTCCCCGTGAAGTCGTCCGGCCTCATCCGCCGCACCATCGGCCACGTCCAGGCAGTCGACGGCATCTCGTTCCAGCTGCCCACCGGCGGCTCCCTGGGCCTGGTGGGCGAGTCGGGCTGCGGCAAGTCGACCACCGGTCGCCTCGTGACCCGGCTCTACGAGCCCACCGCCGGCAAGATCGAGTTCGAGGGCCGTGACATCGCCAACGTGTCGGCCCGGAGCCTCAAGCCCCTGCGGCGCGAGATCCAGATGATCTTCCAGGACCCGTACACCTCGCTGAACCCGAGGCACAGCGTCGGCGCGATCATCGGTGCGCCCCTGGCGATCCACAACATCCTGCCGAAGAACAAGATCCTGCCGCGGGTGCAGGAGCTGCTGGAGATCGTGGGGCTCAACCCCGAGCACTACAACCGCTACCCCCACGAGTTCTCCGGCGGCCAGCGCCAGCGCATCGGCATCGCCCGGGCGCTGACCCTCCAGCCCAAGGTCCTGGTGGCCGACGAGCCCGTCTCGGCGCTCGACGTGTCCATCCAGGCCCAGGTGGTCAACCTGCTGCAGAGCCTGCAGCGCGAGTTCGACATCGCCTTCCTCTTCATCGCCCACGACCTGGCGATCGTCCGGCACTTCTGCCCGGAGATCGCGGTGATGTACCTCGGCAAGATCGTGGAGATCGCCGACCGGGAGACGCTGTACTCGCGTCCGCACCACCCCTACACCCAGGCGCTGCTGTCCGCGGTGCCCGACGTCAAGCAGGCCGCCATCGGTGGCCGGCGCGAGCGGATCCGGCTCGAGGGCGACGTGCCCAGCCCGATCAACCCGCCGTCAGGCTGCCGGTTCCGCACCCGCTGCTCGCTGGCGCAGGAGATCTGCGCCCGCGCGGAGCCGCCGCTGCTGCAGATCGGCAAGCGCCACAAGGTCGCCTGCCACTTCCCCGGCGAGCTGGGCCACCACCCCGAGAAGCCGATCACCCCGCGCCTGCTCGGGGTCGACGACACGGGTGCACCCGACCCGGGCGCCGCACCGGCTGCGGAGGTCGGCAACGACCCCGGGTTCTCAGACACCTGGTTCGACCTCGAGCGCAGGTCGATGGCGAAGGCCTGACGGCGGTCCGTGGACGGACTGTTCGAGGTCGGCGGCGGTCCCGCCGCCTCCGCGACTGCCGGCACGCACGCCGACGTCGGTCACGCAGCCGCACCGCTTGCGGTGCGGCTGCGTCCGCGTACCCTCGACGAGCTCGTCGGGCAGGAGCAGCTGCGCGCCGCCGGCGCGCCGCTGCGCCGCCTGATCGAGGGTGACCAGTCGATGTCCCTGCTGCTGTGGGGGCCACCCGGCACCGGCAAGACCACGATCGCCTCGATCGTCAGCCAGCAGACCAACCGCCGCTTCGTCGAGGTCTCGGCGGTCTCGGCAGGGGTGAAGGAAGTGCGCGCCGCCATCGACGGGGCGCGCGCCGAGCTCGTCGCCACGGGGCGGGAGACGGTGCTCTTCGTCGACGAGGTGCACCGCTTCAGCAAGGCCCAGCAGGACGCGCTGCTGCCGGGCGTCGAGAACCGCTGGGTCTCCCTGGTCGCCGCGACCACCGAGAACCCCTTCTTCTCCGTCATCTCGCCGCTGCTGTCGCGCAGCCTCCTGCTGCGGCTGCAGTCACTGACCGATGACGACATCCGGGCGGTGCTCGCGCGCGCCGTCGTCGACGAGCGGGGTCTCGCCGGTCGGCTGGAGGTCGCGGACGACGCGCTGGACCACCTCGTGCGCCTCGCAGGCGGGGACGCCCGGCGCTCGTTGACCTATCTCGAGGCAGCCGCGGGCGCCGCCACCTCCCGTGGTCTGGAGACGATCGACCTCGAGACCGCCGAGACCGCCGTGGACCAGGCCGCCGTCCGCTACGACCGGCAGGGCGACCAGCACTACGACGTGACCAGTGCGTTCATCAAGTCCGTGCGCGGCTCCGATGCCGACGCGGCCCTGCACTACCTGGCCCGGATGATGGAGGCGGGGGAGGATCCCCGCTTCATCGCCCGTCGCCTGATGATCCTGGCGAGCGAGGACATCGGCCTGGCCGACCCGACGGCGCTCACGACCGCGGTCGCCGCCGCCCAGACCGTGCAGCTGATCGGGATGCCGGAGGCGCAGCTGACGCTCGCCCACGCCACCATCGCGTTGGCCGTGGCGCCGAAGTCGAACGCCGTGACGACCGCGATCGGAGCGGCGATCGCGGACGTGAAGGCCGGCAAGATCGGTCCGGTGCCGGCCCACCTGCGCGACGCCCACTACTCGGGGGCGAAGAAGCTCGGCCACGGGAGCACCTACAAGTACAGCCACGACGAGCCCTACGGGGTCGCCGAGCAGCAGTACGCCCCCGACGTGGTGCTCGACGCGGAGTACTACCGCCCCACCGCCCTCGGTGCCGAGGGAGCGGTCAAGGAGCGCTGGGAGCGGATCCGACGGCTGGTCCGGGGCGGCAAACGCCCGCGATAGGGTCTTCCACTGTGATGCTGCAGTGGATCGTGCCCGTGGTTGCGGCCGTGCTGGCCCTCCTCGTGCTCTCCCTCGCCGTCACGCTGCTGCGTGTGCGGTCCCGGACGGAACGCGACCTCGCGGCGGCCCGGGCCGAGGCGGCCTCCCTGCGTGAGCAGGTGGCCGACATCGAGCGCCGGCTCTCCACACCGGCACCGCCCGAGCGGACCGGGGACGACCGCGCCGAGACCGGGGACGACCGCGCCGAGACCGGGGACGACCGCGCCGAGTACGTCATCACCCACCTCGGCGAGCTCGAGCTCGAGCCCCGACGCTGGGCCGAGGGCGAGGACAGTGCGCCCCAGATCGACCGGGTGCTCTTCGCGGACCTGGTGCTGCGGGAGACGGTGGTCAAGGCCGCGTCCCTCGGGCACGGCCTGCGACGCGCCCTCGCGCCCGAGGTCCGCAACCGGATCCGCTTCGAGATGAGGCGCGAGGTCAAGCGGGCCCGCAAGCAGCGGCGCACCGACCTGCGCGTCGCCCGACGCGACCTCGCCGCCCGCCAGCGCGCCGAGGACGCTGCATGAGCCGGGGCATCTGGTTCGTCGCCGGGGCCGGGGCCGGGGTCTACGCGATGGTGCGGGGGCGCCGCGCCGCCGAGGCACTGACCGCCGACGGCCTGCGGGACCGGCTCGGTGGCCTCGAGGTGGGCCTGAGGATGTTCCGCGACGAGGTCGCCCAGGGCAAGGCCGAGCGGGAAACCGAGTTGCGTCAGCGCTACGGGCTCGGGCCTCATGGAGACCCGAGCTGGAGGGCGGCCGGCACCGGGCCACCGCCCACCCGAACGCCGAGCTCGGCTCGGACCACATGGAATCGGACCACCTGGAAGAGGAAGGCAGCAACTGATGGACACCGCGGAGATTCGCCGGAGGTTCGTCGCTCACTTCGAGCGCAACGGCCACCAGGCGGTGCCGTCAGCCTCGCTGCTGCTCGACGACCCGAACCTGCTGTTCGTCAACGCCGGCATGGTGCCGTTCAAGCCGTACTTCCTGGGCCAGGAGACGCCGCCGTTCCGTCGCGCGACCAGCGTGCAGAAGTGCGTGCGGACGCCCGACATCGAGGACGTCGGCAAGACGACCCGCCACGGCACCTTCTTCGAGATGTGCGGCAACTTCTCCTTCGGCGACTACTTCAAGGAGGGCGCGATCGAGCTCGCCTGGGAGCTGGTCACCAAGTCGCAGGCCGACGGCGGCTGGGGCCTCGAGGAGAGCAGGCTGTGGCCGTCGATCCTCGACGGGGACGACGAGGCGCTCCACCTCTGGATGAAGGTCACCGGCCTGCCCAAGGAGCGCATCGTGCGCCTCGGGCGCAAGGAGAACTACTGGTCGATGGGCGTGCCCGGCCCCGGGGGTCCGTGCTCGGAGATCCTCTACGACCGCGGGCCCGAGTACGGCCCCGACGGCGAGTTCGCGACCACCTCGCGGACCGCCATGCCGCTCGAGCTCGAGGACCGCTACCTCGAGATCTGGAACCTCGTCTTCATGCAGGACGAGCTCAGCGCCGTGCGGTCCAAGGAGGACTTCGACATCGCGGGCGCGCTGCCGAAGAAGAACATCGACACCGGCATGGGGCTCGAGCGGGTCGCCTTCCTGCTCCAGGGCAAGCAGAACATGTACGAGATCGACGTGATGTTCCCGGTGATCCAGAAGGCCGAGGAGCTCACCGGTCGCAGGTACGGCGCCGACCACGGTGACGACGTCCGGCTCCGGGTCGTGGCCGACCACATCCGCTCCTCGATGATGCTGATCGGCGACGGGGTCGTGCCCGGCAACGACGGCCGGGGCTACGTGCTGCGCCGGCTGCTGCGCCGCGCGGTCCGCTCCATGCGGCTCCTCGGCTTCGAGGACCGGGCGCTGCCCGAGCTGATGCCGGTCAGCCGGGACCGGATGGGGGAGACCTACACCGAGCTGCACCGGGACTGGGACCGCATCTCGAGCATCGCCTTCGCCGAGGAGGACGCGTTCCGCCAGACCCTGCGCGCCGGCACCGCGATCTTCGACCTCGCGACCACCGAGCTCAAGCGCTCTGGCGGCAGCCAGGTGTCGGGTGACAAGGCGTTCGCGCTGCACGACACCTACGGCTTCCCCATCGACCTCACCCTCGAGATGGCGTCGGAGCAGGGCCTGTCGGTCGACGAGGAGGGCTTCCGCCGCCTGATGACCGAGCAGCGGGAGCGCGCCAAGGCGGACGCGAAGGCCAAGAAGGGCCAGCACCGCGACGCCCGCGCCTACCGCGAGGTGGCCGACTCCCTCGGCCGCGCGGTGGAGTTCACCGGCTACAACGACACCGTCAGCGAGGGGTCGGTGCGCGGGATCGTCGCCGCCGGCGGGGTGGTGCCGTCGGCGCGCGAGGGCGACGAGATCGAGCTCGTCCTCGACCGGACGCCGTTCTACGCCGAGGGCGGCGGCCAGCTCGCCGACCAGGGCGTCATCGAGCTGGAAAACGGTGCTCTGCTGCAGGTGCGCGACGTGCAGTCCCCGGTCAGCGGCCTGATCGTGCACCGGGCGCTCGTCCTCTCGGGCGAGGTCACCGCAGGGCTCGGCGCGCAGGCGAAGGTCGACGTCGAGCGGCGGCGTTCGATCTCGCGCTCGCACACCGCGACCCACATGGTGCACAAGGCGTTCCGCGAGGCGCTGGGCGAGACGGCGACCCAGGCGGGCTCCGAGAACTCCCCGGGCCGGTTCCGGTTCGACTTCTCCGCGACCGGCGCGGTGCCGACCTCGGTCATGGAGGACGTCGAGGCGCGGGTCAACGACCTGGTCCTCGCAGACCTCGCCGTGCACGCCGAGCTGATGACCCAGGAGGAGGCCGTCCGGTCCGGCGCCATGGCGCTGTTCGGCGAGAAGTACGGCAACGAGGTCCGGGTGATCTCGGTCGGCGACTGGGCGCGCGAGCTGTGCGGAGGCACGCATGCGCACCGCTCAGGCCAGCTCGGCGTCGTCAAGCTGCTGGGGGAGTCCTCCATCGGCTCCGGCGTACGCCGGGTCGAGGCGCTGGTGGGCGGCGACGCCTACCGCTTCCTCGCCCGTGAGCACGTGCTGGTCGCCCAGCTCTCCGAGGCCCTCAAGGTGCGTCCCGAGCAGCTGCCCGAGCGCGTCCACGACATCGTCGAGAAGCTGCGCACGGCCGAGAAGGAGATCGAGAAGGTCCGCCTCGGCCAGCTGCTGGCGGCCGGCGGCGAGCTCGCGGCGTCCGCGGCCGACGTGGCCGGCGTCAAGGTCGTCGCGCACCGGGCCGACGGCGCGGGTGGCGGCGACGTCCGCACCCTCGCGCTCGACGTGCGTGGCCGGCTCCCCGCCGGCGAGGCCGGCGCGGTGGTCATCATCGGCGCCGGTGCGGACGGCAAGGTCTCGGTCGTCGCGGCGACCAACGACGAGGCGCGTCGCCGCGGGGTCAGTGCCAACGACCTGGTCCGCGCGATCGGCCCGCTGGTCGGAGGCCGGGGTGGCGGCAAGGACGACGTCGCGCAGGGAGGCGGCACCGACGCCTCCCGGATCGACGAAGCGCTGGCCCTGGTCGGCACCGAGGTCGCTCGAGCGACCGGGCAGGCTGTCGGTTGAGGGTCGGCGTCCGTCTCGGGATCGATCCGGGGGACGCCCGCATCGGAGTCGCGCGGAGCGACCCGAGCGGCTTCCTGGCGACCCCGGTCGAGACCGTGCGCCGCGGCAAGGGCGACCTGGCCCGGATCGCCGCCATCGTCGCCGAGGAGGAGGCGATGGAGGTGGTCGTCGGGCTGCCCCGGTCGCTCTCCGGGAACGAGGGTCCGGCAGCCGTGAAGACCCGTGAGTTCGCGGGACGTCTGGCACGTCGTCTCGACCCGGTCCCGGTCAGGCTCTGCGCGAGCGACTGACCACGGTTTCGGCGGAGGCTATGCTGCGCGACCGTGGCCGCAAGGGCGGCAAGCGACGTGCCGTCGTCGACCAGGCGGCGGCCGTCTTCATCCTTCAGCACGCACTGGACACCGAACGCGCAACGGGGACCGCGCCGGGCGAGATCGTCGAGGAGACGGACGAGTGACCATGAAAGACGCAGCGGCCGAGCACGTGGACGCCGAGGAGATCGTGCCCATGCGCGGCGGTCGACGCCGGCGCAAGGGGCGCGGGCTCAAGAGCTGCCTCGCCGTGCTCGTGGCCCTGGTGGTCGTGGTCGGCGGCATCGCCTTCCTGGGGCTCAAGGGGTTCAGCGTGATCAAGGACCACTTCGGGTCGCCCGAGGACTTCGCCGGGCCGGGCCACGGCAAGGTCACGTTCCAGGTGCACCAGGGCGACAGCATCTCCACCATGGGCCAGAACCTGAAGTCCGAGGGCGTCGTGGCCTCCGTCGACGCCTTCACCGCGGCAGCCGCGACCTCGGTCATCCAGCCCGGCTTCTACCCGCTGAAGAAGGAGATGAAGGCCTCCGACGCGGTCAAGGTCATGTCCGACCCGGGCAACCTGATCAAGGACACGGTCACCGTCCAGGAGGGCCTGCGCGTCACCGAGATCGTCAACCTGCTCGCGGACCAGACCGACTTCTCCAAGGCCCAGTTCGAGAAGGTGCTCCAGCACCCCGCCGCGCTCGGCCTCCCGGCGTACGCGCACGGCAACCCGGAGGGCTACCTCTTCCCGGCGACCTACGACATCGGCCCGGACGCGACCCCGAAGTCGATCCTGCAGGACATGGTGGACCGCTGGAAGCAGGCCGCCGACGACGCCGACCTCGAGGGAGCAGCGGCCAAGCTCGGCTACAGCCCCGCGAAGCTGATGACGGTCGCGAGCCTGGTCCAGGCCGAGGGGCGCGGCAACTACATGCCGATGATCGCCCGCGTGATCTACAACCGGCTCGAGGGCAACGAGACCAACGGGCTCCTGCAGATCGACGCCACGGTCAACTACGCGGCTGACAACCAGCTCGGTGCGGTGCCGACGTCGTCGGACCTGCAGATTGACTCGCCGTACAACACCTACAAGAACGCCGGGCTGCCGCCGACCCCGATCGAGGCCCCCGGCGACGACGCGCTGCACGCGGCCACGCACCCGGCCGACGGCGGCTGGTACTACTACGTGACCGTCAACCTCAAGACCGGCGAGACCAAGTTCGCCGAGACCTACGACGAGTTCCTCAAGTACAAGGACGAGCTGCGCCAGTACTGCGCGACCGAGTCCGCCGGCGCCTGCTGAGACCATGGGCGCCGACCACAGGCACTGCGCCGTCCTCGGCGACCCGATCGCTCACTCGCTCTCACCGGTGCTGCACCGGGCGGGCTACGCGGCGGTCGGCCTGGACTGGGAGTACGACGCGGTGCGGGTCGACGAGGGCGGCCTCGCCGGCTTCGTGGCGGGGCTCGACCCGAGCTGGCGGGGACTGTCGCTGACGATGCCGCTGAAGCGGGCGGCGATGTCGCTGGCCACCGCGACCACGGCGCGCGCCCGCCTGGCCGGGGCGGCGAACACGCTCGTCCTCGACGACGGGGTCGCGGTGCTGGCCGACAACACCGACCTCCCCGGGGCGGTCGCCGCAGTCCGGGAGCGGTACGCCGGTCCGGTCACGGCGGGCACGGTCCTCGGCGGTGGCGCGACCGCGGCCTCGACCGGGCTGGCCCTGTGCGAGCTCGGGGCCCGCACCGTCACGCTGATGGTGCGCTCGGCCGAGCGCGCGGCCGAGGCGATGGCGGCGATCGCGCGCCACCCGTCCGGCCCGAGCGTCGAGGTCCGCTCCCTGGCGGGCGACCCGGTGTCCGGCGAGGTGGTGGTGTCCACCATCCCGCAGCGGCCCAGGACGCCGAGCTCGTCGCCCGCTGCGCCGCGGCGCCGGTGCTCTTCGAGGTGCTCTACGACCCGTGGCCCACGCCGCTGGCGGCCGCCGAGCGGGCGGGCGTGCTGGTGGGGGGCCTGGACCTGCTGGTGCACCAGGCGGCATTGCAGTTCGAGCTGTTCACCGGCATCGCGGCGCCGCTGGAGGCCATGCGCACCGCCGGCGTCGAGGCCCTGGCGCAGCGGGGGGCCGTCGGATGAGCGCGGTCGCCGCCGCAGGCGCGGCCGCCGTCCTGTGCGGCCTCGCCGGCGCCCTGGTGCCGCGGGGCATCGCCCGCATCCCCGAGCCCGTGACCGAGCCGGTGGCGGAACCCGTGACCGAGCCCGTGGCAGAGCTCGCGACAGAGCCCGCGACAGAGCCGGCCGAGTCGTCGCCGGTCGAGGCGGCGCCGATCGACGCGGGCGCGGAGCCCCCGAAGGTGCCCTACGTCGACCTGGCCGCCCGGCCGGGCCTGGCCGTGAGGACCGCCCTCGTCGCCGCGGTCGCGGGGGGAGTGGTCGCCGCTGCCGTGGGGTGGGCATGGCCGCTGCTGTTCCTGCTGCCGACCGTCCCGGTCGGCGTCCTGCTGGGCTACGTCGACCTGCGGACCAAGCTGCTGCCGAGCCGGGTGCTGCTGCCGGCGCACGCCGTCGTCATCGTCCTCGCAGGGGTGTGCGCCCTGGCCACCTCCGACGGGCACGCGCTGGTCCGGGCCCTGCTCGGGATGGTCGCCGCCCGGAGCGTCTTCTGGGTGCTGTGGTGGATCCGCTCGGCGGGCATGGGATTCGGGGACGTCAGGCTCTCGGCCCTGCTCGGCTTCGAGCTCGCCTACCTCGGGTGGGGTGAGCTGGTGGTCGGCACCTACGCGTCGTTCCTCCTCTTCGGACTGCCCGGCCTGGTGATCGCGATCGCGCGCCGCGACCGCACCCTGCTACGCACGGCGTTCCCCTTCGGACCGGCGATGCTCGCCGGTGCCGTGGTCGGGGTGGTCGGCGGCTCCGCCGTCTGGGGGCATCTCGTCGGCTGAGGACGGCGAATCCGCAGCGGAACGGTCGTGAAACACTGACCGCATGCTGCGCTGGCTCACCGCGGGCGAGTCCCACGGACCCTCCCTGGTCGCGATCCTCGAAGGGCTCCCCGCCCACGTGAACGTCACGACCGCCGACATCCAGGACTCCCTGGCCCGTCGGCGGCTCGGCTACGGCCGGGGCGCCCGGATGAAGTTCGAGCAGGACGAGGTCACGCTCGTCGGCGGCGTCCGGCACGGCAGCACGATCGGCGGCCCGGTGGCGATCGAGGTCGGCAACACCGAGTGGCCCAAGTGGGAGAAGGTCATGTCGGCCGACCCCGTGGACCCGGTCGAGCTCGAGTCGCTGGCGCGCAACGCTGCCCTGACCCGGCCCCGCCCGGGCCACGCCGACCTCGCCGGCATGCAGAAGTACGACTTCGACGAGGCCCGTCCGATCCTCGAGCGCGCCTCCGCCCGCGAGACCGCGGCCCGCGTGGCCCTCGGGAGGGTGGCCTCGAACTTCCTCGAGCAGGCCGTCGACGCCCGTGTCGTCTCCCACGTCATCGAGCTCGGCGGAGTGAGGGCCCCCGCCGGGCTCTGGCCGGAGCCCGGGGACGTCGAGCGGCTCGATGCCGACCCGGTGCGGTGCCTCGACCCCGAGGCCGGCGCGGCGATGGTCGCGGCCATCGACCAGGCGCACAAGGACGGGGACACGCTCGGCGGCGTCGTCGAGGTCGTCGTCCACGGGCTGCCCCCGGGCCTGGGCTCACACGTGCACTGGGACCGTCGCCTCGACTCCCGCCTGGCCGGCGCCCTGATGGGGATCCAGGCGATCAAGGGTGTCGAGATCGGAGACGGCTTCGAGCTGGCGGCGACCCCCGGCTCCCTGGCCCACGACGAGATCGTCCCGACCGCGGACGGCATCCGGCGGACCAGCGGTCGCTCCGGCGGCACCGAGGGCGGGATGACCACCGGAGAGGTGCTGCGGGTCCGGGCTGCCATGAAGCCGATCGCGACCGTGCCGCGCGCGCTGCGCACCGTCGACGTCGCCACCGGCGAGGAGGCGGTCGCCCACCACCAGCGCTCGGACGTGTGCGCGGTGCCCGCAGCCGGCATCGTCGCGGAGGCGATGGTCGCGCTCGTGCTCGCCGACGCGGTGCTGGAGAAGTTCGGCGGCGACTCGGTGCGTGAGACCCGGCGCAACGCTGCCGGCTACCTCGACACGCTGAGGTTCAAGTGACGGCGGGCGGGCTCGAGCATCGGGAAGGCGCGCCCGGGGACCGGCCACGCGTCGTGCTCGTCGGTCCGATGGGGGCCGGCAAGACCACTGTGGGTCGGCTGCTGGCCGACGCGTGGGGCGTCGACGCCCGCGACACCGACGCCGACATCGTGGCGGCGCAGGGGCGCTCGGTCGCCGACATCTTCGTCGACTCCGGCGAGGCCGAGTTCAGGCGGCTCGAGGCGGCGGCGGTCGTCGACGCCCTGACGGGCTTCGACGGCGTCCTCGCCCTGGGCGGGGGAGCGGTGCTCGACCCGGCCACCCGCGAGCGCCTGCGGGGACAGACCGTGGTGTTCCTCCGGGTCGGCCTCAGCGACGCCGTCAAGCGGGTCGGCCTGGGCAGCTCGCGCCCGCTGCTGCTCGGCAACGTCCGGGGTCGGATCAAGACCCTGCTGGACGAGCGGACCGCGATCTACGAGTCGGTCGCCTCGCTGGTCGTGGACACCGACGGGCGCACCCCGGAGGACGTCGCCGGGGAGATCCTGGAGGCCCTGGGATGAGCGACACGGTCCTGCCGGTCCGCGGCGCGGCGCCGTACGACGTCGTGATCGGGACCGACCTCGCCGACCGGCTGCCCGCGATCCTGGGTGCCGACGTGCAGCGGGTGGCGGTGGTCTTCCCCGACGCGCTGGCCGAGCGGGTGCGCCCTCTCCTGGCCGTGCTGGGCGCCGGGCACGACGTGCTGCCGCTGCCCGTGCCCGACGGCGAGCGCGCCAAGACGCCCGAGGTGGCGGCCTCGTGCTGGGACGTCCTGGGCGAGGCCGGCTTCACCCGCTCCGACGCCGTCGTCACCTACGGAGGCGGCGCGACCACCGACCTCGGCGGCTTCGTCGCCGCGACCTGGCTGCGCGGGGTGCGGGTCGTGCACGTACCGACCACGCTGCTCGCCATGGTCGACGCGGCCGTGGGCGGCAAGACCGGCGTCAACACCCGCAGCGGCAAGAACCTCGTCGGGTCCTTCCACGAGCCCGCCGGCGTGCTGTGCGACCTGGCCAGCCTCCGGTCCCTCCCGCGCGCCGAGCTCGTCGCCGGGCTCGGCGAGGTCATCAAGTGCGGCTTCATCGCCGACCCGCGGATCCTCGCCCTGGTCGAGGGCACCGATCCCGACGACCTCACCGCGGACTCCCCGGTGTTGCGGGAGCTGGTCGAGCGCGCCATCCAGGTCAAGATCGACGTGGTGGTCAGCGACCTCCGGGAGACCGGCGGCGCCGAGGGCCACCCCGGCCGTGAGGTACTCAACTACGGGCACACCATGGCGCACGCCATCGAGCGCGCCGAGGACTACTCCGTCCGGCACGGCGAGGCCGTCGCCCTGGGCTGCGTCTACGTGGCCGAGCTGGCCCACCGGGCCGGCACGCTCTCCCGGGAGGTCGCCGACCGCCACCGGACGGCATTCGCCCACGTCGGACTTCCCACGACGTACGCCGGCACGTCCTTCGAGGAGCTGCACGCCGCGATGAAGGTCGACAAGAAGGCTCGAGGCTCGCAGCTGCGCTTCGTCGTGCTCACCGAGCTCGCGGCGCCGACCGTCCTCGCGGGGCCGTCCGAGGACGACCTGCGGGCGGCCTACGACGTCCTCGCCGGAACCGAGAGGAAGCTCGACGCATGAAGGTCCTCGTCCTGAACGGACCCAACCTCGGCAGGCTCGGCCGACGGCAGCCGGAGATCTACGGCACCACCACCCACGCCGAGCTGGCACAGCTCTGCGAGGGCTGGGGTCGAGAGCTCGGGCTCGAGGTGGAGGTGCGGCAGACCAACCACGAGGGCGTGATGGTGGACTGGCTCAACGCCGCCGCCGACGACGCAGTGCCGGTCGTGCTCAATGCCGCCGCGTGGACGCATTACTCCTACGCCGTCTACGACGCCTGCGCGCAGCTCGAGGCGCCCCTGGTGGAGGTGCACATCTCCGACCCCCTCCAGCGGCCCGAGGAGTTCCGACACACGTCGGTCGTCTCCCCGCACGCCGTCGCGGTGGTGGCGGGCCAGGGCATCGAGGGCTACCGGATCGCGCTCCAGCGGATCGCCCGTCCCGAGGCCGGCTGAGCAACCGCGCCGGACCGCCGTCACAGCGCCCCGGGAACCGGCCGGACGGCCCCGACGTCCAACCGCCGGACCGAGTGAACGGGAGGCGTGTGGCATGGGCGAGAAGACGGTGACGTTGAGCGTGCGGGCGATCCTGCTGACGGCGGTGATCCTGCTGGGGCTGGTGACGGCGTACCTGCTCGGCGGTGCGGGGGGCGGAGGAGGCCCAGCCCAGGCGGCAGCGCCGGCGGCGACCGGCACGGATGCGCCCCGGCGCGTGCTGACCATGTCGGGGACAGGCGAGGGCACGACAGTGCCCGACCAGCTCTCCTTCGACCTCGCGGTCGGGCTGGAGCGCACGGACCTCGACACGGCGCTCAGCGACGCGAGCGGGGTGATGAACCGGGTGCTGGACCGGCTCGAGGGGCTCGGGATCCGGCGCGGTGACATGCAGACCACCGGGCTGTCCATGTCGCCGGTCTACGACTACCACCAGTACTCCCCGCCGACGATCCGCGGCTACCGGGTCACCCAGCGGGCCTCCGTCCTCGTCGAGGACCTGAAGGACGGCGGGCACGCTGTCAGCACGGCCGTCGACACGGGCGGCAACACCGTGCAGGTGAGCAACATCCGGCTGCGGGTCGGTGACCCGGACGCGGCGATGAGGAAGGCCCGGGACGCGGCGGTCGCGGAGGCCAGGGCGAAGGCCGAGCAGTACGCCGCCGCGGCCGGCCAGCGGCTCGGCGACGTGATCACCCTGCGCGAGGTCAGCGCACCCCGGCGCAGCGACGTGGTGAACGGCTATGCCGTGCAGGACCTGCGGGGCGCCATGGACAGCGCGGCCGTCCCGGCCCTGCCCATCCGCACCGGCAAGGACACGATGAAGGTGACCGTGCGCGTGGTGTGGGCGCTGGGCTGAGCCTGCGGTTTGGTCGGTCGACGTGACCGGTCTGTAGACTCGGGCGCTGCTGCCCCGTGCCACCACGGCCGGCCGGCGGCCCCGGACTCTGGACCCATCTCGACTGCGAAGGCTGACACGCGCGTGGCTACGACGAACGACCTGAAGAACGGCATGGTGCTCAACCTCGACGGCCAGCTCTGGCAGGTCATCTGGTTCCAGCACCACAAGCCCGGCAAGGGCGGCGCGGTCGTGCGCACCAAGCTGAAGAACGTCGAGTCCGGCAAGACCGTCGACAAGACCTTCAACGCCGACGTCAAGGTCGAGGTGGCCAACGTCGACAAGCGGACCATGCAGTACCTCTACAACGACGGCACCTCCTACGTCTTCATGGACGTCCAGAGCTACGACCAGCTCGAGGTCTCCCCGGAGATCGTCGGCGACGCCGCCAACTTCATGCTGGAGAACCAGGAGGCGATCGTCGCCACCAACGACGGCCGCGTCCTCTACATCGAGCTGCCCGCCTCGGTCGAGCTCGAGGTGACCTACACCGAGCCCGGCCTGCAGGGTGACCGCTCCACCGGCGGCACCAAGCCGGCCACGGTCGAGACGGGCGCGACGGTCCAGGTGCCGCTCTTCATCACCACCGGCGAGAAGATCAAGGTCGACACCCGCGACTCCTCCTACCTGGGGCGCGTCACCAGCTGATGGCTGCCCGTTCCAAGGCCCGCAAACGCGCCCTCGACGTCCTCTTCGCCTCCGACGTGCGGGGCGAGTCCGCCAACGACGCGCTCGACGGCGCCATCGCGGAGGGTGACGCACCGACCAACGCCTACACGGTCGTGCTGGTCCGCGGCGTCGTCGAGCACCAGGCCCGCATCGACGAGCTGCTCAGGACGTACGCCGAGGGCTGGTCGCTGGAGCGGATGCCCGCGGTCGACCGCAACGTGCTGCGCCTCGGCGTCTTCGAGCTGCTCTACGCCGACGACGTCCCGGACCCCGTGGCGGTGTCCGAGGCGATGGCGCTGGTGCGAGACCTGTCGACCGACGAGTCGCCGGCCTTCGTCAACGGCGTCCTGGGCAACATCATGCGCAACAAGGCGTCCCTGGGCTGAGCCCACCCGCCGAACCAACTCGCTGGGACCACTCGCCGAGCCCGCCTCGCTGGGACCGGCCCCGGTCCGGCGCGCTTCCGCGGGCCGGGCGCCTCGGCCATGCTGTGGGGCATGAGTGATGCCACCGAAGCCACCGTCGACCTCGTCCTGATCGGGGCCGGCCCCGGGGGTGAGGCCCTGGCGACCGGCGCGGCGAAGGCCGGTCTCCGGGTCGTCGTCGTCGACCGTCACCTCGTCGGTGGGGAGTGCCCCTACTACGGGTGCATCCCGTCGAAGATGATGATCCGCGCCGCCGACGCGCTGGCCGAGGCACGTCGCGTGTCCACGCTGGCCGGTGACGCCGTGGTGACACCCTCGTGGGCGCCCGTGGCGCGTCGCCTCGACGAGGAGGCCACGACCGGCTGGGACGACACGATCGCGGTCGAACGCCTCCAGGACGCCGGCGCGACCGTGCACCACGGCGTCGGACGCCTCGACGGCCCGGGCCGGGTCCGGGTCGAGCTCCCCGATGGCAGCGAGGTCGTCCACGTCGCGCGGCGCGGGGTCGTCCTCAACCCGGGCACCCGTCCCGCCGAGCTGCCGATCGATGGCCTGGCCGGCACGCCGTACTGGACCAACCGCGACGCCGTGCGCGTCACCTCCCTGCCCGCCTCCCTGGTCGTGATCGGTGGTGGGCCCATCGGGAGCGAGATGGCCCAGGTCTTCGCCCGCTTCGGGGTCCGGGTGACCGTGCTCGAGGCCGGCCCCCGGATCCTGGGGCCCGACGAGCCCGAGGCGTCCGCGATCCTCGAGGAGGTCTTCGTGGCCGAGGGCATCCGGGTGATGACGGGCGTCGACATCCGCTCGGTCGCGCATGCGGACGGCTCGTTCACCGTGGAGCTGGGCGACGGCGAGCGGCTGGTCTCCGACAAGGTGCTGCTCGCGGCGGGGCGCACCCCCAACCTCGACGACCTCGGCCTCGAGACCGTCGGCCTCGACCCGTCGGCGCGGACGCTCGAGGTCGACGAGCGGATGCGAGCGGGGGAGAGGCTCTGGGCGATCGGTGACGTGACCGGCAAGGGGGCCTTCACGCACATGTCGATGTACCAGTCGGCGATCGCGCTGCGCGACATCACGGGCGAGGAGGGTCCGCCGGCCCGCTACCACGCGGTCCCGCACACGACGTTCACCGATCCCGAGGTCGGCGGTGTCGGCATGACCGAGAAGCAGGCGCGCGACGCCGGCCTCCGGGTGCGCACCGGCCTGGCCCCCCTCGAGCAGTCGTCGCGCGGCTTCGTGCACGGGCCCGGTGCCCGAGGCCTGATCAAGGTCGTCGAGGACGCCGACCGCGGAGTCCTGGTCGGGGCCACCGCGATGGGACCCGCCGGCGGCGAGATCCTCGGGTTCCTCGCGGTGGCGGTGCACGCGGAGGTGCCCACGCAGAGCCTGCGGTCGATGATCTTCGCCTACCCCACGTTCCACCGGGCCATCGAGACGGCGCTCACCGATCTCGCATGATTCACGGGTACCCCACGTGGGTAAGTAACGCGCATGGGAGACATCAAGGAGTCCGCCTCGGCGGTGGGGAGACGGGCCGAGAACGACCCGTGGTTCGAGCGGGGGATCCGGTTCGGGTTCGTCGTCTACGGGATCGTGTACCTCGTGGTCGCGTGGCTGGCGCTGCAGCTGGCGCTGGGTGACCAGTCGGGATCGGCCAGCAGCACCGGCGCACTCCACAAGCTTGCCAAGTCCTCGTTCGGCGCGATCCTGATCTGGCTGATCGCGTTCGGGATGCTCTTCCTGGTGCTGTGGCGGCTGCTCGACGCCGTCCTGGGCCACCAGGAGGAGACCGAGGACAAGAAGCGGCTGCGCAAGCGGTTCGTGTCGGCGGCGAAGGCGGTGCTCTACGGCGCCATCGCCCTGAGCGCGTTCAAGATCGCCCTGGGGTCGGGGTCGAGCTCGAAGAAGAGCGGCACCGACGACACCACGGCCACGATCATGGGGTGGCCCGGCGGCCAGCTCATCGTCGGCCTGATCGGCCTGGCGATCATCGCGTACGGCGCCAACCAGGTCCGGGTGGCCTGGACCGAGAAGTTCCGCAAGCACCTCGACGCCGAGGGCAACAGCGGCGAGGCGAGCCGGGCGTACATCGCGTTCGGCAAGGCCGGCTACATGGCCAAGGGCATCGCCTTCGCCGTCATCGGTGGGCTCTTCTGCTACGCCGCCGTCACCCACGACGCGAAGAAGTCGGGGGGCCTGGACGTCGCGCTGCACAAGGTGCTGCAGCAGCCGTTCGGACCGTTCCTGCTCGGCCTGATCGCGGTCGGCATCGCCTGCTACGGACTCTTCTGCTTCGCCCGCGCCCGGCACCTCTCGCGCTGAGCGTGGATCGGGGCTGAGCCGGCCGCCCACCCGTTTGGCAGGGTGGGGGCGTGGACAGCAACGGGGACGTCGACGTGGTGGTGCTCGGTCTCGGGGCGGGCGGTGAGCTCGCCTCGGCCCGGCTGGCCCAGGCGGGCTGAGGGTCGTCGCCGTCGAGCGCAGCCTGGTCGGCGGGGAGTGCCCGTTCGCCGGGTGCACCCCGTCCAAGCTGGCGATCCGTGCGGCCGACCTGCTGGCGGAGTCCCGGCGAGCGTCCGTGCTGGCCGGCGACGTCGAGGTCCGCCCCGACTGGGGCCGGGTCGCTGCTCGCATCCGTGAGGCCAACCACGACTGGGACGACGCCTCGCACGTGCGGCCACTGGAGAGGGCCGGGGTCACCGTGGTCCGCGGGCACGGCCGGCTCGCCGGCCCCGGCCGGGTCGTGATCGAGTCCGGCGACCGTCGTCGCGAGGTCGTGGCTGCCCGCGGCGTCGTGCTCGACACCGGGACCGACCCGGACGTGCCGCCGGTCGACGGCCTCGCCGCGACGCCGTACTGGACCAACCGTGAGGTCGTGCGCGTGACCGAGCCGCCGGAGAGCCTGGCGGTGCTGGGCGCCGGCCCGATCGGGGTGGAGCTGGCGCAGGTCTTCGCCCGCTTCGGGGTCGCGGTGACCCTGCTCGAGACGGCGGACCGGATCCTGGGCGGCGAGGAGCCGGAGTCGAGCGAGGTCGTCGCCCGTGCGCTCGCGGCCGACGGGGTCGACGTGCGCACGGGAGTGGCGATCCGGCGGGTGGACCACGACGGCTGCTTCCGCATCGTCACCGACGACGGGGAGCTCTCCACCGAGGCCCTGCTCGTCGCGACCGGGCGCCGGGCCAACCTCGACGACCTCGGCCTGGAGACCGTGGGCCTGGACCCGTCGGCGGGGCGGCTCACCACCGACGAGCGGATGCGGGCCGGCGAGCGACTGTGGGCGGTGGGCGACATCACCGGCGAGGGGGACTACACCCACCTCTCGCTCTACCAGGCCGGCGTCGCGGTGCGTGACATCCTCGGCGAGGACGGACCGTGGGCCGACTACCGGGCGGTGAGCCGGGTGACCTTCTGCGACCCCGAGGTGGGGTCGGTGGGGATGACCGAGGCCCTGGCGCGGGACGCGGGGCTGGACGTGCGGGTGGGCACCGCGGACCTGGCGGGGGCGGCCCGCGGCTGGATCCACGGCTCCGGCGGCGACGGAGTGGTCAAGCTCGTGGCCGACGCAGGGCGGGGCGTGCTCGTCGGCGCCTCGGCGGTGGGCCCGTGCGGCGGCGAGGTGCTGGGCCTCCTGGCTGCCGCCGTGCACGCGGAGATCCCGGTCGCGACCCTGCGCCAGATGCACTTCGCCTATCCCACCTTCCACCGGGTGGTGCTGGCTGCCCTCGTGGATCTGGGCCTCTGAGCTGGGACGCGTCTGACGGGTTTGACGGGTGGGGCGTGAGGGCATTGTGCGCTCATGTCGTCGATCGCGCGCCTGCGTGTCCTGCTCGCCTGCCTGCTCGTGCAGCGCTGCTCAGGCCTCCCGGCGACGCCAGACCCGGCCCGCCGCGCACCGGCACCGACCACTCCGTCACCGAGGAGACCGGCATGACCCAGTCACCCCAGGACCCCTCCCATCCCGCTCCCTCCCACCCCGCTGCCTCGCACTCCGCCCCGGGCCAGCGCGTCGCGTACGGCGACCCGCTCACCGACCCGATGCCCGGCACGGCCGAGGCGGGTCATCGGGCCGGCGGACCCTCGGACGGCCCGGTCGACCCGCAGCCGGCTCCGGCGCCGTGGAGTCCCGAGCGCGAGCAGGCGGGTCGCGAGCAGGAGGGGAGGACCGGGCGGGGGAGCCGCGCCGGTTCATGACCGCCACCGACTTCCTCGACCGTCGGGCGGGCTCCCAGGACAAGGGGCCGGCGACGTGGGGCTGGCGGGGTGCGGTCCGTCGCCTGAGTGGCGGCATGATCAGCCCACGGATGGGGCCGGCCGAGGTGGCCTACGAGCAGGACCGGTCGCTCATCCAGAAGGACTTCGACGGCCCGCGGACGATCGCCTTCATCAACCCCAAGGGCGGCGCGGCCAAGACCACCGGCGTCCTCGCCGCGGGCTACACGTTCGGCACCGTCCGCGGTGGCGGCGTCGTCGCGTGGGACAACAACGAGACCCGGGGCACGCTCGGCATCCGGGGCACGCGCAGCACGCACCGCAACACCACGCGCGAGCTGCTCGAGGACCTCGAGCGTTTCAGCGACGTCTACCAGTCGAGGATCGGCGACCTGGGTGCCTTCGTGCGCTCCCAGGGCGATGCGCACTTCGACGTCCTGGCCTCCGACGAGCGGCCGGACGTCACGGGCATGATCAAGGCGCAGGACTTCGACGCCGTGCACAGGCTGCTCGAGCGCTTCTACCGGGTGATCCTCGTCGACACCGGCAACAACATGCGGGCGGAGAACTGGCTGGCCGCGGCCGAGGCCGCCGACCTGCTCGTGGTCACCAGCACCGTGCGCGAGGACACCGGCTACAGCGGCCTGTGGATGCTCGACGCGCTCCAGGACGCGGGCTACCAGAACCTGAAGTACAAGACGGTGACCGTGCTCTCCGACCCCTCCGCGCAGGTCGACACCAGGCTCGCCGACGACCTGGTCGACGTCTACCAGCAGCGCACCCGCGGGGTCTACCGCGTGCCCTACGACCCGGCGCTGGTCGCCGGGTCGGTGGTGCCCTACTCGCAGCTGTCCGGGAACACCCGGATGCAGTGGCTCAAGGCGTGCGCGGGGATGGCCGCGGCGCTCTGAGCCCGCCGGTCACGACTGCAGCAGCGTCCTGGTCCACACGTCGGCGAGGAGCGCGGCGAACTCCTGAGGGGTCCGACCGAGACCGGTGACGAGGGCGTAGTAGTCCGGGCTGTTCATCGACCAGATGAGGTCCGCCACCTGCTGGTCGGTCAGGTCGTCGCGAAGCTCTCCGGTGGCGCGCAGGTCGGCCGCGAGCAGCAGCATGTTGGCGGCCCGCCGCTCGGAGATCCTGGTCGCCATCTCGCGGCAGGAGTCGTCGGTGGTGCCGGCTGCCCGCAGTGCCAGGAGGAGCGGGACCGCGGGCGGCAGCACCACGGCGAGCGCGTCCGCGTAGATCCCGATCTTCTCGCGCGCGGTCGTGGCAGCACGGACGTCCCGGACGTAGCCGCGCTCCTCCGCGGGTACGGGTTCGTCTCCGCGCGCGAGGACCATGTCGACGACGGCGAGCAGCAGCTCCGGCTTGCGCCCCACGCTGGTGTAGACGGTGTCCACGGACACGCCCGCTCGCCGCGCCACCCGGGCGACCGACGTGGCGGCGTACCCCTGGCCCAGGAAGAGGTCGCGCGCAGCCCGCAGCACGGCCCGGCGCGTCTCGAGCGCAGCGGCCCGGCGTCGGGTGGCGTCGTACGCACGCTTCTTGACGGGTGTCGGCACGGGACCTACTGTAGCAATTGATCCGAAGGCGCTTCGGGTCAATTGGGAGGGACCATGTCCACCGAGCAGAGCATCCCCGATCAGACCGTGCCCGCGCCGGTCATGCGCGAGCCGGGCCACGGACGGGCGACCTGGGCGATGGGGTCGCTCTTCGAGCACCTCCTCGAGCCGGGCGAGGGAGGTGGCGAGCTGGGAGCCGCGCTCGTGACCCAGCCCCCGGGGATCGCGACCCCGCTCCATCGCCACACCCGTGAGGCCGAGGCCTTCTTCGTCCTCGAGGGGAGGATCGACTACCGGGCGGGCGAGCAGGACTTCGAGCTGTACCCCGGCTGCTTCATGTACCTGCCGCGTGGCCTGCCGCACGCCTTCCGCATCCGGGGTGACACGCCCGCGCGCTTCCTCGGCCTCACCACGCCGGCCGGGCTGTTCCACCTCTACGACGAGGTCGGTGTCCCGGCCGCGGAGCGCGGTTGCCGGGCGCGGACGGACTCACCCCGGAGGTCGAGATCCCGCACTGGGTCGAGGCGGGCCCGCGCTACGGACTCGAGGTCCTCGGACCACCGATTCCCGAGTGAGACGCTCGCTCAGTCGGTGGCCGCGCCCCAGCCGTGCCACCGGTCGATCTCCATCCATGCGCTCACGCGCGGGCTCTCGCGGTTGGGGTAGGGACGGCCGCCGTAGTGGGTGCTGAGCCGGTCGATGTCGATGAGCCCCTCGTCGTCGACCATCTCCACCACGCGCCCGATCAGGGACACGTGGGTGTACCAGCTGGACTCGTCGAGCACGGTGAGGGTGAGGCGGGGGTCGCGGCGCAGGTGCTTGAGCCGCACCCGCGTGTGGTCCATGTTGAGCAGCACCCGGTCGTCCTTCTCGAGGATGTACCACGTTGCCACCGAGATCGGCTGGCCGTCGGAGCGCAGGGTGGTGACGACCGCCGGGTTGGGCTTGGTCAGCAGGGTGCGGACGTGGTCGGGGAACGGCAGCTCGGGCATGGAACCTCCTGGTCGTGGGTTACTGAACATAGGTAACCGAACAGATGGAGGCGAATGCATGCGCGCAGTGGTGTACCGAGAGACCGGTCCGGCGTCGGTGCTCGAGCTCGTCGACCGGCCCGTGCCGGAGCCGGGTCCGGGCCAGGTGCGGGTGCGGATCGTGCGGGCCGGGGTCAACCCCACGGACTGGAAGTTCCGCACCGGTGCCGCGATGGCGTACGACGAGGTCACCCCCGGCCAGGACGGCGCGGGCGTCGTCGACGCGGTCGGTGCGGGCGTCACGGGTCTCGAGGTCGGCCAGCGGGTCTGGCTGGTCCTCGCGCAGCACGGTCGCCCCCACGGCACGGCCGCCGAGCACACCGTCCAGCCGGCCGAACGGGTCGTGCCGCTGCCCGAGGGCGCGTCGTACGACCTGGGGGCGAGCCTGGGCGTCCCGGCGGTGACGGCCCACCGGGCGCTCACCGCCTCGGAGGGCGGCCCCTCCCGGCTCGCGCCGGGTGCGCTTGAGGGTCGCACCGTCCTGGTCGCCGGTGGGGCCGGCGCTGTGGGCAACGCCGCGATCCAGCTGGCGCGGTGGGCGGGTGCCCGTGTCATCACGACCGTCAGCAGCCCCGAGAAGAAGGCACTGGCGACGGCGGCGGGCGCCCAGCACGTCGTCAACTACCGCGAGCAGGACGTCGAGAAGGAGGTCCTCGCCCTCGCCCCGGACGGGGTCGACATCGTGGTCGAGGTGGCGCCGGCGCAGAACAACGCGCTCGACCTGGCGGTGACGAGGATCCGCGGGACGATCGCGATCTACGCCAACAACGGCGGCGACGAGGTCACCCTGCCCCTGCGGGCGACGTTCTCCCGCAACCTGCGCTACCAGTTCGTGCTGCTCTACACCCTGGGCCAGGACCTGGTGGACGCCGCGGCCGAGGACATCAACGCCGCCGTGACGGCGGGTGCGCTCCGCGTCGGCGAGGAGGCGGGCGTCCCGCTGCACCACTTCGTGCTCGAGGACCTCGCGAAGGCCCACGAGGCCGTGGAGAACGGCGCGGTCGGCAAGGTGCTGGTCGACGTCGGCTGAGCTGCCCCGCCGGGGGTCGGCGCCTCGGCAGTGGGAGGCGTCCGGCCCTGCTAGGGTCGGTGCCGATCGACATCCTTTAACGAGCCGTCCCGTGAGGCGGAGAAGGAGGTCAGCGGCACATGCCCGCGCACCTGGAACCAGAGTCCGCCGCAGCTGCGGACACCGCACGCACCGTGATGGACGGGTCCGACATCGGTCGGGCCCTCACCCGCATCTCCCACGAGATCCTCGAGCGCAACAAGGGCGGCTCGGACCTCGTCCTCCTCGGCATCCCCAGCCGCGGCGTACCGCTCGCCGAGCGGATCGCCGAGCGGATCGCCTCCGTCGAGGGGTACGCCGTCCCGGTCGGCTCGCTGGACATCACGATGTACCGCGACGACCTGCGGATGAAGCCGGCCCGGGCGCTTCTGCCGACCCAGATCCCGAACGGCGGCATCGACGGCAGGACCGTCGTCCTGGTGGACGACGTGCTCTTCTCGGGGCGCACCATCCGCGCCGCCCTCGATGCGCTCGGCGACATCGGTCGGCCCAAGGCGGTGCGTCTGGCCGTGCTGGTCGACCGCGGCCACCGTGAGCTGCCGATCCGGGCGGACTTCGTCGGCAAGAACCTCCCCACCTCGCTCGTGGAGCGGGTGCGGGTGCGGCTGCTGGGCGTGGACGACGTCGACGCCGTCACCATCCTGGGCTCGGAGGGAGAGGGAGCATGAAGCGACACCTGCTGAGCGCGGCCGACCTGACCCGCGACGACGCCGAGCTGGTCCTCAGGACGGCTGAGGAGCTCCGCTCGCTGGCCGACCGGCCGATCAAGAAGCTGCCCGCGCTGCGCGGCCGCACCGTGGTCAACCTGTTCTTCGAGGACTCCACCCGCACCCGCATCTCGTTCGAGGCCGCCGCCAAGCGGCTCTCGGCCGACGTCATCAACTTCGCGGCCAAGGGGTCCTCGCTGTCCAAGGGCGAGAGCCTGAAGGACACCGCACTGACGCTCGAGGCCATGGGGGCCGACGCGGTGGTCGTGCGCCACTCCGCCAGCGGCGCCCCGCACCGGCTGGCCAACTCCGGGTGGGTGCGCTCGAGCGTCGTGAACGCCGGCGACGGCACCCACGAGCACCCGACCCAGGCGCTGCTGGACGCCTTCACGATGTGGCGGCACCTGGCCCCGCAGAGTGGGGGGAGCCTGGACGGGCGCCGGGTCGCGATCGTCGGCGACGTGCTGCACAGCCGGGTGGCCCGGTCCAACGCGCTGCTGCTGCGCACGCTCGGGGCCGAGGTCACGCTCGTGGCGCCACCCACGCTGTTCCCCGTGGGCATCGAGAGCTGGCCGGTCGAGACGTCGTACGACCTCGACTCGGTGCTCCCGAAGGCCGACGTGGTGATGATGCTGCGCGTCCAGCGGGAGCGGATGCACGGCGGCTTCTTCCCCACCGCGCGGGAGTACTCCCGCCGCTACGGCCTGGACGGCCGCCGGATGGCGACCCTCCAGGACCACACGATCGTCATGCACCCCGGACCCATGGTCCGCGGCATGGAGATCACCGCTGACGTCGCCGACTCCGACCGCTCGGTGATCGTCGAGCAGGTCACCAACGGCGTGGCCGTGCGGATGGCCGTCCTGTACCTGCTGCTGGGTGGGTCGCAGCCCGCCGTCTCGACCGAAGGGCTCCCGGAGTGACCACCTACCTGATCAAGAACGCCTCGATCCTGGGGGGCGAGCCCACCGACCTGCTGCTCGCCGCCGGGGTCGTCCGGGAGATCGGCAGCGGCCTGTCCGCCGAGGGCGCCGAGACCGTCGACGCGACCGGGCTGGTTGCGCTGCCCGGCCTGGTCGACCTGCACACCCACCTGCGCGAGCCCGGTCGCGAGGACGCCGAGACCGTCGAGTCCGGCACCCGCGCCGCGGCGTCCGGCGGCTTCACGGCCGTCCACGCGATGGCCAACACCGAGCCCGTCGCCGACACCGCCGGTGTGGTGGAGCAGGTCTGGCGGCTGGGCCGCGAGGCCGGCTACTGCGACGTCTACCCGGTCGGTGCGGTGACCGTCGGGCTGGCGGGGGAGCGGCTGGCCGAGCTCGGCGCAATGGCGGACTCCGCGGCCCGGGTCCGGGTGTTCTCCGACGACGGCAAGTGCGTCAGCGACGCCGTGCTGATGCGGCGGGCGCTGGAGTACGTCAAGGCGTTCGACGGCGTCATCGCCCAGCACGCGCAGGAGCCGCGGCTCACCGAGGGTGCGCAGATGAACGAGGGCGAGCTGTCGGGCCGCCTCGGCCTCGCCGGCTGGCCGGCAGTGGCGGAGGAGGCGATCATCGCCCGCGACTGCCTGCTCGCCGCGCACGTGGGCTCGCGCCTGCACGTCTGCCACGTGTCCACGGCGGGGTCGGTCGAGATCGTCCGCTGGGCCAAGGCGAAGGGCTGGGACGTCACCGCCGAGGCCTGCCCCCACCACCTGCTGCTCACCGACGAGCTGGCCGCGACGTACGACCCGATCTACAAGGTCAACCCTCCGCTGCGCTCCGCGGCCGACGCCGAGGCGCTCCGAGTCGGGCTGGCCGACGGCACCATCGACATCGTCGCCACCGACCACGCCCCCCACCCGCACGAGGACAAGGACTGCGAGTGGGCGGCCGCGGCCTTCGGCATGCTCGGCCTGGAGACGGCGCTCTCGATCGTGCAGGAGACCATGGTCGACCCTGGCCTGCTCGACTGGGCCGGCGTCGCGGAGCGGATGTCCTACACCCCCGCGCGCATCGGCCGGGTGGCCGACCACGGCCGTCCGATCGAGGTGGGGGAGCCCGCCAATGTGGTGCTCTACGACCCGGCCGCGCGTCGTACCGTCGAGGCCTCCGAGTCGGCCTCGCTCTCGCGGAACACGCCGTACGCCGGCATGGAGCTGCCCGGCCGCGTCGTCGCGACCTTCCTGCGCGGCACACCGACGGTGCTGGACGGCAAGCTGGCCTGACCCGCGGGTGCGTGGCAGTCTCGGTCCCATCGACCGAGGAGGATCTGCATGTCCCGTGTGGTGCACTTCGAGATCCAGGCCGACGACGTGGAGCGGGCCAAGGCCTTCTACGGCGCGGTGTTCGACTGGTCCTTCACCGACTGGGGCCAGGTCACCGGCTCCACCTATTGGGGAATCGTGACCGGCCCCGACGACGAGCTCGGGATCAACGGCGGCCTGCTGCAGCGTCCCGCGCCGGCGCCCGCCGCGCAGCAGGGGACGAACGCGTTCGTCTGCACCATCGGCGTCGGTGACTACGACGAGACCGAGCGCCGGATCCTCGATGCGGGTGGGCAGGTCGCGCTGCCGAAGATGGCGCTGACCGGCATGGCGTGGCAGGGGTACTACCTCGATCCCGAGGGCAACACGTTCGGCATCCACCAGCCCGACCCGGAGGCCAAGTAGCCCTCCGGTGGTTGAGGTGCGAGCGTCAGCGAGCCTCGAAACCCCCGCAGCCCACGCAGGGCGTTGACCACGTCGGCTTGCGGGCGGTTGGTGGTTGCGGTCCTTGGGCAGCTACGCGGGGGACGCCCCGCTGGGTTTCGGCTGCTTCCCGGGCTGCGGGCCGGCGGTCCTTGCGTGACTATCGGGAATGTCTCGAACAGGTGATCGATTCGTTATCTTCGGCGGTGGATAACCGCAGGTCAACGACCCCTGACTGTCGGTGGCCTCTGGTTGAGTTGGGTCATGGAGCAGCCCACCGGTACGCCGACCACCCCCGCCGGGGTCGTCGCATGTGCGGACCGGGTGCTGGCCGAGCTCGACGAGACCATGTGGGTCGCGAAGACGTCGGAGGAGCTGGTCGAGGCGGTGGTGGTCGCCGAGCGACTCCGCGCCCACCTCGCCGCCCTGGAAGCCGCGGTCGTGGCCGAGGTGCACGCCCGCGGGGTCGCCAAAGGTGAGTTGGCGTGGGGGTCGACCGCGGAGTGGTTCACCCACCTGGCCGGCACCCACCGCGGCACCGGTCACCAGACCGTCCGGCACGCCGACACCCTGGTCCACGAGCGTTCCGCGACCCACGCCGCGATGACCGCGGGGCGGGTGTCGCCCGAGCAGGCGGCGGTCATCGTGGACGCAGTGGACCGGCTGCCGACCGACGCAACAGTTCGGCAGGACGGGGAGGCGTTCCTCCTCGATGCCGCGACCCGGTTGAACGCGACCGACCTGGCCAAGGCCGCCCGGCACCTGGTCGAGGTCGCCGACCCCGACGGCGCCGAACGCAAGACCGAGAAGGAGCTGGACCGGCAGGACCGGGCCGCGCACCATGGTCGCTTCCTGGCGATCGTCGAGGACGGGGCCGGCGGCATCCGGCTCCGCGGCCGCGGCACCGTCGAGGACGCCGCCGCGATCAAGGCCGCCCTCCTCCCGCTCACCAAGCCCCAGCCCGCGGTGGACCCGTCCGATCCGGACGGCGACCAGCTGACCGACCCTCGTGACCACGGCGCCCGACTCTGGGACGCGCTGGTCGAGACCTGCCGGCACGCCCTGACCACCGACCTGCCACCCGACTGCCACGGCGCCCGACCCCGGATCGCGGTCACCACCAGCCTCGAGGCCCTCCAGGAACAGATCGACTGGGCCACCCTCGGCACCACCGGCACCGATCTCCGGACCATCGGAGCAGCGGTCACCGACGACGGGCTGGAGCTCACCCCCGCGACTATTCGGCGGATGGCCTGCGACGCCGACCTCATCCCCATCGCCCTCGGCACCCAGGGCGAGGTTCTCGACGTCGGCCGCACCAGCCGACTGGTCACCCCCGCGATCTGGCGGGCCCTGGTCTGCCGCGACCGCCACTGCGCGTTCCCCGGCTGCACCAGACCCCCGGTGATGGGCCACGCGCACCACATCGTCCACTGGGTCGACGACGGGGTCACCAGCCTGGACAACCTGGTGCTGCTCTGCGGCCACCACCACCGCACCATCCACCACACCCCCTGGCAGGTCAGGCTCAACCCGACCGACGGCAAGCCCGAGTTCCTCCCACCCCAGCGACCCGGAGCACCACCACCGACCTGGATCCGAAAACAGACCCCGCCGTGAGTGACGGGGCTCGTGGGCGCCCGGTGCGGTCATCGACTTCGGCGACGACCTGGCCAAGATCCGGAAACGCCGCACCGCCCGGGAGATGAACCCGCGCTGGCGACGAGCAACTGCTACAGCGCCTCGGGGAGCGACAGGCACTTCGACTGGTGCGCGCGGCCGCTGGAACGACCGGACATCCGCAGCGCCCTCTAGGAGTCGGGCCTGTCGGGTGGGTCGAGGGCGCGTCCTGCCCTCCGGGACGGCGTGCCTGCCGGGGTCGGCCGCGCTGGTAGGGTCGGGCTCGCTTGCGCATCCTTTAACGATCCGTCCCGTGAGGCGGAGAAGGAGGTACGGCGTGCCACTGCATGCCCCCGCTCACCCGTCCTCGACCCGGTCGACTCGTTCCCCCGCAATCCTGGTCCTCGAGGACGGTCGGACCTTCAGCGGCGAGGCCTACGGCGCCGCGGGGGAGACCTTCGGCGAAGCCGTCTTCAACACCGGCATGACCGGCTACCAGGAGACGCTGACCGACCCGTCCTACCACCGCCAGGTGGTGATGACCGCCCCACACGTGGGCAACACCGGCATCAACGACGAGGACCCGGAGTCCCGCCGGATCTGGGTGGCCGGCTACGTCGTCCGCGACCCGGCCCGAGTCCCGTCCAACTGGCGCTCCCGCCGCAGCCTCGCTGACGAGCTCCGCGAGCAGGGCGTCGTCGGCATCTCCGGGATCGACACACGGGCGCTGACCCGACACCTCCGCGAGCGCGGCGCCATGCGCGTCGGCATCTCCTCGGTCGAGACCGACCCGGGAGCCCTGCTGGAGCGGGTCCGCGAGTCCGGACAGATGGCCGGCGCGGAGCTGGCCGGCGAGGTCTCCACCAAGGAGGCGTACGTCGTGCCCGCCGTCGGTGAGCGGCGCTTCACCGTCGCCGCCCTCGACCTGGGGATCAAGGGGATGACCCCGGCGATGATGGCCGAGCGCGGCATCGAGGTGCACGTGCTGCCGGCGACGTCGAGCCTCGACGACGTGCTCGCCGTGCAGCCCGACGGCCTGTTCTTCTCCAACGGCCCCGGCGACCCGGCGGCCACCACGCACCAGATCGAGCTGCTGCGCGGGGCGCTGCAGCGGGGGCTGCCCTACTTCGGGATCTGCTTCGGCAACCAGCTCTTCGGGCGCGCGCTCGGCCTGGGCACCTACAAGCTCAAGTACGGCCACCGCGGCATCAACCAGCCGGTCATGGACCGCACCACCGGCAAGGTCGAGGTCACCGCGCACAACCACGGCTTCGCGGTGCAGTGGCCGACGGGGTGGGGCTCGACGAGCCGGTGCCGACGGCGTACGGCGCCGCGACGGTCAGCCACGTCTGCCTCAACGACGGCGTGGTCGAGGGCCTCGAGCTGCGCGGCGACGACGGCCGGCTGAGGAGCTTCTCGGTCCAGTACCACCCCGAGGCCGCCGCGGGCCCGCACGACGCGGCCTACCTGTTCGACCGGTTCGCCGACCTCATGAAGGAGGCCTGAGATGCCGAAGCGTGACGACATCAAGTCCGTGATGGTGATCGGCTCGGGGCCGATCATCATCGGACAGGCCTGCGAGTTCGACTACTCCGGCACCCAGGCCTGCCGGGTGCTCAAGGCCGAGGGCCTGCGCGTGGTCCTGGTCAACTCCAACCCGGCGACGATCATGACCGACCCCGAGTTCGCCGACGCGACGTACGTCGAGCCGATCACGCCGGAGTTCGTCGAGAAGGTCATCGCCAAGGAGCGCCCCGACGCGCTGCTGCCGACGCTGGGCGGCCAGACCGCGCTCAACGCCGCGATCGCGCTGCACGAGCGCGGCGTGCTGGAGAAGTACGGCGTCGAGATGATCGGCGCCAGCTTCGAGGCGATCCACCGCGGTGAGAACCGCGAGCTGTTCAACGGGATCGTCGAGAAGGTCGGCGGCGAGGTCGCGCGCAGCGTGGTCTGCCACTCGCTCGACGACTGCGAGAAGGCCGTGGCCGAGCTGGGCTACCCGGCTGTGGTGCGCCCGTCGTTCACGATGGGCGGCACCGGCTCCGGCATCGCGTACGACGAGGGCGACCTGGCCCGCATCGCGGGCGCCGGCCTGGCCGCCAGCCCGACCACCGAGGTGCTGATCGAGGAGTCGATCATCGGGTGGAAGGAGTACGAGCTGGAGGTGATGCGCGACAAGGCCGACAACGTCGTCATCGTCTGCTCGATCGAGAACCTCGACCCGATGGGCGTCCACACCGGCGACTCGATCACGGTCGCCCCCGCGATGACGCTCACCGACCGCGAGTACCAGCACCTGCGCGACCTCGCCATCGGCATCATCCGCGAGGTCGGCGTCGACACCGGCGGCTGCAACATCCAGTACGCCGTCAACCCGGCCGACGGCCGGGTGATCGTGATCGAGATGAACCCCCGGGTGTCCCGGTCGAGCGCGCTGGCGTCCAAGGCGACCGGCTTCCCGATCGCCAAGATCGCGGCCAAGGTGGCGATCGGCTACACGCTCGACGAGATCCCCAACGACATCACCACCCGTGAGGACGGGTCGAGCACGCCTGCGGCCTTCGAGCCGACCCTCGACTACGTCGTGGTGAAGGTGCCACGGTTCGCCTTCGAGAAGTTCCCGGGCGCAGACCCGCGGCTGACCACCCACATGAAGTCGGTCGGCGAGGCGATGGCGATCGGTCGCAACTTCACCGAGGCGCTGCAGAAGGCGCTGCGCTCGCTGGAGAGCAAGGATGCAGTCTTCGACTGGCACCAGGAGTGGGTCGACCTCGACAAGGCCGCCCTGCTGGAGGAGATCCGTTCCCCGCACGACGGCCGGCTGAAGAAGGTCATGGACGCGCTCCGGGCCGGGGCCACTCCGGAGGAGATCTTCGACGCGACCGCCATCGACCCGTGGTTCGTCGACCAGCTGGTGCTCATCAACGAGGTGGCCGCCGAGGTCACCGCCGCGCCCGAGCTGACGCCCGAGCTGCTGCGCACGGCCAAGCGCCACGGCTTCTCCGACGTCCAGATCGGCAAGATCCGCGGCATGACCGCCGACGTCGTCCGCGGGGTCCGGCACGCGCTGGGCATCCGGCCGGTGTTCAAGACCGTCGACACGTGTGCCGCCGAGTTCGCGGCGGCGACGCCGTACCACTACTCGTCGTACGACGAGGAGTCCGAGGTCGAGCCGCGCGAGAAGGAAGCGGTGATCATCCTCGGCTCCGGTCCGAACCGGATCGGCCAGGGCATCGAGTTCGACTACTCCTGCGTGCACGCGTCCCTGGCGCTCGCCGAGGCCGGCTACGAGACGATCATGGTCAACTGCAACCCCGAGACCGTCTCGACCGACTACGACACCTCCGACCGGCTGTACTTCGAGCCGCTGACGCTCGAGGACGTCCTCGAGATCGTGCACGCCGAGGAGCAGGCGGGCCCGGTCGCCGGCGTGATCTGCCAGCTCGGTGGCCAGACCCCGCTGGGCCTCGCGCAGGGGCTGAAGGACAACGGCGTCACGATCGTCGGCACCTCGCCCGAGGCCATCCACCTCGCCGAGGAGCGCGGCGCCTTCGGCCGTGTGCTGGCCGAGGCCGGGCTGCCCGCCCCGAAGCACGGGATGGCCACGTCGTTCGCCGACGCCAAGCGGATCGCCGACGAGATCGGCTACCCGGTGCTGGTGCGGCCGTCGTACGTCCTGGGCGGCCGCGGCATGGAGATCGTCTACGACGACGACGCGCTGGAGGGCTACATCGAGCGCGCCACCGAGATCAGCCCGGAGCACCCGGTGCTGTCGACCGGTTCATCGACGACGCCGTCGAGATCGACGTCGATGCGATCTTCGACGGCGAGGAGCTCTTCCTCGGCGGCGTGATGGAGCACATCGAGGAGGCCGGCATCCACTCCGGCGACTCCTCGTGCGCGCTGCCGCCGATCACCCTCGGCGAAGCCGAGATCGGCCGGATCCGCGAGGCGACCGAGGCGATCGCGCGCGGGGTCGGGGTGCGCGGGCTGCTCAACATCCAGTACGCCCTCGGCTCCGACGTGCTCTACGTGCTCGAGGCCAACCCGCGGGCCAGCCGGACCGTCCCGTTCGTCTCCAAGGCCACCGCCACGCCGCTGGCGAAGGCCGCCGCCCGGGTGATGCTCGGCGAGTCGGTCGCGTCGCTGCGGAAGGCCGGGGTCCTCCCGGCCGAGGGCGACGGCGGCACGCTGCCGGGCGACCAGCCCATCGCGGTCAAGGAGGCGGTGATGCCGTTCAACCGGTTCCGGACCCCCGACGGCCGCAACGTCGACACGGTGCTGGGCCCGGAGATGAAGTCGACCGGCGAGGTGATGGGACTCGACGCCGACTTCGGCACGGCGTTCGCGAAGGCCCAGACGGCGGCGTTCGGGTCCCTCCCGCTCGCCACCAAGGAGGGGGGCGCCCGGGTGTTCGTGAGCATGGCCAACCGGGACAAGCGCCACATGATCTTCCCGATCAAGGTCCTCTCCGACCACGGCTTCGAGATCCTGGCGACCCAGGGCACGGCGGAGGTGCTGCGCCGCAACGGCGTGCGCGCGAAGGTGGTGCGCAAGCACTTCGAGGGCACGGGTCCGGACGGCGAGAAGACGACCGTGCAGCTGATCCTCGACGGCGAGATCGACCTGGTCATCAACACGCCGCACGGTGCGACCGGCGGCGGCTCCGCACGCGTGGACGGCTACGAGATCCGCACCGCCGCGATCATGGCCAACATCCCGTGCATCACCACGGTGCAGGGGCTGGGCGCCGCGGTACAGGGCATCGAGGCGCTCGACCGTGGCGAGATCGGCGTACGCAGCCTCCAGGACTGGGCCCTGCGCAGGGCGGGTTCGTGACCGCTCCCTACCGGCTGCTGTTCGACCACGTCCTGACCCGGACCGACGCCGAGCGCGCGCACCACACGGCGTTCCGGGCGATCCGGGCGGGCGGGCCGGTGCTCGGCCGCGTCCCGACCCCGGGTCGTCCGGTCGAGGCGATGGGGCTGACCTTCCGCAACGTCCTGGGCCTGGCCGCCGGCTTCGACAAGAACGCCGTCGGCGTCGACGCGCTGGCCGCGCTGGGCTTCGGCACGTCGAGGTCGGCACCGTGACCGGGGAGGCGCAGCCCGGGAACCCCAAGCCGCGCCTGTTCCGGCTGCCCGAGGACCGTGCGGTCGTCAACCGGATGGGCTTCAACAACGACGGCGCCGAGGCCGTGGCCCGGCGGCTGGCCGCCCGTGCGCAGGCGACGGGTCGGCGAGGAACCATCCTGGGCATCAACATCGGCAAGACCAAGGTGGTGCCCGAGGACGACGAGTCGGCGGTGCTGGCCGACTACGAGAAGAGTGCGCGGCTGCTCTCGCCGTACGCCGACTACCTCGTGGTCAACGTCAGCTCGCCGAACACCCCGGGCCTCCGCAACCTGCAGGCGGTCGAGCGGCTGCGCCCCCTCCTCGAGCACGTGCGCCGCACGGTCGACGCGGTCACCGAGGCGCGGGTGCCGCTGCTGGTCAAGATCGCCCCGGACCTGAGCGACGACGACGTGCTGGCGGTGGCCGACCTGGCCGGCGCGATCGGCCTGGACGGCATCATCGCCACCAACACCACGATCTCCCGCGAGTGCCTGCGCACCCCCGCGACGCGGGTCGAGGAGATCGGCGCCGGGGGACTCTCGGGGCGGCCGCTCACCGCCCGTGCCCTCGAGGTGATGCGCCTGCTCCGCGGCCGGGTCGGCGACGACCTCACCCTGATCGGGGTCGGCGGGATCACGACCGTCGAGGACGCGCGGGCCCGCCTCGACGCGGGAGCCACGCTCCTCCAGGGCTACAGCGCCTTCATCTACGAGGGGCCCTTCTGGCCGCGTCGGATCGTCGCCGGGGCGTCCGGGTGACCCAGACCGCCCGGCCCGGGCCCGTCCACGTCACCGGTGAGCTGCTGGCGACGAAGAAGATCGGCGCCTACCACCACCTCACGCTGGTCGCGCCGGGCGTGGCTGAGGGCTTCCGCCCCGGCAACTTCCTGGCCGTGTCCGTCAGCGAGTCGCGGCTGGCGCGGCGCTCGTTCTGGATCCACCGGGTCAAGCCGGTCGGCGGCTACGGCGCCGCCCTCGAGCTGGTGGTCGAGGCGGTCGGCCCCGGCACCACCTGGCTCACCCGCCTGGCCCGGGGAGCAGGCTCGAGGTGACCGGCCCGCTCGGCCGGCCCTTCGCGCTTCCCAAGGAGCCCGTCAGCTGCGTCCTGGTCGGTGAGGGCTACGCTGCCGCCCCGCTGTTCCCGCTCGCCGAGCGGCTGCGCGAGCGCGGCTGCACCGTGACGCTGGTCGTGGCGGGCCCCGACGAGGCCCACCTGCTGTCCGCCCTCGAGGCACGCCGCTCCGCCCGGGCGGTCACGGTGGTGACCGAGGACGGCTCGGTCGGACGCCGTGGCTTGGTCGCTGATGTCATCGCGGAGGTCCTGACCAAGGCCGCGGCCGAGGTCGTCTACGCCGCCGGCCCGGTGCCCACGCTGCACGCCGTCGCGGCGGCCGCCGAGGCCCACGGCGCCTGGAGCCAGACCGCCCTCGAGCGGCCGCTCACGTGTGCCACCGGCCTCTGCCACGGCTGCGCGGTCCCCGTGGTCGGGGAGGCCGGGATCTCGCGCACCGCCCGCGCCTGCGTCGACGGCCCCGTGCTGCGCGGCGACCGGGTGCGCTGGACCGACCTCAGGACCGACCTGTCGGCCGAGCCGGAGGCCGCCCGGTGACCGACCTCGCCGGCCTGCGCCTGGCCTCGCCCGTGCTGGTCGCCTCCGGCTGTGGGGGCACCGGCCGCGAGCTCGCGGCGTACGGCCCGCTCGCCGAACTGGGCGGCTTCGTCACCCGCACGCTCACGCTCAACGCGCGCCCGGGCGGCCCGCAGCCCCGGATCCTGGAGACACCGTCCGGGCTGGTCCACGCGGTCGGGCTGCAGAACCCCGGCCTCGAGGGCTTCCTGGCCACCGAGCTGCCGTGGCTGGCCCAGCAGGGCGCCCGCATCATCGTCTCGATCGCCGGCAGCTCGCTGGGGGAGTACGCCGAGCTGGCCCGGCGCCTGGGGGGCTCGCCGGGGGTCTCGGCGATCGAGGTCAACCTCTCGTCCCCGGACGCCCCCACCACCGGGGTCTTCGACGTGCGCGAGCCGTTCCACGCCGCCAGCGTCGTCGCCGCCGTCCACCGCGACCTGCCCCGCGGCGTGCCGGTGCTCGCCAAGCTGCGCGCCGACGTGGTGCGGGTCGTCGAGAGCGCCCGCACGGTGCTCGACGCCGGAGCCGCCGCGGTCGTGGTGGGCAACGCGCTGCCGGCAGCGATGCCTGACGGCCGCCAGGCCGGGCTCAGCGGACCGGCCATCCTCCCGGTGGCCCTGCGCTGCGTGGCCGACCTCCGCGCCGAGCTCCCGGACGCCGAGGTCGTCGGCGTGGGCGGCATCACCACGGCCGAGGACGCCCGGAGCTTCCTGGCTGCAGGCGCGACCGCCGTACAGATCGGCACCGCGTTGCTGCACGACCCCACGACTGCCGCGCGGGTGGCCGCGGAGCTGCGCGACGGCGTACCCCTGCACACTGGCACGAGCACGAGCACCGACTGAGAGGCACCGCATGACCTTCGGGACCCGACTCCACGCCGCGATCGCCGAGCGTGGCCCCCTGTGCGCGGGGATCGACCCGCACGCCTCGCTCCTGCGGGAGTGGGGGCTCGACGACGACGTCGCCGGGCTGGAGCGGTTCGCGCTGACCGCCGTCGAGGGCCTGGCCCCGCACGTGTCGGTCATCAAGCCCCAGTCGGCGTTCTACGAACGCTTCGGCAGCCGCGGCATCGCGGTGCTGGAGCGGGTGGTCGCCGACTCCCGCGCGGCCGGGGCGCTGGTCCTGCTGGACGTGAAGCGGGGCGACATCGGCTCGACCTCCCAGGCGTACGCCGACGCCTACCTCGACCCCTCCTCGCCGCTCGCCGTGGACGCGATCACCGCCAGCCCCTTCCTCGGGTTCGGCTCGCTCGACCCGATGGTCGAGACCGCCCGCCGTCACGACGCGGGGCTCTTCGTGCTCGCCCTCACGTCCAACAAGGAGGGCCCCGAGGTGCAGCACGCCCGCGTCGACGGAGACGGGACCGTGGCCGGCCGGATGCTGGACCACCTGCGGGAGCTCAACCGTGGGGCCGAGCCGCTCGGCTCCTTCGGAGCGGTCGTCGGCGCCACGATCGGGGAGACCGGCGAGCGGCTCGACGTCAACGGCCCCCTGCTCGCCCCCGGGTACGGCGCCCAGGGTGGCACCGTCGCCGACCTCCGCCGGATCTTCGGGACGGCCGCCGGTGCGGTGCTGCCGAG
Source organism: Nocardioides ungokensis (assembly GCF_013466985.1). GTDB lineage: Bacteria > Actinomycetota > Actinomycetes > Propionibacteriales > Nocardioidaceae > Nocardioides > Nocardioides ungokensis. The sequence continues at coordinate 2,670,468 of NZ_CP059164.1, read as the reverse complement.
CTCCAGCCGCGGGCTCCTCGGCGCCGGCCCGGACGCCAAGGCGCTGGGCGAGGCCGCGCGCCGCGCCAACGACGAGCTGGCGGTGCTGCGCTGATGAGGACCTGGATCGCGGTCCTGGCCCTCACCCTGCTGCCGCTGGCCGCCGGGTGCGGAAACCGCACCGACGACTACTGCTCGGCGGTCAAGGACCACCAGGAGGAGCTCACGAAGATCACCGGCGACGGTGGCCAGGACTCGCTGATCAAGGCCCTCTCGATCTTCGAGGACCTGCAGGGCAAGGCCCCCAGCGACATCACCGACGAGTGGCAGCAGGTCGTGAGCCGGATCAAGGCCCTCGACGACGCGCTGCAGGCCGCCGGCGTCGACCCCGCGACGTACGACCGCACCAAGCCGCCGCAGGGCCTGACCACCGAGCAGAAGGCGCGCATCGACGCGGCCGCGCGCGAGCTCGGCAGCGGCGAGACGCTGGCGGCCCTGCAGGGGCTGGACCAGGAGGCCCGCGACGTGTGCCAGACCTCGCTCACGCTCTGAGACACGGCGCCCAGCGGGGCGCCGCGCCGTTAATTGCTGCGCACGCCGGTTCTGACTAGATTGACCCAGCACCGAGCCCGACCCGGCCCCACCGCGACCGAAGGACCTGACGCACGTGGCTTTGCCCCCGCTCACCCCCGAACAGCGCCAGGCGGCCCTCGACAAGGCCGCCGCCTCCCGCCGGGAACGGGCCGAGGTGAAGAACCGGCTCAAGAACTCCGGCGCCTCCATCGTCGACGTCCTCCGCGAGGGTCAGGACAACGAGGTCATCGGCAAGATGCGGGTCGTCGACCTGCTGCAGTCGATGCCCGGTCTCGGCAAGGTCCGCGCGCGCCAGGTCATGGAGCGGCTCGGCATCGCTGAGAGCCGCCGGGTGCGCGGGCTCGGGACCAAGCAGGTGGCCGCGCTCGAGCGCGAGTTCGCCTCGCGTGACTGAGCCCCACTCCTCGGAGGCCGGCGCGCGTCGCTCGCGCCTGGTCGTCCTCGCCGGCCCGACCGCGGTCGGCAAGGGCACCGTGGCCGCCGCCGTCCGGGAGACGCACCCCGAGGTCTGGATCTCGGTGTCCGCCACCACCCGTCGGCCGCGGCCGGGGGAGGAGAACGGCGTCCACTACTGGTTCGTCTCCGAAGCCGAGTTCGACCGGATGGTCGCCGAGGACGAGCTGCTCGAGTGGGCGGTCGTGCACAAAGCGGCCCGCTACGGCACGCCCCGGCGGCCCGTGGAGGCGGCGCTCGCGGCCGGCCGTCCCCGCCATGCTCGAGATCGACCTGCAGGGTGCCCGCCAGGTGCGCGGCACGATGCCCGAGGCGCTCTTCGTCTTCCTCAAGCCCCCGTCGTGGGAGGAGCTGGTCCGACGGCTGGTGGGCCGGGGGACCGAGACCGAGGAGGAGCGGACCCGCCGGCTGGTCACCGCCCGCGAGGAGCTGGCCGCCGAGCCGGAGTTCGACGTCACCATCGTCAACCACGAAGTTCACGCCGCAGCCGAGCAGTTGGTAACCTTGATGACGGTGGGAGAGGAGCGTCCCTCGCTCCGGCCCGACCAGCCCTGATTCGATCCCTATCTGACCCAGCGAGGCTTCACGCGTGTCTGCCCCCAACATCGCCGCCGAGGGTGTCACCAACCCCTCGATCGACGACCTGCTCACCAAGACCGACAGCAAGTACAAGCTGGTCCTCTACAGCGCCAAGCGCGCCCGTCAGATCAACGCGTACTACTCCCAGCTCGGCGAGGGGCTGCTGGATACGTCGGCCCGCTGGTCGACACCCACGTCCAGGAGAAGCCGCTCTCGATCGCGCTGCGCGAGATCAACGACGACCTGCTCACCTGCGAGGACGTCGACCCCGCCGAGCTCGCCGCCGAGGAGGCTGCCGCCAAGGCCGCTGCCCTCGAGTCGGGGTTCAGCTCGCCCGAGTGACTCTGCTCTGACAGGCTGGCACCATGACCAGCAGTGACGACGTGGCCGCCTCCCGCGATGGGGGGCGGCCTCGCGTCGTCCTCGGGGTCAGCGGCGGGATCGCGGCGTACAAGGCCTGCGAGCTGCTGCGCCGGCTCACCGAGTCCGGCCACGACGTCACCGTCGTCCCGACCGCAGCCGCCCTGGAGTTCGTGGGTGCCCCCACCTGGGCGGCCCTGTCCGGCAAGCCGGTGGCCACCGACGTGTGGAGCGGCGTCCACGAGGTGCCGCACGTGCGCATCGGGCAGACCGCCGACCTGGTGGTCGTCGCGCCGGCGACCGCGGACCTGATGGCCAAGGCTGCGCACGGGCTGGCCGACGACCTGCTCACCAACACGCTGCTCACGGCGCGCTGCCCGGTCGTGTTCGCCCCGGCCATGCACACCGAGATGTGGGAGCACGCCGCCACCCGCGACAACGTCGCCACCCTGCGGTCCCGCGGGGCCCTGGTGATCGAGCCCGCCGAGGGCCGCCTGACCGGCAAGGACACCGGCAAGGGCCGGCTGCCCGAGCCCGGCGAGATCTTCGAGGTGTGCACCGAGGTCCTCGCGCGCGGCGCCGGCGACCTCGACCTGGCCGGACGCCGGGTCGTCGTCTCGGCCGGTGGCACCCGCGAGTACCTCGACCCGGTGCGCTTCCTGGGCAACCGGTCCTCGGGGCTGCAGGGCTACGCCCTGGCCCGGGCCGCGGCCGCGCGGGGCGCCGACGTCACCCTGGTCAGCGCCAACGTCACGCTGCCCGACCCCGCCGGCGTCAAGGTGGTGCGGGTCGAGACGACCGCCCAGCTGCGCCAGGAGGTCGTGGCCGCGGCTGCATCGGCCGACGCCGTGGTGATGGCGGCCGCGCCCGCCGACTTCCGGCCCACCGCGGTCAGCCACGCGAAGATCAAGAAGGCCTCCGACGGCTCGGCGCCGCCGATCGAGCTGGCCCAGAACCCCGACATCCTCCACGAGATCAGCACCGATCGCGCCCGCAGCGGGTCGGTCATCGTCGGCTTCGCCGCCGAGACGGGCGACGACACGGGCTCCGTGCTCGAGCTGGGCCGGGCCAAGCTGGCCCGCAAGGGCTGCGACCTGCTGGTCGTCAACGACGTGAGCGGGGGAGCGGTGTTCGGCAGTCCCGACAACGAAGCGGTGATTCTCGGTGCCGACGGCGCCGTGACCGACGTACCCTACGGCTCGAAGACCGCACTGGCGCGCGTCATCTGGGACGAAGTGACCAGGCGCCTGCAAGATTGAGACCGGTGTCCCGCAGTTCGGGACGATCGTTATCGTTGTCTCGAATGACCATCGAACGGGAGTGGGTAGCACTGTGGCTGGACGTCTCTTCACGTCGGAGTCGGTGACCGAGGGTCACCCGGACAAGATCGCCGACCAGATCAGTGACTCAGTCCTGGACGCGATGCTCGCGCAGGACCCGCACAGCCGGGTCGCCGTCGAGACGCTGCTGACGACCGGCCTGGTCGTCGTGGCCGGCGAGGTCGACACCACCGGCTACGTGGACATCAAGAAGATCGTCCGCGACCGGATCCTCGAGATCGGCTACGACTCCTCCGCGAAGGGCTTCGACGGTGAGTCCTGCGGCGTCATGGTCGCCATCGGTGGTCAGTCCGGTGACATCGCCCAAGGCGTCGACACCGGCCACGAGAGCCGCACCGGCTCGGTGGACGCGATGGACAAGCAGGGTGCCGGCGACCAGGGCCTGATGTTCGGCTACGCCTGCGACGACACCGAGGTGCTGATGCCGCTGCCGATCGTGATCGCGCAGCGCCTCGCCGAGCGCCTCTCGGCGGTCCGCAAGGACAAGACCCTGGAGTACCTCCGTCCGGACGGCAAGACCCAGGTCACCATCGAGTACGACGCCGACAACCGCCCGGTGCGCGTCGACACGGTGGTGCTCTCGACCCAGCACGCCGGGGAGACCGAGCTCGGCACCCTCGAGAGCGACATCAAGAAGCACGTCATCGACCCGGTGCTCGAGACCTTCGCGATCCCCTCCGAGGGCTACCGCCTGCTCGTGAACCCGACCGGTCGCTTCGTCGTCGGCGGCCCGATGGGTGACGCCGGCCTGACCGGTCGCAAGATCATCGTCGACACCTACGGCGGCATGGCCCGCCACGGTGGCGGTGCCTTCTCCGGCAAGGACCCGTCGAAGGTGGACCGCTCCGCGGCGTACGCCATGCGCTGGGTGGCCAAGAACGTCGTCGCCGCGGGCCTGGCCCGCCGCTGCGAGGCCCAGGTCGCCTACGCGATCGGCAAGGCCCAGCCCGTCGGCGTCTTCGTCGAGACCTTCGGCACCGGCACCGTCCCCGACGAGGACATCCAGCGCGCCGTCCTCGAGGTCTTCGACCTGCGCCCGGCCGCGATCATCCGCGACCTCGATCTGCTGCGCCCGATCTACGCCAAGACCGCCGCCTACGGCCACTTCGGCCGCGAGCTCCCGGAGTTCACCTGGGAGCGCACCGACCGCGCCGACGCGCTCAAGGCCGCCGCCGGCCGCTGAGGCCTCGTCGTCGCCACAGGAGTCCCCGGCTGACCGGGGACTCCTGTGGTTGTCGGCCGCTTCACCGGCCGACAACCGTGGGAACCCCCTGACAACCCCACGCCGAGACGGCGCCGCCGGACACGTCGGCGCCCGCTGGTAGAACTGCGCCCATGACCGACCCCGAGGAGCAACCCGAGCTGCTGCCCGGGATGGTCCGGGCGAGCGTCAAGGCCTCCCAGGCCAAGGCCCGAGCGACCCGGGCCCGCAAGGCCGCCGAGGCCGAGGTCACCGACGTCGACCCCGTCGCGCGCGTGCTGGTCGACGTCCCGCTCGCCCACCTCGACCGGCCCTTCGACTACGCCGTCCCGGCGGCGATGGCGGCGGCCGCGCAGCCGGGGGTGCGGGTCAAGGTCCGCTTCGCCGGCCAGGACGTCGACGGCTACGTCGTCGCCCGTGCGGCCGAGTCCGACCACGGGGGCCGCCTGGCCCCGCTGCGCCGGGTGGTCAGCGACGAGCGGGTGCTCAGCCCCGAGGTCGCGGGCCTGACCGCCGACCTCGCCGAACGCTACGCCGGGGCCCGGGCCGACGTGCTGCGCCTGGCCGTCCCGGCACGGCACGCCACGACCGAGAAGCAGGCCTCGACCCCGGCGCCGGCTCCGTCGGCGTGGGACCGCTCGGCGGCGTCCGCCGCCTGGGCCGGGCACGAGCCCGCCGAGGCCTTCCTCCACCACCTCGCCGACGGCGGCAGCCCCCGGGCGGTGTGGACGGCCGCGCCCGCCACTGACTGGCCCCTGGCGCTCGCCCACGCCGCGGCCGCGACCTACTCCGGGGGTCGCGGCGCCCTGCTCTGCGTGCCCGACGGCAAGGACGCCGCCCGGGTCGACCGGGCGCTCACCGCCGTGCTGGGGGAGGGCCACCACGTGCTGCTCACGGCCGACTCCGGCCCGGCCCGCCGCTACCGCGACTTCCTGGCCGTCAGCCGGGGCGCGCGCCGGGTCGTCGTCGGCACGCGTGCAGCGGGCTTCGCGCCGGTGCACGACCTCGGCCTGGTCGCGATCTGGGACGACGGCGACGACCTTCACGCCGAGCCGCGCGCGCCGTACCCCCACACCCGCGAGACCCTCCTGCTGCGCGCCGAGCGCGAGGGCGCGGCAGCCCTGGTCGGTGGCTTCGCCCGCACCGTCGAGTCCGAGTACCTGCTGCGCACCGGCTGGGCACGAGAGCTCGCCGCGCCGCGGGCGGTCGTGCGCGAGCGGGTGACGGTCGGCATCGCGGGCGCGTCCGACCACGACCTCGAGCGCGACCCGATGGCGCGCGCGTCGCGCATCCCCCGTCAGGTCCACGACGCGATCCGCTCCGGCCTGCAGCGTGGCCCGGTGCTCGTCCAGACGCCGCGGACCGGGTACGCCGCGTCGCTGGCCTGCGAGCGCTGCCGCACCCCGGCACGGTGCTCGGCCTGCTCCGGCCCGCTCGCGCTGACCGGGCCGACGACCCCGCCCGCCTGTCGCTGGTGCGGCGCCGTCGCCGACGGGTGGGCGTGCGCGCACTGCGGGCACCGCGGCCTGCGGGCGCCCGTTCTCGGCGACGCCCGCACCGCCGAGGAGCTCGGGCGCACCTTCCCGGCGATCCGGGTCCGGACCTCCAGCGGCGACCGGGTGCTCGCCGAGGTCGACGACGAGCCGGCGATCGTGGTCGCCACCCCGGGCGCCGAGCCGGTGGCCGAGGGCGGTTACGCCGGGGTGGTCCTCCTCGACACCTGGCTACTGCTGGGGCGCACCGACCTGCGCACCGAGGAGGAGGCGCTGCGCCGCTGGAGCAACGCGGCCGCGCTGGTCCGGCCTGGGGGCTCGGTCGTCGCGGTCGGGGACCCGGCCCACCCGGCCCTCCAGGCGCTCGTGCGGTGGGACCTCGCCGGGTTCGCGGCCCGCGAGATGCACGAGCGGCACGAGGCCCACCTGCCGCCCGCCAGCCGGATCGCGACGATCACCGGCGACCCCGGGGCGATCGACGACGCCCTGACCCTGCTCGACGCCCCGGCCGGCGCGGAGGTCCTGGGGCCGGTCCCGGTGGCCGAGGGCGAGAGCCGGGTGGTGGTGCGAGTGCCGCGCGCCCAGGGTCGGGCGCTGTCGCGGGCACTCGGCGACCTGCAGCGGATGCGCTCCAGCCGCAAGCTCGCCGCCATCCGCATCCAGGTGGACCCGGCGACCCTCTGAACGTGCGATCCCTAGACTGTCCTCGCATTCCCCCAGTGCCTCGCATACCCCAGTGCAAGGAGTCCCGTGGCCATCCAGCCCATCCGTCTGTTCGGCGATCCGGTGCTGCGCAAGCCGGCGATCGAGGTCGTCGACTTCGACAAGGAACTGCGCAAGCTCGTCGCCGACCTCACCGACACGATGCTCGAGGCCCCCGGAGCCGGCCTCGCCGCGCCGCAGATCGGCGTCGGGCTGCGGGCCTTCACCTGGAACGTCGACGGCCAGGTCGGCCACCTCGTCAATCCGCGCCTCGAGCTCTCCGAGGAGGCGCAGGAGGGTCCCGAGGGGTGCCTGTCCATCCCCGGGCTCACGTTCGACTGCCGGCGCGCGCTCTCCGTGGTCGCGCACGGCTTCGACATGTACGGCGAGCCCGTCACCATCGAGGGCTCGGAATACCTCGCCCGCGCGATCCAGCACGAGACCGACCACCTCGACGGGGTGCTCTTCGTCGACCGTCTCGACGGCGAGGCCCGCAAGGCGGCCATGCGGGCGATCCGCGAGTCGGACTGGTTCGGCCTGGAGAAGCCGACGGTCAAGGTCTCCCCGCACGCCACCCGCGGACTGGGGTTCTGACCGCTGATGCGCCTGGTCTTCGCCGGCACCCCCGAGGTGGCCGTCCCCTCCCTCGACGCCCTCGCCGGCTCCCACCACGAGGTCGTCGCCGTCGTCACCCGCCCCGACGCCCCGGCCGGCCGTGGCCGCAGGCTGGTCGCCAGCCCGGTCGCACTGCGCGCGGAGGAGCTCGGGATCCCGGTGCTCAAGCCCGAGCACCCGCGTGACCCCGAGTTCCAGGACGCGCTGCGCAACCTGCGCCCCGACTGCTGCCCGGTGGTCGCCTACGGCGCGCTGCTCCCGCAGTCCGCGCTCGACATCCCCGTCCACGGCTGGGTCAACCTGCACTTCTCGGCGCTGCCCGCCTGGCGGGGCGCCGCCCCGGTCCAGCACTCGCTGTGGGCCGGCGACGAGGTCACCGGGGCGACCACCTTCCGGATCGTCAAGGAGCTCGACGCCGGGCCGACGTTCGGCGTGATGACGGAGCGGATCCGGCCCGACGACACCGCCGGCGAGCTGCTGGCCCGGCTCGCCGAGGGCGGCGCGGGGCTCCTGGTCGCGACCCTCGACGGCATCGAGGACGGATCGCTGGTGGCCCGTCCCCAGCAGGAGGAGGGCGTCAGCTTCGCCCCCAAGATCACCGTCGAGGACGCGCGCGTGGACTGGTCCGAGCCCGCCGTGGCCGTCGACCGCCGGATCCGCGCCTGCACACCCGGCCCCGGCGCCTGGTCCACCCATGACGGTGAGCGGATCAAGATCGGCCCGGTGGCGACGGCCCCCGAACGCGAGCCGCTGGCGCCGGGTGCGCTCGAGGTCACCAAGAACGCCGTGTACGTCGGCACCGCCACCGTCCCGGTCCGGCTCGGCGAGGTGAAAGCCCACGGGCGCAAGCTGATGGGCGCGGCCGACTGGGCGCGCGGCGTGAGACTCGAGCCGGGAGCTCGCTTCGCATGACCGGTGACCTGGCTCCCGATACCGTCGGGGTCATGACCCGCCGGGCTTGTGCCGACGACATCCACGAGCTGTGCATGTCACTGCCCGAGGTCGAGTTCGGGACCTCCTGGGGGGACCGGCCGACGTACAAGGTCCGCGGCAAGGGGTTCCTGCTCCACCGCGCGCCCCACCGCACCGCGGTGGACCCGGAGACAGGGGAGATGTACGACGACCTGCTCGTGATCGTGACCGCCTCGGCCGAGGAGAAGGAGGCGCTGGTCGGCGACGAGCGGCTGCCGTTCTTCACGATCGACCACTTCCGCGGCTACAACGCCGTGCTCGTCCAACAGTCCCGACTGGACGAGATCGACCGCGCCGAGCTCGCCGAGGTCATCACCGACGCGTGGCTCGCCAAGGCGCCGCGCACGCTCGCAAGGAAGTTCCTCGATGGTTGACGCCCGCAGGCCGGCCGGGCGCCCCGGACCGCGCGCCGACACCAGGCAGGGCAGCCGACCGGACACCCGGCCCGGACCCGCGGCACGCGGCAAGGTCGACCCGGCGCGGCTGGCCGCGCTCGACGTCCTGAAGGCCGTGCGCGTCGACCAGGCCTACACCAACCTCGTGCTCCCCGCGGTGCTGCGCCATCACGGGCTGACCGGTCGCGACGCGGCCTTCGTGACGGAGCTGGCCTCGGGCACCATCCGGCGACGCGGCACCTACGACGCGATCCTGGCGGCCTGCGTCGACCGGCCGCTGAGCAAGGTCGAGGCCAAGGTGCTCGACGCGCTGCGCCTCGGCGCCCACCAGCTGCTGTCGATGCGGGTGCCCACACACGCGGCCATCAGCACCACGGTGGACCTGGTCCGGGCCAAGGTCAGCTCCGGTGCGGCGGGCTTCGCCAACGCTGTCCTGCGCCGGGTCGCCGAGCAGGAGCTGGACGACTGGATCGGCCGCGTCGCGCCCGACCCCCGGGTCGCGCCGGTGCGCTACGCCTCGATCGCCTACAGCCACCCGCAGTGGGTCGTGGAGGAGCTGCGCAACGCCGTCGGGTGGACGGAGCTGCACGACCTGCTGGCGGCCGACAACGAGCCGCCGCGGGTCACCCTCGTGGCCCGGCCGGGTCGGGCCACTCGCGAGGAGCTGCCGGGAGAGCCGACCCCCTGGTCGCCCTACGGCGTCGTGCTCGAGGGTGGCGACCCCGCCGGCGTCCCGGCGGTGGCTGAGGGCCGGGCCGGCGTCCAGGACGAGGGCTCGCAGCTGGTCGCCATGGCCCTGGCGGCGGCTCCCGTCGAGGGCGACGACTCCACCTGGCTGGACCTCTGCGCCGGCCCCGGCGGCAAGGCGGCCCTCCTGGCCGCCCTCGCCGGGCGGCGCGGCGCCCGGCTGGTCGCGGGCGAGCGCCAGCCGCACCGCGCCCGGCTCGTCGCCCGGTCCCTCGCGGGGGCCGACGGCGTCCTCGGCATCGTGGCCGCCGACGGGACCTCACCGCCGTGGGCGCCGGGCACCTTCGACCGGATCCTGGTGGACGCGCCCTGCACCGGGCTGGGTGCGCTGCGCCGTCGCCCGGAGGCGCGCTGGCGGCGCAAGGCCGACGACCTGCTCTCGCTGGTGCTGCTGCAGCGCTCACTCGTCGGCTCGGCGCTCGACCTGGTCCGACCGGGTGGCGTGGTCCTCTACGCCACCTGCTCACCCGTGCTCGCCGAGACCGAGGGCGTGGTGAAGTCCGTGCTGCAGACCCATCCGGACGCCACGCTCGAGGATGCGACGACCCTGCTCCCCGGCGTCCCCAACTGTGCCGGCCCCACTCCCGGGACGGTGCAGCTCTGGCCGCACCGCCACGGCACCGACGCGATGTTCATGGCGCTCTTCCGCAAGGGGTGACGGCTCAGCTCCAGGCTCAGTCCTCGAGCACGTGGCGCAGGTAGCGCTCTGGAGCCTCGAGGTAGGCCTTCCAGTGCTGGACCAGCTCGAGCTCGGCCCACGTCGTACGCCGCAGTCCCCATTCGCCGACCTCGAGCAACGTGGCGCCCGGCATCGCGGCGAGCACGGGGGAGTGGGTGGCACAGAGCACCTGACCCCCGGACTGGACGACGTCGTGCAGCACCGCGACCAGGCCCAGGACCGAGGAGAACGACAGGGCCGCCTCCGGCTCGTCGAGGCAGTAGAACCCGGAGGAGTTGAAGCGCGTGCGCAGCACCTCCAGGAACGACTCGCCGTGGCTCATCTCGTGGAAGCGCGGGTCGTGCGGGGCCGAGTGGTCCTCGAGGTAGGTGTACCAGCCGTGCATCGTCTCGGCCCGGAGGAAGAACCCCCCACCGGCTGGACGCGAGGCCGCGGTCGATCGCAGCAGCCGGCCGAGGTCGGACTCCGAGGCCCGTGTGGAGTGGTGTCCCTGTGTCGAGCCGCCTCGGGGGAGAGCCCGAAGGCCATCGCGATGCCCTCCACGAGCGTGGACTTGCCCGAGCCGTTCTCCCCGACCAGGAACGTGACGCCCGGGGCCAGCTCGATGCCCTCAGCGACCACCTGGGCGACGGCCGGCACGGTCAGCGGCCACTGCCTCGGCGCCAGCGGTGGCCGCTGGGGGTCGGCGTACGCGCGCACCACCGGGGGCTGGTTGAAGTCCATGTCCGCACCGTACGACCGCGAACCCCTTAGATGAGCGCATGCCCGCGAAGTCACCCTCGGTCGAGATCGAGGTGGATGACCGGTGGTCCGGGTCAGCAACCCCGATCGGGTCTACTTCCCCGACAGCGGAGCCACCAAGCTGGACCTGGTCGAGTACTACCTCGCGGTCGGCCCGGGGATCGTGAACGCGCTATTCGAACGGCCCTGCATGCTGCACCGCTTTCCGAAGGGGCTGGCCGGGGACAAGGTGCACCAGAAGCGGCTGCCCGCGGGAGCCCCACCCTGGGTGGAGACCGTGCGACTGCACTTCCCCCGCTGGAACCGCACCGCAGACGAGCTGTGCGTCACCGAGCTGGCGAGTGTGATCTGGGCGGTCCAGATGTCAACGGTCGAGTTCCACCCGTGGAACAGCCGGCGCGAGGACACCGAGAAGCCCGACGAGTGGCGCATCGACCTCGACCCGGGGCCGGCCAGCGACTACGACCAGGTGCGCAAGGTCGCCCATGTCGCCCACGAGGTGCTCGACGAGCTCGGGGCCACCGGCTTCCCGAAGACCAGCGGCAGCAAGGGCATGCACGTCTACGTCCGGATCGCCCCGGACCACGGCTTCAAGGAGGTACGACGGGCGGCGCTGGCCTTCGCGCGCGAGGTGGAGCGACGTGCGCCCAAGGACGTCGACCTGACCTGGTGGCGGAAAGACCGCGACCCAGCGACGATATTCGTCGACTACAACCAGAATGCGCGCGACCACACCATCGCCGCGGCGTACTCGGTGCGCGGCCTGCCCGACGCCCGGGTCTCGACCCCGATCCGCTGGGACGAGGTGGATGCCGTCGACCCGCGTGACTTCACCATCTTCACGGTGCCCGAGCGCTTCGCCCGGATCGGGGACCTGCACGCCGACATCGACGACCACGTCTACGACATCGCGCCGCTGCTGGAGTGGGCCGACCGTGACGAGCGGGACGGCGCGGCCCCGCCCGCGGACCCGGAGGAGGAGTCGTGACCGGGGTCGATCTCCAGGCCCTCTAGGATCGTCGCCCGTGGGTATCCAGATCACGCCGAGCATCCTGAACGCCGACTTCGCCGACCTCGGGGCCGAGGTCGCCCGGATCGGCAGCGCCGACTGGGTGCACGTCGACGTGATGGACAACCACTTCGTCCCGAACCTCACCTTCGGCCCGACCATGGTCGAGGCGCTGGCGCGGTCGACCGACACCCCGCTCGACGCCCACCTGATGATCGAGACCCCGACCGCAACGCGCTGGCGTACGTCGAGGCCGGCTGCGGCTCGGTGACGTTCCACGTCGAGGCCGCCAAGGCGCCCGTGCGGCTCGCCCGTGAGCTCCGCTCCCACGGGGCGCGGGCCAGCATGGCGCTGAAGCCCGCCACGCCCATCGAGCCCTACGAGGACCTGCTGCCCGAGCTCGACATGCTGCTGATCATGACCGTCGAGCCCGGCTTCGGCGGCCAGAAGTTCCTCGACCTGTGCCTGCCCAAGATCCGTCGCGCCCGCGCGATGATGGACAAGCACGGGATCGAGACCTGGCTGCAGGTCGACGGGGGAGTCTCGCTGGAGACCATCGAGCGGTGCGCCGAGGCCGGCGCCGACGTGTTCGTGGCCGGCTCGGCGGTCTACTCCGCGACGACCCCGACACGATGGTGGCCGACCTGCGCGCGAGGGCCGAGGCCGCCGTCCGGTAGGTCCAGCCGACCCACGCCCGGGCTCGAGCCTGCGCGAGCTCGGGCATCGTCGCCTCGCGGGGATGATGGGCCGGCGCCGAACGCCCCTGATCCTGCTCGAGGCAGGCAACCTCGCGTCCGGAGTCGGCAACGGGATCGCGATGGTCGTGCTGCCGTGGCTGGTGCTCCAGGTCACCGGCAGTGCCTCTGCCGCCGGAGCCGTTGCCGCGGCGACGTTGCTGCCCCTGCTCGTCGCCAGCCTGTTCGTCGGCACGATCGTCGACATGGTCGGTCGCAAGCGGGTGGCGATCCTCTCCGACGTGATCAGCGGCCTGAGCGTGGCTGCGATCCCGGTTCTCGGGCTGCTCGACCAGCTGAACGTCGCATGGCTGATCGGCCTGGCGGTGGTCGGGGCCGTGCTCGACCCGGCCGGCTACACAGCCCGCGAGGCCATGCTCCCGGGCGCCGCCACGGCTGCCGGGTGGGCGTGGGACCGCGCCAACGCGGTGCACGAGGCGGTCTTCGGCGTCGCCTACCTCCTGGGGCCGGGCCTCGGTGGTCTGCTGATCGGTTTCGTCGGCCCCGAGTCCGCGCTCTGGGGAACGGCAGCGGGGTTCGCGCTGGCGGTGGCCTCGACCGCCCTGCTCCGGGTCCCGGGTTCCGGTCGTCCGGCGCAGCACGAGCGGCCCGGGAGCGTGTGGCGCGGCACGACCGAGGGCCTGGTGTTCGTCTGGCGGCAGCCGCTCCTGCGCGACACCACCCTGCTGTGCTGCCTGCTGGTCTCGGCCTACCTCCCTTTCGAGTCGGTCATCCTGCCGGTCCACTTCACTGCCCTGGACCGGCCTGGTCAGCTCGGCCTGGTCGTGACCGCGATGAGTGGCGGCGGGGTGGTCGGCTCGCTGTGCCACCCGTGGTTCGTGGACCGGTGGGGTCGCTACCGGGTGTTCGTGGGCAGCGTGATCACGGCCTGCGTGGCCCTCCTCGGCCTGGCCTCGCTGCCACCGCTGGGCGTCATGCTCTGCCTCGCGACGCTGACGGGACTGTTCTGGGGGCCGGTGCAGCCGATCCTCAACCTCGCGATGCAGGTCCTCACCCCGGAGCCGATGCGCGGCCGGGTGATCGGAGTGATCACCTCGGCGACGTACGCCGCGGGGCCGCTCGGTCTGGTGCTCGCCGGACCGGCCGTGGACGCCTTCGCGGTGCTGGCCACGTCGCTCACCCTTGCCGGGATCGTGCTGGCTGCGGCCTTCCTGACCCTGCTCCCCGACACGCTCCACCAGCTCGACGATCTGCGGGAGCCCGACGCGGAGCACCTCGTGCAGGCCGCCGTGCCCACCCCGCACCCGGCCCACGTCGCCATGCCTCCGCACGATGTCGGGGAGGCCTGACCGGGCCCGGAGCTGTGGGCCACCTCACCGGGCCATGCGCGGGGGCATGTGGCAAACTGGACCCGACGAGTTCAATTACTCGCGTGCTCTGGGGTCGGTGTAATTCCGAGCCGGCGGTGACTGATGGATGCCTCGCATCACTCAGAAGTCCGCGACCCGGTCACAGCCAGTGACCGGTTGACCAGGTGAAATTCCTGGACCGACGGTGAAAGTCCGGATGGGAAGCGCACGCAGGTGAGGCCACCGCCGTCCGTCATCGACGGAGGAGCACGTGGCACCGCCGTCGCCCCGGAGTCCGTGAGCGGACCAGGAAGGGGCCGAGCGGATGCCGTCCACCCAGTTCGAGCAGCGCGCGATGCGCCGTGCGCTCGAGCTCGCCGCGACGCCCGGCGTGCCCCTGGGACCCAACCCCCGCGTCGGTTGCGTGCTCGTCGACGACTCCGGCCGCACGGTGGCCGAGGGCTTCCACCGCGGCGCCGGCAGCCCTCACGCGGAGGCCGACGCGCTCGCCCGGGCCGGCGGCTCCGCCCGCGGCGCCACCGCCGTCGTCACCCTCGAACCGTGCAACCACACCGGACGCACCGGCCCCTGCGCGGAGGCGCTGGTCGAGGCCGGCGTACGCCGTGTGGTGTTCGCGCAGCGCGACCCCAACCCGGTCGCGGCCGGCGGGGGCGCGACCCTGCGGGCCGCCGGTGTCGAGGTAGACGCTGGCCTGCTCGAGGACGAGGCCCGGGCGCTGAACCGGGTCTGGACCTTCGCGGTCGACCACCAGCGTCCTTTCGTCACCTGGAAGTTCGCCGCCACCCTCGACGGCCGCAGCGCGGCTGCGGACGGGACCAGCCGCTGGGTCTCCAGCGCGGCGGCGAGGCTCGACACCCACCGGCTCCGGGCACTGTGCGACACGATGCTGGTCGGCACCAACACGGTGGCCGTCGACGACCCCCGGCTCACGGTCCGTGACGAGCACGACCGGCCGCTGGCCGAGCAGCCGCTCCGCGCGGTGATGGGAGAGCGCGACCTCGACCCCGGCCGCCGTGTCTTCGACGGCGTCCCGGGCGAGAGCGTGCACCTGCGCACCCGCGACCCGCACGCCGCCCTCGCCGAGCTGCACGCCCTCGACCGCCAGCACGTCTTCCTCGAGGGCGGCCCGACCCTCGCGGCGGCCTTCCTGCGCGCCGGCCTCGTCGACGAGATCGTCGCCTACGTCTCGCCGATGCTGCTCGGCGCCGGCCGCCAGGCTGTCGCGGACCTCGGAATCACCACCATCACCGACGCGTTGCGCCCGACGGTCACCGACGTGACCGTCCTCGACGGACTCGACGGCGAGGCCCCCAACGTCCGCCTCACCATGACCACGCAGAACCGAACGGAGACCTGATGTTCACCGGAATCGTCGAGGAGCTCGGCACCGTCGAGGTGGTGGAGGACCAGGGCGACGCCGTCCGCCTCACCATCCGGGCGGCCACCGTGCTCGAGGACGTCGGCCTGGGTGACTCGATCGCCGTCAACGGGTGCTGCCTCACCGTGGTCTCGACCGAGCCGTCCGTCGACGGCGGCGCCGCGGAGCTGTGGACCGCCGACGTCATGCAGGAGACGCTGGACAAGACCAGCCTCGCCGGGGTGGCACCGCAGGACCGGGTCAACCTCGAGCGTGCGGTCACCGTCGACAAGCGTCTCGGTGGACACATCGTGCAGGGCCACGTCGACGGTGTCGGCACCATCGTGCGCCGCACCCCGAGCGAGCACTGGGAGGTCGTCGAGATCGCGATGCCGGCCGGCCTGTCCCGCTACCTGGTCGACAAGGGCTCGATCACCGTCGACGGCGTCAGCCTCACCGTGGTGGAGGCAGGCACCGACGCCTTCACGGTCAGCCTCATCCCCGAGACCCTGGCCCGCACCACGCTGGGCCTCAAGCGGGCCGGCGACCTGGTCAACCTCGAGGTGGACGTCCTCGCCAAGCACGTCGAGAAGCTGCTCGCGGCCGGCTACCTCGACCGGCTGGCTCCGCACTCGGACGGGGAGGCCGGCTGATGCTCGACTGGCTCCTGCACGGCACGATCCCCGTCGGCGACACCGGCCTGTCGGTGCGCGAGGTGGTCGGCAACCTCTTCGGCCTGGCCAGCGCCCTGCTCGGGATGCGGCGCCGCGTCTGGGCCTGGCCGGTCGGTCTGGTCGGCAACGTGCTGCTCTTCACCGTGTTCGTCAGCGGCGAGCTGAGCGGGCAGACCGGCGGCGAGCCGCTCTGGGGCCAGGCCGGGCGCCAGATCATGTTCGCCGCGGCCAGCCTCTACGGCTGGTGGCGCTGGACGCGGACCCGCGACGCGGTCGACGGTGGCGCCATCACGCCACGCTGGGCCACCGGCGTCGAGCGCCTGCTGCTGGTCGGACTGGCCGTCGTGGGCTACGCGCTCTCCTACGCGCTGCTGCAGCGGATCGGGTCGTGGAACCCCACGACCGAGGCGTGGATCCTCGCCGGGTCCCTGCTGGCGACGTACGGCATGGCGCGCGGCTGGGTCGAGTTCTGGCTGGTCTGGGTCGCCGTCGACGCGGTCGGCGTGACCACCCTGATCCAGGCCGGCTACTACCCGACCGCGGGCATGTACCTGTTCTACGGCGGCTTCTGCGTCGTCGGCTTCACCGCCTGGTGGCGGGCCACCCGCACGGCGACCCCGGAGGCCGCCACCCTCGAAGGAGCACACGCATGAGCGAGCAGCACCACAAGGTCCGCCTCGACACCGTCGAGCGGGCGATCGCCGACATCGCCGCCGGCAAGGCGGTCGTGGTCGTCGACGACGAGGACCGGGAGAACGAGGGCGACATCATCTTCGCGGCCAGCAAGGCCACCCCGGAGCTGATGGCGTTCACGATCCGGCACAGCAGCGGCGTGATCTGCGTGCCGATGCCGGCCGCCATGCTCGACCGTCTCGAGATCCCGCTGATGACCCCGCACAACAAGGACAAGCTGCGGACCGCCTACACGATCTCCGTCGACGCCCGCGACGGGGTCACCACGGGGATCAGCGCCGCCGACCGCGCTCACACCGCGCGCGTGCTCGCCGACTCCGCGACCGAGCCGTGGGAGGTCACCCGCCCCGGCCACGTCTTCCCGCTGCGCTACCGGGAGGGCGGCGTGCTCGTGCGGCGCGGGCACACCGAGGCCGCGGTCGACCTGGCCACGCTGGCCGGCCTGACGCCGGCCGGGGTGCTGGTCGAGGTGGTCAACGACGACGGCACGATGAAGCGCGCGCCCGAGCTGCGCGCCTTCGCCGACGAGCACGGGCTGGCGATGATCTCGATCGAGGACCTGGTCCGCTACCGCCGCCGTCACGAGACGCTGGTCGAGCGCGTGGCCGAGACCCGGTTGCCGACCCGCCACGGCGACTTCACGGCGTACGGCTACCGGATCACCGTGGACGACTCCGAGCACATCGCGCTGGTGTACGGCGACGTGTCCGGCTCCGAGCCGGTGCTGACCCGGGTGCACTCCGAGTGCCTGACCGGCGACGTCTTCGGCAGCCACCGCTGCGACTGCGGACCGCAGCTCGACGAGGCGCTGGAGCGGATCGTGGAGGAGGGCCGCGGGGTGGTGGTCTACCTGCGCGGGCACGAGGGCCGGGGGATAGGCCTGGTCGCCAAGCTGCAGGCCTACCAGCTCCAGGACGGCGGGCGCGACACGGTCGACGCCAACCTCGACCTCGGGCTGCCCGCCGACGCGCGGCACTACGGCACCGCCACCCAGGTCCTGCGCGACCTGGGCATCACCACGGTGCGGCTGCTCACCAACAACCCCGACAAGGTCAGCAACCTCGAGGACTTCGGGGTCGCGGTGGCCGAGCGGGTCCCGCTGACCCCGCACCCCAACGACCACAACCTCGCCTACCTGCTGACCAAGCGTGACCGGATGGGCCACGTGCTGCCCGACCTGACCGACGAGCTGACCCCGAACGGAGCCTGACCGATGAGTGGAGCCGGAGCCCCGGACCAGAAGCCCGTCGACTGCCACGACCTGCGCGTGGCCGTCGTCGCGGCCAGCTGGCACGAGCAGGTCATGGACGGCCTGCTCGACGGCGCCCTGCGCGCCTGCCGCGACTTCAAGGTCGAGGCGCCGTCCGTCGTCCGGGTGCCGGGCACCTTCGAGCTGCCGGTGGTGGCCGCCGCTCTCGCCGCGCAGGGGTACGACGCCGTGGTGGCGCTCGGCGTGGTGGTCCGCGGAGGCACCCCGCACTTCGACTACGTCTGCAACGCGGCCACCGACGGCCTCACCCGGGTGGCCCTCGACCACCAGACCGCCGTCGGCTTCGGGGTGCTGACCTGCGACGACGACCAGCAGGCCCTCGACCGGGCCGGCCTCGAGGGGTCGAAGGAGGACAAGGGCTACGAGGCCACCTCCGCCGCGCTGCTCACCGCCCAGACCCTGCGGACCATCAAGCGCGGCTACGAGCACTGACGCTCCGCCGGAGCCGGGCCGTCACGCGGCGATCGTGCGGTGTGGGCCACGTAACCGCGGGTCGGCGCTGGTGGACGCGACGCAACGACGGGGCGGCGGACGCCGTAGGGTGGTCGATCGTGAAGACGTTCGACGAGCTCTGGGCCGAGCTCAACGAGAAGGCCCGCGAGCGACCCGCGGGGTCCGGCACCGTCGCTCAGCTCGACGCCGGGGTCCATGCGATCGGCAAGAAGCTGGTCGAGGAGGCCGCCGAGTCCTGGATGGCCGCCGAGCACGAGGGCAAGGAGCGCACGGCCGAGGAGATCAGCCAGCTGCTCTACCACGCCCAGGTGCTCATGCTCGCCAGCGGCATCAGCCTGCACGACGTCTACACCCACCTCTGAGGAAGCCATGAGTGCCCCCCTGCTGAGGGTCGCGGTCCCCAACAAGGGCTCGCTGTCCCAGTCCGCGTCCGACATCCTGCGCGAGTCCGGCTACCGCCAGCGCCACGACTCCAAGGAGCTCACGCTCGTCGATGCCGAGAACGGCGTCGAGTTCTTCTACCTGCGTCCGCGCGACATCGCGCTGTACGTCGGCGAGGGCACCCTCGACGTCGGCATCACGGGTCGTGACCTGCTCCGCGACTCCGGGGCGAAGGCCGACGAGGTGCTCGAGCTCGGCTTCGGCCGCAGCCGCTTCCACTTCGCCGGCCCCGTCGGGAAGTTCTCCGACCTGAGCCAGCTGGCCGGCACCCGCATCGCCACGTCGTACGTCGGCGTCGTTCGCGCCTTCCTGGAGGAGCACGGGATCGACGCGACCGTGACCCGGCTCGACGGCGCGGTCGAGACCAGCATCCAGCTCGGCGTGGCCGACGTGATCGCCGACGTCGTCGAGACCGGCAGCACGCTGCGCCAGGCCGGCCTGGAGACCTTCGGCGAGGTGATCCTGTCCTCGGAGGCCGTGGTGGTCACCCGCGCCGGATCGGTGCCGTCCGGCTTCGAGGTCTTCAAGCGCCGCCTCGAGGGCGTCCTGGTGGCCCGCAGCTACGTGATGATGGACTACGACATCCGCCGCGAGCACGTCGCCGCCGCGGTGGCGCTCACGCCCGGCATCGAGAGCCCCACGGTCTCCCCGTTGCATCGTGAGGGCTGGGTCGCGGTCCGCGCCATGGTCCCGCGCGCCGGCGCCCAGCGGTTGATGGACGAGCTCTTCGACCTGGGTGCCCGCGGCATCCTGCTCACCGACATCCATGCCTGCCGGCTCTGACGTGCCGGGCGAGCTCGCCCTCCCGCACACCTGGCGTCCGTTCGGGGTGCGGCTCGCCGGGATCGTGTTCGGCGGCGCGCTGCTCCTGGTGTGCGGCTTCGCCTGGTTCTCCTTCGACGCCGAGACGCGCGCGAAGTTCACGATGTTCCAGCGCGGGACGCTGGTCTTCCTGGGCCTGCTGGCCTTCGCCGTGTGGTACGCCCTGGTCCGCTCGCGCGTGGTCGCCGAGCCCGACAAGCTCGTCGTGGTCAACGGCTACCGCCGTCGGGAGTACGACTGGGCCGAGATCGTCGCGGTGCACCTGCCGCCGGGGGCGCCCTGGGTGACCCTCGACCTGAGCGACGGCACGACCGCCTCGGCCCTCGGCATCCAAGGGTCCGACGGGGCGCGGGCCCACACCGCGGTGCGTCAGCTGCGCACGCTCGTCAACCGCTGACGGCGCTGGCCGGCCTCGGGGCTCAGTCCAGCGCGCGGACGCCCCAGGAGGCCGAGTGCTCGTCGCCTGCTTCGCCCGAGGCGGCCAGCGTGACGAGGTCGTCGCCGGAGCGGAACGCGTCCGGAGGCGCGGTCATGGGCTCCACCGCCAGGGACCGGCGGGCCGTGCCCGGCACGTCGTCGGCGCTGAAGACCTGCAGCCAGCGGTGCCGCTGGTCGACCCACAGTGCCACGCCGTGCCCGCTCACCGGGTCCCGCAGGACCGCCGTGGCGATGCCCTGCTCGTCGCGCTCGAGATCGGTGAAGGCGTCGTCGAACGCCGTGTCGCGGATCGGCCGCGCCATCCGGAAGTCGTACGCCGTGTCCTCCACGTCGGTGCGCCCGACCGGCAGCAGCCGGTCGTCGACCAGCGCCCGGGTCGCCGCCGGCAGGGTCAGCTCGAGCGTGTCCACCGGGCCGGCCCCCACCGCGAGGTAGGGGTGGGCGCCGCTGGCGTACGGCGCGGCCGTGTCCGCCAGGTTCGTGGCGGTCTGGGTGACGGTGAGCCCGTCGGCGGAGAGGTCGTAGAGCACGTGCAGGTCGAGCGTCCAGGGGTAGCCCGACTGCGCCATCAGCCGGTAGACGAGCGACACCGAGTTGCCGGTGTGCTCCTCGAGGGTCCAGGCCACCCAGCGGACCAGCCCGTGCGAGGCGTTGTGCCGCGCCGGCTCGGAGAGCGGCAGCTGCAGGTCCCGGTCGCCGAAGCGGTAGGCGCCGTCGCGGATCCGGTTCGGCCAGGGCAACAACTGCTGGCCGCGACCCCCGGAGGACATGGCGTCCTCGGCGAAGCCGTCGAGCAGCGGCCGCCCGGCGTACTCGAGGAGGCGCAGCGCGGCCCCGCTCTCGGTCACGACGGCGCGGTAGCCGCCGCCGGTGATCTCGAACTGGTCACCACTGGGAGGAAGCATGGGGCCAACCCTAGGGGGTGTCTCTCAGGTTCCCGGCCGTCGCGAGCGTCGTCCCGCGGAGTGGCTGGCGAGGCTGAGGAGGGAGACGTGGCGGAGCCACGGCGAGTGACGCCGACGAAGTCCAGGTGCCTGTGGGACGGGGCGCGCAGCAGGCCAGGGACCTGGGGAACACCCCTAAGGTCTGGCGAGGCGTGGTGGGGTCGACCCGGTGCCGTCGACCAGCAGGTGGGCACGGCCGCGAGTCCCGTCGAGGTCGAAGTGCGCGGTCTCGTCCGCCATCCACTGTCGCCACCGGTCGGCGAGGGCGGCACCGTCCCGCTCCAGCCCGCGGCGCAGCCGGAGGTCGGCGGGCGCGGAGACCCAGGCCAGGGCCGTGGTCAGGTCGGCGTGGGTGCGGGACCCGGAGCCGACGCCCTCGAGCACCAGCAGCGGGCCCGGAGGCACGGTGAGGGTCTCGGCATAGCGGCCGGCGTGCCAGTCGTAGCGCCGGTAGCAGCCCGGCCGGTCGCGGGCCAGCGGCCGGAGCAGCGCCTCGAGCTGGTCGCCCAGGCGCGGCAGCCCGCCCCAGCCGTCGTAGAGGTCGTCCATGTGGATCACCGCGGTGTCCGGGCGCAGTGAGGCCACGGCCGCGGCCAGCGTCGTCTTGCCCGACCCGGCCGGCCCGTCGACGCAGAGCAGCCGCCCGGAGCCGAGCGTCGGAGGTCGCGACTCGGCAAGCTCCAGCAGCAGCTCCGCCGCGTCCACCCGACCCACGACTCAGAACGCGAGCCCGAGGCCGCGGTAGGTCGGGACCGAGTCCACGAACGTGTCGCCCTCCAGCAGGTGGACGGTCGTGGCGTGCTCGAACGGCTCACCGGACTTGGCGTGACGGAACCACACCAGGTCGCCGATGCGCAGCAGGGTCGCGCCGTGGCCGGTCAGCGGCGTCTGCACCTCGCCGGCGCCCTCGAGGCCGGTCAGCCGCAGTCCGGCGGGGGCCCAGGGGGTGGGGAGGCGGTCCGCCCCGGCTGCGCCGGAGGCGACCAGGCCGGCGCCGTGGACCGTGGCCACCTGCGGTGAGGGACGGCGTACGACGGGGACGCCGAAGAAGGCGGCCGGCCGGGGTTCGAAGGACTCGTAGTGGTCGAACAGGGTCGGGACCAGGAGGCCCGAGCCGGCGGCCACCTCGGTGACGACCGGGTCGTGCGCCGACTCCTCCACCGAACCCGAGCCGCCCGCGTTCCAGAACTCCAGGGACGCGATCTGCCGCAGGGCGTCGTCGATCTCGCGACGGCGTGCCTCCAGCTGACCCATGGACAGCGACTTCATCCGCCGTACGACCATCGAGCGGGCCCGCTGGGTGGGCAGCCGGTCCGGAAGCCCGGCCACCTGGCCCTCGTAGGTCATCGCCCCGACGAGCCGGAAGCCGCCACGTCCGTCGACGGCGCGGGCGAGGTCGACCACGTCGTCCACGTCGTGGAGCGGGGAGCGCTTCGGTCCCACGTGCTGGCCGCCGACGCGCAGGCCCGCGTCGATGTCGATCGCGATCCGGACCGGCACCGCCAGCGAGGCGCGCACGGAGTCGACGAGGTCGAGATGGCTCCGGTCGTCGACCATGAGGGTGATGTGGGAGGCGGCCGAGGGGGAGCCGACGAGGTCGGCGAGGGCGCCCCGGTCGACGGTCGGGTAGGCCACCACGATGTCTTCGGAGACCTCGTGCTCGTGCAGCCACAGCGCCTCGCGCAGCGTGTAGGCGAGGACGCCGTGGAAGCCGGGGTGGTCGAGGGCGCGCTCGATCAGCGCGGGGACGCGCAGCGACTTGGACGCGACCCGGACGGGCTTGCCGCCCGCCCGGCGGACCAGGTCGTCGGCGTTGGCGTCGAAGGCGCCGAGGTCCACCACCATCGTCGGGGTGGGCAGGGGAGTGCCGTGGCCGGCCACGGCCCGGTTGAGCCGCGCCCACAGCCGGTTGCGGTCGACGAACGAGTGCGCCATCAGGAGATGCCGCGCTTGCGGAGGAGCGCCTCGATCTCTGCCATGTCGTCGTCGATGGCGGGAGCCCCACGCCCACCCGGTGGGAGTGCCTTGCCCCGCTTGCCGCCGGTGGCGGCCTTGGCGGAGTCGCTCCGCGTGCCCAGCTGGCGGGCGCGCAGGAAGCCCGAGACCACGAAGAGGACCACGGAAACGCCGGCCAGCGCGAAGCCCATCCAGACGAACGGGCTGAACACCAGGCTGGCGGCCCAGTCGGCGATCGCGCCGGCGATGCGGGTGATGAGGCGCAGGGTTCTCGTGAGGTACGCCGCGAGCGGCAGCAGCGTGAAGGCTGCCGCGCGCAGACCGGAGGCCAGGCCCCGCCGCTGGAAGGAGAGCCAGGTCCAGATCGCCCCGAGGATCGTCAGGGTGAGCGTGAGTGCCGCCCAGGTCACGTCGTCCACACCCCCAGCGTTGCACAACGCTGGGGGCGTGGACGGTCTCGGTCACGCCGACGCGGCCACCGGGCGCGTCGGGACCGTGGCGCCCAGCAGGCCCCTCTCGCGCAGGATCGGCATCACACCCTCGCCGAACCAGTAGGCCTCCTCCACGTGCGGGTAGCCCGACAGGATGAACTCGTCGATGCCGAGGCGGTGGTACTCCTCGAGCCGGTCGGCCACCTCACGGTGGCTGCCCACGAGCGCTGTGCCCGCGCCGCCGCGGACCAGCCCCACGCCGCTCCACAGGTTGGGCGCGACCTCCAGCTCGCGTGCCGAGGAGTACGACGAGCGCCCGCCGCGCAGCGAGAGCATCCGCTGCTGACCCGTCGACTCGCTGGCGCCCAGCGCCGCCTGCGCCTTGGCCACGGTGGCCGGGTCGAGCCCGTCGAGGAGCCACTGGGCGTGCTGCCAGGCCTCCTCGCCGGTGTCGCGCGACAGCGTGTGGATCCGCAGCCCGAAGCGCAGGGTGCGCCCCTCGGCGGCGGCCAGGTCGCGCATCCACGCGATCTTCTCGCGCACCAGCTCCGGGGGTTCGCCCCAGGTCAGGTAGACGTCGGCGTGCTTCGCGGCGACCGGCCCGGCCGGCCCGGAGGAACCACCGAAGTAGATGTCGGGCACCGGGTCGATGCCCCCGCTCACCATGGCGCCCTCGGCCCGGTAGTGGTCCCCGGCGAAGTCGAACGGTGCCCGGGTCCAGGTGCCGCGCACGACGGAGAGGAACTCCTCGGTGCGTGCGTAGCGCTCGGCCTTCGCCGCGGTGTCCCCGAAGCGGGCCTGCTCCTTCGGCTCGCCGCCGGTGACGACGTTCAGCATCAGCCGGCCGCCCGAGATCCGCTGGTAGGCGGCCGCCATCTGGGCGGCGAGCACCGGGTTGATCACGCCGGGCCGGAAGGCGACCAGGAACTTCAGCCGGGTCGTCTCACGGATCAACGCCGCGGTCGTCAGCCAGGCGTCCTCGCAGAAGGTCCCGGTCGGGGTGAGCACCCCCTCGAAGCCGAGCTTCTCCGCCGTGCGGGCGACGTCGGCGAGGTAGTCGATGGTCGGCTCGCGGAACCCGTCGGTCATCGTCTCGCGCAGGCCGGAGCGCACCTCGTGCGGCACGCCCTGGCCGGCGCCGACCAACGACCGGCTGTCGCCGGAGGTCGGCAGGAACCAGTGCAGCTTCACCCGGTTGTCGGCTGTCATGTCACTTCCCGGTCGTCTCGGAGTTGAACTTGTCGGTGAAGAACGGCGCCACGTCGACCTTGCCGGGCAGCAGGCCGTTCTCGGTGAACGCGTCGGCCATGCCCTGCTCGGAGTCGATGACGTCCTGGCTGATCGGGACCAGCTGCACGTCGCGCTTCTTGGTTGCGGCGAGCGTGATGTCCTCGCTCAGGCCGGTCTCCTCGGACCAGACCTTCGCCCAGTCCTCCTTGTGGGTCTGCGACCAGACCTGCGCCTTGGCGATCCTGCCCACGTAGTCCTTCAGCGCGGCGGTCGTGGCCGGGTCGTCGAGCGCGGCCTGCGAGGCGATCTGGAACACGTAGCCGTTGACCAGGCCCTTGCCGGTCGCGATCACCTTGGCGCCGGCCTCCTGCTCGGCCTGGGAGGTGAAGGGCTCCCAGATGGCCCAGGCGTCGAGGTGCCCCGAGCTGAACGCGGCGAGGGCGTCGGCCGGCTGGAGGTTCTGCACCTTGACGTCCGAGTACTTCAGGCCGGCCTTGTCGAGCTGGGCGAGCAGGTTGTAGTTGGCCGAGCTGCCCTCGGCGACACCGACGGTCTTGCCCTTGAGGTCGGCGACACTCTTGATGGGCGAGCCCTTCGGGACCACGATCGCGTCACCGGTCCCGCCGTACGTCGCGGCCTGCACGGCCTGGAACTCTCCCTTGGCTGCCGCGGCGAACAGGGGCGGGGTGTTGCCCACGCCGCCCGATGTGGATGGAGCCGGCGTTCAGTGCCTCGAGCAGCGGCGGACCGGAGGTGAACTCCTGCCACTGGATCTTGTACGGCACGTCGTCGAGCTCGCCCGCGGCCTGGAGCAGCGCCTTCGAGCCGCCCTTCTGGTCGCCGACGATCAGGGTGACCTTCGAGAGGTCGACCGAGCCGTCCTTGTTGACGGCGCCCTCGTTGCCGGTGGCGGATCCGCCGCAACCGGTGAGGAGCAGGGCGAAGGCCACCGCAGCAGCCAGGCCGGCGGCGAGCACCCCGAGCCGGCCACGGCGCCTGCTGTGGACCGCACGGCGGGCGCTCATGCCTTGCCCGCCTTCTGAACCTGCTTCTGGGCCTGCTGCTGCACGTAGTCGTTGAACTCGTCGGTGAAGTAGTCCGACACGTTCACCGAGCCGGGGAGCAGGTCGTTCGCGGAGAACGCGTCGGCCATCTTCTGCTCGGAGTCGATGACGGACTGGTCGATCGGGACCACCTTGACCGGGCGCTCCTTGGCCGCGGCGAGGGTGACGTCCGGCGTCAGGCCGGTCTGCTCGGCCCACACCTTGGACCACTCCTCCTGGTGCTGGCCGGCCCACAGCTGGGCCTGGGTGATCCGGCCGA
This sequence comes from Nocardioides ungokensis, assembly GCF_013466985.1. GTDB lineage: Bacteria > Actinomycetota > Actinomycetes > Propionibacteriales > Nocardioidaceae > Nocardioides > Nocardioides ungokensis. Next base: position 2,644,512 of record NZ_CP059164.1, on the reverse strand, counting down.
GGTAGTCCTGCAGGGCGGCCTTGGTGGCCTTGTCGTCGAGCGCCGCGTTGGAGGCGACCTGGAAGTTCAGGCCGTTGAGGAGGTCGTTGCCGTCCGCGAGGACGCGTGCCCCCTCCTGCTTGACCGCCTGCGAGGTGAACGGGTCCCACGTCGCCCAGGCGTCGAGGTGGCCGGAGGTGAAGGCGGCCAGCGCGTCGGCGGGCTGGAGGTTCTGGACCTTGACGTCCGAGTACTTCAGCCCGGCGTTCTGGAGCTGGGCGAGCAGGTTGTAGTTGGCCGAGCTGCCCTCGGCGACCCCGACGTTCTTGCCCTTGAGGTCGGCGACCGACTTGAGGGGGGAGTCCTTGGGGACGAGGATCGTGTCGCCCTTGCCGGTGTAGGTGACCGCCTGGACCATCTTGAACGTGCCCTTGGCGGCGGCGGCGAAGATCGGCGGGGTGTTGCCGACCATGCCGACGTGGATGGAGTCGGCGTTCAGGGCCTCGAGCAGCGGCGGCCCGGAGGTGAACTCCTGCCACTGGATCTTGTACGGCGTGTCGTCGAGGCCGGCTGCCTTCAGCAGCGCCTGCGCGCTGGTGCCCTTCTGGTCGCCCACGATCAGGGTCACCTTCGAGAGGTCGACGGAGCCGTCGCTCTTGACGGCCCCCTCGTTGCCGGTCGCGGAGCCTCCGCAGCCGGCGAGCAGGAGGGCGCCGGCGACGACGCCGGCGACGGCGGCGAGCCGGGTCCTTCGGCGGGTCCGGCGGACGAGGTGGAGGTTCATGCTGCTCCTTGGTTGGTCAGGGGATTGCGGTTGGGGTTGGGCGGAGTGGGCTTGACGCCCAGCGCGTCCAGGAGCTGGGCGCGGGCCCCGGCGATCTCCGGCTGGGACGGCGCCCGGTCGGAGCGCGGGAGGGTGATCTGCCAGCTGTGCGCGAGCCGGCCCTCGTCCATGACGACGACGCGGTCGGCGAGGGCCAGGGCCTCGTCGACGTCGTGGGTCACGATGAGGACCGCCATCGAGTGGCGACGCCACAGGTCGATCACCAGCTGGTGCATCTCGATCCGGGTCAGGGCGTCGAGCGCGCTGAAGGGCTCGTCGAGGAGCAGCAGGGACGGGCTGCTCACCAGCGCCCTGGCCAGCGACACCCGCTGGGCCTGGCCGCCGGAGAGCTCGCGCGGCCAGCTGCCGAGCTTCTCGGACAGGCCGACCTCGGCCAGGGTCCGGGTCGCCAGGTCGGCGCGCGAGCGGCGCTCCGGGGTGTTCAGGAGCGCCAGCTCCACGTTGTCGCGGACCCGACGCCACGGCAGCAGGCGGGGCTCCTGGAACGCGACCGAGGTGCGTCCCGAGATGGCCACCTCGCCGGCGGGCACGGGGTCCAGCCTGGCCAGGCTGCGCAGCAGCGTTGACTTGCCGCACCCGCTGCGACCGAGCAGGGCGACGAACTCGCCGGGACGGATGTCGAGGTCGATCGACTTCAGCACGTGCGTGTCGCCGAAGGACCGGTTGTGGGCGGTCACCCGGGCGACGTACGCGCCGGGGGAGTCGGTGGTGGTGGGGGTGCCGTTCTTCTGGGGGGTCTTCAGCCGCGCCATGCGAGGGCCCTGCCTTCGAGGTATCGGACAACCGCGTCGGTCGCGAGACCGAGCAGGCTGTAGACGGCCAGGCCGACGACGATCACGTCGGTCTGGAGGAAGTCGCGGGCGTGGTTGATCATGTAGCCCAGCCCGGAGTGGGCGCTGATGGTCTCCGCGACGATGAGGGAGAGCCAGGCGATGCCGAGGCTCTGGCGCAGTCCGACGAGCGTCTGCGGGAGGGCGCCGGGGACGACCACGTGCCGGATCCGCTGGGTCCAGGTCAGCCCCATGGCGCGGGCCGCCTCGACGGTCTTGCGGTCGATGCCGTGGATCCCGGACAGCGTGTTCAGGTAGAGCGGGAACGCCACCCCCAGCGCGATCAGCGCGAGCTTCGGCGCCTCGCCGATGCCCATCCAGATGATGAAGAGCGGGATGAGCCCGAAGTGCGGAAGCGTGCGCAGCATCTGCATCGGCGGGTCGATGGCGTGCTCGCCCAGCCCGCTCAGGCCGGCCAGGATGGCGAGCGCGAGGCCGATGACCGCGCCGACCGCGAAGCCGATCCCGACGCGCTGGACCGAGACCAGCGTGGCCGCGCCGAGCGTGCCGTCGCGGACGAGGTCGGCGGCAGTCGCCGCGATCTGCTGGGGCGAGGCGATGGTGCGCTCGCTGAGGACGCCGGCGCTGCTGAGCACCTGCCACAGGGCGACCAGCACGACGGGCGAGACCCATCTGCGGAGGAACAGGAGGCGGGACCCGCGACTGCGTGACCGACGCCTGGGACGGGTGGGGGCGGTGGGAGCCGCCACGGTTGTCGTGGACATGAGGCCTATGTCTACGGATTTAATAGACTTAAATCAAGCCGAACGCTCAAGCTCGGGCGTGTCGTGTCCCACACCGGCAGTCCGCGGCCGGGCTGCCGGTTTCTCGGTGGGTGGCCGGTCGGGGAGACTGGCTCGGTGATCGAGTCCGGAGCCGAGGGGGAGCCGTCCCGCCGCATCCCCGACCCGGGGTTCGCCGGCGACACGGGCGCTGTCCCGAGCGGTCTTGCCGCAGCCCTAGCGGCGTACGCCGCCGATCCGCGCGGCTCCTACGTCCGGGTGCTGGACGAGCTCCGGTCCGCTCGGGTGCTGGTCCCGGTGGTCGCCGTGCTCGGCGAGGTCGAGCACGACGAGGCCGGGCTGGTCCACGACAAGACCAGCGACATGGCCGCCGTGCTGCTCCAGGGCAACGACGGCCGGCTGGCGCTGTTGGCGTTCACCGGCACCGAGTCGCTCGCGGCGTGGAACTCCGAGGCGCGACCCGTCCCCGTCCCGGCGCAGGTCGCAGCCCAGTCGGCCCTGCAGGACGGCGCGGCCGCCCTGGTCGTCGACGTGGCCGGCCCCGTCACCGTCGTGGTCGAGGGCCCGGACCTGAGCGGCCTCGCGTCCGGCTGGCGCCTCGCCGTCGTGGGGGAGCGTGCGGCGTGGATTCGGCCTGAGCCGGAATGATCCGCTAGCATTCCGTGTTGACCGATCAGTTCCCGATCCGTGCCTCGGCATGACTCGGGGGCCGATCTCACAAGCGGAGACCAGGCACCACGCGTTCTCCCACCCGCACCGACCGCCGCAGCCCCAGCAGCATCCGGGGTCGCACAGGTCGTCGGGTCCGGTCCCGGGTCACGGCCCGGTGCGCAGCTCGCGCACCACAAGTCGTACCCGGCGATGCGTAACCCCTGCGGGGAGCACGTGTCCTGACTGGCTTCCGCTTGCAGCAAGCGGAAGCCTTTGTTGATTTCGGGCCCGGTCCCGGACTGGCAGAGACCTCCGGCCAGAAATCCATCAGGAGGACACATCAGCACCGAGCTTCGAATCAACGACCGGATCCGGGTTTCCGAGGTCCGTCTCGTTGGCCCCAGTGGCGAGACCGTCGGCATCGTTCCCACCGCCGACGCGCTGCGCCTTGCGCAGGAGCCGACCTCGACCTCGTCGAGATCGCTCCCATGGCCCGTCCGCCGGTCTGCAAGCTCATGGACTACGGCAAGTTCAAGTACGAGAACGCCCAGAAGGCTCGTGAGGCGCGTCGGAACCAGACGAACGTCATCATCAAGGAGATGAAGCTTCGTCCGAAGATCGACGCGCACGACTACGAGACCAAGAAGGGTCACGTCGTGCGTCCTCAAGGCCGGGGACAAGGTCAAGATCACGATCATGTTCCGCGGTCGTGAGCAGCACCGCCCGAGCTGGGGTTCCGGCTGCTGCAGCGCCTGGCCGAGGACGTCACGGAGCTCGGCTTCGTCGAGTCCGCGCCCAAGCAGGACGGGCGCACATGATCATGGTGCTCGGCCCGCACAAGAAGAAAGGCCGACGCCAAGGTCGACATGCAGGCGGCCAAGGAGTCGAAGGCCGCCGAGCGTGCCGCGCTCGAGGCCGACGATAAGGCGGAGCGCGACGCCGCGCACGCCGCCGGCCCGGTGGCGAGGAAGAAGGAGCGCGGGCGCTCCGAGAACCTCGACCCCGAGATCGACGCCTGACGCGGCACCGCCGCCCCCCACGCTGACGACACGATCGGCCGCCGCAGTGCGGCCCGACCACGAGATAGAGAGCGAAAGAGATGCCGAAGAACAAGACGCACTCCGGTGCTGGCAAGCGGTTCCGGGTCACCGGCTCGGGCAAGATCCTTCGGGAGAAGGCCGGCAAGCGCCACAACCTCGAGAAGAAGCCCTCGAAGGTCACGCGTCGGATGACGGGCACCACCGAGCTCGCCAAGTCCGACGTGAAGCGCGCCAAGAAGATGCTGGGTCTCTGACCTCCAGCTGATCCTGAACCACCGCCGGTCGAGCATGTCGAGGCCGGCGCACCCCGAACCAAGCAACAAGGAGTAACAACGTGGCACGCGTCAAGCGGGCAGTGAACGCCCAGAAGAAGCGCCGGGTCGTCCTCGAGCGCGCCAGCGGTTACCGCGGACAGCGTTCGCGCCTCTACCGCAAGGCGAAGGAGCAGGTCACCCACTCGCTGGTCTACAGCTACAACGACCGGCGCAAGAACAAGGGCAACTTCCGCAAGCTGTGGATCCAGCGCATCAACGCTGCGGCTCGTGCCCAGGGCATGACCTACAACCGCTTCATCCAGGGCCTGAACCTGGCCGGCGTCGAGGTGGACCGCAAGATCCTCGCCGACCTGGCCGTCAACGACATCGCCGCGTTCAACGCGCTCGTCGAGACCGCCAAGGCCGCCCTGCCCGAGGACGTCAACGCGCCCAAGGTCTCTGCGTAGTCCGGTGGTTGAGGAAGGCGCGCAGCGCCTGTCTCGAAACCCCCTGACCGTGGGCAACGCCCGGGTCAAGGAAGCACGCAAGCTCAGCCGCCGCTCGGTTCGCACCGAGCGGCGGCTCTTCCTTGCCGACGGCCCGAAGGCCGTCGAGGGTGCCCTCTCGGTCCCGGGGTGCGTCGTCGAGGTCTTCGCCACGGCCACCGCCACCGAGCAGTACGCCGACCTCGTCGCCGCCGCGGGCACCTGGACCCTCGTGGACGACCAGGCGCTCGCCTCTCTCAGTGACAGCGTCACGCCGGCCGGCGTGGTCGGCCTGTGCCGCTTCGTCGACCGACCGCTGGTCCACGTGCTGGACCGCGGGCCCCGGCTGGCCGCGATCTGCGCCGACATCCGCGACCCCGGCAACGCGGGGACCGTGATCCGCTGTGCTGACGCCGCCGGCGCCGATGCGGTCGTCTTCGCCGGACAGTCGGTGGACTTCTACAACCCCAAGACCGTCCGGGCCAGCGTGGGCAGCCTGTTCCACCTGCCGCTGGCCACCGAGGCGGACCCGGCGGCCGCCGTACGCGCCGCCCAGGCGACCGGGCTGGTCGTGCTGGCCGCCGACGGTGCGGGCGAGCTCGACCTCGACGAGTGCGACGACCTGCTCGCGCGGCCGACCGCCTGGCTCTTCGGCAACGAGGCTTGGGGGCTGCCCGACGAGCTCGCCGCGCTCGCCGACCACCGGGTCCGGATCCCGATCCACGGCCGGGCGGAGAGCCTCAACCTGTCGACCGCTGCCGCGCTGTGCCTGTACGCGTCGGCACGCGGGCAACGGCGTGCTTGACCTCCAGGTGACCTGAAGCCCGACCGTGGTGCTCGTGCTCTCACCGCCACTGTTCCAGGTGACGGGTCGTGGCGCGTCGCCGGAGATCAGCCGTCGATCCGCCAGCGGTTCCAGAACCTCGTGAGGTCGGTGTCGCCCGCGGCCTCCTGCACCGCGGCCTTGAGCTCCGGGGTGGTCGCGACGCCGTACTCGTGGGCCGCGACGTACTCGCGGAGCATGCGGTCGAAGACCGCTGACCCGAGCTTGTCCCGGAGCGCCAGGAGCGCGCACGGGCCGTTGCTGTAGACCGCGTTGAAGTAGGCGCCGTCGTCCCCGACCCACACGTCCATGCCGTCGGAGATCCGCTCGTCGCCGAGGAACGACGGGGTGCCCCGGCAGGTGGAGCGGGAGTGGCCGTAGAACCGGAAGTTGGCGTACTGCGCGAAGGACTCGTCGAGCCACGGATCGGCGTACTCGTCGTTGCCGACGAGCGCGTAGAACCACTGGTGGGCGAGCTCGTGGACCGTCGGTCCCGGCAGCCCGGACATGACGAACCCCGGGTACTCCATGCCGCCGAGGTTCCAGTCGACGTCGACGACGTCGACCTCGCGGTAGGGGTAGTCGGCGAACCACCGGCCGAACCGGTCCATCGCCGGCAGCGCCTCCTCGCGCAGCGACCGGAGCGCCTCGCGTCGCGTGTCGTGGCTGGTGTACCACTCGCGGACCACGGTGCCGTCGCCGGCGGTGCCCCGGACCATCGAGAAGCGGCCGGCCGCCCAGGCGAAGTCGCGCACGCGAGCCGCCCGGACGTGCGTCGTGACCCGGTCGCCGTGGGCGCGTGAGCCCACGGCACTGCCGGTGGCCGGCACGTCGACTCCCCGCGGATGGTCGAGCCGCACGTCCCAGTCAGCGGTGAGCGAGGAGAAGGACTCGCCGAACCCGACGTAGGGGGAGCGCTGCCAGGTGCCGTCCTCGCGCACCGCGAGGATCGGGAGCGCGTTCGTGAGGTAGGAGCGCCCGTGCCACGAGCCGAAGCGCGCCCTGCGGACCGGAGCCGCGATCCGGACCCGCACGGAGACCGTGCCGACGTCGCCGGGTGCGAGCGGTGAGGCGAGGCGGATGGCCAGATCGGTGCAGTGGACCCGCAGCGCCCGCGGCGTGCCGCCCCGGACCTCGCTGACGACCAGCGGTCGTGGGGTCGAGCAGCCGCGGGGGCCGTTGGGCCACAGCCTCAGGTGCACGCTGTCGAGAGGGGAGGCGCCCGTGTTGCTGAAGGTGATCCTCTCGGTGCCGGTCCACCGCCGGCCCACGGCGTCCTCCTGGTGCAGGCGCACCGTGTACGTCGCGCCGTCGGGAGTGCGCTCCACCTGCGCCGGCTCGGGTGTCGCCACCGCGGACGCCGGTGCCATGACCGGCCCCCTGGTCGCTGCCGTGGTCGCGGGCGCGGCGGTGAGCAGAGCCGAGGTGAGCAGGGCAGCGATGACCGCGCGTCGGTGCAGCGAGCGTCGCGGGCATGGTCGTGTCGAGTCGAGCAAGGTGAGCACCCCCGTGGTGTCCCGGACCGTGGCCGCCCCACAATAGGGGCGCCTGGCGGTCGCGGCTGGTTAGGGTGGCAGCGTGTCCGAGTCCGCGCAGACCCTTGCCGATGCCCTTGCCGACGGCGCCGTGATCGCAGACGCCGACGGCCGGGTCACCCTGGTCAACCGGGTGGCCGGGCAGATGCTCGGTGTGCAACCCGAGGACGCGGTCGGCAAGTCCCTGGCGGACGTCCTCGCCCTGCGAGACCAGGACGGCCGCGACTGGTTCTCGAGCAACTGCCCGTACCAGGGCCTGGTCACGCGGAGCGCGATTCCCGAGCAGCCGTGGCTGCTGCCCAACGGCAGCGAGGTGCTGGTGGTCGCCCGGATCCACCGCCGTCGCTGTCGACCCCTGTCGACCGCGTGGCCGTCAGCCTGCGGTCCGGCCGCGGGGCGCGCCCGGCTCGACCGGGAGCGGTCCGACCTGGTGGCCACCGTCGCGCACGAGCTCCGCTCCCCGCTCACGGGCGTCAAGGGTTCGTCCAGGCACTGCTCAACCGCTGGGACAAGCTGAACGACGACCAGAAGAAGCTGATGCTGACCACGGTCGCGTCGGACTCCGACCGGCTCAGCCGCCTGATCGCGGAGCTGCTCGACGTCGCTCGCATCGACACCGGTCGGCTCCAGCTCTACCCCCGCCCGGTGGACGCCGGGGTGCTGGTGACCCGGGTGGCGGAGTCGGTGCGGGCGAGCACCAGCCGGCCCATCGAGCTCGACGTCGCCGCGGACCTGCCCGAGATCAGCGTCGACCCCGACAAGTTCACCCAGGTGGTCACCAACGTGGTCGAGAACGCGGTGCGCCACGGCGACGGGACGGTCCGGGTGTCCGCCCAGGCGGTGGGCACCGACGACGCCGACCGCGGCGTCCGCCTGGTCGTCGACGACGAGGGCAGCGGCATACCGCCGGAGATGAGGCGCCGGGTCTTCACCAAGTTCTGGAAGGAAGGTGCTCGCGGGGGTCGGGCCTGGGTCTCTACATCGTCAACGGGCTGGTCCGCGCCCACGGCGGCACCGTCACCATCGACGAGGCCCCCGGCGGTGGGGCCGGCTGGTGCTCATGTGGCCCAGTGAGGACCGTCGCCCCGTCTCCTAGCGCGCAACCCGGTCGCGGCGGGAGACGCGACCTTCCTAGACTTGGCGCGCACGACCGCGGTCACCGAGCCCGTGCCCGGCAGACCAGCAGGACCAACCCCGCAGCACCAAGAGCCCCGGAAGGCAGTCATGTCGGGACCCAACAGCGACTACGACCCGGTGGAGGTCACTCCCTTGAAGCCCGAGGAGGTCGAGGCCGCTCGCGACGCAGCCCTGGCGGCGATCGGTGCGGCCACCGATCTCGAGGGGCTGAAGCGGGTGCGCATCGAGCACACGGGCGACCGGTCGCCGCTGGCGTTGGCCAACCGCGAGATCGGCGCCCTGCCTCCGCAGGCCCGCAAGGAGGCCGGCCAGCGCATCGGCCAGGCGCGCGGCGCCGTGAACAAGGCGCTCGCCGAGCGGCAGGCCGTGCTGGAGGTCGAGCACGAGGAGCGCATGCTCGTCGAGGAGACCGTCGACGTCACCCTGCCGACTGACCGGGTCGCCGCCGGTGCCCGACACCCGATCACCACCGGTTCGGAGCGGATCGCCGACGTATTCCTGGCGATGGGCTGGGAGGTCGCCGAGGGACCGGTTATCGAGGCGGAGTGGCTGAACTTCGACGCGCTCAACCTCGGTGCCGACCACCCGGCCCGCACGATGCAGGACACGTTCTGGACCGAGCCGCAGGACCAGGGCATCGTGCTGCGCACCCACACCTCCCCGGTGCAGGCCCGCACCATGCTGACCCGAACCCCGCCGATCTACGTGGTGTGCCCGGGACGCGTCTTCCGCACCGACGAGTACGACGCCACCCACAGCCCGATGTTCCACCAGGTCGAGGGGCTCGTCGTCGACGAGGGGATCACCATGGCCCACCTCAAGGGCACCCTGGACCACTTCGCCGAGTCGATGTTCGGCGAGGGGATCACCACGCGCTTCCGCCCGTCGTACTTCCCCTTCACCGAGCCGAGCGCCGAGGTCGACCTCGTCTGCTTCGTGTGCCGCGGCGCAGCCGGGGTGGTCGAGTCGTGCCGCACCTGCCGCGGCGAGGGCTGGATCGAGTGGGGCGGCTGCGGCATGGTCAACCCGCGGGTGCTCCGCGCCTGCGGCGTCGACCCCGAGCGCTTCACCGGCTTCGCCTTCGGCATGGGCATCGACCGGACCCTGATGTTCCGCCACGCCATCGAGGACCTGCGCGGCTTCTTCGAGGGAGACGTCCGCTTCACCACCGCTTTCGGAACGGAAATCTGAGCATGCGCGCCCCCCTGTCCTGGATCCGTGACTACGTCGACCTGCCCGCGGAGGTCAACGCCGAGGAGCTCGCCCACGAGCTGACCGCGCTCGGGCTCAAGCTCGAGGCGCTCGAGAAGCCCGGCGAGGACATCACCGGCCCGCTGGTGGTCGGCCGCGTGCTCACCATGGAGCCCGAGCCGCAGAAGAACGGCAAGACGATCAACTGGTGCACCGTCGACGTCGGCGACGCCAACGGAACGGGCGAGCCGCAGGGCATCGTCTGCGGCGCCCACAACTTCGCTCCCGGTGACCTGGTGGTCGTCGTGCTGCCAGGTGCGGTGCTGCCCGGCGGCTTCGAGATCTCGGCCCGCAAGACCTACGGCCACCTCTCGGCCGGCATGATCTGCTCCTCCCGCGAGCTCGGCCTCGGCGACGACCACGAGGGCATCATCGTGCTGCCCGCCGATGCGGGGAAGCCCGGCGACGACGTGTTCGAGCTGCTGCACCTGCGCGACGAGGTCATCGAGTTCGAGATCAACCCCGACCGGGCCTACGCGCTGTCCCTGCGCGGCATCGCCCGCGAGGCCGCCCTGGCCCGCTCCGTCCCGTTCACCGACCCGGCCGCGCGCCCGGTGCCCGAGGCCAACGGCGACGGCTACCCGGTGGTCGTCGACGACGCCGACGGGTGCCCGGTCTTCGTCACCCGCACCGTCACCGGCTTCGACCCGGCGGCCCCCACCCCGTCGTGGATGTCGCGCCGGCTGTTCCTCGCCGGGATGCGTCCGATCTCGCTGGGCGTCGACGTGACCAACTACGTCATGCTCGAGCTCGGCCAGCCCATCCACGGGTACGACGGCGACAAGCTGGCCGGCCCGATCCGGGTCCGCCGAGCCACCGAGGGGGAGCGGCTGCGCACCCTGGACGGCGTCGACCGCACCCTGTCGTCCGAGGACCTGCTGATCACCGACGACTCCGGCCCGATCGGCCTGGCCGGCGTGATGGGTGGTGAGACTACCGAGCTCTCCGGCACCACCACCCACGTCGTCATCGAGGCCGCACACTTCGACCCGGTCTCGATCTTTCGCACCCAGAAGCGCCACAAGCTGCCCTCCGAGGCCTCGAAGCGCTTCGAGCGCGGGGTCGACCCGAAGCTCCCGGCGTACGCCTCCCAGCGCGTCGCGGAGCTGCTGACCACGTACGGCGGCGGCACCGTCGAGCCCGGTGCCACGCAGGTCGGTACGGCGCCGTCGCGCCCGCAGATCCGGATCGCGACCGACCTGCCCGCCCGGGTGACCGGGATGGAGATCGACGCCGCGACGACCGTGGCGAACCTGCAGGCGGTCGGCTGCCGGGTCGAGGTGGACGGCGCGGAGCTGACCGCGGTCCCGCCGTCATGGCGTCCCGACCTCAACGACCCCTTCGACCTGGTCGAGGAGGTGGCGCGGATCGTGGGCTACGACCAGGTGCCGTCGATCCTCCCGACGGCCACGTCGGGGCGTGGGCTGAGCCGCGAGCAGCGGCTGCGCCGCCGCGTCGGGCGCACGCTGGCCGGGGCCGGCTGCGTCGAGGTGCTGAGCTTCCCGTTCGTGGGCGATGCCGCCTTCGACGCCCTCGGGCTGCCCGCTGAAGACGTCCTGCGCCACACCGTGCGCCTGGCCAACCCGCTGTCCAGCGAGGACCCGTCGTACACCACGACCCTGCTCCCCGGGCTGCTCAGGGCCGCCGGTCGCAACCTCGGTCGCGGCGCTCCGGGCGTGGCGCTCTTCGAGACCGGCACGGTCGCGTTCCCGGCCGACCGCGGCCCGGCACCGATCTACGGGGTCGAGCGGCGACCGACCGTTGACGAGCTGGCCACGCTGCTGGAGGCCCTCCCCGAGCAGCCACTGCACCTCGCGGTGGTCCTCGCCGGCGAGCGCGAGCGCTCCGGCTGGTGGGGGGCCGGTCGCGAGGCCGGGTGGTCCGACGCGATCGGCGTCGTGCGCCGGCTCGGTGACGAGCTCGGCGTCGAGGTGACCGTCGACGCGGCCGCCCGGATGCCCTGGCACCCCGGCCGCTGCGCCCGGGTCTCGCTCGGGGGCGACGAGCTCGGCCACGCCGGCGAGCTGCACCCGCGGGTCTGCCAGGCCTTCGGCCTGCCGCCGCGCACCGCCGTCGCCGAGATCGACCTCGACGTCCTGATGCGGCACGCCCGTGACGTGGTGCCCGGCCCGCAGTTCTCGACGTACCCCGTCGCCAAGGAGGACGTCGCGCTCGTCGTGGCCACCTCGGTGACCGCCGCGGCGGTCGAGGCGGCGCTGCGCGAGGGCGCCGGCGAGCTGCTCGAGTCGATCCGGCTGTTCGACGTCTACACCGGCGACCAGGTCGGGGCGGGGCACAAGTCCCTCGCGTTCGCGCTGCGCTTCCGGGCGCCGGACCGGACGCTCACCGAGCAGGAGACGGCCGCCGCCCGCGACGCGGCGGTGGCGCTCGCCGCCGAGCGCACCGGCGCGGTCCAGCGAGCCTGACGGCGGGGTGACCGGCGCCCGGCGTCGGTCCCGCTTCCCGGCTCGGTTTCGACATGCTCCGTCGCGGCTTCGTGCTTCAGGCTCAGCCGCGGTCGCTGCTCAACCACCAGCGATCGCGCCAGCTGGCGCGGCCGCGATCAGGTGATCGGGTGGTTGACCGCCAGCCGGAAGTGGTCGTAGACCGCCTTGTCCCCGTGCACGCGCACGGCGCTGTCGTCGCCACGCCGCCACAGCCAGGCGTCCAGCGCGCCGGCCGGCCCCTCGATGACGGCGTCGGGGTCGGTGCCCGGGTCGTCCACGACCCGGATGTCGTCCTCGTCGTAGTGGACGTCGGTCTCGGGGTCGGTCCCGGTGAACCGCCCGATCTGGACCCACACCGACTCGTCGGCGTCGGTGACGTCGACGCGGACGCGGTGGGGGAGTCCTGCGAACTCGCCCCACGGCGGGGAGCCGCCGAACATCACGTCGAGGCACTCGAGCACGCCGTCGGCTGCGAGGCGGGCGTCCAGCGGCGTCACCGAGCCCGCGGTCAGCTCGGCGTCGAGGCGATGGATCAGCGCCTCGTGGGCCTGCCGGCGCAGGATGAAGCCCACCGACTGCTCGCTCGCCCACGTCCAGGCCGTCTCGGCGGGATCGGCCGCCTCGAGCTCGGCGACGAGCGCAGCAGAGCTCTCGTCGAAGGCCGCGAGCAGGCCGTCGTACGACGTGGGTCGCTCCGGATGCTGGAGGTCCTCGCCCGGACTGTCCGGCCTGGTGCGCACGTCCCGGGCCCAGAACCACTGCACGTCGGCGAGGTGCCAGAGCAGGTCGGAGGCATTCCAGTCGGGACAACTGGGTACACGTGACCGTGGGTCGCAGTCCGAGAGCACGTCGCGAAACCGGTGCGACTCGTCCCGGATGTGGCGCAGGTAGTCGGAGAACTCGAGCTTGGCCATGGCAGCACGGTAGTGGTGACGGACGACACACCGACAGGGCCGAGACGACTTGCACATGAACATGCGACTGCCCGTATAGTCATGCACATGACGAGGAGACGAGTCGCCGTCGCCGGCGCAAGCGGGTACGCCGGGGGCGAGCTGCTCCGGCACCTGATCGCCCATCCCGAGGTCGAGATCGCTGCCCTGACCGGCGCCTCCAACGCGGGCGAGCGGCTCGGCACCCTCCAGCCGCACCTGGTGCCGCTGGCCGACCGGGTGCTGGAGCCCACGAACCTCGACACCCTCTCCGGTCATGACGTCGTCTTCCTGGCGCTCCCGCACGGCCAGTCCGGCGAGATCGCCGCCCAGCTGGGGGACGACGTCGTGGTGATCGACTGCGGTGCCGACTTCCGCCTGGCCGACGCGGGGGCCTGGGAGAAGTTCTACGGCGGCACCCACGCCGGCACCTGGCCCTACGGTCTCCCCGAGCTGCCCGGCCAGCGCGCGCAGCTGACCGGTGCGACCCGGGTCGCCGTGCCCGGCTGCTACCCGACGGTCTCCACGCTGACGATGGCCCCGGCGGTGGCGGCCGGCCTGGTCGAGCCCGAGGTCACCGTGGTGGCCGCCTCCGGCACCAGCGGTGCCGGCAAGGCCGCCAAGCCGCACCTGCTCGGCAGCGAGATCATGGGCAACGCGAGCGCCTACGGCGTGGGCGGCACGCACCGGCACACCCCGGAGATCGTCCAGAACCTGTCCGGCCTCGTCGAGGGTGAGGTCCGGGTGAGCTTCACGCCGCTGCTGGTCCCCATGCCCCGCGGCATCCTGGCCACCTGCTCGGCGCCGCTCGCGGGCCCGCTCACCGCGGACGAGGCGTACGACACCTACGCCAAGGCGTACGCCGACGAGCCGTTCGTGCACCTCCTGCCCTCCGGCCAGTGGCCGCAGACCAAGTCGGTGACCGGCTCCAACGCCGTGCACGTGCAGGTCACGGTCGACGAAGCGGCGGGACGCCTGGTCGCCGTCGGTGCGGTCGACAACCTGGCCAAGGGCACGGCCGGTGCGGCCGTGCAGTGCATGAACCTCGCGCTCGGCCTCGACGAGGGCCTGGGCCTGACGTCGGTGGGAGTCGCCCCGTGAAGCTCAGCCAGTTCCCCGAGACCCTCGCGGTGGTCCGGCTCGGTCCCGGGGCCGAGGTGCCCCGGTGGGCCGAGTCGTCGTCGATCTTCTCCGTGACGGCGACGGCGACCGAGACCTCGGTCGTCTGCGCCGCGCGCAGCGTCCCGACCAAGGCCGTGGCACAGCGGCCGCTCACGGCGTTCGAGGTGGAGGGGCCGCTGGACTTCGCGCTCACCGGCATCCTCAGCCAGCTGCTCGCCCCGCTGGCCGAGGCCTCCATCAGCGTGTTCACCCTCTCGACCTACGACACCGACTGGATCCTGATGCCCCGCGACGCCTCCGAGCGCGCCGCGGAGGCCTGGCGGGCTGCGGGGCACGAGGTCGTCCCCGCTGTCCCCGCGAACGGAAAGGGCAACTCGTGACCGTCACCTCCCCGCGCGGCTTCCGGGCCGCCGGCGTCGCCGCGGGCCTGAAGTCGACCGGAGCGAAGGACCTCGCGCTGGTCGTCAACGACGGCCCGGCGTACGACTCCGCCAGTGTCTTCACCAGCAACCGGTGCAAGGCCAACCCGGTGCTGTGGAGCCAGGAGGTCGTCAAGGACGGCACCGTCCGCGCCGTCGTCCTGAACTCCGGCGGCGCCAACTGCTACACCGGCGCCGAGGGCTTCCAGACCACGCACGCCGTGGCCGAGCAGGTCGCCACCGACCTGGGCATCGGGGCGGTCGACGTCGTGGTCTGCTCCACCGGCCTGATCGGGCTGGCCAACCCGCGCCAGAACCTCCTCGACGGCGTGGACGCCGCCCACGCCGCCCTCAGCGGTGCCGGCGGCACCGACGCCGCCGAGGCGATCATGACCACCGACTCGGTCAGCAAGCAGGTCGTGGTCGAGGGAGCCGGCTGGTCCGTCGGCGGGATGGCCAAGGGCGCGGGCATGCTCGCCCCGCAGCTGGCCACGATGCTCGTGGTGCTCACGACCGACGCCGTGGTGCCGGCCGCCGACCTGGACACCGCGCTGCGCGCGGCGACCCGGGTCTCCTTCGACCGTCTCGACTCCGACGGCTGCATGTCGACCAACGACACGGTCACGGTCCTGGCGAGCGGCGCCAGCGGGATCACCCCGTCGTTGCCGGACTTCACCGAGGCCCTGACCCACGCGTGCACCGACCTGGCGATGCAGCTGCTGCGCGACGCCGAGGGCGCCGACCACGAGATCGCCATCACGGTGCTCAACGCCGCCAGCGAGGACGACGCCGTCGCCGTCGGCCGCAGCGTGGCCCGCAGCAACCTGTTCAAGGCGGCGGTCTTCGGCAACGACCCCAACTGGGGCCGCGTGCTCGCCAGCATCGGCACCACCGATGCCGCCTTCGACCCGGCCGACCTCGACGTGGCCATGAACGGCGTCTGGGTCTGCAAGCAGTCCACCCCCCACGCCGACCCGGCGACGGTCGACCTCAAGGGGCGCGAGGTCAGCGTGACCATCGACCTCAAGGCCGGCAGCGAGCGGGCCACCGTCTGGACCAACGACCTCACCCACGCCTACGTCCACGAGAACAGCGCCTACTCCTCATGAACGACGACACGACCCTGCCCAGCGACCTCCACCCGGACGGCAAGATCCACCAGCCGAAGCCGGCCGACCCGGCCAAGGCCGAGACGCTGGCCGCGGCCCTGCCGTGGCTCAAGCGCTACCACCAGAAGATCGTGGTGGTGAAGTACGGCGGCAACGCGATGACCGACGACACCCTGAAGCGGGCCTTCGCCGAGGACATCGCGTTCCTCCGGTTCGCCGGCTTCCGCCCGGTGGTCGTGCACGGCGGCGGACCCCAGATCTCCACGATGCTGGAGCGCCTCGGCATCGAGTCGGAGTTCCGTGGCGGCCTGCGCGTCACCACCCCCGAGGCGATGGACGTCGTCCGGATGGTGCTGGTGGGCAAGGTCCAGCGCGAGCTGGTCGGCCTGATCAACGAGCACGGCCCCCTCGCGGTCGGACTCTCCGGCGAGGACGCCGGGCTGTTCACCGCGGAGGCCACCAACACGGTCGTCGACGGCGAGGAGGTCGACCTCGGCCTCGTCGGCGAGGTCGCACACGTGCGTCCCGAGGCCGTCGTCGACCTGATCGAGGCCGGTCGCATCCCCGTGGTCTCCAGCGTCGCACCCGACGCGGAGGGTCGGGTCCACAACGTGAACGCCGACACCGCCGCCGCCGCGCTGGCCTCGGCCCTCGGCGCGGAGAAGCTCCTCGTGCTGACCGACGTCGAGGGCCTCTACCGCGACTGGCCCGACAGCGACGACGTGATCTACGAGATCAGTCCCGAGGGCCTCGCCGAGCTGATGCCGAGCCTGGCCAGCGGGATGGTGCCCAAGATGGGCGCCTGCCTCAAGGCGGTCCAGGAGGGCGTCCCGCGGGCGACCGTGGTCGACGGCCGCGAGCCGCACGCCGTGCTGCTCGAGCTCTTCACCGACGAGGGCGTCGGCACCCAGGTGCTGCCCGGGGTGACCACCAAGATCAGGAAGGCACGCCGATGAGCGACGCACAGGCCTGGCAGGACCGCTACGCCGGCGCCCTGATGAACACCTTCGGCCCACCGAAGCTGACGCTCGAGCGCGGGAAGGGCGCCCACGTCTGGGACACCGACGGCAACGAGTACGTCGACCTCCTCGGCGGCATCGCCGTCAACTCCCTCGGTCACGCCCACCCTGCTCTGGTCAGTGCCGTCACCGGGCAGTTCGAGACCCTGGGCCACATCTCGAACTTCTTCGCCAGCGAGCCGCAGATCAGGCTCGCCGAGAAGCTGCTCGAGCTGCTCTCCCCGTCGACGGGGCCCGTCGAGGGCCGGGTGTTCTTCGCCAACTCCGGCGCCGAGGCCAACGAGGCGGCGTTCAAGCTGACCCGGCGCACCGGCCGTACCCACGTGGTGGCGGCCGCGGGCGGGTTCCACGGGCGCACCATGGGCGCGCTCGCGCTCACCTCCAAGGAGGCCTACCGCACGCCGTTCGAGCCGCTGCCCGGCGACGTCACCTTCGTGCCCTACGGCGACGCCGACGCGCTGGCTGCCGCGGTGACGGACGAGACCGCTGCTGTGCTGCTCGAGCCGATGCAGGGGGAGGCCGGGGTCGTCGTGCCGCCCGCGGGCTACCTCGCGGCGGCGCGCGAGATCGCCACGCGTCACGGTGCGCTGCTGTGGCTCGACGAGGTGCAGACCGGCATCGGGCGCACCGGGCACTGGTTCGCCCACGAGACCTCCGGGGTCACCCCCGACCTCGTCACGGTCGCGAAGGGCCTGGCCGGCGGGTTCCCGATCGGCGCCTGCATCGCCCTCGGCGAGGCCGGGGCCCTGCTGCAGCCCGGCAACCACGGCACCACCTTCGGCGGCAACCCCGTCGCCTGCGCCGCGGCCCTCGCGGTCATCGACACGATCGAGTCCGACGACCTGCTCGCGCACGTGACCGAGCTCGGCCGGGCGCTCCGCGCCGGGCTGGCCGCCGACCCCCGGGTCACCGAGGTCCGTGGTGAGGGGCTGCTGATCGGGCTCGACCTGTCCGCCGAGGCCTCGGCCGACGTGACGGCCGCCGCGCTGCGACACGGCTTCATCATCAACAACCCCACGCCGCAGCGGATCCGGCTCGCGCCGCCGCTGGTGCTGACCCGCGAGGACGCCGACGCGTTCATCGCGGCCTGGCCGGCGATCCTGGACGATGCGATGGGGGAGGCCCCGTGACGCGGCACTTCCTGCGCGACGACGACCTGAGCCCGGCCGAGCAGGCACGGGTGCTCGAGCTCGCCGCCGACCTCAAGGCCGCGCCGTACGACGCCCTGCACCACCCCGGTCCCCTCGCCGGACCGCGGACCGTGGCGATGATCTTCGACAAGCCGACGCTGCGCACCCAGGCCTCGTTCGCCGCGGGCATCGCCGAGCTCGGCGGCCACCCGATGCTCGTCGACGGCACCCTGGCCGGCATCGGCGTGCGGGAGTCGGTCGAGGACGTCGCGCGGGTGCTCGGGCGGCAGGCCTCGGTGATCGTGTGGCGCACCTTCGCGCAGGACCACCTGGAGACGATGGCGGCCCACGCCGGCGTCCCGGTCGTGAACGCACTCACCGACGACTTCCACCCCTGCCAGCTGCTCGCCGACCTGCTGACGGTCCGGGAGCACAAGGGGGAGCTGGCCGGGCTGACCGTGGCCTTCGTCGGCGACGGCGCCTGCAACATGGGCAACTCCTGGCTGCTCGCCGGTGCCACGGCCGGCATGCACGTGCGGGTCAGCTCTCCCGAGGGCTACGCACCGGGACCGGACATGGTCGAGGCAGCCGCGGTGATCGCCGCCAAGACCCGTGGCTCGGTCGCGCTGGAGCCCGACCCGGTGGCCGCTGTCACGGGTGCCGACGTCCTCGTCACCGACACCTGGGTCTCGATGGGCAAGGAGGCCGAGGCCGGCGCCCGGGGCGAGGTCTTCGCCGCCTACCGGCTCGGTGTCGAGCTCGTCGCCGGGGCGAAGCCCGACGCGATCGTCATGCACTGCCTGCCCGCCTACCGCGGCAAGGAGATCGACGCCGCCGTGATCGACGGCCCGCAGAGCGTGGTGTGGGACGAGGCGGAGAACCGCCGGCACGCCCAGAAGGCTGTCCTCACCTGGCTGATGGAGCCTCGCGATGAGTGACGCGTCCCTGCGGCCCACGACCAAGAACGCCCGGCACCGGCGGATCGTCGAGCTGGTGACCCAGCACGAGGTGCGCTCCCAGTCCGAGCTGGCCGGTCTCCTCGCGCAGAGCGGCCTACGGGTCACCCAGGCCACGCTCTCGCGCGACCTGGTCGAGCTGGACGCGGTGAAGATCCGCACCGCCACCGGGGCACTGGTCTACGCCGTTCCGGCCGAGGGTGGCGACCGTCGACCGAGCGCACCGGGGGAGTCCGCCGCGGCCACGCACCGGCTGGGCCGGATGCTGGGTGAGCTGCTGGTCAGCGCGGAGTCCAGCGCCAACATGGTGGTGCTGCGGACCCCGCCCGGCGCCGCCCAGTATCTCGCCTCCGCCTTCGACCGCTCCGAGATGCCCGAGGTGCTCGGCACCGTCGCCGGGGACGACACCGTGCTGCTCATCAGCCGTGACCCGGCCGGCGGAGACGACCTGGCCCGACGAATCCTGGCGCTGGCGGACTCCCACCAGGCGCCGGCGCCCTGACCCCCAACCCGTCCCGGCGAGACCCGGCACCGGCCGGCTCGTCGTTCCCCACCCCCGAACCCCGAAGGAACCATCCGTGAGCAAGGTCCTGACCTCCCTCCCCAAGGGCGAACGCGTCGGCATCGCCTTCTCCGGCGGACTCGACACCTCGGTGGCGGTCGCCTGGATGCGCGACAAGGGCGCGATCCCGTGCACCTACACCGCCGACATCGGCCAGTACGACGAGCCCGACATCTCCGGCGTCCCGCAGCGGGCGCTCGAGTACGGCGCGGAGATCGCCCGCGCGGTCGACTGCCGCCCGCAGCTGGTCGAGGAGGGCCTGGCCGCGCTGGCCTGCGGCGCCTTCCACATCCGCTCCGGCGGCCGCGCGTACTTCAACACCACCCCGCTCGGCCGCGCCGTGACCGGGACGATGCTGGTGCGCGCGATGCACGAGGACGGCGTCGACATCTGGGGCGACGGGTCGACGTTCAAGGGCAACGACATCGAGCGGTTCTACCGCTACGGCCTGCTCGCGAACCCCTCGCTGCTGATCTACAAGCCGTGGCTGGACGCGGAGTTCGTGCACGAGCTGGGCGGCCGCGCCGAGATGAGCCAGTGGCTGCACGAGCACCAGCTGCCCTACCGCGACAGCGCCGAGAAGGCCTACTCGACCGACGCCAACATCTGGGGCGCCACCCACGAGGCCAAGACCCTCGAGCACCTCGACGTCTCGCTGGAGACGGTCAACCCGATCATGGGCGTGAAGTTCTGGGACCCCTCGGTGACCATCGAGTCCGAGGACGTGACGGTCGGCTTCGAGGCCGGTCGTCCGGTCTCGATCAACGGGAAGCGCTACGACGACGCGGTGGAGCTGGTCCACGAGGCCAACGTGATCGGTGGCCGGCACGGCCTGGGCATGTCCGACCAGATCGAGAACCGCATCATCGAGGCCAAGTCGCGCGGCATCTACGAGGCGCCGGCGATGGGGCTGCTCTGGGCGGCGTACGAGCGCCTTCTCAACGCGGTCCACAACGAGGACACGATCGCCAACTACCACGCAGACGGCCGCCGCCTGGGCGTGCTGCTCTACCAGGGTCGCTGGCTGGACCCGCAGGCGCTGATGCTGCGCGAGTCGATCCAGCGGTGGGTGGCGTCCCTGGTGACCGGCGAGGTGACGCTGCGGCTGCGCCGCGGCGAGGACTACACGATCCTGCGCACCTCCGGCGAGCACTTCTCCTACCACCCTGACAAGCTGTCCATGGAGCGCACCGAGAACGCGGCCTTCGGCCCCATCGACCGGATCGGCCAGCTCACCATGCGCAACCTCGACATCGCCGACTCGCGCTCCAAGCTGGAGCTCTACGCCGCCCAGCCGCTCGACCAGGGCCAGGTCCTCGTCGAGCACGGGACCCTGTTCGGGGAGCTCCCCGCCGGCGGTGGCGACCGGATCGCCGCCAACCCCAGCGCCCAGGACGCCGAGGACGAGGCCCTGGACCACGCCGCCATGGAGTTCGGCACCGACTGATGCCCCCGATCCACCGCACCACGGCGCGGGTGCTGCCGGTCAGCGCCCGCGGCGAGGTGCTGCTCCTCCAGGGGCGCGACCCGGCGCGCCCCACAGACCTCCACTGGGTGTCGATCGGTGGCGCCGTCGACGGGGGGGAGACCCTGGTCGAGGCGGCGCTGCGGGAGCTCCAGGAGGAGACGGGCATCCGGGCCGCCGCGAGCGACCTCACCCCACCCGTCCACCGGGGTCCCACGCGTTCTGCTGGGACGGCGTGGACTACGTCAGCGACGGGACGTTCTTCGCCATGGCGCTCGAGCACGACGCCGAGGTGAGCTTCGAGGGGCTCGAGGTCGCGGAGGTCGGTAACGTCCTGCGCGCAGGGTGGTGGAGCCCGGAGGCGCTGGCCGCCGACGGCACCGCGGCGTCGCCCGACCTGCCCGAGATCATGACCACCGCGATCGTCGCGGTCAGAGGAGAGATGTGAGCACCACCAACGAGGGCAAGCTCTGGGGCGGCCGGTTCGCAGGCGGTCCCTCCCCGGAGCTCGAGGCGCTGTCGCGGTCGACCCACTTCGACTGGCGGCTGACCCCGTACGACCTGGCGGGCTCCCACGCGCACGCCAACGTGCTGCGGGCGGCCGGCCTGCTCAGCGACGCCGAGGTGGCAGAGCTGCACCGGGGCCTCGACGCCCTGGGGGAGCGGTACGCCGCCGGCACCCTCCTGCCGGACCCGACCGACGAGGACGTGCACGGGGCGCTCGAGCGGCTGCTGCTCGAGGAGGTCGGCCCCGAGGTCGGTGGGCGGCTCCGCGCCGGACGCAGCCGCAACGACCAGGTGGCCACCCTGTTCAAGGCGTTCCTGCGCGACCACGCTGCGGTCGTCGCCGGCGAGGTGCTCGACCTGGTGGAGGCGCTCGCCGTCCAGGCCCGCGCGCACCTCGGCGCCGATCGGGTCAGCATCATGCCGGGGCGCACTCACCTGCAGCACGCCCAGCCGGTGCTGCTGGCCCACCACCTGCTGGCCCACGCCTGGCCGCTGCTGCGTGACGTCGACCGGCTGCGCGACTGGGACGTCCGCGTCGCGGCGGAGTCGCCGTACGGCTCGGGGGCGCTGGCCGGGTCCAGCCTCGGGCTCGACCCCGAGGCGGTCGCCGCCGAGCTCGGCTTCAGCGGATCCAGCGCCAACTCCATCGACGGCACGGCCGCCCGGGACTTCGTGGCCGAGTTCGCCTTCGTCACCGCCATGGTCGGCGTCGACGTGAGCAGGTTCGCCGAGGAGGTCATCCTCTGGTCGACCCGGGAGTTCGACTTCGTGACGCTCCACGACTCCTGGTCCACCGGATCGAGCATCATGCCGCAGAAGAAGAACCCGGACATCGCCGAGCTCGCGCGCGGCAAGGCGGGTCGGCTGATCGGCAACCTCAGCGGCGTGATGGCGACGCTGAAGGCGCTGCCGCTGGCCTACAACCGCGACCTGCAGGAGGACAAGGAGCCGGTGTTCGACTCCGTCGACACCCTCGAGGTCCTGCTGCCGGCGTTCACGGGCATGGTCGCGACGCTGGTCTTCAACACCGAGCGGATGGCCGAGCTCGCCCCGCAGGGGTTCTCGCTGGCCACCGACGTCGCCGAGTGGCTGGTGCGCGAGGGCGTGCCGTTCCGGGTGGCTCACGAGGTCGCCGGGGCCTGCGTCCGCCGGTGCGAGGAGCTCGGGATCGAGCTCCACGAGCTGAGCGACCAGCAGTTCGCGGAGATCTCGCCGCACCTGACGCCTCAGGTGCGCGAGGTCCTCACCGCCGAGGGCTCGGTGGCGTCGCGCAACGGCCGGGGTGGGACCGCCCCGGAGCGGGTGCGCGAGCATGGCCGAGCTGACCGCCGCCGTGGCCACCCACCGTGACCGGCTGCGCTGACCTCCGCGAGCTCCTCGCGGGCCCGGTCCTCGAGGTCGCCCCGCGCCTGCTCGGGTCCGTGCTCCGCCACGGCGACGTCGCCGTCCGCCTGACCGAGGTCGAGGCGTACGACGGGCCGGACGACCCCGGTTCGCACGCGTACCGGGGCAGGACCCGGCGCAACGCGACCATGTTCGGGGCACCGGGACACCTGTACTGCTACTTCACCTACGGGATGCACGTGTGCTGCAACGTGGTGTGCGGTCCAGAGGAGCGGCCGAGCGCGGTCCTGCTCCGCGCCGGCGAGGTGGTGGAGGGGCTCAGCCAGGCCCGCTCGCGTCGCCCCGGCTCGTCCGACCGCGACCTCGCCCGGGGCCCGGCCCGGCTGTGTCGCGCCCTCGGCATCGACCTGACCCACGACGGGGTCGACCTGACGGTGTCCGTGGGGAGACCAGCCACGCCGACACTGACACTGGGGGAGCTCTCGGACGACGTCTCCACCGGCCCTCGGGTCGGGTTGCGCGGGGCACCGGACCGTCCCTGGCGCTTCTGGGTGACGGGGGACCCGACCGTGTCGGCGTACCGCCCGGCCAAGCGTCTCTGAGCGTGGATCGAGCCGTGGACGAGGGACCCCGAAGCCGGACGGACACCCGATTTTGGCTTGGAGTCCAGACGCTGCTAACGTTCTTCTTGTCGCCGCGAGCGGCTCCCACACCGGGCTGAGAAGCCAAACGATGTGGGTTCTGCGCGCGCCGATCAGAGACTCCAACAGATGAAGGTCTGGCCCGCACAACGCCAAGTTGACGGGCAGGATCGGAACCGGTAAGTTTCTGCAGGTTGCCCCGCCGCTGGCTCGCAAGAGTCGGGACGGAGCGCGTCTGATCCTTGAGAACTCAACAGTGTGTCATAGTCGACGAATTAGTTTGTTATGCCCCGTCTTCTGGACCTTTTGGTCTGGGATACGGTTTCTTTGGTAAGACAATAATTCTGGCGTAACTCGTAAGAGTTGAGCTAGTTGTTTGTTTTGTCAGGCATCTCTTTTTCCATGGCCGTGCCTTTGGGTGTGGTTGTGGTGTTGTTTTTCAACGGAGAGTTTGATCCTGGCTCAGGACGAACGCTGGCGGCGTGCTTAACACATGCAAGTCGAGCGGAAAGGCCCCTTCGGGGGTACTCGAGCGGCGAACGGGTGAGTAACACGTGAGTAATCTGCCCTTCACTTCGGGATAGCCCTGGGAAACTGGGATTAATACCGGATGCGACCAATGCCTGCATGGGTTGTTGGTGGAAAGTTTTTTCGGTGGAGGATGTGCTCGCGGCCTATCAGCTTGTTGGTGGGGTAATGGCCTACCAAGGCTTCGACGGGTAGCCGGCCTGAGAGGGTGACCGGCCACACTGGGACTGAGACACGGCCCAGACTCCTACGGGAGGCAGCAGTGGGGAATATTGGACAATGGGCGGAAGCCTGATCCAGCAACGCCGCGTGAGGGATGACGGCCTTCGGGTTGTAAACCTCTTTCAGCGGGGACGAAGCGCAAGTGACGGTACCCGCAGAAGAAGCACCGGCCAACTACGTGCCAGCAGCCGCGGTAATACGTAGGGTGCGAGCGTTGTCCGGAATTATTGGGCGTAAAGGGCTCGTAGGCGGTTTGTCGCGTCGGGAGTGAAAACCATGGGCTTAACTCATGGCTTGCTTCCGATACGGGCAGACTAGAGGTATGCAGGGGAGAACGGAATTCCTGGTGTAGCGGTGAAATGCGCAGATATCAGGAGGAACACCGGTGGCGAAGGCGGTTCTCTGGGCATTACCTGACGCTGAGGAGCGAAAGTGTGGGGAGCGAACAGGATTAGATACCCTGGTAGTCCACACCGTAAACGTTGGGCGCTAGGTGTGGGATCCATTCCACGGGTTCCGTGCCGCAGCTAACGCATTAAGCGCCCCGCCTGGGGAGTACGGCCGCAAGGCTAAAACTCAAAGGAATTGACGGGGGCCCGCACAAGCGGCGGAGCATGCGGATTAATTCGATGCAACGCGAAGAACCTTACCTGGGTTTGACATATGCCGGAAAGCTCTAGAGATAGAGCCCCTTTTAGTCGGTATACAGGTGGTGCATGGCTGTCGTCAGCTCGTGTCGTGAGATGTTGGGTTAAGTCCCGCAACGAGCGCAACCCTCGTCCTATGTTGCCAGCGGGTAATGCCGGGGACTCATAGGAGACTGCCGGGGTCAACTCGGAGGAAGGTGGGGATGACGTCAAGTCATCATGCCCCTTATGTCCAGGGCTTCACGCATGCTACAATGGCCGGTACAAAGGGCTGCGATGCTGTAAGGCGGAGCGAATCCCAAAAAGCCGGTCTCAGTTCGGATTGGGGTCTGCAACTCGACCCCATGAAGTCGGAGTCGCTAGTAATCGCAGATCAGCAACGCTGCGGTGAATACGTTCCCGGGCCTTGTACACACCGCCCGTCACGTCACGAAAGTCGGCAACACCCGAAGCCGGTGGCCTAACCCCTTGTGGGAGGGAGCCGTCGAAGGTGGGGCTGGCGATTGGGACGAAGTCGTAACAAGGTAGCCGTACCGGAAGGTGCGGCTGGATCACCTCCTTTCTAAGGAGCACATACCCCGCGCAGCCACCGAACGTGTGGCTGGCATTGGTGGTGTTCACTAGTGGAATCGTCGATGAAGGACCGCCCTTGGTGGTGGTCGTGCCTCAGTACTGTCCTCTTCTGGTCTTCGGGCCGAGGGTGGCGTGGAACCTGGTGCGGTCGCTGGTGGGGTCGGGGTTGGCACACTGTTGGGTCCTGAAGGATCAGGTTCCCTCGTATCCGCCGGTTGGTGGGTGGGAGGGGGTGTGAGTCTTCGGGCCTCCTTGGGCGCCGGCGCACCGTGAGGGTGTGTGGGTGGTTCTTGGTGGGTTTGTTGTTTGAGATCTGCATAGTGGACGCGAGCATCTTGTACCGATGCCGTAGGCGCGCCTGACGAGGCCGTCCCTCCTTCGTGGGGGGTGGGTTGGTCGGGTGTGTGGGTGTCGGTGCGTGTCTTTGTAGTAGTTGTTGTCGTGTTGTGTTTGTGAGACAAGCTATGAAGGGCACATGGTGGATGCCTTGGCATCAAGAGCCGATGAAGGACGTAGGAGCCTGCGATAAGCCCTGGGGAGTTGGCAACCGAGCTGTGATCCGGGGTGTCCGAATGGGGAAACCCAGCTGGAGTCATGTCCAGTTACCCGCACCTGAATATATAGGGTGTGTGGAGGGAACGTGGGGAAGTGAAACATCTCAGTACCCACAGGAAGAGAAAACAACAGTGATTCCGAGAGTAGTGGCGAGCGAAATCGGAAGAGGCCAAACCTCATGCGTGTGATACCCGGCAGGGGTTGCGTATGGGGGGTTGTGGGATCATTCAATCCGTTCTGCCGGACGGGTAGACAGTAAGAAACTCATCTGGAAGTTGAAGTCCATTGGAAAGTGGCGCCGTAGAGGGTGATAGCCCCGTAAGTGTAAGAGATGAGCTGTCGAGTGACATCCCAAGTAACACGGAACCCCTGAAATTCCGTGTGAATCTGGCGGGACCACCCGTTAAGCCTAAATACTCCTTGATGACCGATAGCGGACAAGTACCGTGAGGGAAAGGTGAAAAGTACCCCTGGCGGGGAGTGAAATAGTACCTGAAACCATGTGCCTACAATCCGTCGGAGCGAGAGCTTGCTCTTGTGACGGCGTGCCTTTTGAAGAATGAGCCTGCGAGTTTGCGTTGTGTTGCGAGGTTAACCCGTGTGGGGAAGCCGTAGCGAAAGCGAGTCCTAACAGGGCGTTTCAGTAGCACGATCAAGACCCGAAGCGAAGTGATCTATCCATGGGCAGGTTGAAGCGTCGGTAAGAACGTGGAGGACCGAACCCACTTAGGTTGAAAACTGAGGGGATGACCTGTGGATAGGGGTGAAAGGCCAATCAAACTTCGTGATAGCTGGTTCTCCCCGAAATGCATTTAGGTGCAGCGTTGCGTGTTTCTTGCCGGAGGTAGAGCACTGGATAGCCGATGGGCCCTACCAGGTTACTGACGTTAGCCAAACTCCGAATGCCGGTAAGTGAGAGCGCAGCAGTGAGACTGCGGGGGATAAGCTCCGTAGTCGAGAGGGAAACAGCCCAGACCATCAGCTAAGGCCCCTAAGCGGTGACTAAGTGGAAAAGGATGTGGAGTCGCAGTGACAACCAGGAGGTTGGCTTGGAAGCAGCCACCCTTGAAAGAGTGCGTAATAGCTCACTGGTCAAGTGATTCCGCGCCGACAATGTAGCGGGGCTCAAGTCATCCGCCGAAGCTATGGCATTCACGCAATAACCCAGCGCCGGCTTGACCGGTGTTCAGGTGTGTGGATGGGTAGGGGAGCGTCGTGTCGCGAGTGAAGCAGCGGTGTGAACCAGTTGTGGACGCGACACGAGTGAGAATGCAGGCATGAGTAGCGAATGAAGAGCGAGAAACTCTTCCGCCGAATGATCAAGGGTTCCAGGGTCAAGCTAATCTGCCCTGGGTAAGTCGGGACCTAAGGCGAGGCCGACAGGCGTAGTCGATGGACAACGGGTTGATATTCCCGTACCGGCAAAGTAGCGCCCATGACGAACCTGGTGATGCTAACCATCCGAAACCTCTTCGACCGGACCCTTCGGGGCGAGGCGTCGAGGCGTAGCGTGGGACCCGAACTGGTAGTAGTCAAGCGATGGGGTGACGCAGGAAGGTAGTCCAACCGTACCGATGGTTGTGTACGGCTAAGCATGTAGGGAGTCAGATAGGCAAATCCGTCTGGCACATATCCTGAGATGTGATGGGGAGCCCAATGGGGCGAAGTGGATGATCCTATGCTGTCGAGAAAAACCTCTAGCGAGCTATGCGCCGCCCGTACCCCAAACCGACTCAGGTGATCAGGTAGAGAATACCAAGGCGATCGAGCAAACCATGGTTAAGGAACTCGGCAAAATGCCCCCGTAACTTCGGGAGAAGGGGGGCCGGATCCGTGAACGCCCTAGCGGTGGGAGCGGTGATGGCCGCAGAGACCAGGCCCAAGCGACTGTTTACTAAAAACACAGGTCCGTGCGAAGTTGTAAGACGATGTATACGGACTGACTCCTGCCCGGTGCTGGAAGGTTAAGGGGACGAGTCAGCCACTTCGGTGGCGAAGCTCAGAACTTAAGCCCCAGTAAACGGCGGTGGTAACTATAACCATCCTAAGGTAGCGAAATTCCTTGTCGGGTAAGTTCCGACCTGCACGAATGGAGTAACGACTTGGGCGCTGTCTCAACCGTGGACTCGGCGAAATTGCACTACGAGTAAAGATGCTCGTTACGCGCGGCAGGACGGAAAGACCCCGGGACCTTTACTATAGTTTGGTATTGGTGTTTGGTTCGGCTTGTGTAGGATAGGTGGGAGACTGTGAAGCAGCCACGCCAGTGGTTGTGGAGTCAACGTTGAAATACCACTCTGGTCGTACTAGATGTCTAACCTAGGTCCGTTATCCGGATCAGGGACAGTGCCTGATGGGTAGTTTAACTGGGGCGGTTGCCTCCTAAAATGTAACGGAGGCGCTCAAAGGTTCCCTCAGCCTGGTTGGCAATCAGGTGTTGAGTGTAAGTGCACAAGGGAGCTTGACTGTGAGACAGACATGTCGAGCAGGGACGAAAGTCGGAACTAGTGATCCGGCGTCGGCATGTGGAAGCGACGTCGCTCAACGGATAAAAGGTACCCCGGGATAACAGGCTGATCTTCCCCAAGAGTCCATATCGACGGGATGGTTTGGCACCTCGATGTCGGCTCGTCGCATCCTGGGGCTGGAGTAGGTCCCAAGGGTTGGGCTGTTCGCCCATTAAAGCGGCACGCGAGCTGGGTTTAGAACGTCGTGAGACAGTTCGGTCCCTATCCGCCGCGCGCGCAGGAAACTTGAGAAAGGCTGTCCCTAGTACGAGAGGACCGGGATGGACGAACCTCTGGTGTGCCAGTTGTCCCGCCAGGGGCACGGCTGGTTAGCTACGTTCGGAAGTGATAACCGCTGAATGCATCTAAGCGGGAAGCACGTTTCAAGATGAGGTTTCCCACCGATATAATCGGGTAAGGCCCCCAGCAGAACACTGGGTTGATAGGCCGGAGGTGTACAGCAGTAATGCCTAGCCGACCGGTACTAATAGGCCGAGGGCTTGTCCCACACACATCACCACAACACACCATCGACTGGTGATGCCCGCGTCCACTACGCAGTTCCCAACCAACAACCCCGCGTTGACGGTCAGGAACACAATGAGTCAACTACATAGAGCTTGGAAACACCCCCACACCCCACGTGGTGCCTGGGTGCGTGTGTTTCCGCCAGAGTTACGGCGGCCATAGCGAAAGGGAAACACCCGGTCCCATCCCGAACCCGGAAGTTAAGCCTTTCAGCGCCGATGGTACTGCAACCGAGAGGCTGTGGGAGAGTAGGACGCCGCCGGACAATTATTGAGACAGGGCCACCCCTTCGGGGGTGGCCCTGTCGTCATTTCGGGACCTTGTGGGACGTCATGGGTCGCGGTGCAATGGGCCACGAGTTGTGCACAGTGCGCCTCCTCGCCGGATTCCTCAACAGGCAGTTTCCCGCGAGGCCGTCGATGTCGTCGGCGCCGGGCAGCGTGTCTCCCGAGGTGATGTGCGATGGCCGCACCAGCTGTGAGCAGAGGAGAACCCGAGTCGGACACCGGCTCGGTCAACGAGGTCCGTCTCGTCGGACGTGTGTCCCAAGCGCCGGAGGAGAGGATCCTGCCGAGCGGCGACGTCCTGTGGACGTTCCGCGTGGTGGTCCCGCGGGTGCCGACGCGGACCGGTTCGCGTCAGACGGTGGACGCGCTGGAGTGCGCGGTCTGGGGAGGTCGGGTGCGCCGTTCGGTGGCCACCTGGGCGGAGGGGGACCTGGTCGAGGTCTCCGGATCGCTGCGGCGTCGGTTCTTCCGGGCCGGCGGAGCCGCGGCTTCGCGAGTCGAGGTCGAGGTGTCCGCCGGCAAGGTCATCCGTCGCGCAGGGAGCGGATGAGCACGCCCACGTGCGGCTTGGGCTGGAAGGAGGTCGCCTTCTCCGGCAGCAGCCGGTCAGCGGCGACGATCCGCAGGACCAGGTCGAAGTCGGGCGCGGGGCAGCACCGCGATCCCGCCCGTGACTGCGAGACGGGTCAGTGCCTCCTCGACCGAGTGGTGGTAGCCGATCCGTTCGGGTTGGCGCCCGAGGCCGGGGAGGACGCTCTGGTGCAGGACCTCCACCGCCGCACTGTTGCGCGGCACCGTCAGGTTCAGCGTGGCCCAGTCCTTCCCGTCCGTCGCCACGAGCACCTCGGGGGCCAGCGCGGCGACGGCGTCGGCCTCCGCGCGGCGCTCGAATCCGACGCCGTTGGAGGCAGCGGCCTGCTCGAGGTCGGCGAGCGTCGTGCCCTCGAGGACCCGGTGGATGGCGCCGAGGAAGAGCGGGCTGTCGTCCTGGTCGACCAGCATGGCTAGGCCGAGGTCGTGGGCGCCGCTCGTGTCCTGCTGCTGGAGCCGGACGTAGGCGGCGTACCGGTGATGACCGTCGGCGATCATCGCCCGCGAGGTCGCCAACGCCCGGTCCAGCGCCGCGATCCGCTCCGGGTCCCTGATCGCCCAGATCCGGTGGGTCTGGGCGCCACGGTCGGTGAAGTGCTCATCGGGCGGCAGCGTGAGCACGTCCTGCACGATGCGGCGTACCTCCGAGTGACCTCGGTGCACCAGCAGGATCGGGGCCGGGTTCATCTGCATCTCGAGCATCCGGTCGGCCAGCTCGGCGACCTGCAGCGGGTGGATCCCCTCGTGCGGGTAGACGACCCGGTCGGCGCGGCTGTCGGCGCGGCGGGAGATGTCGAGCGCCCCGACGAGGCCTCGGACCGTGATGCCACCGGAGGTGTACTCGTGCAGGTAGACCGCCGGCTCGGTGTCGTGACGCACCTGGCCCTGCTCCTCCCAGGTGTGGAGGCGGCGGGCGACGTCGCGGTAGGGCCGCGCGAACGCGCGGGCGGAGGCCGGGTCCCCGATCCGGCCTGGGGCGAGCATGAGGCCCCGGAAGGGCAGCAGCCGCAGCGGACCCGCCAGGTACGGCGGGGTGACCACTCGGCTGTCGTCCATCGCAGCATCGTAGGGTGCGCGGAGGTCCGGAACCCATGGAGGTGTGCATGCTCGGCTCGTCCGACACGTCGCTCTGCGACGCCTACGACCTGGCCATGCTCGACCTCGACGGCGTGGTCTACGTCGGCGGCGATGCGGTCCCAGGCGCTCCCGAACACTTGGCGGCGGTGAGGGAGGCCGGCATGCGCCTGGCGTTCATCACCAACAACGCCGCTCGGCCGCCGGGGGAGGTCGCCCACCACCTGTGCGAGCTGGGGGTCGAGGCCGAGGAGGCCGACGTGGTGACCTCGGCCCAGGCCGCGGCCCGCCTGCTGGCCGACCGCTTCGGAGCCGGGGCCTCGATCGCGCTGCTGGGCGGCCCCGGGCTCGAGCAGGCGCTGACCGCCGAGCGCCTCCAGCCGGTGTCCGTGCACGACGAGGCGAACGCGGTCGTGAGCGGCTACGGGCCGGACGTGCCGTGGCGCGACATCATGGAGGCGGCCGTGCGGATCCGCGACGGCCTCCCCTGGGTGGCGAGCAACACGGACCGGTCCCTCCCGACGCCGTACGGCGTCGCCCCCGGCCACGGGATCCTGGTGGAGATGGTGAGCGGGTTCAGCGGGGTGGAGCCGGTCGTCGCCGGCAAGCCGCAACGGCCCCTGCTCGACGAGACGGTGCGTCGGGTCGGCGGCGAGCGTCCGCTGATGGTGGGGGACCGGCTCGACACCGACATCGCCGGCGCCCAGCACGCCGGGCTCGACTCGCTGCTGGTCATGACCGGGGTGACCGGCCTCGCCGAGCTGGTCGCCGCGGGGAAGGACGAGCGCCCCACCTACATCGCCCCCGACCTCGCGGGCCTCCGGCAGGGCCACCGAGCGCCCGACGACGCGGACGGGGACCCGGCGCTGGGTGGCTGGACGGCTGGCGTCGAGTCCGGACGGCTGGTCGTCAGCGGCGACGGGGACCCCGCCGACTGGTGGCGGGTGGTCGCGTGCGCCGCGTGGGCGCACCTCGACGAGGCCGGCGAGCCGGTCGACGTGGCCGGTGTGAGTGTGCCGCGGCCGTGACCGGCGGTCTCGCGGGTTAGTCTCGGGCCATGAGTGAGGCCCCGCAGACGACCGGCCCGGCAGAGCCCGAGGCGGAGACGTCCGCCCGCGAGCAGGTCAGGACCGGGGTCGAGAGCGTCGACGCCGTGATCGCCGCCGTCGAGGAGCTCGAGGAGCGCCCCATCGAGGAGCACGTCGGGGTCTTCGAGACCGCGCACGAGCAGCTGCGGCGCGCCCTGGACGCCCAGCCCGCGCAGCAGCACCCCGTGCCCCAGCCCCCTGCCGACCGGTCCGAGCAGTCCTGACCCGTGCCACCCCGCCGTCTTCGCCTGGACGCCGAGCTGGTCCGCCGTGGCCTGGCCCGGTCGCGTGAGCACGCCAGCGACCTGATCGCCGCCGGGCGGGTCAAGGTCTCCGGTGGCGTGGCCACCAAGCCCGCCACCGGGGTCACCACCGACGTCGCGATCGTGGTGGCCGACGACCCCGACCGCCCCGACTACGTCTCTCGAGGCGGACACAAGCTCGCCGGCGCGCTGGCGGCGTTCGAGCCGGCCGGCCTGGTCGTGACCGGCCGGCGCTGCCTCGACGCGGGGGCCTCGACGGGCGGGTTCACCGACGTGCTGCTGCGGCACGGTGCGGCGCAGGTCGTGGCCGTGGACGTCGGCTACGGCCAGCTCGCGTGGAAGCTCCAGCAGGACGACCGGGTCGACGTGCACGACCGGATGAATGTCCGTGAGCTCACCCCGGAAGCCATCGGGGGCACGGTGGACGTGGTCGTGGGCGACCTCTCGTTCATCTCCCTCGAGCTCGTTCTCGACGCGCTGCTCGGCGTCACCGATGCCGAGGGCGACCTGGCGCTCATGGTCAAGCCCCAGTTCGAGGTCGGCAAGGAGCGGGTGGGCAAGGGCGGCGTCGTTCGCGACCCGGCCCTGCGCGCCGAGGCCGTGACGTCGGTCGCGGACGCGGCGGCGCGCCGGGGCTGGGGCGCCCAGATGGTGACCACGAGCCCGCTGCCGGGCCCGTCGGGCAACGTCGAGTTCTTCCTGTGGTTGAGGCGCGGACCGGCCCGGATCGACGCCGAGGAGATCCACACGGTCGTCCGGGGTGCCGATTCGCTGGGGGTGCCGGGTGAGAGGGTGGACCCGTGAGTGAGACCAGCAGCCCCGCCACGGGGGCCGAGCCCCCCGCGCCGCCGTGTCCTGCTCCTCGCCCACACCGGGCGGGACGAGGCCCGGGAGGTGGCTCGTGCGTTCTGCAAGGCGCTCACCGGCCACGGACTGGTGGTCCGGCTGCTGGGCGACGAGGCCCGGGACCTCGACGTCACCGCGGAGCAGTTCGACCCCGCGCTGGAGATCATCGAGGACGTGACCGATGCCGGAGTCGGCTGCGAGCTCGCACTGGTCATCGGCGGCGACGGCACCATCCTGCGGGCGGCGGAGGTCACGCACTCCAGTGGCACCCCGGTGCTCGGGGTCAACCTGGGCCACGTGGGCTTCCTCGCCGAGGCCGAGCACGACGACGTCGAGTCCACCATCGAGGCGATCGTGCAGCGGCGCTACACCGCCGAGGAGCGGCTCACGCTCGACGTGACGGTCCACCGCGACGGCGAGATCGTCTTCAGCACCTTCGCGCTCAACGAGGCCAGCGTGGAGAAGGCCGCCCGCGAGCGGATGCTCGAGGTCGTCGTCGAGATCGACGGTCGACCACTCTCCCGCTGGGGCTGCGACGGTGTCGTGTGCGCGACGCCGACCGGCTCCACGGCCTACAACTTCAGTGCGGGCGGGCCCGTCGTCTGGCCGGGGGTCGAGGCCCTGCTGATGGTGCCGATCAGCGCGCACGCGCTCTTCGCCCGGCCCATGGTCGTCGCCCCCACCTCCGTCCTCGCCGTGGAGCTGCTCGCCACCACGGAGGGCGCGGGCGTGCTGTGGTGCGACGGCCGTCGAGCCGTCGACCTGCCACCGGGCGCGCGCATCGAGGTCCGCCGCGGCCGCACCCCGGTGCGGCTGGTCCGGCTGCACGAGGCCCCCTTCACCGACCGGCTCGTGGCAAAGTTCGGCCTCCCCGTCGAGGGCTGGCGCGGCTCGATCGAGCGTCGCCGCCGGCTGGCCGAGGGGCACGATGCTTGAGGAGATCAGGATCGGCTCCCTCGGGGTGATCGAGTCCTCGACCCTCGAGCTGGGGCCCGGGCTGACCGTCATCACCGGTGAGACCGGTGCCGGCAAGACGATGATCGTGACCGCGCTCGGGCTGCTGCTCGGCGGTCGCGCGGACACCGGCGCCGTCCGATCCGGTGCGCGCACGGCCAGGGTCGAGGGCGTGGTCCGCGTCGCGGAGCTCGCGGCGTTCGCCTCGGCCGTCGAGGAGGCCGGCGGTGAGGTGGAGGACCACCTGGTCGTGCTGGCCCGCAACGTCTCGGCCGAGGGACGCTCCCGCGCGTTCGTGGGCGGGGCCTCGGTCCCGGTCTCCGTGCTCGCCGAGGTGGCTGAGCCGCTGGTGGCGGTGCACGGTCAGTCCGACCAGCACCGGCTGCTGCGGGCCCGCGCCCAGCGCGAGGCCCTCGACAGGTTCGGCGGGGAGCGGACCGCCGCGCTCCTGGCGACCTACCGCGACCTCCACGACCGGCTGGCCGCCACCGAGCGTGAGCTCGACGAGGTGGTCCGGACGGCGCGAGACCGGGCCCGCGAGGCGGACCTCCTGCGCTTCGGGCTCGGCGAGGTCGAAGCGGTCTCGCCCGAGCCGGGGGAGGACGCCGCGCTGGCGGCGGAGGAGTCTCGGCTGGGGTTCGCCGACACGTTGCGCACGGCCGCCGAGCAGGCCCGCGAGGCCCTCTCGAGCGACCAGGACCAGCCCGACGCCCTGGCGACCACGGCCGCGGCGCGCAGCTTCCTGGACGGCGTGCGCGAGCACGACCCGGAGGCCGGCGACCTGGCCGACCGACTCTCCGAGATCACCTACCTGCTCTCCGACCTGGCCGCCGACGTCGCGTCGTACGCGTCACGGGTGGAGACCGACCCGGCACGCCTCGCCGTCGTCTCCGAGCGGCGGGCCGCGCTGACCGCCCTGACCCGCAAGTACGGCGACACGATCGACGAGGTGCTCGCCTGGGCGCAGGCCTCGGCGGTGCGCCTGCTCGACCTCGACAACACCGACGGGCGGATCGAGGAGCTCCGCGAGGCCCAGGCCACCCTGCGCCATGACCTGGGCCAGGCCGCCGAGGCGCTGTCGGAGTCCCGCTGTGAGGCCGCGGCCCGCCTCGGCGCGGAGGTCACCGAGGAGCTCACCCTGCTGGCCATGCCGCACGCCCGCCTGGGCATCGAGGTCCGCCAGACCGAGCAGCCGGCGCCCGTGGACGGCGAGACCGGCCCGCTGCGAGTGGGGGAGCGGTGGCTCCGCTTCGGCTCCTCGGGGGTGGACGAGGTCGAGTTCCTGCTCGCCGCCAACACCGGCTCGGAGCCGAGGCCGCTCAACAAGGGCGCCTCGGGCGGTGAGCTGTCGCGGGTGATGCTGGCGCTGGAGGTCGCACTCGCGGGCACCAGCCCGGTGCCGACGTTCGTCTTCGACGAGGTCGACGCCGGGGTCGGCGGCGCGGCTGCCGTCGAGGTGGGGCGCCGCCTGGCCCGGCTCGCCCAGGACGCGCAGGTGCTCGTGGTCACGCACCTGCCGCAGGTGGCGGCGTACGCCGACCGGCACGTGGTGGTGGCCAAGTCCCAGGACGGCTCGGTGACCAGCTCGGGGCTGACCGTGCTCAACGCCGAGGAGCGGGAGCGCGAGCTCTCCCGGATGCTGGCCGGCCTCACCGACTCCGACACCGCCCTGGCGCACGCGCGCGAGCTGCTCGAGGTCGCACAGCCGGCCCGTGCCCTGGGCTGAAGCCGGGCCGGCACCGCCGACGCGCCCGGGGTGCGCGGATGCCGGATCGGGCTGCGCCGGTTTGAAATGATGGCTCGGTCATGAAGCTGCCTGTTCGACAACGCCCCGCGACTGCGCCCCCGGGCCTCGTGGGCACCGCCCGCGTCGAGCGCCGGACGCGCAACCTGCTGCCCCGGCTGCGTCCCGGCGACCTCGCCGTCCTCGACCACCTCGACATGGACCGCGCCACCGCCCAGGCGCTGGTCGACTCCGGTGTGGCCGCCGTCATCAACGCCTCGCCGATGATCTCCGGCCGCTACGCCAACCTCGGGCCCCAGGTCCTCGCCGACGCGGGCGTCCTGCTCGTGGACGGGATCGGCACCGACGGCCTGTCCGCGATCAGGGACGGCGCCAGGATCCGGGTGCACGAGGGCTCGGTCCACGTCGGTGACGAGCTGGTGGCCACCGGCCACGAGGTGGACGGTGACGACGTCCGCGCGCAGATGGACCAGGCCCGCGTCGGCATGGCGACCCAGCTCGAGACCTTCATGCACAACAGCTCGGAGTTCCTGCGCCGCGAGGAGGACCTCCTCCTGCACGGCCGGGGGTTGCCCAAGCCCTCGACCCGGATCGCCGGTCGCGCGGTCGTCGTCGTGGTGGCCGGGCACGAGCACGAGCGCGAGCTGGCCGCGATCCGCCCGTTCCTCCGTGAGCAGCAGCCGGTCCTGATCGGGGTCGAGCGGGGCGCCGAGGTCCTGCGAGAGGCCGGCTTCCGGCCCGACATCGTGGTGCTCGACGCTCGCGTCGACGAGGCCGAGCGGCCCTCGGTCAAGACGCTGCGGGCGGCTCGCGACGTCGTGCTGCGCATCGACCGTGGGGAGACCGCTCGGCGACCGAACAGCTCGAGCGACTCGGCGTACGCCCGCTGCGGCTCGAGTCGGGCGCGACGCCCGAGGACGCGGCGCTGATCCTGGCCGACGCCTGCGACGCCTCCCTCGTGGTCGGCGTGGGCATGCACGCCACCATCGAGGAGTTCCTGGACCGGCAGCGACCCGGCCTGGCCAGCACCTACCTGACCCGGCTGAAGGTCGGCCCCCGGCTCGTCGACGCGACGGCCGTGCCGCACCTCTACTCGGGTCGGGTGCGACCCGCCACCTCTACCTCGTCATGCTCGCCGGCCTCGTGGCCCTCGCCGCGGCGATCTCCGTCACCCCGGTCGGGGGTGAGTGGCGTGACTCCCTGCAGTCCGCCCTCGCGGACCTCGTCCACACGCTCGTCGTGACCGTGCCCTCGTCCTCAACGTGCAAGGACCGTTTCTCGTGATTTCCTACCGACACCACGTCGTCTCGCTGGTGGCCGTCTTCCTCGCCCTCGCGGTGGGCGTCGTCCTGGGCGGGGGCCCGCTCAGCGAGCTCGGCCGAGCGGCCACCACCGACTCGGCCCGGACCCGGGCCCAGGCGCAGGACACCAAGGCGGCCGCGGCGTTCGGCGACGACTTCGCCAGCGCCGCAGCCGTACGCTGTACGGCGACCGCCTCCAGGGCCATGCCGTCTCGATCGTGAGCATGCCCGGTGCCGACGGCGACGTCGTCAGCGGATCGCTGCGCAGGTCCAGGCGGCCGGGGGCAGCGTCGCCGGCACCTACGAAGCCCGGCCTGCGCTGGTGAACGCCTCGGAGAAGTCGCTCGTCGACACCCTGGGCAGCCAGCTGATGACACAGCTGGACGACGGCGTGGTCGGGACCGACGCTTCCACCTACGACCGGATCGGCCAGCTCATCGGGCTCTCCCTGTCCGGCGACAAGATCTCGCTCGACAAGGCGGCCTCGATCCGGCAGAGCCTGGCCGGGGGCGCAGCTGATGACCTCGCCCGCGCAGGCCTCGCGCACCGCCCTCGTCCTCGTGGTGCTCGGGCACAAGGACACCGACGACGCGATCCTCTCGGGGCTGCTGTCCGGGCTGGCCCACCACGACGACGGGCGTGGTCGTGGCCGGGGACGCCGCGTCCGGGGCCGACGGCGCCCTGCACGGCCTGCGCGCCGAGCCGGTCGCCGACGAGGTCGCGACCTCGACAGCGCGGACTCGGCCGTGGGCCAGGTCACCACGGTGCTGGCGCTCGCACGCTCGTTGAAGGTCCAGGGTGGATCCTTCGGTGCGTCGGATCGGATGGAGCCGTACCTCTCGGGTAGGATGGAATCCCGTGAAGATCGGGACCCCCACCAAGCACGTATTCGTGACCGGAGGCGTCGCCTCCTCGCTCGGCAAGGGGCTCACCGCCTCGAGCCTGGGGAGCCTGCTCCGCTCCCGCGGACTCCGCGTGACGATGCAGAAGCTCGACCCCTACCTCAACGTCGACCCCGGGACGATGAACCCGTTCCAGCACGGTGAGGTCTTCGTCACCGACGACGGGGCCGAGACCGACCTGGACATCGGCCACTACGAGCGGTTCCTCGACACCGACCTCGGCCAGTGGGCCAACGTGACGACAGGTCAGGTCTACTCGACCGTCATCGCCAAGGAGCGCCGCGGCGACTACCTCGGCGACACCGTCCAGGTGATCCCGCACATCACCAACGAGATCAAGGACCGGATCCGGGCGATGGGTGATGCCCGCGACGGCCAGGACGTCGACGTCGTCATCACCGAGATCGGCGGCACCGTCGGCGACATCGAGTCCCTGCCGTTCCTCGAGGCCGCCCGCCAGCTGCGCCACGACATCGGTCGCGACAACTGCTTCTTCCTGCACGTCTCCCTGGTGCCCTACATCGGGCCGTCGGGGGAGCTCAAGACCAAGCCGACCCAGCACTCGGTCGCCGCGCTGCGCTCGATCGGCATCCAGCCCGACGCCATCGTCTGCCGGGCCGACCGCGAGATCCCGCAGTCGATCAAGAAGAAGATCTCGCTGATGTGCGACGTCGACGAGGACGCCGTGGTCACCGCCGCGGACGCCCCCTCGATCTACGACATCCCCAAGGTCCTGCACCGCGAGGGCCTCGACGCCTACGTCGTACGTCGCCTCGACCTGCCGTTCCGCGACGTCGACTGGACCGTGTGGGACGACCTGCTCCGCCGGGTGCACCACCCCAAGGAGGAGGTGACCGTCGCCCTGGTCGGCAAGTACATCGACCTGCCCGACGCCTACCTCTCGGTCGGCGAGGCGCTGCGTGCGGGCGGTTTCGCGCACGAGGCCAAGGTCCAGATCCGGTGGGTCGCGTCCGACGAGTGCGAGACGCCCGCCGGCGCCGCGAAGCAGCTCAGCGACGTGGACGCGGTCTGCGTGCCGGGTGGCTTCGGCATCCGCGGCATCGAGGGCAAGCTCGGTGCGCTCACCTACGCGCGCACCCACGGCATCCCCACGTTGGGCCTGTGCCTGGGGCTGCAGTGCATGGTCATCGAGTACGCCCGCACCATGGCGGGCCTGGAGAAGGCGGCCTCGACCGAGTTCGACCCCGACTGCCCCGAGCCGGTCATCGCCACGATGGAGGAGCAGAAGAGCTTCGTCGAGGGCGCCGGCGACCTGGGCGGAACCATGCGCCTGGGGCTCTACCCGGCCGTGCTCAAGGAGGGGTCGGTGGTCCGCGAGGCCTACGGCGAGGCCCGGATCGACGAGCGGCACCGGCACCGCTACGAGGTCAACAACGCCTACCGCGACCAGCTGGAGGCGGCCGGGCTGGTGTTCTCGGGGACGTCCCCGGACAACAACCTGGTCGAGTTCGTCGAGCTGCCCCGCGACGTGCACCCCTACTACGTCTCCACCCAGGCGCACCCCGAGCTGCGCTCGCGCCCGACCCGTCCGCACCCGCTCTTCGCGGGGCTGGTCGGTGCGGCCATCGAGCGCCAGAAGGAGCTGCGCTTCCCGATCGACGAGTCCGGGCTGCGCCGCGAGCCCGAGCCCGAGGACGACTGACCGAGCCAGAGCGCCGACGGGTCGGCGCCGGCTGCGTGGGTGATCACGACAGTCCGGCGCCGACCCGCGTCAGCTCAGGACGGCGGCGGCGTCAGCCGCGGGCACGCAGGACCCGGGAGAGCGTGTCGCTGCCGTTGAGCAGGGCCGCGCGCACGGTCGGGTTCTGCCCCGGCTCCTGGGCCATCGCCCGGGCCCGGGCGACGAACGCCTGGTCGGCGGTGGTGGGCATCATCCCGCGCATCAGGGAGCCGACCGCGAGCATGCCGCCTCCGCTGCCGAGCCCCTCCACCTCGTCGAGGTAGCGGTGCGCCCAGGGCAGCAGGAGCTCGTGCTGGACCGGCCGCCAGAAGCTGTTCGCCACGCCGAACAGCGGGGAGCCGGCGGGGATCGAGCGCTTCTCCCAGATCTCGGCCCAGACCTCCGCCTTCGCCGACTCCTCGGCGCGGGCGGCCGTGACGCCGAGGGCCCGGACCCGGGCGTCGGGGTCGGGGTCGCGGTCGAGGAGTGCCTCGACGGCAGCGGGGTCGTACTCGCCGAGGGCGGCGCGGCGGGCCAGGACCCGCCAGGCGAGGTCGTTGTCGTCCGCGGTCGCCGCCTCCAGCAGCGTGAAGTGCTCGGAGGTTCGATGCGGCGGCGGCGAGGGTGCGCAGCGCGGGGCCCCGGTGGTCGGGCTCCTCGGCCAGGCCCGCGGCCACCTCGGCCAGTCGCGCGAGCTGGGGCGGGCACCGCCACGGCGGGGCTCCACTGCTCGGCGCACGCAGGGCCATCCTGAGGAAGGGCTCGACCACGCCGGGCGTGCGCTCGCCGCGCAGCACAGCGAGGACGCAGCCGAGCAGCTCGTCGGTGGACAGCTCGCCCTTCATCAGCATGTCCCAGGCAGTGGTCACGGCCAAGGCCCGCGAGACGGGGTCCGGGAGGTCACCGGCGGACCCGAGCATGGTGCTCAGCGACTGCTCGTCGGTGCGGACCGCGGCGAAGGTCAGGTCCGGTCGTTGAGCAGGTAGAGGTCGGCGCCCTCGGGCAGCCCCTCGACCGCGGTGCGTGAGCCCGACGTCTCGACCGTCGTGGTGCCGATCCGCTCGAGCCTCCGCCCTCGGGGGCCGCACGGCGGAACGCGCCGATCTCCAGGTGGTGGGGCCGAGGCTCCCCGCCGGCGGGGGCAGTGGCGACACCTGCGTCCCCTGGAGCACGAGGGTGTCGGTGCCGGCCCGGTCGAACCACGCCTCGGTCCAGCCGGACAGGTCGCGACCCGAGGCCTCTCCGACCGCGTCCATCAGGTCGGCCAGCCGGGTTTGCCCCACGCGTGCCGGCGGAAGTAGTCCGCAGCCCCTCGACGAGGCGTCCTCACCGACGTATGCGACCAGCTGCTTGAGCACGCTCTCACCCTTGACGTAGGTGATGGCGTCGAAGTTCGCCATCGCCTGCTCGACGTCCGGGACGTCGCCCCGGATCGGGTGCGAGGCCGGACCCATGTCGACCTGGTAGCCCGAGAGCTTCAGGCCGGCCAGGAACGACGCCCAGCCGTCGGTGTAGGCCGTGGCGTTGACCGCAGCCCACGTGGAGGCCCACGACGCGAACGCCTCGTTGAGCCACAGGTCGTCCCACCACTGCATGGTCACCAGGTCGCCGAACCACATGTGCGCCATCTCGTGCAGCAGCACGTCCACGACCGACTCGCGCTGGCCGTAGGTCGGAGGGCTGCGGAACAGCACGCTGTCACTCCAGGTGACACAGCCCCAGTTCTCCATCGCGCCGCCCTTCGGGGACGAAGACATGGTCGTATCGGGCCTGTGGGAACGGCTGTCCGAACTGCTCGCCGAAGAAGGCGAGGCCGGCGGCGGTGACGTCGAAGAGCTCGGCGGCGTCGCGCTCGAGGTACTGCCGCAGCGACTGGCGGCAGTAGAGGCCGAGGCTGTGCCCCCGCGCTCCTCGCGGAGCTCGTGGAACGGACCGGCGTTGACCACGACGACGTACGTCGACAGCGACGGGGTGTCGGGGAACGTCCACACCCGACCCCCGTCCGCCTGCTCCTCCACCGACGTGGGCGCGCCGTTGCTGGTGACCGTCCAGCTCTCGTGGGCCAGCACCGTGAAGGCGTGCGGTGCCTTCAGGTCGGGCTGGTCGAAGCAGGCCCAGGCCCGGCGGGCGTCGTCGGCCTCGAACGAGGTCCAGACGTAGACGAGCTTGTCGGAGGGGTCGACCGTGCGCAGGATGCCGGCGCACTCCCGGTGTCGTGCTGGGCGGAGGAGACGACCAGGACGTTCTCCGCGGCCAGGTCGGGCAGCGGATGCGCCCCTCGCTGACCGTGCCCAGGTCGAGCTCGCGTCCGTTGAGCGTGGCCCGGCGCAACCTCCGCCGCACAGTCGACGAAGGTGCCGGCGCCCGGCTGGTGGCACCGGAAGGTGATGGTCGAGGTGGACTCGAGGACCTCGCCCTCGAAGAGGCCCCGCATGTCGACGGAGATGTCGTAGCGGGTGACGTCCAGCAGCGTGCTCCGCGCCTCGGCCTCCTCCCGGGTGAGGCTGCGGCAAACCGGACGTGGCTCGCCCGGCCATGGACATGCTGACTCCTCCGTTGCAGTTCCGGGCGACGGTGCCCGATGGCCTGCACGGTAGCGTCACGGGCATGCCCACGCCGCGACTGACCGACGAGCCGGAGGCCTGGCCGGTCACCTCGAGCACCGACCTGCACCGCGACGACTGGGTCGTCGCGCTGCGCTCGGACGACGTCCAGCGCCCCGGACAGCTGCAGGAGAAGCCCTTCCGACGCCTCGTGCTCGAGCACCCGGGCGCCGTGATCATCCTCGCCGTCGACGACCAGGAGCGGGTGCTCTGCATCCGGCAGTACCGCCACGCGGCCCAGCACCGCCTCGTCGAGCTGCCCGCCGGGCTCTGCGACGTCGAGGGCGAGGACCCGGTCGAGGTCGCGCGGAGGGAGCTGGTGGAGGAGGCCTCGATGTCGGCGGGGGAGTGGACCCGGCTCTCCTCGACGTTCTCCTCGCCCGGCCTCTCCAACGAGATCATGCACTTCTTCCTGGCGCGCGACCTGCGACCGGCCGACCGCGGCGACTTCGTGCCCGAGCACGAGGAGGCGGACATGGAGACCTTCTGGGTCCCCTTCGACGACCTGGTGAGCGCCGTGCTCGACGGCCGGATCGCCGATGCGCCGGTCGTCGTCGCCGTGCTGTTGGCCCAGGCCCGGGGTCTGGCAGGATCGACAAGGACCGGGGGGTAGTCTCGCGCCGCGCACACAAGGGTGTGGTGCGCCTCACGCAAGGAGATGAACAGGTGAAGGTCGGCGTCCCGAAGGAAGTCAAGAACCACGAGTACCGCGTGGCCATCACGCCCATCGGCGTGCACGAGCTCACCGCGCACGGTCACGAGGTCTTCATCGAGAGGAAACGCCGGCGTCGGCTTCTCGATCGCGATCGGACGCCGAGTACGTCGCCGCGGGCGCGCAGATGCTCGACAGCGCCGACGACGTGTGGGGCACCGCCGACATGGTGCTGAAGGTCAAGGAGCCGGTGGCCGAGGAGTACCACCGGATGCGGGAGGGCTTGACCCTCTTCACCTACCTGCACCTGGCGGCGGACAAGCCGCTGACCGAGGAGCTGATCAAGCGTCAGGTCACCGGGATCGCCTACGAGACGGTGCAGCTGCCCTCGGGTGGGCTGCCGCTGCTCTACCCGATGTCGGAGGTCGCGGGCTGCCTGGCGCCGCAGGTGGGCGCCTACTCGCTGCTCAAGGCCCAGGGGGGCCGGGCGTGCTGATGGGTGGCGTGGGCGGGGTCGCCAACGCCAAGGTCGTCATCATCGGTGCGGGGGTCTCGGGGCAGAACGCCGCGAACATCGCGCTGGGCATGGGGGCCGACGTGACCCTGCTCGACACCGACCTGGACAAGCTGCGGATGTCGTTCTGGCGCTACAACAACCGGGTGTCCACGGGCTGGCCTCGTCCAAGCTGGCCATCGAGCAGCAGGTCCGCGAGGCCGACATGGTCATCGGTGCGGTGCTGATCCCGGGTGCCAAGGCGCCCAAGCTGGTCACCAACGAGCTGGTCTCGCAGATGAAGCCGGGCTCGGTGCTGGTCGACATCGCGGTGGACCAGGGTGGCTGCTTCGAGGACACCCACCCGACCACGCACGCGGACCCGACGTACACGGTGCACGACTCGACGTTCTACTGCGTGGCGAACATGCCCGGCGCGGTGCCGAACACCTCGACCTACGCGTGACCAACGCGACCATGCCGTACGCCGTGGCGCTGGCCAACAAGGGCTGGGCCCAGGCGTGCCGCGACGACCGCTCCCTGGCGCTGGGCCTGAACACCCACGCCGGCCAGCTCACCAACGCGCCCGTCGGCGAGGCGGTCGGCATCGACGCGATCTCGCTGGACGCCGTCCTGAGCTGATCCCGGGGCTGAGTTGGTCTCGACAGGCTCGACCACCGGAGGTGCGGCCCCGACCGGCGCCCCGGCCCCGACCGGCGCCCCGGCCCCGACCGGGCTGGGCATCGGCGGGCTGGCTCGCGCCGTCCGGACCTACCTCGACCACCTGTCGGTCGAGCGCGGGCTCGCGGCCAACACGCTGACGTCGTACCGGCGCGACCTGAGGCGCTACCAGCAGTACCTCGCGGAG
The DNA here is from genome assembly GCF_013466985.1 of Nocardioides ungokensis. Lineage (GTDB taxonomy): Bacteria > Actinomycetota > Actinomycetes > Propionibacteriales > Nocardioidaceae > Nocardioides > Nocardioides ungokensis. The sequence goes on along the minus strand of NZ_CP059164.1, from coordinate 2,600,380 downwards.
CGCGGCATCGACGACCTCGGCGGCATCTCCGAGACGACCGTCAGCGACTTCCTGGTGCGGTTGCGGGAGGGGGACGCCGATCACGCGCCGCTCAGCGCGAGCTCGGCCGCCCGCACGGTCGTGGCGGTGCGCGGCTTCCACCGGTTCGCCGTGCGCGACGGCCTGGCCACCGTCGACCCGGCGGGCTCGGTCAAGCCTCCCGCGCCCGCGAAGCGGCTGCCCAAGGCGCTGCCGCTCGCCGACGTCGAGGCGATCCTGGAGGCCTCCGGTGCCGCCGGCACCACCCTCGCGCTGCGGGACCGGGCGCTGCTGGAGGTGCTCTACGGCACCGGGGCCCGGATCTCCGAGGCCGTGGGGCTGGACGTCGACGACCTCGACGCCGTCGACGGGACCGTCCTGCTGCGGGGCAAGGGCGGCAAGGAGCGCCTCGTGCCGGTCGGCTCGTACGCGCGCGACGCGGTGGACGCCTACCTGGTGCGGGGGAGGCCCGAGCTCGTCGCCGCCTCGACGGCGGCCAGCACCGGGGGCGCACTGTTCCTCAACGCGCGCGGTGGCCGGCTGTCCCGCCAGTCCGCGTGGGCGGTGCTGGTGAAGGCGGCCGAGCGGGCCGGGGTCACCCGCGACGTCTCTCCCCACACGCTGCGCCACTCCTTCGCCACGCACCTGCTCGACGGCGGCGCCGACGTCCGCGTGGTCCAGGAGCTCCTCGGGCACGCGTCCGTCACCACCACACAGGTCTACACGCTGGTCACCGTCGAAAACCTCCGTCAGGTGTTCGCGACAGCGCACCCGCGGGCGAGGGACCAGTGAGCTGGGTCCCGGCGGTCGGCGCCTCCGCGGACGCGGTCTACGACGCGCTGCTCGACCGGGTGGCCGGTCAGGGCCTCGAGCTCTACCCGCACCAGGACGAGGCTGTCTTCGAGCTGCTGGCGGGCAACAACGTCATCCTGGCCACGCCCACCGGGTCGGGGAAGTCGCTGGTGGCCCTGGCCGCGCACGCCGCCGCGCTGGCGACCGACCGGGTCAGCTTCTACACGGCTCCGATCAAGGCCCTGGTGAGCGAGAAGTTCTTCGCGCTCTGCGAGGAGCTGGGCCCCGACAACGTCGGGATGCTGACCGGCGACGCCTCCGTCAACGCCGAGGCCCCGGTCATCTGCTGCACAGCCGAGGTGCTGGCCAACATCGCCCTGCGGGAGGGATCGCACGCGGACGTCGGTCTCGTCGTCATGGACGAGTTCCACTTCTACGCCGAGCCGGACCGCGGCTGGGCATGGCAGGTCCCGCTGCTGGAGCTGCCGCAGGCACAGTTCCTGCTGATGTCGGCCACGCTGGGCGACGTCTCGGCCCTCGCGAAGGACCTCACCCGTCGCAACGGGCGCGAGACGTCGGTCGTGGACGATGCCGCGCGCCCGGTGCCGCTGACCTTCAGCTACGCGATGACTCCGCTGCCGGAGACCCTCGAGGAGCTGGTGGCCACGAAGCAGGGCCGGTGTACGTCGTGCACTTCACCCAGGCGGCAGCCATCGAGCACGCCACGTCCCTGCTGTCGCCGAGGCTCGGGCGGGCCGAAGCTGACCCGCGAGCAGCGCGACGTGGTCGCCGAGCGGATCGGGGGCTTCCGGTTCGGCGCCGGATTCGGCAAGACCTCTCCCGCCTGCTGCGCAGCGGCATCGGCGTGCACCACGCCGGGATGCTGCCGCGCTACCGGCGTCTCGTCGAGCAGCTGGCCCAGGCCGGGCTGCTCCAGGTCATCTGCGGCACCGACACGCTCGGGTCGGCATCAACGTGCCGATCCGGACCGGCTCTTCACCGGGCTGGCCAAGTTCGACGGCAGCCGGCAGCGGATCCTGCGGACCCGGGAGTTCCTGCAGATCGCGGGGCGGGCCGGCCGGGCCGGCTTCGACACGGCCGGTACGTCGTCGTACAGGCCCCCGAGCACACCATCGAGAACGAGCGGGCCAAGGCGAAGGCCGAGGCGAAGAACGCCGCATGAGCCCGGAGAAGCGGGCGAAGAAGAAGAGCAAGGCGCAGCTGAGGAAGGCCCCGAGGGCGCCGTGGTCTGGACCGAGCAGACCTACGACAAGCTCGTCGCCGGGGAACCGGAGCCGCTGGTGAGCCGGATGAAGGTCGACAACGCCATGCTCCTCAACGTCGTGGCGCGCGAGGAGGACGCCTTCCCGGTGCTGCGCCGCCTGCTCACCGACAACCACGAGGACCGTCGCGCGCAGCTGCGGCTCTCGCGTCGCGCGCTCCGGCTCGCACGCAGCCTTCTCGCCTCCGGCGTCCTGACCCGGCTCGAGGAGCCCGACCAGCACGGCCGGCTACGTCCCTGACCGTGGACCTGCCGGTCGACTTCGCGCTCAACCAGCCCCTGGCGCACTTCGCGCTGCGGCGCTGGACGTCCTCGACCCGGAGGCGCCCGAGCACACCCTCGACATCGTCTCGGTGATCGAAGCGGTGCTGGAGGGGCCCCGGCAGATCCTCTTCGCCCAGCAGCACGCCGCACGCGGCGAGGCGATCGCCGAAATGAAGGCCCACGGCATCGAGTACGACGAGCGGCTGCTGCTGCTGGAAGAGGTCACCTGGCCGCAGCCGCTCGCCGAGCTGCTGGAGGCGACGTACGAGATCTATCGGGGCCGGCACCCGTGGCTGCCCGAGGACGCCCTGTCGCCCAAGTCGGTGGTCCGCGAGATGTTCGAGCAGGGGATGAGCTTCACCGACTTCGTCAGCCGCTACCAGCTGGCCCGGTCCGAGGGGCTCGTGCTGCGCTACCTGACCGACGCCTACCGCACCCTGCGCCAGACCGTCCCCGAGGACTACCGCACTCCCGAGCTCGAAGACCTGGTCGAGTGGCTGGGGGAGACCGTGCGGCAGACCGACTCCTCGCTCCTCGACGAGTGGGAGGCGCTGACCGACCCGGGGCACGTGCGTCCCGACGTGGCTCACCACGAGCCGCCGCCACCGCCGCGCCCGATCTCCCGCCAGGAGCGGGCGTTCCGGGTGATGGGTCCGCAATGCGATGTTCCGCCGGGTCGAGCTGGTCGCACGCGACGACCTCGACGGGCTGATGGCCCTGGAGCGTTCCGCCGCCGACCGGACCGAGCCACCGCGAGAGGTGGGGATGACACGGTCGGCGTGGGACGAGGCGATCGAGGCCTACTACGGCGAGCACGACACCCTCGCACCAGTGGGGACGCCCGTGGGCCGTCCCTGCTCGAGGTCGAGCCGGCCACCGGGCAGCCGGTCGGCGCGGGGGAGGACGACGTCGCCCGCCTGTGGCGGGTGCGTCAGACCCTCGACGACCCCGAGGGTCACCACGACTGGGTGATCGACGCGGTGGCCGACCTCGATGCCTCCGACACGGCGGGCGAGCTGGTGCTGGCGACCGTGGCGATGCGACGGCTGTGAGCGCGTTGTGGGTCGGCTCGTAGGGTGGGCGACATGTCCGAGCTGACGACGGTCCACAATCCCGAGGCGGATCGCTACGAGGCCTGGTGCGACGGCGAGCTCGCCGGGTTCGCGGCGTACCAGCTGACCGAGAAGCTGATCGTGTTCACCCACACCGAGGTCGACGACCGGTTCGAGGGACGTGGTGTGGGCTCGGCGATCGCGAGGTACGCGCTGGAGGACGTCCGCGCGGACGGGACCCGCCAGGTGGTGCCGAAGTGCCCCTTCATCAGGTCCTGGATCGAGTCGCACCCGGAGTTCGCCTCGCTGGTCCGTGGGGCGCCCGCCGGGACCTCCCGGACTGATCGACGCCCGGTCCGCCCTCCACAGAGTTGTGCACAGGCGGACGTCGGCCTGTGCACTCGACGGCTGCGCCATGCACAGTTCCTCAACAGATCGGGCGTGCACCCGGTGGGTTTCGGGGACCGCCTTGTTGGCCCCCGGAAGCCGGGCCTAGAGTCGCCCGCGAGTCGCCCACAAGTCGCCGTGTCGACAAAGCAGGATGTAGGGGACGATCACGAGTCCGGGCCCGGCGCCCGGCTGGGGCAGGCGAGGAGCGGCACATGAGTGATGGCGGCACGTTCTCAGGGTCCACCGGGTTCACCGGCAGCAGCGCCTTCGAGATGCCACCGCTGGTCCGGCCCACGCCCCCTCCGTCGAACCAGCCCCCGTCGAACCACCCTCCGTCAGACCACCCTTCCCCCACCCCGGAGATGAGCACCGCGTGTCCGACCCCCTGCCCTTCGAGCGCCCGGCCCAGGCCGTGCGGACCGCGACCGCCGAGCGGGAGCTCGGCCCGACCGGGCGGCCCATGCCGGACCTGCCCGAGCCGCGCCCGGTCACCCAGCACGGGCACCCGCGGGTGATCTCGATGTGCAACCAGAAGGGCGGGGTCGGCAAGACCACGACCACCATCAACCTGGGCGCGTCGCTCGCGGAGTACGGCCGCAGGGTGCTGCTCGTCGACTTCGACCCGCAGGGCTCGCTCTCGGTCGGGCTGGGCCTCAACCCGCACGAGATGGACCTGACGGTCTACAACCTGCTGATGGAGCGCGACGTCTCCGTGGACGACGTCATCGTGCCGACCGGGGTCCCGGGGATGGACCTGCTGCCCTCCAACATCGACCTGTCGGCAGCCGAGGTGCAGCTGGTCCACGAGGTGGCGCGCGAGCAGACCCTCCAACGGGTGCTCGGGCCGGCGCTGGCGAACTACGACGTCGTCCTCATCGACTGCCAGCCCTCGCTGGGTCTGCTCACCGTCAACGCCCTCACCGCCTCCGACGGGGTCATCGTCCCGCTGGAGTGCGAGTACTTCGCGCTGCGCGGGGTGGCGCTGCTCAAGACCACGATCGACAAGGTGCGCGAGCGATTGAACCCCAAGCTGGAGATCGACGGCGTCCTCGGCACCATGTTCGACGGCCGCACTCTGCACAGCCGCGAGGTCATGGACCGGCTGGTGCAGGCCTGGGGCGACAAGGTCTTCCACACCGTCATCCGGCGCACGATCAAGTTCTCCGACTCGACCGTGGCCGGAGAGCCGATCACGTCGTACGCCACGACCTCGACCGGAGCGGCGTCCTACCGCCAGCTGGCCAAGGAGGTGCTGGCCCGTTGTCTCGACGGGTGAGCATGCCGGCTGCCGACGACCTGTTCCGCCCGACCTCGCCGGCCGGGCGCCCTGGCACGGGTGAGCCGAAGCCGGTCGAGCACAAGTCGGTCGAGCCACGGGCGGAGGCCGCGGTGCGCGCCGTACCGGACGAGCCGGAGGCGGACGTCGACGGCACCGACGCACGGGGCCGCGGCGGGTCCGCGCGCAGGCCCAGCGGACGGGTCCGGCACGATGAGAAGATGACGGTCTACGTCACCTCCGACGAGCTGCTCGACCTCGAGCACGCCCGGCTCTCGCTGCGCCGCGCGCACGGCCTGGCCGTCGACCGGGGGAGGCTGGTCCGCGAGGCGGTCGCGATGGTGCTGGAGGACTTCGAGGCCCACGGGCAGGACAGCGCGCTGGTGCGACGGCTGACCCAGGAATGACCGCTCCATGAAGCCTCCGCGCCGGGCGACACCGAGACCCCGGCCGCCGAGCCCACGCCCGGGTTCGAGGTCCGGCTCGACAACTTCGAGGGCCCGTTCGACCTCCTGCTGAGCCTGATCAGCAAGCACAAGCTCGACATCACCGAGGTCGCGCTCTCACAGGTCACCGACGAGTTCATCGCCCACGTGCGGGCGGCGGGCCCCGCGTGGGACCTCGAGCAGACCACGTCGTTCCTGCTCGTGGCCTCGACCCTGCTGGACCTCAAGGCGGCCCGGCTGCTGCCGCAGGGCGACGTGGAGGACGAGGAGGACCTGGCCCTGCTCGAGGCGCGCGACCTCCTCTTCGCGCGACTGATGCAGTACAAGGCGTTCAAGCTGGTGGCCGCCGTGCTCGACACCCGGCTGGCCGGCGAGTCGAAGCGGCACCCGCGCGCGGTCGGGCTGGAGGACCGCTTCGCCACCCTGCTGCCCGAGGTCCTCATCGGCATCGGGCTGGATCAGTTCGCGGCGCTGGCGGCCAGGGCCATGGAGCCCAAGCCCGTGCTGGAGGTGTCGCTGCACCACATCCACGCGGCGCAGGTCAGCGTCCGGGAGCAGGCGACCCTGGTGGTGGAGCGACTGCGCCGTTCGGGGACGATGACGTTCCGGGCGCTGTGCGGGGACTCGCCCGACACGCTGACCACCGTGGCCCGGTTCCTCTCGCTGCTCGAGCTGTTCCGCGAGGGCGCGGTCGCCTTCGACCAGGTGACACCACTCGGGGAGCTGACCGTGCGGTGGACGGGGAGCGACGACGACGACTTCGAGATCGACGAGTTCGAGGGTGCGCCGCCCGAGCCTGCAGCCGGCGCAGAAGGCACACCCGTGCCAGACCAGGAGGAGACAACGTGAGCGAGACGGCCCGGGCGGGCGAGACCGAGGAGACCCTGGCGGTGCCGGTGGCCCAGCTGCGGCCGTCGCTGGAGGCCGTCCTGATGGTGGCCGACCAGCCGCTCGACGCGGTCGCGCTCGCGAGCGCCGTGGGCTACCCGGTCGACCAGGTCACCGCGGCACTCCAGGGCTGGCCGACGAGTACACCCAGCAGGGCCGCGGCTTCGAGCTGCGCAACGTGGCCGGAGGCTGGCGGTTCTACACCCGCGAGGAGTACGCCGTGGTGGTCGAGGGCTTCGTCCTCGAGGGGCAGCAGGCCCGCCTCACGCAGGCGGCCCTCGAGACGCTGGCGGTCGTCGCCTACAAGCAGCCGGTCTCGCGCGCCCGGGTCTCCGCGATCCGGGGCGTGAACGTCGACGGCGTGATGCGCACCCTCCTGACGCGCGGGCTGGTCGAGGAGGCCGGCCAGGACCACGAGACCGGTGCCAACCTCTACCGGACCACCGGGTACTTCCTCGAGCGCATCGGCGTCAGCTCGCTCGACGACCTGCCCGAGCTCGCGCCCTACCTCCCGGACATGGCCGACCTCGAGGACGAGCTGGAGGCGGTGGCGAGCTCGCCCGCGGAGCCGGCTCAGGAGCAGTCGGCGGAGACCTCGGTCGAGGCACAGCCCGGGTCCGAACCCTCTGCCGCCGAGGAGCCCACCGCGTGACCGGGCTGCAGACCGACGACGACGGCCTGATCCGGCTGCAGAAGCTGCTGGCCCAGTCGGGCGTGGCCTCGCGGCGCAAGTGCGAGGAGCTGATGCTCGAGGGCCAGGTCGAGGTCGACGGCGAGGTCGTCACCCGGCTGGGCACGAAGGTCGACCCCACGACCGCGGTGATCCGGGTGGCCGGCAAGCGCCTGCCGCCGATCTCCCCGAACGTCTACCTGGTGCTGAACAAACCGCGCGGGGTCGTGTCGACGATGTCGGACCCCGAGGGCCGCAGGACCCTGTCGGACCTGGTCGCCGACCGGCCCGAGCGGCTCTTCCACGTCGGGAGGCTCGACACCGACACCTCGGGGTTGCTGCTGCTCACCAACGACGGCGACTTCGCGCACCGTATGGCCCACCCGTCGTACGAGGTGGACAAGACGTACGTCGCCGAGGTGGCCGGTGAGGTCACGCGGACCACGATCCGCACGCTGCTCGACGGGGTCACCCTCGAGGACGGCCCCGTGACGGTGTCCCAGGCGAGGATCATCAGCGTCTCGGGCAGGGGGGACGGTGCTCGGTCGATCGTCGAGCTGGTGATCCACGAGGGCCGCAACCGGATCGTCCGCCGGCTGCTGGAGCAGCTCGGCCACCCCGTGCGCCGGCTGACCCGCACCGCCATCGGGCCGGTGCAGCTGCAGGGCCTCGAGGTCGGGGCGATCCGCGAGCTCACCCTGGACGAGCTCGGCGTGCTGCTGGACAGCGCCCAGCTCTAGCGCCGTCGAGCCCACGCACCGGGCGCCGGGGGCGCCACCCCGTCCCTGCTCGTTAGCCTTGGGACTTCCGAGGTGATCCGAGGCGAGGAGAGGAAGTGGCGGTGCGAGCAGCGCGGAGCGCGACCCGGTTCGAGGGGGACTCGTGCGGCCGCCTGCTCGGACGGGTCGCTGAGTCGGTGCCTGACGCAGTGGATCCCCGACGATGAGTGACGGACCGTTCGGCCGGCCGGTCCTGGTGGTCGGCGCCGGCCTCCTCGGGACCTCGATCGGACTCGCCCTGCGTCGACACGGCATCGAGGTGTGGCTCCAGGACGTCAACCAGGAGCACGTGCGCACGGCCTCCGGGCTCGGCGCCGGCGTGGCGAGACCGGGCGTGGGGGAGCCTGCCCTCGTGGTCGTGGCCGTGCCTCCCGACCTGCTGGGCGTCGAGATCGGCCGCGCGCTTGCGGAGTTCGCCGGAGCAGTCGTCACCGACGTCGGCAGCGTCAAGAGCGAGCCGCTCGCGCAGCTGCGGGCCGCAGGTGCCCCCGACCTGGGCAGGTACGTCGGGTCACACCCGATGGCCGGCTCGGAGCAGTCGGGGCCGCTGGCCGGCTCCGCCTCGCTCTTCGACGGGCGACCCTGGGCGATCACCCCGCACGACGAGGCCGAGCCTGCGGCCGTGGCCACCGTGGTGGCCCTGGCCGAGCTGTGCGGCGCCACGCCGCTGTCGATGCCGCCTGACGAGCACGACGTGGCGGTGGCCCGGATCTCCACGTGCCGCACCTGCTCGCCGTGCTCGCCGCCGGCCGGCTCGCCGATGCGCCCGCCGACCACCTCGCCCTGTCCGGTCAGGGGGTTCGCGACGTCACCCGCATCGCCGGCGGTGACCCGGCCCTGTGGCAGCAGATCGTGACCGGGAACGCGGCCGCGGTGCTCCAGCTGCTGGGGGAGGTGCGGGGACAGCTCGACCTCCTCATCGACGCCGTGTCGACGGGGGCACGGGCCGACCTCGCCGCCCTCCTGGACCGGGGTGTGGCCGGGACCCGCGCCATCCCGGGCAAGCACGGCGGTCCGACCAGGCCGATGCAGTCGGTGTTCGTGTCCGTTCCCGACCACCCGGGCGAGCTCGCCCGGCTCTTCGCGGACGCCGGGTCCGCCGAGGTCAACATCGAGGACGTCCACATCGACCACGACCCCGGCCGCCCGGTGGGTCTCGTCGAGCTGCTCGTCGACGAGGCCAGCGCCGAGCAGCTGCTGGCGTCGCTGGAATCCCGTGGATGGGTGACCCACCGGTAGGCTGCGGGCTGCACTTTCCGCACCCAGCACGAAGGCAGGCCGTCCGTGTCCAGCACCGCCCCCACCTCCGCGAACCCCGCCGTGGGCACGGTCGTCGCAATCGACGGACCGTCCGGGTCGGGCAAGTCGAGCACCTCACGTGGTGTCGCGAGCCGCCTGGGCTACCGCTACCTCGACACGGGGGCGATGTTCCGGGCGATGACCTGGTGGATGCTGCGCCACGACGTGGACGTGCACGACCCGGCTGCGGTGGCGGCGCGGGTCGCCGAGCCCGAGATCCTGTCGGGAACCGACCCGCTGGCTCCCACCATCACCGTTGACGGCACCGACGTCGCGACCGCGATCCGGGGCGAGGACGTGACCGGGGCGGTGTCCCCGGTCAGCGCCGTGCCCGAGGTGCGGGCGTGCCTGCTCCAGCTCCAGCGCTCGGTGATCGGCGCCGCACCGGGCGGCATCGTCGTCGAAGGCCGCGACATCGGCTCCGTCGTGGCGCCCGACGCCCCGGTGAAGGTCTTCCTGACCGCCGACCCGGCGGCCCGTGCAGCGCGCCGGGCAGCCGAGGAGGGCGGCTCGGACGTCAGCGCCACCCAGGAGTCGCTGCTGGCCCGCGACAAGATCGACTCGGGCCGTGCCACCGCGCCACTGGTCATGGCGGACGGGGCCGTCCACATCGACACCACTCCGTACACGCTGGACGAGGTGATCGGTCTCGTGGTCGCACTCGTGGAGGCGGTGGAGGCACCGGCGTGACCCCTTCGTCCGCTTCCGCCCACGCCGCCCTGCCGCGCAGCGACCGGCTCGGCACCCCGCCCGCCTCTTCCTCCACTCGCCGCTGCGACCCCTCGGGCGAGCGCTGGTGCGGCGGCGCTTCGCCGTCCGCCTGCACGGCGTCGAGCAGGTGCCGGCCCGTGGCCCGGTGATCTTCGCGAGCAACCACATCGGCGTCGCGGACGGTCCGCTGCTGGCGGTCTTCGCGCCCCGGCCGGTGCACGCGCTGACCAAGGTCGAGATGTTCCACGGTGCGCTCGGACGCTTCCTGCGCGCGTCGGGCCAGATCCCGCTGGACCGGTTCCACACCGACCCGGCGGCCGTGAAGGCGTCCCTGCGCGTCCTGCGCGACGGGCACGCGATCGGCATCTTTCCCGAGGGTCGCCGTGGTGGCGGCGATCTCCGGCGATTCCACCGCGGCGCGGCGTACTTCGGGCTGGTCTCGGGCGCCCCCGTCGTCCCGGTCACCATCCTCGGCACGCGCGAGCGTGGGGCCCACACCGACTCGCTGCCCCCGAAGGGCGGAGCGGTCGACCTGGTGTTCGGCACGCCCCACACCCTCGAACCCGTGCCGTGGCCACGCACCAAGGAACAAGTGGAGCGGGCCTCGGTGTTGCTACGGGAGCACATGCAGGTCCACCTGGACCGTGCGCGCGCGTCGACGGGCCGAGAGCTGCCCGGTCCGCTGCCCGCCACAGAAGTCGAACCCGACCCCGCCACCGGGTCACCGAGCTAGGAGCACCATGACCGACGGTCACGACCTGTCCACCGCGCCCGAGGCGCCGACGGACGCGTCCGCGCAGGAAGATCCTGGGCCCGGTCCCGGTGCTCGCCGTCGTCGGCCGGCCGAACGTCGGGAAGTCGACGCTCGTCAACCGGATCATCGGCCGCCGCGAGGCCGTCGTCGAGGACGTCCCCGGCGTCACTCGCGACCGCGTCTCCTACGACGCCAACTGGAACGGCCGCGCCTTCACCGTCGTCGACACCGGCGGTTGGGACCCCGACGCCCGCGGGCTCGCCGAGCGGATCGCCGCCCAGGCCGAGATCGCGGTCGGCCTCGCCGACGCCGTGCTCTTCGTCGTGGACGCCACCGTGGGCATCACCGACGCCGACGAGGCGGTCGTGAAGATCCTGCGCGCCTCGAAGAAGCCGGTCGTGCTGGCCGCCAACAAGGTCGACGACCAGCGCACCGAGGCGGAGGCGTGGGGGCTGTGGAACCTCGGCCTGGGCGAGCCGTTCCCGGTCTCCGGGCTGCACGGCCGGGGCTCCGGCGACATGCTGGACGCCGTCCTGGCCGCACTGCCGGAGCCCCCGCCCGAGCAGGATGCCGTGGCGGGCGGCCCCCGGCGCATCGCCATCGTGGGCAAGCCCAACGTCGGCAAGTCCTCGCTGCTCAACAAGCTGGCCCGCGAGGACCGGGTGGTCGTCGACAACGTGGCCGGCACCACCGTGGACCCGGTGGACGAGCTGATCGAGCTCGGCGGACGGACCTGGCGCTTCATCGACACCGCGGGCATCCGCAAGCGGGTCAAGGAGGCCTCCGGCCACGAGTACTACGCGTCGCTGCGGACCTCGACCGCCATCGACCGCGCCGAGGTGGCCGTCCTCGTCATCGACGGCGGCGAGAGCATCTCCGAGCAGGACCTGCGCATCATCCAGACGATCCGCGAGGCCGGCCGGGCGCTGGTGATCGCCTTCAACAAGTGGGACATGGTCGACGAGGAGCGCCGCTACTACCTCGACCGTGAGATCGAGCGGGAGCTGGTGCAGGTGCAGTGGGCGCCGCGCATCAACATCACCGCGCGCACCGGCTGGCACGTCGACCGCCTCGTCCCGGCACTCGACAAGGCGCTGGAGGGCTGGGAGACCCGGATCTCGACCGGCACGCTCAACTCGTTCCTCGGACGCCTCGTCGCCGAGCACCCGCACCCGGTGCGGGGCGGCAAGCAGCCGAAGATCATGTTCGGCACCCAGACGTCGGTGGCACCGCCCACGTTCGTGTTCTTCACCAGCGGCAAGCTCGAGGCGTCGTACGAGCGCTTCATCGAGCGTCGGCTGCGCGAGGAGTTCGGTTTCGCCGGCACCCCGATCGTGCTCCAGCAGCGTCCCCGGGAGAAGCGCAAGCGCTGAGCGTGCTCTAGCGTGGGTCGGGTGCGACCTCTCGGAGTCCTCACCCCGCTCGTCCTCGCCGCGTCCCTGCTGACGTCGTCCGCCGTCGCCTCGGACGGGTCCCCGCCGGCCAGGCCGGTCGCGGGGACCGGGTGCCAGGCGTTCCCGGACGACAACTACTGGCACGCCGACATCCGCGACCTGCCGGTCCATCCGCGCAGCCGGCAGTGGCTCTCGCACATGTCGACCGATCGCGACCTGCACCCGGACTTCGGCCCGTCGTACGGCGCGGGGCCGGACTACGGCATCCCGGTCACCGTCGTGGGCCACGGCCACAAGCGGGTTCGGGTGCGCTTCGACTACGCCGCCGAGAGTGACCGGGTTCGCTATCCCCTCGGGCGGGACAGCCGGATCGAGGGCGGCCGGAACTCGCCCGGCGACAAGCACGCCGTGGTCGTCGACCGGGGCGCCTGCCGGCTCTACGAGACGTGGAACACGCGGGTCCACGACGGGCACTGGCGTGCCGGGTCGGGGGCGGTCTGGTCGCTGACGAGCGACGCCCTGCGCCCTGACGGGTGGACCTCCGCGGACGCGGCCGGGTTGCCGATCCTGCCGGGGCTGCTGCGCTGGAACGAGGTCAAGGCACGCGACGTGGACCACGCCATCCGGTTCACCACCGACGTCACCAGCCGCCACCACCTGTGGCCCGCCCGCCACGATGCGGGATCCCGGGACAGCCTCGCCTACCCGCCGATGGGGGCGCGCTTCCGGCTGAAGGCGGGCTTCCCGACCCGGGGCTTCTCGGCAGGCGCGAAGGCGGTCATCCGCGCGATGAAGACCTACGGCCTGGTGCTCGCCGACAACGGCTCGCCGTGGTTCTTCCAGGGCGAGCAGAACCCGCACTGGCCCGACCGGTTGATCGCGGACCTCAAGCGGATCCCGGCCTCGGCATTCGTGGCCGTGGACACCTCGGGCCTGAAGGTGTCGGACGACAGCGCTCGGGTGCGCTGAGCGAACCCCAAGGGCCGACCTACCCGCGGCCTGACTGGTCGCGGGGGAGAGGCGACCGCTCGGTGTCGTCGTCGGTGAACGGCCGGCCGCCTCCGAAGGTGCTGCTCACGGCGGCGGCGTCCAGCACGCGGTAGGGGAGCGCCGACGTGGTCGTGCGCGCGCGGAGACGGTCGGCCGGCACGGAGACGCGCGAGGCCACGACCAGCAGGTTCCCGAAGCGGCGGCCGCGCAGGGTTGCGGGCTCCGCGCTCACCATCAGCTCCGGGTAGACGCTGCGCAGGGCCGCCACGACCCGGCGCGTCCAGCCGAACGGCGCGCGGTCGGCGAGGTTGAGCAGGAACCAACCGGACTCGGTCAGCGCGCGGGCGACGGACTCGGCGTACTCCACCGTGACCAGCTCGCCGGGCACCCGAGCTCCGTCGAAGGCGTCGAGGACCACGACATCCGTCGAGCCCTCGCGCAGGGCTGCGACCCCGGAGCGTCCGTCGACCGGGCGCACCTTGATCCCGCTGCGGCGGGGGAGCGGGAGCTCCCGCCGCACCAGCTCGGTGATCTCCTGCGCCGGCTCGAGGACGATCTGCGGCGAGCGGGGTCGTGTGGCGGCGACGTAGCGGGGCAGGGTCATCGCCGCCCCGCCGACGTGGACGATCCGTAGCGGCTCCGCCGCGGGCTCCCAGGCGTCGAGGACGTCGCCGATCCGACGCACGTAGTCGAAGTCGAGCCGGGTGGGGGCGTCGAGATCCACGTGGGACTGGGCCGCCCCGTCGACGCGGAGCACGTAGGCGTTGGGCCGCTCGGTGGGCAGGATCTCCACACTCGTGAGGGTCCCACGCCCGAAGCCCGGCCCGAAATGCACGAAACCGGCACCGCGCTCCTCGCGCGGTGCCGGTCCGGTGAGCTGCCGGCTAGGGGTTCGGCAGCTCACGGCTCTGTGATGCACACCGGTTGCTTGTCCGGACAACGAATCTGGCCCGGCGTCCGTTCCCCCGTCGAGTCCCCCCACGAGCCCCCCGGGTACCCAGTCTGGGCCATGGGGTGCGGCGGGGGGATCATTCGAGCGGCCGGTACGCATGGTCATTTCGGGGGATAGAGCTGTCCCCTTCTCGAACCATGGGGACGCCCGCTGTACCCAAATCGGGTGTCGACGCCGAGCCCCGCGCAGGAGGAACCTGCGGAGCACGGCTTTCGACAGAAAGGCACGACCATGCCCGAGTTCATGGACGTCCACACCGGGATGACGGGGATCACGCCGGAGGGCCTCATGGAGGCCCACAACGCCGACCTGGCCATCCAGGACGACGAGAAGGTCAACTTCAAGCACGCCTGGGCAGACCCCGAGACCGGGATGGTGTTCTGCCTGTCCGAGGCGCCCAACGCCGAGGCCGTGCAGAAGATCCACGAACGTGCCGGTCACAAGGCCGACCGGGTGTACGAGGTGCCGGTCCAGGCGTAGGCCGGGTCCGGTGGCAGCACGAGCGAGCGGAGGGGGAGCCGTGGGGACGAGGACGAAGGCGTTCGGGGCGATGCTGGCCGGTTGGGTGTCCGCGGTGTTGGGGTTCCTCTGGTTCGGGAGCGACCCCCTTGCCGGGCTCACCGTCGCGGTCTCCGGTGCGGTGCTCTTCGGCTGGGCCGCGCACCGGCTGGTCATGAACCCATGACGACGACGATGGTCGATGCGCCCCCTTGCTCCTTGCCCCGGGAGGTCTAGGCACCGATCGACGTGGGGACGCGGGGGACGAACCTGCCCGACTCGGCCATGTATGCCTCGTACTCGGGAAATGCCTCTTTGAGCACCCCCTCCTCCTGCGTCGCACGGAACGACTGAACCAGCACGAAGAAGACGAAGAGCGCGATGCCGTAGGGGCTGAGGACGGCCATGACGGCGCCCGCGAAGCTGATGAACTCGCCCACGTACAGCGGGTGCCGCACGTACCGGTAGGGGCCAGTACGCACGAGCTCCCTCGCGCGGGGAACGACGCCGAAGCTCCGGCCCAGGTAGGTCAGCGAGTAGACGGAGAAGCCGAGTCCCACCGTGATCACGACGATCGAGGCTCCTGTCAGCTCCCGGCTCCTCACCGGATCGGCGTTCACGAGGAGCAGGAACGGGGTGAAGGTGCCCAGATAGGCCGCCCACGTCGCCACGCGGGAGCCGGCTGATGCCTTGGACGGCCGCCGACTGAGCAGCAGCGTCACCATCAGGACGTAGAAGCAGACCCTCAGGAGCTGGTCGACTGCAGTCAACGTCGACGACGCATCAGAGACGTCCGTGCCGCTCGATCGGCTCCAGAGGTCAGCGACGCTGGCGAGCAGGAGAAGCGACAGCACAGGCACGAGGACGAGCCGCTCTGTGTCCAGACCACGCGTCTGCGTTTCATGGTTGCTCACGCCATCCCCCACAAGAGTTGTTGCTGTCGGACGCCATTCGGTACCTGGGCGTCCGGGACGGTGACCTCACCGTCCCGGACCCCCGCGGCCGAATCCCCCAGGTGGGCCTCGCGACCCACTGGAGTCAAGGTTGGTCCTCACCGGATCCCAGAGGATCAGCTGTTCGTATCCACAGGGATAGTCATTTGTGGCCAGGTGGCGACAGAGCTGTCGTCGAGAGCGGAGCCGCTTGGGTGGCGGCATCGCTGTGCGCAGTCGTGCCGAGCCAGGTGCGAGGCGTCGGCGTCCCACTCACTCCACTCGAACCACAACTGAGCCCTCGTGGGGGCTGCTGGTGGACCGGTGGGGGGTGGGGGGCACGTCCCGGACACGTCAAAGCCGGTGCCGCACCCGAGTGCGACACCGGCCCGTCCCCCACGTCATTGATGTCCGGCTACTTCCCTCGTCGAAGACGGCATTCAGGGGAACATCGCCAGACCCATCTGGAACATGGCCCTGACCTGTATTCCAAAAAGCGAACACGGAGGTCGCGATGACCGCGGTGATGAACGCCGCCATCAAGGCGTACTCCACTGCCGTACCGCCTGCTTCCCCCCGCCTCCCCAGTCCCCGGCGGACGACCGGGGGCACGCGCTCGAAGCCGTTGAACATGGTTCTCTCCTGACGAAGTAGGTGAGTCGGTTCTGCGGTGCAGAGGTGCTGCGCCCGGCCAGACCGTCGAGGCAGTCGTTGTGGGTCGGGGCCGGCACCACGCTCGTACGCGGTCGCCGGCCCCGATCTTGTGGCCCTGGCTCAGAGAGCGGCCACGACCTGCTGGAACAGTCCGTCGAGCGCCACGCGAGCGCGCGGACGGTGATGATGATGGCCACGGCGATGAGGGCTACCATCAGGCCGTACTCCACGGCGGTCGCCCCGCGCTCGTCTCGCTTGGCCTTCAGGTCGCCGATGAACATCAGGGTCATGAACTGGATCTTCTCGAGCATTGGATTTCCCCTTCGGAATTGTGTGGATGAAGCTTTTCCCTGTCCGGCGCCCCATGGGAACCCGCCTGTCGAGAATCCTGCCTTCATCTCTTCTCGCGCAGATCGGGAGCTCGGCTTGAACCCGGTAGTCAATTAGGACCACGGTATTTGGCGGAAATAGTCATGTATTAGGTATGTTCGGCGTTCAGGCAGGTGCTCGGAAAGGCCTTGTGCTGTGGCCAGGAGCGGCAGGTGCGTCCCGCCGGCATGCGTCGAGGCCGGCGCCGCACCCGTGTGCGACGCCGGCCTCGGCTCTTGCTGGCTCAGAGAGCCGCCACGACCTGCTGGAACATGCCGTTGAGCGCCACGCCGAGGGCCCGGACGGTGACGATGATGGCGACGGCGATGAGGGCCACCATCAGGCCGTACTCCACGGCGGTCGCGCCGCGCTCCTCGCGCGCCTCGATCTGCGCCTTGAGGAAGTAGACGAACTTGAGAGTGTTGATCTGGACCTGGTTGAGCATGGTATTCCCCTTCGGAATTCTTGGATTGCTTCCGAGCCCCCCACTGGAACCCGTCTGAGGAACATCTTTCCCGGTTGTCGTGACCGCGGGATCGATTGCTCGTCTCGACCGCCATAGTCAATTAGGACTAGGTCGCAATTCCTGAGTGGTGGTCCGCGCAGGACCCATGGCCGAGAGGCATTCGAGGGGGAGACGACACGAGCCGCTCGAACCCACGCGGGGTCGAGCGGCTCGTGTCGTCGTGCGGTTCAGCCGGCGGCGGAGAGGCTGTCGAAGAGCAGGCCGCGTCTCATGGCGGTGACCAGCGCCTGTGCCCGGTTGGCCGCGCCCAGCTTCTCGTAGATGTGCGTGATGTGCGTCTTCACCGTCGACTCTCCCAGGTAGAGCCGGCCTGCGATCTCCCCAGCCCGCAATCCCTCCGCGAGCAGCTCCAGGATCTCCTGCTCCCGAGGCGACAGCTGGGAGGCCGCGGTCGTGGCTCGACGCATGACCGCGCCGGCCAGCCCGGAGGAGAGGAAGCTGCGGGGTGCGCGTGCCGCGTGCTTCGCCGCACTGACGACCTCCGCGCCGCGAGCCTCCTTGTTGAGGAAGGCCGAGGCACCTGCCTCCATCGCCGCGAAGATCTGCGCGTCTCCGGTGTGCATGGTCAGCATCACCAGGCCGACCTCATCGGACTCGGACCGCACGGCGCGCACGACGTCGAGACCGGTGCCGTCGGGCAGCTGCAAGTCGGTCACGACGACGTCGGGACGGAGGGTCCGCCACCTCGTGATGGCCTCGGCCACGGTGGCCGCCTGTCCCACGACGGTCATGGAGTCGTCCCGTTCGAAGGCCCGGGCGAGTCCCTGGCGGATGAGCTCATGGTCATCGACGAGCAAGACGCTGGTGGGCATCGTGTGTTCCTTCCGGGCAGGTGGATTGGGGCGACTGCAGTGACACGACGGTTCCGCCGTCGTGTCGAGGGGTGATGTCGAGCGTGGCACCGATGCGTGCGGCGCGCTCACGCATCGTGTGCAGGCCGTAGTGCCCTGGACGAGGCGTTGGCGCGCCAACCCCGTCATCCTCGACGGCGAGTCGGAAGTTGCTCCCACTGGCGCTGAACCTGACCCAGACGTTGACCGCGTGCGCATGTTTGTGCACGTTGCCGATCGCCTCCTGGGCGACGCGCAACACCTCGGTCGTCACGCGGCGAGAAAGCTGGGCGGACTGCTCGTCGAGCATCAGGTGCACCCTCAGATCGCTGTGCGCGCTCAGCTGGCGAACGTACTCGGACAGGGCCCCGGACAGGTCGTCGGATCCGTCGACCTCGTGGCGCAGGTCGAGGACCGACAGGCGGAGCTCCCGAACGAGCTCGGTGATCTCGTCCCGCAGCGCCTCGGCGGCGGCAGTCGTCTCCGGCCGCTCGGTGAGCTCCGAGACGTCGTCGACCAGGTAGCCCAGCGCTGCGATCCGTTGCGCGACGCCGTCATGGATGTCTCGGGCCAGTCGGTTGCGCTCCTCGTTCGTCGCGATCGCACGGATGTCTTCGACCAGGAGGGCAGTCTCGAGCGCGACGGCGTGCTCGTCGAGGAGCTGCTGGACAGCGTCGGCGAGCTGCTTGGACGGCGGGGTCCAGTGCCCGAGCACGATGGCGCCGAAGGCGTGCTGTCCGACCCGCAGTGGGAAGGCCGTGATGTCATCTCGTTGCACTCGCTGCCCGTAGAAGGTGCAGAGCCTGGCGACCTCTTCCTCCGATGCCGACAGCCGCTCGCGGGTCGACAACGTTTCGAACCGCCGGCCCTTGCCTTGCACGACGACGGTGGGCTCGACCTGGAGCGCCCGGTGGACCGCCTCACGGATGGCCCCGACCTGACGGGTCACGTCGAGCTCGCCAGGAAGGTCGCGAACAAGATCGTGCAGCTGCCCCACCAGTCGGTGGGCCGCGAAGTACGGCGCCTGACGGGCCTCGAGCCTGCGCAGCGACCTCGTCCGCTGCGCACACAGGAGACCGGAGCCCAGGCCGATGAAGAGCCACGGGAGAGCCGCACCGACCCGATCTGCCGTTGCTCCGGGTGTGAGGCCGGCGGCGTCGGCGGCCGTGAAGGCCAGGACGGTCGTCAGCCACGAGTTCATGGTGGGGGCGAATCCACCGCTGATGCCGGCCACGACAGCTGGCACCGCGAGGTAAGGCAGGAGCGGCTCCACGGGTCCGGTTGCCGTACTGACGAGGACCCCCACCATCAGTCCCTCGGTGACCGCGATCCAGGGCACTGTGGAGCGTGAGGCGTGGAGCTCGCAGGCGCAGCAGGTGGTGCCCACGACCGCGAGCGCCATCAACACGATCACCCCGGCACTCAGGCTGCCGTCGTCCAGCACCTGGCCCATGAGAAGTGCGAGGCCGAAGACCCGCACCGCGGTGGTCAGCCTCCAGGTGGGCGCTCCGCCAGCGGGCGAGGGGGTGGCCAGCGTCCACCTCAGCAGGCTACGGGGCACCGTCGGGACGTTCATCGCGACGAGAAGGCGCCGATGATCTGGATCACCGCCGGCCCGATGATGACGATGAACAGGCACGGAAGGATGAACAGCACCAGCGGCACCATGATCTTCACCGGAACCTTCATCGCCTTCTCCTCGGCGCGTTGGCGACGCTTGACGCGCATCTCCTGGCTCTGGATGCGGAGCACGCGGCCGATCGGTATCCCGAGCTGGTCGGCCTGGACCATGGCGAGACAGAACGACTTCAGGTCCGCGATGGTCGTGCGCTCGGCCACGGCACGCATGGCCTCCATCCGCCCGATTCCGAGCTGCATCTCCTGGAGCAGCCTGGAGAACTCCTGGGCCAGGGGGCCCGTGGTGTTCTTCGCAACGCGCATCACTGCCCGTCGAAACCCAGACCGGCCTCGACCGAGATGGTAAGGAGGTCGAGCGCGTCCGGAAGCGCACGCAGCATCTGGGTCTCGCGCTTCTGCCCGGCGTTGTAGAGGAGGATGTTCGGCAGCACGTAGCCGAAGGCACCGAACGCGATCGGGAGGACGAGCATCTTCAGTGGCGAACCGCTCCCGGCAGCCCAGAAGAACGCCAGGCCGGCCAGCGTCATCAGGCCGAGCACCTTGCAGCCGATGATCCGGCTCACGTCCCAGGCAGCCGGATTCCCGGCGATGTCCAGACGGTGCTGGATCCGTTCGTGGGTACCCGCCTGACCAAGCGGCGGCCGATCCCCACCAGACGGTCGCCGAGCGGTGCCAGCACGCGCTCGTTGAAGGGACGTTCGACCTCGGCACGAAGGACTGCGGGTGCCGCGTCGATGGCCTCGATGGCGGCGAGCGAGCGGGCCACCCCTCGTCGTTCAGAGGTGACGACTCCCACCAGGGACAGGCTCAGGGCCGCGCCGCCGAAGACGAGCAGACCACCGAGGAGAAGAACGACAGTCGGAGACATCTCAGACCTCCACCTTCACGATGCGAGACATGACGAATGCGCCGAATGAGAGAAGAACGACCCCGGCGACGCTCATCGCGATGCCCGGTCCCGTGGTCCACAGCAAGGACGCATAGTCGCGGTTGGCGAGGAGCATGTAGCCCAACATGCCGACCGGGAGGACGCCGAGCATCCATCCGGACAGCCTTCCCTCGGCGCTGAGCGACTTGACCTGACGGCGCAGGTACTCACGCTCACGGAGTGTGTCCGAGACCGTGTTCAGGATCTCCGCCAGGTTGCCGCCGACCTCGCGCTGGATCCGCACGGCCATGACCACCCACCCGAAGTCGTCGCTGGACATGCGGTCTGCGACTGACTCGAGAGTGTCCTCGATGGTGATCCCCAGCCGGTGCTCGATCAGTGCCCTGCGGAGCTCACCGGCCATCGGCTCGTGCCCCTCCTTGACGACCGTGTCCACGGCCTGAGCCATGGACAGGCCGGCCGACAAACCTCCGGACATCAGGGTGAGTGTCTCCGGGAGCTGGGCCGAGAAGGCCGACAGTCGCCTGGCGTGCTTGAGCTTGAGGAAGATCGCGGGGAGCACGAGCCCGGCGACGAGGCCCATCACCAGGAAGGGACCGCCCCCGAGCACGAAGCCTAGAAGGGCCGACGCGACCGCGATCCCTGCGTGGAGGAGGATCCACTCCGCCGCCGTGAAGGAGATGCCGGCTGCGTTCAGCCGCTGGGCGAGCCGGGTCTCGAAGTCGTCCTTGACGATCTTCGACGTGAAGGCGACGGCGGAGTCCTTGATGCTAGACGGGGACGCCGCGCTGGGAGTCGTCTCGCCGAGGTAGGCGGACACTCGCTTCTGGGACTCGCTCTGGCCGCGAGCGCCCAGGAGCACCACGGCGAGGATCACCGCCAGGCCGAGCGCCAGGCCTGCTGCGCCGGCGAGCATGACGCCCCGGCCGACCAGCGCGTGGCCGGGTTCGACGACCTGGGGTCCGGCGTCGGTCGCCTGGTCCAGCGACACGTACGCCGAGTCCTTGTAGGTCTGACCTCCCGCGGTCAGCGAGACAGCGAGCTCGACCTCCTTGGCGCTGCCCTGCGGCCGCGCGAATCGAACCAGGAGCTGGCTGGCAAGCGCATCCGCCTCGGCACGAAACGCCGACTCCAGTGCGGTCGCGTCGGCGGCCGTGATGACCTGGCCCGAGCTCGCATCGGCGATGCGAGAGAGGAGCGCGCGGTCAGCCGCGCTCTGGTCGAGGGCAACGACATCGACCGCGGTGCCGTGGTGCTTTGCGGTTGCAGTCGCCTGCGCGAGAGTGCTGCCGCCGCCGGTGTCCCTGCCATCGGTGAGGAGCAGCACGTCGCGGGCGCCGTCCTCACCGGCCAGGTTGACCGCGGCCGTGACGGCGTCGTAGATGCGGGTGTCACGGGTGAGCTTGATGGCGTCGATGGCGTCCGCGATCTTCGCGCGGTCTGTCGTTGGCGCGATCACCTCGTGCACCTTGTCGGAGAAGGTGATGAGACCGACGTTCACGTCCCGGGGTGCGCTGTCGAGGAAGGCCTTCGCGGCCACCTCCGCCTGTCGCAGCCGGTCGCCGGCCATGCTCTCGCTGGTGTCGAGGGTCAGGATGGTGGTCCGGGAGATCTCGCCTGCCTTGACTGGGCTGGCGGTGGCGGCGACGGTGTGCCCGTCCACGCTCACGTCGATGCTGCCCAGGTCGGGCGTGGTGCCGTTGGCGAGCTGTTCCACGTCGAGCAGAAGCGAGACGGTGCCGTCCTGGCCTACTTCCGCGTGCCCGATGCTGACGTCGTTCGCTGCCTGCACGGGCGACGCCAGAAGCACGATCGCCGCTGCGGCAGCCGCTGCGACTGTGCGGACCATTCCTCGAGGCTTCATCGCAGGGCTCCCGACGGGGCGAACAGCGACGGGTCGACGTGCACGTTGTGGTCCGAAAGTCGGTCCAGGAAGCGCGGTCGGAGCCCGGTCGCTCGAAGGTGGCCCATGGCCCGCCCCTGCTCGTCGTATCCCGCGTGGTAGTCGAAGAGGAACACGTCCTGGAGGGTGACGATGTCGCCCTCCATCCCCACGACCTCCGTGATCGCCGTCAGCCGGCGAGTGCCGTCCTTGAGTCGGGTCTGCTGGATGATCAGGTCGATGGCGCTGGATGACTGCTCGCGGATCGCCTTCACCGGAAGGTCCATCCCGGCCATCATCACCATCGTCTCCACGCGGGACAGTGCGTCGCGCGGGCTGTTGGCGTGCACTGTGGAAAGTGACCCGTCGTGGCCGGTGTTCATCGCCTGGAGCATGTCGAGCGCGGCAGCGTCGCGGATCTCGCCGACTACGATGCGGTCAGGGCGCATGCGCAGGGAGTTGCGGACAAGGTCGCGAATGGTCACTGCTCCCTTGCCCTCGATGTTCGCCGGCCGGGACTCGAGCCGCAGCACGTGCTCCTGGTGGAGTCGGAGCTCCGCGGCGTCCTCGATGGTGACGATGCGCTCGTCGTCGGGGATGAAGGACGAGAGGACGTTGAGGGTCGTCGTCTTGCCGGCACCCGTGCCACCTGACACCAGGATGTTGAGCCGGCCCCGGACGCATGCGGCGAGCAGGTCGGCTGCGGGTCGGGTGAGCGTGTCGAAGGAGATGAGATCGTCGACGGTGTAGGGGTCCTCAGAGAACTTTCGGATGGTCAGCTTGGACCCGTCGAGCGCCAGCGGCGGGATGATGGCGTTGACACGGCTGCCGTCGGGGAGTCGGGCATCGACCATCGGGCTGGTCTCGTCGACCCGACGTCCGATCTTGCCCACGATTTTGTCGATGGTCCGTCGCAGATGGCCCTCGTCCGCGAACGACACGTCCACGCGGGTCAGGCGCCCCTCTCGTTCCACGAAGATGTCGTTAGCACTGTTGACCATCACCTCGTTGAGCTCCGGGTCCCTCAGCAGCGGCTCCAGAGGGCCGTACCCGAGGATGTCGTCGGCGATCTCCTGGATGATTCGGGTCCGGTCGGAGCCCGACATGGGCTGGTTCGTGTTCGCGACCGCGCCCTGCAACGCGGTCCGCACCTGGTGCTCCAGATCGCTCTGGGTCATGTTGACGTCGTAGAGCTGGGGACCAAGGGCGCCCACCAGCTGAGCGTGGACCGCCTTCTTGAGGTCTGCGAACGGGTCGCGGGTGACCCTGCGAGGCGGGGTGGAACCGCGCGGCGACGGCTTCGCCTCCTCCTGCGTCGTCACGGAGGTGAGGTTGCGCTCTCGCTGAGCAGCGAAGAGCCGGTCGGACAAGGCCATCTCAAGACCCCTTCCTGGAGAGGAGACCGCGACGCGGGGCTCCATGGCGTGAGTGCGTACGAGACGACGCGGAGTCCTCGTCCGTCCCAGTTCGCGCTGTGAGTGACCGGGCAAACGAGGCGAGGCTCTTGCTGATCTGGTGACCCTTGTCGGAGCGGACGATGACCTCGCCGCGGTTGACCGCGGTCAGGACGTCCCTGCTCGTCGGGAGAGTGACATCGGCCTTCAACCCGAAGGTGTCCTCGAACTCCCCGGTCGACAGGCCGACCTTTGCGTCGGCCCTGTTGAGCACGAACCGCCAGCGGTCACGAGGCAGGTTCAGCAGGTCCAGCGTCCCCGCCGCCAGCTTGAGGCTCTTGAGCGCCGGGATGTCCAGTGTCCCGACCAGCACCAGCTGGTCGCTGAGGTCGAGCGCGTGCAGCACGTAGTCGTCGAACATGCCTGAGGTGTCGACGACGACCACGTCGAACATAGCCTTCAGTGTCTCGAGCAGGGTGCCGATCGGCTCGGCCGGCACCGGCGAGCCGAGCTGCACGGGAGCCGCAAGGACGGACAGTCGCTCCGAGTGCTCGGTCAGGAGGGTCTCGACACCGCTGGGGTCGATCACCCCGCTGAGCTGCGACAGGTCCGCGAGGCTGTGCAGCGGCGTCAGTTGCAGCATGATTGCCACGTCCCCGCAGTGCACGTCGAGGTCGACGATGCACACGCGCTTGCCCTGGTCGGCCAGGGCGGCCCCGATGTTGGTGGCGAGGAAGCTCTTCCCGACTCCACCCTTGGTGGAGAACACGGTGACGAGCGAACCGACCACGGCGGGTTCTTGGTGAGTTTCTTCCGCCATCGCTCGAGCGAGCGCCTCCGCGCGGCGGACGG
This sequence comes from Nocardioides ungokensis, assembly GCF_013466985.1. GTDB lineage: Bacteria > Actinomycetota > Actinomycetes > Propionibacteriales > Nocardioidaceae > Nocardioides > Nocardioides ungokensis. The sequence continues at coordinate 2,575,959 of NZ_CP059164.1, read as the reverse complement.
CATCGCCCAGGCCCGCCGAGTCACTCGTCTCGATGACCTCGCTCATGCCCGATCGCAGTGCATCCGCCAGCACAGCGTGGTCGACCTTCGCGCGGACCAGGATGACACCCAGGGAGGGGCGGGAGATCCGGTTGTGCCGGGCGAACTCGGCAGCTGACTCCTCCTGGACCGAGGGGCCGAGCACCACGACGCGTTCGGCGGGGTGGCGTCGAAGGTGCTCTTCGATCAGGTCGAGCGAGGCGAGTACGGACGCTGATGTGCCCGAGGCAGTACGGAGGACTTCCGCCAGAACCGGGTCCTGCTCGACGATGGCGGTCACCGGGTGCCCCGGAAGATCTCGGGCATGATGTCGTTCGCAGTGACTCCGGGGAGGTTGAGTGCCTTGGACTTGTCGGTGCGGAGTGCGAACGAGACGTCGCCGTTGCGGGCGGCATAGATGACGCGCTCGGCCTGGTCCTGGTCGACGGCCAGGGTGAGGATCGTGCGCGGGATCTGCTCGGTCGTCTGCTCGCCGTTGTTGTCGGTCGTGGTGCGCGACGTGACGGTTGTGTCACCGACACCGATGACCTGCACCTTCGGCAGCAGGATTCGGGTGTACTGCGGCAGCTTTTGGGTGCTGCCGTCCGGCTTGTAGATCTCCGGGTCGGCGGAGGCGAAGACAGCGACCCAGGAACCGGGGTTGACGAAACCTGCCACGCGGGCGGGGTCGGTGAGCTCGACGCTGACCGCCATCTTGCCCGCAGGGATGCTCAGCGAGTCCTCGGAGCCCGGCTTGCCGAACTGCTGCCCGATGATCTGCTGGCCGGGGTAGATGGCACCGAGAGCGACCTTGTCGTCGATCGAGGCCGTCGAGCTGAGTGCCCCCTCGACCATGTCGCCGCGGACTACCTCGGTCTTCTCGAGCTTGCCGGCCGCCTGGGCGTCGGCCACGGACTCGCCCGCTTCGATGACGTCGGTCGCGGTGAGGACGGAGACCCGCGTCTGGCCCTCGGTGGCCCGGGCATCGATGCCCTGGACGTACATGATGATCATCGCGGTGCCCAGCGCCGCGATGGCGAAGGCGACGGTGAGGAGGATGGATCGTCGTGCCATGGTGTGTCCTTAGGTGATGGTCGAGCGGTGAGTGGTGTGCCTGTCCGGTGTCCGCGCCGTCATTCGACGAGGACGAGTGCCTTGGGGCCGGAGCCGGTGTAGTCGGCTTCCCCGCCGACCGTCGGTGCGAACTCGGGAAGCGCCTTCTCGTCGAAGAGGATGACCTTGAGCTCGGTGATGCCCTGGGAGTCGGCGATCAGGCCGTCGAGCGGACTGATGGTGCCCGGAGCCCCGTGCGTCGCCGACGTGCTCTGGTCGGAGACGAAACCGGGGCGGAAGCCGATGATCGGCCACGACTTCTTGCCGGTCGACGGATCCGTGTCGAGCACCGGCACCCAGAAGAACCTCGGCGAGTTGTAGATGTCGGACGAAAGCGCCTCGGTTGCGGTCGACGTGCCGTCCACCAGGTCCTGGATGCTGGCACCGTTGGTGATGAAGCAGGTCAGCAGGTCGTCGTTGACGTGGAAGCCCTTGACGGTCGCGGCGGTGCGACTGCTGTCGTGGTAGCGACTGCAGTTGCTCGTCGAGTCGGCGTCAAGCCGGCCCTTCAGTCCACCCTTGCCGGTGATCATGCCCTCATTGGTCTCCGCGATCTTGAGACCGGGCTCGGTGGCCAGGCAGTTGGTGCCGTTGACCGGGGAGTTCTTCGACTCGACGCTGCCGGCCTGACCGTCGCACTGCCCGTTCGGGTGTGGGTGGATCGCCAGCGTCGGCTCGACGCCCTTGATGATGTTCCACTGCAGGGGGAACGAGTTGGTGTCGGAGCGCGGCAGGTCGATCGTGCCGAAGTTTCCTTCGTTGGAGTTGTCGCAGTAGAGCTTCGGCGGGCCGACGGTGAAGCGCTGGGCGTTCGCCGCCTTCGACCACTTGTCGGTCGAGAGGGTTCGTACGTACCAGGCGTCGTCGACCTGGAGGACGGCGAGGGGGACCTGGAGCGTGATCGAGGCGGTCGTGTTCACGGTCGGCGCGGTGACGGGGACGGTGTAGTGGTAGGGCGGGCCGCCCGCGCCGGTGAAGCCGACCTGGGTGACGTCCTTGAGCTGGGTACCGGTCAAGGTGATGCTCAGCGAGGTTGTGCCGGAGGCCGTGGTGTCCGGGGTGATGGTGAAGGTCGCGTTCGTGTGCTGCGAGGAGTCCGGCACGAGGGGCGGGATCGCGAGCTGCGGACCACTGTCGTTGCGGATGCTCTGCTGCCCCTTGTCGCAGCCCTGGACCGCGAAGAAGGGGAGCACCGCCTTGGCGCGGGCAGCCTTGATCTGGGCCGCTGCGTGAGCGTTGACGTCGATGCCGCTGGGAGCGCCGGGCAGGACCTTGGCCAAGCTGAAGTCCGCGCGGCTGGCCGGTGCCCACAGGTCGACGCGCCACTTGTTGCACGAGATGTAGCCGTCCCGGTCGCCGGGGTGCCGCCGAGGTCGATCGCGTACTGGCCGTTGACCTTGTTCTCGGCCTTGTTGAGGTACTCGGTGGCCTTGTCGATGACTTCCTGGTTGCAGGGTCCCGCGGAGTTGAGCTCGGCGGCAGCGGCCATCACGGCCACATCGACGTCGGTCTGCTCCAGGGACTTCTTGGCGTAGGCCTGGCCGATGTCAACGGCGAAGGCCCCGACCCCGAAGAGGACTACGGACGTCAGCGCGAAAATGACTGCTGCGGCGCCTCGCTCGTTACGCCTGCTACGTGCTCGTCGCATGTCAGCAACCCCCTGCCGGGACGTTCTCGACACGCGAGGTCGCGCTCTTCGTGATGGTGGGGTTGAACCAGGGGAAGAACCCGACGTTGATCGAGTTGAACTGGACCCTGACGGTGATCCCGTCGCCGACCTTGACCGGCGACGTCTTGGACACCGTCACGGTCGGCGTGTTGGCAGCCGGCGGCCCGGTGAGGGGCTGGGTGCCCGCGCTCTGGATCTTGGCCGTGTCGCAGGGACTCACGGCTGCGACCCGCGCCGCCTCGCGAGCGGCGTGACCGCCGGCCTGCCAGGCCCAGAACCACAGGCTGAACTGGATGATCCCGAACAGCAGAGTGCACAGGAGGATCGCGATCAGTGCGAACTCGACCGCCGCTGCCCCCTGCTCGCTGCGCCGCTGGCGCAGCCCGTGGATGTTCCGCATCCCTTCGCCTCCTGAGCCGTGGGTTCCTGACCCCCGCGAGAAGGCTCGTGGCGCGGTCGGCGCGCTATCGGACAATTACGGGACGCCTACCCAATGTGGGTGAAGGCACGGGGCCGTGAGGTGGCCATCCGGTCTAGCCCGGAGCGTGGCGCATGGGATGGTCGGGTCTTGGGAACGAAGGCCAGGACCACGAGATCCGGGAGGGATCAATGCCGAACGACGAGCCCGACATCCGCGGCGACCTGTTGGCCGTGCTGATGAAGAAGGTCGAGCAGGACCAGTACCCGTCGTCGACGATGATGGACATGATCGAGGAGCTGCTCACCCCTGACGAGCTGGCGACCTACGCCCACGTGCTCCTCGACAAGATCCAGGCCGACAACTTCCCGAGCCTGGACATGGTGCGACGGCTCAGCGACCTGTGCTGACGCCGCCTCGACGACGGCAGGGTCGGGAGACCGTCGAGCCGGTGTGAGCCGGTGGCGGCCTTTGCCGCCAGGTAGCGCGCATTCTCGGGGCTCAGGTGCACGGCCGTCGGGACCTGCTCGGTCACGGTGACCCCGAGCCGCTCGAGCTGGGCCGCCTTGTCGGGGTTGTTGGTCAGCACCGCGATCCGCGGCGCGCCCAGGGCCTGCAGCATCTGGGCGGCGACGGTGTAGTCGCGCTCGTCGGCGCCGTGGCCGAGCGCGAGGTTGGCCTGGTAGGTGTCCAGGCCGGCGTCCTGCAGCGCGTAGGCGTCGAGCTTCGCGTACAGGCCGATGCCGCGCCCCTCCTGGCGCAGGTAGAGCAGGTAGCCGCCCGTGTCCGAGATCCGTTCGACGGCCTCGCGCAGTTGCGGACCGCAGTCGCAGCGGCGGCTGCCGAGCACGTCACCGGTCAGGCACTCACTGTGGGGGCGGACCAGCGGTGGCGGGTCGGCGTACGGGTGCGGGTGCACCGCTGCGGCGCGGTCCCCGAGCCCCAGGGCGAGGTGCTCGCGCCCGTCGACCAGGCCGTCGAACGTGAAGACGCGGGCGGTGGTCCGGTAGCCGTCGGCGAGGCGCAACGGCACCAGCAGCTGCGTCCGGATCGTCGCGGTCGGTGATGACTGGGCCATGCGGTCGCCTCAGTCCGTCTCGAACCGGCTCGAGAGCGCGTAGCGCAGCAGCACGACGTCCCCGATCCGCCGGACGTCCGCGAGCTGCGCCCGCCGGTCGGGGTTCCACGGGAAGCAGCCGTCCCCCACGAGGCGGCGGGCGCGGGAGTCGCCCACGAAGAACGGCGCCACCACCAGGTGCAGCTCGTCGGCCAGGTCGCCGGTGAGGAACTGTGTGAGCACCGTCCCGCCCCCCTCGACCATCAGCCGCCGCACACCCCTCGTGCCCAGGTCCTCGCCCAGGTGCTCCAGGTCGACCGGTCGGCCACCGTCGACCACGGTCGCGACCTCGCCGAGCCGGTGGCGGGCCTCGGCGACGGCGTCGGTCGGGCAGTAGACCAGCTTCTCCTCGTCGCCGGTGGTGAAGAACCGGGCGCCGGGGTCGAGTCGCGCGCGGCGCGTGAGGGTCACCTTCAGGGGAGTGGGCGGCAGGCCGCGCGCGACCCGGTCCCGCCGCCGTGCCGGGGAGCGCACCAGGAGGCGTGGTTGTCGGTGCGGACGGTCCCGGCGCCGACCAGGATGGCGTCGCAGCCCGCGCGGACGGAGTCGACGCGGTCCAGGTCGGCGCTGTTGGAGAGCACCAGGCGGCGCTCCGAGGCCGTGTCGAGGTAGCCGTCGATCGACATGCCGCAGCTGAGCAGGGTGTAGGGCCGATCACCCATGGGCGGTCCCTTCCAGCACCCGCACGGGCTGAGGAGCCTGGCGACGTACGTCGTCGCGAAGCGTCCGGTCCTTCTCCCGCAGCCAACCGGCGGCGATCACCACGGCGCCGGGCAGGCTGGCGACGAGCGCCATGACGCCGTACACGACGGCCGTTGCGACGCCCAGGTCGGCGCCCAGCCCGGCCGAGGCGAAGGCCCACGCCGCAACCCCTTCACGCGGACCCCAGCCGGCCACGTTGGTGGGCAGCCCCATCGCGAGCAGGACGAGCAGTGCCAGCGGCAGCACCAGCACCGGGGAGCTGCTCGATCCTGCCACCCGGGCAGCGAGCAGGAACGTCGCCACGTGGGCCGTCACCGCGAGCACGGAGGCGAGCAGGATGCCGAGCCCGGCCGTCCCCTGGAACAGGGCGCTGCGGAGGTCGGTGCGCAGGGCACGGATGGCCCGGGCCGCCGGGGACGGACCGGATCGCGACAGCACGCGGGCCAGCAGCCACAGCGCCAGCGCGACTCCCGCGACGGCAGCCGTGATCGCCGGGATCGACCCGCGGACCGGCGACGGCAGCAGCAGGAGCACCAGGAACGCCAGGCCCAGCTGCACCGCCTGCCCGGCGGAGCGTTCCCAGGCAACCGCCCTCAGGCCCCGGCCCAGGTCGCCGGTGCCGCGTCCGTGTCGGACCGCGCGGTGCACGTCGCCCACGATGCCACCGGGCAGCGTCGCGTTCACGAGCTGGGCGCGGTAGCAGGCGGCCACAGCGCCGGGCAGGGGGAGCGGTACGCCGAGCCCGCGGGCCACCAGGCTCCACCGCCAGGCACAGCTCACCGTGGCGACGACGCCGATCCCCGCGGCCGCGGCCAGCGAGCGCGCGTCGAGCAGCCGGACGCCCTCGAGGAACGGGCCCGTGCCCACGCGGACGACGAGGAGGGCGAGGATCGTCACTCCTCCAGGCCGCGGACCACCGGCCACACGCGGGTCACGACCCCACCTCGGCGAGCACCCGCGCGATCCTCGCGGTCGTGTCCCGCCACCCGGGCAGCTCGGCACGCCGGTGCCGTGCCGCCTCGCGGAGGCCGTGGCGCAGGTCGGGGTCGCCCAGCCAGCGGCGCAGCGCGGACGCGAGCGGAACGTGGTCCCCCGGGGGCACCAGCAGGCCCGGGAGTCGCCGGGCGCTGTCACCGCCCACGGCCTCCGGGAGCCCGCCGGCGGTGGTCGCGATGACCGGCACCCCCGGGCAAGGGCCTCCACGGCCACCATGCCGTAGGTCTCGGCCCGCGAGGCCAGCACGAGCGCGTCGGCCTCCGCGTAGGCGGTGTCGAGCTCGGTGCCGGACAGCGGGCCGGAGAAGCGGATCCGGTGGGTGAGTCCCGCCTCCTCGACGCGGGCGCGGAGGTCCTCGGCGAAGCGCGGGTCCCGCGCGAGGCTGCCCACGACGAGGCAGCGCCACGGCAGGGGGGCCAGGGACTCCAGGGCCGCGACCAGCACGTCGTAGCCCTTGCTGCGCGTGACCGTGGCGACGCAGAGCAGCGACTGGCCGGAGCAGGTGCCCGGGGCGACCTCCGCGGGGTCGACGCCCGGCCGGGCAACGTGCACCCGGGCCGGGGGCAGGGCGTAGCGGTCGACCAGCCAGGCCCGGGTCCAGGCGCTCGTGACCAGGACCGCGGTCGCGCAGGTCAGGACGGCTCGTTCGCGGGCGGCGACGCCGGCTCCCCGCGCGCGGCGGCCCCGTCGCCGAGTGGCATGTGCACGAGCACGACCAGTTCCAGCCGGCGGGCTTCGGGCACGAGCACCTCCGGAGCGGCCGAGGCGATCAGCCCGTCGAGGAGCACGATCGCTCCGTCCGGGATCCGCGCCAGGAACCCGGCCAGGACGAACAGGTCCCGCGGCTCCGGTCTCGGCCACGAGCCGGGCACCGCGACCTCGTGCACCGCCCAGCCGAGGTCGGCCAGGCCGGTGGAGACGCGACGGTCGTAGACGTTTCCCCCGCTGGGCCGTCCCGGGTCGTCGACGCCGGCGGGTACGACGAGATGCACGGCGGTCACAGCGGCCTCTCGTAGGCGGCCCACGCGACGTGGGACTCGTGCAGGGTCACCGCGATGGCGTCCAGCACCGGCACCGGCTCACCCACGGCGCCGGCGCGCGTGGCGTCGGCGAGGCGGTCTGCCACCGTGCGGGCCAGCGTCTCGGTGGTGGTGTTGACGCCCGCGAAGGCGGGGTCGTCGTCGAGGTTGCGGTAGGTCAGGTCCGCGAGCACGGCGTGCAGGGCCTCGGCCGCGCGGCCGATGTCGACGACGATGCCGGAGTCGTCGACCTCCGCGCTCCGGAAGGTCGCGTCCACGACGTACGTCGCCCCGTGCAGGCGCTGCGCCGGCCCGAAGTCCTCGCCGCGCAGGCTGTGGGCGATCATCATGTGGTCGCGGACGGTCACCGAGAACATCAGGCGGACTCCTCGTCGTAGGTGACGGTGTGGCAGAGCCCGGGCAGGCTGCCGTCCGCCAGCCGGCTCATCACCCCGGGCAGCTCGTGGAAGGCGCACGAGCTGGTGAGCAGCACGTCGAAGGCCGGGTCCCTCAGCAGCTCGAGGGCCAGCTCCAGCCGGTCGGACGTGGTGCGGGTGCCTCGCCGCGCGGCCGCCACGGTCCCGACCTGGCTGGCCCGGATGCGCAGGCGGTCGTGGTGGAAGGCGCCGCCGAGCGACAGCGTGACCTCGGTGTCGCCGTACCAGCTCAGGTCCAGGACGCTCCCCTCGGCGACCAGCAGGTCGAGGGACCGCTGGAGGCCGGCCGCGGTGGCGCTGGCATGCACCACGAGGTCCTGCGCTCCTTCGGCGTCGCCGGGGAGAGCGAAGTCCGCGCCCAGGGCTGCGGCGACGATGCGCCGTGACGGGTCGACGTCCACCAGGGTCACGCGCGTGCCCGGGATGCGGGCCACCAGACGGGCGACGCAGCAGCCGACCATCCCGGCGCCGACCACCGTGACCCGGTCGCCGAGTAGGGGCGGGGCGTCCCACAGCGCGTTCACCGCCGTCTCCACGGTGCCGGCGAGGACCGCCCGGGAGGCAGGCACGTCCTCGGGCACCACCGTGACGGCTTCGGCGGGGACGACGTACGCGGTCTGGTGCGGGTACAGGCAGAAGACCGTGCGGCCACGCAGTCGGGCGGGGCCGCGCTCGACGACCCCGACGTTGAGGTAGCCGTACTTGACCGGTCCCGGGAAGTCCCCCTCCTGGAACGGCGCGCGCATCGTGTCGCGCTGGGCCGCGGGGACGCCGCCCCGGAACACCAGGCCCTCGGTGCCGCGGCTGACGCCCGTGCGCCGGGTCCGGACCAGCACGTCGTCCGGACCCGGCTCGGGGAGCACGGACGCCCGGATCTCGCCGACTCCGGGCTCGCGCAGCCAGAATGCGAGGGTGTCGTCCACCACCGGCCTCACCTCTTCTGCTGTCCAGTGTCGTCGTGCCCGGTGCTGAACCGGGGGAGCACATACGCCGTGTTGTCTCTCGTATCCCACATCACGGAGGCGCAGTGCGTAAGGTTCAAGTCGGTCCGGCGGCGGGTCTGATCGCCCAGGTGACCCTGCTGCTGGTGCTGGCCGGGACGGTCGGTCTGGGTGCTGCGGGTTGGGTCGTGGGGCTCGCGAGCGCCGTCGGCACCGACGCGGCGCTGGCCCGCGGGCTCAGGCGCTCGGGCGCGGCGGGCCTGGGACCGGCCAACCGGGTGACCCTGGCCCGCGCCACCCTCGTCTGTGGCGTGGCTGCCCTGGTCGCCCAGTCCTTCGCCGGATCCGGGCCCAAGGCGGTGCTGGTGGGGCTGGCGACGGTCGCGCTCGCCCTCGACGCGGTGGACGGCCGCGTCGCCCGGCGTACGGGCACTGTGTCGGCGCTGGGCGCCCGCTTCGACATGGAGGTCGACGCGTTCCTGATCCTGGTGCTCAGCGTGCACGTCGCGCCCGCTGCCGGCGCGTGGGTGCTGGCCATCGGCGCGGCGAGGTATGCGCTCGGGGCAGCCGGATGGGTGCTGCCCTGGCTCCGTCAGCCGGTGCCGCCGCGCCCCTGGCGCAAGGCGGTAGCCGCCATCCAGGGCATCGTGCTGACGGCCGCCGCTTCCGGTCTGTTCCCCGAGCCCGCTTCCCGAGCCGCGCTGGCCGTCGCGCTGGTCCTGCTCGCCGAGTCGTTCGGGCGCGACGTGTGGTGGCTGTGGCTCCGCCGCGACGCCGTCGTACGCCCCACGACCGGACGAGGAGCGGTGGTCTCCGGCGCCGCGTCGGTCCTGGCCGGGGCGGCGGTGTGGACGGCCCTCGTCCTGCCGGACCGCGTCGTCGAGCTCACCCCGGCGGCATTCGTGCGGATCCCCGTGGAGGGACTGGTCGTGGGGGCGCTCGCCCTGCTGCTGCCCTCCGTCGCGAGAACCCTGATGGCGACGGTCTTCGGGCTCGCACTCGCCGTGGTCGTGGTGCTCCGCGTCCTCGACATGGGCTTCTTCGCGGTCCTCGACCGGCCCTTCGACCCGGTCTACGACTGGTACTACCTGCGCCCCGCGGTCGGGGTCCTCGGCGACTCGGTGGGCCGGCCGGGCGCGTCGGCCTCGGTGGCCGCGGTGCTGGTCGCGGTCGTCGCGTTGCTCCTCCTGCTGCCCCTGGCGGTCGTCCGGCTGACCCGGGTGATGTCATCGCACCGGCGCGGCTCGGTGCGTGTCCTGAGGGCGCTGGCCACGGTCTGGGTGCTGGCCGCCGTCTTCGGCCTCCGGCTCGCCCCGGGCGGGGGAGTGGCCTCGACCAGCGCCGCCGGCCTGGCCCTCGGCGAGGTCGGTCTGGTGCGGGCCGGCATCGCGGACCGGCAGGCCTTCGACCAGGCCCTGGCCGTGGATCCCTTCGCCGGCACCCCGGGCAGTCGCCTGCTCACCGGGCTGCGCGGCAAGGACGTGCTGCTGGTGTTCGTCGAGAGCTACGGGCGCGTCGCCGTGCAGGGCTCGTCCTTCTCGCCCCGGGTGGACGCCGTCCTGGACTCCGGCACGAGGAAGCTGCGGGCCGCCGGCTTCTCCTCTCGCAGCGCCTTCCTCACCTCGCCGACCTTCGGGGCCGCCAGCTGGCTGGCGCACTCGACGCTCCAGTCGGGGCTGTGGGTCGACAGCCAGGAGCGCTACGACCACCTCCTCACCCGCGACCGGCTCACGCTCAGCTCCGCGTTCGGACGCGCCGGGTGGCGCACCGTGCTCGACGTACCGGCGGACACGCAGGACTGGCCGGAGGGCGCGGCGTTCTACCGCGCCGACCGGATGTACGACGCGCGCAACGTCGGCTACCGCGGGCCGATCTTCAGCTACGCGACCATGCCGGACCAGTACACGCTCTCCGCCTTCCGCCGCCACGAGCTCGCGTCCGGCCACGCCCCGGTCATGGCCGAGATCGACCTGGTGTCCAGCCACCACCCGTGGACGCCGCTGCCCCACCTGGTCGACTGGCGCCACGTCGGGGACGGCTCGGTCTTCGACGGGATGCCCGAGCAGGGGGCGTCCCCGGACACGGTGTTCCGCGACCCCGACCTGGTGCGGGCGGCGTACGGCCGGTCGATCGAGTACTCGCTGAAGTCGCTGGTCTCGTTCGTGCGCACCTACCCCGACCCCGACCTGGTGATGGTGGTGCTGGGGGACCACCAGCCGCACACGTACGTCACCGGACCCGACGTCGGTCACGACGTCCCGATCACGATCATCGCCCATGACCGCTCGGTGCTGCACCGGATCGACGCGTGGCACTGGCAGGACGGGATGCGGCCGTCCCCGGAGGCGCCCGTGTGGCCGATGGATTCCTTCCGCGATCGCTTCCTGACCGCGTACGGTCCGGGGTCGACGAACTGGCCAGCGGACTAGACCTGCGGAAATCGTCGTTCGAAGTGGGTGAGAGGTGGGTATTCCTCCGTGCATGTCCCGACGCAACATCTTCGTTCTCTCCGGTGGCGGCTCGCGCGGCGCCGGCCAGGTGGGGATGCTCCGGGTCCTGGGGGAGGCCGGCATCTTTCCTGACGTCCTCGTGGGTGGCTCGGTGGGAGCCATCAACGCCTGCTTCATGGGGTCGCACCCGACCCTCGAGGCGCTCGACGAGCTCGCCGAGAGGTGGCTCGGGATGAGCGAGGAGGTGTTGTGCGGGCGCCGCCGCGGCGTGGTCCTCAACGTGGCCAGGCGGCGGCCCTACCTGTTCTCGGCCGATCGGTTCCGGCGGATGGTGGCGGCCTGGGTGCCGACCTACCACCTCGAGGACCTCGCGATCCCGGTGCGGGTGGCGACCACCGACATCGCGACGGGTCGTCCGGTCCACCACGACCGGGGCTACATCCCGGACGTCCTCGCCGCCTCGGCCGCGCTCCCGGCGATCTTCCCGCCCGTGGTGCTGCGTGGCCCCGACGGCCCGATGACCCACGTCGACGCCGGAGTGGCCGAGAACGTGCCGCTCTCGGGCGCGGCGGCCGTGGCGCGGCCCGGTGACCGCGTCTGGGTGCTCGACGTGACGCGTGCCCCGTCGACCCCGCGCATCCTGCGCAACCCCCTCGACGTGCTCATCGCCTCGCTGGCGGCCTCGGTGCGCAACCGTGACGAGCCGGCCTTCCCGGACGGCACCGAGATCGTGCGCTGCAAGCTCGACGAGAGCTACGACTGCGGCCCGGTCTTCGACTTCAGCCACACCCCGGAGCTGTTCAGGCTGGGCGAGGAGGCCGCGGCGGCGGCCCTGGAGTCCGTGACCGACGCGTCGCTGGCGGCCTGACCGTTTGTTGAGTTGGGCCGGATTCGGGTCCGAGCTGGGCTCATTTCACCCGATTCGGAGCTGAACCAGGCCCAACTCGACGAGCGCCCTCAGCAGGATCGGGGGCGGGCGCCGGACCTTCGTCACTGGTCGGGCGGCCGGCCGCGTGCCACCGTCGGGAGGGACAGAACCCGCAGGAGGTGTGCCGTGGAAGAGACGACCGAGCAGTCCACCTGCCCCGACTGCCACGCCCTCGTCGCTGACCTGGCGGCGCACAAGGTGTGGCACTCGCGGCTCGTCGCGAGCCTGGCCAAGGCGGTCGAGCAGGAGATCAGCAGAGCGGCCCGCTGAGTCGTCGTACGACGGGACGGGCCCCCGCTCCCGGGTGGGAGCGAGGGCCCGCGTGTGTTGTCGACCGAGCTGTCGGTCAGGGCTGCTGCGAGACGCGGTCGGTGGCCGTGGGGCTCACCGGGTCGTTCGCGAGCAGGTAGCTGCGCAGCGAGTCGATGTCGAGACCGCCGACCAGCTTGTTGGTGCCCGACTTGAAGGTGGTGAAGTTGTCGCCGCCGTCGGAGAGGAAGTTGTTGGCGACGACGCGGTACGTCGTCCCGTCCTCCAGCGGCACCATCGGCGTCGAGCTGTCACCGTCGGCGTCGACCATGACGTCACCCACGAGGGCGTTGGTGTCGGCCAGGGCGGCGTCCGAGGCGTCCCAGGTGTAGGACAGGCCGGAGACCTGCAGGATCTTCCGGGCGGTGGGAGCCTCGTTCGACCCGTTCCACTGCTGGTTGAGCAGATCCTTGATCTGGGCGCCGGTCAGGTCCATCGAGACCACGAAGTTGTTGAACGGCTGCACCGAGAACGCCGCGCCGTAGGTCACGTCACCGTTGTCGTTCTCGACCAGGTCGGCCCGGATGCCGCCGGGGTTCATGATCGCGATGACCGGCTTCTGGCCGCTGCCCGTGACCACCGAGCTGTCCGCCTTCTGGGCGTCGGCGATCAGGTTGCCCAGCGCCGAGTCGCCGCCGTTGGCGTCGGCGGTCTTGGTGATCTGGGTGCCGGGGTCGATGTGACCGATGACCTCGTTGGCGATCGGCGCGACCAGCGTCTTGTAGGTGTCGATGAGCGACAGGATGTCGGGCGACGGCGTCACCGAGGCGTCGTTTCGGACGATCATGTTCTGCGCGTACTCCGCGGGACGCACGATGTCGTGGGTCTTCGGGTCGATCAGCAGGTGCAGCTTGGTCACCATGCGTCCGAACGACGATGCGCTGGTGAGCAGGCGCGGGTTGCCCGCCGGGTCCTGCACGACGCAGTTGTAGGCCTGGTGCGTGTGGCCCGAGACGACGGCGTCGATGGCCGGGTCCAGGTTCTGCGCGATGGCGATGGCCGGCCCGTCGGGCGCGGTGCAGTCGTTGTACGCCGAGGCGTCACCGAGGGCGAGGCCCTCGTGGAGCAGGACGATGATCGAGTTGACGCCCTTGGCCTTCAGCTGGGGCACCAGCGCGTTGGCGGTCTCGACCTCGTCGGTGAAGGTGATGCCCTGGATGCCCGCCTGGCTGACGATCGAGGCGGTGCCCTCCAGCGTCATGCCGATGAAGGCGACCTTCTGGCCCTCGACGTTGAAGATCTTGGTGGCCGGGAAGACGGTGTCGTGGCCGCCGTGCGCCGCCGGGTCGTCGAACTTCGCGTTGGCGGAGAGGTACTGGAAGTTGGCGCCGGGGAAGTCCTGGCCGGCGGGGCAGGAGTCCTGGCCGTTGGCCCCGTCGCCGTCGTCGAGGCAGCCGCCGTGCTGCATGCGCTTGAGCTCGCGGTAGCCCTCGTCGAACTCGTGGTTGCCGACCGAGGTGACCTGCAGGCCGATCTTGTTCATCGCCTTGATGGTGGGCTCGTCGTGGAAGGCCGCCGAGAGCAGCGGCGAGGCGCCGATGAGGTCACCGGCGGCGACCGTGATCGGGACGGCGCCGTTGGCGCGAGAGACCTTCCGCTCGTCGCGGATCTTCTTCGCGAGGTACGCCGCGCCGCCGGCCGGGGTGTTGTTGATCCGGCCGCTGGAGCTGCTCGACGGCACCGTCTCGAGGTTGCCGTGGAAGTCGTTGAGCGCGAGCAGGTCGAGCTTGACGTAGTCCTTCGTCGAGGACTTGGCGAGGTGGGCGTAGACGCCCTGGGCGGGCGTGGCCGGGCTGGCGACGGTGGCGCTGGATCCAGCGACCGTGCTGATCCCGAGAGCCAGCGAGGACAGCGCGACGACCGAGAGCGCGCTGAGCCGGCGACCATGGAATGGCATGGAGTCTCCTTGTGGGTGAGAAAGCCGGGGCACAGTAACCCGTCACACCCACCCCACGACAGCATTCCGGCAACGTTCGTCACCGTTGTCGGGCTCCGGCGACCGGCGACGGTGAAGCGCTCGCCTTCACCAGGCCGGAGTTCAGCCATGTGCTGGATCCAGGCGAGGTGAATCAGGGCCGCCCCGGCCAGCGCGAGCAGCCAGCTGGCAAAGCTGCCGATGAGGAAGTACTCCGTGACGTCGCTGGGACCGTCGGGCTGGACGGCGAGCCGGGGGTCGCCCCGCTGGGCACGCTGCAGCTCCGGGAAGCGGAGCAGCCCCTTGGCCGCGACCACGACGGCGGCGGCGGTCAGATCGCCCACGGCACCCAGGCCGACGATGAACACCCGCTCGATCGGCCCGAGGACGCGGCCGCCCTTGAGCTGCTTCTCGTTGGTGGTGGCAGGCACCCCGACGGCGTCGAGGAGGAGGCGGACCACGATGTTGACGGTCGCCAGCTGGGCCATGACCACGCCGATCGCGACCACCACCTCGGGCACCGACCAGTGGGCCGCGACGGTGCGGTCGAGGGCGGTCGGCCACAGCGGGAACCGGTCCACGGCCTGGACCCCGAGCACGGCGACCAGCGAGCCGGTCGCGACCGCTCCGAAGGCGAGGCCGCGGGCAGGTCCGCGCCGCCGACCATGCCTCGGGTCGAGGGCGCGGTCGGAGGCGACCACCCACGCGGTGAGCAGCGTTCCGAGGAGCACGAGCAGCAGGAACCCCCAGCCCGGGCCCGGGCGCAGGGCGAGGACGCCGACCAGCAGCACCAGCCACCCTGCCCCGAGGCACGCCGTGCGCCGTAGGCTCCCGACGGTGTCGTGGGACGCGCGACCCAGGTCGCAGACGCCCAGTGCGGACAGCCACACGCCCACCAGGACCAGGCTCACTCGTGCTCCTCCTCAGGGGTGCTCGTCACGTCCGCCGCCTCGGCGAAGCTCCTGTGAGCATCGCGGACGGCACCGACACCCCGCGCGAACTGCTGGCTCACCGCCGACCGGCTGATCCCCTCGCTCGCGGCGATCTCGGCCTGGTTCTCCCCGCGCAGTGCCGCGGCCAGGAGCCGGTGACCGCGCTCCCCGAGCCGGTCGACCAGGGCGTCGCGGGTCAACAGGAACGCGTTGACCCGTCCGGCGTCGGGCCCGACGTACCACGTCCGCTCGGTCGCGCGCCGGGGGCGCGACAGCACGTCGAGCGCCTCCCGGGCCGACCACCAGCCGGGACCGTCCTGCAGCAGTGGCCGGCGTCCGCCGTCGTGGACGCTCACCTCGCCGTGGCCCAGCCCGCAGCGGACGTCGATCGACGGCAGCAGCGCCAGGCGGACCAGCAGCGCGGCCAGCGCGGCGTCCGCCACCGTGGCGAACGCACCCTGGAACTCGTCGCCGACCGTGGGCTCGAGGGCCTGCACCGGATGCACCAGGGCGGAGACCTCGTCGAGCACCACCCCGATCCGCCCCTGCGCGGCGGCACGGTCGTCGAGACGACGGGACCCGACGATGTCGCCGATCAGCGTGTGGACGATGCTCATGGAGTTGAGCATATGCCTTAATTGATGAAATGTTAAGACTCAGGGTTAACTCGTGCCGCGAGGGGCGAAGCTTGCCGGCAGCTGGCCGGCGCCGTCGCCGTTCCTCACGCCACCACCGTGTAGCCGGCCTCGTGGACGGCGGCCGCGATGTCGGCGCGGTCGACCGGGCGGTCGGCCGTGACGGTCACGGTGCCGCTGGCCACGTCGACGGTGACCGTCGCGACGCCGTCGACGGCGGAGATCTCCCCGGTGACCGCGCGACGGCAGTGCTCGCAGGTCATCCCCTTCACGACGAAGGTCGTGGCACCGATGAAGGTGCGGGGCGTGCTGGACCGCATGAGGGCTCCTCGTCGACGGATCGGGACGGATCGGTGCTTCGGTACGGCACCGAGTCTGGCCCGGGCGGCCGGGGGTCTCACCGGGGATTTCGCCGGGTTCGGTCCGCGGCCCGCGATCGCCGGTAGCGTTCCCGTCGTGCTGGTCGGTCGGGACACCGAGCGCGCGGCAGTGGCTGCGCTGCTCGACGACGCGCGCTCGGGGCGCGGTGGCGCGCTGGTCGTGCGCGGGGTGGCCGGGGTCGGCAAGTCGGCCCTGCTGGCCGACGCCGTGGCGGCCTCGTCCGACATGACGGTGCTGCGGACCTCCGGCGTGGAGTCCGAGTCCCCGCTGGCGTTCGCCGCGCTGCAGCGGCTGCTCTGGCCGCTGCGCGGCCGGATCGATGACCTGGCCGCGCCCCAGCAGGCGGCGCTCCGGGCGGCGATGGGTGAGGCCGAGGGGGAGGGCGACCGGTTCGTGGCCTTCCTCGGCACCCTGAGCCTCCTCGCCGCTGCCGCCGACGACGCGCCGGTCCTCGCGGTGGTCGACGACGTGCACTGGCTCGACGACGCCTCGGCGGCCGCGCTGCTGTTCGTCGCCCGCCGGCTCCAGGCCGAGCGGGTGGCATTGCTCTTCGCCGCCCGCGACGACGAGGCCTACGACTTCGAGGCAGCCGACCTCCCCACCGCGGTCCTGACCGGAGTGGGTGGGGACGCCGCTGAGGCCCTGCTGGCGGCGCGTGCCGGTGGGGCGGTCGACCCGGGGGTGCGCGATGCGCTGGTGGCCGCGACCGACGGCAACCCGCTGGCCCTCGTCGAGCTGGCGGGGGTGCTCACGCTCGACCAGCTGTCAGCCCGGGCGCCCCTGCCGGCCCAGCTGCCGCTGACCGGCGGCGTCGAACGAGGCTTCCTGGACCGCTACCGCAGGCTGTCCTCGGCGGCCCAGCGGTTCCTGCTCGTCGCCGCGGCCGACGACACGGCTCGGCTGACCGTCGTACGCGCCGCCGCCGAGCGCGTCGGCGTCGGCGAGGAGGCACTCGACGAGTCCGAGCGGGCCGGGTTGCTCCGCGTCGACGGCGACCTGCTTGCCCTCCACCACCCGCTGGTGCGCTCCGCGGTGTACCGGGCGGGGACCAGCGCGGAGCGCCGCGCCGCACACGCTGCGCTGGCCGAGGTGCTCGGCGACGACCCCGACCGACGCGCCTGGCACCTGGCCGCTGCCGCCGACCGGCCGGACGAGGCGGTCGTCAGCGCGCTCGACGCGGTGGCGGAGCGTGCCGCGGCGCGCGGTGGACACGAGGCCGCCTCCGCGGCCTGGGCCCGTGCCGCCGAGCTCACCGTCGGCAGCGAGGCCCGTGGTCGTCGGCTCTACCAGGCCGCTTCGTCGGCCTGGCTCGGTGCCCAGCCGTCGCGGGCCGCGGGGCTGGCGGCCGCGGCCGCGGCCGACGTGACCGATCGGGCGTTGCTGGCACGGCTGTTGACCCTGCGGGGCCAGATCGAGTGGAACACCCACTCCCTCAACGACGGCTACGACCTCATCGTCCAGGCCGCTCAGATGGCCGCCGAGGTGGACGAGGCGACGGCCCAGCCGCTGGCGATGCTGGTCGCGTCGTTGGCTGCGTGGGGCGCGCGCTCGCCGCGTCCGGTCGACCCGACGGCGCTGGTGCCCGAGCCGGCGCCGGACGCGCCGGCCCGGGCGCGGGCCGCCTCTGCCCTGCTGCACGGGTACGCCGCGATCGCCCGCCAGGACTGGGGGACCGCCGTCGAGTCCTTCCGCCGCGCCTTCGCGCTCACCGATGCCGACCCACCCGAGGGCGACCACGTCCTGCAGCCCAACCTCGCCATCGCGGCCTGGCTGATCGACGATGACGAGCGCGCGCTGCGACTCCACGAGGAGCAGCTGACCGCCGCCCGCCGCGCCGGGGCCCTCTCGATGGTCGAGCACGCGCTCACCCGGGGCTTCCATGCCCAGGTCGCGACCGGCGCGTGGACCCAGGCCGCCGGCGCCGCGGCCGAGGCGCTGCGGTTGACCGCCAGCACGGGCCACACGGGCCTGACCGCGCTGCCCCACGCCGAGCTCGCCCTGGTCGCGGCGCTGCGCGGGGACGAGGCCGCCGGGCGCCACCTCGAGGACGTCGCCACCATCCGCGAGGCTCACCCGGTCGGCATCACCGACGGCATCGTCGTCGACCTCGTGCACTGGGCGCAGGCACTGCAGGCCGCCGCCCAGCCGGCGACCGCGGTGCACCACCTGGACCTGATCCAGGGGCCGATGCTGCGCAGGATGGCAGCGCTCGACATGTTCGACACCGCCGCGCGGGCGGGCCGCGAGGACGTTGCCCGCACCTGGCTCGACGAGGTCGAGGGGTTCGCCACCGCCACGGGCATCGCCTCCGCGGTCGCGAACGCCGAGCACGGCCGGGCGCTGCTCGCCGACGCCGCCGACGCGGCCGACGCCGAGAGCCACTTCCTCGCCGCTCTCGAAGCGCACGCCGACTCCCCACGCCTGCCCGACCGGGCGCGCACCCACCTGGCGTTCGGCGAGCACCTGAGGCGCTCGCGCCGCCGGGTCGACGCCCGCGAGCACCTGCGCACCGCGCTCACGATCTTCGAGGACCTGGGTGCGGCGCCCTACGCCGAACGAGCCGCCCAGGAACTGCGTGCCTCGGGTGAGACCGCCCGTCGTCGCGACGTCACCACCGCAACGGAGCTGACCGCCCAGGAGCGACAGGTCGCCGCACTGGTTCGCCAGGGACTACCCAACCGCGAGGTGGCCGCGCGACTGTTCGTCAGTCCCCGCACGGTCGACTTCCACCTCCGCAACGTCTTCAGCAAGCTCCAGGTCACCTCGCGCGCCGAGCTCGCCGCACTCCCGGTGGAGCAGCCGTAGGGGCGTTCCGGGGGGAGGACGAGTCCCGCCTCGGCTAGCGTCCGGTCCCGGCGAGGTCCACGGCCCGCAGGATGCCGAGCATCGCCGCGAACGCACCGCCCACGACGAGCAGCACCCCGCCGAGCAACGCCGTCAGCTTCACCGGTGTGCTCGTCGAGTGGTGCGCGAGCAGCGCGAGCAGCACCGACACCGCCGTACCTGCGCCGACGCCGACCAGGGCGATCCTTGCGGCCGGACCCGGCGGCCGCCAGCGATCCTCGGGCACTTCCTGGTCACTGCCGCGCAACAGCACCCAGGCCGCGACCACGGACCAGAAGCCGACCACGCAGAAGGCCGCCAGCGCGTCGCCTGCGCGGTGCCACCCGGCCGACATCGTCGCGATCGCAACAAGCGCGCCCGCGGTCGCCCCGATGACCGAGGCGACCCGACGCAGCGCGACCGGCACCACGAGGACGAGCGCCGCGGCCGCGCTGAACGCCGCGGTGGCGTGCCCGGACGGCAGGCTGTTCAGTGTTTCCGGGGCGGCCTCGTGGAGGCCGAGGTCGGGACGCGAGAACACGTAGTTCTTGAGCAGCCAGGTGCTCACGTTGGCCGCGGCCAGCAGACCGATCCCGACGATGGCCGCGCGACCGGCCAGTCGGAGCAGCGCGATCACCACGATGACCGCGGTCGCCACCGCGAGCGAGCCCACGGACACCACGTCGAGGACCGCGTGCACGCTGTCGGAGGCGGCCGACCGGGTGGTCAGCGCGCCGCGCAGCGCCGCATCGCTGACCAGCCGGCCGGGAACGGTGCGCACTGTCAGCAGGTAGACGGCGACGAGGGCGACCAGGTAGGCGGCACCGAGCCCGCCGAGCGCCAGTCGGGGGCGGGTCCAGTCGGGCACGGTGGGCAGCAGCTGCGTGGTCACAGGGTCCGTGTACCCCCTGTGGACGGTCCGTCACCTGCCGTCTCACGACACGCGTGGTCGGCTCCGTCACATGCGCTGCGCCATCCCCGGCGGGGCCGGCGCGCTGGCCTGCGCGAGGCGCGTGGTCCGCGTCGCTGGGCACGTGTCGTGACCGCGTGGCGCCGGCGAACGGGTCGTAGGCTGTGTGAACGGGGTCGGCCATCGGCCGCGTCCATTCTCTGGCTGCGCATTACGCGCGGCGACGTGCTCGCTGACGGATCTGGAGAACCCCATGACCGAGGCTCGAAGGCCGGAGCCGGCCCCCGGGTTCGCTGAGCACTTCACCGATCCGCTGTACGAGGACCGGGGGAACGAGCTCGCGCCCTTCGGCAGCGATGAGGGCTCGGACCTGCTTGCGAGCTGGCGCGACCGCAGCGGCGAACTCGGGCCAGCCAGCACCCTGGCCACGGTGCTGGACTGCGAGCCGTCGCAGGTCGCCGCGTACGCCGGCGAGATGTCGGGCGTGGACGGGATCGAGACCGCGATGTTCATCGCGAGCGCAGCATTCGTCCTGCTCCGGTTGACGGGTCACCTCAGCGACGGTGACCGCCGGTTGGCGCTGGAGGCCCTGGACTTCCAGATCCGGATACTGCCGGAGATCAACTCTGCCGTGACCGAGGCGCCGGAGGTGCTGCTCAGGCAGCGCGACGACCTCGCCTCCTGGCGCAACCCCGTCTGAACCTCGGCGCCGGCGTGACCCGATCGGTCGGTGGACTCGCGTGCGGCTGGCGGCGCCCGGATCGGGACGTTCGGGCACCACGATGTCGGCGGTCGGTGACACGGTTGAGACCGTCGAGGTGGTGGGTGCCTGGCGGCTCTCACGGTCGGCGCGGTGACCGAGACGAGGAGTGACTGGACATGAACGAGCTTCACGACGTGACACCCGTGGTGCGTCTGAGGGGTGTCGAAGACCGGGATCTCGACGTGTTCTTCGACCAACAGGCGGATCCGCAGGCGGTCGAGATGGCGGCGTTTCCCGCTCGCGAGAAGGACCAGTTCGCGGCGCACTGGGCGAAGCTCCGCGCCGACGACAGCCTTGTCGTGCGCACCATCGTTGCGGACGGCATGGTGGCGGGCAACATCGGCAGCTGGCAGGACAGCGGGCAGCAACTACTCGGCTACTGGGTCGGGCGCGAGTACTGGGGCCGCGGTGTCGCCACACAGGCGCTGGCGCTGCTCGTGGACGAGATGTCGATCCGACCGCTGTTCGCCCATGTCGCGGTGCACAACGTCGGCTCGATCCGGGTCCTTGAGAAGTGCGGCTTTCGTCGCGATCGTGTGCAGGAGGCGAACGAGCCTGCGCTCGACGACGGCATCGAGGAGTTCATCTTCGTGCTGGACGCATGAGCTCAGCCCAACGTGGCGCCTGGCGCGCCCGCAGCAGATGAGTGCATGGCTTCCAGGGTCCGGGTAGCGGCGTCCGTCCATGGGAGTGCGGCGGACCATCACCCGGGCTTACCGTTCGGGAACAGGTGGGCCGCCCACCGACGCGGTCCGGGGAGGGGGTCATGCGATGCCGCAATTCGTTCTGATTCTGGACGCCCACGCGATGGACGACTTCCGCGACGAGGACATGCCCGACATCGACAAGGCCGCGCACGCGGTCAGCCAGGAGGCCATCGATGCCGGTGTGTGGGTGTGCGGCAGTGGCCTGGAAGAGCAGTGGGCGAGCATCGTGGCCGCCGACGGGACGGTCACCGACGGCCCGCGAGTTGGGGTCGGCGGACTCACGGTGATCGAGGTGCCCTCACGGGAGGAAGCGCACAGGTGGGCCGCCAAATGGGCCAGAGCGTGCCGTTGTGACCAGGAGATCTGGGAGCTCGGCTCTGACCCCAAGATCGACGCGATGCTCCGCGAGGCTGCTCACCGAAGGTCGCGTCTCGACGACGCCTGATGTGCACGGTGCAGGCCGTGCACTCGGGCGATCGATGATCAGCGTCCTCGCACCCAGACGACGCGCGTGGCTAGGAAGCCCGGTCCGACATGACGCGCTGCCACTGGCGCTGCGAACCGAGGGAGGAGGCCGCCCGCCAGTCCCGCTCCTTGGCGGCGTCGAACCACACGACCGCCCGCAGCCGAGGCATCCCCTCGAAGTCGAACATGGCGCGCACCCAACCGGCCTTGGTGTGCTGGGGGTCGGCCGGCGCGCCGTCGTCGATCCGTGGCTCCTTCGACGCAACCTCGCAGATCCACACCGGAGCCTGTGAGTCCAGCTCAGTCAGGTTGGCGTACTGGTCGCGGAAGGTCTGGGAGAAGGAAGTCCAGCGGCCCCGCCCCGAGTCGCGTCCCCAGTTGAACCCGTCGAGGCCGAGCACGTCGACGTACTGCGCGCCCGGCCAGATCCGCCTGACGGGCGTGGTCTCGGCGTACGTGTCAACCGTCGGGTTGAAGACCCATCGCAGGTTGTCTGCGCCGTGGGCGCGCAGGTAGGTGACGACGTGTCGCCAGGCCAGCTTGAACTCGCGGTAGGTGCCGCCGTACGCGCGCTCTCCCGCGGCGGTCGGCTGGAAGGTCTGCCAGTCTCCGTTCATCTCCGGCCACGGACGGACGTAGACCTGGTACGGGTAGGCACGCGCGGCGGCCGCGATCTGGTCCAGGTAGTCGTCGTAACGGCCGGAGGCCCACTCGGAGAAGCGCGTCGGTCCCATGTCCCAGGACAGGAGGACCTTGCGGGTGCCTCCGTCGGAGAACGTGCGCTCCGCCTGCGCGGGGAACACGTCACCGAAGCCGTAGTAGTACGACGCGATCTCGGCGCGGCCCCCCACCTCGGCCTCCCACTCGGAGAGGCGGGCGGGGTCATCCTGCATCCCGGCAACGAAAGCGCCGAGCTGCACTCGTTGTGCCAGTGGACCGGACGTCAGGCGCGACGACCGGTCGTCGCGGAGGGCGGACTCAGCCGAAGACCGCCACGAGAGGCCGCACGAGAGCACGATCAGCACGAGACCGAGAGCGCCGAGACGGCGGAGAGAAATGCCGACTGTCACGTTCTTCTATTCGGCAAACCAACGGACGCACTTGAGCGGGAAGGCCGGCCCGCACGCATCGTGTGCACGTCGTCTCGGATGGGGCCCTTGGGACATGGTCCGTCCGGGCTATGGAGTCCATAGTCAATAAAAGGGATTGAAAATATCCGATCTGGGGTACCTCTCCGTTGTCGCATGGTGCTCTCGGGGGGTCCTGCCGGCGTGACATCTCGGCCGTGCAGTCACGGCCGTGAAGGCAGGCGGTCAACCGACCGGTGGGAAACATGGGGAGAACCAGCGTTGCCGTCATCCGTTGTCCAAGCGCGCCATCGCGCTCGCCGTACCGCGCCGTCCTGGCGGGCTGCCTCCGTCGTCCCTCGCGCCGCCAGGCCACTGGTGTACGAACGCACGGGTTCACTCATCGCGCTGCTGCCCGCCCACAACGAGCAGGCGACGCTGCCGGCCGCGCTCGCCTCGCTGGCCGCGCAGACCTGGCGTCCCGATCGTGCCTTCGTCGTGGCGGACAACTGCACCGACCACACCGCGGAGGTGGCCCTGGCCGCCGGCACCGAGGTCTTCGCGACCGTCGGCAACACTGCCAAGAAGGCGGGCGCGCTCAACCAGGCGCTCGACGAGCTGCTGCCCACGCTCACGGGCGACGACCTGGTGCTCGTGATGGACGCCGACTCCCTGCTCGACAGGGAGTTCCTCGAGATCGCCCGCGGCAAGCTCGACGGAAGCAGCCCGTTGCACGAGCGCCATCGGCGTCAGCTCGGCGGGGTCGGCGGCACCTTCCGGGGCGGGCCCGGCGGCGGGCTGCTCGGCGTCTTCCAGCGCAACGAGTACGCGCGCTACGCCCGCGACGTACGCCGTCTCAAGGGCAAGGCGCTCGTCCTCACCGGCACCGCCACCGTGTTCCCGGTGCGGGTGCTGCGCGAGGTGCAGCGGGCGCGGGTGACGGGCGACCTGCCGGACAGGTCGCGCGCGGGCGGGGTCTACGACACCCACGTGCTCACCGAGGACAACGAGCTCTCGCTTGCCCTGATGCACCTGGGCTACGGCATCGTCGCGCCCGCGGAATGCACCCTCGAGACCGAGGTGATGACCACCTGGTCGGACCTCGCCAAGCAGCGCGTGCGCTGGAAGCGGGGGGCGGTCGAGAACGTCGTCGACTACGGGCTCAACCGCGTCACCGCGCCCTACTGGGGGCGCCAGCTGCTGAGCGCCCTGGGAGTGCTGGCGACCTTCCTCTACCTGATGAGCATGGCGTGGGGGCTGGTGACAGGCATCGCCCTGCAGCCGTTCTGGCTCGCGGCCTCCATGATCTTCGTCCTCGAACGTGTCGTGACCGTCCGCAGACGGGGCTGGCCGCAGATGCTGTTGGCTGCCCCACTCGTGGTCGAGATGGTCTACGACCTGTTTCTTCAGCTGGTGCAGGCCCAAGCGCTCGCCCAGTCCCTGCTACGTCACGAGAGGAGGTGGTGACGACATGTACAACAACCCCAGCGCAGTAGCCGGTGGTGGCGCCCTCGCAGCAACCGGTCTCCTGACCGGCAACCTGCTGTGGGCCTTCCTCGCGGCGTTCGCAATGATCGCCCTCGGCATGGCCGTGATGCGCACGATACCGAGGAGCGAGCGATGAGGCGGCTGCTGGCGGCGGTCCTCGTCGTGGGTGGGTGCGCGCTTCTCGCGTTCCTCCTGCTGCGGCCGGCGGTCGACTCCCAGCACACCGCCCAGGCGCAAGAGCGCCTGGCTGATCAGCTCTCCGGCGGGCCGGCTCCGGCCGTGCCCGCCGGACGCTCGACGTCCGTCCCCGTCGCGCAAGGTGTCGGCGTGGGCGAGGCCCTGATGACCATGCGGGTGCCGCGCTTCGGCGCGGATTGGTCCTGGGTTGCCGTGGAGGGCACCGGCTTGGCTCAGATCGCCGAGGGTCCCGGGCACTACCGGAGCACTCCGCTGCCGGGCGCGCGCGGCAACGTCGCGCTCGCCGGACACCGGGCGGGACACGGGAGCCCCTTCCTGAATTTCGATGCTCTGCGACCCGGTGACGACGTCGTGCTCGAGCAGCGCGGCGTGCGGTGGACCTACCGGCTCGCCACGTCACCCCGCATCATCCCCGTGGACGCCACCTGGGTGCTCGGGCCGAGCACGGACCGTGAGCTCACCCTGACCACCTGCTGGCCGCGCTACGGATCCAGCAAGCGTATGTACGTCCGCGCGCGGCTGGCCCGCGTGGACGAGCGGGAAGCGGCGGGCTGGTCGCGGACGTGGAGATCGGACGGGCCCGCCTGAGCAGTGGGCCCCGGGCAGCGTCGCCGGCCCACACCCGCGCGGATCCTCTGCCCGCGCGGGGCCTGTCAGGAGACGTCTGTGTCTGGACGCAGGGGGAGGGTGGGGTCGATCTTGCGCTCGTGGTCTGGCAGGAAGTCGTTGGTCACCGCCCAGAGGACTGCCTGGCTGCGGCTGTTGACGCCGATCTTGCGGTAGGCCGAGCGGATGTAGGTCTTGATGGTGTTGATGGAGACGAAGGCACGCTCTGCGATGTCCTGGTTGCTGAGTCCCCGGGCAATGAGCGCGATGACCTCGGCCTCGCGTGGAGAAAGCCCGGCGGATCGGCCGGGCCAGTCGCCGGCTGCATCGACGCTGGTCTCGTGGCTCCCGGCCATGATGACGATCTCACCGTTCACGATCCGTTCGAGAGCCGCAATGATCACAGGGCCGGTGAGCACCTTGGAGAGGTAGCCGGACGCGCCAGCTGCGATCGCCTGCTCGATCAGGTCGGGTTTGAGGTTCCAGCTGTAGATCACAACTTTGGCTCCGCTGTCGCGGACGAAGTCCTCGAGGTTGAGGTCTTCGCCAGTCACTTGCCCGAACGTGTCGTACAGGACCACGTCGACGTCAGTGACCACAGCCTTGGACGCGCCGGTCTCAACGACATCGACGCGCTCCTCGGCGAAGAACGACGCAACACCTGCTACGACCACGGCGTAGTCATCGACGATCGCGATTCGGACCGGCCGCTTCACTGCTGTCCCATACCCGGACCGACGTTGACCGTGCCCAGTGCCGCGGCGGGCGTGACCATGTCGGTGGAGTCCATGACGGTGCCAGCCGACCGTCCGTCAGGTGTCACCACGATGCGCTCGTCAACGAGTTGAACGAACGATCTGGAGGGGGACATGGCTCATCTCCGCTGGACTAGCGAAGAAGTCCGGGGTCTGGGGGCGGCTTCGCGCCGAGACCCGCTGCACGACGCAACGAGGCTTGTTCCATGGAGCGTCCCACTGCCACCAACTGTTGTCGAATCGGATCAGAGCACCGCCCACATGCTTTGGACGCGCGCGGACAGCGGCATGCGCGGATGGCGTGCCGCGCGGTGATCGATTATGGGTCGCGGCGAGCGGCGCGCGCCAGCTACGGTGCGGCCCCATGTCATCGGTCAAGCAGATCCAGGTCACCTTCGACTGCGCGGATCCTGTGCGCATCGCCCGCTTCTGGGCCGAGACGCTGGGTTACGAGGCAGAGTACGACGACGAGCAGGGCGGGTGCGCGGCGGCGCTGGACCCCACCGGTGTGGGGCCGCGGCTGTACTTCCAACGAGTGCCGGAGGGCAAGGTCGCCAAGAATCGGGTGCACCTTGACGTGCGGGTCGGCAGCGGGCTCGTCGGCGAAGAGCGCCTGGCCGCGCTCGAGGCCGAATGCGCACGACTGGTCGCGCTCGGTGCAGCGCGCGTGCGACTGCTGACTGCCGACGGCGTCAACGAGTCGTGCCTCGTGATGCAGGACATCGAGGGCAACGAGTTCTGCTTGGCCTGAACGGCCAGGAAGGCTGGCCCGGTTCTGCGTGGGCGCCGTCACAATGGGCGCCGAGGTGGCGGCGCGTCGCGGTCGCCATGCGTTCGAACGGAAGAGGCTGCCTCCCGCTGATCGGCACGACCGCGCACAACCCGGCAGATGAGTGCGCGTTCCGGAGTTTCAATCCTCGTCGTCCTCGATGTAGCCGGTGGCCGGGTCGACGGCCGCGAGGAAGTTGCGAATGGCGTCCACGTGCTGCTGGTCTGTCAGCGGAGAACCGTCGGAAACGGCGCTGCTGAACCCATAGCCCGGGTTGCGGCCAGACACCCAGCCGTAGGCGTAGTGGCCAGAGGTCTCGCCCGTCTGGACGTCGAAGACTTCACCGTCGACCGTCAATCGCTGTATCCCCACGGCGCACATCCTCCAACATGCCGGTCGGACTCCTTGCGGCACGAACGGGCGGAGGGCATTCCAGTTCGACGCATGTCGCACCCCCAGCGCCAGATCCGCGCTTGCCCACGCGCGCGCTACGCGGCAGATCCGTGCGTCCAGTTCGCGCGGGGGAGGGGGTTGGCTCTCGGAGACCTCGAGGGGCCGGAACGCTGCCTGGCCGCAGACCGCAGGGGCTTGCGCGGAGGAGCTGAGCGCTCGGCGTGTCCGCGGCTGCGGCGTGCGACCATCCAGCGGTGGGTGCCCAGGGGATGAGGACCAAGCGGCTGCGGTTGAGCCGGCCCGTGCCGACGGATTCGGCGGGAGTGTTCGCGATCCTGGGAGACCCGCGCACCGTTGAGCACAACCCGTCCGACGGACTGGAGGATCGTGACGAGGCGGCTCAGCTGGTGGCCCGGTGGGTCCGCCACTGGGAAGAGCACGGCTTCGGCTACTGGTGTGTCCGCGAGTCCGGTTCGGACCGCATCATCGGCTATGCCGGCGTGAAGCGGATGCTGATGCACGGACGCCCAGTGTTGAACCTGGTCTACCGCTTCGTGCCGGAGGTGTGGGGACGGGGCTTCGCCACCGAAGCCGCGGCGGCCGTCGTGTCGAGGGCCTTGGACGAACTGCCGGCACAGACGATCGTGGCACGGGTGCGACCCGACAACTGGCCCAGCCAGAACGTGGCGCTGAAGGCCGGACTGCTACGCGATGCCACGATGGACTGCCAGGGGGAGGACGGTCTCGACTGGGCCTTCACGAGCCCAGAGATCCAGTGACGCCGTCCTCGGTGCGCGGCCATGCGGCAGGCTGTTGCAGCCGCCCAACTGGCGGCCGCATGACGCAACGATCCCGGCATGTGCGGAGGCGGGAATCGCGGCATGAAGCGGACGTCGCAGCCCTGGCCAGGCTCTAGGGTTCAGCCATGGCGGTGGTCGCGTTCCTCTTTCTGATTCCCGTGCTCATGTTGGTCGCGGGCTACCTCCAACTGGCGGAGGCGGTCAGCAGACAGGCGGCCACGGGCGTCATGTTCATCGTCCTCGGTACAGCTTCTGGGCTTTGGCTCCTCAACAGCATCAGTTGGTGATGGCACGACCGTGATGTCTCTGGCTGGCTCGTCCCGTCCGTTGTGAAGACAAGTTGCCCGTCGCGTCAGACGAGCGAGCCGACGCGCTCGCGCTGGCCGATCGGACGCAGACGGGCGATCGGGCTTCTCGCGCACGTTCGTTCAGTCCCGAGCGTTGGAGCAGCTCGCTAGCAGCGCGGATCGCGGCACGAGCGGACTCTTCGGCTCGGCGCGTCGGCGCGGGGGATTGCCAGAGCTGGTGCCGGTCGGCACCGTAAGCCGTGTGAACGAACCACCTCGGTCGTCCCGCACGGCTCGCCTGGTGGTGGGGGCGCTGGCATCCCTGGCGCTGCTGACCGGGGTCTTCGTGCTTGGGCTGGTCGCGTTCTTCGCGGTGTACGTGGGCGCGCCCTCCTGGACGGTGGCTGTGGCCGTTGGGGCAGTCCTCGTCGGGTTTGGCGCGGCGTTCAAGAGCCTGCGAAGCGCGGTTACGAGATGAGAAGCAGCGCGTAGGCGGCGATGGTCTTCGAGTCCGAGATGGTCCCGTCCCTCATCATGCGCTCGACCTGCGAGCGGTGAACCAGGCGGACTGCATGTCCTGCTCTTCCGGATCGCGGTGTGGGACGTCTGCGGCCAGGTCGGTGGCCAGGAAGACCGCGCAGGTTTGGCTGAACGTACTGGGAGTGATGTCGAGCGTGCCGAGTGGCGTCAGGTTGCCCGCGACAAGCCCTGCTTCTTCTCGGAGTTCTCGTGCGGCGACGGAAGCGGCATCGGGGTCGACGTTCGGGTCTGTGCTGCCTGACGGGAACTCCCACCGTCTGCCGGCAACTGGGTGGCGGTACTGCTCCACGAGGTGGAAGCGCTCGCCGTCCGCAGGAATGGCCAGGGCGACAGGAGCGGCGTCGATCACTGCGTAGGAGCTGACAGAGCCATCTGGTCGCCGAACGGTGTCCTCTCGGACAGTCATCCACTGGTTGGCGAACACTTCCTTGGTGCCGAGAGTCTCCACCGGTCAAGTGTGCCTGTCAGCCCGGTCTCGGGTCGCAACAAGACGCTCCATCGGTGAGCGATCCGCGCCCGCTGACGCGCGCACGACGCGGCAGTTGAGGACACCACGCCGGCTCTGCCGACCGGCCGTCATTCAGGACTGACGACCTGGATGATGTAGAGGCCGAGCAGGCCGATCTCCACGACCAGTGCAAACAGGACGCCACCGAGGACCCCTGCACCCAGACGTCGCGACGCTCGACGCGACACCAGGACGAGACCGACCACGGCTGAAACTGCGGCCATTGCGATGGCGGGCAGTAGGAGGGCTGCGGGGTGGTAACCGCCGAAGTCTCGGTATCCAAACCAGACCGCGCCGATGACGAATGACAAGGCCGCGACACCAAGATTCGACAACAGTGCATAGCCAACGCCCGAGGTCCCAGGTTCCCGGATCGGCCACCGATCGACGGAAGACATGGACAAGATCCTCCCGCACGCGCGACCGCTGGACCTCGGAACGTGTGAGTTGGTCAGTCCACGGGATGGCAGCATGCGTGAGCCTCCGAGCGTATGCATTGCGGCAGATGCGTGCGCTTCTCCCGATTAATCTTCAGGGATGGAGTCGACGGAGGATCAGGGCCCCTACCAGCCACGAACGGTGCCGGTGGCAGAGGAAGATCCTGTCGTGCAGTGGCTCCTGCAGGGCGATCCGGCGATCCGCTGGCAGGTGCTGCGCGACCTCCTCGACGCCTCGGAGGCCGAAGTGGCGAGCGAACGAGCACGCGTGGAGCACGAGGGCTGGGGTGCTCGGCTGCTGGCGCTGCGGGCTCCTGATGGCCTGTGGGCGAACGGGGCCTGCTTTCCGGATACCGCGGCGTTCGCAGCGGACACTGCGCGGGCTCTGGCTGCCGGTGAGCCACCCCCGCCCTGGCCGTCGGCGGACATTGGAACGGCCGAGGCGCCGAGCGACGGATCGGATGCCGAGCCGGGCCAGCCGTGGACCGCGACGTACCCGGTCCTGCTGGACCTGTGCCACCTGGGCACACCCCCGGACAGTCCGGTGATGCGAGAGACCGCACACCTGGTGGCTCGCAACTGCCGCTGGGAGTACGACGGGCTGCCGTTCTTTGCCGGCGAGGTGGACTGCTGCATCAACGCCGGCACGATCCTGATCGGTACCTACCTGGGCATCGACGTCGACCCGGTGGTGCAGCGGCTTCTGGCCGACCAGATGCCGGACGGCGGCTGGAACTGCTGGGCTGAGACGCGCCCGGCGCCGTCATCTTTCGCAAGCACCCTGGCCGTGATCGACGCCCTGCTGAGCTGGGAGCGCCGTACCGGCGGATCTGAGGAGGTTCGCCGGGCTCGCCGGAACGGCGAGGAGTACTTGCTCCGGCGCAACCTCTTCCGGTCGTTACGGACCGGCGAGGAGGTCAACCCTGAGT
Source organism: Nocardioides ungokensis (assembly GCF_013466985.1). Classification (GTDB taxonomy): domain Bacteria; phylum Actinomycetota; class Actinomycetes; order Propionibacteriales; family Nocardioidaceae; genus Nocardioides; species Nocardioides ungokensis. The sequence continues at coordinate 2,545,534 of NZ_CP059164.1, read as the reverse complement.
GGGCATTGTTCTCCTACCCCCCACGCTGGCAATACGACCTGCTCAAGGCCACGGAGTACTTCGCCCGGCGTGGTGGCACTCCGGATCCGCGGCTGGCCGAAGCGATCGAACTGGTCCGCGACAAGCGCCGACCCGACGGACGTTGGCTGCTCGAGAACACTCACGCCGGCGCGGTCCACTTCCGGTTCGAGGAACCCGACGGCACGCCGAGCCGGTGGAACACCTTGAGGGCGCTGCGGGTGCTGCGCTGGTACGACGCCTCAGCACACCGCGTCAGCGCGAGCCCGGCGTCGTGACGAGAGCACCACTAGCAGCCAAGCAAGGCGCACCACCGAGGGCGGCGCGACGCACGCTATGCCCTGCGGGCTCAGGCGGTCAGCGCAACACCTCGGCTAGTGCTTGGGATGGTGTCTTGAAGCCGAGGGTTTGTCGAGGTCGTCCGTTCAGCTCGTCTGCGATGGCGTCGAAGTCCGCTTGGGTCAGGGTCCGGAAGTCGAGGGTGCGGGGCAGGTATTGGCGAAGCAGGCCGTTGGTGTTCTCGTTCGACCCGCGTTGCCACGGTGACTTGGGATCACAGAAGTAGACCTCGACTCCGGTGGCTTGAGTGAACTTGGCGTGCTCGGCCATCTCGTGGCCTTGGTCCCAGGTCAAAGTCCTGGTGAGCGCTGCTGGCAGGTTCGTGATCTTCGCAGCCAGTGCGTCTGCGACCAGATCTGCCTTGTGGCCGTTGGGCAGCGCGACGAGCATTACGAACCGGGTCGAGCGTTCGACCAGAGTCGCGACTGGGGTCATGCCCTTGCCGAAGACCAAGTCGCCCTCCCAATGACCCGGCACAGCGCGGTCGTCGGCCTCAGCCGGTCGCTCGGAGATGTTGAGGATCCCGGGCCGGCCACCACGACCATCAGGAAGCCGGATGCCTGCCGACCGTCGGAGTACTCGCTTGGTTCGCAGATAGGCGGTCAGCTCTTTGCGCAGCGCACCGCGGGACTGGATGAACAAGGTGCGGTAGATCGTCTCGTGCGACACCTGCATCTCCGGTTCATCTGGGTGGGTGGTCTTCAGCCAACCCGCGATCTGCTGCGGTGACCACCGCTGCCTCAGCTTCTCCGCCACGATGTCACGCAGTAGCGGCCGGCTGGCCAGCTTGCAGGTCTGGGGACGCCGAGCTCGAGCCCACGCCTGCTCATCTGCCCTCGCCGCGCGGTACCGACTCCGCCCGCCGTGCCCGGCGACCTCACGACTCACCGTCGATGGCGCCCTGCCCAAGCCGGCCGCGATCGTCCGCAGCGACCATCCCGCTGCCAGACCCCTGGAGATCTCCTCGCGTTCGAGCAGACTCAACCGGCCCGTCGAACGTCGTCGAGCAGCTGGACGGATCCCGCCACACCGCACCAGGTAGCCATGGACTCCGCTGGTCGACAGCCCCAACGCACGAGCCGTCGGCTTGGCCGCATAGCCCGCCCGCAGCCGAGCCCAGATCTCATCCTCAACAGCCGGCGTCACCCGGTGATAACCACGACCCATCGCAACCTCCTCGAATCAAGGAAGTGTTGCGCTGACCAATTGAGACCGCCGCCGTGAGCGGGCGTTGGAGACCTTGACGTGACAAGGGTCTTCCCCGGTCAGAGCGATGGTGGGCGGACTTCAAGGCTTGCTCTGGCCGCCATGCTGCAGAACACGACCAGGATCCCGAGCACGACGGAAAGCGCGGCGATAGCAGTGCCGAGTCCGCCCTGCGGGTGCACGTAGCAGTTGAGGTCCGTGGCGCCCTCCGGGAAGTACTTGCCGTCCGGACAGTCAGCCACCTTCCTCTGCAGCGCCATCATCAAGCCGTCAATCAGACCGACCGAGCTAAGGGCAAGACCGACCCTGGTTGCCCACCAGACAGCATCCTCGCGCCGGCCCACGGGACGCGCTTCATCTTGGCTGGGAGGCGACTCGGTCGATTCTTCGTGCATGGACGGCGACCGTAACCGACTGGACGGCCGGCCGCTCGCTCATCGCACGATCGCGCACGGACAACTGCAGATGAGTGCGTTGCTCTGCGTATTCCACCCGTGGGGACCCAGGGCGTGATTCAGCGCCGTCGGCGCCTGGCAGGTCCGCCGTGCTTCCCCTGCTCCATGGAGGGAGCGCGTCAGGGCAAGCTCATGTCGCTCGAGTCGGGGCAAGCCGCCGGGCACAGCATGATCCGCATGCGGACGAACAGGTTTCCGGTTGAGGTCTCGACCTCGAAGCCGTGAGCGATGCCGACCTCATCACCACTCCGATTGACGCTGATGTCGAGCTCGGAGAGCCTCTGCGGGTGACGGCAGGGACCTGGAACCGGGTCGTGGGAGAACGACTTGTCCCCGAGGACTCGACCGTTCCACTCGCCGATGTCGACGCCGAGCGGTGGGTAGTCGCGCACGCCCCAATCGACCACAGTCAGGTTCGTAGCGTCCTTCAGCGTGATGCCGATGAGGCGAACCGGGCCACCCTCGGCACAGAAGGTGTAGGTCACCATCGCAAGCGGCTGGTCGGCAGGCACATTGCCTCGTCCGAAACCGGAGGGCGGCACGCCGCCAGCCTTCCCGTTGCTGAACCGCAGCCGGCCCGAGGTGTTCGTAGTGCTCGTTGCCGACGCTCCCGTCCCTGTCTCTGGCGTTGGGACTGCCTGGTGGCAACCCGCGACGATGGTCGCGGCCACCGCCAGAGCTGCCACGCGGCACGCCCGCACGGCGCTCAGCCAGACGCCAGATCTGACGTCGCACGCTGGTTCGGGACCGTGCAACCCCCACGACACCGCTGTTCCATCGGAGCGTTGGGCGCAGAGACAGGGCCGGACAGGTCCAGCCGTCGCGAGTCGTCAACGGTCACGTGGAGGAAAGTATGCCGCGCCCCGCTTGCCGCCGACCCCTCATCGGTAGTTGAAGCGTGCCATCAGCGGCAGATCCAGGCGAAGTGCGGAACTACTTGGCGGCGCTCGCTTAGCATCCCGACCATGCGCTTCTTTCGGGACGACGCCCTTCTCCGGCGGGCCATCGGTGCAGCCGTAGCACTTGGCCTCTTCGGACTTTGGGCCGGGCACTGGCGCGAGGACATCACGGCACAAGGTACCTACGCCACCGACACCTACAACGCGGCGAACCACCTGATGCACACCCTGTGGGCCCTTGCCATCGTCGCTGTGGTCTACGTGGCTGTAAGCCTGCTCCTGACCCCCCGGGCTACTACCGCTCGCGACGACAGGGCCGTTCGGACGAGCGTCCCGAAGGACGCCTGACCGGCGTCCGCAAACGCTCGCTTGTCGGCATGAGTGCGCGCTCGGATCGCAGCAAGCGGAGAGCCTTGCAACCCCCCGTTGTGTAATGGCAGCACGCCTGACCTTGGTTCAGGTAGTCCAGGTTCGAATCCTGGCGGGGGGGCCAACTTCCAGCGACCGTTCAGCGGCTGGTCAACGCCACGGTGTGCTGGCGTCGAACGACATCCGCTCACCGGCAGGACCGCGCGGATCGCGGCATGATCGGGCGAGCGTAGCCGTCCTCAACGCGGCAGATCCGCGCGCCGACGCGCACGCGATGCGGCGTGGGCGGATGTTGGCGCGACAGTGGCGAGCCTCGTTGTCGCTGAAAGTAGCCGCTCGGGGCCTTTGCCTACGCGGCACCTGACGTTCGGCTCTAGGTGCGGTTCATGAACCGGTCCAGGCTAGGAGTGGACCTGTTGGGAGGCAATCATGACAACAAGGTTGCAAGATCAGTCTTCAGTGCGGTCCCCTCGTGAAGGCTGGGCCTCACGGATCCTTGTTCGCGAGATGTGGGCCACGGTGTCGATCGTCGCTATGTGGGTGGCCGTGCTGTTCGTTGGCATCTATGGAGGCGATGCGACCTTCCACAGCGTCGACTCGAGTTCCAGCACCATTCCCTCGGCGGTCTTTGTCGCCTTGTTCGCTGCTTTCGGCACCGGCTCTGTCGCCAAGCGAGTGTTCGGGGGCAAGCGCGAGTAGCGGGCCAGGGTTTCGCGGTCCGGTAGTGCCGCCATCTTCGTGATCGAAGGACTCGCTCGGCCATCGACCGCACATCGGGGCGGTCGTTACGTTCGCTCGCGGTCGGCGACCAGAGCGGCCAGCAAGCCCGTTGGTGGGTCGTCCAGTCGGAGGGGTTCCGCGTACAACTGGCCGATGTGTTCGTCGTCCATCCACGGTGGACGAACCTCGGCGATCGTGAGTTCGGGGTACTTGGCGCGGACGGCGTCCTCGGACGGAGCGGTGAGGATGCCCCACAGCCCACCAGAGCCGTAGTCGTAGCAGACGAGGAACTCGTCCATGCAGAGGAACTCCAACCCTGACTCTCGACTCATGGCGTAAGTCTCCAACAAGCAGGATGTGTGCGACCGCTCATCGGCAGTACCGCGCGCACCGAGGGCGGGGCGGTCTCAATTGGTCAGCGCAACACTTCCTTGATTCGAGGAGGTTGCGATGGGACGTGGCTATCACCGGGTGACGCCGGCTGTTGAGGATGAGATCTGGGCTCGTCTGCGGGCGGGCTATGCGGCCAAGCCGACGGCTCGTGCGTTGGGGCTGTCGACCAGCGGAGTCCATGGCTACCTGGTGCGGTGTGGCGGGATCCGTCCGGCTGCTCGACGGCGTTCGACGGGCCGGTTGAGTCTGCTCGAACGCGAGGAGATCTCCAGGGGTCTGGCAGCGGGATGGTCGTTGCGCACGATCGCGGCCGGCTTGGGCAGGGCGCCGTCGACGGTGAGTCGTGAGGTCGGCGGGCACGGCGGGCGGAGTCGGTACCGCGCGGCGAGGGCAGATGAGCAGGCGTGGGCTCGAGCTCGGCGTCCCCAGACCTGCAAGCTGGCCAGCCGGCCGCTACTGCGTGACATCGTGGCGGAGAAGCTGAGGCAGCGGTGGTCACCGCAGCAGATCGCGGGTTGGCTGAAGGCCACCTACCCAGATGAACCGGAGATGCAGGTGTCGCACGAGACGATCTACCGCACCTTGTTCATCCAGTCCCGCGGTGCGTTGCGCAAAGAGCTGACCGCCTATCTGCGGACCAAGCGAGTACTTCGGCGGTCGGCAGGGATCCGGCTTCCTGATGGTCGTGGTGGCCGGCCCGGGATCCTCAACATCTCCGAGCGGCCGGCTGAGGCCGAGGATCGCGCTGTGCCGGGTCATTGGGAGGGCGACTTGGTCTTCGGCAAGGGCATGACCCCAGTCGCGACTCTGGTCGAACGCTCGACTCGGTTCGTGATGCTCGTCGCGCTGCCCAACGGCCACAAGGCAGATCTGGTCGCCGATGCACTGGCTGCGAAGATCACGAACCTGCCAGCAGCGCTGACCAGGACTTTGACCTGGGACCAAGGCCACGAGATGTCCGAGCACGCCAAGTTCACTCAAGCCACCGGAGTCGAGGTCTACTTCTGTGATCCCAAGTCACCGTGGCAACGCGGGTCGAACGAGAACACCAACGGCCTGCTTCGCCAGTACCTGCCCCGCACCCTCGACTTCCGGACCCTGACCCAAGCCGACTTCGACGCCATCGCCGACGAGCTGAACGGACGACCTCGACAAACCCTCGGCTTCAAGACACCATCCCAAGCACTAGCCGAGGTGTTGCGTTGACCGCCTGAGCCCGCAGGCAGATCCGGGCGGTTGTCAGTGAACTGCCACGGGCGCCGGAGGGGCGGCGAACGCCAAGACGCTGAGCACGAGCAGCAGCAGTCCTGCGCCCCTCGACGTACGCCAGTCCACGTGGGACCCCGCGTGTGAGGCCGAGCCATCCGACGGTCATCAGAGCCAGGCCTGCGAAGGGCATAAGCCAAAGGCTAAGTGCCGCCATGAGCCCAGCAACGACGAGTGCAGCGAGCGTGATCAGAACGCCGACGACGGGGGACGGCTTGCTGACGGGACTGTCCGGGACCGTGACCACGCGTCAACAACGACAATCTCCCCTACGGGCTATGCGCTGGGCCGCCCCGACCGCATCTCGGCAGATCCGGTCGTCCCGTGGATGGAGCGGCGCTGTCCGGGCGCAGCCTTCAGCGCTGCGGGGCGAGCGTTAAGGCGACGCAATTTCCGGATGGGGGCCCAGACCGGTCCGGTGACGCATCAGGGCCACGACCTGATCGGCGCTCTTTCTGGCCAGCGGCCCCGGGTCCCCGACCGGAAGGGACGAGTCGGTCTGATCCACGAAGGCCCGCAACCGATGCTCGCCGCGGCGCGGCCGTACCCGTCGGCCGGAAGCCTGAACTCGGCGCGCGACTCGTGTCGCCGGTCCGGGGACGCCTTCGGCGTCGAGCTCCACCGATACTCCAGGCCACGATCGAGCACCTGCCGTCGGCAGCCCTCGAGAGGGGCGGCGTCCCAGCCGCGCGCGACCGAGAGCCGGCCCACCAGCCCGTGCACGGCCTCCAGCAGCAGGCGCGCCCTCAGCTGCGCGGTGCGAGCGGCGAGCCCGGTCGGCACGTGCACGTGCGCCATCTCGAACCCCTCCCGAACGGGGTCCACCTGCACAGTTGCGCGCACGTCCTCGAGCTCCGGATCGTGGCGGATGAACAGCCGCAGCTCACTGACGCGGTTCGCCAGCCTGAGCTCCGCGATGGCCTCGCTGTAGAGCTCCGCGATGGACCGGCAGCCACGGATCGCGACGTCAGCGACCTCGTCCTCATCGGTGGGCCGATCGGCGCGCCCCTGGGCCGGCCACGGGTACACGTACGAGAGTGGGCACTCCAGCATTGTGCCCGCACCCGAGCGGAGCGTGGCCGCTTCGCCCGCCCGGGCACAGCTACCTTGGCAGGTCGCTCAGTCGCACCTGCCGCGCATCGGCCCGGGCGCGCGGACCGCGGCAGCTCCGCGCGCCCACGCGCACGCTATGCGGCACGTGAACGGATGCCTCCTTCGTGCCGCGATCCGCCATGTCGCTCCCGCTGTGCTCGGCTGACACAAGCCATCCTGTGCCTGTGCGTTCCTCTCACTGGCTGGTCCTCGTTGTCGCGCCGTCGCTGCTCCTGGTCGGATGCGGTCCGGCCAGCGGATTGGGTGGACCCCGAGGCGGGCGTAGCGGACGAGGACATCGAAGTCCTCAAGCGCGCGGCGCGCGGCTACGTGGACCTCACCTGATTCACATACATCGGAGCGCCCTCCCCACGTGGGGGAGGGCGCTCCGTCGCTCTGTCGGTGTGGGTTCGACGCGCACACTATGCGGCAGGTGTGCGCTGACATGGCCGGGGCTCATTCACTGCCAAGCGGGGCCAGGTCACCCCAGCCCGTTCGGTTGGCGTAGGGGACCAGCACGAGCGCCAGAATGATGAACGGGACGGCGAGGTCGAGTTCGCTGATCGCGGAGGACTGCCAGGTGGTCCCGTCGACCAGCCCGCCGACTCGGGCCACGTCATTGGACAGGCCGTGCATCGCGATGGCCAGCAGCGTGGCTTGGCCGGCGCGTGCCCAGAAGAAGGTGATCACCACGGACAACGCAACGATCTTGATCGTGAAGGCGCCCAGGTAGGCCAACCCTCCCCACAGGCCGTAGTCGGTGAAGGCGTCGTACTTCACAGGGAAGTGCCACGAGGCCCAGGCGAAGCCCACGATGAGGGAGGCGACCAATGGCCCTCGGGTTCGGAGCAGGACGGGAAGCGCGAAGCCGCGCCAGCCGTTCTCCTCCAGGAGTGCGCCTGCGTCGAGGAGCATGGCCACGGGCAGCAACGCGAGCATGCTCCACGAGAAGTGCCACGTGAAGTCCTGCGCCACAAAGGCCCGGTGGAGAAGCCCACTGATCAGGTTGCACGCCGAGAAGACGATGACCACCGTGATCCAGATCCGGATCCCTCTACGTGCCCCCACCTCGTTCGACCACGGACGAAACCTGCTACCGACGGCGCGGAGCAGCCTGCGCCCGCCGCGTATGCGGGCAACGATGAACACGGCGAGGTCAGGCGCGGCTACCTGAGCAAGCGCCAAGGTGACGCCGAGGAACGCGGCTGGGTACACCACTACGACGCGGACCGCTGTGAGGAGGTCGGAGCTGAAGTCGATCCCGGCCTTGGACAGCCCCCTGTCGATAGCTCCATCCGCACCGGTCAGGAGGAATGCGATGCCCAGCAGCACCTCCAGAGCGACTGCGATCAGCCAGAACGTCAGCACTGGGCGAGGTGGTAGATCAACATTCATCGACTCTGCGGCGGCGTCTGGCGCGCTCAGGGAGCCCATATAACCAACGTGCTTCATCAGCCCAACGACGACCATCGGGACAGCCCCTGAGGAACCCCTGACCCGCCCCCGCCTGCGCCCGCACATCGGCACGAGCGTGCAGCCAGCGGTAGATCCGCGCCAGCGACCATGTCTGGCGCAGACGTCAGACGTGGCGGCTGTCCCAGCGACCAGGACGTACGACGTTGCGGGGACGTCATACCAAGCGGCGGCCGGGCAGACCGAAGCCATGACGTCACGGTGGAGGGCGCCCTTCGAGTCGGCAGGACCGGGCACAACTCGGCAGATGAGCGTGTTCGGCCAATTCGTCGACTCGCGAACGCGTCAGTCCAGATGCGCGAGTGCTCCGAGGTCGGGGGGCCGCGTGGAGGCGGCGCCGCACACCCGTTCAGTCGTCTCGCCGTACTGGTTCCAGCCTCGGACGCAGAAGCCGTCGTGGTCCGGGGTCACCCGAAGGTGCACGCCGGGGGAGACAACTGCCCCGCCATCGGGCGTGAGGCGGTCGCCGGATCACAGGTCGGCAGGAACGATCCCTTCGCCATCCTTGAGAAGGATGTGTTGGACCCAGGCCATGGCCAGGACGTCCCGGTACATCGGGCGCCCCCGGTCCGCCCGCTGATCCACCCCCCGACACAGCGCGAAGAGTGCAGCGAAGAGTCCGAGGACTGTTACGACGGCCACCAGCCCCTGCAGGCGGGAGCTGCTCGGCAACAGGGAGAGCGCACGGGAGGCTTGCTCGCGCGCCCGGGCTGGTGCTACCTGGTCGACCACGACCTGAAGGGTGCCTGACCTCCGCCACATAGCAGCGGCCCCACGCCGCGGATCCTGATCTCATGGGTGTGCATCTGCATCCCCGCAATTGCCGCCGATGGCGCACCCCAGTCCCGAGGATCTTGCGATTCTTCCGGTGACCGGATGTGGCTCATTCCTCAGTCGTAGCGGAGCCAGACGTACTCGCCGACGCGCTGGGTGCCGCTCTGCCGGCCGTACTCGTAGTCGAGATCAATGCCCTGCACTCGGAGTTCGCCGGGTTGGCTGCTGTGAATCGTCATGATGACCTGTGGCCGTGGCCGATGGGTGTCATTGAGACCCAGCGGGAGCGTGGCGCCATCCAGGTCCGCGACCACGTCGCACCACCGGGAAAGATCTCCGGTCGCCGAGCCGATCGAACCTCGGGCGGTCGGCACGCACACCTCGAAAGTGAGCACTGCATGCGCGCTGTTCGCCACGACATGGGGCTCGACGCCGGTCAGCGTGACGGACCCGTCGACACCGTGCAGCGGGTAGGCCATCGCGACGTGCAGTGGCGGACCGCCCGCTGTCTCCTTCTCTCCAAGTCCGAGACTGGGTGACTCCGGGGCCGCGTAGAAGGCCCGCGGATGCGTCCACCACCAAGCACCGCGAACGGCCCCGCCCACGACGGTGAGGACGATCGCGGCCACGAGGTAGCGCCGAACGGAACGTTGTCGGGGCTTGGGACTTCGGCGTTCAGGGAGAGACTCAACAGCAACGTCCGCGCTCACTCCAGCCCCCGTCGCCGGGCGTCCCCCGTGGACGCTTCGGACCATGATGATGCCAGCCTTCCGGGCTCACCACCCCGCGGTTGTGCGAAGACCGTGTCGACGTGCGGGCTACGACGTGGTGCTTTCCCTCCGGCTACGCAATGACTCGACGGCGTACCTGGTTCGCTTCGCCACCCAAGCTCCGCTCCCGCGCGACCACGCACCATCGGGGGCAGATCCGCGCGCGCCCACGCGCACCTTGTGCGACAGAGGAGGTCGGAATCAATCGCGGGCGAGCCGGATACCGATGGCCACTCCACCTGCGAGGATCGCGACCAGACCACACGCGACGAGCCCGTACGACGCCGCCGCATGCAGTTCTGGGTCACGGCTGAAGATGTCTTCCGACCCCCGGACGAAGCCAGCCAGGACGAAGCAGAACACACCGAGCAGAGCGGACCCCAGACCACGCATGGCGGAAGGAGATCACAACTGCGCGCGTAGTGGGCGGGTGACTCGCGGATCGCCTGGAGACGGGGTCAGGTCCGGTCGAGCCGTCGGGCGAGGTACGGCGCGGTCGCGCTTCCCGCGGCCTTCGCCACGTCGGACGGCGTTCCGGTCGCGACCACCCGGCCGCCCGCGTCCCCCCCGCCGGGTCCGAGGTCGATGACCCAGTCGGCGGTGGCGATCGCGTCGAGGTCGTGCTCGACGAGCACCACGGTGTTGCCGGCCTCGACGAGCCGGTGCAGCTGGCGCAGGAGGAGGACGATGTCCGCGGGATGGAGCCCGGACGTCGGCTCGTCGAGGAGGTACAGCGCGTGGCCGCGGCGGGCGCGTTGCAGCTCGGTGGCGAGCTTGATGCGTTGCGCCTCACCGCCGCTGAGCTCGGTCGCCGGCTGGCCGAGCCGCAAGTAGCCCAGCCCGACGTCACGCAACGTCTCGAGGCTCCGGGCGGCAGCCGGCACGTCGGCCAGGAACTTCGCAGCGTCGTCGACGGACAGCGCGAGCACGTCTGCGACGGTCTTGTCGAGGTACGTGATCTCGAGCGTCTCGGGGTTGTACCGCGCCCCGTGGCAGGCCGGGCACGGGGCGTAGGTGCCGGGCAGGAACATCAGCTCCACGGCGACGAACCCCTCGCCCTGACAGGTCTCGCAGCGGCCCTCCGCCACGTTGAAGGAGAAGCGGCCGGCACCGTACCCGCGGGCCTGCGCCTCGTCCGTGGCGGCGTACAGCTTGCGGACCGCGTCGAACATCCCGGTGTAGGTCGCGAGGTTGGATCGTGGCGTCCGTCCGATCGGGCGCTGGTCGACCAGCACCTGCCGGTCGAACGACTCGAGGGCCGCCGGGTCCTCGGCGAGCACCTGGCTGACCAGGGTCGACTTGCCGGACCCGGACACCCCGGTGACGGCGGTCAGCACGCGCAGCGGGATGTCGACGGACACGTCCTGCAGGTTGTGGCGGGAGATCCCGCGAAGCTGGAGCCAGCCCTGCGGGGCGCGCACGGTGTGCGCCAGCTGTTCGGCGCGCCCGAACAGGTGGGCGCTGGTGGCTGACTCGGCGACCTCCTCGAGACCCGCGACCGGGCCGCTGTAGAGCACTCGGCCGCCGGCCTCACCGGCCCCCGGGCCGATGTCGACGACCCAGTCCGCACGCCGTACGACGTCGAGGTCGTGCTCCACGACGAACAGCGAGTTGCCGGATGCCTTCAGGCGGTCCAGGACGTCGAGCAGCGGCGCTGCGTCGGCCGGGTGCAGGCCCGCGGACGGCTCGTCCAGGACGTAGACGACCCCGAACAGCCCGGAGCGCAGCTGGGTGGCGATCCGCAGCCGCTGCGCCTCACCCGGCGACAGGGTCGTCGAGTTCCGACCGAGGCTGAGGTACCCCAGACCGAGGTCGAGCAGCACCTCCACTCGGGCGACCAGGTCCGCGCAGATCCGCACCGCCACCTCGTTGGTCTCCTCGGGAAGCTCGGCGACGGGCCGCAGCAGCGCGACGACCTCGGCGAACGGCAGGCAGTTGACCTCCGCGATCGACAGACCCGCGAAGGTCACCGCGAGCGCCTCCGGCCGCAGCCCGCTGCCGTGGCACTCGGGACAGGGCGCGTCCTCGACGAACCGCAGTGCCCGCTCCCGCATCCGCTCGCTCGTGGAGTCGGCCAGCACGTGCATGACGTGCTTGCGGGCGCTCCAGAACTTCCCGTAGTAGCCGTGGTCGATCCGGTCACGCTCGGGCTTGATGAGGACGGACGGCTGCTCGTCGGTGAACAGCAGCCAGTCGCGGTCCTTCTTCCGCAGCCTGCTCCACGGACGGTCGATGTCGATGTCGAGCCCGGACACGATGCTGCGCAGGTTGGCACCCTGCCAGGCGCCGGGCCACGCCGCGATCGCTCCGTCGCGAATGCTCAGCGACGGGTCCGGGACCAGCAGCTCCTCCGTCACATCGTGGACGACACCCAGCCCGTGGCAGCGAAGGCAGGCACCGGCCACCGTGTTGGGTGAGAACGCTTCGGCTGCCAGGCGACCGGCCCCGGCCGGGTAGTCACCCGCCCGCGAGTAGAGCATCCGCAACAGGTTCGACAGCGTGGTGATGGTGCCGACGGAGGAACGAGACGTGGGTGCTCCGCGGCGCTGCTGCAGGGCCACCGCCGGCGGGAGGCCGGTGATCTCCTGGACGTGCGGGGCACCGACCTGCTGCAGCAGGCGGCGCGCGTACGGCGCCACGGACTCGAAGTAGCGGCGTTGTGCCTCGGCGTACAAGGTGCCGAACGCCAGGGACGACTTGCCCGAGCCCGACACTCCGGTGAACGCGACCAGGGCATCGCGCGGGATGTCGACGTCGACGTTGCGCAGGTTGTGCTCGCTGGCGCCACGGACGCGCACGAAGTGGTCGGTCTCGTCGGAAGTCACGCGCGCTTCGTACCCAATGGGGACGTGCGCACCCGCACCGCAGCCAATCCGAGCGAAGAGTCGCTCCATGCGCTCGGCGACCTCCGGGAACGTCGTCGCCCGCCCAGGAGGCCGTCCTCCCGGCGCTCGTTCCACGTCGCGAGCCGGTGAAACGTGCGGCGTCCCCGGTCGGGCAGGAGGATCGCGGGCCTGTGTCGTGCACGAGTGCCACAGCTCCGCCGGGCGACGGGAACGTCAACCGGTCAGGACAGGTGGCGGTTCAGCGTCTCCGACGGGCTCTCGCCGAAGGCGTCTCGATAGGCGGCGGCGAAACGCCCCATGTGCATGAAGCCGAAGCTGGTGGCCACGGCGCGGACGGTCGTGGTGTCGCGCATCGAGTTCCGGAGTGCTTCGTGGGCGCGACGCAGTCGCACCTGGCGAAGGTAGGTCATCGGCGGTGTGCCCAGATCTCGGCTGAACCCTTCCTGCAGCGCCCGCGCGCTCAGGTGCACCTCGGTGGCAAGGCGGACCGTCGACCACGGCTCGCCAGGCCGTTCCTCGACGATCTCGATGGCGCGCCGGATCGCTGCGCCCGGACCCCTGCGACCCGGTCGGGTGGCGGTGTCACTGTGGTTGTGGGGCTGACCGAGTAGGAGCGCGTCGAGCACCAGGCCCTCGATGTGTCGGCCGACGACAGGGTTCGTGCCGAGGTCGGTCGGGTGGTCGAGCTCGTCGATGACCAGGTCCAACACCGACTGGAGGCGTCGCCCCACGGGGCTCTGCAGCTCTGCCTGGAACTCGAAGCTCAGTCGGCGCCCCAGCGTCCGGCCGAGCAGGTGCTCGAGCTCTGCCTCCAGGCAGGCACGCGGAATCATCAGGCAGAGCTGTTCGCAGTCTGCCGACCACGAGATCTCGGCAGGGGCCCCGGGCGAGAAGATGAGGCCCTCGCCCGGACGCGTCGCCACCGGTTCGCCGGACCCGCTCCGTGAAGCCGCACGACCCCGAACTGGGAGATTCACGTGGAAGTTCTCCGCATCCGCGGTGCGCAGTCGTAGCCGGCGACCGTACGACAGTCGTCCGGCCGTGAGCGCGCCCAGGCGCAGGCCGGACAGGTCCATCTCCAGGGGTGCCGAGCCGCGGGAGAGATCCAGGCGGTGGGGCAGGTAGAGCTCGGAGATGAGCTGCTCCGCCTCGTCCCGGTCGTCGGTCGTCCGGCGCGTGTAATGCTTCTCCTGCCGTGCGCCTTCGTGCCCGTCAGACGCCGGTTTCTGGCGTACGGCGGTGTCGCCGTCCATCGTCGTTCTCCCTGCCATGTCCCGAGTCGCACAGCGGAGCGGATCGCCCCCGGTCGTCAACTCGGCGGTGGAACTACCGCCGAGCTCCGAGATGGTGAGCCGGCCCGGTTCCGACAGCCATCGTAGGTGACAGGGCCAAGCCCCAACGGTGGACCCGGGGCCGCTGGACGCGGCCTCGTGGCCGGAATGCGCGGGACGTCCGGAGGATCGCCGACAGGGCTGCCAACTTGCGTCATTCTCGTGTCGAGGGCTCCGTTCCGAGGCTCTCATCGGCGCCTTGCCCCAACCCCCCGCACGGGGCAAGGCGCCGACGGACTTCACCACCGGAGCGTGTCGGGCCAGGACTACGGGCGAAGCCGCGTCGAAAGGAGGGGACGAATGTCGGACAGGCAGGCAGCCTCGGGTCCCACCGCCCCGAGGGGACCGATGACGGTGGGCGGTCGACCAGCGTCTCACGACCCGGCGCGTTCCCTCGCCGAGACGGTGAACCACCACCTGCGGACCCCGTTGACGGCAATGCTCGGCCACGCCGAGCTCCTCGGGGAGGGGCATCTCGACCTTCCCGACGAGGCACGTCACTCGATCGAGTGCCTGCAGCGAGCCGGGGGGAGACTCCAGGACGTCGTGCTGGGCATCTGTGAGCTGGTTGACATTGCGTGCGCCGACAGGACCGCCCGGAGGGAGGTCGACCTCATGGGGTTGGTGAGCGACGTCGTTGCCGACTACCGGCCCAGTGCACACCGGCAGGGGATCCGGCTGCAGGTGGAGACAGACGAGGTCCACGTCTGCTCCATCGACCGGCATCACGTGCGTCGCGCGGTGGGTGAACTGCTCGACAACGCGCTCGCGCCACTCGCCGGCGGCGGCGCAACCGTCGACGTCTCCGTAACCGGCAGCGAAGGATCGGTCAGTGTTGCATCCGAGACAGGGGAACGCGGCATCAAACCCGCGCGACCGGGAACGCCTCACTAGACCTTTCGAGCGGGAGGACGGCTGTGCCCGACTCGTCGACGGCGGCCGGGGTCTCGGGCTGGCTGTGGCCGCCACGGTCGCGGGCTCGCACGGCGGCCGGCTGACCCTCACCGACAGGCGCGGGGGTGGCCTGACGGCCTGCCTCGAGCTGTCGGTCGAGCGCACGCCCGGGCCGGCGCCGTGGCAGTCCGTGGCGACCGCGTGGTCGGCCGGCTTGTCCAAGACGGGCGGTCCCGAAGGCGAACGGCTGTGCACCTGACGACCCAGGGACGACCTCGGTCAGCGCGTCCAGCTGGGTCGTGTCGCGCGATGGCTGCCGATCCGGCCGTGACGGCCCGCCCGCGGTGCGTTCGGCCTCCGAGTATCCGGCCGTCAACGGGCGGATCGTCCAGGGTTCGGGTCGCCTGCGAGGCGCTCGCGCCGGTCCTCCTCGCGCTTGGAATAGGCGGCGGCACGAATCGCTTCGTCTGACTCCAGGCCGGACCCGAGGCCACCGCCGACGGTTGCTGCAGACGCGACGAACCAGGCCAGCACGAACAGGTCGCCGTAGCCGAGCCGGGCGTTGAGGTAGCCCCCCATCAGATCGGGGTCGAGGACGAACAACGCCCACGCCAGATTCACGACGTAGAGCGCCACGTAACAGATGAGCACACCGGTCATCAAGGTCAGCAGGGTCGAGGGCGTTGTACAAGCGCGACCTGTGCCGCGACCGCGGGGAGTCGTCCTCGGGGCGATCCCACAGTTCGCCATCGATCACCAGCCAGGCGACGACGAGAGCGATCGAGGCGATCGTCGCGACCACCAGCCGCCACCACGACAAGGAGTTCGCCAGCACCCAGACCGTCGAGTTGACCGTGGCCACGGCGCCGGTCGCCAGCGCCGCCACGAGCGCCGACTTCAGCCCGGGAACCAACAGCCACGGACGGTTGGCGAGGACCATGCCCATGAGCAGGCGCCAGCGGCCGCGCACAGGCGGGAGAGCCACCCGGTGCCCCTCGTCCGCCTCCGGGTTCGCCATGCCGCTGACCAGCGAGCGCACCGCCCGGCGGGCGCGGGAGTGCATACGGAGTCCGCCGAGCGCAGGCAGTGACAAGACCGCGGTCCGTTGCTCCGGATCGGTCTGGACCAGCAGGTGCCGACCCTCGTGGTCGTGGAGCGGAAGCTCGGTCAGGCCGACGACAAGATCCCAGTCTTGTTCACGGGCCCGGGCTTGCAGCCGACCCACCGCAATCCCGACGTCCTCGGAGCCGGTGGTGAACGGTTCACTCACAACCGTGATGTCCCAGGCCTCGCCATGGTCGGGCGGGTCCAGGTCCGACATACGACGTGCGATCGCGGTCGGCGAGGCAGGATCAGCCACAAGTCCAACCCGGATCGGCTCCACATGGGTTCGGTACCCACCGCGGCCACAGAAGACCCCCGGTCGAGCAACGCGACATACGACATCCGTCCCCGTCCCCTGTCCGCTGCCTCAACCTTGGTCGAGCGCCCCGGGAAACGTTCGGATGCCCGTTTGCGAGCACGCTCCACCGTACTTTCCACCTTCCGGAAGATAACCCGGAACATCCCGGCTACCTGTGCCGAATGCGCGTAGTGTCGAATCTCTCCCTCGGCATCGGCGAACGGTGGCCACCATGAACAGTCTGAGCTCGGGATCCCCGGGGTCGGAGGTGTCAGCCCAGGAACGCACTTCTGCGGGCTCTACTCGGGCCCAGCCGAGCGCGACGGGCTGTTGATTCCCTTCCTCGACGAGGGCTGCGCCACGGCGACAAGTGTTTGTGCCTGATCGACGATGTCGAGCCGGCGCTGGTCAGGGATCGGCTCGTGGGACAGCCCGGCCCGGAGTACTCTCGACGATCGGCGCAGCTCGACGTCGCACGAGCATCTGACGCCTATCTCCGCTCGGGTGAGTTCAGCGTCGACGAGATGATGCAGTTCCTCTCCGAGAGCGTGGACGCGGCGATCGCAAACGACTTCGACCTGCTCCGGGCCGCCGGTGAGATGTCGTGGGACATGCCCTGGGCCCCGGGCTGCGACGACCTGTTCCTCTATGAGTCGGCTCTCAACCGCGTCGTCGAACAGGTTCCCGCCATCTTCATGTGCCTCTACGACTTGAAGAAGTTCGGGGCCGACATGCTCGTCGAAGTACTTCACACCCATCCCAAGGTCCTGCTGGACCGGACGGTGATCGACAACCCCTATTACATGGACGCGACGGAGTACCCGCCGGCAGCCAGTGTTGCCGCGGCAACCCGGTATCCCTTGGTCAAGGTAGACGCGGACGGCGAGGGGGGAACGGACAACGAGTGGTCGTCGCTCACCGATGCCGAGCTGCGGGTTGCCTCCCGCATTTCCGGGGGGATAACCAACCGCAGGATCGCCGAGGATCTCTCCGTCTCTCGCCACACCGTGGACGCCCACCTCAAGCACATCTACCTCAAGCTCCACATCCACTCGCGAGTCGAGCTGACCGTGCTGGCCCTGCGGCATCGCGTCTCCACCGGCTAGTCGGAGGCGATCCGGCTGCCAAGTGCACCCGTTCGCGGGATGCAGGTGACGTGCGCCACGGCAAGCATGGCCGGGACAAGTGCTTCCGGCGAATGGAGTGGTCATGGGCAGGGCAGTCGGCATCGACCTGGGAACGACGAACTCGGTGATCGCGGCGATGGAAGGGGGCCAGCCGCAGGTCATCCCCAACGCGGAGGGCAACCGGACGACGCCGTCGGTGGTCGCGTTCCTGGAGAACGGCGAGCGGCTGGTCGGCCAGATGGCCCGACGCCAAGCGATCTTGAACCCGAAAGGGACCATCTACTCCGCCAAGCGCTTCATCGGACGCAAGGACGACGAGGTCAGCAGCGAGTTGACGACCGTCTCGTTCGACGTGGTCTCCGGCCCCGACGGCGCGGCGCGTTTCCAAGTGAACGGCAAGCTCTACGCGCCGGAGGAGATCTCGGCGCAGGTACTTCGGAAGCTGGTCGACGACGCTGGGAAGTTCCTCGGCGAGCGGGTGACCGAGGCGGTCATCACCGTCCCGGCGCACTTCAGCGACGCGCAGCGACAGGCCACCAAGGACGCCGGCAAGATCGCCGGGCTCGAGGTTCTCCGGATCATCAACGAGCCGACGGCTGCAGCCCTCGCCTACGGTATGGACAAGCTCGAGAACGAGACCGTGCTGGTTTTCGACCTCGGCGGCGGCACGTTCGACGTGAGCATCCTGACCGTGGGAGAGGGCGTGGTCGAGGTCCGGTCGACGGCCGGGGACACGCATCTCGGCGGCGACGACTTCGACCGCCGCATCGTCGACTACCTGGCCGACGAGTTCAAGAAGTCCAACGGAATAGACCTCCGTGACGACTCCCAGGCCCTGCAGCGTCTCTTCGAGGCTGCCGAGAAGGCCAAGGTGGAGCTTTCGGCGGTCACCCAGACCGCTGTCAACCTTCCTTTCGTCACCGCGGACTCCTCCGGGCCCAAGCACCTCAACGTCAACCTGATGAGGTCGACGTTCGAGCAGCTCACCGCCGATCTCATCGAGCGCTGCCTCGGCCCGGTCAAGCAGGCCATGGAGGACGCCAAGGTGACCGCCGACGACATCGACGAGGTCATCCTCGTTGGCGGCTCGACGCGGATCCCGGCCGTGCAGGCATTGGTACGCCGCCTGACCGGCGGGAAGGACCCCAACATGACCGTCAACCGGATGAGGTCGTCGCCATCGGCGCGGCTGTCCAGGCGGCGATCATCAAGGGCGATGTCAAGGATGTGCTGCTCCTCGACGTCACGCCCCTGTCGCTGGGGCTGGAGACGATGGGCGGGGTGATGACCAAGGTCATCGAGCGCAACACCACCATCCCGGCTCGGCGGACCGAGATCTTCAGCACTGCGGAGGACAACCAGTCCGCGGTCGACGTCGTCGTCCTCCAAGGCGAGCGGGAGAGAGCGGCCGACAACCGCGTGCTGGCTCGGTTCCGTCTGGAGAACATCCGTCCCGCGCCCCGCGGGGTGCCCCAGATCGAGGTGACCTTCGACATCGACGCCAACGGCATCCTGCACGTCTCGGCGCGCGACAAGGAGACCGGTGCCGAGCAGCAGGTGACCATCAGCGAGACCTCCACGCTCAGCCAGGAGGAGGTCGACCGGATGATCCAGGACGCCGAGACTCACCGCGGTGAGGACGCCGCACTGCGCGAACGGGTCGATGCTCGCAACGAGCTCGACTCTGTGGCCTATCAGGTGCGCAAGGCACTCGAAGAAGGCGGGACGTCCGTGCCCCAGCACGACCGCGCCCGTGCCGAGATGCTTGTCGAGGAGGCCCGACAGGCGGTCGAGGGCGACGAAGCCGTCGACCGCCTCCGCGCCCTGACCGGGGAGCTCCACCAGATGAGCCAGGCGCTGAGCGCTCCGTCACGAGGTGGCGGCGGATCTTCCGAAGGGTCGGCCAGCGCCTCCGCTGATACGTCTGCGAGCGATGACGACGACGTCATCGACGCCGAGTTCACCGCTCACTGACGGCCATGTCCGACCACGAGGCACCGACGACCGAGGCCCCTTCGAACGGGACAGGAAGCGACGAGGCTCCGGCGAACGAGACCCAGGAGCACGTCGACGACGCGGCCGAGCACGTCGACCAGGCGCGCCAGATCGCGGAGCTGGAGGATGCCTGGCGGCGGACGGCTGCCGAGCTGGACAACTTCCGCAAGCGTTGCGCGCGCGACGTGGTCCGGCCGCGAGCAGGAACGGGCGGCCGTGGCAACCATGTGGCTACCCGTCCTGGACAACCTCGAGCGGGCGCTCGAGCACGCGTCGTCCGACCCGAGGCTGTGGTCGAGGGCGTCCGTGCCGTGCTGGCGCAGGCGGTCGGCGTCCTGGCCGACCTCGGCTACCCGCGTCGCGACGACAACGGCCGGGCGTTCAACCCGGCCGTGCACGAGGCGGTCAGCACGATGTCCGGTGAGGGGCTGGTGCCCGGCACGGTGGCTCAGGTCGTGCGTCCCGGCTACGGGCCGGATGACAAGCTCCTGCGGCCGGCCGCGGTCGTGGTGGCCACCAGGGCATCCTGATGGCCCAAGACTTCTACGAGGTCCTCGGAATCTCCCGCGATGCCGAACCGGCCGACATCCAGCGGGCTTACCGCAGGCTCGCGCGGCAGCACCACCCCGATGTCAACAAGCACTCCGAGGCCGAGGAGCGGTTCAAGGAGATCGCCGAGGCCTACGACGTGCTGTCGGATCCGGAGCTGCGTCGCCGCTACGACGCCTTTGGCGAGGACTTCCGACGCGTCCCTCCCGACACGGATCCGGCCGCCTGGCGCCAAGCCCGGACGTACGCCGACGCCGGTGCGGGGGCGCGTGGCCGCTGGTCGTCGGGGGCGGGCCGTCGGGAGGTTTCGGAGCAGGCGACTTCGGCGACGACGTCGACATCGAGGACCTGCTCGGGGGCATCTTCGGCGGGCGGGGGCGAGGCGGTCGGGGCAGGACCGGCTGGGGGCCGGGCCCGGTCCCGGGCTCCGACCACGAGGCCGAGGTGGAGGTGTCCGTCGAAGAGGCTTACCACGGCACCGAGCGCAGCTTGACGATCAGCGGCCCCGACGGCCCTCGCACGCTTGACGTCACCATCCCGTCCGGCGTGGTCGACGGTCAGCGCATCCGGCTGCGAGGCCAGGGCGGGCAGGGCGGCGGTTCGGCGGCGGCCGGAGACCTCTACCTGGTGGTCCGGATCGCCGACCACCCGCGTTACCGGGTCGAGGGTCGCGACCTGCACGTGCTCCTGCCGGTCGCTCCGTGGGAGGCAGCCCTGGGCGCTTCCATCTCCGTCGACACTCCCAGTGGCGCCGCCACGGTGAAGGTCCCGGCCGGCTCGTCGAGCCACCGCCGGTTGCGGCTCAAGGGCCGTGGGCTCCCAACAGGCGAGGCAAGCCGGGGAACTTCTACGCCGAGCTGCAGATCCGCGTGCCGGGGACCCTCACCGACGACGAGCGGCGGCTCTTCGAGGAGCTCGCGAAGGTGTCCAGCTTCGAGGCGAGGAGCAGACGATGACTGCGGTCACGCACTTCGCCCTCGCTCGGCCCTACCGGCTCAGTCTCGACAGCTATGCGCAGGTGACCGGCGTACATCCCGAGCTGGTGCGCCGCCTGGTTGCCCTCGGACTGCTGGAAGTCACCCGCGACGCGCAGGGGCGCTTGTGGTTCGACCCCTCCCAGGTGAGAGAGATGGCCAGGATCCAGCGGCTGCGGATGAGTCTGAACCTCGGCTACTCCGCCATCGGGCTGGTCGTCGAGCTGCTCGACCGGATCGCGGAGCTGGAGAAGACGCAACGGCGAATGTCACGACGAGGAGGCGCTCCATGGACATGAACAGACTGACCCAGAAGTCGCAGGAGGCTCTGCACGACGCCCAGACCAAGGCGCTGCGCTTCGGCCACGTCGAGGTGGACGGGGAGCACCTGCTGCTGGCGCTGCTCGACCAAGGGGAGGGCTTGGTCGCGCCCCTGCTCGCCCGGGCGGGAGCTGATCCGGACCGGCTCCGGGAGGACCTGGAGGCCGAGCTCGGCCGCCGCCCGCGGGTCAGCGGGCCGGGCGTGACGCCCGGACAGGTGCACATCACCCAGCGGCTCTCGCGGCTGCTCGACACGGCAGACCGCGAGGCACACAGGCTCAAGGACGAGTACGTCTCGGTCGAGCACCTCGTGATCGCCCTTGTGGAGGAGGGCTCAGGCTCGGCTGCCGGGCGGCTCCTGCACGCTCAGGGGTTGACCCGCGACACCTTCCTGGCCGCACTGACCGAGGTGCGCGGTCACCAGCGGGTGACGTCGGCGACCCCGGAGGGGACCTACGAGGCGCTGGACAAGTACGGCCGCGACCTCGTCGCGGCAGCGGCCGCCGGCAAGCTCGAGCCGGTGATCGGCCGGGACTCGGAGATCCGCCGGACCATCCAGATCCTGTCGCGCAAGAGCAAGAACAACCCGGTACTGATCGGCGAGCCGGGGGTCGGGAAGACCGCGATCGTCGAGGGTCTGGCCCAGCGGATCGCCGACGGCGATGTGCCCGAGGGCCTGCGGGACAAGACCGTCTTCGCCTTGGACATGGGGGCCCTCATCGCCGGAGCGAAGTACCGCGGCGAGTTCGAGGAGCGGCTGAAGGCCGTGCTCAACGAGGTGCAGAGCGCCGAGGGCCACATCCTGCTGTTCGTCGACGAGCTGCACACCGTCGTCGGCGCCGGCGCCGCCGAGGGAGCGATGGACGCCGGCAACATGCTCAAGCCTCTGCTCGCCCGCGGCGAGCTGCACATGATCGGCGCGACCACCCTCGACGAGTACCGCACGCACATCGAGAAGGACGCAGCCCTCGAGCGCCGGTTCCAGCCGGTCGTCGTCGACGAGCCCAGCGAAGAGGACGCCCTTTCTATCCTGCGTGGGCTCCGCGAGCGGCTCGAGGTCTTCCACGGCGTGAAGATCCACGACGGCGCCCTGGTGGCGGCAGTGACGCTGAGCCACCGCTACATCTCCGACCGCTTCCTGCCTGACAAGGCCATCGACCTCGTCGACGAGGCCTGCGCGATGCTGCGCACCGAGATCGACTCGATGCCGGCCGAGCTCGACGAGCTCACCAGGCGCGTGACGCGGATGGAGATCGAGGAGGCGGCACTCTCGCAGGAGGAGGACGCCGCGAGCAAGGCCCGCCTCGAGGAGTTGCGCAAGGAGCTGGCCGACGCGCGGGCCGAGGCCGATGCCCTGCGCGCGCAGTGGGAGGCCGAACGGTCGGCGCTGCGCGAGGTGCAGTCTCTACGCCAGGAGCTGGAACAGGTACGGCTGGAGAGCGAGCGGGCCGAGCGCGAGTACGACCTCAACCGAGCGGCGTCCCTGCGACACGGCAAGCTGCCGGAGATCCACCGGCGACTGGAGGCGGCCGAGTCCCGGCTCGCCGGCAAGCAGGGTGGCCGCCGGCTGCTGCGCGAGGTCGTGACCGCCGACGAGATCGCCGACATCGTGTCGCGCTGGACCGGCATCCCGGTCACGCGGCTCCAGGAAGGGGAGCGCGACAAGCTGCTGCGCCTCGACGAGGTGCTCCACGAACGCGTCATCGGCCAGGACGAGGCGGTCCAGCTGGTGGCCGACGCCGTTGTCCGCGCCCGCTCAGGCATCAAGAACCCCCAGCGACCCATCGGGTCGTTCATCTTCCTCGGCCCCACCGGCGTCGGCAAGACCGAGCTGGCCAAGACGCTGGCCGCCGCTCTGTTCGACACCGCGGAGAACATGATCCGGATCGACATGAGCGAGTATCAGGAGCGGCACACCGTCAGCCGGCTGGTCGGGGCACCTCCCGGCTACGTCGGCTACGAGGAGGGCGGTCAGCTCACCGAGGCCGTGCGCCGCAAGCCCTACGCGGTGGTCCTTCTCGATGAGATCGAGAAGGCCCACGTCGACGTCTTCAACACGCTGCTGCAGGTGCTCGACGACGGACGGTTGACCGACTCCCACGGCCGGACCGTCGACTTCCGCAACACCGTGCTGATCATGACCTCCAACATCGGCTCGGAATACCTGCTCGAGGGGGTCACCGCGGGTGGCGAGGTCAAGGACGAGGCGCGCTCGATGGTGATGCGCACCCTGCAGTCGCACTTCCGCCCGGAGTTCCTCAACCGCGTCGACGAGATCGTGATGTTCAAGCCGCTGACGCTCGCCGAGATCGAGCGCATCGTCGATCTCCAGCTCGAGGAGCTGCGCGGGCGGCTGGCCGACATGCGGATCACCCTCGACGTCACGGCCGAGGCGCGCCGCTTCATCGCGGACCAGGGGTTCGACCCGGCGTACGGCGCCCGCCCGCTGCGGCGATACATCTCCCGCGAGGTGGAAACCCAGGTCGGCCGGGCGCTGCTGCGCGGCGACGCGGCCGACGGGGGCACGATCTCGGTCGACGTCGTCGACGGGGAGATCACGATGACCGCCGGCAGCCCGTCAGAGGGGAGGGCCGTGGCATGACCGCGACCACCCAGAAGTCGACGAAGGTCGAGTGCGGCAACTGCGGAGCGAAGAACCGCGTTCCGGCGGTTGCCGAGGGCACGCCACGCTGCGGGAAGTGCAGCACTCCGCTGCGCTGGGTGGTGGACGCGAACGACGACGAGTTCCACGCCGTCGTGGACGAGTCGAGCCTGCCTGTGCTGGTCGATGTGTGGGCTCCGTGGTGCGGCCCCTGCCGGATGGTGAGCCCGGCCCTGGAGAAGCTGGCCGGGGAACTGGCCGGAAACCTCAAGCTGGTCAAGGTCAACGCTGACGAGAACCCGACTGTGAGCCGGCGGTTCGAGGTCCTGTCGATCCCGACGTTGGTCCTCCTCGACCACGGCAAGATGGTCGACAAACAGATCGGCGCCCTTCCGGAGCACCAGCTGCGCTCCTGGCTCGAGTCCAAGCTCCCGAAGGGGGCGTCATGACTGCCAACCCGACGCGCGTCGGCGCCGACCCGCACCTACGAGTCATCCGGCCCGTGCCGCCACCCGCCCGGCGCGTCTGCGCGGAGTGCGTGCAGCTTGGCACCCCATGGGTGCACCTGCGCCAGTGCCTGACCTGTGGCCAGGTCGGCTGCTGCGACTCCTCACCGATGCGACACGCGCGCGCTCACGCCGCCACGACGAGCCACGTCATTGTGCGTTCGATTGAGCCGGGGGAGAACTGGAGATGGTGCTATGTCGACGAGCAGTTCGTCTGAGCTCGAGGTCGCGGACCTACCCGAGACCCCCGACACCACCGGCGCCTACCCCCGGCTCAGTGACGAGCAGATCATGCTGCTCTCGCGGTACGGCGAGCGGAAGTCGCTGCCGAAGGGCACCACGCTGTTCTGCGAGGGGGACCGCGACTGTGGCGTGTTCGTCGTGCTGGACGGCCGGGTCCGGGTTGTCCAGGAGGACAGTCCCGAGGGAGCGTCGCGGGTGCTCGCCGTCCACGGGCGGGGTCGCTTCGTGGGCGATCTGTCGATGTTGACCGGTCAGGCGGTCTACGTCACCGCCGTCGCCCAGACCGACGTGGAGGTCCTCGAGGTGGTCTACGACCGGCTCAAGGAGGCGGTCACGCAGGATCAGGTGCTCGGGGATCTGATCCTGCGGGCCTTCATCCTTAGACGCAACATTCACGCGGACCTCGGCGCCGGCCTTCGGATCATCGGCTCCCGCTACTCAGCCGATACCCGCCGGCTCAGGGACTTCGCGAGCCGCAATCGCATCCCGTGCCGCTGGGATGACGTGGAGGAGGATCCCGAGGCAGAGGGCACCCTGCGAGCCTTCGGCATCCCACCCGACCAGACACCCGTCGTGATCTGGAAGGGGCGGACGGTCCTGCGAAACCCCCATCGCGGAGCTGGCCGAACTCCTCGGCCTGCGAGCGGCGCCGAGCCGGGCGGCCTACGACTTGGTCGTGGTGGGCGCGGGCCCGGGCGGCCTGGCCGCGGCGCTCTACGCCGCCTCCGAGGGGCTCTCGACCGTCGTCGTGGACGCCTTCGCCACCGGCGGCCAGGCGGCCACGTCGTCCCAGATAGAGAACTACCTGGGGTTCCCCGCGGCATCACCGGCGCCGAGCTGGCCGACCGCGCCGTCGTGCAGGCCCGCAAGTTCGGCGCCGCCTTCAACATCCCCGGCGAGGCCACGTCCCTCACGCAGTCCGACGGCTATCACGTGGTGGGGTTGGCGGAGGGGGAGGACCTGATCACACACGCCGTGCTCGTCGCCACGGGTGTGCGCTACCGACGTCTCGACATCCCGGGGATGGACCGTCTCGAGGGCAGCAGCGTGTACTACGCCGCGACGGAGTTCGAGGCCCGGCTGTGCCGACAAGACCCCGTCACCGTCGTCGGCGGCGGCAACTCCGCAGGTCAGGCGGCTTGCTTCCTGGCCCGACAGTCGCCAGTGGTCAACCTCGTCATCCGACACGACGACCTGGGGAGGGACATGTCCCGCTACCTTGCCGACCGCGTCGAGCAGTCCCCACGCATCAAGGTCTGGCGCAACAGCGAGGTGTGCGAGCTCATCGGGGACGGAGCGCTCCACGAGGTGCTGCTGCACGATCTCCGCGCGGACGGGAGGCAGCGCGTCGCGACGACCGCTCTGTTCGTGCTGATCGGTGCGGCCCCCCACACCAGCTGGCTCGAGGGGATGGTTCCGCTGGACGAGAAGGGCTTCGTGCTCACCGGATCCGGCTCCGAACGCCGCATCGGCATGTTCGAGACCCGTTGCCAGGGCGTGTTCGCCGTGGGCGACGTCCGTAGTGGCTCGGTCAAGCGCGTCGCCTCCGCCGTCGGCGAGGGCTCGGTCGCGATCCGCCAGGTCCACGAGTTCCTGGAAGCCGCGGGACGCCGTTGAAAGGCCCGCCGTCTCCCGAGGCTGACACCCAAAGACAGCTAGGGGAGAGGAGTCCGTGCCGCGACGTGCATGTCCTGCCAGCCATGTCCAGGTCCGTTGCCGCGCGAGCCGGGCGCCTGACAGCGGCTCTCAGCCTGAGAGTGCGTTTCAAATAGCAACCCGGTGCACACCCCGGCGCGCCCTGCGGTGCGCGAGCCAGCCCCAGTGCATCGGGTCGTCGGAGGCTGGCTTCCGGTGGCCGTCGGAATGTGCGTCAAACGCGAACAGGGGCCGTTCCCAGTGACCCTGTCGGATCGGTGGGAACGGCCCCTGAACTGCGTTGTGCTTCGGTCGGGCTGACAGGATTTGAACCTGCGACCCCTTGACCCCCAGTCAAGTGCGCTACCAAGCTGCGCCACAGCCCGAAGGCCTTCCGTGGAAGGCCGCGTGAACACTATCGCAGCCGGGCCGAGGATCCGGAATCGGGCTCGCCACGGGCGTCCGGCGAGCGTGGGGGAGTGCCCCGCCGGCGTGCGCCGCCATGACCTACGGCCCTGCCAGGCCGACGAACCACGTGCCGACACTGGTGCATGACCGATCCCGTCCTGACCTTCCTGGGTGCCACCGGCACGGTGACCGGTAGCCGGTTCCTGGTCGAGCACGAGGACAGCCGGGTGCTCGTCGACTGTGGGCTCTACCAGGGGCTGGCCGACCTGAGGCGCCGCAACTGGGAGACGATGCCCGTCGACGCGGCCGGCATCGACGCCGTCGTCGTCACCCACGCCCACCTCGACCACTGCGGTTACCTGCCCAAGCTGGTGCGCGACGGCTTCCGGGGCCGGATCATCTGCAGCCCCGAGACGGTCGAGCTCGCGACGATCGTGCTGCGCGACAGTGCCCGGCTGCAGGAGGAGGACGCGGCGTACGCCAACGACGTCGGCTTCTCCAAGCACCGTCCCGCGCTGCCGCTCTACGACTCCGGCGACGTCGAGAAGACCTTGCCGCTGATGGCGCCGACCGAGTTCCTCACACCGACCCAGGTCGCCCCGGCGCGCAGGTGACGCTGCAGCCGGCGGGCCACATCCTCGGCTCGGCCACGGCCCTGGTGGCCGTCGGTGGCGCCCGGGCGCTCTTCAGCGGTGACCTCGGCCGGTCCGGGCACCCGCTGCTCCGCCCGCCCGTGGACCCGCCCGCCGCCGACGTCGTGGTGGTCGAGTCGACGTACGGCGACCGCCGGCACGCACCGCGCGACCCCGGGCTGCTCGCGGACGCGATCCGGCGCACCGTCGACCGCGGCGGCAGCGTGCTGATCCCGGCCTTCGCCGTGGACCGGACCGAGCTGGTGATCCTGGAGCTCACGCGGCTGATGCGGTCCGGCCAGATCCCGAAGGTGCCCGTCTTCGTCGACAGCCCGATGGCGCTGGCCGCGCTCGCCGTCTACCGGCGAGCCGTGCGCCAGGGCTCGGTGCAGCTACGCGACGAGGTCCGCGGCAGCCACGAACTGCTCGAAGACACCGGGCTCCACGCGATCCACGACGCCACCGCCTCCCAGCGGCTCAACCGTCCGTCGGCGCCGTGCATCGTCATCTCGGCCTCGGGGATGGCCACCGGCGGCCGCGTCGTCCACCACCTCGCCCAGCAGCTCCCGGACCGCCGCAACTGCGTGGTCCTCACCGGCTACCAGGCGGCCGGCACCCGCGGCCGCCAGCTCCAGGAGGGAGCCCGGCAGGTCAAGATGCACGGGAAGTACGTGCCGGTGCGTGCCGAGATCGTCGACGACCAGGACTTCTCGGTCCACGCGGACGCCGACGAGACCCTCCGTTGGCTGGGCCGCAGCCCGACCCCGCCGGAGAACGTGTACGTCGTGCACGGCGAGCAGCACGCGGCCGCCCGGCTGGCCGAGCGCATCGGCACCGAGCTCGGCTGGTGCGCGGTCGTGCCCCGGTACGGCGAGCGGGTGCGGCTCGGCGAGACCGTGGTCGACGAGGCGTGAGGCGGGTCAGGTCTCCAGGCGGAACGCGCGGCCGCTGAGTGTCGTCGGGCGGATCTCCACCACGTCGTACTTCAGGGTCCCGAGCCAGGGGCGCAGCCCGATGTCGTCGGCGCGGTGCTCCTCGCGCTCCTCGAGGTGGCGGGCGGTGCCGCGGACCACGACGCTGTGCGCGCTGCGCTCGTCGTGGTCGTCGATCTCGAACACGACCTCGGGGTGCATCACCACGCCGAGCAGCTTGTCGCCCTCGGCGGTGCGGAAGAGCAACGTGTCGCCGTCGACCCCGTAGTTGATCGGGACCAGGTGCACCTCGTCGCCGAGGCGGTAGGCGAGGCGGCCGAACTCTGCCTCGCGCAGCATCTCCCAGCACTCCTCGCGGGAGAGCACCCTGACGGTGTCGTCGTCGTAGCTCATCGGTCCTCCTCGGCGGGTCGCGGCGGTCGGCGAGAAGGCTGCGGTCGCTGCCCGAGCACGGTGCCCATGAGGGAGCATTGCCCGCCGGACGAGCCGGCGACAGGGCAGGTCGTCACCCGCGCCGCAGACCAACGGCCCGGGCGTGCGCGGGCGCGACGTAGGTTCGAGTCCGTGACCACCGACGAGAGGACACCGATGACCGACCAGCCCACCGTCGCACTCCTCGGCACCGGCACCATGGGCGCCGGCATGGCCCGCAACATCGCCGCAGCCGGACTGTCGCTGCGCGTCTGGAACCGGACGCCGGCTCGGGCCGAGCCCCTGGCCGACGTTGCCGAGGTCGTGAGCACCGTCGCCGAGGCGGTGCAGGGTGCCGACATCGTGCTGACCATGCTCTTCGACGCCGACAGCGTCGCGGAGACCATGGAGGAGGCGCGGGGCCACCTGGCCGCCGACGCGGTGTGGCTCCAGCAGAGCACCGTCGGGCTCGCGGGCACCGACCGCCTGGCCGAGCTGGCCGACGACCTCGAGGTGGCCTTCGTGGACGCGCCGGTGCTCGGCACGAAGAAGCCGGCCGAGGACGGCGCGCTGGTCGTGCTGGCGTCTGCGCCCGAGTCCGTGCGCGACCGGGTCGCCCCGGTCCTCGACGCCATCGGCAGCCGGACGCTCTGGGTCGGTGAGGCGGGTGCCGGGTCGCGTCTCAAGCTCGCCGCCAACGCGTGGGTGTTCACCGTCGTGGAAGGCGTGGCCGAGTCGCTGGCGCTCACCCGCGAGCTGGGGCTGGACCCGCGCCTCTTCCTCGAGGCGGTCCGCGGCGGTGCGCTCGACGCGCCGTACGTCCAGCTCAAGGGCGGCGCCATGCTCGACGGCTCCTTCGACCCGGCGTTCGCTCTCGACGGTGCCCTCAAGGACGCCGGGCTGATCATCGAGGCCGGCAAGGCGGCCGGGCTCGACCTCGGCGTGCTGCCGGGGATCCGCGCGCACTTCGCGCGCGCGGTCGACGCCGGCCACGGGGACCTCGACATGGCTGCCACCTACCTGGAGCACTGACCGCGGCGAGCCCCACGGGCCGGCCTACTGGCCGAGCATCACTCCCACGCGCTCCCGGGTAAACCCGGGGAACACCGTGCTCGTCGAGGCCCCGAACCGCGAGGAGACCACCTCGGACAGGACGCTGCGGTAGTCGGTCGTCACCAGCAGGTCGGAGTCGATGTCGCCCTGCAGACCGGGCCAGGTGCCGTAGTAGCTGCCACCCTTCACCCCGGCCCCGGCCAGGAACATCACGTTGCCGTAGCCGTGGTCGAGGCCCATGTTGGCGTTCTCCGCGACCCTGCGGCCGAACTCGCTCAGCGCGACCAGCGTGACCTTGTCGGCCAGCGGCCCCAGGTCGGTGAAGAACGCCGCGACCGCGGACGCGAGCTCGCCGGCGTTGCGGACCATCCGTCCGCCCTGGACGGTGCCCAGGTCGGAGTGCATGTCCCAGTCGCCCTGGTCGACGGTGACCACCTCGACCCCCACGTCGCCGCGGACCACGCGCGCGGCGGCCGCCATCGCCCGGCCGAGGTCGCCGTCGGGGTACGCCGCGCCGTTCGCCGGCGTCGCACTGGTCTGCTTGACCGGGTCGAAACCGTCCACGGCGGCGAACGTCGAGGCGAGCGCGTGGCCGAGGGGGCCGGTGTCGGAGGCCCAGAGTGTCTGGAGCGAGCGGCGGCGCTCGCCGTGGTCCCACTGGTCCTCGCCCGCGACCTGGACCTGGTCGACGTCGCCGGCCGACATCACCGGCTCGGGCCCGTAGAGCGACGCCGGAAGCGTGCCCTCGCCGACGGCGAAGCCCTGCAGCGGCGACTGGCCTCCGTCGGTGCCGATGAGCCGGTTCAGCCAGCCGACCCGGGTGGCCGAGCCAGGGTTGGCGTCCTCGACCTCCTCCATCGCCGCGAAGTGGGAGCGGTTGGGGGCCGGGAGCCCGGTGGCGTGCACGGCGGCCAGCTTCCCGGCCTGCCACAGCGGGACCAAGGGCGCGAGCTCCGGGTGCAGGCCGAACTGGGAGTCGGGGACCAGCAGGCGGTCGGCAGGGATCGCCAGCCGGGGCCGGGCCTGGTAGTAGACCGGGTCGGCGTGCGGCACCACGAGCGAGAGCCCGTCGGCGGCTCCACGCAGGGACAGCACCACCAGCACCGAGGAGGGGGCCGCGGCCGCGGCCGAGGTCCGCAGGACGGCCGACCCGATGACGGTGCTGGCGCCGGCGACGGCCAGGGCGCCGGTGAGCAGGCCGCGGCGCGTCAGGATGGCGTACTCGCGGCAGCAGGGCGGGATGGTCGGTGTGGTCATCGGGCTCACCTGGTCAGGAAGGCGGGGGAGTCGAGGAAGGTCGTCAGCAGCCGAGGCATCGACCACTTCACCAGCGGGTGTGTCGCGGGTGATGATCTCGCCGGGCGTCAGGTCGACGGCGTCGCAGCAGGCGTGCAGCAGCCTCGAGGTCGAGCGCTGGTGGAGCAGCCGCTGCGAGAGGTGGTCGACGAGCAGGTCGAACCGGATCCGGCGCTGCGGCAGCCACGACGCGTGCGGCCGGTAGGTGATCCCGGCGCTGGGCCACCAGGTGCCGCTCATCGAGTAGTGGATGCTCAGCGAGGCGAGCATCCGCGACGGCGAGGACCACGACTCGTTGTCGATCGGCTGTCCGTCGGGTCGGGGCCAGGCGAACGGCATCACCCCGAGGTTGCCCACCTGCCACAGCATCTGGTTGGCGGCGTCCTTCTCCGCGGTGGGACGGTCGACGCTGACCGCGAGGGACCGGTAGGTCCCCACGAGGTCCTCGCCGGGGTCGCGCACCTTCGCGCCGACGGCGTTCGCGAACGACGAGGAGGCCACGAGCGCCCGCAGCACCGGGACCACGTCGGTGTCGTGGGCGAGGTAGACCTGCGCCAGGTGGTCGACGAGGCCCTGCGGCGGGTCGTCGCTGACGAACTTCACGGCGAGCTTGCGCGCCAGCCGTGCCGCGGTCGCCGGGTGGTGGGCGAGGTAGGTGAGGTAGCGACGGGTCAGGTCGCGGCCGTCCGCAGCCGCGTTGGCGTCCGAGAAGCCCATCACCGTCACGGTGCCGCGGGCGTGGCGCCGGGTGTCGTACGACGGCGCCCACGTGTTCCACATGTCGACGGTCCAGCCGGTGAGGATCCGGGCGCTGTCCTTGACGTCGTCCTCGTCGTACTCGCCCCGGCCCACGGTGTGGAGCTCCAGCAGCTCACGGCCGAGGTTCTCGTTGGGGTGCGCAGCGGTGGACACGGCGTTGTCGAGGTAGACCAGCATCGCGGGATGGGTGATCGCAGCATGCAGGAGGTCGTCGAAGCGGCCCAGGGCCCCGGCCCGAAGGGTGTCGCCGTAGGGCACCCGGTGCGTGAACTGCGCGTCGCCGATGGCGGGGACGTTGAGGTGGTTCTCCCAGAACTCCGTCATCACCTCGAGCAGCTGCCGGCGCGACGTCATCCGTCGCATCAGGACCCAGCGTTCGTAGTCGAACATGACCTCCCAGCCACCCTCGACGCCGTCGACCTGGCGCTGCCACAGCGCGGCGGGCGTCCGCGAGAGGCTGGGCCACCAGCCACGCAGCGTGCCGACGGCGGGGTCGTCCTTGACGGTGTCGGGGAGGAGCTGCCGCTCGAACCACGCCCGCGGGCCGCCCTGGGCGGTCACCTGTCGGGCGAGGGCGGGGGTCACGCCGTAGGAGAAGCGGCCGACGAGGTGCCGGCCCTGGCGGGACAGCAGCGGGTCGCCGCGGTAGTGGGCTGGGGAGTAGCTGGACATGCGCGGGTGCTCCCGGGATTGCTGCGCGGTGGGGGGAAGGGGACCACGGGGCCGGCCCCTGACGAGGACATCGGCGGGTCGGCCCGGGGACTTGAGGCTCGGCACCCACCGGCGGTCACGGGCCACGCCGCTACCGACGGCCCGCGACTGCGCCCGGCGGCCCACCAGCCGGTACGCTGGTGCCCGGACACGCCCCCACACGGTTAGGACCCCGAGCGCCCCCGATGGACGACTCCCGAAGTCGCCCGCCCTCCTGGCACCCTGAAGGCTGCCTCCGGGGAGGGCGCCGATGACCGCCTGGATCCTGCTCTTCGCGGCACTGTTGCTGATCGCCGCGTGTGGCGTCTTCGTGGCGGCCGAGTTCTCGTTCGTGACCGTCGACCGGTCCAAGGTCGAGCAGGCGGCCGGCGAGGGTGATTCCGGGGCGCGCGGCCTGCAGCAGCGCTGCGCTCGCTGTCCACCCAGCTCTCGGGTGCCCAGGTCGGCATCACCGTCACCAACCTGGCCATCGGATTCCTGGCCGAGCCGGCGATCGCCTCGCTCATCGACGGACCGCTGGAGGCCGCCGGGACGCCGACGGCGGCGGTACGGCCCATCGCGGTCGGTGTCGGCCTCGTGCTGGGCACGATCCTCACGATGATCTTCGGCGAGCTGGTGCCCAAGAACCTGGCGCTGGCCAGGCCGATGGAGGTCGCTCGCGCGACCCAGCGCTTCCAGCGCGCCTTCACCGCGGTGAACCGGATCCCCATCCGGATCCTCAACGGCTCGGCGAACGCCTTCGTGCGTCGGCTGGGCATCGAGCCGCAGGAGGAGCTGCGCTCGGCCCGCAGCTCGACCGAGCTCGCCTCGCTGATCCAGCGCTCGGCCGACCAGGGCACGCTCGACGCCGACACCGCCGAGCTGATGGAGCGCTCGGTGGAGTTCGGTTCGCGGACCGCCGGCGAGATCATGACCCCGCGGGGTGCGCACCGTGAGCCTCGAGGTCAACGACCGGGCCAGTGACGTGATCGAGCTGGCCCGCCAGACCGGGCACTCCCGCTTCCCGGTCCTCGACACCGAGGAGAGCGTGGTCGGCACCGTGCACGTCAAGCACGTCGTCGCGCTTCCCGTGCACGAGCGGGCCACGACCAAGGTGAAGCACCTGATGGCCAAGCCGATCGTGGTCCCCGACTCGCTGCGCCTGGACCCGCTGCTCGCGCTGCTGCGCAAGGACGGGTTCCAGATGGCGGTCGTCCTCGACGACGTACGGCGGCCACGCCGGGATCGTGACCCTCGAGGACGTGGTCGAGGAGATCGTGGGCGACATCGCCGACGAGCATGACCGGCTCGGGGCGCGTGGCCGGCAGCGCCGTGACGGCGGCTGGGCCCTGTCCGGCCTGCTGCGGCCCGACGAGGTCGAGGACCTCACCGGGATCGAGCTGCCCGAGAACGAGGACTACGACACCATCGCCGGGCTGATCCTGCGCGTGCTCGGCCGGGTGCCCGAGGTCGGCGACCTGGCCGAGGTCCCGGTGCCCGACCACTCCGACCCCGAGGAGCCGCGCGAGCAGCTCGCCGTGCTCACCGTCGAGCGGATGGACGGCCTGCGGATCGACCGGGTCGGGCTCCGCCTCCTGCAGGGCCGGTCCGACGCAGTGGAGGGCGAGTCGTGAGCAGCGCCGTCGCCCTCTTCGTGGCCTTGCTCCTGCTGCTCGGCAACGCGTTCTTCGTGGCCGCCGAGTTCGCCCTCGTGTCGGCCCGCCGGACCCAGATCGAGCCGCGCGCCGAGGCCGGGTCGCGGATGGCGCGGACCACCCTGCGCGCGATGGAGAACATCTCGCTCGTCATCGGCGTCAACCAGCTCGGGATCACCGTGTGCTCGCTGGTCCTCGGTGCGGTCGGCGAGCCGGCGGTCTCCCACGTCATCGAGCCCGTGCTGCACGCAGCCCACGTCCCGGCCTCGTTCCTGCACCCGATCGCGTTCGTGGTCGGGCTCGCCATCGTGGTCTACCTGCACGTGGTGATGGGGGAGATGATCCCCAAGAACCTCGCGCTGGCCGGGCCCGACCGGGCAGCGCTCGCGCTCGGCCCGCCGATCTGGTTCATCGTCAAGCTGCTGCGCCCGGTCATCGTCGTCATCAACGCCGTCGCCGCGGCCGTGCTCCGGCTGGCCGGGGTCCGGCTGATGAACGAGGTGAGCTCGACGTACACCCGTGAGGAGGTGGCGGCCCTGGTCGAGGAGTCGCGCGGCGAGGGGCTCCTCGAGGCCGACGAGTACGACCGGCTGGCGGGCGCCCTGGGCTTCACCGAGAAGTCGGTGGGCTCGGTGCTGATGCCCTCGGAGACGCTGACCACGGTCCGGCGTGGCTCGACGGCCGCCGACGTGGAGGCGCTGTGCGCGGCCACCGGCTTCAGCCGCTTCCCGGTCGCGGCCGAGGACGGCGAGCTGCTCGGCTACCTGCACATCAAGGACGTGCTCGAGCCCGACGAGAGCCGGCGTGTGCGGCCCATCGACGACAAGTGGATCCGCCCCTTCGCGACCGTGACGCTCGAGGACAGCCTCCACGACACGCTCGAGACGCTGCAGCGGCGCGGGGCCCACATGACGCGGGTCGTCGACGCGCAGGGCGCCACCCTGGGTCTCGCTACGCTCGAGGACGTGATCGAGGAGCTCGTCGGCGAGATCCGCGATGCAGCCCACCTCGAGGAGCACGTGTGACCTCCCGCGCCGTCCGCCGCGGGAGTGCCGCGGTCGCCTGATGGCGCCGGATAGGGTGTCCTCGTCGGGGGCGGCGGCGCCTCACCGACGAGCTGACCAGTCCCGTATCAGTGATCGAAATGCAGGCACCTGTGGCGGATGAACCGACGCGCGAGAACCGCGTGTGGACGCTGCCGAACCTGCTCAGCCTGATCCGGCTGGCGGGCGTACCCGTGTTCCTGTGGCTGGTGCTCGGCCCCGAGGCCGACGGCTGGGCGCTGGGACTCCTCGTGCTCTCCGGGATCACCGACTTCCTCGACGGCTGGCTGGCCCGCCGGCTGAACCAGACCTCGGTGGTCGGGCAGATCCTCGACCCGGTCGCCGACCGGCTCTACATCCTCGCGGTCGTGGTCGGCCTCGCCCTGCGCGACATCATCCCGTGGTGGATGGCGGTGCTGCTGCCGCTGCGTGACCTCCTGATGTGGGGGCTGGTGCCGCTGCTGCGCACGCGCGGCTACAGCGCGCTGCCGGTGCACTTCCTCGGCAAGGCTGCGACGTTCAACCTCCTCTACGCGTTCCCGCTGCTGCTGCTCGGTGACGGCGAAGGTGTCGTCGCCACGCTCGCCAAGGTCTTCGGTTGGGCGTTCGCCGTGTGGGGGATCGGCCTCTACTGGTGGGCCGGGCTGCTCTACGCCTGGCAGGTCCGCAAGCTGCTCGCGACCGACCGAGCGCCGTCCGGCGGTGCGGGATGCCTGAGCACGTCTCGCGAGGCGACGTGCACCTGCCCGCGCGGGTCACGATGCCGCTGCTCACCCTGATCACCCAGCAGTCGCTGGACGAGGACTACCTGCACGTGGCGGAACGCCGGGCCGCCGGCGCGCCCCGCCCGTCGCGGGCGCGGCCGCACCGGATGGCCGCCGTCGTGGTCGCGGTCTTCGGCATCCTGGTGACGACTGCCGCCGTCCAGACCTCGCGCAACGCCGGCGTCACCGACGCCGGCCGCGCCACCCTGATCTCGCAGATCGACACCAGGCGCGCCACGGTCGACAAGCTCCAGCAGGAGATGGTGACGCTCCGGGAGCACAACGTCGGGCTCGAGTCGCAGCTCAGCGACGTGACCAGCGCCGAGGAGGCCGCCGCGACCCGGGTGCGCAACCTCGAGACCACGACCGGGTTCGGTCCGGTCACGGGGGAGGGCGTGCGCATCGTCGTGAGCGACGCACCCAACGGGGACGCCACCCAGGCCGTGCGCGACGAGGACCTGGCCAAGCTGGTCGACGGGCTGTGGGTCGCCGGCGCCGAGGCCATCTCCATCAACGGCCAGCGGCTGACGGTGCTCAGCGCGATCCGCAACGTGAACGTGGCGATCCACGTCAACAGCCGGCCACTGACACCGCCGTACACTGTGTCAGCGATCGGGGACAACCGGACGTTGCAGGCGAACCTGCTCTCCAGCACGCTGGGCAGTGAGTTCTTCAGCCTCGCCCAGCAGCTCGGATTCGTGTACTCGATGCAGAACGAGGACTCGCTCACGCTCCCCGCGGCCCGGTTCCCCCGGCTGCGCGAGGCACAGACCGGGACCGCAGCGGAGCAGCAACACCACCCGAACGAGGAGAGCAATCCGTGATCGCCGCGCTCGGCCTGCTGGTCGGCATCCTGCTGGGTCTCTGGTTCCGTCCCGACGTGCCGCTGGGCCTCGAGCCCTACCTGCCCATCGCCGTCGTGGCGTCGATGGACGCGGTCTTCGGCGGCCTGCGGGCCTACCTCGACGGCATCTTCGACGACAAGGTCTTCGTCGTCTCGTTCTTCAGCAACGTCGTGATCGCCGCCGCGATCGTCTACCTCGGCGACAAGCTCGGGGTCGGCGGCCAGCTCTCCACCGGCGTCATCGTGGTGCTGGGCATCCGCATCTTCTCCAACGTCGCGGCCATCCGCCGCCACCTCTTCCATGCCTGAGCCCACGACCCCCGACCAGCGTCCCGCGGACCCGGTGAAGCCCGCGGCGGGCCCCGTGCGACCGGAGAGCAGGCCGAGCGCCGAGCCGAAGGGGAAGCCGGAG
This sequence comes from Nocardioides ungokensis, assembly GCF_013466985.1. Lineage (GTDB taxonomy): Bacteria > Actinomycetota > Actinomycetes > Propionibacteriales > Nocardioidaceae > Nocardioides > Nocardioides ungokensis. Next base: position 2,508,436 of record NZ_CP059164.1, on the reverse strand, counting down.
GTCGCCCCGGAGCCAGTGCCGGCTCCCGCGCCTGCGGCACCCACGACCGGCCGCGAGCGCCTGATCGGCGCGCTGAGGAAGCCGTCGCGCGCCCAGGCCATCGTCGCCGTGCTGCTCGCGGTCGTCGGCTTCGCCGCCGTGACGCAGGTGCGCGCCAACGAGGTCGACGACAGCTACGCGGGGCTGCGCGAACAGGACCTCATCGACGTCCTCAACGGCCTCGCGGGCACCACCCAGCGTGCGCAGTCCGAGATCGCGCACCTCGAGACCACGCGCCACGACCTGCAGAGCAGCACCGACGCGCGCCAGGCCGCACTGGCCCAGGCCCAGGACCGGGCCGACACGCTGGCGATCATGGCCGGGCTCGTGCCGGTCACGGGACCGGGCATCCGGATCACGGTCACCGAGGACACGGCGCCGGTCAGCGTCGACACCATGCTGGACACCATCCAGGAGCTGCGGGCGGCTGGTGCGGAGGCCATGCAGATCAACGGCAAGGTCCGCATCGTCGCGCAGAGCTCGGTGGAGGAGGCGGTCGGCGGCATCTCCGTCGACGGCACGCTGCTGAGGTCGCCGTACGTCATCGACGTGATCGGGGAGCCGCACACCCTCACCGGCGGCATGACCTTCCTCGAGGGGCCGCGGGCCCAGTTCGAGGAGGACGGCCAGACCGTCAAGATCGACGAGCTGCAGTCCCTCGACATCGAGTCGACCGTGCAGCCGAAGCAACCGCAGTACGCGCAGCCCGACACCTCGCAGTAGCCTGCGTCCGTCCCAGCCCGATGCCGGGGCCCGGCGTTCCGGCCCGCACCTCCACCGACAGGAGCCACCGTGTACCCCGACGACCTGAAGTACACCACCGAGCACGAGTGGGTGCGCAGCCCTGGCGAGCACGACGGGTCGGTGCGCATCGGCATCACCCACTACGCACAGGACGCCCTCGGCGACATCGTCTACGTCTCGCTGCCCGAGGTCGGCGACAGCGTCGAGGCCGGCAGCACCTGCGGCGAGCTGGAGTCCACCAAGTCGGTCAGCGACATCTACGCGCCGATCACCGGCGAGGTCGTGGCGCGCAACGACTCGCTCGACGCGACGCCCGAGCTGGTCAACAACGACCCGTACGCCGGGGGGTGGCTCTTCGAGGTCGTCCCCGCGGACGCCACGCAGCTGGACTCGCTGCTCGACGCCGACGCCTACCAGGCCACGCTCGAGGCCTGAGCGAGCGCCGTTCGCGGCGCGTACGCTCCTTGAACACCCCTTCCGGACTGATAGGTTCGGACCAACCGTCAACCTCAACCCGGCCCTGAGGGTTCAGGCGTTGGTGGGGAGTATGACCCCCGACCCGGAGGATGCCCGATGCCGTTCTGCACAGCGTGTGGCAAGCAGAACCCCGACGACGCCCGCTTCTGCTCCCAGTGCGGCACCCGTCTCGTGACTGCCGACGCCCCGGCCGCCCAGGCGCCGCTGACGCCCGATGCACCGGGGGAGTCGACCGCGACCATCGCGATCGGTCTCGGCGGTGACAAGGTCGAGACCTCGGACCGCCAGCTCAACCCCGTGGACGCCGCCGCCGTCGACGCGCTGCCCGCCGGGCACGCGCTGCTCGTCGTCCAGCGCGGGCCGGGGTCGGGCAGCCGCTTCCTGCTCGACGCCGACGTGGTCAACGCGGGTCGCCACCCCGACAGCGAGATCTTCCTAGACGACGTGACCGTCTCGCGACGGCACGCGGAGTTCCACCGCACCGGCGACACCTTCACGGTCAGCGACGTGGGCAGCCTCAACGGCACCTACGTCAACCGCGACCGGATCGACCGGGTCCAGCTCAAGGACGGGGACGAGGTCCAGATCGGCAAGTACCGGCTGGTCTTCTTCTCCGGGCACGCGAGCGGCTGACGGCCGGATGGTGACGTCGTCCGCCGCGCCGTCGGGGGCATCCCGTGCGCGGATGAACATCGGGGAGGTCCTGGACCGGTTGCGGCCGGACTTCCCGGGGATCACCATCCCCAAGATCCGGTTCCTCGAGGACAAGGGCCTGATCAAGCCCGAGCGGACCCCGGCGGGCTACCGCAAGTTCTCCCACGACGACGTGGACCGGCTGCGGTACGTGCTGCGCATGCAGCGCGACCACTACCTGCCGCTCAAGGTGATCGGTGAGCACCTCGACGCGATCGACCGGGGCCTGGAGCCGCCGCCGATCGAGGCCGTGGTCCCCACGGTCCCGAAGGTGGCCCTCGCGGCCGACGGCCTCCCCAGCGCGGAGTCCTTCACCCGGCGCGACGACGTACGCCTGTCGCGTCGCGAGCTGGTCAAGATCGCGGAGATCTCGGAGGACCTGCTCGACCAGCTCGAGCAGTACGCCCTCATCTCGGCGCGCCCGGGGACCGGGCACTACGACACCGACGCCCTCGTCATCGCCCGGACCGCCCGCGAGCTGGCCGACTTCGGCTTCGAGCCGCGGCACCTGCGGGCCTTCAAGACCGCGGCCGACCGCGAGGTCGGCCTCGTGGAGCAGGTCGTGGCGCCGCACAAGCGTGGCCGCGACGCCGCGGCCAAGGCCCGCGCGGAGGAGGCGGTCAGCGAGATCGCGGCCCTGTCGGTGCGGCTGCACGCCACCCTGGTCAAGGCCGGGCTGCGCACCTCCTGACCTCGCCCACCCCGGGAGTAGGGTGAGCGTGTGCGCGAAGTAGATGTCATGGGAGTCCGGGTCGAGATGCCCTCGAACCAGCCGATCGTGCTGCTGCGCGAGGTGACCGGGGAGCGCTACCTCCCCATCTGGATCGGGGCCGTCGAGGCCACCGCGATCGCCTTCGCCCAGCAGGGCGTCGTGCCCCCACGGCCGCTGACCCACGACCTGATGAAGGACGTGCTGGAGGCCACCGGGAACGAGCTCACCGAGGTGCGCATCACCGAGGTCAAGGACGGGGTGTTCTTCGCGACCCTCGTCTTCGGCTCCGGGGCCGAGGTCAGCGCGCGACCCTCCGACTCGATCGCGCTGGCGCTGCGGACCGGCTCCCGGATCGTGTGCTCGGAGGAGGTGCTCGACGAGGCCGGCCTCGCCGTGCCGGCCGAGCAGGAGGACGAGGTCGAGAAGTTCCGCGAGTTCCTCGACCAGGTCACCCCCGAGGACTTCGACGCCCACTGACGCACCGCCCACGGGCCCTGGCGGCAAGGATTCGCGTCATACGCCGAGTCGGCGTTCCTTGACGCATTTCCGGCCACCATCACGCCCGGGCGGGCCGGTCGTGGCCAACCCCAGCACCGGGCCCGGCGGTCATGAGACCACCCCAAGCCTTCACCCTCAGGTAGAGGTTGAGGGTTCCGACACGCCGCGCGCCGCTGTCGTTGACCACCCTGATGCTCGGGCATACCTTGAACTGTCTCTGTTGTAACTCCACCGTTGTGGTTGCCCGCAAAACACGGGCCCCGCACTTCCCCCGAGGGTTACGCGCAAACGGAGTAGACCCGCGGAGGATCGTGTGAACGAGAACGAGCAGGACCTGGCGACCAGCCCCGAGGCGACCCACGCCGCGGAGGTGGCCGAGGAGCAGGGTCTCCTCTTCAACGACGACGTCTCCCCGGTGCCGAGCGACGCGGGCTACCGCGGTCCGACGGCGTGCAACGCGGCCGGCATCACCTACCGCCAGCTCGACTACTGGGCCCGCACCGGCCTCGTCGAGCCAACCGTCCGCGGTGCCAGCGGTTCGGGCTCGCAGCGGCTCTACTCCTTCCGCGACATCCTGATCCTCAAGGTGATCAAGCGCCTGCTCGACGCCGGCATCTCGCTGCAGCAGATCCGCACCGCCGTGCAGCACCTCCGCAAGCGCGGCACCGACGACCTGACCCGCGTCACCCTCATGAGCGACGGCGCCTCGGTCTACGAGTGCACCAGCAACGACGAGATCATCGACCTCCTCCAGGGTGGCCAGGGCGTCTTCGGCATCGCGATCGGCGGCGTGTGGCAGGAGATCGAGGGGACCCTCGCCGAGCTGCCGAGCGAGCGCACCGCCGAGGAGCAGACTCCCGGAGCGAGCGACGAGCTCGCCGCGCGCCGTGCCGCGCGCAAGATCGGCTGAACCGATCGGCTAGGCTGGAGCCGCCGACTATCCCGCACGGGAGAGTCTTCGCCCGGGGGCCGAGGCCTCCGGAGCGGAGCGCCGAAGGGGCAATTCCTCCCCGGAACCTCTCAGGCGCCAGGACCGTGCGGATGAGGCAACTCTGGAGCTCTCGGGTCGACCGCGGGTGACAGAGGGGGAGGCGACCCGATCGACCCCGATCCGAGGAGCCTTTCAGTGGACTCGCAGCACCTCTCCCAGCTCGACGGCGCTCTGCCCTTCTCCGAGCGGCACATCGGCCCGCGGGCCGCGGACGTCGACTCGATGCTGGACCGACTCGGCTTCGGCTCCCTCGAGGAGCTGATGGCGGCCGCGGTCCCCGGTGGGATCCGGACCGCCGACCAGCTGGACCTGCCGGCACCGCTGACCGAGGAGGCCACCGCCCGCGAGCTGCGCGCCCTCGCCGCGGCCAACCGACCCGGCGAGCCGATGATCGGCCTGGGCTACCACGCGACGATCACCCCACCGGTCGTACGGCGCAACGTGCTCGAGGACCCCAGCTGGTACACCGCCTACACGCCGTACCAGCCCGAGATCTCCCAGGGCCGCCTCGAGGCCCTGCTGAACTTCCAGACCGTCGTGGGCGACCTCACCGGCCTGCCCACCGCCAACGCCTCCCTGCTCGACGAGGGCACCGCGGCGGCCGAGGCGATGACGCTGGTACGCCGTGGCAACCGGAAGGCGTCCGGGCCCTTCGTGGTGGACGCCGACGCCCTGCCGCAGACCATCGACGTGGTGCGCACCCGCGCGGAGGCGATGGGCATCGAGGTGGTCGTCGCCGACCTGGCCTCGGGGCTGCCCGACGGCGAGCTGTGCGGCGTCCTGGTCCAGTACCCCGGCGCCTCCGGCCGGGTGCTCGACCCTCGCGCCGTGATCGAGGAGACCCATGCGCGCAACGGCCTGGCCGTGGTGGCCGCAGACCTGCTCGCCCTGACGCTGCTGGAAGCGCCGGGCGAGCTGGGTGCCGACGTGGTGGTGGGCTCGACCCAGCGGTTCGGCGTCCCGCTGTTCTACGGCGGCCCGCACGCGGGCTACATGTCCGTCGCGGCGGGCCTGGAACGGCACCTGCCGGGCCGGCTCGTGGGCGTCTCGGTCGACGCGGAGGGGCGACCGGCCTACCGCCTGGCCCTGCAGACCCGCGAGCAGCACATCCGCCGCGACAAGGCGACGTCCAACATCTGCACCGCGCAGGTCCTGCTGGCGGTGGTGGCGTCGATGTACGCCGTCTACCACGGTCCCGAGGGCCTGCGGGCGATCGCGACTCGCGCCCACCGCTACGCAGCCGTGCTGGCCCAGGCGCTGGTGAAGGCGGGGATCGAGGTCGAGCACGAGCAGTTCTTCGACACCCTGTCCGTGGTGGTCCCCGGCCGTGCGGCCGAGGTCGTGGGGGCCGCCCACGAGCTGGGGCTGCAGCTCCGGATGGTCGACGCCGACCGGGTCGGGATCTCGACGTCGGAGTGCACCACGCGCTCGACGCTGGTCCGGCTGCTCGAGGCGTTCGGGGCCGACATCGACCTCGACGCCATCGACGGCACGATCGAGGACGCCCTGCCCGAGGGCCTGCGCCGGCGCACGTCGTACCTCACCCACGAGGTGTTCTCAAGCCACCGCAGCGAGACGTCGATGCTGCGCTACCTGCGCCGGCTCTCGGCCCGTGACTACGCGCTGGACCGCGGCATGATCCCGCTGGGCTCCTGCACGATGAAGCTCAACGCCACCACCGAGATGGAGCCGGTCTCGCTGCCCGGCTTCGCCGACCTGCACCCCTTCGCGCCCGCGGACGACGCCGCCGGCTACCAGCAGCTCGTCTCCGAGCTGGAGGGCTGGCTCGCCGAGGTGACCGGCTACGACCGGGTCTCGATCCAGCCGAACGCCGGCTCGCAGGGCGAGCTCGCCGGCCTGATGGCCATCCGCGGCTACCACCGCGCCAACGGCCAGGGGAGCGGAACGTCTGCCTGATCCCGTCCTCGGCGCACGGCACCAACGCCGCGTCCGCGGTGATGGCCGGCATGAAGGTCGTGGTGGTGAAGGCCGCCGATGACGGCGCGGTCGACCTCGACGACCTGCGCAAGCAGTGCGACCTGCACGCCGACGACCTCGCGGCCATCATGGTGACCTACCCCTCGACCCACGGGGCCTACGAGGACAGCATCACCGAGCTGTGCGAGATCGTGCACGCCCACGGCGGTCAGGTCTACGTCGACGGCGCCAACCTGAACGCGCTGCTCGGCTACACCAAGCCGGGCGAGTTCGGCGGCGACGTGTCCCACCTCAACCTCCACAAGACCTTCTGCATCCCGCACGGGGGCGGCGGTCCGGGCGTCGGACCGGTGGCCGTGCGCGAGCACCTGGCGCCGTACCTCCCCTCGCACGCGATGCACCCCGAGGCCGGCAAGCGTGAGGGCATCGGCCCGATCAGCGCGGCGCCGTACGGCTCGGCCGGGATCCTGCCGATCTCGTGGGCCTACATCCGCCTGATGGGAGCCGAGGGCCTCACCCGGGCCACCGCGGTGGCGGTGCTCTCCGCGAACTACGTCGCCGCCCGCCTCGGTGAGCACTTCCCGGTGCTCTACCGCGGTCACGGCGGCCTCGTCGCCCACGAGTGCATCCTCGACCTGCGCGGGCTGACCAAGGAGACCGGCGTCAGCGTCGACGACGTCGCGAAGCGTCTCGTCGACTACGGGTTCCACGCGCCGACGATGTCCTTCCCGGTGGCCGGCACGCTGATGGTCGAGCCGACCGAGTCCGAGGACCTCGCCGAGATCGACCGCTTCTGCGAGGCGATGATCGCCATCCGCGGCGAGATCGAGCGGGTGCGTGCGGGGGAGTGGACCCCCGAGGACTCGCCGCTGCGCGGCGCGCCGCACACGTCGCGGGCCCTGGTGGGCGAGTGGGACCGCCCCTACAGCCGCGAGCTGGCGGTCTTCCCGACCGGTATCGACCCCGACAAGTACTGGCCGCCGGTCGCGCGCATCGACCAGGCCTACGGCGACCGCAACCTGGTCTGCGCCTGCCCACCCCTCGAGGCCTTCGCCGAATGAGCTCGCCGTCGCGCGGCGTCGCCGCAGTCACCGCGCGGCGGCTGCTGGCGCGGCTCGCCTCCGCGCAGTCGTCCGGCCGGCTCCCGACGGTGGTCGCCGGGGTCCTGCGCGACGGCGAGCCGGTGTGGACGGGGTCGTACGGCGGGGAGGCTGTGCCCGGCCACGACCCGTACGACGTGCAGTACCGGATCGGGTCGATCACCAAGACCATGACCGCGGTGCTCGCGCTCCAGCTGGTCCGGGACGGTCGGCTCGGCCTCGACGAGCCGGCGGCGACCTGGCTGGGCGACGTGGCCTACGCCGACCGCACGATCCGGAGCCTGCTGGCGCACAACTCGGGCATGCGCTCTGAGCCGATCGGCTCGTGGTGGGAGCGCTCCGCGGGGCTGTCGTGGGAGGAGCTCGCCGACGGCCATGACGGGGCGGGCGACATCTTCCCGGCGCTCCAGCAGTTCCACTACTCCAACCTCGGCTTCGCGCTGCTCGGTGAGGTGCTGGCGCGGGTGCACGACGCGACCTGGTGGGAGTGCGTGCAGTCGCGGATCCTCGACCCCCTTGGCATGACCCGCACGTCGTACCTCCCCAAGGGAGCCGCCGCCCAGGGCCAGAGCGTGCACCCGTACGCCGGGACCCTGGTCGACGAGCCGGCGACCGACACCGGCGCGATGGCCCCGGCCGGGCAGGTCTGGGCGACCCTGGCCGACCTCGCGACGTACAACGCGTTCCTGCTCTCCGGACATCCGGACGTGCTGCCGCTCGACGACCTGCTGGCCGCCTCGCACCCGCAGTCCGGGGACCGCGACGACGCCCTCGGCTACGCGCACGGCCTCGGCTTCCAGCTGCAGGCCGGCGGCTCGGGCATGCTGGTCGGCCACACCGGATCCATGCCCGGGTTTCTCGCCGGCTGCTTCGTCGACCGGACCCGGCGCACGGGAGCGGTGGTGCTCACCAACGCCACGACCGGGCTGGTCCCCGCGGACCTGGCGGTCGGGCTGCTCGACGAGCTCGAGCGCAGCGAGCCCACGCTCGCGGAGCCCTGGCGGCCCACCACGTCGGTCCCGCCGGAGCTCGAGGACGTGCTCGGCGTGTGGCACTGGGGCAACACGCCCTTCGTCTTCGCCATGCGTGGAGGCCGGCTGGTCGCCGCCAGGGGTGACGAGGAGAAGTACACCTTCGCCGTCGTCGACGGCCGCGTGGTCGGCGTCTCGGGCTACCACGCCGGCGAGGAGCTGCGCGTCGTACGCCGTTCCGACGGGTCGGTGAGCCATCTCGACGTGGCGACGTTCGTCTACACCCGGACGCCGTACGACCCGGACGCGCCGATCCCCGGCGGCCACCCGGCCTGAGAGCCTGGATGAGGGCTGGGCGTGCCGGATCTGGGGGACTGGTCAAGCACGGACGAGGCGCGACCCCACCGGTGAGGTAGGACTTGGGATGTGCCGGACCACCACGAGGTCGAGCTGACGTGGGCGCCTGCCGCCGACGCGGAGGTGCCCGACCTGACCGGGCTGCCCGGGGTGGTCGCCGTCGAACGGTCTGCGACCGACGACCTCAGCGCGGTCTACTTCGACACCGTCGCGCTGTCCCTGATGGCGGGTGGGGTCACGCTGCGTCGACGTGAGGGCGGAGCCGACCAGGGCTGGCACCTCAAGGTCCCCGCGGGCGCCGGGCGCGACGAGGTGCACCTGCCGCTCGCCCGCGCGCGGTACGTCGCACCGAAGCCGCTGCGCGAGGCCGTGAGCGCCTGGAGCCGCGGCGCTGCACTGACCCCGGTGGCCACGGTCGACACCCACCGCACGACCTACCGCCTGCTCGGCGCGGACCGGGTCGTGCTCGCCGAGCTGGCAGATGACCGGGTCCGAGGCTGCGTGCCCGACGAGGGGTCCGCTCCGGTCGAGTGGCGCGAGTGGGAGCTCGAGCTCGTCGCGGGGAACCGGTCGCTGCTGAAGGCCGCGACCCGGCTGCTCGCGGCGCAGGGGGTGGAGGTCAGCGAGATCCAGCGCAAGGTGGAGCGGGTGCTGGGGGACAGGGTCCCGCGGGCGGCACGGGCGAAGCGCCCGAAGCCGGGCCGCTCCGCCGGCCGGGTGCTCCTCGCCCTGCTGGTCGAGCAGCGCGCCGAACTCGCGCGCCGGGACAGCGAGATCCGTCGGCGTGAACCCGACTCGGTGCACACGGCACGGGTCGCGACCCGTCGCATCCGGTCTGCCCTCGGGGCCTACGGCCCGCTGCTGGACGCCGAGCTGGCCGGGCCGGTCAGTGGCGAGCTGCGCTGGCTGGCACGGACGCTGGGCGACTCCCGCGACCTCGAGGTGGTGCACGCACGACTGCTCCGGCTGGTCGACGAGGAGCCGGCCGACCTGGTCGTGGGCCCGGTACGGCGGCGGGTCGACGCGGCGTACGCCGTGCGTCAGCGCGAGGCCGACCAGCAGGTGCTCGCAGCCCTGGAGTCGCCCCGCTACCTCGACCTCCTCGCGTCCCTGGACCGGCTGGTCCTCGACGCGCCGTGGACCGACCTGGCCGGGCGGCCGGCGCGCGACGTGCTGCCCCCGTTGGTGGCCGAGGAGTGGAAGGCGCTGCGCCGACGGGTCCGGGCCATCGCGGACGCCGAGGACCACGATGCCGCCGTTCACGACGCGCGCAAGGCTGCGAAGCGGCTGCGCTACGTGGTCGAGGCCCTGGTGCCGGTGTGGGGCGACGACGCCCGCAACCTGGCCCAGGCCGCCAAGCGGATGTCGTCGATGCTCGGCGACCGGCAGGACTCGGTGGTGGCCCGGCACGGCCTGCTCGAGCTCGCCGCGATGGCCACGGCAGCCGGTGAGAACGGCTTCACCTACGGGCGCCTGCACGCCCGCGAGGAGGCACACGCCCGGCGCCTCGACCACGACTTCGACGTGCTCTGGTCGGACATCCTGGCTCGGAAGCGGCTCCGCGCGTGGCTGCGCTGACGCGCCACGACCCGGACGCCCGTCGGGGCGTCCGGGTCGCTTCGGGGGGACCTTGCCGGGTCAGTCCTGGATCGGCTCCCTGGTGACCTGCAGGTCGTAGAAGAACGCGTTGTCGCAGGACAACTGCACGGTCCGGTGGCGCCAGGTGAGCGTCAGGTCCTTGGCGAGCTTGCGGTGGTAGCCGTCGACGGTGATGTGCTCACCCGCGTCGTCGTACTCCTCGTGGACCGGCGTCCGCTTCACCCTGCGGGAGGCGTGGCCGTCGATGACGGCGCGCCTGCCTCCACGACGATGCTGCCGTGGACCTGCTTGTGGTCGATGAAACCGCCGGCGACCTGGCGCGAGCCGCCGACCTGGTTGTCGCCCTTCCCGATGACGACCTGGATCACGTTGCCGTGCAGGTTGTTCTCGTAGAGGCTGGCGTAGACCGCACGGCCCTTGATCGTCGCCGTGCACTCGATGACGTTGCCGACCTCGTGCGTCGTGGTGGCGGCGCCGGCCGGTGACGCGAGTCCCAGCCCGATGAGGGCGTAGGTCGCGGTCGCGGCCAGGGCGCCGGCGGTGAGCTGGGTGCTGCGCATGGTGGTGCTCCTGGTTCCTCGTGGTTGTGAACGACGGGACTACGCCCGGGGAGCGAGCCCGGTTGCGTTCACCGGCCCGGTCCAGACCAGAGGTCCCCGGGGGTACGGTCCTTCGTCTCTGCCGGGGCGACCGACCGGGAGGAAGGCTCGGCGCATGGGTGTGATGACGGCGGGACACGTCGAGGAGCGCTCCCAGGCGCGCAGGGACTACCACCTGGCCTGGTGGTCGCTGCTGCTGTTCCTGGTGTCGGGAGCAGCCGCGATCGCCGTCGGGGAGGGACTCGCCAGCGCCTACGGGTACTCCTCCTACGAGCAGGACAAGGCGCCGGGCTGGCTGGCCCTGGCGGCGGGATATCCGGCACTGCTCGTCTTCGCCATACCGGCGCTGGTCACGACGCACTTCGCGGTGCGGGCGCGACGACGCGGCGTGGGCGCCGCCCTCATCCCGCTCGTGGTGGCCTGGGGCATCCCGGTGGTGTTCGCGGCTCAGAACGTGCTGGCGTACTACGCCGGCTGATCCTCGGCGCCCGCCTCCGGGGGACTGCTCACATCGCCTGGGAGACGCTCGACATGTTGAAGTCCGGGACGCGGAGCGCCGGGGTGGCGGTGCGCGAGAAGTAGTCGTCGCCCCACTCCCGGCTGAAGCTCGGGGCCGTCGCCGAGGCGTGGGTGAAGCGGCGCAGCAGGTCGACCGGGCTCTCGTTGAAGCGGAAGTTGTTCACCGCGCCGGTGATCTCGCCGTCCTCGACGAGGTAGACGCCGTCGCGGGTGAGCCCGGTCAGCAGCAGCGACTGCTGGTCGACGACGCGGATGTACCACAGGCAGGTCAGCAGGAGGCCGCGCTCGGTGCCGGCGACGACGTCGTCGATGCCGCCCGTCGCGCCGTCCACGGTGAGGACCAGGTTGTCGATCGGCGGAGTGACCGGCTGCCCCGTCATGGCAGCGGAGTGGCGGGTCTGCAGCAGCGAGGTCAGCCGGCCGTCGCGGATCCAGTCGGTGCGTCCGAGCGGCAGGCCGTTGTCGAAGACCGAGCTCTCGTTGCCCGACGACGCAGCCACCGCGAACGGCGCACACTCCAGCCCGTCGTACGCCGGGTCGGAGAAGAGGTTGACGCCGGGTGAGGCGATCGCCTCGCCGATCCGGGTGCCGCCCCCACGCCTGCTGTAGACCGACTGGCCCTCCCAGGCGACGCGGGCACCGGCGTACCAGTAGGCATCGATCATCAGGTCGGCGACGGCCGCGGGGGGCAGGATCGTGTCGTAGCGGCCGGCAGGGAGGTCGATGCGGCGCTTGCCCCAGCCGAGCCGCTGCGACACCGACTCCTCCATCGCGAGCGCGTCGACGTCGGCGAAGTCGCGGGTGGCGCCCCCGACCCAGGCGCTCTGCGCGAGGTCCGCGGTCTTGCCGGTGCAGGCGAAGTGGCCGGTCGGCTGGACATGGCGCAGGCGCAGACCGGTGCTGGAGCCGACGTACGTCGTGACCACCTCGTGGTTGACGAACCCGTAGAGCACGCGGCCGCCCGTCGAGGCTCGGCCGAACGCCTCGCCCAGGGCGGGCGCGAAGCGGTCGTAGACGTGGATGTCGGTGGCACCGGGCTCGTCGTCCCAGTCCGCCGCTGCGGTGCCGGTGACCAGGTCGTTGGCGTCCTCCGCCGCCGACCCGGCCCGGGCGGCGGCGTCGGCCGCCTCGACGAGCGCGGTCACCTGGGCCTGCGTGCTGGCGGTGCCGGTCACCGACCCGGTGGCGACCCCGTCGGCCCTGCGCACGAACGAGACGACGGTGACCGTGATGCCGTGCATCACGCCGTTGGTGGTCAGGGTGTTGTTGGCCCAGCGCAGGTTGGCGCTGGTCGAGTCCCGGACGATCACGACGGCGTCGTCCGCGAGCGTGGTGGCCAGGGCGTGCTCGACGAGGGACTGCGGGGTCCAGGAGCCGGTCTGCGGGGTGGTCATCACTGGCCTGCCTCGTCGGTGGTGTTGAGGATGTTGACGCCGCGGAAGAGCGCGGTGGGGCAGCCGTGGCTCACGCTGGCCACCTGCCCGGGCTGGGCCTTGCCGCAGTTGAACGCGCCGCCCAGCAGCCACGTGTCGGGGCCGCCCACGGCCTCCATCGAGCCCCAGAAGTCGGTGGTGGTGGCCTGGTAGGCGACGTCTCGCACCTGGCCGACCAGCTCGCCGTCGGCGATCTTGTAGAACCGCTGTCCGGTGAACTGGAAGTTGAAGCGCTGCATGTCGATCGACCAGCTCTTGTCGCCCACGATGTAGATCCCACGCTCCACCCGGCCGATCAGCTCCTCGGTGCTCGGCCCGTCGGGCGCCGGCAGCAGCGAGACGTTGGCCATCCGCTGGATGGGGATGTGGCCGGGGGAGTCGGCGTAGGCACAGCCGTTGGAGCGTCCACCCGGCTGCCCGGGACTGAGCTCCGGCTTCATGTGGGCCATGGCGCGGTCCAGCTGGTAGCCCACCAGGACCCCGTCGCGGACGATGTCCCACGACTGGGTCTGCACCCCCTCGTCGTCGTAGCCGATGGTGGCCAGCCCGTGCTCGACGGTGCGGTCCCCGGTCACGTTCATCACGGGGGAGCCGTACTGCAGGGTGCCCAGCTTGTCGTACGTCGCGAACGACGTCCCCGCGTAGTTGGCCTCGTAGCCCAGCGCTCGGTCCAGCTCGGTCGCGTGGCCGATGGACTCGTGGATGGTCAGCCAGAGGTTGGAGGGGTGGATCACCAGGTCGTAGGCGTCGGCCTCGATGCTCGGCGCCTTGAGCTTCTCGGCGAGGAGCTCGGGGACCTGCTCGATCTCGTCGTCCCAGTCCCAGCTGCCGGAGCCGGCCCCGCCGACGACGTACTCCCAGCCGCGACCCACCGGCGGAGCGATGGAGGCCATCGAGTCGACCGTGTCGGCGCCGGCCCCCATCGCCTCGAACCCGGGCTGGAGGCGGACCCGCTGCTGGGTGGTGCGCGTGCCGGCGAGGTCGGCGTAGTACTTGTTCTCCTGCACCTGCTGCAGGTCGGCCGACGCATGGTCGACCGCCGCCCCGGTGCGCAGCCGCTCGGTCCAGTCGATGAGCACAGCGGCCTTCTCCGCGACGGGCACGTCGAGCGGGTTCACGGCGTACGACGACACCCAGCTGACGTCGTCGTGCACGGGCTCCGGCGCGATCTCGACGGGGGTGGTGGTCATCCCGGCGGCGACCACCGCGACGGCCACGGCCCGCTCGGCCACCCGGACGGCCTCGTCGGTGGTGAGGACGACTCCGGCGGCGAAACCCCAGGCGCCCCGGTGGATCACGCGGACGGCGAAGCCGAGGTCCTCGTGGTCGCTCGCCCCCTGGAGCACCCCGTCCCGGACACCGAGGTGCTGGTAGCGCACCCGCTCGAAGCGGAAGTCCGCGTGCGTGACCCCGAGCTCACGGGCCCGGCCGAGGGCGGCGTCGCCGAGGCTGCGGTAGGGGAGTGCGGTGAAGGTCGGGTCGAGTCCCGGAGCGCTCATGCCGGCGAACCTATCGGACACAGCCACCCGTTCTCCGGCCATCCGCGGGGCCCGTCGGGGCGTTGCCCAACTCTGGTGACGACACGGGCCCACGGGGTGCCGAGACTCGAAGTCGGGGGCCGCATACCCAGGGGAGGGCGGATGGGCGTTGGCCCGGCACGCGACCGTGTCGCTCGGGTCGCCCGGGGCACCGGGTGGGTGGTGTCCGTCGCGGTCGCCCTGGTGCTGGCGTCGACGATCCTCGGCGGTTGCAGCGGGATCGGCCAGCCGGTCGCGGCCGACCTGACGGGCCATCGCGCGGGGGTCTGCCCACCGGAGTATCCGAAGCACCTGCACATGACCCGCAGGATCCCGCCGGCGCGCCGCCGCTACGCGGTCTCCACGCCTGCACCAGCGACGTACGTCGTGGCCCGGTGCTGCTCGTCAACGAAGGCGGCACGGTCTGGAGCACGGTCGCGCCCGGTCACCCGAGCCGTCTCGTCGAGCACGACGCCCAGGTGGCGTGGCTGCGGTCCAGGGTCGCCGTGCCGCCCGCCCTGCTCCTGCCCGGCAGCGCGGTGCTCGTGTGGGCCCGGCCCGGCCAGGTGACCTGGCACCCGAACCGGGAGTGGAGCGTGGCGTGGGCCAGCCTCGAGGCAGGATTCCAGGCGCTGGCGGCACACGGTCGGGACACCCCGCAGGCAGCAGTCGTGGGGAATGCTCCGCGCGGGCAGGCGCTGATCAGCTGCGCGCTCACGGCGTACCACTTCTTCCAGACCGCGGCAGCCGACGCGACGCCGGCCGGGGACGGCCTCGGGGCGCTCGAGCTGACCTGGAGCGCCTCGGCCACGCCGTGCGCGGCGGACTGGAGCCACGCCGACAAGCTCCTCAGCCTGCGTGGCGCCACGCCGACCGCCTGGGGGACGGCCGTGGCCCGCGCCGACGCCTGGGTGAACCGCAGCCGCGCCGCCCTCTCGTGGCTGGACGTGCCGGGTGTCCCCACCGTGGGGCTGAGGTGACGAGCGGGATGGACGACCCGGTCCTGGGCCAGGTCGCCGCCTACAACGCCCACGACGTCGACGGCTTCGTCGCCTGCTACACGACCGACGCCGAGATCGTCGACGGTGACGGGCAGGTGCTGATGGCGGGCCACGCCGAGATGCGCGAGCGCTACGCCCGGCTCTTCGTCACCCACCCCGACGCGCACGCGGACATCCGCCAGCGGATGCGCGAGCACGACTGGGTCGTGGACCACGAGGTGGTGCGCACCGGCGGCGTGGAGCGGGGGTACGTCGTGGCCTACCGGGTGCGGGACGGGCTCGTGGCCCGGGTGATCATCCTGGGTGGCTGAGGCTCACGCGCCGGTCACCGGGACACCGACACCGTCGAGCCCTGCCGGGACTTGGTCACGACCAGCTGCGTCGGGATCCGGTCGCGCATCTCGCTGACGTGGCTCACGACGCCGACCACGCGACCGCCGTCGCGCAGCCCGTCGAGGGTGTCCATCACGTCGTCGAGGGTGTCGGCGTCGAGAGAGCCGAACCCCTCGTCGACGAAGAGCGTGTCGAGGTCGGCGCCGCCGGCCTCCTGGGTGATCACGTCGGCGAGACCGAGCGCGAGCGCCAGCGACACCACGAAGGTCTCGCCGCCGGACAGCGTGGCGGGGTCGCGGGTGTCACCGGACCAGTCGTCGCGCACGAGGAGGCTGAGCCCGCCCCTGGTCTCGCCGGCGCCCTTCTGCGCGGTGTGCTCGAGCGAGTAGCGCCGGTCGCTCATCCTGGCGAGGCGCTCGTTGGCGGCGGCGACCACCTGTGAGAGGCGGTAGGCCAGGACGTAGGCGGACAGGCGCATCTGCAGGCGGTTGTCGGCCGACTTGCCCTCGGCGAACGAGGAGAGCCGGGTGACCAGGGCCTGGGACTCCAGCACCGGGGCCCACTCGGCGAGCGCCGCGTCGAGACGCTGGCGCAGTCCCTCGAGCCGGTCGTGGCGCGAGGTCCACAGGCTGGCGGTGGCCCGGGCGTCACCGAGCGCGGCCAGGGCCCGGCTGCGGTCGGCTGCCAGCCCGGTCACGTCGGGCAGCGGCACCCGGGCGAGCTCCTCGGCCCCCGGCTCCTCGAGCACGGCGGCGACCGCGGCCAGCCGCCGGTCGTGCTCGGCCAGCCGCCGCGCCAGGGCCTCGACCTCGGCGGCCGGTGCTGCGCCGGCGACGGCCTCGTCGACAGAGCCGAACCCGGCGTCCTGCACGGCGGAGTCGAGCGCCGTCGTGGCGTCGACGAGCGCCGACTCGCGCGGACGCGAGCGCGTCGAGGGCCCGGATGGCGCGTCGTCCGACGTCCGCACGCGCCTGGTGGGCGGCGAGGAGGGCCGGGAGATCGCGGCAGCCGGTGCCGGCGAGGAGACCGTCGAGCTCTCGACCCAGCTCCGCCGCCTCCTGGCGCCGGTGCCGAAGCGTCGAGTCGAGCGCGGTGGAGGCGAGCTCGAGCTCACGGAGGTCGGCCTCGACGCGGTCCTGACGGGCCAGCGCGCGGTCGACCTCGATCTCGAGCGCGGGCGCGCGGTCGGCGGCCGCGGCGAGCGCGGCAATCCGGTCCGCGTGGGCGCGGCGGTCGGCCTCGAGCTCGTCGGCCGTGGCCGTCCCGGCCCTGACAGCGGCGGCCGCCAGGCGGGTGGAGAGGTCGCGCACCACCACGTCGCGCAGGTGCTCGTCGGCCTTCGCGTCGTCGAGGGCCTTCTGGGCGGCCTTCTCCGCGATGGCGTCGGTGCGCCGGGGAGCGGGCTGGCCTTGTCGGGGTGGTCGGCAGAGCCGCACACCGGGCAGCAGGCGCCCACGGCCAGCGCCCCCGCGATCTCGGCGGCCATCCCGTCGATCCGCGCCTGCCGCAGCGCCAGCAGCTGCTCGTGGCGGCCCAGCGCCGCCTCCCGGACCTCGAGCCACTGCGCCCGGGCGGACTCGAGCTCGACGGTCACCGTGACGACCTCGGCCGCCGCCCGGCCTGGCCGTCGAGCTCGGCGAGCCGGGCCCTGACCTGAGGCAGCTCGGCCGCTGCGGCCTGCGCCTCGCCCAGCGCGGTGCGCAGTCCCGCGACCCGCGCGGGGAGCGCGGCCCTCTCGTCGCGGACACCGGCCGCGCGCGTCGCGAGCTCGTCCCGGCGTGCCTCGGCCTGCTGGATCTCCGCGTGCAGCGCCGAGAGCAGGTCCTGGCGGGGGAGGGCGGCGCGGACCGCTGCCGCGGCGTCAGCCGCTCCGGCGACGGCCTCGTCGAGGGTGTCCCGGTCGACCATCAGCAGCCCGAGGCGGGCCGCGGCCTCGGCGCAGGCCTCTGTCGCCGCTCGCTCGGCCTGGTCCAGGCCCTCGGTGGCCGCGCGCACCATCCGGTGGACCGGGACCACACCGGAGGCGCGACGCGCCGCGTCCAGCCTCCGCCGGCCGTTCTCGACCCGGTCGGTGTCGGCGAGCAGGCGCGCGTGCTCCGCGGCGGCGGCATCGAGGCGGGTCCGGCGCTCCACGAGCCCCCGCGCCTCGTCGAGCCGGGCGTGGGCCTCGGCCTCGACGGTGACCGCGACCTCCGCGGCGGCGTCGGCGGCCCGGCGCCGGTCGGCCGCCTGGTCACGGAGGCCGAGCGCCCACGACGACAGCGTGCGGTCGGCGGCCGGTCCGGTGAGGTCACGGATGTCCCACGATTCCGGGAGGCCGGCGTCGGTCGCCTCGCTGAGCCGGCTGACGAGGTCTGCCACGGCCTGGTGGCAGGCCTCGGACCGGCGTCGCAGGACGGTACGCCGGTCACGTAGCCATCGCTCGACGTCCTCGAAGCGGCCGGTCCGGAAGAGCCGCTGGAGCAGCTGGTGGCGCTCCTCGGACCGGGCGCGGAGGAAGGCCTGGAAGCGTCCCTGCGGCAGGAGGGCCACCTGCGTGAACTGGGTGAGGTTCATCCCGACCAGGCTCGTCACGAGGTGGCCGGTCTCGTCGAGCCGGCTCGACAGGGGCACCCACTCGCCCTCGACCCGCTCGGAGATCGTGACCGACGCCTGCTGGCTGGTCGTGCCGGTGCCCCTCTTCTTCGGCCGCTCCCACGCCGGGGATCGGACGATCCGGAACCGGCGTCCGGCCAGCGTCGCCTCCAGGGTGACCTCGGGAGCGACCCCGGGGGCGGCCTGGTCGCTGCGCAGCCTCTTGGCGGCCGCGCGGTCGCCGGGGACGTCGCCGTACAGGGCGAAGCACACCGCGTCGAGGATGCTGGTCTTGCCGGCGCCGGTGGGGCCGGAGAGGAGGAACAGTCCGGCGTCCGACAGCTCGTCGAGGTCCACCTCGACGTGGTCGGCGAAGGGGCCGAACGCGGTGATCTGCAGCTGGTGGAGACGCATCAGCCACCGGCCCCGGAGACCAGCACGTCGAAGTCGGCGTCCTCGCAGCAGGCGTCGAAGGCGTCGCGCAGCAGGCGCGCCTCGGCATCGGTCGCCGGGGCTCCGCGCATCTCGGCGACGAAGTCGAGGGCGATGTCGTACTCGCTGCGGCCCTGGAGGCGGGCGGCCGGGGCCGCGGTGAGGCCGCCGGAGGCGGGCTCGAAGCCGAGCACCAGGGTGTGGGGGAACCTCGCCCGGAGCCGGTCCATGGCCTGCTGCGGCCTGAGGTCGTCGGTGAGGACCGCCTGCACCCACGCGCCCTCGTGGGCGGCCAGGGCAGGGTCGGCGAGCAGCTCCTCGAGGGTGCCCCGGAGCCGGGCCAGCGGCCGGGGCACCGGGGCGTCGACGAACTCCGCGGACACCGCGCCGTCGCGGCCCAGGTCGACCAGCCAGGACCCCTTGCGGTGGCTGGCCTCGGAGAAGGAGTAGGCGAGCGGGGAGCCGCTGTAGCGCACGCGCGGTGTGAGCGTGTGCCGCCCGTGGAGGTGCCCGAGGGCGACGTAGTCGACCCCGTCGAAGACGGACGTCGGCACGATGGAGACGCCGCCGACGCTGATGTCGCGCTCGGAGTCGCTCGGCTCGACCTCGGCGGCGCCACCGGCCACGAAGGCGTGCGCCAGCACCACGGTCCGCACTCCCGGACCGCGTCGCGCCGTGTCCGAGCGCACCCTGCGCATGGCCTCGCCCAGCGCTGCCTCGTGGGAGCGGCCCGAGAGCCGCCACGGCTCGCGGACCGCGTCGGGGTCGAGGTAGGGAATGCCGTGGATCGCGACGAGCCCGTGGTCGTCGTCGAGGAGGATCGGAGCGCCCACGGTCGCCGCGTCGGTGCGGATGAAGACGCCGGCCGCGTCGATCAGCCGCGAGCTGAAGCCGAGCCGGTGGGCGGAGTCGTGGTTGCCGCTGGTGAGCACGACCTTGGCCCGGGACGCGGCCAACCTCGCCAGGGTCTCGTCGGCGAGCCGGACGGCGTCGACGTGGGGGAGCGCCCGGTCGTAGACGTCGCCGGCCACGACCACGAGGTCGACCACCTCGGTCTCGACGACCTCGAGGAGGTGGTCGACGTAGGCGGCCTGGTGGGTGAGCATCCCCTCACGGTGGAACGACCGGCCGAGGTGCCAGTCGGAGGTGTGGAGGATGCGCATGCGTCCAACCTAGGAAGGGCCACCGACAGTGCGGTGCCCCCACGCCGGGAAGGGCTCAGGTGTAGCGCACGCAACGCTGCGACGAGGTGAAGCCGTAGAGGACCAGGCCGGCCTCCCGGGCCAGCTGCACCGACAGGCTGGTCGGCGCGCCCACCGCGACCAGCGACCCGACCCCGGCGGCGATCGCCTTCTGCACCAGCTCGAAGCCGGCGCGACCACTCACCACCAGACAGGCGGCGGCCGGGGACTCGCCCGCGAGAAGCCGGGCGCCCGTCACCTTGTCGACGGCGTTGTGCCGCCCGACGTCCTCGCGGACCACCAGGGGCTCTCCGGGGGCCGTGAACAGCCCGGCGGCGTGCACCCCGCCGGTGCGCGAGAACACGGTCTGGTGCTCGCGCAGCAGCCCGGGCAGGCGGCGTACGACGGGGGGCTCCGGCAGGGCACCGCCCCACGGCTCGGCGCGGGGCACGTCGAGGGCCGAGGTGACGCTGTCCTTGCCGCACACGCCGCAGGCCGACGACCCGGCCGAGAGGCCCGTGTGGCGGTGACCCGGGTCGCGCACCGGCGGCCCGACGAGTGTCACCGTCACCACGTTGAACTCCTGCTCCGGAGCCAGGTCGACGTCGGTGCAGTAGGCGACGCCCTGGACGTCGCCGGGGCGCACCAGGCCCTCGTGGAGCAGCCAGCCGGCGCCGAGCTCGAAGTCGTGCCCGGGGGTCCGCATCGTGACCCAGACCCGGCGCGCAGGAGCGCCGGGCCACGCGAGGCGGATCTCCAGCGGCTCCTCGGTGGCGAGCCGGTCCTCGTGCCGGCGCTCGCCGTCCTCGACGAGCTCGCGGACCCGGGTCCGGACCGTGGGCCCCGGTCGGCGCGACCGCCCGTTCACGCGAGCACCTACCGGGCCGGGAACGCGCGGCGGATCGCCAGCCGACGCTCCAGCTCGTCGGTCAGGTCGACCACCCGGCGCCGGATCGAGGCGTCGAGGCCCTCGAGGTCGATCAGGGCCCGAGCCCGCGCCACCGTCTCCTCGGTGAGGGAGGTGGTCGGGAAGAAGTCCTGGGCCGCGTCTGCCAGCACCCAGCCGCTGCGAACGTCGACGGTGCGCGGCACCTCGGCGAAGTAGCGGTCGACGTAGCCGTCGGTGAGTTGCTCCTGCCCGGTGCGCCACATTCCCAGGCCGGCGGCCTCGAGCTCGTAGTTGGGCACGTCCACCTCACCCACGAAGCGAGCCCAGGCCCACGCCTTGGCCTCGGCGTCGGGCAGGGACGCCATCGCCCTTGAGTGCTCGACGCGCGAGCGGGCGGTGGGCTCGGCATCGAGCGCCGCTTCCAGCTCGGCCCGGTCGGTCTCGCCGAGCACGGCGAGCTGCACCAGGATCCGCCAGCGCAGGTCGAGGTCGAGGTCGATGCCGTCCGGGAGCACCCGGCCCGCCAGCCAGGTACGGAGCTGCCCGGCGTCGGTGGCCGAGCTGACCGCCGCCTGGAACGCGGAGAGCTGGAGGGTCGAGCCGGCGTCGGCGTCGGACACCTTCGTGAGCGCGACCGCGTTGATGCGGCGCAGCGCGGCGTCCGGGTCGGACGCGAGGGGGACGACCTTCGAGATCGCCCACGGCATCGTGTAGAACACGGCGTCGTCGCTGTCCTCGACCGGGAGCCCGGCCTCGAGCAGGTCCAGGACGTCGGCCGGGTCGATCGCCGCGTTGTGGAACGCGCTCCGCACGTTGTTCCAGATCCCCGCACGCAGCCGGGTGTCGTCGGTCGCCGGCAGCAGCGACTTCAGCGCGGACACGGTGACCTCGTCCGGCTGGACCAGTGCCCAGGTGTCCTCGTAGGGGTCGAGCACGACGGCCGTGCCGTCCGCCACGTCGTACGCCGTCTCCTCGGTGGCCACGGTGAGGGCCGAGAGCTCCCACTTGCCGCCGGGCTCTGCGGTGGCGACCCGCAGCGTGTGGGAGCGGTCGGCAGGGTGACCGGCCGGGGGAGTGCGCCGGAGGACCCCGGCGCCACGGTCCAGCACGATCGTGTCCGGGCCGGCGGTGCGCAGCCAGTTGCTGGTGAACCCGGCCAGGTCGCCCGCACCGGCCTCCTCCCAGCTCCGGAACAGGTCGTGCATGGTCGCGTTGCCGAAGCGGTGGCGGGTGAAGTGGTCGATGGCCCCCGCGAAGAAGACGTCGTCGCCGAGCGTGGCGTTGAGCTGCTTGAGGATGCTCGAGCCCTTGGCGTAGGAGATGCCGTCGAAGTCCTGGAGCGCGGCCGTCGCGTCGACGGCGCCGTTGCCGGCCACCGAGTGGGTGCTGGGCCGCTGGTCTGCGACCAGCCCCCACTGCCGACGTGCGTAGGCGTTGTGGGTCCAGGCGTCGTCGTACTCCGTGACGTCGGCGGTCACCCGGTTGCCCATGTACTCGGCGAAGGACTCGTTGAGCCACAGGTCGTCCCACCACTTCGGCGTGACGATGTTGCCGAACCACTGGTGCGCCATCTCGTGCGCGACCGTGGTGGCCCGCTGGATCCGGACGCCGCGCGTGACCCGGCTGGAGAAGATCAGCGGGTCGCGGAAGGTCACGCAGCCGGGGTTCTCCATCGCGCCGGCGTTGAACTCCGGCACGAAGGCCTGGTGGTAGGCGCCGAACGGGTAGCGGATGCCGAAGAGCCGGTGGAACTCGTCGAAGCACTGCTTGGTCATGGTGAAGAGCTCGTCGGCGTCGGCGTCGAGGTCGCGGGCGATGCTGGCCCGCGCCGACAGGCCGAGCGGGATGCCGTCGTGCTCGTCGGTCACGAGGTGGTAGGGGCCGGCCACCAGGGTGACGAAGTACGTCGACAGCGGCTGGGTCGGCGCGAGCTCCCACTGCGCCGTGCCTCCGGGGCCGGACTCGGTGCGCGTGCCGGGGGCGTTGCCGACGACCAGCCAGTCGGCCGGCGCGACCACGTGGAAGGTGTAGGGCGCCTTGAGGTCGGGCTGGTCGAAGCAGGCGAAGATGCTCGGGCCGCGTCCATGAACGACATGCCGTAGACGTAGTGCTTGCCGTCGGCCGGGTCGACGCTGCGGTGCAGCCCCTCGCCGTCGTTGCGGAACCGCATCACCGCGTCCACGACCAGCTCGTTGTCGCCCTCGGTGGTCTGGAGCGGGAGGCGACCCCGTTGGAGGAGGTCGGCGTCCAGGACCGCACCGTTGAAGCGGATCTCGTTCACGCGCGCCGGCTTGAGGTCGACGAACGTCGGGCCGCCGCGCGAGGTGAACCGGATCGTCGTGACCGAGCGGAACGTCGCGTCGTCGGCAGCGAGATCGAGTCGGACGTCGTACGACTGGACGGTCAGCAGGTCGAAACGGGCCAGCGCCTCGGTGTGCTGGAGGCTCTGGAAGGGGCTCTGGTTGGCGGCGTTCACGCCGCACACCCTATGCCGGGCA
This sequence comes from Nocardioides ungokensis, assembly GCF_013466985.1. Lineage (GTDB taxonomy): Bacteria > Actinomycetota > Actinomycetes > Propionibacteriales > Nocardioidaceae > Nocardioides > Nocardioides ungokensis. Next base: position 2,485,341 of record NZ_CP059164.1, on the reverse strand, counting down.
CCGGAGCGGCCGAAGGTAACGGAACGGTGACGACGCCGGCGTCTTCGAGCGCGCGTCGATCAGGGGTCCTACGTTCGGCGCTGGAGCCCGGAGGAATTCCGTGGGTCGGCCATGCAACCAACCGGCCACCCACGGCGTCTTACGGGTCACTGGGGGCGTCAGTCACGCCTATTCGGGGTAAAGGGGAGTGGCTCGATGAAGCCAACCATTGTCAACCGCCGGGGCCGTGCCCTGGCTTCTCTCACGGCGACGCTGGGCCTGGCCCTCGGTGCCGCCACCGTCGCGACCGGCCCGGCCAGTCCGCGGCTCCGGCGCCGGAGTGCACGCCGTACACCGGCACACTCACGAAGGGCGACGCCGTGAACGCCCTTTCGGTCACCTCCGGAACGACGCCGGAGACCTTCGGGGTGAGTACCTCGGCACGATCGCGGACGGAATCGCGCCCGGTGTCGACATGATCATGGTCAAGATCACCGCACCGAACCCCGACGACATCGGGGGCATCTGGCAGGGCATGTCCGGGTCGCCGGTCACCGACCCTGCGACCGGAGACGTCATCGGTGCCATCTCCTACGGTCTCTCCTGGGGCCCGTCCTGGATCGCCGGCGTCACGCCGTACCAGGACATGACCAAGTACCTGAACGCCCCCGCCGCCTCGGCCCGGGTCAAGGTCTCCGACTCGGCCGCCCGCACCATCGCGAGCAACTCCGACGTCTCGCTCACGCAGGCGGCTCAGGGCTTCGCCCAGCTGCGCATGCCGACCGGCGTCTCCGGCGTCAGCAACCACCGCCTCGAGCAGGCCGGCAACAACCGCGTCACCCAGGTCGACGGGCACCGCGTCACGCACAGCTGGCTGCCGAAGGCGACCTACCGGATGGGTGCGGCGGCCTCCGCCGGCCAGGGCGCCGGACCCGAGACCGTGGTGCCGGGTGGCAACCTGGCGGCCACGCTGTCGTACGGCGACATCACCATGGGTGGCGTCGGCACCGTGACCGCAGTCTGCAACGGCAAGGTGCTCGGCTTCGGCCACCCGATGACCTTCGCCGGCAAGACCTCGCTGACGCTGCACCCGGCCGACGCGCTGTTCATCCAGCCCGAGTCGCTCGGTGCACCGTTCAAGGTCGCCAACCTCGGCGCTCCGGCGGGCACCATCTCCGACGACCACCTGACCGGCATCACCGGCTTCCTGGGTGCGATCCCGGACACCACGGACGTGACCTCGACGGTGTCGTACAACGGTGACTCCCGGACCGGCGCGAGCCACGTCTCGGTGCCCGACGGCACCGCTTCTGCCGTCTTCTACGAGACCATGGCCAACCACGACCGCGTCCTGGACGGCATCGTCAAGGGCTCGGAGCAGCTCACCTACGAGGTCACCGGCAAGGACGCCGACGGCACGCCGTTCGACATCACCATCGCCGACCGCTACGCCTCGGACTACGACATCACCTGGGACGCCGGCTGGGAGATCGCGGACTTCACCTACGCCCTCAGCAACGTGCCGGGCGTCGTCATCGACAACGTGACGATGAACTCCGCGGTCGACGACGACCACTCGACCTGGAAGATCAGCAAGGTCGAGCAGAAGGTCCAGGGCGTCTGGGTCAAGATCGGCAGCGGGCACGCCGTCCGCGCAAAGGCCGGGCAGACGCTGCCCCTGCGCGCGACGCTGACGTCGGGCTCGGACACCAAGACGGTGCCCGTCGACGTCAAGGTCCCCGCGAACGCCTCCGGTTCCGATGGTGTGCTCCAGGTCATCGGCGGCTCCGACCTCTGGTCCCGCGGCAGCTACCCGCGCTCGGTCGCCGACGCGCAGAAGTACGCCGACAACCTGGTCCGCAACGACCAGGTCCTGGTGGCGCTGGACCTCTACTCCAAGCGCCAGTCGACGGAGCGGACCACCACGACCGACCCGCAGGAGAAGGTCGTCTCCGGTCACAAGCGGGCCCGGCTGTTCGTCAAGTAACCGCCTGACCGCTGCGCACGGCGGGTCGGGGGCCTCGGCTCCCGGCCGCCGTTCGTGTTCCTCGCGCAGAACGACGGCGAGCGAGGCCGGGACTTCGTGCCCTGTCGCGGGCCTTCGGCCGTCGACCACGCTGACGGCAGGCGGGGTGGGCTGGGGCTCGAGGCTGGGAGACGAGGCTGGGAGACGAGGCTGGGAGACGAGGCTGGGAGACGAGGCTGGGAGACGAGCATGAGGCTGGCACGGCGACGAGCGCCGCAGGTGGGTGTCGCCCCCGTCGACGGGACCGTCGCCTGGGACGCCTGGACCATGGGCTGGGTCGGGGCCCTGGGCCTCGCCTTCGCCAACGCGGCCCTGCACCGTGGTTACGGCGGCCGGCTGCCCGAGCTCTCGGCCGACCAGGTCGCCTGCGTCGTGCTGCTGGTCCTGATCCTTCCCTGGACCGTCCACGTGGAGCGGCACCAGCCGCTCGTCGAGCTGCGCGACGCGGTCCTGGTCGGCCTCGCGTGGGCCGGGGCCACGGTGGCGTTCGAGCTCGGCTTCGGGCACTGGGTCAACAGGGTCGGCTGGGCAGACCTGCGCGCGGCGTACGACCTGCGGTCCGGCCGGCTGTGGGCGCTCGACGTGCTCGGGATCGCGCTGGCCCCGGCCGCCGCCCGCTGGTGGAACGGACGATCGTCCCGGCGCCCGGTCCTGGTGGTGAGGCTGCCCCGGGGCTGGGACCTGATCGTGCCGGCGTCGGCCGGGGCGCCGGGGCCTACAGGCTGACCAGCATCTTGCCGGTGTTGCCGCCACGCAGCAGGTCGAGGAACGCGTCCACCGCGTGGTCGAGGCCCTCGACGACCGTCTCCCGTGCCGTCAGCTTTCCCTCGGCGACCCAGGCGCCCGCGCGTCGGTAGAACTCGCCGGCCAGGTCGGCGTGGTCGGAGACGATGAAGCCACGCAGCGTGAGCCGCTTGCTCACGATCATCATCATGTTGCGCGGCCCGGGGACGGGCTCGGACTCGTTGTACTGGGCGATCGCTCCACAGAGCGCGACCCGTCCGAAGTCGTTCAGGTGCAGCATCGCCGCCTCGAGGTGGTCACCGCCGACGTTGTCGAAGTAGACGTCGAACGGCGCGTGCTCCTTGAGCTGCCGGGCGATCGGTCCGTCCTTGTAGTTGACGGCCGCGTCGAAGCCGAGCTCGTCGGTGAGCCATGCGACCTTCGCCGCCGAGCCGGCCGAGCCCACCACCGTCGACGCACCAAGCAGTCGGGCCATCTGCCCCGCGAGCGAGCCGACCGCTCCGGCGGCGCCCGAGACCAGCACGGCGTCGCCTGCCTGCAGCTCGGCGATCCGGGTCAGCCCGACGTACGCCGTCAGGCCGGGCATGCCGAGGACGCCGAGGTAGGCCGAGGCGGGCACGCGCTCCACGTCGACGACGCGCACGGCGCCGGCCGGCAGCAGCGCGTGCTCGCGCCACCCGGCCTGGTGCAGGACAGTCGCGCCGACGGGGACCGACTCGTCACCGGAGGCGATCACCTCGCCGACGGCGCCCCCCTCGAGAGGGGCGTCGAGCCGGAACGGCGGCACGTAGGACTTGACGTCGTTCATCCGGCCACGCATGTAGGGGTCGACCGACATGAAGGTGTTGCGGACGAGGACCTCTCCGGGGCCGGGTTCGGCCAGCTCGACCGTGACGAGGCGGAAGTTCTCGGCCGACGGCCAGCCGGACGGGCGGGAGGCGAGCTGGATCTCACGGGTCTTCAAGGTCATGGGATCGATGCTGCCAGCGGCGCCGCCGGCCACCCCGTCCGGGGCTTCGTGGTGGTGGGCGACGTCACGTCGTCGGCGGCTTCGGGAGCCCCGTCCGCCGCAGTAGGATGTAAGAGCCGCACAAGCGGCAATACTTATTACACACCAACGGGGCCCGCGGACCGGGCCGAGAGGGATGAGCGATCATGAACACGCAGCTGCACCTGGCCTTCGGGATCGTCGAGGGACGCGCCCACTCCGATCAGGAGCTGGCCCAGATGCGCGACGTGGAACTGGCCCGCGAGACGGAGCGGAGGGCTCGTCGTACCCTCCGCCGCCGCGGTCGCTGAGCTCCGGCGCAGCACCCAGCACGCAGCAGACCCCGGGCCGATCGGCCCGGGGTCTGCTGCGTGTGGGGGAGGAGTCAGGCCTGGATGCCCAGGGCGAACTCCACCTTGCCGGCGGTGTCGACGGCGGCATCGAGGATCTTGTCGTCGAGCATGGTGGCGGCGGCCTGGTCGAGGTAGACGGTGGCACCGTCCTGCTCGACGGTCTGGTCGCCCGGCTCCGGGGCCTCGGCCGCGCTGACCGCGAAGGTCGGCTCGGGAGCTTCCTCGGAGGTGATCCGCAGACCGGCGGTGTCCGCGAGGCCGGGCTGGGAGGTGATGTCCTTGACGATGGTGCTGGCGTTCTCGGTGAGGGTGAGCATGACTCGCCTTCCGATTGGCGTGCAGGTCCCTTCCACCCTCGCCCCCGTCGGCCCGCCACGCAAGTCCGCGCGGCCCTCCGGCGTGTCCGGACGGGGTCTCGCACGATCAGCCGCAGCCGAGCGTCAGCGGCGCGCGGTGTCCTCAGGACGGTCGGGCCGGGTCACCGAGACGACCTCCGGGGGCAGCCCCCACTCGTCGCGGCCGAGCCTGGAGACCGGACGCAGGTGCTCCATGGCGGGGTGACCGTCGACGAGCGCGTCGTCGAGGACGGTGACCGCCACGACCCTGCCCAGCACCAGCGTGGAGTCGCCGAGCTCGTGCGTGGAGTGCAGGGTGCACTCCAGCGACGCCGGCGAGTCGACCACGCGGGGCGGGGTGACCAGGGCACTGGGCTCGAGGGTGATGCCGAGCGCCTCGGCCTCGTCCACGTCCGGGCCGAAGCGCGCGCTGGTGTCGTTCACCTGGTCGAGCATCGGCTCGGTCGCCAGGTTGACGACGAACTCCCCGGTCGCGACCACGTTGGCCAGGGTGTCCTTGTCGCCCACGGAGGTGAAGCACACGATCGGCGGGTTCGCGCAGGCGACGTTGAAGAAGGAGTGCGGGGCGAGGTTGCCGACGCCCTGGGGGTCGAGCGTCGAGATCCACGCGATCGGACGCGGCACGACCACGGCGGTGAGCAGCTTGTAGGGATTGACGTCGGGGTCGTCGCTGCGGAAGACGGTGCGCATGGCCCGACAGTACGACGCGAGCCGGAACCTGCCCCGGGCCGCTCTGGCAGGCTTGGCCCATGAACGACGAGACCCCGGATCCCACGCTGCGCAGCATCGACCTGACCCGGATCGGGAAGGGGCGCTACAAGGCGACCAACGCGCGTGGGGGAGTGCTGCCGATCGGCTCGGGCCACGACCCCGACTTCAGCCCGGTGGAGCTCCTGCTCGCCGCGCTCGCCGGGTGCGGGGCGATCGACCTGGACCTGGTCACCTCCAAGCGCGCCGGCGCCGAGACCTTCGACGCGCGCGCCGTCGGTCACAAGATCCGCGACGAGCAGGGCAGCCACCTGGTCGGGCTCACGGTGACCTTCGACGTCACCTTCCCCGCCGGGGAGGACGGCGACCGTGCGCGCGAGGTCGTCCCGCGCACGCTGCAGCAGGTCCGCGACCGGCTCTGCACGGTGGGGCGGACCGTCGCCCTCGGTGAGCCGGTGGAGTACGTCGAGGTCGCCCGGCCGTGAGCAGGCGCGTCGACGTCACCGTCGAGAACATCATCGAGCGGCCGGTGCAGGAGGTCGCGGCGTACGCCGGTGATCCGGGCAACGCCCGGAGTGGTACGCCAACATCCGCCAGGTGGACTGGCGGACCGCGGCCCCGGTCCGCGTGGGGTCGCTCCTCGACTTCGTCGCGACCTTCCTCGGTCGGCGCATCGCCTACACCTACGAGGTCACCGCCCTCGAGCCAGGGGCACGGCTCGTGATGCAGACCGCCCAGGGGCCGTTCCCCATGCGCACGACCTACGCGTGGACCGAGGTCCCGGCCGGGACCCGGATGGAGCTGCGCAACGACGGGGAGCCGTCGGGGTTCTCGCGTCTCGCGGCGCCGGTCATCGAGACCGCCATGCGCCGGGCCATGACCAAGGACCTCGCCGCGCTCAAGCGCATCCTCGAGGCCCGGCGCTGACGTCGCCGGGAGCAGTCCGTCTCCTGCCGTGAGCGGTCAGGGCGTCACTGGGCGGTGACGGACTCGATCTCCACCTTGTCCTTGGGGGCGCCGTCGGGGCCGCCGTCGGCCGTGCCCTTGTCGGCGATCGCCTGGACGACCTTCAACCCGGCGGCGTCGACCTTGCCGAAGACGGTGTAGCTAGGCGGCAGCGGGCTGTTGCCGTAGACGATGAAGAACTGCGAGCCGTTGGTGTTCGCGCCGGCGTTGGCCATGGCCAGGGTGCCGGGGCCGTAGGTCTCCTTGCCGGAGAGCTCGTCGTCGAACTGGTAGCCGGGCCCGCCGGCGCCCGTGCCCGAGGGGTCCCCGCACTGGAGGACGTAGATCCCCTGGGGGTCAGCCGGTGGCAGGGCGTGGAGTCGAAGTAGCCCTGGTCGGCCAGGGACACGAAGGAGTTGACCGTGCACGGGGTGGAAGATGCGTCGAGGGTTGCCTTGATGTCGCCGGCGTTGGTCTTCAGCGTGACCGCCTCGTCGCCGGTCACCGTGGCGTGGTCCGGCGGCAGCGAGACCTTCTTGGCGGGCGGCCGGCCGTCGGAGGAGTAGGAGCAGGCCGGCCCGGTCGCGCTGCGGGTGGGGGCGGTGTCCGCGACGGTGCTCGAGGAGTCGTCGCTCGAGCAGCCGGCGAGCGCCAGGACTGCTGCGGCCGCGGCCAGGACGGAGAGGGGTCGCTTCAGCATGGCCACGATGGTAGGGGGAGGGGTCAGGCGTTCAGGCCGCGGGCGGCGACAGGCCACGGACGCAGCTCGCCGGACTCCTCGGCGTACACCGTCCCGACCAGGTTGACCGCGTTGCACACGTGGTTGGGCACGACGTCGAGCCGGGTGCCCAGCGGCGGGAGCGGCGCGCCGGCGAGGTCGACGACGGCGTGGTGCTCCGAGAGCAGCACGACCCGCGCGTCGGGGTGCTCGGGCAGCCGTCCGAACCCCGAGGCGTACGGCGCCCGGTCGGCGCCCAGGATCTTGCTGCCGGCATCCAGGACCACCCGGCCACCGGCGTGGCTGACGACCGTCGAGCAGCACGTCAGCGCGATGCTGTCCGGCGTCATGGAGCCGAGCTCCCACTGCTGCGCGTCCCCGAAGACGTAGACCCCGGGTCGCAGCTCGGTCAGCGTCGACAGGTCGGAGTGGGCCAGGCTCGGCGTCGACCCGCCGCTGACCACCCGCGGTTCGACGCCCGCCGCGCGCAGCGACCCGGCCGCCTCCTGGAGTGCCCTCGACTCGTCAGCGGCGGCCGTGGCCAGTGCCTCGGGGGCGTAGCTGTGACCCGGGAAGGTGAAGAGGCCGCGGACCCGGAGCCCCGTGCGGGCCGCGGCAGCAGCGACGGCCCCGGCGTCCTCCGGTCGGACCCCGCTGCGATGGTGACCGCAGTCGACCTCGACCAGCACCTCCACGGTCGAACCGCCGAGCAGCCGGCCCGCGTTGGCGGCACCCTCGACCGAGTCCACGCCGATCGCCAGTCGAGCGTCGCCAGTCAGGTCGGTCAGCCGCCCGGCGGAGACGTCGTCGAGCCAGAGCGGGTAGGCGACGAAGATGTCGTCGATGCCGTGCCGGGCGAACGTCTCGGCCTCCCCGACGGTGGCCACGGAGATGCCGACGGCGCCCGCGGCCAGCTGGAGCCGCGCGATCTCGACGCTCTTGTGCGTCTTGACGTGGGGGCGCAGCGCGACGTCGCCTCCCCGGGCGAGCTCCGCCGCCACGGCGATGTTGCGGCGCAGCCGGGCCAGGTCGATGCGCAGGTACGGCGTCGCGGGCATCACTGCTCCTCGTGGTGGTCGGGGTCACCCCCGAAGAGCCGCCCGTCCGGGCGTCCGAGACCGGTGATCGCGGCGACCTCGTCGTCGGTGAGGGAGAACCCGAAGACGTCGAGGTTCTCCCGCTGTCGCGTGGGCGTGGCCGACTTCGGGATCGGGATCGATCCGAGCTGCACCTGCCAGCGCAGGATGACCTGGCCGGGAGTGACCGCGTACTTCTCGGCGGCGGCGGCGACGGGCGGCTCGGTGAACGGCGCCTGTCGCTTGCCGAGGGGGCTCCACGACTCGGTGCGGATGCCGAGGCGCTCGTTCACGGCCCGCATCGGGGCCTGGGGGAAGTAGGGGTGCAGCTCGATCTGGTTGACCGCGGGCGTCACCCCGGTCTCGTCGATGATCCGGGTCAGGTGGGCCTCGGTGAAGTTGGAGACCCCGATCGAGCGGACCAGTCCCTCCTTCTGGAGGTCGACCAGCGCGCGCCAGGCCTCGGCGTACCTGCCGACGCTCGGGTTGGGCCAGTGGATGAGCTGGAGGTCGAGGTGGTCGAGTCCGAGCCGCTCCAGCGAGCCACGGACGCTGGCCACCGCGTCGTCGTAGGCGTGGTGGCGACCGGGGATCTTGCTGGCGACCTGGATCTGGTCGCGCGGCAGGCCGGAGCGTCGGATCGCCTCGCCCACCGCGCGCTCGTTCTCGTAGTTCACCGCGGTGTCGAGCAGCCGGTAGCCGACCTCCAGCGCGCTGACGACGGCCGTGATGCCGTCGTCGCCCCTGAGGGGATAGGTGCCGAAGCCGATCGCCGGGAGCGTGCTGCCGTCGTTGAGCGTGTACGTCGGGATGGCCATGACGCCAACGTAGCGGCCGCGCGACCGACCGGGAGCCGGAGCCTTCGCCCGGCAGCGTCAGGAGGTGATGACCGACCCGTGGCGCCGCCACCACCGGGCGCCCTCGTGCAGCCGGTGCGCCGGGTCCTCGGCGATCCGGCGCAGCGCGGGCCGTCCCATCATGCCGGCGTAGTAGAGCGCCCGGCGGCCGACCGGGTCCGGCTCCTCGAGGAACGCGGAGAGCCGGTCATCGGGGACGCGGCTGCGGTTGTGCGCCAGCTCCACCAGGGCGGCTGCGACCAGATCGGGCTCGCCCCCGTCCAGCCAGGCGAGCGCGTGCTTGGTGGAGGCCTCGTGGCCCAGGCCGGTCAGCAGGTCCCGCGCCGCCGCCCGGACGACGGGGTCCTCGTGGTGGTCGGCCGCGTCGGACATGGCCGCGGCGATGGGGCCGCGGAGCGGGGAGGCCATCATCAGCAGCGTGGCGGTCCAGCTGCGGTCGCCCCGGGGATCGAACGCCGCCTCGAACAGCAGCCGGGCGAGCAGCGGCTGGTGGGGGATCCCGACCTCGTCGCAGACCCGCGCGGTGACGCGGTCGCAGAAGGTGGTGTGGCGTTCCAGCCGGGCGGGATCCCAGGTCGGGGGTGCCGGATTGACGGGGCGGACGAGGTCGGGCCGGGTGGCCGTGCGCACGGAGGGCGGCAGGGCGTGCCACAGGTTCGAGAGCAGCAGCCACTGTCTCTCGTCGTCGGCGTGGGCGTTGAACGCCGCGACGAAGGGAGCCACGACCTGGTCCCAGTCGGCGGGCGTCAGGCCACCCACGGACGCGAGGTTCTGGAAGCCGACGACCGCGCCGCGCAACATCACCGGGTCCTCGCTGGCGAGGTGGGGCACCAGCAGCCGCAGACAGGGTCGGTCGGCGCGCTCGGCGACCACGCCCAGGGCCTCGGCGACCACCTGGGCGCCGGGCTCGTCGACGTAGTCGCGGACGGCCTGCAGCACGAGCCCGCCGTACTGGCCGCAGCGGAGCAGGGAGAGTGCCTCGTAGCGGGTCACGTAGGCCGTGAACACCGAGCGGCTGACCTCGCTCAGCAGCTGGTCGACGGCCGGGCGCAGCAGCTTGCGGGGCAGGCCCGGGCGGACCGCCAGGGCCGCCTCGCAGAAGTGCAGCCAGTCCAGCCCGGTGGTTCGACGGCTGCCCAGCACGCGATCGGTCGCACGGTCGAGGTCCACCAGCCTGGGGGGCGGGACGACGGCCCCGGGACGGTCGTGGCCGTGGTTGCGGCGGACCACGTCGACGGCGCTGCGCAGCATGCCCGGCTCGCGGCCCAGCACCGCCTCGTAGGCCAGCACCGCCGTGCCCGGGGCGACCCGTCCGGTCTCCCAGCCCGACACCGACGGTGCGGAGGCGGAGATGCCCCGGTCCTTGAGCCGGTGCGCCATCTCGGTGACCGACAACGCCTCGCCGTCGATGCCGGCGGCCCGGCTCATGCGCAGCAGCCACGCGACCCGGACCCGAACGTCAACCCGCGGGGAGTCCAGCGGGGTGGGGTCCTCGAGGACATCAGGAGACCTCGCCATCGAGCCCCCTCCCGATCTGCGTGGGCGCGGCCCCCTGCCGCGTTCCCGAGGAGGCTCACCCTAAGCGCCGGGTACCCCCGTCAGGCCCCGTTTCCGTGAGCCTGGGATCCCGAGTCGTCGGGCGTGGCCCTGTGGTCGGGGTGGTCGTGGCAGCGCTGCTGCTCCTTCATCTCTGCCTCGAAGAGGTGCCGGCGGCCTCCGACCAGCTCGTCGCGGGCCTGCTTCTCGAGCGCCTTGAAGGTCGAGTAGTAGGTGTCGTCGTACTCCTCGACCACCTGGAAGGTCCAGCGACCGTGGATCACGTTGCGGCCCAGCAGCTCTCGGTCGATGTGATCGGCGAGCCCGCCGTGGCCGGCGGCACGCAGCTGGTCGACGGCCTCGCCGAGCGTGATGTGGGCCCTGCCGGTGAGGCGGTGGAAGCCGTAGAGCAGTCCCCGCGCGTGCTCGACCGTCTCCAGGGCCTCGGAGAGCTTGCCGAGGGCCTCGACGGTGTCGTCGGAGACGCCACGCGGACGGAGGTGCTCGGGGATCGGCTGGTCGGTCATCGGGTCTCCAGGGCGGCGAGCAGGGCGGGCGGGTCGGCAACGGTGAAGGTGGCCCCCGGGTGCCGGAGGATCCCGGTGGGATCGAGGGCACGCACCGGCTGGTGGAACTCCACGCAGACCGCACGGTCGCCGTTCGTCGCGAAGGTCACGCCCCGGTCTGCGAAGGACAGGTGCGCGGGGCCGGCGGTCTTCAGGAACGCGAACCCGCCGCTCTCGGTCGCGGACGCGATGTTGTCGAGCGGGGTGCGCAGCGACCACGGCCCCAGGCGGGCCCGCAGCTCTCCGTCGCCGACCTCGACCCACGCCGTGGCGGGGACGATGCCGAAGCACAGTCCCGGCAGTCGGTAGATCGGGTCGAAGCGGAACGGGAAGCGCTGCATGGCCGCAGGCTAGCGACGTCCACCAACGACCTGCGTCCTCTTCCTGGGGTGAGTCACGTGTCGGTGCCGCCGCGGCCGCCACGCGCTGGCCGATCCGGGCCCTGCTCGGCGCGCAGGGAGCATCCGGCAGGCTGGGTGCGTGCAGCCCGTCGACGTCCTCGCCCGCATCGGTGCGGAGGTGACGGGCACGCAGCCCGCACCGGACGTGTCCGTGGTCGTGGCCACCGGCGCCCTGGCCCTCGTGCTCGTGGCCCTGCCGACCGGCTGGCGGGTGACCCGTCACGTGGTGACGATCGCGCACGAGGGCTCGCACGGGGTGGCGGCGCTGGTCAGCGGCCGTCGGCTGGCCGGGATCCGCCTGCACTCGGACACGTCGGGACTCACCCTGTCGCGGGGGAGGAGCCGGGGGCCCGGCATGGTCGCCACCGCGCTGGCTGGCTACATCGGCCCCGGGCTGCTCGGCCTCGGCGCGGCGTACCTGCTCCGCGAGCGGCACGCCCTCGCGGTGCTGTGGCTGGCGGTCCTGCTGCTGGCGCTGCTGCTGGTGCAGATCCGCAACTTCTACGGCCTGTACGCCGTCCTGGTCTTCGGGCTCGGCGTGCTCGCGGTGTCGTGGTGGGGGAGCGAGCCGGTGCAGTCGGCCGCCGCCTATGCCGGCACCTGGTTCCTGCTGCTGGCCGCCCCGAGGGCTGTCCTGGAGCTCCAGCACCAGCGCCGCCGCGGCCGCGCCCGCGACTCCGACGCCGACCTGCTGGCGCGGCTGACGCCGCTGCCGGGGCTGGCCTGGGTCGGCGTCTTCCTCGTCACCACCGGCGCGGCGCTCGTCGCCGGGGGTGGCTGGCTGCTCGGTTGAGGGCGCGGACCGCTGGCACCGATTGGTCACCAACCACACGCCGGGGCCCCTGGGATCTGTCGTTGGTGACCAATCCGCGGGCGATCCGTCGGTCCGTCCGGCGGCGCGGGGTGACGCCTCGGCTCGGAACCCGCCCCTGAAATCGGGGTGCGGCCCGGGGGAGTGGCCCCTAGGGTCGCCGCGATGAGCATGCACGCCGATGAGGTGGTGGCGACCGTCGCGCAGGTCGAGGCGCTGGTGGCGTCGCAGTTCCCGCAGTGGAAGGGCCTGCCGGTGACGCCGGTGCCGATCGGTGGCACCGATCATGCGCTGTTCCGGCTCGGCGACGAGCTGGTGGCGCGGATGCCGCGGATCGACTGGGCGCTGGACCAGGCAGTGAACGACCAGCGCTGGCTGCCGTACCTCGCGCCGCACCTGCCGCTCCCGGTGCCGGCGCCGCTGGCCGTAGGGGAGCCGGGCTCCGGTTATCCGTACCCGTGGTCGGTCGTGCCGTGGCTGCCGGGGGAGAACCCCACCGGTGACAACATCGACCTCGAGTCGGCCGCTGTCGACCTCGCGGTCTTCGTTCGCGTCCTGCGCTCGGTCGCTCCCGGCGGCGGACCGGTCAAGACCGGTGAGTCCCGGGGTACGCCGTTGGCGGCGCGCGACGGGTACACCCGGGGTGCGATTGCCGAGCTGGGCGACCGCGTGGACGCCCGGAGCGTGACACGGGTCTGGGAGGACGCCCTGGACGCGCGGCCGTACGACGCGCCGGGCGCGTGGCTGCACGGAGACCTGCTGGCGGGCAACCTGCTGTGTGTCGACGGGCGGCTCTCGGCGGTCATCGACTTCGGTGGCCTGGGCCTCGGGGACCCGGCGCCGGACGTTGCGCCGGCCTGGACGCTGTTCGACGGCGCGTCACGGGCGGCATACCGGCGCGAGCTCGGCTGTGACGACGACGAGTGGCGACGCGGCCGCGGCTGGGCGCTGTCGACGTCGCTGGGCGCGCTGCCGTACTACTGGGACACCTCGCCGACGATCCGTGACCACGCGCAGCGCACCGTCGCGGCGGTGCTAGAGGAGTTCGGCGAATGACAGCCGTGTGAGGAGCGGAGGAGGGCTCCACCCACGTCTGGATCAACAATAGTTGACATAATGTCAGTTATCGGCGATGTGGAACGAGTCAGGGAAGGGGCACCGGAAGGCGCGGGCCGCCTGAATGATCCGCCTCTCGTCGTCGTGCTGTCGTCCGGTCACCTGCCTGAAGATCCGGTGACCTGCCGACGACCGGCGCTCGGTCCACCGCGCGACGCTGATGTCAGTGACCCGATGTGTGTCTCTCTGAGCCAGCTGGCGTCCTGGTGGCCGCCGAGTCACCCTGAGTCACCCTGAGTCACCCTGGGCCTGCCCCGTCAGCCCGACACGCCCAGATCGACGCACACAGCGACTACCAGGACCCATGAGCTGCGGTGACCGACCTAGGCGCTCTCCTGCCGTCCCCGGATAACTGCTGGATACCGACGATTATGCGGCAAATGACACCAGTGTGATTCCGTTGCCGGGTCGGCTTCCCGTGAGAACACCCGGTGGGGGTGGTCGTCTATATGGTCCGGCACCGTGAAGGGCAACTTGTTGGTCAGCGAGGCCGTCGACGGCTGGTTCCTGGCGCGGGCGCCGCGCAAGGACTCCCCGCACACCCGGGCGGCGTACTCCCGTGACCTGGCAGCGATCATCGCCGGCGCCGCGGCACACCTGGGTCGCCCAGCCGACGAGCTGCGCATCGGTGACCTGACCCTGTCAGTGCTGCGTCACGCCTTCGGCGTCTGGTCGCAGGGCCGCGCCGCGGCCAGCGTGCGGCGGGCTCACTCGACCTGGAGCGGCTTCTTCGAGTACCTCGTCTCCGAGGAGCACCTCGACGGTTCCCCGATGCCGGGTGTCGGCAAGCCCAGGTCACCGCAACGCCTTCCCAAGCCGTTCGCCGAGGACGACGCCGCCCGGATCGTGCGGACGCTCACCGACGCCGCGGTACGACGCCGGCAGCCGTGGCCCGAGCTCGACGCCGCCGTCGTGCTGACCGCGATGGTGACCGGAGTGCGGTCGGCCGAGCTGCTGGCCGTCGACATCGGCGACGTCACGCGCACCCACGGCAACCAGCGGATCAAGGTGCTCGGCAAGGGCGACGCCGAGCGCACGATCCCGATCGAGCCGGTGCTGCTGGACTTCCTGGCCGACTACCTCGACAGCCGCCGCGCCCGGTTCCCCGGCACCGCCCGCCAGCGCGGCGTCACCAGCGACGACGACGCCTGGGCCTGGTGGCGCCCCAACGATCCGTTGTTCGTCGACCGGACCGGGCAGCGGATGCGCACCGGCGCGCTCCAGTACCTCGTCGAGCTCGTCTACCGCGACGCCGGGGTCAACGCCGCCCGCGCCCGTGGCGCGCTCGTGCACGCCCTGCGGCACACGGCCGCGACCCGGCTGGTCGAGCGGGGCGCCACCGCGGTGGAGCTGATGGACTTCCTGGGGCACCGGTCGCTGGCCACCTCGCAGGGCTACCTGGCGTCCACCGCAGCCGGCGTGCGCGCGGCTGCCGCCCGCTCCCCCGTCTACGGCCTGCTCGCGGCGTCCGAGGCCGAGGTCGACAGTGAGACCGACCGGGAGACCGACAGAAGCGGGGTCGCGGCGCCCACGCAGGGTGACCCGGCTGGGGACGACTGAGACCCCGCTGCTCGCGGTCCTCTCGGTCAGGCGCCCACGTACGCCGCGAGGTGCTCGCCGGTGAGGGTCGCGCGGGCGGCGACGAGGTCGGTGGGCGTGCCCTCGAAGACGACCGTGCCGCCGTCGTGGCCCGCGCCCGGACCGAGGTCGATCACCCAGTCGGCGTGCGCCATCACGGCCTGGTGGTGCTCGATCACGATCACCGACCTGCCGGCGTCCACGAGCCGGTCCAGCAGGCCGAGCAGGTTCTCGACGTCGGCGAGGTGCAGGCCGGTCGTGGGCTCGTCGAGCACGTAGACGTCGCCCTTCTCGGCCATCTGCACGGCGAGCTTGAGCCGCTGACGCTCCCCGCCGGACAGGGTGGTCAGCGGCTGGCCGAGGGTGAGGTAGGCGAGCCCGACGTCGGCGAGCCGCTCCAGGACCTTGTGGGCCGCGGGAGTCCTCGCGTCGCCGTCGCCGAAGAAGTCCAGCGCCTCGGCCACCGGCATCGCCAGCACCTCGGCGATGTTGCGGCCACCCAGGGTGTACTCGAGGACGGAGGCCTGGAAGCGCCTCCCCTCACACTCCTCGCACATCGACTCCACGGTCGCCATCACGCCGAGCTCGGTGAAGATGACCCCGGCGCCGTTGCAGGCCGGGCAGGCGCCCTCGGAGTTGGAGCTGAACAGCGCGGGCTTGACCCCGTTGGCCTTGGCGAACGCCTTGCGGATCGGCTCCAGCAGTCCGGTGTACGTCGCGGGGTTGCTGCGGCGAGAACCCTTGATCGCGCCCTGGTCGACCACGACGACGCCGTCCTGCGGGGCGACCGAGCCGTGGATCAACGAGCTCTTGCCGGAGCCGGCCACTCCGGTGATCACGCACAGCACGCCCAGCGGGATGTCGACGTCGACGTCCCGGAGGTTGTGGGTGTCTGCTCCCCTGACCTCGAGCCGTCCGGTCGCCTCGCGCACGGACGCCTTGAGCGAGGCCCGGTCGTCGAGGTGGTGCCCGGTGGTCGTGTCGCTGGTGCGCAGGCCCTCCACGGTGCCCTCGAAGCAGATCGTCCCGCCCGCGGTACCGGCGCCCGGCCCGAGGTCGACCACATGGTCGGCGATCGCGATCGTCTCGGGCTTGTGCTCGACCACGAGGACCGTGTTGCCCTTGTCGCGCAGCTGGAGCAGCAGCCGGTTCATCCGCGCGATGTCGTGGGGGTGCAGGCCGATCGTGGGCTCGTCGAACACGTAGGTGACGTCGGTGAGGGAGGATCCGAGGTGACGGATCATCTTCGTGCGCTGCGCCTCTCCCCCGGACAACGTGCCGGACGGCCGGTCCAGGGACAGGTAGCCCAGGCCGATCTCGTCGAACGCGTCGATGAGGTGCCGGAGTCCCGCGAGCAGCGGCGCGACCGACGGCTCGTCCAGCTCCCGCAGCCACTCCCCCAGGTCGCTGATCTGCATGGAGCACACGTCCGCGATGCTCCGGCCCAGGATCTTCGACGACCGGGCCTCCTTGCCCAGCCTGGTCCCCTCGCAGTCGGGGCAGGTCGTGAACGTGACCGCGCGCTCGACGAACCGGCGCACGTGGGGCTGCAGGGACTCGACGTCCTTGGAGAGCATCGACTTCTGGATCTTGGTCAGCACCCCCTCGTAGGTGAGGTTCACGCCCTCGACCTTGATCTTCTCCGGCTCGCCGTACAGGAGCTTCTTGAGATCCCTGGCCGAGTACTTCGCGATCGGCTTGTCCATGTCGAGGCCGGCGCCGCTGAAGATCCGGCCGTACCAGCCGTCCATGCTGTAGCCGGGCACCAGCAGCGCACCCTCGGCCAGCGACTTCGACTCGTCGTAGATCGCCGTCAGGTCGAAGTCGTTGAGCGACCCCATGCCCTCGCACTTCGGGCACATGCCGCCCTGGTAGACCGCGTTGCGGACCACGGACGTCGATCCCTGTCCCTTGTCGGTCTTCATCATCCCGCTGGCCACGCGGGTCGGGACGTTGAACGCGAATGCGGTCGGCGGCCCGATGTGCGGCGTGCCGATCCGGCTGAAGAGAATCCGCAGCATCGCGTTGGCGTCGGTCACGGTGCCGACCGTGGACCGCGGGTTGGCGCCCATCCGCTCCTGGTCGACGATGATCGCCGTGGTGAGCCCGTCGAGGTAGTCGACCTCCGGGCGCGCCAGGCTCGGCATGAAGCCCTGGACGAAGGCGCTGTAGGTCTCGTTGATCATCCGCTGCGACTCGGCGGCGATGGTCGCGAACACCAGCGAGCTCTTGCCCGACCCGGAGACCCCGGTGAACGCCGTGAGCCGGCGCTTGGGGATCTCGAGGCTGATGTCCTTGAGGTTGTTCTCGCGGGCGCCCTGGACGCGGATCAGGTCGTGGCCGTCGGCGGCGTGCGACTCGCTGCTCTTCCCCGTGGTCATGCGCTGGGTGCTCTCCCCTCGTGGGCCGCCGCCGTCTCCCACGCGAACCCGTCGAGGTCGGTGAAGGGCCCGGCATCGCTGCCGATCACGATCCGGTGGGATCCCGAGCCGTCCGGGGAGACGCCGGCGTCCTTGGCTGCGGCCCGGCGCCCGTAGAGCGCCAGCTTGACCCCTGACGCCTGGGTGTCGAACTCGACGTACTTGCTGCCGAAGCTCTTGGCGACGGCCAGCCCGTGGTCGACGTAGAACTGCTTGCTCGCCTTGACGTCGGCGACGCCCAGCAGCAGCACGAAGTCGTCGACCTCGCGCGTGGCCGGTCCGGTGTCCTTCTTCGAGGACGACGCGACCTTCCAGATCGCCCCGTCCGGGGCCTGCACGACACCGCCGTAGCCCCAGAAGCTCTTCCGGGCCGGCTTGAGCGAGGTGGCGCCGGCGTCCAGGGCGCTGCGGACCAGGCTGTCGACGTTGCTCGGCTGGGCCACCACGAGTGACAGCGTGAATCCGCGGTAGCCGGTGGTCGGCGCCTCCGAGTGGCGGACGCGGAGCCGGTCGTCCAGCCCGAAGGCGGCGGCGTAGAAGGACGAAGCGGCCGTGGTGTCCGGCACCTCGAGGGTGACGGATGCGAGGGAGGCCATCTCAGTGCACCTCGTTGATGCGGACCATGTTGCCCGCGGGGTCGCGGACAGCGCAGTCGCGGATGCCGTAGGGCTGGTTGGTCGGCTCCTGCACGATCTCGACCTCGCTGGCCGCCAGCTTCTCGAAGGTGGCATCGAGGTCGGGCGTGGCGAGCACGAGGATCGCGTAGGTGCCCTTGGCCATCATGTCTGCGATGGTGCGTCGCTCGTCGTCGGTGATCCCGGGGTCGGCGGCCGGCGGGTGCAGGACCAGCGACGTGCCGGGCTGGTCCGGGTGGCCCACGGTGAGCCACCGCATCCCGTTGTAGCCGACGTCGTTGCGGAGCTCGAAGCCGAGGACGTCCCGGTAGAAGGCCAGCGAGGCCTCGGGATCCTCGTGCGGAAGGAAGGCGGAGTGGATGCTGATGTCCATGGCGCTCACGCTAGTTGCGGCGACGGTGCCTGCGCTTCTCGATTCCTGACCGGTCGGGTGACCTGCTTGGTGACGCACGACGGCATCTCCCCCGCCGCCTGGGTGGCCTGCTCCCTGTAGGTGCTGGGTGGCACGCCCACCAGCTCGGTGAACCGCGTGCTGAAGGTGCCCAGCGACGAGCAGCCGACCGCGAAGCAGACCTCGGTGACGCTGAGGTCGCCGCGGCGCAGCAGTGCCATCGCCCGCTCGATGCGTCGCGTCATCAGGTAGGAGTACGGCGACTCGCCGTACGCGATCCGGAACTGGCGGCTCAGGTGCCCGGCCGACATGTGCACGCCCCGGGCGAGGGCCTCGACGTCCAGCGGCTGGGCGTACTCGCGGTCCATCCGGTCCTTGACGCGGCGCAGCAGCGCCAGGTCACGCCGGCGCTGCGCCTCGGCGGGGGTGCTGCTCACGTGTGCGATCGTGCCACGTCGGGCCGGGGTTTCCCAGCACCCTCGATCGGACTAGGTTCGTCTCATGAGGAGCGTGCTGGAGCACCTCACCGAGGCGCAGAACGCGCATGACGCCGAGCGCATGGCGTCGTGGTTCGCCGAGGACTACGCCAGCGTCCAGCCCGTCCACCCGGGCCGCGAGTTCACCGGGCGTGCGCAGGTGCTGGAGAACTGGTCCGCCGTCTTCGACGGCGTCCCCGACTTCCACGCCGAGCTGGTGGCGCTGTCGGTGGACGGGGAGACCGAGTGGGGCGAGGTCGACTGGCGGGGCCGGCACACCGACGGCTCCGCGTTCGGCATGCGCGGCGTCATCATCGCCGTGGTGCGGGACCGCCTCATCGCCGAGGCCCGGCTGTACATGGAGCCCGTCGACCGCAGCGGTGACGACATCGCCTCCGCGGTGCAGCGGCTCTACCGCCCGACGGGCGCGTCCGAGGACTGAGCCCGGCCGCGGCGCGAGCCTGGACGACAGGGGCAGGTTCATCACCCGTCCGGGCTGGGTCATCCGGGTCAGGGAGGTGGTCCGGTCGTGTCATCTTCACTCCCCCACGTGTGGCATCTGCGGCGTGTTCCACCTCGGCGGTCCTCGGCCGTCCCTACGGTTGCAGCAATCGAGCCGGGGGGCTCACGACAAGCAGAGAAGGGAGGTAGAGCCATGTGGGACACCGTCGAGAGCCACGACGCCACGTCCGTGCACCTCTCCCACGACATGCCGTGCCCGCAGTGCGGGCACGCCCTCCACACCTACCTCGCGTGCGGAGACACCTGCGACTGCGCACCGGTCACCATGCCGGGCCTCGCGGCACTGGTCCGCGCCTGACCGGCCGGGTCACAGGGTGAGCTCGCGGCCCAGGACCACGGTCCGGTCCCGCGGCAGCCTCAGCTGCTCGACCGGATCGGTGGCCAGCCGGTCGACGAGCAGGAAGACCCGCTGACGCCACCGGGCCATGCCACCGCGGCGGCTGAGCATCGGGATGGGCACCGAGACGAAGAAGACCACCGTGTCCGGATCCAGGTCGACGAGCCGTTCCGGGTCGCGCTGGCGGGCGCCCGCCAGGACGCGGCGCAGGTCGGGGCGTTCGCGGTAGCCGAACGTCGCCCTGACGGCGACGACGCCGTCGTACCGGTCGTCGAGCGGGTCCAGCTCCACGGAGGTGTCCGCGGGGCTCGCCGGGGTGTCCGCCAGGTCCCAGGCCAGCAGGACGGCCGTGCGGTGGAGCACGTGGTTCTGCTCGACCATCGTGCGCAGCGCCAGGGGGGCCACGGAGGTGTCGTGCGTGAGGAAGACGGCGGTTCCGTCCACGCGGACCGGCACCGCGGCGCCCTCGCGCACCGGCGCC
Organism: Nocardioides ungokensis; assembly: GCF_013466985.1. Taxonomy (GTDB): domain Bacteria; phylum Actinomycetota; class Actinomycetes; order Propionibacteriales; family Nocardioidaceae; genus Nocardioides; species Nocardioides ungokensis. The sequence continues at coordinate 2,465,321 of NZ_CP059164.1, read as the reverse complement.
AGCACCTCGGCGAGCGGCGGCTCCGCCTCGTGGCGCGCGGCCGCGAGGCGCCGCCTTCCGCTCCACCAGGACGACATGAGCAGGAACATGACGACACCGATGCCGAGCGGAAGCCAGCCGCCGGTGAGGATCTTCGGCAGGCAGGCAGCCAGGAAGGCCAGCACGACCACCAGTACGCCGGCGGTCACGACCGCGCGCAGCGCGCCGTAGGGCCCGCGCAACCGGGACAGCCACAGGTAGAGCGACGCGGTCACGGTGATCGTGGCCGTCACGGCGACGCCGTACGCCGAGGACAGCGCGTCCGAGCCCCGGAAGCCTGCCACCACCCCCAGGACCGCGAACGCGAGCGTCCAGTTCGCGGCCGGCAGGTAGATCTGGCCGCTGTGCTCGCGAGACGTGTGCTCGGTCCGCAGCGGCGGGAACAGGCCCAGCCCGGAAGCCTGGTGCAGCACCGTGAAGGTGCCCGCGATCACCGCCTGCGAGGCGATGACCGTGGCGAGCGTCGATATCACCAGCACCGGGATCGTCGCCCACCCCGGCATGACGGCGTAGAACGGGTTGGCCGCCGCCGTGGGGTCGCGGACGACCTCGGAGGCCTCGCCGACGTAGGCCAGCACGAGTGCCGGGAAGACCACGAACAACCATGCCCGCGTGATGGCCGGGCGCCCGAAGTGGCCCAGGTCTGCGTACAGCGCCTCGGCGCCGGTCACCGCCAGGACGACGGACCCGAGCGACAGGAACGCGGTGCGCGGCTCGGTGACGAAGAAGTGCACCGCCCAGTGCGGCGAGAGCGTCTGCAGGGCGGCCGGTCCCGAGGCGATGGAGCCGACCCCCGCGGCCGCGATCACCACGAACCACACCAGCATGAGTGGCCCGTAGAACCGGCCGATGCGGCCACTGCCGTACCGCTGCACGACGAAGACCCCGGCCAGCAGGACGAACGCGATCGGGACCACCGCGGCCTTCAGGGAGGGGTTGGCCACCTCCAGCCCCTCGGCGGCCGACAGCACGGAGATCGCCGGAGTGATCACGCTGTCGCCGAGGAACATGGCTGCGCCGACCATCCCGAGCACGCTGACCGCGGCCGCCCGATGGCCAGCGACGGTCCGCCGCAGCAGTGCGACCAGCGCCAGCAGTCCACCCTCGCCCTCGTTGTCGGTGCGCAGGAGCAGCCCGACGTACAACACCGAGACGACCAGCACCATCGACCAGATCACTGTCGAGGTCATGCCGTAGACCACGGCGGGCGTCAGGTGGCTGGACTCCCCCAGCACCGTGCGCATCGCGTAGAGCGGGCTGGTCCCGATGTCACCGAAGACGACGCCGAGGGCCCCCAGCACCATCAGCCGGGCGGAGGTCGTGCCTCGCTCCGCCACCGCCGCCGCTCCCCCGGTCGCTCAGGCGCCGACGTCGACCGTGGCGACCCGCCGCAGCATCGGGCGCTCCTGCTGCCCGTCGACGACCTCGCCGGCCGTCCACCAGAACCGGATGCCCGCCGGGCGCAGCTCGAGGACGGCCAGGTTGTTGTCGTACCACGGCCCGTCGGTGACCTCCCACGACAGCGGGGGCCGCGGCACCCGCGCGCTCCGGGAGAGCCCACGCCCGACGACGCCCAGCGAACGCCGTGCGGCGGCGGCCGTGACGGCGTGCATGAACTTCGGCAACGGGTTGCGGATCGGTGAGCAGACCGCCTGGAGGATCCGGCTGGCGACCTGGCGGCCCTCCTCGCGCGCCGGCGCGGCCTCGGCGACGTAGCTGTGGTGCACGTCGCCGGAGAGGTAGGTGATCGTGGCCGGGGCGCGGCCCCGGTTGCCGGCGGCGACGTCGAGCGTCATCAGCGCGACCTGGCGGAAGCCCTTCTCGAACGCCGCCCAGTGCTCGAGGTCCGCGGCCTGCCGGGCGACCTCGCCGACCCTCGCGGCAGTCTTCCCCCACGCACCCTGGGCGATTCCCTCGCTGAACGCCTCGGCGTGGTGCAGGCCGGGCGCCATCAGGAACGGCAGCGAGGTGCCGACCAGCACGTGGTCGAAGCCGCCGCGCATCTGGTCGTCGAACCACGCCATCTCGTCGTCGTCGAGGATGGAGCGGGCGTCCGGCTTGAGCACCCGTGCCGCGCGGGAGTCGACGACGATCAGGCGGGCCTGGGTGTCGAAGTCGCGGGCGAAGCTCCAGCGGTAGCTCTCGGGCTCCTGGTCGGCCCGGTCGGCCAGCTCGTCGAGGGCCGCGCTCACGTCGATCTCGCCGTCACCGTCGTACGACACGATCTGCTGCCACAGCGCGTCCTCGGCGCGGGCAGCCGGCCCGAGGTTGCCGAGGTGCTGGTAGATCCAGTACGACGCGAGGCCGCCGACGATGCGGTCGTGCCACCACGACGTGGCCTCCATCTTGCGGCGCCACGACCAGCTGGTGTTCCAGTCGTCGCGGATGTCGTGGTCGTCGAAGATCATCGCGCTCGGCAGCGTCGAGAGCAGCCACCGGTTCGCCGGGTCGCTCCAGGCGAGCCGGTAGAGGTGGGCGTACTCCTCGAAGTCCTTCAGCTCCTCGCCCGGCGGCTCGTCGAGCGAACGCCTCGAGGCGATGAACTCCTGCATCGCCTCGCTGGTCTCGTCGGCGTAGACCTGGTCGCCGAGGAAGAGCACCAGATCGGGCCAGCGCTCGTCCTCGTCGGCGGCCCGGTCGGTCAGGCCGGCCATCCGCAGGGCGTAGCTGCGCAGCGCGTCGATGCCGAAGGCCTTGTTGCCGGCCTCGTCGTGGCTGACGCTGACCCGGCACGAGCCGAAGGCCAGCCGCAGCGGCTTGCCGGGCTGCAGGGTGGCGATGACCGAGTCGGGGTACGCCGTGCCCTCCCCCTCGCTCGGGGGCCAGACCCGCTCCTCCCCCACGTCCACGGTGTACGCCGTGTGCGTGCCGGGCCGGAGCCCGGTGACCTCCACCAGGGCGTAGTGGTGACCGTGCGCCCCGAAGGTGCGGGCGGAGGCGACCCGGTCGCCCGCGGTGACGGTCACGAGGCCCGCCGCGGCGGTCTCGACCCAGATCGTCGCCGAGGTGTCGTCGACGTACCGCACGAGCGGTCCCAGGACCAGTGAGCTGCTGATGACGCCCTCCTCGCATGAGCGGCCCCGGATGCGGCGCCGCGACGAAACCTACTCGCTGCCGCCGCCTCGCGGGAGGCGAGGCGGGAACCCGGCGGGGTCAGCCGCTGTGCGCGGTGAGGATGGCCTCGATCTCCTCGATGGAGCGCGGCGTCTCGACGTGCGCGACGGCGTGCCAGCCCGCGGCGCGGGCGGCGTCGACGTGACCGGGCTGGTCGTCCAGGAAGACGATCTCCTCCGGCCGCACGGCGAGCCGCCGCGCGGTGAGCGCGTAGATCTCCGGCTCGGGCTTCACCAGGCCGACCTCGTGGGAGTAGACGATGTCATCGGTGATCGCCTCGAAGCCCCAGCAGCGCTCACGCTCCCTGGCCCCGGGTGCGGAGTTGCTGAGGATCCCGACCACGAACCCGCGCTCGCGCAGCCCGGCGAACCAGTCGAACAGCTCCTGGTCCAGGGTGCCGACGTACCAGCGCCAGAAGTCCTCCACCAGCTCGTCGACCCCGGCCTCGTCGAGCCCGAGCTCGCGCTGCCAGGTCGCCCGGACCTCATCCATGCCGATCTCGCCCTTGCCCGGGTGGGCCGCGAACGCCGCCGAGGCGGCGTCCACGGCACCCGGGGCGAGGCCGCGGCGGCGCTCGAACGGCTCGGGGAACGTCGAGTCCTCGATGATCTCGAGCACCGAGCCGATGTCGAGCACGATCGCACGGATGGGCATGGTCACTGCTGCGGGAGAGCCGTCAGGGCTGGATGAGGATCTTGATGGCCTCGCGCTCGTCCATGGCGCGGTAGCCCTCGGCGACCTGCTCCAGCGGCAGGGTCCTGTCGAAGACCAGGCCGGGGTTGATCGCGCCGTCCTGGACCAGCTTGAGCAGCTCCGGCAGGTACTGGCGCACCGGCGCCATCCCGCCGGCCAGGCCGATGTTCTTCTGGAACATGCGGCGGATCGGGAGCTCCACGTCGTGCGGGACGCCGACGAAGCCGACCGTGGAGCCGGGGCGGGCCACGGCGAAGGCCTGCTTCATGGCGGCGTCGTTGCCGACGCACTCGAGAACGGCGTCACCGCCCACGCCCCCGGTGATCTCCCGGACGAGCTCGGCACCCTCGTCGCCGCGCTCCGCCACGACGTGCGTCGCGCCGAACTGGCGGGCGATGGCCTGGCGGGGCTCGTGCCGCGACATGGCGATGACCTTCTCCGCACCCATGGTGGCCGCGGCGAGGACGCCGCACAGGCCCACCGCGCCGTCACCCACGACGACGGCGGTCCCGCCCTCACGGACCCCGGCGGCGACCGCGGCGTGCCAGCCGGTGGCCATGACGTCGGAGAGCGTCAGCAGGGAGGGGATCATCGAGGCGTCGGGCATTCCGTCGGTCTTGACGAGGCTGCCCTCGGCCTGGGTGACCAGGGCGTACTCCGCCTGGCCGCTGGCCGTGAAGCCCAGGTTCTCGCAGGCCGCCTGCATGCCGGCGCGGCAGTGCGCGCAGGTGTTGTCGCAGTGGTCGAACGGCACGATCACGAAGTCACCGGGCTTGAAGGACGTGACCTCGGCGCCGACCTCCTCGATGACGCCGACGCACTCGTGACCGATCGTCGAGCCCGCGTCGATGTCGTTCTCGCCCCGGTACGGCCACAGGTCGGAGCCGCAGATGCAGCCTGCGGTCACCTTGATGACGGCGTCGGTGGGGGCGGTGATCTTGGGGTCGGGCACGTCGGAGACGCGGATGTCGCGAGGGGCATGGATGGTCGTTGCACGCATGGTTCCGATCCTTGCATCCGCGCGGTGAGGTGCTGCAGGGTGGTGTCACCGCTTTCCGTCATCTCCCGGCATGGCGATGTTGCGGTATCTCATATATGAGTTACCTTGTTTTGCATGACTGAGGGTTACAAGGGTCGGATCGGGAACCTCATCCGTGACGCGCGCAAGCACCGCGGGCTGACCCAACACCAGCTGGCCGAGCTCCTGGCGACAAGCCAGAGCGCCATCAACCGGATCGAGAAGGGACACCAGAACCTCTCCCTGGAGATGCTCGCGCGGATCGGCGCCGCGCTGGACTCCGAGATCGTCGCCCTGGGCGCCGGTCCCACGCACCTGCGGGTCTCCGGGCCCACCACCCTCTCGGGCAGCATCGACGTCAAGACCTCCAAGAACGCCGGCGTCGCGCTGCTCTGCGCCTCGCTGCTCAACCGTGGCCGCACCACGCTGCGCAAGGTCGCGCGCATCGAGGAGGTCAACCGGCTGCTCGAGGTGCTGGGCAGCCTCGGCGTCCACACCAAGTGGCTCAACGCCGACAACGACCTCGAGATCATCCCGCCCAAGGACCTCGACCTGAGCAACATCGACGAGGCCGCGGCCCGTCGTACCCGCTCGGTGATCATGTTCCTGGGCCCGCTGCTGCACCGCACCGACACCTTCGAGCTGCCCTACGCCGGCGGCTGCAACCTCGGCACCCGCACCGTCGAGCCGCACATGGCCGCGCTGCGCCCGTTCGGCCTCGAGGTCAAGGCGACCGACGGCAGCTACCACGCCAGCGTCAACCGGGCCATCGAGCCCGGCCGGCCGATCGTGCTCACCGAGCGCGGCGACACCGTGACCGAGAACGCCCTGATGGCCGCGGCGCTGCACCCCGGCACCACCGTCATCCGCAACGCCTCGTCGAACTACATGGTCCAGGACCTCTGCTTCTTCCTGAAGAAGCTCGGCGTCGAGGTCGAGGGCATCGGCACGACCACGCTGACCGTGACCGGCCGCGCCGAGATCAACGTCGACGTCGACTACGCCCCCAGCGAGGACCCGATCGAGGCGATGTCGCTGCTGGCGGCCGCGATCGTGACCAAGTCGGAGATCACCATCAAGCGGGTGCCGATCGAGTTCCTCGAGATCGAGCTGGCACTGCTTGAGGAGATGGGCTTCCAGTACCACCGCTCCGAGGAGTACGTCGCCAACAACGGCTGCACGCGCCTGGTCGACCTCACCACCAAGCCGTCGTCCCTGCACGCACCGCTGGACAAGATCCACCCGATGCCGTTCCCGGGCCTCAACATCGACAACCTGCCGTTCTTCGCGGTGATCGCCGCGGTGGCCGAGGGCCAGACCCTCCTGCACGACTGGGTCTACGAGAACCGGGCGATCTACCTCACCGACCTCAACAAGCTCGGTGGCCAGGTCAAGCTGCTCGACCCGCACCGGGTGATGATCGAGGGGCCGACGTCGTTCACGGGCGCGGAGATCGTCTGCCCGCCGGCGCTCCGCCCGGCCGTCGTGATCCTGCTGGCGATGCTCGCGTCCAAGGGCACCTCGGTGCTCCGCTCGACGTACGTGATCCACCGCGGTTACGAGGACCTCGCCGAGCGGCTCAACCTCCTGGGCGCCAACATCGAGCCGTTCCGCGACATCTGAGGAAGGCCGAAGACCGCCTGGCAGCGTTTGGTCAGGAACCGCATGCTCCCGAGGCTCAGGAGCATGCGGTTTGGTCACCAACCACAAGTGGCCCCCACCGATTGGTCAGAGACTGCACGGTTCGGGGCCGATTCCATGTGGTTGGTGACCAAACCCGATTGTCCAGCGCCGATTGGTCAGCAACTGCATGTCACCGGGACCGGAATGGATGCGGTTCGGTCACCAACCGCAACGGACCCTCAGCGATCGGTCACAAACCGCACCCACATCGGCGTCACCCGAAGAGCGTCTCCACCCACGCGCGTGCGGGGGCGCGAGAGGCCGGCGGGGCGACCATGTCGGCGGTGATCCTGGGCAGTGGGGCGGTGTGCTGGCTGGCGTTGCGGTGCCAGTCGGTCTCGGCCTCGATCAGGCTGCCGAGGTCGGCGCGCGAGAGGAAGATGCCGTGACCGTCGGGGCACTGGCTCACCTCCCCGTCGTCGGCGGCGCCGCCCAGCCTTCGCGTGACCATGTCGGTACCACAGCGGGGGCAGGTCAGGGTCTCCATGCCGTCGACGCTACCCCTCTCCCCCGGTGACCGACGGGTACCCGCGCCGGTGCCCGGATTCCGCGGCTCGGGGCGAGGCGGAATACTTCACCCGTGCCCCTGTTGCGGACCGGTTTCCCCTACCTCGACGAGGTGCTGCGCCGACCCGGCGGGGTGCTCGCCTTCGCGCACCGGGGCGGTGCCTACCACCCCGAGATCGAGGGGCTGGAGAACACGATGGCGGCGTTCCGCCTCGCCGTGGACCTGGGCTTCGACTACCTCGAGACCGACGTGCGCGTCACCCGCGACGGCGTGCTGCTGGCCTTCCACGACCGGGTGTTGGACCGGGTCAGTGACCGCAGCGGCGCGATCGTGGCGCTGACGCACGCCGAGGTCGGCGAGGCGCTGGTGGGTGGCCGCGAGCGGGTGCCCACGCTCACCGAGCTGCTCGACGCCTTCCCCGGGTGCCGCTTCAACATCGACCTCAAGTCCGACGACGCCGTGACTGCGCTGGCCGCCCTGGTCGAGGAGCGCGAGCTGTGGGACCGGGTGCTGGTCGGCAGCTTCTCGCCGCGGCGCCTCAACCGGTTCCGCAGGCTCACCCGCGGTCGGGTGGCCACCTCCGCACACCCCGGCGAGGTGCTCGCGTTCCGGGCGCTGCCGAGCGGGCGCCTGGCCGACCTGCTGACCCGCCGCCGGGTGGCGGCGCTTCAGGTGCCGCACCGCCGCGGCCGGTGGACGGTCGCCACTCCCGGGTTCGTACGCCGGGCGCACGCCGCCGGCAAGCACGTCCACGTGTGGACCATCGACGACCCGGCGGAGATGCGGGAGCTGCTCGACCGTGGTGTCGACGGCCTGATGACCGACCGCACGGACATACTCAGGGACGTGCTGAGCGAGCGTGGCCACTGGGGCGCCGGGTCGTGACCGCCTCGCCCGGGTTCGCCGACCTGAGCCCGCTGGCGCGCGCCCGGGAGCAGAGGGCGTGGTACTGGTACGACTGGGCCAACAGCGCCTACGTCACGACCATCGCCACGGTGCTGTTCGCGCCGTACCTCACCTCGGTCGCCGAGAAGGCCGCCTGCGGCTTCGTCACCGACGAGGACAAGGGCCTGAAGTGCACCACCGACCTGCACGTCCTCGGCGTCGCGGTCTCCCCCGGGTCGCTGGTCTTCTACGTGGTCACGCTCGCCACGATCGCGTCGGCGCTTCTGCTGCCGGTGGTCGGGGCGGCCGCGGACCGGTCGGCCCGCAAGAAGGCGATCATGGCCGGCTTCGCCTGGGCCGGCAGCGTCGCGGCCGGACTGATGTTCTTCGTGGCCGGCTCGGACTGGCAGTTGGGCGTTGTGCTCCTCTTCGCCGCCAACATCTGCCTGGGCTCCTCGCTCGTCGTGTACGACGCGATCCTGTGCGAGATCGCGCTGCCTGACGAGCGCGATCGAGTGTCGTCGCGGGGCTGGGCGCTGGGCTACCTCGGCGGCGGACTGCTGCTCGCGGTCAACCTGGCCGTCGTCACCTTGCACGACTCGCTGGGCATCGGCACCGCGATGGCGGTGCGGCTGAGCCTCCTGTCAGCGGCGGTGTGGTGGGCGGCGTTCACGGTGATCCCCTACCGCGGCATCCGCAACCGGACGCCGGCCGCGGTCGAGCGGGAGCCGGGCGGCCTGGTCCGCCAGAGCTTCGGCCAGCTGGCGGCGACGCTGCGGGACATGCGCAACTACCCGGTGACGCTGACCTTCCTGCTGGCCTACCTGTTCTACAACGACGGCATCCAGACGGTGATCGCCTCGGCCTCGGTCTACGGCGACAAGCAGTTGGGCTTCAGCACCTCGGTCCTGATCGCCACCATCCTGCTGGTCCAGTTCGTGGCGTTCTTCGGGGCGCTCCTGTTCGGGAGGCTGGCCGCCTCCCGGGGCAGCCGTCGGGTGATCCTGGGCGGGCTGGTGATGTGGATGGTGGTGGTCACCGTCGGCTACTTCATCCCCGAGAAGAACCTCCCGCTCTTCCTCGCGCTCGCGGTCGGCATCGGTCTGGTCCTGGGCGGCACGCAAGCGCTGTCGCGGTCGTTCTTCAGCCAGCTGATCCCCCGCGGCCGGGAGGCGGAGTACTTCTCGCTCTACCAGGCCTGCGAGCGGGGCACGAGCTGGCTGGGCACGCTGGTCTTCGGGCTGGTGCACCAGTGGACCGACTCCTACCGGCCCGCGATCTTCGCGTTGATCCTGTTCTTCGTGGTCGGTGGCGGCCTGCTCTACCGGGTCGACCCCCGTCGCGGTGTGGCGGAGGCGGGCAACGAGGCACCTCAGGTCCTCTGAGGCGGGAGTGCCGTGTGAGGGCGGCCATACCTCTGGATTGTCGGAATCTTCGTCGTCCCACTACCGTTGAACGGATTGAGACCGCAAGCAGGGGGTACGGGTCGTGCACGTCACGACGCAGACCTCCGAGCGTCTCAGTCATGTCAACGGGGGTTCAAAAGATTTGGGAGGTGGCTCATGGCAGAGCGCACACTTCGTGGGGCGCGCCTTGGGGGCCAGAGTTTCGAGGACGAGCGCGGCATCGAGTTCGCCGCTCGTCAGCAGGTCGGTTACCGGTGCCCGCAGAACCACGAGTTCGAGATCACGATGTCGGTCGAGGCCGAGATCCCGGCGGTGTGGGAGTGCCCGCGCTGCGGCGCCGAGGCGCTGAGCGTCGCCGGCATCCAGCCCGAGGCCAAGAACGAGAAGCCCGCCCGCACCCACTGGGACATGCTTCTCGAGCGTCGCTCCGAGAAGGAGCTCGAGGACATCCTCAAGGAGCGGCTCGAGCTGCTCCGTGGCGGTGAGATCGGCCCCGCGCACCTGCACCGGGCCAACGCCAAGAAGCGCAAGGCGTCCGCCTAGCAGGACGCTGCTGGACTCATTCGTCCACGACTTCGCCCCGGACCACGGATCCCTCGGATCCAGGTCCGGGGCGTCGTGCGTTCGAGGCCAGCAGGCGCCGGGTGACCACCTGGGTCAGCAGGCGCCGGAACACCGGGCGGGTGAACGGCAGGATGAGCAGGATCCCGAAGATGTCGGTCACGAAGCCCGGGCTCAGCATCAGGGTGCCGCCGATGAGGATCAGGGCCCCGTCGGCGAGCTCCCGCGCGGGCATCCGGCCGTCCCGCAGCGCGGTGCGCAGCGCCAGCCAGGCCCGCGCACCCTCGAGCTTGATCAGCCAGCTGCCCAGGATGCTGTCGAGCACCAGCAGCAGGATCGTCCACCAGGGGCCGATGACCTGGCCGACCTGGATCAGGACGTAGATCTCGATCAGCGGTACGACCACGAAGGCGACGACCAGCGCCCACGTGGTGGCGCTGCGACGACGGCTCACGGCTGTCTCCGCAGGGCGCGTCGGGCCCGGGCCGTCCGCTCGCTGATCCCCCACACCGTGATCCGCTTGAGCGACTCGGCGGCCACCGCCCCGCTCATCTTGGAGTCGCCGCGGACCCGCTCGACGAAACTCGATCGGCACCTCGCGCACGGTCAGGCCGGCGGCCAGCGTGCGTGCCACGAGGTCGGTCTGGAAGACGTAGCCGGTCGAGCACCGAGGCCAGGTCGATCTTCTCCAGGGCGGTGCGCCGGAACAGCCGGAAGCCCGCGGTCGCGTCCCGGACGCCGATGCCGAGGAGCGCACGCACGTAGAGGTTGCCTCCGCGGGAGAGCAGCTCACGCCGCAGCGGCCAGTTCACCACCGAGCCGCCCGGGACCCAGCGCGAACCGATGACCAGGTCGGCATGGTGGAGCGCGTCGAGGAGCCGGTCGAGCTGCTCGCGGCTGGTGGGAGCCGTCGGCATCCATCTCACCGATGACGTCGTACCCCTCGGCCAGCGCGTGCGCGAAGCCGTGCAGGTACGCCGCCCCGAGACCACCCTTGGCCGTCCGGTGCAGGACGTGGACCTGGGCGTCGGCGGCCGCGAGCTCGTCGGCGATCCGACCGGTCCCGTCCGGGGAGTCGTCGTCGACCACCAGCACGTCGACACCGGGCTGCGCGCGTCGCAGCCGGTCCACGATCCAGGCCAGGTTGGTCGCCTCGTTGTAGGTCGGGATGACCACGACGACGCGTCCGAGACCCTCGATGCTCACTGTGCGGTCCTCAGCCCTCTCCTAGTTCCGGTGCCGGTCCTTCGGCGTGCGCAACCGACACGGGAACCTCCCGGCGTGGGGAGCTCTCGGTCCGCTGCCGGTGCTGCCTACGACGATACGGGACGAGCGTGAGCAACAGGCCAAGGATCGTGAGAGTCAGGCACACCCGTCCGGTCCACGCGCCGAGGCGTACGGCGGGCGTGACACCGGTGCCCAGCCCGACCTGCTGGACCAGGACGTCGCGGGTGCGGATCCCGGCGCGGTCCACGACGGTGCCGTCCGGTGCGATGATCCCCGAGATCCCGTTGGTCGCCGCGACCACGACCCAGCGGCCGAGCTCGATGGCCCGCAGCCGGCTGATCGCGAACTGCTGGTCGATCTGCGAGGTGTGGATGAAGGTGGCGTTGCTGGTCTGCACGGTGACCAGCTGGGCGTCGTTGCCCAGCTGGGCGTAGAGCCCGTCGTCGTACGCCACGTCGAAGCAGATGGCGTCGGCGACCCGGATGCCCGCGATGCTGAGGGGCTCGGTGCGGGTGCCGGCCAGCATGTCGCGCGGGATCAGCGCCAGCCGTCCGAAGTTCTTGCCGTTGAAGAAGCGGCGGAACGGGATGTACTCCCCGTAGGGCACCGGGTGCCACTTGGTGTAGCGGTCCGCCGCACCGGTGCCCGGGTTCCACACGATGCCCTGGTTGAGCACGTGGGTCGGTCCGGCGTCGACCAGGGCGCCCACCAGGATGGGTACGCCGATGGCGCTCGAGGCCGTACGGATCCCGTCGGCCGTCTGTACGTCGGTGAACGGATCCACGGCGGTGGAGTTCTCGGGCCAGACGACGAACGAGGGCCGGGCGACCGCCCCGGTCGAGACCTCGGCCGCGAGGGCGACGGTGGCGTCGACGTGGTTCTGGGTCACCTGGCGGAAGTCGTAGAGGATGTCGTCGCCGTTGCCGGGGACGTTGCCCTGCACCGCCGCGACCGTGGTGTGGCCGTCGATCCGCGGCTCGTAGGGCATCACTGCGGGCGCGGTCGCCACCACGGCGGTGACGCCCAGGGCCCCGACCGCGACCCAGCGGCTCCTCCCCCGGGACACGAGCAGGTGCGCGAGCAGGCCGCCGGACAGGGCCAGCAGGAAGCTGACACCGGTCGAGCCCACGTACGCCAGAGCCGGGGCCACCGGCGTGTCGACGGTGGCGAAGGCCAGCCGCCCCCAGGGCATGCCGCTGAACGGCCACGAGCTCCGGACCACCTCCATCGACACCCACGCCGCGGCGAACCACAGCGGCCAGGCGCGGCGGCGGACCAGGACGGCGGTCACCGAGCCGAGCAGGCCGTAGAACAGCGCCTCGATGCCGGACAGCGCGATCCACGCGTCGGTGCCGACGGCCCGCATCCAGAAGATGAGCACGAAGTAGAAGGCGACCCCGAACGCCAGCCCGGGGATCCAGCCCCGGCCGGGGCCCAGCCCGCGGACGGCGAGCGCGAAGCCGGCCACCGCGAAGGGCACGAGCACGGCCGCGGCCACCGGCTCGAAGGCCAGCGCGAGGCGAGGCCCGCCGCCAGCGCGAGGGACGTCCGCCAGAGCACGGGGGCAAAGGTACCCAACGAGTGCCGCGGAACCCTGCGTATCGCAGAGCTCCGGAGGGGATTCGGACCCTTCGGACCAACCCGCGACCGACCGGCTGCCGAAGGCGGGCTGTTGTCTAGGGGGTACGGATCCCCTCCGTGTCCGTCCTCGCGGAGCGGACCGTCCTCCGCGAACCGGTTCGGATGGGTGGTTGGCACCCCACCCTCCGACCCGGCCACTCGGACGACGGTCCACCCGCCACGATCTGCATGGGCGGACGGGTCACCTTGGATCGTGAGGTGGCCGGCTGTCAACACCCTCTTGACCTGCGCAAACAGCGATCTGTGCAGGTCAGCGGCAGGTTCGCCCGCGCGGGATTTTGCCGTTAAATGTTCGGGCCCGGCGGCGTGTCGGCGTCAACGCGCCGCCCGGACGCCTCGTCAGCCGGGGACGACGACCGTTCCGGTGGCCGTCGTGGCCAGGATCGGCGCGGCCAGGACGGCTGCGCCACCGGGCCGTTCGTCGGTCGCCTCGCCCCGCGCGACGACGTGGACGGCGAACTCCATCACCCGCGAGCGGGTGCCGACCCGCACGATCTCGCAGCTGATCTCGAGGACGTCGCCGGCGCGCACCGGCGCCCGGAACTGCACGTCGGAGTACGACGCGAACAGGCCCTCGTCGCCGTCGGTGCGGATGCACATCTCGGTCGCCACGTCGCCGAACAGCCCCAGGCTGTAGGCGCCGTCGACCAGGTTGCCGGCGTAGTGGGCGTGCGAGTAGGGCACGTAGCGGCGGTGCACCACCCGGGTGCCGACCTCGGCCGTGGTCGGGGCTGCCATCAGGAGGCCTTCCTCTCGGGCTGCTTCTCGGGTCGGGCGTCCGGCCGCGTTTCCGGCTGGGGGGCGAGGCGGTGGACGAGGTAGCTCGCGACCTCGCCCGGCGTCGTACCCCGGCCGAAGACCCGGTCCACGCCCAGGTCGGCAGCGGCGGACTCGTCGAAGCGGGGGCCGCCGACGATCAGCAGCGGCATCCGGTCGGAGGGGTAGGACTCACGGAAGGCGGCGGACATCTCGCGGGTGTTGAGCAGGTGCGCGTCGCGCTGGGTCACGACCTGCGAGACCAGCACCGCGTCGGCCTTCTCGGCCCGGGCACGCTCCACCAGCTGCGGCACGGACACCTGCGCGCCGAGGTTCACGACCTTCAGCTCGCGGTAGTACTCCAGCCCCTTCTCCCCCGCGAACCCCTTGATGTTGAGGATCGCGTCGATGCCCACGGTGTGGGCGTCGGTGCCGATGCAGGCGCCGACGATCGTCAGCCGCCGTCGCAGCGACCGCTTGACCGCGGCGTTGACCTCCTTGGGCGTGAGCAGCGGGTAGTCGCGCTCGACCACCTCCACCTTGCTGGTGTCGACGAGGTGGTGGACCCGCCCGTAGACGACGAAGAAGGTGAAGTCCGGGCCCATCGGCTTGGCGTGGACGACCAGGGCCGGGTCCATGCCCATCTTGTTGGCCAGCTGCGCCGCGGCGCCCTCGGCCACCTTGGAGTGCGGGATGGGGAGGGTGAAGCTCAGCTGCACCATGCCGTCGCCGGTGGTGTCGCCGTACGGCCGGACGATGCGGCCCTCGGTGGTCGAGCTCACTTCTGCTCCTCCAGCAGCTCGGTGGCGGGGTTGTAGTAGACGCCGGACTTCTTGGCGACACCGTCGAGGCCGCGGCCGCCGTCGGCGGGCCGTTTCATCAGGCCGAACGTGCCGTCGGCGATGGCGGCCAGCAGCGGCGGGTCACCGGCAGCGTCGCTGTCGGTCACGATCCGGTCGAGCAGCTCGATCGTCTCCGCGAGCACCTGCCGGGCGCGGTTGGCGATGAAGCCGTCGGGAGCCGGGCGGAAGTCCTCGTGCAGGTTGCCGGCGGCGTTCATCACGTAGCGCACGTTCTGCAGGGCCAGGTCGCGGTCGGAGAGCCACGGGGTGACCACGGCCTCGGTCATCATCCCGACCAGCAGGATGCCCTGCCCGGTCAGGGCCCCGGCGAGGTTGAAGAAGCCGTCGAGGAGGTAGCCACGGAAGACGTCCCCGGTCATGTGCCGGGTCGGCGGCATCCACTTCAGCGGCGCGTTCGGGAACAGCTCGCGGGCCAGCAGGGCGTGGGCGAGCTCCATGCGGAACGAGTCGGGCACCTCGGGGTCGATCTCGAAGGCGTGACCGAGCCCGAGCTGCCAGTCCTCCAGACCCGCCTCCTTGCCGAAGTACTCGTTGAGGAGCTGGCTGGTGCTCACCGTGTGTGCGGCCTCGACGGCGTCGGCGGTGGTGAGGTAGTTGTCCTCGCCGGTGTTGATGATGATGCCGGCGCGTGCGTGGACCTGGCGGCTGAAGCGCTGGTCGACGAACGTGCGGACCGGGTTGATGTCGCGGAAGAGGATCCCGTACATCGAGTCGTTGAGCATCATGTCGAGCCGCTCCATGCCCGCGAGCGCGGCGATCTCCGGCATGCACAGGCCCGAGGCGTAGTTGGTCAGCCGCACGTAGCGGCCGAGCTCCTTGCTCGACTCGTCGAGGGCGGCCCGCATCAGGCGGAAGTTCTCCTGCGTGGCGTAGGTGCCGGCGAAGCCCTCGCGGGTCGCTCCCTCGGGCACGTAGTCCAGCAGGCTCTGCCCGGTCGAGCGGATCACCGCGATGACGTCGGCGCCCTCGCGCGCCGCCTGCTGGGCCTGCGGGATGTCCTCGTAGATGTCGCCGGTGGCCACGATCAGGTAGATCCACGGCTTGCGGGGTGCGTCGCCGAACTTCCTGATCAGGCGGTCGCGCTCCTTGCGGCGGGCGTCGATGCGCCGGATCCCGCCCGCCACCTGCCGCCGGCTGGCGGTGGTCGCCCGGGTGGCGTCGCGGCCCTCGGGGAGGCGGAACCGCACGGAGCCGGCCGAGGCCTTCTGGGCGAGGGTGGCCAGGTCGTCAGCCTCGCCGCGCAGCAGTGCGTCCCACACCGGCAGCGCGACACCGTGCTCGAGGCCGACGTCGGCGCGGACGACGTCGAGGAGCCGGTTGACCCAGGGGGTCCCCTCGGGATCGGCACCCTCGAGGCCCGCGAGGCGGAGCGTGGCGCGCTCGACGGCGACGGTGGTGTGCTTCTTGGCCATCGTCACGATCGGTCGTCCGGCCTTGCGGGCCAGGGACCGCGCGTGCCGCACGGTGGTCGGGTCGAGATCGAGCTTGCCGGTGGGGCGGCGGGTCATGCGTGGGCCTCCAGTCGTGCCTCGAAGAGCCGGCGCACCCCGTCGTTCTCCCGCAGGAGCTCGAGGGCGTACGCCGCGTGGCCGGGCGCGTACCCGTTGCCGACCAGCATGGTGACATCGGCGGCCAGGCCCTCGGCGCCCAGCGCGGCGGCCGCGAAGGAGGTGGCCATCGAGAAGAACACCACGGTCCCGCGCTCGGCGGTGGCGAGGATCGCCCCGCCCTCGCAGCCCGGCACGTCCACGCAGACCACGGTGACGTCAGCGGGTCCGCCGGCGGCGGTGACCGCGTCGCGCAGGGCGATCGGGTTGCGGGCGTCGGCGACGACGACCTCGTCGGCCAGCCCGGACTCGCGCAGCTGGGTCGCCTCGCGCTCGTGGGGCACGACGCCGATGGTCCGGCCGGCCCCGGCGTGACGGGCGGCAGCCAGGCTCAGCGACCCGGACTTCCCTCCCCCGCCGATGACGGCGACGGTCGGTGCGTCGTACCCCTCCACCACCCGGGCGGTCAGGGCCGGGGCGCCGCACACGTCCATCACCGAGAGGCTCAGGTCGGCGGGCAGGTCGTCGGGAAGCACGGCGGCGATCGACCGGCCGAACAGCACGGCGTACCCGTCGCACGGCACCTGCTCCCCGCGGCCGTCCCACGACCGCAGGTCGTCCTCGATCACCAGCGGGGTCAGCGTCAGGGACACCAGCGTCGCCACTCGGTCGCCGGGCCGCAGGCCCAGGGGCGAGCGCGGTCCGACCTCCTCGACGGTGCCGACGAGCATGCCGCCGGACCCGGTCTCGGGGTTCTGCATCTTGCCGCGGGTCGCGACGATGTCGAGGACCTCGCGGCGGACCGCGTCGCCGTCACCGGCGTGCTTGCGCTCGAGCTGGCGGAACGACGCGGCGTCGAGGTTGAGCTTCTCCACGCGGATCCTGACCTCGTCGGGCCACAGCTCGCGGCGGGTGTCGAGGCGCTGGGCCGCCTGGGGCAGCACCACGGTGTCGTCGAGGACACGGTGCAGACCGGTCGGATCGCTGTCGAGGGCCACCATGGCGGGGGTTCCTCCGTAGTTGCGGGGCTGGGACAGGAGAATCTGCGGCGCGGCATTGGACGGGCCGCACATTCTCCTCGTACTCTGGCAGAGGTGGCCCAGACCACACAACTTGCACGCGCCGCCGTGCGACGTACCGCTGCACCTCAGGAGAACTCATGAGCATCGAGACCTCGATCGGCCTGGAGACGGGCCAGCCCTACCCCTACCAGCGGGTGGAGCTGGTCGAGCCAGACTGGACCCGGTTCCCGGGCTGGAAGGACGTCACCACCGAGGAGTGGGAGTCGGTGCAGTGGCAGCGTGCGCACTGCATCAAGAACGTCCGGCAGCTGCGTGAGCTGCTCGGCGACCTGGTGGACGAGCGGTTCTACGCCGACCTCGAGCGCGACCAGGCCGAGCGGGCCACCATGTCGATGCTGGTGCCGCCGCAGATGATGAACACGATGGTCCCGCACGACGTGCCGGCCGGCCCGGGTTCGCTTACCGAGGCGTTCTACGCCGACCCGATCCGCCACTACATGATCCCGGTGTTCTCGGACCCGTCGTACCGACTGGTCCTCGCACCCGCACTCCACGCGCGACTCGCTGCACGAGCACGACATGTGGGTGGCCGAGGGGCTCACGCACCGCTACCCCACCAAGGTGCTGGCCGAGCTGCTGCCCACCTGCCCGCAGTACTGCGGGCACTGCACCCGGATGGACCTGGTCGGCAACTCCACGCCCGTCATCGACAAGCTGAAGTTCGCGGGCAAGCCCAACGACCGCCTCGGCGAGATGATGGACTACCTGCGGCGCACGCCCTCGGTGCGCGACGTGGTGGTCTCCGGCGGCGACGTCGCGAACATGCCGTGGCCGCGCCTGGAGGACTTCCTCACCAAGCTGCTCGAGATCGAGAACATCCGCGACATCCGGCTCGCCACCAAGGCCCTGATCGGCCTGCCCCAGCACTGGCTCCAGGACGACGTGCGCGCCGGCATGGAGCGGGTGGCGACGACCGCGCGCGAGCGGGGCGTGTCCGTGGCGATCCACACCCACACCAACCACGCCAACTCGGTGACCCCGATCGTGGCGCGGGCGACTCGCGCCATGCTGGACACCGGCATCCGCGACGTTCGCAACCAGGGCGTTCTGCTCAACGGCGTGAACGCCGACCCGCACGCGCTGCTCGACCTGTGCTTCCGGCTGCTCGACGGCGCGCAGATCATGCCCTACTACTTCTACATGTGCGACATGATCCCGTTCGCCGAGCACTGGCGGGTCTCGGTCGCCGACGCGCAGCGGTTGCAGCACCACATCATGGGCTACCTGCCGGGCTTCGCGACCCCGCGCATCGTGTGCGACGTCCCGTTCGTCGGCAAGCGCTGGGTGCACCAGCTGGCCGACTACGACACCGAGCGCGGCATCTCCTACTGGACGAAGAACTACCGCACCTCCATCGAGGCCGCCGACCCGGAGGCGCTCAACCGCACCTTCGAGTACTACGACCCGATCCACACGCTGCCGGAGTCCGGCCAGCAGTGGTGGGCACAGCACGCCGACCTCGACTCCACCGCGCTCAAGGCGGCCGAGGTCGCCGAGGCCTCGCGGCGGATGGCGGCGCTGCAGGCCTACTGAGCTCGGCGTTGACGCGTGCAGGACTCCCCGGCTGGCCGGGGAGTCCTGTGCTTGTCGGCCGTTGCCCTGGCCGACAAGCACCAGACCTGGCCGACAACCCAGCCCCGGTTATCCACAGATCGTCGATCGGCCGGTTCGCGAGCCTCGGTCTCGGGTGATGCTCGGCCCATGGACGCACGTCTCGATGCCATTGCCGCGGAGCACGGAGTCTTCCTGCGATGGGAGGCTCTCGCACTCGGGTACGACGACCGCGTGATCGCCCGGCGGGTCAAGGACGGCGAGTGGGTGCGGGTGCGGACCGGGGCGTACGTGTCGGCCGTGCACTGGGACGAGCTCGACGAGGCGGGTCGTCGCCGAACCGTCACCAGCGCAGCGGTCCGCACCGCCCGGACCCACGTGCTCCTCTCCCACACGTCGGCCGCGGACGCACTGGGCGCGGCCGTCTGGGACATGCCCGACCTGGTCCACCTCACCCGGACCGACGGCCGGGCAGGCAGGGCGGCCGCCGGCATCAAGCAGCACCGCGGTGAGCTCCGCGTCGGCGACGTCACCCGTCGGGACGGACAGCTGCTCACCAGCGGCACGCGCACAGCGCTCGACATCACCACGATCGCCGACGTCGAGCACAGCCTCGTCACCGTCAACGACCTGCTGCACTTCGGAGAGACGACGCCGGAGCTCCTCGCGATCGGGCTCGGAAGTCGCACCTACTGGCCGCACTCGTTGACCAGCGACCTCATCGTACGGCTGGCGGACGGTCGGGTGGAGTCGGTCGGGGAGTCACGAACCCTGTACCTGTGCTGGGCGCAGGGGCTGCCGGCCCCGATTCCCCAGTACGAGATCAAGGACCGGTCGGGGCGGGTGATCGCGAGGGTCGACTTCGCCTGGCCGGAGCTCGGGGTGTTCCTCGAGTTCGACGGCAGGGTCAAGTACGAGAGGATGCTCCGCGAGGGAGAGTCGGTCACCGACGTCGTGCTGCGCGAGAAGCGCCGGGAGCAGCTCATCTGCGAGCTCACCGGATGGCGGTGCATCCGCATCGTCTGGGCCGACCTCTACACGCCGGCGCTCACGGCCTCGCGGATCCGGGCCCTGTTCCGGTTCGGCACGGTCACCGCCTGAAATCGGCGGGGGTTGTCAGCCAGGTCCCACGCTTGTCAGCCGTTGCACTGGCCGACAAGCAACGGTTTCGCCGGTCAGCCGGTGACTCCTGCGGGCGGCGGCCCCTCACACCACCGAGCGACCCTCGTACGGCGTGGAGAGCACGATCGTCGTCCGGGTGGCGACGTTGGCGGCGGCGCGGATCCGGGCGAGGAGGTCCTCGAGGTGGGCCGGGGTGGGGACCCGGATCTTGAGGATGTAGGACTCCTCCCCCGCGACCGACCAGCACGACTCGATCTCGCTGATGCACTGCAGGCGCTCGGGCGAGTCGTCGGGCTGGGAGGGGTCGATCGGCCGGATCGAGATGAAGGCCGTGAGCGGAAGTCCGAGCTGGTCGTGGTCGATCGTGGCGCCGTACCCCTTGATCAGGCCGCGCGTCTCCAGCCGCTTGACGCGCTGGTGCACCGCCGACGTCGACAGCCCCGTCGCCTTCCCCAGGTCGGTGAAGGACATCCTCCCGTCGCCGGCCAGCAGCTCGAGGATCTTGCGGTCGGTGGCTTCGACGTCGGAAGTGCTCACGCCGCACAGGCTAGCGGTCTCGACGTGGCAGGATGCCGGTCGTGACGAGGGATGAACAGGGTCGCCTGATGCTGCTGGACACGGCCTCGATGTACTTCCGGGCCTTCTACGGGGTGCCGGAGATCAAGGGGCCGGACGGCACGCCCGTCAACGCGGTCCGCGGGCTGCTCGACTTCATCTCCCGTCTGGTCGGCGACTACCGACCCACCGACCTGGTCTGCTGCTGGGACAACGACTGGCGACCGCAGTGGCGCGTCGACCTGCTGCCCTCCTACAAGGCCCACCGGGTCGAGGCGGAGGTCCAGTCCGCACCGGACGTGGAGGAGGTCCCCGACCCGCTGCAGGTCCAGATCCCGATCATCGTGGAGGTGCTCGACGCGTTCGGGATCTGCGTGATCGGCGCCGACGGCTACGAGGCAGACGACGTGATCGGCACGCTCGCGACCGGGGCCGGCCAGCCGGTCGACATCGTCACCGGTGACCGGGACCTCTTCCAGCTCGTCGACGACGAGGCAGACGTGCGCGTGCTCTACATCGCCCGCGGGGTCGGCAACCACGAGCGCGTCACCAACGACTGGGTGCGCGGCAAGTACGACATCGACGCCCGGCAGTACGCCGACTTCGCCACCCTGCGCGGCGACGCCTCCGACGGGCTGCCCGGGGTCGCGGGGGTGGGTGAGAAGACCGCCGCCACCCTGCTCAAGCGCTTCGACCACGTGGACGGCATCGTCGCGGCGGCCCTCGACCCCTCTTCCGAGATGGGGCCCGGCCCGCGCGGCAAGATCAAGCAGGCCAGGGACTACCTCGAGGTCGCCCCGCGTGTCGTCGCGGTCGCCCGCGACATCGACCTCGGCTCCCCCGCCACCGCGCTCCCCGCACCCCGCGCGACCCCGACGCGCTCCTCGACCTGGCGCAGCGCTACGGGCTCGAGAGCCCGGTTGAACGGCTGATCAACACGCTGGCCGGCTGATGGAGCCGCTGGAGATCCGGCGTCGTCCCACGCGGCAGGCCTATCGCGTCTTCGCCGCCCGGGTGGCCCTGCTGGTCGGTGGGCTCGCCGTCCTCGTCCCGGGGTTCGTCGCCCTGGTGACCCAGCCACTGACCCAGAGTGACAGGATCAACGCCGCCTTCCTGGTCGGTGTCGGGGGCTTCGCCACCGGCCTGGGGATCCTGCGGCTCCGCACCGGCCGCGGGTTGGTTTCGCGCCCGGTGGTGATCAGGCTGGACGCCACCGGGGTGCGCGTGCTGGGCGGCTCGATCACCAGCCCTGCGTTCTCGTTCCTGGCCTGGCCGGACGTGGCGGCGGTCGAGGTCCGGCCCGTCGAGCTCGACGTCAGGCTGTTCGCCTTCGCCGACGGTGGCGCGACGGTGCTGCGATTCGTCCCCCGCGCCGACGACCTCATCGAGGGCGAGCCCCCGGACGGGTTCACCCTTGTCAAGGCCACCGCGCTCGGGCTGACCCCGACGGCCGCGTCGCTCAGCCTGATCCAGGGAGACACCTCGGCCTTCCGCGTGCCGTTGGTCCTCGACTGGGTACGCCGCCACCAGCCGACGGTCCCCGTCGAGGACCTCCGGGGAGCGGGCGACCCCACCGGGTGACGCACCCGGACCGCTGGGTGCGGTCCGTACGGTGGGTCCCATGAGTCGTATCGCAGTCGTCGGAGGCCACGGACAGGTGGCCATGCACCTCCACCCCGCACTGGTGGCCGCGGGACACACGCCGGTCGCCCTGGTCCGCTCGGAGGACTACCGGTCCGAGCTCGAGGCATTGGGCGCGGAGGTCCGCATCCTCGACATCGAGAAGCAGGACGCCGCGGACTTCGCCGCCGCCTTCGAGGGCTGTGACGCGGTCGTCTTCGCAGCCGGGGGTGGCCCGGACGGCAACATCGAGCGCAAGCGCACCGTGGACCTCGAGGGCAGCCTGAAGTCCATCGACGGTGCCCGGCTGGCCGGCATCGACCGCGTGGTGCAGATCTCCGCGATCGGAGTCGACAGCCCGCTGCCCTCCGACACCGGCGACGTGTGGCGTGCGTACGTCGAGGCGAAGCGCGACGCCGACGCCGCCCTGCGGGACAGCGACCGTGCCTGGACGATCCTGCGGCCGGGGCGGCTGACCGACGACCCCGGCACCGGTCGCGTGGCCCTCGGCCCCGAGGTGGCACGCGGGGAGGTCCCGCGCCAGGACGTGGCGGCGGTGACCGCCGCCGTGCTCGACGAGGACGCCACCATCGGCCAGCAGTGGAACCTCGTCGGCGGCGACGTGCCGGTCGCAGAAGCGGTCCGTCAGTCGGTCAGCCCCGAGTAGGCCACGACGCCGCGCTTCAGCCGCTTCACGACCTCCCGGGCGGTGCTCCGCAGCGGCAGGTCGCCGGCGGCGTCGGCGACCTGGCCCGCGAGGTCCAGCAGCTGCTTCATCCAGCGGACGAAGTCGCCCGCGGCCAGGTCGCTGGGGCCAGCACGTCGTCGAGCTCGTCGCCCTCCGCCCACCGGTAGGCCACCCAGGCGAAGCCCATGTCGGGCGCGCGCAGGAAGTCGAGCTTGTGGTCGCGCTCGAGGGCGTCCAGCTCGCCCCACAGCCGCACCATCTCGGCGATCGCGTCGCGCACCGCTCCCCCGGGCACCCGGGGCGAGGACGCGTCGTCGGGGCGGCGCGCCTCGAACACCAGCACCGACAGCGCCGCAGCAAGCTCGGAGGGAGTGAGGTCGTCCCAGAGCCCGTGCCGCAGGCACTCGGCGGCGATCAGGTCCATGTCGGAGTAGATCCGGCGCAGGTAGCGCCCCCGCGAGGTGACCGTGTCGCCCTCGAGGTAGTCCAGCGCCGTGAGCACCTCGCAGACCCGGTCGAACTGGCGGGCCACGGTGTTGGTGCGCTGCTCGACCCGACGCTTGAGGGTCTTGGCGTCGCGGTCGAGCTTGAACCACCGCTCTGCCCACCTGGCGTGGTCCTCCCGGTCGGGACACGCGTGGCACGGGTGCGCCTCGAGGTCCGTGCGCAGCCGGCTGATCTCGCGCTCGGTGCCGGAGTCGATGGGCGCCTTGCCGGCACCCCCCTTGCCCGGTACGGCGCGGCCAGGCCGTGGGTGCGCATGCGCAGGGCCGAGGCGAGGTCGCGCCGCATCTGCGGGTTGCGGCCGTTGAAGTTCTTCGGCACACCCGCAGCCTGGTCACCGCCTCGACCGGGGTCGGGAAGTCCATCAGCGCGAGCCGGCGGGCCTGGCGGTCCGCGGTCACGACGTACGGCCGCGGGCCCTCGGCCGAGTGTCCGGGGTCGACCACCACGGCGTACCCGGCGAACTTGCCGGCCGGGACCTCGATCACGTCACCGGGCTTGAGCAGCGCGAGGGAGGCGAGCACCTCCTCGCGACGGTCCTCGCGCCGGGACCGCGCGGCGGCCTTCTCCGCGTCGCCGATCCGTCGCCGCAGGGCGGCGTATTCCATGAAGTCGCCGAGGTGGCAGGTGGCGGCCTCGCGGTAACCCTCCAGGGCGTCCTCGCTCTTGCGCAACTGCCGGGCCAGCCCGACCACGGCCTTGTCGGCCTGGAACTGCGCGAAGGACTGCTCGAGCAGCTCGCGGGAGCGCTCCCGGCCGAACTGGTGGACCAGGTTGACCGCCATGTTGTACGACGGCCGGAACGACGAGCGGAGCGGGTAGGTGCGCGTGGAGGCGAGGCCGGCCACCTCGCGCGGGTTCATCCCCGGTTGCCACAGCACGACGCCATGTCCCTCGACGTCGAGGCCCCGGCGTCCCGCGCGTCCGGTGAGCTGGGTGTACTCCCCCGGCGTGATGTCGGCGTGGGTCTCACCGTTCCACTTCGACAGCTTCTCGATGACCACGGTGCGCGCGGGCATGTTGATGCCGAGGGCGAGGGTCTCGGTGGCGAAGACGACCTTGCACAGGCCGCGCACGTAGAGCTCCTCCACGCACTGCTTGAACGCCGGCAGCATGCCGGCGTGGTGGGCGGCGATCCCGCGGGTCAGGCCGTCGAGGAAGTCGTGGTAGCCGAGGACGTGCAGATCCTCCTCGGGCAGGTTGCGACAGCTCGCCTCGACGAACTGGTAGATCTCGTCGCGCTCCTCGGGTGTCGTGAGCCGGACCCCGGCGTTCAGGCACTGGGTGACCGCGGCGTCGCAACCGACGCGACTGAAGATGAAGACGATCGCGGGCAGCAGGCCCTGGCGGTCGAGACGGTCGATGACGTCGGCGCGGCTGGGGATCCAGACCCGACGGCCGTTGCCGACCTGCTTCGCCGCGCTCCCCCGGCCGCCCGCCTGCGAGCGTCCGCGCGGTGAGCGGCGGTCCTTCATGCGGGAGCTGGCCCAGTCGTCGCGGGCGATCCGGAGCAGCTCGTTGTTGACCGGTGCCCCCTCCTTGACGAAGCCGGCCGCGGCGTCCACGTCGGAGTCGGCGAACAGGTCGAGGAGGCGCTTGCCCACCATCACGTGTTGGTAGAGCGGCACCGGCCGCTTCTCCTCGACGATCGTCGTGGTGTCGCCGCGCACGGTCTCGAGCCATTCGCCGAACTCCTCGGCGTTGGAGACGGTCGCGGAGAGCGACACCAGCGACACCGACTCGGGCAGGTGGATGATGACCTCCTCCCACACCGCCCCGCGGGCCCGGTCGGCGAGGTAGTGCACCTCGTCCATCACCACGAAACCCAGCCCCAGCAGCGTGCGGGACCCGGCGTACAGCATGTTGCGCAGCACCTCGGTCGTCATCACGACGATGGGCGCCTCGCCGTTGACCACGTTGTCTCCGGTCAGCAGGCCGACCTGCTCGGGCCCGTAGCGGGCCACGAGGTCGTTGTACTTCTGGTTCGACAGCGCCTTGATGGGCGTCGTGTAGAAGCACTTGCGCCCGGTCGCGAGGGCCAGGTGGATGGCGAACTCGCCCACGATCGTCTTGCCGGAGCCCGTGGGAGCCGCGACCAGGACGCCGCGGCCCTCCTCGATCTCGTGGCAGGCGCGCGCCTGGAAGTCGTCGAGCGGGAAGCTGTAGAGGCTCTCGAAGTCACGGAAGACCGGGTGTTCACGACCTCGTCGGAAGTCTGCGTAACGCTCGGCCGGGGTGAGGTCGTCCGCCGTGCTCATGGGTCCACCCTAGGGGCCTTGCCTAGGCCAGGACGGTCAACGCCCCCGGAGCGCACTCGACGGTCAGCGGCAGCGGCCCGAAGCGCTCCCCGTCGGCGTACGCCACGATGCCGGGCGCCGCGACGGTCACGGACCGGACCAGGTGGTGCTCGTACTGCGGATGGTGCACGTGGGTGCCCTTGAACAGCTTGGGGTAGGTCCGCACCAGGTCCGGCTTGGTCATGGTCTTGATGATCACCACGTCCAGGAGCCCGTCGTCGAGCACCGCGCCCTCTGTGATCCGCAGGCCGCCCCCGAAGGACGGCCCGTTGCCGATGGCGACCAGCATGGCGTCCAGGCGCAGCACGGTCCCGTCGAGCTCCAGCGTGTACGGCAGCGGCTGGAAGGTCCGCAGCTCGGCGAGCGTGGCGAGGTTGTAGCGCATCTGGCCCCGCGGCCAGGTCATCCTGTTCGCCCGCTCGTTGACGATCGCGTCGAACCCCGCCGCCATCACGGTCACGAAGTACTTCAAGCCGCTGCGGGCGAGGTCGATGGTGCGCGTCCGGTTGGCGATCACCCGGTCGGCGGCGGCCAGCGGATCCTTGCGCGGGAGGTCGAAGTAGCGGGCGACGTCGTTGCCGGTGCCGGCCGCGACGATGCCCAGGCGAGTGCTCGTGCCGGCCACCGCCTGGGCGCCGAGGTGGACCATCCCGTCGCCCCCGCACACGACCAGGGAGTCCACGCCGTCGGCGACGCACTGCCGGGCCAGGTCCAGGGCCTCGTCGGCGTCCCGGCCGGCGAGGTTGCGCACCACGAGCCCGGCGGCCCTCAGCCGGGGCAGGGCAGCGTCGCGCGCCCGGGCGCCCTTGCCCTTGCCGGACGTGGGGTTGGTCAGGAGCGCGATCTCGCGGGAGGTGCCGGGCACGAGGGCGAGATTAGGCCATCGGGGCGCTCGGGAAGCCAGATCAGCGCGAGCCGCGCCGGGACTCGACGCCGATCCGCAGCCGTGCCACGTAGCGGTCCGGGGAGGCTCCGACGGCCTTGGCCAGCCGGCTCAGGGCGTCCAGCACGAGGTCCGCGGTGAAGGCGGTGCCGGGGACGGCCAGGGTCGGCCGGGACTCGTGCTCGAGGAGCAGGATCTGGCCGTGCCGCCAGGCCTGGTGCGCGCGCTTGCGTACGTCGTCGCTGGCCACCGGCAGCGGGTAGGCCTCGTCGATCGCGAGCAGGTCGCAGGCGACGTCCTGGTCGGTCGAGCCCGCGTCGTCGGCGTGCAGCCGCCCAGCCACGTGGTGGCCCGCGCGGACCCCCGTCTCGGAGGTCCATGTGACGTCGGCGGTGCCCAGCCAGTCCGGCAGGTCGAACGGATCGAGGTCGGTGAGGGCATCCTTCATCGGGACGGTCACAGCGGCGACAGCTCGTCGTCGGCCCACTGGTCGGTGTTGCCCCGGCCCCGGCCGCGGGCCCGGTCCACGGAGCGGGCGATCGCCTCGGCGACGAGGAACAGCACCAGCATCGGGATCGCCAGCATCAGCATCGAGAACGGGTCGGTGGAGGGCGTGGCGACCGCGGCGAAGATGAAGGTCCCGATGATGATCCAGGGGCGGTAGCGGCCCAGTGCCTTGCCGGAGACGACCCCGGCGAGGTTGAGCATGATCACGAAGAGCGGGATCTCGAAGGCGACGCCGAAGACCAGCAGCATGCGGGTCATGAAGCTGAAGTAGTCGTTGAACTCGACGAGGTTCTTCAGGCCGGCCGGGGTGAAGCCGATCAGCACCTCGAGCCCCTTGGGCAGCACGTAGTAGCCCGTGGCCACGCCGATGATGAACAGGGGGCCGGCCACGGCCGCGAAGATCCGCGACCACTTCTTCTCGTTGTCGTGCAGCCCGGGGACGATGAAGCCCCAGATCTGGTAGAGCCAGTACGGGCTGGAGATCACGATGGCTGCGACACCGCACAGCTTGAGCTGGAGCAGCAGCGGGCCGGTCGCGCTCGCGACGTACGCCGTGGTGTCGGTCTTGCCGTGGAGCTGCTGCTGGGCGTCGTTGTAGGGACCGAGCACCAGGCCCAGCAGGCCGTCGTGCGGCTTGTCGTAGAAGAAGAGCGCGACCGTGAATGCGAGGGCCAGGAACAGCGCCGACCGGATCAGCCGGGCGCGCAGCTCACGGAGGTGGTCGGCGAGCGCCATGCGCCCGTCCGCACCCACGGGGTGGTGCGGACGACCGCGCAGCAGGTCGACGATGCCGGCAATGGACAACCCAGGACCCGGTCAGGCGTTGTCGTTGCCGCGCAGCCGCTCACGCTCGGCGTCGAGCTCAGCCTGGCGCGCGTCGAGCTCGGCGCGCTGGCGCGCCTCGAGCTCGAGCTGCTCGGGAGTCTTGGTCGCGGGCGCGGACTTGTCGTCGTCGTCCATGAGGCCCTTGGTCTCGGCCTTGAAGATGCGCAGCGCGCGACCGCTGCCGCGGGCGAGCTCGGGGAGCTTGGCCGCGCCGAAGAGCAGGATGACGACTGCCAGGATCAGCAGAAGCTCCGGGGTGCCGAGGTTGGCGATCATTGGGGTGATCATGAGGTCCTCATCGTGGGAGTTGCGACAGTGTTCATGGTACGCCGCGTCATGAGTACAGGCTCAGCGTGGCACGGGCGGCGGCAAGGAAGGACTCGGTGAGCTCGGGGGGCGAGACGACCCGCGCGTGCGGGGCCAGGCGCAGGAGCAGGCGCTGCAACCAGCGCTGGTCGGCGACGAGGAGGTCGACCTCCAGACCGCCGTCGGGCAGTGGCCGCACCTCCTCCACCGGGTAGTACTCCACGACCCAGCGGGCGGCCGGCTCGAGGTGCAGGGTGACCGTGGTGGTGTCTGCGGACTGCGTGAACAGCCCGTCGCCGAGGTCACGGGGCGCTTCGGGTGCCGTCTCGATCGGCCGGTCGAGCACCTCGGCCGCATGGATCCGGTCGAGACGGAACAGCCGCGGCGCCTCCGCGCTGTGGCACCACGCGTCGAGATAGGCGAACCCGTGGGCCGACACGACGCCGCGGGGGTCGACGGTGCGCTCGGACTGCTCGTCCCGCGAGGGGACGTAGTAGGTCAGGCGCACCTGGCGCTGCTGCTCGGCCGCCTCGCGCAGCCGGGCCTCCAGGCGGATGAGATCCGGCCCGGGGAGCTCGTCGCCAGGGTCGATCTGGGCTGCGGCCGAGCCTTCCGCGGCGGCCGCCTCGAGCTTGGCGAGCGCCCGGTCCACCACCTCGCGGGTCTCGTCGCCGGCGCCGTTGCGCAGGGCGCGCAGCGCCACGATGATCGCGGTCGCCTCCGTGGGCGAGAGCCGCAGCGGCCGCGCCAGGTAGTCGGCGTTCGACACCCGGATCACCCCGTCGCCCTCCTCGCCCTCCAGGGCGTCGAGGTCGACGTCGATCAGGTCGTCGGGGTAGCCGCCAGGCAGGCCGCACATGAGCAGCACCTTGAGGTCGCGCACCAGCTGCTCGGGGTCGACGCCCAGGGCCCGAGCGGCGTCCTCGAGCCGCACCTGACCGCGGGCGTGCAGGAACGGCACCAGGGTCAGCAGCCGGGCCACCTGCTCCTTCGCGGCCGTCTGGGCGGGAGGGCGTGCGCTCATGCTCGTGCCTCCCCCGTGCCGGCGCCGACCACGGCGGCGAGCCGCTCCACGATCCGGTCCCGGAGCTCGGCCGGCTCCTCGACGCGGACGTCGGCGCCGTAGCCCAGGAGCTCGTCGGCCAGGCCGGGCCCGCTGCGCGAGACCAGGAGCCGGTCCCAGGCGGACGCGTCGTCGGGCCCGGGGACGCCGACCTCCACGCTCTCGGCGTTGCGGCGCAGGGCGAGCCCGGCACCGGCGCGGACCAGGACCGTGGCCCGCTCGGAGGTCGGTGCGGGTGCCAGCCGGTGCGCCGTGGCCCGGACGTCGGTGCCGGGCGGCACGTCGTACGAGCCGGGCTTGCCGGCGCGGCGTGCCTCGCCCTGGACGCGCGAGAGCCGGAAGACCCGCTCCTCGCCGCGGTCGGTGTCGAAGCCCACGGCGTACCAGCGGCCGGAGTAGCGGACGACGCCCCACGGCTGCAGGTGGCGCGTGGTGGAGGTGTCCTCCCCCGGTCGGCGGTAGTCGAACTCGACCGGGCAGCGCTCCTGGGTCGCCTCCCAGAACACGTCGAAGGACGGCTCGTCGGCGCTCAGGCGCGGCTGGGCGATGTCGAGGGCGGAGACGTCCAGCGGTACGCCGAGCGCCGTCAGCTTGCGGACCGCCTCGGTGGTGGCCTCGGCCAGCCGGGCGTGCTCCCACACGCGGGTGGCAAGGCCGATCACGGCGGCCTCGTCGGCCTCCAGGCTCACGTCGGGCAGGGCGAAGCGGTCCGGGGGGATCCGGTAGCCGGGCTCGTCGTCGAAGAGGGGGTCCATGTTGCCCACCTCGATCGGGACGCCGAGGCTGCGCAGCTCCTCCTTGTCGCGCTCGAACATCTTCTCGAACCCGTCGTGGACGAGTCGGGATAGAGGATCGCGCGGATCCGCTCCTTGCTGACGTAGTTGCGCTGGACGAGCAGCATGATGAGCAGGTTGAGCAGTCGCTCGCTCTTGCGCGCTGCCATGCCGCTCATCGTGGTGTCCTGCTCGTCCGGCTCGGGGTCAGCTGGCCGCGAGGATGTCGACGACGAAGTAGATGGTGTCGGTGCCCTTGATCCCGGCCTGCGGGCTGCCCTGGCTGCCGTAGCCCTCCTTCGGCGGGATGGCGAGCAGAACCCGGCTGCCGACCTTCTTGCCGACGATCGTCTTGTCCCAGCCGGGGATCACCTGGCCGGCGCCGATGACGGTCTGGAGCGGCGAGCCCTTGCTGTAGCTCTCGTCGAAGGGCGCCTTCGCGCCGTACACCTGGCCGAGGTAGTTGACCGTGATGTTCTGGCCCTTCTTCACCGTGGCGCCGGTGCCCTGGATCAGGGTGGCGTCGCGGAGCTTGCCGTCGGGCTTCGGGGCCTTGCTGAAGTCCAGGGAGGTGACCGCGCCGTTCTTCTCGACCACCTTCGGAGCCCACGAGGGGGCCGGCTGGGACTTGCCCTGGGGCCCGTCGAGCGGCTTGGGAGCCAGGCTGACGAGGTCGATGATGATGAGCACCCCGTCCTTGTTGCCGATGCCGAGCTGGGCGTTGCCCGACGCGCCGAAGATCTTGTCGGCCGGGGCCGTGATGGCCACCCGGGACCCGATCGTCTGGCCCTTGAGGGCGTCGATGATGGCCGGGTTGCCGTTGCTGTCGATCGGCACCTGCTCGGGCGAGCGGTCGAAGCCGCTCGAGGCCTGCTTCTTGGTGTAGCCGTCACCGATCCAGACCAGCGCGTTGACGGTGTCGCCTTCCTCCAGCTTGGCGCCGTCGCCGGTGGTCAGGGTCTTGGACGAGACCGAGTTGACGGTCATCTGGCTCTTCCAGTCCACCGTCGGCTCCTTGCCGACGTCGCCGGAGATGCTCACCGAGTCGAGCGGGCTGGACGCCGAGGACGAGTCGTCACCGCCGCCGCAGGCGGTCAGGCCCGCCAGGAGAACGACGGGCAGCAGCGCGGCCGGGAGACGACGAAGACGTCGAGACACGTGGATCCACCTTCAAAGGGAGTGTTCAGGAGCGGGAACGGCGCGGTCACCCTATCCGGAGCGGCTGAGAAGTTCCCGCAGCCGGGCCCCGATGTGCACAGGACGAGGTCACATGCCGTCGATGAGACGCTGCACCCGCTCGTCGTGCGCCCGGAACGGGTCCTTGCACAGGACGGTGCGTTGAGCCTGGTCGTTGAGCTTGAGATGCACCCAGTCGACGGTGAAGTCGCGGCGGCGTTCCTGGGCCTTGCGGATGAACTCGCCGCGCAGGCGGGCCCGGGTGGTCTGCGGCGGCACCGACTTGGCCTCGAAGATCTTCAGGTCCGAGGTGACGCGGGCGACCGCACCCCGCTTCTCGAGCAGGTAGTAGAGCCCCCGGCCGCGGTGGATGTCGTGGTAGGCGAGGTCGAGCTGGGCGATCCGCGGGTGGCCCAGCGGCAGCCCGTGCTTGGCGCGGTAGCGGTCGATCAGCTTCCACTTGATGACCCAGTCGATCTCGCGGTCCACCAGGCTCAGGTCGTCGGACTCGATCGCCTTGAGCCCGCGCTCCCACAGGTCGAGCGCCTGCTCGATGAGCGGCGTGCTGAGGTCGCGGCGGTCGACGAAGTCGCGGGCCTTGGAGAGGTACTCCGCCTGGATCTCCAGGGCGCTGGCCTCGCGGCCGTTCGCGAGGCGGACCTTGCGGCGGCCGGTGACGTCGTGGGAGATCTCGCGGATGGCGCGGATGGGGTTCTCCATCGTGAGGTCGCGCATCACCACGCCCTCCTCGATCATCCGGAGCACCAGGTCGCAGCTGGCGACCTTGAGCATCGTCGTGGTCTCACTCATGTTGGAGTCGCCGACGATGACGTGGAGGCGGCGGTACTTCTCGGCGTCGGCGTGCGGTTCGTCGCGGGTGTTGATGATCGGCCGGCTGCGCGTGGTGGCGCTGGAGACGCCCTCCCAGATGTGCTCGGCGCGCTGGCTCACGCTGTAGCTGGCGCCGCGCGGGGTCTGGGTGATCTTGCCGGCGCCCACGATGATCTGGCGGGTCACCAGGAACGGGATGAGCACGTCGGCGAGCCGGCTGAACTCCCCCGCCCGCCCGACCAGGTAGTTCTCGTGGCAGCCGTAGGAGTTGCCCGCCGAGTCGGTGTTGTTCTTGAACAGGTAGATCTCGCCCGCGATGCCCTCGTCGTGCAGCCGCTGCTCGGCGTCGAGCAGCAGCCCCTCGAGCACCCGCTCCCCCGCCTTGTCATGGGTGACGAGCTCCGCGATGTCGTCGCACTCGGGGGTGGCGTACTCCGGGTGGCTCCCGACGTCGAGGTAGAGCCGGGCACCGTTGCGGAGAAACACGTTGGAGCTGCGGCCCCAGCTGACCACCTTGCGGAACAGGTAGCGGGCCACCTCGTCGGGACTCAGGCGGCGCTGCCCCTTGAACGTGCACGTGACGCCGTACTCGTTCTCGATCCCGAAGATCCGCCGGTCCATGCTGGTCAGCCTAGGCGCAGGATGGTGGTGCGCGCCGGATGCTCCGCCGATTGGTCCGGGGGATTCGGCGGTTTCGCGAGCCCGGGGTCGCTGGGAGCTGCGGTTTGGTCACCAACCGCATCAAATGACGGTCGGATCATGCAGTTCGTGACCAATCGATGATCCCGCCCTGACGGCGCCACCGGTTCATCACCCGTTCCCTGCCCTGCTCGGAGTAGAGCGAGTTCTCGACGAGTCGACGCCAGGCCTCGAGCCCTGACAGGTCGTGCGGGCGGCCGAGCGCACGGTCGATCTCGTGCATCACCACGAGCGGGTGGTTGAGCAGGTCGTCGAGGACGAAGCCTCGGCGGACGTACGGCGTCCCGCTCCACCCACGCTCCCGCCGCAGGTCGGTGCGGTGCTGCACCTTCCCGCGGTGGTGCTCCCCGTCGTACTCGTGGACGTCGCAGGTGCCCGTCACGAGGAGGTCTGCGCGACCGAGGAACACCCCGTCGTCGTCGAACAGCTCCACCTGCGGCTCGACGGCGACCCCGATGGCCTCGTGGAAGATGCGCAGGCAGGACTCTCCCGCGGACTCGGCGCGGTCGGTCGACAGCTCGTAGGCGGTGCGCAGCATGCGTACGCCGGGCCGCTTGCTCCCGAGCACCTGCTGCATCTGGTCGTCGTCGAGATGACCGAGGTTGCGGGCCGAGTCGATCATGATCACCAGGTCCAGGACCCCCAGGTCCCGGGCCGCACGCAGCAGGATCTCCTCGGGTGAGTCGACGGGCAGCCCCATCGCCTCGCCGGCCCGTGTCTCGCGCACCAGACGCGAGCAGATGAGCCCGTGCCGGCGTGGACGTTTGGGATCCCCCTGGACAGCGGCGAACACCGGCACCTGCTCGGGCATCTTGGGCAGCTGCCACCCGAGCAGGCGCGCGGCGGTGACGTGGGTGAACACCGCCCCCTTGGGGAGGACCAGCAGGTAGGCCCCGAGGTCGCGGAGCGACTCCTCGTCGATCGTCAGCCCGTCCTGCTTTCGCAGGTAGAGCCCGTGGCTGACACGGCGGTGGTCGACCAGCCGCACCTGGCCGCGGATCGGCCCATAGACGTCCTGTTCCTCTTCGGTCATGCGGAAGAGGGTGCGCCGGCTTCAGGGCGACCGATCCTCCTCGTTGCCAGGCCTGTGGAGAACCGGTGCCGGAAGGTCAGCTGGGGACGAGATCGGGGCTGGAGTGGGTTGCGGTTTGGTCACCAACCACAGGAAATGACCCCTCCGGCGTGCGGTTGGTGACCAAACCGCATGGACAGGCGCCCGTCAGCCGGGCGGCGCGATCGGTGGCTCGTCTCCCGAGGACGACGACTCGGGGGCGTTGAGCTGCTCGGGCTCGGCGTGGGTGGCGGGGCCGCGCTCGCCGAGGAGTGTGTCGAGGCGGTTGGGGCGCAGCCGGAGGAACTTCCGGGGCTGGGTGCGGGTCCGGTCGAGCACCGCGACCTCGAGGTCCTCGGTGGGGATCACCCGGTCCTGGCTGCCCCCGTTGTCGCTCGAGGTGTGCCCGAGGGCGCCCACGGCGACACGGAGGGCCTCGTCGAGGGGGGCGCCCTCGCGGTAGTGCTCGCCGAGGTACTCCGCGACCGTGTCGGCCTGGCCACCCATCACGGCGTACCCGTGCTCGTCGGCGACCTGGCCGTCGTAGGTGAGGCGGTAGATCTGGTCGTCGGCGGGCGAGTCACCGATCTCGGCGACGAAGATCTCGACCTCGTACGGCTTCTCGCCGCCGCTGGAGAAGATCGTGCCGAGCGTCTGGGCGTAGGCGTTCGCGAGGCCGCGGCCGGTGACGTCGCGGCGGTCGTAGGCGTAGCCCCGCATGTCCGCGAGGCGTACGCCGGCGATCCGGAGGTTCTCGAACTCGTTGTAGCGGCCCACCGCGGCGAAGGCGATCCGGTCGTAGATCTCCGAGACCTTGTGCAGGGCCTGTGACGGGTTCTCGGACACGAAGAGCACGCCGTCGGCGTACTGCACGGCCACGACCGAGCGGCCCCGGCCGATGCCCTTGCGGGCGAAGTCGGCCCGGTCCTTCATCAGCTGCTCGGGCGAGACGTAGAACGGCATGCTCATGGTCAGTTGGCTCCCTGCTCGAGCGGGGCCGCCGGCCCGTCGGGGCGGTTCATCCGGCCCGCGATGACACGGTCGGCGATCGCGGCGACCTCGTCGTCGGGCAGTCGTCGGCCGCCGTCGGTGGTCATGACCTGGACGACCGGGAAGATCCGGCGGGTGATGTCGGGACCGCCGGTCGCGGAGTCGTCGTCGGCGGCGTCGTACAGCGCCTCGACGACCGCCTGCACCGTCTGGTCGGCGGTGAAGTCGTCGCGGTAGAGCTTCTTCAGCGAGCCCCGGGCGAAGAGTGAGCCCGACCCGACCGAGTGGAACGCCGTCTCCTCGTACCGCCCACCGGTCACGTCGTAGCTGAAGATCCGACCCTGCTCGTGGTTGAGGTCGTAGCCGGCGAAGAGCGGGACCACGGCCAGGCCCTGCATCGCCATGCCGAGGTTGGAGCGGATCAGCGCGGCCAGCCGGTTCGCCTTGCCGTCCATCGAGAGCGTGCTGCCCTCGATCTTCTCGTAGTGCTCCAGCTCGGTCTGGAAGAGCCGCACCATCTCGACGGCCAGCCCGGCGCTGCCGGCGATACCGACCGCGGAGAACTCGTCGGCCGGGAAGACCTTCTGGATGTCGCGCTGGGCGATGATGTTGCCCATCGTCGCGCGACGGTCACCGGCCATCACCACGCCGCCGGGGAAGGTCGCCGCCACGATCGTGGTGCCGTGGGGCGCGAGGTCACCGGCGTGCCCCTGCGGAACGGCCCGCCGGGACGGCAGCAGGTCGGGCGCCTGTTCGGAGAGGAAGTCGCTGAACGACGACGTGCCTGGCATCAGGTAGGCGGCCGGGAGCCGCGGGCCGTCGATCATTCGCCACCCTTCTGGATGAACGACTTCACGAAGTCCTCGGCGTTGGTCTCCAGGACGTCGTCGATCTCGTCGAGGATCGCGTCCACGTCGTCGTCGAGGGCCTCCTTGCGCTCGGCGACGTCGGTCTCCGGAGCGACCTCGGTCGACTCCTCGGTCTCCGAGGACTTGCGGGGCTGCTTCTGCTCCTGTGCCATGTCTCTCCTTCGCTCGGTCCGACCCTATCCACCTATCGGGTGAGTGCGGCGAACAACGCCTCCGCTGTCTCACACCGGTCCAGCAGCGCGCCCACGTGGGCCTTGCTGCCGCGCAGCGGGTCGATGGTCGGGACCCGCTGCAGGGACTCCCGTCCGGGGAGGTCGAAGATGACGGAGTCCCACGACGCCGCAGCGACGTGGTCGGCGTACTTCTCCAGGCAGCGGCCGCGGAAGTACGCGCGGGTGTCCGTCGGCGGGTCGTGCATCGCCGACTCCACCACGACGTCGTCGAGGAGCCGGTCGATCCGGCCGAGCCCGACCAGCCGGTGGTAGAGCCCCTTCTCGGGACGGATGTCGGAGTACTGGTAGTCGATCAGCTGCAGCTTGGCGTCGTCCCAGTCCAGGCCGTCGCGCTGCCGGTACTGCTCGAGCAGCTTGAGCTTGGCGACCCAGTCGAGCTCGGAGGCGCACAGCATGGGGTCGCGCTCGAGCCGGTCGAGCACGGACTCCCACCGGGCCAGCACGTCGACGGTCTGCGGGTCGGCGTCGGAGCCGAGCCGGTCCTCGACGTACTTCTTGGCCAGGTCGAGGTACTCCAGCTGCAGCTGCAGGGCCGTCAGCGTGCGCCCGTCGCGCAGCGACACCGTCTGCTTGAGCGTCGGGTCGTGGGACACGGCCCGCAGCGCCGACACCGGGCTCTCCAGCCCGAGGTCGGCGGAGATGAAGCGGTCCTCGATCATGGCGAGGACCAGCGCGGTGGTGCCGACCTTGAGGTACGTCGACACCTCCGCCAGGTTGGCGTCGCCGATGATCACGTGCAGGCGGCGGTACTTCTCCGGGTCGGCGTGCGGCTCGTCGCGGGTGTTGATGATGGGGCGCTTGAGGGTCGTCTCGAGCCCGACCTCGACCTCGAAGTAGTCGGCGCGCTGGCTGACCTGGAAGCCGTGCTCGCGGCCGTCCTGGCCGATCCCCACGCGGCCGGCGCCGCAGACCACCTGGCGGCTGACGAAGAACGGCGTGAGGTGCCGAACGATGTCACCGAACGGCGTCGAGCGCCGCATCAGGTAGTTCTCGTGGGCGCCGTACGACGCGCCCTTGTTGTCGGTGTTGTTCTTGTAGAGCACGATCGGGGCGCCGCCGGGCAGCTGACCGGCCCGGCGGGAGGCATCGAGCATCACCTGCTCCCCCGCCTTGTCCCACCGCACGATGTCCAGCGGCGAGGTGACCTCGGGCGTGGAGTACTCCGGGTGGGCGTGGTCGACGTACAGCCGGGCGCCGTTGGTGAGGATGACGTTGGCCAGGCCCAAGTCCTCGTCGGTGAGCTGGCTGGGATCCGCGACCTGGCGGGACATGTCGAAGCCGCGCGCGTCGCGCAGCGGCGACTCCTCCTCGAAGTCCCACCGGGCCCGGCGCGCCTTGATGGTCGCCGACGCGTAGGCGTTGACCACCTGCGAGGACGCGACCATGGGGTTGGCCAGGGGCTGGCCCTGCACCGAGATGCCGTACTCGACCTCGGTTCCCATCACCCGTCGAACGCTCATGCGGTGAGCCTACGTGGTGGCGAGGACGCTCAGGCCGGACCGCGCGCCGAAATGGGCGACCCGACCGGATGGGTGCTCACTGCATGAGACGGGCCGGGCATGCTGGGCGTCATGGACCCCCGGGGAATCTGGACCGCCCAGGTCGTGCCGCGCCTCACCGACCTCTCGCTGGGCACCGACGAGGTCGGGCGGCTGCGTGACCGGGCGTGCGCCGGGCTCCGCGGGCGGGTGCTCGAGATCGGCTTCGGCAGCGGCCTGAACCTGCCCCACCAGCCCCAGGAGGTCACGGCCGTCGACGCGGTCGAGCCCTCGGAGGTCGCCTGGGCCCGCTCGGCGGACCGCCGCAGCGCGGTCGAGGTGCCGGTACGCCGGGTCGGGCTCGACGGGCAGCGGCTCGAGGCCCCCGACGCGACGTACGACGCGGCCCTGGCGACGTTCACGCTGTGCACGATCCCGGACGTCGGCGCCGCGCTGGCGGAGGTACGCCGCGTCCTGCGCCCCGGGGCGGCCCTCCACTTCCTCGAGCACGGCCTGGCCCCCGACCCCGGCGTGGCCCGCTGGCAGCATCGCCTCGACCCCCTCCAGCAGCGGCTCGTTGGCGGCTGCCACCTCGCCCGCGACGTCCCGGCGCTGCTCGGCGCCGCCGGCCTGGAGGTCACGGGACTGAGCCAGGAGTACGTCCCCGGGCCCCGCATCGGGCGCCCCTGGACCCACGTGTTCATCGGCTCGGCCGTGCGGCGCGAGTAGGTTCGCGGCGTGAGCACCGACGAGCCCGACCCGTCCGACCAGTCCGCTCGTGCCATCGCCGCGGCCGTGGGGCTGGGGCTCCCGCACACGGTGACCCGGCACGGTCCGGTGCGGTCCCTGCAGGAGGCGGCCGCCGCGCGCGGGTGGCGCCGCGGCAAGTCGTCAAGACGATGGTGGTGCGGGTCAGCGAGGGCGACCACCGCTTCGTGCTGGTGCCGGGAGACCGCGAGATCGCCTGGCCGAAGCTCCGCGCGCTGCTCGGCGTGAACCGGCTCTCGATGCCCAGCGCGGAGGCTGCGGGAGGTGACCGGCTACGTCCGGGGCACCATCACGCCCCTGGGCAGCACCACTCCCCTGCCCGTCATCGCCGACGCGAGCCTCGAGGGAACGATCTCCCTCGGCGGCGGCGCCCACGGCGTGGCCCTCACTGTCGACGCCGGCGCGCTCGTCGCCGCGCTCCACGCCACCGTCGCCGACGTCACCGAGCCGGTGCAGGCGCCCCCTGCTTGAATTGACCCCGACCTCAGGAGGCCCCATGCAGCACCCCGAGCCCAGTCGCGCC
Organism: Nocardioides ungokensis; assembly: GCF_013466985.1. Lineage (GTDB taxonomy): Bacteria > Actinomycetota > Actinomycetes > Propionibacteriales > Nocardioidaceae > Nocardioides > Nocardioides ungokensis. The sequence goes on along the minus strand of NZ_CP059164.1, from coordinate 2,426,986 downwards.
ACCCGGGTACGCGGCAAGGCCGCCCGGCTCGTGCCCGGAGCGCGCTCCCGCGCACGGGTTGAGGTCCTGGAGCGTGAGAAGGCCGCACTGCTGGGCGAACGTGACCGCCTCCGGGCCGGCTGGAGAAGGCCGAGACGGAGCGATCCCGCCTGCGCGGCCGCGTGAAGCAGCTCGAGCTGCGCGACGACCTGGGCTACCTGTTCGTGGTGACCTACGGCCGGTCCGGCTCCACGCTCCTGCAGGGATCCTCAACGCGATCCCGGGCTACGTGATCCGCGGCGAGAACCGCCAGATGCTCGCCCACCTGCACGAGTTCCACCGCCTGGGCACGGCCGAGAAGCGCGAGCAGCGCCGCCAGCAGCGTAAGCACGACCTGCCCGTCGGGGCAGCACGCCGGTGCGGCCGTTCTACGGGATGGACACTTCAAGGCCAGGCCGCCCTGCGCGACATCCGCCGGCTCGCGCTCGACACGGTCCTGCGTCCGGCCCCCGAGACCCGGGGACCGGCTTCAAGGAGATCCGCTGGGACGACGAGGACGTCGAGAGGTACGTCGCGTGGCTGTGCAAGGTGTTCCCCGGCGCCCGCTTCGTGGTCAACACCCGGGACCTGGCCTCGGTCGCGCAGAGCAAGTGGTGGGCCGAGACCCCCGACGCCGCCGAGCAGCTCGCCGCCACCGAGCGGCTGCTGGCGCTGGCCGAGTCACTGGGCGACGACGCGTTCCACGTGCACTACGACGAGTACGTCGCCGACCCGCGCGCGCTGAAGCCATTCTTCGACTGGCTCGGCGAGGACTTCGACGAGGCGCGGGTGCGCGGCGTGCTGGAGGAGCGGCACTCCTACTGAGCCGGCACCGGGGGCTTCCCCCGCGCCGGCGCGGTCACAGGTACTGGCCGGTGTTGGAGACCGTGTCGATGGAACGACCCGGCTCGGTGCCCTGCTTGCCGGTGATGAGGGTGCGGATGAAGACGATTCGCTCGCCCTTCTTGCCGGAGATGCGGGCCCAGTCGTCGGGGTTCGTCGTGTTGGGCAGGTCCTCGTTCTCCTTGAACTCGTCGACGCACGCCTGGAGCAGGTGCGAGACGCGCAGCCCGTGCTGGTCGTGCTCGAGGAAGTCCTTGATGGCCATCTTCTTGGCCCGGTCGACGATGTTCTGGATCATCGCGCCGGAGTTGAAGTCCTTGAAGTACAGGACCTCCTTGTCGCCGTTGGCGTAGGTCACCTCGAGGAAGCGGTTCTCCTCGGTCTCGGTGTACATCCGCTCGACCGTGGCCCGGATCATCCCGCCGATGCAGGCGTCCCGGTCGCCGCCGAACTCCGCGAGGTCGTCGCCGTGCAGCGGAAGGGTGGAGAGGAGGTACTTGGAGAAGATGTCGCGCGCCGACTCGGCGTCGGGACGCTCGATCTTGATCTTCACGTCGAGGCGGCCGGGGCGCAGGATCGCCGGGTCGATCATGTCCTCGCGGTTGGAGGCGCCGATGACCAGGACGTTCTCGAGCAGCTCCACGCCGTCGATCTCGCTGAGCAGCTGCGGGACGATGGTGTTCTCGACGTCGGAGGACACCCCCGAGCCGCGGGTGCGGAAGAGCGAGTCCATCTCGTCGAAGAAGACGATGACGGGGGTGCCCTCGCTGGCCTTCTCCCGGGCCCGCTGGAAGACCAGCCTGATGTGGCGCTCGGTCTCGCCGACGTACTTGTTCAGCAGCTCGGGGCCCTTGATGTTGAGGAAGTAGGACTTCCCCTCCTGCCCGGTCTTGGCGGCGACCTTCTTGGCGAGGGAGTTCGCCACGGCCTTCGCGATCAGCGTCTTGCCACATCCGGGCGGGCCGTAGAGCAGCACGCCCTTCGGGGGCTTGAGCTGGTGCTCCTTGAAGAGCTCGGGGTGCAGGTAGGGCAGCTCGACGGCGTCCCTGATCTGCTCGATCTGGTTGACCAGGCCGCCGATCGACTCGTAGGCGATGTCCGGGACCTCCTCGAGGACGAGCTCCTCGACCTCGGACTTCGGCACCTTCTCGTAGACGTAGCCGGCCCGGGAGTCCAGGAGCAGCGAGTCACCCGCCCGGATGGTGTCGCCGCGCAGCGGCTCGGCGAGCCGGACGACGCGCTCCTCGTCGGCGTTGGCGATGACCAGGGCGCGGTCGCCGTCGGCGAGCAGCTCCTTGAACATCACGACCTCGCCGACCTGCTCGAACTCGAGTGCCGCGACGACGTTGAGCGCCTCGTTGAGCATGACCTCCTGGCCGCGCTGCAGCTCGTCGAGGTCGACCGATGGGCTGACGTTGACCCGCAGCTTGCGGCCGCCGGTGAAGACGTCGATGGAGTCGTCCTCGTTGCGGGCGAGGAAGGTGCCGAAGCCGGCGGGCGGTTGCGCGAGCCGGTCGACCTCCTCCTTGAGCTTCATGATCTGGTCGCGGGCCTCGCGCAGGGTCTGGGCGAGTCGCTCGTTCTGGGACGTCACCCCGGCCAGCGACCGCTGCGCGTCCGCGAGCCGGAGCTCGAGGCCGCGGGAGTGGGCCGGTGTGTCACTCAGCCGACGGCGGAGGTCGGAGACCTCGGCCTCCAGGAATCGCACCTGGTTCGCGAGCTCGTCGGCGCTGCGGCCACCCGTGCTGGAAACGCCTTCCGTGTTCGACATCAGCGTCACCTCCTGTGGTTGCGACCCTACCCGCGAGACGGCCCGACGGAAGGGGAAGATCCCGGGTGTTGGTCACGAATTGGCGACGAGAGGAGCGCGGATCTGCATGCGGATTGGTCACCAACCACATGTCCAGGGCCCCGAGACATGTGGTTGGTGACCAATCCGCAACCTCACTCGACCGCGTCGACCGGCACGCCGGGGGGCCGCGGACCGGCGTAGTCCGGCCCGTACGCCCCGGGCGCGGGACGCCGCTTCTTCAGGGGCGCGCGCTGGCCGGGGGCCATCCGGCGGGCGGTGACCAGGAACGCCGTGTGCCCGATCATCTTGTGGCCCGGACGGACCGCCAAGCCCTCGACGTGCCAGTCGCGGACGAGCGACTCCCACGCCTGCGGCTCGGTGAACCCACCGTGCACCCGGACGGTCTCCACGAAGCGGGAGAGCTGCGTGGTGGTCGCCACGTAGGCGCAGACGATGCCGCCGGGGCGCAGGGCGTCCGCGGTGGCGTCCAGGCAGTCCCACGGGGCGAGCATGTCGAGGATGACCCGGTCGGCGCGCTCCCCCGAGGCCGGAAGCGCCTCGGCCAGGTCGCCCAGGGTGAGCGACCAGGCGGGGTGGGTGTGCCCCTCGGGGGCGCCGAAGAACTGTCCGACGTTGCGACGGGCCACGTCGGCGAACTCCTCACGGCGCTCGTACGACGACACCCGACCGTACGGGCCGACCGCACGCAGCAGCGAGCAGGTCAGCGCGCCGGAGCCGACCCCGGCCTCCACCACGTGGGCGCCGGGGAAGATGTCGGCCATGGCCACGATCTGGGCGGCGTCCTTGGGGTAGACCACGGCCGCGCCCCGCGGCATCGAGACCACGAACTCCGACAGAAGTGGGCGGAAGACGAGGTACTCACCGCCGGCCGAGGAAGTGACGGTGAAGCCCTCCTCGCGACCGATGAGCTCGTCGTGCTCGAAGTGCCCGCGGTTGGAGAAGAAGCGCTTGCCCGCCTCCAGGCAGATGTTGTGCCGGCGCCCCTTCTGGTCGGTCAGGCGGACCCACTCCCCCTCGCGCAGCGGGCCCCGGTGGACGCCGGACCAGGCCTCGGGCGGTACGTCGGGGGCGTCGGCGCTGGCGTCGTTCGGGGTCGTGGGGAGGGCGTCGGACATGCGGCGAACCCTACGAGACGGCCGCGCTGCCCGGTCAGCCGGTGGTGGTCCGGAACGCCCGGTCGACGTCGGCGGTCGAGAGCACACCGAAGATGCTTCCGTCCTCCTCGACGAGGACGTACTCCGCGGCCGGCGTGCGGGTGATCGCGACGATCAGCTCCTCGCCCCGGAGCGCGGCCGGCAGGCTCAGGCCGTCCTCGAGGGTGCGGGCGACGGTGCTCACCGCGACCCAGGGGCGCCGGTCCTCGGGGGTGGCCATCAGCGCCGCCTCGTTCACCACGCCGACCGGGCGGCCGCTGCTCGTGACCGTGACGATGCTGCCGGCCTCCGCCTCCCGGGCCCGGCGTACCGCCTCGGCGAGCGGGAGGTCGTCGGGGACGGCGAGCGTACGGCGCGCCAGGTCGCGCGCCGCCAGCGAGGGCAGGTTCCGGCGCAGCCGTGCCGAGGCCATCGCGGCCGTGGAGCCCGACCACAGGAACGCCGCGATGATGAATGCGATCGCGAAGTCCAGCAGCGCCGGCGCCTGGCCGGTGAGCCGCTGCAGCAGCAGCGGGTAGCCCAGGACCAGGACGGCGGCCAGTCGCCCGCCCCAGCCGGCCGCGATCGTGCCGCGGTGCATGTTGCCGGTGAGGCCCCATACGGCCGACTTCAGCACCCGCCCGCCGTCGAGCGGGAGCCCCGGGACCAGGTTGAGCACGCCCACGAGGAGGTTGGCGCCTGCGAGCCCCTCGACCGCCATCTTCAGCAGGCCGTCCGGGGTGACGAACCACAGCGCGAACGCGCCCAGTCCCACCGCGACCGAGGTGATGGGTCCGACGACGGCGATCCAGAACTCCTCACGCGGACGACGGGCCTCGCCCTCGATCGCGGTCATGCCGCCGAGGAAGTGCAGCGTGATGGAGGTGACCGGGAAGCCGAAGTGGCGAGCGGTCACGGCGTGCGAGGCCTCGTGGAGCAGCACCGAGAGGTAGAGCACGACCGCGAAGGCCAGCCCGGCGACGTACTTGCCGGCGCCCAGGCCCGGCGAGACCTGCTCGACACGGGGGGCCATCATGATCGCGATCAGCCCGGCCACGAGGAACCAGGAGGAGGTGACCAGCACGTCACTGCCCGCGATGGTGCCGACCTTGAAGGTGCCGGGCGCGCGCTGCGGGCGCGCCGATTCGTGGTCGGGACCGGAGGGACCCGAGCCGGGACCAGGAGCGGGATCGGGCACGAGTCGAGGCTATCCGACGACCCGCGGCGCCTCTGGCGGGACCGGCCCGCAGGTCGCACCACCGTCGGCCGCCCCTCTGTCGGCGCCGTCACCTAGGGTGCGAGTCATGAGCGTGCAGCAGGAGTCCCCCGCCGAGCCGCTGTCGACGCCCGTCGACGGCGTCGAGGTGCTCGGCGCGCTCTCCCCGAGCCGTGCCGGGGACTTCCTCACCTGTCCCCTGCTCTACCGGTTCCGCACCATCGACAGGCTCCCGGAGCCGCCCTCGCCCGACGCGGTGCGGGGCACCGTCGTGCACAAGGTGCTCGAGGACCTCTTCGACCTGCCCGCCGCGCAGCGCACCCCGCAGCAGGCGCGCGACATGCTCCTCCCGGCCTGGGAGGCGCTGGTCGCGGCCGAGCCGGAGCTGACCGGGATGTTCGACGAGGGCGCGGGCCCGGACATCGCGTCGTGGCTCACGTCCTGCCGCTCCGTCCTCGACCGCTACTTCACCCTGGAGGACCCCACCAGGCTCGAGCCGGCCGAGCGCGAGCTGTACGTCGAGACGTTGCTCGAATCGCGCCTGCTGCTGCGCGGGTTCGTGGACCGCATCGACATCGCCCCGGACGGGGCGATCCGGGTCGTGGACTACAAGACCGGTCGAGCCCCGGGTGAGCTGTTCGAGGCCAAGGCCCTGTTCCAGATGAAGTTCTACGCCCTGGTGATCTGGCGGACCCGCGGCGTGGTCCCTGCGATGCTCCAGCTGGTCTACCTGGGCAGCGGCGAGATGCTGCGCTACGTCCCCGACGAGGCCGACCTGCGCGCCACCGAGCGCAAGGTGGAGGCCATCTGGGGCGCGATCCGGCAGGCCCAGGACTCGGGCGATTGGCGCCCGAGCCCGAGCAAGCTGTGCAGCTGGTGCGCGCACCAGGCCCTCTGCCCGGCGTACGGCGGCACCCCGCCCGAGCTCCCGGTCCGGGACGCTCAGCCGGAGGACCTGACGGTCGAGCCCGGGCTCCTCACAGTCCGTTCCTCTCCACCCACAGCGCCGCCTGTGTCCGATCACTGACGCCGATCCTCGCGAAGGCGGAGGTGAGGTGCGCCTTCACGGTGCGCTCGCTGATGTGGAGCCTGCGCGCGATCTGTTTGTTCGCGAGACCCTCGCGGACCAGTCGGAGGACCTCGGTCTCGCGCGCGGTCAGCTGCACCTGGCTCGAGCCGGCCCGGATGCCGAGCAGCGTGCGGGCCGCCTTGGGATGGATCGGTGATCCGCCGCTGCGCACGGCCCGGATGCCCTGCAGGACGTCATCGGGGTCGGCGTCCTTGAGCAGGTACCCGACGGCGCCTGCGTCGAGCGCCGCCAGGATCCGCTCCCGGTCGGAGTAGGAGGTGAGGACCAGGACGTCCACGTCGAGGCCCTCGGCCATGATCATCCGGGTGGCCGCGACACCGTCGACGCCGGGCATCTGCAGGTCCATCAGCACCACGTCGGGTCGCAGGCGGCGTACGACGTCGACGGACTGTTCACCGCCCTCCGCCTCACCCACGACCTCGATGTCCGGAGTCCCCGCGAGGAGCTGCTCGAGGCCGGCGCGGATGACGGCGTGGTCGTCGACGATGACCACCCGGATGTGGTCGGTCGCCCGTGGCGCGGCCTCGTTGCTCACCTGGCGTCCACCTCCATCCGCACCGTGGTGCCCTCCCCGGTCGAGGATCTCACCTCCAGCGTTCCGTCCGCCTCGTCCACCAGGCTGCGCAGGCCCCGGAGGCCGAAGCTCTCGGCCTTCTGCACCGACCCCGGCTCGAAGCCGACGCCGTCGTCCACCACCTCCAGCGTGAGGCGGTGGCCGTCACCGCGCACGGTCACCGCGAGCGTCGAGGCGGCCGAATGCCGCAGGGCGTTGCGCACCGCCTCCTGCGCGACCCGCCACACCAGCGCCGCGTGCTCGTCCGAGGCGGTCTCGGCGCCCTCGACGCTCACCGACGCGGCGATGCCGGCGGCGCCCGCGGGGGCGATGAGGTCGGCGAGTGCGGCGGCCAGCCCCTCGGCGTGGAGGTCCGGCGGGTGGATCTCGGCGAGCAGCGAACGGAGGGCCTTGAGACTGCCGCGCAGGGAGCCGGCCGCGGCCTGCAGCGAGGACCGGTGGCCGCGATCCAGGGTTGCGTCACGGGCCAGCGCGGAGACCGAGAAGGTGGTCCCGGCGAGGTCCTGGACCACACCGTCGTGGAGGTCCCGGGCGATCCGGCGCCGCTCCCCGTCCGAGGCGTCGATCGCGGCGTGCAGGAGGCGCTCGCGCTCCCTCGCAGCATGGGTGAGCTGCTGGTGAGCACGCGCAGGATCAGGGTCGCGAGGACGATGAGCAACAAGGGACCCAAGGTGATCCAGCGGAACGCGTTGAAGATCTGTTGACGCCGGCTCTGGATCTCGTTGACGGAGAAGTAGCCCTCGAAGAGCAGGGCGCGGCGCCCACTCACGGTTCGGACCTGGGTATAGGTCTGCAGGAGCTTGCGATGAGCGCTCTCTGGGATGACCTCGGTAGCGACGGAACTGCCCTGACCGGTCCAGACGGAGGCGGTTCCTCCGTCCCGGATCACCTTCTCCTGACCGGTGCCGAGACCTGGTCGCCGGCCGATCAGGTTGGTCTGGTCGGAGTACACGACGCGCCCGCTCTGGGACCAGATGACGATGTGCTCGAGGTCGGTCTTGGCGATGAGAGGGTCGATCTTCCGGGTGAACTTGTCGATGTCACCGGCGCGGCCGACGAGTAGCGAGGAGCTGAATCCATTGGGCGCGATGGAGTTCGCGATGATCCCGATGCTCTTCTGAGCCTCGTTGATGGCTTCGTTGTTGGCCGCGCGGTCTGCGAGGTATCCGGTCGCCGACACGATGGCGGCCACCATGACGAGCCCGACGACGAGGAACTGCGCCACCGGGCTCCTGAGCGCTCGCACGACCGCCTTCCTGAGGGGCCATCAGGATAGGTCGCACGAAACCGGGGACAGCCCCGGACGAGGGGCGAATACCCAATCTGGGTAGCAGCTCAGAACTGGAGCTCGGCCCGGCACACCTCGCCCGTGTGGCGGTTCTCGGCCCGGAAGGTGATGTAGTCCTTCCCGCCCGCGAAGTCGACCATTATTCGCGAGAGGCGGAAGGACTTCCCCTCCCCGTCGCCATCAGCCTTGGCGGTGCCGTCTGCGGACACGTCACCGTCGTGACGGAAGGCCCAGTCCCACAGGTTGCCGTCATCGCTGTAGACGACTCCGGTGGCCAGTAGACGGTCATCGCTGGTCGATTCGACCTTCAGCTTGACGGTGCTGGCATCCGAGCACGGGTCCTTGTCCTTCGCGGTCCCGCCATCACCCGCCACGGCGCTCGGCGCCAGCGACAGGACCCCCGCAGCCAGCACCAGGCTGACCGCGACGGCGGGACCGCGTCGGAACATGTGACCAGCTTCCCTAGGTGATAGGAGGCGGGTGTCGATTCCCCAGGTTTCAACAGTGGACCCGGACCGCATCCTCCGGCCATTGTCCGGTGGTACTAGGACCATGACTAGTCCCGGTGGGACCAATGACCCGCGAAGACCTCGACGAGGTCGGTCCTCTCGAGCGACTCGGCGAACACCCGGCGCCCGCCGTCCAGGACAGGCACGTGGTTGGGCACCACGAGGACCATGCAGCCGGCCGCCTCCGCGGACCGGGCACCGGTGTTGGAGTCCTCGACGGCCAGGCAGTACGCCGCGTCGACGCCGAGCAGGGCCGCGGCCTTGAGGTAGGGCTCGGGATGCGGCTTCCCCCGGGACACAGAGTCGCCGGTCACGATCGCCCCGAAGGTCTCGGCGGGCAACGCCGAGAGGATCGGCGCCACGAAGCGGCGGTAGGACATGGTGACGAGGGCGCACGGGATCTCCCGCTCCCCCAGGTCGGCGAGCCTGTCGACCGCTCCCGGTCGCCACGGCACCTCGTCGACGACCCGCGCGACGACCCCGTCGAGCAGCTCCTCGACGATCTGGGCCGGTTCGAGGTCGATGCCCATGTGCTCGCGGATGTAGCGGCCGGACTCGATCAGGTCGTTCCCGACCAGGTTGAGCGCGTGCTCCCGGCTCCAGCGGCCGCCGTGACGGGCGGCGAGCTCGAACTCGACGTCCATCCAGTACGGCTCGGTGTCGACGAGCGTGCCGTCCATGTCCCACAGCACGGCATGGGGCAGCGAGGTCTCCGCCACCGGCTCAGTCCTCGGGGTCGTAGCCGAGGTTGGGCGAGAGCCACCGCTCGGCCTCGGCCAGGGTCCACCCCTTGCGCTCGGCGTAGTCGGCCACCTGGTCCCGGCCGAGGCGGCCGACGACGAAGTACTGCGACTGCGGGTGGCTGAAGTACCACCCGGAGACCGCGGCGCCCGGCCACATCGCCATGCTCTCGGTGAGCTCGATGCCGGTGTTCGCCTGCACGTCGAGGAGCTCCCAGAGCGTCCGCTTCTCGGTGTGCTCGGGGCAGGCCGGGTAGCCGGGCGCCGGACGGATGCCGTGGTACTTCTCGGCGATCAGGTCCTCGTTCTCGAGCTGCTCGTCGGGCTCGTGCCCCCAGAACTCCGTCCGCACCCGCTGGTGCAGGCGCTCGGCGAAGGCCTCCGCGAGGCGGTCGGCCAGCGCCTCCAGCATGATGGCGGAGTAGTCGTCGGCGTCCTCCTTGAAGGCGAGGATGCGGTCCTGGGCACCGAGGCCGGCGGTGACGGCGAACGCCCCCACGTGGTCGGGCAGCCCGGTCCCGCGCGGTGCGACGAAGTCACCGAGGCTGCGGTTGGGCACGCCCTCGCGGTGGTCCCCCTGCTGGCGCAGGTTGCACAGCGTCGTGAGGACCTCGCTGCGCGACTCGTCGGTGTAGACCTCGATGTCGTCGCCCACCGCAGCGGCAGGGAAGAAGCCGTACACGCCCTTCGCGGTCAGCCACTTCTCCTCGACGATGCGGTCCAGCATGGCCTGCGCGTCGTCGTACAGGCCGCGTGCGGTCTCACCCGTCGTCGGGTTGTTGAGGATGTCCGGGAACTTCCCCTTCATCTCCCACGCGTTGAAGAACGGCTGCCAGTCGATGTACGCGCGCAGCTCGGCGATGTCGTAGTCGTCGAGGACGTGGATACCGGGCTGCTTCGGGGCCGGCGGGACGTAACCGTCCCAGTCGACCGGCGTGCGGTTGGCGCGAGCCTGCTCCAGCGTCACCATCGGCCGGTCGTGCTTCGTGGCGTGTCGTTCGCGGAGCGAGTCGTAGTCGGCCTTGACGTCGGCCAGCAGCTTCGGTCGCTGGGCATCGCTGAGGAGCGCGGCCAGGGTCGGCACGGAGCGCGACGCGTCCTTGACCCAGACCACCGGCCCGTCGTACTTGCCGTCCACCTTGACCGCGGTGTGCGCCCGCGAGGTGGTGGCGCCGCCGATCATGAGCGGGACCTCGAAGCCGCGGCGCTGCATCTCGGACGCGACGTTGACCATCTCGTCCAACGAGGGGGTGATCAGACCGGACAGGCCCACCGCATCGGCACCGATCTCGACGGCGGTGTCGAGGATCTTCTGCGCCGGCACCATCACGCCGAGGTCGACGACCTCGTAGTTGTTGCACTGGAGCACCACGCCGACGATGTTCTTGCCGATGTCGTGGACGTCGCCCTTCACCGTGGCCATCACGATGGTGCCGTTGGTCTCCTTGGCGGTGGCGTACTCGGGGTTGTCGAGCTTCTCCTGCTCGATGAAGGGGATCAGGTAGGCGACGGCCTTCTTCATCACCCGCGCCGACTTCACCACCTGGGGCAGGAACATCTTGCCGGCGCCGAACAGGTCGCCCACGACGTTCATGCCGTCCATCAGCGGGCCCTCGATCACCTCGATCGGCCGGCCCCCGCGCTCGGCGATCTGCGCGCGCAGCTCCTCCGTGTCGTCCTGGACGTGGCCGTCGATGCCCTTGACCAGGGCGTGGGTGATGCGCTCCCCGACCGGGAGCGATCGCCACTCCTCGGCGGCGGCCTCCTCGGCCTCGCCGGTCCGGTTGTACTCCTCGGCGATCTCCAGCAGGCGCTCGGCGGCGTCCGGACGCCGGTTGAGCACGACGTCCTCGATCCGGGTGCGCAGCTCCGGCTCGACCTGGTCGTAGACCACCAGCGCGCCGGCGTTGACGATGCCCATGTCGAGCCCGGCCTCGATGGCGTGGAAGAGGAAGACAGCGTGGATGGCCTCGCGGACCGGGTTGTTGCCGCGGAAGGAGAAGCTCACGTTGGAGATGCCGCCGCTGACCAGCGCCCCGGGAGGTTCTCCTTGATCCAGCGGGTGGCCTCGATGAAGTCCAGGCCGTACGACGCGTGCTCCTCGATGCCCGTCGCCACCGCGAAGACGTTGGGGTCGAAGATGATGTCGTCGGCCGGGAAGCCGACCTGCTCGGTGAGGATCCGGTAGGCCCGCTCACAGATCGCCTTGCGGCGCTCGAGGTTGTCGGCCTGGCCGTCCTCGTCGAAGGCCATCACGACGGCGGCGGCGCCGTACTTGCGGCACAGGCGGGCCTGCTCGACGAACTTCTCCTCGCCCTCCTTGAGGGAGATCGAGTTGACGATCGGCTTGCCCTGGACGCAGCGCAGTCCGGCCTCGATGACCTCCCACTTGGAGGAGTCGACCATCACCGGGACCCGGCTGATGTCGGGCTCGCTGGCGACCAGCTTCAGGAAGCGGTCCATCGCCCCGACGCCGTCGATCATGCCCTCGTCCATGTTGACGTCGATGACCTGGGCGCCGTTCTCGACCTGCTGGGCGGCCACGGTCAGGCCCGTGTCGTAGTCCCCGGCCTTGATCAGGTTCCGGAACTTCGCCGAACCGGTGATGTTGGTGCGCTCGCCGACGTTGACGAACAGGCTGTCCGCGGTGATCGTCACCGGCTCCAGCCCGGCCAGGTGCATTCCTGGGCGGGGCTCGGCGGGAGTGCGCGGTTCGGCGGCGGCCGCGACGGCCGCGATGGCCTCGATGTGCGCCGGCGTGGTGCCGCAGCAACCGCCCAGGATGTTGACCAGGCCGCTGGCGGCGAACTCGCCCAGGGTCGCGGCCATCTGCTCCGGAGACTCGTCGTACTCACCGAACGCGTTGGGGAGGCCGGCGTTGGGGTGGCTGGACACGAACGTGTCCGCGAGGCGCGCGAGCTCGGCGACGTAGGGGCGCATCTCAGCGGCGCCGAGGGCGCAGTTCAGGCCCACCGCGAGCGGCTTGACGTGACGCACGGAGGCCCAGAAGGCCTCGGTCACCTGGCCCGAGAGGGTCCGGCCGGAGGCGTCGGTGATGGTGCCGGACATGATCACCGGCCAGCGGCGTCCGTGCTCCTCGAAGAGGGTCTCGAGGGCGAAGATCGCGGCCTTGGCGTTGAGGGTGTCGAAGATGGTCTCGACCAGGAGCAGGTCCGCTCCCCCGTCCACCAGCCCCCGCGCCTGGTCGAGGTAGGCCTCGACCAGGTCCTCGAAGGAGACGTTGCGCGCGCCCGGGTCGTTGACGTCGGGCGAGATGGAGGCGGTGCGGTTCGTGGGGCCGAGCGAGCCCGCGACGAAGCGCGGGCGGTCCTCGGTCGCGACCTCGTCGCACGCCTCACGGGCGATGCGGGCACCGGCCAGGTTGATCTCGTAGGCCAGGTCCTGCATGCCGTAGTCGGCCTGCGCGATGGAGGTGGCGGTGAAGGTGTTGGTCTCGACGATGTCGGCGCCGGCGTCGAGGTACTGACGGTGGATCGACCGGATCATCTCGGGCTGGGTGAGGTTGAGCAGGTCGCTGTTGCCCTTGACGTCCTGGCCCCAGTCGGCGAACCGCTCCCCGCGGAACTCGACCTCCCCGGGCTGGAAGCCCTGGATGAGGGTGCCCATGGCGCCGTCGAGCAGCAGGATCCTCTCGCGCAGCAGCGCGCTCAACGCGCCGGTGGCGTCGGGGCGAAGCGACGGTGCCGATGACGGGGTCAACGGGACTCCTCTCGGGCACGGGATCGAGGGCCGGGAACCCCGGCCACCCGTCCAGCGTAGGAAGGTGGTCCACGACGTGGACGCGATGCTCGCATCGTGGAAACTACCCCGCCATCGTGGCAGCGCGCCGCCGACCGGACGAAATCCCCGATGCCGGGTAGCGCGGCGCATCGGACCCGTGACGGGCCTCCGGGTGACTAGGCTGGAAAGCGTGATCGAGATCGACGACGCACCCGACCTGGTCAACCCACTGGTGATCGCGGCCTTCGAAGGATGGAACGACGCGGCGGAGGCGGCCTCCTCGGTCGTGGACCACCTGATCACGGTGTGGGGCGCCCGGATCGTCGGGGCGATCGACCCCGAGGACTTCTACGACTTCCAGGTCAACCGCCCCGTGGTCGGCTCCGACGAGTTCGGGCACCGCAGGATCACCTGGCCGAGCACGCAGATCGCGATCGCCTCGCCCCCGGACCTCGACCGGGACGTGATCCTGGTGCGCGGCATCGAGCCGAACATGCGCTGGCGCCAGTTCTGCGCCGAGCTCCTGGCCGCCTGCGACGAGCTGGGCGGTGAGCTGGTCGTCACGCTCGGCGCCCTGCTGGCCGACACGCCGCACACGCGGCCGATCCCCGTGACCGGGACCGCTACCGAGCCCGAGCTGGTGGACCGTCTCAAGCTGGAGCAGTCGACGTACGAGGGACCCACCGGCATCGTCGGGGTCTTCCAGGACGCGTGCGTGAAGCTCGACATGCCCGCGGTGTCCTACTGGGCTGCGGTGCCGCACTACGTCGCGCAGCCGCCGTGCCCCAAGGCCACGCTGGCGCTGATCGGGCAGCTGGAGGACCTCCTGGAGGTCAGCATCCCGCTCGGCGACCTGCCCGAGGACGCGCGGGCCTGGGAGCGCGGTGTCGACGAGCTCGCCGAGGAGGACGAGGACGTGGCCGACTACGTGCGCGCCCTCGAGGAGACCCGGGACACGACCGACCTGCCCGAGGCCTCGGGTGAGGCGATCGCGCGGGAGTTCGAGCGTTACCTCAAGCGCCGGGGCGACGAGGGCCCCGAGCCGGGCTGAGCCTGCATCCGGGCTGAAGCCTGCATCCGGGCCGGGTCAGACCGCGAGACCCAGCGCCGCGTCCAGGGCCGCGAGCATCGTGACCGCGGCGTCCGGGTCGCTGGTGTCGGCCAGGCCGTCGGTCCCGAGCGTGGCGGCCACCCAGCGGTCGACGGCCGCGGTCGCCCGCGGGGCGTCGAGGTCGTCGGCGAGCGCCGCCAGGATCTCCTCGACGACCGGTCGGGCCGGCGCCCCGGCCCCCAAGGACAGCGCCTGGCGCCACCGCGCCAGCGTGTCGACGGCGGTCCAGAGCTGGTCGTCGGTCCACTCCCAGTTCGCGCGGTAGTGGTGGCGGAGCAGGGCCAGCCGGATCGCCATCGGGTCGACGTCGCTGTGGCGCAGCGCGGACACGAAGACCAGGTTGCCGCGCGACTTCGACATCTTCTCGCCGTCGTAGGCGACCATCCCGGCGTGCGCGTAGGCCTGGGCGAACTTCGCGCCCGGAACCGCCACCTGGGCGTGCCCGGCCCCCATCTCGTGGTGGGGGAAGACCAGGTCGCTGCCGCCGCCCTGGACGTCGAAGGCCGCCCCCAGGTAGGTCATCGCGATGGCCGTGCACTCGATGTGCCAGCCCGGGCGGCCCGGGCCGAAGGGGCTGTCCCAGGACGGCTCGCCGGGCCGCTTCCCGAGCCAGACGACGCAGTCGAGCGGGTCCTTCTTGCCCTCCCGGTCGGGGTCTCCGCCACGCTCGGGGAAGATCCGGAGCATCTCGTCGCGGTCCCACCCGGACACCTCGCCGAAGGCGGGGTCCGCGGTGACCGAGTAGTAGAGGTCGTCATCGACCCGGTAGAGCACGCCGAGGGAGTCGAGGCGCTGGATCAGCTCGATGATGATCGGGATGGCCTCCACGGCCCCGATGTAGTGCTGCGGCGGGATCACCCGCAGCGCCGTCATGTCCTGGCGGAAAAGCTCCGTCTCGCGCTCGGCGAGCTCGACCCAGTCGACGTCGACCTTCGCGGCGCGCTCGAGGAGCGGGTCGTCGACGTCGGTGACGTTCTGGACGTAGGTCACGTCGTGTCCGGCGTTGCGCCAGGCCCGGTTGAGCAGGTCGAAGCCGACGTACGTCGCGGCGTGCCCGAGGTGGGTGGCGTCGTACGGCGTGATCCCGCAGACGTAGAGCCGGGCCGTACCCTCGGGGTCGGTCGTCACCAGGTCGCCGGAGGCCGTGTCGCGGACGGCGACGGGCGGACCCGGGACGGACAGGGCGGGAATCTCCGGAACTGCCACGATCGCATGCCCGGAAGCCTAGCCACCGTGGGTCAGAAGGGCGGCCACGGGATGGCCGGCCACTCCCCCCGTGGTGCCGGCAGCGACCCGCGAGCGACCAGACGGTCGCACCGCCGGGCGATGCAGTCGATCTCGAGCTCCGTGAGGTGGAAGCCGAGGGCCTCGCCCAGGTCGCCCCCGAGGTCGTCGCGGACCCGGGTGACGGCCTGCCTCTCCTCGTCGGTGAGGGGCTCGCCGAGCCAGCCCCAGAGAACCGTGCGCAGCTTGTGGTCGGTGTGGAAGGTCACGCCGTGGTCGACGCCGTAGCGGTGGCCGTCGGTCATCTCGAGGACGTGCCCGCCCTTGCGGTCGGCGTTGTTGACCACGATGTCGAAGATCGCCATGCGCCGCAGCGGCGTGGAGTCCTCGTGGACGAGGGTGACCGGCTGGTCCTGCCCGTCGAGGCCGTCGAAGACCCGCCGGTAGCCGACCGGCACCTGTCCCTCGTGGACCAGGGTGACCGCCTCCTGGTCGGGGTCGGGCTCCTGCCAGCGCTGCACCATGCCCAGCCCGTGCGGGCCCTCGCGCAGCCACGTCTCCGGGACGACGTTCCAGCCGATGGCCTCGGAGACGAGGTACGCCGCCACCTCGCGGTCGGCGAGCGTGCCGTCCGGGAAGTCCCAGAGCGGGCGCTCCCCCGCGATGGGCTTGTAGACCACCCGGACCTGGCCGATCTCGCCGACGAACGTCGCGTTCGAGGCGGGCATGATCCGGCCGTGGAGGACCAGCTCGTCCTCCACCAGGTCGATCACGGGTCGCGGCGGCGGAACCCGTTGGCCCGCACGCACAGGTGTCCGTCCGGGTCGATGGGGTTGCCGCAGAACGGGCAGCTGGGCCGTCCGGCCTCCAGGACCTGCTCGGCGCGCTTGACGAACGCGCGGGCCGCCCCGGCGGGGAGCCGGACCAGGAAGATCTCGTCGGGCTCGGGCTCCTCGAGGTCCTCGTCGAGCTGCTCGGGCGAGACCACGGCGGCCTCGGTGTAGGGAAACACCTCGATCACCACCCGCTCGTCGCTCGGGTCCCACGACAGGGTCATCGTGCCTGCGCGGAACTCCTCCTCGATGGGCTGCTCCAGCGGCTCGCCGTCCTCGAGGCCCAACGGGGCGACCGCGGGGATCATGGCCTCGTTGAGCTCGCTGGCCATCACCTCGTCGAGCAGCTCGTCGATCCGCTCCGCCAGGGCCGAGACCTGCTGCTTCTCAAGGGCGACGCTGACCACACGGGCGCCCGAGCGGGCCTGCAGGAAGAAGGTGCGGGAGCCGGGTGGGCCGACCGTGCCCGCGACGAACCGCTCCGGCGGGTCGAATCCATGGACGAGAGGTGCCATGTGAACACCCTAGGGGCGTGGTGGGAGTGCGCCGGGTCCGGCACCGCCCCCCACCACCGCGTCGGGCGCGCGCCGGGACTTCCTCCGGCCCGGCCTGGGCGCGAGCCAGGACAGGTCGCCCTCGTGGGTGTTGCTGGCGAGCACGTAGGGACGGGCGGGGGTGTAGCGCACGATCGAGATGGACGCCGGGTCGACGTTGATCCGCTGGAAGAGGTCGAGGTGCATGCCCAGCGCGTCGGCCAGCACCGACTTGATGATGTCTCCGTGGCTGACGGCCACCCAGACTGCGCCGGCTCCGTGCTCCGACTCGACGGCTGCGTCGTGGCGGCGTACGGCGGAGACGGCCCGGGCCTGCATGGCCCCCAGCGACTCACCGCCGGGGAACGCAGCGGCCGAGGGCTGGGACTGGACGGTCGCCCAGAGCTTCTCCTTGGCCAGGTCCTTCAGCGCGCGACCCTGCCACTCGCCGTAGTCGCACTCCGTGATCCCGCGCTCGGTGGCCAGGGTCAGCGGAGCGCCCTGGGCGCCCAGGATCGTCCGGGCCGTCTGCCGGCACCGCTCGAGAGGGCTGCTCACCACGGCCGCCAGGGGCAGCGCCGCCAGCCGGTCGGCGGCGCGGGTCGCCTGCCCGTGGCCCGTCTCGTCGAGCTTCACTCCCGCGAGCCGGCCGGCGAGCACGCCGGTCGCGTTCGCGGTCGTGCGCCCGTGTCGCACCAGGATCACCGTTGCCATGCGGTGGAGCGTAGTGCGGCGGTGATGGTGAACCGTCCGTCCAGTGCGCGAGGCGTGGTCACCGGGGAGGGTGCAGGATGGTCGGGTCGGTGCGTGCGGGGGCACGCCGAGGACCCAGCATGCGGACGACAGAGGGAGCGTTGGTGGTCGCCAGCCGAGGTGGGTACCTCGAGCGTCCCGCGCCCAGCGGGCTCGCCGACGTGATCGAGATCGTCCTGGACAAGGGCATCGTCATCGACGCCTACGTACGCGTCTCGCTCCTGGGCATCGAGCTGCTCACCGTGGACGCGCGCGTGGTCGTCGCCAGCGTCGACACCTACCTGCGCTTCGCCGAGGCGACCAACCGGCTCGACCTGGTGGAGCAGGGGCCTCGCGCCCTGCCCGACATGGTCGAGGAGGGCACCGGCGCCGTCATCGAGCACGTGGCCACCGACGTGGTGGAGAAGAAGGTCGGGGGCGTCAAGGAGGCAGTCGTCGACGCCGTGACCGGCGTGGCCGCCAAGGCACGCGACGCGCTCTCGCCCGGGGACGGCTGACACCGGCGGGTGTGCACAGCGATGGCCTAGGGTCGCCCCGTGATCGTTGACAGCGCTTTGTACCGCAAGGGGGGCCGGGTCGACGTCGACTGCGCCCCGCAGGACCTGCACGAGCTGCGCAGCCGGATCACCGATACCGGCGACTTCGTGTGGGTGGGCCTGCACCAGCCCACGGAGGCCGAGCTCGAGGACGTGGCGATCGCGTTCGGGCTGCACCCACTGGCCGTCGAGGACGCGTTCAAGGCCCATCAGCGGCCGAAGCTCGAGCGCTACGAGGACAGCCTCTTCCTGGTGCTCAAGACGCTCTGGTACGTCGACGAGGACGACGCCGTGGAGACCGGGGAGATCAACGTCTTCGTCGGCGAGGACTTCGTCGTGACCGTCCGGCACGGCAAGGGCTCGCAGCTGCAGTCGGCCCGCACCTTCCTCGAGTCCGACGAGACCGTCCTGGTCCACGGCCCGTCGGCGGTGGTCTACGCCGTGTGCGACACCGTCGTGGACGGCTACATGGCCGTGGTCGACGAGCTGCAGATCGACGTCGACGAGGTCGAGGAGTCGGTCTTCTCCCCCGCCCGCACCAACGACTCGGTGCGGATCTACACCCTCAAGCGCGAGATCGCCGAGGTGCGCCGGGCGGTGATGCCGCTGCGCGACCCGATGCGGCGGTTCGCCACCGGGGCCGTGACCGGCATGGACGAGCAGGCGGCGCCGTTCTTCCGGGACGTCGCCGACCACCTCTCCCAGGCCGCCGACGTGGTCGAGACGCTCGACGGGCTGCTCTCGACCGCCTTCGACGCACACCTGGCGCGCATCTCGGTGCAGCAGAACGACGACATGCGCAAGATCTCGGCCGGGGTCGGCCTCGTGGCGGCCCCCACCCTGATCGCCGGGGTCTACGGCATGAACTTCGCCTACATCCCCGAGCTGCGCTGGCACCTGGGCTACTTCTTCGCCCTGTTCCTGATGTTCGGCACGTCGGGGGTGCTGTGGGTGTGGTTCAAGAAGTCCGGCTGGCTCTGACCCACCCCGCGGGGCCGGGTGTGATGACCGGCTCGGCTCAGGTCGCCGACATCGCGCTCGTGGACAGCAGCGCGAGCAGCAGCAGGCCCAGGGCGACGCGGTAGGGCACGAACCACGCGATCGAGTGGTGCGCCACGAAGCGCAGCAGCCAGGCGATCGCGGCGTACGCCACGACGAACGAGACGACGGTCCCGACCAGCGTCTCCCCCACGCTGATGTCGCCGCCGAGGGCGTCCTTGAGCTCGAAGACGCCGGCGGCGAGGAGGGCCGGGATCGCGAGGAAGAAGCTCAGGCGGGTGGCCGTGACGCGGTCGATGCCGCGCAGCAGGCCGGCGGAGATCGTGGCGCCGGACCGGGAGACGCCCGGCACCAGCGCGGCCACCTGCACCACGCCGACCACGATGGCGTCGACCATGCTCAGGTCACGCTCGCCGCGCTCCTGGGTGGCCACCCGCTCGGCGTACCACATCACCGCGCTCCAGCCGACCAGACCGGCGGCGACCACCCACAGCGAGCGAAGGTCGCCGGTGATGACGTCCTTGAGGAGCAGGCCGGCGATGCCGACGGGGATCGTGCCGACGATGACGTACCAGCCCATGCGGTGGTCGAGCTGGCCGCGGTACTCCGGCTTGACCAGTCCGAGGCTCCAGGCCTTGATGATGCTCCAGATGTCCTTGGCGAAGTAGAGGATCGCCGCGGCGATGGCCCCCATCTGGATCACCGCGGTGAAGCCGGTCACGGCCGGGTCCGACACGTCGAGGCCGAGGACCTTCTCGGCGATCGTGAGATGACCGGTGCTGGACACGGGGAGGAACTCGGTGAGCCCCTCCACGATGCCGAGGATCACGGCGTCGAGGTAGTTCATCGCCTGGCTTTCGATCGGGGGCAGACTGGGCTGAGGTTTCTGGCAGGGGTGAGGACGGCGCGAGGCCGCGCACAAGGGTACGCACCATCCCGCCCGGCGAGCCGCAGGCACCCCGTTGCGCCGTGGCGGCTACCTTGTCGCCATGCAACAGCGGTCCGTCGGCGCCACCGGTCTCAAGGTCTCCCGGCTCGGGCTCGGCACCATGACATGGGGGCGGGACACAGACGAGCACGAGGCGCGCGACCAAGCTCATCGCGTTCGTCGAGAGCGGCGGCACGCTGCTCGACACCGCCGCGGGCTACGGCGGCGGCGCCTCCGAGGAGCTGATCGGCTCCCTGGTCGGTGACGTGGTCCCCCGTGACGAGGTCGTGCTCGCGACGAAGGCGGGCATCAGCGCCAGCCGCGGCGGCCGCCAGTACAACACCTCCCGCGGACACCTGCTCACGACGCTCGACGCCTCGCTCCGCCGGCTCGGTGTCGACCACGTCGACCTGTGGCAGGTCCACATCTGGTCCGACGAGGCGCCGCTCGAGGAGACGCTGTCGGCTCTCGACACCGCCGTGGCATCGGGCCGGGCGTCGTACGTCGGGGTCTCCAACTACACCGGGTGGCAGACCGCACAGGCCGCCACTTGGCAGCGGGCCGTGCCGGGACGAGCGGTCCTGGCGTCCACGCAGGTGGAGTACTCCCTGCTCAACCGGGCCGTCGAGCTCGAGGTCCTCCCCGCGGCCGAGGCGATGGGCCTGGGCGTGCTGCCCTGGTCGCCGCTGGGACGCGGCGTTCTGACCGGCAAGTACCGCTCCGGGACGCCGTCGGACTCTCGGGCGGCGTCGTCACACTTCGCCAACTTCGTGGGCCCCTATCTGGGCGACCGGTCGAGCCAGGTCGTCGAGGCGGTCGCCCGCGCCGCCGACGGACTCGGCTGGACCCCGCTGGAGGTGGCCCTGGCCTGGGTGCGGGACCGACCCGGCGTCACCGCGCCCATCGTGGGTGCGCGCACCGCCACCCAGCTCAAGGGCGCCCTCGGCGTCGAGGAGCTGAGCCTTCCGCCCGAGATCGTCGACGCTCTCGATGACGTGTCCGGGGACTGACATGACCGGCCACGTCCACCGGCGCCCGCAGGCTCGCGGGGTGGAGTGGGAGTTCGACCGGGTGACGTTCTCCCGGGAGTTCCCGCGCAACGTGGTGACCAAGCTGCTCGTCGAGCGGGCCGAGCACGGCGGCTGGGAGCTGGACCGGGTCCGCATCGGCGCTGACGGCACCCGCCGGGTGGTGCTGCGGCGCAAGATCATCCGCGCGGTGCGCACCGCCTGACGCCGTCCCGGCTGGAGACCAGCGCCGTCGGCGGCTCGTGCGTGGTTGCGGTGATGGCAGCTATGAGGAGCGGTACGCCGTGGGTTGCGGCCGCCTCCCGACCTACGGCTGCCGCGGGTCGAGGTGCGCCGGTGGTTGAGGCGGTGCACTGAGGAGGCGCGCCAGCGCCGTCTCGAAGTGCGCGAGCGTCAGCGAGCGTGTCGAAGGGAGCCTCGAAACCCTCGCAGCGAAGGCAGGGCGCCAGGATTTCGCTGGTCGAGTAGCGAGCGCCAGCGAGCGTGTCGAGACCTTCGCCGTCGGCGGCTGACGGCTCCTGGGTGGTTGCGGTGATGGCAGCTACGGGGAGCGGTACGCCGTGGGTTGCGGCCGCCTCCCGGCCTACGGCTGCCGCTGGTCGAGGTGCGCCGGTGGTTGAGGTGCGAGCGTCAGCGAGCCTCGAAACCCCAGCAGCCCAGGCAGGACGACTACACAGAACGACGGCCCGCGAAAGCTTTACCTTCGCTCGTCCCCAGAACCCCCGGATCGGCCCGGCCCCGGGCCCTGACTGTCGGTGGTCGATGCGATCATGGACACATGTTCGAAACCGATGCAGCAGGAGACCCCGTCGAGGTCGCCGACCTCGACGCGACCGCCCTGCTCGCATTCCTCGACCAGCGCAAGCTCGACGCACGGATCGCCGAACGCGACAAGCTTCGGGCCGCCGCGCACTGGTGCGTGCTGCACCCGGCCACCGCGGAGACCGGCACCGCGACCTGGGGTGGCGCGTCGTTGTTGGGTGGGGACCTGGACGGGGACGAGTCGCTCGGCGGCGACGGGACCCCGGCGGTCTCCGTTCGCCCCGAACCCGCTCGCGGCCGTGCTGGGGGTGGCCACACGGGGATGAAGCTGATCGCCGACGCCCTCGACCTGCAGCACCGGCTGCCCCGCATCTGGCGACTGGTCGAATCGCTCGCGGTGGAGCCGTACAAGGCCCGGCACGTCGCCCAGGCCACCCACCGCCTCTCCCGCGACGCCGCCGCCTACGTCGACGACAGCTCGCCCCAGGCTCGCCTCGTGCAGCTGGAAGGCGATCGAGACCGCCGTCGCCCACCCATCGCCAAGCACCACCCCGAGCTGCTCGAACAACGCGAGAAGCCGGGAAGCAGTCCTGGCACGTCACGCTGCGCCACCCCGCCCCAGCGAGTACGCCGGCACCTCCTGGCTCGACATCACCGGCGACACCCTCGACCTGACCGCCTTCCACGACCTCGTCTGCGACCACGCCGCCGCCAAGGCACTCGGGACACCGACGAGCTGGAGGTCCGCAAGGCCAAGGCGCTGGGCGTGATCGCCTCCCAGCAGGCCCAGCTCGACCTCACACTGGGCTCGGCGAGAGCCCGCGGCAGACACGCGCGGTGCCCGCGCGCCGCGGAAGCCGAAGACCCGGTTCTACCTCCACCTGAACCTGGCCGACCTCGCCACCCACGGCTGCCGGCGCCAGACCTGGCCGCGGCACGGTCGAGCGGCTCGGCGCCGCCACCATCACCCGGATCAAGGAGTGGGTCGGCCACTCCCAGGTCACCGTCCACCGGTCCTCGACCTCGGCCGCGGCGACGCGGTCGACGGGCACGAACCACCGCGTGGATGCGCGAGCTGGTCATCCTCCGCGACGGCCACTGCGTCTTCCCCTGGTGCCCACACGACGCCCGAACAGCCGACCTCGACCACATCGACCCTACGTCCCCATCGACGAGGGCGGACCACCCGGCCAAACCCGGCCCGAGAATCTCGCCCCGTTGTCGGCGACATCACCGCGCCAAGACCAGCCGACGATGGCGCTACCGACGCCGACGCGACAGCACGTATGAGTGGCACGGACCCCACGGCCGCGCCTACCTGGTCACACCCCACGGCACCATCCAGCTCACCAGCAACTGAGCTCCACCCTTGAACGAGCCGGACCCGGCAGTCCTCCACGGCCTGCTGGGTTACCGGCACGCCCCGGGGTTTCGAGGCTCGCTGACGCTCGCACCTCAACAACCGAGACGCCCCGGCTAGACCTCGTCGAGGAAGCGGTCGAACACGCGCGCGCCGAACTCCAGCGCGTCCACCGGCACGCGCTCGTCGACGCCGTGGAAGAGGGCGGTGAAGTCGAGGTCGGCGGGCAGGCGGAGCGGGGCGAAGCCGTAGGCGCGCAGCCCGAGCTTGTTGAAGTGCTTGGCGTCGGTGCCACCGCTCATCAGGTACGGCGCCACGATCGCGTCGGGGTCCTCGGCGAGGAGCGAGCGGCCCATGGCGTCGACGAGGTGTCCGTCGTACGGCGTCTCCCAGGGCTGCTGCTTCGAGACGTAGTCGATGCTGACCGCGTCGCCGCACAGCTCGGCCAGGGTGTCGAAGAACTCGTCCTCGAAGCCCGGCAGGAAGCGACCGTCGACGTGGGCGGTGGCCTCGGTGGGGATGACGTTCACCTTGTAGCCGGCGTTGAGCATCGTGGGGTTGGTGGTGTTGCGCAGCACCGCGCCCAGCATCCGGGTGGCTCCGCCGAACTCCTCGACGAGGCTCTCGGCGTTCTCAGGCGTCGCCTCGGCGCCGGCGAGCTCCCCGACCGCCGCCAGCAACGTCTTCATGGTCGGCGTGAGGCGCACCGGCCACTCGTGGGCGCCGATCCGTGCGACCGCGGCGGCCAGGTCGGTGACGGCGTTCTCGCGGTTGATCATCGACCCGTGGCCGGCCCGCCCGCGGGCGGTGAGCCGCATCCAGGCCATGCCCTTCTCGGCGGCCTCGATCAGGTACATCCGGCGGCCACGCACCGTCGTGCTGAAACCGCCCACCTCGCCGACGGCCTCGGTGCAGCCCTCGAGCTCCTCGCGATGGTCCTCGACGAGGACCTGCGCGCCCTTGTGGCCACCGGCCTCCTCGTCGGCGGTGAAGCAGAGCACGATCGGCCGGTCCGGCACCCGCCCAGCGCGCGCACGCGCCCGCACGACGGAGAGCAGCATGGCGTCGAAGTCCTTCATGTCGACCGCACCGCGACCCCACACGTAGCCGTCCTGGATCTCGCCGGAGAACGGGTCGACCTGCCAGTCCTCCGCGGCGGCGGGTACGACGTCGAGGTGACCGTGGAGCAGCAGAGCTCCCCCGTCCCCGGGCGCTCCTCCGCCCCAGTGCGCCACCACCGAGGTCCGGCCCGGCTCGGACTCGTAGAGGCGGGACTCGATGCCGACCTCGTCGAGCAGCGTGGCGACGTACTCAGCCGCCTTCCGCTCCCCCGGACCGTCCTCGTCGCCGTAGTTGGAGGTGTCCATCCGGATCAGCTTCCGACAGAGCTCGACCACCTCGGCGGCCGGGTCCTGAGCCGGTTCGTGCGCTGCCTGTTCGGTGTCCCCTGTGTTGCCAGCCATGGCCCCATCCTGACACCCGTGGAAGGGGGGAGCCCGATTGAAGGATTCCGGGCGTCCTTTGCTACTGTTCCACCGCACTCGTCCGGGTGGCGGAATTGGCAGACGCGCTAGCTTGAGGTGCTAGTGCCCGTATTAGGGCGTGGGGGTTCAAGTCCCCCCTCGGACACCAGGAGGAAGGCCAGGCACCCGCCTGGCCTTCCTGCATTTCACCTCCTCCCGCACCGGCCAACTCACTCCCTACGGATGAGTCGCGGACCGGCGGCGGGCCGGACCATGGACGCATGGCCATCGAGCAGAGCCTGGCGAGCGACCGGGCAACGGGGCCGACGGTGGGCTCTACGGCGGATCCGGCGATGGACCAGGTCGTCGCGTCGCTGAGAGCCGCCTTTCCCTCGGTGTCGGAGAGCCACGTGAGGGAGTGCGTCGCGCGGATCCACGCCACGCTGGACGGCGCACGGGTCCGGGCCTACGTGCCCATCCTCGTCGCCCGCGAGGCGCGAGACGAGCTGGCGGCCCGCTCACGCACCCTCCGACTGGCACCCGACCCGGGCACCTGACCCAGGGGCGAAGTCAGCGCCAGTCGAAGTACTCGCGGTGGATCCGGTGCCACCTCACACCGGCCGCGCGCAGCTGCCGCTGCAGGTCGCGGAGCATCGGCTCGGGACCGCACAGGAACACCGAGAGCCGGGAGCCCGGGACCCCGGTGTCGGCCAGGATCCGGTCCGCGGTGAGGCGCCCGTCGGCCCGCGAGTCGACCAGGTGGGTGCGGACGCCGTCGCGGCCGTCGGCGATCGCGACCAGCTCCTCGGCGAAGGGCGCCGGCCCGCCGGAGAACGCGTAGTAGAGGTCGACCCGGCCGGGGACCGGGTGCTCGTCGAGGGCGCGCATCCAGCTCAGGAACGGCGCCACCCCGACCCCTCCGGCGATCCAGACCTGGTCGCCGCCACCCTTCGCGTGGCTGAACCGGCCGTGTGGTCCGCCGACGACGGCCGGCATGCCCGGCTCGAGCAGCTCCCGCAGCCGCGAGGTGTAGTCGCCCAACGCCTTCACGGTGACCCGCAGGTGGCGGTCCGCCGGGGTGCTCGCGATGGTGAACGGGTGCCGGTGCCACCCGTCCTTGGCCTCGATGTAGACCATCGCGAACTGACCGGCACGAACGCCACCGGCCGCCCGATCGGCCGGAGGCTGATCTCCACCACGTCGCCGGCCACCGCGGAGACCTCCGCGACCTCGTAGTCGTGGAGCGACCGGAAGAACCGCGAGAACGCCTCGCGGTAGACGTAGAACGCAAGGCCGACGGCGCCGGGCACCACGTAGCTCCAGCGCAGCACGGACGACTCGTGGAACGGCGACCCGTCCAGAAGGCCGTGGACGAACGCCGCCCCCACGAAGAGGCCGGTCGTGCGGTGCAGGTCGCGCCACCGGTCGTAGCCGCCGAGCCCGACCCGGACGTGGCGTACGCCGGGCACGTCCCTGAGGGCCTTGACCCAGCCGCGGACCGGCCGCGGCACCACGGACTGCCACCGCGGCAGGATCGCCCAGAGCGCGAGCCCGACCAGGCCCCAGGCAGCCACCGCCCCGAGCGTCTGGCCCGGGGAGGTCCCGTCCGGACTGCTGGCGAACGGGATGTGCAGCGCCAGCAGCACCAGGCCGGTGATCGCGAGCCGCCGGTGCCAGATCGCGGCCCGGTCGATCCCGTCGAACCAGTCCTCCACCACGGGCAGGGTGCTGATCAGCACGAGGGCGATCGACAGCAGCACGACCGAGACCGCACCGACGAGCTGGCCGAGGTAGGCGGTGGTCGGCTCCCCCGAGGGCCGGTACGCCAGCCACAGCACGACGTACGCCCCCACCAGGACGCCGATGGTCAGCGGACCCAGGTGTCGTGACCACGCGGTGGCCCGGAAGGTTGCCACGCGCAGACCGTACTGGACCGTGACCCGGGAGTCAGGGGATCAGCAGGGCCCGGCCCTACGCTCCGCCCTACCCTCGTCGCATGCCTGACGTGATCGTGTGCGGCCCCGCCTCGTGGAACCACGTGGTGGACCTCGACGCCCTCCCCCGACCGGTGCCGCACATGCAGTTCGCGCGAGGAGACCGCCTGACCCTGGGCGGCACGTCGGCGGGCAAGGCGCTGCACCTGACCGACCTGGGCCGTCCGACGCTGCTGCACACGGTCGTCGGCACCGACCAGGTCGCCGAAACGATCCTCGCCGCCCTCGCCTCAGCGGGCGTCGACGTCGTGGCGGAGGTGACCGACGGGCCGAGCGAGCGCCACCTCAACCTCATGGGTCCGGGCGGCGAGCGCGTCTCGCTCTACCTCGACGTGCCGGTCCCGGCCACCACCACCGCACCGGCGGGGCTGCTGGACGCGCTGGGATCTGCCCGCGCCGCCGTGCTCGACCTGTCGACCCGCTCGCGCGACCTCGTCGGGCTGGTCGCCACCACGGGGGTTCCGGTGTGGACCGACGTGCACGACCACGACGGGCGCGACGACTTCCACAGGCCGTTCCTCGACGCTGCGGACTACGTCTTCATGAACGCCGACAAGCTGGCCGCACCGCTCGACTTCCTGCGCACGACGGTCGGCAACGGCGCCTCGGTGGCGGTCTGCACCCTCGGAGCGGAGGGCGCGGTGGCCGTCGACGCCCACGGCATGGTCCATCGGGTGTCCGCTGTCCCCGTGGCCGACGTCGTCGACACCAACGGTGCCGGCGACGCGTTCATGGCCGGGTTCCTCCACGCGACGCTGGACGGGGCCGGCGTCGGCGACGCCCTCGCCGCCGGAGCGGCCCAGGCTGCTCGGGCGTTGACCACCGAGCACCTGAGCCCGCTCCTCGACGTCGGGTAGCGCCGGGAAGACCTCAGAGGGCCTTGACCATGTGCTCCGCGAGGGCCCGCGAGGACGCCGGGTTCTGACCGGTGAAGAGGTTGCGGTCGACCTCGACGTGCTCGCCCCACGGCTCGCCCTCCTGGAAGTCCACCCCGAGGCCGACGAGGCGGTCCTGGAGCAGCCACTTCGCCTTGTCGGCGAGGCCGGCCTGGGTCTCCTCCGCGTTGGTGAACCCGGTGAGCCGGTAGCCGGCGAACGGCGACGTGCCGGTCTCGTCGGCCGTGGCCAGCAGGGCGGCCGGCGCGTGGCAGACGATGCCGAGCGGCTTGCCGGACTCCAGCGTGGAGGTGAGCACCGCACCCGAGGTCGCGTCGACGGCGAGGTCCTCCATGGGGCCGTGGCCGCCGGGGTAGAACACCGCGGCGTAGTCGGCGAGGTCGACGCTCTCGAGCGCGACCGGCTGCCGGAGCTGGTCGATCTGCTCGAGCTCGGCCTTGATCGCGTCGGCCTGGGCCTGCCCGCCGTTCGCGTCCGCAGCGAGGCTGCCCTGGTCGACGACCGGGACCACTCCCCGGGCGTCGCCACGACGATCTCGTGGCCCGCCTCGACGAACGTGCGGTACGGCGCGGCGAGCTCCTCGGCCCAGAAGCCGGTGGGGTGCTGCGTCCCGTCGGCCAGCGTCCAGAACTTCGCTCCGGTGACGACGAAGAGGATCTTGCTCACGTGGTGTCCCTCCTGGGATCGATTGGTCGTGCCTCTCCAGGGCACAGCCGGTCACCGCGCCGAAACATTCCCCGCATCGTGGTCGGGTGCGGCGGCTGGCACGACGGAGAGACCGGACACGGCGTCGCGCAGCGCCTCGATCTCCCTGCGCACCCGCTCCAGCGCCGCGACCCCGCCGGGTCCCACCTCCTCCAGCTCGACGGCGAGGGCGTCCACGGCCTCGTCCAGCACCGACAGGCGTGCCCGGAGGGAGCCGGCCACCTTCGGGTCCGAGCGGTCGCGGAGCAGGGCCGCCTGAGCCGCCTGTACCCGGCCCGCGTGCCACAGGTCGACGAACACCTGGACCTTGGCGCGCAGGATCCACGGGTCGAACGGCTTGGCGAGGTAGTCGGCACCGCCGGCCACGTAGCCGCGGTAGGAGCTGCTGAGGTCCTTGTCGACCGCGGTCAGGAAGATGATCGGGACGTCCTTGGTCCGGGTCCGCCGCTTGATCCGGGTGGCGGTCTCGAAGCCGTCCATCCCCGGCATCTGGGCATCGAGCAGGATCAGCGCGAAGTCGTCCTTGAGCAGGGCGCGCAGGGCCTCGTCACCCGAGCTCGCGCGCACCAGGTCGAGGTCCAGCGACCCGAGGATCGCCTCGAGCGCGAGCAGGTTCTCCGGGCGGTCGTCGACCATCAGGATCTTGGCGCGCTCGGTCACGAGAGCCACGACCGGATCACCGACAGCAGCTGCTCCACGTCGACCGGCTTGGTCACGTAGTCCGACGCTCCGGCCGTGAGGCTGTTGTCGCGGTCGCCCGGCATGGCCTTGGCCGTGAGCGCGATGACCGGCAGGTCGCGGAACCTCGGCATCTTCCGGATCTCCCGCATCGCGGTGTAGCCGTCCATGCCGGGCATCATCACGTCCATCAGCACGAGGTCGATGTCGGGCTCACCGCGCAGCGTGCCGAGCCCCTCCTCACCGTTGCCGGCGTAGAGCACGTCGATGCCGTGCTGCTCGAGGGCGCTGGTGAGGGCGAAGACGTTGCGGACGTCGTCGTCGACGATGAGGATCCGGCGTCCCGCCAGCGCCTGCTCGCCCTCCGCGTCCCCCTCACCCGAGGTCTGTGGCCGCCTGAGCGTGGCGACGTCGGAGCGGTGCAGGAACAGCGCGGTGTCCTGGACCAGGTCCTCCAACGTCGGCGGTCGGGTGAGGGTGAGCGTCTCGGCGTACCTGGCCAGCCTGGTCTCCTCCCGCGCGGACAGGCTGCTGCTGCCACTGACGATGACGGGCGTGTGCAGCAGCTGCTTGCGGGCACGCAGCCGCTTGAGCACCTCGAACCCGCCGCCGTCCGGCAGCGCCAGGTCGACCAGGACGCAGTCCAGGGGGGCGCCGAAGGCGGCGACGGCCTCCTCGGCGGTCCCGACGATCTCGACCTCGATCTCGTCGCGGGACTCGAACCGCTCCGCCACGGCCGCCCCGGCGCTGCCCGAGTCGGCCGTCACGACCAGCAGGCGCCTCTTGGCCCGCGCGATGAAACCCTCGAGGTGCTCCAGCGCGGCGTCGACCTTCGCCCGGGTGAAGGGCACCTCGATCACGTCGAGGGACCCGGCCTGCCAGGCCTGGTGCGCGGTCTCGACCGCGGTGGTCATGTGGGCCGCGATCATCGGGACGTCACGGGTCCGGTCCAGCCGCTTGAGGAGGTGGTGCAGGGAGGTGCCGTCGTGCGAGGACATGTCCATCCCCACGACCATCCCGTCCGGGAGCCGTTGCTCGGCGATCGCCAGCGCCCGGTCGGCGTACGACGTCGCGAGGACCTTGAACCCGTGGCTCCGGCCCACCTCGACCGCCGCGCGGCACAGGTCCGGGTCCGAGAGCGCCACGAGCAGCACCCGGTCCCCGGGCACGATCTGCCCTTCGTCGTCCTCCACCTGCTCCTGGACGCGGTCGGTGCCCCCGACCGGCAGCGGGGCGTGCGTGGCCACCGACCCGGCGGGCAGCGTGGCCGTGGTCGTCCGCCCGCCCACGAACTGGGTGGGCAGGTAGAGCGTGAACTTGCTGCCCCGGTCCGGCTCGCTCTCGACGTGGATCTCCCCGCCGATGAGGCGGGCGATCTCCCGGCTGATGGACAACCCCAGGCCGGTGCCGCCGAACTTGCGGCTGATGGTGCCGTCCGCCTGCTGGAACGCCTCGAAGATGGTGCGCAGCTGCTCCGGCGGGATGCCGATCCCCGTGTCGGTCACCTCGAAGGCCAGGACGCCGTCGGCGATGGTCAGCGCCGGGGTCGTGAAGTTCTTCTCGGTGCTCCGCCGGATCGACAGGGTCACCTCGCCGAACGAGGTGAACTTGACCGCGTTCGACAACAGGTTGCGCAGCACCTGCTGGAGTCGGTGCTGGTCCGAGACGAGCGTCTGCGGCACGTCCTCGGACACCCACACCGAGAACCTCAGGTCCTTCTCGGCGGTGAGCGGGCGGAACGTCGCCTCGACGTACTCGACGATGCCGGAGACGGCGACCGTCGCCGGGTGGACGTCCATCTTGCCGGCCTCGACCTTCGACAGGTCGAGGATGTCGTTGATCAGCTGGAGCAGGTCCGTGCCGGCGCTGTGGATGGTCTGCGCGAACTCCACCTGGCGACCGTTGAGGTTCTGGTCGGGGTTGTCGGCCAGCAGCTTGGCCAGGATGAGCAGCGAGTTGAGCGGGGTCCTCAGCTCGTGCGACATGTTCGCGAGGAACTCCGACTTGTAGCGCGACGACAGCGCCAGCTGCTCGGCGCGGTCCTCGAGGGCCCGGCGGGCATCCTCGATCTCGAGGTTCTTGATCTCGATGGCCCGGTTCTGCTGGGCCAGGAGGCTCGCCTTCTCCTCGAGCTCGGCGTTGCTCTGCTGCAGCTCCTGCTGCTGCGTCTGCAGCTCGCCCGACTTGTTCTGCAGCTCCGCGGCGAGGCGCTGCGACTCCACGAGCAAGGCCTGCGTGCGGGAGCTGGCGATGATGGCGTTCAGGGAGACGCCGATGATCTCCATCAGCTGCTCGAGGAACTGGAGGTGCACGACGCTGAACGGCCGGAACGACGCCAGCTCCATGACGCCGAGCACCTGCTCCTCGAACACCACCGGCAGGATCACGATGGTGAGCGGCGCGGCCTCGCCGAGGCCGGACGCGATCTTGAGGTAGTCGGCCGGTACGTCGGTTACCAGGATGCGCTCGCGGTCCCGGGCGGACTGGCCGACCAGCCCCTCGCCGAACTCGAAGGTGTCCGGCACGCCCTTCAGCGGGCGGTAGCCGTACGACGCGATCCGGCGCAGCGTGCGGGCCCCGGCATGACCGTTCTCCCCGAGGAAGAACGTGCCCGCCGTCGCGCCGACCAGCGGGGTGAGCTCGCTGACGATGAGCTGGGTGACGTCGAGCAGGTCCCGGCCACCCTGCATGTGCCCGGTGAAGCGGGCCAGGTTGGTCTTCAGCCAGTCCTGCTCCTGGTTGGCCCGCGTGGTCTCACGCAGGTTGTCGATCATCTGGTTCAGGTTGTCCTTGAGCTCAGCGACCTCACCCTGCGCCTCCACCGTGATCTGCTGGCTCAGGTCGCCCTGGGTCACGGCGGTGGAGACCTCGGCGATCGCGCGCAGCTGGGTGGTCAGCGTGCCGGCGAGCTGGTTGACGTTCTCGGTCAGCTTGCGCCACGTGCCGGAGACGTCGGCCACCTCGGCCTGGCCGCCGAGCTTGCCGTCCGTGCCGACCTCGCGGGCCACGCGGGTCACCTCGTCGGCGAACGACGAGAGCTGGTCGACCATCCGGTTGACCGTGGTCTTCAGCTCGAGGATCTCGCCGCGTGCGTCGACGTACGTCTTCTGGGTCAGGTCGCCGTGCGCGACGGCGGTGGTGACCAGGGCGATGCTGCGCACCTGGCTGGTCAGGTTGCCCGCCATGGAGTTCACCGAGTCGGTGAGGTCCTTCCAGGTGCCGGCCACGCCACGCACCTGCGCCTGCCCGCCCAGGATGCCCTCGGTGCCGACCTCGCGGGCCACGCGGGTCACCTCGTCGGCGAAGGCCCGCAGCGTGTCCACCATGGCGTTGATCGTGCTGGCCAGCGCCGCGACCTCGCCGCGGGCCTCGATCGAGATCTTCTGGCTGAGGTCGCCGCGGGCCACCGCGGTCGAGACGGTGGCGATGTTGCGGACCTGGTTGGTGAGGTTCGAGGCCATCGAGTTCACCGAGTCGGTCAGGTCCCGCCAGGTGCCGGCCACGCCGGGGACCCGGGCCTGGCCACCGAGCATGCCCTCGGTGCCGACCTCGCGGGCCACGCGGGTCACCTCGTCGGCGAACGACGACAGCTGGTCGACCATCGTGTTCACGGTGCTCTTGAGCTCGAGGATCTCGCCGCGCGCGTCGACGGTGATCTTGCTGGTCAGGTCCCCCTGGGCGACCGCGGTGGTCACCTCGGCGATGTTGCGCACCTGGGAGGTCAGGTTCGCCGCCATCATGTTGACGTTCTCGGTGAGGTCCTTCCAGGTGCCGGACACGTCGTGCACGTCGGCCTGGCCCCCGAGGCGGCCCTCGGTGCCGACCTCGCGGGCCACGCGGGTCACCTCGTCGGCGAACGACGAGAGCTGGTCGACCATCGTGTTGACCGTGTCCTTGAGCTCGAGGATCTCGCCCCGGGCCTCGACGGTGATGGTGCGGGTCAGGTCGCCCCGCGCGACCGCGGTGGTCACCTCGGCGATGTTGCGGACCTGGGCCGTGAGCGTGCCCGCCATGAAGTTCACCGAGTCGGTCAGGTCCCGCCAGGTCCCGGACACCCCGGGTACGGCCGCCTGCCCACCGAGACGGCCCTCCCCGCCGACCTCGCGCGCCACGCGGGTCACCTCGTCGGCGAACGACGAGAGCTGGTCGACCATCGTGTTGACCGTGTTCTTCAGCTCGGCCAGCTCGCCGCGGACGTCCACAGTGATCTTCTGGCTCAGGTCGCCACGCGCGACCGACGTCGTCACCTGCGCGATGTTGCGCACCTGGTTGGTCAGGTTGGACGCCATGGAGTTCACCGAGTCCGTGAGGTCCTTCCACGTCCCCGCCACCCCGGGCACGTCGGCCTGGCCGCCGAGGATCCCCTCGCTGCCGACCTCGCGGGCCACGCGCGTGACCTGGTCGGCGAACGACGAGAGCTGGTCGACCATGACGTTGACCGTGCTCTTGAGCTGAGCCAGCTCGCCCTTCACGTCCACGGTGATCTTCTGGCTCAGGTCGCCGCGGGCGACCGCGGTGGTGACCTGGGCGCGATGTCGCGGACCTGGGCGGTGAGGTTGTCGGCCATGTAGTTGACCGACTCGGTGAGGTCCTTCCACCGGCCGGCGACGCCGGGCACGTCGGCCTGGCCGCCGAGGATGCCCTCGGTGCCGACCTCGCGGGCCACCCGGGTCACCTCGTCGGCGAAGGTCTGCAGCGTCGCCGTCATCGAGTTCAGCGTCTCGGCGAGCTCCGCGACCTCGCCGCGGGCGCTGACCGTGATCTGCTGGCTCAGGTCGCCGCGGGCGACCGCCTGGGCGACCGAGGAGATCCCACGCACCTGGCTGGTCAGGTTGGAGGCCATCAGGTTCACCGAGTCCGTGAGGTCCTTCCAGGTGCCCGAGACGCCCCGGACGTCGGCCTGGCCACCCAGCCGGCCCTCGGTGCCCACCTCACGCGCCACCCGCGTCACCTCGGAGGCGAACGACGACAGCTGGTCGACCATCCGGTCCACCGTGTCCTTGAGCTGGGCCATCTCCCCCGACACCTCGACGGTGACGGTGTGCGACAGGTCGCCGTCGGCGACGGCGGTCGTGACCAGCGCGATGTCGCGGACCTGGGCGGTCAGCCGCGACGACATGGTGTTGACCGCGTCGATCAGGTCGCGCCAGCTGCCGTCGGCGTCGCGGACCCGGGCCTGGCCGCCGAGCTTGCCCTCGGTGCCGACCTCGCGGGTCACCCGCGTGATCTCGTCGGCGATCGACGAGAGCTGGTCCACGAGGCCGTTCACGCTGCGGGCGACCCGGAGCGGCTCCCCCCGCAGCGACTGCCCGTCGAGCCGCAGGTCCATCCGCTGGGTCAGGTCGCCGTCGGACATGGCCGCGACGACGCGGGCGAACTCGCCGGTCGGTCGGACCAGGTCGGTCACCAGGCTGTTGGCGGCGTCGACGCACTTGGTCCAGCCGCCCTCGCCCAGGCCGGGCTGGAGCCGCTCGCTGTGCCGCCCCTCGCGCCCGGCGACCCGCTGGACGCGGGTCAGCTCGGAGAGGATGTGCTGCTGCCGGTCGGCGATGTCGTTGTACGCGATCGCGAGGTCGGTGATCAGCCCCTCACCGGACACGGGCAGCCGTTTGCGGAAGTTGCCCTCCCGCATCGCGTCCAGTGCCGAGAGGAGTCTCCTCAGCTGCGCGGTGTCCACGTCCTCGCCGCCCTCGGGGCGCGGACGGGGCTTCTTCTTTGCTGTGGTTGTGGGCATTCGGCTCTCCTCGATGGCCCGTCCCGCTGAGTCTGTCACCATGAGGGGACTCAGCCAACGAGTCCCGAAGACCACCATGACCTCATTCCCGGTGCGCGCGCAGCAGTTCTTCGTCGCGGAAGCGAGTTCCGTCGCCGAGGCGCGACGCTTCGCGCGACGAACCCTGGAGGAGTGGGGAGAGGACGAGCTCGTCGACGGGGCGTCCCTGATCGTCAGCGAGCTCGTGACGAACGCGGTGGTCCATACCGGCACGACCGCGCGGCTGACCCTGGGCCTGCACGGAAGCCAGCTCCGGATCGACGTCGAGGACCAGCACCCCGGACGCAAGCTCCCGATCGTGACCGACCGGCCGCCCGACACCTCCGAGCACGGGCGGGGACTGGTCATCACGACGTCGCTCGCCAGTGCCTGGGGGGTGGAGTACACCCGGACCACCAAGCGGGTCTGGGTCATCTACGAACAGGAGGCAACCTCCGCCGCGCGCGACGGGGTCGGCAGGGTGCCCGCACCCGCGCACGGCACCCACGTCGCCGTCATCGCGATCTCGGACGACGGTGTGGTCACCGGCTGGAACGACGACGCGACCGCACTCTTCGGCTGGCAGGCCGACGAGGCAACCGGTCGACGCTACGCCGACCTGATCGAGCAGGGCGCCGGCAGCGGACCTCCTGAGGACCTGGCCGCGCCGGAGGGAGCGGGCGGCTGGCAGGGCACGTACGCCGTGGCCTGCCGCAGCGGGGCGAGCGAGGCGGTCTTCGCCTCGCACACGCGTGCGGCCGACGACAAGGGAACCGTCGCCCTCGTCGTCGCGGAGGCCCAACGGGCACTCCTCGAGCATCCGGCCGGTCTCCCCCGGCCGGTCTCGCCGGGTGCGGCGACCTTCGGGCTCCGCGCGGACGCGCTGGTGCGTCTCGGCATGGAGGACTACCTCACCCTGGCGGCGGAGCAGGTGAGGGACCCGATCAACGCCGCTGCGACCTACGTGCTCATCTCGCGTGACTTCGACGACGAGCTCGAGGTCGTCGCCGTGAGCGGGCTCCCGGAGGAGCTGCTGGGGCGCCGGATCGCGCGCGGATCCCCCGGCACGCCCGACGAGCACAGCGCGGCCCTGCCGGTCGTCGTACCGGACCTCGAGACCTTCGACGTGCCGCTGCTGGCGGGCACGGGGCTGCGCTCGCTCGTGGTGGTGCCGCTGCTCGTGGAGGGCAAGCTGGTGGGCGCGGTGGGAGCTGTCTCCGCCGTCGCCAACGGCTTCACCGACGACCAGTCCGCGCAGCTGCAGCGCTTCGCCGACTCGATCGCGCTCACGGCCGATCGCGGCCGGCTCCAGGCCTCCGAGCGGGAGCGGCGGGGCTGGCTCAGCTACATCGCCGAGGCCGGAGACCTCCTCGCCGGGTCACTGGACCAGGACATGACCATGGCCATCACCGGCCAGATCGTCGTCCCCCGGATCGCCCGCTGGTGTGCGATCCACCTGGCCGACGAGCGCGGAAAGCTCGTGCTGCAGCAGGTCTGGCACGAGGACGAGACGCAGAGCGACGAGCTGCGCACCACCCTCGAGGCGATGCCCGAGAGCCAGCTCGTGGCCGGCACGGTGTCGGTCAACGGATACGCCACGGCGAGCCTCCCCCTGGTCGCCCGCGGGAAGCGGATCGGTCAGCTCACCGTCGGCCGGACCCGTGAGGAGCGGCTGCGCAGCGAGCTCTCCCTGATCACCGACTCGATCGCCCGTCGGGCGGCCCTGGCGATCGACAACGCACGGGCGCACGGCGCCCTGCAGGCGGCCGGTCGGGCCCTCCAGGAGAGCCTGCTCCCGCCGACCGTGCCGACGGCGCCGGGCTTCGACGTCGGCGTCGTCTACCAGGCCGCCGGCGAGGACGCCGCCGCCGGCGGCGACTTCTACGACCTGTTCCCGACCGGCAACGGAGCCTGGTGCTTCGTCGTCGGCGACGTCTGCGGCACCGGCGCGCACGCGGCCGCCGTGACCGGGCTCGCCAGGCACACCATCCAGGCCCTCGCTCGCACGGGCCTCCCCCTGGCGGCCACGCTGGAGCGGCTCAACACCGCGATCCTCGAGGAAGGGCCGCGCTCCCGCTTCCTGACCCTCGTCTGCGGCACCCTGCGCGCCGAGGGCGGGCGGGTCCGGCTCGACCTGGTCAACGCCGGCCACCCACCGCCGTTCCTGGTCGCGTCGGACGGCGCTGTCCAGGAGATCGGCACGCCGCAGACCCTGCTCGGCGTGGTCGAACACGTCGCCTACGTCCAGGAGAGTCACACGCTCCGCCGCGACGACCTGCTGGTCATCGTCACCGACGGCGTGCTGGAGCGCCGGGACGGCAACCGGATGCTGGGCGAGGAGTCCTTCGCCGACGAGGTCGCGAGCGCCGCCGACGTGCCGGCACGGCTGCCCGCCCAGGCGGTGGCCGACCGGATCCGCCGGCTGGTCGAGGAGTTCAGCGACGCGCCGCAGCACGACGACATGGCCATCATGACGATCCGGGTCCAGCACGGCGCCGTCCCCGGCGCCTGAGCGTTCAGTCCCGCCTCGCCTCGCGGCGCGCCTTGCGTCGCCGGTGCCGCCGCATCACGCCGAGCCCGAACCACACCATCGCTCCGAACGCCGCGACCACCACGGTGTAGAACCACAGCGGCCACGTGAAGTCCAGGAACAGGAAGTGGAACCGGACGTCCTCGGTGTTCTGGACGACGAACACCAGCAGGACGGCGACCCCGGCCAGGCTCGAGACCGCGCCGGCCCCGAGCCCGCGGCCACCCTCGGAGTCCTCCCCCTGCCGGCTCATGGCACGAGCTTGTTCTTGCTCTCCAGGATCGCCTGGCGCAGGTCCCGGACCGCCTTCTCGAGGCCCTCGCGCAAGGTGCCGCCGATGCTCGAGACCGTCACCGTGGCGTCGTCGAGCTGGCGGCGTACGTCCGTCCACCTGCCGCGTACCTGCTGCATCAGGGCGGCCGCCCGGTCGTTGGCGTCCATCGAGGCCAGGTGCAGCTGGACCTCGAGGTCCTCCAC
This sequence comes from Nocardioides ungokensis, assembly GCF_013466985.1. Classification (GTDB taxonomy): domain Bacteria; phylum Actinomycetota; class Actinomycetes; order Propionibacteriales; family Nocardioidaceae; genus Nocardioides; species Nocardioides ungokensis. Next base: position 2,389,459 of record NZ_CP059164.1, on the reverse strand, counting down.
CCGTCCCTGCCACTGGTCCAGCTGGGCCTGGGCGAGCTGGTTGTGGAGCTCGGCCTGCCTGGCCCGGAGCTCCTCGATCTGGCCCTCGAGTCGGGCGATGCGCTCTTCGGTGCTCATGTGCCCACCGTGCCGTCGGCGGCCGGGCACCGGTAAGGGACCTACGACCCCGTGGAGGGGGGAGGTCGCCCCGGCGGGTGTGTCAGCGGGCCGCGCCGTGGCGCGAGCCAGACGGGTCCTGCACCCGCTGGCGCAGGGGTGGCTGCGCACGTGCTGGGCCAGATAGTTCTCGACCTCGAGCCGGTCGACGCGCCCCTGTGCCAGGCGGGTGGCGGCGATCCTGGCGTTCTCCCGGGCCGCGCCCTGGTCGGCGAGGCGTTCTGCGGCCGCGGCCGCGATGCGGACGAGTCGGGGCCCCATGGCTCCTCCATCGAGTGGCGGGACGCGCCCGGTCGGGCACGCCCGCACTACTCAACCTTGGGTACCCGGCACACGACAGGGACCAAGGTCCCGAATGGCCACCCGTCCCGGCCACACCGGGCTGGTCAGATCTGGGGAGACAGCTCGTCGGCCGTGAGGGCCAGGTCGGCGGTCGAGGTGTCCAGCTCCGCGGGGTGCAGGGGCGTGATCTCGACGGGACAACGTGCCTCGCGGATCATCGCCCGGGCGGTGGAGCCCAACGGCATCCCGATGGGGGCGCCGTGGCCCCGGCGGCCGATCACCAGCAGGTCCGCGCCCTCGGTCGCCCCGAGCAGGGCTGCGGGCGGGTCCTGGTGACGGACGTCGATCTCGACTGGCACCTCGGCATAGGCAGTCCGGAGGTCGGCCAGGGCGGCGCGCAGCTTCTCGGTCAGCGACACCGTCCACGCCTCGGCCTCCCGGCTGCTGACGACGAGGTCGTCGTACGGCCGCTGCAGCTTCCAGGTGTGCAGGACCCGAAGCCGCGCCCGCCGCGTGCTCGCCGCGACGAAGGCGTGCGAAAGGACCTGGTAGGCGTGCTCCGGATCCTCGATGCCGACCACCACCTGCCCGTGGTTCGCGGCTGCCTGCCACACCATCGGGATGCACACGACCGGGCAGCGGGCGCGCATGGCGACTCCCGTCGTCGTGGAGGCCGTGAACACCCGGCCGAGCAGGGGACGGTCCCGGTGCCCGAGGACCACCATGTGCGCTCCCACGCTCTCCTGGACCAGGACGTGCACGCGGGGACCGGTCCGGATCACCTTCTCCAGCGGCACCAGGCCGTCCCAGTGGGTGCGCGCCGCCTGCTCCGCCTCCCGCATGATCTTCTGGGCCATGTCGTCGAAGGCCTCGTAGCCGATCATGGGCACGATGGGCGACGTGGCGGCGAGCTCCGGCAACGAGTGCACGAGGCGTACGCCGCAGCCGACCCGCCGCGCCTCGGCGACGGCGAACTGCACCGCGTGCAGGCCCTGCTGGGTGCCGTCGACCCCCACGACGACCGGGGCCTTCAGCTGAACACCCATCGGCATCCTTCCCCATCGATCCCCGTCGGTCCGACCCGCCGTTCGGGCTCGGCACCGAGCCTCGTCGCGACCGTGCACCGCGCACAGGGCCGCCCGTCATCCGGCCTCGGGCCTTCTGTCTCACGTGGCACGCAGCACTCCGTCGAAGAGCTGGACCCACTGCACCAGGTGCCGGTCACCGAGGAAGTAGTCGCGCACCCGGTCGTGGGCCGCCGCCCCCAGCGCGGCCGCCCTTGCCGGGTCGGCCAGCAGCTCGGCGACGGCCTTCGTGAGGGCCACCGTGTCCGCTGGATCACGGAGCAGGATGCCGCTGATGCCGTCCTCGATCTGGTCGGGGATGCCCCCCACGGCGGCCGCCACGACGGGCCGGCCCTTCCACATCGGCTCGGTCACGGTGAGGCCGAAGCCCTCGGCCAGGCTCTTCTGGACGACCACCGCTGCGTGCCGCTGGAGGGCGTTGACGAGGTGTGCGTTCTCGTCCACGTCATCCATCGGCAGGCAGCACAGGTGGATGCGTCGGCGGGCGCCTTCGGGCAGCTGGTCGCGCAGCGACCGGCACGTCTCGAGCACCGCCGCGCCCTCGGGGTCGTCGGACACCCCCAGGACGTCGGGTCCGGCCAGCACGAGGTGCGCGTCCTCGGGCAGGAGGTCGAGGTTCGCGGCAACCCCGCTCAGCACCCCGGTCATGTCCTTGAGCCGGTCCCAGCGGCTGACCTGCAGGATGATCCGGGCGTCGGCAGGCAGCGGGGTGTCGTCGAGCAGCAGGCCACGATGCGCACGCACCGTGCCGGTGGAGCCCTGGCGTCGTGCGAAGACCAGGCTGCCCCCGTCCGCCGGCAGGTCGACCAGACCGGCCTGACGCAGGGTGGCGCCGATCTCGGCCGGCTCCATCTCGGCGTTCTTGGTGCTGAACGGGTCGATCGACGGTGCGATGATCCGGACCCGGTCCGGGGGCAGCCAGGCGGGCACGTAGGAGGGGCGGGAGAAGACGAACGCCTCCGCGGGCTCGATCAGGGAGCGGAGGAAGCCCCAGGCCTTCTCGGTCTCCTCGGTCACCATGCCGGACCCGACGTGGCAGCGCCATGCCACTCGCGCGCCGGTCGCGCGGAGCGGTTCGACCAGGCCGGCGGTCTGCGGGTCGTGCAGGAGGACCACGTCGTCGGGCCCGACCATCGAGGCAGCGACCTTGGCATTGGTGCGGCTGACCTCGAGGTAGTGCCCGAGCTGGCGCGGCCCCAGGTTCCCGCCGTCGCCGCGCGCCCCGTGCAGCATGTTGTGCATCCGCTTGGTGATCACGAAGAACTCCGGGTCGCCCTCGAGGACGAGCCAGCGGGTGTTCACCCCCGCTCCGCGCCCGTACGCCAGCAGGACCTGCAGCATCTCCGCGACGCCGCCGCCCTGCGCGGTCGAGTTGAGGTTCCAGATCGTCCGCCCGGCGAGCAGGCTGCGCGCGAGGGCGGCGTTCCGTTCCAGGATCTCCACGCGAGCAGGGGGCAGCAGGTGCTCGAGCCGTTCCAGCGGGGCGGCGTCGATCCGGACTTCCTGCACGTCCCGAGCCTCCCTGCCCGTCCGGGCCGTGACGAGGATCGAAGGTCACCGTGGTCCGGGACCAAGGGGGGACCCAGCCCCCCCGGTTGCGGGTCAGATGAACAGCAGCTGCGCGCCCTCGGTCTTCTCGATGAAGTCCGAGGCGCTGATGATGTCCTCGACCTCCTCGTAGAGGTCGTCGAGGCCGAGGTGCTGCATGTCGGCCGACATCCGGCAGGCCCAGAGGTGACCGCCGGAGTCCACGATCTGCTGGAGGAACTCGGGCACGTCGGGCACGTCGAGCGCGGCGATGGCCTTCTTCAGCTGATGGGTGGCCATGGCGGTCATCCCGGGCAGTCCCCCGAGGCCCTGCGGCATGTGGGTCGCGGTGTTGCCGAGCATCGTGAACTTCAGGTCGCCCATCGTCTTCCGGTTGATCATGTCGAAGCCCCAGAACGTGAAGAACAGATGGGTCTCAACCCCCTCGCCCAGGGCCGCGTTGGCCAGGATCAGCGCCGGGTAGGCCATGTCGAGGTTGCCCTTCGAGCAGATGATGGCGAGCTTGCGGCCGCTCTCGGGCTCGCCGAACGAGGGCACGATGGGGGCGGCGTCGGTGGTGGTCATGCGGGTCTCCTCGGGGTCACGCGCGTCAGACGCAGCCGCGCGGCTTGGGCAGCCCCGCGACGTACGCCAGCTTCTTGGCCGGCTTCTGGGGGAAGAGCGCGAAGAGCGTCTTGGTCGGGATCCCCCCGACCGTGCTCATCCGGCGCAGCGTGGCCGTCTCGCCCTGGTCTGCGAAGTCGTGGCGGACGAACCGGATCGCCTTCCAGTGCTCGTCGGTCAGCTCGATCCCGATCTGCGCGGCGAGCGTCCTGGCCAGGTCGTCGGTCCACTCCATGGGGTCGGTCATGAAGCCCTCGGCATCGACCTGGATGTGGTGGCCGTCGATCGTCGTGATGGGCATGGTTCAGGCCTCCTCGTGAGGGACGTGCTTGCCGGCCATGGACATCCGGGCCGGCAACGGGAGCGGACGCCCGCGGAGCAGGACGTTCCAGTAGACGTGCCGGAACGCGAGCTTGCCGACGTGGTTCGTCCTGGTCTCGCGCAGCAGGCTCAGCGGCCCGACGTACGGCAGCGGGTACCTGCCGGTGAGCGGCTCGGTGTCGTAGTTGAAGTCGATCAGCAGCGCCTTGTCGTCGCCCGCCTCCACGAAGCAGTTGGCGTGTCCGTCGAAGGAGCCGGTCATGGGCTGTCCCTGCACGTGCTGCAGGAAGTTGCCGACGAAGACCTCGACCGCGAAGTGAGCCACCGAACCGGCCTTGGAGGCGGGGATGTCGTTGGCGTCGCCGATCGCGAAGATGTTGTCGTGGGCCACCGAGAGCAGCGTGTGCTCGTCGACCGGCACGTAGCTGAGCTCGTCGCCGAGGCCCGAGCGGGACACGAAGTCCGCGCCCAGGTTCAGCGGCACCGTCACCAGCAGGTCGAAGGGCACCTCGCGCTCGTCGTACGACACGAGGACCTTCCGCTCGGGGTCGACGTGCTCGACGAGGAAGTCGGTCTCCAGGAGGATCTTGCGCTCCTCGAGCATCCCACCGAGGTGAGCCGCGGCCACCGGCCGCGTGAAGGCGCCGTCCAGCGGGGTGACGTAGACGATCTCCACCCGGTCGCGCAGGCCGCGTCCGCGCAGCCACGAGTCGGCCAGGAAGGTGAACTCCAGCGGGGCGACCGGGCACTTGATCGGCATCTCGGTCACGTGCACCACGAGGCGGCCGTGGTCGAAGGCCTGCAGCGCCTCCGCGAGTGCCTCGGCTCCCTCGAGGGTGTAGAAGTCGAAGATGCTGCGCCGCCACTCGCTGCCGTCCATCCCGGGCGTCTGGTCCGGCCGGGGCGAGGTGCCGGTGGCGATGACGAGCTGGTCGTAGCCCAGCCGGCGGCCGTCACCCAGCACGACCTCGTCGGCGTCGGGCACCACCCGGGCGATCTCGCCGAGCACCAGATCGATGCCGTCGGCGAGGAAGTGGTGGCGGCTGCGCACCACGTCGTCGCGGTCGTACGTGCCGAAGGGGACGAAGAGGTAGCCCGGCTGGTAGTGGTGGGCGTCGTCGCGGTCGACGACGGTGATCTGCCACTCGTGCCGGTCCAGCCGTCGACGAAGCCGGTTCGCGGCCATGGTCCCCGCCGTGCCGGCCCCCAGCACCAGGAGCTTCTTCATGAGCCCTCCCTCCCGAGAGAAGTCCACCGTGGTGCGGCCGGGCATGCAGCGGCCATAGGTCCCCGGTGCGGGGCCACAGGACCCGTCCGCGGTGACCCCCCCGAGGACGCCCGGCTAGCCTGACCGCGTGCCCACGCCCCAGCCGCCCTTCCGCGTCGGATTCGTGACCGGGGCGACCCCCGACAAGTGGGCGGGCACGTGGCGTCGTCGTCACGCCGGCGAGCTCCTCGAGCTGGTGCCGGTGGAGCAGGAGAGCCAGGAGGCGGCGCTGCGCGACGGGAGCCTCGACATGTGCCTCGTGCGGCTCCCGATCGACCGGGACGGCCTCCACTGCATCCCGCTGTACGACGAGGTCCCGGTGGCCGTGGTGGCCAAGGACCACGTGGCGACCGTCGTGGAGGAGGTCACCCTCGAGGACCTCGACGACGAGCAGCTGGTGCTCCCCCACGAGTCGGGCTGGCGGCCGTCGGCCGAGCAGCTCGACTGGCCACCCATGTCGGTGCAGGACGCCGTCGAGGTCGTCGCCGGCGGGACCGGGGTGGTCATCGTGCCGATGTCGGTGGCCCGGCTCCACCACCGCAAGGACACGACGTACCGACCGGTGACCGACCTGCCGCCGACGAAGGTCGGCCTGGCCTGGCTCGTCGACAACGACGATCCCAGGGTCCAGGCCTTCATCGGCATCGTCCGCGGGCGGAGCGAGCGCAGCTCCCGCAGCTGACGTCGTGCCTAGGGTCGCGGGAGCTGCCGGTCACCTGAGGTGGTCGCGGGGCGGCTGCGGACGCTGGTGGCCGAGCTCTCCGCCGATCCGACCCCCGTAGGGCCGACCGTGGTCTGCGTACTCCTCCCGGTAGTAGGCGAGCTGCCACGGCCCGACCTCGACGCGGGCGCCGGTCCGGAGGACCTGGCGACGCACCGGTGCGCCGTTGACCCTGACCCCGGGGCTGCGCGCGACGATGACGAGCTCGTCGGCCTCGTCGTGGTGGACCTCCGCCTGCACCTCCGGCAGCTGCGGCAGGCACACGTCGCAGCCCTGATCGCTGCCGATGGTGGTGACCGTGTCGGCGAGCCAGTACACCGATTGTCGTTGCCCGGCCCAGACGTCCTGCCCGGCGACCAGCACCAGGCGTGGACCGCCACCCCGGGCCGGGTCGTGGGTGGTCGTGACCCGACGCCGGGGCCGGCGCTGGAACGTCGGGGCCGGGGGCCACAACGTCGTCGGTGGCGTGAGCGAGTCGTCCGGCAGGACCGGTGCGGTGTCCCGAGTGCGCGACCGGGCCGAGGTCCACGCGCCACGCAGGCTGCCCAGGCGGATGAACCGCGATCCGGTGACCCGGCGTTGCCACCACGGGGCGCGCACGGCTCCGAACGTGACCAGGTGCCGGTCGTCCTGGACGACCCGCACCGCCATGCCCCGACCGGCGAGGCCGGCCGCGAGCGTCCGGATCGCCGGCGCGTCGCGGTCACCGGCGAAGGCGCCGGGATCGTCGACCTCGAGCACGAAGCGGTTGCCCGCGCCGCGCAGGGTCCCGTGCACGGTCCGGCCGCCGGGCACCTCCACGGCGAACGAGAGGTCGGCGACGACGTGCAGATCGCCGGGCACGACGTCAGCCCCGGTCCGACGCGTTGTCGTCGGTGGTGACCTGGAGGGTCCCGTTGAGCTTCCAGACGGCGCGTGGGGCGTTGGAACCGGTGTCGCGTGGCACCTCCACGCTCATGTCCACGAAGCGGTAGTTGATCGCCGCCTCGCGTACGGTCAGGAAGGACCACATCGACCGGCCGAGATCGGTCCAGTCGACGACTTCTCCGCTCGTGCCGTCGAGCGGCTCGCTGCTGACGCGGCCGGTGGACGTGCCGTTCCCGCGACCCGCGGTGGGTGTCTCGTTGATGGCCATCGCCATCGCCTCCAAAGTTGAACATGTACTTCAACAGTTTGTTGAAGTATCGTTTCCAACATGACCACGCCACCGGCGTCCACGCAAGAGTCGGACGCGAATTCGGTCCTCACGATCGGCGAGCTGTCCCGGCGCACCGGGGTGAGCCCTGCGACCCTGCGCATGTGGGAGACCCGCCACGGGTTCCCCACGCCGATCCGGCTCGACAGCGGGCACCGTCGATACGACGAGGGGCACGTCGCAGCGGTCGACCACGTGACGCGACGCCGCGACGCCGGCGTCCGGCTCGACGTCGCCATCGCCGAGGCCATGGCCGCGGCCGAGCCGGGCACCCCCTCGGTCTTCGCCGAGCTGCGGCGTCGTCACCCCCATCTGGTCGCTCAACGGCTGCGCAAGTCCACGCTCCTGGCCCTCTCGTGGGCGATCGAGGACGAGTTCTGCGCCCGGGCGCAACGGGCGCACCTCTTCGGCGGCTTCCAGCGCGAGCGGTACCTCGGGTCGGCGCAGGAGCGCTGGGCCGAGCTCGCCCGGGTCGCCCGCTCGACGCTGGTCTTCGCCGAGGCGGCGACGGGGAGCCGGAAGGAGGCTGGCCGCCTGACGCGGGTGGACCTCCGCGGCGACGACCCCATGCGGCGCGAGTGGTTCGTGGTGTGCGACTCCCACGACCTGCCGGTGGTGCTCACCGCGTGGGAGCTGCCCGGCCAGGGCGAGGTCCGCGACCGCGACCGGATCTTCGAGTCGGTGTGGACGGTCGAGGCCGGACCGGTCCGCGACGCCGCTCGGGTCTGCGCCCGGGTCGCGCAGGAGCACGGGGTGGCCGAGGCCGCCCCGCTGCTCTACGAGCTCGCCGACGAGCCCTCCCCCGGTCTGGTCGACCAGGCCTCGGTCACGATGCTCTTCAACCGGGTCATCGCCTACGTCGACCGGTTCGGCTCCTGACCGCGCCGCTGCGAGGCGGTTGGTGACGAGTCACGTGCCGGAGATCACGCTGTTCCCGGAAACCGTGCACTGACCAGCGGTTTCACCGGATTGCGGGGCGGGGAAGTGTCTTTCTCAGATTGCGCTCAGGCTTCTGCCTTGGCACGGTCGAACGTCCCCCGCACCTGATCGAGCGAAGGAGGCGGCGTCTCCACCGGCGCCGACACACGTGACGACACAGCAGGACCCCACCACGCATCCACCCCGTCCCCGGACCGGCGACGGCGACGCACGAGCGTCGGCCGGCGAGACCGAGCTCCACCCCGCCCTGGACGTGCCGGTCGAGGAAGCCGGGCACACCCGTGCGGGCCTCGACAAGGTCGTCTTCGGCGTCTCCGCGGTGATCGCGGTCGCCTTCCTCGTCTGGGGGTTCGTCAGCACCTCGTCGCTGGCCAAGGTCTCCGGCGACTCACTGAGCTGGACGATGGCGAACACCGGCTGGCTCTTCGTGCTCACCTCGAGCGGCTTCGTCGTGTTCGTGCTCTGGCTGGCCCTGAGCCGCTACGGCAACATCACCCTGGGACGTGACGACGAGGAGCCGGAGTTCAAGACCGTCTCCTGGGTCGCCATGATGTTCAGCGCCGGCATGGGCATCGGCCTGATGTTCTACGGCGTGAGCGAGCCGATCACCCACTTCGCCACGCCCCCTCCGGGCACCGGCGCCGCCGGCAACCCCGAGGCCACGCAGAACGCCATGGCCACCACGCTCTTCCACTGGACCCTCCACCCGTGGGCCATCTACGCCGTCGTCGGCCTCGCGATCGCCTACGGCGTCTACCGCAAGGGCCGCCTGCAGCTGATCTCCGCGGCGTTCGAGCCGCTGCTGGGCAAGCACGCCAACGGCCCCGCCGGCAAGGTCATCGACATGCTCGCGATCTTCGCGACGCTCTTCGGGTCCGCCGCGTCCCTGGGCCTCGGCGCCCTGCAGATCCGCTCCGGCCTGCACATCGTCAGCGGCTGGAGCGCCACCGGCAACAGCATCCTGGTCATCATCATCGCGGTGCTGACGGTCGCGTTCGTGCTGTCCGCCGTCTCGGGTGTCGCCAAGGGCATCCAGTGGCTCTCGAACATCAACATGGTGCTGGCCATCGCCCTGGCGCTGTTCGTGTTCCTCGTCGGCCCGACCGTGTTCATCCTGAACCTCGTCCCGACCTCGCTCGGCTCCTACATCCAGGACCTCGCGATGATGTCGGCCCGGACCGGTGCCGAGGGCGGCTCGACCAACGAGTGGCTGCAGAGCTGGACCATCTTCTACTGGGCCTGGTGGCTCTCATGGACGCCGTTCGTCGGCATGTTCATCGCACGGATCTCCCGCGGCCGCACCATCCGCCAGTTCGTCAGCGGCGTGCTGCTGGTGCCGAGCCTGGTCAGCCTCGTGTGGTTCTGCATCTTCGGCGGTGCGGCCATCAAGCTCCAGCAGACCGGCACCGACATCGCGGGCGCCGGCGGCGTGGAGACGCAGCTGTTCAGCACCCTCGAGGCCTACCCGTGGGCCACGGTCACCAGCATCGTGGTGATGGCCCTGGTGGCGATCTTCTTCGTCTCGGGCGCCGACGCCGCCTCGATCGTGATGGGTACGCTCTCCGAGCGCGGCACCATCGAGCCGAGCAAGCCGACGGTCATCTTCTGGGGCGTTGCAACTGGTGCCGTGGCCGCGGTGATGCTGCTGGTCGGCGGCTCGGACGCGCTCACGGGCCTGCAGACGATCACGATCGTGGCGGCGCTGCCGTTCGTCGTGGTCATGATCGGCCTGTCGGTCGCCCTCGTGAAGGACCTGCGCAACGACCCGCTCATGGTCCGTCAGAAGTACGCCGCGGAGGCCGTCGAGGCAGCCGTCGTGGCCGGTGTCACCGAGCACGGGGACGACTTCGTCCTCTCGGTCGAGCGCGACCCGGCTGTCGACTGAGTCCCGTCTGCCCCGAGCACGACCCGGAGGCCGCTCGTCACCAGCTGGTGGCGAGCGGCCTTCCCTCGTGGAACCCCGCCGCGGACTGCACGCCGACCACGGCCCGGTCGTGGAACTCCGCGAGCGTGGTCGCCCCGGCGTAGGTGCACGAGGACCTGACACCGGAGCAGATCTGGTCGATGAGGTCCTCCACGCCGGGTCGGGCCGGGTCGAGGTACATGCGTGAGGAGGAGATGCCCTCCTCGTAGAGCCCCTTGCGGGCCCGGTCGAACGCCGACTCGGTGGCGGTCCGGCTCGCGACCGCCCGGGCCGAGGCCATGCCGAAGGAGACCTTGTAGGCCCGGCCCTGCGAGTCGTGCAGCAGGTCACCGGGTGACTCGTGGGTCCCGGCGAACCACGACCCGATCATCACCGAGGAGGCGCCCGCGGCCAGCGCCAGCGCCACGTCCCGCGGGTGCCGCACTCCCCCGTCGGCCCACACGTGCCGGCCGAGGGCGCGGGCAGCGGCCGAGCACTCCAGCACCGCCGAGAACTGCGGGCGCCCCACGCCGGTCATCATCCGCGTCGTGCACATGGCCCCCGGCCCCACGCCGACCTTGACGATGTCGGCGCCGGCCTCGATCAGCGCCCGGGTGCCCTCGGCCGAGACCACGTTGCCGGCCACGATGGGCACCTCGGGCGCGAGGGCGCGGACCGCAGCGAGGGCCTCGAGCATCCGGTCCTGGTGCCCGTGCGCGGTGTCCACCACGAGGCAGTCGACGCCTGCCGCCAGCAGGTCTGCCGCCTTGCGGGCCACGTCCCCGTTGACGCCGACGGCCGCGGCGATGCGCAGCCCGCCGTCGCGGTCCGTCGCGGGTTCGTAGACGGTCGCGCGAAGGGCACCGGTGGGGGTGAGCACGCCCAGCAGCAGCCCGTCGCCGTCCACGGCGACGGCGACCGGGGCCTTGGCGGCGTGCAGCGCGTCGAAGGCGGCCCGCGGATCGGTGTCGACGGTGATGGTCACCAGGTGCGGGTTCATCACGTCCTGGGCCTGGGCGAACCGGTCCACGTCCGTGCAGTCCGCCTCCGAGACGACGCCCACCGGACGGCCCTCGCGCACGACGACCGCAGCGCGGTGCGCCCGCTTCGGGATCAGCGACAGCGCCTCGGCGACGGTCTGGTGCGGCGTCAGCTCGATCGGGGTGTCGAAGACGCGGTGACGCGACTTCACGAAGCGGACCACCTCGGCGACGACCGGGATCGGGATGTCCTGCGGGATCACCGTCAGCCCACCGCGCCGGGCCACGGTCTCGGCCATCCGCTTGCCGGCGACGGCGGTCATGTTCGCGACGACGAGCGGGAGGGTCGCGCCGGTGCCGTCTGAGGTGGCCAGGTCGACGTCGTACCTGCTGCCGACGGCGGAGTGGCGGGGCACCATGAAGACGTCGTCGTAGGTCAGGTCGTTCTGCGGGCTGGCGTCGTTGAGGAACTGCACGTCGGAGGAATCTACGCGAGTCCGCTCAGAGGCTCCGACCGAACATCTCCGCCGTGGCCCGCGCGGTCGGCGAGCCTGCATCGGGGTCCGCCCCGTGCGTGAGGAGAACCCGGACCACCTCGTCCTCCCCCTTGAACACCGCACCGGCCAACGGCGACTGGCCCCGGTCGTTGAGGCGGTTCACGTCCGCGCCCTGCCGAGCCAGCCCGTCCACCACGTCCGCGTGCCCGTGGTAGGCCGCGAGCATCAGCAGCGTGTTCCCCGCCGGGTCGGTCAGGTCGACCGGGACCCCCGCCTCGACGTACGCGAGCAGGCGCTGGACATGGCCCATCCGCGCGAGGTCGTGGAGCTGGTGGGCGAGCTCGACGTGCTCCTCTGAGATGCCCTGGCCCTCGGTCATGCTCCAGAGCCTAGGGTGACGGCCATGTCCTTCGTGGAGCCCGGTTCCCCCGCCGATCTCGCGCGCGAGGTGCGCAACCACTTCGAGTCGGCCTTCGGGTCCTCGGCGACCGTCGTCGGCCGTGCCCCCGGACGGGTCAACCTCATCGGCGAGCACACCGACTACAACGCCGGCCTCTGCCTGCCGCTCGCGCTCCCGCACGCGACGTACGCGCGGTCGCCCCGCGCGACGACCGCCGGGTGCGGATCACCAGCCTCCAGGCGCCGGAGCCGTGGGAGGGCACCGTCGACCGGCTCGGGCCCGGAGAGGTGTCCGGCTGGGCGGCGTACGCCGCGGGCGTGCTGTGGGCGCTCCGCGAGGCCGGGCACGACGTCCCGGGCGTCGACGTCTTCGTCCACGGGACCGTCCCGCTCGGGGCGGGCCTGTCCAGCTCGGCCGCGCTCGAGTGCTCGGTCGCCGTCGCCCTCGTCGACCTGCTCGGCCCGGACGCGACCGCGGCGGACCGGCACGGGCTGGTCGCCGCCTGCATGCGTGCCGAGACCGAGGTCGCAGGCGCACCCACCGGCGGCATGGACCAGACGGTGGCGCTGATGGCCGAGGCCGGTGCGGCGCTGCTCATCGACTTCGAGGACCACACCACGCGGCAGGTGCCATTGGCCCTCGAAGTCGCGGGCCTGGCGCTGCTGGTCACCGACACCCGCGTCTCCCATGCGCTGGTCGACGGCGGCTACGCCGCCCGCCGCAAGGACTGCGAGGACGCCGCCACGGGGCTCGGGGTGCCCTCGCTGCGGCACGCCTCCCTGGCCGCGGTGGAGGGTCTCGACGACGAGCGGATCCGCCGCCGGGCCCGCCACGTGGTGAGCGAGATCGAGCGGGTGCGTGCGACCACCGCGGCGATCGACGCCGGCGACTGGCGGGAGGTGGGCCGTCAGTTCCTGGACTCCCACGTCTCGATGCGCGACGACTTCGAGATCTCCTGCCCCGAGCTGGACACGGTCGTGCAGACCGCGGTCGAGGCGGGTGCCGTCGGCGCCCGGATGACGGGTGGCGGCTTCGGCGGCTCCGCGGTCTCCCTGGTGCCCGAGGAACGGGTCGAGGCCGTCGTGCGTGCGGTCGACACCGCGTTCGTGGCCGCCGGCTTCCGCGCGCCCCAGCACCTGCTGGTCGAACCGTCGGCCGGCGCGGGCATCGTGCAGCAGTGAGCCCGATCACGGGAGCGGAACGTCCGGCTCAGGTGGAGGAGACGCCGATCTTCCCCTGGCGGAACGCGTGCACGAAGTGGGCGTGGTCCTCGCGCACCTGCTCGGCGTAGGTCATCCCGAAGTCGGTCACCCAGGTCGTGAACTCGCGGCGCCGCCCCTCGACGCTCTTCGCGATGGCCTCCTCGACCTGGAAGTCCACGAGGTCCTGGGAGCTGTCCTCGTCCGAGGCGCAGTGGATCTTGGCCGTCGCCCGGCCCAGCAGGTCGACGACCGCCGCGATGTCGTCCGGCTCGGTGATGTCCGACCAGTCCAGGTCCACCTCGTAGGGCGACACCTCGGAGACGACGTACCCGACGCCGTCGATCGTGGTGTAGCCCAGCAGCGGGTCGGTGTGGACCTGCAGTGCCCGCTGGCTCACGACCGTGCGGTGTCCCTCGTGCTCGAAGTAGTCGTCGACCTCGCTGGTGTCGACGAACCGGCTCACAGCCGGGATGTTGGCCTGCTTCATCGAGAGCAGCACGTCGTTGTCCAGCGCCTGGCTGTAGCCCTCGACCAGCAGGTTGTACGCCGGGAGACCGGCGCTGCCGATCCCGAACCCGGACTTTCCCGCGACGTCCCGCAGCTCGTAGAAAAGCTCGCGGTCGAACCGCTTGTCCTCGGGGATCGTGTCGAGGTAGCCCTCGAACGCGCGGACCACCTGGGCCCGCTCCTTCTTCCCCAGCCGGCGCACCGAGGAGTCCTCGCGCAGCACCCGGGCGCCGTCGCTGAGGACGGTCGCGTCGTCGAGCAGCTCGGCCCGCCGCTGCATGCGAGCCGTCACGAGGGCCTCGTGGATGGGGCCGTGGGTGTTGTCGAGGTGCAGCGCGAAGTCGTCGTCGTCCTCGCTCTTGCGGTAGGCGTCGACCTGCGAGAGGTAGGAGCGGAGGTACTTGCCGATCAGCGAGCGGACGTCGTCCTCGGGCAGTGCCTTCTGCCAGCCCACGAGGGCGAGCGAGGCGGCGAACCGCTGCAGGTCCCAGGTGAAGCGGCCGAGGTAGGCCTCGTCGAAGTCGTTGATGTCGAAGACCAGCCTGCCGTCGGAGTTGAGGTAGGTGCCGAAGTTCTCGACGTGGAGGTCTCCGTGGATCCAGATGCGGCCGCTGCGGTCGTCGGCGTACGGGTCCTCGTCCTGGGTGACGTCGGCGTAGAACAGGCAGGCGCTCCCCCGGTAGAACGCGTGCGGGTCGGCCGCCATCTTGCGGTACTTGCCGCGGAAGGCGACCGGGTCGGCCTTCATCAGCGGCGCGAACGCGTCGTCGAGGACGGAGACGATCAGGTCGGGGCGTGAAGTGTCGGACACGCTTGTCACTATGCCCGCACCCCGGTCGGCCGAACCGTGGTCGAGCGCAGCCCGTGCGCCCGCAGCTGGAGCTCCGCGAGGCGGGCGATGACCTCCCGGTCGTCGGTGCGCAGGGCTCCCACCGGGTCGTCGGTGACGCGCGCGAGCACGTGCATCGGCTGGTGGGTGACGGCCCGGAGCGCGAACAGGTCGAGGTCGGCCTCGCTGTCGATGAACCGCTGCCCCGCCGTGGCCTCCCGGACGTAGCGGATCCGGCCGGGCAGGTAGCGCGTGCCCACCACGAGGATCGGGATGGCCGCGATCGAGAGACCCAACCAGAAGGCGAGCCGCTCGGCGGCCCGGACCTCCGCCCGGCCCGCCTCCGCGAGCTGCTGGGAGGCCGAGGAGGCCTGGTCGAAGGGTGACGACACGCTGTCCCCCACCACCGGTACGCCGCTCAGGGCGTCGCCCGCGTCGGTCAGCGATCCCGCCAGGCTGGTGGCCGAGTCCGCAGTCTGCTGGCCGGGTCCGGCCAGCTCGAGGGTCTGGTCGTGCACCGCGTGCCCGATCCAGATCCACGCGACGAGCCAGCAGACGAACAGGACGTCTCCGATCAGCTGCCCGGCGAAGCGGGCGTGCGTGTCGGCGTACAGCTTGGGGGCGGGCATCCGGTCCTCCTGGGCGCGACGTGCTGGGTATGCCTACTCAGGTACCCGCTCTGGAGGTCGAGTAGGCACGCGGATACCGGCGCCCTACCCGCGGCGCGAGGCTTGCGGCCATGAGCACTCCGAACCAGTCCAAGAACACCAGCGCCTTCTTCCTGCAGGCCGGCGTCTCCTTCGGCATCGCCCTGCTGACCATGATCGTGGCGGTCCTCTACCTGCCCGTCGATCCCTGGATCCGCGCCTTCCTCGGCCTCGGCACCATGTTCCTGACCACCTCGTCGTTCACGCTCGCCAAGTGCGTCCGCGACGCCCAGGAGAACCAGTACGTCGTCTCCCGGCTCGACCAGGCCCGCGTGGACAAGCTCCTCGCGGAGCACGACCCCTTCCGGGCGATCTCCTGACCCTCATCGCGTCCCTCACCCCGACCGTCCACCAGGGCGGGTGCGCCGATCCGGTGCACCCGCCCTTCACCTGCGCCTCCGCCCGCGTGCTTGACTCGTGAGGAGCCGACGACGCACGGACCGTCGGACGTCGATCAACGAAGGGATGCGCCAACGTGCCGCACAAGTTCTCACTCGGCAGGATCAAGGAAACCGCTCTGGGGACCATCAAGGACCCCGCCGGAGTCGCCGGGAAGGCGGTGGACCAGGCCAAGGGGACCGTCGCGCGCGGCAAGCTCGTCGCCGACCACGTGACGAAGTCGGCGTCCGGGGTCGTCATCTCCCGCCTGCCGGGCCGCAAGGCCACGCCGAAGGCGCCCGAAGCTCCGGCGAGTGCGCCGACCCCGCCGGCGCAGCGCACGTCCGCGGCCCCCGAGGTCCCCGCGAACAAGGCCCCCGAGAAGAAGGCGCCCGCCAAGAAGGCGCCCGCCAAGAAGGCGCCCGCCAAGAAGGCGCCGGCCGCGAACAAGACCACCACGACCACCAGCATCGACGCAGCCGCGGACCCCGCCGCCGTGGACGTGACCCCGGCCGACGTCGCCGGGTCGGTGGCCAGGAAGTCTCCTGCCAGGAAGTCCCCTGCCACGAAGGCGGCCAAGAAGGCGCCGCCGTCGGCCCCCGGGGCCAAGCTGCCTCCCACCAAGGCCCCCGCGAAGAAGGCGCCGGCCAAGAAGGCTCCCTCCGCCAAGGCGGCCACGAGCGCGCCGGCGAAGAAGGCCGCCACCACCAGGCCCACCACTTCCGAGCCCACGGCCACGGACATCGGCCGCGGCTGACCGACCCCTCGCACCGCGACGCAGCGCCGGGCAGAATCCGCTCATGCGGATCCCTGACCCGGCGCTGGTCGTGCTGGTCGGCCCCTCGGGCGCCGGCAAGTCGACCTGGGCGGCGGCGCGGTACCGGCGCGAGGAGGTCGTGTCCTCCGACGCGCTGCGCGGCGTCGTCGGCAGCGGTCCACACGACCTGGACGCCACGGAAGAGGCGTTCACGCTCCTGGAGCGGATCGTGGACGCGCGGCTGGCCCGCGGTCTCACCACGGTGGTGGACACCCTCGGCCTCGACGCGGAGCGCCGCTCGCGCTGGCTGCTCGCGGCGCGCGGAGCCGGCCTCCCCGCCGTCCTGGTTCTCATGGACACCCCGGACGCGGAGTGCCGTCGGCGCAACTCGTCGCGTGACCGACCGGTGCCGGCGTCGGCCCTGGCCGGCCAGCTGCGACGCCATCGTGAGCTGGTCCGGGCGGCGGAGGCCGAAGGCTGGGACCTCGTGCACCGGGTGGAGCCCGACACGGGTCGTGTGGCGGACAGTGCGGCAGAGCGCACCGTGCACCGCACGACTCCGGAGCGGAGGACCTCGCAGGGGCTGCGCGTGGTCCTCCAGGTGTCCCGGTTCCCGTGGGGCGAGGACCCGGCCGGCTGGATGGCCGCGATCGCCCGGGCTGCCGACGAGGCGGGGTTCGCCGGCCTCGCACTGATGGACCACCTCATCCAGATCCCCCAGGTCGACCGGGCGTGGGAGCCGATCCCGGAGCCGTGGGTCACCCTGGGGCTGGTCGCCGGGCTCGGGACCGGGCTGAGCCTGGGCACCCTCGTCACGCCGGTGACGTTCCGGCCCGCCGGCATCACCGCCAAGGCTGCGGCCACCCTGGACGCGCTCACCGGAGGTCGTGCGTTCGTCGGTGTCGGGGCCGGCTGGTGGGCCCGGGAGCACGCGGCGTACGGCCTCGATCTCCCACCCGCCCGCGAACGGCTGGACGCCCTGGCGGCCGCGATCGAGACGATGCGCGCCCTGTGGGCGCCGGGCACCAAGGCGTACGACGGGCAGCGCGTCAGCCTGCCCGAGACGACGTGCTACCCCGACCGGCCGGACGCATCCCGGTGATCGTCGGCGGGAGCGGCGAACGGCGGACCCTGCGGATCGCGGCCGAGCTCGCCGACGGCTGCAACGTGCCCTCGGACCTCGAGACGCTGGACCGCAAGGTCGATGTGCTCCGTGCGCACTGCCGGGCGGTGGGGCGTGACCCTGCCGAGGTCGCGGTCACGGTGCTCGACCTCCCGGTCGTCGGCCGGGACCGTGACGACACCTGGGCGCGCGTCGAGCGGCAGCGGGGCCGCTCCCCCGCAGCCGCCTTCGCACGGCGAACGAACGCCGGCACCCCGGCCGACCAGCGCGACCGCTACGGGGTGCTGGCCGACCGGGGTGTCGACACGGTGTTCGTGGCGCTGCGGGACCTGGCCGGCCCGGAGGACGTCGCGGCCCTGGCGCCCCTGCTGGCCTGAGGCGCTACTTGAGAGCGGTGCTCGACAGGCCCAGCACGCGGCGGGCCACGATCAGCTGCTGGATCTGCTGGGTGCCCTCGAAGATGTCGAGGATCTTGGAGTCCCTCGCCCACTTCTCCAGCAGCTCGGTCTCGCTGTAGCCGACGGAGCCGGCCAGCTCGACGCAGCTGAGGGTGATGTCGGAGCCCACGCGGCCGGCCTTCGCCTTGGCCATCGAGGCCTCCAGCGAGTTGGGCTTGCGGTTGTCGGCCATCCACGCCGCCTGCAGCATCAGCAGGTGCGCGGCCTCCCAGTCGGCCTCCATCTGGAGGAACTTGGCGGCAGCGGCGGACTGGGTGACGGCCGGGCGGTCGTAGTCGACGACGACGCCGGCCTGCTCCAGCAGCTCGCGGGTCAGGTCGAGGGCGGCCTTGGCGCAGCCGACGGCCATCGCGGCCACCAGGGGCCGGGTGTTGTCGAAGGTCGCCATCGCGCGCCGCGAAGCCCTGCTTGACGTCGACCTCCGGGGAGCCGAGGAGGTTCTCCTTCGGCACCCGGCAGTCCTCGAAGATGATCGTGGCGGTGTCGGAGGCCTTGATGCCGAGCTTGTGCTCGAGCCGGTCCACCCGCATCCCGGGCGTCCCCTTCGGCACCACGAACGACTTGATCGCGGCGCGGCCCAGCGACCGGTCGAGGGTTGCCCACACGACGACGGCATCGCAGCGGTCTCCGGAGGTGACGTAGATCTTCTCGCCGTTGAGGACGTACTCGTCGCCGTCGAGGGTCGCCGTGGTCTTGATGTTGGCGGAGTCCGAGCCGGTGCCCGGCTCGGTGATCGCCATCCCGGCCCACACGCCCTCGAACCGCTTCAGCTGCTCGTCGTCGGCGACGCTGGCGATGGCGGAGTTGCCGAGGCCCTGGCGGGGCATCGAGAGCAGCAGGCCGACGTCGCCCCAGCACATCTCCTGGATCGACATGACGGAGGCGAGGTTCGCGCCGTTCTTCACGCCGGTGTCCTGGTCGCTCTCGTCGCGACGTACGCCGGCGGCACCCGCCCCCTCGCCGGCGCCGGACTCCGAGAGCCCGTCGATCATCGCCGCGAGCATGTCGAGCTCCTTGGGGTACTCGTGCTCGGCACGGTCGTACTTGCGGGAGATCGGCCGCAGCATGTTCATGGCGACCTGGTGGGCCTGTCCCGCCAGCGGCCGGAACTTCTTCGGGTCGTCGAGATTGATGGCCATCAGACAAGCACCGCACCTTCCATGATTCCGACGGCCCGGAGGTCGCGGTACCACCGCTCCACCGGGTGCTCCTTGACGAACCCGTGGCCACCGAGCAGCTGGACGCCGTCGAGGCCGATCTGCATGCCCTTGTCGGCGCACAGCTTCCGGGCCAGTGCGACCTCGCGGGCGAAGTCCTTGCCCGCGGCGGCCCGGGCGGCCGCCTTGTAGGTCAGCAGCCGCATCGACTGCAGCTCGATGGCGATGTTGGCGACCATGAAGGCCACGGACTGGCGGTGCGCGATCGGCTCGCCGAACGCCTCACGCTCCTTCACGTACGGCGTCACGTAGTCCAGCACCGCCTGGCCGGCGCCGACGGCCAGCGCGCACCAGGCCAGGCGCGAGAGCCGCACGCACTCGGCGTACGTCGTGCCGTCGGTCGTGCCGAGGACGGCACTGTCGGGGACCTCCACGTCGGTGAGCGTGAGCCTGGTCAGGGCTGCGGCCCGGACGCCCATCGCCGGGTCACCCTCGACCTCGAGGCCGTCGGTGCCGCCCTCGACGAGGAACAGCACCGGCTTCCCGTCGAGCTCGGCGCCCACGACGAAGAGCTCTGCCTCGGCGCCGCGCACGACGAGCGACTTCACGCCGTTGAGGACGTAGCCGTCGCCGCTGCGCGTCGCGGTGGTCGACGGGTCGAGCACGTCGAAGAGCACCGTGGGCTCGTTGAGGGCGAGGGCGGCCGCGGGAACCTCGTCCCCGGTGAAGGCCGGCAGGTAGGTCTGCTGCTGCTCGTCGGTGCCCCAGAGCGCGAGGGCGGTCGCGACCGAACCCGGAGCCAGCGCCGCAACGGCCAGGCCCAGGTCCCCCTTCGCCAGCGCCTCGGCGACGAGGGTGCCGGCCATGGCCGAGCGCTCCTCGGAGATGCCGCCGAGCGCCTCCGGGACGCCGAGGATGGGCAGCCCGATCTCGAGGCTCGCCTTGAGCAGCGCATCGGGTGCCTCGCAGGACTCGTCGGCCTCGGTCGCGGCGGGGCGGACGACCTCGTCGGCGAACTCGGTGACCACGTCGACGAGCATCTGCTCGTCCTCGGTGGGGGTGAGGTCGAAGACCCCCTTCGGCGCCGCGGCCGGGACCCTTACGCCGGGCTTGCCCTTCTTCCCCGCCTTCGTGAAGCCGCGGCTGGCGGTCGTCATGGTCTTGAAGCCACTGCGGGTCACCGTGAACACGGCCTGCTCGGCCTGCTTGCGCAGCCCCAGCCGGTCGATGAGGTCGCTCTGCGCGACCCGGCTCAGCGCCGCCACCGCGAACCCGATCGGATCGCGCGACTCCTGGGAGGACAGCCCGTGCTTGCCGCCGGGCCTGAGGCCCGTGCTCTTGAAGCTCTTCGTCAGGGACATGCGGCAAATGTAACTCGGAGTTACACGCGCGGCTACAGGTCGGGTGGTGTCCCGGGTCACACGTGTCGCTTCGCTAGGCTCCCGCCCATGCCTGACGCCCCCGAACATGCGCCGTACGGTCCCCTCCCCGACGGCGGCACCGTCCGTCCGATGACCCGGTGGGGCACGCCCGTCATGCACCGTGCCCAGCAGCCGGTGACGGCGTACGACGACGACCTGCGGGCACTCGTGGCCGACATGGTCGCGACGATGTACGCCGCGGACGGCGTCGGCCTGGCGGCCTGCCAGATCGGGGTCGACCTGGCGGTGTTCGTCTTCGACTGCCCCGACGAGTCGGGCGAGCGGACCGTGGGCGTCGTGTGCAACCCGGTCCTCACGCTGCCGGAGGGACGCGACCGGCGCCTCGACGACGGCGACGAGGGCTGCCTGTCCTTCCCCGGGGCCTTCGTCGAGTGTGCTCGCCCCGACGTCGCCACGGTGCGCGGCACCGGCCTCACCGGCGAGCCGGTGGAGTTCTCCGGCGACGGTCTCCTGGCCCGCTGCCTGCAGCACGAGACCGACCACACCCTCGGCACGGTCTTCGGTGACCGGCTCTCGACCAAGCAGCGCAAGAAGCTGCAGAAACAGCACGACAAGGCCGTCGAAGAGTTCCCGGAGGGCTGGCCGGCCTGAGAACGTGTCGGCATGAAGAAGGTCGTGCTGTTCATGTCGGTCTCAGTCGACGGGTTCATCGCGGGTCCGGACGGGGACCTCGGCTGGCACCGCGTGGACGAGGAGGTGCACGAGCACTTCAACGAGGTCCTGTCGGGATGAGCGGTTTCCTCGACGGGCGGGTGACATGGGAACTGATGGCCGACTTCTGGCCGACCGCCGACGCCGATCCGGACGCCCCGGCCCCGATCGCCGACTTCGCGCGGATCTGGCGGGAGATGCCCAAGGTCGTCTACTCGCGCACGCTGTCCTCGGCCGGCTGGAACACCGCGATCCGGCGCGAGGTCTCGGCCCCGGAGATCCGCTCGATGTGCGCCGATCCGGGTGGTGACCTGGCGCTGGGCGGCGCCGACCTCGCATCGACGTTCCTCGCGCAGGACCTGGTGGACGAGCTGCGGCTCTACGTGCACCCGACGCTGGTCGGCCACGGGAAGCGGCTCTTCACCTCCGACCTCGTGCGCGACCTCGCGCTCGTCGAGAGCCGCGTCTTCGGGAACGGCGTCGTGCTGCTGAGGTACTCGCGGTCCGAGCCCCGGAACCAGACCCGGAACCAGACCCGGAACTAGACCCGGTCGCGCAGGGCCCGGGCCAGCTGGTCGACCGACGG
Source organism: Nocardioides ungokensis (assembly GCF_013466985.1). GTDB lineage: Bacteria > Actinomycetota > Actinomycetes > Propionibacteriales > Nocardioidaceae > Nocardioides > Nocardioides ungokensis. Next base: position 2,367,765 of record NZ_CP059164.1, on the reverse strand, counting down.
GGCCCCGTCCGGGCCGGTGGTGGTCCGGTAGAGCCGGCACGCCAGCGCGACCGACGCCCCGGGCTCCGCGAACGGGTCCGCCCCGTCGATGTGGACGCTGGGTGAGCCGAGGAAGCCCCACGCCTCCGCCTCGTCCTGGCCGGACACCAGCACGTGCTCGATCTCGAGCTCTCCGATGCCGACGGCCTCCATGGCCGCTCGGAGCCGAGCGTCGGCCACGGCCCGGTGCGGGCACCCGTCGACGTACAGCAGCTCGATCCTCATCGCATCATCATCCCCGCCCGCGGGTACGGGGCAAGCGAGGGAGGTACCGACGATGAGACTGCTACGAGGTCTGCTCGGAGGGTTGCTCTGGATCCTGGCCGCGGTCGTGGGCCTGGTGGCGGTGATCCTGTGCGTGACCGTGATCCTGCTGCCCCTGGGCCTGCCGCTGCTCGGACAGGCGCGGCGGATGTTCACGACGAGCGTGCGGCTGATGCTGCCGCCGGCGCTGGCGCACCCGGTGAAGACGGCGGACAAGAACGCGCGCAAGAAGGGCCGGAAGGCGAAGGATGTGGTGCCCGACGCTGTCGGGAAGGCGACGAAAAGAAGTCGCAACCCGTTCCGGCGCCGGAGCACAATCCTGGGGTGACGACACCGCCGGGGACCACGAGACCTTCCGTCCGCATCGTCCAGCTGGACGGGGCCACCCTGGCGGCACTGGCTGACGGCGATCTCGCGCGCGCCCGCGACACCTCGCCCGTGGAGCTCACCGAGTGGCTGGCGAGCCCCGAGTGCGTCAGCACCTGGCGCCGACGGGCCCTCCAGGTGGTCGAGACCCCGGAGGACGCGGCGTGGGTCACCGGGGTCGTCTGGGACGACGACGAGCAGCGAGCGGTCGGACGGGCAGGCTTCCACGCGGCGCCGGACCCCGACGGGATGGTGGAGGTCGGGTACGGCATCGACCCTGTCTGCCGGCGTCGGGGCTACGCCCGCGCCGCGCTGGAGGCCATGCTGTCGCGCGCCCGGGCTGACCCGGCCGTCCGCACGCTGCGCGCCACGGTCTCCCCGGCAACGCTGCGTCGCTGGCGCTCATCGCCCAGTACCCCTTCGTGGAGAACGGCGAGCAGTGGGACGACGAGGACGGGCTGGAGATCATCTACGAGCTGACGGTCTGAAGCACTGACTGCCGTCGTGCACGGTCGCGTGGCGCTCGGTCGGGACCTGGCCGGGCTGTTCCGAGCGACAGCGCGGTCGCGCATTCAACGGCGGGCGGTGACGTAGCACGCGACGGCGGTGGCCGCGGCGACGTTGAGGGAGTCGATGCCCTCCCGCATCGGGATGATCGCGCGGCGGTCCGCGGACTGTTCCCAGCGGGCCGAGAGGCCGTGCCCCTCCGAGCCCAGGACCAGCGCGACCTTGTCGACGCCCGCCACCGCGGACTCGATGGGCGTGGCGTCGTCGGCGAGGGTGAGCGCCACGGTGGTGAAGCCGTACGAAGACAGCGTGGGCAGCGCGTCGTACCAGTCGGGCAGCCTGGTCCAGGGTGTCGAGAAGACCGCGCCCATGCCCACCTTGATGGAGCGGCGGTAGAGCGGGTCCGCGCACCGCGGCGCCAGCAGCACCGCGTCGAAGCCCAGGGCGGCACCGGACCTGAAGATGGCCCCCACGTTGGTGTGGTCGACGATGTCCTCGAGCACCAGCACCGACCGGGCGCCCTCCAGGACCGAGGCGACGGACGGGAGTGGGAGTCGTTCCAGCGAGGCCAGGGCCCCACGGTGGACGTGGAAGCCGGTGACCTCCTCGGCCAGGGCCTCGGACATCACGAAGCAGGGCGCGTCGGTGGTGCCGAGCACGTCGGCGAGCCCGTCGAGCCACCTCGGCGCCATCAGGAACGACCGGGGTGAGAAGCCGCCCTCGACGGCACGGCGTACGACCTTCTCCCCCTCGGCGAGGAACAGGCCGTGCGTCGTCTCCAGCGCCTTGCGCAGCTGGACGTCTCGCAGGTCGCGGTAGTCGGCGAGGCGCGGGTCGGCGGGGTCGGTGATCTCGAGCAGGGTGGCCATCAGTCGGGTCTCGACACGTTCGCTTCGCTCACTGCTCGACCACCGAAAGCCTGCGGGTGGGCCACCGCCACCACTCCCCCCACCACGATGATCGCGGGCGCCTTCACCCGCTCGGTCTCGATGTCACGCCCCAGTGACGCGAGCGTGGAGAGTACCGTGCGCTCCCCCGGCATGGTCCCGTCGCAGACCACCGCGACCGGGGTCGAGAGCGGGCGGCCGCCGTCGACGAGCGCCGCGGCGATGGCGCCCGCGTTGTGCACGGCCATCATCAGGACGACGGTGCCCGACATCCCGGCGACGGCACCCCAGTTCACGAGCGACTCCGGGTGCCCGGGCGGCAGGTGGCCGGAGATCACGGTGAACTCGTGCGCCACCCCCCGGTGGGTGACCGGGATCCCGGCGACGGCGGGTACGGCGACCGGACTGGTCAGCCCCGGGATCACGGTCACCGGGACGCCGGCCTCGCGGCAGGCGAGGACCTCCTCGTAGCCGCGGCCGAACACGAAGTTGTCGCCGCCCTTGAACCGCACCACCAGCTTGCCCTCGAGCGCCCGCTCGACGATGACCCGGTTGATCTCCTCCTGCTGGGCCGAGCGGCCGCGCGGCAGCTTCGCCACGTCGATCAGCTCCACGTCGCTGGGCAGCTCGCTGAGCAGCTCGCGCGGCGCCAACCGGTCCGCGACGACGACGTCGGCCTCCATCAGCGCCTTGCGTCCCGCGACCGACATCAGGTCCGGGTCGCCCGGGCCACCGCCGACCAGCACGACCCCGGCCCGGCGGTCACGCTGGTGCCGGGCCACGATCGTGCCCTCACGCAGCCCCTCGAGGATCTCGTCGCGGACGGCCGCGGAGCGTCGGGGCTCGCGGTTGCCCAGCACCGCCACGGTCACGCCGGCGTGCCGGCCCACGGCCGGGGTCCACGCGGTGGCCCGGGTGGCGTCGTCGGCGCGGACGCAGAAGATGCGGCGCTCCTCCGCGGCGACGGTGACGCGCTCGTTGGCCTCGGTGTCGTCGGTCGCAGCGATGGCGTACCACGCGCCGTCGAGGTCCGGCTCCTCGAAGCCGCGCTCCACCCAGGTCACCTCGCCGGAGCCGACCAGCCCCTCGAGCGCCGGGGTGACCTCGGGCGAGACCACGGTGACGACGGCCCCGACGGCCAGCAGCGCCGGCACCCGACGCTGGGCGACGTGCCCGCCACCGACGACCACCACAGGTCGCCCGGCGAGCCGGAGGCCGGAGGGGTACGGCGGGAAGTCGTCCACCGCACCATCATCGCTGGGGTCCGTGCCCGGAGCCGGGCGCCGGTTCACCCACCGGACTAGGTTGGGCGCGACCCGTCATCTCAGCTAGACGAGAAGGAGACCCATGAGCCTCGACCGTCCGGTGCACCCCAACCCCTACGACCTGCTGCCGCAGGTCCCGTCCTTCACCGTGACCAGTGCCGACGTCGCCGACGGGCAGCCGCTCAAGGACGACCAGGTCGCCGCTGCCGGCAACACCTCGCCGCAGCTGTCCTGGACCGACGTGCCCGAGGGCACGAAGAGCTTCACGGTGACCTGCTTCGACCCCGACGCGCCCACGCCCAGTGGCTTCTGGCACTGGGTGCTGGTGGACCTGCCGGCCGACTGCACCTCGCTCGAAGCGGGCGCCGGCGCCGAGGGCGCCGCCCTTCCGGGCAAGGCGTTCATGTGCCGCAACGACGGCGGCTCGAAGGGCTTCCTGGGGGCGGCCCCGCCGTCCGGGGACCAGGTGCACCGCTACTTCTTCGTCGTGCACGCCGTGAAGGAGGAGACGCTCGGGGTCGACTCCGACGCCTCCCCAGCCGTGGTGTCCTTCAACCTGGCCTTCAAGACCGCCGGACGGGCGATCGTGCAGGGGACCTACCAGCACTGAGGCCGGCGAGAGCCGGGCCGCGACGCGGCGGGTCAGCCCCGGCTGGCCCGCCGCAGCAGCTCCTCGAACGGCGTCGGGTCGGCGAGCTCGTCCTCGACGGACCGCCGGGCGGTGGACGCCGCGTCGGGCGCGGTGACCTTGCCGGCGAGGGTGGCGAGCTCCCCGGCCGCGCGCCGGACACGGGTGTCGAGGTCGGTGCCGGCGAAGTCGTCGGTGGCCGCGAAGACGCCGGTCGGCACCACGACCGCGCGGAAGTGGGAGAAGAGCGGCCGCAACGCGTGGTCGAGCACGAGCGAGTGCCGGGCGGTGCCGGCGGTCGCGGCGACGAGGACCGGCTTGCCGTCGAGCAGACCGTGCTCGAGCACGTCGAAGAACGTCTTGAAGAGCCCCGAGTAGGACGCGGCGAAGACCGGCGTCACCGCGATCAGCCCGTCCGCACGACGTACGGCGTCGAGGGCCGCCGAGAGCGCAGGCCCCGGGAACCCGGTGAGCAGGTGGTCGGTCAGCTCGTGGGCCAGGACACGCAGCTCGACGTGCGTGACCTCCACCTCCTCCAGCGCGTCCTGGGTCGCGGCGGCGAGCCGGTCGGCGAGCAGCCGGGTGGAGGACGGGTTCGAGAGGCCCGCCGAGACGACCACGACGGTGGTCATGCGCGCGCCCCGGCGGACTGTCGGGCCGCGACCAGGGAGCCGTGCGTCGGCGCATCCGGGACGTGTGCCGGGCGGCCCTCGGCGAAGCCCGCCCGCAGGTCCGGCAGGATCTCGCCGAGCAGGTCGAGCTGCTCGAGCACCGTCTTCAGGGGCAGGCCCGCGTGGTCGACGAGGAACAGCTGGCGCTGGTAGTCGCCCACGTAGTCACGGAAGGACAGGGTGCGCTCGAGCACCTGCTGCGGCGAGCCGACGGTCAGCGGCGTCTGCGCGGTGAAGTCCTCCAGCGAGGGGCCGTGGCCGTAGACGGGGGCGTTGTCGAAGTACGGGCGGAACTCGTTCCAGGCGTCCTGGCTGTTCCGGCGCATGAAGAACTGACCGCCCAGGCCGACGATCGCGGTGTCCGCGGGTCCGTGCCCGTAGTGCTCGAACCGCTGCCGGTAGAGCCCCACCATCTGCTGGGTGTGCGACGCGGGCCAGAAGATGTGGTTGTGGAAGAACCCGTCGCCGTAGTACGCCGCCTGCTCGGCGATCTCGGGGCTGCGGATCGAGCCGTGCCACACGAACGGCGCGACGCCGTCGAGCGGGCGCGGCGTCGAGGTGAAGCCCTGGAGCGGCGTGCGGAAGCGGCCCTCCCAGCTCACGACGTCCTCGCGCCACAGGCGGTGCAGCAGCGCGTAGTTCTCGACGGCGAGGTTGATGCCCTGCCGGATGTCCTTGCCGAACCAGGGGTAGACCGGGCCGGTGTTGCCGCGGCCCATCATCAGGTCGACCCGACCGTCGGTGAGGTGCTGGAGCTTGGCGTAGTTCTCCGCGATGAGCACCGGGTCGGTCGTGGTGATCAACGTCGTCGCGGTCGACAGGATGATCCGCTCGGTCTGCGCACCGATGTAGGCGAGCGTCGTGGTCGGGGCCGACGCGATGAACGGCGGGTTGTGGTGCTCCCCCGTCGCGAAGACGTCGAGACCCACCTCCTCGGCCTTCCGCGCGATCGCGACCGTGCTCTTGATGCGCTCGTGCTCGGTCGGCGTCCGACCCGTGGTGGGGTCGGTGGTGACGTCCCCGACGGTGAAGATGCCGAGCTGCATGGAGGCTCCTGAGGGCTTGGTAGTTGAATCCGCAACTGATCCTCCCAACCGAGCTGCGGAGCCGAGTATTCCCGGGCCCGAGGGGTCACCGAGGCGTCGCCGTGACCACCACGTTGCTCAGGTAGGCCTCACCGTTCCAGTCCTCGCACGTGACCAGCACCAGCCGCCCGGGCACGCGCTGGCTGAACAGCCGCTGCGCGTGGTCGGCCACGGAGCCCTTGCTGTAGACGTGAACCCGGCGTACGACGTACCCGAGCCGGCCGTGGTCGGTGCGCACCGACACGCGGTCGCCGCGATGAAGGGTCTCGAGGTCGTCCAGGGCGCCACCGCCGGTGTGCACGGTGTGCCCGGTAACCAGCGCACTCCCCCGGGCGGCCCCGGGTCGGGCGCCGCCCGCCCACCACCCCAGCTCCTGCGGGTCGCTGGGGGGCACCAGGGTCCCGTCCGTGGTCCGGATCGGGAGCACCGGTGCGTCGACGTGGAGGGCCGGGATGATGATCCGCCGTGGCGAGCCGGCCACCCGTCCTGCCTGCTCGGGCTCGGCGGGCGGTGCGGAGGTACGGGCTGAGGGACCGAGGTCGACCGCGCCCGCGGCCGGGGACTGCGCCCCGACCGCGGAGACCCCGGGGCCGGGGGCCTGGAGGAACCAGGCCACCAGGCCACCGGCGACGAGCACGGCCGCGGTCGCAGCCAGCCACCAGGTGCGGCTGCTGCGACCGGCCGCCTCAGCTGTCGGAGCCGGCACGGCGGCGCTGGGCCAGCGTGGCGAGCGCGATCATCAGGCCCGCGCCCACCAGCCCGAGCGGCCACGGCGAACGGGCGACGTCGGCCAGGGTGGACCGTCCGGCCTCACCGGCCTCGACAGCGGTCGGGACCGAGCCGCCGGACCCTGCGCGGTCGGCAGACCCACCGTTGCCGTTGGCAGCGAGCTGGGCGCCGAGCACATCCGTGCCGGTGCCGGGCGCCGACGCGGTCCCGGAGCCGGACTCGGTGTGGGTGCCCGTTGCGGAGCCGGAGCCGCCCCCGGTACCGGTGCCGGTGCCGGATCCGGACCCGCCCCCGGTGCCCGTCCCGGTGCCGGTGCCGGTGCCGGTGCCGGGCGAGGAGGCGCAGGGCTGCACCCAGAAGACCTTCGTCTTGGTGTCGTTGCCCTGCGAGCGCGGAGTCGCGACCGTCAGCTTCACGTGGTAGCCCTGCTGCGCCTGGGGCGCGCCGTCGAAGGACAGCGTGTAGACCTGGCGGCCGTCGAGCCCGGAGGAGGTGCCGGCGCCGCTGGCCGGGTCGCCGCCCACGAACACGCTGCCCGGACCGTGGACGGTCAGCCCGACGTCCTTCGTCGGGGCCCACATGGCGAACGAGACGTTCGAGACGATGTCGGCGCCCTGGTCGTAGCCGTACCACTCCACCTGGAAGCTGCAGCCGACGTGCGGGGTGTTGTTGGGGATGGAGTCCATCGCGCCCAGGGGTGCGATCTTCACCGTGCCGTTGTTGCCGGCCGGGTCGCCGGCGCCGCCGCCGTGGCTGCTTCCGTGCGTGCCGTGGGCCCCGTGGCTCGCGTGGCTGCCGGCGCCCTGCGGCTTGCCGTGGTCGTGGGTCGGCTGCTGGGTCGTGGCGTGGTGTCCGCCCTGGCCCTGCGTGTGGCCGTCGGCCCCGGCGTCGGAATGGCCGTTGGCACGGCCCTTCGCCTGACCGTTCGAGTGGGCCTTCGCGTGGCTGTGGCCGTGCTTGGCGGACTGGCCGCCCGGGTCTGCGGTGGCCGGCGCGGCTGCGCTCCAGGTGGCGACCACCAGCGCGGCGGTGAGGGCGGCGGAACGACGGGCGTTCAGTGAGTGACGCATGACATGGATCTCCCCGGTTATCGGCCGGGAGGTTCACCCCCGGCACTGACTGTGACTGTGGCTGTGCTGGCACGGCCCCGAGAAAGCGCGTTGGCCGGGATCTGCCCGGCCGTCTTACGTGTGCCGCCCTCAACGACGTGCGGCTGTCACAGGACACGGTCGTGTGACCCGGGACACGCAATTGCCCGATCTCGGTCTAGACCTGACCGGCGCCGGCGCATGAACACGCGGGCCGTGGGCATGGCAGCATGTCGCGCCCCCACCCCGTCCACCCCGGAGGTCCGCCATGCTGCACGTCGCGGTCGCGAGGCGTGCCTTCCGGCGGTACTCCACGTACCGGGCGGCGACCCTGGCCGGGATCTTCACCAACTCCGCCTTCGGGGTCATCTACTCCTACGCCTACCTCGCGCTGTGGGAGGAGCGGCCGGGGCCGGGGGGTACGACGCCACCGATGCGGTCACCTACGTCTGGATCGGGCAGGCCCTGCTGATGACGGTGGCCCTGTGGGGCGGCGGCACCACCGACGAGCTCGCCGACCGGATCCGGTCCGGTGACGTCGCGATCGACCTCTACCGGCCGGTGAGCCTGCTCGGCTGGTACCTCGCCGGCGACCTCGGCCGCGCGGCCTACCACCTGCTCACGCGCGGGCTGGCGCCCACTGTCCTCGGCTGGCTGCTGTTCGACATCCGCCTGCCCGGGTCGCCGCTGGCCGTGCTCGCCGTCCTCGGGAGCATCGTGCTCGCGGTGGTGGTGAGCTTCGCGGTGCGGTTCCTCTTCGCCGCGTCCGCCTTCTGGCTGCTCGACGCCCAGGGTGCCCGGATGCTCAGCGGCGTGCTCGCGCTGTTCTGGAGCGGGATGGTGCTCCCGCTGGTGATCTTCCCGGGAGCGCTCCGCGACCTCGCCCTCGCGCTGCCGTGGGCGTCGTACCTGCAGACTCCCGCCGACATCTGGCTCGGGCACCGCGTCGGGTGGTCGCTGGTCGGCGGGCTCGGGCTCCAGGCGTTCTGGGCGCTCGCGCTCCTCGGCTGCTGCCAGCTGGTCGTGTCGGCGGCCACCCGGAAGGTGGTGGTGCAGGGTGGTTGAGCAGCTCGGCCCCGCCCTCGCCGACTACCGCGCCATCGCGTCCATGTGGGTGCGCGCCTCGCTGGCGTACCCGCTGTCGTTCTGGATCATGACGATCGGCGGCGGGCTGATCACCGCCCTCGACTTCGTCGGCCTGTGGTTGATGTTCCACACCATCGACGCCCTGGGCGGGTTCTCGCTCACCGAGATCGGGTTGCTCTACGGCGCCACCGGCCTGGGCATCGGAGTGGCGGACCTGCTGATCGGCAGTGTCGAGCGGATCGGGGCGCACGTGCGGATGGGCAGCCTGGACACCATGATGGTCCGCCCGGTCCCGCTGCTCGTCCAGGTCTGCGCCGACCAGTTCCAGCTCCGGCGGGTGTCCCGGATCGTCCAGGCGCTCGTCGTGTTCGCGTGGGCCTGCTGGTTCGTGGACTGGACGCCGGCCCGGGTGCTCGTGGCCGGCGAGATGGTGGTCGCGGGCTCGGTGATCTTCTTCTGCCTCTTCGTGGCCTTCTCGTGCGTGCAGTTCTGGACCAGCGACGCCAGCGAGTTCGCGAACGCGTTCACCTACGGCGGCAACACCGTCACGCAGTACCCGCTCACCGTCTTCCCGCGTGAGCTGGTCAAGGGGTTGACCTTCGTGCTGCCGCTGGCCTTCGTCAACTGGTACCCCTGCCTCTACCTGCTCGGCCGGCCCGACCCCTTCGGCCTGCCCTCGTGGCTCCAGCTCGCCTCGCCGGTGCCGGCTGTGGTCCTCGGGCTGCTGACCGCCCTCGTCTGGCGCGCCGGCGTGCGCCACTACGCCTCGACCGGGAGCTGACATGCCGCTCATCGACGTCCAGGACCTCGAGCGCACCTTCGAGGTCCGTCGCAGGACCGGCCGACTCGCCCGGCAGCGCAGCCAGGTGGTCGCGGTGCGCGACCTCAGCTTCGCGGTGGAGGCCGGGGAGATGATCGGCTACATCGGCCCCAACGGCGCCGGCAAGTCGACCACGATCAAGATGCTGACCGGCATCCTCGTGCCCACCGGTGGCCGTCTCCGGGTCGCCGGGCTGGAGCCCAGCCGGCGTCGTACCGAGCTGGCCCGACGGATCGGCGTCGTCTTCGGCCAGCGCACCACCCTGTGGTGGGACCTGCCGCTGCGCGACTCCTTCGAGCTGCTCCAGAAGATCTACCGGATCCGCCGGAGCGCTTCCGGCGCAACCTGGAGGAGTACGTCGAGCTGCTCTCGCTCGGCGACCTGCTGGACACCCCGGTCCGCCAGCTCAGCCTCGGCCAGCGGATGCGTGGTGACATCGCGGCCGCCCTGCTGCACGATCCCGAGATCCTCTACCTCGACGAGCCGACCATCGGGCTCGACGTCGTCAGCAAGGGGCGCCTCCGGGAGTTCCTGCGCAGCCTGAACGCCACCCGCGGCACCACCCTGCTGCTGACCACCCACGACCTCCAGGACATCGAGGCGCTCTGCCGGCGCGTGATCGTCATCGACCGCGGGACCGCGGTCTTCGACGGAGACCTGGCCGACCTGCACAAGCAGGGCGGCTCGACCCGGACGCTGGTCGTCGACCTCGCCGACGAGGCGCCGCCCATCCGGGTCCCGGGGGCGATCACCCGACGCGTCGAGGGCCCTCGCCAGTGGCTCTCCTTCCCCACCGACGCCAGCGCTGCCCCCGTGGTGGCGGCCGTCGCGGCGGCGTACGACGTGGCGGACCTGTCGATCCACGAGCCGGACATCGAGGACGTGATCCGGGACCTGTACTCCAGGTAGACCCCGGCCTTTCCCCTCGCCGCCCGGCGTTTTCTTGACTGGCTCCAGAGAAGTCGGCAAGGTCGAGCACCCCGCGGGGCATGTGTGCCGCCTGCCGGGGCACGAGCATCTTGAGCACCATCCATCCCATCGCAAGGAGAGACGATGCCTGACCTGCCGCAGCCGACCGACGGAACCTCGATCGCCACCGCCCCGTCGCAGGAGGCGCAGCTGGGATCGACGACCGACAACGGGGCTCCCGCCCCGAGCGACCGCAACACCCTCACGCTCGGCCCGGACGGGCCGATCCTGCTCCACGACGTGCACTTCCTGAACCAGATGGCGCACTTCAACCGCGAGCGCATCCCGGAGCGCAATGTGCACGCCAAGGGATCGGGTGCGTTCGGTGAGTTCGAGACCACCGAGGACGTGTCGGCCTACACCAGGGCCGCGCTGTTCCAGCCCGGCGTGAAGACCGAGATGCTGGCGCGGTTCTCCACCGTGGCCGGCGAGCAGGGCTCCCCCGACACCTGGCGCGACCCGCGCGGGTTCGCGCTGAAGTTCTACACGACCGAGGGCAACTACGACCTGGTCGGCAACAACACCCCGGTGTTCTTCATCCGCGACACGATGAAGTTCCCGCACTTCATCCGCAGCCAGAAGCGTCGTGGCGGCTCGGGCCTGCGCGACAACAACATGCAGTGGGACTTCTGGAGCCTCAACCCGGAGTCGGCCCACCAGGTGACCTACCTGATGGGTGACCGCGGCATCCCGAAGACCTTCCGGCACATGAACGGCTACGGCTCGCACACCTACCTGTGGATCAACGAGGCCGGCGAGAAGCACTGGGTCAAGTACCACTTCCACAGCGACCAGGGCGTGGAGGGCCTCACCGACGCCGACGCCACGCGGATCGCCGGCGAGGACGCCGACTTCCACCGTCGCGACCTCTACAACGCCATCGCCCGGCAGGAGTTCCCCAGCTGGACGCTGTCGATCCAGGCGATGCCCTACGAGGACGCCAAGACCTACCGGATCAACCCGTTCGACCTGACGAAGGTCTGGCCGCACAGCGACTACCCGCTGATCAAGGTCGGCACGATGACGCTGAACCGCAACCCGGAGAACTTCTTCGCCCAGATCGAGCAGGCGGCGTTCGAACCGAGCGCGGTGGTGCCGGGCATCGGGTTCTCCCCCGACAAGATGCTGCTCGGGCGGGCCTTCGCCTACTCCGACACGCACCGCTACCGGATCGGCCCGAACTACCTGCAGCTGCCGGTGAACCGGCCCAAGGTGGAGATCAACACCTACACCCAGGACGGGCCGATGGCCTTCGAGCACCGCTCGGACGACCCGGTCTACGCGCCCAACTCGTTCGGGCGCGGCTACGCCGACGAGGTCGGCGAGGTCGCGGACGGCTGGGAGGCCGACGGCGCCATGGTCCGGCAGGCCTACACGCTGCGCGCTGACGATGACGACTTCTCTCAGGCCGGCACGCTGGTGCGCGAGGTCTGGGGTGACGAGCAGCGCGAGCAGTTCGTCCAGACCGTCGCCGGCCACCTTCTCGGCGGGGTCGAGGGTGACGTCCTCGAGCGCGCGTTCCAGTACTGGCACCGGGTCGACGCCGAGTGCGGCAAGCGGATCGAGGAGCTGGTCCGGGAGAAGAACGAGGGCGACGCTCCCGGCGGCCAACCGGAGGCGGCGAAGGCCGACGCCGGCGACCCGGTCGTGGAGTCCGACACCCACGCGGGCTGAGCCCCGCCTGACCACGCACGGTGAAGGGCTCGGGCAGGCTGCCCGGGCCCTTCGTGCCCTCCGGGAAGGACTCGAGGGCGACCACCTGCCGTGGGCTCGATGGGGTGAGACCGCGCCTACGGCACGAGCTCGGCGAGCACGTCGAGGTCGGTGTACTCGGGCGCCGCGTCGAGGACTCCGGCCAGGCTGTCGCGCAGCGCCTGGACGCCCTCCTGCCGCCGAGGATCCACCTCGCGGGCGCGCGCCTTCTCCTCGCTCTCGAAGACGACCAGCACGAACAGGTGCAAGGGATCCTTCTGGTCCTGCATGACGATCGTCCGGAGCAGCCCCGAGTCCGGCTGCTCGAAGGTCCGCAGGTGTTCCATGGCCCTGCCCACGACCTCGGCGCCTCCGTCCGTGACGCGGACGCTGCTCAGCTGTGCCCACATGTCCCGCTCCCTCTCGGCTCGCGCCCCCATCCCAGTGTGCCCGCGCGCACACCCCGGCTGCTGGGTTCCGTTCGCCGGCCGTTCGGCCAACCGAGCCAGTCAGGTCATCCGCGGCCCCTAGCTTCCTCGTTCGGAAAGGTTGTCGAGGGCGACGGCTTCACCGCCGGACGGAGGACCCATGCAATCGACCGCTGCGATTCGGGCGCGCGGTGTCAGCAAGACGTTCGGCGACGTCGTCGCTCTCGACGGCGTCGACCTCGACGTACCGGCCGGGCAGATCCACGGTCTCGTCGGGCCCAACGGCGCCGGCAAGACCACGCTGCTGGGCCTCCTGCTCGGGCTGGCCGTGGCCGACGGCGGCACGCTGGAGATCCTCGGGATGCCCGTGGGTCGTGTGCTCGGCGTTCCGGGGAGTGTCGCGGGATTCGTCGAGGGCCCCGGTCTCTACCCCACCCTCACGGCGCGCCAGAACCTCGCGGCTCTCGCCTCCCTCCGGGGCACGACGAGCGGGCGTGCCGCCCACGTCGACGAGCTGCTCGACCGAGTCGGGCTCCGCGAGGTGGCCGGGGAGCCCGTGCGCGGCTTCTCCCTGGGGATGCGGCAGCGTCTCGGACTGGCCGCCGCCCTGCTCTGGGAGCCGCGGCTGCTGGTGCTGGACGAGCCGGCCAACGGCCTCGACCCCGCGGGCAAGCGGCAGGTGCACCGGGTCCTGACCGACCTGGCCGAGGCGGGCGCCACGGTGATCCTCTCGAGCCACCGGATGGACGACCTGGCCGCGCTGTGCGACGAGGTCACCCTGCTCGCCACCGGCCGGGTCGTCTTCTCGGGACCCGTGCGCAAGCTGGCCGCCGAGAGCGGCGACCTCGACCACCGGCTGGTCACCTCCGACCCGGAGGGCGCCCGCGAGGTGGCCGACGGCACGCCGTCGCTGAGCCGGGTGGCCGGTGGCGGGTCGCTGTCCCGGGCCGACGACGACGCGCTCGTCGTGCGCGGGCCCCAAACGGCCCTCGACGAGCTGGTGGTCCGACTCGTCGCCGCCGGGATCGCGATCCGTGAGCTCGGGCCGGTCGTGCCCCTGCTCGAGTCGGCCTTCCTCGCCCTGACCGGCGCCGACGACGGCGTCACCCCGGACGGGGAGTCCGCTCGATGACCGCGATCCAGCTCGAGGTGCCGCCCCCGGTGCGCCCGGTGGCCCTGCGCCGCAGCTACCGCTTCGAGCTGGTCAAGCTGGCCTCGCAGTGGCGCCTCCGGCTGGTGCTCCTGGCCTGCCTGGTCGCGCCCGCTGTGTACACCGCGGTGATCAGCCGGCAGTCCTCGCTCCCTGCCGATGCCCTCTACGGCCGCTGGATGAACCAGTCCGGTTGGGCGGGATCCCTGGTGGTCCTCGTGTTCGTGGGCACGATCGTGCTCCCCCTGCTCACCTGCCTCGTGGCCGGCGACGTCTTCGCCGTCGAGGACCGGACCGGCACCTGGCGCCAGCTGCTCGTCGCCGTGCGTTCGCCGCGCAGGATCTTCCTGTCGAAGGCGCTCGCCGCGCTCACCGTGACCCTCGCGCTGCTCGCAGCCCTCGCCGTGTCGTCGACAGCCGGCGGGCTCGTCTCGATCGGCAGCCACCCGCTGCCCGGCCTCGACGGGCACGTCATGGGCACCGGTGAGCTCACCGTGAAGGTCCTGCTGGCGTGGGCGAGCGTCGTCCCACCCACGCTGGCGTTCTCCGCGATCGGGCTCCTCGGATCGGTCGCGCTGGGGCGGTCCCCGCTGGGGCTGCTCATGCCGGTCGTGCTCGCGCTCCTGCTCGAAGGGGTGCAGCTGATGCCGGTGCCGGTCGCGCTCCGGGTCGTCCTGCCGGTGCACGCGTTCACCACCTACCGCGGTCTCCTCACGACGCCGGGTCAGCTCGGACCGCTGTGGATCGGACTCGCCGTGAGCCTGGCCTGGACCGCACTCGCGACCCTCCTGGCCTACCGCCTCTTCGTGCGACGCGACTTCACCAACCTCGCCCACGACGGCTCGGGCCACCGCTTCGTCGTCGCCGGCCTGGCACCCCTGGTCGGCCTGGTCGCGGTGACCACGGTCGGCGTGGGTGTGGGCACGGGCGCCACCGGCACCGGCATCGAGCGACCCGAGCTCGAGGCGGCCCTGGCGACCTCCTTCGCCCACCTCTACGTGCTGCAGACCGACGAGCTCCACCGCCCTGCGGTCACCGAGGAGCAGCTGCACACCAGGGCCCGGTGCGACAAGGGCGGGGACCTGGTGGATGACACGGGTCCGGGTGCCGACTGGCGCTGCGTCGTCACCTGGACCCTGCCCGGCGCGACCGCGACGGGCACCGCGATCTACCAGCTCGAGGTGGCCGCGGACGGACGGTACGTCGCCGACGGCGACGGGCCGAAGGAGGTCAACGGGTTCTTCCGGATCAACACCCCCACGGGCGACGCCCCGAACCCGCTGTGGCAGTTCGACGGAGTCGTCGACCTGCTCGACAACGAAACGAAAGGTTCCTGATGAATGTGACCCGCAACCGCGTGGTGAGTCCGGCTCGTCGCCGCCTCGCCCGCACCCCGATCGGCGTCCTCGCCGCAGGGCTGGCCCTGGTCGTCACCGGTGGTGTCGCCTACGGCACGACGGTCGGCTTCGGCTCTCACCAGGTCGGCGACGAGTACTCCGACGGCCTGCAGATCTCGTCCGACCAGGTCCTCAAGCCGCTCGGTGAGCGGCTGACGACGCCGTACGGCAAGTTCATGGGCTCCACCGTCAGCCCCGACGGCCGCTTCCTGGCCGCGACCTCGAACGACCGGTCGGTCTCGCTGCAGATCTTCGACCTGTCCACCTACAAGCTGATCTGGCGGGGTGGCACCGCCTCCGGCGTCGACGCGCGGCTGTCCGACAACACCGTCGGCCAGGAGGGCCCGGTCTACAGCCCCGACGGCAAGTTCCTGTGGATGCCCAACGCGACCGGCCTCACCCGGTTCCCCGTCAACGCCGACGGCACCCTGGGGTCCGGAACCAGGGTCTCGATCCCCACGGTCGACGGCCGGCAGGCGCTGACCGCCGGCCTTGCCTACTCGCCCGACGGATCGACGCTGTACGCCGCCGTCAACGGCCAGAACAGCGTCGTCGCGATCGACCCGACCGCCGGCACCGTCACGCACACCTGGGACGTCGGCATTGCCCCCCGCCAGCTGAAGTTCGTCGGGACGAAGCTCTACGTCAGCGACGAGGGTGGCCGGCGAGCCGTCCCGGGTGAGCCCACCCAGGACTCCTACGGCACCGACGTTCCCGCCGACCCGGTCCGCGGCACCTCGACCACCGGTGTCCTCAGCACCATCGACACCTCGACACCCTCCGCACCCGTGGGCCAGATCAAGGTGGGTCTGCACCCGACGGCCATGTACGCCGGGGACGACGTCCTCTACGTGGCCAACACCAACGACGACACCGTCTCGGTGGTCGACACCGCCACCGACCAGGTCGTCCAGACGATCGCGACCCAGCCGTGGCAGGGCTCGAAGGTCGGCTACGAGCCCGACGCCGTCACGGTCCACGACGGCCGCCTCCTCGTCAGCCTCGGTCGCGCCAACGCGATCGCGGTGTACAAGCTCGGCGAGAACGCCCTGGACCCGGTCAGCTACGTCGGCCTCGTCCCGACCGACTACTACCCCGAGGACGTCTTCCCCGTCGGCGACCGGCTCGTCGTGGCCAACCGGCGCGGCATCGATGCCCGGGGCCCCCTCGTGACCTCGAACCAGGGCTACGGCACCACGCCGGCGACGGGTCACGGCACGCACGGCACCACGGCCTCGCTGACCCGCTTCAGCCTCCCGAGCGACAGCCAGATCAGGAGAACCCTGACCCCGACGGTCTTCGCCCAGAACGGCTGGGGCGACGCGGACACCGACGTCAAGCACGCCACCGGAAGCCGGGCGAAGGCGGTGCCGGTCCCGAAGCGGATCGGCGACCCCTCGACCATCAAGCACGTCTTCATGATCGTGAAGGAGAACCGGACCTACGACCAGGTCCTCGGCGACATGCCCGAGGGCAACGGCGACCCGTCGCTGGCCCAGTTCGGCCAGCAGGTCACCCCCAACGGGCACGCACTGGCCCGCCAGTTCGGGCTCTACGACAACACCTACGACGTGGGCACCAACTCGGCCGAGGGCCACAACTGGCTCATGCAGGGCGACAACCCGGAGTACACCGAGTCGAGCGCCGGTGAGTACGCGCGCTCCTATGACACCGAGGAGGACGTGCTCGGCCACCAGCGCTCGGGCTTCCTCTGGTCGGCGGTCGAGCAGGCCGGCAGGAGCGCCCGGAACTACGGCGAGTTCGAGTACACCGAGGGCAAGCCGTCCGGCACATGGCAGCAGTACTACTGCGCCGTCAAGAGCGTCGAGGACGGCGGCGACCCCGCCCAGCTGACCTCACCGGAGCTCAAGGGCAACTACGGCTCGGTGATCCCGTCGCTCAACGAGATCAGCAACCCGCTCTCGCCGCCGTTCGACCTCTCGATCCCGGACCTGTACCGGTACGAGATCTGGAAGCAGGAGTTCGCGAAGGACGGCCCCGCCGACTTCAACATGCTCTGGCTCTCCGACGACCACACCGGTGGTCCGGTGTCCGCGCGTGCGGAGGTCGCCGGCAGCGACCTCGCGGTCGGCAAGGTCGTCCAGACGATCTCGCACAGCCCCTACTGGAAGAGCTCCGCGATCTTCGTGGTCGAGGACGACAGCCAGAACGGCGTCGACCACGTCGACGGCCACCGGGCCCCGATCCAGGTCATCAGCCCCTGGGCCGCGCACGGCAAGACCGTCTCGACCTACTACTCGCAGATCTCGATGGTGCGCACGATCGAGCAGATTCTCGGTGCGGAGCCGCTCAACCAGAAGGTCGCCGCGGCCACGCCGATGTTCGACGCGTTCCGGTCCACGCCGGACGACACGCCGTACACCGCGAAGGCCAACCGCATCCCGCTGACGGAGAACATCGCCACCCCGCCCTCCTGTGGTGCCGACACCCCGGCCAACGGCGGCCCGGCGGCCAAGGCGGCACCCGTGCCGGCCAGGTACGTGTCCTACGCGGCGGCGTGGCAGAAGTGGGCGAAGAAGCAGCACCTGACCGGCGGTCACGCACAGCCGGACTTCGCCAACCCGGAGCAGATGAACCGCTACACGTGGTACGACGCCCACCACTGGGACCTTCCGTACCCCGGCGACCAGAAGATCTACCTCCCGGGTGAGGTGCCGGGTGCGGCGCTGCCGGGCTCGGACGCCGAGTGACCCGTCCCTGACGCGCTGAGCACCGACGGGCTCAGTGGCGCGCGCAGGGAGCAGCGCACCGCGAACCGGTCACCGCCGACGTCGACCTGGAAGCCCCCGGCCTCCAGCCAGTCGGAGGTGACCGGTTCGTCGCGTCGGAGGAGGGCCAGACCCACGCCGGCCCCGACGGTCTCACCCCACGCGGCACTCGTGACCTGCCCGACGGGGTGGCCCCGGTGCAGCACCAGCTCACCGCCCCACAGCATCGGGTCCGGGTCGGCGACGACGAACGACACCAGGCGCCGGCGTCCGCCGGGTCCGCGCAGCCGGGCGCGGTGGGCCAGCAGTGCCTCACGGCCGAGGAAGTCCTTGGCGCCACCGAGGGCCGTGGCGAACACCAGCCCGGCCTCGGCCGGTGTCACGTCGGGGGTGAGCTCGCGACCGAACGCGCGGTAGCCCTTCTCCAGCCGCAGGGACTCGATCGTGTAGTAGCCGGCGTTGGCCGCTCCTCCGGCGCGCAGGAGGTCGTGGACACCGGTCGCCAGCTCGACCGGCACCAGCAGCTCCCAGCCCAGCTCGCCGACGTAGGTCATCCTCGTGGCGCGCACCGTCGCGGGCCCGAGCCCGATCACCCGCGACGTCGCGAACGGGAAGGCTTCGTCGCCCAGGTCGGCGTCGGTCAGGGGCGCGAGCAGCTCCCGGGACCGCGGGCCCATCACCCCCAGCACGGCGTACGCCGTCGTCACGTCGTGGACCGTGGCCGCACACCCGTCCGGCCGGTGTCGCTCGAGCCAGTCGAGGTCGCGCACGGTGCTCGCCGAGCTGGAGACGAGCAGGAACTCCTCCGGGCCGGTCCGTGTGACGGTGAGGTCGGCCTCGTAGGTGCCCCGGCGGTTGAGCAGCGGCGTGTAGACCACCTCCCCGACCGGGACGTCGACGTCGTTCGCGCAGACCCACTGGAGCCAGCCGAGCGCACCGGGACCGGCCACGGAGAACTTGGAGAACGACGTCTGGTCGAACGTCGCCACGTCCGTGCGGGTGGCGCGCTGCTCGGCCGCCGACCAGGGCAGCCAGTCGGGCTTGCCCCACGTGTAGTCGAGCCGTGCCTGTGCGGGCGAGGGCGCGAAGACGTTGGGCCGCTCCCAGCCCATCCGGGACCCGAAGACTGCGCCGGCCGCGGCAAGCCGGTCGTGCAGCGGCGAGCAGCGGAACGGCCGCGCCGTCTCCAGCTCCCGGTTGGGCCAGGGCACCGCGTAGTGGAGCCCGAGGACCTCCGCGACCCGGGAGCGCAGCCAGCGGATGTTGGCGTTGAAGGGCGCGAAGCGTCGCACGTCCATGCCCACCAGGTCGGACGTCGGCTCCCCCGCCACGATCCACTCCGCGAGGGCCCGGCCGGCCCCGCCCGCCGAGGCGATCCCGACCGAGTTGAAGCCGGCGCACAAGAAGAAGCCGCGCAGCCCCGGAGCCTCTCCCAGCAGGAACTGGTTGTCGGGGGTGAAGGACTCCGGACCGTTGTAGAACTTGCGCACTCCTGTCTCGGCCAGCACCGGGACCCGGCGCACGGCCTCGTCCATCAGCACCGAGAAGTGCTCCCAGTCCTCCTCGAGGAGCTGGAACTCGAACGGGTACGGGATCGTGTCCGGTGACCGCCACGGCTTCGCCTCGGGCTCGAAGCCTCCGACCACCAGTCCCCCGACCTCCTCCTTGAAGTAGGTCCAGCCGTCTGGGTCGCGCATGATCGGCAGGTCCGGACGGACGCCCTCGATCGGCTCGGTCACCACGTAGAAGTGCTCGGCCGAGTGCAGCGGGACAGTCACCCCACCTGGTCCCCGAGCGCCTTGGCCCACTGGCCGGCGCAGTTCACCACCACGTCGGCCTCGATCGTCCGTTGGTCGGTGCCGGTGCCGGTGTCGACGACGACCCCGGTGACCCGTCGACCGGACCGGGCGACCGCCGTGCTGATGGCGGTGACGCGGGTTCGTTCACAGATGCGGGCACCCCTCGTCCGGGCCCCGCGTGCGAGCGCCATGGTGAGGTCCGAGGGGTTGACCTTCCCGTCGCCGGGCAACCACAGCGCCCCCAACAGGTCGTCGACGGCCATCACCGGCCAGCGGTCCAGCGCCCGGCCGGCGTGAGCAGCTCGCAGTCCATGCCGTACGCCGCGGCGTTGGCCGCGGTCCGCCGCAGCTGCACCATCCGGTCCTCGGTGCGGGCGACGATGACCCCGCCGACGTTGCGGTAGCCGGTCGCCTGTCCGGTCTCGGCCTCGAGCGAGGCGTAGAGCTCCGCGGAGTACTGGACCAGGCGGGTTGCCGCTCTCGGAGGCGCGCAGCGGACCCACCAGCCCCGCCGCGTGCCACGTCGTACCGCACGAGAGGAGCCCTGCTCCAGCAGCAGCACGTCGTCCCACCCGAGCCTGGTGAGGTGGTAGGCGACCGAGGTGCCGACCACCCACCGCCCACGACGACCACCCGGGCCCGGGTCGGGACCTCAGTCGGCACCCGTGGCCTCGCGGAGCAGCCGCGCGAACCCGCTGGAGCGGAAGGTAGACGCGGCCTTGTCGAACCGGTGCTGGCCCCAGCCGAGGAAGTCGTGGTCGATGGGGCTGGCCGCGGCCTGGATGGCGCCCCACAGCGCCCAGCCGTACTCCGAGACCACCGACTGGAGCCTCACCCGCGCCATCAGGGTTCGGGTCGGCGTCCCGAAGTACGCCGCCACCAGCGCCTCGGTCCGGCTCTCGTCGAGGTCGCACTCGGTCACCGTGTTGCCGAGCTCGAAGCAGGCGTCGTTGTTGCCGGAGTACTCGTAGTCGATGATCCACACCTGCTCGCCGTCGTCGACGAAGTTGCCCGCGAGCAGGTCGTTGTTGCACGGGACGGTCGGGCCCGCGCCCACGGCGAGCGCCTTGCGGACCAGCTCGAGGTCGTTGAGGAAGTCGGCGTACCCCGTGAAGAGCCGGTAGCCGCGCTCACGGACGACCGAGAGGTAGGCGGCCTGCCGCCGGAACATGTCGAAGTCGCCGGTGAACCGCGGTCCCTCGTGCAGCCGCCGGCAGGCTGCTGCGACTCGCGCCAGAACGTCGTGATCCTCGAACGACGCGTTGTCCAGCGTGGTGCCGGAGAGGTAGTCGATGACGAGCACGCCGAGGTCGGGGTGGTAGTCGACGACGCCCGGACCGACCCCGGCCGCGGCCGCGGCGCGGGTGTTGTCGTGCTCGGCGTCGCGGTCGATGCCGAGCAGGTCCGTGTCCCCGCGGAAGATCCGCACCACGTAGTCGTGGCCGGGGGTTGCGACGTGCAGGTTCTGGTTGGTCAGGCCGCCGGGCAGCTCGCGCACGGTGCGCGGAAGGCCCTGCAGGACCGCGATGCGGTCCAGCAGGGCCTCCACTTCGGAGCGGATGAGCACGGCGGCTCCGGCTCAGTCGCCGAACGCCTCGACGACCGCCTCGTCGATGGTGTGCTTGGGTCCGGTGAACCACTTCCGCGCCGACGCGAACCACCAGATCGTCAGCAGGAGGAGCGCCCCCAGCGTCACGATGGGCGCGTAGTTGACGAACTTCCACTCGAACTCGCTGCGGAACGGGTTGGCCGCCGGCGTCGAGGGCAGCATCAGGTAGATCGAGACAATGAGGATCTCGGCCACCGCGAGCGGGTTCATCCACTTGTACTTCGAGCCGTTGTTCCACGTCCCGACGTCGAACCTGCTTCCGTGTCGCCATCGCAGGAAGATCGGGATCGCGAAGGCCAGGTAGAGCCCGATCACGGCGATCGACGTCACGGCGTAGAACGCAAGCGGCACCGGCGTGCCGTTGACGTCCACCTTGATCAGCGCGGGCAGCGTGAGCAGGGCACTGGCGACGGCGACCCCGACCACGGCATGTGCCGGGACCCTTCCGGCGGTCAGCCTCTTCCAGTAGCCCGAGCCCGGGATGGCCCCGTCGCGGCTGAACGCGAAGGTCATCCGCGATGCCGACGTCATGCACGACGTGGCGCAGTAGAACTGTGCGGAGGCCGAGATGAAGAGCACGAAGGTGGCCCAGTTGCTGCCCAGTGCACCGACGAAGATCGGCGCCACCCCTGAGCCGGCCAACGCGTTGTCCGGCTGGCCCTGGGCGTTGTCCGGGATGGCGAAGACGACCGCGAGCAGCAGGATGTAGCCCCCGAGGACCGAGTACGCGATGGATCGCCAGATCCCCTTCGCGGCCGCCTTTGACGCCGTCGCGGTCTCCTCGGACAGGTGGGCGGACGCGTCGAAGCCGGTGATCGTGTACTGCGTCAGCAGGAAGCCGAAGGGGACGATCGCGAACCAGAAGCCGAGACTCGTCGTGCTCCCGTTGCCGTACCCCGAGTTGTTGAACCGTTCCGTGAACACGTAGCTGAAGCTCTGGTGCTGGTCGGGGACGAAGACCAGGACGAGCACGATCGCCGTCGCACCGACGACGTGCCACCACACCGAGACGTTGTTCATGATCGCCATCAGGTGGCCGCTGAAGATGTTGAGAACCGACGCCAGCGCCAGCACGACCACGAAGATGAGGAAGACCCTCGTCAGCGAGTAGTTCGCGGCGTACGAGTCGGAGTAGGTGCTGATCGTCAGGTCGATGAAGGTGGCGCAGCCGTACGCCACACCGGCCGTGACCGCGATCAGGCCGATCAGGTTCAGCCAGCCGGTGAAGAAGCCGGCCGCGGGGCCACCGAGCTTGGACGCCCACCAGTAGATCCCGCCCGAGGTCGGGTAGGCCGAGACGAGCTCGGACATGGTGAACCCGATGACCAGGATCAGCAGGCCCAGGATCGGCCACGTCCACGAGATGGAGATCGGTCCACCGTTGTTGAAGCCGGCGCCGAAGTTGGTGAAGCAGCCGGCGAGGATCGAGATGATCGAGAACGAGATCGCGAAGTTCGAGAAGCCGGACCAGCTCCGATTCAGGTCCTGCTTGTACCCGAGTCTCGCCAGGTGCTTCTCGTCCTCGGTCAGGTGCGCGATCTCGTGCTCGGGAATCGGTTCGTGTGCTTCGGGCATGTGACACCTTCTCGGGGTGAGCGGAGCCGGTTGATCGGAGGCTAGACCCGGCGGAATCGAGCGTCCAGAGCCCTTCGGGCGACTTACGTAAAATTGGTATGAACTCAGACCATTGGGCTGATTGACACCGCTCTGGCGCGAACCGAGGATGGCGCCATGACCGCCTCACCCGAGCACACGCTGACCGAGGCGGTCCTGCGGCCGGTGCGCGGCCACCACGCGTTCGAGGCGTGTGTCGAGCAGCTGGCCACGACGATCCGGCTGGGGATCTACCCGCTCGGGTCGGCGTTGCCGTCCGAGCGCGAGCTGGCGGCCCGGCTGAACGTCTCCCGGGCCACCCTGCGCGAGGCCATGGCCGCACTACGCCAGGCCGGCCTGGTCGAGACGACACGGGGCCGCGGCGGCGGCACCGTCGTCACCCTCAAGCCGCGGACGCCGTCGGCCCGGGCCGCGGCGCGGACCTCGCCGGAGCGCCGGCGGGACTGGCTCGACCTGCTCGACTTCCGCAGGATCGTCGAGCCCGGGGCAGCCCACCTGGCTGCCCGCGCGGGCCTGGGCGACGCGCAGCGACGTCAGCTCGAGGCCGCCCACGAGGCCGTGGCGAGGGCGCGGAAGCCGGCCCAGCACCGGCAGGCCGACTCACGCTTCCACCTGACCCTGGCGACCCTGACCGGCTCGCCTCGGGTCGTCGAGTCGGTCACCTCCGTCCAGTCGACCCTGCACGAGATGCTGCTGGCCATCCCGGTGCTGGACGCCAACATGGCCCACTCCGACCGCCAGCACGCCGCCCTGGTGCGGGCCGTCCTCACCGGGAAGGCCGACCGTGCGCGGATCGTGATGGAGGAACACTGCGACGACACCGCCGCGCTGCTGCGCGGCCTGGTGGGTTGACGCCCCCGACCGGACCGACACCCAGGAGACCGCATGGCACTGCGCAACGACCGGCACCTGAGCATGAACGACCTCGTGGGTCTCATCAAGGCGGGCAGGATCGACACCGTCGTGGTCGCCTTCACCGACATGCAGGGCCGGCTCCAGGGCAAGCGGCTGCACGGCCACTACTTCGTCGACCACGTCGTCGGGCACGGCACCGAGGGGTGCAACTACCTGTTGGCGGTCGACGTCGACATGAACACCGTCGGGGGCTACGCGATCTCCTCGTGGGAGCGCGGCTACGGCGACATGGAGTTCGTCCTCGACGAGGACACCGTGCGGCTGCTCACGCACCTGCCGGCCACCGCGATGGTCCAGTGCGACCTGGTGTGGCCGGCCGAGCACGGTGCGCAGCATTCCCCCGTCGTCCAGTCCCCGCGCGCGATCCTGCGTCGCCAGCTCGACCGCGCCGCCGAGCACGGCTGGGCCGCGCTCGCGGGGACCGAGCTGGAGTTCATCGCCTTCGACACGACCTACGAGCAGGCCCACGACGCCGGCTACCGCGGACTGCCGCCGGTCAACCAGTACAACGTCGACTACTCCATCCTCGGGACCACCCGCGCCGAGCCGCTGCTGCGCAGCATCCGCAACCACATGTACGACGCCGGCCTCGACGTCGAGGGCGCCAAGGGCGAGTGCAACTTCGGGCAGCACGAGATCGGCTTCCTCTACGCCGACGCGCTCACCACCGCCGACAACCACGCCGTCTACAAGACCGCGGCGAAGGAGATCGCGGCCCAGCAGGGCAAGGCGATCACGTTCATGGCGAAGTTCAACGAGCGCGAGGGCAGCTCCTGCCACATCCACCTCTCGCTGCGCGGCCGGGACGGTGAGCTGGTGTTCTGGGACGCCGGGGCCGGGCAGCGTACGACGCTGTACGACCGGTTCGTCGCCGGGGTGCTGGCCACCGCCGCCGACTTCACGCTGCTCTACGCCCCGAACGTCAACTCCTACAAGCGGTTCGCCGACGGGTCGTTCGCCCCGACCGCGATTGCCTGGGGCAGCGACAACCGGACCTGCGCGGTGAGGCTGGTCGGCCAGGGGGCCGGGGCCAGGATGGAGAACCGGATCCCCGGTGCGGACGTGAACCCCTACCTCGCGCTGGCCGCGATGCTCGCCGGCGGCCTGCACGGGATCGAGAACGACCTCCCGCTGCCCGACGAGCTGGTCGGCAACGCCTACACCTCCGACCGCCCCCGGGTTCCCTCCACGTTGGCGGCCGCACGCGAGGCGTTCGCCACGTCGGACGTCGCCCGGGGAGCCCTGGGTGACGAGGTCGTCGACCACTACGTGAACATGGCCGACGTGGAGCTCGCGGCGTTCAACGCGGCCGTCACCGACTGGGAGCTCCGCCGCGGATTCGAGAGGCTGTGATGAGCACCGTCCACACCGTCCTGAACCCCGCCACCGCGCGGCCGGTCATCGACGTGCCCCTGACCACGCTCGAGCAGGCCGACGTCGCCATCGAGCGAGCCCACGACGCGTTCACCTCCTGGCGCGCCGTGGCCCCCGGCGAGCGGGCCGCCCTGCTGCGTCGGTTCGCCGCGGTCGTCGACGCGCACGTCGACGAGCTCGCCGAGCTCGAGGTGCGCAACGCCGGGCACACCTGGGGCAACGCGCGCTGGGAGGCGGGCAACGTCCGGGACTGCCTGAACTACTACGCCGGCGCTCCGGAGCGGCTCTTCGGCCGACAGATCCCGGTCGCCGGCGGCACCGACGTCACCTTCCACGAGCCGCTCGGCGTCGTCGGCATCATCGTGCCGTGGAACTTCCCGATGCCGATCGCGGGCTGGGGCCTCGCCCCGGCGCTCGCCGCGGGCAACACGGTGGTGCTCAAGCCGGCCGAGCTGACCCCGCTGACCGCGATCCGGCTCGGTGAGCTGGCACTCGAGGCCGGCCTGCCCGAGCACGTGCTGACCGTGCTTCCCGGCCGCGGCGCGGTGGTCGGCGAGCGCTTCGTCACCCACCCGCTGGTACGCAAGGTGTGCTTCACCGGCTCCACCGCGGTCGGCAAGCAGATCATGGCCGGCTGCGCCGAGCAGGTGAAGCGGGTGACGCTCGAGCTCGGGGGCAAGAGCTCCAACATCGTCTTCGCCGACGCCGACATCGCGGCGGCGGCCGCGTCCGCGCCGTACGCCGTCTTCGACAACGCGGGCCAGGACTGCTGCGCCCGCTCCCGGATCCTCGTCGAACGGTCGGCGTACGACGAGTTCCTGTCCCGGCTCGAGCCCGCCGTCACCGGCCTGCGGGTGCTCGACCCGAGCGACGAGGACAGCGAGATGGGCCCGCTCATCTCCGCCCACCAGCAGCGCACGGTGCAGGGCTACCTCGAGGAGGTCGAGGTGGCGTTCGCCGGGACCACTCCCGGGGGCGACGGCTTCTGGGTGCCGCCGAGCGTGGTGACCACCGAGGACCCGTCGGCGCGGATCTGGCGGGAGGAGGTCTTCGGGCCGGTGGTCGCCGTGATGCCGTTCGACGACGAGGCCCACGCCGTGGAGCTGGCCAACGACACCGAGTACGGGCTGTCGGGCTCGATCTACACCGCCGACCTCGGGCGCGGGCTGCGGGTCGCGCGTGCCGTCGAGGCCGGGAACCTCAGCGTCAACTCCCACGCCTCGGTGCGCTACTGGACGCCTTTCGGCGGCTACAAGCAGTCGGGCCTCGGCCGGGAGCTCGGCCCGGACGCCCCGATGGCGTTCACCGAGGAGAAGAACGTCTTCATCGCCCACTAGGTCTCGACACGCTCGCTGGCGCTCGCCACTCGACCGACGGAGGAACGCACATGGCAGGACGCATCCAGGGCAAGGTCGCCGTCGTCACCGGCGGCTGCTCGGGCATCGGGCTGGCGACCGTCCAGCGGTTCGTCGAGGAGGGCGCGAAGGTCGTGATCGGTGACATCGACGAGCAGCGCGGCCACGAGCTGGTCGGTCAGCTCGGCGGCACCGACCTGGCGACGTTCGTCAGGGTCGACGTCACCGACAAGGACGAGGTGGACGCGCTCTTCCGGACCGCCAAGGAGACCTACGGTTCGGTCGACATCGCGTTCAACAACGCGGGCATCAGCCCGCCCGAGGACGACTCGATCCTCGACACCGACCTGGAGGCCTGGCGGCGGGTCCAGGAGGTCAACCTGACCAGCGTCTACCTGTGCTGCAAGGCCGCCCTGCCCCACATGCTGGAGCAGGGCAGGGGCTCGATCATCAACACCGCGTCGTTCGTCGCGGTGATGGGGGCCGCGACCTCCCAGATCTCCTACTCGGCCTCCAAGGGCGGCGTGCTGTCGATGTCGCGCGAGCTCGGGGTGCAGTTCGCCCGCCAGGGCGTGCGCGTCAACGCGCTGTGCCCGGGGCCGGTGAACACGCCGCTGCTCCAGGAGCTCTTCGCCAAGGACCCCGAGCGGGCCGCACGTCGCCTGGTGCACGTCCCGATGGGGCGTTTCGCCGAGCCCGAGGAGATGGCGAACGCCGTGCTGTTCCTGGCCTCCGACGAGTCCAGCTTCATCACCGCCAACACCTTCCTGGTCGACGGCGGCATCTCCGGCGCGTACGTCACGCCGCTCTGACCATGGCGCTGCCCGTCATCGGCCTCACGACCTACCGCGAGCACGCCGCGTGGGGGGTCTGGCGCCAGCACGCCGACGTGCTCCCCGCGCAGTACGCCACCGCCGTCGAGGAGACCGGAGGCGTCCCGCTGCTCCTGCCGCCGGTGGCCCAGGTGGCCGCAGCGGTCGCGGTCGTCGACCGCCTGGACGCGCTGGTCGTCAGCGGTGGCGCGGACGTCGACCCGACCCGCTACGGCGCCGAGCCGCATCCGCGCACCGCCGGCTGGCGCGAGGACCGCGACGCCTGGGAGGTGGCGCTGCTCGACGCGGCCGAGGCCGTCGGCCTCCCCGTCCTGGGGATCTGCCGCGGCATGCAGCTGATGGCCGTGCACGCGGGCGGCAGCCTCCACCAGCACACCCCGGACCTGGTGGACCACGACGAGCACAGCCCGGGCGGCGACCGGTACGGCGCGATCGACGTCTCCACGGTGCCCGGCAGCAGGGTCGCCACCCTGGTCGGCGAGCGCCTGAGCGTCAGCTGCCACCACCACCAGTCCGTGCAGGACCACCCCGGGTACGTCGCCGCCGCGCACGCCGCGGACGGCACGGTCGAGGCGATCGAGCTGGACGGTGACCGCTTCTGCCTTGCGGTGCAGTGGCACCCCGAGACCGCCGCCGACGTCGGTCTCCTCGCCGGCCTGGTGCGGGCCGCGGCCGACCGGGCGGCCGGGCGATGACGACGGCCGGTCAGGTGCTGATCAGCGCCCACCGCGGCGGGTGCGCCCAC
The DNA here is from genome assembly GCF_013466985.1 of Nocardioides ungokensis. Classification (GTDB taxonomy): domain Bacteria; phylum Actinomycetota; class Actinomycetes; order Propionibacteriales; family Nocardioidaceae; genus Nocardioides; species Nocardioides ungokensis. The sequence goes on along the minus strand of NZ_CP059164.1, from coordinate 2,339,721 downwards.
GACCCCGCGCTCGAGAACACCAGGGCCGGGCTCGACCTCGCCGCCGCCTCGGACGTCGAGTACGTCGAGGTCGACGTACGACGCCTCCGCGACGGCACCCTGGTCCTCTGCCACGATCCCGAGGTCGTGGTCGACGGGCGGAAGCAGGCCGTCTCCGGGCTCACGCACGAGCAGTTCGCCACAGCGTTCCCGCAGACGCTGTTCTACGACGAGGCGCTAGAGGTGCTCGCCGGGCGGTCGGGCGTCCATCTCGACCTGAAGCTGCGCTCCCCCGCCACGGCGTACGCCACGCCCGAGGAATGCGTCGAGGTGGTGGCGGTGGCGCGGGCGGTCGAACAGCTCGGCGCCGACCGGGTGGTGGCCACGAGCGGCAACCTGCGTGCGATCCGGGCCATGCTCGCGTGGGCCGACTCCCGTTCCCTGGACCTGCGCGTGGGGCTGTCCGTCGGCGGGTCGGTGAAGGGCGGCCCGTGGCGTCGCCTGCGGGGGCACGCTCGGCAGCTCACCCCGGCCCGCGGCTCACGGCGTCGGGGGCCAACCTGCTGGTCGCCAACCAGTGGCTCGCCCTGCTCCGGCTCGCGCGGTTCGCGCGACGCGCCGACGTGCCGCTGCTGGTGTGGACCGTCGACCACCCGGTGGCGCTGCGCTACTGGCTGCGACCCGGCCGCGCGTGGCTGGTCACCACCAACCGCCCCGAGCAGGCGCTCGCCCTGCGCAGTGCCCTGGGCTCGCACAGTGCCACAATCCTGCCGTGAGCGTGACCACGGACGTCCTCGGCGAGCCCTACCTGGCGGAGACCATCGACTTCCCCCCGGACGACGAGGGCCCGATCGTCGCCACGCTCGTCTCCCGCAAGGCCGACCGGCCCACCGGCCGCGCGGTCCTGCACGTCCACGGCTTCGCCGACTACTTCTTCCAGACCGGCTACGCCGAGTGGTGGAACGCCCGCGGCTACGACTTCTACGCCGTCGACCTGCGCAAGTACGGCCGCTCGATCCGGCCGCACCAGACGCCCAACTACGTCGCCGACCTGCGCGAGTACTTCCCCGACCTCGACGCCGTCTGGAGCCGGGTCACCGAGCGCGACGGGCACACCCACGTCGTCACCAGCGCCCACTCCACCGGCGGCCTGGTGCTCGCCCTGTGGGCGAACGAGCGGGGTGAGGACCTGGCCGGCCTGGCCGGCATGGTCCTCAACTCGCCGTGGCTCGACCTGCAGGGCCCCGCGCTGCTCCGCACCATCGGCACCGCGGTCGTCAAGCAGCTCGGGCGCCGCAGCCCCCGCCGAGCGATCCCGCGCAAGGTCGACGGGCTCTACGCCCGCAGCCTGCACCGCGACCACGACGGGGAGTGGGAGTTCGACCTGAGCTGGAAGCCCCTGAAGTCGTGGCCGGTCTTCGCCGGCTGGCTCGCCGCGATCCGGCACGGCCACGCCGAGCTGCACCGAGGTCTCGACGTCGGGTGCCCGGTGCTCGTGCTCAGCTCCGACCGCTCGACCTGGCCCACGGCCATGGGCGACGACGTGCACAGCCACGACATCGTCCTCGACGTCGACCACATCCGGCGCTGGTCCACCGCGATCGGGCGCCACGTCACCTACGCGGCGGTCCCCGGCGCGCGGCACGACGTCGTCCTCTCGCTGCCCGAGCCGCGCGCCGCGGCGTACGACGAGCTGGGGCGCTGGCTCAGCGCGTACGTCGACGGCTGACCCCCGGGTCCCGCCGTTCTCCTGCGCGAGCGGCGCCACGTCGCCTAGCGTCGGCGCGTCGATGCCCCACGAACCCGGATGGTCCCCTTGCCGCACGCGCGCTCCCGCCGCCCCCGACGCGCGCCGGCCGTGCTGACCATCGTCTCGGTGGCGGGGCTCGCGCTCGGCCCGGCCGGCAGCGCCGAGGCGCAGCGTTGGGTCTCTCCCGACCCTGCCGGCGACGTGACCGGTGCGATCTACTCACTCGACCCCGCGCCCTGCGGGACCATCACGCCTGTGGACGCGTCGGCGGTCACGGACGTCGACCTCACCGGCCTCTCCGTCCGTCACCATCGCCGCGACGTCACGGTCGAGCTCGGTGTCTCCGATCTTCCCGAGACCGGCACGGAGCTCATGACCGTCCACCTGCGGACGGCCAAGGGTGCCTGGGCGGTGGATCTCGACCGCACGGGGCGGACCGGCTTCGGAGCGTTCTTCTACGAGGAACCCGACTGGGACGCGCTGATCGAGCAGGCGGACCCGGACGGCGACGGCTGCGCGATCGTGAGCGTGGTCATCGTCGAGACACCCTGCGCGGGGCTCGGCCACCGCGGCGACCCGGACCTGGACGTCGTACGCCTCACCGTCCCTCGCTCCTGCCTCGGGCGGCCTCGCTGGGTGCGCGCGGCGGCCTCGGCGGATGCGTGGCGCGAGACCGACGAGGCCTGGTTCTCCGACCGGTGGGCGCCCGAGGGTGTGGAGCCGACGAGTTTCATCGGACCGTTCGGGCCCCGGGTCAAGGTGGGTCCCGTCGCGGGCACGCAGACCACTGCCGCACCGGGCGCGGGCCGGACGGCCGGAGCGCCGAGCGTCGTCCGCCACCTCGTGCTGACGGTGACGCCGGACCGGGTCACCGCGGTGCCCGATCCACTGCCCGCGCGCTGAGACGGCACTACGCTGGGACCCCGTGCCCTCCCCGGGCGCGCACCCTGCCAGGGAGCACCACATGTCCGACCAGACTCCTCCGCCGGGTCCGGGCCAGCCCGTCGCCGGCTCCACCACCACCACCACCCGACCCGGTGAGCTCCTCGAGCGGTTCCTCGCCCGGCTCATCGACGGCCTCCTGCTCGCGGTCGTCAACGGCATCATCGTGACCGTGCTCGTGGTGGGCGCGATCATGGGCGACAGCGGTGGCATGTACATGTCCGACTCCAGCTACGCGGCGGCCGCCGTGTCCTCGATCCTGACGGCAGCGATCTACCTCGCGTACTTCGGGCTCCTCGACTCCACGCGGGGCCAGACCGTGGGCAAGATGGTGATGAAGCTGCGGGTGCTCGGCCCACACGGCGGCAACCCGACGCTGGAGGAGTCGCTGCGGCGCAACTGCTGGCTGGCCTTCGGCGTCCTCGGCGTGGTGCCGGTCGTCGGCGGGCTCGTGGGCGCGCTGGCCACCCTCGCCGCGGTGATCATGATCGCCATCGGCATCAACAGCGACACGGTGGGGCGGCAGGCCTGGCACGACCGCTTCGCCGGCGGGACGCAGGTAGTCAAAGAAGGTTGAGCGTCAAAGAAGGTTGAGCGTCAAAGAAGGCTGAGCGTCAAGGCGGGCTGAACCCCGGCTGCGCCACTCAGTCCAGCAGGAACGCCGCCAGGGCGACGACGCCGACCACCACGATGAATCCTCGCAGTGCCGGCGCGGGCAGCCGGCGGCCGACGGTGGCGCCGACCTGGCCCCCGACGAGGGAGCCCACGCCGATCAGCGCGACGATGCGCCAGTCGACGTCCGCGACCACGATGAAGAGCAGCCCGGCCACGCCGTTGACGATCGCGGCGAGCACGTTCTTCACGGCGTTCGACCGTTGCAGGGTCTCGTCGACCCCGATCCCGAGCACCGCCATCAGCAGCACGCCCTGCGCGGCGCCGAAGTAGCCCCCGTAGACACCGGCGAGCAGCACCGCCGGCCACACCCACCAGGCCCCGTGGTGCGGCATCCCGCCGGTGGCCTCGTGCCGGGCGGCCACCCACGTAGAGATGCGCGGCTGGAAGACCACCAGCACCAGCCCGAGCAGGATGAGCACCGGCACGATGGCGGTGAAGGCGCCGGCGGGCAGCACCAGGAGCAGGAGGGCGCCCACGAGGCCGCCGATGAGGGAGGCCAGGCAGAGGCGCAGGGTCCGGCTGCGCTGGCCCGCCAGCTCGCGGCGGTAGCCGACGGCCCCGGAGACAGAGCCCGGCACCAGGCCGATGGTGTTGGACACGTTGGCCGTCACCGGCGGCACGCCGAACGCCAGCAGGGTCGGGAACGTGATCAACGTCCCCGACCCCACCACGGTGTTGATGGTTCCGGCGGCGAGGCCCGCGAGGAGGATCGCCGTTGCTTCGAGGAAGGTCACTGGGCGGCGGGTGCCCCCGGCTCAGCGGGCGGGTCGACCGGCAGGTCGGTGGCGTCGAGCGCCGGTGCCGTCGCGCCGGAACCCTTCCCGGGGTTGGCGGCGCTCTCAGCCTCTGCAATGGCCGCCTCGACGGCGGCGTTGGTCTTCTCCAGCTCGCTGTCACTGTGCCCCGGGAGGATCGGCTCGGGGCTGCCCATGTCGACGCGGGTCTTCGGGCCCTCGACCTGCTGCGGGATGCCGCGCAGGTCGTTCATCGTCGAGCCGAGGCCCTCGAGTGCCTTGCCGATCTCGCTCGGCACGATCCAGAGCTTGTTGGCCCCGCCCTCGGCGATCTTGGGCATCATCTGGAGGTACTGGTAGGCCAGCAGGGACTGGTCCGGGTTGCCGTCGTGGATGGCCTGGAAGACCGTCTGGATGGCCTGCCCCTCGCCCTGGGCACGCAGGATCGAGGACTCCCGGTCGGCCTGTGCCCGCAGGATCTGGGACTCGCGGGCGCCCTCGGCGTTCAGGATCGAGGACTGCTTGGCGCCCTCGGCGGTCAGGATCGCCGCCTGGCGCTGGCCCTCGGCGGTGAGGATGACCGCGCGCTTCTCCCGGTCGGCCCGCATCTGCTTCTCCATCGAGTCCTTGATGGACGGCGGCGGGTCGATGCCCTTGAGCTCGACGCGGTTGACCCGGATGCCCCACTTGCCGGTGGCCTCGTCGAGCACGCCGCGCAGGCCGGAGTTGATCTGGTCGCGGCTGGTCAGCGTCTCCTCGAGGTCCATGCCACCGACGATGTTGCGCAGGGTGGTCATGGTGAGCTGCTCGATCGCCTGGATGTAGTTGGCGATCTCGTACGTAGCCGCGATCGGGTCGGTGACCTGGAAGTAGATGACGGTGTCGATCGACACCACGAGGTTGTCCTCGGTGATCACGGGCTGCGGCGGGAAGCTGACGACCTGCTCACGCAGGTCGATCAGGTAGCGCACCCTGTCCATGAAGGGAACCACGACGTTGAGGCCGGCGGGCAGCGTCTGCTTGTACTTGCCGAAGCGCTCGACGATGCCGGCGCGGGCCTGCGGGACGATGCGGACCGTCTTCGCAAGCAGGACGATCACGAACAGGAACAGCAACGCCAACAGGATCAGGACAGCTGTCATGGCGTCCCCCTCTCTACGGGTTTGCGGGTCAGGACACGGGGGTCAAGGGCGAGTCCTCAGGACTCGAGGGTGGGCACGGGGTGGACGTAGGCGGTGGCGCCGCGGATCTCGAATACCTCGACGGTCTCCCCCGGCGTGATGGTGAGGTGCTCGTCGTACGGCGCCGCCGTCCAGATCTCGCCCGCCAGGCGGATCCGCCCGGGCTGGTCGTAGGTGATCCGCTCGGTGACGACACCTCGCTGCCCGACGAGCTTGCCGTGGCCGAGCTGCAGGTCGGGTCCGGTGTGCAGGCGCTTGATCATGTTCGGACGAACCAGCGCCAGCATCGCGATCGAGGCGCCCGCCGCGACGAGGACCTGCAGGAGGAAGGGCGCGCCGAGCACGCCGGTCAGCATCCCGGCGATGGCGCCGACGGCGACCATGATGAGGATCAGGTCGAGGCTGAACATCTCGGCAACGCCGAGGCCGATCGCCAGTGCGAGCCAGCCGGCCCACTGGTTGTCCCCCAGCCAGTCCATGCTGCGACTCTATCTGTGCCGCGGTCGGCGTCGTGCCGAGAATCGCCCATCCTCGCGACTCAGCACGAGCGGCATCCCGAACGTCGCCGACAGGTTGGCCTCGGTCACCACGTGGTCGACCAGACCCGACGCCACCACCCGGCCGTCGCGCAGCATGAGCGCGTGCGTGAAGCCCGGCGGGATCTCCTCCACGTGGTGGGAGACCAGCACCGTGGCCGGGGAGTCGGGGTCCATGGCGAGCCGACAGCGTTGAGACCAGGTCCTCCCGGCCACCGAGGTCGAGGCCGGCGGCGGGCTCGTCGAGCAGCAGCAGCTCCGGGTCAGCCATCAGCGCCCGGGCGATCTGGACCCGCTTGCGCTCGCCCTCGCTCAGGGTGCCGAAGGTGCGGTCGGTGAGGTGCTTGGCACCGACCTCGACCATCAGGCTGGTGGCCCGGTCGTGGTCGAGGTCGTCGTAGGCCTCGCGCCAGCGGCCCACCACGCCGTACGACGCGGACACGACGACGTCGTGGACCAGTTCATGGCGTGGGATCCGCTCGGCCAGGGCTGCACTGGTCAGCCCGATCCGGGGGCGAAGCTCGAAGACGTCGACGGTGCCGAGCACCTCGTCGAGGATGCCCGCCACGCCGGACGTGGGGTGGATCTGCGCCGCGGCCACCTGCAGCAGCGTGGTCTTGCCCGCGCCGTTCGGGCCGAGGATCACCCAGCGCTCGTCCTCCTCGACGGTCCAGGAGACCTGGTCGAGGAGCGTTGCCTGGCCCCGCCGCACGGTCACATCGGCGAACTCCAGCACGGCGGTCATGTGCGTCACCCTATCCAGCCCGAGTCGTGCCCGCGGTCCCGACCCGAGGGCGCCCAGAGCGTAACGTCTGGGGCCGTGAGCAGCAGACTGCCGGCCTCGTGCCGACTCGCCTGGTGGGGGACCTCGTGGCTCCGTGGCCTCGCCGTCACCGACCTCGTGGTCGACGCCGTGCTGGGCGGGGACGCCACGCACGCCGTCGCCGGACTGGCCGGTGCGGGCCTCGCCGGCGACAGCGGCACCGATACCCTCGTCGGGGCCCTGGGACGGCTGCGCACCGCCGGGGCCATCGGCTTCGGGGCCGCCCTGCCCGTGGACGGCGACCCGGTCGGCCTGGGCGGTCCGCGGTCCTTCAACACCGCGGCGCTCGAGCTCGGCGAGGCCGTGGTGGTCGGCGGCGCCGGCCCCGGCGGAGGCAGCGTCGGACTGGTGCCGGTGCGCACCGGCGCAGCGATCACCTGGACCGCCCACGCCGCCGAGCGTCGCCAGCTGCCCGACGTCGGCGAGGCCGACCGGACCCTGCGCGCCGCCCTGCTCGAGACCGCCGACGCCCTGGCCCGGCTCGACGTGGCACGGTGGCGTCCCGAGGTGGCCGACCGGCTCATGGACCTGCGTCACCGGCCCCACCTCGACGCCCCCGACGGTGTCCCTCCCAGGTGTGTGGACCTCGCCTCCCGCGGCGTGCAGGCGATGGAGATCGTCGACCTGGCCCTCGAGGACGACGGCGGAGCGATGTCGGCGTACGAGATCGAGAACCGGCGGGCGGCGCTCCGCCCGCTCGAGCGGTCGGGCAGACGGGCGCTGGTCGCCGCCTGCTCGCCCGAGGTGTGGCCGCCCGCCTAGGACAGCGCGCCGCGGGCGATAGCCTCGGCCGCGATGACTGACCAGCTGCCCGAGACCCTGCTCATCACGCTGTCCGGCAAGGACCGGCCCGGCGTGACGTCGACGATCTTCGCGACGCTCTCACGAGCCGGGGTCGAGGTGGTCGACATCGAGCAGATCGTACTGCGCGGCCGGCTGATCCTCGGCGTGCTGGTGACGGCACCCCGGGACTGGAAGAAGCTGAGCGCCGCGGTCGTCGAGACCGCGCAGGCCCTCGACATGACCGTCGACGTCGAGCGCGGCGTGGGCGACAACCGGAGCCGAGCGGTGGCCGCGCCCACGTGACCGTGATCGGCACGCCGCTCAAGGCGTCGTCGATGGCCGCGGTCGCCGGCCGGATCGCCGACTCCGGTGCCAACATCGACCGGATCGAGCGGATGGCCCGCTACCCGGTCACCGCCATCGACCTGCACGTCTCCGGCGCCGATCCCGAGGCGCTGCGGACCGTGCTCGCCGCGGAGGCCGCCCGCCAGGGCGTCGACATCGCCGTGCAGCCGGCCAACCTCCTGCGACGCGGCATGCGGCTGATCGTCATGGACGTCGACTCCACGCTGATCCAGGGCGAGGTGATCGAGATGCTCGCCGCGCACGCGGGCTGCGAGGAGCAGGTCGCCGAGGTCACCGAGGCGGCGATGCGCGGCGAGCTCGACTTCGAGGAGTCGCTGCGCACCCGGGTCTCCCTGCTCGCGGGCGTGGAGGAGTCGGCGCTCGACCAGGTGTACGACGAGATCGTGCTGGCTCCGGGCGCTCGCACGATGGTGCGCACGCTGCGCCGGCTGGGCTACCGCTTCGCGATCGTCTCCGGCGGCTTCAGCCAGGTCACCGACCGGCTGGCCGCCGACCTGGGCATCCACTTCTCGCGGGCCAACGAGCTCGAGATCGAGGACGGCCGGCTGACCGGCCGGATCGTCGGCGACGTGGTCGACCGCGCGGGCAAGGCCGCGGCGCTGCGCCAGTTCGCCGCCGAGGTGGGGGTGAGCGAGGCGTCGGTGATCGCGATCGGCGACGGGGCCAACGACCTCGACATGCTCAACGCCGCCGGGCTGGGGATCGCCTACAACGCCAAGCCGATGGTGCGTGACGCCGCCGACACCGCGGTCAACGTGCCCTACCTCGACGCGATCATGTACCTGCTCGGCATCTCCCGGGAGGAGGTCGAGGCCGCCGACGCCGAGGCCGGCATCGTGACCCCGGCTCCCCCGGTCTGAGCCGGTCGGGTCCGACCGTCAGCCGCGTCCGACGTGGAACGCTACGACGCGCGCCGTCGCGGGCCCGAGGTCGGCCCAGGCCCCGTCGTACTCCAGGACCGTGACCGCGCCCGCGGGGTAGCCCAGCGCCATCTCGTTGGTCGCCTCGGTGTCGCCCTCGCCGTCGTCGAGCATGTTGGCGACGTAGGCGGCGGTGGGGTTGTGGCCCACGACGACGAGCGTGACGGCCTCCTCGGGCGTCAGCCGCATCAGGTCGAGCACCGTCTCGGGCCCGGCGCTGTAGAGCCCCTGGTCCACCGACGGCTCGAGGGTCCACCCTGCGGCCTGTGCCAGGGCCTCCCACGTCTCGCGGGTGCGCGTGGCCGCGGAGACGAGTGCATGGTCGGCGGACACCCCGCGCCCGGCCAGCCAGGCCCCGGCCTCGGCCGCGTCGGCGTACCCGCCGTCGAGGAGCCGACGCTCGAGGTCACTGGCGGCGACCTGCTCGGCCTTCGCGTGACGCATGACGACGATCCGTCGTGAACGCTGCTGCACGGGCGCACTCTATCGCCGGCATGTCGGGTCATCGCGGGACATGCCCTAGCCTCCCTCTCATGCCCAGGGGACCCCTCATGATCATCGGCGGCGCCGAGGACAAGCTTCGCAAGCGCACGATCCTCAAGGACTTCGTGGCCGCGAGCGGCGGGGCTGACGCCCGGATCGCCGTGATCCCGACGGCCTCGTCGCTCGGCCCCGAGGTCGTGGAGGTGTACGACGCGCTCTTCCGCCGTCTCGGCGCGGCCGACGTGGTCGCGGTGCGCCCCGAGAGCCGCGAGGAGGCCGGCGACCCCGAGCTCGTGGCCCGGCTGGAGAGCGCCACCGGCATCTTCATGACCGGGGGCAACCAGCTCAAGCTGTCGGCGCTGGTGTGCGGCACCCCGCTCGCCGACGCCATCCTCGACGCCCACGAGCGCGGTGTCGTGGTGGCCGGGACCTCCGCCGGCGCGAGCATCCAGTCCAGCCACATGGTCGCCTTCGGTGGGCCGGGATCGACGCCGAAGCAGCGGATGACCCAGGTGGCCGCCGGGCTCGGGCTGCTGGACTCGACCGTGATCGACCAGCACTTCGACCAGCGCAACCGCTACGGTCGGTTGCTGATGATCGTCGCCCAGTCCCCCCAGCTGCTCGGGATCGGCGTCGACGAGGACACCGCTGCGATCGTGGACCACGTCGACGACCACGAAATCCTGAGCGTGGTGGGACGCGGCGCCGTCACCGTCTTCGACCCCTCACGCATCGTCACCAACGCCTACGAGGCCCGCCGGTCGTCCGCGCTGCTGGCCAGCGGCGTGGTCCTCCACATCCTTCCCGAGGCGCGCGCTTCGACCTGACCACGCGCACCCTGCTCGCGCAGCCCGAGCACCGGCATCCCGACGAGGCGGCCGACCTCGCCGAGGCCGGTCAGGACCTGCGCGACCTGGCCCGCGACATCGCCGCCGCCGACGCGTCGCCCAGCGCCCTGCGCCGCCGGCTGGCCCGCAGCCGCAAGAAGATCGTGAGCACGACCCGGCAGGACACCAGCACCGACCAGGATGGAGCCTCCTGATGACCGAACGCCCCACGCCCGACCTCGCCATCGTCGAGACCAGGGTCTACCGAGGGGCCAACGTCTGGTCCTACGACAAGGCGATCCACCTCGTGGTGGACCTCGGCTCGCTGGAGAAGTTCCCGACCAACACCATCCCGGGTTTCACCGACAACATCCTCGCGATGGTGCCCGGGCTGCGTGAGCACTCCTGCTCGCGCGGGCGGCGCGGCGGCTTCGTCGAGCGGCTCAACGAGGGCACCTGGCTCGGCCACGTCGCCGAGCACACCGCGCTGGCGCTCCAGCAGGTCGTCGGGCACGACGTGCGCCGGGGCAAGACCCGCGGCGTCAAGGGCCAGCCCGGCCGCTACAACGTGATCTTCGGGTACGTCGACGAGCAGGTCGGCCTCGCCGCCGCGAAGCTCGCCGTACGCCTGGTCAACCACCTGGTCGAGGCGGACCCGTCGTTCGACTGGGACGCCGAGCTGGAGGCCTTCATCCTCCGTGCCGAGCGCACCGCCTTCGGCCCCTCCACGCAGGCCATCATCGACGAGGCCGTCTCCCGCGACATCCCGTGGATCCGCCTCAACCAGCACTCCCTGGTCCAGCTCGGCCAGGGCGTCCACGCCAAGCGGATCCGCGCCACGATGACGTCGGCCACCTCCGCGATCGCCGTCGACATCGCCTCCGACAAGGACCTCACCACCCGGCTCCTGGGTGCCGCCGGCCTCCCGGTGCCCAAGCAGGAGTCGGTGCGGACCGAGGAGCAGGCGGTCAAGGTCGCCGAGCGGATCGGCTACCCGGTCGTGGTCAAGCCGCTCGACGGCAACCACGGCCGCGGGGTGTGCCTCGACCTGCAGGACGAGAAGGACGTCCGCGAGGCCTTCCACATCGCCAAGGACCAGTCGCGGCGCGGAGTCGTGATCGTCGAGTCGTTCGTCACCGGCAAGGACTACCGCTGCCTGATCATCGACGGCAAGGTGGCCGCGATCGCCGAGCGCGTCCCCGCTTCGGTGACCGGCGACGGCACCAGCACCGTCGAGCAGCTCGTCGACACCGCGAACGCCGACCCGCGTCGCGGGGTGGGCCACGAGAAGGTCCTGACCCGGATCAAGGTCGACGCCGCTGCCTTGGAGCTGGTGCGCGAGCAGGGCTTCGAGATGGGCGAGGTGCCGCCGGAGGGCACGATGGTCAAGCTCGCCCTGACCGGCAACATGTCGACCGGCGGCATCTCCATCGACCGCACCTTCGAGGCCCACCCGGAGAACGTCGAGATCGCCGAGGAGGCCGCCCGCATGGTCGGCCTCGACATCGCCGGCATCGACTTCATCTGCCCCGACATCACCGAGCCGGTCCGCGAGACCGGCGGCGCCATCTGCGAGGTCAACGCGGCCCCCGGCTTCCGGATGCACACCCACCCGACCATCGGCGAGCCGCAGTTCATCGCCAAGCCCGTCGTCGACATGCTCTTCCCGCCTGGCGCGACCTCGCGGATCCCGATCGTGGCCGTGACCGGCACCAACGGCAAGACCACGACCTCGCGGATGATCTCCCACATCTTCAAGGGCATGGGCCGCAAGGTCGGCATGACCTCCACCGACGGCGTCGTCATCGACGAGCGCCTGGTGATCCGCTCCGACGCCTCCGGACCCCGCTCGGCCCGCATGGTGCTGCAGAACCCCCGCGTGGACTTCGCCGTCTTCGAGGTCGCGCGCGGCGGCATCCTGCGCGAGGGCCTGGGCTACGAGCGCAACGACGTGGCCGTCGTCCTCAACGTGCAGCCGGATCACCTCGGCCTGCGCGGCATCGACACCGTCGAGCAGCTGGCCGACGTCAAGGCGGTGCTCGTCGAGGCCGTCCCGCGCGACGGGCACGCCGTGCTCAACGCCGACGACCCGCTGGTGCGGGAGATGCGCCGCCGTTGCTCCGGCCAGGTCGTGTGGATCTCGATGGACGAGCCCGGTTCCGAGGTGCGCGACATGATCGACGCCCACTGCCGCCGCGGTGGCAAGGCGCTGGTCCTCGAGCCGTCGGACCGCGGCGAGATGATCGTGGTCAAGCACGGTCGCCGCGAGATGCAGCTCGCCTGGACCCACCTGCTGCCGGCGACCTTCGGCGGTCGGGCGCGGATGAACGTGCAGAACACCCTCGCCGCGGCCGCCGCGGCCTTCGCGGCCGGCGCCCCCCTGCACGACATCCGGCAGGGCCTGCGCAGCTTCTCCACCAACTACTACCTCTCCCCCGGCCGCCTGAACGAGGTCGAGGTCAACGGTGTCAACGTCATCGTCGACTACTGCCACAACGCCCCCGGCATGAAGATGCTCGGCGACTTCGTCGACCGGGTCGGCGACTCGCTCTCCTCGTCGCACGACCTCGCCCGGCCGTCGCGGATCGGCATCATCGCGACCGCCGGTGACCGGCGCGACGAGGACATGCGCGAGCTCGGGCACATCGCCGCACAGCACTTCGACGTGGTCATCGTGCGCGAGGACGTCGCGCTTCGCGGCCGTGAGCGCGGCGAGACCGCCGGGCTGGTGGTCGACGGCGTCCGCACCGCGATCGCCGAGGGCGCGCGCTGCAAGCAGGTCGAGCAGGTCCTCGAGGAGATCGAGGCGCTGCGGCACGCGATGAGCCGCGCCAACCGTGGCGACCTCGTCGTGCTCTGCGTCGACAAGCACGCAGCCGTGATGGCCGAGCTGGAGACCTGGTCCAAGCAGGCCCAGGCGGGCTCGGGCGTGAACCCGGAGACGCCGGCAGGCGACCCCGACTACGCGCCGGCGCCCAGCGAGGGCTGAGGCGACGGGGTGCGGATCGTCTCCCTCGGCGCGGTGCCGCGCCGCCGCGTCGAGGACCATGCCAGCAAGGGCCTGACCGTGGGCGCACTCGGCATCACCGCCGACGCCCACCTGGTCGTGGTGCAGGTCCGGCCCGGCGGCGTGATCGGCCGCCACCCGGCGGCCGGTCGCCAGGTCCTCGTCGTCGTGAGCGGGGACGCCACGGTGTCCGGCAGCAACGGTGTGACCAGCGACATCGGTCCGGGCGAGGCGGCCGTGTGGGAGCCCAACGAGCCGCACGAGACGCGCACCGAGGGCGGCCTGGTCGCCCTCGTGGTCGAGGGCGACCTCGACATCGGCTCCTCGGCCGGCGCTGTCGACCCGCCCTAGCTGCCGGCGGCCGCGCGGACCTTCGCGGCCAGCGTCCCGGGACTGTCGGGGGTGCCCCCGTGCTCGGCGATCCAGGCGTAGACCGCCTCGCGCTCGGCGTGGCACATCAGGGCCACCACGTCGCCGGGCTGTGCCTGCTCGACCAGGGCCGCGAGCCCCGCGACCTCGGTGGGGTGGGACGCGACGTCGGTGACACCGACCCGCTCCGCGCCGGTCCGCATCAACCCGTCGAGCTCCGCGACGGGGCGCCCGCGCAGGTAGCGGTCCTTGTGGGCGATCACCATCACGTCGCTGTCCCGCGCCCCGATCTCGCCGAGCTTCTCGATCAGCTCGTCCTGGCGGTCGCCCACCGCGCCGAGGGCGAGCAGCAGCCGCGCCCCGGGCCGGCGTACGCCGTTCATGATCTCGAGCAGTGCCTCGAGGCCGGCCTCGTTGTGGGCCAGGTCGATGACCACCGACACCTCGCCGATCGAGAAGAAGTTCATCCGGCCCGGGTTGTGCTCGGCGTCGGGGAGGAAAGTCCGCAGCCCCTCGACCACCACGTGGCGCGGGATGCCGATGGCCAGGGCCGCGGACGCCGCGGCCAGGCTGTTCTCGACGTTGAAGCGGGACAGGCCCGCCAGGGTCATCGGCACGTCGACCAGCTCCACCAGCGGGTCCGGGTCGGAGGCGGGGGCCAGCACGGCCACCCACCCGTCGATCACGGTCGTCGCCCTGCCCCCGGCGTTGAGCACCTCGCGGATGGCCGGGCTGTCGGGATCGCGGGAGAACACCCAGGGCTGCGCCTTGATCACGCCGCGCATGGCGAAGACCCGGGGGTCGTCTGCGTTGAGGACGGCCCAGCCGCCCTTCTTCGTGATCTGGGGGACGACCGACTTCACCTCGGCGAGCTGGTCGACGGTGTCGATCCCCTGCATCCCGAGGTGGTCAGCGGAGACGTTGGTGACGACCGAGACGTCGTTGCGGGTCAGGCCGATCCCCTTGAGCAGGATGCCGCCCCGCGCCGTCTCGGTGACCGCGAGCTGGACCTCCTTGTGCGCAAGGACCCGGCCGGCGCCGCTCGGGCCGGAGTAGTCGCCGGCCTCGACGAGCTCGCCGTCGATGTAGATGCCGTCGGTGTTGGACCAGCCGACCAGCTTGCCCCAGGTGCGGGCGATGTGGGCGATCATCCGGGAGGTCGTGGTCTTGCCGTTGGTGCCGGTGACGGCGACCACCGGGACCCGCGGCGTGATGGTGTGCGGCGCGGCTCCCGCCTGGGCCGCAGCGACGCACGCCGCCGCCTCGCTGACCGCCTCGTCGATGTCGGTCGCGGGCAGCGCGTCCAGCACGCCCGCGACGGCGCGACCCATGACCTGGGCGCGCTCGCGGTGCAGCCACGGGTAGGCCACGACCAGCTGGTGGGGGTCGCTGGTGGGCCGGACCCGCACCGCGAGGCGGTTGGTCCCCGACTCCGCTGCCACGGCACGCACCAGCCGGGCGATCGCCCGCGCGGCGAAGCGCTGGCGGAAGCCCGAGTCCGGCACGCCCGGCCGTGCGTTGCGCAGGCCGATCCGTTGCGCGAACCTCGCGGCTCGCTCCTCCGGTGCCGCGGCCAGGCCGCTGATGTCCAGCGTCAGCTTGATGGCGGCGCGCGGGAAGTAGAGGTTGGGGCCCTCCAGGACCCGGAGCTCGACGAGTGCGGAAGTCACCGGCGGAACGCTACCGGGAGACCCGGGGACCTCGTCCCCCGGCGTTGCGCCTCAGGCGCCCATCGCGTGGAAGCCGCCGTCGACGTGGACGATCTCGCCGGTGGTGGCCGGGAAGAAGTCCGACAGCAGGGCACACACCGCCTGGGCGGCGGGCGTCTGGTCCGTGTTGTCCCAGCCCAGCGGCGCGCGGGTCGTCCACATGTCCTCGAGCTCCGTGAAGCCCGGGATCGCCTTGGCCGCGAGGGTGCGCAGCGGGCCGGCGGACACCAGGTTGCAGCGGATGCCGTCGCGGCCGAGGTCACGGGCCAGGTAGCGCGAGCACGACTCGAGCCCGGCCTTGGCCACGCCCATCCAGTCGTACGCCGGCCACGCGACCGTGGCGTCGAAGGTGAGGCCCACGACGGAGCCGCCCGGGCCCATCAGCGGCTTGCACGCGGTCGCCAGCGACTTCAGCGAGTACGCCGAGACCTGCACCGCCTGTGCGACGTCCTCCCACGGTCCGTCGAGGAACTTGCCGCCCAGCAGCGTCTCGGGGTTGCCGTAGGCGATCGAGTGGACCACGCCGTCCAGGCCGTCCACGTGCTCCCGCACCAGCTCGGGCAGGCGCTCGAGGTGCTCGGGGTCGGTGACGTCCAGCTCCAGGACGGGAGGCTCGCTCGGCAGCCGCTTGGCGATCCGCTTGGTGATGCCCAGCGCGCGCCCGAAGTTGGAGATGAGCACGGTCGCGCCCTGCTCCTGGGCCACCTTCGCCGTGGCGAAGCCGATGGAGGAGTCCATCGTCACGCCCGCGACCAGGATCCGCTTGCCGTCCAGAATGCCCATGTCGTCGTTCCTCTCGGTGGTGCGGGGTCGTGGGGGTGGGTCAGTGGCCCATGCCGAGGCCGCCGTCGACCGGGATGACCGCGCCGGTGACGTAGGCCGCGCCGTCGCCGGCCAGCCAGGTCACCGCCGAGGCGATCTCGTCGGGAGAGGCGTAGCGGCCCAGCGGGACCTGCGTCTTGATGGCCGACCTCTGGTCGTCGGTGAGCACCGCCGTCATGTCGGTCTCGACGAAGCCGGGGGCGACCACGTTGGCGGTGATCGACCGCGAGCCGAGCTCGCGGGCCAGCGACCGGGCCATGCCCACCAGTCCGGCCTTGGAGGCCGCGTAGTTGACCTGGCCGGCCGAGCCGAGCAGCCCGACGACCGAGGAGATGAAGATGATCCGCCCGCGGCGCAGCCGGAGCATCCCCTTCGCGGCCCGCTTGGCCAGGCGGAAGGACCCGGTGAGGTTGGTGTCGATCACCGACGACCAGTCGTCCTCGGACATCCGCAGGACGAGCGTGTCGGCGGTGATGCCGGCGTTGGCGACCAACACCTCGACCGGGCCGTGCGCGGCCTCGATCTCGGCGAAGGCGGCGTCCACCGCGGCCGGGTCGGTGATGTCGCAGCGCACGTCGAGCGTGCCCTCGGGCGCACCGCCGCTGCGCGTGGTCACGGCCACCCGGTCTCCGTTGGCCACGAAGGCCTCGGCGATGGCGCGGCCGATGCCGCGATTGCCCCCGGTCACGAGGACCGACCCGACCGACAGGTTCCGTGTTCGCTTCGCTCACGGTCCCCGACGCTAGCGATTACCCCGGGGTAGCCCTAAACACCTGTCCGGGCCGCGGGTCGCTGCCTCACTCGTCCTCGAGGCGGAAGCCGACCTTGAGACCGACCTGGAAGTGCTCGACGGTGCCGTCCTTGACCTGTCCCCGGACCTGGGTGACCTCGAACCAGTCGACGTGGCGCAGCGTCTTGCTGGCCCGCTCGATGGCGTTGCGGATCGCCTGGTCGATCCCGTCGGGCGAGGTGCCGACGATCTCGCTGACGCGGTAGGTGCGGTTGGTCATGGGGCCTCCGAAGCAGACGTGGGTTGCCGAGCCTACCGACGTACGATGGCGGGATGGGGCGAGACGCGACCGGGCACCGGAACGAGCCGATCCGCATCACGACTGCGGCATCGAGCCGGGCCGAGGACATCGCAGCCCGCCAGAAGCGCTACCTGCTCTCGATGGGCATCCGCTCGGCCTGCTTCGTCGGCGCGGTGGTCGCCGGCATCGCCGGCGTGGACTGGCTGTGGCCGTGGTTGATCGCCGCCGCGCTGATCCTTCCGTACGTTGCCGTTGTGATGGCGAACAATTCTGCTTCGAAATCCGACGGATTCGAGCTGGTGGACCGTGGTTACGGTCGGCCGGAACTACCCGCGGGCGCGAAATTCGATCAACCCACCGGACAAGACCATATTTGACTTCGGCGCATCGCGTGACAGAATCCTCGACGCGAGCTGGGTCTCCCCCGTCCCAGTTCGCAGCGGTGCCGGACGGCTTCCCCCGTGGCTGTCCGGCACCGTCCCATTTCGGGCCGGTGGAAGGACCTCATGAGCGACACCGAGGGCCCGGCCGCCGAGCCCACCTGCTCCGCCAAGGGATGCCAGGCGCCGGCCGTGTGGGCGCTGCTGTGGAACAACCCCAAGCTGCACACGCCCGAGCGACGCAAGACGTGGCTGGCGTGCGAGGAGCACCGCAGCACGCTGTCCGACTTCCTCGGCGCGCGGGGCTTCCTCAAGGACGTCGTCCCGGCCGCAGACGCTCCCGACTGACGCGGCTCCGCTAGCCGCCGATCGCCGACATCGGTCGGTCCGGCTGGAGGAACGACGGGTCGTCGATGCCGTGACCGGCACGCTTGCCGCGCATCGCGACCACCCACCGGTCGGCGAGGTCCTCGTCCGACGCGCCCGAGCGCAGCGCGGCGCGCAGGTCGGACTCCTCCCGGGCGAACAGGCAGTTGCGGACCTGTCCGTCGGCGGTCAGCCGGACCCGGTCGCAGTCCCCGCAGAACGGGCGCGTCACGGACGCGATCACGCCCACCGTCGCCGGGCCGCCGTCGACCAGGAACAGCTCCGCGGGGGCGCTCCCCCGCGGCTCGTCCACGGGCTTGAGCACGAATTCCCGCTCGAGGTGCTCGAAGATCTCCTCGGCCGTGACCATCCCGGTCCGGCTCCAGCCGTGCTGCGCATCCAGCGGCATCTGCTCGATGAACCGCAGCTCGTAGCCCCGCTCGATCGTCCAGCGCAGCAGCTCGGGCGCCTGGTCGTCGTTGATGCCGCGCACAGCACCGCGTTGATCTTGATCGGACCGAGTCCCGCGGCGCTGGCGGCCTCGAGCCCGGCGACGACGTCGTGGAAACGGTCCCGTCGGGTGATCTCGTGGAAGGTCTCGGGCCGGACCGTGTCGAGGCTGACGTTGATCCGGTCCAGCCCCGCGTCGGCCAGGGCGGCGGCGGTGCGCGAGAGGCCCAGCGCGTTGGTGGTCAGGGAGGTCTCCACACCGAGCTCGTGGGTGCGGCGCACGATGTCCACCAGCCCTCGGCGCACGAGCGGCTCACCACCCGTGAACCGCACCTCGCGGATGCCGAGGTGCTCGACGCCGATCCGGACCAGGCGCACCACCTCGTCGTCGCTCAGCACGGAGTCGTCCGGGAGCCATTCCAGCCCCTCGGCGGGCATGCAGTAGCTGCATCGCAGGTTGCACCGGTCGGTGAGGGACACGCGCAGGTCCGTCGCCACCCGTCCGTAGCGGTCCTCGAGCTTGCGTGAGATCACCTTCCCCACTCTACGTGCCGCGCCGTCGCCGCCCCCTGCGGACTGTCCGGAACCACTCCCCCGTTAGCCTCGTGAGGTGCGATCGCTGCGGTTCCTCCTCTCGCGACGCTGGCTGCTCTTCGCCCTCGTGGTCGTGCTGCTGGCGTATGCGACCTGGTGGCTCGGAGAGTGGCAGTTCCACCGCCTGGCCGACCGCAAGCAGAGCAACGCGATCATCAGCACCAACGAGTCCCGGGACCCGGCCCCCGTGGCCGACGTGCTCTCCCCCGGACGACCCGTCAGCACCTCCGACGAGTGGCGCGTCGTCACCGCGACCGGGACCTACGACAGCGCCGAGACCGTGGTGGTCCGCTACCGCACCCGCGACGGGGAGTCGGGGATCGACGTCGTGGTCCCGCTGGTCACCGCCGACGGGACCGCCGTGCTGGTCGATCGCGGCTGGATGCCCTCGGAGAACCAGGGCGAGGACCCCACCGACGTCCCCGACCCGCCCTCGGGCAAGGTGACGGTGACCGGGTGGGTGCGGGTGGACGCCACCGACAGCGCCGAGGTCAGCGACCACTCGACGCGGGCCATCTCCAGCGTCGAGATCGCCAGGACCATCGACCAGCCGGTCTACGGCGGCTTCGTGGACCTGAAGACCGAGAGCCCCGCACCCGCCCAGCCGCTCGAGAGCACCGAGCTGCCCGAGCTCGACAACGGGCCGCACTTCTTCTACGGCCTGCAGTGGTGGTTCTTCGGCGTGCTGGCCGTCTTCGGCTTCTTCTACCTGCTGTACGACGAGTGGCGCTCGCAGCGCAGCGGCGAGACGTCGACGCGGGAGGAGGTGCTCGCCGAGCGCAAGCAGGCCCGCGCCGACAAGGACCGCCGCAAGCAGGCCGTCCGGGCGGCGTACGAGCGGGAGCGCCAGAAGGACCCCCGCGTCTCGCGGAAGGCTCAGAGCGAGCGGAGCATGCCCCCGTCGACCGGCACCATCGCCCCGGAGACGAACGACGCCGCCGGCGAGAGCAGGAAGGCCGCCACCCGGCCGAACTCCTCCGGCTCGCCGTAACGACGGAGCGGGATCGTCCTGATCGCGGCGGCGCGTGCCGACTCGGCGTCACCGCTCGCCTCGTCCAGCTCGGCCACCCGATCGGTGCCGACCCGGCCGGGCATCAGGCCGTTGACCCGCACGCCCTGCGGCCCGAGCTCGTCGGCCAATGTCTTGGCCACCATCGCCAGGCCGGGCCGCAGCCCGTTGGAGATCGCCATCTCGGCCAGCGGCGCCCGAACGCTCGAGGAGAGCACCAGGGCCAGCGAGCCGCCGGGCCGAGAGCCTGACCGATCTCGCGGCACAGCCGCACGGCGCCGAGGAAGACCGACTCGAAGGCCTGCACCCACTGGGCATCGTCGATGGCGGTCACCGGCCCCTTCGGGGGTCCTCCAACGCTGATCAGGGCGCCGTCGAGGCCGCCGAACCGCTCCCGGGCCGCGTCGATGAGACGCTGAGGCGTCCCCGGGTCGGCGTTGTCGGCGACCACGGTCGCCACGGAGTCCCCGTGGATCGCCGCCGCAGCCGCCAGCGACTCGTCCGCTGCGGCCGGACAGGACCACGCGGGCCCCCTCGGCCACCAGGCAGTCGGCGGTCGCGCGACCGAGCCCGCGGGCGCCCCCGGTGACGATGTACACACGTCCACGAAGCTGCAGGTCCATGCCGGCGACCCTAGGACACCCGGCGAACGCGGGATCAGGCGACCGTGGCGTCCTCGATGAACTGGGTGCGGTAGAGGTCGGCGTAGAGCCCGCCCTGGGCGAGCAGCTGCGCGTGCGTCCCGGACTGCACGATCCGGCCGCCGTCGAGCACGAGGATCGTGTCGGCGTTGCGCACCGTGGACAGCCGGTGGGCGATCACCAGGGAGGTGCGGCCCTCGAGAGCCGCGTCCAGCGCCCGCTGCACCGCCGCCTCGGACTCGCTGTCGAGGTGTGCGGTGGCCTCGTCGAGCACCACGATGGCGGGTGCCTTCAGCAGCAGGCGCGCGATCGCGAGGCGCTGGCGCTCACCGCCGGAGAGCCGGTAGCCGCGGTCGCCCACCACCGTGTCGAGGCCGTCGGGGAGCGCCCGCACCAGCGTGGCGATCTGGGCGGCCTCCAGGGCGTCCCAGACCTCCTCGTCGGTGGCACCCGGCCGCGCGTACAGCAGGTTGGCGCGGATGGTGTCGTGGAACATGTGAGCGTCCTGGGTGACGTAGCCGACCGCGTCCTCCAGCGACTGGAGGGTCAGGTCACGGACGTCGTGGCCCCCGACGCGCACCGCACCGGACTCGGCGTCGTAGAGCCGCGCCACGAGGTGCGTCACCGTCGTCTTGCCGGCGCCGGAGGGACCGACCAGGGCGACCATCTGCCCCGGCTCGGCCACGAAGCCGATGTCGGCGAGCACCTGGCCGCTGTCGCGGGACTCCTTGCGGGCGACGACCTCGAGCGACGCGAGCGAGATCTCGTCGGCACGGGGGTAGCTGAACGCGACATGGTCGAACTCCAGCCGCCCGGCTCCCGGCTCGAGCACCACGGCGTCGGGCTTCTCCTGGATCAGCGACGGCAGGTCGAGCACTTCGAAGACGCGCTCGAAGCTGACCAGCGCGGTCATCACGTCGATGCGGACGTTGGAGAGGCCCTGCAGAGGGCCGAGCAGCCGGAGCAGCAGGGTGGCCAGGGCGGTGAGGGTGCCGACCGTGAGCGTGTTGCTCACGGCGAGCTGGCCGCCCACGCCGTAGACGAGTGCGGTCGCCAGCGCGGGCACGGCCATCATCGCTGCCGCGAAGATGCGCGTGATCAGCGAGATCCGGATCCCCAGGTCGCGCACGGTGGCCGCCTTGGTGGCGAACACCGCGTCCTCCTCGGAACGCCGCCCGAAGAGCTTGAGCAGCATGGCGCCGCCCACGTTGAACCGCTCGGTCATCGCGTTGCCGAGGTCGGCGTTGCCGTCCATCTGCTCGCGGGTCAGCCCGGCCAGGCGGGCGCTCACGAGCCGCGAGGTCAGGAAGAGCAGCGGGAAGAGTGCCAGGCACAGCAGAGTGACCTGCCAGCTGAGCGCGACCATGGCGATCCCGACCACGACGACGGAGATCGTGTTGGCGACGGTGCTGGAGAGCGTCGAGGTGAAGGCACGCTGCGCCCCGATCACATCGTTGTTGAGCCGGGAGACGAGCGCACCGGTCTGGGTGCGGGTGAAGAACGCCAGGGACTGGCGCTGCACGTGACCGAAGACGCGGGTCCGCAGGTCGAAGATCAGTCCCTCACCGATCCGGGAGGAGAACCAGCCCTCCGCCACGGTGAGCAGGGCGCTGACGAGCGCCACGGCCGCCATCACGAGTGCCAGCACCGTCACCAGCATGCGGTCGTGCCCGAGGATGCCGTCGTCGATGATCCTCTGCACCAGCAGCGGGTTGACGACGACGAGCCCGGCGTCGATGACCGTCAGCCCCAGGAAGGAGACGATCAGCCGACGGTGCGGGCGCGCGAAGCCGAAGACCCGGCGCACGGTGCCGCGCCCGATCCGGTTGTTGACGACGCTGCGGTCCGACCGCAGGTGGCGCCATGCGGCGCCGTTGGCGTGCATGCCTGACAAGCTGACTCCTCACTGGCCCGTCGTCAGACGGGCCACCTCCCGGAAGCGACGGACCTGGGCCTCACGCTCCAGACGTCGCTGCTCCTCGAGGTCTCGGTCCGCTGCCCCGAGGAGCAGCGCCTTGGTCTCGGTGACCGCATCGGGCATCGGTGCGGTGAGGGCGCCGACGAGGTCCGCGACGGTGGCGTCGAGCTCCCCTGCGGGGACCGCGGCCAGTGCCAGCCCGATGGCCACCGCCTCCGCGGCACCGACCATCCGGGCCGTGACGCAGATCTCCAGCGCCCTGGCGTAGCCAACGCTCTCGACCAGCGGCTTTGTTCCCGTCAGGTCCGGCACGAGGCCGAGCGCCGACTCCTTCATGCAGAACTGGGCGTCGTCCGCGACCACGCGCAGGTCGCAGGCGAGCGCGAGCTGGAAGCCCGCGCCCACGGCGTAGCCCTGCACCGCCGCGACCGAGATGAAGCGGGGGTCGCGCAGGAAGGTGAAGCCCTGCTGGTAGTCGTCGATGGTGGCCGACATCTGCTCGTCGCTCGCCGTGAGCAGGTCGGCAACGGTCTCGACGCCCTCCGGAGCACCGCCCGGCGCGAGCATGCTGCGGTCGAGCCCGGCGGAGAAGCTGTGGCCGGCGCCCCGGACCACCACGACCCGGGTCTCGTCCGGCAGCGCGTCGCCCACGGCCGCCAGCGCCCGCCACATCGCCGGGGTCCTGCGCGTTGCGCACCTCGGGGCGGTCCAGCGTGATGGTGGCGACGGGACCGGTCTGCTCGACGAGCAGACCGACGGTGGCGAGGGCCTCGGGGGTCATGTCCGGAGTCTAGGTGCGCCCACCGACGCGACCGCCGGCGCGACTGCCGGGGACTGCGTCACGCCAGCGACACGAGGTCGAGGTAGTCCTCGGTCCACAGGTCCTCGTCGCCGTCGGGCAGCAGCAGCACCCGGTCCGGCTCGAGCGCGCGCACGGCCCCCTCGTCGTGGGTGACAGGATGATGGCGCCCTCGTAGGTGCGGATCGCCGCCAGCACCTCCTCCCGGGAGGCCGGGTCGAGGTTGTTCGTGGGCTCGTCGAGCAAGAGCACGTTGGCGCTGGAGACGACCAGGCTGGCCAGCGCGAGCCGGGTCTTCTCGCCACCGGACAGCACGGCCGCCGGCTTGTGCGCGTCGTCGCCGGAGAAGAGGAAGGATCCCAGGACGCTGCGGGCCTCGCTGTCGGTCAACTGCGGGGCCGCGCTCTGCATGTTCTCCAGGACGGTGCGGCTGGTGTCGAGGGTCCTCGTGCTCCTGGGCGTAGTAGCCGAGCTTGAGGCCGTGACCGGGCAGGACCTCGCCGGTGTCGGGCCTGTCGACCCCGGCCAGGATCCGCAGCATCGTCGTCTTGCCGGCACCGTTGAGGCCCAGGATCACCACGCGCGAGCCCTTGTCCACGGCCAGGTCGACATCGGTGAAGACCTCGAGCGAGCCGTAGGACTTCGAGAGCTCCTGGGCGGTGATCGGCGTCTTGCCGCAGGGGCAGGTGCGGGGAACTTGATCCGGGCGACCTTGTCGGCGCGACGCTCGCCCTCGACCCCGGCCATCATCTTCTCGGCCCGCTTCAGCATCGACTGCGCGGCGCTGGCCTTGCTGGCCTTGGCCCGCATCCTGTTGGCCTGGTCGGTGAGCGTCTTGGCCTTGGACTCGGCGTTCTGCCGCTCGCGCTTGCGGCGCCGCTCGTCGGTCTCCCGCTGGCTGAGGTAGGCCTTCCAGCCCATGTTGTAGACGTCGATCTGGCCACGGTTGGCGTCGAGGTGCAGCACCTTGTTGACCGTGGTCTCGAGCAGGTCGTTGTCGTGGCTGATCACGATCAGCCCGCCCTTGTGCGCCTTGAGGAAGTCGCGCAGCCACACGATCGAGTCGGCGTCGAGGTGGTTGGTCGGCTCGTCGAGGAGCAGGGTGTCGGCACCGGAGAAGAGGATGCGGGCCAGCTCGACCCGGCGCCGCTGTCCACCGGACAGGGTCTTCAGCTGCTGGGTGAGGATCCGCTCCTCGATGCCGAGGCTGCTGGCGATCTGGCGGCCTCCGACTCGGCGGCGTACCCGCCACCTGCGTGAAGCTCGGCGTCGGCCCGGGAGTAGCTCTTCATCGCCCGCTCCGCGACCTCGGGTCGGAGCTGCCCATCTGGGCCTCGGCCTCGCGCAGGCGGCGCACGACGTCGTCGAGCCCGCGCGCGGACAGGATCCGGTCACGCGCCAGCACCTCGGGGTCGCCGATCCGCGGGTCCTGGGGCAGGTAGCCGACGTCGCCGGTCGCCTGCACCGTGCCGGATGCGGGCTGCGCCTCACCCGCCAGGATCTTGGTGAGGGTGGTCTTGCCGGCGCCGTTGCGGCCCACCAGACCGACCTTGTCGCCGGCGGCGACCCGGAAGCTGACGTCCTCCATGAGGAGCCGCGCGCCGGCACGGACTTCGAGCTGGTGAGCGGTGATCATGAGGCTGGTTAGTCTAGGCGCGGCCGACCCCCAGCCACGAACCCGGAGGCTCCCGCATGCGCTTCAACCCGAAGGCCCGTCTCGACACCCGACGGATGGGCGACGCGGGACGGGGCCGCCGTGGTGGCGGCGGTCTGGGCGGGGGCAGCGGCGCGGGCATCCCGATCCCCGGCGGCATGAAGGCCGGCGGTGGCATCGGCGGCGTCATCATCATCGTGCTCTTCCTGGTCCTGACCCAGTGCATGGGCGACGGCGGCTCCTCTCTCCCGGGCAGCGGCGGCGGGCTCGACAGCAGCCGGATGGCCGAGAGCGGCCGCTACGACGGCTGCAAGACCGGCACCGACGCCAACGACAGCGCCGACTGTGCGCGGGTCGCGGTGGAGAACTCGCTCTACGACTACTGGTCCACCACGCTGCCGGACCAGTCCGACGCGTCGTTCCACGCGGAGAAGAAGGTGGAGACCTTCACCGGCTCCATCGGCACCGGGTGCGGCCAGGCAACCTCGGACGTCGGCCGTTCTACTGCCCCACCGACCAGACCATCTACCTCGACACCTCGTTCTTCCGCGCGGTGCTGCAGCAGCAGCTGGGCGGACCCAGTGGCGACTTCGTCGAGCCCTATGTCATCGCACACGAGTACGGCCACCACATCCAGAACCTGCTCGGCACGATGGGGCGGGTGAAGACCCAGCAGGGGCCGACCAGCGACTCCGTGCGCCTCGAGCTCCAGGCCGACTGCTACGCCGGCATGTGGGCCAGGAGCGCCACGACTACGAACGACGCGACGGGGCAGGCGCTCTTCTCCTCCCTCACCGACGCCGACATCCAGCAGGCCATCGCGGCGGCGACCTCGGTCGGCGACGACCGCATCCAGGAGCGGTCCGGCGGCCGGGTCAACCCCGAGCAGTGGACGCACGGCTCCGCGGCCGAGCGGGTCCGGTGGTTCCGGACCGGCTACACCCAGGGCACCCTGGACGCCTGCGACACGTTCGGCACCGACAACCTCTGAGCCCCCGGGGCCGACCGGACGGTCAGCCCGCCATCAGGGCCTCGATCTGCGGGAACTGCCGCTGCAGGGCCCGCAGGTGGGGCGCCACTGCCGGGTGCCGGTACTTGCCGGCGAGGGCACCCTCTCCCCCGGCCACCCTCGCCAGCGCCCACTCGGCGCGGTTGAGGACGGTGTAGACCGCCGTGACTCGGGCGCCGAGGGCCACCTGGTCAGGGTTGGCGACGCTGTCGGGCAGCCCCATCAGGTACGACTCCAGGAGCGGCTCGAACTCCTCCCGGGCCGAGAGCGCGAGGTAGCCGAGGTCGGCGCCGACGGGTCCGTGCCCGAGGGTCGCCCAGTCGACCGCCACCACGTCGTCCCCGTCGCGTCCCGGCAGGTTCCCCGGCGCCGGGTCGCCGTGCTGGGGCACCTGCGGAAGTGCGTCCACCGCGTCCAGCCAGGCCCCGCGTCGCCCCCAGAGGTGGTCGGCGACGTCGGCCACCGTCGTCCGGGCCAGCGTCGGCCAGCCGCCGCGTCGCTCCACGCGCCGGATCCGGTCGCGCAGCTGGTCGCGGGCCAGCCACGGCCGGGCGCCCAGGTCCGAGCCCGCGAACCGACCCAGCGCGTGCGCGGCGAACAGGCCGCTGTTGGCGGCGTCCTCGACCCATTGCTGGGTGAGGGTGATGCCGTCGTCGTCCTCGTCGACCGCGGTCAGCGGCGCCCGCAGCCCCGGGGTGGTGTCCACGGCCCCCGAGGTGGCCACGTCGGCCGGGCGGCGCCAGAAGGCGAAGTGGTGCGGGTCGGAGAGCTCAGCCGGGTCGTGCCCCCGCGGCGCGGCGAGGCGCTTGACGACCACGGCCTGGTCGCCGAGGACCGTACGCCAGACCCCCACGGTCGACGGGCCGGTGCCGCCGGGCAACGGGTGCCACCCGGGCTCGGGCTGCCACATGCCACGGACGCTAGCCGATGTCGCGGCGGCAGAAGGCCGACTGGCCCAGGAAGGACACGCTGGCCGCGAGCGCGGCGAGGGCCAGGAACGGCCCCCACCGGAAGTCCTGGGCCGGGACGAGAGCCAGGTGCTCGAACGGCGAGAGGTCCTGCAACCACTGGGGAAGCCGGAGCAGGTCGCCGAAGAACATCACCACGACCGCGAGCACCAGGGGCAGCCAGGCCAGCGTCGCCACGCGCGGGGACAGGCCGTAGAGCAGGCGGGCGAGGGCGCTGAGGAGGAGGACGGCGGGGAGGTACTGCAGCACCGGGGCGGAGAGCCGCAGCGCGGTCCCGGGATCCGCCGTGACCATCGCGTACCCCGCCCCCAAGCCGACGGCGGCACCCATCAGGACGGCGACGGTCCCGGCGACGGTGACCACCGTGTGCCCCAGCAGCCACTCCCGGCGTGGGAGCGCCGTGGCCAGCAGGTCCTCGACGCGACCGTCGGTCTCCTCGGTGCGGGGTCGCAGCGCGCTCGAGACGGCGAAGCCGCACGCCAGCAGCGCGAGCATCAGGCACGCGGTGGCGTAGAAGCCGTCGACCAGGCCGGCCCCGCCCTGCGCGAACAGGTCGCGCGAGGCCTTCGAGTCACCGACCAGGTCGCCCACGTCGTTGCCGATCGCGCCGTACGCCAGCCCCGTGAACAGGACGCCCAGCGCCCATCCGACGACCGAGCCCCGCTGGAGCCGCCAGGCCAGCCCGAGCGAGCCGTGCAGCCCCCGACCTGCGCGCGCCGGGCCGGGCCGCGCGGCCAGCAGGCCCGAGCCGACGTCGCGCCGGTCGAAGAGGGCGTACGCCGCGACCACGGCCGCGGCCGCGGCGACGAGCAGGAGGAGCCCCGGCCACCAGCGCAGGCCCGAGAAGGGGTGCATGGCCTGGTACCAGCCGATCGGTGAGAGCCAGCTCAGGGCCGGGTAGCCGATGTCGCCCACGGCGCGCAGGGCGTAGGCCAGGCCCATCACTGCGCCGCTCAGGCCGTACATCGACCGGGTGCTCGCGGTCAGCTGGGCGGCGACCAGGGCGGTGCCGGTGAAGAACCAGCCGCACAGCGTCAGGCCCAGCCCCAGCCCCAGCGAGTCGGCGAGGGCGAGCGGGTAGGACCAGAGGCTCAGCGCCACCAGCACGCCCAGCAGCAGGTTCGCGAGCAGGGCCGTCACCAGGGCGGCGGTCATCGGGGCGTAGCGGCCGATCGCGGCGCCCCGGAGCAGCTCGTCCCGGCCGCTCTCCTCCTCGGCGCGGGTGTGCCGGCCTACCAGGAACATGCTCATCAGGCCGGCGACGATCGCGCCGAACGCGGACGCCTGCCACGTCACCTGCCCGCCGATGCTGTTCAGGGCCCGCGCCGGTCCGGCCATCGCGATGAAGGCCGCGTTGTGCTCCATGCTCGCCGCGGCGCGGTCGAACTCCGCCTGGGTCCGGTACAGGCCGTCCACGCTGACGGCCTGGCTGTAGTAGAGGAGGACGGCGCCGACCGCCCACGCCAGCAGCATCCACCGGTCTCGGCGGAGGAAGGTCCGCAGGAAGATCCGGGCGCCGGTCATCGCCGACCCAGGACCTCGTCGTCGGCCTCGCTGGGCACCTCGTCGCCGTAGTGACGGAGGAAGAGCTCCTCGAGCGTGGGCGGCTGGCTGGTGAGCGAACGCAGGCCGAACCGCAGCAGCACGGCCAGCGCGTCGTCGAGCTCGGCGGTGTCGACCTCGAAGCGCGT
Organism: Nocardioides ungokensis; assembly: GCF_013466985.1. GTDB lineage: Bacteria > Actinomycetota > Actinomycetes > Propionibacteriales > Nocardioidaceae > Nocardioides > Nocardioides ungokensis. Next base: position 2,311,305 of record NZ_CP059164.1, on the reverse strand, counting down.
GCGCGTGCCGTCGACCTCCAGGTCATGGATCCCGGGCAGCAGCTCCAGGCCCTCCGGCGGCTGCTCGAGCTCGGCACGGACCGAGGTCCGGGTCAGGTGCCGCAGGTCCCCCAAGGTGCCCGTCTCCACGGTGCGCCCGGCCCGGATGATGCTCACCCGGTCGCACAGCTCCTCGACCTCGGCGAGGATGTGGCTGGACAGCAGCACTGTGTGGCCGCTGTCGCGGAAGGCGTCGACGTACTCCTGGAAGACCGACTCCATGATCGGGTCGAGGCCGGAGGTGGGCTCGTCCAGGACCAGCAGCTCGACGTCCGAGGCGAGTGCCGCGACCAGGGCGACCTTCTGCCGGTTGCCCTTGGAGTAGCTGCGGCCCTTCTTGGTGGGGTCCAGCTCGAAGCGCTCGACGAGCTCCGCACGGCGGCCCTCGTCGATGCCGCCACGCAGCCGTCCGAGCAGGTCGATCACCTCCCCGCCGGTGAGGTTGGGCCACAGGTTCACGTCACCCGGCACGTACGCCAGCCGCCGGTGGAGCGCCGCCGCCTCGCGCCAGGGGTCCTCGCCGAACAGGCGGACCTCGCCCGCGTCGGCGCGGAGCATGCCGAGCAGGACCCGGATGGTGGTGGACTTCCCGGAGCCGTTGGGGCCCAGGAAGCCGTGGATCTGGCCCTGCTCCACGGTCAGGTCGAGGCCGTCGAGGGCCCGGGTGTTGCCGAAGTCCTTGACCAGTCCGGAGATCTCGATCGGGTGTGCCACACCCGTCACGCTAGACCCTCGGCCCATGCGTACGACGGGGTTTCGACCCAGGTCCGACGTGCCGTCGGTCAGGCGTTGACGACCTCCACGCGGACCGCCTGCGCGTCCTCCACGGCGGCCTCGAGCACGGACCGGCGCGGGTCGGGCACCGGGAGCCACGGGTCGACCACGTGCAGGGCCCGCAACCGTGGATCGGACAGCACCTCGTCGACCGCGGTGTGGTCACCCCCGGCCACCAGCGGACCGGCCAGGCCGCCGAGGATCCGGGCCGCATGGTCGCCCGCGGCTTCGTACGCCTGGCGGGCCTGGTTGTCGCGCCGCCGCGCGAACCGCTGCTGGCTCTGGCCCCCGGCCTTGGTCCGGCCCTGGACGTGGCGCTGCCCGACCTTGGACCCGACGATCCGCTCCCCCGCCAGCCGGGCGACGGCGAAACCGCCCTTGCGCACCAGCAGCACGCCCCAGTCCCCCGGCGGCTCCATCGCCGCCGCGAATCCCGCGGCGTCCGGCAGCCCGGCGTACCGCTCCTCGAAGGGCAGCCGCGCGGTGAACGTCGACCCGTCCGACGCCGCCCCGGTCAGCGCCCCGTCCACGACGGCCAGGCCGGTGGACCCGTGCCGGCCGTTGAAGTTGAGCACCCAGCGCTCCATGCGAACGGCGGGGACGAGGACGACGGGCACGGGGCGACGCTAGCGGACGCAGGCCGTCAGGGCCGGGTGCCGACGGCGAGGAGTGCCGTGGTGCGAAACGCCAGTCGGCCCTCGTCGACCAGCGGCGCGACCAGGCGCTCGTACTCCGCCCTCATCCGGCGGCGCACCTCCGCGGTCTGGGCCACGACGGTCGTCCCGATCCCGCCGATGCCGGCTTCCGCACCCCGCCACAGGGAGGTCGGGTCACCGCGGTGCTCCCAGTGGATCGTGCCGGCGCAGACCTCCTGCAGGCCCGCCTGGGACAGCAGCGCGGACAGGCCCCGCACCGTCCGGGGGAAGTCCCGCTCCTGCGGCAGGCGGACCGAGGGCACCGGCACCGCGCCGCTGGCCTCGACCACCGCCGCCCACAGCCGCGACTGGGCGTTCCGACCGGACGGCCAGACGGTCGCGACGACCCGACCGCCGGAGCGCGTGACCCGGGCCAGCTCGCGCACGCCCGCCCGCGGGTCCGGGACGTGGTTGACCACGAAGTTGGCCAGGACGGCGTCGAAGCGGTCGTCGTCGAAGGGCAGGTCCGGCAGCCCGGCACGGTGCAGGCGCGCGCCGGGAGCGGTGACGGCCGCGATCTCGAGCATGTCGGGTCGGGGTCCACCGCGGTCACCTCGGCGCCGCACTTCAGGGCCGCGCTCGCGAGGCCGCCGGTGCCGGCGCCGACGTCGAGCACGCGGGTGCCCGGCTCCGGGCTGCCGCGCAGTCCGGAGGCCGTCAGGACTGCACGGGTGGTGCCCGCGCACAGCGGAGCGAAGGAGTCGCGGTAGGCCTCGGCCACCGCAGACCAGCCGGGGGCCGTCATCACGTCGGTCACCGCGGCAACCTAGCGGATCAAGGTCCAAGCCACCCGGCTCAGGTCTCGAGCCGCCCGTCGCGGCCTCGCAGGCTCGGCCGCGGGGCTCCCTCGACCTCTTCGGGTCGTGACCCCGCTCGTGCCTCGCGGGGTCACGCCTCAGACATTGAATCCCAGGGCTCGGAGCTGCTCGCGGCCGTCGTCGGTGATCTTGTCCGGGCCCCACGGGGGCATCCAGACCCAGTTGATCGCGACGTCGTTGACCAGGCCCTCCAGGGCGCTGTTGGTCTGGTCCTGGATCACGTCGGTCAGCGGGCAGGCGGCCGACGTCAGGGTCATGTCCAGGACGACGTTGGAGCTCTCGTCGAGGTGCACGTCGTACACCAGGCCGAGGTCGACGACGTTGATCCCGAGCTCGGGGTCGACGACGTCCTTCATCGCCTCGGTGACGTCCTCGACGCTCACCGTGGTGGCGCCGGCGCCGGGGGTTGCCTCCGGCACGTCGGGCAGGTCTCCGTGGTCCGGGGCGTTCTTCTCGACGGGCTGGTCGACAGACTGGTCGGTCATCAGTGGCTCTCCTCCATGACTTGAGCGGTGGCGTCCTTCCAGGCCATCCACGACAGTAGTGCGCACTTCACGCGCGCCGGGAACTTCGCGACACCGGCGAAGGCGATGCCGTCCTCGAGCACGTCCTCGTCCGGCTCGACGCTCCCCCGGCCCTGCATGAGGGTCAGGAACTCCTCGTGGATGGCGAGCGCCTCGTCGACCTTGCGGCCGATGACCAGGTCGGTCATCACCGAGGCGGACGCCTGCGAGATCGAGCACCCCACCGAGTCGTAGGAGACGTCGCTGACGACATCGCCGTCGAGGTGGACGCGCAGGGTCACCTCGTCACCGCACGTGGGGTTGACGTGGTGCACCTCCGCCTCGAACGGCTCCCGCAGGCCCTTGTGGTGGGGGTGCTTGTAGTGGTCGAGGATGATCTCCTGGTAGAGCGCATCCAGGTCCTGGTTGGTCACTCTCAGCCCACCTTGAAATAGGAACGGGTGTACTCGAGCCCCTCGACCAGGGCATCGATCTCGGCCGGCGTGGTGTAGAGGTACGACGACATGCGCGTCGAGCTCTGGACGCCGAACCGTGCGTGCGCGGGCTTGGCGCAGTGGTGCCCCGCCCGGACCGCGATGCCGCGGGAGTCCAGCACCTGGGCGATGTCGTGCGGGTGCACTCCGTCCAGCTCGAAGGAGATCGCTCCCCCGCGCTGCGTGGGGTCGAGCGGGCCGAGCACGGTCAGCCCCGGCACCGTGGCCAGGCCCTCGAGCGCGTAGCCGGTGACGGCCTGCTCGTGGGCGTGGATCGCCTCCATGCCCACGGCGCTGAGGTAGTCGACCGCCGCGCCGAGGCCGACGGCCTCGACGATCGGCGGGGTCCCTGCCTCGAACTTGTGCGGGATCCCGGCGTACGTCGACCGCTCCATGCGGACGGTCTCGATCATCTCGCCACCACCGAGGAACGGCGGCAGCTGGTCGAGCACCTCGCGCCGACCCCACAGGACGCCGATGCCCGTCGGCCCCACGACCTTGTGGCCCGTGAAGGCGAGCAGGTCGGCGCCCGCGGCCACCACGTCGACGGGCAGCTGGGGAGCCGCCTGCGAGGCGTCGACCACGACGATCGCACCGACCTCGTGGGCACGTCGCGCGATCTCGGCCACCGGGTTGACGGTGCCCAGCATGTTGGACACCCAGGTCAGCGAGACCACCTTGGTGCGCTCGTTGACCAGCTCGTCGATGTTCGACAGGTCGAGGTGGCCGTCGTCGGTGAGCCCGAACCACCGCAGGGTCGCGCCCTTGCGCTCGGTGAGGAGCTGCCACGGGACGATGTTGGAGTGGTGCTCCATCTCGGTGATGACGACCTCGTCGCCCGCACCGATGGCAAGGTCACCGGTCGCCCAGGCCAGCGTGTTGGCCACGAGGTTCAGCGCCTCGGAGGCGTTCTTGGTGAAGATGACCTCGTCGCGGCTCGGTGCCTTGATGAAGGCGGCCACCTTGTCACGCGCGCTCTCGAACGCCTCGGAGGCCTCGGCGCCGAGCTGGTGCATGGCGCGGGCGACGTTGGCGTTGTGCCGCTCGAGGTGGTCGACCATCGTGTCGATCACCACCTGCGGCTTCTGCGAGGTGTTGGCGCTGTCGAGGTAGACCAGCGGGTAGCCGCCCGCGAGCACGCGCTCGAGGATGGGAAGTCCTTGCGGATGACTTCCAGCTCCGGAAGCAGGCCGTCCATGTCACTCCTCCCTGATCGCGCGCGACCGGACCCGGTCAGACCGCTGCGGCCTTGACGTACTTGTCGTAGCCCTCGGCCTCGAGCTGATCGGCGAGCTCGGGGCCGCCCTGCTCGGCGATCCGGCCGTTGACGAACACGTGCACGAAGTCGGGCTCGATGTAGCGCAGGATCCGCGTGTAGTGCGTGATCAGCAGGACGCCCTTGCCCTCCTGCTCGCGGAACCGGTTCACACCCTCCGAGACGACCTTCAGTGCGTCGATGTCGAGGCCGGAGTCGGTCTCGTCGAGCACTGCCACCTTCGGGTTGAGCAGCTCGAGCTGGGCGATCTCGTGGCGCTTCTTCTCGCCCCCGGAGAAGCCCTCGTTGACCGAGCGCTGCGAGAACGTCGAGTCGAGGTCGAGGCGCTCCAGGGCGCCGTTGACGTCCTTGACCCAGGTGCGCAGCTTCGGGGCCTCGCCGTCGATGGCGGTCTTGGCGGTGCGCAGGAAGTTGGCCACCGAGACGCCGGGGACCTCGACGGGGTACTGCATGGCGAGGAACAGGCCGGCGCGGGCGCGCTCGTCGACCGACATCGCGAGGACGTCATCGCCGTCGAGGGTCACGCTGCCGCCCGTGACGGTGTACTTCGGGTGGCCCGCGATCGAGTAGGCCAGCGTGGACTTGCCGGACCCGTTCGGGCCCATGATCGCGTGGGTCTCGCCGTCCTTGATGGTCAGCGTGACGCCCTTGAGGATCTCCTTGGCACCGTCCTCGGTCTCGACCGTGACGTGCAGGTCCTTGATCTCCAGCGTGCTCATCGTTGTCTCTTCCTTGCTCGAAGTCTGCTCGAAGTCTGGGTTGGTCAGGACGGCTGTACGCCGTTGAGGGGTGCGGTCACGTCGACGTACACACCGTCGTCGCGGACCTCGACCGGGAACACCGAGACGGGCTCGGTCGCGGGCAGGCCCGTGGGCTTGCCGGTGCGCAGGTCGAAGCGGGAGCCGTGGAGCCAGCACTCGATCTGGCAGTCGGCCACCTCGCCCTCGCTGAGCGCGACGGCGGCGTGGGAGCAGAGGTCCTGAACGGCGAAGAACTCGTCGCCGTCGCGGGCCACCGCCACGTCCAGGTCGCCGACGGTCACGCCGAGCGCCTCGTCCGTGGGCACCTCGTCGGTTGCGCACACACGCTCGAAGGCCATCAGCGGTCGCCTCCCGGCAGCGCCTTGAGGACGTTCTTTGCCAGCTCCGCCTCGACGGTCTCGGTGAGCTTGGCCTCGATGGCCGGGACGTCGATCTTGCGGATCAGGTCGTTGAAGAAGCCGTGCACGACCAGGCGGCGCGCCTCGTTCTCCTCGATCCCGCGCGAGCGCAGGTAGAACAGCTGCTCGTCGTCGAAGCGGCCGGTCGCCGAGGCGTGGCCGGCTCCCTCGATCTCGCCGGTCTCGATCTCCAGGTTCGGCACCGAGTCGGCCTGGCAGCCGTCGGTGAGCACGAGGTTGCGGTTCTCCTCGTAGGTCTCGATCCCCTCGGCGACCTTGCGGATCAGCACGTTGCCGATCCAGACCGTGTGCGCACCCTCGCCCTGCAGCGCGCCCTTGTAGACGACGTTGCTGCGCGTGTTGGGGGCGGTGTGGTCGACGAAGAGCCGGTGCTCGATGTGCTGGCCACCGTGGTCGGTGTCGCCGTCGGCGAAGTACATGCCGAGCATCTCGACCGACCCGCCGGGGCCGGAGTACTCGGCCGTGGTGTCGTGGCGGACCACGTTGCCGCCGAAGGACACGTCGACGTGCTTGAACGTCGCGTCGCGGCCGACCTTCGCATGACGGTGGCCGAGGTGGACCGCGTCGTCCTCCCAGTCGTCGATGCTGACGACGGTCAGCTGCGCGCCGTCACCCACGACGATCTCGGTGAGGTCGGCCAGGGTCGCCGAGCCGAGGAAGCGGAAGACCACGGTCGCCTTGCTGTGCGGCTCGGCGGTGATCACCACGTGCGTCGACGAGGCGCCCTCGATCCCGGTGCCCCGGACGTCGATGAAGACCGGCGCGTCCAGCTCCGTCTCGCGCGGCACCGTCACGGCGTAGCGTCGGGCGGCCTCGTGCCACACCCGGGCGCTGACCCGGTCGACGGGCACGAAACCGCTCGTGCCGCGCAGCGGGCTGTCGGCGTCGATGCTCTCGATCCGCACGCCGTCGGGGGCGTCCGCCTCGGCGCCCACGGAGGTGCCGGACAGGTCGGCGTCGGCGTGCAGGTCGCGCAGGCGGCGCAGCGGGGTGAACCGCCACACCTCCTCCCGCCCGGTCGGGACCGGGTGGTCGGCCACGTCGAACGAGCCCTCGGGGTGCAGGTGCGAGTCGACCTTGTCGAGCTCGAGGGCGGACTCCACGCTCGCGCGTGCAGCATCGGTCACAGTCATTTCCTGAAAATTCCTCTTCAACGTCGGGGGGACGAGCGGGAGCCTCGCGGCGGGCGTGGCGGCGGAGCCGACACGCCAGGCGCCGATCAGCCGACCGCGCCCTCCATCTGCAGCTCGATGAGGCGGTTGAGCTCGAGGGCGTACTCCATCGGGAGCTCCTTCGCGATCGGCTCGACGAAGCCGCGCACGATCATCGCCATCGCCTCGTCCTGCTCCATGCCGCGCGACATCAGGTAGAACAGCTGGTCGTCGGAGACCTTCGAGACCGAGGCCTCGTGCCCCATCGACACGTCGTCCTCGCGGATGTCGACGTACGGGTAGGTGTCGGACCGGCTGATCTGGTCGACCAGCAGCGCGTCGCACAGCACGTTGGACTTCGAGCCGTGAGCGCCCTCGTTGATCTGGATCAGGCCGCGGTACGACGTGCGCCCGCCGCCGCGCGCCACCGACTTCGACAGGATCGAGGACGAGGTGTTGGGAGCCGCGTGCACCATCTTGGCGCCGGCGTCCTGGTGCTGGCCCTCGCCCGCGAACGCGATCGAGAGCGTCTCGCCGCGCGCGTGCTCGCCCATCAGGTAGACCGCGGGGTACTTCATGGTCACCTTGGAGCCGATGTTGCCGTCGACCCACTCCATCGTGGCGCCGGCCTCGCACGTCGCCCGCTTGGTGACGAGGTTGTAGACGTTGTTCGACCAGTTCTGGATGGTCGTGTAGCGGCAGCGGCCGCCCTTCTTCACGATGATCTCCACGACCGCGGAGTGCAGCGAGTCGGAGGAGTAGATCGGCGCGGTGCAGCCCTCGACGTAGTGCACGTAGGCACCCTCGTCGACGATGATCAGGGTCCGCTCGAACTGGCCCATGTTCTCGGTGTTGATCCGGAAGTAGGCCTGCAGCGGGATGTCCACGTGGACGCCCGGCGGGACGTAGATGAACGAGCCACCCGACCACACCGAGGTGTTCAGCGCGGCGAACTTGTTGTCGCCGACCGGGATGACGGTGCCGAAGTACTCCTTGAAGAGCTCGGGCTGCTCACGCAGGGCCGTGTCGGTGTCGAGGAAGAGCACGCCCTGCTGCTCGAGGTCCTCGCGGATCGAGTGGTAGACGACCTCCGACTCGTACTGCGCGGCGACGCCCGCGACGAGGCGCTGCTTCTCCGCCTCCGGGATGCCGAGCTTGTCGTAGGTGTTCTTGATGTCCTCGGGCAGGTCCTCCCACGAGGCGGCCTGCTTCTCGCTGGAGCGCACGAAGTACTTGATGTTGTCGAAGTCGATCGCCGAGAGGTCCGAGCCCCAGGTCGGCATCGGCTTGCGACCGAAGAGCTTCAGGCCCTTCAGCCGCAGGTCGAGCATCCACTGCGGCTCGTTCTTCTTGCTCGAGATGTCACGCACGACGGCCTCGTTCAGGCCGCGCTGGGCGACGGCACCGGCGACGTCGGGGTCGCTCCAGCCGAACTCGTAGCGACCGATGCCCTCGAGCTCGGGGTTGCGCTCGTCGATGGTCGTCATGTGGTGACCTGCTCCTTCGTCTTGCCGGTGGATGGAGACGCGTTCGGGATGCATGTGGTGCAGACCCCGTCGCCGTGGGCGATGGTGGCCAGCCGCTGCACGTGGCTGCCGAGCACCCGGCTGATCGCCGCGGTCTCGGCCTCGCACAGCTGCGGGAACTCGTGGGCGACGTGGGACACGGGGCAGTGCTGCTGGCACAGCTGCTCCCCCACGATGTGTCCCTTTCCGGGACCCGACGTGGGAAGGGCGCGGACGGCCGCGGCGTAGCCCTCCTCGGTGAAGACCTGGGCCAGCACCTCGGCCGGCGAGAGCTGCGGCTGCTCGCGCGACACGTCGTGGAAGCGCTCCTCGACGAACGCCACGCGCCGCTCGGCGAATTCCCGGACGGCCTGCTCCCCGCCGGTCTCGGCGAGGAAGCGCAGCGCCTGGACGGCGAGGTCGTCGTACTGCTGGTCGAAGCCGTCGCGGCCCGCCTCGGTCAGGGCGAACACCTTGGCCGGGCGGCCGCGCCCCCGGGCCGCGAGGGTGCGCGGCTCACGAGCCTCGACCGTGCCCTCGTCGAGGAGCTGGTCGAGGTGGCGCCGCACGGCCGCCGGGGTCAGGTCCAGGCGCTCGGCGAGCGCCGCGGCCGTGGACGGGCCGTTGACGAGGATCGACCGCACGACGCGCTGACGCGTCGGCTGGTCCACGGCCGCTGCGGGCCTCTCGTCGAATTCCACAACATCAGTGTGCCGTTAATACGCGGGGTCCTTCAAGTAAGGCTCCCCTTACCCTGCTGGGGCAAGAAGGGCCAACCCAGATGGACTAGTGGCCCTACCCCCAGATGGGGTAAGCATGCCAATTTCGATTGTGAGGTTCTGCTTCACTCGACAGCGGGTACGTAAAGACCGACACCGGTTCCCCGTCCGGCGTTCACGGAAAGGCCTTCATGCAGCTGCTGCGCACCCTCGTGCACTCTCGGATCGTCCTCGTCCTCGGCGTCCTGGTCAGCATCCTGGTGCCCGCGCTGACCCTGCCCAGCCTGCCCTCGGTCAGTCCGTGGCCCGTGGCGCTGGGCCTGCTCCCCTGGATCGTGGGGAAGTACGTCCTCTGCCCGCTGCGCTGGCGCGCCCTCACCGACGCCCACCTCGGCCGCCGCTGGCACCTGCGGGCGTACGCCGAGTCCGAGCTGCTCGGCCTGCTCACCCCCGGCCACGTGGGGGCCGACGTCTGGCGCATGCACCGGCTGACCCGGGCGGGCCTCGGCCGCGGTGACGCGCTGATGAGCGTCGGTGCCGACCGGTTCGTCGGGCCGTGGGCCTCGCGCTGTTCGTGGCCTTCGCCGGCGCCGCGCTCCCGGTGCACCTGCTCGTGGTCGCGCTGGCGATCGGGGCGTTGGCGATCGTCGCGTTCTTCGTCGTGCGCCGGGTCCGGCCCGACCTGCTCCCGTCCCGGCCGCTGCCGCCTCCGCGCCAGCTCGCGCAGGCCCTGGTCCTCTCGGCCGCCTACCAGCTCTCGATCGCGGCGCTGCTGCTCGGCACGATCCAGGCCACCGGGCACACCCTGTCGCCGCTCGCGGTGCTGGGTGCCTTCGGGGCCAGCCAGATCGCCGGGGCCGTCCCCGGCCCCAACGGCGCCAGCCCCCGCGACGGAGCGCTCGTCGTGGCTCTCGTCGCCCTGGGCGTGCCGTGGGCCGCCGCGGCGGCCGCCGTCGCGGTCAAGGCCGCCGTGGCCTGGCTCCCGGCCCTCGTGCTCGGCGGCGTCAGCCTCGTGCTGACCCGGCGTGCCCTGCGCCGGACCGCCGCTCCCTCGGGGGCACTCGCCGTCGCTGCCGCCTGACCCGGCCCGGCACCGGGTCCGCTCGACGGTCGGACCCCCTCCTCGGGACCTTTGCCCCCCCCCCGGCTGCCCGGGCGTGCGCACGATGGAGGTTCAACCGAGCCGCCGAGGTGCCCAGAGGATCTGCATGGAAGTGTCCCGGGTGACAGCCATGACGCGCTCGCGAGTGCCCTGGATCCTGGGCCAGGCGGCTGTGGTGGCACTCGGCGTCTTCGCCTACTTCCGCATCCGGGGGCTCACCGAGGCCTCCTTCCACGTCGCCCGGGAGCACGCGCACCGCATCGTCGACTTCGAGAAGGCCCTCGACATCTACGTCGAGCCCGCGATGCAGCGACCCGTTGACTCCTCGGAGGCGCTGGAGGCCCTCGCGAACTGGATCTACATCTGGGGCCACTGGCCGGTGATCATCGTGACCATGGTGTGGCTGGTGTGGCGCCACCGCCCGCAGTTCCTCGTGCTGCGCGACGCGATGCTGGTCTCGGGCGGGCTGGGCATGATCGTGTTCGTGTCCTACCCCGTCGCCCCACCGCGCCTGGCCGGCATCGGACTCGTCGACACCGTCACCGAGAGCTCCGACTCCTACCGCTACCTCCAGCCACCCGCGTTCGTGAACCAGTACGCCGCGATGCCGAGCCTGCACGTCGGCTGGGACCTCCTGGTCGGCATGGCGATCTTCTCCGCCACCACCTCGCTGGTGCTGCGGGTGCTCGCGTGCACGATGCCGGCCCTGATGGCGTGGGCTGTGATCGCCACCGCAAACCACTACACGGTCGACGTGCTCGCCGGGATCGCACTGGTCATCGTCGGGCACTTCGTCGCCCTGGCGCTCCAGCGGAGGCGGTTGCGCCGTGGTCGGGAGCCGGCATGACCCCGCTGGCGATCGCGCACCGGGCCGGCAACTCGCTGGCGGGCCTGCACGCCGCGAACACGCTCGGCGTCGACGTCATCGAGTGCGACGTCCACGACTACCGCGGCAGGCTGGAGGTCCGGCACCTGAAGACCGCTGGCCCGCTGCCGTTCCTCTGGGACCGCTGGGAGCTGGCCTCGGCGTCCGCGCCCCGCCTCGGGCTGCGCGAGCTCCTCGAGGCCGACCGGCACGGCACGACGTTCATGCTCGACCTCAAGGGGCGGCGCAGCACTACCGCCCCGTCGGTGGCCCGCACCCTGCACGACGTGGCCGGCCACCAGCAGGTGCTGGTGTGCGGGCGCTACTGGCCCTCCGTCGAGCTCGTCGGGGAGCTGCCCTTCGTCGACGCCGTGCTCTCCGCCCGCAACCGGGTCGAGCTGTCGAGGCTGCGCCAGCGGGTCGCGACCGCCCCGCACGTCCATGGCGTCTCGGTCCACCTCACCCTCCTCGACGAGCAGCTCGTCACCGAGCTGCACCGCCACGTCGAGGTCGTCATGAGCTGGCCGGTCAACGACCTCGCCGCGCTGGACGCGGCGCTCGGCCTCGGCGTCAGCGGCATCATCAGCGACGAGCCCGACGTGCTCGCCGCGCTGCTCGCGCGACGCAGGTGATCGGTGCTCGGGGCTAGTCTCGTCGCGGACCCTGTGGAGCACGAGAGGGAGACGACGATGCCGGGATCGCTGCTGGGGAACATCGTGCCGCGGGTCGAGGACCCCGACCTCGTCCGGGGGCTCGGCACCTTCGTCGACAACCAGCGCATCGACGGCACGGCCCACGCTGTGTTCGTTCGCAGCCCGTTCGCCCACGCCCGGATCACGGCCGTCGACACGGCCGAGGCCGGACGTGCCCCGGGCGTGCTCGCCGTCCACACCGGCGCCTCGCTGCGTGAGGCCATCGGCGACCGGCCGGTGCCCGCCTTCGCGGAGGTCAACCCGGCCGCCCTCCGACGGGCGCTGGCCGTCGACCGCGTCCGCTTCGTCGGGGACCCAGTGGCGATGGTCGTCGCCGAGACCCGAGCGCAGGCGGTCGACGCGGCGGAGCTGGTCGACGTGGACTACGACGAGCTGCCCGTCGTCGCGGACATGGAGGCCGCGCTCGCCGACGGCGCCCCGCTGCAGTTCGAGGAGATCGGCAGCAATGTCGCCGCCAGCCGGGCGGACGGGGACCGGACCGACCCGCTCGCCGGCGCCGACCACGTCGTCCGGCTGCGTCTGGAGAACCAGCGCATCGCCACCGCTCCCATCGAGGGCCACGCCATCCTCGTGGAGCCCCGGCAGGACGGCCTGACCGTCTGGGTCGCCACCCAGCAGCCCCACATGGCCCGCAACCTCATCGCCCGCTTCACGGGGCTGGAGCAGGACCGGGTGCGGGTCATCGCCCCACACGTCGGCGGGGCCTTCGGCGGCAAGGCCGGCATCATCCCCGACCACGCCGCGGTCGTCGCCGCAGCGCGACAGCTGGGGCGCCCGGTCAAGTGGACCGAGACCCGCAGCGAGGCGATGCTCTCGATGCACGGGCGCGGCCAGGTGCAGTACGCCGAGCTCGGGCTGACCGCCGAGGGCCGCATGGTCGGGCTCCGGGTCCGGGTCGTGGGCGACTGCGGCGCCTACGCCGGCTTCGGGGGTGCCCTCGCGCTCGGCCCGACGTACATGATGATCCAGGGCCCCTACGACGTGCCCGAGATCCGCTACGACGCCATCGCAGCGCTGACCAACACCGCCCGTGGGCGCCTTCCGCGGCGCCGGGCGTCCGAGGCGGCCGCGCTGCTGGAACGGCTGATCGACCTCGCGGCCGACGAGCTCGACCTGGCGCCCGAAGAGATCCGGCGCCGCAACCTGATCGCCCCGACGCGTTCCCCTTCGTCACGCGCACGGGCGTCACCTACGACGTGGCCGACTTCGACCTGCCCCTGCGCGAGGCCCTGCGGATCGCTGACGTCGACGCCGCCCGCGCCGAGCAGCAGCGCCGCCGCGATGCCGGCGACGTCAAGCAGCTCGGCATCGGCTCGCGGTCTACGTGGAGATCACCGGTTTCGGAGGCTCGGAGTTCGGGTCCCTGCACGTCCACGCCGACGGCACGGCCACCGCGATGGCCGGCAACCTCCGGGCACGGCAGGGCCACGCGACGTCGTTCTCGATGATCGTGGCCGACCGGCTGGGATCCCCATGGAGGACATCACCTACGTGCAGTCCGACACCGCCCTGGTCCGCTCGGGCGGCGGCACCGGCGGTTCGCGTTCCCTGCAGATGGGCGGGAACGCGGTCGGCCAGGGGCCGACGAGGTGCGGGTCAAGGCGCTCGATGTCGCCTCCCGCATGCTCGAGGCCGACCCGGCCGACATCGTCCTGGATGACGGGACCTTCTCGGTGCGCGGCGTCTCCGGCACCGGGGTCGGCTGGCGGGAGCTCGCTGCCTGGGCGCACGAGCACGACGGCGGGCTCGGGTCGGACACCGACTTCACCCAGGACGGCGCGACGTTCCCCTTCGGCGCCCACGTGTCGATCGTCGAGGTCGACACCGACACCGGGCTGGTCACGCCGCTCGCCACGTGGCCGTCGACGACTGCGGTCGGGTGCTCAACCCGCTCGTGGTCGCCGGGCAGCAGCACGGAGGCGCCGTGCAGGGCATCTCGCAAGCGCTGTGGGAGCAGTTTCGTCTACGACGAGGCCGGCACGCCCGCTGACCTCGACCTTCGCCGACTACGCCATGCCGACGACCGCCGACACCATCAACCTCGAGGTCTCCAACACCGAGACGCCGACCCCGCTCAACCCGCTGGGCGCCAAGGGCATCGGCGAGTCCGCCACGATCGGGTCGACCCCAGCCGTGCAGAACGCCGTCGTCGACGCGCTGAGCCACCTCGGGGTCCGGCACGTCGACCTGCCCTGCACCCCCGAGCGGGTGTGGCGGGCGATCCGGGACGCCGCGTCGGGCACGGGCCAGGCACTGTGGCGGGAGCCGCCGGCTGCCTTCGGGCGACTCCCCCGTGGCGACGACGCGACCACCCCGGACACGGTCGAGATCTGAGCGGCCCGGCCCCTGCTGAGACCCAGGCCACACGACCCGGGTCGCGCCCACGGCCCACGGCCGGGACGGTCCCCGGCCGCTCCCTAGACTGACCGCGTGTCGAAGCCCGTCCCCACCGAGCCGGCCGTCGCTGTCGACGGCCTGGTCATGAGGTACGGCGACAAGGTCGCGGTCGACGCGCTCTCGCTGACCGTCGAGCGGCAGACCATCACCGCGGTCCTCGGCCCCAACGGCGCCGGCAAGACCACCACGCTGGAGACCTGCGAGGGCTACCGCGCCCCGCAGCAGGGCACCGTGCGCGTGCTCGGCCTCGACCCGGTCCGCGACCGCAGCGACCTCATACCCCGCATCGGCGTGATGCTGCAGGGAGGCGGCGCCTGGAGCGGCGTCCGCGCGATGGAGATGCTGCGGCACGTCGCCCGCCTGCACGCCCACCCCCTGGACACCGACGCGCTGGCCGAGCGACTGGGCCTCGGCGACTGCGGGAGGACGCCGTACCGGCGCCTCTCCGGTGGCCAGCAGCAGCGCCTCGGGCTCGCGATGGCCGTGGTCGGCCGCCCTGAGATCGTCTTCGTCGACGAGCCGACCGCAGGCATGGACCCGCAGGCCCGCCGGGCGACGTGGGAGCTGCTGGAGGAGCTGCGCCACGACGGCGTCACCGTCGTGCTGACCACGCACTACATGGACGAGGCGGAGCGGCTCGCCGATCGCATCCACATCATCGACCACGGCCGCCTCATCGCGTCCGGCACACCGCTGGAGCTGACCCGCGGCGGCAGCGACGCCCGCACCGCGACCATCCGCCTGGTCGTGACCCGGCCCTTCCCGCCGGGCACGCCGGACTCGCTGCGCAGCACCCTCGGCAGCGAGACCGAGGTGACCCAGCTCGACGAGCTGAGCCTCGTGCTCAGCGGCCCCGCGGACGCCTCGACGCTGGCCAAGATCTCGGGATGGTGCGACGCCAACGGCGTCCTCCCCGAGTCGCTGAGCCTGGGCCAGCGCAACCTCGAGGACGTCTTCCTCGAGCTGACCGGACGGGAGCTGACGCCGTGAGCCTCGACCAGCGGGGGACCTTCGCGCCCAGGCCCGGCGCCGCGCCGTTCCACCGGATGGTGGCCGCCCAGGCGGCGATGGAGGCGCGGCTGATGCTGCGCAACGGCGAGCAGCTCCTCCTCGCCGTGGTCATCCCGGTCATCGTGCTGATCGGCGGGGTCGAGGGTGCGCACCGGATGGGGAAGACCTTCGCGCACCCGGCGGTGGACGTCTTCACGCCCGGTGTGCTGGCGCTGGCGGTGATGTCCACGGCGTTCACCTCGCTGGCGATCATGACGGGCTTCGAGCGGCGCTACGGCGTCATCAAGCGGCTGGGCTCCTCGCCGCTGCCTCGCGCCGGCCTCCTCGCCGGCAAGGTGGGCGCCCTGCTGCTGGTCGAAGTGCTCCAGTTCGTGGTGATCTCGATCGTGGCGCTGGCCCTCGGCTGGGACCCGGACGTCGACCCCCTGGGCGCCGTGCTGGCGTTCCTGCTCGGCACCGCCGCCTTCGCCTCGCTCGGCCTGCTCGTCGCGGGCGTGCTCCGCGCCGAGGCGACCCTGGCCGCGGCCAACCTGGTCTACCTGCTGCTCCTGGCCGGCGGTGCGGTCGTGCTGCCGCCCTCGTCGTACGGCGCGTTCGGCTCGGTGGTCCAGTGGCTGCCCTCCGGCGCGCTCGGCGACGCGATGCGCCAGGCCTTCATCGACGGACGCACCAGCTGGCTCGACCTGGCCGTGCTGCTGGTGTGGGCCGTCGCCGGCACCTTCATGACTTCGAGGACCTTCACGTGGGAATGACCGACACGATGCCGCGAGCCCTCTCGCGCACCGACCGCTGGCTGCGCCCGCTGGGCTGGGCGACCCTGGTCGCCAACTGCGTGCTGGTCGTGACCGGCGGCGCGGTGCGGCTCACCGGCTCCGGCCTGGGCTGCCCGACCTGGCCCGCTGCAACGGCTCGTCCTTCACCCCGCACGGTGCGTACGACATCCACGCGGCGATCGAGTTCGGCAACCGCACGCTGACCTTCGTCCTCGTGGCGATCGCGGTGGCGACCTTCGTCGCGGCCTGGCAGAGCGGCCGCCGCGACCTGCGCCGGCTCGCGCTGGTGCTCGCCCTCGGCATCCCGGCCCAGGCCGTCATCGGCGGCATCACCGTGCTGACCGACCTGAACCCGTGGATCGTCTCCTTCCACCTGCTCTGCTCGCTGGCGATCATCGGCGTCTCGGTGCTGTTCCTGCAGCGCCTCGACCACCCGGCACCGCCGACCGTGGCGCGCGGTCCGGTGACCGGTCTCGCCTGGGCGACGTTCGCGGCAGCCTGGGTGGTGCTCTACGTCGGCACGGTGGTGACTGGCTCAGGGCCGCACGCCGGCGACGCGAACGCGCCCCGCAACGGGCTCGACCCGCTCCAGCTCAGCCAGCTGCACGCCGACGTGGTGTTCCTCTTCGTCGGGCTCACCGCCGGCCTGCTCTTCGCACTCCTGGCCACCGGAGGGTCGGCGATGGCGCGACGTGCCGTCGTCGTGCTGCTGGCCCTCGAGGTCGGCCAGGGGGCGATCGGGTTCGTGCAGTACTTCACCGATCTCCCGATCGTGCTCGTCGGCTTCCACATGCTCGGCGCCGCGCTGATCTCCGCCGGCGTCACCTGGGTGCTGATCCAGGTGCGCGAGCCCGCCTGACCTGGGCTGCGCCTGCGCGGGCCGTTCGGGCGGGCGGTGACTCAGCCACCGAACGCGGCGCGGGAGGAAATGGCGACGACGGCCGCCTGCACCCCCGTGGACAGGATCGACCGTCGTCACCCCTTCAGACGCGATGGGCACGCAATAGGTTGCGCCCGGACCCGAACTTTTTTCCGGAGCCCGCCCACAGGTCGGTCCGGCGGTCGGATCAGCGGCTGATGAGCGGGTCGAGCGCGACCGCGACGAACAGCAGCGAGAGGTAGAGGTTCGAGGAGTGGAACAGCCGCATCGGCTGGATCCGGCTCAGGTCCTCGGTGCCCTTGGTGCGGCCCCACATCCGGTGGGCCTCCAGCAGGAAGATCGCGCCGAGCACGGCCGCCGCGACCGGGTAGAACACACCGGTGCCCGCGACCGGCCAGAGGAGCAGTGAGGTGGCGACCATGACCCAGCTGTAGACGACGACCTGGCGGCCCACCTCGTGGGCAGGGGCGACGACCGGCAGCATCGGGACGTCGACGTTGGCGTAGTCCTCGCGGTAGCGCAGCGCCAGCGCCCAGGTGTGGGGCGGCGTCCAGAAGAACACCACGGCGAAGAGCACGACCGGCACCCACAGCTCGCCGGTGACCGCGGTCCAGCCGATGAGGGCCGGGAAGCAGCCGGCCAGGCCGCCCCAGACGATGTTCTGGGTGGTGCGCCGCTTGAGCCACATCGTGTACCCGAAGACGTAGAAGGCGTTCGCGAGCACCGACAGCGTGGCCGACAGCGGGTTGACCCACAGCGCCAGGATCACCGTCGAGAGCACCCCGAGGACCGCGCCGAACACGAGCGCGGACCGGGCCGACACGATGTGCCGCGGCAGCGCCCGGCGACGGGTTCGCCGCATCTGCTCGTCGATGTCACGGTCGTAGACGCAGTTGAAGACCGACGCCGAACCGGCCGAGAAGGTGCCGCCGACGACCGTGGCGACCACCAGGCCCAGCGGCGGGATCCCGCGGGCGGCGAAGAACATGACCGGCACGGTGGTCAGGAGCAGCAGCTCGATCACGCGTGGCTTGGTGAGCCCGACGTAGGCGGCGACGACGTCGCGAGCCGTTGCCGGCGCCGTCTCCTGCGCAGGGGCAGCAGAGGTCGACTGGCCGACGTACGTCACAGGGATCCTCGGGAGGGACGGGTCACCATCAGCGGGTGCTTGCTGGGTTCGATCGTATCGCGTCAGGTGAGTAGGCTCGGCCTTGCCTGAGCCCCCACGCCTGTGACGTTGGCCCCGTTCGAGAGCCCGCAGGTGTTGTGACCGAGAGGAACCCCGTGAGCAGAGCCGCTGAGCTGGAGTGGAACGACGTCGACGAGAAGGCGGTGGACACCATCCGGGCCCTGGCCATGGATGCGGTCCAGAAGGTCGGCAACGGTCACCCCGGCACCGCGATGAGCCTCGCTCCGGCGGCGTACCTGCTCTTCCAGAAGGTCATGCGGCACAACCCGGCCGACCCCAACTGGCCCGGTCGCGACCGGTTCGTGCTCTCCGCGGGCCACAGCTCGATCACGCTCTACCTGCAGCTCTTCCTCGGCGGCTGGGGCCTCGAGCTCGATGACATCAAGTCGCTGCGCACCTGGGGCAGCAAGACCCCCGGCCACCCGGAGTTCGGCCACACCGCCGGGGTGGAGACCACGACCGGCCCGCTCGGCCAGGGCGTGGCCAACGCGATCGGCATGGCCATGGCCGCCCGTCGCGAGCGCGGCCTGCTCGACCCCGACGCCGCCGAGGGCGCGTCGCCGTTCGACCACCACATCTACGCGATCTGCAGCGACGGTGACCTCGAGGAGGGTGTGAGCGGCGAGGCCTCCTCCATCGCCGGCACCCAGGAGCTCGGCAACCTCACGCTGATCTACGACGCCAACCGGATCTCGATCGAGGGCGACACCGACGTCGCCTTCACCGAGGACGTCGCCAAGCGCTACGAGGCCTACGGGTGGCACGTCCAGACCGTGGACTGGACCCACGACGGCACCGGCTACACCGAGGACGTCCCGGCCCTGTACGCCGCGATCCAGGCCGCCGAGGAGGTCAAGGACCGCCCCAGCTTCATCGTGCTCCGCACTCTGATCGCCTGGCCTGCACCGCACGCCCAGGGCACCGGCAAGGCGCACGGCTCGGCCCTGGGCGAGGACGAGGTCGCAGCGACCAAGAAGGTCATGGGTCTCGACCCCGACCGCCACTTCGACGTCCCCGACGACGTGCTGGCCCACACCCGCTCGCTCGTCGAGCGCGGCAAGCAGTGGCAGTCCGAGTGGGACCGCGGCTTCGAGCGCTGGACCGGCAAGAAGGCCGCCGACCTCGAGCTGTGGGAGCGGCTCCAGACCCGCGCCCTGCCCGAGGGCCTGGAGAAGGTGCTGCCGTCCTTCCCGGCCGACGAGAAGGGCATGGCCACGCGCAAGGCGTCCGGTGCCGTGATCAACGCGATCGCCGAGATCATGCCCGAGCTGTGGGGCGGCTCGGCCGACCTCGCGGAGTCCAACAACACCACCATCGAGGGCGCGAAGTCGTTCATCCCCAAGAGCCGGTCCACCGGCGAGTGGCAGGGCGACCCGTACGCCGGCCGGGTGCTGCACTTCGGCATCCGTGAGCACGCCATGGGCGCGATCATGAACGGCATCACGCTGCACGGCGGCACCCGCGTCTTCGGCGGCACGTTCCTCACGTTCTCCGACTACATGCGCGGCTCGGTCCGGCTGGCCGCGCTGATGGGCCTCCCGGTCACCTACGTGTGGACCCACGACTCCATCGGCCTCGGCGAGGACGGTCCCACCCACCAGCCGATCGAGCACCTCGCCGCCCTGCGCGCGATCCCCGGCCTCGACGTGGTCCGCCCCGCCGACGCCAACGAGGTCGCAGCCGCCTGGCACGCGGTGCTCGAGCGCACGGACCGCCCCGCCGGTCTCGCGCTCACCCGCCAGAACGTGCCGGTCTTCCCGCGCGGCGTGGACGCCGACGGCCAGCACTGGAGCGACACCTCCAACGTGCACCGCGGTGGCTACGTGCTCCTCGACGTCGAGGGCGGTGAGCCCGACGTCGTGCTCATCGGCACCGGGTCCGAGGTCCAGCTCGCCGTGGCGGCCCGCGACCTGCTCGCCGCCGACGGCATCCGCGCCCGCGTGGTGTCGATGCCGTGCCGCGAGTGGTTCGACGAGCAGGAGCAGGCCTACCGCGACACCGTGATCCCGCCGATCGTGAAGGCCCGCGTCTCCGTCGAGGCCGGCGTCGCCCAGGGCTGGCGCGAGATCGTCGGTGACCACGGCCGGACGGTCTCCATCGAGACGTACGGCGCGTCCGCCGACTTCGCCCGCATCTACCAGGAGTACGGCATCACCGCCGAGGCCGTCGCCGACGCGGCGCGCGACAGCCTGCGCATCAGCGGCTGACCGGCGCGGCGTGCCACACCCCCGACACGGGTACCTGACCACCAACGACCATCGATCTCCGGGAGGACATCATGAGTGACCGTCTGAAGGCTCTCGCCGACGCGGGGGTGTCGATCTGGCTCGACGACCTCTCGCGGGAGCGGATCGAGACCGGCAACCTCGCCGACCTCGTCAAGGAGAAGTCCGTCGTCGGCGTGACCACCAACCCGACGATCTTCGCCGGCGCGATCGCCGACGGGGAGCGCTACGACGACCAGGTGCGACGCCTCGTGGCGAAGGGCGAGCCGGTCGACCGGGTCGTCTTCGAGCTCACCACCGACGACGTCCGCAACGCCTGCGACATCATGGCGCCGGTCTTCGCGGAGACCCCGGCCGACGGCCGGGTGTCCATCGAGGTGGAGCCCGACCTGGCCAACGACACCGAGGGCACCATGGCCTCGGCCCGCGCCCTGTGGAGCGCCGTCGACCGGCCAAACGTCCTGATCAAGATCCCCGCCACCAAGGAGGGGCTGCCGGCCATCACCGCCGCGGTCGCCGAGGGCATCAGCGTCAACGTCACGCTGATCTTCGGCCTGCAGCGCTACCGCGAGGTGATGGACGCCTACCTGAGCGGGCTCGAGCAGGCGCGTGACGCCGGCCTCGACCTCGGTCGCATCCACTCCGTCGCGTCGTTCTTCGTCTCGCGGGTCGACACCGAGGTCG
Source organism: Nocardioides ungokensis (assembly GCF_013466985.1). Lineage (GTDB taxonomy): Bacteria > Actinomycetota > Actinomycetes > Propionibacteriales > Nocardioidaceae > Nocardioides > Nocardioides ungokensis. Next base: position 2,290,312 of record NZ_CP059164.1, on the reverse strand, counting down.
ACAAGCGCCTCGAGGCGATCGGCACCGACGAGGCCAAGGCGCTCGAGGGCAAGGCCGCGGTCGCGAACGCCCGTCTGGCCTACGCGGCGTACGAAGAGGTCGTCGCCTCCGACCGCTGGAAGGTGCTGGCGAACGCCGGCGCCAACCCGCAACGGCCGCTGTGGGCGTCGACGGGTGTCAAGAACGAGGCCTACTCCGACACCCTCTACGTCACCGAGCTGGTCGTCGACGGCACCGTCAACACGATGCCCGAGAAGACGATGGAGGCCTTCGCGGACCACGGCGACCTCCACGGTGACACGGTCACCGGGAAGGCCGGCGAGGCACAGCAGGTCTTCGACGGGCTGGCCGGGGTCGGCATCGACTTCGAGGACGTCCTGCTGGTCCTCGAGCACGAGGGCGTCGACAAGTTCAAGAAGTCGTGGACCGAGCTCGTCGAGACCGTGTCGGGGCAGATGGAGAAGGCAGGACAGGGCCAGGCATGAGCCGAACAGCTTGGAACACCGTGAACGGCGAGGGGACCGGAGCGGCGTTCGAGCTGTTCTTCGGCTACCCCGACGAGGCTGCCTTCGCCGGCACCGTCGAGCAGCTGGTGACCGACCGGGTCGCCAGCCGCATCGCGGCCCGCGATGCCGGCCTGTGGGGCCCGGCCGCCGAGGAGGAGTCCTCGAAGCGGCTCTCGTGGGTGTCGCTGTCGGAGTCCTCACGCACCCTGGTCAGCGACATCGCCGAGCTGGAGGTCGAGCTGCAGGAACAGGGCCTGACGAGGGTCGTGCTCTGCGGCATGGGCGGCTCGTCCCTGGCTCCCGAGGTCATCTGTCGCGCCGACGGCGTGGAGCTCGACGTCCTCGACTCCTCGGACCCCGACTTCGTCCGCACCTCCCTGGAGGACCGGCTGGCCGAGACGGTCGTGGTGGTGTCGTCGAAGTCGGGCGGCACCGTCGAGACCGACAGCCAGCGCCGGGCCTTCGAGAAGGCCTTCACCGACGCGGGCATCGACCCGGCGCAGCGGATCGTGGTCGTGACCGACCCCGGCTCCCCGCTGGAGCAGTCCGCACGCGAGGCCGGCTACCGCGTCTTCCTGGCTGACCCGCAGGTGGGTGGGCGCTACTCCGCGCTCACCGCGTTCGGCCTGGTGCCGAGCGGACTGGCGGGCGCCAACATCGCCACCCTGCTCGACGAGGCCGAGTCCATCCGGCCCGCCCTCGAGGCGGACACGGTCGACAACCCCGGTCTCCGGCTCGGCGCCCTGCTCGGCGCCGCCAACCGGGCCGGCGTCGACAAGCTGGTGCTGGCGAACGCCGGCGCGCCGTTCGACGGCTTCGGGGACTGGGCCGAGCAGCTGATCGCCGAGTCCACCGGCAAGGACGGCAAGGGCATCCTGCCGGTCGTGGTCGACGCCCTCGACTCCCCCAACTTCTCCCCCAGCACGCCCGACGAGGTGCTGGCCACCTTCGGGGCGGACGGGGGGTCCAGCAGCAGCGTCTTCGACTCGGTCCGGCCGGCGTCCGGCTGGGGCGTCTCGGTCGACGCCCCCCTCGGCGCCCAGATGCTGCTGTGGGAGTACGCCACGGCTGTCGCCGGGCGGGTCATCGGCATCAACCCCTTCGACCAGCCCGACGTGGAGAGCGCCAAGGCCGCGGCCCGGGAGATGCTCGACGGCGGCGGCTCGACCCCCACGCCCGTCTTCGTCGACGGGCCGGTGACGGTCTACGCCTCGGAGGGCTGGCTGCCGGCCGGCACGACCACGGTGACCGCCGCGGTGGCCGCGCTGCTCGACGCGCTCGACCGGGAGCACGGGTACGTCTCGGTCCAGGCCTACCTCGACCGCCACCGCGACGCGTCGCTCGCCTCGGTCCGCGACCGGCTCGCGGTGCGGACCGCCCGGCCGGTGACCTTCGGCTGGGGCCCGCGATTCCTGCACTCCACCGGGCAGTACCACAAGGGCGGCCCCGACACGGGGGTCTACCTCCAGGTCACCGGTCAGCCGGAGGCCGACCTGGCCGTGCCGGACCGCCCCTTCACCTTCCAGGAGTTCCTGACCGCGCAGGCGGTCGGGGACGGACAGGTGCTCGCCCGCAAGGGTCGCCCCGTGCTGCGGCTGCACGTCAGCTCGCCGGCCGACCTCGACGTCGTACGAGAGGTGCTCGCGTGACCTGGACCAACCCGCTGCGCGACCCCGAGGACCGCCGGCTGCCCCGCATCGCCGGTCCCTGCGGGATGGTGCTCTTCGGGGTCACTGGCGACCTCTCGCGCAAGAAGGTGATGCCGGCGATCTACGACCTCGCCAACCGCGGGCTGCTCCCGCCGGGCTTCAGCCTGGTCGGCTTCGCACGCCGCGACTGGGCGGACCAGGACTTCGCCCAGATCGTGCACGACTCGGTGAAGGCGCACGCCCGCACCGAGTTCCGCGAGGAGGTCTGGCAGCAGCTGGCTGAGGGCTTCCGGTTCGTGCCGGGCGACTTCGACGACGACGCCGCGTTCGAGCGGCTGCGGCGCACCATCGAGGAGCTCGACCAGGAGCGCGGCACCGGCGGCAACCATGCCTTCTACCTCGCGATCCCGCCCGGCTTCTTCGGCAACGTGGTCGGGCAGCTCCAGGAGCACGGCCTGACCGAGCAGAAGGACGGCTCGTGGCGGCGCGTGGTGGTGGAGAAGCCGTTCGGCCACGACCTCGAGTCCGCCCGCGAGCTCAACAACATCCTCGCAGGGGTCTTCCCGTCGGGCTCGATCTTCAGGATCGACCACTACCTCGGCAAGGAGACGGTCCAGAACATCCTGGCGATGCGCTTCGCCAACGAGCTGTTCGAGCCGATCTGGAACTCCAACTACGTCGACCACGTGCAGATCACGATGGCCGAGGACATCGGCATCGGCGGCCGGGCCGGCTACTACGACGGCATCGGCGCCGCGCGGGACGTGATCCAGAACCACCTCCTCCAGCTGATGTGCCTGGTCGCGATGGAGGAGCCCACGTCGTTCGACGCCGAGAGCCTGCGCATCGAGAAGCAGAAGGTCCTCTCCAGCGTCGTGCTCCCCCGCCGGCTCGACCTCACGACCGCCCGCGGGCAGTACGCACCCGGCTGGGCCGGGGGCGAGAAGGTCAACGGCTTCCTCGAGGAGGAGGGCATCAAGAAGACCTCCACCACCGAGACGTACGCCGCCGTCACCCTCAACGTCGACACCCGCCGCTGGGCCGGCGTGCCGTTCTACCTGCGCACCGGCAAGCGCCTCGGGCGCCGGGTGACGGAGGTGGCGATCGTCTTCAAGCGAGCGCCGCATCTGCCGTTCAGCGCCACGGCGACCGAGGAGCTGACCCAGAACGCACTGGTGATCCGGGTGCAGCCCGACGAGGGCATGACGATCCGGTTCGGCTCCAAGGTGCCGGGCACCGCGATGGAGATCCGCGACGTCAACATGGACTTCGTCTACGGCGGCTCGTTCACCGAGTCCAGCCCGGAGGCCTACGAGCGGCTGATCCTCGACGTGCTGCTCGGCGACCCGCCTCTCTTCCCCCGCCACGAGGAGGTCGAGCTGTCCTGGAAGATCCTGGACCCGATCCTCGAGCACTGGGGCAGGAAGGGGAAGCCGGAGCCCTACGCCTCCGGCGGATGGGGACCGGAGTCGGCGGACAAGATGCTGGCCCGTGACGGACGAGTCTGGAGGCGACCCTAGACATGACCTCACCCCACGAAACTGCGCGTCTCCCCGCTTCGCTCCTCCGACCCACACTTTCGAGGGGACCCCGAGATGATCGAGCTCACCGACACCAACTCGGCCGCGATCGCCGCCGAGTTCGTCCGCGCCCGCACCAGAGCGGGCAGCCCGGCGATGGGCATGGTGATGACACTGATCATCGTCGTCGACGAAGACGAGGCCGAGCAGGCCATGCTGGCCGCCCGCGCCGCCTCCCACGAGCACCCGGCCCGGGTGCTGGGGGTCATCATCGGCGACGCGCGCGGAGCCGGGCAGGTCAACGCCCAGGTCGGCACCGGGGCCGGCTGGACCGGCGAGACGGCCCTGATCCGGCTCAAGGGCGAGGTGGTCAAGCACCCCGAGTCGGTGGTGCTGCCGCTGCTGCTGCCCGACTCCCCCGTGGCCATCTGGTGGCCGTGCGACCCGCCCCAGGACCCGGCCGCCGATCCGCTCGGTGCCCTGGCCCAGCGGCGCATCACGGACGCGGCTGCCGCCCAGCGGGGACGGTCGCGCGCCATCCACCAGCAGTGCTCGGCCTACGCCAAGGGCAACACCGACCTGGCGTGGACCCGCCTCACCCCGTGGCGGGCGCTGCTCGCCGCGGCGCTGGACCAGCACCCCCTCAAGGTGACCGGTGCGGCCATCAGCGCCGAGCGAGTCAGCCCCAGCGCAGACCTGCTGGCCGCCTGGCTGGCCGATCGGCTCAAGGTGTCGGTGGCCCGCTCCAGCTCCGAGGGCCCCGGCATCACCGAGGTCGTCCTCGAGACGAAGGAGGGGCCGATCCGCATCGCCCGGCCCGACGGCAGGCTGGCGACGTTCACCTCCCCCGGCCGCCCGGACCGGCCGATCGCGCTCAAGCGGCGCGACCTGCCCGAGCTGCTCGGCGAGGAGCTGCGCCGGCTGGACGAGGACGACGTGTACGCCGCCACCGCCCGCCGGCTCTCGAAGATGAAGGTGGGCTCGTGACCAGTCCGCGGATCGAGGTCCACGAGGACGCGGCGGCCCTGGCGGCATCCGTGGCCGGTGAGCTGCTCAGCCGGCTCGCCGACGCGCAGGCGGCGGGACGTATCCCGCAGATCGGCCTCACGGGTGGCACCATCGCCGACGCGGTGCACCGCGAGGTCGCTCGGCGCTCCGCGGACGCCGAGGTGGACTGGTCCCGGGTCGTGGTCTGGTGGGGTGACGAGCGCTTCGTCGCCGCCGACGACCCCGAGCGCAACGCGGCACAGGCCCGGGCGGCGTTCCTGGACGCCGTCGGTGCCGACCCGGCCAACGTCCACGAGATGCCGGCCACGGGTGACGCGGCCGACGTCGACGCGGCCGCTGCGGCGTACTCCGCCGCCCTGCGCGAGCACGGCAGCAGCGACTTCGAGATCCTGATGCTGGGGGTCGGGCCCGACGGCCACGTGGCCTCGCTGTTCCCCGGGAGTCCCGCCCTCGACGTCCACGACCGGATCGCGGTCGGGGTCACCGATTCCCCCAAGCCGCCGCCGGAGCGGGTGAGCCTGACCTTCGACGCCCTGAACCGTGCCCGCTCGGTGTGGTTCCTGGTCAGCGGAGACGCCAAGGCCGCTGCGGTGTCCCGCGCGGTCGGCGGCGCGGATCCCCACGAGATCCCGGCGGCGGGCGTCGCGGGGCTCGAGGAGACGATCTGGTTCCTCGACCGGGCCTCCGCCTCTGCCCTCTAGCCGGAAGGAACGACCATGATCGAGCTGACGAAGGGCCAGGACCTGCTGCTGGCCAGCGAGGACGGCCAGCCGATCACCCGGCTGCAGCTGGGCCTGGGCTGGGACAAGGCGCCGACCGCCGGCTTCATCGGCACCGGGGCCCCCGACATCGACCTGGACGCCTCCGCCGTGCAGTTCGCCGGCGGCCAGCTCTTCGACCTGGCGTTCTACAACAACCTGCGGACCCGCGACGGCTCGGTGGAGCACCTCGGGGACAATCTCACCGGACGAGGGCAGGGTGACGACGAGGTGCTCACCGTGGACCTGGGCCGGGTCTACGAGAAGGTCGACACGATCGTCCTCCTGGTGAGCAGCTACCAGGGCCACACCCTCGAGTGGATCAACAACGCCTACTGCCGGCTGGTCGACGACCACGACGTCGAGCTCGCCCGCTACACGCTCACCGCCGGCGTGCCCACGACGGGCCTCGCCCTGGCCAAGCTCGTCCGCGACGGCGCGCAGTGGCGAGTCCACGCGATCGGTGAGGGCATCGCCGTGACGGTGCCGACCGTTGGGCTCGACGCGCTCCGCCCGTTCCTCTGACCGCGCCCAGCAAACAGAGGGGGCGGCCAGAGGTGGGCGGTCAGAAGATGATGTCGCCGGACTTGCGCCGCGAGCGGAGGAGCTGGATCGCCTCGTCGAGGATGTCGGCCGCCTCCTGGTCGGAGCGCCGTTCCTTCACGTAGGCCAGGTGCGTCTTGTAGGGCTCGATCTTCGGCGCCGGCGGCGCGTTCTCGGCGTCCCGGCCCGCCGGGAGCCCGCACTTCGGGCAGTCCCAGGAGTCCGGCACCTGGGCCTCGACCGAGAAGGTCACGACCGAGCGGTGCTCGTGCGAACAGAAGTAGGTGACCGCCTGGCGCGGCGCAGCATCGCCCCGCTCGGCCTCACCCATCGGGCCGGCCCCCACCCGGCTACCGCGAATAGCGTTTCCTCCACCAGCCACGGAAGGTTCCCTTTCTCAGTTCTGGTAGGCCAGGAGCAGGCCCAGGGCAATCACGCACGCGAACCAGATGGCGCCGATCCCGACCGTCAGGCGGTCGAGGTTGCGCTCGGCGACCGACGAACCGCCGAGCGAGCTGGAGACGCCGCCGCCGAACATGTCCGAGAGACCGCCGCCGCGCCCCTTGTGGAGCAGGACCAGCAGGATCATCAGGCAGCTCGACGCGATGAGCAACACGGTGAAGAGGAGAGTCACAGTCGTAAAGCCTACGTCACGCGGCGCCGGTCAGAGGACCGGCATGTCGTAGAAACGGCAGATGCCGCCGAACTCGTCCACCTGGAGGCTCGCGCCCCCGACCAGGCAGCCGTCGACGTCCTCCTTGGCCATGATGCCGGCGACGTTGGCCGCCTTCACCGAGCCGCCGTACAGGACCCGCACACCGTCGGCCGCGGCGTCGCCGTGCACCTCGCGGATCCGCCCGCGGATCGCGGCGCAGACCTCCTGGGCGTCGTCCGGCGTGGCGACCTCGCCGGTGCCGATCGCCCACACCGGCTCGTAGGCGACGACCAGGTCCGCGACCTGCTCGGCGCTGAAGCCCGCGAGCGAACCGTCGACCTGGCCCACGGTGTGGGGCACGTGCTCGCCGGCCTGGCGGACCTCGAGGCCCTCACCCACGCAGACGATCGGGGTCATCCCCGCCGCGAGCGCCTTGTGCGCCTTGGCGTTGACGACCTCGTCGGTCTCGCCGTGGTACTCGCGCCGCTCGGAGTGGCCCACGACGACGTAGCTGCACCCGAGCTTGGCGAGCATGCTCGCCGAGATCTCGCCGGTGTAGGCGCCGGAGTCGTGGGTGGAGACGTCCTGGGCGGCGTACTTCACCGAGAGGCGGTCACCGTCGACGAGCGTCTGCACCGAGCGCAGGTCGGTGAACGGCGGCACCACGACCACCTCGACCCGGCCGTAGTCGTGCTTCTTGTCGGTCAGGGTCCAGGCGAGCTTTTGGACCAGCACCACCGCTTCCTGGTGGTTGAGGTTCATCTTCCAGTTCCCCGCCATCAGCGGGGTGCGGGTCGTCTTCGCCATGGGTCTCAGTCCTCCAGGACCTGGATGCCGGGGAGCTCCCTGCCCTCGAGGTACTCGAGGCTGGCGCCACCACCGGTGGAGATGTGGCCGAAGGCGGACTCGTCGAAGCCGAGGGTGCGGACCGCGGCGGCCGAGTCACCGCCGCCCACGACGGAGAGGCCGTCGACCTTGGTCAGCGCCTCGGCCACGGCGCGGGTGCCGTCGGCGAACGCCGCGACCTCGAACACGCCCATCGGACCGTTCCAGAAGACCGTCCGTGCGTCCGCCAGCGCCGCGGCGAAGGCGGTCGCCGACTCCGGGCCGATGTCGAGCCCGAGGCAGTCCGCGGGGATCTCCGAGGCGGGTACGACGCGCGGCTGCGGCTCGTGGTCCCCCGAGGGGAACTCGGTGTCCACGACGATGTCGGTCGGCAGCAGGATCTCGACGCCGGTCTCCCGGGCCCGGTCGAGGTAGGACCGGCAGGTGTCGAGCTGGTCCTCCTCGAGCAGGCTCTTGCCGACCTCGTGGCCCTGGGCCTTCAGGAAGGTGAAGACCATGCCGCCGCCGATCAGCAGCTTGTCGGCCTTGCCGAGCAGGTTGTCGATGACGCCCAGCTTGTCGGAGACCTTCGACCCGCCCAGCACGACCACGTAGGGCCGCTCGGGCTCCTCGGTGAGCCGGCGCAGCACGTCGATCTCGGTCGACACGAGGCCACCCATCGCGTGCGGGAGCCGCTGCGCGACGTCGTACACCGACGCCTGCTTGCGGTGCACCACCCCGAACCCGTCGGAGACGAAGGCGTCCGCGAGCGCGGCGAGCTGGTCGGCGAAGGCACCGCGCTCGGACTCGTCCTTGCTGGTCTCCCCCGCGTTGAAGCGGACGTTCTCCAGCACCGCCACCCGGCCGTCCTGCAGCCCCTCCACGGTCTGCTTCGCGCTGTCGCCGACGGTGTCGGACGCGAAGGCCACCTCCGTGCCGAGCAGCTCGCCGAGGCGGGCAGCCACGGGGGCCAGCGAGTACGCCGGGTCGGGCTCGCCCTTCGGCCGGCCGAGGTGCGCGGTCACGACCACCCGCGCGCCGGCGTCGGCCAGCGCGCGGATGGTCGGGACGCTGGCGCGGATCCGGCCGTCGTCGGTGATGGTCGTGCCGTCGAGGGGGACGTTGAGGTCGGAGCGGACCAGGACCCGCTTCCCCCGCAGGTCACCCAGGGAGTCGATGCCACTCATGCGTCAGAGGGTCTCGCCGATGTAGGAAATGAGGTCCGCGAGGCGGTTGGAGTAGCCCCACTCGTTGTCGTACCAGCCGACGACCTTGACCTGGTTGCCGATGACCTTGGTCAGCGGCGCGTCGAAGATGCAGGACGCCGGGTCGGTGACGATGTCGGAGGACACCAGCGGGTCGGTCGAGTACCTCAGGAAGCGGCCGTCGGCGGCCTTCTCCACGGCGGCGTTGACCTCCTCGACCGAGGTCTCGCGGCCGGCCTCGAAGGTGAGGTCGGTGGCCGAGCCGGTCGGCACCGGGACGCGCAGGGCGTAGCCGTCGAGCTTGCCCTTGAGCTCGGGGAGCACGAGGCCGATCGCCTTGGCGGCGCCCGTCGAGGTCGGCACCACGTTGATCGCGGCCGCGCGGGCGCGACGCAGGTCCTTGTGGATGTTGTCCTGGAGGTTCTGGTCGGCGGTGTAGGCGTGCACCGTCGTCATCAGGCCCTTGACGATGCCGAACTCGTCGTTCAGCGCCTTCGCCATCGGAGCGAGGCAGTTGGTCGTGCACGAGGCGTTGGAGATCACGGTGTGCTGCGAGGCGTCGTAGTCGGTGTGGTTGACACCCATCACGACGGTGATGTCCTCGTTGGAGGCCGGCGCGGAGATGATGACCTTCTTGGCGCCCGCGTCGACGTGGGCGCGCGCCTTGGTCGCGTCGGTGAAGAAGCCGGTGGACTCCACGACGACGTCGACACCGAGGTCGCCCCACTTGAGGTTGGCCGGGTCGCGCTCCGCGAAGGTCTTGATGACCTGGTCCCCGACCCGGATCTCGTCGGCCGTGGCCGTCACGTCAGCATCGAGTCGACCCAGGATGGAGTCGAACTTGAGCAGCGGGGCGAGGGACTTGTTGTCGGTCAGGTCGTTGACCGCGACGATCTCGATGTCGAGGCCGGACGCGCGCACGGCGCGGAAGAAGTTGCGGCCGATGCGGCCGAATCCGTTGATACCTACGCGAACAGTCACAGCTGGCTCCTGCTTCTCGGACGGACACTTGCGATGAGCATGGGGGCGGGCCCCGTCGGACACGGTGGCACCCGCGTCGTCGACCCTATCGCTACGTCCGGTGCAGGCGCGTCCTCGTCCCGGGGTACGTGCCGGTAACCGGCGTCACACCCGCCGTACGGGGATCCTCAGCCCTCGTCGGCGAGCATCTCGGGGGTCAGCGAGGCCTCGGTGTCGGGGATGCCGAGCTCCTCGGCGCGCTTGTCGGCCATCGCCAGCAGCCGGCGGATCCGGCCCGCGATCGCGTCCTTGGTCAGCACCGGGTCGTGCAGCTGGCCGAGCTCCTCCAGCGATGCCTGCTTGTGCTCCAGGCGCAGGTGGCCGGCCAGCCGGAGGTGGTCCGGGACCTCCTCGCCGAGGATCTCCATCGCCCGCTCCACCCGGGCGCCCGCCGCCACGGCGGCCCGAGCGGACCGGCGCAGGTTGGCGTCGTCGAAGTTCGCGAGCCGGTTGGCCGTCGCCCGGACCTCGCGCCGCATCCGACGCTCCTCCCAGGCCATCAGCGACTCGTGGGCGCCGAGCCGCGTCAGCAGCTGGCCGATCGCGTCGCCGTCGCGGATCACCACGCGGTCGACGCCGCGCACCTCGCGGGCCTTGGCCTGGATGCCGAGCCTGCGGGCCACACCCACCAGCGCCAGCGCTGCCTCGGGGCCGGGACAGGTGACCTCCAGCGCCGAGGACCGGCCCGGCTCGGTGAGCGAGCCGTGCGCGAGGAACGCCCCTCGCCAGGCGGCGACCGCGTCGCAGCCGCCGCCGGAGACCACCGCCGGCGGGAGCCCCCGGACCGGGCGACCGCGCTGGTCGAGCAGGCCGGTCTGCCGCGCCAGCGCCTCGCCGTCCTTGACGATGCGCACGATGTAGCGGCTCCCCTTGCGGATGCCGTTGCCCTGCACCATCACCACGTCGGACTGGTGGCCGTAGACGTCCGCGATGTCCTTGCGCACCCGCCGGGCCGCGGCGCCCGTGTCCAGCTCCGCCTCGACCACGATCCGGCCGCTCACGATGTGGAGTCCGCCGGCGAAGCGCAGCATGGACGCGACCTCCGCCTTGCGACAGCAGGTCTTCGTGATCTGGGTGCTGGACAGCTCCGCCTTCACCTGTGCCGTCATCGCCATGCCGGAATCCTTACACGCGCGTCAATCACCCTCGACACCTCCCGTCGGAGCCGGCGCCGGGCGCGTCAGCCGCGGGCCATGATCCGCTCGTAGGCCGCTGCGAGCCTCGTCACGTCGTGCCGGGGAGACCCGTCGTCCATGGCGACGTGCTCGACCACCAGCGCGGCGCCGTACGACGCCGCGGCCCGCTCCAGGCCGGCGAGGTCCGTCACGGTGCAGGGGTCGGCGAGCACCGTGTGGATCTTCAGGTCCGGCGCGTGCTCGGAGAGCACGGCGAGGTGCTCCTCCGGGCCGAGGCCGTGCGTCTCCCCCGCCTGCTCGGCGAGGTTGAGCACGACGACGAGCCGGGCGTCGGTCCGGACGAGCGCCTCCCGGAGCTCGGGGACGACCAGGTGCGGGATCACCGAGCTGAACCACGACCCGGGACCGAGCACCACCCAGTCGGCCGCCAGGATCGCCGCGACCGCCTCGGGGCAGGCCACCGGCTCCGGCTCCAGCCGCACGGAGGTGATCACGCCCTCGGTGGTGGCCACCTCGACCTGCCCCCGGACGGTGGTCAGTGCCAACGGGTCGGCCGGGTCCAGGCCGCGCACCTCGGCGGCGATGTCGAGCGGCGTGAGCGCCATCGGCAGCACCCGTCCGGAGGCTCCGAGCAGCCGGCCCACCCAGTCCAGCGCCTGCACGTGGTCGCCGAGCTGCTCCCAGAGGCTGACGATCAGCAGGTTGCCGACGACGTGGCCGCGCATCTCCCCCTCACCGGCGAACCGGTGCTGGAGCACGCGGGCCCAGGTGGCCCCCCACGCGTCCTCGCCGCAGAGGGCGGCCAGCGCCATCCGCAGGTCACCCGGCGGTAGCACCCCGAACTCCCCGCGCAGCCGGCCTGACGACCCGCCGTTGTCGGCGACGGTCACGATCGCGGACAGGTCGTCGACCACCAGGTCGTCGACGAGGTGGCGCAGCGCCTGGAGGGACGTGTGCAGGCCGTGGCCGCCTCCGAGGGCCACGGCGGACTGGGCGCGGTCGGACATCACTCGCGCCCGAGGTCGCGGTGGGTGGCCCGGGCGAGGTAGCCACGGTCCCGGAGGCGGCGGGCGATCTCCTCGGTCATCGCCACGCTGCGGTGCTTGCCACCGGTGCAGCCGACGGCGACGGTCATGAAGCGCTTGCCCTCGCGCAGGTAGCCCTCGGCGACCCCCAGGAGCACCGGGACGTAGCCGTCGAGGAACTCCGCCGCACCCGGCCGGCTCATCACGTAGTCGGAGACCTCCGGGTCGCGACCGGTGCCGGGCCGCAGCTCGGGCACCCAGAACGGATTGGGCAGGAAGCGCATGTCGGCCACGAAGTCGGCGTCCACCGGGATGCCGTACTTGAAGCCGAAGCTCGTCACGGTGACGTTGAGCCGGATCGTGTCGGGAGTGCCGAACGCCTCCGCGATCCGGTCGGTGAGCTGGTGGACGTTCAGCGAGGTCGTGTCGATGACCAGGTCCGCCTCGCTGCGCAGGTCGGCGAGGACCTTGCGCTCCCGGTGGAGACCGTCGAGCAGGCGACCGCCTGCCTGCAACGGGTGTGGGCGGCGCGCCGCCTCCTGCCGCCGGACCAGGACGTCGTCGCCGGCCTCGAGGAAGACCAGCGTGGTGCGCCGCCCCGTCGCCCCCAGGGCCAGGTTGGCCTGCAGGGACTGGAAGAAGGAGCCGGAGCGCACGTCGACCACCACCGCGATCGGCTGCTCGGTGCCGCGGCTCTCGTCGACCAGCCGGACGACGTCGCGCAGCAGGCTGGGCGGCATGTTGTCGACCACGTAGAAGCCGAGGTCCTCCAGCTCCTTGGCCGCCGTGCTGCGGCCGGCACCCGTCATGCCGGTCACCACGACCAGCTCGCCGCGATGGGTGTCGCCTGTCGTCATCAGGACTCCTCGATCTCGCCGGTGGCGGTGTTGACGCTGACCCGGGGGCCAGCCTTGGTGGCGTTGACCGCGACCGCTTCCTTGATTGCGGTGGCGGTGCGCGTGCCGATCCCGGGCACGGTGGCGATCTCCTCGACGCTCGCCTCGCGCAGCTTCTTCAGCGAGCCGAAGTGCTTGAGCAGCGTCTTGCGGCGGACCTCGCCGAGGCCCGGTACGTCGTCGAGCAGGCTCTCGACCATGGTCTTGGACCGCCGCGAGCGGTGGTGGGTGATCGCGAACCGGTGAGCCTCGTCGCGGACCCGCTGGAGCAGGTAGAGCCCCTCGGAGGAGCGGGCGAGGATGACCGGGTCCTCCTGGCCGGGCAACCACACCTCCTCCAGGCGCTTGGCCAGGCCGCACACCGGGATGTCGTCGATGCCGAGCTCGTCCAGCGCCCGCTGGGCGGCGGCCACCTGCGGCGGGCCGCCGTCGACGACGACGAGGCCCGGTGCGTAGGCGAACTTGCGCGGCCTGCCGGTCTCGGGGTCGACCAGCATCGGCCCGCCCTCGCCCTCGACGGTCTCGGAGCGGGCCTGCTCGTCGAGCAGCCGGCGGAACCGACGGGTGATCACCTCGTGCATCGACGCGACGTCGTTCTGGCCGTCGACGCCCTTGATCACGAACCGGCGGTACTCGCTCTTGCGGGCCAGGCCGTCCTCGAAGACCACCATGGACGCGACCACCTCGGTGCCCTGGAGGTTGGAGACGTCGTAGCACTCGATGCGCAGCGGCACCTCGTCGAGCTCCAGTGCCGTCTGGATCTCCTCCAGGGCGCGGTTGCGGGTCGTCAGGTCGCTGGCCCGCCTGGTCTTGTGCAGCGCCAGCGCCTGGAGCGCGTTGCGGGCCACGGTCTCCTGCAGCGTCTTCTTGTCGCCGCGCTGGGGCACCCGGATCGCGACCCGGCTGCCCCGCAGGTCGCCGAGCAGCTGCTCGAACGTCGCGAGGTCCGGGGGCAGCGCCGGCACCAGGATCTCGCGGGGAATCGTGTCCGCGTCGCCGGCGTAGAGCTGCAGCAGGAAGTCCTCGACCAGCTCGGGCGTGCCGCCCTCGTCGACGCGGTCTGCCACCCAGCCGCGCTGGCCGCGGATCCGGCCGCCGCGCACGTAGAAGACCTGGACCGCCACCTCGAGCGGGTCCTCGGCCAGGGCGATCACGTCCGCGTCCGCCCCGTCGCCGAGCACCACGGCCTGCTTCTCCAGTGCGCGCTCCATCGCCCCGAGGTCGTCGCGGAGCCGCGCCGCCTTCTCGAAGTCGAGCGCCTCGGAGGCGGCGTACATCTCCTTCTCGATGCGACGGATGAAGGGCCGGGTCTGCCCGCCCATGAAGTCGCAGAAGTCGTCGACGATCGCGCGGTGCTCCTCGGGGCTCACCTTGCCGACGCACGGCGCCGAGCACTTGTCGATGTAGCCGAGGAGGCAGGGGCGGCCGATCTGGGCGGAGCGCTGAACACGCCGTTGCTGCACGAGCGCATCGGGAAGACCCGCAGCAGGATGTCGACCGTCTCCCGGATCGCCCAGGCGTGGCTGTAGGGGCCGAAGTAGCGGGTGCCCTTGCGCTTGGCACCCCGACCGACCATGACCCGCGGGAACTCCTCGCCGACCGTGACCGCGAGCCACGGGTAGGACTTGTCGTCGCGGTACTTCACGTTGAAGCGCGGGTCGTACTCCTTGATCCAGGAATACTCCAGCTGGAGCGCCTCGACCTCGGTGTTGACCACGGTCCACTCGACGCTGCCCGCGGTCGTCACCATCGTGGCGGTGCGCTGGTGCAGGTTGCCGATGTCCTGGAAGTACGACGACAGCCGGGCGCGCAGGTTCTTGGCCTTGCCGACGTAGATGACCCGGCCCTTGGCGTCCCGGAACCGGTAGACCCCCGGCTGGGTCGGGATCGACCCCGGCTCGGGCCGGTAGGACAGCGGTCCCCGAGCGGAACGCGGTGAGCGAGCAGGCACGGGGCAACCCTACGGTCCGGCGGGGACACCGCCGACAACAAGAGGGCCAAACCAAGAGGGGTCGTTCGGCACGGGAGGCCGGGCGGCCAGATCCGGCACCATGATGGAAACGCCAGCACGCACGCCGGGAATCATTGTTCAGTGACTTACTCTGGTTTTATGTCGTGTCGCGACCGCTACGGATACCGCCTGACCACGAGCCCCGAGGCCGCGGCGGCGTACAACCGCGGCATCGGCGAGCTGCTCCGCCTGCGCACGGGCGCGGTCGAGTCGGTGGCCACCGCGGTGGTCCTCGACCCGACGTTCGCGCTCGGGCACGCCGCGCTGGCGCTGCTCGGGCACGAGATGTGCGCACCCGTCGACGTGGCCGCCCGGCTGCGCGACGCCCTGCTCCAGGCCGGCCGGGCCACGGACCGCGAGCGCAGCCACGTGCACGCCGTCGACGCCCACCTGCGAGGCGACTCCCGTCCCCTCGTCGCCCACCTTCGGGCCCACCCCCGTGACGCGCTGCTCCTGTCCACGGCCGTGCCGACCATCGCGTTCGCCGGGGTGACCGAGGTGCCTGCCGAGGCCTGGGCGATCGTCGAGCACGCGATCCCGGCGTACGGCGAGGACTGGTGGTTCACCGGACTGCTCGCCTTCGTCCGCCAGGAGCAGGGTCGCTTCGACGAGGCGATGTCGCTCTCCTGCCGCTCGCTGGCCGAGGAGCCGGGCGCCGGCCACTCGGCTCACGCGCGGGCGCACGCGCACTACGAGACCGGCGACCACGTGGCCGGCCTGTCCTGGATGGACGCGTGGGTCACCGGCGCGGGCGCCGCGACCGACAGCCTCAGCCACTTCTCCTGGCACGCGGCCCTGCACGAGCTGTCGCTCGGGGACCTCGACGCCGTGCGCACGCGCTACGACGGACAGCTGCAGCCGGAGGGCGTGCTGGGCTGCCGGGCGCTGGTGGACACCGGATCACTGCTCTACCGCTGGGCCCTGACCCCGGGCGCGACCGACGTGCCCGGCATGCAGGCGGTCGCCACCGCGGCCGGTCGCGACGTCCTGGCCCGGCCGGCCACGCCGTTCCTCGCGCTGCACGCGGCGGTCGCCCTGCTGGCGCTCGACGACGGACCGGGGCTGGCCGGGCTCGCCGGCTGGGCGGAGACGCACACCCATCCCACCCAGCGCGACGTCGTCGCGCCACTGGTCCGGGCCCTGGCCCTGATGCAGGCCGGGTCGTGCTCGGCCGCCGCCGACGCCCTCGCCTCCCTGACCTCGGGGCTCCCCCGGCTCGGCGGCTCCGACGCCCAGCGCGAGATCGTCGAGGAGACGCGCATCGCTGCCCTCCTGCGCGCAGGCCGGCTGGACGAGGCGCGGAGGTTGCTCGACACCCGGCTCGACCGGCGCCACTCCCCCCGCGACCGGCGCTGGCGCGACTCGTGCCGCGCGGAGGCCGTCAGGCCAGGCTGATCTCGCCGCCCTTGACGGTGACCTCGACCTTGGGGAGGGGCGAGGGGGCGGGACCGCCCTGCACGGAGCCGTCCTCGATCGAGAACATGCTGCCGTGGCAGGGGCAGACGATGGTCCCGTCCGTCACCTTGGACACCGGACAGCCCTGGTGGGTGCAGATCGCCGAGAAGGCCCGGATGTCGCCCTGGGTCGGCTGCGTCACGACGACCTTCTGGTCGGCGAAGACGGTGCCACCCCCGACCGGGATGTCCGAGGTCGACCCGAGGTCGGCCCCTGAGGCCCCCGATCCGCCGGACGCGCCCGAGCCCGGGGACCCGTCCGCGCTGCCTCCGCCGCAGGCGGCCAGCAGCGGCAGTCCGAGTCCCACCGTGGCGGCACCCGTCAGCGCACGGCGGCGGCTGAGTCCTTCGGTCACGGTGATTCCCTTTCGTCGCGCGGGTGGTCGCCCGCCACCCTACGGTCGCGGCTTCGGGGCCGACTTCCGGGCTGTCGTCTTCTTCGCGGCGGACCGCTTGGCCGGCGCCTTCTTCGCGGCCGCCTTGCGCGCCCCGGGCGGTGGTGGCGCCGCCTGCGCGGAGAGCCGTCGGGTCGGCTGCTTCGCCTCGCGACCGTCCAGCATCGGTGCCAGGAACTGGCCCGTGTAGCTCTCCGGCACGGCGGCCACCGCCTCGGGGGTGCCCTCCGCGACCACCAGGCCGCCACGCGAGCCGCCCTCGGGGCCCATGTCGACCAACCAGTCGGCGGTCTTGATGACGTCGAGGTTGTGCTCGATCACCAGGACCGTGTTGCCGGAGTCGACCAGCCGGCCCAGGACCAGCAGGAGCTTGCGGATGTCCTCGAAGTGCAGGCCGGTCGTCGGCTCGTCGAGGACGTAGACGGTGCGGCCCGTCGAGCGCTTCTGCAGCTCCGAGGAGAGCTTGACCCGCTGCGCCTCGCCGCCCGAGAGCGTGGTGGCCGGCTGGCCGAGCCGGACGTAGCCCAGCCCGACCTCGCAGAGGGTCTTCATGTGCCGGGCGATCGCCGGGACCGCCGCGAAGAAGTCGGCGGCCTCCTCGATCGGCATGTCGAGGACCTCGGCGATGGTCTTGCCCTTGTAGTGCACCTCGAGCGTCTCGCGGTTGTAGCGCGCCCCGTGACAGACCTCGCAGGGGACGTAGACGTCCGGCAGGAAGTTCATCTCGATCTTGATCGTGCCGTCGCCGGCGCACGCCTCGCAGCGCCCGCCCTTGACGTTGAACGAGAAGCGGCCCTGCAGGTAGCCCCGCATCTTGGCCTCGGGGGTCGCCGCGAAGAGCTTGCGGATGTGGTCGAACACCCCGGTGTACGTCGCCGGGTTGGAGCGCGGGGTGCGTCCGATGGGCGACTGGTCGACGTGGATGACCTTGTCGACGTGCTCGAGCCCGCTGATCTTCTTGTGCCGGCCCGGGACCGCCCGGGCGTTGTAGATCTGCTTGGCCAGCGAGGTGTAGAGGATGTCGTTGACCAGCGTCGACTTGCCCGAGCCGGAGACTCCCGTGACCGCCACGAAGAGCCCCAGCGGGAACGTCACGTCGACGTCGCGAAGGTTGTGCTCGCGGGCCCCGTGGACGGTGAGCTCGCGGCCCTTGGTCCGCGGTCGCCGGACCTCCGGGACGGGGATCTCGCGCCGGCCGGAGAGGTACTGCCCGGTCATCGAGTCGGGGTGGGTCAGCAGGTCGGCCACCTTCCCGCTGTGGACCACCTGTCCCCCGTGCTCGCCGGCGCCCGGACCGATGTCGACGATCCAGTCGGCCACCCGGATGGTGTCCTCGTCGTGCTCGACGACGATCAGGGTGTTGCCGAGCTCCTTGAGCCGCACCAGCGTCTCGATCAGCCGGTGGTTGTCGCGCTGGTGCAGACCGATCGACGGCTCGTCGAGCACGTAGAGCACGCCGACCAGGCCGGCGCCGATCTGGGTCGCGAGCCGGATGCGCTGGGCCTCGCCACCGCTGAGCGAGCCCGAGGGCCGGTCCAGCGAGAGGTAGTCGAGACCGACGTCGAGCAGGAAGTTCAGCCGCTCCTGGATCTCCTTGAGCACCCGCTCGCCGATCTGGCGCTCGCGGGCGCTCAGGTCGAGGTTGCGCAGGTAGTCGGCCGTCTCGTTGATCGGCAGGGCGCAGACCTCGGCGATGTTCTTGCCGCCTGCGTCGCGCGCGCCCAGGGTGACAGCCATCGACACCGGCTTGAGGCGGCTGCCGCTGCACGCCGGGCAGGGCACCTCGCGCATGAAGCCCTCGAACCGCTCGCGGCTGGTGTCGGACTCTGCCTCGCGGTGGCGACGCTCGATGTAGCCGCGGACGCCCTCGAACTCGGCGTAGTAGGCGCGCTGCCGGCCGTAGCGGTTGCGGGTGACCACGTGCACCTTGGTGGGGTGTCCGTCGAGCAGCGACTTCTGCGCCTTGGCGCCGAGGTCCTCCCACGGCGTGTTGAGGTCGAACCCGAGCTCCTCGCCCAGGGCGCCCATCAGGCGCAGGAAGTAGTCGGCCACGTGGGCCTGGCTCCACGGCTGGATGGCACCCTCGCCCAGCGTGGCCTGCGGGTTGGGCACCACGAGGTCGGGGTCGACCTCCATGCGGGTGCCGAGGCCGTGGCACACGGGGCAGGCACCGAACGGCGAGTTGAACGAGAACGACCGCGGCTCGAGCTCGTCGGTGTCGATCGCGTGGTCGTTGGGGCACGACATCTTCTCGCTGAACTTCATCTCGCGGCCCGGGTCCTTGGCGCCGAGGTCGACGAAGTCGAACAGCACCAGCCCGCCGGCGAGGTTGAGCGCAGTCTCGACCGAGTCGGTGAGCCGCCGCTTCGAGGACTCCTTGACCGCCAGCCGGTCGACGACGACCTCGATGGTGTGCTTCTTCTGCTTGTCCAGCTTCGGCGGGTCGTCGAGGGTGTGGGTCTCGCCGTCGACCCGGGCCCGCGAGAAGCCTTGCGTCTGGAGCTGGCGGAAGAGCTCGACGTACTCCCCCTTGCGGCCGCGGATGACCGGCGCGAGGACCTGGAAGCGGCGGCCCTCCTCCAGCGACAGGATCCGGTCGACGATCTGCTGGGGGGTCTGCCGCTCGATGGGGGCGCCGCAGGTGGGGCAGTGCGCCCGGCCGGCACGCGCGTAGAGGAGCCGGAGGTAGTCGTAGACCTCGGTGATCGTCCCCACCGTGGAGCGGGGGTTCTTGGAGGTGGACTTCTGGTCGATCGACACCGCGGGCGAGAGGCCCTCGATGAAGTCGACGTCGGGCTTGTCCATCTGGCCGAGGAACTGACGCGCGTAGGCGGACAGCGACTCGACGTAGCGGCGCTGGCCCTCGGCGAAGATCGTGTCGAACGCGAGCGAGGACTTGCCGGACCCGGACAGTCCGGTGAAGACGATGAGGGAGTCACGGGGCAGGTCGAGGGAGACGTCCTTGAGGTTGTGCTCCCGGGCCCCCCGGATGATCAGCTGCTCCGCCACTGGCGATCCCCTGCAAAAGTTAGGCCTGGCATAGGTCGGCATCGGATGAGAACGTGCCAACAATGACACGCGCCGCCGACAGTCCTCCCATCGTGCGCCCGAGAGGGTGAGGTCGGGGAGGTTGGAAGTGACGCACGTCGCACGCAAGGATGGGCCCATGTCCGCTGCGCACGCCGAGCCCGACCTCCTGGCCGAGGCCTCCCAACGCCTGATCCGCACCGTCGACCAGCTCGAGGACTCCACCTGGGCCCAGCCCAGCGGGCTCCCGGGCTGGACCCGGTCCCACGTGGTCGCCCACCTGATCCTGAACGCCGAGGGACTGTCGGGGGCGCTGAGCGGCATCGTCCAGGGCGCACAGATCCCGATGTACGCCTCGCAGGAGGCCCGGGACCGCGACATCGAGGACCTCGCCCGTGAGGAGCCCAGCGTGCTGCGCACCCGGCTGCTGGGAGCGACCACCGACCTGGCCGACGCCCTCGCCGCGGTGCCGGACGACCTCTGGTCGACCTCCGTCGAGCGAGTCCCCGGCGGCCGCACCTTCCGCGCCTCGTCGGTGGCCGGAATGCGGACCCGCGAGGTCGAGATCCACCACGCCGACCTCGACGCCGGCTACACCTGCACCGACTGGCCCGCGGAGTTCGCGGCGGCGGTCATCGACTCCATGGCCAGGCGGGATCCCTCGGAGTCCCCGTTCACCGCCCGCGCGACCGACGCCGACCGGTCCTGGACCTTCGGCGCGGAGTCGGGGGGAGGTCCTACGGTGTCGGGGACGACCGCGGAGCTCGCCTGGTGGCTGACCGGGCGCGGCGCGGGCGAAGGGCTGACGAGCGACGGCGGCGAGCTGCCGCGGATCGGAGCATGGTGACCTACACGGGAGAGGTGGAGCCGGGCGGCTCCCCCGACGTCCGCGAGCTGGACGCACTGACCATCACGAAGCTGGCTGTCGACGAGAAGATGTCGAACAACTGCTACCTGCTCCGGTGCAAGCACACCGGTGACCAGGTGCTCGTCGACGCCGCCGCCGAGCCGGAGCGACTGCTGCCCCTGGTCGGTGATGCCGGGCTGACGACGGTGATCACCACCCACCAGCACTGGGACCACCACCGGGCCCTGGCCGACGTGGTCGGGGCCACCGGCGCCGAGGTCGTCGCAGGCGCCCCCGACGCGGCGGCGATCACCGAGCAGACCGGCGTCCCGGTGGGGCGTGAGCTGCGACAGGGCGACACCGTCGCCGTCGGTGACTGCACGCTCGAGGTGATCGCGATCGCCGGGCACACGCCCGGCTCCGTCGCCCTGCTGTACGACGACCCGGCCGGTCACCCGCACCTCTTCACCGGCGACTCGCTGTTCCCCGGTGGGGTGGGCAACACCTTCGGCGACGAGGCGGCGTTCGTCCAGCTCATCGATGAGGTCGAGACCAAGGTGTTCCAGCGGCTGCCCGACGCCACCTGGTTCTACCCGGGCCACGGCAACGACTCCACCATCGGCGCCGAGCGTCCGCACCTGGCGGAGTGGCGCGCTCGGGGCTGGTGAGCACGAGCCG
Organism: Nocardioides ungokensis; assembly: GCF_013466985.1. GTDB lineage: Bacteria > Actinomycetota > Actinomycetes > Propionibacteriales > Nocardioidaceae > Nocardioides > Nocardioides ungokensis. The sequence goes on along the minus strand of NZ_CP059164.1, from coordinate 2,269,154 downwards.
ACGCCAGCGGTCGCGACGGGGTGCAGGCTTCGCCAGAGTTGGTGAACCGATGAGCGCTGACGGCGGCTAGCGTCGCCGGTGGACGCCCGGCCGGTCGCCCGCCAAGACACCAGCTCGGGTTGACGTCAGCCGATGTGAGAAGGACGAGTCATGGCCTACGGAATCGTGCACCACTTCCCGGGAGGCACCAAGGAGCAGTACGAAGCGTCGATCGCCGCGGTCCACCCCGGCCCGGACCGACTCCCCGACGGCCAGGTCTTCCACGCGGCCGGACCCTCGGCCGGTGGCTGGACCATCATGGCCGTCCACGAGTCGCAGGAGAGCTGGGAGCGGTTCCGCGACGAGATCCTGATGCCCCGGATGCAGGCGGGCATCGAGGGCGGCTTCGCCTCTCCCCCTGAGGAGACGACCATCGATCTGTACAAGCTGCAGCCCTAGGTCTGGGGCCGAGGGGGGGGAAGCCTTCAGGACGCGACCGCGCAGCGGAATGCCGCGAAGATCTCCAGGGAGCGCCGATCGGGCGCAGTGCCGGTGGCCACGTGGTGGAGGAGCTCCTCCCCCGTCAGCCCGGCTTCGACGGCGAGTGCTAGGAGCTCGCCGTCGAACAGCTCGATCCAGGTCCACAGCACCAGGGCCGGGATCCGGCGCTCCCTGGCTTCGCGACAGACGTCGGCGGCACGGCTGCCGGGCAGCGACTCCGCGAGCCGGAGCTCGACGTCGAGCGAGTTGACCTGGCCCGGGTGCGCGCGGAGCTCCTCGCGGCGGCGGTCGAGACCGCGCTGGCGGGCCGGGGTCCCCCCGGTCACGGCTGCTGCAGCCCAGCAGACGACGCAGCTGGCGGCGATCGCCGCCGCGCTGACGATGACGAGTGCGGCGAGCATGGCAGCTCCTGGGGGGTGAAGGGTGCCCGTGCCACCTCCTCCTTCCCACTCGGCGCAGGTCTCACACGCCTGTCGCGAGTCCGGACTAGACCGCCTGTGGCGATCCGGGCCGGGTCAGGAGGCGATGGCGCCCTGGAACGCCACGAAGATCTCCAGGGACCGACGGTCCGGGGCCGTCCCCGTCGCCACGCGGTGCACCATCTCGTGGCGCGACATGGAGGACTCGACGGCCAGGGCCAGCAGCTCGGCGTCGTACAGGTCGATCCACGTCCACAGCACCAGGGGGGGAACGCCTCGCGCGCCCGCGGCGGCGCACACCGAGGCCGCGCGGCGCGGCGGCAGGGTCTCGGCGAGCAGCATCTCGACGTCGTCGAGCGTGATCTCGTCGGGGTGCCGGTGCAGGTGGGCCAGCCGGCGGTCGACCTGTCGTTGACTGGTTGTAGCGGGCCATGGGAACGGCCTCGATCCTCCAGTAGGCGAGGCTGAGAACGGCGACGACCACCGCGTTGACGGCGATCAGCCCGAACACGAACATGAAGACTCCAGGGGGTGGGGGTGCTCGACCAGTAAGCGTTCCCACACCCGCTGCGGCCCAATCCCGGAGCGCGAGCTGACTAGACAGGCCGTCAGCGATCGAGCAGCCGGCCGACGCCGTTGGTGAGGCGCACGTCGTAGAAGCCGGTGTTGCCGTCTGAGTACCAGATGCTGTGGCGCTTGACGTCCCATGCGGGCTGGGACATGGCGAAGGCGCCCGTCGCGCTGGGGTTGTCCGGCCGGGTGGTGGTGAGGGGCCTGTTGAAGTACGCCACCTCCCGCGGCTTGGCGAGGTGGCTGATGTCGAAGACCCGCAGGCCCGACAGGATCATGGAGCAGGCCACGACCTTCGGGTTCCTCTGGTAGGGCACCGAGCAGTAGTGCCCGGCGTACCCCTGCACCGGGATGTTCGCTCCCGGGTCGTTCTGCTCGGCCCCCTCGCGGGCGGAGGGCTGGTGCACCTGGAGCCGCAGGTCGGAGACGATCCGCGGCTGCGTCGGGTCGGTGACGTCGATGATGCGGGCGGCGCCGACGGGTGCCTTGGCCTGGTCGGCGCCCGCGGTGAGCGAGTAGTTGGCGTACTCGTCGACCTCGAGCAGGTAGTCACGGCCGTTGCGTGGTGAACGGCTGCGGCACCTGCGGGATCGAGTGCTCGGGCCAGGACAGGTCCTTGATGATGTGGACCTGGGGGTTCGGCCTGCGGTCCTGGATCTCACTGACGTCGAGGATCCGCAGCCCACCGGAGGAGAACCTGGCGCCCGTGCTCGAGTTGCCGATGTTGGCGACGTAGAGCGTCCGACCGTCGGGCGAGACGCGCATGCCGTGGTAGTTGACGCCCGCCTGCTCGAAGATCGGCTTCGGCGCGGTCGGGTCGGTGAGGTCGAGCGCCACCAGGGTCTGGCCGCCGGTGCTGGAGGCGTAGAACGTCAGGCCGTCGGGCGACCAGCCGCTCTCGTGGCCGAGGATCGCGGTGGGCGTCGAGGAGAGCAGCCGCGGGTGCCGGCAGCTCGACCTCACGTCGTACAGGTCGAGAACGCCGGGCTCGGTGCCGGGGTTGCCGGAGACCGCACCGAGCAGGCCGCGGCGCTGGTTGAGCAGGACGGACTCGTGCGGGGTGTCCATGCCGGGCGTCACCAGGTTGGCGGTCTTCCTGGGCTGCCGCGGGTTGTCCATGTCGAGCACGACCACGCCCAGCCCCCGGCCGGAGGTGAACTGGAAGGGCGCGTCCTTGGGGAAGAGCAGCGTCGAGTCGTAGAACGCGCAGGTGTGCCCCCGTGCGTCGGTGTAGCGGAGGACCTTGAAGCCGCCGCTCCGGCCCTGGTGGGACACCGCCCGGGTGTTGCACCGGTAGCCCTTCGCCGCGCGTCCCGAGTCGTAGTCACGCCGCGGGACCCGCCCCTGGATGCCGGTCTCGGGGCGTGCGCCCGGTCCGCACGTGGCCTCGGGCGTGGCCGCCGGGAAGGGCGAGCCGGTCGCCGTCATCACGCCGGACAGTGTCAGCCCGCCGAGGCCGACGGCGAGCGACGCGACGACGACGGCGAGGCGCCGGAGGGCGGCGCGGCGGGAGGAGCGGCTGCGGATCCTGTTGTCGACGACCACGGGAGGGACAACGAACGAGACCGGCGAAGACTACGGCCGATTTCGCTCCTCCCCCTGTACAGCTGTTTCGCCGCGTGCACGTGCGAGCAAGATGGAGCCGTGCACGACTGGTGGCGGACGAGCCTGACGCGCGGGACCACCCGTCTGCGACGCGGCGGACGTCCCGCATTCCTGTGGTCCTTGCGGATCACGGTGGCTGCCGTGGCCAGCTACGTCGTGGCGACGCTGCTCTTCCCCGGCACCCAGCCGCTGACAGCGCCGCTGACCGCGATGCTCGTCGTGCAGGTCACGCCGGTGTCCCTCCTCGCCAGCGGCCTGGACCGCGTGGTGGCCGTCGTGTCGGGCGTCTCCCTCGCCGTGGCCTTCGCGGCCGTCGTCCCCCTCGAGTGGTGGAGCCTCGGCCTGCTGATCCTGGCGTGCATCACGATCGGACAGGCCCTGCGCCTGCGGTCGAACCTCATCGAGGTCGCGATCAGCGGCATGCTGGTGCTGGGCGTCGGGTCGGTGGGCGCGGAGTCGGCCGCCTGGCAGCGCCTCGTCGTGACCCTGGTCGGGGCGGCCGTGGGGATCGCGACCAACCTGCTCTTCCCGCCCAAGGTCGCGAGCGCGGACGCCGGCCGGGCCATCGACGGCCTGGCTGACGCGGTGAGCGCCCTGCTCAACCGCGCCGCCGACGAGCTGGACGACCTGGCGGTGGACCACCACGACCTGGCGGCGGCCGCCCGCGGCTGGCTCGACGAGGCCCGGGACATCACCCACCACGACATCCCGCGGGTCGGCGCCGCCCTCCTGCACGCCGAGCAGGGCCGTCGGCTCAACGTCCGGGCGGTCGGTACGCCGGACGTGGGGCCGGGGCTGCGTCAGGGGCTCGAGGCGCTGGAGCACTCCGCGGTCACCATCCGCGGGATGTTCCGTGCCCTGGCCGACGCCACCTACGACGCCTCCTTCGACGCCACCTGGGACGACCAGGAGACCACCGAGGCGGTGCTGCTCGGCCTCGCCCAGACCTTCCGCGAGATGGCGGCGGGCGTCGATGCCTTCGGCCAGCTGGTGCACGACGAGGCCGGGCCGGCGCGGTTGATCAGCCGCGAGCGCGTGCAGGACCTCCGGGACGCCCTCGAGGGGCTGCACGAGGCCCGCGCCCGGCTGGACGACGTGGTGATGGCCGGCGCCCCTGCCGGGCTGCTCGAGCTGCACGTCACGGTGCTCTCCACGGTCAAGCGCCTGCTGACCGAGCTGGACCTGGCCGCCCGGATCCGCCGCCAGATCCGCCTGCTCCCGCGCTCCCGGGCGCGCTTCCCCGGCGCCGCTCCCCCGCTGCCCGGCCGCCGGCCGCCCGTCGTGGCCGAGCCGGAGGCGGACGCCGAGACCCAGGTGCTGCCGACGTTCCCCGACGAGTGCTAGTACCCGGCGACGGAACCGGGTGGTGACTCGCGCCGTCGAACGGGCATGCTCAGGGTCGCCGCCGTGCTCGTCGTGTCGTCGCTCGTGGCCGCCACGGCGGCCTGCACCCCCGCCGCGAGCCCGCGGGTCGAGTGCCAGGGTCGGTCGTCCCTGTCGAGCATCGATCCCCGCTCCGGCGTGGCCTCCTGGCAGACGGCGCTGGGCCAGGCGAGCGAGGTCCCGATGCAGGTCGAGGACGGGACGGTCGTGGTGACCGCGCCGTGCGGCGCCGCGGTGGTCGACCTCGTGGACGGCGACGTCCGGTACGACGACGCGACGCCCGGCGAGCTGGTCGGCGTCACCGACCAACGGCTCTTCACCCTCGACGAGCCCGAGGGCGACAACCACCCCATCACGAGCTTCCGGCTGGACACGGCCGAGCCGGCCGGCAGCTACTCGATCAACACCCGCTTCCAGGACGCCACCGTCGCCGACGGCAGCCTGGTCACGCTGTACGGCGACGAGCTCCGTGCCTCTGACCAGACCGGCACGGGACCCTCCTGGGACCTGCAGGTCCCCGCCGACCGTGACCCCCACCTCGTGCGCAGCGGTCACCTGATCCTGGTCACCAACGGCGACGGCTCGATCTTCGCCGTCGACCTGGCCGACGGCAGCCTGGTCTGGCGCACCATCCCCCCGGTGACGGCGACCTCCTACGGCCTGCGGGTCACCAGCGTCCCGGGCACCGTGCTGACGGCGGCCTCCACCTCTGACGAGAAGACCCGGACGGTCGTGTACGCGACGGAGGCGGCCACCGGCCGCCTGCGCTGGACCCGCCCGGCGTGGATCGTGCTGGGCGCGGACCGGGACCTGACCGTGCTGCGCACCGCCGGCGCGGTCGAGGGCGTCGACACGGTGAGCGGAGCGCTGCGCTGGCGGCGTCCGGCGACCCGGATCGACCTGCCCGACGCCCACCCGGAGGCCGTTCCAGTGGTCGCGCTGACCCGAGACACGGTCGTGCTGCCGCAACCGGGCTCGCCCGCACTCGGGCTGGACCGGAGCACCGGGCGGGTGCGCTGGCGCGGGCCGGAGACGTGGACGGTGGTCGCCGCGGGTGACGTCGTGGTGACCGCCGTCTCCGACCGCGTCACCGCGCTCGAGGCGCGCACCGGCGCCGTGCGGTGGTCCCGTCCCGTCGAACGCCACCTGCAGGAGCTCACCGTGGCGCCGGACGGGAAGGTGCTCCTCCTCGACACCGACATCGTGCCGCACCTCGGCGCGTGAGCGGTCGCCCTCGCCCGGCCGGTCAGGGCCGGGGGGTGCCGCCCAGTGCTCGTCGGCGGAACCCGGCGACCGCCTGCTCCACCACGCGGTCGTGTCCCCACCGCATCAGGGGGAAGGCGAGACGGGCGGCGACTCGCAACGACCTGCTCCTCATGTCCAGGGACCACACTGCCGTGACCAGCGTCCCTCCACCGACGGGCTCCAGCCGGATCACCGCGGTGCCGCTCACATCGCCGCCGATCGCCGCCTCGACGACGTCCGGACGCCGGGCCCGGGCCACCCCGATGTCCATGCGCAGCCGCCACGGGACGGGCGGGACCACCGTCGCGTGCAGCACGTTGCCCGCGACGAGGGTGTCCGCGTCCGCGCCGAAGTCCCGCAACCAGTCCCACCAGGACTCGAACTGGTCGAAGCGCTCGATGGTCTCCCACAGGGTGTCGGGCCCGACCGGGAACCAGAAGGCGCCGCGGTAGTCGATCCGGTCGATCAGGCCAGCACCTCCGCGACCTCGTGGACCTCCGCGGCCGTGCGGCAGCTCAGCAGCAGGGTGGTCACCCCGGTCTCCTCCCACTGGGCCACCTTCTCGCGGACCTCGCCGGCGCTGCCGATGATGTGCATGTCGTCGACGAGCTCGTCGGGCACCAGGGCCGTCGCCTCGTCCTTGCGGCCGGCGAGGTAGAGCTCCTGCACCCGGTCGGCGAGGTCGGCGTACCCCATCCGCTCGAAGACCCGCTTGTGGAAGTTCTGCTCCTTCGCGCCCATCCCGCCCATGTAGAGGGACACCATCGGCTTCATCGCCTCGATCACGCCCGCCTTGTCGTCGGTCACCTGGAGGTGGCAGGTGGCGGCGATCTCGAAGTCCGCGCGGGTACGCCGCGCTCCCGGCCGCGCGAACCCCTCGTCGAGCCAGGGCCGGTACATCCCCGCGGACTGCGGCGTGTAGAAGATCGGGAGCCAGCCGTCCGCGATCTCGGCCGTCTGGGCGACGTTCCTCGGCCCCTCCGCCCCCAGCCAGATCGGGATGTCGGGACGCAGCGGGTGCAGGATCGGCTTGAGCGGCTTGCCGAGCCCCACCGAGCCCTCGCCGCGGTAGGGCAGCGGGTAGTGGGGGCCGTCGCTGACGACCGGCCTCTCGCGGGCAAGCACCTGCCGGATGATGTCGACCACCTCGCGGGTGCGGGCCAGCGGCTTGGCGAACGGCTGGCCGTACCACCCCTCCACGACCTGCGGTCCGCTCACGCCCATGCCGAGGACCACGCGTCCGCCGCTGAGGTGGTCGAGCGTCAGCGCGTGCATGGCGATCGAGGTCGGTGTGCGGCCGGACATCTGCACGATGGAGGTGCCCAACCGCAGCCGCGAGGTGTCCCGGCCCCACCACGCCAACGGAGTGAAGGCGTCCGACCCCCATGCCTCGGCGGTGAACACCGCGTCGAAGCCCGACTCCTCGGCGGCGGCCACCAGCTCGCCCACCCCGGTGGGCGGCTGTGCACCCCAGTACCCCAGCTGCAGTCCCAGCTTCATGACCCCAGACTGTCAGCCCGTCCGGCCCTTGTCTCGGGCCTGTTCGCCCGCGGCGAACAGGCCACCCACCGGGCGGCCTGCGCGCCTAGCCTCGGGGCATGGGCGACATCCTCGCGTTCCCCACGCCACCGAGGGCACCGGAGCACCGCGTCCCGGAGACCCGCCTGCCGGAGCCCCACCTACCTGAGCCCCACCTACCTGAGCCACTGTGGCGTGATGCGGTCGGGCGCGAGCTCCGCGGCGAACGCCGGCAGCAGGGCCGCACCCTCCAGGACGTCGCCGGCGAGGCCGGGGTGTCCACGCAGTACCTCTCCGAGGTCGAGCGCGGACGCAAGGAGCCCAGCTCCGAGGTCCTCGGAGCCGTCGCCGGCGCCCTCGGGCTCCGGCTGGTCGACCTCACCAGCCGGGTCTCCCGCAGCCTCGGCAGCGTCGACGGTCCCGTCTGCCTCGCCGCCTGACCAGCGGGGTACGACGTCAGCCGGCAACCGCCGGCAGCTTCCGGCTGTCCAGGACGGCGTCGACGACCCCGTAGGCGACCGCCTCGGTCGCGGAGAGCACGAGGTCCCGGTCCGTGTCGCGGCGCAACGTCTCGGCGGCCTGGCCGGTGTGCCGCGCCAGGATCTGCTCCATCTCGGCGCGCAGCCGCACGATCTCCTTCGCCTGCAGGGCCAGGTCGGGCAGCGTGCCCTGGCCACCGCCCGACGGCTGGTGGAGCACCACCCGCGCGTGCGGCAGCACGCTGCGCCGGCCCTCGGCCCCGGCCGCTAGCAGCACGGCTGCCGCCGACGCCGCCTGGCCGATGCAGGTCGTGGCGACCGGCGAGCGCACGAACTGCATCGTGTCGTAGATCGCGAGCATCGCCGTCACCGATCCGCCGGGCGAGTTGAAGTAGAGGTTGATCGGGGTGTCGGGGCTCTCCGACTCCAGGTGCAGGAGCTGCGCGATGACCACGTTGGCCACGCCGTCGTCGATCTCGGTGCCGACGTAGACGATCCGGTCGGTGAGGAGCCGGCTGTAGATGTCCACCGCGCGCTCACCGCGCAACGTCTTCTCGACCACGCTGGGGATCGTGTAGCTGCTCATCGCGAGCTCACCGCAGCCCGAAGGTCGGGGTCGGGCGGGCCGGCGTCACCGCGGTCACGTCAGTGAGGACCTGGTCGACGAACCCGTACTCCCGGGCCTGCTCGGCGGTGAACCACCGGTCCCGCAGGGCGTCGGCCTCCACCTTCTCGACCGGCTGGGCGGTGTGCTCGGCGATCAGGTGCATGAGCACGTTCTTGGTGTGCTCGAGATTCTCGGCCTGGATCTCGATGTCGATCGCGGTGCCGCCGATCCCGGCCGACCCCTGGTGCATCAGCACGCGCGAGTGCGGCAGCGCGTAGCGCTTGCCCGGCGTCCCGGCCGAGAGCAGGAACTGCCCCATGCTGGCGGCCAGCCCGAGGGCGAGCGTGCTCACGTCGTTGGGGATCAGCCGCATGGTGTCGTAGATGGCCAGGCCGGCCGAGACCGACCCGCCGGGTGAGTTGATGTAGAGGCTGATGTCCCGGTGCGGGTCCTCCGCCGAGAGGAGCAGGAGCTCGGCGCAGAGGCGGTTGGCGATGGCGTCGTCGACCTCCTGGCCGAGGACGATGATGCGCTGGTGCATCAGCCGGGTGGTGAGCTGGTCGTCGAGGGAGCCGGTGAGTCGTTCCGGTGCGGTCTGGGTCATGCCTCCAGCCTGTGCGCCCGAGGGGCCGCGTCCCAGCGATTCCGCCCAGAGCAGTTCTGCCCAGAGCTGTTCCGCCCAGAGCAGCGGGGCTCAGCGCGGGGCGTCCAGCCCCGACAGCTCCTCCGGGGACAGCTCCAGGCGGGCTGCGTCGAGCGCGGAGTCCAGCTGGTCGAGGCTGCTCACGCCCACGATCGGCCGCGACTGCGGCGCGCTCGTCATCATCCAGGCGAGCACCACCTGGGAGGGCGCGACACCGTGCCGCTCCGCGACCTGCGCCAGCGCCTCGAGTCGCGCGGTCGTGCCGGGGTGCTCGTAGACCTGCGGCAGCGGCCGATCGGCCCGGTCGTAGGCGCCCTGGATCAGCGGGCTGTAGGCCCACAGCTCGAGCTCGGGGTGGCTCTCGACGTAGTCCCGGGTCTCCTCGGAGACGAACCCGAACCGGTGGTCCTTGCCGGGCACGTCCGCGCCCGGCCGCGGCTCGACGTACGACGTGGTCAGCTGCAGCACCGTCCACGGCTCGACCGACAGGCGGGCCGCGAGGCGGCGGCCGCGCTCCACCCGCCAGGTGGCGTGGTTGGAGACGCCCAGCCGGGTGACCCGGCCGTTCTTGACCAGGGCGCCGAACGCCGTGACCGTCTCCTCCAGGTCGGTGGCCCGGTCCTCACCGTGTGCCCAGTAGACATCGATCCGGTCGATCCCGAGCCGGTCGAGGCTGCGCCCGCACTCGCGCTCGATGACCTCGGCCGACAACCCCTCCAGGCCGCCGTCGTCGGCGGGCTCCACGCCCACCTTGGTGGCGATCACCAGCTCCTCCCGCACGCCCGGGTTGGCGGCGAGCCAGCGACCGATGACGGCCTCGCTCTGACCGCCGTGCCCGTCCTCGGACTCCCAGAAGGCGTAGCAGTTGGCGGTGTCGATGGTCGTGCCACCCGCACCGACGAAACGGTCCAGCAGTGCGAAGGACGCCCGCTCGTCCAACCGGGTGCCGAAGTACATGGTGCCGAGGACGAGGTCGCTGATGCCGTGCATGGCCGCCAGCGTAGGGTCCCGAGCGTGATCGAGCTCCGGACCCCCACCCAGATCGAGGAGATGCGCCCCGCCGGGCGCTTCGTCGCCGACGTCATCACCCGGCTGTCCGAGGCCGCCGACGTCGGCGTGAACCTGCTCGACCTCGACGCGCTGGCCCACGAGATGATCCGCGAGCGCGGCGCCGAGTCCTGCTACCTCGACTACCACCCGTCGTTCGGGGCGTCGCCCTCGGCAAGGTGCTGTGCACGTCCGTCAACGACGCGGTCCTGCACGGACTCCCCCGGAACTACGTGCTCCGCGACGGCGACCTGCTCAGCGTCGACTTCGCCGCGAGCGTGGACGGCTGGGTGTCGGACTCGGCCTACAGCCTCGTGGTCGGCACCCCGCGCGAGGAGGACCTGCGGCTGATCGAGATCACCGACCGCGCGCTCGCGGCCGGGATCGAGGCGGCCCGGGTGGGCAGCCGGGTCGGCGACATCTCCCACGCGATCGCCACGGTCGCCCGGGAGGCCGGCCTGCGGATCAACACCCAGTTCGGTGGTCACGGCGTCGGACGCACGATGCACGGCGACCCGCACATCCCGAACGACGGCCGCCCCGGTCGTGGCTTCCCGCTGCGACCCGGACTGGTGATCGCGATCGAGCCGTGGTTCCTGCACACGACCGACGAGATCTACACCGACGACGACGGCTGGACGCTCCGCAGCGCGGACGGTTCCCGCGGGGCGCACAGGAGCACACGGTCGCCGTCACCGAGAACGGCCCCGTGGTGCTCACCGCCCGGGGCTGACGGGCCCGACTCGCCGCGGGATGCCCTTGCGTGGGCGTCCCCGGAGACCAAGAGTGACTGCGTTCATCTCGACGAGGGAGACGCAGTGACCGGCATGTTCTCGGGCGGCAGGCGCCGCGCACGCACGACCGTGGCCATCGCCGCGGCGGGGGCACTCGCCCTCGCCGGTGGCCTCGCCACCAGCTCCGTGGCGGCGGGTCCCGCCACGTCCCGGCAGCCGGGACCACCGAGCCCTCCACACGGGCGTCTGCGCCGAGGCCCGCGGCTTCTACGACGCGCGCCGGGCGGGCACCGACCGCGGTCGCGTCGCCGAGCTGCGCACCTCCAGCAAGGCCTCGTCACGGCCCGCGGCGCGTGCCCTCCGGCGTGCGCTGCCCGCCAAGGCCTGCTGGAGTACGACGGCGGCACCGGCACCGTGCGCGTCCTCGAGAACCTCGACGGCTACCTCACCGGCCCCAGCACGAAGTCTCCCTCCGGCGTGGCCATGGGCTACGTGCGCGCCAACCACGCCGCCCTCGGCCTCACCGCCGACGACCTCGACACCTTCCGCCTGCGCCGGGACTACCGCGACATCGCAGGCATCCACCACCTCTCGTGGACGCAGCGGGTCGACGGCCGCCGCGTCTTCGGCAACGGGCTCCAGGCCGCCGTGACACGCTCCGGCAGGTTGCTGATGCTGGGCGGCTCCCCCGTGTCCACGGCGGCCACGCCGACCGCGTCCGGGTCCCCGAGGATCTCGTCGCCGAGCGCCGCGATCGCCGCGGCCCGCCGCGACCTCGGCGAGAGCACGACGGCAGCCGGGCCCCGCGACGTCGCCGACCGGGTGCTCTTCGTGACGCGGACGGCCAGCTACCTGGGCTGGCAGACCGTCACCATGTCTGCGGACCACCCGGCGCTCTCGGTCTTCGACTCCGGCACCGGGCGGCTGCTCTACCGCAGGCCCCTCTCGGCCGACGCGAGCTCCTCCGAGCGGTCCGCCACCCCCGCCAGCCGGGGTACGGCGGTGACCTACTTCCCCGGGCACCGGCCGGGTGGCCAGGAGTCGACGGTCAACTACACCAAGCGGGGCTGGCTGGGCGCCGACGCCACGGTGCTCTTCGGCAACAACTCCCACGCGTACTCCGACGTCAACGACGACAACCGCGCCGAGCCGGACGAGGAGGCCCGGGCCAGGACCCCGCACCACTGGGACTACTCGCTCAAGTCCTTCCACCTGGCGAACGTGTCCTTCTGCGACAACCCCTACCCCTGCTCCTGGAACCCGAACAAGGCCCTGTCCTGGCAGGTCAACCGTGCGCAGAACGTCGCGCAGGTGTTCTTCTACGTCAACAACTGGCACGACCACCTCGCGCAGGCCCCCATCGGGTTCACCGAGGCCGCGGGCAACTTCCAGAAGCGCAACGCCGGCAAGCAGGGCAAGGGCGGGGACTTCGTCGACACCCAGACCGACGACGGCGCCGACACCGACCACGGCCTGCCCGACGGCAACCACATCGACAACGCCAACATGGACACCCCGCCAGACGGCATGTCACCGACGATGCAGATGTACCTCCAGCACCAGCCCCACACGGCGTACCCCGACGGCGACCCGTTCGCGCCGACCAACGTCGGCGACGAGGCCGACACCGTCTACCACGAGTACACCCACGGGCTCTCCAACCGGCTCGTGGTCGACCCCAGCGGCGCCTCCACGCTCGGCGGCGTCCAGGCCGGTGCGATGGGCGAGGCCTGGAGCGACTGGTACGCGATGGACTACCTGGTCCACCGCGGCCTCCAGGAGGACCGGCCCGGCAAGGTCGACGTGACCCTCTTCCAGTACGACGGCGCGGGCGTCGCCCTCGACCGCACGGAGCCGCTCGACTGCACCGTCGGCTCGGCGTCCCCACGCTGCAACGGTGGCGAGACCGGGCACACCGGTGGCTACACGTACGCCGACTATGCCCGGGTGATCGGTGCCCCCGAGGTCCACGCCGACGGCGAGATCTGGTCGCAGACGCTGTGGTCGCTGCGCGACCGGCTCGGCTCGCGGACGAGCGAGGCGCTCGTGACCCGGGCGATGGAGCTGGCCCCGGCCAACCCGTCGTTCCTCGACATGCGCAACGCGATCCTGGTCGCCGACACCGCCCTCTTCGGTGGGGACCACCACGCGGCCATCTGGAAGGTCTTCGCCGTCCGGGGCATGGCTTCTTCGCCGGGTCGCTGGGCGGCGACGACGCCTCGCCGCGGCAAGCAGTGCGCTCCCGCCCTCCGGCGGCGCGACCGGCACCATCACCGGAGTGGTCCGCGACCGCGACACCGGCGACCCGGTGGCCGGGGTGCCGGTCACCCTCGCGTTCGAGGGCGGTGCGGGCCTCGCCAACCCGACGGCCCTGACCGGGTCCGACGGCTCCTACTCGATCGGTCCGGTGCCCGCCGGTGACTACGGCAAGCTCGTGGTGCGCGGAGCGGGCTACGACCCGGCCGCGTCGCCGGTGTCGGTCACCCCCGCGGGCGCGACCGCCGACCTCGAGGTGCGCCGGGACTGGGCGGCGTCGAGCGGCGGCGCCTCGGTCACGACTTCAACGGGCCCGACTACGGCGGCTTCGGCTGCGGTCCTGGCCAGGCGATCGACAACAGCCGGGCCACCGGCTGGAGCAGCACCACCGGTGACGACAACGGTGACCCGACGAACCACTTCGTCCCCAAGCACATCACCGTGGACCTGGGCCGGGCCGTGGACGTCAGCGGGTTCGGCGTCGACCCCTCGGCGACCTGCGGCGACGGCCCGTCGGCCTCAACCGGCGACTACACGATCGCCACCTCCCCCGACGGCACCACCTGGACCGATGCCAGCAGCGGGACCTTCACGTCCGACGACCTGGGCCGGATCAACCTCGTGACCCCGGTCGCCGGCTCCGACTCGGTGCGCTACGTCCGGTTCACGATCCGGGGCAACCAGACGCCCGGCTTCGCCACGAGCTGCCCGGGCGGCAGCTACGCCGGGTGCTCCTACAGCGACCTCAGCGAGCTGGAGGTCTACGGCTCTCCCACGCCCTGACCGTCGCCCTCGAGAGGCTTCTGGAACAGCAGCGCCCGACCCATCACGTGGTAGCCCAGCGCCTCGTTGACCGCGATCATGTGGTCGTTGCTCTCGGCGTTCCAGGTGTCGATCGTCCGCAGCCGAGGCTCCTCGTCGCGCAGCCACCGCAGCATCTCGAGCTTGAGCAGCAGTCCGAGACGGTGCCCTCGGTGTGCGCGCACGACCGCGGTGTCGTGCTGCTCGCCGCGGTGGGGCCGCATGGTGTCGACGCCCACGATCGTCTCGCCCGCCAGTGCCCCGGTCTCGCGGTGCCGCGCGTAGAGACGGCGGATCCGCATCCCGCGCAATCGGTGCGCGTCCTCGTAGGCCCGGATCCTCCGGGGTGAGTAGACCTCGTCCTCGATGTCGAGGGCGTCCACCGGCGCGTCGTTGATCGCCGCCACCATCCTCGCGAAGGCCTCGATCTCCCCCTCGGGGACCGGGCCGTCGAGACGCACGAGCTCGTAGGCACCAGCCCGCGACGAGGACTCGGCATGCAGCCGGTCCGCCTCGGACCAGGCCAGCTCGGACAGGACCTGGCGGCGGAGGACCTCCCGGCTCCGGCACTCCAGTCCGTGCGCCGAGGCGAAGGCGGATGCGGCCGCGTGGTCCCACCCGTCGGTGCCGATCGAGGTGCGGCCCTCGGCGCGCGCCCGGCTCGTCAGCGCCGCCAGGACCTCGCTGCCGTGACCCCGCCGGCGGTGGTCGGGATGGACGTCGAACCTCAGCCACGCCAGGTGGTGGTTGTCGTACTCGCTGGTCTCGTAGTCCGCCCAGCCGACCACCTCAACCCGCGACGACCAGGTGACCGACCGCGGGCTCCAGGTCCCAGCCGTAGCGCAGCCGCCCTCGACTTCGTGCTCGGTGAGGGGAGGCAGCCAGGGGGCGTCGACGCGGCGGGCCGCCTCGCGCGCGGCCGCGTAGTCCCGCACCGCGGTGCGGTCGCCGGGATCGACCTCGGACGAGCTCCATGTCTCGAGGGTCCGCGCGGACGAGCCGGATGGCCAGCGATTATCGGCCCTCGCGCTCACCGGCGTGGGCGATACTCGATCGGGGCCGCGAGGACCGGTGTGGAGGGCGGTGGGCGATGGGCAGGGCGACGATCCTGGCCGTGGACGACGACCCGGGGGTGCTGGCCGCGATCACGCGCGACCTGCGGCGTCGGTACGGCGACCGCTACCGCATCGTCAAGGTGACGACCGGGGCCGAGGGGCTCGAGGTGCTCGCCCAGCTGGCGCTGCGCGACCAGCCGGTTGCGCTGATCACCGCCGACCAGCGGATGCCCCACATGACCGGGATCGAGATGCTCGGACGTGCCCAGGAGCTCGCCCCGGGCGCCAAACGGGTGCTGCTCACGGCGTACGCCGACACCGACGTCGCGATCCGCGCGATCAACGACATCGGGCTGGACTACTACCTGCTGAAGCCCTGGGACCCGCCGGACGAGCGGTTGTACCCGGTCCTCGACGACCTGCTCGACGACTGGGCTCACGAGCACCCCGAGCACGACACCGACGTCCGGGTCGTCGGACACCGGTGGTCCGAGCGCAGCCACGAGGTCAAGACCTTCCTCGCCCGCAACCACGTTCCCTACCGGTGGTACGACGTCGAGCGCGATGCGGAGGCCCAGCGGCTCGTCGCCCTGGCGGGGGCCGACACGGCCGACCTCCCCTCGTGCTGGTGCCCGAGGGGAGGGCCTGCGCGCACCGTCGACGCTGGAGGTGGCCGAGGCGCTGGGGCTGCGGACCCGCGCGGAGCAGCCGTTGTACGACGTCTGCATCGTCGGCGCGGGCCCGGCCGGCCTGGCCGCGGCGGTCTACGCCGCGTCGGAGGGGCTCAGCACGGTCATCGTGGAGCGGGAGGCACCGGGCGGCCAGGCCGGCCAGAGCGCGGCCATCGAGAAACTACCTGGGCTTCCCCAAGGGCCTCAGCGGCTTCGACCTCACAGCGGGCCAGCGCGCAGGCGTCACGCTTCGGTGCGGAGCTGGTGCTCGCGCGCGACGTCGTCGCCTGCGAGCGGCGTGGACCGGTGCATGCGGTGCTGCTCGAGGGCTCCGGTGAGATCGAGGCGCGTGCCGTCATCGTCGCCACCGGGGTGGCCTACCGCAGGCTCACGGCCGCCGGGGTGGACGACCTCACCGGCCGCGGCATCTACTACGGCGCCAACGCCGCCGACGCCTCGCAGTGCCAGGGCGACGAGGTGCTCGTCGTCGGGGCAGCCAACTCGGCCGGGCAGGCCGCCCTCAACCTGGCCAGGTACGCCGAGCGCGTCGTCCTGGTGGCCCGCGGACCCTCGCTCGACACCTCGATGTCGCGCTACCTGGTGGCACGCATCCTCGCCGATCCGCGGATCGAGGTGCGCTACGGAACCGAGGTCGTGGCGGCACAGGGCAACGCCCACCTGGAGTCTGTCACGCTGTCCGACCGGGCCACGGGCGAGACCGAGCAGCGGGCCACGAGCTGGCTGTTCGTCTTCATCGGCGCCGCACCGCGCACCGACTGGCTCGGGAAGGACGTCGCCCGCGACGAGCACGGCTTCGTGGTCACCGGGCAGGACCTCGCCCAGCCGGACGCCTCGCAGCCGGACGCGTCCGCGCGCTGGCCCCTCGCCGCCCACCGTTCTCCCTCGAGACGAGTGTGCCGGTCTCTTCGCCGCGGGTGACGTGCGCAGGGAGTCGATGAAACGGGTCGCCTCGGCCGTCGGTGAGGGCGCGATGGCGGTCTACCACGTCCACCGCTACCTGGCGGCGACGTGATCGGGGCGGCCGACCTGCGCGGCCTCGACCTCTTCGACGGGCTCACCGACGTCCAGCTCGCCGACCTCGCGGCGGCCGGCGACGAGGTGTGCTTCGAGCGGGACGACGTGCTCTTCCGGGGCGGTGAGCACGCCGACGCGTGGTGGGTCCTCGTCGACGGCGCCATCGACCTGGTGCGGCACGTCGGCCGCGAGGACGTCGTGGTCCGCACCATGGACGTGCCGGGCGCTGGGCGGGCGGCTTCGGGCGTGGGACGAGCACGGGGTCTACCTCGCGACCGGGCGCGGCGCCACGGCCGGGCGGGTGCTCCGGGTCCCGGCGGACGCGCTGCGCGACCTCGCGCAGGCGTGGTTCCCGCTGGCGACGCACCTGATCGAGGGCCTCTACAGCACGGCGCGCAGCATCGAGTCGACGGCGCGTCACCGCGAGTCCTGGTGACCCTCGGCACGCTCGCGGCCGGGCTGGCCCACGAGATCAACAACCCGGCCGCCTCGGCGACGCGGGCGGTCGACGCGATGGAGGAGGCCTCGACCACCCTGCTCGCCTCGCTCGGCCAGCTCGCCCGGGACGAGATCACCCCGCAGCAGTTCGCGGCGCTCGACGCCTTGCGCCGGGGGCTCCCGGGTCGTCCCGCCCGCACGGACCCCATGGCCATCGCCGACGACGAGGAGGCGGTCGGCGACTGGCTCGACCGCCACGGCGTCGACGACGGGTGGCAGCTCGCCCCGCTGCTCGTGGCCGGCGGCGCCGACGTGGCGTGGTGCGACCGGGTCGCGGAGGCGCTCGCCGGACCGGCGCTGGGCACCGGCCTCACCTGGGTGGCCAGCGCGTGGGTCGATGACGTCGCTCCTGGCCGAGGTCAAGGAGGCGACCGACCGGATCTCCGGCCTGGTCGCCGCGGTCAGGTCCTACTCGCAGATGGACCGGGGGTCGCGCCAGCAGGTCGACGTCACCGAGGGCATCGAGAGCAGCCTGGTGATCCTCGGCCACAAGCTCGGCACGGGTGTCACGGTGGTGCGCGACTACGACGCTGCAGTCCCCCGGTCGACGCCTTCGCGGGCGAGCTCAACCAGGTGTGGGCCAACGTCATCGACAACGCCGTGGACGCCATGGACGGTCGGGCACCCTGCGCATCTCGACGAGGGCGCTCCCGGACGCGGTGGTCGTGGAGATCGCCGACACCGGCACCGGGATGTCGCCCGAGGTGGCCGCGCGGGTGTTCGAGGCGTTCTACACGACCAAGGACGTCGGCAAGGGCACCGGCCTCGGCCTCGACATCGCCCGGCGCATCGTCGAGGAGCGGCACGGCGGCCACCATCGGCGTCGACAGCGCGACGACGGGACCACCCTCCGGGGGCCCTGCCGCTGCGGGCCCCGGGCTGAGCGCGGACGCACGACGGCCGCCATCCCCGAGGGTGGCGGCCGCCGTGTGGTGAGGGTGCGTCAGCTGGTGGTGAGGGCGGTGTCGTCCACCACGAAGCTCGTCTGGAGCGAGCTGTCCTCGACCCCGCTGAAGCTGATCGTGACGGTCTGCCCGGCGAGCGACGAGACGTCGAACGACTTCAGCGCGTAGCCGGAGGCGGCGTTCGCGTTGGAGTAGGTCGCGAGGGTCGTGGAGCCGGCCTTGACGGTCAGCTTGTCGTAGGCCGTCGAACCGGACTCGGCGGTGTCGATGTGCAGGTAGAACGACAGGGTCGCCTTGCAGCCCGACGGGATCGTCACCGACTGGCTCAGCGTGTCGGTGTGCGAGGAGCCGTAGCCGTCCATCCACGCCTTCCAGCTGCCGCTGTGCGCGGCCTCGCCCGTCGAGTTGTCCACGACGCCGGAGGAGGCCGACCACGGAGCAGCCGAGCCGGTCTCGAAGCCGGGGTTGCCGAGCTTCTGGCCGGTGCTGGTGCAGGTGCCGCCGCCACCGCCGGTGGAGCAGGTCGGGTCACCCGCCTGTGCCGGGACGTTGACGGCGTCCCACGCCGCCTTGACCGCGTTGAACTCCGTGCAGCTGGTGGCGCCGTACAGGTTCTTGGCGGCCGTCAGCGTCCAGGTGCGGTACTTCAGGTACGACGACGACGAGGTCTTCATCAGCATCGCGTTGTACATGATCTTCTCGGCCTTCTGGATGCCGATGCCGGTGATCGAGGAGCCGTTGCAGGTGGGGCTGGTCGGCTGCCCGTCGGTGGGGCTGGTGCCCTCGGCCATCAGGTAGAACCAGTGGTTGCCGGGGCCGGCCGCCGCGTGCACCTCGTCGGTGGGCGTCGAGGAGGTGTAGCAGTTGGAGTCACCGGCCAGCGACGGGTTGTACATGTAGCGGATCGGGCCGTTGCCGACCAGGTTGACCTGCTCGCCGACGGTGTAGTCGGGACGGTCGGTCGGGTTGTTGGCGTACCACTCGGTGGCCGCGCCGAACGTGTCGGCGACGAACTCCTGGGTGCCGTTGCCGGAGATGCCGCCCGGGGTGTGGTCGTCGACCCCGTGGCCGAACTCGTGTGCGACGACGTCGATCGAGCCGATCCACTTGCCGCCGGTCTGGGTGTGGCCGACCTGCACCTGGGTGCCGTCGTAGTAGGCGTTCACGTCGGCGAGGCCCACGCGGATCGGCACCCAGCCGCCGGCGCCGTCCATGCCGGAGCGGCCGTCCCACGCGGAGAGCATCTGCCGCTCCTGCTCGGCCGAGTAGAACGAGTCCACGCAGCCGGTCTCGCGGCTGGTCGCGTTGCCGTTGCCCCACAGGTCGTCGGCGCCGGTGAACGTCGTGTTGGTGGCGGCGTCCTGGCAGACCAGGGTGGCGGCGTTGGAGTTCTTCATCGAGTACGTCGAGCCCGAGAGGCTCGTCGGGATCGTCACGGTCCCGGCGTACGCCGAGGTGCCGGTGCCCTCCATGACGTGCTCCTTGCTGCTGAGCACGTGCCCGTTGTGCGCGTCGACGTAGACGGTGAGGCGCGAGGCCTCGCCGTTGCGCACGCCGTCCACCGTGGTCTCCCAGGCGAGGGCGGAGGCCGCGCGCTGGAGGACGACCAGGCGGGTCGCCTCGAGGCGGGCGTCCTTGACCTGGTGGGCCGACGTCGAGCGCGCGGCCGCCTTGCTCACCGTCGGGCTGACCGACGCGAGCTGCACGGCGCGGGTCTGGGCCACCGTCGTGCCCAGCACCTTGCCGTCGCTGTCGGTGGAGACGACGAAGTCACCACCGATGACCGGCAGCCCCTTGTAGGTGCGCTCGTAGGGCACGTACTGCAGGCCCGACGACGACTGCACCGGCATGGCGCGGAACGCGTCGTACTTGCTGGCGTGGAGTCGAGCCGGGCGGTCCGCCACGAGGTTGCGCGCGGACGAGGCGGCCTGGGCACGCGCGTCCGCCCCCTGATGTGCCGGGGCGCCGCCGGCGGCCATGCCGGCGGTGGGAGCCGACACGACCGTGACGGCTGAGAGGAGGGCTGCCGCGCTGGCGAGGATGAGCTGGCGCGGGGGCCCAGCGACGAGTTTGTTCACTCGACACTCCTTTGTCCGGGCTCGCTGAGGAGCCCCGTGGGAGGGAAAGGATGTGGTTCAGGCCCGGACACAGCTGGAGGTCTTCCACCCGAGAACGTGAACCGCGGGAACTCTTGCGCCGGGTGGGACCGGCGGTCAACGGGTTGGAGGTGCAGGACTGTGCACTGCATCAAAATGCGAAAGTCGACAGAACGCGGCGGCCACGGAGCGGGGATCCCCGGGCGGGACCTTCGGCTCTGCCACCCTCGACGCCCGTGGTCGACGCTGTGGAGGGTGAATCTGCTCCGTCGCCTGGCTCCCCTCGCGCTCCTCGGGCCGTTCCTCGTGGCCGCGGGCGGGACGATGCCTTCCGCAACCGGGGCCGCGGCGCCCCCCGTGCCGACACTCACCGGGATCCGGGCCGCCCACCACGGGAACGTCGACCGGATCGTCTTCGACTTCCGCGGTGGCCTGCCGTCCAGCCACCGCGCCCGGTACGTCGACCGGCTCGTCGCCGACGGCTCCGGCAAGCCCGTGCGCATCGCCGGCCGGGCGATCCTGAGCGTGCGGTTCGAGCCGGCCGACGCGCACGACGCGTCCGGCACCCCCACGGCGCCGCGTCGGTTGGCCTTCGCGTTGCCCAACGCGATGACGGCCGTGCGGTCGGGCGACTTCGAGGGCGTGACCTCCTACGGCATCGGGCTCGCGAGGCGAACGCCGTTCCGCGTGTTCACCCTGCAGAACCCCGCCCGCGTGGTGGTCGACATCAGGGCCGGCTTCCGGACGGTGCCCCGCAAGGTCTTCTTCCTCGACCGGGACAACTTCGACAACAACCAGCAGCCGTTCTTCGTCGCCCGGTCCCGTCCCGTGCTGCCCGGGTCGCCGGCCCGCGGCGTGCTCGACCGCCTGTTCGCGGGGCCACTGCGCAGCGAGCGGGCCGACGGGCTGCGCCTGCTCCGCTCCGGGGCGACCGGCCTGACCGGGCCGAGCATCACCGACGGTGTGGCGCGGGTCCGGATGACCGGTGGCTGCAGCAGCGGCGGCTCGACCGTCACCCTGGCGGGCGAGGTGTTCCCGTCGCTGAAGCAGTTCGCCTCGGTCGACTGGGTGAAGATCTACGGCCCCCGCGGGCACACCGAGACCCCGCACGGCCACTCCGACTCGATCCCGGCCTGCCTGGAGCCCTGATGCCCGCGGACGCCCGCCTGGAGACCGGCCACGCCGACGCGGTCGCCCAGGCCGCGCTCGTCCACGCCGGCGAGCTCCGCCCGGTCGACCTGGTCCTCGACGCGATCAACCGCATCGAGCGCCTCGACCCGATGCTGCACGCGCTGGTCGTCACCGACTTCGACCGCGCGGTCGACACGGCACGGACCCTGGACCCGGCGCTGCCGTTCGCGGGGGTCCCCACCCTGGTCAAGGACCTGTGCGCCGAGGTCGAGGGCCTCCCCATGCGCGAAGGCTCCGCCTACCTGCGCGGCGTCGTCTCCACGCACGACCAGGAGTACGTCGCACGTCTGCGCCGCGCCGGGTTCGTCGTCCTCGGCAAGACCAGCACGCCGGAGTTCGGCATGGCGCCCACCGTGGAGCCGCAGGACGGCCTGCCGACCGTGAACCCGTGGGACACCACCTGCACCACCGGCGGCTCGAGCGGCGGGTCGGCGGCCGCGGTGGCCAGTGGCATGGTCCCGGTCGCGCACGGCAACGACGTCGGCGGCTCGCTGCGCATCCCCGCCTCGTGCTGCGGCATCTTCGGGCTCAAGCCCACGCGCGGGCGCAACCCGCTCGGTCCGCGGTACGGCGACGTCTTCGGCGGCATGGCGGCCGAGCACGTGCTCACCCGGTCGGTGCGGGACAGCGCCGCCCTGCTCGACGTGACCGCCGGGCCGGCGCCGGGCGATCCCTACTTCGCGCCCCACCACGAGGGGACCTGGCTTGGTGAGCTCGACCGGCCGCCAGAGCCGCTCCGGATCGCGGTCAGCCGGTGTCCCGCCGAGGGCCGTCCCGTGCACGTGGACTGCCTCGGCGTGCTCGACGACACCGCCGGGCGGCTCACCGACCTCGGCCACACGGTCGTCGAGCGCGAGCTCACCGAGCTGACCCCGGAGGTGGGCAGCGCCATCGGCCGCCTGTACGGCGCGGGCCTCGACTGGGTGATCCGCTACTGGGCCCGGGAGACCGGGCGCCTCCCCGAGCCGCAGGAGCTCGAACCGTTGACCCGCCTCTACTGGGAGCGCGGCCGGGAGGTCCGCGGCGGCGACCTGCTGATGGCCCTCACGACCGTGCAGGCCTTCGGACGCGCGCTCGCCGCGGCGTACGACGGCACCGACGGCTTCGACGTCTGGCTCTCCCCCACCCTGGCCGAGCCCCCGCCCCGCCTGGGCCAGCTGGCCGCGGACGCCGAGGACCCGAGCCGCGCGGAGGCACGCTCGGCGGAGTTCGTCGCGTTCCCGCTGGTGACCGCCAACCTCACCGGCCGCCCGGCGATGAGCGTGCCGCTCGGCTGGAGCCGGGACTCGCTGCCGATCGGGATGAACTTCATGGGGCAGCCCGGCGCGGAGGGCACCCTCCTGCGGCTGGCGGCTCAGCTCGAGGCCGCGCATCCCTGGGCCGAGTTGTGGCCACCCGTCTCCGCCCGCTGCGCCGACCACCACCACCCGTTGACAGACCCCGCAGACTTGACCCCGTGAGCGACCCGATCCGCGTCGTGCGCGGCGACTCCCTGGTGCCCGCGGACCCGACCCCGGGCATGGACCGGCAGCGCGCCTTCGAGCTGGCCGGCCGGCTGTGGGCGGGCCAGGTCGAGACCGCGCCGGGCACCAGCTCCGGGTGGCACCACCACGACAGCAACGAGTCGTGCCTGTACGTCGTCCGCGGCATCCTGCGCCTGGAGTTCGAGGGGTACAACGGGTATCTCGATGCGGAGCCGGGCGACTTCGTGCACGTCCCGGCCCACACGATCCACCGGGAGAGCAACCCGACCGACGAGCCATCCCTGGCGGTGATCGCCCGGGCCGGCGCCGGAATCCCCACCGTCAACGTCGACGAGCCGCCGCCCCCTCACGGGCACTGACGCCGGCGACCGCCCGGGTCAGCCCTCGGTGGTCGTGTACTGCCCCCGGAAGAACAGCAGCGGGTCCTCGGCCTCGGTCATCTCGAGCTCGAGCACCCGGCCGATGACGACGAAGTGGTCGCCGGCCTCGTGCACGGCCTGGATGGTGCAGTCGACGTAGCCGAGGACGCCGTCGAGGACCGGGGAGCCGGTCGCGGTGGAGGGCTGCCACTTCACGTCGGCGAACTTGTCGACCCCGCGGCTGGCCATCGTGTTGGAGACCTCGGCCTGGTCGACGCCGAGGAAGTTGACGCAGAACGTGCCCGACCGCTGGATCAGCGGCCAGGCACGTGAGGTCTTGGCGGGCACGAAGAGCACCAGCGGCGGGTCGAGCGACACGCTGGAGAACGACTGGCAGGTCATCCCGACCGGCTGACCGCCGCTGGTCGAGGTGACGACCGTGACGCCCGAGGCGAAGCGGCCGAGCACGTCGCGGAATCGACGTGCTGCCGCCGCGGCGGCCGGGTCGTCGGTGTGGACCGGGCTGGCTTCGCCGGGACGGAACTCGAAGTCGATCTCGGCGTCGCCGAGCCAGGAGCTCATGCCCCCACGGTAGTCAGTCGCGGCTAGGCGCCACCGGGCCGGTAGGGGGTGAGCACACAGAACTCGTTGCCCTCGGGGTCCGCCAGCACCGCCCAGCCCTTGTCGCCGTCGCGCAGGTCGTTGACCAGCGTCGCCCCGAGGCCGACGATGCGGTCGACCTCCTCGTCGCGGGACCGGTCGGTGGGCCGCAGGCAGATGTGCATGCGGTTCTTCACCGTCTTGGGCTCGGGGACCTTGAGGAAGAGCAGGTAGCGGTCGTCGGGGCCGGCGAGTCCGCACTCGTCGGCCCCCGGCTCGTTGTCCCACTGGGTGGGTTGGACGAAGTCCTCCAGCACCTGCGCCCACCACATGGTCTGGGCGTAGGGGTCGGCGGCGTCGATGCAGAAGTTGGATGCGCGAGATGCCATGGCAGCACCCTGACAGCATCCACCGGCTCGGCCCAGCGATTTCCGCGCGTCCATGTGCAGGGCCTGTGCCACAGTGGGCGACCGACCAACAAGGAGAGCGCCACCATGGACTGGAAGCTGGAAGTCGTCATCGCCCCCGTCTCGGACGTCGAGCGGGCGCGGGAGTTCTACGTCGACCGGCTCGGGTTCCGGCTCGACAACGACTTCGCCCCCAACGAGCACTTCCGCGTCATCCAGGTGACGCCCCCGGGATCGGCCTGCTCGATCGTGTTCGGCACGGGCCTCGGCGGCGGGGTCGCGCCCGGCTCGCTGAAGGGCGCCCAGCTGGTGGTCGAGGACATCGAGGCAGCGCACGCCTTCCTCACCGATGCCGGGATCGAGAACACCGGGCCCCAGCACTTCCTGAACGGCGCCATGACGCCGGGCCTCGAGCCCAACCGCGCCGACTACGGCACCTTCATCTACTTCGACGACCCCGACGGCAACTCCTGGGCGCTCCAAGAGGTTCGCCACCACGCCCGCTGAGAGCCGGACAGGGGCCGGGCGCGGTCGCGGTCAGAGCCAGTCCTTGCGCCTGAACGCGATGTACAGGCCGCCGGAGAGCAGCACGATCAGGATCGACGACGTGAGGAAGCCCGACTCCCGGGCGAAGCCGGGGTAGGGCAGGTTCTGGCCGTAGAACCCGGTGATCGCCGTGGGGACGGCGATGATCGCGGCCCAGCTGGTGACCTTCTTGGTGATGATGTTGAGCCGGTTCCCCTGGATGGTCAGGTTCGTCTCGACGATCGTCGCGACCAGGTCGCGCAGGCTCTCGGTCCACTCCGCCGCGCGCAGGACGTGGTCGTAGACGTCCTGGTAGTACGGCGTCATCTCCGCGTGCACGAGCCCGACGTCGCGACGCATCAGCGTGTTGACGACCTCGCGCATCGGGAGCACGACCCGCCGGAGCCGGACCAGGCTCTTGCGCAGCTCGAAGCTGCGCCGCTGGACGTCCCGGTCACGCGGGCGGTCGTCGAAGAGGAGGTCCTCGAGCGCCTCGATCTCGTCGTCCAGCGACTGCACCGCGTCGAAGTGGCCGTCGACGACCCAGTCCAGCAGCCCGTGCACGAGGGCGCCGATGCCGTACTTCGTCAGGTCCGCGTTGTCGTCCCACCGCCGCAGCAGGCCGTCGATCGGGAAGTTCTCGTCCTTGCGGACGGTCACCAGCGCCGACGGCGTGATGAATGCCGCGATCTCCCCCATCACCAGCTCCCCGCTCGTCGCGTCGAGGTGCACGGCGTACGCGGAGAGGAAGTCGTGGCCCTGGTAGCGGTTGAACTTCGGCCGCTGGCGTCCGCTGGTGGCGTCCTCCACGGCGAGCGTGTGCAGGCCGAGCTCGTCGGCGACGACCTGGAGCTCGGCCAGCTCGGCACCGAGCAGGTCGATCCAGACCATCGACGACTCCTCCTGCAGGTGCTCGGAGACGTCGTCGATGGGGAAGCCCTCGTCGGTGAGGACTCCGTTGCGGTAACACCGGGTGCGGGCCACGCTTCGAGTATTGCCCAGGGACCGCCTGCAGCTCAGACGACTGGCTGGACCCGCGGCTCCGGGTCGGCCTGGAGGAACTCCAACGCTCCCCCGTGCTCGCTGGTCAGCTCGAACGCCGCGCCGCCCCGGGGCCGCACCTCGAGCCGGACCCGAGCGGTCTTGGAGTTGAGGCAGTGGCTCGGCGGTCGGGCCGGGTTCTGGTAGCCCAGGCAGACCATGGCCTCCGGCCTCGCGACGACCTCGAGCGTCGCCTCGCCGTCCCGTCCCCTCATCCGCAGCGACCAGCGCGGGAATGCCAGCTCCGGTCGCTGTCGCCACAGGTCGACGATGCGGTCGAAGCGGTACTCCCGCTCCCCACGGCGGACGACGAGCATCGACAGGAGTGGCGAGGGCCGGCCACCCAGCTCGATCCGGCCCGAGGCCCCCTCGACGACCGCGCTCGGCGTACCGGAACCGTCGAGGAAGACGCACTGCCCCCAGGCGTACTCGGGGCTGTGGGCGTCACCCCAGTTGTGACCCTGCATGCCCACCCAGTCTGCGAGGTCCCAGGTCTCGTCGTCCCACACCAGCCGGCCGCCGAACGTCGCCACCGGGACGGGGGTGAGCAGCTTGTTCCGCGGGAGTCGGGCATCCACGAGGCGGCGGGACGGGAGCAGGCACATCGGGTCGCCCAGCTCACCGGCCCCGCGGGAGAACGTCAGGTCCCAGCTCACCCGACCGGCGGCGGAGACGAGCTCGCCCGTCGACGCGCCCCCGCCGTCGCCGAGCACGAGGCGGACCGGCCCGACGCGGGACTCGAGGCCGGTGGCGGGGCTCGTGAACGCCGCCTGCTCGAGGGGCAGGTCGTGGCGGAACCCCGCGGTCCGGTCGCCGTCGAAGACGCTGCACCACGCCTGGGCGAGCGACGACCCGTCGGCCCGGGTCAGCACGGTGGCCTTGAGCCACAGGGCCCGCGGTGCGGCGGGGTCGTTGGCGCGCACGAACCACGACTCGACGTGGTCGGTCCCGGTGCGGAATCGTGGCGCGTTGTCGTGGGTCACGGCCCCGATTGTGCCCGCGACGTGGCATCGTCGTGGACGACGGTCGAGTGCAATCACCCAGGGAGTCCGATGTCCGGCTACTACTCGTGCATGGCCTGCGGCTACGAGTTCGACCCGATCGCCACGCGATGGTTCTGCCCGCACTGCAAGTTCAAGGCCAACTGCTGCGAGGGCGAGCCGCTCGCCCCTCCCACCACGGCCCCTCCCACCACAGCGCCGTCCGCCCCGGCGCCCGGCGCGACCCGGACCTGAGAACGGGCCGCCCGGCACTTGGTCGGCGGGCCACCGGTGCTGGAGACTGGACCCGATGACTCCCTTGTCGGGTGACCCGCTGTCCGGGTCCGATCTGGACCGGTTCTCCCGGGCTGCGTTCACCACCGTCCAGTTCCGCGAGGGCTACACCAAGCGGGAGGTCGACGCCTTCGTGGCGCGTGCCGTCGAGTCGTTGCGCTCCGCCACGCCCGCGATGCGGCCCGAGGACGTGCGTGCCGTCCGCTTCGCCCCGGTCCGGCTCCAGCAGGGGTACGACATGGCCGAGGTCGACGCCTACCTCGACGACCTCGAGCAGCACCTGACCGAGCGGGCGGTCCATCAGGCCCAGCAGTCGGCGCCACCCGTGGTCAGCCCGTATCCGCCGGGCAGCTCGTGGGCGACCCGCGCCCGCATCGCCGCGCTTGCGAGCCTGCAGTCCACCTCCATGAGCATGCGCATCGCCGCGGTGATCGTGGCCCTCGGCCTGCTCATCGGCCTGCTGGTGGGTCTGTGGCCCGGCGACCCGTCGATGCAGGTGGCGCTGGTGTACGCCCTGATCTTCTCGCTCTCCGGCGCTGGTGTCGTGGTCGTGGCCGTCCAGGCCTTCCTCCTGCTCGTGTCGGTCGTCCAGGGGATCGCCTATCTGGTCCGGCACGGCCTGCGCCGGCTTCGTGGCCGCGCCCGCTCCGGGGGCGGCGGGGCCTGACGCGGCATACTCGTCGCATGGCCCTGCTGGACAGCTGGACACCCGGTTCCCACACCCAGGTCGACGGCGCCGGCAAGGGCGTCACCCACCCGACGTACCGCAAGGGCAGCGGTCCGGGGGTGATCGTCATCCACGAGCTGCCGGGGATCACCCCCGAGGTGATCGGCTTCGCCGACACGGTGGTGTCGGCCGGCTTCACGGTGGTCATGCCGCAGCTCTTCGGCACCCCCGAGTCGCCGATGAGCGGGCCGAACCTCCTGAGGTCCCTGCGCAAGGTGTGCGTCGACGCGGAGTTCAACAAGCTCGCCATCGGCGTCACCTCGCCCGTCGCCGGTTGGCTGCGCAGCCTGGCGCGCGAGCTGCACGCCGAGCTGGGCGGGCCCGGCGTGGGCGCCCTGGGCATGTGCTTCACCGGAGGGTTCGCCCTGGCCATGATGGTGGACTCCGCTGTTGCCGCCCCCGTCGTGGCCCAGCCGTCGCTGCCGTTCGCGATCGGGAAGGCGCGCGGCGCCGACCTGAGCCTCTCCCCCGCCGACCTGGCCGCCGTGAAGCAGCGGGCCGGGGCCGGGTGCCAGGTGCTCGGCCTGCGCTACCGCAAGGACGCCGCCACCGGCACCCGCTTCGAGACCCTCAGCCGGGAGCTCGGCGACGCGTTCATCCGCGTCGAGTTCGAGGGCAAGGGGCACGCAACGCTCACTGCACACCGTCAGCAGGAGGGGGTCGACCGCGTCCTGTCCTTCTTCACCGAGCGGCTCACCGGCTGACCGCGGAAGCCGAGCCGGACATCTCGCTGCGCGATGCCGCCCACTCCCCCGCGGTCGCGGTGCAGCGCGCCGCGTCCAGCGGCTGCCCGGAGGTGACGAAGAGCTCGGTCGCGGTCCTGATCCAGCGTCGACCCTCGCCGTGGTCCCCCTCGGCCACGGCCAGGTGCGCCCGGGCCTCGGCCACGGCGGCGTCCCACGAGGTGCCCTCCCACTGGTCCTCCACGAACTCGGCCTGCGCGACGTAACGACGGGCGCCCACCACGTCACCGGCGTCCGCGTGGGCGATGGCGGCCGGGACGGCGAACATGATGTCGCAGAAGACGCACCGGTCGCTCACCCCCAACGCCTGCTCGGCGCGCTCGGCGACCGTCACTCCCTCGGCGGGGCTGTCGGCCGCCGAGACCATGGTCCCGAAGATCCGCTGGAGCAGGTGCTTGCCGACGACCGACCACCGGGCGAGGGGCAGGGCCCGTTGCAGCAGCCGCAGCGCCTCAGCCCGGTCACCGCGCGCCAGCCGGACCTCGGCCAACCGCTGGAGGGAGTGCGCCTCACCCGCCGAGGCATCCACGTCGCGGTGCAGGTCCACGGCCTCGAGCAGCTCGCGCTCGGCCGTGTCCAGGTCGCCCTTGAGGAGGGCGGCCTCGCCGATCAGGGCTGTCGCGAACGCCACGCCCCGCAGCGCGCCGTACTGCTCGGCGCGGCGTCGCAACCCCGTCGCGAGGTCGATCACCTCGTCGTAGGGCACCGGGCCGTAGAGCAGGTACTCCGCGACGCAGAGGTGGGCGTCGAACACCGCCGTCGCCAGTCCGGGGTTGCCCTGCGTGCGCCGCAGCTCGCGCAGGAAGCGCTGGAACCACTCGCCGCGCTGGTGGGCGATCAGCCCCTGGAGGGCGACGAGGTCGACGACCTGCCAGGTGTCGCCCGGCTCGAGCAGGCTGCGCGCCGCGTCCGCGGCCTGCCAGGCCGCCTCGAGGTCGCCGTTGAAGTAGGCGAGGCTGCCTCGCGCCAGCAGCAACGGCGCGTCGGCGGTGTCACCCTCGACGTCGACGTTCGTCAACGCCGCCTCGGCCGTCTCGAAGTCACCCTGGAAGGTGGCGGCGCGGGCCAGCCGCGCGCGCACCAGCCGGTGCTCGGTTCCCGTGGTCACCGACAGCGCGGCCCGGTAGGCGTCGACGGCCGTCGGGTCCGCCAGCGCCAGCAGCAGGTCGCCGCGCCGCGCCAGCAGGTGCGCCCGGTCCTTGCCCACGGAGTGGTCGACGACGGCGTCGAGCAGCGCCAGGCCGTCCCGGTAGGCGCCGAGCGCCCCCGCGGTCTCGATCGCCGGTCGCGCGTACGGGATGGCCTGCATCGGGTGGCCGGAGGCGACGAACAGGTGCGCGACGCGCGACGGCGGCGTGTCCAGGGCGGCGAGCCGCTCGGCGACCTCACGCCCGGCGCGCGAGCGCTCGAGCGGGGAGAATCCGGACAGCAGCGACTCCCGGACCAGCGCGTGGCGGAACCGGTAGCCGGCCTCGGCGGGCTCGACGACCGACGTGGCGATCGCGGCCTCGAGCGCGGCGTACGTCTCGGGCTCGGGGACGCCCGACGCGGCGAGCAGCTCGTCGGTCGTGAACGCCGAGCCCAGCAGCGCCACGCGACGGAAGACCGGCAGGACGTGCTGCGGCAGCCCCGAGACGGCCACGTCCTTGGCGCCGCTCCGCGCGCCGCGGGCCGCCTCCAGGACCCGGAAGGGCAGGCCTCCCGAGACGGTGCGGATCTCGTCGGCCGTGGCCTCGTCCAGGTCGGGGAACTGCTGGGCGAGCAGCCGCCGCGTGGCCCGCTCGTCCAGGGGCGCGAGGTGGATGACCCCGCCGACTCCCCTGGCCACCAGGCTCTCCTGCATCTCCTCGAGCGACCGGCCGGCGCCGGGGCGCGTGGCGACGAGAATGACGACGGACTCGTTCACGGCGCAGCGGGCCAGGTAGTGCAGCAGCCTCGGCGTCGCCTCGTCGGCCTCGTGCAGGTCGTCCACGACCAGCAGCAGCCCGCGGCCGGAGGCCGCGAGCCGCAGCAGCTCCGCGGCCGCCACGAACAGGCGCTGGTGGGCCGTCTCGCCGTTCCACGTGATCTGCCGGCCGCTCAGCGCCCTCCCCAGCTCCTCTCCGTAGATGTCGTCCAGGCCGTCGAGGAGCGCCGGATGGCGGCGACACAGGTCGGCGAAAGCCTCGAGCACGGGGGCGTAGGGCCACGAGCCCTCCACCGCCGACGCCCCGCCCCGGGCGACCCGCCAGCCGCGGCGATGCGCCAGCCCGGCGGCCAGCTCGAGCACCGCCGACTTCCCGACCCCGGCGACGCCGGTCAGGACCACGGCGCTCCCGTTGCCGGCGTCGGCCCGGTCCATCCGGCCGCGGATCGTGTCCGCGACGCCCCGCCGCCCGACCAGGCGCAGGGTCTCACCCGGCGTCGGCTCCCGCGAGGGCGTCTCCATCACGCCGGTGAGGCGGCCTCGCAGCGCGGTGGCCGCTGCGCTGGGTGCGGTCCCCAGCTCCCGGCGGAGCGCCTGCTCCATGCGCTCGAGCTGGCGCAGCGCCGCGCGTACGTCGCCGCGCTCGGCGTGGTCGCGCGCCAGCGCCAGGTGGGCCTCCTCGTCGGCGGGGCTCACCCGCACGAGCTCCTCCCAGTGGCCTGCCAGCCGCAGCAGGTCCTGGTGCAGCAGGCCCAGCGTCTCTCGCCACGGCGACGCCCACGGCTCGTAGAGGTCGTCGGGCAGGAACGTCCCGGCGTATCCCGCGAGCGCCCGTTCCGCCTCGACGGCGGAGCCCGACGCCACCGCCGCCTCGGCGGCCCGCCGGAACTCGACGGCGTCGACCCGGACGTCGGCGTCCGGGTAGAGCATGACGAGGTCGTTGCGCAGGGTCAGGCCCGTGGTCCCGCCGCCGAGCGCGCGACGGGCGTAGTGGGCGGCCTTGTGCAGCCGGGGAGTCGCCGACTCGACCGGCAGGTCGGGCCAGAGCGCGTCCATGACCTGTTCGCGGTGCATCCGGCGCCCGTCCGCCGTCGCCAGCAGCTTCACCAGGGACGCCGCACCGCGCCGGCTCCACGTCTCGGACGGCACCGGGGCGCGCCCGACCACGACCGAGAAGCTCCCGAGCAACGTGATGGTGACGTCCATGCGGCTGCCTCGACCGGGTGGGGTCCGTTGCGAAGAGTCCACGTTACCTCCGAACCGGCGCGAGGAGAGGGCGTCGTTCGTCCGCCGCAGCCAGTGCCTCGAGCATCTCCACCTCGTCGATCATCGCCGCGCTGACCCTCCTCAGCAGCGGCTGCACCTGGTGGCTGTCCCACTCGAAGCCGGCGATCTCGTCGCTGACCTGGAAGAGCTGCGCGGAGAGCAGGTCGCGCCGGCGCTGGTAGCCGTCGAGCGCCTCGGCCTCGGGTCGACTCCCGGCGAGCGAGTCCAGGACCGCACTCGCCAGCAGGTCCGCGTCGCGCAGCGCGTCGGTCATCCCGTGCGTGCTGATGGGGTCCTTGAAGTGCCCGGCATCGCCCACCAGGGCCCACCCCGGCCCCCACGACCTCCGGACGAACCCGCGCCTGCCGGCCCACCCGTGGAAGCCCCCGACGCGGGTCGCGGAAGCGAGCAGCTCGCCGTGTTGCGGGGCGGCCAGCCGGAGCACGGACCCGAACGCGTCCTCGGCCGACCTGTCCATCCGCATCGTGCGCATCCGGGACGGGGAGGTCCCCACGAAGACGCAGCTGAGCCCGTCGTTGGTCGGGATGAGGCCTGCGGCGACGCCGTCGCGGTAGGCCCACTCGTAGCCGCTGCCACCGAGCCCGTCGTAGTAGGCGTACTGCACGGCGCTGCCCCAGTGCCCCTCCCGCAGCAGCGGGGCCCCGACCTCCCGAGCCACGGACGAGGCGATGCCGTCGGCGCCCACCACGAACCGCGCGTGCACGTCCCGCGTGCCGGCACGGGTGCGGCCACGCACCCCGGCCACACGGCCGGTGCGGTCCCGGAGCAGCCCGGTGACCCGGGTCCCGTACCGGACGTCGACGCCCGCCGCGACGGCCGCGTCGACGAGGATCCGGTCGAGCACTGTCCGCCGAGGGGCGTAGAGAGCATCGACCCCGGGGCTCGGCCGGATGGAGATCCGAACCGGCTCCTTGTCGCCGTAGAGGAACGTGGTCGTGCGGATCGGAGGCGTGCCCGCGGCCACGACCTGGTCCAGCAGGCCCCAGCGGCTCAGCTGCAGCACACCGGCCCTCATCAGTCCGTGGGTCGACAGCGTGTCCGCGCCGTACGCCGACCGGTCGAACAGCGCGACCCGGGCTCCCGCGCGGGCCAGCAGCAGGGCCGTCGACGCGCCGGCGACCCGGCCCCCGACGACGACCACGTCGTAGGTCTTCACGACGCCTCCCCCAGCACCTCGGCCGCGGGCTGCCCGCAGGTCAGGTGCGAGACCACGTCACGTGCGCCGAACCGCGCGCCGTCGATGAACGTCGAGTCGCGGCGGTGCTGGAAGCGCTGCCCGACGACGTACAGGCCGGGCGCAGCGGTCACGCCGCGGTGTTGCTGGATGGCGCCGTCCGAGCCGACGACCGGCACCCGCAGCCAGGGGTGGTGCGGCCGGAATCCCGTCGCGAGCAGCACCGTGCCGACGCCCTCGGCCCGCAGGTCCAGGCGCGTCGGACGTCCCGCCGCAGCGACCCCGGCCGGGCGGGTCGCCGCGTCCACCTCCGAAGCGAGGCCGGCGGCCTCGACGTAGTTGTCGACGACGTCCAGGAAGCCGTGCATCCCCTCGTCGGCACGGGTCGTGGTCGCCGCGAGGTCGTCACGGAAGGTGACCTGGTGGCGCTCCACGCCGTCGAGGTGCCCGACCAGGTCCACGCCCAGCCCCTGCAGGGTCGCCAGGTCGACCTCGGTGCCACGCGGGTCGGAGCGCAGACGCCCGGCGAGCTGGAGCGACGGCTCGTGCCGGGCCGACGCTTCCCGGTCCCGGATGCGAGCCAGTCGGCCGGTCTGCTCGAGCCACCAGAAGATGTCCATGCCGCGGTAGCTCCGCGGCAGCCTCGTGTGCCGGCCGACGGCCAGCACGACCCGACGCCCCGCGCGGACCAGCTCGTCGGCGATCTGCGTCCCGGACGCCGACGCCCCGACGACGAGGACGCCGCCCGCCGGGACCTGGTCGGGGTTGCGGTACTCGGTGGTGGGCATCACCCGGACGTCGGGGTCGAGCCGGTCCAGGCCCTCAGGCAGGTTGGGCCGTCCGGTCGCACCCGTGGCGATGACGACGTTCCTGGCCTGCCAGGACACCCCGGCCGTCTCGACGCGGTAACGGTCCCGGTGGAACGAGACGCGGCGGACCTCGTCCCCGAGGACGACCGGGGCGCCCCCGGCGGCGGCGTACTTCTCGAGGTGGCCCACCAGCTCGTCGGCCGGCATGAAGCCCTCCTGGTCCTCGCCCTGGTAGCGCCAGCCGGGCAGCCGGGTCATCCAGCGCGGGGTGAGCAGGTGCAGCGAGTCCCAGCGCTCGGTCCTCCACCGCTCGGCGATCCGCCCGCGGTCCAGGACGACGTGGTCGCGCCCGGCCTCGGTCAGCAGGCGGCTCACCGCGAGACCGGCGTGCCCGGCGCCGATGACGATGGTGTCGATGGTGTTCATGGGGATTCCTTCCTGGTGTGGGCCCGGTCGATCGTTGGAGGCGACCGGGCCCACGTGGTGTGCTCGGGAGCGCCGCGTCAGGCGCGCTCGCGTTGTCCACGGACCTCGACGTCGATGTGGACGGGGGTGGGCTGGGTCAGGGCGTCGTAGACCGCGGAGCGTCGGCGGGACTGCTCGACGATCTCCCGCAGCGTCGCGTCGTCGGCGTCGCCCTCGATCTGGAAGGTGACCCGGATCTGCTCGTAGCCGTTCCGGACCGAGCCCCCCGAGAGGCCCAGGATCCCGAGCAGGTCGATGTCTCCCTCCACCGTCGAGGTGACGCTCGTGAGGTCCACGCCCCGGGCGGCGGCGATGTTGCCGATCCCGGAGGTGAGGCAGGCGGCGATCGCGTGCAGCAGGTACTCCGCGGCGGTCGGCGCGTGGTCGTTGCCGACCAGTACCTCGGGGTGGTCGGCCTCGACGACGGTCACCTGCTGGTGGGCCATCTCCTGCAGGGCGCCGTGGAAGCCCGAGAACTCCGTGCGGCTGTGGGTGCCGCCCTGCCAGGTGTTGCTGGCGCGGAACTGGAACTTCGCGATCTCGGGCTGTCCCTTGACCGCGTCGAGAGTGGCGAACAGGGTCGCGACGTCGACGCCGTTGCGGGGGCTCTGCATGGTGCTTGTCATGGGGTTTCCTCCTGTGTGGGTCCGGCCTGGATCAGCCGGTGTCCACACGCTCCCCGTCGCCCCTTCCCCCGGCCTTCCCCCCGGCCTTCCCCCGCACGTCCCCGGCCCCTGCCGCCGGACGCCCTGGAGCTACAACACGTTCTAGTCGCGTGACATCATCGCGACATGTCCTTCCTGCGCAGACAGATCGTGACTGCCGCGCTCACGGCCAACGCCATCCGGCCCGTGCCGGGCTTCCGGGTCGGCATCCCGGCCTTCCTCGCGGGCTGGTTGACCGGCGAGCTGGCCCCGCACCTGCTCGCGGTCACCGCCGCCGACGCCGCGGTCAACGCGGCCAGCCGGCGCCGCAGCAGGGCCGGTCTGGCGCTCGCCGCAGCCAGCGCCGCCGGCCTGGGTTTCCTGATCGACCAGAGCCGGCGGGTGCAGACCGCGGCAGAGACGGCGCTGACCGAGTCCCTGGGCGAGGACTACCTCGACGCGCTCGACGCCCGGCCGACGCCCGCCGACCTGGCCACACCGTGGCGCCAGCTGGTCAACCCGTTCCGGGTGCGCAACATCGCCGTGGAGGTCGAGCGTGACATCGCCTACGCCCCCGAGCACGGCAAGCGCGGCCTGCTGGACGTCTACCACCCGGTGGACCCCGCCGTGGGCCGCGCCCCGGTGCTGCTGCAGGTGCACGGCGGGGGCTGGAGCGTCGGCAGCAAGGACCAGCAGGGCATCCCGCTGATGCAGCACCTGGCGGCCAAGGGCTGGGTCTGCGTCGCGATCAACTACCGGCTCTCGCCGCGCGACGCCTTCCCAGCGCACATCATCGACGTCAAGCGGGCGATCGCCTGGATCCGCGAGCACATCGAGGAGTACGGCGGGGACCCGGCGTACGTCGCGATCACCGGCGGGTCGGCCGGCGGCCACCTGACCGCGCTGGCCGCGCTCACCCCCGGCGACCCCGCGTGGCAGCCCGGCTTCGAGCACGCCGACACCAGCGTGCAGGTCGCGGTCCCCCACTACGGCGTCTACGACCTGGCCGGCTGCACGGGGCTGCGGAGCGCCGTGCAGATGCGCGACGCCTTCCTCGCGCCGCGGATCTTCCAGACCAGCTGGGAGGAGGACCCCGAGGCGTTCGAGGCCGCCTCTCCCCTGCTGCGGATCACCGAGGACGCGCCGGACTTCTTCGTGCTGCACGGCACCCTCGACAGCCTGGTCGAGGTCGAGCAGGCCAGGCTCTTCGTGGAGAAGCTGCGCTCGGTCTCCAAGCGCTCGGTCGTGTACGCCGAGCTGCCGGGCGCCCAGCACGCCTTCGACGTCTTCCCGTCCATCCGCAGCGCCCACGTCGTACGCGCGATCGACCGCTACCTGCACTGGCACTGGAACCTCTACCGCCGCGAGCAGGGGGACATCGCCGTCTCCTCGCAGTAACCTGCAGCATGGGGAAGCACGACGACGGACAGTCGGCCAGGGCCGAGCAGAAGGTGCCGAACAAGGTCTACGAGGCCGAGCTGTTCCGCCTGCAGGCCGAGATGGTCAAGGTCCAGGAGTGGGTCAAGACCGAGCGACAGCGCCTGGTCGTGGTCTTCGAGGGCCGCGACGCCGCCGGCAAGGGCGGCACGATCAAGCGGATCACGCAGTACCTCAACCCCCGCGTCGCGCGGATCGTGGCGCTGCCCGCACCCACCGAGCGCGACAAGGGGCAGTGGTACTTCCAGCGCTACGTCGAGCACCTGCCCTCCGCCGGGGAGATCGTGCTCTTCGACCGGTCCTGGTACAACCGCGCCGGCGTGGAGAAGGTGCTGGGGTTCTGCACCCCGGTCGAGTACCGCCGCTTCCTGCACCAGTGCCCGATCTTCGAGCGAC
Source organism: Nocardioides ungokensis (assembly GCF_013466985.1). Lineage (GTDB taxonomy): Bacteria > Actinomycetota > Actinomycetes > Propionibacteriales > Nocardioidaceae > Nocardioides > Nocardioides ungokensis. Next base: position 2,232,638 of record NZ_CP059164.1, on the reverse strand, counting down.
TGCTCGTCGAGGACGGGATCATGCTGCGCAAGTACTGGTTCTCCGTCAGCGACCGCGAGCAGCAGCGCCGGTTCAAGCGGCGGCTGAATGACCCGATGCGGCAGTGGAAGCTGTCGTCGATGGACATCGAGTCCATCACCCACTGGGAGGACTACTCGCGCGCCAAGGACGAGATGATGGTGCACACCGACATCCCCGAGGCGCCGTGGTACGTCGTGGAGAGCGACGTGAAGAAGCGGGCCCGGCTCAACATGATGGCCCACCTGCTCAGCAGCATCCCGTACGTCGACGTGCAGACCCCGCTGGTCGAGCTGCCGCCGCGGCCGGCACCGAGGGGCTACGAGCGCCCGCCGCGCGACCAGACGGCGTACGTGCCCGACCACAGCGCGACGCTCCTGTAGCGCCGGCTAGGCAGGATCGCCCAGCGGCACGTCCTCGAGCAGCCGGAGCACCAGCGCCAGCGGCGGCCAGACGTCGCGCCCGCGCCGGGTCACGGCGTACGCCCGGAGGGTGACCACGGGGTCGGCGAGCCGGTGCACCCGGACCTGCGGGATCGTCGTCATCGCCTGCGGCAGGAGCCCGACCCCGAGACCCTCCGCGATCATGTCCTGCACGAGCTCGAGGCTGTCGGCGCGGTGCACGACGCGTGGCTGGAAGCCGGCCAGCGAGGCGACGGTGCGGACGACCTCGTCGTCGGCGGTGTTCCGCGAGTTCACGATCCAGTCGTGGTCGCGGTAGCGCGCGAAGACCTCCAGCGACGTGGCCGGCCCATCCGGGTCGCCGGCCGGCAACCCCAGGCCCCAGGGCGTGGTGCCGAGCGGGATCGCGGCGAGCGTCGCGTCGAACGTCGCGGGTGCGAGGTTGTAGTCGTAGGTCATGGCGAGGTCGACGTGGTCGCCGTCGAGCAGCTCGAGCGCCTCGGCCGGCTCGTGCTCGTGGATGCTCAGCCGCACGTCGCGATGGTCCGCGGCGAGCCGGCGCAGCACCGGGAGCACCGCCTGGCGGATCGCGGTGGCGAAGGCGGCCACCCGCAGCGTCCCGTGCGGGGTGGCCTCCGGATCCAGGTCGGCCCGGGCCGCATCGAGGGCCGCCAGCACGTGGACGGCGTGGTCCGCGAGGCGTCGCCCCGCGGGGGTGAGGCGTACGCCGCGTCCCTCGTGCTCCAGCAGCGGGGTCCCGGCCTCCTGCGCGAGCGCCGCGATCTGCTGGGACACCGTGGAGGTCGTGACGTTCATGACGTCGGCCACCGCACGCATGGAGCCCAGGCGGGACAGCTGGAGGAGCAGCTCGAGGCGACGGGGATCCATGACGTGGATTGTCAACGATTCCTGAACACATCGTCAATCGAGGTCACGTGGACGTGAACGTTCCACCCGGCTTCACTGGTCCCATGACTTCCCTCGGACACACCTCGGCCCGTACCGGCTCGCTCATGGCGCTCGCGTCGATGTCCTGCGTACAGCTGGGCCTCGCCGCGTCCGTGGGGCTGCTGGACCGGACCGGCGCGGAGGGCGCTGCCGCGCTGCGGCTGGCCTGCGCGGGCGCCCTGGCCCTGCTCCTCCTACGCCCGCGTCCGCGGAGCATGACCCGCCACTCGCTGGCCGCCGCAGCCGCGCTGGGCGTGGTGACCGGCGGGGTCACGGTCCTCTTCATGGAGGCCGTGGCGCGCATCCCGCTCGGCACCGCGAGCGCCCTGGAGTTCCTCGGCCCGCTCGCGGTGGCCGTGGCTCGCAGCCGCGACCGGCGCCAGCTGCTGTGGCCGGCGCTCGCCCTGGTCGGGGTGCTGATGCTCACCCGACCGTGGGCCGGAGCGACGGACCCGGTGGGCATCGGCTTCGCGCTCGGCGCGGCGGCCTGCTGGGCGGCGTACATCCTGCTCACCAGGCGGTGGGCGACGCGGTCGAGGGCCTCCAGGGGCTGGCGGTCTCGCTGCCCGTTGCGGGCGTCGTCGCCGTCGGGATCGCCGGTCCGGGCTTTGCCACCAGGCTCACCCCGCAGCTGGTGATCCTCGGCCTGGGCCTGGCGCTGCTGCTGCCGCTGGTTCCGTTCAGCCTGGAGATGCTGGCGCTGCGTCGCCTCGACACTGCCGCGTTCGGGACCCTGATGAGCCTCGAGCCCGCCATCGCTGCGCTGGTCGGGCTGGTGCTGCTGCACCAGGTGCCCGGGCTGCCGGCCGCCGTCGGTGTCGTGCTCGTCGTCGCCGCGGGCGCCGGGGCCACCCGCACCGGCGGCCGCGCCGTGGCTGACCTGGGACCGGCCGCGGAGACGCCCGACTCCCTGTCCGGCCTGCCCTCTCGAGCCCTGGAGCGCGTGGCGACCCCACTAGGCTGACCCGCGTGCCGGAGACCGTCGAGATGCCCGCCGACCTGCTCGCCCACGCCCGGGCTGCGAAGGGCTTCATGCCCGAGGACGAGGGCCTGCTGCTGCACCGGGTCGCACGGGAACGGCTCCCCCACGGACCTGTCCTGGAGGTCGGCACCTACTGCGGCAAGTCCGCGATCTACCTCGGCGCGGCCGCGCGTGAGGTCGGCGGGACCGTGCTCACGGTCGACCACCACCGCGGGTCGGAGGAGAACCAGGCCGGGTGGGAGCACCACGACGCCAGCCTGGTGGACCCCGAGCTCGCGAGGATGGACACGCTGCCGGTCTTCCGCAAGACCCTGGCCCGGGCGGGCCTGGAGGACCACGTGGTGGCCGTGGTCGGACAGTCCACGACGGTCTCGGCGCTGTGGCGCACTCCCCTGTCGATGCTCTTCATCGACGGCGGGCACGCCGAGGTGCACGCCCGCAACGACTACACCGGCTGGGCGCCGTGGCTGATGACCGGCGGCCTGCTGGTCATCCACGACGTCTTCCCCGACCCCGCGGACGGCGGCCGCCCGCCGTACCTGGTCTTCCTGCGCGCGCTGGAGAGCGGCTTCGAGGAGGTCGAGGCGCTCGGGTCGATGCGGGTGCTAGTGCGGACGCGGGGCGACGCCGGGGACCTCGTCACCTGACGGGCACCCGCACTCGAGAGCGAGCTCGGCGAAGTGCGGCGCCAGCGAGGTGCCGCGCATGATGCCGGAGCCCTCGGTGGCGTGCCCGTGGGTCTCCCCCAGGGCGTCGATGGCCAGGATCACGGCCGCGGCCGTGTACGTCGTGTGCTCGACCGGCCAGTGCACGTCGTCGCCGTAGACCCAGCCGGTCCAGTACTTCCCCTCGTCGCCTCGCAGGTGCTGCATGTCGGCCAGCAAGGCCAGCGCGCGTCGCTGGTCGCCGATCGCGTCGAGCGCCATCGCCAGCTCGCAGGTCTCGGCCCCGGTCACCCACGGGTTGGTGTCGACGCAGTGGATCCCGAGGCCGTCGACCACGAACTCGTTCCAACGCGTCCTCAGCAGCGCGAAGGCGTCCTCGCCGCGGACCGCGCCGCCCAGCACCGGGTAGTACCAGTCCATCGAGTAGGTCGACTTGTCCAGGAACAGCTCGCGGTGCTGACGGATGGCGTGGCCCAGCCGGCCGCCGGCCAGCTCCCACTCCGGCTGCGGCTCGTCGACCAGGTCGGCGAGGGCCACGCCGGCGCGCAGCGACTGGTAGATGCTGGAGGACCCGGCCAGCAGCGCGCCGGACTCGTCGGGCGTCCAGTTGATCCCGCCGAACGGCAGCTGCTGGGAGACGACCCAGTCCAGCCCGGCCCGCACGGCCGGCCAGAAGCGCCGGACGAAGGTGACGTCGCGACGGATCAGCCAGTGGTGCCAGATGCCCACCGCGAGGTAGGACGACATGTTGACCTCGCCGCGGTGGTCCTCGACCTCGTCGCCGACGATCTTCATCGGCCACGAGCCGTCCGCGCGCTGCATCGTCGGCACCCACGCGTAGGCGCGCTCGGCCGCGGCGACCTGTCCGCCGGCGAGCAGCGCCATCGCGGCCTCGACGTGGTTCCAGATGTCGGTGTGCTCCCCGATCGTCCAGGGCACCGCTCCGGACGGCTCCTGCATCGCCGCGATCGAGGCCGCGGTCTCGGCGACCTGCTCGGCGGTGAGGATGCCGTCGACGTAGGGGATCCGGGCGAGTGGGTCAGCCATCGACAGCGCCGGAATCCGGCTTCCGGAAGTAGAGCACCATGCTCTTGCCGATCACCGGGTCGAGGACCCGGCCCGCCAGCCGCAGCGTCCGGGGCTGCTTCATGATCTCCCAGACCAGCAGCCGGTGGTAGGCCTTCGCCAGCGGGTGGTCGTCGTTGCGAACCCCGACGGCGCACTTGATCCACCAGTACGGCGAGTGCAGGCCGTGGGCGTAGGACTTGCCCTGGAGCTCGAGGCCGGCGTTGGCCAGCTTGCCGATCAGCTCCTTGTCGGAGTAGATCCGGATGTGCCCACCGGGGGTGTTGTGGTAGTCGTCGGAGAGCTTCCAGTTGATGATCTCGGGGAACCACCGCGGCACGGACACCGCGATGGTGCCGCCCGGTCGCAGGACCCGCGCCAGCTCGTCGATGGCCTGGATGTCGGCGGGGATGTGCTCGAGCACCTCCGCCGCGACGACCCGGTCGAACTCGCCGTCGGCGAAGGGCAGCGAGAGGGCGTCGCCCTCCTTGACGTCGGCCTCGGCGCCCTCGGGCACCTCGCCGGCCTCCTTCATCGCCCCGAACAGCTCACGGACCCCGGCGAGCTCGTCGGCGTCCTGGTCGAAGGCGATGACGTCACCCCCGCGGCGGTACATCTCGAACGCGTGCCGTCCGGCGCCGCACCCCATGTCGAGCACCCGGTCGCCGGGGCGGAGCCCGAGGCGGTCGAAGTCAACGGTCAGCACTGTTACCCCTTCGTCTGTCGGGCCGGCTGGGCCCCGTGGTAGTCGGCGATCACCTCGTCGTACGCCGCCGCGGTCGCTGCTGCGACGGCGCGCCAGCTGAAGAGCTCCTGCACCCGCCGGCGCCCGGCGCGTCCCATCCGCTCACGGCGCTCGGGGTCGTCGAGCAGCGCGGCGAGCGCGGTCTCCAGCTCCCCCACGTCGCCGGGCGTGACGAGGTCGGCGCACTCCCCGTCCGGCCCCACGACCTCGGGGATGGCGCCCGCCCGGGAGACGACCAGCGGTGTCTCACAGGCCATCAGCTCGGCGGTCGGGAGCGAGAAGCCCTCGTAGAGCGAGGGCACGCAGGCGATCTCCGCCGAGCCCATCAGGTCGACCAGCTCGGCGTCGCTGACGCCGTGCACGAAGCGCACGGAGTCGGCGATCGAGAGGCGGTCGATGAGCTGCTCGGTGCGGCCTCCGGGCTGGGGCCTGGTGACGAGCATCAGCTCGACGTCACGCTCCGTGCGCAGCTTGGCGAACGCCTCGAGCAGGGTCGCGATGCCCTTCATCGGGGCGTCGGCGCTGGCCATGGCCAGGATCCGGCCGGGCACCCGCGGCGCGGTCGGCGGCACGAAGCCGTCGTCGACGCCGAGCAGGATCACCTGGAGCCGCTGCGGGTCGACCCCGAAGTCCTTGACGATGTCGCGCTTGGAGGCCTGGGAGGGCGTGAGGATCTTGCGGGCCTGACGGGCGACCTTGCCCTGCATCCGCAGGAAGCCGTACCACCGCCGCACGGACAGCTTCTTGCGCCAGGGCGCGGCGGCCAGGTCGATCCGCCGGTCGAAGGTGATGGGGTGGTGCAGCGTGGTGATCAGCGGCAGCCCCATCTTCTCGATGTCGAGCATCCCGTAGCCGAGGACCTGGTTGTCGTGGACGATGTCGAAGTCGTCGACGCGGTCGCGCAGCAGCCTGGCCACCCGGGTGCTGAAGGTCTTGGGCTCGGGGAAGCCCGAGGCGCACATGGTGAGGAACTCCTCGACGTCCACCAGGTCGCGGAACTCGCGCGGCTTCGGGATCCGGAACGGGTCGGGCTCGCGGTAGAGGTCGAGGCTGGGGACCTTCGTCAGCGCGACCCCGGGGTCGAGGTCGGGGTAGGGCTGCCCGGAGAACACCTCGACCTGGTGGCCGAGGTTGGTGAGCTCACGGCTCAGGTGACGGACGTAGATGCCCTGTCCTCCGCAATGAGGCTTGCTTCGGTAGGACAGTAAGGCGATCCGCATCCGCCACGACCTTTCGTGTCTGAGCGTCCGGGCCGGACGAAGTGAAACGTGTTCCTATTATGTCCCACTGATTGCTAGCCTAGATGTCCGGTCCATCGAGTGGCTCGAGGGCCGGATCTTCCGAGGGGGAGACGCATGGGAGGCGCTGTGAGCACCGCCAACTCGCTGACCGACGAGGAGCTCGGGTCCGCGGCACAGCGGGGCCGGCGCAAGCGGATCCTCGACGCGACGATCGCGCTGGCCTCCCAGGGCGGCTTCGACGCGGTCCAGATGCGCACGGTTGCCGAGCAGGCTGACGTGGCGCTCGGGACGCTCTACCGCTACTTCCCGTCCAAGATCCACCTGCTGGTCTCGGCCCTGGGCCGCGAGTTCGAGCGCGCCGAGGCGGCGACGCGCGACAAGCCGATCCCGGGCGACACCGCGCACGAGCGCGTGATGTTCCTGCTCAACCGGACCACCAAGGGCCTCCAGAGCGACCCGCACCTGACCGAGGCGCTGACGCGGGCGTTCATGTTCGCCGACGCCTCGGTGGCCAACGAGATCCACGCGGTGGGCATGCTCCTCAACACGATGCTGACCCGGGCCATGAACCCCGGCAGCGAGGCGACGTCCGACGAGGACGTGGCCGTCGCGCGAGTCATCGCGGACGTCTGGCTCTCCACCCTCGTCGGCTGGGTCACCGGCCGCACCAACGCCGGCGACGTCTCCAAGCGGATGGACGTCGCGGTCGGGCTCCTGCTGCGCGACTGAGGCTCCCCGGGCTCAGACCATCTTGCGGTGGTCCCATGACGCGACGTGGTCGGGACGGACCACCACGGCCACCCGCTTGGTGACCTGCTTCTCGACGGTGGCGCGGCCGAAGTCACCCAGGTCCTCCAGGGACTTGGCGCCGACCATCCGCACGGCGACAGCCGAGCCGATCTCGCGGACCTGGTCGGGCTCGCGGAGGATCTCGGCGCGCCCGGAGATCGAGACACCGCGCAGCTCGAAGTAGTCGGTGCCGTCCTCGACCAGACAGCTCACCCGGGGGTCGCGCTCGAGGTTGCGGATCTTCTGGCTGCGGGCGTAGGTCCAGAACGCGATGCAGCCGTCGACGACGACGTAGAAGAGCGTGGTCAGGTGCGGCGCCCCGTCCCTGCCGATGCTGGCCACCTGGACCTTGAGGTTGTCGTCGAGGAAGCCGGCGACCTCTCGGTCGCTCATGCGTACGGCGTCGCGGCCGCTCACGGTCAGCTTCCCTCGCTCGAGTGGCCGGGGAAGACGTGCGCGCTCGGGTCGATCGCGACGGCGGCGTTGTTCACGGCGGTGGCCGCCTCACCGAAGCCCACGGCGATCAGCCTCACCTTGCCGGGGTACTCGGTGACGTCCCCGGCGGCGAAGACGCGCTCGATGCTGGTGCGCATCGCCGAGTCGACCACGACGTGGCGCTTGACCACCTCGATCCCCCACTCCTGCAGGGGACCGAGGTCCGCGACGAAGCCGAGGGCGGCGACGACCGCCTGCGCCGGGAGCGTCATCTTCTCGCCGTCGGCGAGGACCTCGACCGACTCCACGACCCCGTCGCCGTTGAACGCCGTCACCTCGGCCTTGGTGATGATGCGCACCGGCGAGGACCGCACCTGCTCGACGGTCCGGGCGTGGGCGCGGAAGGCGTCGCGGCGGTGCACGAGGGTCACCGATCGCGCGACGGGCTCGAGGTGCAGCGCCCAGTCGAAGGCGCTGTCCCCGCCGCCGACGATGACGACGTCCTTCCCGGCGTACGGCGCGAAGCTCGGGACGAAGAACTCCAGCCCGCGGCCCACCCACCCCTCGCCCGCCGGCAGCGGCCTGGGGCTGAACTTGCCGATGCCGGCGGTGATCAGCACGGCGCCGGCGCGGATCTCCTCGCCGTCGTCGAGGCCGATGGTCACGCTGTCGGCGTCCTGGCGCAGGCTGGTCGCCGTCCGGTCGAGGAAGTACTCCGGGTGGGCGGTCGCGGCCTGGGCGACGAGGCCCTCGACGAGGTCGCGGCCCTTGACGGTCGGGAAGCCGGCCACGTCGAGGATCTGCTTCTCGGGATACATCGCGGTGATCTGCCCCCCGAGCTCGGGCAGCGAGTCGACGACGGCGACCCGCAGCCCGCGGAAGCCGGCGTAGTAGGTCGCGAACAGCCCGGTGGGGCCGGCCCCGATGACAAGCAGGTCTGTGTCCGACATGCTCAGATCCTCCTCCTCACGTGTTCGGTTCGTGCTCCATGTGCTCGATTCCGGTCCCGCCGTCACCGCGTCTGCAGGTCGGACACCAGCCAGCCGTGGTCGGTGTGCACGACGGTGACCAGCGCCCGGTAGGGCGTGAACGCCGTCGCCTGCCCCTGCTTGTGGACGTACTTGTCGAGGAAGAGCAGTGCGACGACCCGCTGGGACGACGCCCGCACGACTCCGGCGTCGACCACGTTCACCTGGAGCCGGGTCCTGTCTGCGATGAACCTGTCGCGGAGGTCGGCGACGGTCTTCCGGTAGTCCGCAGCGAAGGCATCGGTCATCTTGCTGGTCGCCCGGCGCACCTGCTGGTCGTAGTCCGTGTACGACGTCGAGAGGATCTCCTCGGTCGCCGAGGACGCGGCGTCCACCGCGGCCTGGTGGGTCAGCTGGCCGGTGACCACGGGGCGGCTGGCCGAGACCGAGGGCTCGGGTCGCAGCCAGAGGTACCACGACTCCCCCGCCAGCACCGCCACCAGCAGCGCGACGACGACGAGCAGCACCGTCGTCGTGCGGGCGCTGCCCAGGACCCCGTCGCGTGCCGTCATCTGCTCAGCCCACGAACTCGAGGTCGGAGGTGAGCCAGCGGCCGTCCGTGTGGACGAGGTCCAGCTTGAGCCGGAAGTTGCGTGCCACCGGCTTGCCACGGGTCTGCACGTTCGCGACCGTGCCCGAGGTGGCGACGATGACTGTGGCCTCGTCCTGGTGGAGGTCGACGACCCCGGCCCACACGACCTTGCCGTCCATGACCGATCGGTTCCGCAGGAGCACCTTGGTCACGCCCGCGGACGAGGTGTCGTACTGGCGGCGGAACTTGCCGGTCGCACCCGCGGCCACGGTCGCCGTGCTGTCCCGGGGGTGTCGGTAGTCGAGGTTGATGACGGCCTCGGCCTCCTTGGTCGCGGCGGCCAGCACGTCGCCGTACCTCGCCTGCTCGACCGCGGCGTCGGCCCGCTCTCCGCGGGTGCGCTGGACGTCCACGCCGCCCACCACGGCGGCGGAGGCCAGGACCAGCGCCACGATGCAGAGCCCGACGTTGAGCCGGGCGTGCGAGCGTGGCGCGGGGTTCACCGGGGCACCGTACCGGGTTTCCGTGCGTGTCGAGGTCTCGGTCGGCCGTGCCGTGCTGCGCAACCGACCTAGGATGCCGAGTGTGGAAGCGAGGCACGCGTGACCGGATCCGCCGACCTGTGGTCGTCGTTCACCCATGATCCGCGCCGGTCGGCCAACGCCGGGCTCCGGGCGTCCGACGGGGACCGCAGCGTCGTCCAGCAGGTCCTCACCGAGGCGTACGCCGACGGACGACTGGACCGCGAGGAGTTCGACAGCAGGAGCACCGAGGCCGCCGGCGCCCGGACCCTCGGCGAGCTCCCGAAGCTGGTGTCCGACCTGGTCGCGCCCGATGCCGGGTCCTCGGCGTTGGCGCCCGTGGCCGGCGACGACCTGCAGCGGCAGGCGGTCGCGAAGTACCAGTCCGACCGGCGCGAGGCCGTGCTCGGCTTCCTCGGGCCCAGCATCGTCTGCGTCGTGATCTGGCTGGTGATCGGTGCCGACACGTTCTTCTGGCCGGGCTTCGTCATCGCCGGCACCGGTATCAACCTCATGCGCACCCTGGTCACCCGTCAGGACATGATCGCGAGCAACCTGCGTCGTCTGGAGAAGAAGCAGCAGCACCGGGAGCTCCGGCCGCCCGACGACGGCGGCGACGAGTAGTCGGCCTGACCGTGGCCCGCGGCACCCGCCCCTGACGCGGCGTCAGTCCTCCCAGCCCTCCGGCCGGTGCTTGCGCGGCAGCTTGGCGACGACGAGGCGGTAGGACTCGTCGACCGCCTCGATCAGCTCCTCGTCGGGGATCTCCCCGGAGAAGGACAGGTTGTTCCAGCCCGAGCGGCCGATGTAGGCCATCACCGTTGCTGCGCCCGGGTAGCGGTCGAGCCACTCGTCGGCGGCCTCGCGGCTCGGCCCACCCTTGACGCCGACCCCGTCGGCCCCGAGGAAGGCGAAGATCTTGCCCGCCTCGGCCGCACCCACCTTGATCACCGGGTGGTCGTGGTCCCAGGGGTTGTCCGGCCAGGCACCCGGCTTGGCCAGGCAGTGGCTCAGCATCTCGCGTGCATCCACCGGGTCAACGTAACCATGGGTACGAGTGCCGGGATTGCGTCGGCCGGGCGACGTACGCTCGAGGGCGAGGCAAATACTCGTCCCCCCGGAGGTCGTCGTGGACGTCCTGCTCATCGTGTTGCTCGCCCTGGTCGTGCTCGTCGCTTTGGGCGTCGCGATGAGCTTCCGCGTGGTCAAGCAGATCGAACGCGGCGTCGTGTTCCGGCTGGGTCGTGCCCAGCCGGAGGTGCGGCGCCCGGGCCCGACCATGCTGGTCCCGTTCGTGGACCGGATGAAGCGCGTCAACATGCAGGTCGCCACGATGCCGGTCCCGGCACAGGACGGCATCACCCGCGACAACGTGACCGTGCGCGTCGATGCGGTCGTCTACTTCCGGGTCCACGACCCGATGCGGGCCGTCGTCGAGGTGCAGGACTACCAGTACGCGATCTCGCAGGTGGCGCAGACCTCGCTGCGATCGATCATCGGCAAGAGCGAGCTCGACGACCTGCTGTCCAACCGCGAGCAGCTCAACCAGGGCCTCGAGGTGATGCTCGACAGCCCGGCCGCCCCGTGGGGCATCGAGATCGACCGCGTCGAGATCAAGGACGTGGCGCTGCCCGAGGCGATGAAGCGGTCGATGTCGCGCCAGGCGGAGGCCGAGCGGGAGCGCCGGTCCCGGGTCATCACCGCCGACGGCGAGTTCCAGGCGTCCAAGAAGCTGTCCCAGGCGGCCGCGGCGATGACCGCGACACCGGGCGCCCTCCAGCTGCGGTTGATGCAGACGATGGTCGAGGTGGCAGCCGAGCGGAACTCGACCCTGGTGCTGCCGTTCCCGGTGGAGCTCTTGCGCTACTTCGAGGCCGCGGCGCACGCCGCCGACCCGGCGGTGCCACGGGCCGGAATCCCGGATCCGGAACCCGCCGCGGACAAGGCCGTCCCGGACTCGGCCGCCGCCGCGGACGGAGCCATCCTGGACCCAGCGCCCGTGCTGGGGCCCGTGCCGCTCGACTGAGCGAGGAGTGACGTGGCGGTTCAGCTCAACCACACGATCGTGCAAGCCCGCGACAAGCAGGAGACCGCCCGGCACCTCGTCGACATCCTCGGCCTGCCCGAGCCGGCGTCGTTCGGCCCATTCCTGGTCGTACAGGTCAGCAACGACGTCTCGCTCGACGTGGCCGACGACCACGGCGAGCCCCGGCCGCAGCACTACGCGTTCCTGGTCGCGGAGGAGGAGTTCGACCAGATCCACGCCCGAATCCGGGATCGCGGACTCGAGTGGTGGGCCGACCCGTTCCACCACCGGCCGCACCAGGTCAACACCAACGACGGCGGTCGCGGTCTCTACTGGAACGACCCCAACGGGCACAGCCTGGAGATCCTCACCGTCCCGTACGGCGGCTGGGGACGCTGACCGTCCTCCGCCTCGCCGCGTCGTTAGGGTGACCACGATGCCCACCGAACGCAGCGCCGTTGCCGCCTGGGCTCTGATCCTCCTGGTGACGGGCACGACGAGCGTCGCCTTCGAGCTGCTGGGGCTCCCGTCCGCGGTGCTGTTCGGCGCACTCCTGGGCGGCATGGCCCACGCGCTGACGTCCCCCACGGCCCTCCGGGTCCCGCCCTTCGCCTTCCGCGTCGGGCAGGCCCTGATCGGGGTCACGATCGGCTCGCTGGTCAGCCTCTCGGCGCTGACGGGCATGGGCAGCGACCTGCTGCCGATCCTGGTCGTGACCGTCGGCACCGTGGCGATCAGCCTGCTCGCCGGGCGCGTCCTCGCGGTCCGTGACGACGTCAGCCACGTGACGGGTGCCTTCGCGATGATCGCCGGGGGCGCGTCGGGCGTGGTTGCCATCGCCCGCGAGCTCGGCGCGGACGACCGGGTCGTGACCGTGGTCCAGTACCTCCGGGTCCTGGTGGTGCTGATGGTGATGCCGGTGGTGACGGCCGTGGTCTTCCACCCCGAGCACGGGGTCGGGCGGTTCGACCAGGGCGGGGCGCCGTTCGGCACCGACCTCGTCTACGTCGCGATCGCCCTGGTCGGCGGGTTGCTGGTCGCGGGCGCCGTGCCGGTCACCACCGCCGCGTTGCTGGGCCCGCTCGCCGTCGCGGCCGCGCTCTCCTCCACCGGCTGGCTGGGGACACCGGCGGTGCCACTGGTGCTGCAGTGGACGGCGTACGTGCTGATCGGGGTGCAGGTCGGGCTGCGTTTCACCCGCGCCAGCCTCGCCTCGATCGCGCGGATGCTGCCTGTCGTGCTGGTGGTCATCGTCTCGATGATCGGCCTGACGGCCGCGATGGGTGCGGCACTGGCCTGGCTGACCGATCGACGGCCTCACGGCCTATCTTGCGACGACGCCCGGCGGCCTCTTCGCCGTCCTGGCGACGGCCGCCGACAGCGGCTCGGACGTGACCTACGTGATGGCGGTCCAGCTCTTCCGGCTGCTGGTGATCCTGATGTTCACACCGTTGCTGGCAGCACGCCTTCGAGCTCGTCACGGCTGACCACCGCCCGGGTCCGACGGCGGTAGCGCCACACCTGCAGCAGCCCGAGCGCCCACAGGGCGTACTGGGCGCTCATCGCCCATCGGAACGCCGAGGGCGTGTATGCGGTGCTGTCACCCGGGGTGCGCCAGTCCAGGATGAGGCCGATCACCACGACCAGCACGAGGCTGGCGATGAAGCCACCCTGGTTGATGATGCCGCTGGCGCTGGCGAACCGCTCCGAGGGGTTGGAGGTGCGGCCGACGTCGAAGCCGATCATCGAGGCCGGGCCGCCGACGCCGACGACCAGGACAAGGACGACCAGCAGCCAGAGCGGCGCGTGACCCGGCCAGGCGAGCACCACGGTCCACGCCGCCACGATGGTGGAGACGATCGTGAGCACCATGGTGGAGCGGTGCCACGGGTGGGCGCCGATCAGCCAGCCCAGGACCGGGCCGCTGAACATGATCGCCACGACGATGGTGGTCAGCAGTGCGCCGGCCGCCGACGGGCTGAGCCCCTCACCGCGGACGAAGAAGGGGTAGCCCCACAGCAGGGCCAGCGTGGTGGCGCTGAACTGCGTGGAGAAGTGCATCCAGAACCCGAGCCGGGTGCCGGGGTGGGACCACGAGGCGGCCAGGCTGTCGCGCACGGCGCCGAGTGACAGGCTGGGCCCCCGGACGTGGCGGGCGCCCGGGGCGTCCTGCAGGAGGAGCAGCACCGCGACGGCCAGCACCACGCCGATCGAGGCGGCGATCAGGTAGGCCCGGGTCCAGCCGAGGTGACCCAGCGCCCAGGTCATCGGGACGGCGGCCGCCACCGCCCCGAGCTGCCCCAGGGTGCCGGTCAACTGGGTGACGAGCGGGATCCGTCGCGTCGGGAACCACGTGCTCACGAGCCGCAGCACGCAGATGAAGGTCATCGCGTCGCCCATCCCCACGAAGACGCGAGCCAGGAGGGCGAGCGGGTAGGTCTCGGCCAGGGCGAAGCCGGACTGGGCGACCGTGAGCAGCACGGTGCCGCCGAGCAGCACGCTGCGCGAGCCGAACCGGTCGACCATCAGCCCGACCGGGATCTGCATGCCGGCGTAGACCAGCAGCTGCAGCATCGTGAACGTGGCGAGCTGGGAGGCCGAGATGTCGAACCGGTCGGTGGCGGCGAGCCCCGCGACGGCGAGCGAGGAGCGGTGGAAGACGGCGAGCAGGTAGACCAGCAGGCCGACCGCCCAGACGACGTAGGCGCGCCGGGGGGTTGCCGTCACTTGGTGGCTTCCATCATCTGGCGGAGCTCCTTCTTGAGCTCCGAGATCTCGTCGCGCAGCCGCGCCGCGACCTCGAACTGCAGCTCGGCGGCGGCGTTCTTCATCTGGTCGGTGAGGTCCTGGATCAGCTGGGCGAGGTCGGCGCTCGGCATCCCGGCGAGCTCGGCGGCGTGCTTGCCGGCGTCCTTGGACGACAGCGCGGGAACGGGCTGCCTCGCCTTCACGCCACCGGCCCGGCCCTTGGCCTCGGTCCCGGCCCAGGTCTGGAGCAGCGCCTGGGTGCTCTCGTCCTCGCGGGCGAGCATCTCGGTGATGTCGGCGATCTTCTTGCGCAGCGGCTGCGGGTCGACGCCGTGGGCCTTGTTGTAGGCGACCTGCTTGGCGCGGCGACGGTTGGTCTCGTCGATCGCCGACTCCATGGACGGGGTGATCCGGTCGGCGTACATGTGCACCTGGCCGGACACGTTGCGGGCCGCGCGGCCGATCGTCTGGATCAGCGACTTGTCCGAGCGGAGGAAGCCCTCCTTGTCGGCGTCGAGGATCGCCACCAGCGACACCTCGGGGAGGTCGAGGCCCTCGCGCAGCAGGTTGATGCCGACGAGGACGTCGTACTCCCCCAGGCGCAGGTCGCGGAGCAGCTCGATCCGCTTGAGGGTGTCGACCTCGGAGTGGAGGTAGCGGGTCCGGATGCCGGCGTCGAGGAGGTAGTCGGTGAGGTCCTCGGACATCTTCTTGGTCAGCGTGGTGACCAGGACGCGCTCGCTCTTCTCGGTGCGGGTGCGGATCTCGTGGATCAGGTCGTCGATCTGGCCCTTGGTCGGCTTCACCACGACCTCGGGGTCGACCAGGCCGGTCGGCCGGATGATCTGCTCCACGGCGTCCCCGCCGACCTTGTCCAGCTCGTAGTCGCCCGGGGTCGCCGAGAGGTAGATGGTCTGGCCGATCCGGTCGAGGAACTCCTCCCAGCGCAGCGGCCGGTTGTCCATCGCGCTCGGCAGGCGGAAGCCGTGGTCGACCAGGTTGCGCTTGCGGGACATGTCGCCCTCGTACATGCCGCCGATCTGCGGCACGGCGACGTGCGACTCGTCGACGACGAGCAGGAAGTCCTCGGGGAAGTAGTCGAGCAGGCAGTTCGGCGCGGAGCCCCGGCTGCGGCCGTCGATGTGCATCGAGTAGTTCTCGATGCCCGAGCAGGAGCCGACCTGGCGCATCATCTCGACGTCGTACGTCGTGCGCATCCGCAGGCGCTGGGCCTCCAGGAGCTTGCCCTCGCGTTCGAACTTCGCCAGCTGCTCCTCGAGCTCCGCCTCGATGCCGCGGATCGCCCGCTCCATCCGCTCGGGACCGGCGACGTAGTGAGTCGCCGGGAAGACGTAGAGCTCCTGGTCCTCGGTCAGCACCTCGCCGGTGACCGCGTGGAGGGTCATCAGCCGCTCGATCTCGTCGCCGAAGAACTCGATGCGGACGGCGTGCTCCTCGTAGACCGGGAAGATCTCGAGGGTGTCGCCGCGCACGCGGAACGTGCCGCGGGTGAAGCTCATGTCGTTGCGGGTGTACTGGATCTCGACGAGCCGGCGCAGGATCGAGTCGCGGTCGTGCTCCTCCCCCACCCGCAGCCGCAGCATCCGGTCGACGTACTCCTGCGGCGTGCCCAGGCCGTAGATGCACGACACGGTGCTGACCACGATCACGTCGCGGCGGGTCAGCAGCGAGTTGGTCGCCGAGTGGCGCAGCCGCTCGACCTCCTCGTTGATCGAGGAGTCCTTCTCGATGTAGGTGTCGGTCTGCGGGACGTACGCCTCGGGCTGGTAGTAGTCGTAGTACGAGACGAAGTACTCGATCGCGTTGTCCGGGAAGAGCTGGCGCAGCTCGTTGGCGAACTGGGCGGCCAGCGTCTTGTTGGGCTGGAGCACCAGCAGCGGGCGCTGGAGCTGCTCGGCCACCCAGGCGACCGTGGCCGTCTTGCCCGTGCCGGTGGCGCCGAGGAGGACGACGTCCTGGGTGCCACCCTTGATCCGCTTGGCGATCTCCGCGATCGCGGTCGGCTGGTCACCCGACGGCTCGTAGTCGGAGACGACCTGGAGGGGCGCCACCCGGCGCTCGAGATCGGTCACTGGTCGCATACGACGAGAGTAAACGTCGCCGCCGACAGTGTTATTCCGAGCGGGTCACCACGGACACGCGATGCACACCGGGCGGGCCGTCACTCCCCGGTGCGGACCGGCACGCTCTCCAGGCGACGCTTGAGCCCGAGCCAGATCCGGTGCTCCTGGCGCCGGCCGAGGTAGCCGATCACCGGACCGGCGTACCGGAGCCTCCCGGTGCTCCGCACGTCCCAGTCCCACGTCATCCGGGTGCCGCCCGGGTGGGGTGCGAAGTCCAGCGTCCCGTCGATGATGGTGCCGTCCACCGAGGTGAGGACCCGAGGTGGTGCGGTCTGCCGTACTCGACCAGCTCGATGGTCATCGGGACCTCGCGGCCTGCGCTCCGGGCGACCGCGCGGAACCTGCTCCCCTCGCCCAGCGGCGCCGGCGTCACCATCTCGGAGCTCACCATGCCCGGGTTGTACGTCGGCTCGTTGGTCTGGTCCGCCACGACGTCGAAGACGGTCTCCACGGATGCTGCGATGTCGATGTGACCCCTCACGTGCGTCATTGCCCTGCTCCCTCCACTCTCTTGCAGTCAACGCCTCGCGACGGCGGTGTAGACAGGTCCTTAGGTCCTTGCACGCTGCATACCGAGCGTCGGTGAAACCAGCCGGTGTATGACGACTGGTCCGGCCGCCGCGGCCATACTCCGGTCAGGCTGCTGGTGCCGAGGGACGGCGCGCAGTATCTGACAGGGGCAGCGCGTGGACGAGACCACCAGCGTCGGCGAGGGCGTGCTGACGGACTCTCCGGGCGAGCCGGATCGCGCCAGCGGGCGGCCGCGTCGCCGTCCTCGCCGTCCGCTCTGGCAGCAGACGGTCGTGCTGTTCGCCGTCGCGGTCGTCCTGGCGATCGTGATCAAGGCGCTCTTCCTGCAGGCCTTCTACATCCCGTCGAGCTCGATGGAGCCCGGCCTGGTCAAGAACGACCGGATCCTGGTCGAGAAGCCGTCGTACTGGTTCGGCGGGTCACCGCAGCGCGGGGACGTCGTCGTGTTCAAGGACCCGGGTGACTGGTTGGGCGGTGCGGAGGACGCGGGTCCTCACGGCGCCCTCGCTTCGCTGATGGCCAAGGCCGGTCTCACCCCTCGGGCGGGCACCTCGTGAAGCGGGTCATCGGCGTCGCCGGTGACGTCATCACGTGCTGCGATTCGCGCGGCAGGATCATGGTGAACGGGACCCCGCTCAACGAGAGCGACTACATCTCTCCCCAGCAGACCTGCAACGGTCCGATGACCACCACCTGCGCCTGGACAGCCGGTCCGGTCCCCGACGGCCACATCTTCGTGATGGGCGACAACCGGGACAACTCGGCGGACTCCACGGTGCACATGTGCAGCGGCTCCGATCCCGCCTGCGTGCCCGGTGACGAGTACGTCGACACCGACCTGGTCGTCGGGCGCGTCTTCGCGCTCGTCTGGCCCCGGGACAGGGTCACGATCCTGCACCGCCCGGCGACCTTCTCCAGGGTGAAGGACCCCGGCGAGTAGCGCCGCGTCGCCCCGAACGGGGCGTGGTCTGCCGAGTTCGGTGCAGGCCGTCGTCCGTCATGCTTGCTCGCCGAGCCATCGGCTCAGGCTGGTTGCCAGGGCCGTCGGCTGGTCGAGCTCGAGCAGAGCGCACACCTTCACGAACGCTGGTCGTCAGGCGATCGCGGCCTTGACCAGCTCCACGACCTTCTTCTCGACCACGGGGCTCCAGTCCCGGAGCGCGTACGACACCGGCCACAGGTCCCCGTCGTCGAGGTTCGCGGAGTCCTGGAAGCCCAGGGTCGAGTAGCGGTACTTGAACTTGCCCGCATCCTGGAAGAAGACGACGACCTTGCCGTCGCCGTTGGCGTACGCCGGCATCCCGTACCAGGTCTTCGGTGCCAGTCCGGCGCGGTCGTGGTCACCGCCACGTGCACGCGCTCGGCGAGCGCGCGGTCCTCCGGCGCCATCTTCGCGATCGCCTCGAGCACCGCCTGCAGCCCGTCGGCCTTCTTGGCGCCCTTCTTGCCCTCTGCGCGCAGCTCGGCGGCGCGCTCCTTCATTGCAGCACGCTCCTCGGCGGTGAAGCCGTTGGACTCGGTCGCGGAACTGTTCGTGGGCATCGTCGTCGCCGCCTTTCGCTCTCGAGGTCCGGCGTGGTGCCGGCCTTCTGTGAAGAGGCTAGGTCCGGGGACGTCGGGGTGCTTCTCGAATCCTGATCGGTGTTGGAAGGCGGCGCTGCCGGAGGAGCAGTGGAGAAGACCTTGTGGCAGTCACTGTTCGAACGTATTGTCGAACACGTGACCGAGTCAGTGGTGGACGTCGCCGCGGTCCAGCAGCGCGCCCTGGACGGGCTCGTCGAGATGCTCGCCGACCTCGACGTGCCCGCCGACGACGCCACCTGCATCGACCACCTCGAGGCGCTGGAACGGATCAAGTCCGCCGCCGCGGCCGCCCAGGCCGCGATCACCGACCAGCTCGACCACCGCCGCCCCCACACCCCCGCCCGGGTGGCGGGGCGTCGGGACGCCGCCTTGGGCGCCGAGATCGGCCTGGCCCGCCGCGAGTCACCCCACCGGGGCCGCGCCCACCTCACCCTGGCCCGCGCCCTGCTCCACGACCTGCCCCACACCTACACCGCGCTCCGCCGCGGCGACCTGTCCGAACGCCGCGCCCAGATCATCGCCACCGAGACCAGCCACCTCACCCGCGAGCACCGCCTGACCATCGACGCCCAGATCGCCGGGGAGCCCGGTGCGCTGGACGGGCTCGGCGAGACCCGGCTCACCCAGGCCGTGCGCCGCCTCGCGCTCTCCCTCGACGAAGTCACCGCCCTGGCCCGCCGACACCGCGCCCACGCCTCCCGTCGGGTCACCGGCCGACTCCTGGGCGACGGCATGGCCCAGCTCTCCATCACCCTGGCCGACTGGCAGTACGCCGCGGTGATGACCTCCCTGACCGAGGCCACCGACCGCGACCGCGCCACCGGCGACCCCCGCACCCGCGGCCAGCACCAGACCGACACCGCCGTGGCCCGCCTCACCGGCCAGCCCACCGCCACCCGCACCCCGGTCGCCCTGAAGGTCCTCGTCTCCGCCGAGACCCTCCTCGGCCACGACCACACCCCCGCCTGGCTGCCCTGGTGCGGCCACATCCCCGCCACCATCGCCCGCGACCTGGCCGCGACCAGCCCCCAGATCCGCTCCACCATCCAGCGGTTCTTCCACTACCCCACCACCGGCGCCCTGGTCGCCCTCGAGACCGAGGCCGCGCACTTCACCGGACACCTGCGCGACCACCTCACCCTGCGCGACCAGACCTGCCGCACCCCCTGGTGCAACGCCCCATCCGGCACGCCGACCACGCCCAGCCGCGGCACCGCGGCGGCCCCACCAGCGCCCACAACGGCCAAGGCCTCTGCGAGAGCTGCAACCACGCCAAAGAGGCGCCCGGCTGGCGCCACCGACCCGTCCCCGGCGACCTCGACCAACCCCACACCATCGGCATCACCACCCCCACCGGCCACCACCACCGCAGCACCGCACCCCCACCACCCACCCCCGCAGCCCGACCACCCGGACCCCGCGTGGACATCCAGCGCCCGCGACTGGCCCTCACGCTCGCCGCCTGACACCCGCCTGCCCGGCAAAGCGTGGAGTCCGCGACTAGATTGAACCCGTGACCACATCTGCCCCATCCGTCGCCGAACGGCTGTTGCGGCTGCTGCGCCGTACCGCCCTCGCGATGGTCGGGGTGCAGTTGGCGCTGGCGATCGGGATGTCGCTGGTCGACTCCTACCGTCGGCGGGGCAAGAAGCCCAAGCCGTTCCCGGTCACCAAACCGCGCACGGTCCCGATCGGCGACGGCACCGTCACGACGTACACGTTCGGCAAGGACCTCTTCGACGACATGCTCGCGGCGATCGAGGGGGCGACCCGTCAGATCCTCTTCGAGACCTACATCTGGAAGGGCGACGAGATCGGCGAGCGCTTCAAGGAGGCGCTGGCCGCGGCCGCCGCCCGTGGCGTCGAGGTCTACTGCATCTACGACGGCTTCGCCAACATGGTGGTCTCGCCCCGGTTCAAGCGGTTCCCGCCGAGCATGAAGGTGCTCCGCTACCCCGTGTACGCCGCCGGGTGGCGGGTCTTCGACCTGCGCCGGTACGGGCGCGACCACCGCAAGATCCTCGTGGTCGACGACAGCGTCGGGTTCGTGGGCGGTTACAACATCGGCTCGGCCTACGAGACCGAGTGGCGCGACACCCACATGCGGCTGACCGGGCCCGGGGTCTGGGACCTGAAGCGAGCCTTCGCGGACTTCTGGAACCTGAACCGGCGCCGGCGGATCGGCACCAGCGAGCGTCCGCTCCTGCTGGAGACCGCCTCGACCTGGGAGCCGCGGATCCGGTTCCACCGCAACGTGCCGCGGCTCTGGATGTTCCCGATCCGCGGCATGTACCTCGAGGCCATCAACCGGGCCAGCCGCAACGTGTGGATGACCCACGCCTACTTCATCCCCGACCAGGACTTCGTCGACGCCATGAAGGCGGCGGCGCGGCGCGGCGTGGACGTGCGACTGCTGATCCCGTTGAAGTCCAACCACATCGTGGCCGACTGGATCTCCCGCGGCTACTTCAGCCAGCTCCTCGATGCAGGTGTGCGGATCCTGCGCTACAAGGACGCCATGGTGCACGCGAAGACCTCGACGATCGACGGGACCTGGACCACGGTCGGCACCGCCAACATCGACCGGCTCAGCCTGAGCGGCAACTACGAGATCAACGTCGAGCTGATCGACGAGTCGCTCGCCGCGGCGATGGAGGAGATCTTCGAGGCCGACGAGTCGAACTCGCTCGAGCTCACCATCGGTGAGTGGGAGGCGCGCGACCTGCACCGCAAGTTTCACGGAGTTCGTCCTGGCGCCGCTGCGCCCGCTGCTCTGATCGGCCCCCGGTCGAGCAGGCTCAGCGCGGCTGGGGGATGTCGATGACCGAGCTCAGCCTGAGCGCCTTGGCCTTGTCGCCGCGGACCTTGAGCTGGCCCTTGAGCACGGCCGTGACCGGGTTGAGGTGGCCGGTCGCCAGCCGCAGGTAGTCGTGGGCCTCGCAGGTGACCGTCGCATCGCGGTCCTCCCCCTGGTCGCCCACCTCGACCGTGGCCACTCCCCCGGCCACGCGGACGACGTACCGCTCGATCTCGCCCTCGGGGTTGCCGAGCAGGCGGAAGCCGATCGTCAGGTCGACGCGGGCCGCCTTGCCCGGGTTGAGGTAGTCGGGCAGGCGGCGGAAGATCTCGCCGAGCACCACCGGGCGGAAGCCCGACGTCATCACCTTCTTCAGGTGGTCGTGGCTCACCTCGCCCAGGGCGGTGGCGACCTCGACCGGGTCGAGGGCCCTCGGGTCCACCGCGACCGCGCCCGTGCCGGGCACCCGGAAGATACCGCCGACACCCAGCGCCAGCATGGCGTCGCCGTCGATGTCGAGCTTGCCGCGCAGGTACTCGAGCCCGGCGTTGCGCTCGCCGCTGACGATCCGCACGAACCGCAGCAGGCTGGTCCTCAGCGCCACGTCGGTGCGCTCGGTGCCCGACAGGTCCCGCAGCAAGGTCATGCTGCCGCCGTCGAACGCCAGTCCGTGCCGCTCGAGGAGCGTCCCGCGCCGCTCGAGGTCGAACCTCACGATTCCCTTCAGCTCGGCGAGACGCTCCGCGACGGCGTACTCGTGGAGCCGGGCGAGGATGCCTTCCACGGCTGCGGGCCGGACCTCGTCGCGGGCCATCAGGGCGAGGAGCTCCTCGTCGCTGGTCGCGCGGACCGCGGTCACCAGCGTCTCCGGATCGACCTCGGCGAAGAAGGCCGACGCCTCGTCCCGGGAGGCCGTGCGCAGCTGCTGCAGATCGGTGCTCATCCCGGTCACCGTACCGGCGGTAGGTCGATCACGGGTGGCACCCCGCCCGCGTGTGGCGGTCAGGTCCGACGGGTGACGGTGGCCGGGAAGTGGGTGCGCGGGGCCATCCGGGCGCCCCGGCGGGGACGGTGCAGCCCGGCCAGGCCGACCAGCGCCTGGACGCGACCGCGGTGCGGGCGCCACGGCTCGAGGAACTCCTCGAGCTCCGCGTCGTCGAAGGGGGTGCCGGTGAGCGCCCAGCCGATGTCCTTGGCCACGTGGTAGTCGCCGAACGACACCGCATCCGGGTCGCCGTGGGCGCGCTGGCGCACCTCGGCGCTGGTCCACACCCCGATGCCGGGGAGGCTGCGCAGCCGGCGGTCCGCCTCCTCGTGGGCAGTACGGCGGTGCGCTCCAGCGCGTCGGCGACCGCGGCAGCCCGGACCAGGGTGCGGGAGCGGGCCGGGTCGACGTGCATCCGCAGCCACTCCCACGACGGGATCGTGCGCAGCCGCTCAGGAGTGGGCTGCACCCAGAGCCTTCGACCACCGGGCCCGGGCACCGGTGCGTGCTCGCCGTACCTGTGCACGAGCATCCGGAACCCCGCGAACGCCTCCTGGCCGGTCACCTTCTGCTCCAGGATCGCCGGGACGAGGGACTCCATGACCAGGCCGCTGCGCCCGATGCGGACGGGGCCGTGCCGCCGCATGGCCTCCTCGACCCGGGTGGCGGGGCTCGAACCCGCTCGGGTCGTCGTCGGCCCCCAGCAGGCCGGGCACCGAGTCCAGCGCCCAGGTCGCACCAGGGCCCCACGCCTCGGCCAGCACCTCACCGTCGTCGGGACGCGCCCCCACGACCAGCGTCGCCGGCCCCTCGGGGGTCCGGATGCCGCGCCAGTGCCGGCCCGCCTCGTCGAGGTGGTACGTCGGGTCGCCGGCGCCGCGACGGCGATACAGCAGCATCCGGCCCACCGAGCAGGGCCAGTCGGGCCTCCACACGCGGGTCCGGCCGGCCTCGTTGCTCACGTCGCCGACGCTAACCCACTCCGACCACGGCGGCGGTGTCGGTGGCTGCGGTCAGAATGTTCCCGTGCTGCTCTCCGACCTCGTCGCCACCTCCGACGCCGTGTCGGCCACCCGGTCCCGCAAGGCCAAGGTGGCCGCGATCGCCATCCTGCTCGCCGCGGCCTCGCCCGAGGAGCTCGAGACGGTCACGGCCTACCTCGGCGGGACGCTCCGGCAGCGTCGCACCGGGCTGGGCTGGCGCGGTCTGACGGACCTGCCCGACCCGGCGGACGCGCCCACGCTGACCGTGCTGGAGGTGCACGAGGCATTCGACACCATCGCGGCGCTGGCCGGGCCCGGCTCGCAGGCCGCCCGGTCGGCGGCGGTGACCACGCTGTTCGGGCGGGCCACCGCAGCCGAGCAGGCCTGGCTGCGAGGCGTCGTCACGGGCGCTGTCCGCCAGGGCGCGCTCGACGCGCTGGTGCAGGAGGCGGTGGCCCAGGCCGCGGGCGTGCCGCTGCCCGCGGTGCGACGCGCCGCCATGCTCGCGGGATCGACGACCGCGGTGACCGTGGCGGCGATGACCGGCGGGCAGGACGCGTTGTCCGCCTTCGGGCTGGAGGTCGGCCGCCCCGTGCTGCCGATGCTCGCTTCCAGCGCGCCCGACGTCGCGGCCGCCCTCGCCAAGGCGGCCGACGCCCCGGGTGCTCCGTGTCGGTCGACGTGAAGCTCGACGGCATCCGCATCCAGGTGCACCGCGACGGCGACGACGTCCTCGTCGCGACCCGCACCCTGGAGGACATCACGGCCCGCCTGCCTGAGGTGGTCGCGGTGGCCCGCGCATTGCCGTCCTCGAAGTTCGTGCTCGACGGCGAGGCGATCGCGCTCGACGAGGCCGGTCGTCCGCGACCCTTCCAGGAGACCGCGTCACGGACCGCCCAGCAGGCCGGCGTCGCCGTCACGCCGTACTTCTTCGACGTGCTCCACCACGACGGCGCGGACCTCCTCGACGCTCCCGGCGCCGAGCGGCTCGCGCTCCTCGATCGGCTCGTCCCGGCCGAGCACCGGGTCCCGGGCTGGTCACCGGCGATCCCGCCGAGGCGCAGGTGTTTCCTCCAGGACGCCCTCGACTCGGGCCACGAGGGCGTGGTGGTCAAGAGCCTCGCCGCGTCGTACGACGCCGGCCGCCGCGGGGCCGCGTGGGTGAAGGTGAAGCCGGTGCACACCCTCGACCTCGTCGTGCTGGCGGTCGAGTGGGCAGCGGCCGGCGCGAGGGCTGGCTCTCCAACATCCACCTCGGTGCCCGCGACCCCGAGACAGGCTCCTTCGTGATGCTCGGCAAGACCTTCAAGGGGATGACCGACGAGATGCTGGCCTGGCAGACGGAGCGTTCAGCGACCTGGCAGTCGACCCCGGCTCGATCAAGGACACTACGTCGTCCCGCTGCGGCCCGAGCAGGTGGTCGAGGTCGCGTTCGACGGTGTACAGCGTCCTCCCGCTACCCCGGCGGGATGGCGCTGCGATTCGCCCGCGTGGTGCGCTACCGCGACGACAAGACAGCCGCCGAGGCGGACACGGTCGCGACCGTGAGGACCTTCCTCGGCTGACCGGACGTCACCGGGCCAGTCGGCCGCATCGCTCCACATGGCGGTGCCCACCTCGGTCCTCTGGTCTCCAGCGGGGGGCCCGTCGGCACGCGCCGTCGAACCCGTTTGCCGGACGGACGTGGCGCCCGCGCCTTACAGTCCTCCCGTCGTCGCAACCGATGAGGGGACCACATGCGAAGCACGGGTCGTACTGGTCGGCTGCTCGGCTCCGGAATCGTGTGGTCCGTGCTGGTGGGCGCCGTCTGGACGTTCGCCGGTCAGGCGCAGGCGGTGGATCCGTCACCGCCGGTCGCCGCGGACGACCACCTCGTCATCACCCCGTTGACCTACGAGGCCGAGGTCGACGTCCTCGACAACGACTCCGATCCCGCGGGCGACGCCCTCCAGGTCTGCCGCGTCGACGCACCCGACGACGCCGGCCTCGGGGTGCACATCTGGTCGCACGACGGCTGGCCGGGCATGAACGTGATCGGCCCCGCCTCCACCTACCTCACCGTCGAGCCGCGTACGACGCTGCACACCGGCAGCTACCCGGTGACCTACTACGCGTGCAACACTCACCTGCTCACCCCGGCCACGCTGACCGTGGAGGTCCGCCGGATCACCGCCCGCGCGGTGGACGGCGAGCCCGGCGTCGTGCGCTTCACCAACCCGCTCGACGAGCCCATCGACGTGCTCTACGGGCCGTGGCGCGGCCGCGAGGCCACCGGTGCATTCACCCTCGCGGCCCACGCCTCCAAGGACCGGACCGTGCGCCACGAGTCGATCGCGTGGGCGGCGTTCCGGACCGCCGACGAGGGTGGCGACGACCCCTACCCCGTCGGCTACGGCGTCATGCGCCACACGGGGGCCGCCCCCGAGCGTGGGGGCGTGGGGGCACGCGATGC
The DNA here is from genome assembly GCF_013466985.1 of Nocardioides ungokensis. Classification (GTDB taxonomy): domain Bacteria; phylum Actinomycetota; class Actinomycetes; order Propionibacteriales; family Nocardioidaceae; genus Nocardioides; species Nocardioides ungokensis. The sequence continues at coordinate 2,207,018 of NZ_CP059164.1, read as the reverse complement.
CAGCGGCCGGCTCGCACCCCGCTTCGAGGGACTCGCGGAACGGTTTCCTGTCCCGGCCGCCCCGGCCCCAGGGTGCCCAGGGTGCCCAGCCCGGCCTCGTCCCCTCGGCCAGCGCGGACACACGCAGCGCCACGACCGCACTCGACAACCAGGCTCCCGTCACCGCTCCCGACCACGTGACGCTCGACTACTACGACGTCGAGCACGTGCACGTCCTGGCGAACGACACCGACGACAGCGCCGGGGACCTCGGCATCTGCTGGATCGACATCCCTGCCGACACCGACCTCAGCGCCGTCCTCGAGCCCTGGTGGGCGGACTCCGACCGCGCCCGATCCGATGATCCGGACCGCTACGTCGATCTGGGCGCGGAGTCCGCCGCGGCAGGCACCTACGAGCTCACCTACTACGCCTGCGACCGGCAGTACCTCACGCCCGGCACCCTCACCGTCACGGTTCGCGCGTTCCCGCCGCCGACCGTGCGCCGGGTGGACGGGCATCCGGGCGCGCTGCGTGTCAGCAACCATGGCTATCGCACCGTCAAGCTCACGTACTTCCGCAGCGGCCACTACAGCGAGAGGACCCGCCTCTTCGTTCCCGCACACAGCGGGCGGACCCTGCGCGTCGACTACAACTCCCTGAGCTACTTCGCCGACACCGCCATCGGCCCTCTGAGCGACGGCACGGTGCGACACGTGCTGCGATGACTCGGTCCGACATTCGCGTCACAGTCGTGCAACACCGGGTTGCACACGCTTTACGATGACCGCATGTCGTCCCCAGGAGCAGCCCCGACCGACGGCCGGCGTTCCGCGGCCGCGGCCCGGCGCCGGGCCCGCGAGAAGGAGATCCTCGGCGCCACCCGGGCCCTCTTCGACGCGCGTGGCGTCCGCGACGCGCAGATCGAGGACATCGCGCGGGCGGTCGGGATCAACCGGGCCATCGTCTACCGGCACTTCACCGGCAAGGAGGAGCTCTTCGCCCTCACCCTGGTGACCTACCTCGACGAGCTGCGGACCGCGCTGGCCGACGCGGCCGCGTCCGAGGACGAGGCGCGGGACCGGCTCGCGGCGATCGTCGGGGCCTTCGTGGACTACGGGCTGTCGCACCCCGCCTTCACCGACTGCGCGCAGGCACTGATGCGCCGCAGCGGGCCGGAGCTGCTGGAGGAGATCTCCGAGGGCGCGCTCTTCCGGCTCGGTCGCGGCATCTCCTCGTGCCTGGCCACCCTCAGCGGCGTCCTCGAGGACGGTGTGGCGTCGGGAGACTTCACGGTCGCCGACCCCACGCTGCTGGCCAACACGCTCTACGCCAGCGGGCTGGGTGCGCTGCAGCTCGCCCGGGTCGGCATCCTGGTCAAGGAGGCCGCCCCCGGCATCCCCACCGTCGGGGCGATCTCGCCCGACCAGGTCAAGGATTACCTCGTCGCGTCGGCCCTGGCGCTCGCCACCCGCCCCACCTGACCTCTCAGCGCCGCACCGTCCGCATCGGCGCCGTCGGGGCCAGGGGCGGGACAGCCACGGTCAGCGTCACCGAACTGCCGACCGGCAGCCGCCCGGTGGGCCCCACCGCCACCACGGTGCCGGCGTCCTGCGCCTGGGTCCGCGATGCTCGCACCGGCACCAGCCCGAGTGCCACCAGGTCGCGGGCTGCCTGGGTGTACCGCTCCCCCATCACCCGTTCCGCTCGGAGGCCGATCCGCCCGGACGCGACCGTCAGGGTCACCGTGGCGTTGGCGTCGGTGCGCGTGCCGGGCGCCGGGTCCTGGCCGAGGATGACACCGCGGTGGCCGCCCGGGTCGTCGACGAAGGTCTTCTCCACGACCAGCCCGCGGTCGTCCAGCTCCTGAGTCGCTGCCGTCAGGTGCTCGCCGCGCAGGTCGGGACGCCGATGCCCGGCTCCCGAGCGGCGACGAACGTCGAGCCGGCGACGGCCGCGACCAGGACCGCCGCCGCGACGTACGCCCGGCGCGACCGCAGGGCCGGCCGGCGGAGCAACGACAAGGGCGCGGACCGACGCTCGGGCACCGGCGACGGCGCCGGCACCACCTCGACCGTCGGCGACGCCAGTCCAGCGGCGCGGGCAGCGACCTCGGCCGCGGAGGCGGGCCGCGCCCCGGGATCCTTCGCGATCAGCTGCTCGACCAGGGCCCGGACCCCCTCGGGACCTCGGGCCCGCGGCGGCGCCTCCTCCCGGAGGTGTGCCAACGCGGTGGCGACGTCGTTCTCGCGGCGGAAGGGCTTGAGCCCGGTCAGGCACTCGTAGGCGACCATGCCGAGGGAGTAGAGGTCCGAGCGGCTGGTCGCCGAGCTCCCGTCGCACTGCTCGGGGCTGATGTAGTCGGCGGTGCCGACGATGGCGCCGGTGAGGGTCAGGGGGTCGGCGTCGACGGTCCGCGCGATGCCGAAGTCGACCAGCACGACACGCCCCTCGGGCGTGACCAGCATGTTTGCGGGCTTGAGGTCCCGGTGCACGATCCCTGCCCCGTGGGCCTCCTGGAGCGCCGCCGCGACCTGCGCGACGATGTCCATCACCTCGGTGGCCGGCAGCGTCCGCCGCTCCCCGCAGCACCTGCCACAGCGAGGTGCCCTCGACGTACTGCATCACGATGTACGGCGCCGGCTCGTCGCCGGACGTGTCCTCGCCGTAGTCGTAGACCTGGGCGATCCCCGGATGGTGCAGCACGCCGGCCAGCTGCGCCTCCGCTCGTATCCGGGCCCTGACCGTCTCGTCGGCGCCGCTACTGCGCAGCATCTTCACCGCGACGGGTCTGTCGAGCAGCGTGTCGTGCGCCAGCCGGACGGACCCGACGCCGCCGGACCCGACCAGCTGATGGAGCTCGTAGCGGCCGTTGCCCAGGGCGTCCGCGGCATCCACCATGCGTGACTCGTACCCCGCCCGACTCGACTGATGCCCGGACCGCCCCGGCGGCTCCGGAGAGGGTGGGAGGTCAGCTCTCCAGGATCGCGACGACGCCCTGACCGCCGGCCGCGCAGATCGAGATCAGGCCGCGGCCACCGGGACCGTCGGTGGCGGCCTTCTCGGCGAGCAGCTTGGCCAGCACGTTGACGATCCGGCCGCCGGTCCCGCGGCGAACGGGTGGCCCGCCGCCAACGAGGAGCCCTTGACGTTCAGCTTCGACCGATCGATCGAGCCCAGCGGCGTCGAGGCCGAGCCTCTCCTTGCAGAAGATCGGGTCTCCCACGCCTTGAGCGTCGAGAGCACCTGCGAGGCGAAGGCCTCGTGGATCTCGTAGTAGTCGAAGTCCTGCAGCGACAGTCCCTCGCGCTCGAGCATCCGCGCCACGGCGTACGCCGGGGCCATCAGCAGCCCCTCGCCGCCGTGCACGTAGTCGACCGCGGCCGTCTCGTAGGCGGTGAGGTAGGCCAGCACCGGCAGGCCCCGCTCCTTGGCCCACTCCTCGGAGGCCAGCAGCACCACCGAGGCCCCGTCGTCAGCGGCGTGGAGTTTCCGGCGGTCATGGTGGCGGCATCGCCCTTGCCGAAGACCGGCTTGAGCTTGCCGAGCTTCTCGACGCTGGAGTCCGGGCGGAGGTTCTGGTCGCGCTCCAGGCCACGGAACGGCGTGACCTGGTCGTCGAGGAAGCCCTCGTCGTACGCCCGGCGAGGTGCTGGTGGGAGGCGGCGGCGAGCTCGTCCTGCTCCTCGCGCCCGAACCTGCCACTCCAGCGCGGTCAGTGCGGCGTGGTCGCCCATCGAGAGGCCGGTGCGCGGCTCGCCGTTCTGAGGGATCGCGGGCACGATGTCGCCCGGGCGGACCTTGGCCAGCGCGGCCAGGCGCCCCTTGAGGTCCTTGGCGCGGTTGAGCTCGAGCAGGATCTTCCGGAGGTTCTCCCCCACCGCGATCGGCGCGTCCGACGTGGTGTCGGTGCCTCCCGCGATCCCCACCTCGATCTGGCCGAGGGCGATCTTGTTGGCGACCTGGATGGTCGCCTGCAGGCCGGTGCCGCAGGCCTGCTGGATGTCGGTGGCCGGGGTCTCCGGCGAGAGCCTGGAGCCGAGCACCGACTCGCGCGTCAGGTTGAAGTCGCGGGAGTGCTTGAGCACCGCCCCGGCGACGACCTCGCCGAGCCGCTCGCCCTCGAGCCCGAACCGGGCGACCAGCCCGTCGATGGCGGCGGTCAGCATGTCCTGGTTGGACGCGGTGGCGTAGACCGTGTTGGACCGGGCGAACGGGATGCGGTTGCCGCCGATGACGGCGACGCGGCGGGTCTCGGGGTTCATGCCCGACATCCTTGCCTTCCGATCCCGGGGAGTGAAGGTTATGAGGGCCACGTCACGAAATATGGACGCAGAGTTACACGTCCAGTTACATGGACCCGACCCGCCCCGTCATCCGGAGGATCAGACTCACATGAGCGACAAGTACCAGGGCTTCGTGCAGACGCCGATCGGCAAGCTGCTGGTGAAGAACCTCGGCCTGCCCAACCCCACCCCCCTGGAGCGGTACGCCGCCGGGGCGCCGCTCGTGGACGGCACCGTGCTGGTGGGCGGTCGTGGTCGGCTCGCGGAGTCGCTCCCCGGCGTGCTCGACCTGCTGGGCATCGCCTCGACCCAGGCGCCGGACGCGGACGCGTCGTACAAGGGCCTGGTCTTCGACGCCACCGGGATCACCACGTCCGCCGACCTGAACGCGCTGCGGGACTTCTTCACCCCGGTGCTGCGCCGCCTGGACACCTGCCCGCGCGTGGTCGTCCTCGGCACCCCGCCGGAGAGCGTCGAGGGCGGCGAGCGCGTCGCCCAGCGTGCCCTCGAGGGCTTCACCCGCAGCCTCGGCAAGGAGGTCGGCCGCGGCGGCACCGTGCAGCTCGTCTACGTCGCCGAGGGGGCGGAGGCGGCGACCGCCTCGACGCTGGCCTTCCTGCTCTCCCCCAAGTCCGCCTACGTCTCGGGCCAGGTGGTCCGGATCGGCGCCACCGGCACCACGAAGGCGGCCGAGGTCGCCGACTGGCAGCGCCCGCTGGAGGGCAAGGTCGCGCTGGTGACCGGCGCCAGCCGCGGCATCGGCGAGCAGATCGCCCGGGTGCTGCACCGCGACGGCGCCACGGTCGTCGGCGTCGACGTGCCGCAGGCCGCCAGCGAGCTCCAGGCCCTGATGACCGAGCTCGACGGCGACCACCTCACCCTCGACATCACCGGCAAGGACGCGCCCCAGCGGATCGCGCACCACCTGAAGGAGAAGCACGGCGGGGTGGACTTGGTGGTCCACAACGCCGGCATCACCCGCGACAAGAAGCTGGCCAACATGGCCGAGGACCGCTGGGACTCGGTGCTGGCGGTCAACCTGATCGCCCGGAGCGGATCACCCGCGAGCTGCTCGACCAGGGCGTGGTCAACGACAACGGGCGGATCGTGGGCGTCGCCTCGATCGCGGGCATCGCCGGCAACGTGGGCCAGACCAACTACGCCGCCTCCAAGGCCGGTGTGATCGGGCTCGTGGACTCGCTGGCCGAGGGGCTCGAGGACGGCATCACGATCAACGCCGTCGCCCCCGGCTTCATCGTCACCCAGATGACCGCCGCGGTGCCCTTCGCGACCCGCGAGGTCGGCCAGCGCCTGAACGCCATGTCCCAGGGCGGTCTCCCGGTCGACGTCGCCGAGACCATCGCCTGGTACGCCAGCCCCGGCTCCACCGCCGTCAACGGCAACGTGGTGCGGGTCTGCGGCCAGATGATGCTGGGGGCCTGATGGAGCCCCGGGTCGTCGAGGGCACCCCGCACGCGCTCCCGCTGCTGCTCAAGGCTGCGCTGCCGTCGGTGCCGGGAGTGGGCGCGCTGCCGGGCATCCGCAAGCACGGCTCCGGGCTGCCCGACCTCGTGCTCACCCGCCACGACGTACCGATCGACGTCGACCACGTGGCGGCGTACGACGAGGTGTGCGGCTTCCCCCGCAAGGACACCGTGCCCCTGACCTACCCGCACCTGCTGGCGTTCGGCCTGCACATGACGATCATGACGGACTCGGCCTTCCCGTTCCCCGCCATCGGCACCGTGCACCTGGAGAACTCCATCACCCAGCACCGACCGGTCGCCGTGACCGAGCGCCTCCAGGTGACGGCCCGGGCGACGAACCTGCGGCCGCACGCCAAGGGTCAGGTCTTCGACATGCTGACCACCGTCCACTCGGCCGGTGAGCTGGTGTGGGAGGAGACCTCGACGTTCCTGCGCCGCGGCCGCGGCGACGAGGCCGCCCCGGCGGGCGCCACCTTCCCCGAGGCACCCGCGACCGGCACCGTGTGGCGGCTGCCCGGCGACCTCGGCCGGAGGTACGCCGCGGTGTCGGGCGACCACAACCCGATCCACCTCTACCCGCTGACCGCCAAGGCGCTGGGCTTCCCGCGCCAGATCGCGCACGGGATGTGGAGCAAGGCCCGCTGCGTCGCGGCACTCGAGAACCGCCTGCCCGACGCTGTCGAGGTGTCGGTGGCGTTCAAGAAGCCGATCCTGCTCCCGGGCTCGGTGGCCTTCGGGTCCCGGCCGCTCGACGGCGGCTTCGCCTTTTCGTTGACCAGCCCCAGGAACGGCGCCCCGCACCTCGCAGGACGGACGCGCGACCTCTGAGCGTCCGTTCTAGGGCCGGTCGTCGACCGGCCGGATCAGGCCCTCCTGGGCGACGGTGGCCACGAGCCGGCCGTCGGGGGTGAACACCCGGCCGATCGCGAGGCCGCGCGCGCCCTGGGCCGAGGGCGAGAGCTGGTCGTAGAGCCACCACTCGTCGGCGCGGAAGGGGCGGTGGAACCAGATGGTGTGGTCGAGCGAGGCCATCTGGATCTCCGGCGGCCCGGCCCGGTGCGGCACCAGCGTGGCACCGAGCAGGCTCATGTCGCTGGCGTAGGTGAACGCGGCCAGGTGCCGGACCGGATCCTTGCCGAGGTCCTCGGTGACCCGGACCCACATCCGCGCCTGCGCCGGGTGCGCGGGGTCGGCCTCGAGCCCGCGCAGCGAGTTGCCGAGGTAGCGGGCGTCGAGCGAGGCGAACTCCTTGACCAGCGACTCGGCCTCGTCGACGTCGCCCCGCTTGCGCCACAGATCCGCCAGGCTGAGTCCCTGCTCGGGGCCGGGAACCTCCGGCATCACGTCCTGGTGCTCCAGGCCCTCCTCCGAGCGCTGGAAGCTCGCGGTGAGGTAGTAGATCGGCCGCCCGTGCTGGCGCGCCACGACCCGGCGGGTGGCGAAGGAGCGGCCGTCCCGGATCCGCTCGACGTCGTAGACGATCGGGACCCTGGTGTCCCCCGGCCGCAGGAAGTAGGAGTGCAGCGAGTGGATCGCCCGGTCGTCCTCCACCGTGCGGACCCCGGCGATCAGCGCCTGGGCGGCCACCTGGCCACCGAAGACCCTGCCGCTCGGTGTCGGACTGGCGGCCGCGGAACAGGTTGACGTCGATCTCCTCCAGGTCGAGCAGGTCGACGAGGTCGGAGGCGGGAACGGACAAGGGGATTCCTCGCTTCGGTTCAGGTCGGTCGGACGGGCCCGGGTCGTCCCGGGGTCAGGACTGCTCGTCGGGCCCGTCGAGCCCGGCGAGGAACTGCTCGAACTGCTGGCCGATCTCCTCGCCCGTGGGCAGCGGCTGGTCCTCGGCCAGCAGGCTGCTGCCACTCTCCTCGGCGCGCTCGAAGGCGTCGTACTGCTGCTCGAGGGCGACCACGACCTCGTTGACCTCGTCGTTGGCGGCGAGGTACCGCGCGATCTCGACCTCACGCTCCTCGGCCTCCACCAGCAGGTCGGAGAGGTCGACGGTCAGCCGCCCGGCCTTCTCGACCTGCTCCAGCAGCGCCGCGGACGCCTTGGGGTAGTCGAGCTGCGCGAGGTAGTGCGGGATGTGCGCCACGAAGCCCATGGCCGCGTGCCCCCACTCCCCCAGCCGCACCTCGAGCAGGGCCTGGGCGCTGCTGGGGATCCGCAGCTCCCCGCGCCACGCGCTCTCGCCGATGAGCAGGTCGGGGTCGTTGGCGTGGTGGGTGACGGCGATGGGGCGGGTGTGCGGGACGGCCATCGGCACCGATCCCATGCTCACGACCCGGGTCACCCCGAAGCGCTCGACGACCTCGCGGACCGCCCGGGCGAACGCCTCCCAGCGGTTGTCGGGCTCCGGCCCCTGCAGGAGGAGGTATGGCGTGCCGCCCGTGTCGTGCAGCAGCCGGACCACCAGCCGCGGGGCGTCGTAGGCCTCGTAGTGGTCGCGGACGAACGACATCGCGGGTCGGCGGGCGCGGTAGTCGTGGAACTGGTCCACGTCGAACGTCGCCACGACGGGACCCTCGCCGAGGTCGACGAGGTGCTGGGCGGCCCGGGCGGCGGCGTTGCCGGCGTCGAGGAAGCCGTCGAGTACGAGCACCATCGTCAGGTTGCGTCCCTGACCCGGCTCGGTGGCGGCTTCGAGCCCGGGCACGTCGTCGACGATGTGCACGAGACGGGGTTCCTGCGACACGGGGGTGTCCTTCCGGGGGTTGGAGCTGCGGGGCGCGGCATGCGGAGCGTCCCTGCCGACCACGATATTCCCCCGCCGCCACCCGCGTGCGGATGACGAGGCGGGGCAGCGCGGCGGGGTGACGACACCCACACCGGAGTGGGACTGCGCCCGTTGTTACCGCAGGGTAACGTTGGGCCGGCACCATCCCCTGCTTTCCCCTTCCGTGAGAGGACCCCGAGAGTGTCCCGACAGCTGCGAGAAGTCGTCTTCGTCGACGGCGTACGCACCCCGTTCGGCAAGGCCAAGGGCCAGTACGCCGAGACGCGGGCCGACGACCTGGTCATCAAGTGCATCCGCGAGCTCATGCGCCGCAACCCCTCGCTCCCGCCCGAGCGCGTGGACGAGGTGGCCGTGGCCGCCACCACTCAGATCGGTGACCAGGGCCTGACCATCGGTCGCACCGCCGCGCTGCTCTCCGGCCTGCCGCAGAGCGTCCCCGGCTTCGCCATCGACCGGATGTGCGCGGGCGCGATGACCGCTGTCACCACCACCGCCTCCGGCATCGCGTTCGGCTCCTACGACGTGGCCATCGCCGGCGGCGTCGAGCACATGGGCCGCCACCCGATGGGCGAGGGCGTGGAACCGAACCCGCGGATCCTCTCCGAGCGGATCGTGAACCCCGACGCGCTGGTGATGGGCAAGACCGCCGAGAACCTGCACGACCGCTACCCGACGATCACCAAGGAGCGCGTCGACGCCTACGCGGTCCGCTCGCAGGACAAGACCGCCGCGGCCTACGAGGCCGGCCGGATCCAGCCCGACCTGGTGCCGGTCGCGACCCGCTCCGAGGAGCTGGGCTGGGGGCTGGCCTCCACCGACGAGCCGATGCGCCCGGGCACCACGATGGAGTCGCTGGCCGCGCTGAAGACGCCGTTCCGCGCGCACGGCAAGGTGACCGCGGGCAACGCCGCGGGCATCAACGACGGCGCGACCGCCGCGCTGCTCGCCGACGAGGAGACCGCCCGCGAGCTGGGCCTTCCGGTCAAGATGCGGCTGGTCTCCTACTCGTTCGTGGGTGTCGAGCCCGAGGTGATGGGCGCCGGCCCGATCCCGGCCACCGAGAAGGCCCTGAAGCAGGCCGGCCTCACCATCGACGACATCGGGGCCTTCGAGGTCAACGAGGCGTTCGCCGTCCAGGTGCTGGCCTTCCTCGAGCACTTCGGGATCGCCGACGACGACCCGCGCGTGAACCCGTACGGCGGCGCCATCGCCATGGGTCACCCCCTCGCCTCGTCCGGGGTGCGCCTGATGACCCAGCTGGCCGCTGCGTTCGAGGAGCGACCCGAGGTCCGCTACGGGCTGACCACCATGTGCATCGGCATCGGCATGGGCGGCACCGTGATCTGGGAGAACCCGCACTACACCGGAGAGGCGGCCTGACATGACCGAGATCGCGAATCTGCTGACCCGCGCCCAGGAGATCTCCTCCGACGCCGAGCGGGTCACCGAGGCCAAGCTCCGCAAGGTCACCCTGCCCAAGGGTGCCGGGGTGATGGGCCTGATCACGCTCGACAACGGCGAGGACCACACCAAGCCCAACACGTTCGGGCCCCGCGGCCTGATCTCGCTGAACACCGCGATCGACGCTGCTCTCGCCGACGACGAGATCACCTCGCTCGGCGTCACCGGCAAGCCGTTCATCCTGGCGGCCGGTGCCGACCTCACCTCGATCGCCGGCGGCGGCCCGGACGGCGTACGCGTGATCGCCCAGCTCGGCCACGCGGTGATGCGCAAGCTGCAGGACGGCGGCAAGCCGTCGTTCGGCTTCGTCAACGGCCTCGCCCTGGGCGGCGGCCTCGAGGTCGCGCTGCACTGCACCTACCGGACCGTGATGGACAGCGCTCCCGCGCTCGGGCTGCCCGAGGTCATGCTCGGCCTGATCCCGGGCTGGGGCGGCGCCTTCCTGGTGCCCAACCTGGTCGGCCCCGAGAAGGCGGTCACGCTGATCCTCGAGAACCCGCTCAACAACGGGAAGACGCTGGGTGGCAAGGCTGCCTACGAGCTCGGCCTCGCGGACGCGTGCTTCTCCGGGGCGGACTACCTCGAGCAGTCGCTGCTGTGGGCGGCCGACGTCCTCACCGGTGCGGTGACCGTCGAGCGGGCCACGATCGACCGCGGCGAGCCGTGGGACGCGGCCGTCGCCAAGGGAGCACACGTCGCCGAGTCGAAGACCGGCGGCGCCAGCCCGGCCGCCAAGAAGGCCGTCGAGCTCATCGACGCCGCCCGGGACGGCGACCGGGACGCCGGCTTCGCCCGTGAGGACGACGCCCTCGAGGCGATGTCGCGGACGCCCGAGCTGATCGCGTCGCTCTACGCCTTCGACCTCGTGCAGAAGCGGGCCAAGCGTCCCGCGGGTGCGCCCGACAAGTCGCTGGCCCGGCCGGTCACCAAGGTCGGCATCGTGGGAGCGGGCCTGATGGCCAGCCAGCTCGCGCTGCTGTTCGTACGCCGCCTCGAGGTGCCGGTGGTCCTCACCGACCTCGACCAGGAGCGCGTCGACAAGGGCGTGGCCTACGTGCACGACGAGATCGAGAAGCTGCTTGCCAAGGGCCGGATCGGCCGCGACAAGGCCAACCGCCACAAGGCGCTCGTCTCGGGCGCGGTCGACAAGGGCGAGGTCTTCGCCGACGCCGACTTCGTGATCGAGGCGGTCTTCGAGGAGATGTCGGTCAAGAAGTCGGTCTTCGCGGACGTCGAGAAGGCGGTCTCGCCGGAGTGCATCCTGGCGACCAACACCTCGTCGCTGTCGATCACCGAGATGGCGGCCGACCTCGAGCACCCCGAGCGGGTCGTCGGCTTCCACTTCTTCAACCCGGTCGCGGTGATGCCGCTGCTGGAGATCGTCAAGGGCGAGCGGACCGACGACGCCACCCTCGCCACGGCGTTCGCCACCGGCAAGGCGCTGAAGAAGACCACGATCCTCGTCAAGGACAGCCCGTCCTTCATCGTGAACCGGCTGCTCGGCCGCTTCATGGGCGAGGTCGGCCGGATCGTCGACGAGGGCACCCCGGTGCCGGTCGCGGACCGCGCCTTCGCAGGCGTGGCCCCGATGCCGCCGTTCATGCTCCTCTCGCTCGTCGGTCCGGCGATCGCGCTGCACAACAACGAGACGCTGCACCGGGCCTTCCCGGACCGGTTCTACGTCTCCCCCGCCCTCGAGCGCGTGGTCGCGGCGAGGAAGTCGTCGTACTACGGTCCGGACGGCGGCATCGACCCCGAGGTCGAGGCACTGCAGGAGAAGCCGGAGCAGCCGGTCGTCCTGGAGCCCGCCGAGATCCGCACCCGCGTCCTCTCCGGGCTCGCTGAGGAGGCGCGGCTGATGCTCGACGAGGGCGTCGTCGCCGCCCCGAGGACCTCGACCTGGCGATGATCACCGGCGCGGGCTTCTCGTTCTGGAACGGCGGGCTCACCATGCTGCTGGACCGCGAGGGCCTCGGCGAGAAGGTCAGCGGAAAGAAGTTCCACTGATCCTCGCCGCGCGCGCGTGACGACCGGCCGGCCCGTAGCATCGGGCCGGCCGGTTGTTTCGTCCACCGTCAGTGCCAGTCGTCAGGAGGAGCCCCGATGATCTTCATCACCGCCAAGTTCCAGGTCCTTCCCGAGCACGCCGACGCGTGGCCCGAGATCTCGCGCGAGTTCACCGAGGCCTGCCGCGCCGAGGACGGCTGCCTGTGGTTCGACTGGTCGCGCAGTGTCGACGACTCCTGCGAGTACGTCCTGGTCGAGGCCTTCCGTGACGGCGACGCCGGGGCCGCGCACGTGAACAGTGACCACTTCAAGGCGGCCCAGCAGAAGCTGCCCGGCTACCTGGCCGCGACTCCGAAGATCGTGAGCCAGACGGTCGATCAGGACGGCTGGTCGGAGCTGGGCGAGATGAAGGTCGACTGACCCTCCTCCCGTCCGTGGGGTGCCCGCACTCGACGGTTCAGTGCCCGACGTGGTGGGGGCGCCCGGCACCCAGCATGAGCGCCCGCGCCGTTGCGGACACCCACAGGGCCACGATGCTCAGCGTCAGGAGCCCCACCCAGGTCGTGCTCGACATGGCGACGGCGACCACCGCGCTCACGACGGCGAACGCGAGCAGCAGTCCCATCCAGATGATGTAGGCCATCGGCCCACGGTCGTGTCCCTCCGCGCCGAGGTCGACCACCAGCCGCTCGGCGCCCAGTGCGCCGCCGACCACGCCGAGGACCAGTACGCCGATCGCTGCCGCGCGTGCGGTCCACGAGGTGAGGGCGGTGTCGGTCACCCAGAGCAGGTAACCGACCGTGGCGATCGCAATCGCCAGCGTCGCGAGACCATCCCTCCAGCTGATCCGCATGATGATGCACCTTCTCTCGCAGGTGCCCGGGATGTCTGGGCCAGCCACCTGCCGGGCTCCACGCCGACAATTGTGCTCCGCGACGGGGCGGGACCGTAGGGCTGATCGGCCTGTCCGGGGCGCCCCCTTCCGCCCGCGGCGAACGGCCGGTTGGATGGTCCGTCAGACGACGTACGCCGGGCCGCCGGCATCCCGACGAAACCGGAGGATCCGATGACCCGCCTGCTGTCCGTCGCCGTTGCACCGGTGGCCGCGCTGACGGTCGCCCTGACGATGGTGCTGACGATGGTGCTGGCCGTCTCGCCGGCCGATGCGACCGGCCAGGCGTGGGTGGAGAAGGCCCAGCGCCGCCTCAACCACCTCGGCTGCCAGGCAGGGCCGGCGAACGGCAAGCTCGGCCCGTGGACCCGGTCGGCGGTGGTCCGCTTCCAGTCGCGCACCGGCCGCGCCCAGACCGGCAAGCTCGACCAGGCGACCCGCACCCGGCTGTACGCCGAGGAGGCGCCGCACTGCGACCAGCGCCCGGTCCCACCGGGCTCCGGGACGGGCAGGCGGATCGTGGTCAGCCAGCGACAGAACTGGATCTGGCTGGTCGGCCCGAAGGGCGGGATCATCGCCCAGGGCGGCATGGTCGACAACCCGTCGGTGCTGCACCCCGGCGCCCACCGGACCGGCTCCTACTGCGGTCGCGCGGCCAGGATCAAACGCAACTCGACCGCCAGCGGTGACGTCTGGCTGTGGAACTTCGTGCGTTTCGCGCCCTGCGGCATCGGCTTCCACCGGATCCCGACCTACAAGTCCAGCGGCAGGCAGATCCACCCCGACTGGTACCTCGGCACCAACATGTCCCAGTCTCACGGGTGCATCCGCCTGAGCGAGGCGCTGTCGCTGAAGGTCTGGAACTTCACCACCCACCACACCCCGGTGCGGGTCGTGTAGCTACCTGCCCGGGGCCACACCCCACATCGCGGCCACGTGCCGTGCATCGGTGCCGCAGCAGCCACCCAGGACGGTCAGGTTGGGAAGGGCGTCGCGGAGCCGGTCGGTCGACGCGGCCAGCTCCGTGGGGTCACCGTCGTCGAGCTCCTCGGCGGCGTCGAGCTCGGCGTGGGTCATCGTCGAGGCGTTGGGCAGCACCCCGAGGACCCGCTCGCGCCAGGCGCCCTCGACGAGACCGGGCTCGATGTGGCTGGGGTGCGCGCAGTTGACCAGGAAGTAGTCCGGTCCCCGTCGGCGTCGACCTGGTCGACGGCAGCGGCCAGGGTCGTCCCGTCGGGCAGGCGACCATCGGTCTCCACGGTGAACGAGACGGCGACGGGGATTCCCGCGGCGCGTGCTGCCCGCACGACTCCGACGGCCTCCTCCGGGCCGGTCAGCGTGTACGCCGACACCAGGTCGGCACCCGCCGCGGCGAACGCCTCCACCTGCGGGGCGTGGTAGTCCGCGGCCTCGGCGGGGTCGGCCCGCTCCCCCGCCACGTAGCCGTCGCCCCGGGGACCCACCACGCCGCCGACGAGCACGTCGGGCAGGTCGCCATAGCCGGAGCGCAGATCGGCGAGCAGGGCGACGGAGTCCCGGTTGACCCGGTCGAGCGACTCCCGCCCGTAGCCGACCCGCTCGCCCCAGTCGGGGTTGGCTCGCCACGTCGGCGTCTCCAGCATCAGGGCCACGCCGGCGGCCCGGGCGATGGCGGCGTACTCGTCGTAGTAGGCGCTCAGAAGCGGGCGGCCGCGCGGGTCGTCGACCAGTGGGAACGCCGCGAACTCGGGCAGGTCGGCGCCCCGGTTGAAGATCAGGTCGGTCTCGAGGCCGCCGTCGGTGACGAACGGCCGGCCGCCGGGACGTGGGATGTCGGTTGCCATGGTGACCCTCCGGACCACACTGGCAAAGCGACCACCCGGGCGTCGTCCCCCATCCGGGCCAAAGGGTCCCGGGTTCGGACGCCTAGAGCGGCCGGTCGGAGTCGACGAGCGTCTCGCCCGAGGCGAGCGCGGAGATGTCCTCCACGATCGAGAGCGCCAGCGCCTGCGGGGTGAGCCCGATCCGCTCGAGGATGACGGCGCGCTTGGCGTGGCCCAGGAACTGCTGCGGGATCCCGTGCAGGCGGTACGGCGTGGTGACCCCGGCCTCGTTGAGCGTCTGCAGCAGCACGGCGCCGCAGCCACCGATCTTGCCGTTGTCCTCGACGCTGACCACGAGGCGGTGCTCGCGGGCCAGCTCCACGATCGCCGGGTCGACCGGCATCACCCAGCGCGGGTCGACGACGGTGACCCCGATGCCCTGCGCGACGAGCCGGTCGGCGACGTCCACGGCGGTGGTGGCCATCGAGCCGACGGCGACGATGAGGACGTCCTTGGTGCCGGTGCGGACCAGCACGTCGGCGCCTCCGGCCTTGCCCACGGGCTCCACGTCCTCGGGCGGCGGGCCCTTGGGGAAGCGCACCACGGTCGGGGCGTCGTCGACGTCGACGGCCTCGTTGAGCAGCTCGCGCAGCCGGCTGGCGTCGCGAGGAGCGGCGAGCCGCAGGCCCGGCACGACCTGGAGGATCGACATGTCCCACATGCCGTTGTGGGAGGCGCCGTCGTCGCCGGTGACACCGGCGCGGTCGAGCACGAAGGTGACGCCGCACTTGTGCAGCGCCACGTCCATCAGGACCTGGTCGAAGGCCCGGTTGAGGAAGGTCGCGTAGACCGCGACGACCGGGTGCAGCCCGCCGATCGCGAGGCCGGCCGCCGAGGTGGCGGCGTGCTGCTCGGCGATGCCGACGTCGAAGGTGCGCTCGGGGAAGCGGGCCTGGAAGTGGTGGAGCCCGACCGGGTGCATCATCGCGGCGGTGATGCCGACGACGTCCTTGCGACGCTGGCCGATGTGGACGATCTCGTCGGCGAACACGTCGGTCCAGATCCGCCCCTTGGGGACCTCCTCGCCGCTGTCGACGTCGAACGGTCCGGGCGAGTGGAACTGGTCCGCCTCGTGGCGCTCGGCGGCGTCGTACCCGAAGCCCTTGCGGGTCAGCGCGTGCACGATGACGGGGCCCTGGAAGCGCTTCGCCTGGGCCAGCGTGTGCTCCATCGCGGCACGGTCGTGGCCGTCGACCGGGCCGACGTACTTCAGGCCGAGGTCCTCGAAGAGGCCCTGCGGCGCGAGGGCGTCCTTGAGCCCCTTCTTCATCGCGTGGAGGGCGTCGTACGCCGCGGGGCCGACGCCGGGGACCGCGTTGAGGCGCTTCTTGACCATGTCGAGGACGTGCTCGTAGCGCGGGTTGGTACGCAGCCCGGTGAGGGCGGTCGCGAGGCCGCCGACGGTCGGCGTGTACGAGCGACCGTTGTCGTTGACGACGATGACCAGTTTGCTGGAGTTCGCGACCGCGATGTTGTTCAGCGCCTCCCAGGCCATGCCGCCGGTCAGCGCACCGTCGCCGATGACCGCGACCACGTGGCGGTCCTCGCCGCGGATCGCGTAGGCCTTGGCGAGCCCGTCGGCGTAGCTGAGCGCGGTGGAGGCGTGGGAGTTCTCGACGATGTCGTGGTCGGACTCGGCCTGGCTCGGGTAGCCGCTGAGGCCGCCCTCCTGGCGCAGCTTGTCGAACTCGGTGTGGCGCCCGGTGAGGAGCTTGTGCACGTAGGCCTGGTGGCCGGTGTCGAACACCACGCGGTCGCGCGGCGAGTCGAAGACGCGGTGGATCGCCATGGTCAGCTCGACCACGCCCAGGTTGGGGCCGAGGTGGCCGCCGGTGCGCGAGCAGGTGGAGACCAGCACGTCGCGGATCTCCGTGGCGAGGGTGTCGAGCTGGTCCTCGGAGAGGCCGTTCAGGTCACCCGGGGTCGAGATCGACTCCAGCACGCCCATGAATCCTCCGGTTCTCGTCGTGAATGCTGCCGACCGTTCACTGTATCCGGGAGCGTCAGAGATTCAGAACCGCGACGGCCGGCTCCTCCAGGCTGCCCATCCAGACCCGGCCCTCGTGCTCGCGCACGCCGGTGACCATGTGGTAGCCGGCGTCACGCACGTCGCAGTCGTGCACCAGCCAGCCTTGGTCGTCGTACGCCTGCACGCGCACGGTGCGCTTCGGCTTCGGCTGGAGCCGCTCGGGGATCCGGGTGACCTGGCGGCGCAGCCACGGCGGCCCGTGCTGGATGCGCTCCAGGAGCGGGTCGCGCGGTGAGGCGATCGTCACCCAGATCAGGCCGTCGCTGCCGCGTGCGATGTTGTCGGGGTAGCCCGGCAGGTCGGGGACCAGGTAGTCCCGCTGCCCGGCCCGCTCCCCCGCCAGCCAGAGGCGTACGACGGTGCGCGCGGCCGTCTCGGCGACCGCGACGAAGGCCTCGTCGCGGCTCAGCGCGACACCGTTGGCGAAGGCCAGACCGTCAAGCACCACCTCCACCTCGCCGTCGGGGCCGAGCCGGAGCAGCCGGCCGGTGCGGGTGTCCTGGACGAAGTCGTCCTTCCACTGCTCGATGCCGAAGCGGGTGGAGGAGTCGGAGAACCACACGTCGCCGCTGGAGGCGATCGCGGCGTTGTTGCAGAAGACCATCGGGCGCCCCTGCACCCGGTGCAGGACCGGCTCCACGCCCCCGGTGGCCGGGTCGATCCGCAGGATGCCGCGGTGGGCGTCGCAGACCAGCAGCCGGCCGTCGGGGTCGATCTCGATGCCGAGCGGGCGACCACCGGTGTGGGCCACCCGGTCGATGCGGCGGGCGTCGTGGCCGATCCGGAAGATGCTCCCGTCGGCGGTGCCGGTGAAGACGGCGCCCTCGTCACGTCCGTGGGTGCCGACGACGACGTCCTCGGCACCGGGTCCGGGGACGGGGATCACGGACAGGCTGCTCGCGGCGCTCACCGGACCATCACACCAGTCGGCGCCGCCAGGTGGCCACCCCTCGTCGAGGTGCAGCTCGCCGTCGGCCTCCGCGGCAGCCTCCGGGTCGTGGGTGGCCATCACCACGATCGCGCCGCGAGCCGCCTCGGTGCGCAGCGCGGCCATGGTCCGCTCCCGGTTGGCGGCGTCGAGGTCGCTGGTGGGCTCGTCGGCGAGCAGCACGTCCGCCCGCGCGGCGAAGGCGCGGGCGAGAGCCACCCGCTGCTGCTGGCCGCCGGAGAGCTCCTCGATCAGGTGCGTCCCGGACTCCTCCAGGCCGACCAGCGCGAGCGCCGCGGCGGCACGCCGGTGCGCGTCGGCGGCCGCGACTCCCGTGGACAGCAGCGGCACCACGACGTTCTCGGACGCGGTCAGTGACGAGGCCAGCCCGTTGCCCTGCGGGACGATCACGACGCCGAGCCCGGCGGCCTGCTCACGGCTGGCCAGCACCGTCTCGGCGTACCGCACCCTCCCCTCGGTGGGCGCCAGCGCCCCGGCCAGCGCCCACAGCAGCGTGGACTTCCCGGCCCCGGACGGACCGGTGACGGCGACCAGGCTGCCCGGGCCCAGGTCGAGCTCGAGGCTGCGCAGCGCGACCAGGTCGCCGTACCGGACGCTGAGGCTCTCGGCCTGCAACCCGCTCATGCGTCGGCCTCCTCGGTGGGCTCGGGAATCAGGACGTAGCTGCCGTCGACGAGGTGGAAGCGCACCAGCGTGCCGGGCGCGAGGTCCTCGCGGACGTGGACCGGCAGCGGCAGGAAGCCGTCGGGGGTGACCACGGCGTACTCCTCCCCGGACCGGCCCTCGCCGCCCACGCGGCCGTCGCGGATGGTGATCGTCCGCGGCAGGAACGTGGCGACCTCGGGGTCATGGGTGACGAGCACGATCGTGGTGCCGAGGTCCCGGTTGATGTCGGCCATGCAGCCGAGCACCCGGTCGCGCGCCGGGTGGTCGAGCTGGCTGGTGGGCTCGTCGGCGAGCAGCAGCCCCGGGCTCGGCGCGATCGCGACCGCGAGCGCCGCCAGCTGCAGGTGGCCCGGCGTCAACGTCGCGAGCGGCCGGTGCGCGTCGGCGGAGAGCCCGACCCGGGCCAGCACGTCCTCGGGGTCCGGCAGGTCCTTCCCTGCCCGGCGGGCGGCACCCTGGGCGAACCGGACGTTCTCCTGCGGGGTGAAGTAGGGCAGCAGGTTGCGGACGGCGCCCTGGAGCATCAGCGACACGTCGTTCGCGCGCATCTCGTCCAGCTCCCGGGGCGAGGCCGAGGAGAGCTCGAGGTCGCCCACGTGCACCTTGCCGGCGCTGGCGCGGAACACTCCCGCCAACAGGCTGAGCAGCGTGGACTTCCCGGCGCCGGAGGGGCCGAGGAGCCCGACCATCTCGCCGGGTGCGACCTCGAGGTCGACGCCGGAGAGCGCCGCGACCTCGTGCCCCTCCGAGCGGTAGATGTGCACCAGCCGGTGCGTGCTGACCCGGGTGCCCTTCGCCTGCCTGATCACACCGTCTCCCGCAGTCGTCGTACGTCGGAGCGCCGGGCCAGGGCCCGGCCGATGAGGACCGCCCCCAGGCCGAGCACCACTGCCGCGCCGACCGCGGCACCGGCCACGCCGCCCCAGGCGGTGGCGAGGTCGAGGGTGGAGACCTCGGGCGCGGTGGCGAACAGGGGCACGATCGGCAGCGCGAGCTGGGCGCCCACGAGCCCCGCGGCGGTGCCGGCGACGACCCCGAGCAGGACGGCCGGCAGCTGTGCCGCGACCGCCATCGTGCCGATGGCGCCGCCGGGGATCCCGCTCATGCGCAGGGCCGCGAGGTCACGGACCCGGAACCGCCAGGTGCTGACCGCGCTCACCACCAGCACCAGCAGCGCGATCAGGAGCGCGGCGATCCCGATGACGACGGCGAGCCCGAGGCTCCAGGCCGCGGTGGACTCGTCGTAGGTGCGCCGCGTGCCGGCGAGCGTCGAGGTGCTCGCCACGAAGACGTCGTGGTCGGCCAGCGCCTTCGTCGTGCGGGCCAGGAACGCGGGATCGTCGTGGGCGAACCAGAGCTGCATCCTCGCCCCCGCCGAGACGGTGCGCCCGCGCGTGACGGCGTCGAGGTTGACGACCACGGTGCCGGGTCTCGCGCCGGGCACCCGGGGCAGCGCGCCGACCCGGACCGCCGGCTGGTCCTCGGCGTCCAGGCCGACACCGGTGAACCGGCCGGTCACCAGGTCGGGCGGCAGCGGGCGCGACACGAGAGCGGGCGCCTGCGGCTGGAGCCAGGTCTGGGCCATCGAGACCAGGGACGGTCCGTTGCTGTGGACGACGAGGGTGAGCCGGTCCGGAGCGGTGGACCGGGGCCGGAAGCTGCCGTTGGCGGCGTCGACGTACGACCGCCAGCGGTCCGCCGGCCCGATCGTGGCCTCCTGTCCGCCCGGAGTGCCGACCAGGTGTCGCAGCGTCGCCTCGCCGTCGATGGTGGCACCGGGCAGGGTGCTGACCCAGACGGAAGTGACGTAGCACCCGTCGCCGCAGGACACGTCGGTGCCGAAGCGCCGGTGGTGGGTCGGTCCGCCGAGGTCGCCGAAGGTCGTGTGCAGCGTCTCGCCGCTGCGGGTCACGAGGTCGAGACCGAGCGTGACGGGGCTCGGCTTCCCGTCCTCACGTCGCGACACGAGCGTGGAGTCGTCCACGTCGAGCGAGAGGTGCGTGCCGGTCGCCTGGATCGGCTTCGTGTCCGGCACGGCGAGGCGGTCCCACACCGAGGCGGAGCCCGCCGACCCGGGGAGGATCGCGATCCGCCGGAAGGCGTCGGGCACGACCGCCAGCGTGCCCCCGCTGTCGGACCCCGGCGGCAGCATCCGGACGACAGGGGTGACCCGGCGACCGTCGGGGTCGACCTCGTGGAGCGCGGCGCGCACGGCGGCGAGGTCGTTGCCCCGGATCTCCGCGACCATCGGGGCGCCCGCCTGCTGCTCGGCCGCCGCGGCGCGGTTGCGGTCCCCGACCGCCAGGGCGTCCGCGGAGAAGACGGCCAGGGCCGCGGCCACCGTCACCATCGCGACCACACGTCGGGTCGCCGGGCTCCGGGCCGCGTCGAGGATGCTGACGCCGAACCGCACCCGCCCGCGCGCGACCAGGCGACGTCCGACCACCGCCGCCGACGGCGAGGTGAGGTGGGCGAGCACGAGGCCGACCACGATGGCCACCAGGCCGGGGGCGGCCAGGGCGACCGGGCCATCGAGCCCACCCGTCGCGAAGAGCACGACCACCGCCCCTGCGCCGGCGACCACGAGGGCGTCACCGACCCCCAGGGACCAGCCGGTACGCCGGGGCGGCACCCGGCGCAGCAGGGTCGCCACGGGCTCGCGCGCCACCCGCGAGACGGCGAGCAGCGTGACGGCTGTCAGCACCACCACCGCGAGCGCGACCGCGGCCACGAAGCGCAGCCCGAGCTCGAAGGGCGCGTGGCCCGGCAGCACCTGCGTGCGCGCCACCCAGGCCCCGAGCACCGCGACTGCCGCTCCCGGCACCACGCCCGCCAGCGCCACCGGCAACAGCTCGGCGAGCAGCAGGCCCCGCGCTCCGCGGCGGCCCCGCCCGCGCAGGCGGGCCAGGGCCACCTCGGGTCGCCGCTGCTCGGTGACCGCCAGCAGGACCAGCCACAGCACGATCACCGCGAGCAGCCCCAGCTGAGCCATCAGGAGCGGCACCGTCACCCGCGACTGCCCCGTCTGGTCGCGGATGTCCTGGACGATGGACGGCAGCCCCGAGTGCACGTCGACGAAGACGCCGGTGTCGTGGCGGGCCTCCCCGGCGAGCCTCTGGATGCCGCCTGCGAGACCGAGCACGTCGTCGACGCCCACGGCGTCGCGGTCCAGCGGCAGGTCGACCGTGGACGCCTGCCCGTTGAGCGGCGGGACCGACGAGTCGGTGAAGGTCGCGCGGTCGGTGAGCCACAGGTCGTGCTGCAGCAGGTCCGTTTCCGGATCGACGATGCCGGACAGCCCGGTGAGGCTCAGCCCGAACCAGTAGTCGCCCGGCTGCTGCCGGTAGACGCCGCTCACGTGGAGCCTGGCGCTCGGCACGGTCGCCGACGCCTGGTTGAGCGGGATGCCGGGCACCTTGAACGACTCACCGACACGCAGGCCGAAGGTCCGGGCGTCGGCCTCGCTGATCGCAACGTCGCCGGCGCTCGTCGGGCACCCGCCTTCGGTGAAGTCGACGTGGTCGCACGCGCCGTCGCGCCAGATCACGTGGCCGGTCGAGGCTGTCGGCCCCCCGGCGTCGGTGGGCGGGAGCTCGCCCTTGGGGACGCTCGCCTCGGCGGAGTAGCCGAGCACCGGTGCGAGGTAGGAGGCGCGCATGTCCTCCGGCACCTTCGCCAGCACGGCCTCCGGCTCCGGCGGGCGGGTGCGGACGTGCGAACCGAAGGTGATCCGCGGGTCCGACGCGATCGCGCGCAGCTGCAGCCCGACGACCGCGGGGGCGGTGCGCTCGATCTTGATGTCGGTGAGCGCCTGCCGCATGGCGCGGTCGTAGAGCGGCGCGAACGCGGCACAGGCCGTGACGAGTGCCGCCAGCGTGGCGATCGCAATGGCCTGGAACGGCCGGTACCTCAGTCTCATCCCCGCGCTCTCCCCCCTTGGCAGCCGCGCAACTCTGTCACCCCCGGGGCCGCTCGACAACAGATTTGTCGATCAGGGGCGCAGCCGGCGGTAGAGGGCGGAGTCGAGGAAGGCCGGGACCACGCGGATGGCCGCGGCGCTGAGGTCGAGAGTGACGGCGTGGGCTGGGTCGACGAAGACGATCTGGCGGCCCTCCCCCAGCACGATGTCCGCGTCGGTGAGGTCGGTGGCGCCGGCGAAGACCTGCATGGTGTCGTGGGAGCCGTAGGCCTCGTGGAACAGCTCGAGCTCGTCGAACAGCTCGAGGTGGTCGAGCGTCATCCGGATCCCGGTCTCCTCCTCGAGCTCGCGCAGGGCGCCGGCGTGGTAGTCCTCGCCCGGCTCGAGGTGGCCGCCGCACAGGCTCCACTTCTCGGGGTCGATCACGGGATGCTCGTCGCGCTCCTGGAGCAGCAGCCAGCCTCGGCGGTCGACCAGGATCACGGTGGCGAAGCGGTGCACGGCGGCCACGCTAGCGGCTGCCGCGTGCCACGCTGTCGCCATGACCTCCCGCGTGCTCGGACGTGCGGCCCTCGCCCTCCTCCCGCTGCTGCTGGCCCCGCTCCCTCCGGCGTCGGCGGCCCCCGCCCCGGACGGCCCCGCGGTCACCGGCTACGTGCTCGAGGCCGCCTCGCCCCGGCTCGTCACCCGTGACGCCGACGCCCTCACCACGGTGGGCGTGGCCGCGCTCCTTCTGCACGCCGACGGCCGCGACGTCACACGGCTGACCGCCGATGCGTTGCGCATGCTCGACACCGCCCACGAGCAGGGCCTCCGCGCGGAGCCGCTGCTGAGCAACTGGAGCAACCGGCTCGACGACTTCGACCCCGCGGCCGCGCGGAGGCTGTTACGCCACGAGGGGCGGGTACGCCGGGTGGCGGCCCGGCTCGCGTCGTACGCCATCGAGCAGGGCTGGGACGGGATCACCGTCGACCTCGAGCGGCTGCGCCCGGCGGACGGGCCGGGGCTGGTCCTGCTGGTGCGGGAGCTCCAGGACCGGATGCCCGCGGACCGGACGGTCTCGGTCGACGTGAGCGCCTCCACCTCGGTGCGGATCTACCACGCCAGGGGCTACCGGATCCGGGAGCTCGGCAGGGCCGCCGACGTCGTCGCGCTGATGACGTACGACCAGCACGGCCCGGGGTGGTCCGGGCCGGGTCCGATCGGGGCGCTGCCGTGGCAGCGGCGCACCCTCGCGGCCCTGACGACTGCGGTGCCGGTCTCGAAGGTCGACCTGGGCGTCGCGGGCTACGGCTACACCTGGCCCCGGCACGGCACCGGACACACGGTCACCGACCGGGGCGCCCGGCGGCTGGTCCGCGAGGACGGCACCCGCGCCGAGTGGAGGGCAGGCAAGGGCGAGTGGCGGGCGCAGCTGTCCGACGGCACCGTCCTGTGGTGGTCGGACCGCCGCTCGTACGATGTCCGCCGCTCGCTCGCCGTGCAGCAGGGTGTCCACGGGCTCGCCGTCTGGCGGCTGGGCTCCGCGGACACCCTGCGGTGACGTGTGGCAGGTCAGACGGGCTCGGTCGTCCGCTCCGGGGCGGGTGGCCCGGGCAGCGCGTCCAGCTCGTCCCAGAGGTCGGCGGAGGTCTCGGCCTCGATCCTGGGCAGCAGGCGGTCCAGCCAGCCCGGCAGCCACCAGTTCCAGCGGCCCAGCATCGCCATGGTCGCCGGGACCAGGACCAGGCGGACCACGGTGGCGTCGAGCAGGATCGCGACGGCCATCCCGAAGCCGAGCATCTTGACCACGACGTCAGCCTCGGTGGCGAAGCCGAGGAACACCGCGACCATGATCGCGGCGGCCGAGGAGATGACCCGGCCGGTGGCGGACAGTCCGCGCTCCACGCTGCGGCGAGCGTCGCCGGTGGCCAGCCACTCCTCGCGGACTCGCGAGAGCAGGAAGACCTCGTAGTCCATCGAGAGCCCGAAGAGGATCGCGAACATCAGGATCGGGATCCAGCTCGACACCGGCACCGGGTGGTCGATCCCGAGCAGCCCGCCGGCCCAGCCCCACTGGAACGCCGCCGTCAGCACGCCGTACGCCGCCCCGATGGACAGCAGGTTCATGACCGCGGCCTTGAGCGGGACGATCACCGAGCGGAACATCATCGTCAGCAGCAAGACCGAAAGCCCGACCACGAAGCCGACCACCAGCCACATCCGTCCGGTCAGCATGACGGAGATGTCGGCGAAGAGCGGCGTGGTCCCGGTGACCTCGACGCCGTCAGGGAGCACGTCGTCGCGCAGCGTCTCGATCAGAGTGGTGGTGCGCTCGTCGGTCGGGCCGTAGGCCGGCTCGGCCTCGAGCACGCTCAGCGCACCGTCGGGCGTGGTCTGCGGCGTGGTCACCCCGACGATGCCGGGCCGATCGGCAAGGCGGGCGGCGATCGCCCGCGTCTCACCGTCGCTCACGACGCTCCGGTCGACCACGACGGTCAGCGGGCCGTTCGCGCCGGCACCGTACTCCTCGGTGATCAGGTCGTAGGCGCGCCGGATAGTGGTGTCGGTGCTGTTGGTGCTGCCGTCCTGCGGCCAGGTGCGCATCGCGAGCGTGGGCGCAGCCAGGCTGAGCAGGACGACGAGGGCAGCCAGCGCGGCCGGCAGCGGGCGACGTGCCACCCGCGCGGCCCAGCGAGCCGTGAGCGGACGCTTCGTCGCGGTCTGAAGGCCGTGGCCGGCCTTGCGGGCCCGGCGGACCCTCCGCGGAAGCAGGCGGTTGCCCGCGAGACCGCACAGGGCGGGGACCAGCGTGATCGCCGTCGCCATCACCGCGAGCACGGTGATCGCGGTCGCGAAGCCGAAGCTCGAGTAGACCGGCAGTCCGGCCAGGCGCAGGCCCATCAGCGAGACGAGCACGGTGGCGGAGGCAAAGACGACCGAGCGGCCCGCCGTCGCAACCGCCCGACCGGCGGCGACGCGCTTCTCGTGTCCCTCGCTGAGGAACTCCACGTGCCGGGTGACGAGCAAGAGCGCGTAGTCGATGCCGACGCCGAGCCCCACCATGGTGGCGACGGTGGGCGCCGAGGTGCTGACATCCATCGTGCCGGCCAGCACGGTCACGCCGGCGGAGCCGACGCCCAGGCCGGTCAACGCGATGGCCAGCGGCAGGCCGGCAGCGACCACGGACCCGAAGGCCAGCACGAGCAGCACCAGCGCCACCACGATTCCGGCCATCTCGCCGGTGCCCTTCATCTCCTGGCCGCCGGTCGAGGGCAGCTCTCCCCCGAGCTCCGCCTGCAGTCCGGCGGCCCGCTCTGGCGCGAGCGCGCTCTCGAGCTGGTCGACGCCGACCGTCCCCATGATGTCGGGGTCGGTGGTCGGCACGTCGTACGCGACGGTCACCAGCGCGGTGTCGCCGTCCGCGGAGAGTCGCGGCTCGCTGACGTACGCCGTGTGCGGCAGCGCGTCGAGCCGCCGGGTGAGCGCGTCGAGGTCACCGGCGGCGAGCCGGTGGCCGTCCCGGTCGTGGACGACCACCTGCGCACTGGACCCGCCCCGACCGGGAACGTGGGCGCGCAGCTCGTCGATCCCCTTCTGGGCGCGGGCGCCGGGGACGTCCCAGTTGTCCTGCGGGGTGCCGCCGAACGCGGACGCGGCCGCGACCGCTATTCCGATGAGCAGCAACCAGGCTCCGATCGTGCGCCAGGGGTGCGCCGCAGCGCCGTTGCCGAGGCGATAGAGCATGCGTGACACGGTTCTTCTCCCGTCAGAGGTGTGATTGATGACGGAAGGCTCGCCGCGAGTGCTTGAGGTCCACTTGAAGCCCGCTTGGAGCCGACGCCCCGGCGCCCGGGCGCGCCGGTGGCCCGACAGTCCTGGTGGGTCTGCCGGGTCCGGCCGGTCAAGGGTGGAGCTCAGTTGCTGGTGAGCTGGATGGTGCCGTGGGGTGTGACCAGGTAGCGCGGCCGTGGGGTCCGTGCCACTCATAGGTGCTGTCGGGTCGGCGTCGGTAGCGCCATCGTCGGCTGGTCTTGGCGCGGTGATGTCGCCGGCACAACGGGGCGAGATTGCCCGGATGGGTTGGCCGGGTGGTCCGCCCTCGTCGATGGGACGTAGGGGTCGATGTGGTCGAGGTCGGCTGATCGGGCGTCGTGGTGGCACCAGGGGAAGACGCAGTGGCCGTCGCGGAGGATGACCAGCTCGCGCATCCACGCGGGTGGTTCGTGCCCGTCGACCGCATCTGCGGCCAGGTCGAGGACCGGCTGGACGGTGACCTGGGAGTGGCCGACCCACTCCTTGATCCGGGTGATGGTGGCGGCGCCGAGCCGCTCGACCGTCCCGCGGCCATCTCGGAGGCCCCGCCGCAGTGCCGTGGGTGGCGAGGTCGGCGAGGTTCAGGTGGAGGTAGAACCGGGTCTTCGGCTTCCGCGGGGTCGCGCTTGGGGCTGTCGCCGTCTGCGGAGCCGAGGAGCGTGGTGAGGTCGAGCTGGGCCTGCTGGGAGGCGATGACGCCCAGCGCCTTGGCCTTGCGGACCTCCAGCTCGTCGGTGTCCCGAGCGCCTTCAACGGCGGCCTGGTCGCAGACGAGGTCGTGGAACGCGGTCAGGTCGAGGGTGTCGCCGGTGATGTCGAGCCAGGAGGTGCCGGCGTACTCGCTGGGGCGGGTGGCGCAGCGTGACGTGCCAGGACTGCTTCCCGTGCTTCTCCGTTGTTCGAGGAGCTCGGGGTGGTGCTTGGCGATGGCGTGGGCGACGGCGGTCTCGATCGCCTTCCAGCTGCACGAGGCGAGCCTGGGCGAGCTGCTCGTCCACATCCGCGCGGCGCCTCGCAGAGGTGGGTGGCCTGGGCGACGTGCGGGCCTTGTACGGCTCCACCGCGAGCGATTCGACCAGTCGCCAGATGCGGGGAGCCGGTGCTGCAGGTCCAGGGCGTCGGCGATCAGCTTCATCCCCGTGATGGTGGCCACCCCCAGCACGGCGGAGCGGTTCGGGGCGAACGCGGACCGCCGGGGTGCCCTCGCCGCCGAGCGACTCGTCCCCGTCCAGGTCGCCGCCCAACATCGACGCGCCACCCCAGGTCGCGGTGCCGGTGTCGGTGGTGGCGGGGTGCAGCACGCACCACTGGCGGCGGCCCGGAGCTTGTCGCGTTCGGCGATCCGGGCGTCGAGCTTGCGCTGGTCGAGGAACGTGAGCAGGCCGGCGCGTCGAGGTCGGCGACCTCGACGGGCTCTCCTGCTGCATCGGTTTCGAACATGTGTCCATGATCGCATCGACCACCGACAGTCAGGGCCCGGAATCGTCCCGGTCCGGGGGTTCTGGGGACAAGCGAAGGTAAAGCTTTCGCGTGGGCTGATCTTCGGGTCGTCGCCCTGCCTGGGCTGCGGGGTTTCGAGGCTCGCTGACGCTCGCACCTCAACCACCGGTGCACCTCAACCAGCGGCGGCGGTGAGCCGGTAAGCGGCCGTAACCCCAGCGGACCGCTCCCCATAGCTGCCATCACCGCGACCACCCACCTGCGACCGCCTTCACGAGCGCAGGACCCCACTGCCAGACTCGGCGAATGGACGAGATGTCCGAAACCATCCGATCCGAACGACTGGCGCTCATCGACCTGCTGGAGACGCTGACCCCGGAGGAGTGGTCGACCCCGTCACTGTGCACGGGCTGGACGGTGCAGGACGTCGCGGCGCACATCGCCTGGGCTCCGGCCGCCGGGATCGGCGAGACGGCGCTGGGGTTCGTGCGCAGCGGGCTGCGCATCAACAAGTTCGTCGCCGACAGCGCGCGGCGCTGGTCGCGGCGGGGACCGGAGGCCATCGTCGGTCAGCTGCGGGCCAACGCGGCGACCGGCGCCAAGCCGATCGGCCTGCCGCAGGTCGCGGCACTCACCGACGCCATCGTCCACGGCCTCGACATCCGTCGCCCCCTGCACCGCGAGCGCCCGATCTCGCTGCGGGCCTTCACCCCGGTGGCGGACTACCTCGTGGGGACCCGCTGGCCCGGGAGCACCGTCGTGGGCGGCAGCGCCAGGCGGCGCATCGAGGGCGTCAGCCTCGTGGCCGACGACATCGGCTGGACCCACGGTGGCGGGCCGGAGGTCCACGCCACCGCGGAGGCGCTGATGCTCGTCCTGGCCGGCCGGCCGGTGGGAGAAGCGGAGCTCAGCGGCCCCGGCGCCGACCTGCTGAGCGCCCGACTCTGACCCTCACAGACGCGCGACGAACCTCCGTCCCCGCAGCGCCTCCTCGACCAGACCGACAGCCCGGCGCACGCCCGAGAGCCGGGCCTCCTCGGCGAGCCAGGTCTGCACCGCCGCCTCCACGACGTCGAGCTGCGCGACGTCGCGCAGCGCAGAACGGGACTCGCTCAGCCCACGGCGTGCAGCCGCCTGGCTGGCCTCGACGTGCAGCACCGCGAAGCGCGCCAGCACCACCGGGTGTCGGCGCAGCGCGGGATAGGAGCGGTACTCCGGCGGGCAGATGTCCAGCAGCCAGTTCTGTGCGGTCCGCTCCCAGTCCGGGGCGTCCGGCGGGCGGACGGGGGCCGGCCAGCCGGGCGGGGCGACGTACGTGGGCATGCCCCCATCGTACGCCGTCGTCGAACACCTGTTCGACCAAACCGGTCGGAAGGATCAGGCGCCGGCGTGCCCCTCGAGGTACGACGCGACCAGGCCACCGAGGCTCGGCAGGTGGTAGCCACCCTCCTGCACCACCACCGAGGGCAGCCCGAGCCCGCCCAGCACACGCCCGGCCCGGCGGTAGCCGTCCTCCGTCACCAGCAACGGGCTCTCGGGGTCGTCGGCCGCGGCGTCCACACCGAGCGAGACGACGAGCGCCGAGCAGCCCGCCGCCCGCACCCAGTCGGCCAGCGCCTCGACCGCCTCGACCCAGCGGTCGTCGCCGGTCCCCTCGGGCAGCGGCTCGTTGCGCGTCGCGCCGGCCCCGGGCCCGGCGCCGGTCTCCCCCGCGTGCCCGAACAGGTGCGGGAACCAGCCCGCACCGGGGTCGACGTGCACCGAGCCGTAGACCACGTCGGCGCGCTCCCAGAAGATCGCCTGGGTGCCGTTGCCGTGGTGCGCGTCGACGTCGACGACCGCCACCCGCTCGTGACCACGGGAGCGCAGCCCCTCAGCGGCGACGGCGGCGTTGTTGAGGTAGCACGACCCGCCGTACCCCGCCCGCGTCGCGTGGTGCCCCGGCGGCCGGCACAGCGCGTAGGCCGTCCGCTCCCCCGCGGCGACGAGGTCCACGGCGGTGAGGGCGACGTCGACGGCCGACCGGGCGGCCGTCCAGGTGCCGGGGCCGACCAGGGTCATCGTGTCGTAGCACCACAGCCCGGTCCGGGCGTGCAGCGCCACCGGCGGCGTCGGCGTCATCCCCTGGGTCAGCGCCTGGGTCGGGAAGAAGTACGGCACCACACGGTCCTGGCCGACCAGCTCGGCGTACGGGCCGGCGGCCCAGGCCTCGGCGGCGCCGGCGAGGAACTCGAGGAGCCCGGCATCGTGCACCGCGGCCAGCAGGGTGTCGTCGTGGCGGGTCGCGTCGTGGAGCGGCAGGCCCTCGAGCGCCGCGAGGATGGCGTCGACCCGCGCCGGGACCTCGACGGCCGGGGTCGCGGCCCCCACCCAGATCTCGTGCTTCGGCTCGTGCAGCCGGGTGTCCGCGGACCAGACCACCGGGACCGTGCTCGACGTCGACAGGCGGGTCATCGCGTCAGCATCGCATCCGCGCGGCCCGGGCTGCACCGGACCGCGCTGGGGCAGGATGTCCCCATGCCGCGCGCACGTGACCTGGGCATCCGCATCGGGACCCTGCCCACCGGGCCGACCAACTCCGTGCTCGACGTGCGCGGCGTCGGCGTCGGGCACGCGACGGTCCACCGCGACGAGCCGCCGCCGCCCGCCGGCCGCGGGGCAGCCCGGACCGGCGTCACCGCCATGGTGCTCGCCGAGGACGCCTACCACCGTCCGGTGCCCGCCGGTGGAGCCGTGCTCAACGGCGCCGGCGAGTGCACGGGGTTCCTCACCGCCGCCGAGTGGGGCTCGGCCGAGACGCCGGTCTACCTGACCTCCACGATGCAGCTGGGGCGGGTCTACGACGCGGCCTGCGAGATCGAGCTCGAGCAGCACGCCGAGGTCGCCGACGACGTGGTCATCCCGATCGTCGGCGAGTGCGACGACTCCCACCTCAACGACTGCCGCCGGATGCAGGTGACCGCCGACGACGTGCGCGCCGCACGGCTCGCCGCCCTCGCCAGCCGAGGATCGACCACCGCTCCCGACGAGGGCGCCGTGGGTGCCGGCACGGGCATGTCCTGCCTGGGCTTCAAGGGCGGCATCGGTACGTCGTCCCGGGTCACCGCCGAGGGCCACACCGTCGCCGTGCTCCTGCTCACCAACTTCGGCACCCGCGACCAGCTCGTCGTGGCCGGCGAGCCCGTCGGGCGGCGGCTGGTCCCACCGCCATCGGGCCCGGAGGCGCCGGCGGGCTCCTGCCTGGGCATCGTGGTCACCGACGCCGCGGTGGACAGCGCCGCGTGCGCCCGCCTGGCCCGTCGGATCGGGCTCGGCCTCGCCCGCACCGGGTCGGTCGCCCACCACGGCAGCGGCGAGATCTTCCTCGGCTTCGGCACCGGGCTGCGGGTCGACCGCGACGGCCGCCCGAACGGCACCGTCGCCGTCGCCGGCCGCGCCCTCGACCCGCTCTTCGCCGCGGTCGTCGAGGCCGCCGAGGAGGCCGTCCTCAACTCGATGTTCACCGCCCCCACCACCGTCGGCCGCGACGGGCGCAGCAGCGACTCCCTACACTCCCCCGAGGTCCTCGCCCTGCTGGACGGCGTCCGCGCATGACCGGGAAGCAGGTCGAGGTGCGGATCCCGGTCGGCGACGGCGTCGAGCTCGCCGCCACCCTCTTCCTCCCCGACCCGGCCACCGGTCCGCAGCCGTGCCTGCTGGAAGCGCTGCCCTACCGCAAGGATGACCTCACCTCGTCCTACGCACCCGGCTACGAGGTGCTCCGCGACTCCTACGGGTACGCCGTGTGCCGGGTCGACGTGCGCGGCACCGGGTCGTCGTCCGGCGACGCGATCGACGAGTACCCGCCCGAGGAGCAGCGCGACCTGGCCGAGGTGATCGCCTGGCTGGCGGCGCAGGAGTGGTGCGACGGGGGCGTCGGCATGTTCGGCACGTCGTACT
Source organism: Nocardioides ungokensis (assembly GCF_013466985.1). Classification (GTDB taxonomy): domain Bacteria; phylum Actinomycetota; class Actinomycetes; order Propionibacteriales; family Nocardioidaceae; genus Nocardioides; species Nocardioides ungokensis. The sequence goes on along the minus strand of NZ_CP059164.1, from coordinate 2,175,570 downwards.
CCGGCTTCAACTCCCTGCAGCTCGCCTGCGAGCGGCCCCCCGCGCTGAAGGCGGTGTGCGCGATCTACTCCAGCGACGACCGCTGGACCGACGACGTGCACTGGCGCGGGGGTGCCCTGAGGCTGGTCGACCTCGTCGACTACTGCCACTACATGACGCCGATGTGCGTGCTGCCGCCCGTGCCGGCGGTCTGGCGCGACGCGAACGGCAGCACGTGGGAGGAGGAGTGGCGGCGTCGGCTGGTGACCAACGAGCCGTGGGTGCTGACCTGGCTCCGGGAGAGCATGCACGGCGACTACTGGCGCGGCGGGTCGGTACGGCTGGGCGCCGACGGGAGCGGCTACGAGCGCATCGAGATACCGGTGATGCTCATCGCCGGGTGGGCCGACGGCTACCGCAACAACTCCTTCCGCACGATGGCCGCGCTCGGCGCCAACGGCGTCCCGCACCGGCTGCTCGCCGGACCCTGGGCGCACGCCGACCCGACCCACGCCATGCCGGGCCCGCGCCTCGACCTCGACGTCGAGATGGCAGCGTGGTTCGACCGCTGGCTGCGCCCCACCTCCGACGAGCCCTTCGACTCCCACTGCGACGTCTTCGTCCGCTCCTCCACGAGGCCGGAGCCCGACCTCGACCTGCACGCGGGGACGTGGCTGCGACTGCCCACGGTCCCGCCGACCGAGGCCGTCGGCGTCGAGCTCGCCGGACCGCGGTCGCTGCCCGTGGTGCCCGACGTCGGCACGGCCGCCTGGATCGACTGTGCCGGGCACCTGCCCTGGGGCCTGTCCGGCGACCAGCGCCTGGACGACGCCCGGTCGCTGACGTGGGACGTCGACGCCCCCGACGGAGCCGTCGTGGGCCAGCCCCGGACCCGGCTGCGGGTCAGCGCCGACGCCCCGGCGGCGTCGCTGTCGGTCAAGCTCTGCGACGTCTTCCCGGACGGCACCTCCGCCCTCGTGGCCCGCGGCACCCTCGACCTCGCGTACCGCGACGGCGTCCACGGCACGCCCACCCCGCTGGTCCCCGGCGAGGAGTACGACGTGGTGCTCGACCTCGACGCCTGCGCCTACACCTGGGCCCCCGGCAACCGCCTGCGCGTCAGCGTCGCCGGCTCCGACTGGCCCAACACCGTCGCGCCCCCGGCACCCGTCAAGCTCACGGTCCACGGCGGCACGCTCGACCTGCCGGTGCTCGTCGGCGACTACCCGACCCCGGTCTTCGCCCCCGGCGCCGAGCACTCCGCGGAGAGCGTCGACGGGGTCACCTGGGAGATCCGCGACGACGTGCTGCGCCGCACCACCCACGCCCGCACCCACGTGGTCGCCGAGTACTCCACGCCGTACGACGGCCACGCCCGCGAGGACTACTTCGGCGAGGTCGGCGTCGACCGCCGCAGCCACACCCAGACGGCCCACGCCCAGACCACCTTCGAGCTCGAGTGGCCCGGGGTCGCCGTGCACGTCCGCTCGGTGATGGACGTGACCGTCACCGCGACCGGGCTCGACGTCGCCATCGAGACCTGGGCGAGGCTGGGCGACGACCAGGTCTCGCACCGCGCCTGGCACGAGCGGATCCCCGCACGGACCACGTAGCGACCTCAGCCGGCGTACGGCACCTCGGTGCGCCAGTCGTCCTCGTCCTGGAAGGCCGCCGCGTGGATGGCCTCCGCGACCCGGTCGGGCGTGAACGCGCCCTCCCGCGAGAGCGTCCCGCGCACGGTGACCGACACCGCCCGGATGCCGTCGGGGGCGAGGGTCGTGTCGAGGCTGCGCACCAGGTTGCGCACGCCCGCCTTCTGCACCCCCAGCGACGCCGCCTGGTTCCACGGCTTGTCGGCGGCCATGCTGCCGGTCACCGTGACGCGGCCACCGCCGTCCATGAACGGGCGCGCGGCCTGCACGGCGGTCAGCAGCGCCCCGACACCCAGGGCGACGTCCTCGAGCAGCTCGTGCACGCTGAGCTGCAGCGGGTCCTTCTGGCGGAAGGCACTAGGGTTGAAGTGCAGCACGTCGACGTGCCCGAAGTGCTCGCCGACGCCGGTGATGGCCGCGGTGCAGGCCTCGACGTCGGTGATGTCCACGACGGCCGACTGCACGTCGGCGCCACCCTCGCGCAGCTCGCGGCCCAGCTCGCCCAGCTCCGTCTGGTCGATGCCCAGCAGTCCGACGTCGTAGCCGTCGCGCGCGAACCGCCGCGCCACCGAGCCGCTGACTCCGGGACCTGCACCGACCACGACGACCACGGGGTTGCTCATGTCGCCACCCTAGGACGGGGCCCATTCACGGGCCGGGTCTCGGGCCGGGTCACGGGCCGGGTCACGGGCCGCCGAGCGGGTTCAGCCCCGTCTTCTTGCCGGCGAACGCGAAGAACAGCAGGTCGGTCATCTCGAACGTCGCCGCGTCCCGGCCGTGCGTGGGGTGGAACTCCGGGTGGCGCAGGATCGAGAACCGGCTGCCCTCGATCGCCCGGTGGAAGGTCTCCGCGACGATCCTGGCCCCGACGCCGTCGAGCCGCCCGCCGTTCAGCTCGGCCTCGCGCAGCACGTAGAACCACAGCGGCGTCCGCTCGGCCACGGCGTCCTTCTCCGACGCGCTGAGGCCGCTGAGGTCGGCCCCGCCGTTGCCGTTCAGGACCTGCGACCGGGTCAGCGGGGTGACCGCCACACCGGCCGCCGCGAGCTTGTCGACCATCTGCTGACCGCTGGCGAGCTTCAGCATCGCGCCGCGGGTCAGGTTGCGGAAGGCGAGGTTGCGGCGGTGGTCGTCGACGGGGATGTTGGCCGGCCCCCCGAACGTGCTCGGCGGCAGGTTCTTGAGCGGGTCGGTCAGCCGGGTGTCGATCCGCATCGCGAGGTTCACGTCGTCGCCCGGGGCCGCGAGCGCCGGCCTCCCACCGGCGGGGAAGTCGTACATCCGGCGCCAGTCCGCGAGCCAGTTGCTCAGCAGCCGGACCTCGCCGCCCAGGTCACCGCCGAGCCCGGAGAACTGGAACATGTAGTCGAGGAACCCGTTGGGGCCGGGGAAGCGACGGTTCCAGTTGTAGGCGTCGCGCACCATGCTGTGCCCCAGCCGGAACGCCGCCACCGAGAACTCGACCGGCATCGTCGGGATGGAGGTGACGGCGGCCCCGGGCGCCACCAGCCGGCGGCCGTTGGTGAAGACGTCGTCGAGCACGCTCGGCTCGACGATGCGCGGCAGGTAGTCGTGCCGGACCAGCCACTGGTAGTGCAGCGTCACACTCTTGCGGGCCTTGCGGAAGAGCTGCGCCGGCGGCACCGACATCGCCTGCTTGTCGACGACCCGGTTGTGGAAGTGGATCATCGCCAGGTGCGTCTGGGCGACGATGAGGTTCTCGTCGTTGCGAGGGTCGGGGATGAGCGCCTTGCGCTTGGCTGCCTTGCCGGCGCCGGTCCCCACCCGGGGCAGGTCGTGCCCGACCTTCGCCTTGTCCGGGCCGATCGCGATCGTGTCACCGGTCCGCAGGTGCAGCCCGTCGGCCTCGTAGAAGGCCGCCGACTCGCTGTCGTCCGGCCCCGCGCCGTAGAGCGAGTCGAGGTCCAGCGCGGGCGAGCGGGCCTGCAGCAGGTCCACCACCGAGACGTCCTCACCCAGCGCCACGTCCGTGCGGTCCATCGTCAGGTCGTGGTCGACGAACTGGCCGAAGTAGGTGTAGCCCGCCGGCACGTGCCCGTGCCCGCCGCCCCCGACCACCATCGCCTCGGCCAGCTTGGCGATCAGCAGCGGTCGCAGCGGCTTGCCCTTCGGCCCGACCCGGCTGAAGCGGAACGGCGGCACGGCATCGGCCGCCAGTGTGGGGGCCGACGGCGGCGCCGCCCCGGGATCAGTGATGGGATCGGGCTGGTCTCCGTGCCGCCCGCCGACCTGGGTGTTCACCAGGCCCTCGCCCTCGATGAAGAAGCTCTCCGAGCCGTGCCTCGTCGTCATCACCCCACGTTAGGTGGGTCAACGCCGTACGAGGACGGCCCGGACGGGCCATTTGGCACCACCCGTCTGGGGTACGCGTCAGGCCGTGCGCAGGTCGACGTGCAGCGGCAGCCCGACGTACGCCCGCGACACCAGGGCCACGAAACGCTCCACCGCGTCCTCGCTCGGCGACAGCGGGCCCGGCGCGAAGTGCGGGCTCTGCAGGCCGCGCTGGACGGACTCGCAGGCGGCCCAGTCCTGGCGGTTGGTGAGGTCCCAGAACTCCACCGCGTACGTCGGGTCCGGCAGCGTGCCGTCGGCGCCGGGCAGGAGGTACCAGGAGCACTCGATCCAGGTGCGGTCGGGCGCCAGCGGCACCAGCCGGTGGGTCATCACGTAGTCGGGATGGGCGGAGACGAGGAGGTTCGGCAGCAGGTGGACGTACTCCACCGCGGTCGGCGAGACCCCCGGGATCGGGTGGCCGTCCGACTCCCCCGTCAGCGACATCGTGGCCATGCCGTCCCGCAGCACCATCGAGCCGCCGACCCAGGCGCCGGGCAGGTCGTAGTTGTCGCCGGAGGTCGGCGGGGTGACCTGGCACAGCTCGGGGTGGATCAGCGGGCAGTGGTAGCACTCGTGGTAGTTCTCCGCGACGATCTTCCAGTTCGCGGCGATCTCGTAGGTGTGCCGGGCGGCGAGCGGCAGCCCGGCCGGCCGGTACGGCGCCAGGACGACCTCGAGCTCGCCCACGTGGTCGGCGAACGGCACCACGTCGGGGTGGCCGAGCGGGTGCAGGGCATGGCCGAAGACCCAGCCCTGCCAGGTCTCGACGGGCAGCTCCACCAGCGAGTACGCCGCGGAGTCGAAGCCGGGCTCGTCGCGGTAGCCGGGCGCGGCCACCAGGTCGCCGGCCAGGTCGTAGGACCACGCGTGGTAGGGGCAGATCACCGAGTGCCGCGCGGACGCGTCGTCCTCGGGCAGCAGCTCGTGGGCCCGGTGCCGGCAGGTGTTGGCGAACATCCGCAGCCGCTCCCCGGCACCGTCACGGTCCCGGGTCAGCAGCGCCGAGACGTCACCGACCATCACCGCGCGCTGCGTCGCCGGCCTGCCCTCGAGGTCGTCGGGAAGCAGCTCTTCGAGCCGGCCGAGGCAGGTCCAGGTGCCGGCGTAGAGGTGCCGGCGCTCCCAGGCCAGCACCTCGTCGGAGGTGTACGCCGCAGCGGGCAGCATGGCGGGGACCGTGCCGTTGCGGGCGCGGACCTCCTCCTGCAGGCGGTCCAGGTCTCCGGTCATGCCATCCCTCCTCACGTCGGCCCTCAGACCAACCAGTGTGGCGCGTAGGCGGGGTCGGTGAGCGCCGGCCGGTCCAGCCGGAAGGCCGGCAGCTCGTGGGCCCGGTCCCCCGTCGCGAGGTCCGCGAGCAGCCGTCCGAAGGTGGGCGCGAACTTGAAGCCGTGGGCCGCGCCCAGCCCGACGACCACCGACTCGTGACCGGGGACCCGGTCGAGCACGAAGTCGCGGTCGGGCGTGAGGGTGTAGTGGCAGCGCAGCGACCGCACCGGACGGCCGGAGCCGGGCAGCGTCGTGGCCAGGTGGTCGGCCAGCAGCGCGAGCCGGGCCCGGTCCACCTCGTCGGTGCGGTGGTCGGGGTCGGCCTCGGGGCCGCCGCAGTCCTGCGCCGCCTTGATCGTGGGCTCGCCGTAGCAGGGGAAGCCGTAGAACGACGGCTCGTCCATCCAGATCCACAGCGGCAGCCGGCGCGGCTCGAAGCGCGACGGGTCCTCGGGTGCGAAGTAGGTCGCCTGCTCCAGCGTCACGGTCAGCGGGACGGTCTGGCCGAGCCCGGCCAGCACGTCGTTGGTCCAGGCGTCGGCACACAGCACGACGCCCCGGCACCGGTACGTCGCGCCACCGGCCTCGACCTCGACCCCGGCCGCGCCCAGGTCACGCAGCCCGCTCACCGGGGACCGGTCGCGCAGGACGGCACCGTGGCGAGTGGCCAGCTGCTGCATCACGCGGGTGCCCCGGCCCGCAGGCACGATCGCACCACGGTCCTGGAAGAGCCCGACGGTCCCGGGCGGCAGGCGGAACTGCGGCCACCGGTCCGCGATCGCGTCCACCGTGAGCAGCTCGAACGGGATGCCGACCTCGTCGAGGCTGGTGACGTAGTCGTCCATCGGGATCGCCGGGTCCGGCGGGAAGAGGTCCAGCCCGCCGACGACGGTCACCAGCGACTCCCCGCTGGCCGCCTCGAGCCGCGCCCAGTCGTGGTACGCCTCCTGCGTGAGCCGGACGTAGTCGGGGTGTGGTAGCTGTGCCGGAGGATCCGGCTGGTGTCGTGGCTGGCGCCGCGGTGGTGGCCGAGCTCGAAGCGCTCGAGCCCGACGACGGAGTGCCCTCGGCGCGCCAGCTCGTGGGCCGCGGCGCTGCCCAGCGCACCCAGCCCGATCACCACGTAGTCGCAGCGCTCGACCATGACGGGGGTCAGCCGTCGTCCCGATCCGGGGCCGCCAGGCGCGGCAGCAGCCACCGCCGGATGTCCGCGCTGTCGTCCTCCATCGGCGCGAACCAGCCGTGGGTGTAGGCACGCGAGGACATGCCGCGCTGCACGGACTCGCAGATCGCCCAGTCCTGCTTGTTGACGAGGTCCCACAGGTCGGCGGCGTCGGAGGGGTCGAAGGCCGGGTCGGCGACGGCGTCGGCCGCGAAGAGCAGGTGGCAGTCGATGCGGGTGCGGTCGACGTCCTGCGGCAGCAGCACGAACGCCGCGACGTGGTCGGCCGAGCAGGACAGCATCAGGTTGGGGTGGACCAGCTCGCCCTTGTGCCGGGTCCGCTCGGCCTCGCTGAGCCCGGGCAGCGGCGCGCGCGTGGTGGTGCCGGTCGTGGTGAAGGTCCAGGCGCCCTCGCGGTGCGGGATGCCGTCCTCCCAGGCCAGGCCCGACCCGCCGCTCCCGAAGGCCGGGACCAGCCGGGTGAGCTCGGGGTGGACCGGGCCGCAGTGGTAGCACTCGTTGTAGTTCTCGGCGACGACCTTGTAGTTGGCGGCCACCTCGTAGGTGAGGGTGCGCCCGGTGACCAGGTCGCCCATGGCGTAGTTGGCGAGGTTGGCAGCGGCCCGCGCCAGCACGTCGGCCACCGGGGCCGCCGAGGCGGGCGTCAGGTGCACCAGCACGAAGCCGGCCCACTCGGCGACGCCCACGGGATGCAGGGAGAAGTCCGCCGGGTCGATGTCTTCCTCGAGGTCGGTGTGCGGGGCACGGAGCAGCTCTCCGGCCAGCGAGTAGGTCCACGAGTGGTACGGGCAGCGCAGGGCCCCCGCCGCCGTACAGCTCGGCGGTGCCCCGGGCGGTGTCGGGACGAGCTGGGAGCCCCGGTGCCGGCAGACGTTGTACGCCGCGTGCAGGGCGCCGTCCCCGTCGCGGGTCACCAGCACCGACTCGCCCGCCACGTCGACCACGGCGAGCCGGCCACCGTCCACCAGCCCGAGGTCGCGGGTGCGGCCCACGCAGAACCACTCGCCGTACAGCACCCGGTCGCGCTCGCGCAGCCACGCCTCGCGGTCGACGTACATCTCCCGCGGCAGGGCGGCCTGCAGCGGGCTCACACGATGCTCCCCGTCCTCGGGCCGGTCGAGGACCGCAGCGCGGCGAGGTGGCAGGCCGTGTGGTGGCCCTGCGGGTCGGCCGGGAGGACCTCGAGCGGTTGTGTGCGGCAGGACCGCTCGACACCGTCCGCGGCCGCCGAACCGTCGGCGACCGCAGGGCAGCGCGGGTGGAAGCGGCACCCGCCGGGGATCCGGGTCGGGTCGGGGATCTCGCCGGTCAGCACGACCGGCCGCAGCTCCTCGATCTCCGGCACCACCGAGAGCAGGGCCTGCGTGTAGGGGTGCTGCGGCGCCTGGAGCACCTCCTCGGTCGGACCGGCCTCGACGACGCGGCCGAGGTACATCACCGCGATCCGGTCCGCGATGTTCCAGGCCAGGCCGAGGTCGTGGGTCACGACGAGGACCCCGAGCCCGAGCTCGTCGCGCAGCTTGAGGAGCAGCGCCAGGATCTCGCCACGGATCGACGCATCCAGGCTGGACACCGGCTCGTCGGCGATCAGCAGCTCCGGGCCCAGGGCGAGGGCGCCGGCGATCAGGACCCGTTGGCGCTGGCCACCGGACAGCTCGTGGGGGTAGCGCAGGAAGAGCCGCTCCGGGGGCCGCAGCCCGGCCGAGGCCATCGCGGCGGCGACCATCTCGGTCTCCGTGCGTCCTGCCGGGTCCTTGGCCGCCAGGCCGTGCAGGCGCATCCCCTCGGCCACCGACTCGTAGACGGTCTGGCGCGGGTTGAGGGCCCCGGCCGGGTCCTGGAGCACCATCTGCACGCGGCGCCGCAGCTCACGCAGCCGCCGACCCGAGTAGCCCAGTGGCTCGCCGTCGAAGGCCACCTCCCCCGCGACCGGCCGCTCGAGGCCGAGCATGGTGCGGGCCACCGTGGTCTTGCCGGAGCCGGACTCCCCCACCAGCGCGACGACCTCGCCTGCACCGACCTGCAGGTTGACGCCGTCCAGCGCGCGGGCGACGTGACCGCTGCGGGTGACGAACTCGACGCTGACGTTCCGCGCCTCGAGCAGCCGGCCCGTCACGGCTGCCCCACCCGGATGCAGGAGGCCTGCCGGTCGCCCCCGAAGGACCGCAGCTCGGGCACGGCGCGGGTGCAGTCGTCGATCACCCGCGGGCAGCGCGGCGCGAAGGAGCAGCCGGGGGGCAGCGCGGCCGGGTCCGGCGGATCGCCGGGCAGCCCCGACGGGGCGTAGCGCGCAGCCGGGTCCCCCACCCGCGGGAACGCCGCGGACAGCGCCTCGGCATAGGGGTGCAGGGCCTCCCCGAAGACCAGCTTGGACGGGCCCTGCTCGACCACGCGACCGCCGTACATCACCACGATCCGGTCGCAGAGGTCGGCGAGCACCGACAGGTCGTGGCTGATCATCAGCATCCCCACGCCCAGCTCGTGCACCAGGCCGGAGAGCACGTGCAGGACCTGCGCCTGCACCATCACGTCGAGCGCGGTGGTGGGCTCGTCGGCCACGATCAGCCGGGGCCGGCACGCGAGCGCCATCGCGATCATGATCCGCTGCTTCTGGCCCCCGGAGAGCTGGTGCGGGTAGGCGCGCGCCCGCGCGGCTGGCAGCCCGACCTGCTCGAGGAGCTCGCCGACGCGGAGGTGCGCCTGCTTGTCCGAGGTCTCCGGGTCGTGGAGGTGGATCGGCTCGGCGATCTGGTCCCCCACCCGCTGGACCGGGTTGAGCGAGTGCAGCGCCCCCTGGAAGACCATCGACGCCCCCGCCCAGCGCAGCGCCCGCAGGTGGCCCCAACTCATGGTGAGCACGTCCTGGCCCTCGAAGAGAACCTCGCCGGTCACCCGGGCGGTCGGGGGCTGGAGGCGCAGGATGGTGCTGGCGAGCGTGGACTTGCCGCACCCCGACTCCCCCGCGATCCCGACGATCTCGCCGCGGTCGAGGTCGAGGTCGACGTTGCGCACCGCGGGTACGTCGCCGCCCTCGGACCGGTAGGTGAGCGACACGTCGCGCATCCTGAGCAGGTCGGACATCAACGTCCCTTCAGCCGCGGGTTGAGGACCTCCTCGAGCGCCTGCCCGATGAGGGTGAACGCGAGCACCACCAGGACCACGCACACGCCGGGCGGGACGATGAACCACCACGCTCCGGTGGTGATCGCGCCGACCTGGAAGGCGTCGTCGAGCATCGAGCCCCACGAGACCCGGGTCGGGTCGCCGAGGCCGAGGAAGCTCAGCGTCGTCTCGGCGAGGATCGCGATCGCGACGGTCAACGTGGTGTTGGCGAAGACCATGGGCATCACGTTGGGCAGCACGTGCCGGCTCATCTGGTGCCAGCGTCCCGCGCCCAGCACCCGAGCCCGCTCGATGTAGGCGCGCTCCTTGATGGACAGCGTCTGGCTGCGGATCAGCAGGGCCGTCCCGGGCCACGACGTGACCCCGATGACCAGGACGATGTTGAACAGGGAGCGGCCCAGCACCGTCGCCAGCACGATCGCCAGCGGCAGGAACGGGATGACCAGGAACCACTCCGTCAGCCGGAAGAGGACTGCCCCGGCCCAGCCGCCCGAGAAGCCCGAGATCAACCCGATCAGGGTGCCGATAACCATGGAGATCACGGTGGCGGCCAGCCCGACGAAGAGCGAGATCCGGGCTCCCCAGATCAGCAGCGTCAGCACCGAGCGTCCCTGGTCGTCGGTGCCGAGCCAGTACTGCGACGACGGCGGCTCCAGCACGCCGCCGGTGGCCTGGGTGACCTCGAGCCCCTGCGACGAGGCCAGCAGCGGCGCGGCCAGCGCGATGAACGCGAAGACGGCCAGGATGACGAGTCCGAGCATCCCCGAGCGGTTGCGGCGGAAGATCCGCCAGCTCCGCAGGAACGACTCGCGGCGGCGCCGACGAGCCAGCTGGCGCGCCGAGAGGGTGGCGGGGACGCCGGTGCTGCCGTCGCCCTCGACGGCACTCACGTGCGCACCCGCGGGTCGAGGAGGCCGTAGAGCAGGTTGGCCACCAGGTTGGCCGCGATGACGCCGGCCGAGGCGACCATGAAGGTCCCCTGCAGCACCCAGAAGTCGGGGGTCTCCAGCGCGTCGACCCCCAGCAGTCCTAGGCCGGGGATCGAGAACACCGTCTCGATGGTGATCGCCCCGGACACCACGAAGCCGATGCTCAGGGCGATCACCGTCGTGGTCGGCAGCAGCGCGTTCGGCACGGCGTGCCGGTTGCGCACCACGATGTCACGCAGCCCCTTGGCCCTGGCGGTCGTCAGGTAGTCCTCTCCGAGCTCGTCGAGCAGCGAGCTGCGCATGATCAGCGAGTAGTCGGCGAGGTAGGCAAGCGTCAGCGTGATGACCGGCAGCGTCAGGTGCCAGGCGGTGTCGAGGACCCCGGACAGGGTGCCCGGTTGCGCGTCGACCGAGTGCAACCCGCCGGTCGGGAAGATCCCGGGGATCGGGCCCCAGCCGACAGCGAAGACCGCGATCAGCAGCAGCCCCAGCCACCACTCCGGCATCGAGTAGAGCGTCAGAGACGTGCCGGTGGAGGCCTTGTCGAACGCCCCTCCCCGCTTCCACGCGCCCCGGATGCCGAGCCAGACCCCGATGATCGCCGCCAGGATCGTGGAGGTGCCGACCAGCAGCAGCGTCGGCCACAGCCGGTCCAGGATGAGCTGCGAGACCGGGACGCGGTACTTGATCGAGATGCCCAGGTCGCCGTGAAGAGTGTTGTTGAGGTAGGTCAGGAACTGCTGGGGCACCGACTGGTCGAGCCCGTAGGTCTTGTTGAACGCCGCCAACTGCCCCTTGCTGACGAACCGCCCCCGCGACAGGTTGCGTGCCGGGTCACCCGGCAGCACCCGGAACAGGAAGAAGTTCACCACGAGGACGAACGCCAGGCTGGCCAGGGAACCGAGCACCTTGCCGAGGACGTACCGGCCGTAGCTGCGGTGCCGCCGACTGGTCTCGACCTCCTCGGCGGCCTCGGCGACGGACGGGTTGGTGGCCAGGGTCATTCGCGCTCGCCGACCGTGGAGCGGCGGCGGATCAGGACGAAACCTCCGGCTGCGATGAGCACGACGACGGCGATGCCTGCCCCGATCCAGAAGCCGCTGCTCGCTCCGCCGCTGTCCGCCGCCTTGGTGGCTCCGATGGCGCTGGCGACACCGTCGCAGTTGCCGGCCTGGTCGGCCGGGCGGGCATTGATGTAGTTGTGCGCGCCGTACTGGACGAGCCAGACGCCCCCGGGGTCCGGCTGGGGCTGGAAGCAGGCGAACTTGTCGCTGCGCACGGCCTCACCGGTGGTGGGATACACGGTGACCAGGTACGGCGAGTCCGTGTAGAGGATCTGCTGCATCTGCTTGACCTCGGCCTCGCGCTTCGCGAGGTCCTGCTCGCTGTGCTGCTTGGCGTAGAGGGCGTCGTACTTCTTGTTGCAGTACCACGAGTCCGACGAGCCCCCGCGCTGCCCGCAGGTCATGATGTTCAGCATGCCGTCCGGGTCCGGCTCGACGTACCAGTCCCACTGGAAGGCGTCGAAGTTGCCGTCGAGGATCACCTCGGTGAGCCGGCCCGAGGTGTAGGTCACCACCTCGGCCTTGATGCCGAGGTCGGCGAGCCACTCCTTGAAGTAGTCCATGGTGTTGACCGAGGTGTCCGCGGAGGAGTCGCTGCGCGCAGCGAGCCGGATGGTGCCGATCGGGGAGCCGTCCGGCATCGTCCGCAGCCCGTCCGACCCCTTCTTGTAGCCCGCCGCGTCGAGCAGCTGCCCCGCCTTCTCCAGATCGAAGCTGAACGCCTGGTCCGGGGGCGGGTTCCACTTCCAGTTGGGATAGGAGGGCGGGATGATCGTGTCCCCCGGGAGTCCCGCACCCTGGTAGACCTTCCGGACGAGCTGGTCGTGGTCGATCGCGTACCCGAGGGCCTGGCGGAACTTCGGGTCCAGCACCGCGGGGTTGGGGTCCCCGATCGGCTTGCCGGTCTTGGTGTCGACGGAGCCGGTGTTGAACGCGATCTCGTCGAACAGGACCCCGTTGCCGTTGTGGGCCGTGATGCCCGGCTGGCCCTGCAGCGACTTGACCTGGAGGGGCGAGATGTCCTCGGCGAAGTCGATCTCGCCCTTGATCAGCGCCTGCACCATCGGGTCCGCGCTCTTGTAGATCCGGAAGACGACCTCGTCGATGTGGGGGGTGCCGCCCCAGTAGTCGGGGTTCTTCTCGAAGCGGTACGTCGAGCCGCCCGCGGTCCCCTCGACGAAGCGGAACGGGCCCGAGCCCACCACCGGCTGGCCGTTCTTGGGCTCGGCGGAGTAGGACTTGGCCTCTGAGTCGCTGACGTTCTTCCAGATGTGCTCGGGCACGATCGGGATCGGGAGCAGCGGGAGGACGCTGTTGGGCTTGTTCAGCTTCAGCACCACGTGCGTGGCGTCCGGCGCGGTCACGGACGTCACGCCCTTGAGGTAGGACGCCCAGTTGGTGGACCAGGGCGGGCCGCTGAGGACGCGGTTGTAGGTGAAGGCGATGTCGCGCGCGGTCAGGGGCTGTCCGTCGGACCACTTCACCCCGCTGCGGATGTCGAAGGTCCAGGTCAGCCCGTTGTCCGAGGTGGACCACTTCGTCGCCAGGCCCGGCTCGGGGGACATGTCCTTCATCGAGTAGTTGATCATCAGGTCGTAGGTGAGCGCCCAGGCCTCGTAGGACTCCGACTGGAAGCCGAGGAACGGGTTGAACGAGTCGACCTCGCTCACGAAGCCCACCGTGAAGGTCGTCTTGTCGGCCGCGGCCGCGGGCGTCGACGACCCGGTCAGGGCGATCCCGGGCGTCAGGAACGCGATGACCAGCGCCGCCGCGGCCAGGGCCCGCGCGGGGGTACGTTGACTGCCGTGACCCGTCCTCCTGAGGCGCGACGTGAGGCGTTCGAGCATCGCGAGCACGGCGTGCCGCGCCCCGATCCCTACGCCTGGATGGGTCACGCGTCGCCAGAGCTGACGGAGCACCTGGCTGCCGAGCGGGGGTACTACGACTCTGCCTGTGCGCATCTGCACTCCCTCGTCTCCACCCTGCGGGCCGAGATGGTGTCCCGAGTACCACCCACCGACGTGTCGCCAACGTGGCGGCGTTCGAGGTGTTCCTACTACAACCGGCACCTCGCGGGAAGTGACTACGGTCAGTTGGTCAGGGAAATCAACGGTAACGAGACCGTTTCGAGACCGATTCCGACGTCATCTGGGGCGCCGGGCCACGAAATCCGTAACCCTGCGGTAGAAGTGGAGGTTGTTCTCGACATCGGCTCGCTGGCCGACGACAGCGGGTACCTGGACCTCGGCGTGACCCTGGTCAGCCCCGACGAGGACGTGCTCGCCTACTCCGTCGACACCACCGGCGACGAGGTCTTCGAGTTGCGCTTCCGCGACCTGCGCACGGGCGCCGACCTCGACGACGTGGTGCCCCGCAGCTACTACGGCGGGGGGTGGAGCGCCGACTCGCGGTGGTTCTTCTACACCGTCCACGACGAGGCCTACCGGCCGCACGAGATCTGGCGCCACCGGCTCGGGACCCCGGCGTCGCAGGACGTGCGGGTGCTGGCCGAGCCGGACGAGCGGTTCGAGCTCACGCTGCGGTCCGCCCGCAGCGGCGACGTGCTGCTGATCCTCGCCGAGAGCCGCGACACCGGCGAGACCTGGGTCGTCGACGCCCACGCCCCCGAGTCCCCGCCCCGCTCGGCCGGGGGCCGCCGCCCCGGCGTCGTCTACCGCGCCGAGCACCAGCGGGAAGCGGACGGCCCGGGACGGCTGCTGCTCGTGACGAACGACGACGCCGTCGAGTTCCGCCTCGTCGCCTGCCCGGTGCCCCTGGAGCACGAGCAGGACCACGGCAGCTGGCACGAGGTCCGGGCCGAGGACCCCGCGGAGCGGCTGGAGCGCGTCGATGCGCTCGAGGGCCACGTGGTGATGTCCCACCGCGCCGACTTCGAGCACCGGCTCCGTGTCGTGCCGGCCGACGACCTCGCCGGCCCGGGGCCGGTGGTGCGCAGCCGCTTCCCCGGTGGGGCCGTCCACCTGGCCCGCAACACGGCGTACGACGCCACGACGGTGCGGGTCGTCGACCGCGCGCACGTCGAGCCACCTGTCTGGGCCGACGTCGACCTGGCCACCGGTGACGTGGCCGACGTGCTCCGCCAGGAGGCACCCGGGCACGACCCGTCGCGCTACGTGACCCAGCGGCACGCCCTCCCGGCACCCGACGGGGTGACGGTGCCGGCCACCGTCGTGCGCCACCGGGACACGCCGCTGGACGGTACGGCGCCGGCGCTGCTGTACGGCTACGGCGCCTATGAGTACACCTTCGAGCCCGAGTGGGACCCGGCGCTGCCGAGCCTGCTGGACCGCGGCGTCGTCTTCGTGCACGCGCACGTCCGGGGTGGCGGCGAGGGCGGACGGCGGTGGTGGCTCGACGGGCGGCTCGAGCACAAGCAGCACACGTTCGGCGACCACGCCGCGGTGGCCGACGGGCTCGCGGGCCTCGTCGACGGAGATCGGCTGGCCACGCGCGGGCTCAGTGCCGGCGGGCTCCTCCAGGGCGCCGTGCTCAGCCAGCGCCCCGACCGGTGGCGCGCGGTGGTGGCCGAGGTGCCGTTCGTGGACGTGGTGACGACGATGCTCGACGCCTCGATCCCGCTGACCGTCAACGAGTGGGACGAGTGGGGGGACCCTCGCCGGCGCGCGGACTTCGACTGGATGCTGGCCTACTCCCCCTACGACAACCTGCCGCCCGCGGGTGGGCGCCCGGACCTGCTGGTCACCGGCGCGGTCCACGATCCCCGGGTGATGGTTCACGAGCCGGCCAAGTGGGTGGCGGCGCTGCGGGCCACCGACCCGGAGTGGTCCCCGCGGTGTGTCTTCCGCTGCGAGCTCGGAGCCGGCGCGCACGTCGGCCCCTCGGGGCGCTTCGGGCACCTGGCCTACGAGGCCGAGGTGCTGGCGTGGGTGCTCGACCGGCTCGGTGTGGGAGGGTCCGCCTCGTGAACCCGCTCCACGAGGAGGTCGTCGAGGTCACCCGAGCACTGGTCCGCTTCGACACCAGCAACGCACCCGAGGCCGCGCTCGGGCGCAAGCCGGGCAACGAGACCGGCCCCGCGTCGTACCTGCGCGACTACCTGGCCGGTGCGGGCATCGACTGCGAGCTGGTGGCCCGCGACCCCGACCGCGCCAACCTGGTGGCGCGCATCCCCGGCACGGGTGGGGCGCCGTCGCTGGCGTTCGTCGGGCACACCGACGTGGTCCCGGCGGACCCGCGCGACTGGACCCACCCGCCGTTCGACGCGGTCGTCGACGAGGGGGGCTTCCTCTGGGGTCGCGGTGCGATCGACATGAAGAACGAGGTGGCCGCACGCGCCGTGGCCATGGTGGAGCTGGCCCGCTCCGGCTTCCGGCCCCGCGGCGACCTGTGGCTGATCGCCGTCGCCGACGAGGAGGACGGCATGGCCGACGTCGGGATGCGCTGGCTCCTCGAGGCACGCCCCGACATCCGCCCCGACCTCGCGATCAACGAGGGCGGCGGCGAGCGGCTGCCGCTGCCCGACGGACGCGTCGTGCAGACGATCAGCATCGGCGAGAAGGGCACCTACCCGGTGCGGGTCGTCGCCGTCGGCGAGGCCGGCCACGCCTCCACGCCCAGCGTCGGCGACAACGCCGTACCCCTGCTCGGCGAGCTGCTGCGCCGGGTGGGCAGCGGCATGCCGGCGCCGGTCCGGTCGGCGCTCGTGGACCACACGCTCGAGGTGCTCCTGGGCGAGCCGGTCACCGACCTCGACACCGCCGTCACCCGGGCGGCAGCGCTGCACCCGATGCTCGCGCACTCGCTGCCCGCGCTGGTGGGCACGACCATGGCCCCGACGCTGCTCGTGGGCTCGCCCAAGCGCAACGTGATGCCCGCGCGGGCATCGATGGAGCTGGACTGCCGGATCCTCCCGGGCACCACCGAGGCCGACGTGGAGGCCGCGGTCCGGACCCGCCTCGGCTCCGACCTGGCCTACGACCTGGAGTGGCCCGAGCAGCTGATCGCCGGCAGCGCCTCGCCGCCGGAGTCCGACCTGATGACCGCGATCTCCTCCGTGCTCGCCGCGAGAGGTGACGACGCGGCGCTGCTGCCGATGCTGAGCACCGGCTTCACCGACTCGGTCTACCTCCGCGCGGCCGGCACCCCCACGGCGTACGGCTTCAGCCCGTTCCGCTCCACCTCCGCCGAGGTGCTCACCGCCGGCTTCCACAACGCCGACGAGCGGGTCCACATCGACGACCTCCTGCTCTCGGTCGAGTTCCACGTCGATCTCGCGAGGCACCTGCTGGGCTGACCCGGGGGCTGCGGATTGGTCACCAACCGCAGATTTCCGGGCCCGAACCGTGCAGTTCCTGACCAATCGGCGCAGCTGCAGTCGGGGCAGCCGCAGTCGGGGCCGACCACGTCCACTCGTCGGCGGCAGTTGGTTGCGGATTGGTCACCAACCGCAGATCTCCGGGCCCGGCGCGTGCAGTTGGTGACCAATCGGGGCATCCCCAGCGCCACAGCAGTGTCCTCCCACCGCGAGGCGACGCCGCCCGCCCCCACCGGGATCCGCCACCACACCGAGCCCCGAGGATCGCTCGGGACGGACTGTCGGTGCCATGAGCAAGGATGTTCGCGTGAGCGACGTCCTCGACAGGTTCAGTGAGCCGACGCGCACCTGGTTCGGTGCCGCGTTCGCCGCGCCCACCCCCGCCCAGGCCGGCGCGTGGGAGGCGATCGGCGCCGGGCGTCACGCGCTCGTGGTCGCGCCGACAGGGTCCGGCAAGACACTCTCGGCGTTCCTGTGGTCCCTCGACCGGCTGATGACCACGCCGCCACCGGAAGACCGGTCACACCGCTGCCGGGTCCTCTACGTCTCGCCGCTCAAGGCCCTCGCGGTCGACGTGGAGCGCAACCTCCGGGCGCCGCTGGCCGGCATCCGCCACACCGCCGAGCGGCTCGGCACCAGCGTCCCCGGTGTCACCGTCGGCCTGCGCTCGGGCGACACCCCGGCCGCGGAGCGCCGCAAGCTCACCACGGCGCCGCCCGACATCCTCATCACGACGCCGGAGTCCCTCTTCCTCATGCTCACCTCCCAGGCGCGCGAGTCGCTGCGCGGCGTGGAGACGGTGATCGTCGACGAGGTGCACGCGGTCGCCGGCACCAAGCGTGGCGCCCACCTCGGGGTCTCCCTCGAACGGCTCGACTCGCTGCTGCCCCGGCCCGCGCAGCGCATCGGCCTCAGCGCGACGGTGCGTCCGCTCGAGGAGGTCGCCCGCTTCCTCGGCGGCACCGCCCCGGTCGAGATCGTCGCCCCGCCGTCGGAGAAGGAGTGGGACCTCCGCGTCGTCGTCCCGGTCGAGGACATGACGGCGCCCGACGACTACGACGAGGACTCCGAGGACCCCCAGCGCGCGCAGTCGATCTGGCCGCACGTGGAGGAGCGGGTCGTCGACCTCGTCGAGGCCCACCGCTCGACCATCGTCTTCGCCAACTCCCGCCGCCTCGCCGAGCGACTCACGGCCCGCCTCAACGAGATCGCCACCGAGCGCGCCGGTGTGGCCCTCGAGACGGCCGATGGGCCGCCCGCCCAGGTGATGGCCCAGTCGGGCGCCAGCAGCGGCGCGGAGACGGTCATCGCCAAGGCCCATCACGGCTCGGTGTCGAAGGAGCAGCGGGCACTGATCGAGGACGACCTCAAGCGCGGCCGGCTCCCGTGCGTGGTGGCCACCAGCAGCCTCGAGCTCGGCATCGACATGGGTGCCGTCGACCTGGTCGTCCAGATCGAGTCACCGCCGAGCGTGGCCAGCGCCCTGCAGCGCGTCGGCCGCGCCGGCCACCAGGTCGGCGAGGTGTCCCGCGGCGTGCTGTTCCCCAAGCACCGGGGCGACCTCGCCCAGACCGCCGTCGCGGTCGAGCGGATGCGCAGCGGCGACATCGAGTCCCTGCGGGTGCCCGCCAACCCCCTCGACGTCCTCGCCCAGCAGGTGGTGGCCGCCACCGCGCTCGACGCCTGGCAGGCCGACGACCTCTTCGAGCTCGTGAAGCGCAGCGCGCCGTTCACCCAGCTGCCGCGATCGGCGTACGACGCCACCCTCGACCTGCTCAGCGGCCGCTACCCCTCCGACGAGTTTGCCGAGCTGCGGCCCCGGATCGTGTGGGACCGGGTCACCGGCACCCTCACCGGCCGGCCGGGCGCCCAACGACTGGCCGTGACCAGCGGCGGCACCATCCCCGACCGCGGCCTCTTCGGTGTCTTCCTCGTGGGGGGCGAGGGGCCCGGACGGCGCGTCGGCGAGCTCGACGAGGAGATGGTCTACGAGTCCCGGGTGGGCGACATCTTCGCGCTCGGTGCGACAAGCTGGCGCATCGAGGACATCACCCACGACCGGGTGCTGGTGACGCCGGCGCCGGGCATCCCGGGGCGGCTGCCCTTCTGGAAGGGTGACGCGCTCGGCCGACCCGCCGAGCTGGGTGCGGCCATCGGCGCGTTCACCCGCGAGCTCGGCTCGCTGCCCCGCGACCGTGCGATCGAGCGCGCGCAGGAGGGTGGGCTCGACGAGTGGGCCGCCGCCAACCTGGTGACCTACCTGGGCGAGCAGGTCGAGGCGACCAACGCGCTGCCCAGCGACCGCACGCTGCTGGTCGAACGGTTCCGCGACGAGCTCGGCGACTGGCGGCTGGTGCTGCACTCCCCGTTCGGCACGCCCGTCCATGCGCCGTGGGCGCTGGCGATCAACGCGCGTCTGCGCGAGCGGTACGGCGTCGACGGGCAGGCGGTGGCGTCCGACGACGGCATCGTCATCCGGATCCCCGACACCGACGCCGAACCCCCCGGCGGTGACGTGGTGGTGTTCGCCGCCGAGGAGATCGAGGACCTCGTGACGCAGGAGGTCGGCGGCTCGGCCCTCTTCGCCGCCCGCTTCCGCGAGTGCGCTGCACGCGCCCTGCTCCTCCCCCGGCGCGACCCCGGACGCCGCTCGCCCCTGTGGCAGCAGCGGCAGCGGTCGGCGGCCCTGCTCGAGGTCGCGGTCAAGTACCCGTCCTTCCCGATCGTCCTCGAGGCCGTGCGCGAGTGCCTGCAGGACGTCTACGACCTGCCCTCGCTGGTGGCGCTGATGCAGCGCGTGGACCGGCGCGAGCTCCAGGTCGTCGACGTGTCCACCACGTCGCCGTCGCCGTTCGCCCGCAGCCTCCTGTTCGGCTACGTCGCCCAGTTCATGTACGAGGGCGACTCCCCCATCGCCGAGCGCCGCGCGGCAGCCCTCTCGCTCGACCAGGGCCTGCTGGCCGAGCTCCTCGGGCGTGCCGAGCTGCGCGAGCTGCTCGACCCCGAGGTGCTGGCCGAGGTCGAGGCCGAGCTCCAGCGACTTGCCCCCGAGCGCCGGGCCCGCGACGCCGAGGGCGTCGCCGACCTGCTGCGGATGCTGGGGCCGCTGACCACCGACGAGATCTCGGCGCGCTCCGTGGACGGTGCCGACACCGTCGGCTGGCTCTCCGCGCTGCGCGACTCCCGGCGGATCACCGTGGTCCGGATGGGGGGCGAGGAGCGCTGGTGCGGCATCGAGGACGTCGGCCGGCTGCGCGACGGCCTCGGCGTACCCGTCCCGCCCGGCACGCCCGACGCGTTCATCGAGCCCGTCGAGGACCCGTTGGCCGACCTGGTCTCCCGGTTCGCCCGCACCCATGGGCCGTTCACGACCGAGCAGGTGGCGGCCCGGCTCGGGCTGGGCGGCGCGGTCGTCCGGCACACCCTGCAGCGGCTGGCCGCCCACGGGCGGGTGCTGGACGGCGAGTTCCGGCCGTCCGGATCCGGGTCTGAGTGGTGCGACGCCGAGGTGCTGCGCAAGCTGCGACGCCGCTCGCTGGCCCGGCTGCGCAAGGAGGTCGAGCCGGTCGAGCCGGCGGCGCTGAGCCGCTTCCTGTCGGCCTGGCAGCACATCACCCCGGCCTCCGGCGGGCGCGGCGGGCTGCGCGGGATCGACGGGGTGCTGACCGCGATCGACCAGCTTGCGGGTTGCCCGGTTCCTGCCTCCGCGCTCGAGCCGCTGGTCCTGGCCGCACGCGTGCGCGACTACGAGCCGTCGTACCTCGACGAGCTCACCGCCTCCGGCGAGGTGGTCTGGGCCGGCCACGCCGCGCTCCCCGGCGCCGACGGCTGGGTGTCCCTGCACCTCGCCGACCAGGCCCCGCTGACGCTGCCGGAGCCGCAACCCTTCGAGCACTCCACGCTGCAGCAGGCGGTGCTCGACGCCCTGGCCCCCGGCGGCGCCTGGTTCTTCCGCCAGCTGGCCACCAGCGTGGGTTCCACGGACGACACCGCACTGTCGGCGGCGCTGTGGGAGCTGGTCTGGGCCGGGCGGATCAGCAACGACACGCTCACCCCCCTCCGCGCCCTCACCCGGTCGGGCACGCCGAGCCACCGCAGTCGGCGCCCGCCGCCCCGGATCCGGATGTCCGCCACGACTGGGGGTCGCGCCCGGATGCCCGCCCGCAGCGGCCCCCCGGAGACGGCCGGCCGCTGGGCGCTGCTGCCGGAGATCGACGCCGACCCGACCCGGCGTGCCCACGCCGCCGCCGAGCGGCTGCTCGACCGGCACGGCGTGGTCATCCGGGGCGCGGTCGTGAGCGAGCGGGTGCCCGGGGGGTTCGCGGCGGTCTACAAGGTCCTCTCGGCCTTCGAGGACTCCGGTCGGTGCCGGCGCGGCTACTTCGTCAGCGGGCTGGGCGCCGCCCAGTTCGGGACCGCCGGCGCGATCGACCGGCTCCGCACCTTCTCCGAGGTCTCGACAGGGTCCGGCGGCGAGGGGGCCAAGCCCACCGCGGTCGCCCTGGCCGCGACCGATCCGGCCAACCCGTTCGGCGCGGCCCTGCCCTGGCCGGTCTCGACGGCCTCGACCAGCAAGGCCGGCGCCGAGGGCTCCGGCCACCGGCCCGGCCGCAAGGCCGGTGCGCTCGTGGTGCTCGTGGACGGCGAGCTGACGCTCTACGTCGAGCGGGGTGGGCGCACCCTGCTGACCTGGTCCGACGACCCCGACCTGCTCACTCCTGCCACCGCTTCCCTCGCCGAGGCCGCACGGCGCGGCTCCCTGGGGCGGATGACGGTGGAGAAGGCGGACGGCGAGCAGCTCCTCGGCTCCGGTGCGACGCCCCTGCGCGAGGCGCTCCAGTCGGCAGGGTTCGTCTCGACCCCGCGGGGCCTGCGGCTGAGGACGTCGAGCGGTGCCTGAGGGCGACACCGTCTACCGGGCGGCCCGGCTGCTGGACCGCAGGCTGTCCGGGCAGGTGCTGGTCCGCAGCGACTTCCGGGTGCCCCAGCACGCGACGGCGGACCTGTCCGGTGCCACGGTGACCGGCACCGTGTCCCGCGGCAAGCACCTGCTGACCCGCATCGACGACGAGGACCAGCAGTGGACCCTGCACACGCACCTCAAGATGGAGGGCGCCTGGCGGGTCTACGAGCCGGGAGGTCGGTGGCGTCGGCCGGCGCACCAGGCACGCGTGGTGCTGTTGACCGAGCGGGCCGAGGCGGTGGGCTTCTCGCTGGGCATCGTGGAGCTGCTCCCGCGTGACCGCGAGGTCGACGCGGTCGGACACCTGGGTCCGGACCTCCTGGGCCCGGACTGGGACGAGGCGGAGGCGCTGCACCGGCTGGCCGAGGACCCGGACCGCCCGCTGCGCGAGGCCCTGCTGGACCAGACCCGGCTGGCCGGCATCGGCAACATGTACGCCGCCGAGCTGTGCTTCACCAGTGGCGTGCACCCGCAGACCCCCGTCGGGGACGTGCCCGACCTGACCCGGCTGGTGTGCCGCGCCCGGCAGATGCTGGACGTCAACAAGGAGCGAGCGGTCCAGTCCACCACCGGAGACCTGCGCGAGCGCGAGCGGATGTGGGTCTACCGGCGCGACCGGAGCCCGTGCCGACGCTGCGGCACACCGATCGAGGTGGAGACGATGGGACCCACCGGTCGCGAGCGCGCGACGTACTGGTGCCCGTCCTGCCAGCCGAGGGGCTGAAGGGCGCCCGGTGGAGGGCGCAGGTACAGCCGAGGATCAGGCGGCGGAGGCGACGACCTCGCCGGCGCGCTGACGCGTGCCGACCGTGATCGGAGTGGCAGCCACCGCGGCCTCCTCGAGGGCGACGGCGTCGGACACCTCGCGGAGCACGTCGGAGAGCGGCGCGTCCAAGGCCAGGCACAGCGAGGCGAGCAGCTCGGAGGATGCCTCCTTCTGCCCCCGCTCGATCTCGGAGATGTAACCCAGGCTCACCCGGGCCTCGGCGGAGACCTCGCGCAACGTCATGCCGCGCTGCATCCGCCGATCACGGAGGACGTCGCCGAGAAGCCGACGAAACAGCACCATGCGCGTCTCCTTTCGGGTGGCCGTGACCGGAACTGCTGGTGCAACGCTACCCGAGAGGCGTTTCTTCCGAGACGAGGATCGCGGCAAGGGCCTCGAGCGCGTGCACGCAGGTCTGCTCCTGGATGTCGCGACGCTCCCCCGCCAGGTCCAGCTCGAGGGCCCGGAGCAGGCCCGGACCCGAGATCCCGACGAAGACCGTGCCGGGGGCCTTGCCCTCCTGCTCGGCCGGCCCCGCGACCCCGGTCGTGCTCACGGCGTACGACGCACCGGTCAGCGCCCGAGCCCCGGTCGCCATCGCCTGCGCGCACTCGGCCGAGACCACCCCGTGCTCGTCGATGAGCTCCGCAGGCACCTGGAGGACCGACGACTTGACCTCGGTCGCGTAGGCCACGATCCCGCCCCGGTAGGTCTCGGAGGCCCCGGGCACGTCGGTGAGGTGCACCGCGAGACGACCACCGGTCAGCGACTCCGCCGTGGCGACGGTGTGCCCGCCGGCACGCAGCAGCAGGTGCACGCGGGTGTCCAGATCGGTCATGTCCGGGATGCTAGACCGCTCAAAGTTCAGCGGGCGCTCAGCGGACCCGTGCCACCCTGTGGACATGCGGCTCCTGGTCGTCGAGGACGACACGCACCTAGCGTCCGCGCTCAAGCGCGGCCTGGAGGATGAGGGGTACGCCGTCGACGTCGCCCTGGACGGCACCGAGGGCGAGTGGCTGGCGCAGGAGAACGAGTACGACGCGATGGTGCTCGACGTGATGCTGCCGGGGATCTCGGGCGACGAGCTGTGCACCCGGCGCCGCCAGGCCGGCGACTGGACGCCGATCCTGATGCTCACCGCCCGGTCCGGGCCACGGCAGGAGTCGCACGCGCTGGACTCGGGCGCCGACGACTTCCTCGCCAAGCCGTTCTCGTTCATGGTCCTGGTCGCCCGGCTGCGGGCGCTGACCAGACGCGGCGGACGCGAGCGCCCCACCGTCCTGGCGGCCGGTGACCTCCGGCTGGACCCGGCGGGCCACCGGGTGTGGCGCGGCGAGACCCCGGTGGAGCTGACCCCGCGGCAGTTCTCGATGCTGGAGTTCCTGCTGAGGCGCCCCGGCGAGGTCGTCTCGAAGGCGACGATCCTGTCCCACGTCTGGGACTTCTCCTTCGACGGCGACCCCAACATCGTCGAGGTCTACGTCCGCCAGCTCAGGCAGCGCATCGACGAGCCGTTCGGGCGTGCGTGCCTGCAGACGGTCCGCCTCGTCGGCTACCGGCTCGACCCTGACGGCGGCTGAGATGCCCGCGCTCACCCTCCGCACCCGGGCGACCCTGCTGGCCACGGCCATCACCGGCCTGACCCTGCTGCTGGGCTCGGTGGCGCTGATGCTGACCCTGGACGCACGGCTGCGCACGGGCGCCGACGAGCTCGCCGGGAGCCGGATCGACGACCTGCTGCGACTCGCGCAGCACGGCGACCTCCCCGCGACGCTGACCAACCTCGACGACAACGGGGTCGGGCAGGTCGTGACGGCCGACGGCCGGGTCCTGGCCGCCTCCCCCAACATCCGCGGCCGCCCGCCCATCGCCCGCTTCGACCCCGGCAGTGGTCTGGCCGTGCGGACGGTGGCCGCACCCGACGACGCCGAGACGGAGACCTACCGCCTGTGGGCCGCCACCGGGCCGAGCCCGCAGGGACGGGTCACGGTCTATCTCGGCACCAGCCTCGAGTCCGTCCACGAGGCCACCGCTGCCCTGCGGCGGGCGCTGCTGGTGGGCGTGCCGGTGGTCGTGGTGCTGCTGGGCCTCGGCACCTGGCTGGTGCTGGGTGGAGCACTGCGCCGGGTCGACCGGATCCGGCTGGAGGTCGACTCGATCACCGAGGACCGGCTGGACCGCCGGGTGCCGGACACCGGCGTCGACGACGAGGTGGGCCGGCTCGCGGTCACCATGAACGGGATGCTGGCCCGGCTCGAGGCGTCGGCCCGCCGCCAGCGGGGGCTGGTGGCGGACGTCTCGCACGACCTGCAGAGCCCGTTGGCCTCCCAGCGAGCGCAGATCGAGGTCGCGCTCGCCCGCCCGGCGTCCACGGACGTGGAGGCGCTCGGCACCGACCTCCTGGCCACGACGGCGGAGATGGAGCGGCTGGTCGGGGACCTGCTGGTCCTCGCCTCGGTCGACGCCGGAGCGCCGGCCGCCGAGCCCACCGCGATGGACCTGGAGGACGTCGTGCTCGAGGAGGCCGCCCGCGCGCGGGTCGGGCGCGACCTGGTCCTCGACACCACGCGCGTGTCCGCCGCCCCGGTGCGCGCCAACCGCGGCGAGGTGCAACGCATCGTGCGCAACCTGATCGACAACGCCGTCGCCCACGCCGATGCCCGGGTGGAGCTCCGCGTCGACATCGACGACGGCCTCGGCAGGCTCGACGTGCGCGACGACGGGCCGGGCGTCGCGGAGCAGGAGCGCGAACTGATCTTCGAGCGGTTCCACCGCGGTGACCGGTCCCGCTCCCGGCACACGGGCGGCAGCGGCCTCGGACTGGCGATCGCCCGCAGCCTCGCCGAGCGCGCCGGCGGCCGCCTGGAGCTGGCCGAGCAGGACGGTCAGCCGGAGCCCGGCGCGCACTTCGTCCTGCTGCTCCCTGGGTCGGGTGGCTAACCTCCCCCCATGGCCCTGCCCATCGAGGACTACGCGCTCATCGGCGACCTGCGGACCGCCGCCCTGGTGGGCCGCAACGGCTCCATCGACTGGCTCTGCCTGCCCCGGTTCGACTCGTCGGCCTGCCTGGCCGGCCTCCTGGGCACCGACGAGCACGGGCACTGGCAGCTGTGCCCCGAGGGCGACTACGAGTCGAGCCGTCGCTACCTCGGCAACTCCGGGGTGCTGGAGACGACGTTCACGACGCCCACCGGGGTGGTGGAGCTGGTCGACCTGATGCCTCGCGGGGACAACCGCGCCGACGTCGTCCGGCGGGTGCGCGGCCTCCAGGGGACGGTCACGATGAGCCACGAGTGGCTGATCCGCCTCGACTACGGCGAGATCCGGCCCTGGGTGCGCCGCGAGACGATCTGCGGGGAGAAGGTCATCACCGCGATCGGCGGGCCCGACAAGCTCATCCTGCGCGGCCCCCGGCTGCCGGTCGCGACCGACCACCGCCACAACGACGTCTTCGACGTGCACGAGGGCGACGAGCTGCTGTTCTCCACGACCTGGGTGCCGTCCCACATCGACCTCGAGGACCTCGGCGACCTCACCGACCGGATCCGCAGCACCATCAAGGCCGACGAGGCCTGGGCCGAGCGGTGCCCGGCCGACGTGCCGCACCCGCACGTCGTACGCCGCTCCCTGCAGACGCTGCGGCTGCTCACCCACGAGGCGACCGGGGGCATCGTCGCCGCGCCCACGACGTCCCTGCCCGAGGACTTCGGTGGCGAGCGGAACTGGGACTACCGCTACTGCTGGCTGCGCGACGCGGCCCTCACCCTGTCGTCGCTGGTCCGGGCCGGCTACACGGAGGAGGCCCGGTTGTGGCGGACCTGGCTGCTCCGCACCGTGGCGGGCGACCCCGAGGACCTCCAGATCATGTACGCCGTCGACGGTGCCCGGCGGCTGCCCGAGCGCACCCTCGACCACCTGCCGGGGTACGCCGGCTCGGCGCCGGTCCGGATCGGCAACGGCGCGGTCGACCAGCGCCAGTCCGACGTGCTCGGCGAGGTGATGATGGCGCTCGAGCACACTCGCCACGCCTTCGGTGCCTTCGACGAGAACTCGTGGGCCCTGCAGCGCACCCTGGTCGAGAACCTCGCCAGGGACTGGCAGCGCGCCGACCACGGGCTCTGGGAGATCCGCGGCGAGCCCCGCCACTTCACCCACTCCCGGGCGATGGTCTGGGCGGCCTTCGACCGCGCGGTGCGCGCCGTGGAGGAGTACGACCTCCCCGGCGACGTCGAGGAGTGGCGCCGCCTGCGGGACACGGTCCGCGCGGAGGTGCTGGACAAGGGCTACGACGCCGGCCGCAACACCTTCACCCAGCACTACGACACGACGGAGGTCGACGCCTCGCTGCTGGTGCTGCCGTTGAGCGGCTTCATCGACGGCGACGACCCCCGGATGCTCGGGACGATCGAGGCGATCGAGCAGGACCTGCTGCGCGACGGCCTGGTGCTGCGCTACCGCACCGAGTCCGGCGTCGACGGCCTCCAGGGCACCGAGCACCCCTTCGTCGCCTGCTCCTTCTGGCTCGTCTCGGCCTACGCCGCCGCCGGCCGCACCGACGACGCCAGGGCGCTCCTCGACCGGCTCGTGGGCCTGGTCAACGACGTCGGCCTGCTCTCGGAGGAGTACGACGCCCGCCACGGCCGCATGGTCGGGAACTTCCCCCAGGCCTTCAGCCACCTCGCGCTGGTCCAGGCGGCCTTCGACGTCGCCGGGAAGCCTTCGCCGGAAGGCCCCCGCCCCGAGAAGAACCGACCCGGACAGCACTGACCCGCCCGGAGGGCCGGCGAGCTGGTGAGCTCGCGGCCTCCCGGGCGGGTCGAGGTGCTGGTGCGTCAGCGCTTGGTGACCGTCACCGTGATGGTGCGGGTGACGGCCTTCGCCAGGCTGCTGCCGGAGTAGACCACGGTCACCGGGTAGTCCCCGGCCTGCTTGAAGGTGCCGAGGGCGACCGTCGCAGAACCGTTCTTCAGGGCCACCAGCTGGTCGCCGCCCGACCAGTGGACCCCGCCGCCCGACCAGTGGACCCAGACCAGCCCGGACACGGTCTGGTTCGGGGCCGTCAGGTCGACGGTCAGGGTCGCGGCGGTCTTGGTGGTGACACTGGTCGGCGACACGGTGAGCGCCATCGCGGGCGTCGCCTTGGCGACCTGGAGCTGCACCGAGCCGGACGACGGGTGGTTGGACCCGTCACCGGAGTAGGACACCGTTAGGTCGTGGGTGCCCGGCTGGAACGCCGTGCCCGGGACCGTGATGGTGGCGGTGCCGTCCTTCGCGACCGGGGCCGAGGCGACCTCGGTCGTGCCGTCGAGGAGCGTGACCGTGCCGGTGGTCGGCTCGGTCGAGGTCACCTGCACTGCGACGGAGCCGTCGGTGCCGTATGTCATCGGCGCCGCCGTGGCCGCCGTGGTGGTGTCGACCGCCGGGAAGCCCGGGACGTCGATGCCGATGACCTCCGGGTCGTGGTCCGAGGCCCGGAACTGGTTGGGCTGGTAGAAGTCCGTCGCGTTGTAGTTGCGACGGCTGTACTCGAAGGCCACCGACTCGTCGGCGTTGATGTTCCAGATGTCGACGCCCGTGACGTCACCCAGCGCGGCGGCGTTGGCGAAGACGTGGTCGAGCGAGCCGTCCATGCCACCGAAGTTGTAGGTGTACTCGTCAGGGGTGTCGGACTCGAGGTTGGTGTAGCCCTTCTCCTCGAGCTTCTGGATCGGGTCCTCCATGGAGTAGGCGTTGTAGTCGCCGGTCATGAAGAGCTTGCTGATGCCGCGCTCGGCCTTGAAGTCGTCGGCGAATGCCGCGACCGCCTCGGCCTGTGCCACTCGGTCCGGGTTGGCGTTGCCCTGCCCGGTGCCGTCGTCGACGCCGGAACCCTTGGACTTGAAGTGGTTGACGATCACGCCGAACGTCGTGGCGTCGGGAGCGCCCTTGGGCTTGAAGGTCTGCGCCAGCGGCTCGCGCGCGTTCGAGAACGCCGCCGAGCCGACGAGCACCTTCGAGGGGCCGACCAGCTGGACCGTGTCGGGGTTGTAGATGAACGCGGTGCGGATGACGTCCTGCTGCGGGACCGGCGGGAGGTCAGCCGCGTCGGGCGACGGGGCGTACGCCCAGCGGGTGCTGCCGGCGTCGGCGTTGAGCGCGTCGACGAGGTAGGCCAGCGCGTCGTCCCGGTTGGTGTTGCCGAGGGCCACCGAGTTCTCGATCTCCTCCAGGGACACGATGTCGGCGTCCATGGTGTTGATCGCGCGGACGATCTTGTCGCGCTGGGCCTTGAGGTCGTCGTCCTCCGCCGCACCGCGGGGCCCGGTCGCGCCGCAGTCGTTGTCGGTGACGTGGTTGCCGTCGCGGTCGTCGTAGAAGGTGCACGAGCCGCCGCCCGCGACGTAGTCGACGCCCGTGGTGTTGAAGAAGTTCAGCACGTTGAACGTCGCCAGCTTCAGGTCGCCGCCGACGTCCTGCGGGGCGGCGTTCTCCCCGCGGGTGTCGCTGAACGTCGCCACGTCGGAGCCGGTGTCGGTCACCTGGTGGGTGGGCTGCAGCTTCCAGGCGCTGTTGCGGTAGTCGAGGATCACCGGAGCGACGATGTGCGCCCGCGAGGAGACCCGCACCGTGTTGTCGGTGCTCAGCCACGGCAGCGGGATGTCCTGGTTGGCGCCGCCGCCGAAGGGCAGGAAGTTGGTGCTGGCACCGTCGTCGAGGGTCACGGCGCGCGCGGCGTTCGCGGCGGTCGCCGAGGCGATGGCGGCGGTGTCCTGGGCGTCGTACTGCTCGGTCGGCGCGACCAACGGGGTGTCGCCCGTGGCCAGGCCGATCTCGGCGTACTGGTTGGTCGAGTAGTTGTTGGTGACCGTGAAGTGCTGGCCGGAGAGGTCGAGCAGCTCGCTCTCGTGGGCCTCGCGGTCGGCCGTGGTGGTCGGCAGGTCGGTGGCCAGCGGGGTGACCGGTGCGTGGTCGTCCGCCAGCTTGGTGAAGGAGCTGTGGCTGTCGGACGGGTCGTAGGTGAGCTCGGTCAGCCCGCCGAACTCGGTCACGAGCCCGGTCACCTCGACGTAGTCGCCGACGTGGCCGGCCACGCCGCCGCTCTTCTGGAAGACGTTGAGCGCGTCCGAGGCGCCGGGGGTGGCGTCGGTGCCGCCGCCGGTGCCCGGGGTCTGGATGACGAAGGCGTAGAAGCCGCCGGTCGGGTACGCCGCGGTGACGACGCCACGGGTGCGGACGTAGGTGGACTTGTCACCCGCGAACGGGCTGGACGAGCCGGTGCCCTGGACCTCGGCGATCGTCTTGTCGACGGTGGTGGTCGGGGGCGGCGGCGTGCTGGCGGTGCCCTCGGGAGTCGGCGAGCCGGTGGTGAAGTCGGCGCTGTTGATGTCGGTGTCCTTGCCGGACGCGGCCCGGCTGGAGGAGGTCCCGTTGGCCACGCCGGCGGCCTTGGCACCCTCGAAGGTGTTGCTGTTGGCGCCGAGGAGGTCAACCACGCCGGCTGTCCCGACCGCGCTGCCGATGGGCGGGTTGAGGGCGGTGGTGCCGTTGGCGAGCCAGACCGTGAAGGCGGTGCCGCTCATGTTCACGGTGCCGGTCGCGTCCGGGGTCGGCAGGTCGCTCGTGCCGCCGGTGCCGGCCGCCTCCTGGACCAGGTAGTGACCGCCGGCCGGGACGCTCCCGGTCAGCGGCGTCACGCCGGTGGCGGCGGCGGTGCCGGTCGACGAGCGGTACTGCACCGACATCCCGTTGACGCTGATCGGGGCGGAGGTCGGGTTGTAGAGCTCGATGAAGTCGTTCTTCAGCGTGGCGCCTGAGTTGCCGCCGCCGCCGTACGCCTCGCTGATGACGAGGCCGGTGCCGGCGGGGTCGGCCTGGGCGGGAAGCGCGGTCGCGGTGAGGCCGGTGACGGCGACGCCGAGACCGAGGGCGGCCACGAGTCCCTGTCGGGATGAGGGCCTGGGTGAGGGCATGGGTGAGCCTTCCGAGAGTGCTGTCGTCGGGGGGTGAGAGCGAGGAAACCCGCTGTCGCGGGCCCTCTGGTGAGAGTGACGCGCGACACCCTAACCCCGACGACGCCGGAAGCACCTGACTTCCGCGATGAACTCGCGGTAAAACCTGCCGGCCGCTGGGCAGCCGGCCGGAAGGACGCCGATCAGGCCGCGGCGGTGTCCCTGCGCGAGCGGTGGACGTCGCGGAAGAACTCGTAGCCGGACCACATGGTCATCGCGACGGCAGCGGCGAGCAGCACCTGGGCGACGTAGAAGAGCACGTTGCCGACCGTGTCGAGCGCGCCGTCGACCTGGCGCAGCGGCAGGACGAGCAGGCCCAGCGCGAGCGCCTGCAGGGTCGTCTTGACCTTGCCGCTGTGGGCCGCGGGGATGACCACGTCCTTGAGCAGGGAGAGCCGGAGCAGGGTCACGCTCCACTCGCGCAGCAGCACGAGGATCGTCACCCACCACCAGATGTCGCCGACGATGGAGAGGCCGATGAACGCCATCCCGGTGATCGCCTTGTCGGCGATCGGGTCGGCGATCTTGCCGAAGTTCGTCACCAGGTTGCGCGCCCGGGCGATGTCACCGTCGATCTTGTCGGTGATCATCGCGATGGCGAACAGCGCGTAGGCGACGCAGCGCCACAGCACCGAGTCGCCGCCGTCGACCAGGAGCGCCCAGCCGAAGAACGGGACCATCACGATCCGCAGGGTGGTCAGCACGTTCGGCAGGTTCAGGTTGCTGACCTGGTTGTCGGTGGACGTCATCGCTCGGCTCCGATCGGTCGGGCCACCAGGTCGACGCCCTCGGAGGCGACGACGACGGCGGGCAGCAGGTCGCCGATGCGGGTCCCGGCGGGGACGGTCTCGAGGGTGGTGGTGCCGTCGACCTCGGGCCCCTGGTGGGCGGCCCGACCTTCGACGACGCCGCCCTCGACGGGCTGGTCGGCGTCGTCGAGCGACTCGACCAGGACGGTGACGTGCTCGCCGATGCGCTCCTCGGCCCGCTGGGCGTTGAGCTCCTCGACCAGCGCGGTGACGTGCTCGGTGCGGGCGCGGACCTCGTCCTCGTCCAGCTTGCCGTCGTACGACGCGGCCTCGGTGCCGTCTTCGTCGGAGTAGCCGAAGACTCCGGTGACGTCCATGCGCGCGGCGACCAGGAAGTCGCACAGCGTCTCGAGGTCGTCCTCGGTCTCCCCGGGGAAGCCGACGATCACGTTGGACCGGACACCGGCCTCCGGGGCGAGACCCCGGATCCGCTCGAGCAGGTCGAGGAAGCTCTCCGGGTCGCCGAAGCGACGCATCCGGCGCAGCACCCCGGCGCTCGCGTGCTGGAAGGACAGGTCGAAGTAGGGCACCACGCCGGGGGTCGACGCGATCGCCTCGATCAGCCCCGGACGGGTCTCGGCCGGCTGCAGGTAGGAGACGCGTACCCGCTCGACGCCTTCGACGGCGGCCAGCTCGGGGAGCAGCGTCTCGAGCAGCCGCAGGTCACCGAGGTCCTTGCCGTAGGACGTGGAGTTCTCGCTCACCAGGAAGAGCTCGCGGACACCCTGCTCCCCGAGCCAGCGCGCCTCGGCGAGCACGTCGGAGGGCCGGCGGGAGACGAAGGAGCCGCGGAAGCTCGGGATGGCGCAGAAGGAGCAGCGACGGTCGCAGCCGCTGGCCAGCTTCAACGGCGCCATCGGGCCGCCGTCGAGGCGTCGGCGCACGGCGCGCGGGCCGGTCGCCGGTGCCCCGACCCCGAGCTCGTCGAGGCCGTGGCCCGGGACGCTCAGGGCGGCGGCGGACCGCTCGACCGGTGAGATCGGCAGCAGCCGGCGACGGTCCTGCGGGGTGTGGGCCTGGTGGGGCTCCCCCGCCACGATCGCGCGGAGTCGCGCCGCGATGTCGGGGTAGTCGTCGAAGCCGAGGACGGCGTCGGCCTCGGGCAGCGACTCGGCGAGGTCCTTGCCGTAGCGCTCGGCCAGGCAGCCCACGGCCACCACGGCCTTGGTGTTGCCCTCCCCCGCTTTGGACTGAGTCTTGAGGTCCGCGGCCTCCAGCAGGGTGTCGACCGAGTCCTTCTTGGCCGCCTCGACGAAGCCGCAGGTGTTGACCACCACGGTGTCGGCGTCGGCCGGATCGGTGACGAGCCGGAACCCGTCGGCCTCCAGGCGCCCGGCCAGCTCCTCGGAGTCGACCTCGTTGCGGGCGCACCCGAGGGTCACCAGGGCGACCGACAGGAGGGTGCGGGTGTCGTCATCGGGGCCGGTGCTTGTCGTCGTCATGATCGTGTCGAGTATGCCCGCTCCCACCGGCCCGGCGCGCATCGCGAGCCGGGCCGGTGACCGGAGTCACCCCTGCCGGACCGGTCAGCCGACCGGGAAGCTGTTCTGCGCGGGCTGGCCGTCGGCCCCCAGCAGACCGCGGTCCTTGCCGTCCACGGTCACCTTCAGCGACCCGTCGGAGGACTGGATCCGCACCGGCGGGATGACCGACTTGAGCGTGTGGCTCTCCCCGAAGGTGAGGTCACCGGTGTAGGCGATGTCGCCCGCGCCGTCGCGGACGACCACGTGAGCGCCGCCCTTGGTCGCGGTGAGCACCACCGGCACCGGGTCGCCGAGCGAGAGGTTGTTGTTGTTGTTGGGTCCGGCGGAGCCGTTGAGACGCGGCGGGGGCGGCGTCAGCTCGACCGGGCTGTCCATGACCAGGCGCGCGATCGACCAGGCGAGCACCAGTGTCATCACCGCGGCGATCAGCACCGACCAGTTCGGGCCGCCGCGGGTGCCGCGGATGCTGCCGTTCGCGCCGGTGGCCAGCTCGGCCTCGAAGACCCGTCGCGGGTTGATCGGGGCGTCGGCGTACCGCTCGTCGTACGACGTGAGCAGCGGCGTCACGTCGATGCCGAGCACGCGGGCCAGGGTCCGCAGGTGCCCCCGGGCGTAGAAGTCGCCACCGCACGGCGCGAAATCGTCGACCTCGATGGACTCGATCACGTGCGGGCGGATCCGGGTGCGCTCGGCCAGCTGGTCGACCGTCAGCCCCAACCGGGTGCGGGCCGCGACGAGCTCGGGACCGACGACCGGGTCCTCGGCCGGCTCGATCGAGAAGTCGTCGATGACGAGCGGCTCCACGGCGGAGCCCTCGCGGGCGATCGGGCGGACCCGGTCGCTCCAGACCACGGTGTCCTCGACCAGGTTGACGCTCCCGGCGCGGCGCAGCTCCCGTCCACCGGCGAGGTCACGATCGGCGGCGGCGTCGGCGTCGGCGGCGGCGGAGCCATCGGCGAGCGCCGACCCACCGACGGTGAGGTCGCTGCGGAACTCCGCCCGCACCGCGGCGATCGGGTCGCGCAGGGGGCTGGGCGTGGCGCTGGCGGTCATCTGCGGCTCGGTGGGCTCCGGCACGGCGGGAGCCGGGTCGGATGCCGTCTCGCGCTCCGGGTCGGCGTCCTGCGCGTCGCCGGCGCGTCGACGCTGGAGCAGGGCCGACACGACTCCGATGCCGTGGGCCAGCGCCGGCCGCGGGTCGGGCCAGCGGCGAGCGGGGGCGTCGTCCGCGGCGAGGTCGTCCTCGTCCGGGTGGGTCTCGGCCGGCTCGGGCACGTGCGCGTCGAGCCGTGTCGGGGCGACCGGCACGTCCTCGTGCGCGGACGTGGGCGCCTCCGCCTCGGGCACCTCGACCTGGGCCGGGGCCACCTCGACGACAGCGGCAGGATCGCCGGCCAGCCGGACCAGCGCGGCGGTCAGGTCCTCCCCCGCGCCGGTGACGCGGGTGGAGAGGGCCAGGGGCACGGCGAACGGCGCGCCGTAGAGCCGCTGGGCGATGCGGGACTGGCGCCGACCGCTGCGGTCGAGCTCGTCGAGCACGCGCTCGGTGTTGCGGGGCACCAGCACCAGGCGGCCGTCGCGCAGCGGCCCGCGGCGCGGCGTGTGCTCGACGTGGGCCAGCGCGCCCCACGGCATGCCGCGCCAGGTACGGCCGAGCCGGATGCGCACGCCCTGGGTGTCGGCCACGAGCAGCGGGGTGCGCGCGTCGACGAAGGCAAGCAGGTAGGAGACCCCCAGCCCGCCCATGACCAGGAACAGCAGCCAGTCCAGCCAGGCGCCGGAACCGGTGGCCCGGGCGAGGTAGGCGATGCCGACCGCGGAGGCGATGCCGCCGACCAGGGCGGCCAGGCCACCGTTGCGGCGGATCTCCACCGGGTCCGGGGCCAGCCCGAGGGGCTCGGGTCCGCGGTCGGTGCTCTCCTCGTACGACTCGTGGTCGTCGAGCTGGTGCAGGGCTCGTGCCTCCATCACATCTCTCCTTGGAGTGTGGCGATGACGCCGTCGATCTCATCGGGCTTCACGAGCACGTCACGGGCCTTGGAGCCCTCGCTGGGCCCCACCACCCCACGGCTCTCGAGGATGTCCATCAGGCGTCCGGCCTTCGCGAACCCGACGCGCAGCTTGCGCTGGAGCATCGACGTCGACCCGAACTGGGTCGACACCACGAGCTCCACCGCCTGGATGACCAGCTCCATGTCGTCGCCGATGTCGTCGTCGAGCTCGCGCTTGGTGGCGGCCGGCGCGGTGACGTCGTCGCGGTACGACGGCTCCAGCTGGGACTTGCAGTGCTTGACGACCTGGGCGATCTCGGCCTCCGTGACCCAGGAGCCCTGGACGCGCACGGCCTTGGACGACCCCATCGGCAGGAAGAGGCCGTCACCCTGGCCCACCAGCTTCTCGGCACCGGGCTGGTCGAGGATGACCCGGCTGTCGGCCAGCGACGAGGTCGCGAACGCCAGCCGTGAGGGCACGTTGGCCTTGATCAGACCCGTGACCACGTCGACGCTCGGCCGCTGGGTCGCCAGCACCAGGTGGATGCCGGCGGCGCGGGCGAGCTGCGTGATCCGCACGACCGCGTCCTCCACGTCGCGCGGCGCGACCATCATCAGGTCGGCGAGCTCGTCGACGATGACCAGCAGGTAGGGGTACGGCGCCAGCTCGCGCTCGCTGCCCGGCGGGACCTCGACCTTGCCGCCCGGACGGCCTTGTTGAAGTCGTCGATGTGGCGGAAGCCGAAGTTCGCCAGGTCGTCGTAGCGCATGTCCATCTCGCGCACGACCCAGGCGAGGGCCTCGGCGGCCTTCTTGGGTTGGTGATGATCGGGGTGATCAGGTGCGGGACGCCCTCGTAGGCGTTCAGCTCGACCCGCTTCGGGTCGACCATGATCATCCGGACCTCGTCGGGCGTCGACCGCATCAGGATCGAGGTGATCATCGAGTTGATGAACGACGACTTTCCGGAGCCGGTGGCACCGGCCACCAGCAGGTGCGGCATCTTGGCGAGGTTGGCCACGACGAAGCCGCCCTCCACGTCCTTGCCGAGGCCGGCGACCATCGGGTGGTGGTCGGAGCGGGCCGTGTTGGACCGGAGCACGTCGCCCAGGGAGACGATCTCCTTGTCCACGTTGGGGATCTCGATGCCGATCGCCGACTTGCCGGGGATCGGGCTGAGGATCCGCACGTCGGCCGAGGCGACGGCGTACGCGATGTTCTTCGAGAGCGCGGTGACCTTCTCGACCTTGACCGCAGGGCCGAGCTCGACCTCGTAGCGGGTGACCGTGGGGCCCGGGTGTAGCCGGTGACCTGTGCGTCGATCCCGAACTCCTCCATGACCTGGGTGAGGCGGTCGACGACCGCGTCGCTGGCCTTGGAGCGGGCCTTGTGCACCGAGCCCGGCTTGAGGACCTCGTTGCCGGGCAGGCTGTAGGCGATGTCGCCGGAGAGCAGGAGCTGCTCGACGCGCGGGGGCAGCGGGGAGTGCGGCGGGGGCTCGAGGTCGGCCTTGGCCGCGGGCTCCTCGACCGGCGGCTCGAACGCCTTCATCCCGACCGGGTCGGTCTCGGCCAGCGCGACGTCGACGGCGTCCGGCTCGCGCTTGCCCCGGCGCTTCTTGACCTCGCGGTCCTCGAGGACCGGGGTGTCGTAGGCCGGGTCGCCCATCTCGGGGTCGATCTCGTCGTCGTTGCGGCGACGGCGGCTGCGTGACGGAGCGGACTCGTCGTCGGCCTCGGCGTGCTCGCGCCCGAGGAGGCGGTCGCGCGTCTCGGCGAGGCGGGCAGGCACCTGGTAGAGCGGGGTGGCGGTGATGACCAGCACGCCGAAGAACGCGAGGAGCGCCAGCAGCGGCACCACGACGTACGCCGTACGGAGCAGGTCGAGCAGCAGGCTGGCCACGACGTACCCGACCGCGCCGCCGGCGTCGCGCAGGTCCGAGGCGTCACCGAGGACGGGCTGCGGGTTGTCGTTGGCGATCTGCACGATGCCGAGCACACCGAAGGCGAGCGCGGTCCAGCCGACGACCTGGCGGCCGGCGGGCCCGTTGTGCTCGGGGTCGCGCATGTTGCGCCAGCCGACCCAGACCAGCGCCAGCGGCACGAGGAAGCCGACCTTGCCGACCGAGCCCTCCACCACGGTGCGGGAGGCGTCCATGATCGAGCCGGGCAGCTGCCACCAGACGGCGGCGGCCGAGACGACGGCCAGTCCGAAGAGGAAGAGCCCGATCCCGTCGCGACGGTGCTCGGGCTCGAGGTCGCGGGCCGTGTGCCCGATGCTGCGCGCCGTGGCACCGAGGGCGTGGGCGATGGCGAGCCAGACCGCGGCGACTCCCCTGCCGAGCGTCGTGAACAGCCGCGCGAGCGGGCCGGGGCCGGTGCGGACCGCCCGCGGAGCGGGTCGGCGCGCGGTGGAGGAGGCCTGGCTCCTGGAGGGAGAGCTCTTCGAGGAGGTCCTGCCACGAGACGTGCTCGAGCCGGACCTGCTCTTGGAGCTCTTGCCGGTACTCCGGGATCGGGCGCTCGAACCGCTACGACCGGTACTGCGAGTACCGGTCGTCGACGTGCTCTTGCTCCGCGACCCCGGCGGGGAAGACGTACGGGTCGCCATGCCAACAACCTAAGCCATCGTCCCACCCGTCACAGGGACCACACGCGAGCGTGTCGGCAAGCGGACCTCCCCGGCGCCCCTCCCCCGCCGCTGCCATGCTGCGGCCATGAACGACGAGCTCGTCTGGCTCCTGCCCGCCGTGGTGGCCCCGGTCGACTGGTGGGCGGTGGCCCGCGGGGACCGTCGTACCGAGACCTGGGCGAAGCCCGCCACCCTGGTCGCCCTGATCGTCGCGGCCACGGTCCTCGGTGCCCCCGACTCCACGCCGGGCCGCTGGCTGCTCCTCGCGCTGGGCTTCGGACTGCTCGGTGACATCGCGCTGCTCGGCGACTCCCTGACCCGCTTCCGTGCCGGGGTCGCGGCCTTCCTGGTGGGCCACCTGGCCTACCTTGCCTGCTTCGCGACGCTGGGTCTCCCCCGACCCGCCTGGTCCTGGGCCGTGCTCCTGGTGCTGCTCGGCAGCTTCGTCGCCACCCGCGAGGTCCTCCCGGCGACGCACCGCCTCGACGGCGCCGCCCTGTCGGTCCCGGTCGCCGTCTACACCGCCGCCATCGGGGCGATGCTGGTCTGCGCCTGGTTCACCGGCGAGTGGCTGGTCGCCCTCGGTGCAACGGTCTTCGTCGCCAGCGACGCCACCCTCTCGGTCGACCGGTTCGTCCGACCGATCCCGAGGGCACACCTGGTCGTGATGGTCACCTACCACCTCGGGCAGGCGCTGATCGTGGCCGGCGTGCTGGCGGCAACGGGCTGACCGCGCCCTCCGTCAGCGGAGGATGCCCGGCGCGTACGTCGCCAGCACCCTGCGCACGGCGGGGATGGACCGAGCGAAGCCTGCGTCCGGAGAGGTCGAGAGAATCCGCCCGGCGGCGGGGATGGCCTGCACGGTGCCGTTGCAGGTGCCCCGCTCGTCGTTGAGGCAGGTGTTGGTGCCCTTGCCACCCCAGGCCTCGTCCGTGCCGTCGCCACCGTCGAGGGAGTCGTCGCCGGTGTCGCCGTGCATCACGTCGTCACCACCCAGCGTGGTGGCGTCAAGGGCGCCGCCGTAGACCTCGACGAAGTCGCGTGCGCCGGTCCCGGTGTAGCTCCACGTGCCGCCGCCGGACAGCGTGAAGCCGCTGAAGTTGCTGAAGGCGGCAGTGCTGGACGTGCTCCCTGACTGGGCGACGGCGGTGCCGGCCGCCCGGTCGACAGTGGCAGCGGAGTCTTCGGGCGCCTGGAGGGACACCTGGTTGCGGCCAGGACCGCCGTCGAGGACGTCGTTGCCGGCCGGGTCGAGCGCCGCGGCCACGTAGTCGGGGCCACGGCCCCCGTGAACGGTCGCGGGCTTCCGGCCGACGCCGGCCAGCAGGTCCGGCCCGGCGGCGCCCGAGAGGGTGTCGGTGCCGTGCAGACCGATCACGAAGTCGCTGCCCGGCCCGCCGGCGAGGGTGTCATCACCGGCTGAGTCCATGAGCACGTCCGCGCCACCACGACCGGCCAGCCCGTCGTCGCCCGCGCCGCCCACCAAGAACTCCTGCAGCGAGGACCCCTTCAGCTCGTCGTCGAACCCGGAGCCCACGACCTTGAGTCGGTCGACGCGGACGATCGTGTCCTGCCCCTCGCCGCGGCCCGTGCCGGCACGCAGGTCCACGGTGACCCCAGCACGGCTCCGCCGGTAGGTCACCGTGTCGAGGCGCACGACAGCCTCATGACGGCCGTAGTCCGCCTGGGCGTCGAGCAGGTCGTCTCCAGGGCCGCCGTCGAGCACGTCCCCCGTCACCATGATCTGGCCGTGGCCGAGGTTCCGGTGCTTGTCGAGGCCACCGTGGAGGGCGTCGTCACCACGCCCGCCCACGAGCCGGTCCGCGCCGAGTCCGCCGCACAGCAGGTCGTTGCCGCGCAGCCCCCGAGGTGGTCGTTGCCGCCCAGCCCGACGATCACGTCGGCCCCGTCCGTGCCGACCAGGGTGTCGTCACCGGGCGTGCCGACGATGGTGGCGGCCACCCCGTGACAGGTCGGCACCGTGGCCGCCGACGCGGGCACGAGCCCCGCGGTCGTCAGCGCCACGGTGGGGACGGCGAGGGTGAGGGCGAGCGTGCGACGCAGCAAGACGGCTCCCGAGAGGGCGGACGGGCCAGGGCCCCGCGAGCCTAGACCATCACGACCCGGCGCGAGGCCTACGCCTCGATCACCACCGGGATGATCATCGGCCGCCGCCGGTGGGTGTTGCTGACCCACCGGCCCACGACCCGCCGTACGGTCTGCTGCAGCTGGTAGGAGTCGGTGTTGCCCTCGGCCACCGCGCGGTCGAGCGCCTCGCAGATCGGCTTCTT
Organism: Nocardioides ungokensis; assembly: GCF_013466985.1. Classification (GTDB taxonomy): domain Bacteria; phylum Actinomycetota; class Actinomycetes; order Propionibacteriales; family Nocardioidaceae; genus Nocardioides; species Nocardioides ungokensis. Next base: position 2,135,797 of record NZ_CP059164.1, on the reverse strand, counting down.
GATCTCGTCGAACGTCGAGTCGTCCTCGGCGAAGCCGCGGGCGTGGATCTCGGGCCCGCTGGAGACCTTGCCGGTCACCGAGTCGACCACGACGATGACGGAGATGAAGCCCTCCTCGCCGAGGATGCGACGGTCCTTGAGGTCGGACTCGGTGATGTCGCCGACCGAGGAGCCGTCGACGAAGACGTAGCCGCAGTCGACCTTGCCGACCACCGAGGCCACCCCGTCGACGAGGTCGACGACGACTCCGTCCTCGGCCAGCACGACGTTCGGGACGCCGGTGGCCCGGGCGAGGTCGGCGTTGGCCCGCATGTGCCGGATCTCGCCGTGCACCGGGAGCACGTTCTTCGGCTTCACGATGTTGTAGCAGTAGAGGAGCTCGCCGGCGCTGGCGTGGCCGCTGACGTGGACGAGGGCGTTGCCCTTGTGCACGACGTTCGCGCCCCACCGGGCCAGGCCGTTGATGACGCGGTAGACGGCGTTCTCGTTGCCCGGGATCAGGCTGGAGGCGAGCAGGACCGTGTCGCCCTCCTCGATGTGAACGAAGTTGTGGTTGCGCTGCGCGATCCGCGAGAGGGCGCTCATCGGCTCGCCCTGTGACCCGGTGGAGATGAGCACCTGGCGCTCGGGCGGCAGGTCGGCGAGGTCCTTGGTGTCGACGAGCACGCCCGGCGGCACCCTGAGGTAGCCGAGGTCGCGCGCGATCGCCATGTTGCGCACCATCGAGCGGCCGACGTAGGCGACCTGCCGCTCGTGGGCGTACGCCGCGTCGAGCACCTGCTGCACCCGGTGCACGTGGGAGGCGAAGCAGGCGACGATGATGCGTTGCTTCGACTCGTGGAAGACCCGGTCGATGACCGGGGTGATGACCTTCTCGGCGGGGGTGAACCCGGGGGTCTCGGCGTTGGTGGAGTCGGTGAGGAAGAGGTCGACGCCCTCCTCGCCGAGACGGGCGAAGGCGCGCAGGTCGGTGATTCGGCCGTCGAGCGGCAGCTGGTCCATCTTGAAGTCACCGGTGTGCAGGACCAGGCCGGCCCCGGTGCGGATGGCGACCGCCAGCGCGTCCGGGATGGAGTGGTTGACCGCCACGAACTCCAGGTCGAAGGGGCCGAAGGAGATCCGGTCACCCTCCTTGACGACGTGGTGGACGGTCTCCCTGAGCCGGTGCTCGCGCAGCTTGCTGCCGAGCAGGGCCAGGGTCAGCTCCGAGCCGACCAGCGGGATGTCACCGCGCTCGCGCAGGAGGTACGGCGTCGCGCCGATGTGGTCCTCGTGGCCGTGGGTGAGCACCAGTGCCTCGACCTTGTCCAGGCGGTCCCGGATCGCGTCGAAGTCGGGGAGGATCAGGTCGACACCCGGGTGGCTGTCCTCGGGGAACAGCACGCCGCAGTCGACGATGAGCAGCCGGTCGTCGTACTCGAAGACCGTCATGTTCCTGCCGACCTCGCCGAGCCCGCCCAGCGGGGTGATCCGCAAACCCCCCTTCGTCAGCTCGGCCGGCGCGGAGAGTTCGGGATGAGGGTGTGACATCTAGTTCCTTAGCAGGCCGGACGCGGCGAGCCCCGCTCGCAGCGCGGCCACTTCGTCGTCGTCCAGGGCCACGAGTGGTCCGCGGACGTTGCGGTTGTCGAGGACGCCGAGGAGCTGGAGTGCTGCCTTGGCGGTGGTCGCTCCGTAGTTGGGGACGCCCATCACGGCGTCGATCGCGGGGAGCATCCGCGTGAAGCTCTGAAGTGCGCCCGCGTGGTCGCCGGCGAGGAAGGCGTCGATCATGGCGCGGGTCTCGTCGCCCGCCACGTGACCGACCACGGAGACGACGCCGGCGGCGCCGTGCGCCAGCCAGCCGAGGGTGTTGGCGTCGTCGCCGGAGTAGAGGGCGTAGCCCATCTGCATGATCCTGACCCCGCGCGCGTAGTCGCCGACGGCGTCCTTGACCGCGATCACGGGCTCCCAGGCGATCGCCTGCTCGTAGACGTCGAGCGAGATCTGGATGCCCGTGCGGCCGGGGACGTCGTAGAGCATGACCGGCACGTCCGTGGCCGCGACGACCTGGCGGAAGTGGTGGAGCACGCCCGCCTGGCCGGGCTTGTTGTAGTAGGGGGTGACGAGCAGCAGCCCGTCGGCGCCCAGCTTCTGGGCCTGCTCGGCGAGCTCCACCGAGTGGGCCGTCGAGTTGGTGCCCACGCCGGCCACGACCTTCGCGCGGTCGCCCACGGCGTCCCTGACCGCGGCCAGGATCTCCCCGTCCTCGGCGACGCTGGTGGTCGGGGACTCACCGGTGGTGCCCGAGACGACGACCCCGTCGTGACCGTGGTCGACCAGGTGGGTCGCGATGCGCGCGGTGCCCTCGAGGTCGACCGATCCGTCGTCGTGGAACGCAGTGGCCATCGCGGTCAGCACGCGGCCGAAGGGAGCCTCGGGCGGGTTCGTCATGGAGCACAGGTTATCGCCCGTCACCCCCTGCTCCGACCACCGCGGTGACCAGCGATCCACCCACCCGGGTCTTTCTGCCCTGCCCTGGCCCGACCGGCGGGCGCACGGTGGGGGCGAAGGAGGTCACGATGTCCGTGCTCGTGGTCTACGGGAGCCGCTACGGCGCCACCCGGGGCATCGCCGAGCGCATCGGCGAGACCCTGCGCGCGTGCGGCCACGAGGTGGACGTCCGGGAGGCCTCCCCGGTCCTCACCGCGACGGCGTACGACGCGTTCGTGATCGGCAGCGCGGCCTACCGCGGGTCCTGGCTCGAAGGGCCGGTCGACTTCGTGATGCGGCACGTGGACGTCCTCGCGGAGCGGCCGGTGTGGCTGTTCAGCAGCGGGCCGCTCGGCACCTCGACGACCGACGACGAGGGGAACCCGCTGGTCGACGTCACGCGGCCGCGCCAGTTCGACGAGCTCGAGGAGGCGCTGCTGCCACGGGACATGCGGGTGTTCTTCGGCGCGCTCGACCCCGCCCGGCTCGACTTCCGCGACCGGATGGCCCGCAGGCTGCCCGCCGGTCGACGGCTGCTGCCGGCCGGCGACTTCCGCGACTGGGGCGCCGTGGACGCCTGGGCGCGAGACATCGGGGCCCACATCCCGGGCCCCGCGACGAAGGGAACACCGTCATGACCGGCTGGATCGTCGCCGCCGTCCTGGCCGCGCTCGTCGTCATCGGGCTGGCGATGTCGATCAAGGTCGTCAAGCAGTACGAGAAGGGCGTGCTCTTCCGGCTGGGCCGGGTGCGGGGGGTCCGCGAGCCGGGGCTGCACTTCATCATCCCGGTCGTCGACGTCCTGCAGCGGGTGTCCCTGCGGATCGTCACGATGCCGATCCAGTCCCAGGGCATCATCACCCGGGACAACGTGAGCATCGACGTCGCTGCGGTCGCCTACTACCGGGTCGTCGACGCCGTGAAGTCGGTCGTGGCGATCGAGAACGTCTCGGCCGCCATCAACCAGATCGCCCAGACCACGCTGCGCAACGTCGTCGGCCAGCACGCCCTCGACGAGATCCTGTCGGAGACCGACGCGATCAACGTGAACATCCGCGAGATCCTCGACGTCACGACGGCGGACTGGGGCGTCGTGGTGACCCTCGTCGAGCTCAAGGACATCCAGCTGCCCGACAGCATGAAGCGGGCGATGGCTCGGCAGGCCGAGGCGGAGCGGGAGAAGCGGGCCAAGATCATCGCCGCCGAGGGCGAGGCCTCCGCGGCCGCCGCGCTGGGCGAGGCCTCGGACACGATGATGGCGCACCCGCTGGCACTCCAGCTGCGCAACCTGCAGAGCCTCATCGAGATCGGCGTCGACAAGAACACCACCGTGGTCTTCCCCGCGCCGCTGATGAGCACGATCGGCGACCTCGGGGCCTTCCTGCGGCGCGAGACGCTGGCCGCGGCGGACCAGGCTCCCCCGCCGCCTCCGACGGTCGTCCCGGACGCGCGGCACGACCTGCTCGGCGAGAAGCCGCACGTGGTCGAGGCCTGAGAGGTCGGGCAGCGGGCCGGCTCAGAACTCCTGGCGCCGCTTCCACCAGACCCGGTCGTAGTCGTCGCCGGGCTCGCGGCGGGCCTCGGTCCACTCGCTGGGCTCGAACTCGGGGTAGGCACGTCCGCCCTCGGGTCGCGGTGCACCTCGGTGATGACCTGCTCGTCGGCGTACGGCATCGCGGCGGCGTAGACCTGGGCGCCGCCGGCGACCATCACGTCGCCGGACAGGTCCTCGGCCCGGGCCAGGGCCTCCTCGACGTCGTGCGCCACGAGGACGCCGTCGGCCTGCCACGAGGGGTCCCGGGTGAGGACGATGGTGGTGCGCCCCGGCAGCGGCCGGCCGATGGACTCGTACGTCGTGCGCCCCATCACCAGCGTGTGGCCGAGGGTGAGCCGCTTGAACTCGGCCTGCTCCCCGGGATCCGCCACGGGATGTCGGGGCCATTGCCGATCACGCCGTTCTCGGCCACGGCCGCGACGAGGACGACCCGCTTGCCGGAGGGGGTGCTCATACCGCGATGGGAGCCTTGATCCCCGGGTGCGGGTCGTAGCCCTCGATCGCGATGTGCTCGAGGTCGAACTCGTCGAGCGCGGTGACCGACGGGTCGAGCACGAGCCGCGGCAGCGGGCGCGGCTCGCGAGTCAGCTGGAGGCGGGCCTGGTCGAGGTGGTTGAGGTAGAGGTGCGCGTCGCCGAGGGTGTGCACGAAGTCCCCGACCTCCAGGCCGGTCACCTGGGCGACCATGTGCGTGAGCAGCGCGTAGGAGGCGATGTTGAACGGCACGCCGAGGAAGATGTCGGCGCTGCGCTGGTAGAGCTGGCAGCTCAGCCGACCGGGCCCGGTCGCCGAGGGGGCGACGTAGAACTGGAACATCGTGTGGCAGGGCGCGAGGGCCATCTGCGGGATGTCGGCGACGTTCCACGCCGAGACGATGTGGCGGCGCGAGTCGGGGTCGCGACGGATCTGGTCGACGACCTGGGCGATCTGGTCGACGTGACGGCCGTCGGGGGTGGGCCAGCTGCGCCACTGGTAGCCGTAGACCGGCCCGAGGTCGCCGTCGGCGTCGGCCCACTCGTCCCAGATCGTGACGCCGCGGTCCTGCAGCCACTTGACGTTGGTGTCGCCGCGGAGGAACCACAGCAGCTCGGCGAAGACCGACCGGGTGTGGATCTTCTTCGTCGTGACCAGCGGGAAGCCCGCGGCGAGGTCGAAGCGCAGCTGGTGACCGAAGACGCTTCGCGTCCCGGTGCCGGTCCGGTCGCCCTTCTCCACGCCGTCGTCGAGCACTCGCTGGAGGAGATCGAGGTAGGCCTGCACGACGCCGAGACTACCGCCGGGGGCGACCGCTCCGGGGAAGCTAGAGCGCGACCTCGCCGGTGACCGTGGTCAGCGCGTCGCCACCGACCCACACCTCGCCGTCCTCCACGCTGACGTGCACCCGGCCCGCGCGCTGCAGGACGGTTCCCTGGCTCGCGACGTACGCCGCGGGGAGGCGACCGCCGCCGAGCCACTGGCCGATGCCCGCGTTGAGCGACCCGGTGACCGGGTCCTCGGGCATGCCGTACCCGGGGCAGAACGCCCGCACCTCGACGGCGAGGTCACCGTGGGCGTACTCCCCCACCACGCCGACCTTGAGGCCACCGAAGGCCGCCCAGTCGGGCTCGACCGCCAGCACCGCCTCGGCGTCCTTCAGCAGGACGCCCACCCAGCCGGGGCCGTTGTCGATCCAGGCGGACTCGAGGAGGTCCGACCGGTCGAGACCGAGGGCGGTCGCGATCCGGGCCAGGTCGGCCTCGTCGACCGGCCCCGACCGCAGCAGCGGCGGCGCCGCGAACGCCGGCCGGTCGTCGGCACCTCGGCCGCGGCGGATCGTCACCAGCCCGGCGCCGCACTCCTGGACCACGACGTCGTCGCGCGACGGCACGCCTCCGGCCTCAAGCCAGGCGTGGCAGGAGCCCAGGGTCGGGTGTCCCGCGAAGGGCAGCTCGCCGCCGGGGGTCCAGATCCGGAGCCGGTAGTCCGCACCGGGCTCGGTGGGGGGTAGCAGGAACGTCGTCTCGGAGAGGTTGGTCCAGCGGGCGAACGCCGCCATCTCCTCGTCGGTGATCCCGTCGGCGTCGTGCACGACCCGACGGGGTTGCCGAGGAGCGGCTCGGCGGAGAACACGTCGACCTGGCTGAAGCGGCGCATGGGCCACAGGCTAGTGGTGCTCAGCTGGGCAGGACGGGGAGCGACCCGGTGTGGGGGAACGTCGTCACCGAGGTGCAGCTCTGCGCCTCGATCTGGCAGGTCCGCAGCTCGTAGGGCCCCGTGAGCGCCATTCGCTCGAACTCCACCGCCTGGGGCTCGTGAGCCCGGTGGGCGACCACGTAGGTGACCGCGTCTCCCGGCCCGAAGGTGGCCGCCACGGCGACGTCACCGCGGCGGAGGCCGGTCCACAGCCGCTCGCCGGAACGCGCGTCGTAGATGGCCACCGGGCCGAACGGGCCCGAGACCCGGGCGCTCGTGGTCCGGGTCAGCACCTGCAGCCCGTCGGGCGAGAGCTGGGCGTCCGTCCCGTCCCGGACGTAGGAGACGCTGAAGAACGGCTGGGTGATGCCGATGTGCCTCGCCCGCACGGCTCCCACGCGGGTCCCGGCTGCGACGTCGAGGAGGCCCTCGTCGTCGATGCGCTCGGGCTGCGCGCCGGAGGGCGTCCACACGTAGTCGCCGCCCAAGGAGGCGTAGTAGACGCGACCGCCGTCGATGGCGATGGGGTAGCTGCCGTGGTCGAGCCGGCGCTGCCCGCTGTAGGGAAGGTCCAGGACGCCCTGGACGCGACGGTCGGCCACGTCGTAGACGACGAGCCGCGGGGCGTGGTCGCGGGGGTCCACCCAGGCCACCCAGCCGGGCTTGCCGGAGGCGGCGAGCGGCGCGCCGGCGACCTTGTGCCCGATCGTGACGAGGTGGCCGTCGCCCTCGATCAGGACCACGCCGCCCCGCTCGTCTCCGACCACGGCGCCGGATCCCAGCGGCACCAGGTCCTCGACTCCGGGCAGCTCGACGGCCACGTGCTCGAGGTGCAGGACGTTGTTGGCCCACCACGCCACGTCGGCCGGGTTGTCGGCCTCGACCACCCGGGGCTGCGGCTCCTGCTCGGGCGCCGGCGCGGGCCGGGTTCCCAGCCACGTCCCGACCCCGACCAGGGCCAGCGAGGCCGCGACCGCCAGCGCCACCACGCTGCGACGGCGTCGCCGGCGCGCCCTTGCCGCGGCGACGACCCCCTCGACGGGCGCAGGGGGCACGTCGACCGCTGTGGCCGCCATCCGGAAGACCTCCTCGGCAAGCTGCGTGCCCGCAGGTTCATGGGTCGCGCTCATCGCGAGGCCCCCCACACGGCGGGCATGTCGAGCCGCTCGAGGGCGTCGGCCAGCGTCACCTCCACGACCTCGACCTGGAGCTCGAGGAGGTCGCCCACCTGCCGTTCGTCGAGGCCGGCGGCGTAGCGGAGCACGACCACGCGCCGGCGCTGGTCGTCCAGCCCGTCGAGGGCCTCGAGCAGGGCGTCTCGGACCAGCTCGGCGTTCGGTCCGGTCCGGCTCCGGGCCGTCGTCGGCCGTGTCCGTCATGTCCGCCCTGTCACGGGAGTCCCGCGCCAGCGTGTCGAGGACCGATCGGTAGACCTGCACGTCGATGTCGTCGGACTCCCGGACCCGACGCCAGTCCAGGTAGCAGCGCGACAGGCTCCGTTGCACGACCTCCTCGGCGTGCGGCTGCCCGCAGCCGAGGAGCACCAAGGTGCGCACCAGCGCCGGCCAGCGCGCCACCATGTAGGCGGCGAAGTCGCGGTCGTGGTGCATGGGTCCATCCTCCGGCGCGCGGGCCGGGTGGACCAGACCTCTCAGGACGTCCGGGCGGTTGCCCGGGCGACGACGTGCAAGTCAGGTCAGGCGTGCAGCGACATGGGTCCGTAGACCTGCCGCTCGTGCTCGAACAGCGTGACCGCGTCGACGCCCTCCGCGGCCAGGTCCGACCAGTACTCCCCCACCCACGACTCGGCGTCGGCCTGGCTGGCGAACCTCTGGTCGGCGTACTCCTCGCCGACGGTGATCTCGGCGCCGGCGGAGTTCTCGAGTCGCCACCACCAGGGCCGCTCGGCGGCGCTGGGCTGACGGAAGGTCGGGGGCTGGTCGGGCAGGTTCACCGGTGGGTCACGCCTCTCGTACCGACGGGTCGACGAAGGGGGGCTTCACGAGCTGGAAGATCTCCCGGCGGCCGCGGACGTCGACGCCCACCTCGGCCTCGGGGTTGACGAACGACGGCACCAGCGCCAGCCCGATGCCCTTGCGCAGGGTCGGGGAGAAGGTGCCGGAGGTGATCTCACCCAGCAGCACGTCCGGCGTCAGCGAGACGCTCATGCCCGGGCGCGGGATGCCACGGCCGACGGCGACCAGTCCGCGCAGCACCCGCTCGGGGCCGCGCTCCTTCTCGGCCAGCAGGACGTCGCGGCCCCAGAACTGCGGCTTGGACCAGCCGACGGCCCAGCCGAGCCGGGCCTGGTTGGGGGTCACGTCCAGGCTGATGTCCTGCCCGTGCAGCGGGTAGCCCATCTCGGTGCGCAGCGTGTCGCGGGCCCCGAGGCCACACGCGAGGATGCCGTACTGCTCGCCCGCCGCCATCAGCGCGTCCCACAGCGGGACGGCCACGTCGTTGGGGGCGATCAGCTCGTAGCCGCGCTCGCCGGTGTAGCCGGTGCGGCAGACCACAACGGTGGACCCGTGGAACTGGGTCTCCTCGAAGGACATGTAGTCGTGGCCGGTGGGCAGCCCGATCGCGTCCAGCACCTCGTCGGACTTCGTGCCCTGCACGGCCAGGACCGCGTGGTCGCGGTGCTGGTCGGTCACCGTGACGCCCTCAGGGGCCTCGGCCGCGAGGCGGCGTACGACCTCCGCGGTGTTGGCGGCGTTGGGCACCAGCAGCACCCGCTCGTCGTCATGGAGGTAGACGATGAGGTCGTCGACGATGCCGCCGGTCTCGTCGTCGCAGCACAGCGTGTACTGCGCCTTGCCCGGAGCGATCCGGCCCAGGTCGTTGGTCAGCGTCGCGTTGACGTACGCCGCGGCACCGGGGCCACTCACCAGCGCCTTGCCGAGGTGGCTCACGTCGAAGATGCCGACCGACTCGCGGACGGCCGTGTGCTCCTTGACCACGCCGGAGGGGTACTCCAGCGGCATGGACCAGCCACCGAACTCCGCGAACTTCGCCCCGAGGGCGACGTGGCGCTCGTGCAGCGGGGAGGTCAACAGGTCGGAGGGGGCGGCCGGCTGGTCGGACATGGACGCGAACCTACCGCAGCGGGGTGGGCCGCCCGGGTGGCTGGTTATCCTGCCCCGGTGACGTCGTACACCCTTCGCAGCGCCAGCCCGGCCAAGACCCGCACCGACGCCGTCGTCGTCGGCGTGGTCCAGGACAGCAAGGGCGCCTCCATCGCGCCCGGCGGGGAGGACGTCGCCAAGGCCTACGGCCGCAAGCTGAGTCCCCTGCTCGCCACCCTGGGTGTCACCGGCAAGGCCGGCGAGGTCGTCAAGGTGCCGACGGCCGGCACCATCACCTCGCCCCTGCTGGTGCTCGTCGGCCTCGGGAAGAAGGTGGACGCCACGGCGGTGCGTCGTGCCGCCGGAGTCGCGGCTCGGGCTGTCACCAACGCGGCCACCGTCGCCGTGGCGCTCCCCGCGGACACCCCGGAGCTGGTGCGTGCGGTGACGGAGGGCTACGAGCTGGGCGCCTACACCTTCACGGCGTACAAGCACGACTCGAAGAAGGAGGACACCGCCGCCGCCGACGTCGTCCTCCTCACCGCGTCGGCGCGCAAGAAGGAGACCGTCACGGCGTTCGAGGAGGCCCGCGTCGTGGTCCGCGCCGTCGCCGGCACCCGCGACTGGGTCAACACGCCGCCCGGCGACCTGACGCCCCCGAAGTTCGCCGACGCGGTTGCGGAGGCCACCAAGCAGCTGACCAAGGGCCGCGGCGCCCCGAAGGTGGGCATCCGCGTCCTCGACGAGAAGGAGCTCGCCGAGCTCGGCTGTGGCGGCATCCTCGGTGTGGGTGTCGGCTCGTCCGCTCCGCCGCGTCTCGTGGAGCTGACCTACGCGCCCAAGGACGCCAAGGCCCACCTCGCCCTGGTCGGCAAGGGCATCACCTTCGACTCCGGCGGCCTGACCATCAAGCCGGCCCAGAGCATGGGCGAGATGAAGTCCGACATGGCCGGCGCAGCGGCCGTCGTGCAGGCCACCTTCGCGATCGCCGAGCTCGGCCTCCCGATCCGGGTCACCACCTACGCGCCGATGGCGGAGAACATGGTGTCGGGCTCGTCGACGCGGCCCGGTGACGTCCTGACGATGTACGGCGGCAAGACCGTCGAGGTCCTCAACACCGACGCCGAGGGCCGTCTCGTGCTCGCCGACGCCCTGGTCCGCGCGACCGAGCAGTCGCCCGACGTCATCCTCGACGTCGCCACGCTGACCGGACACATGGTCGTCGCCCTCGGCGACCGGGTGGCCGGCGTGCTCGGCACCGACGAGATCGTCGACCAGGTCCTGGCCGCCGCGGAGTCCGCCGCGAGGCCATGTGGCCCATGCCGATCCCCGAGGCCATGCAGGACCGGATCACGAGCAGCAAGATCGCCGACCTCGCGCAGCACGACTGGGTCCGCTGGGGCGGAGGCCTGTTCGCCGCGGCGTTCCTGCGCGAGTTCACCGCCGGCATCCCCTGGGCCCACCTCGACATCGCCGGCCCGTCGTTCAACTCCGGCAGCGCCTGGGGACACACCACCGCCGGAGGCACCGGCGTCGCCGTCGCGACCCTCGTGGACTACGCGAGGACGCTCGCCGACTGAAGCCTCTCGCTCGGATTCCGCCGGTCGAGCAGCGCCGGTGGTTGAGGTGCGAGCGCCAGCGAGCCTCGAAACCCCCGCGGCGAAGGCAGGACGCCAGGATGTCGCAGGTCGAGTAGCGAGCGCCAGCGAGCGTGTCGAGACCTCGCCGCCGGCGGCTCGCGGCGCGTGGGTGGTTGCGGTGACGGCAGCTATGCGGAGCAGTACGCCGCGGGTTGCGGCCGCATCCCGGCCTACGGCTGCCGTTGGCCGAGTGGCGCCGGTGGTTGAGGTGCGAGCGCCAGCGAGCCTCGAAACCCCCGCAGCCCAGGCAGGGCGACGACCCGAAGATCGGCCCACGCGAAAGCTTTACCTTCGCTCGTCCCCAGAACCCCCGGACCGGCCCGGTTCCGGCACCTGACTGTCGGTGGTCTATGCGATCGATGGACACATGTTCGAAACCGGTGCATGCAGGAGAGTCCGTCGAGGTCGCCGACCTCGACGCGACCGCCCTGCTCGCATTCCTCGACCAGCGCAAGCTCGACGCCCGGATCGCCGAACGGGACAAGCTCCGGGCCGCCGCCCAGTGGTGCGTGCTCCACCCCGCCACCGCGGACACCGGCACCGCCACCTGGGGCGGCGCCATGCTCCTGGGCGGTGACCTGGACGGGGACGAATCGCTGGGTGGGACGGCACCCGGCGGTCTCGGCGTTCGCCCCGAGCCGCTCGCGGCCGTGCTGGGGGTGGCCACTGAGACGGGGATGAAGCTGATCGCCGACGCCCTCGACCTGCAGCACCGGCTCCCCGCATCTGGCGACTGGTGGAGCGCTGGGGTGGAGCCGTACAAGGCCCGCACGTCGCCCAGGCCACCCACCGCCTCTCCCGCGACGCCGCGGAGTACGTACGCGCAGCTCGCCGACAGTGCCCTCTGCTCTGCGCGGCGATCGAGACCGCCGTCGCCCACGCGATCGCCAAGTTCACCCCGAGCTGCTCGAACGCGAGAAGACCGGGAAGCAGTCCTGGCACGTCACCTGCGCCACCCCGCCCCGCGAGTACGCCGGCACCTCCTGGCTCGACATCACCGGCGACACCCTCGACCTCACCGCCTTCCACGACCTCGTCTGCGACCAGCCGCCCAGCTCAAGGCGCTCGGGGACACCGACGAGCTGGAGGTCCGCAAGGCCAAGGCGCTGGGCGTGATCGCCTCCCAGCAGGCCCAGCTCGACCTCACCACCTGCTCGGCTCCGACGACAAGCCCGGGCAGAGTCCCGACGCGCCGCGGACGCCGAAGACCCGGTTCTACCTCCACCTGAACCTGGCCGACCTCGCCACCCACGGCACCTCCCAGCGACCTGGCGCGCGGGCACGGTCGAGCGGCTCGGCGCCGCGACCATCACCCGGATCAAGAGTGGGTCGGCCACTCCCAGGTCACCGTCCAGCCGGTCCTCGACCTCGGCCGCGGCGACGCGGTCGACGGGCACGAACCACCCGCGTGGATGCGCGAGCTGGTCATCCTCCGCGACGGCCACTGCGTCTTCCCCTGGTGCCACCACGACGCCCGAACCGCCGACCTCGACCACATCGACCCCTACATCCCCATCGACGAGGGCGGACCACCCGGCCAAACCCACCCGAGAACCTGCCCCCTTGTGCCGGCGACATCACCGCGCCAAGACCAGCCGACGATGGCGCTACCGACGCCGACCCGACAGCACCTACGAATGGCACGGACCCCACGGCCGCCTACCTGGTCACACCCCACGGCACCCTCGAGCTCCCCACCAACTGAGCCTCACCCCGCAAACGCCAGAACCCGGCAGCCCCCCGGACTGCCGGGCCACCGGCATGCTCCGGGCGGCACATCGATTGGACCGGACCGAGCTCGAGAGTGCTGGCGTCAGGCGCGTGCGACACTGCGCCAGTGACCTCGAGGTCGTCGCTGGTGAGCACGGAACGGCCGTTCTACGACCGTCACGCTGACGCGTACGACGCCCTGATCACGGACCGGTCGAACCGTGGGTTGAGGCGGTCCACCACCGACTCCGCGGGGCGGGTCTCCAGAAGGCTCGGGTGCTGGACGCGGGCTGCGGCACCGGCCGCCACGCCCAGGGCCTCGCCACGTACGGTCACCGCGTCGCGCTGCTGGATGCGTCGACCAGGCTGCTGGAGATCGCGCGGCGCCGGTGCCCGGACGCGGACTCCTGGCAGGCGGACCTCTGTTCGCCGGCGATCGACACCACCTTCGACGCCGTCATGAGTCGTGGGGTGCTGAACGACCTGGTCCTCGACGAGGAGCGCGACGCTGCCTTCGGTGCGTTCGCGGCCCTGTGCGATCGAGGGGGCCTCCTGTTCCTGGACGTCAGGGAGGCGGCGGCCTCGGCCCTGCGGGCGGACGGCCGGACGCGACGAATCACGGCATCCCTGGGTGATGGGAAGTCACTCGTCTTCACCAGTGTGGGCGGAGGGGCGCATCCTCGTCGAAGAGGGCTACGAGCTCACCGGCCCGGACGGGCTCTCGACGTCCCACGCGTACACGTTCGAGATGCGCCCGTGGACACGAGCCGAGCTCACGGACCACCTCACCGCACATGGCTTCGACCACGTCGAAATCGGTGCAGGGGTCGGCCGGAGGACTGACGACCGGCTGTTCGTGGTCGCCGAGCGACCGTGACGCCGCTGGCGCCTCGGATGCCGCCCTGCGGCTTGCTGCGCCGGTTGCACCTGCAGCTTGCCCGTCCCACGTAGTTCTGGCGAATGCCCACGGAGGTGACCACCGCCGGTGCTACTTTCGGGCCGGCTCCTAGCGAAGGACGGACGATGTCGATCACCCAGACAGCTGTCGAGGCCACCAACTTCCTCCCCATGGGCCCCGTGCTGGCCTTCGGGCTCGTCGGCCTCGTGCTGTTCCTCGTCTGGGTCTGGGCTCTCATCGACGCGCTCCAGAAGCCTGACGGGCAGTGGGCCGCGGCCGGCCAGAGCAAGCTTCTCTGGGTCCTGTTGATCGCGCTCCTCGGCGTGCTGGGGGCGATCCTCTACTTCGCGATGGCCCGGCCTGCGTTGCGCAACGGCGTGGCCCAGGGCCCGCGCTAGGCAGCCTCAGGCGCCGCCCTGCAGCTTGCGGCGCCGGTTGTAGTCGCGCATCCGTTGCGGGATGCCCACGACGGCCGCGTCGTACGACGGCACCTGGTGGCTGTTGCAGAACTTGTGCGCCCAGTCGATGGACGGCACGCGGCGCCGGGTCCACTCGCCGTCGTGGGCGACCAGCAGCAGCGTGACGTCGCTGACCGCGGTGCGGGGCTCGACGAAGCCCTCGACGCCGTGGCGGGCGCCGACCCACTCGTGCAGGTGCTGCTCGTCGGCGCGGTCCGCGGCGCGCACCCGGGTCGAGCCCGTGCGTGCGGTGTCACGAGAGGGACGGCTCATGCGTGTGCGTGGCCCGCGTCGGAATCGGTCGAACAAACCCATGCCTCCGATTGTGCCTCGTCAGCTACTCGCCAGTCGTCAAGGCCGGTGTGGACACGATGGACAGAAGTGCAAAGATGGGCCCGACATCCACCCCGAAACTTCTCGGAAGGACCAGCGTGGCCGACGCCGAATTCGACGTACTCATCCTCGGCGCAGGCTCCGGCGGCTACGCCTGTGCCCTGCGTGCAGCCCAGCTCGGGCTGACGGTCGGCCTGGTCGAGAAGGGCAATCTCGGTGGCACCTGCCTGCACGTCGGGTGCATCCCGACCAAGGCGCTGCTGCACGCGGCGGAGGTCGCCGACTCCACCCGCGAGTCCGAGCAGTTCGGGGTCCGCGCCACCCTCGAGGGCATCGACATGGCGGGCGTCAACTCCTACAAGGACGGCGTCGTGTCGCGGCTCTTCAAGGGGCTCAGCGGGCTGATCAAGTCGCGCGGCATCACCGTGATCGAGGGCAGCGGTCGTCTGACCGGCCCCAAGCAGGTCACCGTGGGCGACGCGACGTACACCGGCAAGAACGTCGTCCTCGCGTCCGGCTCCTACTCGCGCTCGCTGCCCGGCCTCGAGGTCGACGGCGAGCGGGTCCTGACCTCCGAGCACGCGCTGCGGCTCGAGCGCGTCCCGTCGTCGGTGATCGTGCTGGGCGGCGGCGTCATCGGCTGCGAGTTCGCCAGCGTCTGGAAGAGCTTCGGCGCCGACGTCACCATCATCGAGGCGCTCCCCCGCCTCGTCGCCGCCGAGGACGAGGCCTCGTCCAAGGTGCTCGAGAGGGCCTTCCGCAAGCGCAAGATCGACTTCCGCACCGGCACGCCCTTCCAGAGCGTCAAGCACACCGACACCGGCGTCGCCGTCTTCGTCGAGGGCGCCAATGGTGAGCAGAGCGTCATCGAGGCCGAGCTGCTGCTGGTCGCGGTCGGGCGTGGCCCGGTCACCGAGGGCCTGGGGTACGACGAGCAGGGCGTCGCCATGGACCGTGGCTTCGTGCTCGCCGACGAGCGGTGCCGCACCAACCTCGACGGCGTCTACGCGGTCGGGGACATCGTGCCCGGGCTCCAGCTGGCCCACCGCGGCTTCCAGCAGGGCATCTTCGTGGCCGAGGACATCGCCGGTCTCGAACCCCAGCCGATCGACGAGGCGGGCATCCCGCGCGTCACCTACTCCCACCCGGAGATCGCCTCCGTGGGCCTGAACGAGTCCAAGGCGGCCGAGACGTACGGCGCCGACGGGATCGAGACGGTCACCTACGACCTGAGCGGCAACGGCAAGAGCCAGATCCTCAAGACCCAGGGCTTCGTCAAGCTGGTCCGCCAGAAGGAGGGGCCGGTCGTCGGCATCCACCTCGTCGGCGACCGGGTCGGCGAGCTCATCGGCGAGGCCCAGCTGATCTACAACTGGGAGGGGCACGCCGAGGACGTGGCGCCGCTGGTCCGCCCACCCCCCCAGAACGAAGCACTCGGCGAGGCCCACCTGGCCCTGGCCGGCAAGCCACTGCACGCCCACTCCTGACCGAACCCACCACAGACTCCACACGAAGCGACGCGAGCGAAGGAACTCCATGGCTACCGAAGTCAATCTGCCGGCACTCGGCGAGTCCGTCACCGAAGGCACCGTCACCCGCTGGCTGAAGGAGGTCGGCGACACGATCGCGGTCGACGAGCCGCTGCTCGAGGTCTCCACCGACAAGGTCGACACCGAGATCCCCTCGCCGATCGCGGGCACGCTGCTCGAGATCAAGGCCCAGGAGGACGACACCGTCGAGGTCGGCGCCGTGCTGGCGCTGATCGGTGACGAGGGCGAGTCCGCCGGCGACGGCGGCGGTGCCGAGTCGTCTGCGGAGGAGTCGGAAGAGCCGCCGAGGACCAGGCCACCGAGGACCAGGCCGAGGAGGCCCAGGCCGAGGAGCCGGCCGCCGCTGAGGAGCCTGCCCCGGCCGGTGAGGAGGCCGAGAAGCCGGTCGCCGAGACCAAGCCCCCGGAGGCTCCGGCACCTCGGTGACGCTGCCCGCCCTGGGCGAGTCGGTCACCGAGGGCACCGTCACCCGCTGGCTGAAGTCGGTCGGCGACGAGGTCGCGGTCGACGAGCCGCTGCTCGAGGTCTCCACCGACAAGGTCGACACCGAGATCCCCTCCCCCGTCGCCGGCACGCTGCTGGAGATCAAGGTCGAGGAGGACGAGACGGTCGAGGTCGGCGCCGAGCTGGCCGTGATCGGTTCCGGCGACGCCGCCCCGGCCAAGCAGGAGGAAAGGCCCGGAGCCGGCCGAGGAGGAGAAGCCCGCCGAGCCCGAGCCCGAGCCCGAGCCCGAGCCGGCCAAGGAGGAGAAGCCTGCCGAGCCCGAGCCGGCGAAGGAGCCCGAGCCGGAGCAGGAGAAGCCCGCGGCCCAGCAGGCCCAGGCCCCGAGCACGCCCAGCACCCAGCCGTCCGACAGCGGCGACGCGTCGTCGTACGTCACCCCGCTGGTGCGCAAGCTGGCGACCCAGCACGACGTGGACCTCGCGACCGTGACCGGCACCGGTGTCGGTGGCCGGATCCGCAAGCAGGACGTGCTCGACGCCGCCAAGGCCAAGGAGGCTCCGGCGCCCGCGCCGGCCGCCGCTCCGCAGGCTCCGGCTGCCGCTTCCTCCGCGCCGGCCGCTGCGTCGACGACCCCGTCGCCGCTGCGTGGCAAGACCGAGAAGATGTCGCGGCTGCGCAAGATCATCGCGACCCGGATGGTCGACTCGCTCCAGACCTCGGCCCAGCTGACCCAGGTCATGGAGGTCGACGTCACCAACATCGCGCGGCTGCGTGAGAGCGCGAAGGCCGACTTCCTCGCCCGTGAGGGCGTGAAGCTGACCTACCTGCCGTTCTTCGCCAAGGCGGCGATCGACGCGCTCAAGGTCCACCCGAAGCTGAACGCCGCGATCGACACCGAGGCCGGCGAGGTGACCTACTACGACCGCGAGAACGTCGCGTTCGCGGTGGACACCGAGAAGGGCCTGCTCACCCGGTGGTCAAGGAGGCGGGCGACCTCTCGATCGCCGGCCTGGCCAAGAAGATCGCCGACGTCGCCGAGCGGACCCGCAACAACAAGATCGGGCCCGACGAGCTCTCCGGCGGCACCTTCACGATCACCAACCTCGGCAGCTTCGGCGCACTGTTCGACACCCCGATCATCAACAAGCCACAGGTCGCCATTCTCGGCCCCGGCGCGGTCGTCAAGCGTCCGGTGGTCATCGACGACCCGAACCTCGGCGAGACGATCGCGGTCCGCTACATGGTCTACCTGTCGCTGTCCTACGACCACCAGCTGGTCGACGGCGCGGACGCGGGCCGGTTCCTCAAGGACGTCAAGCAGCGCCTCGAGTCCGGCCAGTTCGAGGTCTGAGCACCCAAAGGACGCCCCGACGAGCTTGCTCGTCGGGGGCGTCCCTGCGTTTGCGCCACGCGACCCCCGCCGAGTGGGCGCAGGTTGACACGTCTGGGCGTCAACGAGCGCCGACTCGGCGTACTTCTGGCGTCAACGCGCGCCGACTCGGGTGCTTCTGGCGTCAACGAGCGCCGACTCGGCTCAGAAGTCGTCGTCGAACGACACCGAGCCGCTCACGCCGACCTGGTAGGCCGAGACCCGGCGCTCGAAGAAGTTCGAGAGCTCCTGGACGTCCTGGAGCTCCATGAACAGCAGCGGGTTCTTCGAGCCGTAGATCCTGGGCAGGTCGAGGCGCTCCATCCGCTGGTCGGCGACGTACTCGAGGTAGGAGCGCATGTCGGTCGTGGACAGGCCGGCCACGCCCTGGCCGAGCAGGTCCTCGGCGAACTGCGCCTCGGCGTCGACGGCCTCCATGACCATCTCCCGCACCCGCGCCGCGAGCTCGTCGTCGAAGGGTCGGGTTCCTCCGCGCGGACCGTGTCGACCACGTCGAAGGCGAAGGCCATGTGCATCGACTCGTCGCGGAAGACCCAGTTCGTCCCGACGCGAGCCCGTTGAGCAGGCCCCGCGAGCGCAGGAAGTAGACGTAGGCGAACGCACCGTAGAAGAAGAGCCCCTCGATGCAGGCGGCGAAGCAGATCAGGTTGAGCAGGAAGCTGCGCCGGTCCTCGCGGGTCTCCAGACGGCGTACGTCGAACAGCTCGTCGATCCAGCGGAAGCAGAAGTCCGCCTTGTGCTTGATCGAAGGGATGTTGTCGACGGCCGCGAACGCCTCGTGCCGCTCCTTCTCGTCGGGCACGTAGGTGTCGAGCAGGGTCAGGTAGAACTGGACGTGCAACCGCTTCCTCGAACAGCTGCCGGGAGAGGTAGAGCCGGCCCTCGGGCGAGTTCACGTGCTGGTAGAGGTTCAGCACCAGGTTGTTGGCCACGATCGTGTCGCCGGTGGCGAAGAAGGCCACCAGCCGCGAGACAAGGTGCCGCTCGGCCGCGGACAGCTTCGCGAGGTCCTTGAGGTCGGTGTGCAGGTCGACCTCCTCGACGGTCCAGGTGTTCTGATCGCGTCGCGGTAGCGCTCGTAGAAGTGCGGGTAGCGCATCGGCCGCAGGGTGAGGTTCATCCCGGGTCGAGCAGCAGCTTCTTCACATTCGTGTCGGTGGTCGTCGTCATTCGCAGGCCTCACAGGTCTCGGGTTCTCCAGGGAGCAGGCGACCGCCCCCGAATCGGACTGGGCGTCCGACAGGGCGTCCGGCACGGCGGCGCGGGCAGCCGCCACGGTGGTCTGCTGGATGCGCGTCGCGGGCCGCGAGCGCAGGTAGTACGTCGTCTTCAGCCCGGCCTTCCAGGCGTGGAGGTACATCGAGCTGAGCTTCCCGATGGTCGGGCTCTGCAGGAACAGGTTCAGCGACTGGCTCTGGTCGATGTACGGCTGACGCGCGGCCGCCATGTCGACCAGCGCCCGCTGCGGCAGCTCCCACGCGGTCCGGAAGAGGTGCCGGACGTCCTCGGGGATCGCGGCGATCCCCTGCACCGACCCCTCCTGGCGCTTGACCTGCTCGCGCACCTCGGTGGTCCACAGGCCGCGCGAACGCAGCTCACGGACCAGCGCCGCGTTGACCTGGAGGAACTCCCCCGACAGCGTCTCCCTCTTGAAGAGGTTGGAGACCTGCGGCTCGATGCACTCGTAGCAGCCCACGATCGAGGCGATGGTGGCCGTCGGCGCGATGGCCACCAGCAGCGAGTTGCGCAGCCCGTGCTCGGCGACCTGCTCGCGCAGGCGGTCCCACCGGTCGGTCAGGGTGGTGTCACCCCCCACAGGTCGGGCTGGAGGTCCCGCGGGCCGCCCGGGTGTCGGCGTACGCCGGGTGCGCGCCCTCTGCGCGGCCAGCTCCGCGAGCGCTCGAGTGCGGAGAGGTAGATCTCCTCGGCGATCCGGGTCGACAGCTCGCGCGCCTCCTCGGAGTCGAACGGCAGCCCCAGCGCGAAGAACACGTCCTGCAGGCCCATGCAGCCCAGCCCGACCGGACGCCAGCGCGGGTTCGACGCCGCCGACTCCGGGCTCGGGTAGTAGTTGATGTCGATCACCCGGTCCAGGTAGGTCACCGCCGTCCTCACGGTCGCGCGGAGCTTGTCCCAGTCCACGCCGTCCGGAGTCACGTGCATGGCCAGGCTGACCGATCCGAGGTTGCACACGGCCGTCTCGGCGTCGCTGGAGACCTCGATGATCTCGGTGCACAGGTTGGAGAGGTGTACGACGTTGCCGGGCACCGCGGTCTGGTTGCAGGTGCGGTTGGCGGCGTCCTTGAAGGTCATCCAGCCGTTGCCGGTCTGGGCCAGGGTCCGCATCATCCGCGCGTACAGGTCGCGCGCCCGCACCCGTCGTACGACGCGACCCGCGGCCTCCGCCGCCGTGTAGGCGCGCTCGAACTCCTCGCCCCACAGGTCGGGCAGCTCGGGGACGGCGTCGGGGTCGATCAGGCTCCACTCCTCGTCGGCCTCGACCCGGCGCATGAAGAGGTCGGGCACCCAGTTGGCCAGGTTGAGGTTGTGGGTGCGCCGGCGTCCTCGCCGGTGTTGTCGCGCAGCTCGAGGAACTCCTCGACGTCGGGGTGCCACGGCTCGAGGTAGACGCAGGCCGCGCCCTTGCGCCGACCGCCTGGTTGACCGCCGACACCGAGGCGTCGAGCGTGCGCAGGAACGGCACGATCCCGTTGGAGTGCCCGTTGGTGCCGCGGATCAGCGCGCCGCGCGAGCGGACCCGCGAGAACGAGATCCCGATGCCGCCGGCGAACTTCGACAGTGCCGCCACCTGCGCGTAGCGCGCGTAGATCGACTCCAGCTCGTCGCGCGGGCTGTCGACGAGGTAGCAGGACGACATCTGGGTGTGGCGGGTGCCGGAGTTGAACAGGGTCGGCGAGCTCGGCAGGTAGGCCAAGGAGGACATCAGGCGGTAGAGCTCGATCGCCTCGGCGGGCGTGGTGGCGAGCCCGCAGGCCACCCGCATCAGCCAGTACTGCGGCGTCTCGACGACCAGCCGGGTCTCGGGGTGGCGCAGCAGGTAGCGGTCGTAGACGGTGCGCAGCCCGAAATACTCGAAGCGCCGGTCGTGGGAGCTGTCGATCGCCTGGTCGAGCTTGCGCGCGTTGGCCTCGACGAAGCCCGCGGTGGCGTCACCGATCAGCCCCTCGAGGCGGCCGAGCCGCACCGACTGGCTGAACGACGCGATCTGCTGGCCGGCGACCTCCTTCTCGACGTACGCCGCCAGCAGCCGGGCGGCCAGTCGGGAGTACTCCGGCTCGTTGGCGGTCAGCTCCGCAGCCGTCTGGATCGACAGCCGGTCGAGCTCCGCGGTCGTGGCGCCGTCGTACAGCCCGGAGATCGTGCGGGTCGCGACGGTCAGCGGCTCGACGTGCGACAGGCCGTCGGCGCAGCGCTCGACCGCCCGGACGATCTTGTTCAGGTCGACCGGCTCCGTGTCGCCGTTGCGCTTGCGCACCACCATCGGGGCGCGGGTGGTGCTCGTGTCGGCACCGCCGGGTGGGGTGTGGATCTGGGTCATGTGCTGCTCTCTCCTCGCGAGCTCGCCGGATGCCGGGACCCGTGGGAGGAGGAGACGACGACGCGGGCACCGAACCCCGCGTGAGGGCGCGCCGTGCTGTCGTGCGACCCACCCGCGAGGTCCGCGACGTACCGCGCACGGTCGTGCGCGGGCGCTGGCAGGTCTTCGGACTCGTGGGCACAGCTCGCCCCCTACTGACCGTCGCTTCCCAGCTCCCCGAAGGGCGCCAGTGCTGTTGACGGCGTTCGTTCCCACTCACCGCTGCGGGGCAGTCCCGGACTCGCACCGGGTTCCCTCTTGCCCCGGACCGCCCCCTGCAGGCGACGCTCCGGACCAGCCCGAGCACCATATCCAGTGGTCGATCCGAATCTTCGGCACCACATGTTGTGTGGCGTGTCGGTCGCCTGTCGCGGGCTTGTTGGCAGGCCCTGTCAGGCTGTCGCCATGCGGATCGTGATCGCCGGCGCGTCCGGCTTCCTCGGGAGCAACCTCACCGACGAGCTGCAGGCGGCGCGGGGCCACGAGGTGACCCGGCTGGTGCGCCGACCAGCGACCACGCCGCGCGAGTCGACCTGGGACCCGTACGCCGGCACTTACGACCGCGACGTGGTCGAGGGCGCCGACGTCGTGGTCAACCTGGCGGGCACCCCCACCGCCGGCAACCCCCACTCGGAGAAGTGGGCGCGCGAGCTCCGGGAGAGCCGGGTGACGACCACGAGGGTGCTGGCCCGGGCGATCGCCGAGTCCGGCTCCCGGCCGGCGTTCCTCGCCGGCAACGGCATCTCCTGGTACGGCGACCACGGCGACGAGGTCCTCACCGAGGCCTCCGACAGCCGCGGCCACGCCTTGCTGACCGAGGTCACCCGGGAGTGGCAGGCGGCGACCGGGCCGGCGGCCGAGGCCGGTGCCCGGGTCTGCGTGCTGCGCACCTCCCCGGTGATGGACAGGCGCAGCGAGCCGCTCAAGGAGCTGCGCCGGATCTTCCGGCTCGGGCTGGGGGCGCGCCTGGGCGACGGGCGGCAGTACATGGCGATGATCTCGCTGCGCGACTGGGTCGGCGCCGTTGCCCACCTCGCCGAGCACCCGACGGCAGACGGCCCGTTCAACCTGTGCTGTCCCCGGACCCCGACCAACGCCGAGTTCACCAAGGCCCTCGCCCGCGCCGTGCACCGACCGGCCGCGGTGTTCGTGCCCAAGGCCGCCCTGCGGCTCGGCGCGGGGAAGATGGCGCCCGAGCTGCTGGGCTCGCTCAACGTCCGGCCCGCCGCGCTGACCGGGTCGGGCTACGAGTTCCGCGACCACGACGTCACCGCTGTCCTGGCGGCCGGCCTGGCCTGATCACGGCGGCCGCGGCCACGGGAAAATCGGGCGACGACCGTCGGCGCCTCCACGTAGCGTCGACCCCGATGACTCTCACGCAGGTCGACCCGGGCCGACTCGGCCAGACCAGGCCCTCACCGCCCGAGCCCGACCGCACCGTCGACTGGCGGCGGCTGCGCACACCCGTGGCCGTCTGGGCCCTCGCGTGCTCCGCCGTCGCCGCCGTCGGCACCTCGTTGGGCTCGCTGGTGGCGGGCCGGCTCGCGGAGCACGCGACGAGCACCCTGGTCTGGCTCCTGGCGGCCTGCGTCGTCGGGGCGGCCCTGCTCGACACCGTGGCCCGCACCATGTGGGCGGGCGTCGTCGACCGTGCCGAGGGCCGGCTGCGCGCCGACCTGCTCGACGCGGCGCTGCACCAGCCGCTCGCCGCCCTCTCCGCGCAGGCCGTCGCGAGGTGATGGACCGCGTCGACGACGACACCACGAGGTCGGCACCCTGCTGCGGCAGAGCGCCTGGCAGGCGATCCGGACCCTGCTGGCCTCCGGGCCGCTGTGGATCATCGCGAGCATCACGTGGTGGCCGGCGATCGTGCTGTTCCCGCTGGCCGGCCTGGCCGCCGTGGCCGTCGTACGCCCGCTGCTGCCCGAGATCTCGGCCCGCAAGGTCGAGGAGGAGGCGGCGTGGACCGACCACGCGGCCGCCATGGAGGAGGGCGTGGCGGGACGCGACGACCTGCGCGCCAGCCTGGGTCAGGGCCACATGGTCCGGCGTTGCACCCGCCTCGCGGCCGTCGTGCACGCCAGGTTCGCGACCGTGCTCGGCTTCGAGAGCAGGGTCGGCCGCCGGACCGGCACGCTGCTGCACGCCGTGCTGGCCGCCACGGCGCTGGTCGGGGTGGCGCTGGTCGTCGAGGGTCGACTCGACACCGCCTCCCTGGTGACGCTCTTCCTCGTCACCACGATGTTCGTCGGCCAGGTCGACATGCTGGCCCGGCACCTGCCCGACCTCCAGGCGGGCTTCGGCGCCGTGCTCCGCCTGCGCAGCATGCTCGGCGCCGAGCGCGAGGCGGCCGGCGGCGACGACCTGCCGGCCGGCTCGCTCGACGTCCGGTTCCGCGACCTGCACTTCGCCTACGAGGAGGGCCGCTTCGCGCTCCAGCACGTGGACCTCCACGTGCCCGCGGGCCACACCTGCGCCCTGGTCGGACGCACCGGGTCCGGCAAGTCGACCCTGGCCTCGTTGCTCTCCCGGGCCGTCGAGCCCGAGCGGGGGTCGGTGCTGCTGGGCGGAGTCGACGTCCTCGACGTCGACCTGCAGCGGTTGCGGTCGGCCGTCGGGGTGGTCACGCAGCGCACCGAGATCCTCGCCGGGACCCTCGCGCAGAACATCGCGCTCTTCCGCCCGGTCCCCCGCGCCGACGTCGAGAAGGCCGTCGCCGAGCTCGGCCTCGAGGCCTGGGTGGCCGGCCTGCCCGACGGGCTGGACACCCTGCTGGGCCCCGGCGGCACCAGCCTCTCCTCCGGTGAGGAGCAGCTGGTCGCCTTCGCCCGGCTGCTCGTCCGCGACGTGCGCGTGGTCGTGCTCGACGAGGCCACGGCCCGCATGGATCCGGTCACCGAGGCCCAGGTGGTGCGCGCCGCGGAGCGCCTGCTCGCCGGTCGCACCGGCCTGCTGGTGGCCCACCGGCTCTCCACGACCGAGCGCGCCGAGCAGGTCGCGGTGCTCGACGGCGGCCGCGTCGTCCAGCACGGGCCTCGCACCCGCCTGGCCGGTGAGCCCGGCCCGTTCCGCAGCCTGCTGGACGCAGCCGCCGAGGACGAGTCGGCGCCGCCGGAGGACGCCCCGGCCACGACCGCTGCGGTCGGCACCGCCCGGCGCACCGGCCAGGCCCCCGAGCCCCCGCGGCTGCGCGAGGTCCCCGGGCTGCCCAGGGCCACCCTGTCCGCGCTGCTGGTCGAGCCGCGATGGGGGCTGGCCGGCATGGCCCTGTTCCTGGTCGCCGCACTCTCCGGTGCCTTCGGCGCGCTCACCGGCTGGATCTGGGGACACCTCGTCGTCGCACTCCAGGACGGCCGCACCCCGATCGCGCTCACGGCCGCACTCGTGACGTCGCTGCTGGTCTCGCCGCTGGTGCTCGCCGAGGCGTTCCGCCGCTATCCCCGCTGGTGGATCTCGGTGATGCTGCGGGTCCGCACCTCCGTCCTCTTCGGACAGACGGCCCAGCACCGGCTGGAGCGGACCCCGCCGGGCGAGGTCGTCGCGCGCGCCATGGACGCCGACCGCCTGGTGCGGTACGCCGACCGCTGGGTGGACTTCATCAACGGGCTCCTGATCGTCGCGGTCACCGCGATCGCCGCCCAGAGCCTGCTCGCCGGCGGCGTCCTCCTCGCGGTCATGCTGGCGTCGTCGCTGGCCTCCTCGCTGGGCCGCCGGGTTGCCGGCCGGTCCGCGGCGGCGTCCGCAGCGGCGCGGGCCGCGTTCGGCCGCTCGCTGGTCTCGGCGCTGGACTCGGTGCGGACCGTCAAGCTGGCCGCCTCGACGCCCAGCGTGCACGCCCACCTGCGCGAGGTCGACGGTGGCCGGGTGGATGCAGCGGTCCGGGAGCACCGGGTCCAGGCCATGCTCGACGGCGTCCCGATCGTGATGGTCCAGTGCGGCGTGGTGACCGCCTGGGCGGTGCTGGTCGCCGGTGGCTGGGGCCTCGCCACCGCCCTGCTGGTGGCAGCCGCGGTCAACGGGTTCGACTGGTTCGGTCGGGTCGCCGGCTCCGTCATCACCGAGGCGCCCGGCACCCGCGCGTGGATGCAGACCACCAGCCGGCTCGCCGGTGGCGGTGACCTGATGCACCTGCCGCCGGGGGTCGACCTGGTGCAGGGCTCGGCGCCGGCCCCGGTGCCCGGCCCCCGGGAACCGCTGCGCAGCCTGGAGCTCGTCGGGGTCGCGGCCGTCCACGACGACGGGACGGTCGGGATCAGCGACGTCGACCTGACCATCGAGTCCGACGAGCTCGTGCTCCTGCTCGGCCAGGTGGGGTCCGGCAAGTCCAGCCTCCTCTCGGCGATGGCCGGTCTGGTGGCCAGCACCGGCGAGATCCGCTGGAACGGCGAGCCCGTCGCCGACGCCCAGGCGTTCCTGCGCCCCGGGCGGGTCGCCCACGTCGCCCAGGTGCCGCGGGTGCTCTCGGGCACCTTCGTCGACAACGTCCTGCTCGAGCACGCCGACCGGACGCTGGGCCCTGCCCTGGAGACCGCTCGGCTGTCCCCCGACGTCGAGGCAGCCGGCGGCGCCGAGGCCCTCGTCGGGCACCGGGGTGTCCGGCTCTCCGGGGGCCAGGTGCAGCGGCTCGCGCTGGCCCGCGGACTCGCCTGCGACGCCGAGCTGCTGCTGGCCGACGACGTCTCCTCGGCCCTGGACGCCGCGACCGAGGTCGAGCTCTGGTCCGCGCTGCGTCGGCGCGGGGCCACCGTCGTGGGCGCCACGTCGAAGCGCGCAGCACTCGCCCAGGCCGACCGGGTCGTGGTGCTCGTCGAGGGGCGCGTCGCCGCTGTGGGGCCGTGGACCGACCTCTCCGGCACCTGGGGTCACCTGGCCGGCTGACCCCGCTCCCGGACGGCGGACACGCGCCACCGCCCCATCCCGTCCGGACGTCGCAGGACGACGGTCCGCGTCGAGGCTGCGTCCCGAGGCAGGGGAACCCGGGTCCCCGGACCGACCGCGACCGCGTCGGCAAGCCGGTCGGTCACGACCACCACCAGGCGTCGTGACGACCGGGCGCGCACGTCGGCGGCGAGCACCTGCATCCGCATTCCGTGCACACGCAGTCCGCGACGGTCCCAGGCGGCCAGCATCGCCAGGTCGCGGCGGCCCGCTCGCGAGCCGGGCACGTAGAGCCGCCGCAGGGCCGCCAGGTCCCCGCGCGCCCACGCCCGGGCACGGCGGCGGTCCCACGCGTGCAGGGCGGCGAGCGGGTCACGCTCGTCGGACGCCGCCGCCGGTCGGGGCGCGGCCTCGGGCCCGGCTGCCAGACCGACCAGCACGACCGCAGCGGTGCCGACCACGGACACGACGAGCAGGGCGAGCAGCGCACGGGGCAGGATGAGCCGGTCCATGGGGTCATTCCATCCTCGTTCGGCGCGTCCGCCGCCGGTTGTCCACAGGTGCCCTGCAGACTGACCGCCGTGACCGAACGACGCCTGGGACGCCGCGCCCTGATCGTCGGCGCCGGGGCTGTCACCGCGGCCGCGGCGGCCGGCGCCGTCGGTGTCGAGCAGGGGGTGCTGCCCGGCCGTCCCTGGGTCCAGGCGCACCTGGGGCTGAACGGCCCGGCCGGGGTGGTCCCCGACGTCGCGCCCGGTCCGGTCGTCAGCGGCTCGTTCGTGTCCGAGCACCGGCTTGGAGCCGAGACCGGGTGGTCACTGCTCCGGCCGCCCGGCCGGGCCGGGCGGGGCGCCCTGCCGCTCGTCGTCGCCCTCCACGGGCTCGGCGAGGACCACGCCACGCTGGTGGGGCCGCGGTTCGGGCTGGACCGCTTCCTGGCTGCGGCGGTGCGTCGCGGCGTACCTCCGTTCGCGATCGCCACCGTCGACGGCGGCACCTCCTACTGGCACCGGCGGCCCGACGGGGAGGACGCCTCCGCGATGGTGGTCGACGAGCTGCTGCCGGTGCTGGCCGACCAGGGCGTGCGGACGGGGACTTTCGGGCTGATCGGCTGGTCCATGGGGGGTACGGCGCCCTGCACCTCGCCGGCAGCACCTCCCGGGTGCCGGTGGTGGTGGCCTCCAGCCCGGCGCTGTGGACCGACCCGGCGGAAGCGTCCCGCAGCGGCTTCTCGGACGAGCGGGAGTACGACGCATACACCGTGGTGGGCCACCAGGCCGACCTGGACGGGGTGGCGGTCCGCATCGACTGCGGCACCGGCGACCCCTTCTACCGCGACGTTCAGGACTACGTCGGCGGGTTCCCGGACGGGGCCGGGGTGACGAGCACCTTCGAGCCGGGCGCCCACGACGCGGCGTACTGGCGCCGGATGCTGCCCGCCCAGCTCGCCTTCCTCGGCCAGCGGCTCCCCGGCGCACCTGAGGAGCCCGGCGTCTGAGGAGCCCGGAGTAGGGTCGGGGCCGTGAACGACCTGACCTTCCGGGCCGTCGGGCTCGGCGACGCAGCGGTGGACTACCTCGCCGCGTGGGACCTCCAGCGCGACCTGCACGCCGCGGTCGTGGCGGGAGAGCAGCCCGACACCGTCCTCCTCCTCGAGCACCCCCCGGTCTTCACCGCCGGCAAGCGCACCGACCCCCACGAGCGCCCGGCAGACCCTGGCGGCGCCGCGGTGATCGACGTCGACCGTGGCGGCAAGATCACCTTCCACGGCCCGGGTCAGCTGGTCGGCTACCCCATCGTCACGCTGCCCGACCACGTCAAGGTGGTCGACTACGTGCGGCGGGTCGAGGAGGCGCTGATCGCGGTCTGCACCGACTTCGGGGTGACCACCGCACGCGTGCCCGGGCGCAGCGGCGTGTGGCTCCAGGCGGACGCGAACGGCCCGGAGCGCAAGATCGCCGCCCTCGGCATCCGGGTCAGCCGCGGCGTGACGATGCACGGCTTCGCCCTCAACTGCGACGTCGATCTGGGGTGGTACGACCGCTTCGTGCCGTGCGGCATCTCCGACGCCGGGGTCACGTCACTGAGCCGCGAGCTCGGCCGGGACGTCACGGTCGAGGACGTGCTGCCCAGCGTCGAGCGTCACCTCGCGGACTACCTCGCGTGGGCGGACTACACCCCGACGCCGGACTACGAGCCGCGGCCCGAGCCGGCCCGAGTCCCCCGCATCGAGCTCCTCTCCCCGGGGCCTGACGGCGCGTCCTGCCACGACCTGGCGACTTTGCTTGTCAGGATCTCCCACCGTGCCCGCCCGGTCCCGGGCGGCACGAGGGGGGAGACGGACATGAGTGAGCTCGTCATCGAGACCACGGGGCTGCGCAAGGAGTACCGCACCCGGCGCGGGGCTCTGCGCGTGGCGGTGCAGGACCTCGACCTGGCGGTGCCCCGTGGCGGGGTCCACGGGTTCCTGGGCCCGAACGGCTCCGGCAAGACGACCACGATCCGGATGCTGCTCGGGCTCGCCCGTGCCACCCGCGGGTCGATGCGGCTCTTCGGGGAGCCGGTGCCCCGGGCGCTGCCCCAGGTGATCGGGCGGGTCGGCGCCGTGGTGGAGTCGCCGAAGTTCGCACCCAAGTTCACCGGGCGGCAGAACCTCCAGCTCCTCGCCCGATCGATCGACGCACCGAACAGCAGGGTGGACGCGGCGATCGAGACGGTCGGTCTGACCGGCCGGGACCGGGACCGCTACAAGTCCTACTCGCTGGGCATGAAGCAGCGCCTCGCCATCGCGGCGACGCTGCTCAAGGAGCCGCAGCTGCTGATCCTCGACGAGCCCACCAACGGGCTCGACCCCGCCGGCATCCGCGAGATCCGCGACACCATCCGCGACCTCGGCGACGACGGGGTGACCGTCCTGCTGAGCTCGCACATCCTCGGCGAGGTCCAGCAGGTGTGCACCTCGGCGACCATCATCGGCAACGGCAGGATGCTGGCCAGCGGGCGCGTGGACGACCTGCTCGGCTCGGGTACGGCGTACCGCGTCAACGTGCCGGACGCCGCCGCGGCCGCGGGCGTCCTGGAGCGCGCCGGCTTCGAGGTCTCGACGAACGTCGGCGCCCGCCGGGCTACCGAGCTGGCGGTCGACTCGGGCAGACCACCGGAGGAGATCACCCGCGTTCTGGCCGAGGCCGGTATCTGGCTCTCCGAGCTCAGCCCGGTCCGCGCCGACCTCGAGACGGTCTTCCTGGAGCTGACCGCGGCCGACACCCTCGGTCGCGCGACCGCCGAGGCAAGTGCGCGATGAAGGCGCTGATGAGGGTCGAGCTCACCCGGCTGCGCTGGCGTCGCGCCGTGGTCCTGCTGGTCGCCGCGTGCGTGCTGGTGCCCGGCCTGGTCTGGGGCCGCGGTCGCGTGGAACACCAGGCCCGTCTCCGCGGCCGAGCTCCACCACGCCCAGCAGCTGGTCGACCAGCAGCGGCAGGACCCCAGCTACGAGCGGGAGCTCCGCAAGTGCGAGGCCAAGCCCGGGCGCTACGGCGTGGGTGGCAGCGGCGACGTGCGCAGCGCCTGCGAGGACATGATGCTGCCGCAGGTCGGCTGGTTCGTCAGCCGCGAGGCTCTCGACCTCGACACGGAGCGGCACGGCTCGGGCGTCGGTGTCGCGATCGTGCTCACCATGCTGATGCTGCTCCTCGGCACGACCTTCGTCGGCCACGACTGGAACAGCGGGTCGATGAGCAACCAGCTGCTCTTCGACCCACGCCGGGTGCGGGTGTGGGCCGCCAAGGGGCTGGTCGTGCTGTTGGCCGGGCTGGTCGTCGCCGGGGCGGTGCTGGCGGCGTACTGGACGGGTCTGTGGGCGCTCGCCGAGCATCGGGACGTCCCCATCCGCGACGGCGTCCTCTCCGACATCTATCGGCAGGCCTGGCGTGCCACCCTGGTCGCGGGCTTCGCCGGGCTGGGCGGCTACGCGATGACCATGCTGTTCCGCAGCACGGTCGCGACGCTCGGCGTCCTGTTCGCGGTCGCGATCGCGGGTCCGCTGCTCATCACCCTGCTCGGCTTCCCGGGCAACGAGCGCCTGATGCCGCAGAACAACTACGCGGCGATCGTGCTCGACGGGTTCAACTACTTCGTCCCTCCCGACACCTGCGCGCCGGACGCCTGCAACGCGGTCCACAAGCACCTCGGCGCGGTCGACGGGGCGACGTACTACGGGTTCCTGCTGCTCCTCGCGGCGATTCCGTCGGTGCTCTCCTTCCGCCGTCGCGACGTGCCGTAGGTCGGGTAGCCTTCGCACGGTCGCCGCGGACCGGGCTCTCGACGAGCCCCCGCGGCGCCCGTGCCAGGGATGTGACAGACCATCCCCACCAACGCCGATCGGGAGTCATCGTGGTGCAGACGGAGGGCTTCGAGGACGCCCTCGGCGCCGGCTACCGCCTCCTGGACCGACGCGGGCGGGGGGCCGCCGGCGAGGTCTGGCGAGCCGTCGACCGGCGTACGGACGAGGTCGTCGCAGCCAAGCTGCTGCGCAGCGAGCACGTCGCCGACCGCGACCTGGTCGGGCGCTTCATCCGTGAGCGCTCGATCCTCACGACGCTGCGCCACCCCAACATCGTCGCCGTCCGGGACCTGGTGGTCGAGGGCGAACGGCTCGCGATCGTCATGGACTTCGTCGACGGTGGCTCGTTGCGCGACGTGCTCCGCGAGGACGGACCGCTACCCCCCGCGCTCGCGGTCGGTGTCGCCGCCGCGGTCCTCGACGGCCTCGCGAACGCGCACGGCCAGGGCGTCCTGCACCGCGACATCAAGCCCGACAACGTCCTGCTGACCGAGCAGTGGCGCCAGCTGCGCCCCGGCGACCTCAGGCTGACCGACTTCGGCATCGCCCGCATCGTGGCCGACGGCGCCGGTACGACGACGGGGCTGCTCGGCACCCCCGAGTACATGTCGCCGGAGCTGCTCACCACCGGTGAGTGCGATCTCTCCACCGACGTCTACGGCGTGGGCATCCTGCTCTACGAGCTCCTCGCCGGACGGACACCGTTCGCCGGGCCGGGCACCGACTACACCGTCGCCCACCGCCACGTCTCCAGCGAGCCGCCCCGGCTTCCGGTGCCCGACGCACTGTGGGCCGTCCTCGAGTCCCTGCTGGCCAAGGACCCGTCCGCCCGTCCGTCCGCGGCCCGGGCCGCCGCGTCCCTGCGGGGCCTGGCCGACCAGCTCGCCGACCTGCCGGCCCTCGCTCCCCAGAACGCCCCGGGCGACTTCGCCTCGGCACGCGGCCCGTGACGATGGTCAAGGGCATGCCGCTGGTCGAACCGACTGCGGACGACGGGCGCGCCGCCGACGGGTCCGACCCGATGCCGGTCGAGGAGATCGACCTCGGCCCGGCGGGGCCCGAGACGACGCTGCGGCCCATGCAGCGGGTCCCCATCACCGAGCGGTCCGCCACGACCGATCGGACCGCGACCCCCGCCGCCGGACCGCGGCCCTGGTGGCGCGACCCCCGGGTCCTCGCCGTCGTCGCCGGTGCCGCGCTGCTGGTGGTCGGTGCGGTGGTGTTCGGCACCCGGGGCAGCGGCAACGACCAGGCACCCACCGGGGACACGCAGGCGGTGGCGGCCACGGTCACCCAACAGGACCCGCCCGCCCCCACCGGTCTCACCATCAGCCGGGCGGCCGACTACGACCCGCAGTCGCAGACCGTCGAGCTGACCATCACGTACGCCGCGCAGAACGCGGCGCTGGCCGGGCCCTTCCTCGAGGTCATCCCGGGCAATGGCGGCACCTGCCCGACCCCGCAGTGGGACGGCGTGGAGCAGGAGCCGAACCTCCCGTCCTCGACCGGCGTGACCACCGCGTGTGCCTGGAGCGTCGACCCCGGCCGGTGCCCGCACAGGGCAACGTCTCGGTCACGGCCCGGGTGCCGCTGTCCCTCGACGGCTCGGACCCGAGCACCGCCCTCCAGTCGTGGCTGAACGAGGCAGCCGACAGGACGAAGTCGGCCGTGCAGGACCCTCAGCTCACAGCACGGCCTACCCCGTGCAGCGCCTGCAGGGCATCGACATCGTGGCCCCGGCCCGCACGGTCACGCCAAGACGCTGCACCTCGGGGTCTTCCACGGTGTGGCCCAGTGGCGAGGACGCCCTCAACCCGCTCTACGCAGCCCGTCCGTCGGCGACGCGTCGAGCCTGCTGACCGCGGTCGCCGGCGGCGAGAAGGGCGTCCGGTTCAGCGACGGATGCGGCTCCCTCAACGTCTCGCAGGACGGGCTGCTCGTGACGGCTCTGACGGTCACTCCCGAGTGCCACGTCGCGGCCCAGATCGGCAACTTCACCAACCTGTCGAGCAACTCGTTCGCGATCGTGACCGCGGCGGCTGAGCCCTCGATCTTCGGCTGGGCTCAGCAGGACTGCGTGAACTTCTGGAAGTCCTTGTGCTGAAGATGTTGCCGCCACCCTTGCTCTCGCGGATCGTGTCGCCCGGGACGGCGTACCACCTGTCGTCGTAGCTGCGTACGTCGCCCCACTCGGGCACTGCTCCGGGCTGAAGACCGCGACCGAGCTGCCCTTGATGACGCAGCCCTCGTAGTCCTTCGGCAGCGTCTGGCCGGCCTGCCACACCGTGTCGCAGGACGGCCACGTCTCCGCCGGTCCGCTGGGCTGAGGTGTGCTGTCGGAGCTGGAGGAGTCGCCGCCCCCGCAACCGGTGACTGAGATGGCCAGGAGCGTGGCTGTGAAGATCACCGAGATTTCATGCGCGCATGGTAGTTCCGCATCCGGCCGACCTGATGACGGCATCGGTCTGGACAGGGTAGTTTCGGCGCGACTGCTCGGGGTAGTCCCTCGGCGGTTGTACGTATCCATCGTTACGGCCGGTCGCTCGACCGGCGATTCGAGGGGGACCTGAATGTCTCGAGTTCTTTCCACCGAGCAGGCGAAGTCGTCGATCCAGCAGATGCAGGCGATCATCAACGGTGGTTTCACCGACCAGATCAGCCAGCTGGACTCCCAGGGCCGCACCCTGTCGGACCCGAATGTGTGGGACGGGCCGTTGGCCGAGAAGTTCCGGGGCTCGACCTGGCCCGAGACCCGGGCCGCGCTGGAGAAGGCCAAGGCCGAGCTGGAGGACCTGCGGGGCCAGCTGAACCAGATCTCGCAGAACATCTTCAGCGCCGGCGGCGGCGCCTGAGCCGGGTGTCTCTTCACTGATCACCCACCCGTGCGGGTGGGTGGTCGGTGTGGTGACGCGCGTGCGCCAGGGCCGGCAGTGGTGAACACAGCGGTGAACACAAGGGGGAAGTCTCGTGGGTGATCTGGGGGCGATCGAGGAGGATGTCCCGTTCGACAACGGGGTGGCCGATCGGTTGATCGCGGTGTGTGACGGTGCGGCCTCGACGGTCTCGGGGCAGTCGGGATCGCGGGCCTCGTGGCAGGCCACCGCCGCGAAGGACTTCAAGGGACACTTCGCGGACCTGTTCCGCGACAACCAGTCCACCGCCCGAGCCGATGCCGCCGAGCTCGCCGCCCGGCTGCGTGAGGTCGCCACCGGGGCGCGCCGGCTCAAGGAGGAGGCCGCCAAGGAGCAGCAGCGCCGCGAGGTCGCCCGCGCCTGGAAGAAGGAGCACGACGACCGCAACCTGCTGGAGAAGGGCTGGGACTCGGTCTTCGGCGAGGACGCACCCCCGGTCGGCCCACCGGCCGAACCGGTGCACATCCCGGTCTCCCCGCCCCAGTCCGGACACCGACAGACCCCCGCCCCCGGCTCGGGTGGGGGTGGCGGCGGGGGCACGTCCTCGGCCCGGCCCGAGGACCTGCGCAGCTTCGCCACCGGCTCCCGCGGCGCCAACGACGTCCTGCGCTCCAAGCCCGGCACGCTGCGCTCGGCCTACCACGACTTCCAGGCCTCCTGCCGCTGGGGCACCCTCGCGGCCGAGGGCGTGTTCACCGGCTTCGACAAGTACCTCGCCGCCAACGACGAGGACGTCCGCTGGGCCGACACCGTGGCCGCGGCTTCGAGAAGGCCGGCGGCTCCGGTGCGGTCTCCACCCTGGCCAACTCCGCGATCCTGGCCGCGCTGCGCGCCGCCGGCGTGGACGCCACCCGCGACGACATCGTCATCGACCCGCCCACCGCCTACGGCAACCCACCCACCACCGGCTACGCCGACGACCCGGTCAACACCGCCACCGGCAACTTCCTGGAGAACGAGTCCGACCTCGCCTTCACCGACGCCACCAGCCACCTCGCCCTGACCCGCACCTACAACTCCTTCAACCCCGACACCGGCGCCTTCGGCCCCGGCTGGTCCTCCATCACCGAGGCCCGCCTCGACCTCACCGACGACGCCGCCCGCCTCACCCACCCCGACGGCCGCGTCACCCTCTTCCCCCGCCTCGGCAACGGCTGGGACCGCGCCACCGGCCAGAACATGTGGCTCGAGCAGACGACCGGCGAGGGGCTCGGTGGGCCGACGGCGTTCTCCGGGTCACGGACAACGACGGCCGGTGGTGGGACCACTCCCCCGCCGGCGACCTGCTCGCCTTCGGCGCCGGAGCGGGCACCACCGTCCGGCTCACTCATCTGGACGGCCGACTCGCTCGACTCGAGCACGAGCGCGGCCGCAGCGTCGACCTCGTCTGGGACGGGGACCGGGTCACCGTTGCTCGTGCCTCGGACGGCCGCGAGGTCACCTATGCCTACGACGACGCCGGACGCCTGACCGGGGCAACCGGCCCGCTGGGCACCCGCAGCTACCACTGGAACGACGCCGGCCTGGTCACCGCCGTCATCGACGCCGACGGCGTGGTCGAGGTCGAGAACACCTACGACCAGCACGCCCGCGTCACCACCCAACGCTCCCCTTCGGCCGCACCACCCGCTACGCCTACCCCCCGGCCGCGTCACCGTCGTCTCGGATCCCGACGGCACCCGCTCCAACACCTGGCTCCACGACCCCCAGGGCCGCCTCATCGGCATCGTCGACGCCCACGAACACCGCCAGTCCACCAGCTACGACACCCACGGCAACCCCGTCCTCATCACCGAACGCGACGGCGCCACCACCATCCACGAGTACGACGCCCGTGGCCGGCTGGTGCGCACAGTCACCCCCACCGGTGCCGACCTCGCGCGCACCTACGACGAGTCGGACCGGCTGCTGAGTGTGGCCACCTCCGAGGGGGCCACGACGACGTACACCTACGAGGGCGCCAGCCGGCACCCGGCGGTCATCGTGGACCCAGAGGGCGGCCGCACCGAGCTGACCTGGACCGACGGCCTGCTCACCCGCGTCGTCGACCCCACCCGGCGTGACCGTGCGGTTCACCCACGACGCCCATGGGGACCTGGTCGCCACCACCGACGCCGAGGGCAACACCGCACGGCTCGAGCGCGACCACACCGGCCGCGTGGTCGCCGCGATCACCCCCTCCGGGCACCGCACCACCTACACCTACGACCCGGTCACCGGCCTGCTCGCCTCCCGCCGCGACCCCGACGGCGCAACCTGGCGCTACGAGCACACCACCGCCGGCCGCCTCGCCGCACCACCGACCCCACCGGCGCCCTCACCGAGATCGAACACGGCACCCACGGCCACGAGACCCGCACCATCGACCCGCTGGGCCGATCCATCACCCGACACCTCGACGACCTCGGCAACCTCGCCACCGTCGAGCTCCCCGACGGCACCACCTGGCGCTTCACCCACGACGCCCTCTCCCGCCTGACCGTCACCACCACGCCCGACGGCGCCACCTGGACCCGCGACTACGACGAGAACGGAGACCTGGTCGCCACGACCGACCCCACCGGGGTGCGCGTCGGCGTGGCTGCGGACCCGATCACCGGCATGGTCACCGTCGACGACGGTGACTCTCCGGTCTCCACCCGCCTCGACCCACTTGGCCGCGTCACGTCTGCGGGACTGGCCGACGGCTCGTCGGTCATGGCGTCCTACGACCGTTGCGGACGGCCGGTCGAGCTGCTCGACGCCGAAGGCAGTCTGACCCGGATCGTCCGCGACGCCGCCGGACGGCCGGTGTCCGTCACCTCCCCACGGGCGCCACCACCACCCGCGAGTACGACGCCTGCGGCCGGCTCGCCGCCGTCACCGACGCCACCGGCACGCGCACCACCAACACCTACGACGCCGACGGCCGGCTGGTCCGCCAGACCCTGCCCACCGGCGAGACCGCCTGGACCGAGTACGACCCCTGCGGCCGAGTCACCGCCCACCACCAGCCCGGCTCGGGCACCGCCCGCTACGCCTACGACCCCGCGGGACGCCTCAAGGAGTCCAGCGACACCTGGTACGGCCGACGCAGCTACCGCTACGACGCCGCCGGCCAGCTCGTCGAGGTCACCAACGGCAACGGCGGCACCACCCGCTACGACTACGACGGCAACGGCCGGATGGTCGCGGTCACCGATCCACTGGGCCACACGACCCGACGGGCGTTCAGCGCGATCGACCGCTGCGTCGCCGAGGTCGATCCGCTCGGTCGCACCACCCGGGCGGGCTACGACGCAGCCGGCCGGCAGACGTGGCAGGAGGACCCTGAGGGCCACCGCACCGAGTGGACGTACGACGCCGCCGGTCGACTCGCGACCATGGCCGTCGACGGCCGCACCGTCTCCTCGATCGAGCGCAACCTGCGAGCCCGCCGCATGCGGGTCGAGGACCAGGTCGCGGACCGACCTGTCACGCACGAGATGGAGTGGAACCGACGCGGCCAGCTGGTCCGCCGCGCCCGCGACGGACAGGTCGTCGCGTGGGAGTACGACGCCGACGGCCGCCGCACCGCCATGACGACACCCGACGGCACCCGCACGACGTACACGTGGGATGCCGCCGGACGCCTGAGCGCGTTGGACCACCCGCTGCTGGGCCGCGCCGCCTTCGAGCGCGACGCCTCCGGCCGCCTGGTCGGCGCCACCGCCGACGGGATCATCCAGACCTGGGAGCACCGCGACGGCTGGGTCGTCGCCCACACCGTGGGCGACAGCGACGGGTTCACCCGCACCACCATCGACCGCGACGACGAGGGCCGCGTGGTCCGCGTCGACCGCGACGGTGCCACCACCGGCTACGCCTACGACGAGGCCCGCCAGCTCATCGAGGCCCACACCGGCAGCTCGACCACTCGGTGGCGCTACGACGCCGCAGGCCGGCTCGTGGCCGAGTCAACGGACACCACCAGCATCGAGCACACCTACGACGAGGCGGGCCAGCTCGTCACCAGCACCGCGACGGACGGTCGCGCGCTGACCTACGGCTACGACCGGCTGGGGCGGCGCACCCGGGTGGACAACGCGGACGGCTCGTCGCGCGAGCTCGAGTGGGGCCCGACCGGCTGGCTGGCGCGTTCACCGAGTCCGACGCCCGCGGCACCCGGCGCACCGCCGTGCACGTGGACGCCCTGGGCGAGCTGGCACACCTCGACGACACCGAGGTGTTCTGGGACTCCGCCGCTGCCTACGGCGCCACCCCCGTGCAGGCCGGCCCAGTGTCGGTGCTGGCGGCCGGCCCGGTCACCGGGATCGGCTCGGCCTGGACCGCCCCGGGCTGGCGCACCGCCCGGTCCGCGGACGGCGCAGCCGCGGACCCGTGGACCGTCGGCGCCGCCACCGACCTCCCCGGCACCCTCGCCATCGGCGCCGCCGGAGAGCTCACCGTCGGCGGCCTGGAATGGCTCGGCGCCCGCGTCTACGACCCCACCACCCGCGGCTTCCTCTCCGTCGACCCCCTCGACCCCGTCCCGGCGCCGGCTGGGCCGGCAACCCCTACTCCTACGCCGGCAACGACCCCCTCCACGCCCTCGACCCACTCGGCCTGCGCCCCGTCACCGACGCCGAGCTCAAGGCCTACGCCGCCGCCCCACCAAGGCGCACTCCACGCCGCCGGCGACTGGCTCCACGACAACTGGGAGTACGTCGCCGGCGGCGCCATGGTCATCGCCGGCGGCGTCCTCATCGCCACCGGCGTCGGCGGACCCGCCGGCATGATGCTCGTCTCCGCAGGCGCCGACACCATCATCCAGAAGGCCACCACCGGCCACGTCAACTGGGGCGAGGTCGCGGTGAGCGGCGCCCTGGGTGCCGTGGGCGGCGCCGCGGGCATGTGGGCGAGCAGGGCCAGCACGGCCGGGACGGCTGCCCTGCGCACCACGATGCTCGTCAACGCCGGCGTCGGCGCGAGCGGCCAGCGAGGCGACGTACCTGATCAAGAACCACGACCACCTGTCGGTGCAGGGCGCCTGGGTGCTGCGGCCGGCGGCGGTGTCGGTGGGGCGATCGGCGGGGCGGCCGGGCCCATGGGCGGCACCATCGCCAGGCAGCTCGGCCAGAAGGCCACCGGCCTCCTGGCGACCAGCGTCACCGGGGGCATCAACTTCGCCGGCGGCTTCGGCGGATCCGTCGTGGCGAGCACCGTCGCGGGTCAGCCGGTGAGCCTCTCCGGTGCTGCGTTGTCCGGCACCGTCAATGCGGGCGGTGGCTACGTCGGCGGCCACTTCTTCCCCGGGCGTGGTCAGACGACCCTGAGCCAGATGTCGTACTTCGGGACGCGCACCGGCGGCGGTGTCATGAACCTCGGCGCCGTGAACACCCAGGCGCTGTACGGCTCGGCGTTCACGGGTGCCGCCATCGGCGGCACCGCGGACCTGACTGTGATGCCCTAGGGTCGCGTGGTGACGACTCCTCACGAGAAGGCGACGCGCAACCGTCCCGCCGAACGCGTCGCCGCCCCGAACCCGTCATGGACGTGCTGCTTTCTGCCGCCGCCATCGGCCTCGGTCTGGTGCTGCCGCTGGTCAGGGGCAGCAGCCCGCTGGCGGTGGTGGGAACCTTCGTGGTCGGTGCGGCACTGCCCGTGCTCGGGTACCTGCTGCCGCCGCGGCCACGCTGGATCCTGCTACTGTAGCGGCCTTCGCCGGCATCGTCGTGCTGTCGGCCTTCGCGTCGGACACCTACCTGTTGTACGCGTGGTTCATGTCGTTGCTGCTCGGCGCCATCGTGCTCCTGCGACTGCTCTACCGGAGCCAGCAGCGGCCCGCCCGCTGACTTCGGACGCGTCAGTGCCGGATCGGGCAGGCCTGCGGTAGTTTGCGGGGTGGCTGCTCGGGTAGTCCCCTGATCGGTTGACCCATTTTTCATCCGTGCACAGTCCCGGCCCTCCGGGGCCGATGAGGGGGATTCAGATGTCTCGAGTTCTTTCCACCGAGCAGGCGAAGTCGTCGATCCAGCAGATGCAGGCGATCATCAACGGTGGTTTCACCGACCAGATCAGCCAGCTGGACTCCCAGGGCCGCACCCTGTCGGACCCGAATGTGGGACGGGCCGTTGGCCGAGAAGTTCCGGGGCTCGACCTGGCCCGAGACCCGGGCCGCGCTGGAGAAGGCCAAGGCCGAGCTGGAGGACCTGCGGGGCCAGCTGAACCAGATCTCGCAGAACATCTTCAGCGCCGGCGGCGGCGCCTGAGCCGGGTGTCTCTTCACTGATCACCCACCCGTGCGGGTGGGTGGTCGGTGTGGTGACGCGCGTGCACCAGGGCCGGCAGCGGTGAACACAGCCGTGAACACAGCGGTGAACACAAGGGGGAAGTCTCGTGGGTGATCTGGGGGCGATCGAGGAGGATGTCCCGTTCGACAACGGGGTGGCCGATCGGTTGATCGCGGTGTGTGACGGTGCGGCCTCGACGGTCTCGGGGCAGTCGGGATCGCGGGCCTCGTGGCAGGCCACCGCCGCGAAGGACTTCAGGGGACACTTCGCGGACCTGTTCCGCGACAACCAGTCCACCGCCCGGGCCGATGCCGCCGAGCTCTCCGCCCGGCTGCGTGAGGTCGCCACCGGCGCGCGCCGGCTCAAGGAGGAGGCCGCCAAGGAGCAGCAGCGCCCGAGGTCGCCCGCGCCTGGAAGAAGGAGCACGACGACCGCAACCTGCTGGAGAAGGGCTGGGGACTCGGTCTTCGGCGAGGACGCACCCCCGGTCGGCCCACCGGCCGAACCGGTGCACATCCCGGTCTCCCCGCCCCAGTCCGGACACCGGCAGACCCCCGCCCCCGGCACCGGTGGGGGTGGCGGCGGGGGCACGTCCTCGGCCCGGCCCGAGGACCTGCGCAGCTTCGCCACCGGCTCCCGCGGCGCCAACGACGTCCTGCGCTCCAAGCCCGGCACGCTGCGCTCGGCCTACCACGACTTCCAGGCCTCCTGCCGCTGGGGCACCCTCGCGGCCGAGGGCGTGTTCACCGGCTTCGACAAGTACCTCGCCGCCAACGACGAGGACGTCCGCTGGGCCGACACCGTGGCCGCGGCGTTCGAGAAGGCCGGCGGCTCCGGTGCGGTCTCCACCCTGGCCAACTCCGCGATCCTGGCCGCGCTGCGCGCCGCCGGCGTGGACGCCACCCGCGACGACATCGTCATCGACCCGCCCACCGCCTACGGCAACCCACCCACCACCGGCTACGCCGACGACCCGGTCAACACGCCACCGGCAACTTCCTGGAGAACGAGTCCGACCTCGCCTTCACCGACGCCACCAGCCACCTCGCCTGACCCGCACCTACAACTCCTTCAACCCCGACACCGGCGCCTTCGGCCCCGGCTGGTCCTCCATCACCGAGGCCCGCCTCGACCTCACCGACGACGCCGCCCGCCTCACCCACCCCGACGGCCGCGTCACCCTCTTCCCCCGCCTCGGCAACGGCTGGGACCGCGCCACCGGCCAGAACAGCTGGCTGAGCCGCACGGACGACGGCTACCGCGTCACCTCCAACGACGGCCGCCGGTGGGACTACGCCCACGACGGCAGCCTCACCGGGCAGTGCACCTCCCCCGGTGCCACGCTCCAGTTCGTCCGCGACGAGGGACGCCTGATCCGGGTGGAGCACGAGCGAGGCCGCTCGATCGACCTGGAGTGGCACGACGACCGGGTGGTGGCCGCGGTCGCTCGGACGGTCGCCGCATCTCCTACTCCTACGACGACGCCGGACGCCTGACCGGGGCCACCGGCCCGCTGGGCACCCGCAGCTACCACTGGAACGACGCCGGCCCGGTCACCGCCGTCATCGACGCCGACGGCGTGGTCGAGGTCGAGAACACCTACGACCAGCACGCCCGCGTCACCACCCAACGCTCCCCCTTCGGCCGCACCACCCGCTACGCCTACCTCCCCGGCCGCGTCACCGTCGTCTCCGACACCGACGGCACCCGCTCCAACACCTGGCTCCACGACCCCCAGGGCCGCCTCATCGGCATCGTCGACGCCCACGAACACCGCCAGTCCACCAGCTACGACACCCACGGCAACCCCGTCCTCATCACCGAACGCGACGGCGCCACCACCATCCACAAGTACGACGCCGTGGCAGGCGCACCCACACCGTCACCCCGACGGGGGCGGACCTGACCTTCGGCTACGACGACGCCGACCGGCTGACCACGGTCGTCGCCGAGGCCGGCGCGGTCACCGAGTACGCCTATCCGGAGGGCGACACCGCGGCCGGCACCCGGCGGTCATCGTGGACCCAGAGGGCGGCCGCACCGAGCTGACCTGGACCGACGGCCTGCTCACCCGCGTCGTCGACCCCACCGGCGTGACCGTCCGGTTCACCCACGACGCCCACGGCGACCTGGTCGCAACCACCGACGCCGAGGGCAACACCGCACGGCTCGAGCGCGACCACACCGGCCGCGTGGTCGCCGCGATCACCCCCTCCGGGCACCGCACCACCTACACCTACGACCCGGTCACCGGCCTGCTCGCCTCCCGCCGCGACCCCGACGGCGCAACCTGGCGCTACGAGCACACCACCGCCGGCCGCCTCGCCGCCACCACCGACCCCCACCGGCGCCCGCACCGAGATCGAACACGGCACCCACGGCCACGAGACCCGCACCATCGACCCGCTGGGCCGATCCATCACCCGCCACCTCGACGACCTCGGCAACCTCGCCACCGTCGAGCTCCCCGACGGCACCACCTGGCGCTTCACCCACGACGCCCCTCCCGCCTGACCGCCACCACCACCCCGACGGCGCCACCTGGACGCAGGACCACGACGAGAACGGCCACGTCGTCGCGACCACCGACCCGACCGGGCTGCGCCGTACCCTCGCCGCCGACCGGTCGCTCGGACGGCCCGGGCCGAGGACGGGCTGTCGAGCGCGGCCACCCGCTTCGACCGCCTCGGTCGCCTGATCGCCTCCGAGCAGGCCGACGGTGCGGAGTCGCTGATCACCTACGACCGCTGCGGCCGCCCGGTCGAGCACGTCGACGCCACGGGGGCCCTGACGACCGTGCGTCGCGACGCCGCCGGTCGTGTCGTCGAGGTGATCCGCCCCTCGGGCGCGACCGTCCGCCACGAGTACGACGCCTGCGGCCGGCTCGCCGCCGTCGTCGACGCCACCGGTGCTCGCACCACCAACACCTATGACGCGACGGCCGGCTGGTCCGCCAGACCCTGCCCACCGGCGAGACCGCCTGGACCGAGTACGACCCCTGCGGCCGGGTCACCGCCCACCACCAGCCCGGCTCGGGCACCGCCCGCTACGCCTACGACCCCGCGGGACGCCTCAAGGAGTCCAGCGACACCTGGTACGGCCGACGCAGTTCCGCTACGACGCCGCCGGCCAGCTCGTCGAGGTCACCAACGCCAACGGCGGCACCACCCGCTACGACTACGACGACAACGGCCGGGTCACCACCATCACCGACCCGCTCGGCGGCGCCACCGGCGCGAGTACGACGCCCGGAACCACGTGGTCGCCGAGACCGACCCCTCGGCCGGACGACCCGCGCCGGCTACGACCGGCCGGGCGCCAGACCTCGCAGACCGATGCGACCGGTCGCACCACGACGTGGGCCTTCGACACCTCCGGCCGTGTCGAGTCGGTCAGCGTCGACGGCGCCGTCGTCTCCTCGATCGAGCGAAACATCCGGGCGCGTCGGGTGATCATCTCCGACCACACCCGGACGGGAAGCCCCGCCCGCGAGCACGTCCTGGAGTGGAACCCCCGTGGGCAGCTGGTCCGCCGAGCCCGGACGGCCGAGCCGTCTCGTGGGAGTACGACGCCGACGGCCGCCGCACCGCCATGACCACCCCCGACGGCACCCGCACGACGTACACGTGGGATGCCGCCGGACGCCTGAGC
The DNA here is from genome assembly GCF_013466985.1 of Nocardioides ungokensis. Classification (GTDB taxonomy): domain Bacteria; phylum Actinomycetota; class Actinomycetes; order Propionibacteriales; family Nocardioidaceae; genus Nocardioides; species Nocardioides ungokensis. Next base: position 2,092,477 of record NZ_CP059164.1, on the reverse strand, counting down.
GCGTTGGACCACCCGCTGCTGGGCCGCGCCGCCTTCGAGCGCGACGCGTCCGGCCGCCTGGTCGGCGCCACCGCCGACGGCGTCATCCAGACCTGGGAGCACCGCGAGGGCTGGGTCGTCGCCCACACCGTGGGCGACAGCGACGGGTTCACCCGCACCACCATCGACCGCGACGACGTCGGCCGGGTGCTGCGTGTCGACCGCGACGGCGTCACCACGTCCTACGCCTACGACGAGGCCTGCCAGCTCATCGAGGCCCGCAGCGGCGGTGCGGCCGTCCGATGGCGCTACGACACCGCCGGCCGCCTGGTCAGCGAGTCCTCGGACGCCACCACAACCGAGCACACCTACGACGCCGCCGGGCAGCTGGTGTCGAGCACCGGCGCTGGCGGACAGACCCTGGCCTACACCTACGACCCCCTCGGCCGGCGCACCCGCGTCGACGGCGACGACGGAACGTCTCGCGAGCTGGAGTGGAGCCCCACCGGCTGGCTCGGGTCGGTCACCGACCGTGACGCCCGCGGCACCCGACGTACGGCCCTGCACGTGGACGCCCTCGCCGAGCTCGAGGACGTCGACGGCACCGAGGTGTTTTGGGACACCGCCGCTGCCTACGGCGCCACCCCCGTCCAGGCCGGCGACGTCTCCGTCCTGGCCGCCGGCCCCGTCACCGGGATCGGCTCCTCGTGGACCGCCCCGGGCTGGCGCACCGCCCGGTCCACCGACGGCGCAGCCGCGGACCCGTGGACCGTCGGCGCCGCCACCGACCTCCCCGGCACCCTCGCCATCGGCGCCGCCGGAGAGCTCACCGTCGGCGGCCTGGAATGGCTCGGCGCCCGCGTCTACGACCCCACCACCCGCGGCTTCCTCTCCGTCGACCCCCTCGACCCCGTCCCCGGCGCCGGCTGGGCCGGCAACCCCTACTCCTACGCCGGCAACGACCCCCTCCACGCCCTCGACCCACTCGGCCTGCGCCCCGTCACCGACGCCGAGCTCAAGGCCTACGCCGCCGCCCACCAAGGCGCACTCCACGCCGCCGGCGACTGGCTCCACGACAACTGGGAGTACGTCGCCGGCGGCGCCATGGTCATCGCCGGCGGCGTCCTCATCGCCACCGGCGTCGGCGGACCCGCCGGCATGATGCTCGTCAGCGCCGGCGCCGACACCATCATCCAGAAAGCCACCACCGGCCACGTCGACTGGGTCCAGGTCGGCATCAGCGGCGCCCTGGGCGGCTTCGGCGGGGCCGGCATCGCCGCTCGGGCAGGCCTGACGGGCACCCGCGCGGCGGTGGTGGCCGGGATGTCCTCGGGTGGCATCAGCGGAGGCATCCAGGGCGGCTATTCCTACGCGAGCGGGCCCGGCCCCCACACAGCCGGCGGCCTCCTGCAGGCCACGGCCATCGGCGCAGGAACAGGAACGGTGTTCGGTGCGGGCGGCGGCGCAGCGGGCCACGCGATCGGCGGACGCGTCATGGGGACGCTGACCACGAACCCCTCGTCGGACACCATGGTCATGGGACGGATCATGGGATCGCGGGTCATCCCCTACGCGGAAGCACACGGCGGTGGTTACTACAACGGGACCCCGACGTTCCTCCACGACGGGTTGGAGCGCGTGCCCGGGTTGCAGCAGAAGGTCGATGTCTGGGTCAACAAGAAGTGGATCAACTACCAGATGATGGAGGGCAAGAACCTCTTCGACGTCGGAGGGCCGGGCTCTCTGCCGCCCAGCGACTTCTACAACATGGAGCTCAACCAGGTGGCGAGCTACCCGCACTACTCACAGGCCGGTCCCGACATCCAGAGCTCCTTCGACCTGAGTGGAGGCGTGCCCCACTGATGACAAGTGCCGGAGACCTCGGCTGGCCCAGGATCCGCGTGCGGCGGCTGCCGGACAGCGGCCTGCTCGGCTGGCGTCACAACTACGAGGTCGAGTTCACCGAAGTGGGCGCGAGCTCGCCCACGTGGACGAAGACGACCCGCACGCCCCGCCCGCTGATCGAGCCGTACCTCGGCTGGGACGAGGCGCCGACGGTCATCCAGGCTGCCGACCGGGCATGGGACGGTGGCGTCGGGCCATGGGCGACCTTGTTCCCGGGCGACGCCTGAAGGGCTGCGCGACCGGGGCCGCTCAGCCCACCGGCGTCTTCGGACCGGCGGCCTGCAGGAACTCCATGTTGCCGCCGGCGACGACGTACCCACGCCCGACCGTCAGCGCCACCGGTGCGCGGCGCGGCAGGGTGACCCCGAGCAGCTCGCCGTCGTAGTCGATGTTGGGCTGGAGCAGCACCCCGCTGCGTGACTTGCGGACCGTCCTGGTCCAGTGGCTGTAGAGCCCACGCAGGTCGTCGGAGCGGCCGGACGCGATCACCTTCAGGTCGGTGGTCCGGGACGCCAGCAGACCGGTGAAGGCCTGGTCGGAGTCCTCGAACTGCTCCGCGTCGTCGACCAGCAGCACCAGCCGACCGCGGTGCACGCGGGCGGAGGCCAGCAGGGCAGCCAGCCCGTCGTCACCGATGACGCAGCGGTCGAGTCCCGCCTCGCCGAGCGGTGAGCGGCGGCCACCGACGCCCCAGACGGCCAGGTCCACGCCGTCGGCGGCGGCCCCCGCGCGCAGGGTCTCGGCCATGGCGATCAGCAGCGTGGACCTGCCCGAGCGGGCCGGGGCCGGCCACCAGCACGTGCTCCCCGTCGTAGGTCTCGAGCACGGCAGGCGCCAGGTCGGACTCGCGAATGCCGACCGGGATCCGCCACGGCTCCCCCGCCACCTGGGCGTCGACGCCCAGCTCGGCCACCGTCACGGACTCCGGCAGCTGGCCGACCACGGTCGCCTTCGGCTGCAACGGTCCCCAACGGTCCGCCACCTGCGAGACCGCCTCGGTGAGCGAGGTCGACGGTGTCGCGACGTGCGCCTGCAGCCGGGTCTCGGCCAGCACGCAGCGCCCGGCGACCGCCGCCGGCGCGAACTTGGCCGGCACCCCGGCGGCCGCGTAGTCGTAGGCGTCGGCCAACCGGAAGAGCCACTTCTGCGTGGTCACCTCGTCGATCGCCGACGGCACCGCCTTCGCGCGCGTGGTCGTCGCCGCGCACCACAGCCCCACCTCGGGCCCGTCGGACCAGGCCCGGTAGAGGCCCTCGAGGAGCTTGATGCCCTCGAAGTCGTCGTACTCGTCCTTGAGCGTCGCCAGGCCGTCGATGAGGACCACGGTCTCCCGGTGCGGGCCGGGGTCGGCCCGGCGCCGGTCGAGCTCGGCGCGCAGGTACTTCAGCAGCCGAACCTGCTGTTCGCGGGAGGCCGAGCCGGAGCCGACGTACGCCGCGGTGTGCGGCAGCCCGGTCAGCGGTGCGAGGTCGCGGGACCCGAGGTCGAGGACCAGCAGGTCGAGGTCCTCGGGGGGGTGCTCCGCCGCCAGGGTCAGGGCGAGGCTGGCCAAGGTGGTGCTGGTGCCGCTCCCGGGGATGCCCATCAGCAGCAGGTTGCCTCGCTCGAGGTCCCAGCCGGCGGGGATCTGCCGCTGCCGGTCGGGGTCGTCCGCGAGTGCGACCTGGATCGTCGAGCCGGCGACCCGGCCGACCGATGGCTGCTCGTTGCTTGATGCTTCGGACGTCGCGGCCAGCGCCACCCGCTCGCCGAGCGGCTCGGGCCAGACGGGCCTCGGCGGGGCGTAGCCCGCGTCGTCGTTGGCCGCCACGATCGCGTCGATGAGGAGGTCGAGGTCGGCAGGGGCGTCATCGTCGACGACGGCCGCGCGCCGCTGGGCGTCCTGCCCGAAGACGACCGGGTGGAGGTCGACGAGCAGCGACGACTGGGCTTCCGAGCGCCCGGTCACCAGCGCGGTCTGCACCGGGGTGATGTCGTCCTGGCCGAGCTTCACGAACGCGCGGCCCATCTGGGTGCGCCCGATGGCCGCGGCCGCGGGCACGCCGACGACGTTGACCGAGTCGTCGCGGCTCTGCACGCGCAGCGCGACCCGGAGGTTGGTGTTGGCGAGGATGTCCTCGTTGACGACTCCGGCCGGCCGTTGGGTCGCCAGGATCATGTGCACGCCGAGGGTCCGTCCGACCGCAGCGACGCTGACCAGCGACGACAGGACGTCGGGGTACTCCTTCGCCAGCATCGCGAACTCGTCGACCACGAGCAGCAGGCGCGGCATCGGCACCTCGGGATTGGTCGCCAGGTAGGCGTCGAGGTTGTCGATCCCCTCGCCCGCCGCGGCGAAGACCCGCTGGCGGTAGTCCATCTCGGCCTCGAGCGCCCGCAGGGCGCGGTCGGCGAGCTGCTCGTCGAGGTTGCTGACCGTGCCGATCGTGTGCGGCAGCCGCTCGCAGGTCGCGAACGCCGCCCCGCCCTTGAAGTCGATGAGGATGAAGGTCAGCCGCGTGGGGTCGTTGCGGGCCGCGAGGCCGGCGACCAGGGACCGCAGGAACTCGCTCTTGCCGGAGCCGGTGGTGCCGCCGACGAGGCCGTGCGGCCCGTCCCGCACGAGGTCGAGCGCGAAGGCCCCGTGCTCCCCCACGCCCACGGGCGTGGAGATGCCGGTGGCCGAGGACCAGCTCTTGCGGATCGCCTCGGGCGTCATCTCGTCGATGCCCAGGAGCCCGGGCAGGCGGACCAGGCCCGGCAGCGCCGCCCCGGGGACGATCAGCTCCGGGTCGTCGAAGCGGGCCAGGTCGGTGGCGCAGCGACGCGCCGTGTCGACGTCGAGCCCGGCCAGCACGACGTCGTCGACGGTCGTGAGGTCGTCGGGGCGGGTCACGGTGCCCTCGGCGTCGTTGCGGACCCGCACGATCACCGTGCACGCTGCCGGCAGCTGCTCCTCGTTGGCGGCGATCACGATGCCGGAGACCCGGGTCACCGGCTTGGAGAGCGACGACTCGCCCAGCGGGCGGCCGTGGCCGAGCAGGCTGCGCGCCGGGGCGTCGCGACCCTCGGTGAGCACGTCGGAGTCCAGGACCAGCAGCACCGCCGGCGTCGGGTGCCCGTCGATGCCGTCGCGAAGGCCGCGCAGCAGTCCCTCGCTGCGGGCCCGGGTGGCCGACACCCACTGGCCGTTGGAGCCGTCGCCGAGGCGCCGGACGTGCGGCAGCCACGTCGTCCACGACCAGGCCTCGTCGCGGCCGGGGTCGCAGAAGACGCCCACGGTCAGGTCGGCCGGGCCGCAGTGGACGGCGGCCTGGCAGACGAGGCTCCTGGCCACCGCCAGGGCGCCCTCACGCTCGCCGACGATGCCGACGACGCCGGCGCCGGTGAGGTCGACCTCGACCGGCGCGGAGGGCATGTGCGCGGACGCGATGATCTCCTTGACGGCGCCGTCGAGCCGGGCGCCGGACTGGCTCTCCACCGGCGGGGTCCACGGCACGTCGCCGACGCCGGCGTGCAGCGCCAGGAAGTCGGCTGCGCCGGGGCGTCGCTGCCACAGCCGGGTCGTCGGCAGCGCGGCACGGCGCAGCGCGGTCGCCGGGTCCGGTACGTCGTCGCGCCGACGGGCCCGCTCGGCGGCCGCCGCCTCCCCGAGGTCGTCGCGCAGGGTGTCCTGGGCGTTGGCGAAGCGCACGTCCTCCTCGGCCATGTCCTGCTTGCGGCGGCGCTTCTGCTCCCACCACGTGCCGACGCCGAGGACCGGGCTCAGGGCGGCGAGCAGGGCGTACTGGGCGCTGTGCATCACCACGACCATGACCGCGGCCAGCACGAGCGGACCGACGATCGTCGCGAGGCTGAAGCGGGAGGGCGGCGGCGGGTCCTTGCGCACGGGCGGCTGGATGGACTCCGGCCCCGGCGGTCGCCCGGGGCGCGGCGGCCGGTTGAAGGGCGCGGTGCCGGCGGGGGTCAGGTTGTGCAGCGAGCCGGGTGCGGGTGCGGGCGTCTCGGCGAGGTCGCGGCGCAGCGTGATCGACGTACCGCCCGCGAGGACGACCGCCTCGTCGGTGACGAGGACGCCCTCTTCAGGGACCTCCACGCCGTCGACGAGGGTGCCGTTGGTGGACCCGGCGTCCTTGACCCGGACACCCTCCTCCTCCCGCTCGACCGTCACGTGGCTCCACGAGGCGCTCGGGGAGTCGAGGGTCAGGTCGGCCTGCGGCGAGCGGCCCACCGCGAGCGGGCGGGACGCGGGCACCGCAACGGTGCGCCCGGCGTGGAGGCCGCCGGAGACGGTGGCCGACCAGCCGCGCACCGGCTCGGGACGGACCAGGCTCTCCCGACCCACCCGTGACCCCTCGAGCAGGGTGACCGCCCGTAGCTGCTCACCGGCCTCGTGCCGGCGCTGGTCGACCCACAGGGTCTCGTCGTCCGCGAGCGTGACGCCGACCGCGGCCGTGACGAGGTCACCCAGCGTCGCGACCTCGGCGAACTGCGCGACCTCGACCTCGCACGGGTTGTCGTCCACGTCGATGACGAGCCGCACGGCCGTCTCCTTCTCTCGTCGCTTCGATACGGTCCGGCGAGACCCGACCAGACGGGCACGCTACCCGTCGCGTGGGCCGCTCAGCTGCTGGGCGCCGTGAACCAGAACAGCTGCGGAGCCGGTGGCCCCGGCGTCGCGGCGACCGGGCGCAGCCCGGGGCTCTGCGTCGAGGCCTGCAGGACGGCCACCTCGTCGTCGGCGAGCGCGTCGGGCGAGCTGAAGTCCAGGCTCGGGCCGGCCAGTCCGTCGGCATGGGTCACCTGGAGCCCCGCGAGGGCGTCGGCCACGTCCGCCGGATCCACGCTGCCGGCCTTCGCCGCGGCGGCGACCAGGGCGACGACCGCGTCGTGGCTCCTGGTGTCGGCGTCGTCGCTCACGGTGGCGAACGGCTGCCCGTCGAAGAAGTCGGTGACCTTGCTGTCCCCCGCGGTCGCGCGCAGCGCCGCGAAGTACGCCGACAGCGCCTGGCCGTCGTCACCGGAGCCCATGGCCGCGACGTCGCCCGCGTCCGGACCGACGGTGGTGAGGCTGCCGGAGAGCGTCCCGTCCAGCCCCGCGAGGGTGGTGGCGAAGGCCGGGCTCAGGGCGTCGGGGGTGAGGAAGACCGGGAGGGTGACGTTCGCACCCTGCAGGGCCTGCACCACCGTCGCCTGGAGCTGCGCCGGACCCGAGACGAGCACCGAGTCGGGCCCCTTGCCCGCGCCGGCCTGCTTCGCGATCGCGTCGGCCAGCTTCGTCGGGTCGTCACCGGCGTGGAACCGGTAGGAGGCGGACGGTGACATGCCGTCCGGCTTGCCCCCGCCGGCGTCGACCAGGGCCGGTCGGCTCACGCCGCGGTCCGAGAGCGCCGAGGTGAGCGCGGAGGCGACCTGCGCACGGTCCGGGCCGGTGACCCAGGCGTGGTCGGGCAGGCCGGCCGCGTCGGTCTCGTAGGGCAGCAGCACGGGGATGCCGGCCTTCGAGGCGGCGTCCACCGCCGCCCGGACGTGGTCGCCCTCGCTGGCGACGACGATGCCCGAGACCCCGTCGGAGGCGAGCCGCTGGACCGCGGCCGCAGCCCCCTTCGAGGTGCCCTTGTCGTCCATCGGACGCAGGGTCACGGAGACGTCGCCCAGGCCGAAGCGGTACGCCGCGACCCGGGCACCCTCGGCGGCCTTGCTCCAGTCCGAGCCCTCGCCGGGGGCAGAGGTCAGGCTGACCAGGACGCCGACCTTCACCTCGTCGGGTGCCTGCACCGCGTCGAGCGCCACGGGGGCGGGTCGGGCGGGCGCACCCTGCGCCTCCTCGGAGGCCGAGGACGAGCAGGCCGTCAGGCCCGCGGCCAGGGCCAGGGTGGCCAGTCCGGCGACGGGCAGACGGACGCCGGGGCGGGTCACGAGGCGCCTCCGATGTGGAAGGTGTAGACGGTCCGGTGCGCGGTGCCGCTGGGCAGGTCCATCCCGAAGGCGGGGAGCTCGGCCTCCATCTTCAGCGCCGCGTCGCTCTGCGCCTGGCGCAGGAGGATGCCGCCGATGTCGGCGCTGCGGACGTTGGCGTAGGACGTCGTCTTGTCCGTGGCCAGCGCCAGCTGGTAATCGGCCGACCGGGCGGTGGCCGCCCCGGTGGTCATCGCACCGAGCAGGCCGGAGCCGTGGACCTTGCGGCTGCCGAGGTCGAGCAGCACCCGGTTGAGGTCCTGGGTCAGCAGCGCGCCGGCGGCCTCCATGTCGCGCGTCGAGGACGACACGCCCTGCGAGATCGAGGCGAGGCCGTCCTGGACCTGCGCCGTGATCTGGGCGCCCGCCGCCTGCTGCTCGCGGGCGAAGCTCGCCTTCTGCTCGTTCAGCGTCTTCGCACCGTTCGACGCGATCGACCCTGCGGACGAGGCCAGCCCCGAGGCCGACTTGTCGAACATCCGGCCGAGCGCCTCACGGCTGTCCTCGGAGTTCTTGGTGACCTGGCGGATCTGCGGGTCGACCGTGCCGGCGACCTGGGTCGTGGCGTCGTCCGCGGCGGCCTTCAGCGCGTCCTTCACGCCCGCGATGGCAGCCGCCTGCTGCTCCTTGACGTTGGCGATGCGCTCCTTGACGGCCGCGCGTGCCTTCTGCAGGTCCTTCACGGCACCGTCGAGGGTGCCGACGGACGTGCGAGTGTCGCGCGAGTCGTCGTCGACGCCGACGCGGAGCAGGTCGATCTGGTCCTGAACGCCCGTGACCGATGAGGTGAGCGAGGCGGTCGCCTGGTCGTCGCTGGCTGCCGCGACAGCGGCCCACGCCTGGCCCTGCTCGTCGATCAGGGCCGACATGGGGGTGGTCGCGCCGCCGATGGGGTGGGTGTTGCCGTTCGCGTCGGGGCACGACGTCGGAACCAGGTAGGAGCGCAGCTCGTCGACCTTCTGCGGGGAGAGGGTGTCCGGCTGGGAGCCGTCGCCGACCATGTTGCACAGCTGGGCCGCCAGCGCGACGTTCTGGCTGGTCATGGTGCCGACGCGACCCTGCGCGGCCACCGCGTTGTCGTGGATCCCGCCCAGGACGGTGCCGAGGTTCCCGGAGGTCGCCTTGACGCTGTCCAGCGCGCTCTGCAGGTCGTGGAGCTTCAGGTGGATGCGGTTGTACGGCGTCGCGGACACCAGGCTCTGCGTCGCGGTCGTGACGGTGTCGACCTCGGCCGAGAGCGCGTCGCTGGCCGCGACGGCGTCGTCGATCTTCATCGGGTCGAGCGCGGAGAGGGCAGCATCGCCGTCGGTCACCAGCTTGGTGGCGATGTCACTGAAGCTCGTGCGCGCCCCCAGGAGTGCACAGGTCACCGACTCGCTGTCGACGCAGCTCTTCGCGGTGGGGTTCTCGGGGCCCACGCTCTTCAGGATCGAGGCCTGGAGGGCGGTCTTGCAGGCGCCCGTGGCCTTGGCGTAGCCGTCGAGCTGGCCGGCGACCTGGATCAGGTTGCCGTAGACGCTCGAGGCGTTCTGCGGCGGAGCCACGGTGGTGTCGCAGCCCTCGCCCCTGACCGTGGCCGGCTGCGGCTTGACCGAGGTGTCGCCCAGCATCTGGTCGAGCGCGTCCACCGTCTGGAGGAGCTGCTGCACGGCCGCGGACCGGGTCGACTCCAGTGAGGTGGACAGGTCCTGGCCCAGCGACTTGACCGAGCCGTCGAGGCCCTTCATCGACGCCGCCACCCCGGTGGCGCTGGCCTGCAGGTCAGACGCGGCTTGGTGCCGAGGGTGTCGGCCGAGGAGTCGAGGGTGGTGCGGACCTTCGAGATGGTCTCGCCGGCGCGGGCGAGCACGGTGTTGACCTCGCCGACGAGGCCGATCGTGCGAGCCTGCAGCTTCAGCTCCGAGGAGCTGCCGGGCTGGAAGGCGGCGTCGACGAGCGCGCCGACGGACGGGTCGGTGACGAGACCGGGCTGGACGCTGAGGTCGAAGGCCGGGGCCTTGAAGTCCTTGGCATCGAGCACCAGCTTCAGCGTCGCGCTCGGGCCGATCTGCGGCGGCGCGAGGATGGTGGCCCACTGGACCTGGGTGGTGCCGTCGAGGCTCTGGCTGAGCACGCCGTTGGTCGCCGCGTCGTGGTTCGCCGAGTCGGGGGTCACGACCGACGACGCGTCGATGCCGTCGAGGGCCGTCGAGGCGACCACGGTCAGCGGGGCGCCGACGAGGGCCGCCTGGGAGCGCGAGCTCCCGTCGACGTCGTAGCTCAGGTTCTGCGGCTGGATGGTGAGGTTCTGCACCGTCAGGTCGATCTCGACGCGCCCGGTGTAGCCGGAGAGGTCCGAGAGGTCGGTGCCCGTGCCGTCCTCGGTGCGGTACGCCGTGAGGACACGCACCGGCAGGTCAGAGACGGCGTCCTGCGGGGAGTAGGACTTGCTGCTCGACGTGGCGTCGTCGGAGCCCCCGTTGGTCGAGACCGTCGTCCCCTTGACCGCGGTGAAGGTCCCGTCCGGGGCCATGTCGACCTGGACCGACTGGAGGACGCGCTGCCCTGCCGTCGTGTCAGCCGTGGCGATCCCGGTCCCGGCCGTTGCCAGCCCTGGGGCCGCCGCAGCCGTGACGAGCGCACCGACTGCGGTCATCGCGGTGGCGGCCAGTGCTCGCCGGTGGGCGTGCAGCAGCGTCCATGGTGCCGACCTGATCATGTGAGTCCCCCTTGTGAGCATGGGGGTGACCCGATCTCGACCCCCATCGCAGCGCACATACTAGAAGGGGCCCGTCGATAGCACCACCCGTGGCCCGTGTCCCTTCTTTCGGGGAAGCAGCCGCCGAGGGCGGTCGGGAGCGAATTGGGTGGCCCCCGCCCCGCGCGTACAGTTGGGCGACGTGACTCAAGCGCCCGCACCCGAAGGACGAAAGCTCCTCCGCCTCGAGGTCCGCAACGCCGAGACCCCCATCGAGCGCAAGCCGGAGTGGATCAAGACCCGGGCGAAGATGGGCCCGGAGTACAAGCACCTCCAGAACCTCGTGAAGTCCGAGGGCCTGCACACCGTCTGCCAGGAAGCCGGCTGTCCCAACATCTTCGAGTGCTGGGAGGACCGCGAGGCCACCTTCCTCATCGGAGGTGACCAGTGCACCCGCCGCTGCGACTTCTGCCAGATCGACACCGGCAAGCCGCAGCCGCTGGACCGCGACGAGCCCCGCCGCGTCGCCGAGTCCGTGCAGAAGATGGACCTGCGCTACGCGACCATCACCGGTGTCGCCCGAGACGACCTCGAGGACGGCGGCGCCTGGCTGTACGCCGAGACCGTGCGCGCCATCCACGACCTCAACCCCGACACGGGCGTGGAGAACCTCATCCCCGACTTCAACGGGAAGCCCGACCTGCTCCGCGAGGTCTTCGAGTCCCGTCCCGAGGTGCTGGCCCACAACGTCGAGACCGTGCCGCGGATCTTCAAGCGGATCCGGCCCGCGTTCCGCTACGAGCGCTCGCTGGACGTCATCACCCAGGCCCGCGACTTCGGGCTGGTCACCAAGTCCAACCTGATCCTCGGCATGGGCGAGACCCGTGAGGAGGTCAGCCAGGCGCTGCGCGACCTGCACGCAGCCGGCTGCGAGCTGATCACGATCACCCAGTACCTCCGCCCCTCGGCGCGGCACCACCCCGTCGAGCGCTGGGTGAAGCCGGAGGAGTTCGTGGAGCTCAAGGACGAGGCGGACCAGATCGGCTTCTCGGGGGTCATGTCGGGACCGCTGGTGCGTTCGTCCTACCGGGCCGGTCGGTTGTACCGTCAGGCCATGGACGCCCGCGAGGCCTCCCCCGCCTGATCCACCCCGCACCACCCACCCGAGTCACGTCGCGAAGAAGGCAGCAGACCGCCATGGCCAAGGCCCCGAAGACCCCGGACCCCGAGAAGACGAGCCGCCGCACGCAGTTCGTCGAGACCTACCGGATGGCCAAGAAGTCCGACCCGAGCATCGGGCTGTGGATCGGCGGCGCCTTCGTGCTCGCCGCCCTCGTCGGCTTCCTGCTGTTCTGGCTGCTGCCCGGCGAGGGCACCCTGGGCACGATCATCTCGATCGTCGGCGCCCTGCTCTTCGGCTCGCTCGCCGCGATGATCGTGTTCGGCAGGCGCGCCCAGAAGGCGGCGTACGCGCAGATGGAGGGCCAGCCCGGAGCTGCGGCCGCCGCCCTGCGGATGCTGCGCCGCGGCTGGAAGACCGACCCGGTGATCGCGTTCAACAAGCAGCAGGACGTGGTGCACCGCGTGGTCGGCCCGCCCGGCATCGTCCTGATCGGCGAGGGCAACGCCAACCGCCTGCGCCAGCTGATGACCAGCGAGCGCCGCAAGCACGAGCGGGTCGTCGCCGACGCGCCGATCCACGAGATCGTCTGCGGCAACGGCGAGGGCCAGGTCCCGCTGCCGAAGCTCGTGCGCCACGTCAGCAAGCTCAAGCGTCAGGTCAAGCCCGCCGAGATCACCGACATCCTCGGTCGGCTCCGCGCGCTCGATGCCAACCGCTCCAACATCCCGCTGCCCAAGGGTCCGATCCCGACCAGCATGAAGGGCATGCGCCAGAACATGCGCGGTCGGTGAGCGAGGACGCGTCAGCGGACCCTCTCGTACGACAAGGGCCCGGTCCCCCTGGTGGGGCCGGGCCCTTGTCGACGGCGAGTCAGCTCATCGGGGTGGGGCTGCCCATGCCGGGCATCTGGGTGACCTGGCTGGACGGCGGCGCCTCGACGCTCACGTCCTGGCCGAAGTCGGAGAGCGTCATGTCCATGGTGCCGGTCTTGCCGAGGTCGATCTCCATCTTGTTGACCCGGTCCTCGCTGTCGAGCCAGGCGTCGTAGGTCAAGGTGGCGGGCATCCCGGCTGCCGAGGCCGCGGAGCCGGTCTGGCCCATCTTGGCGAGCATCTTCTTGGTGTCGACGGTGACCTGGTAGTGGTCGAGGCCGTCCTCGGCGCCGACGTAGGTCACCGACTTGATCCCGGCCTCGAAGGACTTGAAGGCCTCCTGCGGGTCGAGCTGGGTGGCCAGCGAGCCGAACGGGCTGTTGGGGTCGTTGAGGTCGAACTTCACGAACTTGCCGCCGGCCATCCCCGGGATGGTCATGTACATGACCCCGTCGACCAGGCGCATCTCGATGCTGCCCGTGGCGCCGGTCATGTCGGTCTTCATGGTCATCTGCATGGCGGGGCTGTCACTGCTGTAGTCGACGTCTCCCTCCCCGGTCAGCGTGCCGGTGGTCCCCATCGACATCTTCAGGGTCTCGTGAGCCGTCGTGGTCTTGGTGAACCCGGACTCGAACCGGTCCACGAAGTCGGCCGGGGCGACGGTGTCCCCGGCGCTCGGGGTGTCAGCGGACGAGGAGCTGCTGGAGGACGACGAGCCGGACGAGGGGTCCTGGGCCTTGGCGTCGTCGTTGGAGCCGCACGCGCTCAGCGAGGTCAGGGCCAGCGGCAGGGCCGCGGCGGCGAGGGCACGGCGTACCGTGACGGGTCGGGACATGGGCTGGGCCTTCCGAGTCGTGGGGGTGCTGACCCCCAGCATCTCCTACGTGTCCAGATCAGAGACCCGACGCATCCCGCGTGCGGTCTCGAGGGTCACCGTCGCGGTGCCGGTCATCATGTCGTGCAGCCCGCGGCCGTCGGGGCGGAAGATGAGCGGCGGGATGACCACCGCGACCAGGATGCTGCGCGCCAGCGACGGCAGCAGCCCGACGGGGCGTCCACTGCCGTCCGCGCGTACGACGCGGAGGCGGGTCGCGACCTTGCCGAACGAGCCGCCCGAGAACGCCGTCAGCACGGCGGTCTCGAGCACGAAGACCAGCAGCACCCACCACTGGCCGGTCTGGTTGCCGACGCCGTACACGGGGACGAACAGCGACACCGCGGCCGTGCACGCGAACCAGTCCACGAACAGCGCCAGGATGCGGCGGGCCCACGACGCGGTCTCGAGTGCGGGCGTGCCAGTCACGCGCAAAGCGTAGACAGCCGGCCCGGACGCCCGTGGACCGGCCACCTGTTACATGGCCGAAACAAACCGGATACGGTCAAGAAACTGCCTCTGCCTACGTTGGCGGGCAGGTCCGAGGCAGCGTCGCCCCGGTTCCCTCGTTTCGCACGACTTTGCCCGGTTGCCCCCCGTGCGGCAGCCAAGGAGGACGAATGTTCCAGAACAGCGACGAGCTGCTCGCGTACATCAAGGACGAGGGCGTCGAGATGGTCGACGTCCGCTTCTGCGACCTGCCCGGCGTGATGCAGCACTTCACGGTCCCGGTGTCGTCGTTCGACCAGTCCGTCTTCGACGACGGCCTCAACTTCGACGGCTCCTCGATCCGTGGCTTCCAGGCCATCCACGAGTCCGACATGTCGCTGTTCCCGGACCCGACCACGGCGTACCTCGACCCGTTCCGCGCCGCCAAGACGCTGGTCGTGAACTTCTTCATCCACGACCCGCTGACCGGTGAGGCCTACTCCCGCGACCCGCGCAACATCGCCCGCAAGGCGATGGCCTACCTCGCCAGCACCGGTGTCGGCGACAAGGCGTTCTTCGCCCCCGAGGCGGAGTTCTACGTCTTCGACAACGTGCGCTTCGAGACCAAGGCCAACGCGGGCTACTACAGATCGACTCGCAGGCCGGCGCCTGGAACACCGGTGCGGCGTTCGAGAACGACAACCGCGGCTACAAGGTGAAGTACAAGGGTGGCTACTTCCCCGTCGCCCCGACCGACCACTTCGGCGAGCTCCGCGACGAGATGGTGATCGAGCTCGAGAAGGCCAACCTCCAGGTCGAGCGCGCCCACCACGAAGTCGGCACCGCCGGCCAGGCCGAGATCAACTACCGCTTCGACGAGCTGCTCAAGGCCGCCGACGACGTGATGAAGTTCAAGTACATCATCAAGAACGTCGCCTGGCGCAACGGCAAGACCGCCACCTTCATGCCGAAGCCGATCTTCGGCGACAACGGCTCGGGCATGCACGTGCACCAGTCGATCTGGAACGAGGGCGAGCCCCTGTTCTACGACGAGACCGGCTACGGCGGGCTCTCCGACATGGCGCGCTACTACATCGGCGGCATCCTCAAGCACGCCCCGTCGCTGCTGGCGTTCACCAACCCGACGGTGAACTCCTACCACCGTCTGGTGCCCGGCTTCGAGGCCCCGATCTCGCTGGTCTACTCCCAGCGCAACCGCTCGGCCTGCGTCCGCATCCCGATCACCGGCTCGAACCCGAAGGCCAAGCGCATCGAGTTCCGCTGCCCCGACCCGTCGGCCAACCCGTACCTCGCTTCTCGGCGCTGCTGCTCGCCGGCCTCGACGGCATCAAGAACAAGATCGAGCCCGCTGCCCCGATCGACAAGGACATCTACGAGCTCCCGCCGGACGAGATGGCCGACATCGACCAGGTCCCGACGTCGCTGGGCGCCGTGCTCGACTCCCTCGAGTCCGACCACGACTTCCTCACCCAGGGCAACGTCTTCACGCCGGACCTGATCGAGACCTGGATCGACTACAAGCGCCAGAACGAGATCCTGCCGGTGCAGATGCGCCCGCACCCGCACGAGTTCGAGCTCTACTACGACATCTGAGTTTCGGGCCCCATTGCGGGTCTGACCTGCACGAACGCACGGCCCCTGGCCGGTTTCCCCGGGTTCCCCCCGGCGGTGACCGGGCGGGGGCCGCTGCGGTGCCCGTGGCCTGGGTTCGACCGGACTTGACTAGCCGCGGGGGGCGCCGGCGAGGAGGGGGTCGAGCCAGCGCAGGCGCGCGTCGGAGTCGACGAGCAGGGCCTTGACGAGCAGGGTGAGCGGCACCGCCATCAGGGCCCCGATCGCACCGAGGGTGAAGGCCCAGAAGACCAGGGAGATCATCGTCAGCGTTGCGGAGAGGCCCACGCTGTCGCCGACTATCTTGGGCTGGATGACCGACTGGATGACGAAGTTGATCACGCTGTATGAGATCACCACGGCGAGGGCCATCTTGGGTCCACCCTCGAGGAGTCCGATGACGGCTGGGGGCACGACCCCGATGATGAAGCCGATGTTCGGGATGTAGTTGGTGATGAACGACAGCAGGCCCCACAGCAGCGCGACCGGGACACCGATGACCAGCAGGGCGCCTACGTCGGCGATGGCGACGATGAGTCCGAAGACCGTGGAGACGATCAGGTACTTGCGGGTGGTGGATGCGAAGTCGCTGAGGGCGCCGACCAGGAGCTGGCGCTCGGGCGGGAGGTGGGTGAGCTTGCTCGGGATGTGCACCGCGTCCATCACCATGAACAGCACCAGCGTGACGACGAAGAAGAAGCTGGAGATGACGCCGATCAGGGCGTTGATGAAGCTGCCGGCGAGGGTGACCAGCTTGTCGGGGCTGAGGCTGGCCTCGATCGAGTCGATCTGTTTCCGGTCGATGCCCATGTGGCTCAGCCAGTTGGTCAGGTTGGCCAGCTGGTCGTCAATCTGGGACTTGTAGTGCGGCACCAGGGTCGCGAACCGGGCCACGGCCACGATCAGGGCTACGGTGAGCGCAATCAGCACCAGGTAGATCAAGACGATGCCGAGGACACCGCCGACCCAGGCGGGCAGCCCCTTGCGTTCGGTCCAGCCCCGCAGCGGATGCACCGCGACGGTGAAGACCAGCGCCAGGAACGTGCCGCCGATCAGGCCGGACATGCTCCGCATCCCGAACACGGCGACGAACGCGCCCGCAAGCCCCAAGAGGAGCACCACCACACGGGGAAGGATCACGACCGGGTCTGCCTGCGTACTCTCGCTGCTCATGGTGCGGCCTCCCGTCCGTCCTTTCCATGCTGGCCACCTGCACCGCCGCGTGCCTCATCCCCCGGGCTGAGCCGGGCCGGTCGACCGCACGCCCGTTCGAAAATGCAGCCCCGCCCGTGGCGGCCACGGCGTGAGCGGGGCGGGTGCAGCCGACCGCCTCGGGGTTGACGCCGCCACCCGGGGGGTTGGCTGCTGTGCGTGGTCGCGGTCATCTCGGTGAACTTTCTCGGCTCCGGAGTTTGGCTCGTCAAGGAGTGGTCGCGGCCCACGAAACGCAGGAGACCGGAGTGGGCACGACGGCTCTGATCTGAGACTTCTCCGCGCCGGGCTCCGAGGTGCACTCAACTGCCGCATTGAGTTCGTGTGCGGTGAGCCCTCAGGTCCCTGAGGCCATGTACGACGCCAGGACGAGGATGGGTGTCGGTCCAGGCTTTCCCAGCGCGGTCTTAACGCATGGTGCTCCTCGATTCGGCATGTCGCCGGGCCGCGTCCTTCGCGCGTAGGCTCTGGAGACATGGCCGTGGATGGTGGTAACCCGGCGAGCACTACGCCCGATCACTTCCCCGAACGGCCCAAACGCCCCCGACCCATCATCGCCGTCATGCTGGGCGGACTGGCACTGGTCGTGATCGTGGTGACGGCCTGGCTCGCGGTGCAGCCCGGGGCAATGACGGCACAGACCGACCTTGTTCTGTGGTTCAACCACCCCCCGCAGCCGTTCGCCGCGGTCTTCGCCGCCGTGAACCCGCTGCTCCGACCGGCTCCTCTGGCCGTAGTCACGCTCGTGCTCGCGGGCTCCGTCGTGTTGACGGCCCATGGGGCGCAGCGCCTGGAGGTCGTGCGCGCACTGTTCATCTCGCTCACCCTTGGCGAACTCGTGGCGCAGGTCATCAAACGAGTGGCCGACCAGCCGCGCCCTCTGGCGGTGATACCGGGCCTGGACACCCACGCTTACCCAGTCAGCCCGCACGGCAACGCCTACCCCTCCGCCCACACGGCTCTGGTCGTCGCCGCGGTTTCGGCACTGTGGCCCTGGATGCACTGGCCCCACCGCATCGTCGGTCTGGTGTTCGCGGTGCTCGTCGCGTCCAACAGGGTCTACATCGGAGCCCACTGGCCCATCGACGTCTTGGGCGGGGCCGCCATCGGCCTGCTCTGCGGAGCCCTCACCTGGCTGCTCGCGACGCGATGGCCTCTCCGTCGAGCAACTCCCGCCATCTGCTGATTGCCTGCGCCACAGCACGATTCCTGCCTGTCCTCGAACACACACACTCATGCGACGCGTCGTGTGCGGTCTTGCTGATGAGGGGATGCCCTGTCGACCCTCAGTCGACCCCCACCCCATTGGCGTGACTCGTATCCTCGCCCAGTGTTGCGCTGTCTCTCGCGCTGTCTCGGACCGGCCGATGAAGAACCAAAGCAGCCCGCCGGCGCCTGGCCAGTGTTGCGACCCTGATCACCGGGACCGTCCGTGCCCCCGGGTCCGGTGAGCCGATCGGGACCCTGGGGCGCAGCCGGCAGGCACCCCGTGCGCTGGTTCGACCGCGGAAGCCCTGGCCGCCCCACGCGGGTCATCTTCCGCGGAGGATGTGCCCGGCCGGGCGCCGGCCCCACGCTGGCGCGATACGCCAGGAAGTGAACCGCACGCGGCATCGGGAGCACTTGCTTCCCCGCCGGGAACCCGGTCCGTGACCTCAGCACGCGCGGCAGGCAGGGCTTGCCGACGGCAGAGCAGCTCGGACATCGTCACCTCCGAGAGGGGCCGGCTGATGGATCCGACGTCGGACGAGGCACGGCTGGTCGGCCAGGTCGAGCGCGACCTCCGCGACGAGTTCCCGCAGGTCCCGCCGAACCAGATCGAGACGCTGGTCGAGTGCCTGTGGGCCCACTATGACGGCGCTCGCATCCGGGACTTCGTGCCCCAGTTGGTGTTCAGACAGGTGCGGGAGGAGCTGCTCGAGGACGTCGGCGCCACGCAGCCGGCCCCGCCGACAGCACCCCCGGAAGCGACCCTCGCGACGTCCAGCAGGTGGTCGAACGACGCGAACACCTCGGGCAAGTCGGGCGCCGGGATGGTGACGCCCACGATCTGAAACCAGGTGGCCGCAGACAGACACAGCCATGGCTCTCATCTCGGCGTCCACCGCGGCGGGCCAACCGCCCCACGACGTGCGGGTGGGCCGTGCTCTCGAGTCGGTCCGAGCCGACCTGGAGCAGCCGCGCCCGGCGGTGCTGGACGGTGACGAAGCCATCCAGCGGCAGAGGTGCTGACCGAGGGCCGCTGCTCGCATGGACAAGGGCTGACCCACCCCGGCCGGGGTGGTTACAAGCCACCCCGCGCCGAGCGACTGTCGAGCTGCCGCGCTAGTGGAAGGTGAGGGGCATGCCGTCCGAGGAACCACACCGCAAGTTCAGGTTCCCGACAGCGTTCACTGTCTTGGCCGGCGTGCTCCTGCTGGTCTGGCTGCTGTCGTTCGTTGTGGCCGCGGGCCGCTACCAGCTCGACAAGAGTGGAGCGCCGATCCCCGGCACGTACGAACAACTCCCGTCGTGCTCCGCGCCGGCCGCGACTGCCCCGTCCCTCCAGGTCGAGTCGCCCACCGAGAGCGGGCAGGCCCCCGCGGACGCCTTGAACGCTCCTGGTGCGACGGTGGCCGACCTCGGCATCCCCTGTGTGGACGACTCGCTGTCGTTCCGCTTCAAGCAACTGTGGGACTCGCCTGCGAACGGCCTGTACGGCGTCGAGAACGCACAAGGCTTCGTGGGTCCGTGGGAGGAGGGCTTCATGTACGGCTCGGCGGCGATCTTCCTGTTCGTCCTCGCCGTCGGCGCCTTCATCACCGTGACCATGAAGACAGAGGCGATCCAGACCGGGATCGGCCGGCTCGCGCTGCGGTTCAAGAACAGCGGATCGGTCCTGGTCGCACTGCTGATGGCCGTCTTCGCCCTCGGCGGGACGAGCTACGGGATGTGGGAGGAAACGCTGGGGTTCTTCGTCCTCCTGGTGCCGCTGGCGCTGGCCCTGGGCTTCGACCGCATGGTGGCGGCCGCGGTGATCTTCCTCGGGGCCGGCTCCGGGGTGATCGCCTCCACGGTCAACCCCTTCGCGACCGGCGTGGCGTCCGACGCGGCTGGCATCAGCATCGGCGACGGGATCGCGCTCCGGATCGCCATGTGGGTCGTGATCGTCAGCATGGCGATCGCGTACGTGCTCTGGTACGCGCGCCGCGTCCGGCGTGATCCGACCAAGTCGGTGGTGGGCGTGTCCGAAGCCGACGCCACAGACGCTCAGCGGCTTGTCACCGACGTACCCGCCCTGACGGGGCGCCAGGCCATCATCCTGGTGCTGTTCGGCGGGACCTTCCTGCTGATGATCTACGGATTCATCCCGTGGAACGACATCTGGCAGGAGTCGTTCAGCACCGACTTTCCCCTGCCCACGTTCTACGACTTCTACTTCCCCGAGGCGGCGACTCTCTTCCTCGTGATGGCCGTCGTCATCGGCCTGATCGCGAGGCTCGGCGAGGAGGGCACCGTGACCACGATCGTCGCGGGCGCGTCGGACTTCCTCGGCGCGGGCCTCATCATCGTGGTCGCCCGCGGGATCACGGTCGTGATGAAGAACGCGTACATGACCGACACGATCCTGCACAAGATGGAGAGCGCCGTCTCCGGCACCAGCAGCGGAACGTTCGCGATCGTCGCCTTCGCCGTCAACATCCCGATCGCCTTCCTGGTCCCGTCCTCCTCCGGTCATGCGGCGCTCGTGATGCCGATCCTGGCGCCGCTGGCGGACTTCGCGGGGGTCTCACGCTCGATAGCGGTGACCTGCTTCCAGTCGGCATCCGGGTTGGTGAACCTGCTGACCCCCACCTCCGCCGTGATCATGGGCGGACTTGCGCTGTCGAAGATCGGCTACGACCAGTACCTGAAGTTCGTGCTGCCATTTGTCGTGGCCGTCTTCGTCGTCATCTGCGCGTTCGTAGGGATCGCGGCCGCAGTCGGTTGAGCACAAGGAGTTAAGCCATGACCAGTGCGACATCTCTCGCCCCGGGTGCCAACTCGGAGACCGGGAAGCTCCGGACCGTGATGGTCCACCGCCCGGACCTCGCGCACGAGCGCCTGTCGCCCTCCAACTGTCACGAGCTGCTGTTCGACGACGTGATCTGGGTGCGCAGGGCGCGCCAGGAGTTCGACGCCTTCGTGGACCTGATGCAGTCCCGGGAGGTCGAGGTGCTGCTCGTGCACGACCTGCTCACGACGACCCTGGAGGATCACGAGGCGCGCGACTGGCTCCTCACCCGACGGGTCCGGCCCGAGAACGTGACGGTGATGTTCTCGGATCCGCTCAGGGACTGGCTCGGGGCGATGGCTGCCGATGAGCTCGCGACCAGCATGACCGGGGGCGTCACCGTGCGTGAGCTGCCGACGGAGATCAACGCCGCCATCGGCAGCGCCCTCAAGCAGACCGACTTCGTCCTGCCGCCCCTTCCCAACCAGCTGTTCACCCGGGACACCAGCGCCTGGATCTACGGCGGCGTGTCACTCAACCCGATGTACTGGCCGGCCCGGCAGCTGGAGACGCTCAACGTCGAGGCCATCTACCGCTTCCACCCGCGCTTCCGCGACGCGGACTTCAAGATCTGGTTCGGTGGCGCCGACCACGACTGGGGCCTCGCCCGGATGGAGGGCGGCGACATCATGCCGATCGGTGACGGCGTCGTGCTCGTCGGCCTGGGCGAGCGCAGCACCGCCCGGGCCGTCAGCATCCTCGCCAAGAACCTCTTCGAGGCGGGGGCCGCACGCCTGGTCATCGGGGCGCAGATGCCGCGCGAGCGGGCCGCGATGCACCTCGACACCGTCTTCACGTTCTGCGATCGCTCGGTCGTCACGCTGTACGAGCCGGTCGTCTCCCAGATCCTCCCGATCCTGTTCACACCGGGAGGCCCCACGGGGGTCCGGGCAACGCTGTCGGAGCGCACCTTCGTCGACGAGGTCAAGGACGCCCTGGGCCTCAGCGACCTGACGATCGTGACGACGGGCGGCGACGAGTTCGAGGCGGAGCGCAACCAGTGGGACGACGGCAACAACGTCGTCGCGCTGGGACCCGGTGTCGTCGTCGGCTACGAACGCAACGAGGCGACCAACGCCAAGCTCGCCAAGGCCGGCATCGAGGTGCTGGCGATCGCCGGTCAGGAGCTCGGCCGGGGCCGGGGCGGCGGCCACTGCATGACCTGTCCGATCGTTCGTGACGCCTGAGGAGGCCGACGTGACCCAGACCATCGACCTGAGGGGTCGGCACCTGCTGCGGCTGGCCGACTTCGCCCCGGACGAGATCCGCTACCTGCTCGATCTCGCCGCCGAGCTGAAGGCCGCCAAGAAGGATGGCCGCGAGGAGGAGCGCCTGCGCGGCAAGGAGATCGCGTTGATCTTCGAGAAGGACTCGACGCGCACCCGGTGCGCCTTCGAGGTCGCGGCGCACGACCAGGGCGCCCACGTCACGTTCATCGGTCCCTCCGGCTCGCACATGGGCCACAAGGAGACGGTGAAGGACACCGCGCGCGTGCTCGGTCGGATGTTCGACGCGATCGAGTTCCGCGGCTTCGAGCAGCGAGCGGCCGAGGAGCTCGCGGAGTGGGCCGGGGTGCCGGTCTACAACGGGCTGACAGACGAGTGGCACCCCACCCAGATCCTCGCCGACTTCCTGACCTTCCGCGAGCACGTCCGGAAGCCACTGGAGGAGGTGGTCTTCTGCTACCTCGGTGATGCCCGGTTCAACATGGCCGACTCCTACCTGGTCGGTGCCGCCAAGCTCGGCATGGACGTCCGGATCTGCGCCCCGCGGGCGCTGTGGCCGCGGAGCGAGATCGTGGACCTTGCTCGCGAGACGGCTGCTGGTACCGGCGCCTCCATCACGCTGACCGACGACGTCGCGGAGGGCGTCGGGCTGCGACGTCCTGCTCACCGACGTCTGGGTGTCGATGGGCGAGCCCGACGAGGTATGGGCGGAGCGGATCAGGCTGCTCGGGCCGTACCAGGTCAACGCCGAGGCGATGGCCGCGACCGGCAACCCCGACGTCATGTTCATGCACTGCCTGCCCGCCTTCCACAACGCCGATACCCAGGTCGGACGCGAGATCGCGGACAAGTTCGGCAGGCAGGCGCTCGAGGTCACCGAAGAGGTCTTCGAGTCCCCCGCCTCGCTCGTCTTCGACGAGGCCGAGAACCGCCTGCACACCATCAAGGCGGTCCTCGTCGCAACGCTGGCCGGCTGAGATGAAGGTCGTCGTCGCGCTCGGCGGCAACGCCTTGCTGCGTCGGGGCGAGCCGATGACAGCGCAGAACCAGCGGGCCAACGTCCGCGCCGCCTGCCGGTCGATCGCGCCGCTCGCCGCGGACCACGACCTGGTGATCTCGCACGGGAACGGCCCGCAGGTCGGGCTACTGGCGCTCCAGGGTGCGGCCTACAAGGGGGTCGACCCCTACCCGCTCGACATCCTGGGTGCGCAAACAGAGGGGATGATCGGCTACCTCATCCAGCAGGAGCTCGGCAACCTGCTGCCGGCCGGCCGGCGCATCGCCTCGCTGCTCACGATGGTCGAGGTGGACCGGGAGGACCCTGCCTTCGCGAACCCGACCAAGCCGATCGGGCCGATCTACACGGCCGCTGAGGCCGAGGCGCTCGCGCGGGACAAGGGCTGGGTGCTCAAGCCGGACGGCGAGCACATGCGGCGGGTCGTCCCCTCCCCCGTCCCCCGGCAGATCTTCGGGGTGCAGCCGATCGAGTGGTTGCTCGAGCACCGGGCGGTGGTGACCTGTGCGGGCGGGGGCGGCATGCCGGTCATGTACACCGACCACGAGGTGCCCGCGGGGCGAGAGCTCGTCGGTGTCGAGGCAGTCATCGACAAGGACCTCGCCAGCGCACTGCTCGCGATCGACCTCGGCGCCGATGTGCTGCTGATCGTGACCGACGTGGACGCGGTCTACCTCGACTGGGGAACGCCACAGCGTCGAGCGGTCCGCCGGGCGACACCGCAGGCCTTGGCCGCGACCGGGTTCGCCGAGGGTTCGATGGGACCGAAGGTGGGCGCGGCGTGCTGGTTCGTGGAGCAGACGGGACGACCCGCCTCGATCGGGTCGATCGACGACACGGCCGCGATGCTGCGAGGCGATGCAGGCACCACGATCACGACGAAGGCGACAGGACTCGAGGCGGAGGGAGACAACCCGTGACCGAGAAGAACGTCGGCGGGCCGTCAGCGACCGAGGTCCAGACGCCTCCGTATGCGCTCCCCGCCGACCAGGTCGTCGCCGCAGCCGGGTCTGACCAGCTGCAGGGCCTCGCCGGCACGGAGGCGGCGGCCCGGCTCTCGTCGCACGGCCCCAACGAGATCGCGGCGGAGCCGCCGCCGTCCATGTGGGTCGTCGCCTCCCAGCAGCTGCGCGACCCGATGAACATCATGCTGGTCGCAGTCGTGCTTGTGAGCCTGCTGATCGGCGAGATCTCGACGGGCATCATCGTCGCCCTGCTCATCCTGCTGAACGTCGGACTCGGTACCCGCCAGGAGCTGACCGCCCGGGCGAGCGTCGATGCCCTCGCCAAGATGCAGGTGCCGCAGGCGCGGGTGGTCCGTGACGGGGACGTGATGCTGGTCCCGGCCACCGAGGTGGTGCCGGGCGACATCGTCCAGCTCGAGGCGGGCGACATCGTGCCCGCGGACGGGCGCATCATCCAGTCCGCCACGCTCGAGGCACAGGAGGCGGCGCTCACCGGGGAGAGCGCCCCGATCCCGAAGGACCCCGGAATGCTGGGCCCTGCCGACGTGGCCCTGGGCGACCGGACCAACATGCTGTTCCAGAACACCTCGGTGACCCGCGGCACCGGCACGGTCGTGGTGACGGCGACCGGGATGCAGACGCAGATGGGCCAGATCGCGACGATGCTCACCTCGGTGACGCGCACCCGGTCGCCGCTGCAGCGGGAGCTGGACTCGCTGACGAAGGTCCTGGGGGTGATCGCCTGGGGAGCGGTCGCGGTGATCGTGGTGGCGGGCCTGATCCGCGGGACGCCGGCCAAGGACCTCTTGCTGCTCGGCACCGCGATGGCCATCTCGGCCATACCGACCGGCATGCCCGCGTTCGTCTCGGGCCTGCTGTCACTCGGCGCCAAGCAGCTCGCCGACGCGAAGGCGGTGGTGAAGAACCTGACTGACGTCGAGACCCTCGGCGCGACGAGCGCGATCAACACCGACAAGACGGGGACGCTCACGCTGAACCAGATGATGGTCTCGACGCTCTACGCGGGCGGGTCGTGGTTCGCCGTCGAGGGAGAGGGCTATCGCAAGAGCGGCGCGATCCGTTCGGTGGCCGGCGTGCCGGTCCCGGACTTCACCCGTCTGGGCTGGGGCTGTCCCTCGACAGCGACGCTGTGGTCGGTGACGACGGGACCGTGATCGGCGACCCGACCGAGGCGGCCCTGGTGGTGCTGGCCGCGAAGCTCGGGGTCGACGCCGAGGAGACGCGACGTGCCTACCCGCGGCTGTCGGAGGTCCCCTTCGACTCCGAGTACAAGTTCATGGCGACGTTCCACCGGGTCACGGTCGACGGCGTCGAGCAAGTCATCGAGCTGGTCAAGGGAGCGCCGGACGTGGTCATCGCACGATGCAGCCAGGCGGGAGGACCGCTCAGCGGCTCGCAGGTCCCGATCGCGGACGCACGCGCCGGGATCGAGGAGGCCAACGAGCGGATGGGGCAGAAGGGCCTACGCGTCCTGGCGTTCGCGGCCCGCCTCGTCGCGGACGACGAGCTGGCGACGATGACGGAGGACCCGATGGTCCTGACCCAGGGGCTGTCGTTCGTCGGGATGTCCGGAATCATCGACCCGCTGCGGAACGAGGCGCGCAGCGCGGTCAGTACGGCGCTCACGGCCGGCATCGACGTCCGGATGATCACCGGTGACCACGCCGTCACGGCGCACGCGATCGGCGAGGAACTCGGTCTCGGTCCGGGCGCGATCAGCGGAGCGGAGCTGCAGGCGCTCACCGACGCGCAGCTCAAGGAGCGGTTGCCGCAGCTGCACGTGTTCGGACGGGTGACGCCCGAGGACAAGCTGCGGTTGGCCCGGGCCATGCAGGAGGAGGGCATGATCGTCGCGATGACCGGCGACGCCGTCAACGACGCAGCTGCCTTGAAGCAGGCCGACATCGGGGTGGCGATGGGAAGCGGGAGCGAGGTCACCAAGCAGGCCGCGCGCATGGTGCTGACCGACGACAACTTCGGCACGCTGGTCCACGCCGTGGAGATCGGCCGCCGGGTCTACGACAAGGTGGTCGCCTACGTGCGATACCAGATGACCCAGCTGCTGGCCCTGGTCTTCCTCTTCCTCACCGCCACCCTGTTCGACATCAACCAGGGCGTGGCCATGACGCCGTCCATGGTGCTGTTCCTGCTGTTCTTCGCGACGGCGGTCGGCGTCATCATCATCGCGGTGGACCCCGGTGACCCCGACGTCATGCACCGTCCACCACGGGACCCCGCCGTCACGATCACCAACCGGACCGCGGTGGTCATGTGGGTCACCTACGCCCTCGTGCTGTTCCTCGCAGCGCTCGCACCGCTGATCGCAGGACCGGACGAGCCGAGCACCGAGCACGCCAGCGTGTCGATGACGATGACGTTCGCCGTCATGGGGCTGGGCACGGCGTTCAACGCACTGGTCAACCGGCGCGACCCCACCAGTGGCCTGGTTCCCCCGATCGGGAAGGCCCTGCTGATCGCCCTGGTGCCGGTGGCCATGCTCTTCCTCGCGACCCAGCTCCCGACCCTCCAGAAGGGCCTGCTCACCGTCCCGCTCACTCCGCACGAGTGGTTCGTCTGCACCGGCCTGGCTGCCTTGCTCCCGATCGCCGTCGAGCTGGGGAAGGTTCTCAGGAGGCGCCGGCAACCCGAGCAGACGACCGTGAGCGCGGAGTACGCCGTCGCACCGGCTCGCGCCAGGACAGCCCCTCAGGACTAGCGGCCGGCCGACTCGTCAGGCCGGCCCCCGACCGGTGTTCCGGTCCGCCGGGCTCGCCACCACCACAGCTCGAGGCCGAGGCTCAGGGCGAAGATGACGACCAACGCGACCGCCGATGTCGGCTCGTCGACCAATGTCGTGGTGACGAAGGTCAGGAAGGCGATCCCGGCGGTGCCGATGGCAAGGATCAACAGCCACAGGTGGGCACCTGTCTCGGACCGGACCCGCAGGTGGGCCGCCGTCACGAGCATGAAGATGAGCAGCGCGACCGCACTGCCGATCGACGCGATCGCCGTGAGGTTGAAGCCCAGCACCAGGACGACGCCGGCGGCCGCCATGATCAGCAGCCCCATCGGCATCCGGCCACCCACACGTCGGGCCATGACCGGCGGGAACTGACCGGTCTCCGCCAGTCGGTCGCACAGGCCCGTCGCCGGGTACAGACCCGCGTTGGTGGCCCCGGCCGTGGAGAACAGCGCGGTGACCGACATCATCCAGTAACCCACCCGGCCGAGGACGGGCTGAGCCGCGACCGCGAGGGCGGTCGGGCCCGAGGACACGACCTTCTCGACGGACAGAGTGCCGAACACGCCGAGCGCGATCGCGACGTAGACGACCGTCGCAATGCCGAGGGCCAGGAACATCGCCTTCGGGAGCTGGGTCGACGGCGACGGCAGGTCCTTGGCGGTGAACGTGACGACTCCGAAGCCGAGGAACGCAAAGAACGTGAGCGCCACGCTCGACGTGATCTCGCGCCGCGACGGGTACCCCGAAGGATCGAGCAGGGACGGGTCCATGTTGAGCAGCGTGGCGATGGCAAAGACCACCAGGGTGGTCAGGACGACGTACACGATGACGCTCTGGGCGCGTGCCACGTACGTCGAGCCGCTCACGTTGAGCAGGGTCATCGCCACGATCAGCAGGGCGGCGAAGATCTTCACCCACACGGCCGAGTCGTCGGTGAACATCGTGCTGGCGTAGCTCCCGAACGACACCGCCACCATGGCGGTGACCAGGAGGTTGGCCGAGTACGTGAGCCACGCGGTCAGGCCGGTCACCATGCCCAGGCCGAAGCCAGCTGCCACGTACTCGAGGAGACCGCCCGCGGAGGGGTACCTGGCCCCGAACTTGGCGAAGGAGTAGCCCTGCAGAAGGGCGATGCACCCCGCGCGCGAACGACAGCCAGACCGCGGCGCCGGCGACCTCGCCCGCCGCCCCGAGCAGGGAGAAGATGCCGGCCCCGACCATCGCGCCCACGCCGATGAAGGCTGCCTGGCGCACCGTCAGGCGGGCGGGGGAATCGTGGTCAGGGCGCTCCGCCATCTCGTGTCCGCCTCGGGGAACAGTGCCGTTGCTTCGGGCAACTGTCGCAGTCCACGAGGTGGGCAGGAATCACCCCGCGCGGGGTGGTTCTGTGAGCGCGTGGGCGCGCCCCGTGACGGCTGCCTCGCCATCACGTCGACCCTGTCCGGTCGTGGTGCACGAGTCCGAGCCGGCGGCGCCTCGGCGGGGCATCAGCGGAGACTGCGTGCGGGCCCGCGCGCCGCTCCGGAGACGCCTCGGTCCGCGCGAACCAGGCGCTCATCGGCCCGGCGCTCACCCCGTGCAGGAGGACCGACAGGGCGATCGTCCAGATGACGGTCTGCACCGCCAGGCCGCCGACGTCCTCGCGGCTCAGGTGCAGGTCGTCCGCGGCCAGGATGAGGAAGACCACGGATGCGAGCCCACGCGGTCCGAACCAGCCGATGAAGACGGTGCCGGACCGGCCGAGGCCCGAGCCCAGCAGCGCCAGTGCGACGGGGAGCATGCGGATCACGGTCAACGAAGCCACTGCGTACCAGATCGCACGCAGGTCGGCTCCGTTCCGGAGCACCGGACCCAACAGCACCGCACCGAACATGGCCCAGACGCCGTACGACATGAACAGCCCCGTGGACTCGGTGTAGTCCGTGGCGGCGGCCACCTCGTGCCGGGTGACCGCGCCGAAGGCCAGACCGGCGACGAAGCTGGAGACGAAACCGTTGCCGCCCATCCAGACCGCACCTCCGAAGCTGACGAGCGCGAGCGTCAGCACCACCAGCTGGTCCGACAAGGGTGTCGTCCAGCCCCGCCGCCGCGCCCACGCGGCGAGCCAACCGCCACCGCCGCCGAGGACAAGTGCCACCGCGACGGCGATACCGAGCGCCTTGACCGCGCTGGCCACCCACCCGTGACTCAGGGACTCCTCGCTGGCGACGACCGCGATGAGGACCGTGATGACGGGCGTCGCGATGCCGTCGTTGAGGCCGCTCTCCACGTTCAGGGTCGTCCGCACCAGGGATGGCACCGACGGGTTGGTCACCACGGGCAGGCTCAACGCGGCGTCGGTGGGGGCGAGGATGGTCGCCACGAGCGCCGCCAACGCCCAGGTTGCCGCGGGCTGCACGAGGTGGAAGACCACGGTGCCCAGGATCATCGTCGACGGGAGCCCGACCGCGAGCAGGCGGAGCGGGAGCCCCGCGTGGCGGCGCAGCTCGCCGAGACCGATGGTCGAGGCGTCGGCGAACAGCAGCAGCGCCAGCGTCAGCTCGGCCAGGACCCGGACGTCGAACCCCTCGGGTTGAGGGTCGAACACGTCGAGAGCGAACGGCCCGAGGAGCAGGCCGGCGACGGTGAAGACGAAAGGACCCCCCAACGAGTCGCGCTCCAGCCTCCCCGCGACGAGCGCGTACCCGATGGCCACGAGTCCCAGGAGCACCAGCCCATCGGTGTGCATGTCCCAGCGCCCTCCCCTACCGCTCGAGGTGCGCCGCGACGGCTCGGTGCACGTTCCCGTGAACACGGTCCGGTCCGAGGCGCTCGACAAGGCCGATGTCGGCCTGCCCCGTGAGCCCCGCGGTGGCGACCGCGCTTCCGGCGACCGCCGCAAGGCCCGAGCTCGGTCCCATCGAGATCTGCCGGCAGCTGCCGAAGACTGCGTACAGGAAGGCGCCAGATGCCGCGGCGTAGAGCCCGTTCTGCAGCGGGATGCCGGCATACCCGAGGTTCTTCGACACGATCAGAGCGGCCACGGTGACGCCGGCGATCAGGTTGCCACACAGCCAGGCTCGGTCGTGTGTCCTCAGCCATCCGACGATGGGCAGCAGTCGTTCGACCCGCCCTGGTGACCCACCCGGCTCGACCGCGGTCGTCATCGCCCAACCACCACCGTCCGTGCGGCCCGCGCGCCTCGTTGACCATGACGCTGTCAGAGAGCGGGGTGGTTGGAAATCACCCCCGCTGGGGTAGGTCCGCAGAAAGACCCTGTGGTGGTCTGGGTTCATTCGTCGTGGACACTCGGATGCTCGCGACTCACCGCTGTAGGAGGCGGCCATGTCCTCGATCCCGGACACGTCTCGCGACGTTCGCCGGGCACCCGCGGTCTCGCCGTACTTCCGCTCCAAGCTGCGCAAGCCCAAGCCCTCCGCCCGTCACGTGCGACGGGCCCGGCTGGTCGACCTGCTGGACCATCTGGGCGAGCTTCCGGTGACCCTGGTCGTGGCACCGGCCGGATCCGGCAAGACGTCACTCGTCGCGGACTGGCTTGCGCAGGCACCCGGGCCGGCGGCCTGGTTGTCCGTGGACGACGCCGACCGGGACATCGTGCGGTTCTGGACCGGCTTGGTCAGCGCACTCGAGGAATGCGTACCGGGATGCGGTGCGAAGTCCCTGTCGCTGCTGAAGCGCACGCACGGGGTGACCGACGCCGTCCACTGCCTCCTGGCCGGGTTCGCGGACGCCCGACCAGGCCCGGTTCGGCTGGTGGTGGACGACCTGCACCGAATCGACTCCACGCCTGACGTCGTCGACTCGATCGGCACCCTTGTCGAGCACCTGCCACCGGACCTGCACCTGGTCCTGGTCAGCCGTCGTGTGCCGGGCCTTCCCGTGGAACGCCTGCAGGCATCCGGTCGGCTGGCCGAGGTCCGCTTCCCGCAGCTGCGGTTCTCGCAGGCCGAAGCCATCGAGATGCTGGGCCGGCTGACACCGTCGATGGCCCCGGCCGACGTCGAGGCGGCAGCCGAGCACGCCGGCGGGTGGGCCGCGGCGCTGCAGCTCAACGCACTGGCCGCGCGGGTCGTCCATGCCCAGCCGGTGGCGACCTCGGACCGGGTCGAGCAGGACCGACTGGTCGACGACTACCTGTGGCGCGACGTGCTCCGCGCCGAGGACCCACGGGTGATCGACGTGCTGCTCGACATCGCCACTGTCGTACGTGTCAACCCGAGCCTCGCGGAGGCCCTCACCGGCCGACCCGACGCCCTGGACAGGCTGCTCGAGGCCGAGGCGCGCGGGCTGTTCGTCCACCGGCTCGACGCGGCCCCGTGGTTCGAGGTGCATGCCCTCGTCCGCCAGTCGCTGCTCAACGAGCTGGGCAAGCGTGGTGGCGACCGACTCCTCGAGCAGCACGCCCGAGCCGCACGCTGGTTCGAGGAGGCGGGCGACTGCACGATGAGCATCGAGCACTGGCTCGCCGCAGACAGGCCGCGCGATGCGCTGCGCGTGCTGGCCGCTACCACCACAGCCCTGTACGACACCGGTCGGGGAGCGACCATCGTCCAAGTCCTGGAGCAGATCCCGTTGAGCGTCGCGACCAGCGACCTCGAGGCGATGATGGAGCTCGCGTGGTGCCATCTGCTGGTCGACCTCGACCAGTTCGTCGAGTCGGTGAAGCACACCGCGGTCGCGGCAGCACGGATGGAGGTCGGGCCAGCACCGGGGGCGCGGCTGAGGATGCTCGAAGCGATCTCCTCGGTGGTCACCGGCGACTGGGACCGTGGCCGGGCGCAGGCGCCGGAGGCGCTCGCGGCGTTGGGCGACGCCTTCTCGACGGATCCCGTCGTCCGCTTCGGACGGGACATGATCGCTCGCGGCCACGCACTGTCGGAGTCGTGGAACGAGCTCGGACCCGACATCGACGAGCTACGCCGGTCGTCGACCCTCGACCCGGAGCGCCACGTCGCGTTCGAAGGCACGCGCGCTCTCGGCCTCGCGCTCGCCGGACAGCCGGTTGACGCGCTACGCGTCGCAGCCGGCGTCCGCCGGACCGCGGATGTGGGGAACCTGACGATCCTGCGGGCCGAGCTCGCGATCGCCGAGGCAGTGGCTCTCCGCGAGCTGGGCGACCGCCCGCGCGCGGATGAGGCGCTGGCCACTCTCGCGACGACGTCGGCCGGACCGGTTGCGTACTCACCGATCCTCGCCCGCATGGCTGTGGTCGAGCAGCACCTGGGTCACGGCGATCTGGACCCGGCGAGGACTCGGTTCGCAGAACTGGAGAGCGCGGTTCGCCGGCAGTTCCCCGGTCGGGGCGCGCAGTCCTGGCTGGCACGCGTCGGGACCCGGGTAGCGCTTGCCGACGGGCAGGTCGAGCAGGCCCGTGCGTGGGCCGAGCGGGTCGACGATGCGTTCTGGGGGCCAGTGAGCCTGGCTCGCATCGACTTCGAGAGCGGCGATCCGGAGTCGGCCACGGCCCGGCTGGAGGGCGCCGAGCCACGGTGCGTTCGTCACCAGGTCGTCCGCGACCTCCTCTTGGCGCGCGCCGCGGCATCGACGGCCGTTTCGGACAAGCTCGTTGCTGCGGCGATCGGCACGGCGGCGGCGTACGGGCTCGTGCAGACGGTCACCGACGAAGGCCTCGACGTCCTGGAGATGGTGGAGCGCGCGGCCTGGAGCGCGCCCCAGGAGTGGCTCGACCGGCTGCGGCGGCTGGCGACGAGCGAGGCGGCGTTGCCGCGCCGGGTCAGTGGGCTGGTCGAGGTGCTGACGGAGCGCGAGCGCGAGGTGCTGCGACTGCTGCCGAGCCGGCTGACCCTGCGTGAGATCGCCGACGAGCTCTTTGTCTCGCGCAACACGCTGAAGTTCCACCTTCGGGTCATCTACCGCAAGCTCGGCGTCAACTCGCGGGCCGAGGCGGTCTCAGCCGCGCGGGCGCTGCGCTCCTCACCCGCTCACGGCGACACGTTCACCTTCGCCCACTGACGCTCGAGATCCTCACGAGACAGCAGCCCACGGTCGTACAGGTCGATGAGCTCGCGCAGCTGGTCGACCGGGTTGACCCCGGGGCTGGGATCGGCGGCGAAGCTGCGGTCGATCCACGGCCTCCGCGCCAACAGGTCCGGGCTGTACTCGCGCGTGTGTGCCACACGCTTCATCTGTACCTCCTACGTCGACTCCCCCGCCGACCTTCCCGGACGCCCGTGCCGCCGGGTCGCGTTGAACGTCGCCTCGATCCGGTACCGGGGAATGCGCTCCCCTCCGACGATACGACCGCCGGACTTGCGGGCGGCACCGGCCAGGATGTCGGCCCAGCGGTCCTCCGCGACGAGGATGACTGCGGCCGTGCCCGCCGGCAGGTCGCCGCACGCCATCGCGATGTCGTCCTCGCTGAGCAGCCCGCCGACCTCGCCCTTGACGTCCCTGAGCACGGCCATGCCGGCGACGGCCTCAGGCTCGACGGCGACGTGGGCGCCGTCGGCCGAGATGACGACCGCCACCAGGTCGAGGATCCGCATCCGGTCCGTCCGCACCAGACGTCGAATCGCCTCGGCGATGTCCCCGACGCTGGCCAGGTCCGGTACCGCGATCACTAGGTACTCGACCAGGTCGAAGTCGATCTCATGGTGCTCCGCGTCCGGACGCTCTGGCCGTTCCGTGGCCATGATGCGCTCCTGCCTGCGCCGCTGCCGGCGTCAGGCCAGGAGCTTCGCCTTGGCCTGCTGGTACTCCTCTGGGGTGATGGCGCCCTGCTCCTGCAGGTCGTGCAGACGTTGGATCTCGTCCGAAACGTTCGAGGAGCCGGTCACGCTCTGCACGTACTGCCTCATCTGCGCATCCTGTGCCTGGGCCTGCTGCGCCGCGTGCTCGCTCATCTTGTGGCCGCGCGCGATGACGTACACGAGCACACCGAGGTACGGAAGAACCACCACGAAGATCGTCCAGAGTGCCTTGCCCCAGCCCGAGAGGTCCCGGCTCCGGAAGATGTCGCTGAAGACGACGATCAGCAACCAGAACCAGATGACCCACAGAAAGAACCAGAGGAGCGACCAGAAGACCTGGGCGGTCCCGAACTCCCACACAGAGACCACGACTCAACCTCCTACGTTGCCCGGTATCTGCCGATACCGCTGCCGAGCACGCCCCGGTCGGACGAGCACCAGCAGCCTCTCGACAACCCGGGTGGTTCGTCCCCACCCTGAAAGGGGTGGACCACGCCGGCGCACGATGCGTCGCGGCATTCGCAACCGCTCGGCGCGCCCCTGCTGGCATCCGGGGATGCGCAGCCGGGCAACGTCATCGAGAATCTCGTCACAGCTCGGCAACCGGTTCTCTGAGAGCGCGGACCCGTCCGAGGTCCACTCCACCTTGCTCGCTGCGATCAGGGCGGCCGTGAGCACGACGCCGGCCCACAGGATCGGCCGCTGGGTGAGCCACACGGCTGACTGCGGACTCGCATGGCGGCCGAAGGTGATCACGATGAACGTTCGGCCCGTCGCTCAGCTGCATGTCGGCTCACGTCCTTCCGATTGCGACGCTCCCAGCACGCCAGCCGGTGCTCGCGCATGAGAAACTGCGGCCATGAAGCCCCGCCTCGACTCGCTCGTGCTGCGAGCGCGCACGCTGCTCGTCGGCGCGTTGGCGTTCGGGCTCGGGTGATCGGTCACGTGACGGCCGACGGGCCTCTGCCATTCATGACGGGCAATCGCACCTGCGGAGCCCCCTCGGGGGGGCCCGGCGGTCTGGCTGGACGCTCCAGCCACGGCAACCGGGGTCGGGCCTGGGCGGGACACTCCCCCACGAACTGGTGACCGGGACGCCGGGTGCCATGAGACGAGGGTCAGCCCCTCCCAGCGCCCAGGCCGCGCCGGTAGCGGCCGTCGTTGGGGCGCGGACCCGTCTCAGGCAACCTGGAAGCTCGGTGTCGCCGCACAGAGCTGGGCGACGTCGCGGCCGGCCCGCATCACCGTGAAGTCCGGCCGCACGAGCGCGGCAGCAGCCTTGCCGTCGGCGAGCCAGCTGTGCAGCGGCGAGCCGGGTTTCGCCTCAAGCACCTGGGTCCCGCGGACCGCCAGCATGGCTCGTTGTTCGGGCGAGGGTGGTACGCCGGTCACGAGCACGAACCCGCCTCGAGTCGCGTCGTCGTACCGGATTTCGTCCGTCAGGAGAGCGTTCGGGCACAGCCGTCCGTTGAGGGACTTGCGTGGTCCCCGGCCCTCCACCAGTGCGGATCGAGACAGCGGTGGTGTCTCGCCATCGAGGAGGCGGTCGCGCAGGGTGGGGATCCAGTGCAGTCGCGGTGCGAGGGCCTTGCGGAGCAGGTCACCGGCCCTGCCGCCCTGCGTCATGGAGACCCCGATGAGCTTGGCGAGCCGGATCATGGCTCGTGCGTGTGGCTTGCGCTCCACCTCATAGGTGTCGAGCACCGAGGGGGGAAGGTCGCCGGAGAGAACTCCTGCAATCTTCCAGCTGAGGTTCATGGAGTCGCGAACGCCGGCGCAGAGCCCCTGTCCGATGAAGGGTGGCGTCAGGTGGGCGGCTCGCCGAGCAGGAACAGGTTGCGATCGCGCCAGCGGTCCGCCAGCTGCGCCCGGAAGGTGTACTCCGCGACCCGGACCAGCTCCAGCTGGTCGCAGGAGATTCCCTCGATCCACGGTCGAATGAGGGGCTGGAGGGTCTCGATCGACTCGAAGTCCGCTGCGGTCTCGCCGTCGAGGAGGCGGAACTCCCAGCGGTAGCGGGTGTCCCCGATGCGCATGTACGTCGCGGCGCGGTCGGGGTCGCAGACCTGGTGCACGCCTTCCCACTGTTCGAGCTCGACCGGGCTGGCCACGTCGATCACCAGCCAGCGTTGCTCGAACTCGAGGTCCTCCATAGTGGATCCGATTGCGGTGCGGACCACGCTGTTGGCCCCGTCGCAACCCAGGACGTAGGTGGCCAGGACGGACTCCTGCTCGCCGGTGAGCCGGTCGGTGAAGTCCACCAGTACGCGACCCTGGCCGTCCTGGGCGACGTCGGTGACCTCGACGTTGCCGCGCAGGCTGACCGTGGTCTGGTCCTTGAGGTTGGTGCGCAGCAGGTGCTCGAGCTCGGGCTGGTCGAACAGGTTGGCCTGTGGGTGCCCGTGACGGCCGTGGGTGCTGCGCCGGTCGAACACCGCGAAGACCCGGTGGTTGCGGTCGAGCAGCTGCAGGCCGCTGGTGGGTCGGGTCACGGCGGCAAACTGCTCACCGATGCCGAGGCGTACGAGGATCCGGTAGATCTCGTCGTCGAGGTGCACCGCCCGGGGCTGGTGGTAGACGCCGTCCCAGCGGTCCAGGACGAGGCACTCGACGCCGTACTGCCCGAGGAGGGTGGCGGCGGTGACGCCGACGGGGCCGGCCCCCACGATGACGACGGGGACAGGGTCGTCGTGCGGGCGATGCGAACCGTTCATCGAGGTCTCCGAGCACGAGGAGGAGGAAGCTCAGGGTCGCCAGACCTAGAACGAGGGCCGGGGCGACCTCGCGCACGCCGTCCCCGCTGCGACGGTGGGCGACGATCGCCCCACCGAGCAGGATCAGCAGTCCCGCGGCGGCCAGGGCGCCGATCGCCGGGACGAACGCGCCGACGAGCAGCCCGAGGACGGCGGTGACCTCGAGCAGGCCGATCCGCCGGTACGCCGCGACGCTGAAGCCGACGTGTTCGGCTCGGGCGCGCATGGTGGGCACGGCCGCCAGCTTGGCCGAGCCGGCGGCCGCGAACGCGACGACCAGAAGGCCCGCGAGAATCGGTGTTGGGGTCATGACAGTTCCAATCTCCAGGTGATGGCGAAGCGGTTGAGCGCCTCCTTGACCGCGCTCTCGTCGGCGCCACGGGCCAGGCTGACGATCGCGACGACGACCCCCTCATCGAGCTCTCCCCGCACACCCGTGATCGCGGGCATGTCCCGGAGGGCGTCGGCGATGGCTTCACCGGTGGCCGCAGCGCGCAGGGCGGGTTTGAACGGCTTGCCCACCGGGGTGACGGGAAGCGCGTCCAGCACGGTGACTGCCCTGGGTGCCGCGGCCTGCTCGGGCACGCGATCGCACGCCCAGGCCCGCAGGTCCACGGGGCGCACGTCGGCGCCGGGGGCGAGAGTGACGAACGCGACCGGCACCTCTCCGGCGTGGACGTCGGGACGACCCACGGCCTGCGCGGCCGTGACCGCCGGGTGTGTCATCAACGCGTTCTCGATCACGGCCGGGTCGATGTTGTGACCGCCTCGAATGATCAGGTCCTTGGCGCGGCCGGTGAGGTGGACGAACCCGTCACCGTCGATCCGGGCGAGGTCGCCGGTGTCCAACCAGCCCTGGCGCAGCTTGCCCAGCCCGTCCAGCACCGGCCCGTCGGGACCCCGGTCGACCACGTAGCCGGGGAAGACGGTCGGCCCGCCGATCGCGAGCACCCCGATCTCACCGGTCGGCAGGTCGACCCATTCCCCTCTGCAGTGACCTCGATGGTCTTCACCTGCTGGTAGGGCAGACGCTGGCCGCCGTCCCGGGGACGGGGTGCTCCACGAAGCTGCGGGCGCTCGCGCAGGTCGCCTCGGTCAGGCCGTAGCCCTCCAGGAGAGGCACCCCGGTAGCTGACTCGAACCGCTCGCGGACCGCCTTCGGCAGGGCGGACGCGCCGACGAGGGCGAATCGCAGGCTGGCGATGTCGGCATCGACGGGGCGGTCGGCGAGGACCCCGTAGATCGTCGGGACGCCGCTCATGAAGCTGATGCCGTACCGCTCGACCACCTTCCAGAAGCTGGCGAACAGCGACGTGTCGCGGTACCCGAGGGGTCCCGCCCACACCCCCCGCTGCCCCTTGAACAGCGGCGCGAGCAGGGTGACGACGAGGGCGTTCACGTGAAAGAGGGGCAACGCGGCAAAGGCCACGGACTCAACGTCCAGGACCCCGATCGCCGCGATCATCCAGGCGTCGGCGACCTCGTTGGCGTGGGTGTGCGCCGCGAGCTTCGGCGTGCCGTCGTACCACCGGTGTGGAAGAGGGCGGCGAGGTCGGTGGCCGAGGGCGGCTCCCCCACGAAGCACTCGTGCGGCTGCTCCGCCGCCAGCGCCGACAGGTGGCCGACCCGGACGCCGTCGAGCGGGGGCAGTCCCGCTCCCCCGCGCCGCCCCCGGTCGGACACAGGGCGAGCAGCGTCTCGATGCCGGCCTCGCGGGCGATCCCCCGGGCCTTGGTCCAGACCTCGGGTGCGAGGTCGGGGCCTGCAGCGACGAGGACCCGCGCGCCCGACCTGCGCAGCAGTTCGACGATGTGCTGCCCGGCAGGCCACCGTTGATCGGCGCGGCGATGCCGGCGAGCTCGGCCGCGAGGGTCGCGGTGATGAGCTCGTCACAGTTCGGAGCCAGCAGGCGACCCCGTCCGTGCGGCGCACATCGAGTGCGTGGAACGCGTTGGCGTAGCGGTGCACGTCGGCCAGCAGCTCGGCGAACGTACGTTCCGTCGGCTGCTCCCACCGCTCGCCGTCCGGCAGCACGGACAGGGCGACCCGGTCCGGCCACAGACGGGCGGCCCGCACCAGCAGGTCGTACGTCGTGCCGGGCAGGCCACGGTCGGTCAGGGCCACCTCCTCGATGGCGGCGAGGTGGCGTGGGCCGTCGTACGTTGGCCACAGCAGGTCATTCATCAGGCGCTCCTGACGACGGTGCGCTGGCGGCCGAGGTCGATGGCGCCGTCGTCGGTCCCGATCGCGAGCTCGACGAGGTCGCCGGCCTTGAGGTACTTGGGGTTCCGTTCCTGGCGCTGGAAGAAGAGCTTCCACTTCAGCGCGGGCGGCAGCAGCGCGGCGATGATCTCGACGGGCTTCGGCGGCGCGCTCAGGGCGGTCCCTTCCGGGGTCCCGGTCAGGAGCAGGTCGCCCACGTCGAGTCGCTGGAACCGGCTCAGCGCCTGCAAAGCCACCACCGGGGGGTAGATCATGTCGTCATCGACCAGGGAGTCCTGGCGCAGCTCGCCGTTGACCCACAGGCGGAGGCGCAGGTCACCGAACCGCTTCAGCTCGTCCTGGTCCAGCAGCACGAGCGAAGGTCCGACGGGGGTGAAGGTCGGGTAGGACTTGGACTCGAAGAACTGGGTCTTCGGCAGCTGCACGTCGCGGGCCGACACGTCGTTGGTCACCACGAGGCCGGCGACGAACGAGGTCCAGTTCTCCTCGGTGACGTGCGTGCCGACGGGCAGCTCTCGGCCGAGCACCAGGCCGATCTCGACCTCGTAGTCCAGGCAGCGGACGTGGTCCGGGCGGACGATGTGGTCGAGCGGGCCGCTGATCGAGCCCGAGGTCTTGCGGAAGAAGGTCAGCGGGATGGTCTCGGGGTCGAGACCTGAGTCCTTGACGTGGCTGGCGAAGTTCGTCATCTGGGCCACCAGGCGGCAGGGTGCCGTCACGGGAGACTGCAGAGCGAGCGTGGCCTCGTCGACGGTCGTCGGGCTGCTCGACGCCGTGTGGATCTTCTCCGGTGCGGCGAGGAGCTCGCGGGTGGTCCTGGCGTCGGTCTCGACGCGGGCCGCGCCGCGGGGCGTGCGGACCCACCAGGCGTCGGCGGTCCGAAGGAGGGTGATGCTCATGAGGTGGCTACTTTCAGGAGGCCGCGAAGGCGGGTCAGATCGAACTCGTTGTCGTCGCGCAGCGCGTGAGCCATGGACACCAGCTCGCGCAGGGCCTCGGGTCCGGGGGCGAGGCCGAGGAAGTCCTTGGTGACTGGCGGTCCCCACTGCGCCAGCCCCGAAGCCGTCATCGGGGACCAGCCGGGCTCCAGGGTGGAGTCGAACAGGTCGCCGTCGGCAAAGTGCTCGACCAGGAGGCCGTCCGGGTCGCGCCAGTAGTCGAAGATCTGGCTGCCCTCGATGTGCCGGCCGATGCCCCAGGAGTGTTGGAAGCCCCGCTCGCGGAGGTACTCCCCGCCGGCCGCCAAGGCGTCGAGGTCGCCCACTTGGTAGGCCGAGTGCACGTACCGGTTCCGCGGGCCGAGCGTCATCGCCAGGGTGTGATGGTCGGTCGCGGTCGCGCCACGGTCACAGCGGATGAAGCCCATCGTGGGCCCCCGTTCACGCTGGCCCTCGTAGTACTTGAAGTCGCTGACGATGAGACCCAGGTGCTGCAGGTACCAGTTCAGGGTCTCCATGTAGGCCGTGGTCTGGAGCACCACGTGCCCGAGTCGCTGGATCCTCGCGGGCTCGCGGGGCGGGCGCTGCGGGCGATTCGCCCGGGGCGTCTCGTCGCCGAAGTTGAACACCTGCGTCGGCTGGTCCGGCAGGGCGGCGAGCTCATGGGTGTCGGCGACCACCCGTGCCAGCAGGCCGGTCGGGTCGGTCAGGTCCACGGCGAGCCCGCCGATGCTCTCCGGCAACTTCTCGACCTTCGCCCCCGTGGCGTCGGCGAGCCGGACCACGTCGGCGGAGTCCGCGGCTCTGAAGGCCGCACCCAAGTACCTCGAGCGCGGTCCACGGCGGACGATCACGCACGCCGCTCCGGTGCCGGTCCCGCGCAGCTGCAGCTCGTCCGCGGTCCGGCTCACGGTGGTGAAGCCGAACGCCTGCGCGAACCGCTCCGAGGCCGCAAGGTCGGGCTTGGTGAACTCGAGCCAGGCCAGGTCGAGCACCTTGATGACGGGGTTCTTCGCGCGTCCCGGGTGCTCGCCGCGCCGCGCGCCCTGCTCGCTGTGCAGGTCGTTGTGGGTCCCGTGGTGACTGGTCATCTGTCGCTCCTCGAAGTGCGTTAGTGACGAGATCGTCACTTACGAATATATGTTCAGTCAAGAGTTTTTGAGGAAATCGTCATTGCTGACTGCGCTGCGCTAGAATGCACGCGCACCATCCACCGAGGACACCGAGGAGCGGTCATGAGCAACGCAACAACCCAGGAGCCCAACCGGCTGGACCGCCGCAAGGCCCAGACCCGGGCAGCTCTCATCCGGGCTGCTCAACTGCTCATCGCCGAGGGCCGGACGAACGCGCCGATCCTGGAGATCACCCAGGCCGCCGACGTCGGGATGGGCTCCTTCTACAACCACTTCGCGACGAAGGAAGAGCTCTTCGAGGCCGCCGTCGAGGCAGTGATGGACGGTTACGGCCAACTGCTCGACCAGTTGACCAAGGACATCGAGGACCCCGCAGAGGTGTTCGCCTGCAGCTTCCGCCTCACCGGACGGCTGCAACGCAGGGAGCCCGAGCTCAGCCGGGTCTTCCTCAACAACGTGCTCCGGTTGCTCAGCGCAGACAACGGTCTGGCGCCACGAGCCCGGCGCGACATCAAGGCCGCCATGGATGCCGGCCGCTTCCACGTCGAGGACCTCGAGGTCGCGGTGACGATGGCCGCCGGAGCCCTCATCGCCCT
This sequence comes from Nocardioides ungokensis, assembly GCF_013466985.1. GTDB lineage: Bacteria > Actinomycetota > Actinomycetes > Propionibacteriales > Nocardioidaceae > Nocardioides > Nocardioides ungokensis. The sequence goes on along the minus strand of NZ_CP059164.1, from coordinate 2,051,481 downwards.
TGGCCAGCTGCTGCAGGACCAGCCGGAGCGCGATGCCGAGGAGACCACCGACCGGGTGACCGAAGAGCTTCTGCGCATGTTCGGCATGCGGGCCACGACGGCTCGGCGCATCTGCAACCTCCCGCTACCCGACCTCACCGTCCCCACAGCTTCCTGACCACGGCCGCGCCGACCCGGGTCGGAGGTCGGCGACGGCCATGCCCGGCGCTCTGGTGCCCCGTGACGTTGCCAACGTTTCTGCCTCAGGAGTGGTCTCACCCTCATACTGACGTTATCGTCAGACATGAGGCTTTCCTCAGCCACGCGGCTGGACCGGGAGGCCCGGCTCGACTTCGCCGCCCCCCAACCATGAGGAGCTCCTCCCATGACCGCCACCACCCCCCTCCCCGAGAGGGCCGCTCCCCTCGATGTCCTGCTGGTCGACTCGGCGCTCGGCCCGGTCCGACGTTTCGTACCCGACAGGTCGACGGCGAAGTGGGCGGTCTCCCTTGCCCGCAGACCGGGTATCACGGCGCGACGGCTGGGCGGGTTGGGCGCCGAAGCCGGGCGCATCCTGACCGGCACTTCCACGGTCGCACCGCTGCGCGGGGACCGCCGGTTCACCGACGTCGCGTGGACCTCGAACCCCCTGCTGAAGCGGCTGGTCCAGCTCTACCTGGCCAGCGGCCGGACCCTCGAGCAGCTGGTGCTCGATGCCGACATCGCGCCACGCGACCGAAAGCGGGTGCAGTTCTGCCTGGAGAACCTCATCGAGGCGACCGCTCCCAGCAACGTCCCGCTGGTCAACCCGGCCTCGGCGAAGGCGGCGGTCGACTCCGCGGGGCTGAGCCTGGCGCGCGGAGGCAGGCAGCTGGTCAAGGACCTGACCTCGGCACCGCGCATCCCCGAGATGGTCGACGGCACCGGGTTCGCGGTGGGCGACAACGTCGCTGCGACGCCGGGCGGGGTCGTGTTTCGCAACGACGTGCTGGAGCTGATCCAGTACGCGCCGCAGACCGACGAGGTCTACGAGGTTCCCGCGTTGGTGGTCCCGCCCACGATCAACAAGTTCTACGCGATCGATCTCGCCCCGGAGCGCAGCCTCGTGGAGTTCGGCGTCCGGCAGGGCAGACAGATGTTCGTCATCTCCTGGCGCAACCCCGACGCTCGACACGCCTCATGGACTTCGACACCTACGTTCGTGCGGTGCTCGAGGCCCTGGACGCCGTTGAGGAGATCACGGGCAGCCACCGGACGGTGCTCGGCGGCGTGTGCTCCGGTGGCATCCTCGCGAGCATGGCAGCGGCGTACCTCGCCGGCACCGGCCGGCAGGACCGGCTGGCCGCGCTCTGCCTGGCCGTGACGGTCATCGACAACCACGATGCCGGGTCGGTCTCCGCCCTCGTCGACGAGCAGCTGGCGGGCCGGGCCAAGGCGAAGTCCGCGCGCAAGGGCTACCTCGACGGCCGGGCGCTGGCCGAGGTGTTCGCGTGGCTCCGGCCCCGCGACCTGGTGTGGAACTACTGGGTCAACAACTACCTGCTGGGCAAGCGACCTCCCGCCTTCGACATCCTGTTCTGGAACTCCGACACCACGCGAATGACCGCCGCCCTGCACGCCGACTTCGTCGACCTGGCGATGGAGAACCTGCTGACCCGCCCGGGCGAGCTCACCGTCCTCGGCGTTCCGATCGACCTCGGCGCCGTCACGGTGGACTCCTACCTCGTGGCCGGCATGGCCGACCACATCACCCCCTGGGAGAGCTGCTATCGGAGCGCCCAGCTCTTCGGCGGCACGACCCGATTCGTGCTGTCCACCAGTGGACACATCGCCGCCCTGGTCAACCCACCAGGCAACGCCAAGGCGTCCTTCCACACCAACGACGATCTGGCGGCCGACGCCGAGGCCTGGCTCGACGGCACCGAGGTCCACCCGGGCACCTGGTGGACCGACCTCGGCCTGTGGCTCGACGAACGCAGTGGCGCCCAGCGTCCGGCGCCCCAGACCCTCGGGTCGCACCGCCTGAGCGTGCTCGCGGAGGCGCCCGGCACCTACGTCCTGGACAAGTGACCAGGCACCTCCGGCTCCGGGTCCTCGGCCACGACGTCCGGGTCGCCGTCCGGCCGGGCACGGCCCCCGGGCCGCCATTGGTGCTCTGCAACGGCATCGGCGCCCGCCTCGACCTGCTCCAGCCGTTCGTCGACGAGGTCGACCCACGGATCGAAGTGATCCGGTTCGACGTACCCGGCGTGGGGGGCTCGCCGGCACCCAAGGTGCCCTACAACTTCGCGTTGCTGGCCTGGCTGGTCGGGACCCTGGTCGACCGGCTGGGCCACGACCAGTTCGACGCCCTCGGCATCTCTTGGGGCGGCGGCCTGGCCCAGCAGCTGGCGTTCCAGTACCCGCGTCGCTGCCGGCGTCTGGTGCTGGCCAGTACCGGGACCGGCATGCTGATGGTGCCCGCCCGCCTCAGCGTGCTCAGCAAGATGCTCACCCCGAGGCGCTACCGCGATCCGACGTACGCCCGGGCCATCGCAGCGGAGATGTACGGCGGCCGAATGCGCCGACAGCCCGACGAGGTTGGCACGTGATGCACGAGCAGGAGCGCCTGGGGCCCACAGCCGGGTACGTCCTCCAGCTCCTCGCCGGGATCGGCTGGTCGAGCCTTCCCGCGCTGCCGCTCATCCGGCAGCCCACCTTGATCCTCGCCGGGAACGACGACCCGATCATCCCGCTGGTGAACGCGCGGATCATGCGCTCGCTGCTCCCCCACGCGTCCCTCCACGTCTTCGACGACGGCCACCTCGGGCTGATCACCTCAGCCGACGAGCTCGGCCCCCTCGTCTCGCGGTTCCTGGCCTCTCCCAGCAGCGATAACGCCTCGAAGAGCAGCTGACGACTCGCTGTCCCGCTCCGGCCATGACGACGGCGGAGGGCTCGATCGAGCAGACCCGCCCACCGCGACCGGCCGCCCGGCGGGGCTGACGCACTAACTGAGATTTCGTCATTAACCTCTTGCGCTGTCCGCAGTTCTGACGTTATCGTCAGAACTGCGGAACAATTCCACGTGCCCTTCGGGGCCCGACCAAGAAGGTGGTTACACATGAAGCAGCACACGATTTCTCTACGCGACTCGACGAGCTGCAGCAGCGCGTCGCGACGGCCAGGTCGGCGGTGCAGTCTGCCGCCGCCGAGTCCGATGCCCAGCTCAGGCAGCGGATCGATCAGGCCCAGGCCGAGCTGGACCAGTCAGTCGAGAACGCACGCGACGAGGCCTCCCAGGCCGCCGACAGCGCTCGGGCGAAGTGGGCGCAGATGAAGACTGACGCGGCGGCCAAGATGAGCGACGTCAAGGCGAACATCGACAAGCGGACCCGCCAGGTGGACGCCAAGGTCGCCGCATCCGACGCGGACTGGGCGGAAGCCGACGCGGCCGAAGCCCTCGACTTCGCCGACTGGGCGGTCGAGAGCGCCCAGCTGACGATGCTCGATGCCATCCACGCCCGTGCCTACGCCGACACACTCGCCCGGGCCGCGGCCAACTCGTAGCGCCCCGAGCGGCTGGTGGCCATCAGGCCCCACGCCCGTCAACACTCGCGCCGCGGCAGGCAGGGAATGGTGGACGCCTTGCCTGCCGCGGCCCACACCATAGGAGATTTGTAATGACAAGTGACTTGAAGACCCCGGACCTGCTCCGCGAGACGGTCCGGGACGCGTCGGCGACCTGGTGGTGGCTCGTGGCCCTGGGGGCCCTGTGGGTCGGGTTCGGCATGTTCGTGCTGTCCTTCAAGGTGGGCAGCCTGGTCGCGGTGGCGACATTTGTCGGAGTGGCATTCGTGTTCGGCGGCATCACGCAGCTGGCGGTGGCCAGTCGGGTGCCCACCCTGCGCTGGCTGTCCATCGTGGGCGGGACATTGGGAGTGGCCGCCGGCGTCGTCACCATTGTCTGGCCAGGCGTCACCCTCTATGCCGTCTCGATCCTCGTGGCGTGGTACTTGATCGTGTTCGGCACGATCACGTGATCAACGCGCTGGCCGGCGCCAAGCTGCCCTGGTGGTGGACCGGGCTGCTGCTCGGCATCTCCGAGCTGGTGCTCGGGGTGTGGGCAGCCCGCTCGTGGGAGCGCTCGCTGGTGACACTGGTGACCCTCGTCGGAGTGTGGGCCATCTGTCGTGGGGTGATCGAGATCTTCGCCGGTTTCACCCTGCGGCAGGTCGGCGAGCAGGCGGACCGACTGGCCGCGTGACGCGCCCGAACGGCAAGGTCCGCCGCCGGCCTCTCCGGTCAGGCGGCGGTGGCCTTTGGCGCACCCTCGCAGGTGGCCTTGCTGCGGGACCCATGGGCGCCTTCATGGCCATGCCCCTCGCGGCCCTGATCACCGCGATGGTGAAGAACAGTGGCAAGAGGTACGAGGTGGTCTACCAGTCCACGCATGGCGAGGTGGCACCGGAGGAAGGCACGCGCCGACCCACGTGAGTACCTAGGGCTTGGGGGGCCGCGGCATGGGGAGGCGCGGGGCAGCCCGCGACAGGGCTGCCGAGGGTGAGGCGCCGGGATGGCGGCTCGAGATTCGGACGCGCAGCGCCTTCGGCCGGATCGCGAAATGCAGCGGTGGGTCGAGATCGACCGCCTCGCCGTCCGTACCGGCATGGACTGGCGCCGTGGCAAGAACCTCCAGGTGCGGTGCGCTCCAGGCCCGCCCCGGAGCGTGCGGGCCGCCCCCCGGAGCGTCGAGAGCGATGACCCCGAGCCGGCCGCTGTCAAGAGCCGGGCGGGTGCCCACGGGAGGCCGGTCCAGCGAGTACGGGTTGTTCGACACCAGCACGACGGCGAGCTGAGCGTGCTCCCGTCCGGCATCGTCGACGAGGCGCAGCGAGGGTACGTGCCCGTGCGGACCGAGCACCTTGTCCGCGGTCGCGACGAGAGTGCGCGCCTTCGCATCGCGGTAGGCCGATCGGCGGACGGCCTCGCCGTAGACCCCGAGCGAGACGTTGTTGAGGAACAGGCGACCGTTCACCTCGGCCACGTCCACCTCGCGCTCCACTCCCTCGGTGAACGCCTCGAGCGCGCCCAGCACATCACGCCGGTCCACGCCCAGGTCGAGCGCGAAGTGATTACGCGTCCCGGCCGGAACACAGATGAACGGCAGCCCGTGCGAAGCTGCCACCTCGGCCACGACCGAAAGCGACCCGTCGCCACCAGCCATCCCCAGTGCGTCCGCTCCCCTCTCCACGGCCGAACGGACGAGCGCCACCAAGCTCTGACGGGGAGTCAGGATGACCACCTCGATCCCCAGGTCCCGTGCCCGCTCAACGACCTTGACGCGGGCCGCCGCGCCATCACCCGACCTCGGGTTCACCACCAACACCGGCCGTCGTGGCGGGTCGACGGGCCGCCAGCCAGGGTGCTGCAGCTGCTGCTCCATCACCGCGCTCCCCTCCCGTCACCGAAACCCCGGGCTGGTCCGTCTTCACTCTGCTTACTCACGCTACGTGCCCCACGTGGGCGGTGGAACCGCCGTGGACCTATCTACGTCGAGAGGTTGGACGCTGTCCCCTGGCCGAGCCCCTTGGCCAACGGGCTGGTTTGATCCCACGGAGGTCCTCGACTCGTTGTGTGAGACCTGGGACCGACACTCAGAGAGGGCCGAGACGACTTTCCTGGCGTCGGATCGCCATAGACACTCCTCAGACCGTCACCACCTTGCTCTGGCTGAAGACGCATCACTGCCGGTGGAGGTTGAACCCAGAACGCGCTCATCTGGCGCGAGCGGTCGCCTGTCCACGTGTGGGCTACTTGACCTCGGAGCGGCGCAGGGCGAGCAGCCCGACGACGAGGGGAATGACGATCCAGATCATCGTGGTCGAGCCGAGCATCGCCCACTCCTTACCGGTGTTCGTGGCGCCATCGAGGAGCACCACCTGCGTGTAGTGCCAGTCGATCCACGGCTGCAGGTCCTCGAACCACGAACGCACCTGAGCCAGGAGCGCGAGAATGCCGGGCATGACTAGTGAAGCGACGAAGTAGCCCACGATCGCGGCCGCGGAGTTGCGCAGCACGACACCGAGTGCGAAGCCAAAGGCCATGCCCACCAGGTTGTAGAGCACCATCTGGAGTGCCATGGACAACGAAATGTCCCACGCGGTGTCGACGCCTGCGAGTGCTGACCCGGCCACGTTGCCGAGGGCGCCAACCGCAAAGGCGACGGAGACGGCGCCGAGGCCCACCAGGAGGGTCGCGATCGCCTTGGCGCCGATCACGCGTTCGCGGCTCGGCACCAGCGTGAACGTGGTTAGCCCACTTCGCTGGCTCCACTCACCCGTGACGGCCAGGATCGCGATGATCGGCAAGATCACTGACATCGGGAACCCGCTCGCCCTCACGAAGTTCTGATAGGTGACGTCGCTGTTGAGGCCGAGGACGAGGAGCGACCCGGCCGAGATGGGCGACAGGGCGCCGATGCTGATGAGCATCCAGAATCCCGAGCGGGTGTTGAACATCTTGCGCAGCTCGACCTTGACGAGTCGGGTGGCCGGGATGGGTTGGGCGGTCCGTCGGGCCGGCTCGGCCTCGATGGTGTCGGGAGGGATGATCGTGGCGGTCATGCCGCAACTCCTTCGCGTTGGGTGTCGGCGGTGAGCGAGAGGAACATGTCTTCGAGCCCGGTGCCCTCGGCGGACCGGAGCTCGGTCAGAGGGATCCCGGCGGTCAGGGCCACGGATCCGACCCGAGCGGGGTCGGCGTCCGTGCGGACCGAGCCGTCTCCTGCGAGCGTGCTGGGGATCCCTGCCTGTTCGAGGGCGTGAGCGAGGTCGCGCGGTGACGTCGAGCGGGCGAGCGTCCCGGCCGCGGCCAGCAGCTCTTCCTTGGTGCCGGCCGCGACGATCTTGCCGTTGCCGATCACGACCAGGTCGTCGGCGATGACCTCGATCTCGTGGAGCAGGTGTGAGGACAACAGGACGGTGCCGCCCTGGCTGGCGAAGTCCGTCAGCAGGTCGCGCATCCACCGGATCCCCGCGGGGTCGAGCCCGTTGGCGGGCTCGTCGAGGATCAGCACCTTGGGGTCTCCGAGGAGTGCGGTGGCGATGCCGAGGCGTTGACGCATCCCGAGGGAGTAGTTGCGCACCCGGCGCTTGGCCTCGGTGGGGGTCAGACTCACCAGCTCGAGCATCTCGTCGACCCGGGTGCGGGGCAGACCCATGGTGTCGGCGGCGATCGTGAGGATCTCGCGTCCGGTGCGACCGACGTGCTGGGCCGAGGCGTCGAGCAGGACGCCCACCTCGAGGCCGGGGTTGGGGAGGTCGGCGAACCGTTCTCCGTTGATGGTCGCGGTGCCGGACGTCGGGACGGTCAGACCCACCATCACGCGCATCGTGGTGGACTTGCCGGCACCGTTCGGACCGAGGAAACCGGTGACGCGACCGGGCAGGGCAGTGAAGGAGACGTTGTCGACGGCGGTGAAGCCGGCGTACCTCCGGGTCAGTGACTCAACAGTGATCATGTGAAAACCCTCGCCGCGTCGCGGCGTGCGCACATCGGCGTCGAGGCCGGACCCTCCTCGGCCGTTGGGAGGAGCGGGGTCTCGTTCTTTCGGTCGGTCCCCGAGGCCTCGGCGGTCCCTAGGCTGGGTGTGTGATCACCAACGCCCTGCGCTCGCTGTGGGCCGAGCCCCGCGCAGCCGATGCTCCCGAACGGGTGTCGCGCGACTGGGTGCTGGTCGGCGCGTTGATGGTGACGGCGCTGCTCGAGGGAGTCCTCCGGGACGACGTCGCCTGGCGGCCGTTCGCGACGATCGTGGCGGTCGGGCTCGCGCCCGTGCTGCTCTGGCGGCGTACCCGGCCGTTGGCCTGCGTCGTGGTGGCCTGGGGTACCGCGATGGGGTTGGGGCTGGCGACCCTGGCGGGCGGGCCCACCCATATCGGCCTCACCACGATGATCTACGTCCTGGTGCTCGTCTACGCGCTGGTCCGCTGGGGCTCAGGGCGCGAGATCGTGGTCGGGCTGGCGGTGGTGCTGGTCGCTGCGGTCATCGGTACGGTCGCCGACTACACCGGCCCGTCCGACGTCATCGGCGGGTTCGGCATCACCGTGGCGGCGGCGGCGGGCGGAGCGGCGTTCCGCTACCGCGCCGAGAGCTGGCGCCGGGCGTTGGACCAGATCCGCAGCCAGGAGCGGGTCGGCCTCGCGCGCGAGCTGCACGACATGGTCGCCCACCACGTCTCGGCGATCGCGGTGCAGGCGCAGGCGGGCCGGGCGATGGCCGGGCAGCGACCCGAAGCGGGGCTCGAGGCACTGGCGGCCATCGAAGGAGAAGCGTCGCGGACGCTCGCGGAGATGCGGGCGATGGTCCGGGTGCTGCGCGACGGAGCGCCGGCGGAGTACACCCCCCAGGCTGGCGTCGCCGACCTGGTGTCCCTCGCCCGCCGCGAACCGGTGCCGGTAGTCGACGTGGAGGTGCCGGGTGACCTGGACGGACTGCCGCTCCAGGTCGACGCGGCGGTCTACCGGCTGGCGCAAGAGGCGCTGACCAACGCGCTGCGGCACGCCCGCAACGCCTCGCGTGTGGAGATCCGGGTCGTCGAGGGTGGAGGAAGGCTGCGGCTGCGCGTGACCGACGACGGCCAGATCGACCCGGGGCGGTCGGCGAGCCACGGCTTCGGGCTGCTGGGGATGACCGAGCGGGTGCAGCTGCTGGGAGGCACGCTGCTCGCGGGGCCGGCGCCCGAGGGCGGGTGGGCGGTCGACGCCGAGCTGCCGACCGAGGTACGCCGATGACGGTGCGGGTGCTGGTGGCCGACGACCAAGATCTGGTGCGTACCGGCCTGTCCATGATCCTTGACGCGCAGCCTGGCATCCAGGTCGTCGGTCAGGCCGCCGACGGCCACGCCGCGGTCGAGCTGGCGCGTCGGCTCCACCCCGACGTGTGTCTGGTCGACATCCGGATGCCCGGGCTCGACGGCATCGAGGTGACCGAGCTCCTCGCCGGGCGGGGCGTCCCGGACCCGATGGCGGTGGTGGTGATCACGACCTTCGACCTCGACGAGTACGTCCACGGCGCGCTTCGTGCTGGCGCCCGAGGCTTTCTGCTCAAGGACGCCGGGCCGGAGCTGCTCGTCCAGGCCGTGCATGCCGCCGCCGTCGGAGATGCCCTGATCGCGCCGAACATCACCCGGCGGCTGCTGTCGACCTTGGCCGCCAGGGAACCGTCGAAACGACGTACCCAACCGATCGATCCGCTCACCGACCGCGAGGAGGAGGTGCTGGCGTTGGTCGCCCGTGGCCGCACGAACGCCGAGATCGCCGCCGATCTCTTCATCGGCCAGACGACCGCCAAGACCCACGTCGCGAGCCTCCTGGCCAAGATCGGCGCCCGCAACAGGGTCGAGATCGCGATGTGGGCCTACGACACCGGCCGGGTGGGGGACTGAAGCCGCGTCCAAGGACTCGGAGAAGCCGTTCCGCGAAGCAAGCAGGATGCGATGAACGCGGTTTCACCGTGCAGCGTCAGTCGCCGTTCTGCGCTGCGGGTGTCCCCGGCTGTGTCGATGTCCTACGGCACGTCGGGAGGCAGTTCCACCCTGACGAGTCCCGACTCGTAGGCGGCGACAACCACCTGGGTCCGGTCCCGCAGCCCCAGCTTGCGCAGGATGCTGGCGACGTGGGTCTTGACCGTCCACTCGCTGATCACCAGCGAGGCCGCGATCTCCGCGTTCGTCATCCCGGTCGCGATGGCCCGCGCCACTTCGAGCTCCCGACTGGTCAGGTCCGCCAGGCCACTGTGGGCTGCGGCCGGCGCGCCGGTGGTCCGGCGCTGCTCCGCCTCGGCGAGCAGCGCCGTCGCTTCGGAAAGGCGTTCGGCCAGCTCGCGGTTGTCGCCCGAGGCCCGCTGCAGCTGCCCGGATCGCTGCGCCACGACGAACCCCATCAGCCACGCCGACCCGAACACGATCGCCATGAAGGCGCCATCACCCTCGGCCAGCCCGAGCAGCGCGACTGCCACCACCATCGTCGCGGCACTCACCGCCGCCCTGCCGACGGCGGCGAAGGCGCTGCTCGAGTAGGCAGCGACCAACATCGCCGCCATCGTCGACAGTCCTTCGGTCGGTGTGGTGAGCCAGCTCTGGAGCACCGCCGCCCCGAACACCACCATGAGGACCAGGAGCGGCGCGGTGCGGCGCAGCACCAGCGGCAGGGTCATCGCGAGAGTGGTCACCGTGAGCACCGGACGTGACCCCGTCACGTCGCCGACCCCCGGCAGCAGCCGCGGCGCCCAGATCTCGGCCTGGCTCGCCAGCGTCAGCGCGGCCGCCAGCACCATGTCCACGGTTGTAGGCCGCCGACCCACGATCGCCCTCATGGACGGACGGTACCCATCAAAAGGCTGCTCGGGGCCTCACTCTCGAGAGTGAGCTGAGCAGAATCGCTCGCCGGAGCGATGTGCCGGCCCTCCGTCCTGACCGAGGTTGGGAGCCCGCACACCGCCACGGAGGTCACCATGTCCCGAATCACCAGCAACCTCGTCCTCGCCGCCGTCCTGGGCCAGCTGGTCGCGCAGCTCGGCTGGATCGACGCGCTGTTCATCCCCCTCGTCCTCGCCGCGCCACCGGTGACCGGGGCGATCCTCGCCTCCCGCCGCGTCGGCTACCCGTGGGTCGCCGTCCTGTGGGCGAGCACCGGGCTGGGCATGGCGTGGTCCGACTGGATCGTCAACCACGAGGACGTCATGTTCCACCTTGCCCTCGCCGTCATCATGCCGCTCCTGGCAGGCATCGGGTGGGGTGCCGTGCGCCTGACCCGCCGCCGGGTGCCCGCGGCCTGACGGGAGCCTTCACCAACGACGCACAGCGTCCTCGGACGCGGCGCGGTCGCCCGTCGGAGGGGGCCCCTGCGAGGCGATGTGCACGGCCGTTGGACCGCCGATGCCCTGCGGGTCGCCGGTCTGCGCGCGGTCCTTGTCCACCGACCCGGCGAACCCGCTGGCGACGGTCGCATCGAGTCGGGCGAGCTCGGCCGCCACCGCAGGGCGGTGCTCGGGGAGGACAGCTTCCTGCAGGTCCTCGAGCATCGCCCGCAGGCGCCGCACCACCTGGATGGAGCTGGCGCCGTACTCGCGGATCTCGGTGACACCCAGCGTGAGGTAGTCCTCCCAGGTGCGTCCCGGCAACGCCAGCCTCGGGGCGCCGTCCCGGTCGACGAACATGAGCGGTCCCTTGAGCGGGGTCGAGCCGAGGAGCTTGAGCACGTTCGAGAGGTGGTCCATGGCCTGTACGGCCGTGGTGGGGTCGTTGATGGCCGCGGACAGGGCCTTGACCGCGACGTCCACCATGATCCGGATGGCGAAGGCCGGGTCCTCCTCGATGGTCCGCTCCGTCCCGACGGCCAGCAGCCCCTGCAGCCGGCGGCCGGCCTGCGGCGGGACGTGTCCCTTGCCGTGGACCGCGATCACGGTCTGGCCGGCGGCCACGGAGTCGCCGACACCGGCCGTCATCACGAGGAAGAGGTCGTGTCCACCAGCCCACTCGACCAGGCGATGGACGTTGACCGCCTGAATGGCGCCGTCACGTGGGCTCTCCACGGTGAGCACCGGGTCGCCGAGAGGGGCGAGGACGGGTTCGACCGTGTCGGTCTCGGCCTGCCGGGTGACGTCGGTGATCACCCGCTTCGCCATCTGCCCGACCAGGGCTGCCACCGCCACCGGCCTGAGACGGCGGATGAACCGCCCGAAGAACAGCAGGAAGCAGCCGAGGCTCGACACCAGGCAGAGGCCGACGACGCTGACCCCGATGTTCGGCACCCGGGTGCCGTCGACCTGCCGCAGCAGCGAGAACGACAGTGTCAGCGTCCCGGCGAGGACCGCGAGCGTCGCGTTGAGGAGGTGGTCGCGGTACAGGATCCTCATGTACCGGGCGGAGAACGTCCCGGTGGCCATCTGGATCGCCAGCACCGTCACGGTCACGACGAAACCGGCCAACCCCACCGCCGCGCCGACCGTGGTGCTCAACACCGCGGTCGCGGTCGATGGTGCGTACTGCCAGGACTTCGGAACGTCGAGATTCCTGTCGGCCTGTCGGGTCAGCAGCGCCACGAGCGGCCCGAGCACGGCCCCGAGAAGGGCCATGGGCCAGACGCTCTCCTTGAGGTTCTGGCGGATCCTGAACCACCCGGCCCACGACATCTCACCGTCTCCTAGTCCGGGGCACCCGTTGCCGGCTTGTCCACGACAAGCCCCAGGTCCCGCATCTCGCGCTGGGACTTGCCGGCGATCTTGCGGCCCAGCAGCGGTCGGCCGTCCGAGTGCTTGTAGACGCCGGCGGGCTCCCTCGCCAGCGGTTCTTCCCAGCCCCGGTAGAGGGCGATGAGACGGACGGTGAAGCCGACGACGAAGGAGATCGCGGCCGACAACCAGGCGGCCAGGCCGGCGGCGTCACAGAGCACCCAGACCAGACCGGTGAGCGCGGCGATCGCGACGAACCATTCGCCTCGGACGAACTGTTTGGGCGGCACGCCGCTGGTCACGTCGATGTAGTAACGGCCCGCGGTGGGGCCGATGACCGCGAGCGCGAGCACTCCCAGGACGGGCAGGTGGGCAGCCTCGGCGGCCATCGCCCCCGAGATGGCGTACCAGGGCAGGGAGAAGGAGGTCATGAACTGGAACAGGCCCTCGCGGAACAGCTGGCCGGAGGCGAAGGCAATCTGGTAACCGACGAAGCCGGCCACCAGGCAGAGCAGGATGTAGGCCGGATTCATGAAGGCGCCCGGGACCTTGTTCAGGATGACGTCGCGGGTGACCCCGCCTCCGATGCCGCCCAGCAGTGCCATCAGGTAGATGCCGACGACGGTGAAGTTGCGGTAGTGGTCAGGCCGACGGGCCAGCAGCGCGCCGTTCAGCGCGTTGGTCGACGCCGCGATCAGGTCGATCGTGGTGAAGTCACCGGTCCACTGGAAGTCACCCATGGTGATCCCGGCGGTCACTATTTCGGGGCTTGTCACGACACCTCCTCCGAAAGGGTCCCGCGCCTAGGCCGCCTCGAGGACGGCGCCGCCGTCGACGGGATTGAAGCGCAGCACCAGTCGCTGAGAACCCGGCAGGGCGAACTCGCCCAGGGTCTCCGGGCGAAGGGGCCCCTCGGCCCAGGCCACCAGCATCGAGCTTCCGGGCGTGAGCAGGCCACGGAGGCCCTTGAGCCGACGGGCGGAGACGGCTCGCCCCGCCCACAGGCCGTACAGGGCGCCCGCCACCAGGCCGAATGCCGCCCAGGCGAGGCCGGTGACAACCGCATCGCCGACAGTCCCCAGGGCGCCGTCGCCGAGGGCGCCGGCCAGGCCGCCGACCACCACGCCGAACAGCCCCCAGCTGACCACGTCGGCCTTCGCCCACGCCTTCACGCCCTGGCTGGGGTCGGCCACGTGCCGTCGACCGTGCCCGTCGTCGCGGATCACCAGCTCGACCTGGACCGGGCCGGCGGCCTTCTTCCCGGTGGGGGCCGCCCGGGAGGCGACCTGCCGGGCCGTCTCGGGGTCGGGGTAGCGCAGCAGGATCATGCTGGTCAGCGCGCTCTCGTTCGGCGTCGCCTCAGCTCCTGCGGGGCGGGCCGGCTGCTCGATGGGGTCGGTGGCGCCGTTGAAGACGTGCGCGGCCAGGTCGTCGCCGATGCCGGCCACGCTCGCGGTGGCAGGCTCGTGCCCGGTGGTGGCCTTGACGAGGCTGCGGGGATCGCTGGTCTCGACGAAGGTGAGCAGTGCCGAGGAGTCGGCCGGGAGCCGGGCGCCGATCCGGGTCAGCTCGTCCTTCCTGAGCAGGTGCTCGGTGTAGTACGCGTAGAGGCCACCGCAGAGCGCGCCGATGACGGCCCAGAGAGCCAGGCTCTCGAGCCCGCCCGCCACCAGGCCGAACACCCCCCAGGTGAGGGCAGCGGTCAAGGTGCCCTGCACGACGCGGCGCGGGTCGTGCACGGACGCGTGGTGCTTCGCGTCGACCTCGAGGACGACGCTGTCGAGCAGCTCGTCGCCCTGGGACTTGAGCTGCTCGTCCAGGCCGTGGCGCGCCTTCTCGGCCGCCGCGCGCTCGCCGAAGCACTCCAGCAGCATCCCGACCTGCAGCTCGTCGTGCCCGCTCATGCGCCCGATGCGTGGCTGAGCCCGTGCTCGGGCTGGTGCTCTCGTACGTCGGCCGCCTGGCCGTCCGGGTGGTGGAGCGTGGTGACGTACTGGACGATGGGGCCGATCTGCACGTGCTCCTGCGGGACCAGCTGGCCGGGCGCGGGCGGGGTGTAGGGGTCGGGTGTCCCCGGCTTGATCGGCGGCTCCATCGCCAGGCTCTTCAGGAAGGCGCCGGCGGCGGCGGCCATCGGGTGCATGACCCAGGCGTGCGGGAAGTCGACCTCGTTCTCCTCACGGGGATCCCACTCCAGGTTGTAGAGACGAGGAATGCTGTACGGGGCCCAGGTCGAGTAGAAGTCGTCCTGCTGGAAGAGGTGCACCTTCCACTGCCTCCACTTCACCGCCTGCAGCCTGTTGCCGTTCATGCACAAGACGACCTCGCGACCCGATTCCTCGGCGTCGCCGAGCAGGAATGTGCGCATGTCCATGCCGTCGATCTGCCGGTCGGTGGGCACGGTCCCGCCGCCCGCGAGGACCAAGGTGGTGAACAGGTCGACCTCGTGCACCAGCTCGTTGCTCACCTTGGCAGCGGGCACCTTGCCTGGCCAGCGGATGATGCAGGGGGTCCGGTTCGAGCCCTCCAACGAGGTGAACAGCGAGCCGCGCCACGGGCCACCGAAGCCGTTCCACAGCCCGCCGAACGGGTCCGGGTCGCCCGCGGGCATCCGGTAGGTCGAATCGCCGCCGTTGTCGGACGCCCACACCACGATCGTGTCGTCCGCCAGCCCGAGCGTGTCCAGCTCGTCGAGGACCTGACCGGTGAAGTCGTCCATCTGGGTCAGGATGTCGGCCCAGTTGCCGTGCTTCGTCCTGCCGACATATTCCGGGTCGGGAATGGTCGGGATGTGCGTCTGGGTGTACGGCAGGTACAGGTAGAACGGCTTGCCCTGCTCGTGCGAGCTGCGCATGAAGTCGATGGCCCATCCGGTGATCTTGCGGTCGAACCCGGCCCGGAACTCCGCGTCGTACGTGGCTACGACCTCGTGCTTGCCACCCTTCTTGCGGGCGTAGATCGGCTCGGGTTCGAGAGGGATCTCGGTCTTCCCGGCGTACGGCGCCGCGGTGACGTTCCCGTTGGGGAAGTAGGACTGCATCGTCCACAGCACCTCGTCGGCGGTCCGGGGCGACCACACCGCCTCGTCGAAGCCGAAGTCGACCGGGCTGCGCTGCTCGGGGTCGCTGCCCAGGTGCCACTTGCCCCACATCCCGGTCGCGTAGCCCGCATCCGACAGCGCGCGGGCGATCGTGAACTCCCACTGGGTCAGGCCATCGGGGCCGCCAGCGAGCGGTACGGAATGCGTGCCGGAACGGATCGGGTGCCGGCCGGTGAGGATCGCAGACCTGCTGGGCGTGCACTGCGCCTCGACGTTGAAGTTCAGCAGCTTCAGGCCCTCGTCGGCGATGCTGTCGATCCGGGGCGTCGGCGCCCCGCGGAGCACCCCGCCGCCGTAGCAGCCGATCTCACCCCACCCGAAGTTGTCCCAGAAGAACACCACGATGTTCGGCTGCTTGTCGGCCATCTCGTCTCTCCTCACCGTGCGACGGCAGTCGTCCAACCTCCATGCTGGGTTCGGCTCGAGCGATCGTGGATCACCCCATTCGGGTGATTCCCGACCGCGGTCGGTGCCCGGTGCGCACCTCGCTGCCTACAGTGGGCGTGTGTTGCGCAAAGGCATGACCCTGGTCTCCGGCGGGGTCTTCCGGATGGGCGGCACCGGGTTCTACCCGGAGGAAGGTCCTGTCACCACGGTGGCCGTCGACAGCCTGTGGGTCGACGATCACCCGGTGACCAATGCCGCCTTCCGTCGGTTCGTCGCGGACACCGGGCACGTGACCACCGCGGAGACCGCTCCCGACCCCCGCGACTTCCCCGGCGCGGACCCGTCGCAGCTGGTGCCCGGGTCCCAGGTGTTCACGCCCACCCCGGGGCCGGTGCCGCTCGACGACTGGAGGCAGTGGTGGCGCTGGGTGCCGGGCGCCGACTGGCGCCACCCGGACGGCCCCGGCTCAACCCTGGACGGCAAGGAGCTGCACCCGGTGGTGCACGTCGGCCTCGAGGACGCGCTCGCCTACGCCGCCTGGGCGGGCAAGCGGCTGCCCAGCGAGCCCGAGTGGGAGCACGCGGCCCGGGGCGGCCTCGACGGCGCCACGTACGCCTGGGGCGAGGACTTCATGCCCGACGGGCGGGTCATGGCCAACACCTGGCACGGGCGGTTCCCGTACGAGAACACGTCCCCGCACGGCTACACCCGGACCTCCCCGGTCAAGAAGTTCCGGCCCAACGGCTACGGCCTGTACGACGTGACCGGCAACGTCTGGGAGTGGACCGACTCCCGCTGGACCGAGCGGCACACGGCCGAGGAACCCGAGTCCGCACAGCAGGCAACGGCGGCGCCCTGCTGCGGGCCACACACCGCGCTCGGCGAGCACGACCGGTTCGTCGTCAAGGGCGGCTCACACCTGTGCGCTCCGTCCTACTGCCACCGCTACCGCCCCGCCGCGCGCCAGGCCCACGGACCCCGCGACACCACCAGCCACGTCGGGTTCCGCTGCGTCCAGTCTCCCTAGCGCCACCGCACGGACCCTCGGGTCAGCGTCAGGCACGGGTGTCACTGGGACACGCCCGCGACAGGGGGCTCGTTCATGGACGCTCGGAGATCGGTCAAGGGCGTGTCCGGGATCTCGATGAAGCCGCGCGTGGGGCGGTCCAGGTCGAACGTGGCGAAGAGCAGGAAGGCGACCAGACCGGCCGCGAGCAGGAGAGGTGTCAAGCCGCGACCGAGAAGGCCCACATGGAGTCCGACCAGGAACATGGCGATCGCCGAGCCGACCAGCTCGAGCAGCAGCACCTCGGTCGGCACCCGGTTGGAGAGTCCGGTGACGCGCACCGTCTGCTCGTCGATCATCGTGTTCAGGCTCTCCTCGTACAGGCGGGGGGCGCTCGCCGTCGGCTCCTCCCGGACGGCCCGTACTGCCGAGGCCCAGAGCCGTCGCTGCAGGGCCGAGCCCTCGGCGACGGTCGCGTCGGCGGCGTCGCTGCCCGGTTCCTCGTCGGTGAGCCGAAGCTCGGCGTCGGCGTACTTCACCAGCAGGCGCAGGGAACGACCTCGCATGGGCTCCGACAGGGTCTGTGCGCGCAGATAGGTGGTCCGATGCTGTTCGCGTCATCCACGACCGCGGCCCGCCGCGCTTCGTAGCGGCCGAGTGCCAGCGACAGGCCGAACGCCAGGAGGAGCCCCATGAATCCCAGCAGGGCGCCCTGCAGCACGCCCGAGGACTCCCTGAGGCCGCCGTGGTGCTCCTGCGCCCGCTTCCCCAGGAGCAGGCCGGCGACAGCCGACCCTTCGATGAGCACGAGCAGGCCCACCATGAGTAGCGCGGTGGGAATCAGGAACAGCACCACGGCAGCCTCCTCGAGGAGACCGGCGACACCGGACCTCCACCCGGTACGACGGGGCGCAGGTGCTGCCGGATGTCCGCAGACTACTGCCGCGAGCACGGATGAGCACCTCATCCCGATGGGGCGATGCTGGCGCGGGGAGCCACCGGTGAGACTCGGTAGGTGTCGCCGGACACTGATGGGACCGGTGCAGAGAGCGAGGCACCCGGGAGGAGGCCGATGAGGTCGTGAACCCCGTCGTCCACGCCCTGAGCGCGCTCACCGTCGACCCGGTCCCGTGGGCCCGTTCGCAGATGGCCTTCACGCTGGCCTTCCACATCATCCTGGTGCCGCTGGGGGTCTCGTGGGCCTTCATGACGCTGATCGCCAACTACCGCGCGATCAAGCACGACGATGCGGACGCCCTGCTCCTCGCGCAGCGCTGGTCGAAGTACATGGCGGTCACGTTCGCAGTCGGCGCGGTCACCGGCACGGTGCTCAGCTTCGAGTTCGGTCTGCTCTGGCCACGGTTCATGGGTCAGTGGGCGAGGCGTTCGGGGTGCCCTTCGGGTTCGAGGGCCTGTTCTTCTTCACGGAGGCGATCTTCGTCGCGATCTACATCTACGGCTGGCGGCGGATGCGGCCGTGGGCACATTTCTGGACCGGCGTACCATCGTGCTCGCCGGCATCCTCGGCGCCGTGTCCGTGGTCGCGGCGAACTCCTGGATGAACGCGCCGACCGGCTTCACGCTGGACTCCTCGGGCAGGGTCGTCGCCGTGGACCCGGTCGGGGTCATCTTCAACAAGGCGATGCCGCTCGAGGCCGCCCACATGCTCGTGGCGGCCTACCTCGTCGGGGGGTTCATGATCGCCTCGGTCTATGCCGGCGCCATGCTGCGGGGCCGACGCGACCGTTACCACCGCCTCGGGTTCGTGATCGCCTTCACCGTCGCGGCGGTCGCGACCCCGGTCCAGATGGGGGTCGGCGACGCATTGGCGCGTTGGGTCTACAACGACCAGCCCGAGAAGTTCGCTGCGATCGAGCTCGTCCCCCAGACCTCGAGCGACGTCCCGGAGACCCTGCTCGGAAAGCTCAACAGCAATGGCACCGTGCAGGGTGGGATCCCGATCCCCGGCCTCGCGTCGTGGCTCTCCGATCCCGCGACCGGCAAGTCGACGGTGGTGAAGGGGATCGACAGCGTCCCCGCAGGAGATCGCCCGACCGTCTCGGAGGTCAACATCGTGCACCTCTCGTGGGACATCATGGTCGGCCTCGGCACCCTGCTGTTCCTGCTCTCGCTCTGGTACGGCCTCACCTGGGCCCTGCGAAGACGGATGCCCACCAACCGGGCCTTCCTGACCCTGGCCGCCGCCTCCGGCCTGCTCTCCGTGATCGCCATGGAAGCCGGCTGGGTCGTCACCGAGGTCGGTCGCCAGCCCTGGATCGTCTACGGCTACATGAAGGTCGAGGACGCGGCGACGGCCAACACCGGAGTCTGGATCACGTTCATCGCCGTCACCGTGCTCTACCTCGCGCTCGGAGTCACCGCGATCCTCGTGCTGCGTGGGATGAGCCGACGGTTCCGGAGAGCCGGCGGGTTCAACGACGTCGAGAGCCCCTACGGGCCTCCCGCGTCCCCCGCCGCGGAGCCACAGGTCGAGGAGGCAACCCGATGAGTGACACCGTCGCCGTCGTCCTGCTGCTCGCGCTCACGACGTACGCCGTCTTCGGCGGCGCCGACTTCGGTGCCGGGCTCTGGGACCTCATCGCCGGTGGCCCCGAGCAGGGACGGCGACCCCGCGAGCTGATCGAGCACTCGCTCGGGCCTGTCTGGGAGGCCAACCACGTCTGGCTGATCTTCGTCTTCGTGGTGACGTGGACGGCGTTCTCGGAGGCCTACGCCTCCATCATGCTGACGCTGTTCGTCCCGCTGACCATCGCAGCGCTCGGCATCGTCCTGCGCGGAGCCAGCTTCGCGTTCCGCAAGTCCGTGGTCAGCCTCCGCAACCGCAGGCTCTTCGGCGCCGCGTTCGCCGCCTCCTCCGTCCTCGTGCCCTACTGCATGGGGGCTGTCGCGGGCGGGATCGCCTCCGGCCGTGTCCCTGCCGGTGGGACGGCCGGCGACCCGGTCGACAGCTGGATCAACCCGACCTCCGTGGTCACCGGCGTCCTCGCCGTGACCTCGGTTGCCTACCTCGCGGCCGTCTACCTCGTCTGGGAGGCCAGGCGCGACGACGACGCCGAGATGGCCGACTACTTCCGTCGCCGCGCGGTGGTGTCGGCCGTCGCGGTCGCGGTCGTCGGCGCGGTGGGCATGGTGGTGCTGCACAGCGACGCGCCGTACGTCTTCGACGGCATGACCGGGCGAGCGCTCCCGGTCGTCATCGTCGGGGTCGCCTTCGGCCTGGGCGCACTGGTCCTCCTCGCCCGCGACGCGAGCCGGGCAGCGCGAGTGCTCGCGGTCCTCGCCCAGGCCGGGATCGTCCTCGCGTGGGGCGTCGCGCAGTGGCCCTACCTGCTGCCCGAGAGCCTCTCCGTCTCCGCAGCCGCCGCGCCGTCCGGCACGTTGCGGGTCCTGATCGTCAACGTCGTGCTCGCGGTGCTCATCGTGCTTCCCGCGTTCGTGCTCCTGTACGTCCTGGCGCAGCGGCGCCTGCTTCCGGAGGAGGGCGTGCCGGACGCCGCCGATCGGGTGGCGGATCGCCCCGCCGACTGAGGCCGCCACGACAGTTCATCTCATCGGGGTGATGTCACGCGGGGTTCGCCCCGCTGACCGTGGAAGTACGGCGATGCGCCGGCTCGCCGATGGATCCGAAGGACGGCGTCGTGAGCCCTACCACCTCTCCCTTCCCACCGATAGCGGACTACGGCTTCCTCTCGGACTGCCACACCGGCGCCCTGGTCGCTCCGGACGGTTCGGTGGACTGGCTCTGCCTTCCCGCGTTCGACTCGGCAAGCGTCTTCGGCAACATCCTCGACCGGGGGGCGGGCTCCTTCAGGTTCGGTCCGTACGGCATCAACGTGCCGACGGCGCGCACCTACGTGCCGGGCACCAACGTCCTGGCCACCACGTGGCACACCCCGAGCGGCTGGCTCCTGGTACGCGACGCCTTGGTGGTCGAACCGCGCCAGGGACCGGACACGGTGACTCCTCACACCAGGCCACCGGCCGACGACGACGCGGCGCACCTGCTGGTGCGCACGGTCGAGTGCCTCGAGGGTTCGGTCGAGGTGGAGGTGATGTGCGAACCGGCGTTCGACTACGGCCGGGTCGAGGCCACGTGGACCCTGGCCGACGCCACGGGCCACCAGGCGGACGCGGCCGACTCCGGCGGCCCGGTCTTCCGGCTCAGCACGGACATGCTGATCGGCATCGAGGGCGGAACGGCTCGCGCCCGCCACGTGCTCTCCAAGGGCGACACGGCGTACTGCGCCCTGTCCTGGGCCGAAGGACTCACGACGCCCGCCGATGCCGCCCAGGCCGCCGCGCACATCGACGCCACCGTTCGGTTCTGGCGGAGCTGGCTGGCTCGCGCACGGATCCCCGACCACGCCCTGCGTCACCCCCTCGAGCGGTCAGCCCTCACGATCAAGGGCCTCACCTACATGCCGACGGGCGCCACCGTGGCGGCCTTGACCACCTCGCTCCCCGAGACCCCCGGAGGCGAACGCAACTGGGACTACCGCTACACGTGGATCCGCGACACCACCTTCACGCTGCAGGCGCTGCACTACCTGAACCTCGACTGGGAGGCCGACGAGTTCATGCAGTTCGTCGCCGACCTCGCGCCCAACTCGGACGGCAGCCTGCAGATCATGTACGGGATCGACGGGCGGCGCGACCTCACCGAGTCCACCCGCGACGAGCTGTCCGGTTACGAAGGCGCCCGACCGGTACGACTCGGCAACGGCGCCTTCGACCAACGCCAGAACGACGTGTTCGGCGCAGTCCTGGACTCGCTGCTCCTGCACACGCGGCGGAGCCAGCACCTGCCACGCAGGCTCTGGCCGCTGGTGGAGTCTCAGGCGACCGGGGCCATCGCCGCCTGGCGCGAGCCCGACCAGGGGATCTGGGAGGCGCGCGGCAAGCCCCAGCACTACGTCTCGTCCAAGCTGATGGGCTGGGTGGCGCTGGACCGCGCAGCGAAGCTGGCCGCGATCCGCGACGACCCCAAGCGGGAGAAGGAGTGGACGGAGATCGCCGAGGAGATCAAGCAGGACATCCTCACGCGTGGTGTGAGCGACCGCGGGGTCCTGCGCCAGCACTACGACACCGATGCGCTCGACGCATCGACGCTCCTCGCGCCGCTCTTCGGGTTCCTTCCCGGCACCGACGAGCGGATCCGCCACACCGTGACCGCGATCTCGGAGGAGCTGACGGAGAACGGCTTCGTGATGCGCTACCGCACCGACGAGACCGACGACGGGCTCTCGGGCAAGGAGGGGACCTTCCTGATCTGCTCGTTCTGGCTGGTCTCGGCGCTCGCCGCGACGGGCGACATGGAGCAGGCCAACAACCTGATGCAGCGGCTGCTCCGGATCTCGTCGCCGCTGGGCCTGTACGCAGAGGAGTTCGAGGTGGAGCGGGCTCGCCACCTCGGGAACTTCCCGCAGGCGTTCTCACACCTGGCCCTGATCGAGGCCGCCGGCCGGATCATCCTGGCCGATCGCCTGGAGGAGCTCTCGCTGTGACGGTCGTGGTGCTCGGCGGCGGACTCGCCGGAGTCGCCTGCGCTCACAAGCTCGGGGACGAGGGCGTGGACGTGGTGCTGGTCGACCGCAACGACTACCACCAGTTCCAGCCCCTGCTCTACCAGGTGGCCACCTCGCAGCTGCCCGCGGAGGACATCGCCCGGCCGCACCGGACGATCTTCCGCGACTACCCCTCCGTGGAGGTCGTCACGGCCCACGTCGAGGAGGTCTCGCTCGCCGACCGCACGTTGAGGCTCGCGGACGGGCGTACCCTCGCCGGCTCCCACCTCGTCCTGGCCGCCGGTTCGCGGCCGAACTTCTTCGGCGTCCCGGGAGCGGACGAGCACGCCTTCCCGCTCTACTCGGTCGCCGACGCAGAGCGGCTGCGTCTCCATCTCCAGGAACAGGTGCGGGCAGCCGGGTCGGGGGCGGCCGAGGACGACGGGACATTGGACGTCGTGGTCGTCGGCGGCGGGCCGACCGGGGTCGAGACCACCGGCGCCCTGGCCGAGCTCATGACCGCGTGGGCAACGACCGGGCTGACGCCGTACCGGGGGCAGATCACGCTGGTCGACCGAGGCGACGCGCTACTCGGTGCCTTCAACAAGAAGGCCCACCGGTACTCCCTCGAGAAGTTGTCCGAACGCGGGGCGACGGTCAAGCTCGAGGCGGGCGTGGCCGCCGTGCACGTCGATCGCGTGGAGATCGACGACGGGACCAGCATCCGTGCCCGGACCGTGGTGTGGGGTGGCGGGGAGTCGGGATCGGCCGTCGCTCAGGGCTCCGGCGCACCGACCGGCCGCGGCGGACGTGTCGACGCGCAGCCCGACCTCACCGTCGAAGGCTTCCCCGGCGTGTACGCGGTCGGCGACGTCGCGAACATCCCCGATGCCGACGGCGCAGCACTCCCCCAGCTCGGATCGGTCGCCCAGCAGTCCGGGACGTGGGCCGCGGAGAACATCCTGCGTGAGCGGCACGGCAGTGGCCCGACGCCGTTCCACTACAAGGACAAGGGGATCATGGCGATGATCGGTCGCAACGCGGCGGTGGCCGAGGTCGGGAAGGGCCGGCACCAGGTCGAGGGTCCGCTCGCCTTCGCGGCCTGGCTGGGCGTGCACGCGAGCCTGCTCAGCGGTGCACACAGCAGGACCGACGCCTTCCTCACCTGGGCGTGGGACTACTTCGACCGCGACCACGCGGCCACCGTCGAGGCCTCCTCGACGCCGAAGCGGATCGCGTGGGGTGACCGGGAGACGGACGTCCCCCACATCTCACTGGACGAGCGACCCACCACCACGACGCCCCGTCAGGGCGACCGAGGAGGAGCGACACATGAATGACCACTACGACGTCGTCATCGTCGGCTCCGGGGCCGGTGGCGGCACGCTGGCCCATCGGCTGGCACCGTCCGGGAAGCGCGTGCTGATCCTGGAACGCGGTGACTGGCTCCCCCGCGAGATCGAGAACTGGGACGCCGAGGCGGTCTTCGTCGACAACCGCTACGTGTCCACGGACCGGTGGCTCGACGCGAAGGGCAGGGCCTTCCAGCCCCAGGTCCACTACTTCGTCGGTGGGGGCCACGAAGTTCTACGGTGCCGCGCTGTACCGGCTGCGGGAGCGTGACTTCGGCGAGCTCAAGCACCACGGCGGGATCTCGCCGGCGTGGCCTGTCGGCTACGACGTCTTCGAGCCCTACTACACCCAGGCCGAGGAGCTGTACCAGGTGCACGGCGCCCGGGGTGAGGACCCCACCGAGCCGCCGGCGTCGGCGCCGTACCCCCATCCCCCGGTGTCGCACGAGCCGCGCATCCAGCGGCTGTTCGACGACCTCACCCAGATCGGGCTCCATCCGTTCCACTCCCGTCCGGGATCATGCTCGACGAGGCCGAGCCCGCGTTTCAGCCCGTGCATCCGATGTGCCACCTGTGACGGCTTCCCGTGCATGGTGCACGCCAAGAGCGACGCCGAGGTGGTCGCCGTCCGGCCGGCGCTGCAGCACGACAACGTCGACCTGGTGCGCAAGGCGGTCGTGCGACGCCTGGAGACCGACACCTCGGGCCGCACGGTCACCTCGGTCGTCGCAGACGTCGACGGGGAGGAACACAGCTTCTCGGAGACATCGTGGTCCTGTCCGCCGGCGCTGCCAACTCGGCCAGGCTGCTGCTCGCCAGCGCGAACGACCACACCCGCACGGTCTGGCCAACGGCTCAGACCAGGTCGGACGCAAACTACGTGTTCCACAACAGCCGTGCGTTCCTGGCGGTGTCGAAGGAGCGCAACGACACCAGGTTCCAGAAGACGCTGGGGCTGAACGACTACTACTTCGGCGACGCCGACTTCGAGTTCCCGATGGGCAACCTGCAGATGGTGGGCAAGTCGTCGGCGCCGATGTACCGCGGGGAGAAGCCCATCGAGACCAAGCTCGCACCGACCATCGCACTCCGTGACGTCGCCGGCCACGCCGTCGACTTCTGGTTGTCGGTCGAGGACCTGCCCGATCCCGACAACCGGGTCACGCTCGACGGCGACGGCAACATCGTCCTGAGCTACACACCCAACAACCAGGAGCCCATGGAGCAGCTCTATCACCGGGTGAAGAAGCACCTGAGCCACCTCGGCATGCACCCGCATCACTTGATCCCGCGGGACGTCTACATGAAGAACGACATCCCCGTGGCCGGCTGCGCCCACCAGGCCGGCACGGTGCGCTTCGGGAACGATCCCGCGACGTCGGTCCTGGACACCGACTGCAAGACCCACGAGCTCGACAACCTCTACGTCGTCGACACCAGCTTCTTCCCGAGCATCGGGGCGGTCAACCCGGCACTGACCGCCATCGCCAACGCACTGCGGGTCGGCGACCACCTCTTGGAGCGGCTGCGCTGAGCAGGGCCACGTCGGGGCCGCACCGACCACGATGATCGTCAGACCAGCCCGAGCTCGATGATCCGCTCGACCGCCTCTGCGCGCGACGAGACGCCGAGCTTGCGGTACACCGAGCCGGCGTGGGTCTTGACCGTGTGACGGGAGATGAAGAGCCGTTCCCCGATCTCCGGGTAGGTCAGGTGCGTCGGCAGCAGCGGAACGAGTCGGAGCTCGGCAGCTGTCAGCGACGACGCTCCCAGGGGTGTGGCAGCCGTGATCTGGCCCACCCGCTCCTCCAGCTCGCGCACAGCGGTCGCGAGGGTCCCGAGGTCGGGGCGCTGCAGCAGGATGCCGTGGGCCTGCTCCAGCACGGCCCTCGCTCCGGACGGGTCGACGAGGGTCAGGTAGGCGCGTGCGAGCTCCGCCAGCGCCTGCACCGCGACCACCGGCAGCGCGTAGGTGAGCAGGGGCCGCAACCGAGCGGCGCGCTGAGCCTGGCGTCGCGCCTCAGGCATGTCGCCCCGACGGGCCGCTGCACGGGCGGCCGACGCGAAGACGAGGGCGCTGGTCCAGTACTCGGCGTACGGGCCACGGGCGACCACCTCGAGCGCCCGCTTGACCAGTGACTCGGCAGTGGTCCAGTCGTCGTGCGCCGCAGCGACCTGGACCTGCTCGGCGAGCACCAGGGCGGTCACCGGCGAAGCGTCGAGGCTGGTCGCCAGGTCGTAGGCATGGGCGAAGGACGCGTCGGCCTGCTCGAGGTCGCCGTCGAGCAGGTACGACAGCCCCTGCGTGTGGATCATCGTGGCTCGGTAGGGACTGGTGGGGCCGAGACCCTCGAGCGCCTCGCCCGCATCCCTGCGCATCGCGGCTGCCCCGTGTCGGCACAGGTTCGCCCGCAGGTAGGCCAGCGTGCCCTCCACGGTGTCACCGTCCGGGAGCGTGCCCGTGGCCGGCAGCTCCTCGGCGACCGCCGCCCAACGCTCCGCATCACCCGGACGGCCGAGCAGCGCAAAGATCAGCGCACCGTGCGCGAACATCGCCGGCGTGTGGGGTTGCGGTGAGCGACGACCCAGCAGCTCCATCCAGCGTTCGACGGTGTGGATGTGGCCGCTCGCCCAGACCGGTTCCATCGTCTCGAGGACCAACCGTTCGAACGCCTCGGTGTCGCCGGCGAGATAGGCGTGGTCGATGGCCCGCTCGGGGTCACCCTGCGCTTCGAACCAGGCGGCGGCCCGCGCATGCAGCCGGGCGGCCAGATCGGGGCCTTCAGCGCGGAGCGTCGCCCGGAGCAGCTGGCGCAGGAGCGGGTGACAGCGATACCACTCCCCCTCTCCGTCGACCGGTGTGACCAGGAGGGTCCGGCGGTGCAGCGTGTCGAGCTGTCGGGCCGCCCTGCTGCCCCCCGCGACGGCGTCGCCCAGCGGCCCGCTCACCTGCTCCAGGATCGACGTACGGACCAGGAGCTTGCGCTGCGACCGGGAGAGCCGGTCGAGCACTTCGGACCGGAGGTAGTCGCTCATCAGCCGGTCGTTGGCCGAGAACGGCCGACTCGTGCTGCTCTCCGCCGCCTGCCGCGACAGGGCAGCGAGCTGGAGGGCGGCCGGCCAGCCCTCGGTCAGTGACACGAGCTCGGCGGTCTCCGCGTCGGACAGCCCGACCCCGGCGGCGCCCAGCAGGCCGGCGGCCTCCGAGCGGGACAGTGCAAGGTCGTCGGCACCCACTTCGAGCAGGCGACCCTCGACGCGGAGGCGCGCCGCGGGCAGCGGCAGCTCCTCGCGCGAGGCCAGGGCCAGCGTCCACCCGGCGGGGGCGGACGTCGCGAACGCCGCCACTGAGCGCCGCACGTCCGGGCTGGCCAGCGCCTCCAGCTGGTCGAGCACGACGGCAACGGGACGGGGAGGGACGCCAACCAGTGACCCGTTGGGGTGCTCGACCCGGCGACGGTCCGGATCGAGAAGACTCTGGATGTCCGGCATCGCCTGCTCCGTGCCGAGCGCGTCGGTCACTGCTGACCACAACGACTCGGGATCGTCGCCGATCCGGTCGCACGACACCCACGCGACGGGCGACTCGCAGCGTTCCGCCCAGGCGGCCAGCAGGGTCGTCTTCCCGTAGCCGGGCGGGGCGGTCACCGCGATCACCGGCTCCGTGGCCCGGAGCAGCCTGTCCACCCTTGACCCGTCCACCAACTCGGGCGCCGCCGATCTCGGCGGACCCGGTGCAATGTACGCCGGCGTGGTCGGGTGGGGCTCGTGGCCCGACGAGGTCGACGGGGTTGCTCTGTGCTCCCCCTCCACCCTCACGACGCTACGCCCGGCCGGCCACGGGCTCCAAGGAAGCCCGCCTGTCAAGGGCCAGGAGTCCGTCGGTCGCGAAGCGGCGCCCAGCCCGTGCTCACCCCGGCACCCATGGGGTACGCCAGCCGCCCATCCCGGCCGTGACGTCGTTGGCGGCAGACGGCCCCCAGGTTCCCGGGACGTAGGGGTGGATCGGTGGCGGCGCGTCGAGGAGGGGCTGCATGACCCGCCAGGTCTCCTCGACCCCGTCCTGGCGGCTGAACCTCGTGCTGTCGCCCGTCAAGGCGGCGTGGAGGAGGGTTTCGTACGGCGTCGCGCCCTCGCCGCCCTCGGCGGTGAACTCCATCTCGAGCTCGATCGGTCCGATCCGCCCGAGGTCGGTGCGACGCGCGTCGACCTGGAAGCGGATCCCGGTGGACGGGTCGAGCTTGATGACGAGCTGGTTGGGCTCGGGGTCGTGGTTCTTCGGCCAGAACCCCAGCCGGGGCGGACGCTTGAACACCAGTCGCAGCTCGGTCTGGGTGAACGGGAGCCGCTTGCCGGTGCGGATGAAGAAGGGCACTCCGGCCCAGCGCCAGTTCTCGATGTCCAGCCTCAGCGCGGCGTACGTCTCCGTGGTGGAGCCGGGCGCCACCCCCTTGATGTCCTGGTAGCCGTCGTACTGGCCGCGGACGTAGTGGGCCGGGTCCGCTTCCACGACCGCTCGGAACAGCGCGACCTGCGACTCCTTCACCGAGTGCAGGTCGCCGCGAGACGGAGGCTCCATGGCCGCGGCCGAGACGAGCTGCATGAGGTGGTTGACCACCACGTCGCGCAGCGCCCCCACCGGATCGTAGAAGCTGCCGCGGTCGTCGACGCCGAAGTCCTCGGCCATGGTGATCTGGACGCAGTCGAGGTAGTTGCGGCTCCAGATGGGCTCGAGGATCGCGTTCGCGAACCGCAGGTGCAGGATCTCCTCCAGCCCCATCTTTCCCAGGTAGTGATCGATCCTGAACAGCTGCGACTCATCGACGTACTGGTGCAGCTCTGCGGCGAGGGCGCGGGCCGACTGCTGGTCGTGACCGAATGGTTTCTCCACCACGATGCGCGCGTCCTGGCTCAGGTCGGCCCCGGCGAGGCCGGCGACGACATTCCCGAAGAGGAAGGGCGGGATCTCGAGGTAGAAGACCGGCGTCTGAGCGCCCTTGATCGCCTCGCCGACGCGTCCGTACGTCGCGGGGTCGGTGAAGTCGCCGCCGACGTACGACAGCCGGTCCGCGAAGCGCTTGAACACCTCCTCGTCGAGCTGCTCCCCCGTGGCCTCGATCGAGGTACGCGCCCGCTCGACCAGCTGGTCGACCGTCCAGTCGTCGGCCGCGACGCCCACGATCGGACAGTCGAGAAGCCCGCGACCCTCGAGCCGGTACAGCGATCGGAAGGTCATCACCCGCGCCAGGTCCCCGGTGATCCCGAAGACCACCAGGACGTCTCCCGGACGCGGTGTCGTGCTGTCGACGGTGGCTGTCATCGCGGGCTCCATTCGCTCATCCGTGACGATGCCAACCCCTCCCGGCGGAAGAATCCCCCGGTTGGGGTGATTCGGTGGCGGAGGCTGGTTCCAGAGCGTCGCGAGCCGCTCGGCTCGGTTCCGGCCGCGTCCGGTCCCGATGCGTGGCATCTTGACGACATGTCCTCGACGCGATGCCCTTCGCTCGCCGTCGTGGTGGGCTCGATCACCGCGACGGCCGCCACCTGCGCGCTCCTGACGGCCTGCGCCGGCAAGGGGACATCGGCGACTGCGTCGGGCGGGTCCGGTTCGACGACGTCATGTACGCGCCTCGCTACGACGTCACCGTGACGCGGTCGGCACGAGCAGTCGAGATCGACCGCGGCGAGGTCGTCGACTGCGGGACGGTCCACACCGCCCCCGCGGTTGCCTCGGTGCGACTGGTGTCGATCGACGGAGTCGATCCGGCCGTGGCAGTCCTCGTGCCCCATGGTGGGTGGGCGGGCCTGTACGTCGCCGAAGGCGTCGAGCGCTCGGCCTGGCCGACGGCACTCGGCGAGGCGGTCAGACCTCTTCGACCCGGCTGACCGGCCGGCTGGGGGTCACCGCCGATGGGTGTACCAGCAGGGCATCCTTCGTGGCCCCGGTCGGGCGCCGAGGCCGCCTAGTCTCGACGGCGTGGACAACCGTCAGGAAGTGCGCGAGTTCCTCACGACTCGCCGCGCACGCATCTCCCCGGACCAGGTCGGGCTGCCGACCACCGGGACCCGACGCGTGCCCGGACTGCGGCGCAGCGAGGTCGCGGGCCTCGCCGGCCTCAGCGTCGAGTACTACGCGCGGCTGGAGCGCGGTCAGATCGCCGGCGCGTCGTCGAGCGTCCTGGAGGCGCTGGCGCGGGCCTTGCAGCTCGACGAGACGGAGCGCTCCCACCTCTTCGACCTCGCCCGCGCCGCGGACGGCATCCCGACCTCGGGCCGCCGCCGGCGTCGTACGCCGGGCAAGGCCGCCTCGCGACTGAGCCTGCAGTGGGCGCTGGAGGCCATCACCGACGGGGTCGCGTTCGTGCGTGACCCGCACCAGAACCTGCTGGCCACCAACGCTCTCGGCCGCGCGTTCTACTCCCCCGTGATCGGGGACGGCGGTCGGGTGCCCAACCTCGCGCGGTTCCAGTTCCTCGACCCGGCGGCGCGCGACTTCTACCCCGACTGGGACCTGTTCGCCGAGATGTGCGTGGGCGTGATGCGCGCCGAAGCCGGCCGCGACCCGCACGACCGCGGCCTCCAGGACCTCGTCGGCGAGCTCTCCACCCGGAGCGAGACCTTCCGGCGCCTGTGGGCCGACCACAACGTGCGCACCCACGGAGCCGGCACCAAGCGGTTCCACCACCCTGTCGTCGGCGAGCTCACCCTCGCCTACGAGGAGCTGGCCATCACCGCCGAACCCGGTCTCGTGCTCCTCGTCTACACCGCCGAACCCGGCTCTCCGTCCGCAGAGCGGCTCCGGCTGCTCGCGTCATGGGCAGCGCCGGCGGAGATCCCCACCCCCGACAGCCAGAAGGAAACCGATGCAGATCACGCGTAGCTCGATCGACACCGCCAAGGGACCCGGCGACTGGTTCACCGGCGACGTCTACATCGACTCCGTCGCCGCTGCCCCGCCGCCGTCCCGGCTGACGGCCAACCTGGTGCACTTCATGCCCGGCGCCCGCACGCACTGGCACCGGCACCCGCTCAGCCAGACCGTGTTCGTCACCGAGGGCGTCGGGCTGTGCCAGCGCCGCGGCGGTCCCGTCGAGGTCATCCGCCCCGGCGACCGGGTCCTGTTCGAGGCCGACGAGGAGCACTGGCACGGTGCCGCTCCCAACCGGCTGATGGTCCACCTCGCCCTCAACGAGGCCGACGCCGAGCACGACGTCGTCCACTGGCTCACCCCCGTGACCGACGAGGAGTACGCCGCCGCGCCTCCCGTCAGCTGACCACCCCTCCCGTTCACAGCACCCAACCGCACTACCCAACTCCCCTGAAGGAGCAGCTCCCGCATGCGCGTCAACGCCTACGCAGCACCCTCCGCCGGCCAGCCGCTGGCCCCGACCACCATCGAGCGTCGTGACGTCGGCGCCAACGACGTCCTGATCGAGATCCAGTACGCCGGCATCTGCCACTCCGACATCCACACCGTCAACGGCGACTGGGGGCCGCAGCCGTTCCCCGTCGTACCGGGACACGAGATCGTCGGCGTCGTGACCGAGGTCGGCCCCGACGTCACGCGGCACCAGGTCGGTGACCGCGTCGGCGTCGGTTGCATGGTCAACTCGTGCGGCGAGTGCACCAACTGCCGCAACGGGGACGAGCAGTACTGCCTGGACGGCATGGTCCCGACGTACGCCGGCACCGACCGCGACGGCACCACCACCCAGGGCGGCTACTCCACCCACGTCGTCGTCGACGCCGACTACGTCCTGACCGTGCCCGAGGGCCTCGACGCGGCCGCCGCCGCTCCGCTGCTGTGCGCCGGCATCACCACCTACGCCCCGCTGCGCACGTGGGGCGCCGGCCCGGGCAAGAGGGTCGCCATCGTCGGGCTCGGTGGCCTGGGCCACATGGCCGTCAAGATCGCCCACGCCCTCGGCGCCGAGGTCACCGTGCTGTCCCAGTCCCTGAAGAAGCAGGAGGACGGCCTGCGCCTCGGGGCGGACGACTACCACGCCACCTCCGACCCGGCCACGTTCGAGCACCTCGCCGGGCGGTTCGACCTCATCGTCAACACGGTCAGCGCCAAGATCGACCTCGACGCCTACCTCGGCCTGCTCGCTGTCGACGGCACGCTGGTCAACGTCGGCGCCCCGGCCGAGCCGCTGAGCCTCAACGTGTTCTCGCTCATCGGCGCGCGCCGGTCCTTCGCCGGCTCGATGATCGGCGGCATCGCCCTCACCCAGGAGATGCTGGACTTCTGCGCCGAGCACCACCTCGGCGCCGAGGTCGAGGTCATCCGGGCCGACCAGGTCAACGAGGCCTACGAGCGCGTGCTCGCCTCCGACGTCCGCTACCGCTTCGTCATCGACACCGCCACCCTCGCCTGACGCACGCGCGCAGAGGCCCCGCCGACAGAACGGATCTGTCGGCGGGGCCTCTGCGTGCCGCGGCTCGTCGGGCAGGTCAGCGGCGGCTCGAGCTGACCGAGAAGTCGTTGACCTTGAACGTCGCGGGTTCGCCACCGGTGGACACGACCTCGAAGCCGAAGCAGATCTGGCCGAGCGTCGAACGGGCGGGGATCCGCCCCTTCGAGGCCAGCCACGAGAGCATGGCCTTGAGGTTGAGGGTGTCCTTGGTGATGCGGTGGGCGGGCTTGAAGGCGAGGTACTGGTTGTCCTTCGTCGCGTACAGCTTCCACGTGTGACCGCTGAACGACAGGTTCTTGGCGACCACGGAGCCGGCAGGCACCTGACGGTAGTTGTCGGTCCAGATCATGACCTCGCGGTTGCCGGGCACACCGTTGAGCCAGATGTCGTAGGCGGCGTTGTAGATGCCGACGTGCGGGGTCCTCGCCGCGAACGAGCTCCTGATCGTCTTGAAGGAGCTCAGCCGGGGCTCCTTGTCGGTGTTCCAGTTGTGGTAGTCCCGGTGCACGTTGGGGTAGGTCTTGACGGCCCCGTCGCCCGAGCTGTTGTTGGCCTTCGCGCGGACCGACCAGTTCCTGTGGGAGCAGGCACTCAGCCTCTCGGAGACGTTGTACCCGGAGGCGTTCCACATGTTGTTGTGCACGACGTAGGCGCCCTCACCCCACATGCCGTTCGGGTCGGAGGTCACGAACTTCGGATCGGAGCAGGTCGAGGCTTCGGCGGGTGCGAGCACGCCGCCCACGGGCGCGAGCAGGCCGACCACCGCAGCGAGCAGGATCAGGATGCGTGTCTTCAAGGGGTCTCTCTTTCGTCGGTATCCCGCAGCAGCGATCCGAGCCGGTGCTGACCGACGCCCGGCCGGTTGGCTCAGGGGAACGCTGCGCCGGGGGGTGGGACACGGGCATGCACGCTACGCGGGGCACCGGCTCACCGCCTAGCAGATATCCCCAAATTTGTCCTTGCGGACAGGAGGACGACCCGTGTGCGGATCAGTCCGCGAGGGCCTCCGCCATCGCGACGTCCTGCCCGTCGAGGGTGTGCGGGTCCTCGTCGATGGCCTCGACGGCAGCCGTGGGCTCGAGCTCCACCGCGCGGCGCCGGTCCAGGTGGACACCGGCGATCATGCACCGCACCGACCCACCCGCCAGCTCGATCGTGGGGATGTCGATGTCGACGATCTCGCACGACTCCTCGATCACCGCCACCTGGTCCGGACGCAGGCTGCGCCGGGCCCGGGCCGACATGGCCATGATGTAGCGGCGCTTGCCCTCCGGCGTACGACCGCACAGCTCCACCGCATTGCCGGCGAACTCGCGGATCTGCTCCTCGGTGAGCTCGACGACCCTGCGGCCGTTGACCGTGAGGCGCTCGCGGACCTGCTCGCGACGCACCGCGTCGGGGATCATCTCCAGGGCGATCATCGCCACGTCGGTGCCGATGCAGGCGATGACGTTGGTGTGGTAGACCGGCACGCCCTCGGAGTCGACCGCGTCGAAGGCCATCGGCTCGTAGCCGAAGTCCGTGCAGAACCGCTCGAGCACATGGGTGTCGGCTCGGTGGCTCACCGCCGTGTAGGCCACCCGGGACACGTGGTCGAGGACCATCGCGCCGGTGCCCTCGAGGAAGATGCCGTCGGGCTCGAGGCCCGAGTAGTCCACGATCGTCTGCACCCGGTACTGAGACTTGAGCATCTCCAGCACGTCGGCGCGACGCTCGTGACGACGGTTGGAGGCGTACATCGGGTAGACCGCGACGTTCCCACCCGCGTGCGTGGAGAGCCAGTTGTTCGGGAAGACGCTGTCCGGGCGCGTGTGGTCCTCGTCCGCGAACACGTGGACCCGTACGCCGGCGTCGCGGAGGGCCTGGGCGACGGCGTCCATCTCGGCCAGCGCCAGGGACTGCGTCGCGTCGTCGGACTGCCCCGCCGGCACGTCACGCTGGAAGGCGTTGTCGGCGGCGGTGGCGGGGTTGGGGATGAACCGTTCCGCTCGGATCAGGATGACAGCTGAAGGGGCCTGCGCACTCACGTTTGGAGGCTAGAGCATCGTCGGTCCGTCTTCCGAAGGCACCCGGGCCCGCGCCGCCGCACGCCTGTCCGAGAAAAGTCCGGATCGCGGCGCAACCTCACCCGCGCCCGCGGAGTCAGTGGGGGGCAGGGCGACCGCTCGGTCGCCCGTCCCTCTCGGAAAGGACCCTCGTGAGCTCTCGTACCGCCCGCCTCCTGGCCCCGGCCGTCCTGGCCCTCGTCACACTCGGCAGCACCACGGCGCCCGCGACCGCCGTCACGGTCAAGCCCGCGGCCCTCCAGCGTGGGGACGACCCCCACATCCCGCAGCTGCTCGGCACCAGCATCCTCGACGGCAACCGCCGCATCGAGGTGGCGGCCCAGGAGGTCGAGCTTTTCGGCACCTCCGGGACGACTACGTCGTGGGCGTCCGGCCCGGCGACGGCACCAGCAGCGTCCAGCGGGTCGCCGCCGACGGCACGACCACGCCGGTCATGGACCGCATCAGGGGCGACATCCTGCTCTCCGACGACGGGCTGCAGCTGTTCGAGGCCGTCCAGCGCAGTGGCAGCTCGGTGGTGACCGTCCGGGACGCGGCGACCGGCGATCGGGTGACCGGTCGAACCTTCCGTGGCTACGTCCGTGTGCTCGACGCCGCCGCCGGACGTGCGGTCCTGGGAGCGTCGGCCCCGAGCCGGACCTTCCGGTGGAACACCGCCACGGACACGACCTCCCGGATCAACGGTGACGAGGGCTACTTCGCCGACATCCGGGCCGACCGCCTCGCCTCCTTCGTCGCAGCCCCGGGAGACACCGCCTGCGGCGACGTCACGACCCTGACGGGAGCGCGCACCACCCTGTGGCGCTCGTGCCGGCAGGCGGTCCTGGCCACCTCGCCGAACGGCCGCCGGCTGCTGACGCAGTCCCTGGTGACGGACGGGCCCGTGGGGCAGCTCTCGATGTACACCGACCACGGTCGCCGGCTCGCCACCTACCGCACCCCCGGCTCCTTCGGCCCCGGCGCCTGGGAGAGCAACCGGTCGGTCCTGATCACTGCCTACGGCACGAGGAAGACGGCCATCGTGCGGTGCGGGGTCGACGCGTGCGAGCGCGCCAGCGAGCAGATCGGCTCGATGGGCTGAGCCCGGAACCCGGCGATCCCACCGGGGCGAGGGCCGGCACCGGCGGCGCACGATGAGGACTCCACCTACCGCGAACGGAGTCGTCATGAACATGCTGAACCCGGACCTGGCCCGCCACGAGATCGACCGCCGCCTCCGGGCCGCCGAGGCGCACGGCCGGCGCCGCCTGGTCCGCCACCACCGCACCGGCCGGGCCACTGCACGCCCGGCCGGCCGCCCGGAGAGCACCGGAGCGGGCCGATGAAGCGGATCGGACTGCTGGGCGGGATGAGCTGGGAGAGCACCGCGCTCTACTACCGCCTCCTCAACGAGGGCGTCGCCGCCAGGCTCGGCGGCCTCCACTCGGCCGACTGCGTGCTGGTGTCGGTCGACTTCGCCGCGATCGCCGAGCTCCAGGCAGCGGGCCGCTGGGACGAGGCCGGCCGGGTGCTGGCGGGCGAGGCGCGCCTGCTGGAAGCCGCCGGCGCCGAGGTGCTGCTCGTATGCAGCAACACGATGCACAAGGTCGCGGACCAGGTCGAGGCCGCGGTCGACATCCCGTTGCTGCACATCGCCGACACCACTGCCACGGCGGCCGAGGGCGCGGGGCTGTCCCGGGTGGCGCTGCTGGCCACGGCGTACACGATGGAGCAGACGTTCCTCCGCGACCGGCTCACGGCCCACGGCCTCGAGGTGGTCGTCCCCGACGCCGCCGGCCGCGCGCTGGTCCACCGGGTGATTTACGAGGAGCTCTGCCGGGGCGTCGTCGACGACACCTCCCGACGGCGGGTCAGCGACGTCATCGCCGACCTCGTGGCGGACGGAGCGGACGGCGTCATCCTCGGCTGCACCGAGATCGAGCTGCTCATCGGGCCGGACGACAGCCCGGTCCCGGTGCTGCCGACCACCCGCATCCACGCCACCGCCGCCCTCGACGTCGCCCTGGGCCACCCCGTCTCGTCCTGACCTGCGGGGCCCTGCCTCGGCTACCGTGCACAACAGGGACCACCAGGGAGGGCGGCGAACGTGCTGACCGACATCGAGATCGCCAATGCCGCGACGCTGCGCCCGATCCGGGAGGTGGCCGCCGGGACGCTCGGCATCGAGGAGCGGCACCTGGTGCCCTACGGCCACTACAAGGCCAAGGTCGACCTCACCTACCTGGCCACCCTCGCCGACCGGCCGCTCGGAAGGCTGGTCCTGGTGACCGCCCTGTCCCCCACTCCCCCGGGCGAGGGCAAGACCACGACCACCGTCGGCCTCACCGACGCGCTGCACGGCCTGGGACACAGCACTGTCGCCTGCCTCCGCGAGCCGTCGATGGGCCCCGTGTTCGGCATGAAGGGCGGCGCGGCGGGCGGCGGCTACAGCCAGGTCGTGCCGATGACCGACATCAACCTGCACTTCACCGGCGACTTCGCCGCCATCGCCGCGGCCAACAACCTGCTGGCGGCGCTGATCGACAACCACGTTCACCACGGCAACGAGCTCGACATCGACGTCCGCAGCGTCACCTGGAAGCGCGTGCTCGACATGAACGACCGTGCCCTCCGCGAGGTCGTCGTCGGCCTGGGCGGGCACATCAACGGCTTCCCGCGCGAGGACGGCTTCGACATCGTCGTCGCCTCGGAGCTGATGGCGATCTTCTGCCTCACCGAGTCGTGGTCCGACCTGAAGCGACGCATCGGCGACATCGTCATCGGCTACACCCGGGGCACCCAGCCGGTCACCGCGCGTGACCTCGGCGCCGACGGCGCGATGGCGGCGGTGCTGCGGGACGCGCTCGCCCCCAACC
The DNA here is from genome assembly GCF_013466985.1 of Nocardioides ungokensis. Lineage (GTDB taxonomy): Bacteria > Actinomycetota > Actinomycetes > Propionibacteriales > Nocardioidaceae > Nocardioides > Nocardioides ungokensis. The sequence goes on along the minus strand of NZ_CP059164.1, from coordinate 2,014,580 downwards.
TCGTGCAGACCCTCGAGGGCGCACCGGCCTTCGTGCACGGGGGCCCGTTCGCCAACATCGCGCACGGCTGCAGCTCGGTGATGGCGACCCGGGCCGGGCTGCGGCTGGCCGACCTGGTCGTCACCGAGGCGGGATTCGGGGCTGACCTCGGGGCGGAGAAGTTCGTGGACATCAAGTGCCGCAAGTCCGGCCTGCGCCCCGACGTCGCGGTGGTCGTGGCGACGGTGCGGGCCCTGAAGTACCACGGCGGCGTACCGCTCTCCGACCTCGGCGCGGAGGACCTCCCCGCTGTCGAGGCCGGGATGGTCAACCTGCGCAGGCACCTCGACAACGTCCGCGAGGTCTACGGCATCCCCTGCGTCGTCGCGGTCAACCGCTTCCCGACCGACACCGACGACGAGGTGGACAAGGTCGTCGAGCTGGTCGCGGCCGAAGGCGTGCGGGCGTTCCCGGCGACGCACTTCGCCGACGGCGGGCTCGGCGCGCAGGAGCTCGCCAAGGGCGTGCTGCAGGCGATCGACGAGCCCTCGCCGTACTCGTTCTCGTTCACCTACGACGACGACCTGTCGCTCACCGCGAAGGTCGAGGCCATCGCGACCCGGCTCTACGGCGCGGGCCAGGTCACCTGGGATGCCAGGGCCCGGAGGCGTCTGCTCCGCATCGAGCGGGACGGGTACGACGCGCTGCCGGTGTGCGTCGCCAAGACGCAGTACTCCTTCTCCACGGACCCGACCGCGCTGGGTGCCCCGAGCGGGCACGAGCTCCACGTCCGCGAGGTCCGGCTGTCCGCGGGAGCCGGTTTCGTCGTCGTGGTGTGCGGCGACATGATGACCATGCCGGGGCTGCCCAGCGACCCGTCCGCGTCACGCATCGACCTGGCCGACGACGGGACCATCCTCGGTCTGTCCTGACGAGCGCGAGGAGCGGCGGGCTGGCCTAGTCTGGAGGCACTGCCGACAGGACTCGGCAGGCCGCTCCACCGGCTCCCACGACCGGAGGTCCGCATGACCGGACACGCGATGGCGAGACTCCAGCCCGGCGAGTCGACCGAGCGCGGTCGGGCGGCGAGGGCATGGTCGCCGCGATCGGCGCACGGTGACTGGGCACCTGCGCCCGGGCGGCCCGACCCGGTCGAGGTCCTGCGGGCCCAGGCCGCCACCCGGGTTCCCGAGCTGGTGCCGATCCGCTACGGGCGGATGCTCGCCTCGCCGTTCGCCTTCTACCGTGGCGCCGCGGCCGTCATGGCGGCCGACCTCGCCGGCACCCCGGACTCCCACGTCGCCGTCCAGGCGTGCGGCGACGCCCACATCTCCAACTTCGGCGGGTTCGCGGCTGCGGATCGCCGACTCGTCTTCGGCCCCAACGACTTCGACGAGACGCTCCCCGGGCCGTGGGAGTGGGACGTCAAGCGGATGGCCGCCAGCGTCGAGATCGCGGGGCGCGACGTCGGGCTGCCCGCGAAGCGCCGGCGCAGGCTCGTGACCGACTGCGTGCGCGAGTACCGCGACGGCATGCACGGCTTCGCGGGCGAGAGCCACCTCGACGTCTGGTACGACCGGCTCAGCGCGAGCGAGCTGGTCGAGCGCTTCGGTGGGCGCCTGGGCAAGAAGGGCCGGATCCTGTTCGAGAAGCCGTTCGCGCGGGCACGCCGGAAGAACAGCGTGCGGGCGGTCACGAAGCTCACGGAGCGCGTCGGCGGCCGCCTGCGCTTCCGCAGCGTCCCACCGCTGCTCGTCCCGCTGCGCGAGCTGATGAAGGGATCCTCCACCCACGAGGAGGAGCGCTACGCCCGCGAGCTGATGGCGGCGTACGCCGCGAGCCTCGATGACGAGCGGCGGTTCCTCTTCCGGACCTACGAGTTCGTCGACATGGCACGCAAGGTGGTCGGAGTGGGCAGCGTCGGCACCCGCGCCTGGATCTTCCTCCTCGTGGGGCGCGGCGGAAGGGACCCGCTGGTCCTCCAGGCCAAGGAGGCCCAGGCCTCGGTGCTCGAGCCCTACCTCGGGGCGAGCGAGTTCCCCAGCCACGGCGAGCGGGTGGTCCGTGGCCAGCGGATCACCAACGCCGCGAGCGACATCTTCCTCGGCTGGCTGGGAGCGCAGGGCCTCGACGGCAAGCAGCACGACTTCTACGTCCGCCAGCTCTGGGACTGGAAGGCGTCCATGGACCTGTCCACGATGTCGCAGTCGGGGCTGCACGCCTACACCCGTGCCTGCGGCTGGTCCCTGGCCCGGGCCCACGCCCGCTCCGGCGACCGGCTGGCGATCGCGGCGTACCTCGGCCGCGGCCACGGATTCGACCGGGCGATCGCCCGCTTCTCCGCGGCCTACGCCGACCAGAACGAGCTCGACCACCAGCGTCTCGCCGACGCCGTCGCCGCGGGCGAGGTCCCCGCCGAGCTCGGCGTCTGACCACACGAGCCCGCGCTGCTGAGTCGAGGCTCAGCTCCGGGAGGCGCCGTAGCCGAGCAGCGCGGCCAGGCCGAGGGCGCTGCGGGGCGCGTACGCCGAGCGCCACAGCCCGCCGTGCACGGCGGCGTGGGCCTCGTCCTCCCAGGGGTGCGCGTGCGTCGGGCCGCCTCCGGTGTTCAGGTCGTGCACGAGGAGCGCCGCCATCAGCACGTTGGCGGTGGCGGGCTCGAAGACCTCGACGCCGAAGCGGTGGGCGCCGGCGTACGCCGCGGCGAGGGCCCGGTTCTTGACGACCGACCGGGTGCGGGTCGGCGGTGCGACGTTGAGCGAGACCGTGGCCCCGGCATCGCGGGCGACAGCGGCACGCCACCGCTGCAGCCGCTTGGCCAGGGCGTAGTTGGGCCCCTGCTGCGGGACCAGGCTGTCGTTGATGCCGGGGTCGGCGTCCGGGACGTACGCCCGGCGCAGCAACCGGCCCGCGCTGGCGGCGCGCAGCGGCCGGCCGAGCAGGCGAGCCCCGCGGGACCGGTTCTCGTAGTTGCGGGTGGCCTGCTCGACGGCCTCGTGCGGGACGACGAACACGTCCGTGGGGGTGGCCAGGAACGCCAGCGCGAGGTCGTCGCGGGCCTCCTGCAACCGCGTGGTGAGCGCGTCGACGGCCGTCGACAGGCGGACGTTGGTGGCGCCGTCGGCGTAGACGTAGTTGCCGAGGACCAGCGGGCCCGGAAGGTCGCCGAGCCAGCCGGCCACCGCGGGAGCGTCGGTGACCAAGTCGGCCCCGGCACGGCGCTCGAGGGAGTCCGATCCACCGGGGCGGGTGGGGACCAGCAGCGTCCCGGCTCCCGCCGCCGCTGTCTGCGTGAGGCGCTCCCAGAGCTCGGGGCGGGGCAGGTCGACGGCGGCCACCCGCGCGCCCCATCGGAGCAGCGCCTGCAGAGGCCCCATCTCGGCAGCGGCTCCGAGGACGGCGACCGTGCGGCCGTCGAGGCTCAACCAGTCGGGGTTCGCCATCACCGCGCGTACGGCGTCGGCGGCCGACGGCTCGAGCACGCCGGACAGGACCCAGCTGTCGAGACGGTCGTGCAGGGCATCCCCGCGCAGCCGCCGCCCGTGGAACGGCAGTGACAGCTCGTGCTCGGGCGAGGCGGTCCCGGTCACCTCCTCGGTCCCGAGACGCTGCTGCGGATCCGAGGCCGCCCACTCCGCGAGCGTGCGGTCGTCGCCGTCCGCGTCGACGACCGTCATCCGGGAGCGGAGCGAGTCGAGGCCCGCGGTCGCGATGCCGAGGCTCGCGTCCCTCGACGCCAGCCCGGCCTCGACGAGGCGACGGAAGTGCAGGAGGTAGCCCGACGCCAGCTGGTCTCCTGCTCGGCATGCCGCGCGCCGGTGGGATCGCAGGTGCGCAGGGCGTCGGCGACGACGGCCCGTCCCACCGACGTGGTGCTGCGCCTGCCGTCGCCGGACAGGGGGAAGACGACTCCGTGCTGGTCGGGGCTCATCGGGTCATCATGCTCCCGCCGGCGCGCGTGTCCGTGGAGGCCGGAGGCGGTAGCGTCGCCCACGCCTGCTGTGGCGAGTCGAGACGTCCCCGAGGAGCGCCGTGGAACAGTCCCCTGTCGGACCGGTCGACGCGACCGTGGTCCCGCGCTTCGCCGGCCCCGCCACCTTCGCCCGGCTCCCCTCCCTCGACGCTGTCGGCCACGCCGACGTCGCGGTGGTCGGGGTGCCGTTCGACTCCGGGGTCTCCTACCGGCCCGGGGCGCGGTTCGGGCCGGCGCACATCCGGCAGTCCTCGCGGCTGCTGCGTCCCTACAACCCCGCCCAGGACGTGTCGCCGTTCGCCGCGCAGCAGGTCGCCGACGCCGGGGACATCGCCGCGAATCCCTTCGACATCCACGACGCCGTCCGCGCCGTCGAGGCCGGTGCGGACCAGCTGCTCGACCGTGCCGACCGGTTGCTCACGCTCGGGGGCGACCACACCATCGCGCTGCCGCTGCTGCGTTCGGTGCACAAGCGCCACGGACCCGTGGCAGTCCTGCACTTCGACGCCCACCTCGACACCTGGGACACCTACTTCGGCGAGCCCTACACCCACGGGACGCCGTTCCGACGGGCCTCCGAGGAGGGCCTCATCGACCGCGACCGGTCCCTCCACGTCGGGATCCGCGGTCCGCTGTACGCCGCGGGCGACCTCGCGGACACCGAGGAGCTGGGCTACGGCGTCATCGCGTGCACCGACTACGACCGGCTCGGCCTGGACGGGGTCGTCACGGCCATGCGCGCGCGGCTCGGCGCCGGAGCGGTCTACGTGTCGGTCGACATCGATGTCGTGGATCCCGGCATGGCCCCGGGCACCGGCACCCCCGAGGCGGGCGGCCTGACCTCCCGGGAGCTGCTCGCCACGCTGCGCGGACTGTCCGGGCTCGACGTGGTCGGCGCCGACATCGTCGAGGTCGCCCCGGCCTACGACCACGCGGAGGTCACCGGCATCGCCGCCTCGCACGTCGCCTACGAGCTGCTCTCGGTGATGGTCCGCCGCCCCGGTCACATCACCCCCGACGGAGGATGACCCCGCCGTCACCCGTCCCTACCGTGGAGGAGCCGCCCGCCGCCGGGGCCGTCGCTCCTGGAGGGACCATGACGAACGAAGGCACGACCCCGCACCGGACCAGCCCGCCTGACCCGTTCCCCCGGGAGCGGCTGAGCAGCGACCCCTACGGCCTGCCGCCCCGCGAGCCGAACCCGTACGCCTCCTGGTTCAAGCGGGTCGTGGCCTTCCTCATCGACGGCCTCCTCGTCACGGTCGCGTACTTCCCGGCGTTCATCGGCGCCATCGTCTCCGCCTCCGGCGGCAGCAACGCGGCGAGCACGACCCTGGTCGTGATCGGCGCGCTCCTGGCCCTGGCCGTCTTCGTCTGGAACACGTGCCTGCGCGCCGGCCGGACCGGCTACTCCATCGGCAAGGGCGTCCTGGGCATCAAGCTCGTCGGGGACGACTCCGGCACCACGATCGGCCCCGGTCGGGCGTTCGTGCGCTACCTCCTGCACATCGTCGACGTGCTCCCGCTGTACCTGGGCTACCTGTGGCCGCTCTGGGACCCGAAGCGCCAGACCTTCTCCGACAAGCTCATGCACACGGTGGTCCGCAACGAGCCCCAGTGACCTTGGACCAGTGACCTCGAGACAGTGACCTCAAGCCGCCTCGGCGCCGGCGGGCGCCGGGACGACGTACCAGGCGGAGCTCGTCGCGGACCCTGAGCCGGATGCGGTGCTCCCGCTGCTGTCGGAGCCGCCCGGCCCACCCGGTGCGCCGAAGCCCTGGCCTTCGCCGTCGTCGTCGTGCGGGAGGCCGCCTGGCGAACCCCGGGCCCGAGCTGGCCGGGACCCGTGTCCCCGTGCGAGGCGGTGGCCCTCCCGATCGCGAAGCCACCGACGCCCACGGCCGCCAGGGCGACCACCGCGGCCGCGCTGCCGGCCGCCCACTTCGCGCCGGTCGGCGCCTCGCGGAGGCGGTCCCTCAGCGGCGGCTTCTGCGCCAGCGCCGGCTGACCGGCGCCGGGGTCGAGGTCGGGGCGTTCCTGGACCACGGTCCCGCCGCCGGGCTCGGCAGGCGCCCGGGCACCCCCCTGCGGGTCGGTGCCGGCCGGGTGGGCGTTCTCCCAGCGGTTGCCGCTGTCGGTGATGTCGTTCACGGTGTCTCCTTCAGGCTGTCGTCGAGGAGAACACTCGGCCGCTGCGCTGAGCGACAGGTCGGACGTCGCTGTCAACCTCCTGTGTGACTAGGGTGAGCCCCACTCCCATGCAGACCTCAGGACTCCCCTCCGCCGAGCGGCCGCTGCTCCTCTCCGTGGACGCCCCCTCGCTCCTCCACCGCAACCACCACGCGCGCGCCGAGACCGAGCTCCGGGACCTCGGTGGCCGGCCCGCGTGGGCGCTGCACGGGATGCTGCGGCAGATCCTGGAGGCGATCGACCAGTTCGCCCCGGACGCGGTCGTCTTCGGCCTGGACGACCGGACCACGTCGGTGCGGGAGCAGGCGTACCCCCTCTACAAGGCGGGCCGGGCCGAGAAGGACCCCGCCCTGGTCGACCAGCTCGAGCGCGCCGGTGCGCTGCTCGACGCCCTCGGCCTGTGCACTGTCACGCCCGCGGGACTGGAGGCCGACGACGTGAACGCGTCCGCGGCGACCTGGGCCGAGCGCTCCGGGTGGAACTGCGTGCTCGTCACCTCCGACCGGGACGCCTTCGCCCACATCAGCGAGCACACCCAGGTGCTGCGCCTGATCAACGGCGGCATCGCCGCCTCGCCCCTCCTCAACCCGGCCCGGCTGCACAGCCTCTACGGCGTCCACGCCGAGCACTACCTGGCGTTCGCCGCGCTCCGGGGCGATGCCAGCGACAACCTGCCCGGCGTGCAGGGCATCGGCGAGAAGACCGCGTCGATCCTGCTCTCCCAGATGGGCTCGATGCCGGCGGTCTGGGCCGACATCGACCACTGCGCCGGCGAGACGCTGGTCGCCACCCTCGACTCCTACTGCGAGGAGATGGGCGTACGCCGGGTGGGGGCCGGGCTGCTCAAGCGCCTCACCGCACCCGGCGCCCGGGAGCGCTACGAGTTCAACCTGTCCCTGATGTCGGGGCGCACCGACCTCGACCTGGGGCTGACCCCCGAGGTCCCCGGCAGCCCCGGGCTGCTCCCCCTCGACGCCGACCGGGTCTCCCGGGTCGTGGGTCACCTCGGGGTCGTGTCGACCACGCAGCTGGCCCTGCGTGTCCTCACCGAGCCGACCGGCTACCAGGCCGCCTCCAGCAGGCGTTAGGGCTCCGCGCCCGAGCCTGCGACTTCCCCGATTTTGGGCGGTTTGACCCCGCGCGCCCGGGGAAGGATCTTCGCCCGACAACGTCTGGTGTTCGCGGATGCATGGGGGAACAGGAGGGATGATCCGTGTCCGTCAGTCCAGTGAGGCTGGCCGTCGCCGGGGCTCGTGACATCGTCACGTGGGGAGTGGAAGCCCTGGTGTCCGATTTCCCGGACCGGCTGCAGATCGTGCCACTCCCCCGCGACGTGTCGGACGTCGAGCCGGACGTCGTCCTGTTCGACGCCATCGCCCTGCACGGCTCCGACGGACACGAGCTCGACCTGCTCGTGAAGGAGTCGGCATCGGCCCTGCTGGTGCTGGCCCGTGAGGGTCGGCCGGACCTCACGACGCTCGCCCTGGCGAGAGGTGCGGATGCGTGGGTCTCGCTGGAGGCACCTGCGGACGAGATGGTCGCCGCCATCGAGGCCGCCGCCGCGTCGTACGACGACGACGCCGACCCGGGCACCGGCAACCCGCCCCGGTTGACGATCCCGGCAGACCTCAGGGAGACCGCGGGCCTCTCGGAGCGGGAGGCCGAGATGCTCGGCTACATCCTGCAGGACCTCCGGAACGCCGAGATCGCGGAGCGCTGCTTCCTCAGCGTGAACTCGGTCAAGACCTACATCCGTGGCGCCTACCGCAAGCTGGGCGTCAACAACCGGGCCCAGGCCGTCCTCTGGTGCGTCCAGCACGGCGTCACCCACGCGCATCGCTGACGCGCGGACGCTTCTCACGCTGACCGGCGCGCACGGCGAGCACCAGGCAGACCACGGCACCGAGCAGCACCACGTCCTGGACAAGGATTCCCCGCACGTGCCGGGGCGTGTGGATCGCAGAGGACCAGGTCAGGCACCGCAGGATCAGGACGTAGACGACCTGCAGGAGCGCTGCGACCCGCAACGTGCGTGCCTGCTCGCGACCGAGCAGCAGCAGCGCGGCAGGAACGCAGATCAACCCGGCGATGAGGACGAAGAGCCACGTTCCGGCGTCGCCGAAGTCGATGGCGCCCGGGGGCAGTCCTGCGGACTTCTTGGCGATCGGCAGGGCGAGGGACCGGAGGACCACCGCGGCAACCATCCAGATCAAGGCGGCGACCATCCGGTCCCATCGGTTGGCGGACGGCCGGGCGCGCAACGCCGGCTCCGCGACCACGACGGCGGCCCCGGCCCCCAGCAGCAGCCCCAGCACCAGCAGGTGCGTCGGCAACGTGGCCAGGTCGGGGGCAGCCGCGAGCACGAGCACCAGCGAGGTCAGCACCCACAGCACAGCCGCTCCGACACAGCCGAGCGTCAGGCCTGGCGCCCGGCGGGCCACCACCAACCCTGCCGCCACGGTCATCGGAGCGATCGGCAGCAACCAGATCAGCGCGCCCGGCCATGCGCCGTCGGGCAGGTTCAGCCTGCTGTCGTGCTCCGGTCCCTGCAGCGCGCTGGTGCGGGCCACGAGGACCAGCAGCGCCAGCACCAGGAGGGCGAGCGCCACCCAGCGCGCGGTCGACATCCGTCCGGTCGCGGCCCGGGCCGGACGTGCCGCGGTGGCGGACGACGCTCCCGCGCCGGCCGTCGCCTGAGGGGTCCCCGAGGACGTGGTCGCCCGGGTCGGCTCGGCCTCCTCCGCCACGTGCGCGATCGCCTCGAGGAGGTGCTCGGCGTCGGGGCGGAACGTCTCGTGCCGCAGCCGCACCGACTGGTGGCGCGACAGCGGCACCAGGGACGGCGGCAGGTCCGGGGTCTTCGGCATCGAGGCGTTGTCCACGAGCACCGGGACCACCCTGGTCCGGTTCCGCAGGCCGGACTCCACCTCGAGCCTCAACCGGTCGGCGGGGTTGTCGATCCGCCGGTTCCCGTCGCGGTCGCGCGCCGTCAGCCACTCGTCGCCGATCAGGACGAGCATGACGACGCAGCTGCTCACGTAGCCGTCGATGGCCTCGACGTAGTCGGTTCCCGGCTCGATGTCCTCGACGTCGACGAAGACCGACCTCTCGCCGAAACGGGTGACGATCATGTCCCGCAGCCGGCCCGCGGCGTGCCCCGTGTCGGCGCGCCGGTAGTTGATGAAGACGCGCACCTGCTGGGTGGGCGTCGCCGTACGACGTGGCCGCTCCGCCATCACTGCCCCCTCAGGTCTTGTCCGCCGACCATCTCGCCATCCAGCCCTTGTTCTGGACCGAGATCACCTGCTCGCAGCGGTCCACCAGCACGTCGGCGCTCGCCTCGTCGCTGGTGTCCGCACCCGCCCACTCCTCGTGGAGCCGGCTCAGCTCGCCGGCGGTGCGGAGGTACTCGACCAGCTGGTACTCCCACCGGGAGGCGGCCACGTGCGAGCTCAGCGCCGCGGTCATCGTGGTCACCACCGCGACCCAGGCCGCCACGTCGAGCCGGAACGTCGCCGCGGTCGCGGCCAGCACCACGCCGACGACGCTGAGCACGAGCTCGGCGCGTCGGGCCCGGGCCAGCCAGCCGGCCAGCTGTCCGGACCGGTTCTCGTACCACCGCACCTGCGGGAGCAGCCGCAGGCTCACGTACGACGACACGTCGGCCACCGCGGGCACCTCCCGGGTCGCCGGCGCCACTCCCGCCGCCGTGTCCACCAGGAGATCGGCGGCCGTGTCCTGCACGGCGTGCGAGCGCGTGGCCAGCACCGCCTCCGGGTCCGGCCCACGGAACGGCTCGACGCCGGCCAGGAACCGGTAGACCTGCGACTTCAGCTCCTCCGCCACCGCCCGCGCGCGGGTCCACCGGCTCACGGCGTCAGCCCCCAGCCGGGCCCGGACCACGGGCACCAGCCCGACGGAGATCCCCGCCGCGAGCAGCAGCACCTTGCCGCTGACCTCGCTGAGCGAGGAGACCTCGGCCGCCAGGGTCGTCAGGGCGGCGGAGGCGATTCCGAGCGCGAGCATCACCAGGCGCAGCCGGTCGATGCGCGCCTTCAACGCGTCGGCAGTCGTGGACCAGACGCTCTGGTGCTGCCAGACCGAGTTGACAAGCTCCCGGGAGCCCGAGTCAGCCATTCTTCGATCGTGACAGTGGACCCCGTCCAGAGATAGGACCTCAGGCCTCTTGCTTCTCTGCTGTCCCGCTCGCCACGCGCGTCGGTGAGGTCAGCGGGGACGGTGCAGTCCGGACGCCGTGAGGAGCGTCCGGATCTCCGGCCGCGCGGCGTAGGCGCCGGCGCCGAGGAACGACTCCTGGACGATCCGGTCCACCCGGTCACGGGCCATGAAGTCGTTGCCCATCGCCGCCAGCTCGGCCCGGCCGGGCCGGAACGTGATCACGGCCGTGCCGCTCTCGCGCAGGGCCCGGGCCTCGCGCCGGGCCAGCCGCGCGGCGTGGCCCCGGGACACGCCGTACAGGTCGGTCAGGAGGCGCACCGGGCCGGACATCGGCGACACGATGATGACGAGGTCGAGCTGGCGCTCCCGCAGGATGGCGGCGTTGGTGGGTGAGTGCGCTCCCCCGTCGACGTAGGTGTGGTCGGCGATCGTCACCGGCGCGAAGTAGCCGGGCACCGCGCAGGACGCGGCGATCGCCAGGTGCAGCGGCGCCGCGGGGGTGCCCGGCCGGCCGAAGACGACCCGACGGCCGTCCCGGCGCCGGACGGCGCAGATCCACAGGTCACGCTTCGGCCAGGACTGTCCCTCCACCTCGCGGAGCATCCCCAGCTGCTCGGCGATGTCGAGACGCCCGGGGGCCAGCAGGGCGAGCCCGGCGGCGAGCGGGCGGAAGGCCCAGGGGCGGACGATCGCGCGCTGCACCATCGCCCGGCCCGGCAGGTCCGGGATCCGGCGCAGCAGGGGAAGCACCCGGAAGGGCTCGAAGGCCGGGATCTCGGAGCCCAGCATGTCGTGCAGCACCTGTCCCTCGTCCGACAGGGGCGCCTGCACGACCCACGCCGCCAGCTCGGAGGCCGGGACCCCCACGCGCAGCAGGGTGCCGGTGATCGAGCCGGCCGAGGTGCCCACGACGACGTCGGCGGTCCGCGGGTCCCAGCCGCAGTCGTGCTCCAGCGCGGCGAGCACACCGGCGTGGTAGGCCTGACCGACGACGCCGCCGGCTCCCAGGACGAGCCCGACCGAGGTCATGCGCCGACCATGGCCCGCGGGCGCGGCCCAGCGACAGGGCCAAGGGCCCCTGTGCCGTTCCCCGTGCCGTTCCCTGTGCCGTTCCTTGGGCCCGTCAGCGGTTGCGGCGGAACGTGGGTGCCCAGGGCGCGTTGTCGAGCCCCCACCCGGTCGATCGCCTCGGCGGCGTGCGCCGCCAGGGCCTCGAGGTTCCGGATCAGGCCCGCGTGCGGGACCCGCCGCACCGACCAGTACACCCCGAGGGCCGCCGACGGCTTCTCCACACCGATCGGGACCACGACCAGGCTGCGCACGAAGGTGGGCCGGTAGGCCTCCATCGGGATCCGCGGGTCGAGGGAGACGTCGGGGACGACGGCGGTGGCGGCGTTCAGCATGGCCCACCCGCTGATGCAGTGGTCCAGCGGGAAGCGCTGCCCCTTCCACAGCGGGGAGATCGCCTCCTCGTCGGCGTAGAAGCAGTCGTCGCCGTCGCGCACGACGAACGTCGCCCCGTCGGCCCCGGTCAGTGCGCGCGCCGCGAACGCGCGATCGCACCCACCTCGGTCACGTCGACGGGCATCACCCAGCGCGCGTTCGGCATCGTCAGCCATGGCACCTCTCCCACCGCGCCCCACGATAGCCCCGGTGCCGTCGACCCGCTCGCATCCCAGACAGTCATCGGTCGGATCGTAGGGAGGACTCCCGCGGGGTGGCGGCCGCGCCGGGGCGGATACCGAAGATGGGGGAGATCCCTGGCCGGCCGGACCGTCAGTAGCCACCCCGCGCACCCGAGGAGCTGCTCGACGAGCTGCTCGACGTCGTCTTCACCCAGGAGCCGTCCGACCCCACGACCCACCACAGGCCGCCCGACAGGTTCTTGCCCTGGCCGTTGGCCTGACCCGGAGCGGAGTCGCCGGCGTAGGTGTACATCGGGTAGCCGTCGACGGTGAGCTGGCTGGACCCGTCCGAGCGCTTGATCGTGCCGAACTTCGCGGTGACGGCCGCCACCGAGCCGTGCGGCATGTCCGAGCCCGGGACCGGGGGCCAGTACACCGCACACGAACCCGTGCACGTGGTGTGCCCGGGGGTGTCGTTGGCGAAGGCGTAGAGCGTCATCCCGCTCGGGTCGACGAGCACCTTGCCCGCCGAGGTGCTCGCCAGGGCGACCGTGCCCGACGTGGAGCTCGAGCTCCCCGACGAGCTCGGTGAGGTGGACGAGCTCGACGAGCTGCTGCCGCCCGATCCACAGGCCGAGATCAGCAGCAGCCCGGCGCCGGCGACGCCGGCGAGTGCCATGGACCGTGACCGCGTGTGCATTGCTTCTCCTTCTGTCGTCCCCGCACCCATGACACGTGTGTCGGCCCGGGTGCGTTCAACGACATCGGGAGCAGCGGCTCAGGGACGGTGCACCGCCACGAGCTCGAACGACTCGTGCCCGCCGGCGACGTCCTCCTCGCTGATGATGCCCACGCCCTTCCCGTAGAACTTCTGCGACACCACCCCGGGCTCGAGGCGCGACCACTCGAAGCCGCGCACGGCGTCGTGGAAGCGCCGGTACGGCGTGCGCACGACAGCGGTCCTCTGCACGATCCAGCCCTGGTCCTCGGCCGAGCCGTGCTGGAACTCCTGGCGGTACGCATCGGTCGGGCGCGGGTCGGCGGGCATGATCAGGCCCGCCTGGGCGCCATCCACCCCCGCCTGCCAGGAGCCCTCGCGGCTCCTCACGTGGCCGTGTCGGTCGTAGGTCGCGGTGTCCTCACCGAAGTACCAGACGTTGCCGTTGTTGTCGCCGGCGTACCAGTCGTGGGTCTTCTCGGCGACGCTGCCGTCGAGACGACGCAGCGTGTCGAGGACGACCCGGGCCCGCACCCCTGGATCGTCTTCGTCCGGTGCGTGACGAGCACCCGCTCGCGGTAGCGCTGCGGGCCGTCGCTCCCCCGCAGCCGGGTGACCAGCCCCGGCTGGAGCGGGTAGTAGGGGTTGCCCGCCGGGTGGGTGAACCGGGACGGGTCGACGCCGGTCGACGCCGTGCGCGCCGGACGGTCTGCACCGTGGGCGGGCAGGGTGGCGGCGACGGCACCGCCGGCGAGGGCCGCCGAGGTGCACAGGGCCGCGATGCTGATGGGCTTCATGTCTCCTCCTCAGGATCAGTCCCGAGCATGACCCGCGGGCGCTGAAGCCCCGCTGAAGTCCGGCAGGACGAAGCAGCGGGAACGGGACCGGAGCAGGGGTGGGTTCTGGCATCATCTGCACCATGTCCACGGCGGCGGGAGAAGACAGGCGAGCTCTCGTCGTCGAGGACGACGAGGACATGCGGTCGCTCATCGAGTTCACGCTGAGCACCCAGGGCTTCCAGGTGATGACGGCCGACACCGGCACGGCCGGGGTCGATGCGGTCCGTGACCACGACCCCGACCTCGTCACGCTCGACCTCGGCCTCCCCGGCATCGACGGCATCGAGGCCTGCCGCCGGATCCGCGAGATCAGCGACGCCTACGTCGTGATGATCACCGCCCGCGACGACGAGGTCGAGAAGCTGATCGGGCTGGAGACCGGGGCCGACGACTACCTGTCCAAGCCGTTCAGCCCCCGCGAGCTGAACGCTCGCGTCAACGCGATGTTCCGCCGGCCGAGGCGCGGACGGGGCGCGGCGTCACCGGCGGCGGACGCAGGCCACGAGGTGCTGCGGCACGGGTCGCTGAAGGTCGACGTCGACGGACGCCGCGCCTTCATCGACGACACCGAGGTCGCGCTGACGCGCACCGAGTTCGACCTGCTCACCGAGCTGATGCGCACACCGGCGCGGGTGTGGACCCGCGAGGCCCTGCTGCGGTCGGTGTGGGACACCGAGTGGGCCACCGACACGCACCTGGTCGAGGTCCACATCGGCAACCTGCGCCGCAAGCTCGGCGAGGGTCGTGACAGCCCACGCTTCATCAGGACGGTCCGCGGCGTGGGCTACCGCATGGAGCAGCCGGCCTGACCGGCCGCTCCCGGCGTTCGGACCAGGCCTCAGCCCGGACTCGACGTCAGCGGGCGAGATAGGCGCCGAGCGCCTGGTCAGCACGCACGGCGGCCGGCCACAGCAACGAGGCCGTGGTCCGCGCCGCGGTCACGTCGTGGTGGCGCACCTCGGTCTCGACCTCGTGCGCGAGGGCAGCCAGCTCGCAGGTGCCGACCGTGGCCGAGGCGACCTTCAGGCTCAGCGCCGCGTCCAGGGCGCCCTCGACGTCGAGTCGCTGGAGCGCGGTCGTGATGCGCGCGACCCGACCCACGAGCATCCGCCGGTAGCGGTTCGCGAAGAGCCAGGTGAAGACACGGTCGTCGACCTCGTACGACAGGCGGCGCAGCGCCGCCTCGTCGAATGTCGCGAGGTCGGACATTGGGGTCTCCTGGGACGGTGGCGCTCACCTGACGGCTCCAGCCTGTCGGACCGTGCTCAAGGCTCGGGCGGCCACTTGCGCAAGGAATCCTCAAGTGCCGCACCGACGCGCAATCAGGTTGGTTGCAGGTAGCGTCGGGAAGGATGTGGGCGTCCCCCTTTCGTGAGGAGAGCTCGTGTTCGACCTGATCAACGGTCTGCCCATCCACCCGCTCGTCGTCCATGCGGTCGTGGTGCTGCTGCCCCTGGCGGCGCTCGGCACCATCGCCATCGCGGTCCGGCCCGCCTGGCGGCACCGGTACGGCGTGCTGGTCGTCGTCGCTGCCGCCCTGTCGTGCGTCCTGACACCGGTGGCGACGTCGAGCGGCGAGGCCCTCGAGAAGCACGTGGGCGACCCGGGTCAGCACGCACAGCTCGGCGACCAGCTGATCTGGTTCGAGATCCCGCTGCTCGTGCTGGCGGTCGTGCTGGTGTGGCTCGACCGTCGTCACCGGGCCGCCGCTGCCGTCACCGAGCCGTCCCACGCCGCGGGCGGCTCCTCGCCGGCCGTGTCGTCGACGGCCGTGAAGGTCGTGGCCGCCCTCGCCGTGGTCGCCGCGCTGGCGACCAGCGTGCAGGTCTTCCGCGTGGGTGACTCCGGCGCCCGCGCCGCCTGGGGTGACCAGGTCTCCTCCTCCAGCGCGGGGAGCAGCAACGGCAACTGAGAGGCGGCCCGCCCGGGCCGCAGGACGAGGAGGAGGCCCGTGGTCACGGTAGGCCTCTGCGAGGACGACCCCGCCATCCGGCGCGTCGTCACGCAGGCGCTGGAGCTCACGGGTCACTCCGTCGTCTCCGCCCACAACGGGACGGAGGCGCTGCAACGGTTCGGCGCCGACGCCGTGCTCGACGCGATCATCCTCGACATCGGCCTGCCCGACGCCGACGGCCGCGACGTGTGCCAGGCGCTCAGGTCGGCGGGACAGTCCGCACCGGTGCTGTTCCTCACCGCCCTCGGTGCCGTCCACGACCGGCTCTCCGGGTTCAGCGCCGGTGCCGACGACTACCTGCCCAAGCCCTTCGACGTGAAGGAGCTCATCGCTCGCGTCGACGCCCTGTCCCGGCGGGGGCCGACCGGCCGCCGAGCCGGTCGGCGAGCTGGTGCTCGACCCGGCTCGGCACTCACTGCGCCACGGGGACGCGGAGGTGCTCCTGACCCCGACCGAGTTCCGGATGCTGGCCGCGATCACCTCCCGCCCGGGGGAGGTCGTCCGGCGCCAGGTCGTCGTCGCCGCGGCCTGGCCCGACGGGGCCCGTGTCAGTGAGAACACCGTGGACTCCTACATCCGGCGGATCCGCGCGAAGCTCAAGGAGCTCGACTCCCCCGTCACTCTGCGCACCGTGCGCGGCGTCGGCTTCACACTCAGGTGAGAGCGCCCCGCTGGCTCGCGACCAGCTTCCGCTCCCAGCTCGTGCTCACCACCATGGCCCTCACGGCCGTCGGCATGGTGCTGGTCACCCTGGGTCTGCAGCTGATCCTGCACCGCATCATCGAGGGCAACCTCGACCAGGTCCTCCACGACCGGGCCGACTCGGTCACCGCCGTTGTCGACTCGAGCCCGAGCGGGCACCTGAAGGTCCCCGACGACGTCCTCGAGCCCGGCGTCCTCGTCTTCGGCGACCACGGTGACGTGGTCGCCGGTACGGCGTGGCCCAAGGCCCGCTACCAGATGAAGCAGCTCGCCACGGTGACGTCGCCACGCACCGTGGCCGTCGGCGAGAAGTACCGGCTCTACGCCACCCCGTTCACCACCGAGTCGGGGTTGCGTGGCGTGGTCGTGGTCAGCGAGTCGCGGCACGCCTACGAGGAGGCCGAGCTCTACATCATGCTCACCAGCCTGCTCGTCGGCGTCCTGGTGGTGGTCGCCGTCGGGCTGGTGGCACGCCTGGTGACGTCGCGCGCTCTCGCGCCGGTGGCGCAGATGGCCGAGCGGGCCACCGACTGGAGCGAGCACGACCTCGGTCGCCGCTTCGAGCTGGGCCCGCCGACCAACGAGATCTCCGCCCTCGGCGCGACCCTCGACGGGCTGCTGGAACGGGTGGCGATGACGATCCGCGCCGAGCAGCGGCTCACCGCCGAGCTCGCCCACGAGCTGCGCACCCCCCTCGCCGCGATCCAGGGCTCTGCGGACCTCGCGCTGCTGCGCGGCGGGCTGTCGGAGGACGCCCGCGTCGACCTCGAGCAGATCGCGGCGTCGTCCCGGGTGATGGCCGCCGAGACGATCACGACGCTGCTGGAGCTGGCCCGCAGCGCCGGTGAGTCGCCCGAGAGCGCCACCTGCCGGCTCTCCGACGTCCTGGACGCGGTGGTCCCGCTCGTGCCCGACGAGCTGGTCCTCGACAACCGGGTGACCGACGCGGCTTCGCTGCGGCTGGCGGCCCCGCGCGACCTCGTGGTCCGCGCCGTGTCCCCCGTGACGGAGAACGCCGTGCGCCACGCCCGCTCGCGCGTGTGCCTCGAGGCCGTCGCGACGGCGACGTCGGTCGAGCTCCGGATCGGCGACGACGGCCCCGGGGTGCAGGAGTCGGTGCGCGACACGCTGTTCGCGCCGGGCATCGCCGGGCCCGGGGGTGGCACCGGCCTCGGGCTCGGCATCTCCCGCCGGGTGGCTCGTTCGATCGGCGGCGACGTGGAGCTCGCCGACGGGGACGGAGGAGCCGTCTTCGTGGTCCGGCTCCCCCGCCTGTGAGACCTGCCCTACGACCGGTCAGTTGAGGATGCGCATCGTCGGGGGCACGCCGCCGCCGCGGTGGACCTCCTCGACCAGCTCCTGCAGCGCGGTGAGCGCGACGTTCTGCGCCATCGGCCCGTAGGAGACGCGGGCGACGCCGAGCTCCTCGAGCCGTGCCAGCGCGGGCGTGCCGGGTATGCCGATCATCGTGAGGCGCTGCGGACCGAAGGCCTCGACCAGGGTGGCGACCTGGGCCTCGTCCAGCCGGGCCGGCACGAACACCACGGGCGCGCCGGCGTCGAGGAACGCCTTGCCGCGCTCGACCGCGTCCTTCAGGGACTCGGCCGGGTCACGGTCACGGGCTCGGGCGAAGGCGTCGGTCCGGGCGTTGAGCACGAAGTCGACGCCCTCCTGCTCGGCGACCTTCATCATCTTCTCGACGTTGGCGGCGGCCTCCTTCACCGGACGCAGCTGGTCCTCGATGTTGGCGCCGACCACGCCGATGCCGATGGCGCGACGGATGGTCTCGGCGGGGTCGCCGTACCCTCCCTCGAGGTCTGCCGTCACCGGGAGGTCGGTCGCGGAGACGATCCGGCCGACCATCTCCAGCATCAGGTCGAGCGGGATGTTCTCGCCGTCCTCGTAGCCGAAGGTGGCGGCGATCGAGTGGCTCGCGGTCGCCAGGGCGGCGGTGCCCTCGACGGCGGCGACGGTGGTGGCGCTGACGACGTCCCAGACGTTGACGACGGTCAGCAGCTTCGGGTCACGGTGGAGGCGGAGCAGCTCGGCGCCCCGCAGAGAGGTTGCTTGGTCAGCCATGGTCCCGAATCTAGCGGGCGTGCCGTCGTCCACCTCACGTCGCGAACCCGGCGTGCACGTGGTCGTGGTGGGTGGCGTCGGAGAAGTACTGCGGCGCCGGGCCGAGCAGGTACGGACCGCCCACGTTGTAGGAGCCTTCAGCGGCCGCCGCCCGCATGTAGCCGGTCACCAGCCGCTCCGGGGTGCCGGGATCGACGACAGGGTGCCCGTCGATCCGCCAGGTGTCGAACGCCCGTGCCTGCGGGTGGTCGCTGAGCCGGTCCGTGCCGAAGACGTGGATCGGGTGGCCCGACCTGACGACACTGACCCCGATCCGGTAGCTCCTCGACAGCCCGAGCATCGCGGTGAGCACGCTGTCGTGGACCTGGCCCGAGGCGATGTCGGCGCGCGCCGCGGGCGGCAGGTCGATCCGGTGGCTGGCCAGCACCCGGCGGGCGGCCGGTGTGTGGCCCGCCGGTGGCCCTGGCCTCGAGGGGTGGATGGCTGTCACCCGCCAGGCGGGCCCGGGTCCGCGCGAGAGGCGTACGTCGAACGTGTGACCGTCTGTCGTCACCCGGCCGTGCGAGAGCCGCCACGAACGGCACACGACGAGCACGCTGGCGGTGTCGTCGAGGATCCCGCCGTACTGCGCATCGATCACCCGGACTGCGGTCGTCGTGGACCTGCCGTGTCGTTCGACCGTCCGCACCGCGGCCAGCTTGCAGGCCGGGTCGACGTCCGCAGGGCTCGGGACCCAGCGACGCGCCCTCGGCAGACGCACGTCCGGGGTGTCATGCGGGGTCGTGCCGGGCGTTACGTCCGGGGTCGACGAGCCCGAGCTCGCGACGGGGCCGGGAGCGGACGAGTCCGTGCACCCCGCGAGCGCGATCGCGCCCAGCGCCACCAGGAAGCCCCGGCGCCCGGCGGGCTGACTCATCGGGCCGGTCACGGCACCAGTGTCGCTCGCACGGAACGACCCGGCGCCACCTCCGGCTCAGCCGGGTCGCAGCTGGTCGCGCCACAGCGGGTGCGAGGCGTCGTACGCCAGCATCTTGACCATGTGCACCACCGTCCCGGCCTGGGGCTCGTTGGTGAAGGCGAGGTTGTCGACGAGCGCCTGCATGAGGATCAAGCCCCGGCCGCTCTCTGCTGTCGGGTGGGCCTCGTCGAGCGCCGCCGAGTCGTCGAAGCCGCCGCCGTGGTCGACCACGGTGATCGCGCAGCGGTCGGCGGCGAGCTCGACCTGCACCTCGTAGGAGTCGGTGTCGGCGGCGTGGTCGATCACGTTCGCGCAGGCCTCGGAGATCGCCAGCTGCACGTCGTCGATGTCGTCGTCGGCGACCCCGAAGGCACGCAGCGCCTGCGCCGCGAGCCGTCGCACGACCGGGACGCTGACGGTCTCCCGGGGCAGGTTCACCGACAGGTCAGCCGCGGCACGCTGCCGTTCGCCGGTCCGGTCACGGGCGGCCACTGGTGCCGCTCGCCGCGGAGGTCGTCCGGCGAGCCCAGCCACACCTGAAGGTGGCACTCGTCGTCGCCGGCCGCGATCCGCTCGGGCGCGGCCACGGTGGCCGCGCCGTTCACCCGTGCGCCGAGCCGACCGGCCAGGCCCGTCGTGACGTGGCAGAGGGCATCGTTGCCGCCGACACCGCTGCCGAACGGACACCGGCCCACGGCGACCTCGACGACCTCGTCGGTCACCGCGAGGACCTCCAGGTCGCTGCCGAGGGCCCGATGGGTCTCGGCGAGCATCCGGCGACGCCCGCCGCGTCCGTGGGCGGGCTGTCGGCCGCCACCTGGTCGGCCAGTGCGGCGCCGGCCAGGGACGCCTGCTGGGCCGGCTTCGCGCTGGGGTGGTCGGCCGCGGCGCGGGACAGGGCCACCGCCACGGTGGCGATCCCGTCGCGCTGCGGGTGGGAGTCGATCGGGGTCATCGGCGGCGGCCCCTCGGCGAAGGGCTCCAGCACTGCGGGCTCGACCTCGAGCTCCAGCCGCACGACCGACTCGCCGGTGGCGGCGGCCAGCCGGTGGCGGTCCTTCGCCGGCACCGTGGGGCCCGGCGGAATGTCGCCGGCATCCTTCACCGGGCTCAGCTCCACCACGGGCCGGTCGGTGTGCCAGGCCAGGTGCAGGCGCAGCAGGTCCCACCCGTCCGCGCCCAGGCTCTCGACCACGGCACGCACCGAGGCCACGGCCTGGTCCACGCCGCGGTCGGAGCCGGCGTGCCGTCGCAGGTGGGCGTCGAGCAGCGACATGGTCTGCTCGGCCGACCGCGAGCGCTGCCTGTCGATGAGCCAGTCCATGGTGCCGCCCGTCAGAGATCGTTGCCGCGAGAAAGCCCGGTCCAGCAACGGTTCCCGTTCCTGCCCACGGCAAACCGCGGCGAGGCCGGACCTGCGTCACAGCCCGCCACCGACGCCGGCTCGGCCCGGTTCGGCCCGGCTGGGCTACTCCCAGAAGACCTTGTCGACGACGGCGCGGGCGTGCCGGGTGATCCGCAGGTAGTCGTTGACCATCGTGTCGGAGGCGCCGGGCGGGTAGCCGAGGATGGTCGCGACGGCGGCCTTCTCCCGAGGGTCGCGCGGGAGCTGGTCGCCGGGCTTGCCGCGCACCAGCGTGACCGCGTTCCGGATCCGGCTCACCGTGCGCCAGGCGTGGGCCAGCTCTACGGCGTCGTCCTCCTCGACCAGCCCGGCGGCCCGTGCCGCGTCGAGGGCCTCGAGGGTCCGTGAGGTGCGCAGGCCCGGGACGTGCCCGGCGTACCGCATCTGCAGGAGCTGGACGGTCCACTCGATGTCGGCGAGCCCGCCGCGCCCGAGCTTGAGGTGGGTCTGGGGGTCGGCGCCGCGAGGCAGCCGTTCCTGGTCGACCCGCGCCTTGATCCGGCGCACCTCGAGCACGTCGTCGGGGGAGATCCCCTCCTCGGGGAAGCGCAGCGGGTCGATCAGCGTCTCGAACCGTCGGCGCAGCTCGAGGTCCCCGACCACGGCGTCGGCACGGAGCAGCGCCTGCGACTCCCAGACCTTGGACCACTTGGCGTAGTAGGCGGCGTACGCGTCGAGGGTCCGCACCAGCGCGCCCTGCTTGCCCTCGGGGCGCAGGTCGGCGTCGACCTGGAGCGCCGGGTCGGCGCCCGGCAGCGAGAGCAGCCGGCGCAGCTCGTTGGCCACGGCGGTGGCGTACGACGACGCCGCCTGCGGGTCGGCGCCCGGCTCCGGGTCGTGGACGAACAGCACGTCGGCGTCGCTGCCGTAGGACAGCTCGAAGCCGCCGTAGCGCCCCATCGCCACGACAGCCATCCGCGTCGGGGCGTCCTCGAAGCCACGCTGCTCGCGCACCGAGCGGCCGGCGACACCCAGGGTCGCCTCCAGGGTGGCGTCGGTCAGCCGGGAGAGCCCCGCACCCACGTCCGCCACGTCGATCAGCCCCAGCAGGTCGCCCGCGGCGATCCGGAAGAGCTCGCGGCGGCGGATGGCCCGGACGGCCCGCACCGCCTTCTCGGGATCGACCTGCCGGCGCGACGAGGCGAGCATCTCCTCGGTCAGCGCCTCGGCCGAGAGCGGCACCAGGTCCTCCCCCAGCATCCGCACGCCCTGCGGCTCGCGCTCGAGCAGGCTGGTGGCGTAGCGCGACGTGGCGAGCAGCCGGGCCAGCCGCTCGGCGACCTGCCCCTCGTCCCGCAGGGTCTTGAGGTACCACGGGCTCTCGCCGAGCGACTCGCTGATCCGACGGAAGCCGAAGAGGCCGGCGTCGGGGTCGGGCGCGTCCGCGAACCACTCGAGCATCGCCGGCAGGAGCGTGCGCTGGATGTTCGCGGTCCGCGAGACACCGGTGGTCAGGGCCTCGAGGTGGCGCAGTGCCGCCTTGGGGTCGAGGTAGCCCAGGGCCGCCAGGCGCTCGCCGGCGGCCTCCAGGGACAGGCGGGCCTCGGTGCCGGGGAGCTTGGCGACCGCCGCGAGCAGCGGCCGGTAGAAGAGCTTCTCGTGGAGCCGGCGCACCTCGAGGCGGTGGTGCTGCCAGGCCTTGTCCAGCGACCCGACCGGGTCCTTGAACAGCCCCATACTGCGCCCGAGCCGGCGCAGCGACTCCTCGTCGGCGGGCACGACGTGCGTGCGCCGCAGCTGGAAGAGCTGGATCCGGTGCTCGAGCGTGCGCAGGAAGCAGTACGCGTCGTGCAGCGCCTCGCCGTCCTCGCGACCGACGTAGCCGCCGCGCGTGAGCTCGGCCAGGGCACTGAGCGTCGCCGGCGGACGGATCTGCCGATCGGCCCGACCGTGGACCAGCTGCAGCAGCTGGACGGCGAACTCGACGTCGCGCAGCCCGCCCGAGCCGAGCTTGAGCTGCCGCTCGGCCTCGCGCGGTGGGATCTGGTCGATGACGCGGCGGCGCATGGCCTGGGTGTCGGCGACGAAGCCCTCACGTTCGGCGGCCGTCCACACCATGGGCGAGACGGTGTCGAGGTACTCGTGCCCCAGGGCGAGGTCGCCGGCCACGGGCCGCGCCTTGAGCAGGGCCTGGAACTCCCAGGTCTTGGCCCAGCGCTCGTAGTAGCCGCGGTGGCTGGCCAGCGTCCGCACCAGCGGACCGGACTTCCCCTCGGGGCGCAGCGCGGCGTCGACCGGCCAGATGGTGCCCTCGGAGGTGTGGTCGGAGCACACCCGGATCAGGTGGCTGGCCAGCTGGGTGGCGACGCGGGTGGCCGCGCCCAGGTCGGGCTCGGCGTCGCCGCCACCGTCCGTGGGCTCGAACACGAAGATCACGTCGACGTCGGAGACGTAGTTCAGCTCGTGGCCCCCGCACTTGCCCATCGCCACGACCGCGAGCCGGGCCAGGCCCGAGTCGGGGCCGACACGTTGGCGGGCCACGGCGAGCGCGGCCTCGAGCGTGCCGGCGGCCAGGTCGGATAGCTCCGCAGCGGCGTCGTCGAGCCCGAGGTCGTGGGCGAGGTCGCGGGCCGCCAGCCGCAGCAGGGCGCGGCGGTACTCCACCCGGAGCGCGTCCACCGCCTCGTCGTCGGGGATCGTCGCGGTGGGCTCGTCCGCCTCCGGGTCGGCGCCCACCGCTCGCAGCAGGTCGGCCCGCAGGGCGTACGCCGCCGGCCGCGTCGAGCCCATCAACGGGTCGGTGAGCTCGCGCCAGTGCTCGGGGTGCCGGACCAGGTGGTCGGCGAGGGCCTGGCTGGCGCCGAGGACGCAGAGCAGCCGCATCGCGGTGCCCTCGTCGTCGACGATCTCCTCCAGCAGCTCGGCGGGGTCCTCGACCACCTCCAGCAGGCGCACCAGCGACGCGACGGCCAGGTCGGGGTCGGCACTGCGGGCGAGCAGGGCCAGCAACGGGTCGGCGGCGGTGTCGAGGCGGGACAGCGCGGCCAGGGACGCGTCCGGGTCGTGGAACCCGAGGCGCAGCAGGGTCCCCTTGGTGGTGGCCGGCCTGCTCACGAGCGGTCCGCGCTCATCCGCGGCGCCCGTGGCGTCGACGCACGAGGGCCGCGAAGCCGGCCGCGAGCGGCCGCCAGGCATCGTCGAGCTCGGCCCGGGCACCGGCGATGTCACCGAGCAGCGCGTCCTGGTCGATCCCCCGCGCCTCGTGCGACCCGCGGTCGGACTCCGCCCACGGGCGCAGCACCTCGACGTCGACCTCGGGGTGCAGCTGCACTCCCCACACGGTCGGCGCGAAGCGGGCCGCCTGCACCTCTCCGGCGCCGGTCGCGGCCAGCAGCGTCGCGCCGTCGGGCAGCCGGGTGACCACGTCGTCGTTCCACTGCACACCTCGGCGGGGACTGGCCAGCGGCCCGACCAGCTCGTCGTCGAGGGCGGCATCGGTCCACGCCACCTCGAGCAGGCCGAGCTGCTGTCCCCTCGGGTTGCGGCCCACGGTCCCGCCCAGGGCGACGGCGATCAGCTGGTGGCCCAGGCAGATGCCCAGGGTGGGCAGCCCGGTCGACACTGCGTCACGGACACGCTCCTTCACCGGGGTGAGCCAGGCGTGCTTCGCGTCGTCGTCGGCCCCCATCGGCCCGCCGAGCACCAGGAAGCCGTCGTACGCCGCGAGCGCGGGCACGTCGTCGCCGGCCCAGGGTCGGCACACCTCGAGGGCGCAGCCGGCCTCGGCCAGCCAGTCACCGACCAGGGCAGGGGGGCACTTGTCCTCGTGCTCGATGACGAGCACGGTCGCTTCGCTCACGCTGGCAACCTATCCGTCCCTCGCCGGCAGCAGGGCCACCAGCATCAGCAGCACGCCGAGCAGCCCGAGGAACCCCCCGGGACCGGTGCGGCTCAGCAGCAGCGCCACCAGCATGGTCGTGACTGCGGTGGCGACGATCCAGGACTTCGCGCCCGGCTCGCCCCGGCCGAGCAGCTGGAGCGACGTCCGGCCGAGCACGAGCATGAGCACGGCGGGCACGACCAGGACCAGGAGGACCAGCCCGGGCGCCGCCCCGGCGAGCAGGTACCCGGCAGCGACGACGGCCAGGACCGCCGCGGCCGCGATCACCACCCACAACAGGATCCGCAGCTGGCGCGCCCGCGCCGGCTCGTAGGGCGGAGTCACGGCACCTGTCACAGGACGGGGAGCATCCGGTCCCGCTCGAAGGCCGAGACCTGGCCGCGGTACTCCTCCCACTCCGCCCGCTTGTTGCGCAGGAAGAAGTCGAAGACGTGCTCGCCCAGGGTCTCGGCCAGCAGCTCGGACTCCTCCGCGATCCCGATGGCGTCGTGCAGGCTGCGCGGCAGCGGGTCGATGCCGAGGCTCTTGCGCTCCCGCTCCGAGAGCGACCAGACGTCGTCCTCGGCCTCGCGGGGCAGGTCGTAGCCCTCCTCGATCCCCTTCATGCCGGCGGCGAGCACCACGGCGTAGGCGAGGTAGGGGTTGGCCGCCGCGTCGATGGTGCGCAGCTCGACGCGCGTCGACTGGCCCTTGTTGGGCTTGTACATCGGCACCCGGATCATGGCGGAGCGGTTGTTGTGGCCCCAGCAGATGTACGACGGCGCCTCGCCGCCGAACATCATCCGCTTGTAGCTGTTGACCCACTGGTTGGTCACGCAGCTGATCTCGTTGGCGTGGCGCAGGATGCCGGCGATGAACTGGCGGCCGGTCTTGGACAGCTGGTACTCCGCGCCGGCCTCGAAGAAGGCGTTGCGGTCGCCCTCGAAGAGCGACACGTGGGTGTGCATGCCCGAGCCGGGGTGGGTCGTGAACGGCTTGGGCATGAAGGTCGCCCAGATGTCCTGGCTCAGCGCCACCTCCCGGATCACGGTGCGGAAGGTCATGATGTTGTCGGCGGTGCTCAGCGCGTCGGCGTACCGCAGGTCGATCTCCTGCTGGCCCGGGCCGCCCTCGTGGTGGCTGAACTCGACCGAGATGCCCATCGACTCGAGCATCGTGATCGCCTCGCGGCGGAAGTCCGCGCCCATCGACTGGGCGGTGTGGTCGAAGTAGCCGCTGCGGTCCACCGGCACCGGGTCGGCGCCCGCGACCGGGGTGTCCTTGAAGAGGTAGAACTCGATCTCGGGGTGGGTGTAGAAGGTGAAGCCCTGCTCGGCCGCCTTGCCGAGCGTCCGCTTGAGCACGTAACGCGGGTCGGCGTACGACGGGGAGCCGTCCGGCATCACGATGTCGCAGAACATGCGCGCGGTGGAGGGACCCTCGCCCCGCCACGGGAGGATCTGGAACGTCGAGGGGTCGGGCTTGGCGAGCATGTCGGCCTCGTAGACCCGGGCGAAGCCCTCGATCGCGGAACCGTCGAAGCCGATGCCCTCGGCGAACGCCCCCTCGAGCTCCGCCGGCGCCACCGCCACCGACTTCAGGAACCCGAGGACGTCGGTGAACCACAACCGGACGAACCGGACGTCACGCTCCTCGAGAGCGCGGAGAACGAAGTCTTCCTGCTTGCCCATGGGGCCAACTATGGCGCATCGGTGCCGCCGCACCGGTCAGGGTCTCCGGGTCGAGCACCCGGAGACCCTGCGCCGGCGCCACCTGCGCGTCAGGGACGCTCGCAGGGCAAGACGTCCTGGGCGCCCAGGATGCCCTTGTCGGCGCGGAACATCGGCTGCCACCAGTCGGCGGTGGTGCTGATCCAGGCACGGGCGGCGGTCGTCGGCGATCCGTCCGCGCCGGGGATCGTCACCTTCCGCACGACCAGCGGCAGGAGCGCCGCGGTGTCCGTCGTCCCGGCCCAGCAGCCGGCGGCGCGGTGCTTGGTCCGCGCCTCGCGGTTGGAGACCTCGGAGCCGACCGCCTCGTGGCCGTAGCGGAACGCGATCTGGGTGACGAAACCGGTGTTGCCCTCCCACGGTGCCCGGACCGACGCGCTCAGGCCATGGGTGTGCCTGGTGGCGATGTCGAAGCTGACCCGGCCGTCACGGACCCGGTGCACCTTGGACTCCCAGACGTGGTCGCGTCCCCGCACCGCCTGGTAGAGCCGGACGTGGCAGCGGTTGCAGCCGTCCACGAGGAAGGCGAGCGCGGTGCGCTGTCCCGCCGGCGCCGCGGCCGGGGTGGTCGCCTGCGGCACGGGCTGGGCGGGCTGGGCGGCCGCGCCGGTGGTCGCCGCGCCGGCGAGGGTGGCCAGCAGCCCCGCTGCCAGTCCGGTCATCGCCAGGGCTCCACGTCGAACCGGGCCGATGGACTTCATGTCGTTCTCCTCAGTTTCTCCGGTCCGCTGCCCCCGATGAGCAGCGGTCACCGTGTCGTGCGGGTGGGAGATGCACGCCGGCCGGGCTTTGTTGCCGGCCGGCGGACCTCGTTCACGGACGGGTGCAGTAGAAGGCGTCCTGGTTGCCGATGGTGCCCTTGTGGGCGCGGACGTACGGCTGCCAGCTCGGCAGCGTGCGGCTGCTGTAGGCCAGCGGCGTCTTCGTCCGGTGACCGTCGGGGGTGCGCGCGCTGACCCGGTCGATCTGGAACGTCAGCCGGGCGGTGTCGGCGCCGGTGCCCGCCCAGCAGCCCGCGGCCCGCTTGGCGTTCCGGGCGTCGGACCGGTCGATCACGGTCCCGACCTTGTGGCCGGCGTACCGGGTGACCATGTTGGGCACCGCGCCCGTGTTGCCGGCCCAGGGAGCCTCCACCACGAACGACAACCCGTGGGTCAGGGCGGTGCGCAGGTCGAAGGCGATCTGGTGGTCCGAGCCGACGCGCCGGACGTGCGAGGTCCACACGTGGTCCTCACCGTTGATCGCGTGCACGAGCTGGACGGTGCACCGGTCACAGTCACGGACCACCAGGGTCAGGCTCGTCCTGGGCGCTGCCTGGACCTGCTGGCTGGTCGGCGCTGCCGCCGACCCCGAGCCGGCGGTCGTGACGACTCCGCCGAGTCCGGCCACCAGGGTGGTCACCAGCAGGGCGGCGCGTCGTACCGGGCTGATCCGCGTCATCTCTTCGATCTCCTCGTGCGTGGTGGCCCGGTGCTCCCGATGAGCGCCAGTGCCCTTCCGCAGAGGTAGATGCAGCAGGCGGACGTTTTGTTGTGATCAGTTCTGCGGGACGTTCGCCTCGAGCTCGGCCAGCCAGGCGGCGGCGCTCGCGTCCGACGGCATCCGCCAGTCCCCGCGCGGCGACATGGTGCCCCCGGCGCTCACCTTCGGGCCGTTCGGCAGCGCCGACCGCTTGAACTGGCTGGCGAAGAAGCGGTTCACGAAGACGACCATCCACCGGCGGATCGTCGCCAGGTCGTAGGCGATGCGCCGGTGCTCGGGCAGGTGCGGCGGCCACTCCCCCGCGTCGGCGTCGTGCCACGCGTGCCACGCCAGGAAGGCGATCCGGCTGGGGCGGTAGCCGTGTCGCAGGACGTAGAAGAGCGTCAGGTCCTGCAGCGCGTAGGGCCCGACCGACTCCTCGGTCGCCTGCGGCTTGTCGCTCCCCTTCTGCGGGACGAGCTCGGGGGTGATCTCCTGCTCGACGATCTCCTCCAGCACGTCGTTGGTCTCGTCGCCGAACTGCCCGCTCTCCGCGACCCAGCGGATCAGGTGCTGGATCAGGGTCTTGGGCACGCCGGCGTTGACGTTGTAGTGGGACATCTGGTCGCCCACGCCGTAGGTGCACCACCCGAGCGCGAGCTCGGAGAGGTCACCCGTGCCCAGCACGATCCCGCCGCGATGGTTGGCGAGCCGGAAGAGGTAGTCGGTGCGCAGGCCCGCCTGCACGTTCTCGAACGTGACGTCGTAGAGCTCCTCGCCGTGGCTGTAGGGGTGGTCGAGGTCCTTGAGCATCTGCTCGGCCGCGCCGGTGATGTCGAGCTCCTCGAAGGTGATGCCGAGCGACTTGGCCAGCCGGTAGGCGTAGGACTTCGTGGTCTCGCCGGTGGCGAAGCCGGGCATGGTGAAGCCGAGGATGTCGGCGCGGGGCCGGTCCAGGCGGTCCATGGCCTTCGCCGCCACGATCAGCGCGTGGGTGGAGTCGAGGCCGCCGCTGATCCCGATGACCACCTTGGGCTGCCAGGTGTCGCCGCCGATGGCGGCGAGGCGGTGCTCGAGGCCGGAGACCTGGATGTTGTAGGCCTCGTAGCAGTCGAGGGCCAGCCGCTCGGCGTCGTCGGGGACGAACGGGAAGCGGTCGACCTTGCGGCGCAGCCCGATGTCTCCGGTGGGCGGACTCAGCTCGAAGGCGACGGTGCGGAAGTCCCCCACCCGCTCGTCGTGGGTCCGGCGGTTGTCGTCAAAGGTGCCCTGGCGCAGCCGCTCCTGCCGGACGCGGTCGAGGTCGACGTCGGCGACCGCGCGCCGCGGCCCGTCGGGGAAGCGCTCACACTCGGCGAGCAGCTCCCCGCACTCGTAGACGAGGGTCTGGCCGTCCCAGCTGAGGTCGGTGGTGGACTCGCCCTGGCCACCGGCCGCGAACAGGTACGCCGCGCTGCAGCGGGCGCTGGCGCTGCGCACCAGCAGCCTCCGGTCCTCCGCCCGGGCGACCGTGATCGGGCTGCCGGAGATGTTGGCCAGCACGGTGGCGCCGGCCAGGGTCGCCTCGGAGCTGGGCGGGATCGGCACCCACATGTCCTCGCAGACCTCGACGTGCAGGGTCAGCCCGGGCACGTCGGTCGCCGAGAACAGCAGGTCGGGTCCGAGCGGCACCTCGACCCCGCCGATCCGGATCGTCGAGCCACGGCGGTCGTCGCCGGGTGCGAACCAGCGGCGCTCGTAGAACTCCCGGTAGGTCGGCAGGTAGGACTTCGGCGACACCCCGAGGACGCGCCCCCGGTGGATGACGACAGCACAGTTCAGGACGCGGGTGCCGTGCACCAGCGGTGCCCCCACGACGAGGACGGGCCGCAGGCCGGTGGAGGCCTCCACGATCTCGTCGATCGCGGCCTCCACGGCGCTCAGCAGGACGTCCTGCAGGTGCAGGTCCTCGATCGAGTAGCCCGCGAGGGTCAGCTCGGGGAAGATCGCCACCGCCACGCCGTCGTCGTGACAGGCGCGAGCCTGCTCGAGCACCGTGCGCGCGTTCGCCGCCGGGTCCGCGATCGCTACCGGCATGGTGCAGGCAGCGACGCGCGCGAAGCCGTGGGCGTAGGCCGAGTAGAAGTCCACGAGATGCAGTTTCCCACGCGGCCGGTGTCAGACCTCGGCGTCAGGCCCGGCCAGTCACCGCCCAGGCCGTCGCGGAGATCTCGAACGGGCCGTCGGGCAGGTGCGCGGCGCAGGCGGCGCGCACCTGCTCGCGCTCCCCCGGGTCGAGGCCGGCCACCCAGTCACCGGCCGGTCCGACGCCCGTCGTGTACGGCGTCCACCAGTCGTCGAAGTCGCGGTAGGGCACCCGCACGGTCAACTCCTCCGGCTCGACGTCCCGCACGCCTGCATCCGCCGCGAGCTCGGCGAGGTGCCCCGCCTGCACGCCGGCGCCACCGGCCTCCCGTGGGCGTCGGGACGAAGCTCGTGGACGACGTTCCAGAACGGCGACAACGGGCCACGGCCGCTCCCGTGGTCCCAGACGCACGCGCCCACCACTCCCCCGGGCCGCGTCACGCGCGCCATCTCGCGCAGGCCTGCGACCGGGTCGCTCATGAACTGCACGACCAGCTGGGCCAGCGTGACGTCGAACGAGTCGTCGTCGTGGGGAAGCCGCTCGGCCGTTCCCTGCTGCACGTCGACGCCGGGCAGCCGCTCCCGCAACGCCGCCACGAAGGGCGGCGACGGGTCGATGGCTGCGACGCCCTCGACGCCGAGCCGCTCGACGAGCACGACGGTCAGCGCTCCGGGCCCGCACCCGACGTCCAGCGCGCGTTGACCGGACCGGACACCGGCCAGGTCGGCGAACTGCGGTGCGAGCGGGTCGGCGTACCGACCCATGAACCGGGCGTACGCCTCGGCGGAGACGTCGAAGGCCACGCATCGACTGTACGGCGGCGGCGCCCCGGCGGCACCGATGAAATCAGCGGGGAACGCCGGTCTCCATCCGTGGAGGCCGGGAGCGAGCGCCCGGCCCGGACCCAAGGAGCCAGCCATGACCTCGATCAGCCCGTGCCTGTGGTTCGACGACAACCTCGTCGAGGCGATGGAGTTCTACACCAAGATCTTCCCGAGGTCATCGATCACCAGCGTGGCCCGCTACGGCGAGGCCGGACCCGGCGAGCCCGGGACGGTGATGGCCGGCGAGTGGGTGCTCGACGGGCAGTCCTTCCGCGGCATCAACGGCGGCCCGATCTTCGCCGGCTTCACCGAGACGATCTCGTTCAGCGTCGCGTGCGCGGACCAGACGGAGGTCGACTACTACTGGGACAACCTGGTCGCCGGCGGGGTCGAGGACCAGTGCGGGTGGCTGAAGGACAAGTTCGGCCTGTCCTGGCAGATCATCCCCACCAGGCTCCACGAGCTCCTGAACGACCCGGATCCCGCTCGCGCCGAGGCCGCGATGCGAGCCATGCTGGGACAGCGCAGGATCGTGGTCGCCGAGCTGGAGGCCGCTGCCGACAACGCCTGAGGAGCACCGCCGGATGACGTTCGCCCAGACCGGGTTGGCCCGGACGCCCGAGCCGCCGTACGTCGCCGTCGTCTTCTCCTCGGTCCGCACCGAGGGCGACCACGGGTACGCCGTCATGTCGCGGCGGATGGAGGAGCTCGCGGCTCTCCAACCGGGCTACCTGGGGCTCGAGTCCGCCCGGGACGGCGGGCTCGGGATCACCGTCTCCTACTGGACCGACGAGGCCGCGGCCGTCGCCTGGAAGCAGGTCGCCGAGCATCTCGTGGCCCAGGAGCGGGGCCGCTCCACCTGGTACGCCGACTACCGGGTCCGCGTCGCCACGGTCACACGGGACTACGGCCCGGACCGAGCCTGATCGCCCCCATCGGTCACGAACGGCACGTCCTGGGCCGGGAGATCTGCGGTTGGTGACCGATCCGCAACCACATGACCCATCAGGGGTGACCATCGACACAGGCCGCCGACCAGCGTGCGGGACTAGCCTGACCAACGGTCCGTGGACTCCATCGGGGAGCCGCGAGATGACGCCGAGGGGAGCTCGCCATGAGCGACAGCAGCACCGAACAGCCCGCGCCGTACGGCTCCGGACCGGCAGCCGCGAGCGCGCCGCCGACCAGGAGGGTCCGCACCCACCACCTCCGCGAGATGAAGCAGCGGGGCGAGAAGTTCACGATGCTCACCGCCTACGAGCAGTACGCCGCCCAGACCTTCGACGAGGCCGGCATCGACGTCCTGCTGGTGGGCGACTCCGCCAGCAACAACGTCTACGGCAACGAGACGTCCCTTCCGGTGACCGTCGACGAGCTGATCCCGCTCACCCGCGCCGTGAGCCGCAGCGCCCGGCGCGCGCTGGTGGTGGCCGACCTGCCGTTCGGCAGCTACCAGGCCTCACCCGAGCAGGCCTACCTCACAGGCGTGCGCTTCATGAAGGAGGCGGGTGCCCACGCGGTCAAGCTCGAGGGCGGCCTGCCGATGGTGCCGCAGGTCCGGAAGCTGACCGAGGGCGGCATCCCGGTGATGGCGCACATCGGGTTCACCCCGCAGTCCGAGCACGCCCTCGGCGGCTACCGCGTCCAGGGTCGCGGCGCGGCGGCGGACCGGGTCGTCGAGGAGGCGCAGGCACTCGAGTCCGCGGGCGCGTTCGCCGTGGTGATGGAGATGGTCCCCGGCGACGTCGCCGGCGAGGTCACCAAGTCGGTCGGCATCCCCACGATCGGGATCGGCGCCGGGGTCGACTGCGACGGCCAGGTGCTGGTCTGGCAGGACGCCTTCGGGCTGCGCACCGGCCGGATGGCGAAGTTCGTCAAGCAGTACGCCGACGTCCACGGCGTCCTGCTCGAAGCGGCCCGGGAGTACGCCGCCGACGTGAAGGCACAGACCTTCCCGGGCCCCGAGCACACCTTCTGACGTACGCCGGCCACGACCCTGACATCTGTCATGCCGGGGTCGTGACCGGCGGATGAAGGACCACGCGAGCCGGGCGGCCATGCTGGTCGCATGACGATGACTGACCACACGCGATCGGCCGACGCCGTCCGGCTGCCCGCGGTCCGCCTCGACGGGGTGACCAAGGACTTCGGCTCCGTGCACGCCGTGCGCGGGATCGACCTCGAGCTCCGGCAGGGCGAGATCGTGGCCTTCCTGGGCCCGAACGGCGCCGGCAAGACGACCACGATCGACATGATCCTCGGGCTCTCCCAGCCCACCACCGGCACGGTCTCCGTGCTCGGCCACCAGCCCCGCCAGGCCATCGCGCGCGGGCTGGTGTCGGCCGTGATGCAGACCGGCGGGCTGCTCAAGGACCTGACCGTCCGCGAGACGGTGGCCTACACCGCGAGCCTCTTCGCCGACACCAAGCCCGTCGACGAGGTCCTCGACAGCGCCGGGATCACCGGCATCGCCGACCGCAAGGTGGCCAAGTGCTCGGGTGGTGAGCAGCAGCGGCTGCGGTTCGCGATGGCGCTGCTGCCCGACCCGGCGCTGCTGCTCCTCGACGAGCCGACCACCGGCATGGACGTCGAGGGGCGGCGTACCTTCTGGTCGGCGATCCGCCGCGACGCCGAGCGGGGCCGCACCGTCCTCTTCGCCACCCACTACCTCGAGGAGGCCGACCAGTACGCCGACCGGATCGTGCTGGTCCGCGAGGGACGCATCGTCGCCGACGGCAGCGGCTCGGAGATCAAGGCGCTGGCCGCCGGCCGCACCGTCCGCGCGACCCTGCCCGACGCCGACACCGACGCACTGGCCGCCCTCGGCGGCGTCGACTCGGTCGAGGTCCGCGGCGACAGCGTGCTGGTGCACGCGAAGGACAGCGACGCCGTCGCCCGCTACCTGCTGACCGAGACCACCGCGCGAGACCTCGAGATCACCTCCAAGGGTCTCGAGGACGCCTTCATCAGCCTGACCGGCGCCGACGACGAGGAGCAGAAGTGAGCACGTCGACCATCCCCACTCCCGTCGACCCCGACGCCCGCCGGGTGCCGCCGATGGGTGGCTTCAACCTGACCGTGCTGCGGATCGAGCTGCGCCGGATGCTGCGCAACCGACGCACGATGTTCTTCACGCTGCTCTTCCCGGCCGCGCTGTTCCTGTCGTTCGGCGGGCAGCCGAACTGGAACGACAACGCCGGCCACGGCAACGTCGCGGCCTACATCATGGTCTCGATGGCGCTGTACGGCGCTGCCCTCACCGCCGCCTCGGGCGGGGCGATGGTGGCGATGGAGCGCGCGTTGGGCTGGTCGCGCCAGCTGCGGCTGACCCCCCTCAACCCGGCCGTCTACATCCTGATGAAGGCGCTCCTGGCCCTGGTCCTCGGCGCCGTTGCGATCACCGCCGTCAACGTCACCGGCATCGCCCAGGGCAAGCCGCACATGCCGGTGCACGTGTGGATCGAGTGCGCGGTGCTCACGCTCTTCTGCACCATGGTCTTCGCGGCCCTGGGGGTCTTCGTGGGCTACCTCGTCCCGGGCGAGAACGCCATGCAGGTGCTCGGCCCCGGCCTCGCCCTCTTCTCGTTCCTGGGCAACGTGTTCATCCCGCTCGACGAAGGCACCTGGATCTACCGGATCGCCGAGTGGACCCCCATGTTCGGGGTCGCGGAGATCAGCCGCTGGCCGCTGACCGGCGACCTGCCCTGGACCGCGGTCGTCAACGCCGTGGCGTGGTTCGGCATCTTCGTGGCCGGCGCCGCGTGGCGGATGAGCAAGGACACGGCACGGGTCTGACCCGGCACTAGCGTGACCTCCATGAGCACCACGTCACCCGAACCGACCCTCGCGGGCAGCTCCGCCGCGATGGGTCGGCTCGGGCCGTGGTTCGCCGCCATCTGGCTCTTCTTCCTCCTCAGCCCGCTCCTCGACGGCTGGGCCCAGCGCGACCAGGTCTCCGGTGTCGTGGGCATCCTCGCCACCCTCGCGTTCGCCGCGGTCTACATGGTGGTCTGGGTCCGGACCCGCGCCGACCGGATGCGGCTCGTGGCCCAGCCGCCACTGCCGCAGGCCCTGGCGTACGTCGCGACCCTGGTCGCGCTGGGGGCCCTGATGGTGGCGTGCGTGGGCGAGTCCGGGCTGGCCAGCACCGTGTACGTCGGGGTCGCCTGCGTGATGGTGCTCGACCTCCGGGTCGCCGTACCAATGGTGGCGGCCCTCATCGGGATCGTGCTGGGCCTCGGCAGCGTCGAGGGCTGGGGCAGCCAGGTCGGCACGGCGTTCGGCGTGATGGCGGCCTCCGTGGCGGTCTTCGGGTTGCGGACGGTGCTCAGCCGCAACATCGAGCTGGTCCGGGCGCACCAGGAGAACGCCCGGCTCGCCGTCGACAACGAGCGCAGCCGCTTCGCCCGCGACCTGCACGACATCCTCGGGCACTCCCTGACGGTCATCACCGTGAAGGCCGAGCTCGCGCAACGCCTGCTCGACGTCGACGTCGAGCGCACCCGCGCCGAGCTGGCCGACCTCGAGCGGTTGAGCCGGGACGCCCTGACCGACGTACGCCGGGCCGTGCAGGGCTACCGCGAGCTCACCCTGCCCGGCGAGCTGACCCGTGCCCGCGCGGCCCTGGCGGCCGCCGAGATCGACGCCGAGCTGCCCAACTCCGCCGACGAGGTGCCCACCGAGCTGCGGGAGCTCTTCGCCTGGACCGTCCGCGAGGGAGTCACCAACGTCATCCGGCACTCCCGGGCCCGCACCTGCGAGGTCCGCCTGACCCCGACCAGTGCCGAAGTCGTCGATGACGGCACCGGCCCCGGCGGTGGCACGGCGACCGCAGGGTCCGGCCTGGCCGGGCTGCGTGAGCGCGCAGCGGCCGCGGGCGCCACCGTGGTCACCCGGGAGCTCTCCCCCGGTTACTCCCTGCGGGTGGTGCGCCCGTGACCGGCCCCGTCATCAGGCTGTTGCTCGCCGACGACCAGGCCCTCGTCCGGGGCGCACTCTCGGCGCTGCTGGGCCTCGAGCCGGACCTGGAGGTCGTCGCCGAGGTGGGCTCGGGGGACGAGGTCGTCGCCGCCGTCCTCGAGCACCGCCCCGACGTGGCGCTGCTCGACGTCGAGATGCCCGGCATGGACGGGATCACCGCCACTGCCGAGGTCCGCAGGGCCTCTCCGGACACCCGCGTCCTGATCGTCACGACCTTCGGTCGGCCCGGCTACCTGCGGCGTGCCCTCCAGGCAGGCGCCTCCGGCTTCGTCGTCAAGGACACGCCCGCACCCCAGCTCGCCGACGCCGTGCGCCGCGTGCACGCGGGCCTGCGCGTGGTCGACCCCGACCTCGCGACGGACAGTCTGGTGGCCGGCGAATCGCCCCTGACCGCCCGGGAGACCGAGGTGCTGCAGGCTGCCCGCGACGGTGCTCCGGTCGCGGCGATCGCACAGCGCCTCTTCCTCTCCGAGGGCACGGTGCGCAACCACCTCTCCTCGGCGATCGGCAAGACGGGCGCGGTCAACCGGGCCGAGGCGGTGCTGGTCGCCGACGGCAACGGCTGGCTCTGACCCGGCCGGCCGTCAGCTCAGGCAGAGGCAGAAGGGGTGCCCGGCCGGGTCGAGGAACACCCGGAAGGTCGTCCCGGGCTGGTGCTCGTGCTTGGTCGCACCGAGCTCGAGCACCGCCGCCTCGCCGGCATCGAGGTCGTCGACGACCACGTCGAGATGCATCTGCTGGGGCACGTCCTGGCCCGGCCAGACCGGTGCCCTGTAGTCCTGCACCTGCTGGAACGACAGGCACTGGTGCTCGGAGCGGACGTCGACCCAGTCCTCCTCCGGCTCGACCTTCCAGTCGAGCAGCGCGCCGTAGAACGCTGCGAGCGCGTGCGGATCGGGGCAGTCGAGGACGATGCTCGGGAAGCGTGCGATGGCCATGCCACGAACGGTAGACGCAACCGCGGACGTTCCGCGTCCGGATGAAAGGCTGGCCGCCATGACTCCCCCGCCCGACGACGCAGGCTCCTCACCGACGACGGACTGGATCACGACCCCGATCACCGCAGACCTCCTCCGCGGCGCCATCGAGCTCGAGCAGACCGAGCGGGGCCTGCTGCCGCACCGGCTGCCCGCCTGGGCCCGGGCCCAGTCCACCGACGGGCAGCTGGCCATGGCTGAGGCCAAGCCCTCCGGCGTACGCCTCGTGCTCCGCACCCGGGCCACCGTCCTGGAGCTGGACACCCTGCGGACCACGACGTCCTACCGTGGCGTCCCGCCGCTGCCCGACGGCATCTACGACCTGGTCGTCGACGGACGCCTCGCCGGCCGGGCCACCGGGACCGGCGGGAACGTGCTGACGGTGGACATGGCCACCGGCGCCGCCGAGGTCACGACCGGTCCGGTCGGCACCGTCCGCTTCACCGGCCTGCCCGACCGCGCCAAGGACCTCGAGGTCTGGCTCCCCTACAACGAGACGACCGAGCTGGTGGCGCTGCGCACCGACGCCCCCGTCGAGGCCGTCCCCACCTCCGGCAGCACGGTGTGGCTGCACCACGGCAGCTCGATCAGCCACGGCTCCAACGCCGCGAGCTCCAGCACCACCTGGCCTGCCCTGGCCGCGGCCGCGGGTGGCGTCGACCTGGTCAACCTCGGGCTCGCCGGCAGTGCACTGCTCGACCCGTTCACGGCCCGCACCCTGCGCGACACCCCCGCGGACGTGATCAGCGTCAAGATCGGCATCAACCTGGTCAACACCGACCTGATGCGGCTGCGCGCCTTCACCCCGGCCGTTCACGGCTTCCTCGACACCATCCGCGAGGGCCACCCCACCACGCCCCTGCTGGTCGTCTCCCCCATCCACTGCCCGATCCACGAGGAGGTGCCCGGGCCGAGCGCGCCGGACTTCAGCACCGGGACGATGCAGTTCCGGGCCGCCGGCGACCCCGCGGAGCGGGCGGCCGGCAAGCTCACGCTCGGCGTCATCCGCGACGAGCTCAGCCGGATCACCGCTGCCCGCGCTGTCGACGACCCGCACCTGCATCTCCTCGACGGCCGCGAGCTCTACGGCGAGTCCGACTTCGCCGAGCTGCCGCTCCCAGACCAGCTCCACCCGGACGCCGCCACCCACCGTCGCATGGGCGAGCGCTTCGCGAAGCTCGTCTTCGGGCCGGGTGGCCCGTTCAGCACGATGGGCTGAGCGCCCGTCACGTCCCGTTCTGGCCTGCCTGGCCGAGATGCTGGCTGCCGCAGGTGTTCGTGGCGATGAGCCAGCCTCGGCCGGAGGAGGCACGGACCACCCGGACGACGATCGGGTCGTGGCCCCGCGCCCCGGCGACGAAGACCGCCATGTCGACCACGTCCCGGTCCTGCTGGATGACCTGGACCACCCCTCCGGGACCCACGGCGTACCGGTGGGCCAGAACGGCGCGCACCTGGTCGAACGACGCACCGACGGTGTCGGGCGGGGTCGTCCAGCCGCAGTCGGACGAGATGGCGGCATTGACCGCCACCGCCCCCACGGGGACGCCGACCACGAGGACCGCCCCGACGGCCAGGGCCGTCGTGCGTCGCCTCGGGCCTCGTGGCGAGCGATGCCTGGCTCCGGTCACTCCCCGAGACTGACCGCTTCCGGCCGCAGTGACGGCGCCTCCCGGTCCCAGGTCGTCGATATCAGGTAGGCGGGTGGCGCGTGCGGCGGATACCGACTCTGTGGCATGTCATGGCTGAAACCGGCCGCTGCCACCGGCCGGGACCTAGCGTCGCAGCATGCTCATCCTCGGCATCATCCTGTTCGGGATGCTCGTGGGCGCCGCGGCCCAGCTCCTGCTCGGCACCCGTGGCCACGGCATCAACTGGACGACGGCGATCGTCGCCGGGCTCGTCGGCTCCTTCATCGGAGGCCTGGTCATCAGCCTGCTGTCCGGCGACGGGCTCGCGCTGCGCCCCAGCGGCATCATCGGGTCGATCCTGGGGGCGATCCTGGTGACCCTCGCGTGGGACTACTGGCAGGGTCGCCAGCACAAGGTCAGCTGAGCGCGGTCGCGGCCCTCGTGCCCGGGCAGCCGCACGTCGTACCGTGTCCGCCATGCGCTCGATCTCGGCTGCCCTGACCGCATCTCTCGTCCTGGCCGCGCTGGGTCCTGCGACGGCCGAGGCCGCGCTCCCGGCCGGCGGCCGCTCCCCGCAGGCCACGGCCCGCGCGGTGCCGACGCTGCACGTACGCCGGCAGGTCACCGGGCTCGACCACCCCTGGGACGTGCAGCCGATCGGGCACGGCCGGTTGCTGTTCACCCAGCGTGACCGCGCGACGCTCTCGGTGTGGGAGGACGGCCACACGCGGACCGTGGACTTCCCGAGCAAGCAGGTGTGGGTGTCCGGCGAGACCGGGCTGATGTCGCTGGCGATCGACCCGAAGTTCGCCCGCAACGGCCGCATCTACACCTGCCAGGGCGGCAACACCCCGGGCGGGGGGCACGAGGTGCACGTCATCGCCTGGCGGCTCAACGACGCCGCGACGAAGGCGCGGCGGATCAAGGAGCTCGTCGGCGGGTTCCCCACCAGCAGCGGGCGGCACGGCGGGTGCCGGCTGCTGATCACCAGGGACGGCTCGATGCTCGTCGGCACCGGAGACGCGGCGGTGGGCACCAACCCCGAGAACCTCGAGTCCCTGGGCGGCAAGACCCTCAGGCTCAACCGCACCACCGGCTCCCCCTGGCCGACCAACCCGTTCATCGACGCGAGGAACCGCAAGAAGCGCTACATCCAGACCTACGGCCACCGCAACGTCCAGGGCCTGGCGCAGCGCGCCGACGGCAGCCTGTGGTCGATCGAGCAGGGCACCTACCGTGACGACGAGGTCAACCGGCTCGTCGACGGCGGGGACTACGGCTACAACCCGGTGCCGGGCTACAACGAGGACGTGCCGATGACCGACCAGTCGCTGCCCGGCGACCAGGTCGAGGCGCGCTGGAGCTCGGGGGACCCGACCCTGGCGACCAGCGGCGGCACCTTCGTCCGCGGGGCGCAGTGGGGCTCCCTCCGGGGCGCCCTGGCGGTGGCTGCGCTCAAGGCGAGCCGCATCGTCTTCCTGTCGTTCGACTCCGCCGGGCACCTGACCAAGAGCCGGGCGCCCAAGGCGCTGCAGCGCTACGGCCGGCTGCGCTCCGTCACGGTCGCCCCCGACGACGACCTGCTGGTGACCACCGACAACGGCAACGGCGGCGACGCCATCCTGCGAGTCAGCCCGCGCTGACCGGCGTCCGGGACGTCATGCGAATCGTGGCCCCTGGGCCACGGAACGCATGACGTCCCGGCGTCCGACCCTCAGGCCGTCCAGCCCAGCCAGGCTCCCCCGGCGTTCATCGCCGCGAACCACACCAGCACCGCGAAGACGGCCACCCACGGCACCCACGCGGGGTGCGGGGTCCACCAGCGGGTCGCGACGACGAGCAGCACCAGCCAGACCAGCAGCAGCACGACCACGGCCCACCAGGGTGCGAGCAGCCCGCTGGCGGCGTACAGGAAGAACGCGCAGGCCATCCCGGCCATGCCGACGAACGGCCACGGCGAGACGGCGTGCGGGTTGTGGCGACGTGTCCTCGCCACCGCTCAGGACTCGTCGTTCCAGTTGGGGTCGTGGTCCCAGTCCTGGTTGCGCTGCTCGGCCTTCTCCAGGGCGTGCTCGGCCTCCTCGCGGGTGTCGAAGGGACCGAGCCGGTCGATGGGCGGGCAGCCGTCCGGATCCTCGACCCGGTGGTGCTTGACGCAGTACCAGAAGGAGCTCATGTCGCCTGAAACTACACTCGTCCGCGTGACTCCCCTGGCTGCCGCAACGATCTCGCCGCGACGACCCGTGCCCGCCGAGATCCCCCGACCCGAGTACGTCGACAAGCCGGCGCCCGAGCGCTTCACCGGCAGCGAGGTCAAGGACGCCGAGACCATCGAGCGGATGCGCGCCGCCTGCCGGCTCGCCGCCCAGGCCCGCGAGCTGGTCGGCTCCCACGTCGTGCCCGGCGTCACCACCGACGAGCTGGACCGCATCGGCCACGAGTTCCTGTGCGACCACGGTGCCTATCCCTCGACCCTGGGCTACCGCGGCTTCCCGAAGTCGCTGTGCTCGAGCGTCAACGAGGTCATCTGCCACGGCATCCCCGACAGCCGCCGGGTCGAGGACGGTGACATCGTCAACATCGACATCACCGCCTTTCTCGACGGCGTGCACGGCGACACCAACGCCACCTTCCTCGCCGGCGACGTCGACGAGGAGACGCGGCTGCTGGTCGAGCGCACCCGCGAGGCCCTCGACCGCGGCATCAAGGCCGTGAAGCCGGGTCGTCGGATCAGCGTGATCGGACGCGTCATCGAGTCCTACGCGCGCCGCTTCGGCTACGGCGTGGTCCGCGAGTTCACCGGCCACGGCATCGGCACGGCGTTCCACAGCGGGCTGATCGTCCCCCACTACGACACCCCGGAGTACGACGACCTCATCGAGGTCGGGATGACCTTCACCATCGAGCCGATGCTCAACCTCGGCACCCACGAGTGGGAGATGTGGGACGACGGGTGGACCGTGGTGACCCGCGACGGCCGGCGCAGCGCGCAGTTCGAGCACACGCTGCTCGTCACACCGACCGGCGCCGAGGTGCTGACCCTCCCCTGATGGCCGGGGCCCGACCCGGAGGGAGCGCGACCCTCAGGTGAGGTCGTCGTACGACGTCTGACCGGTCTCCGCGAGCCGTCGCTCGACCCGGAGCACCGCGAGCTCGTGCTCGGGGTCACCGCTCATCGCGGCGGCCAGCCGCAGGTGCGGCAGCGCCTCGGTGAGCCGTGCCTGGCGCTCGAGGCTGCGACCGAGCGCGTGGCGGGCCCAGTCGTCGTCCGGCTTCTCCTCGACCAGCGCGACCAGCTCGTGCTCGGCCTTCTGCAGCTGCGCGCGCAACAGGTAGGCCCACGCCCGCAGCGCCCGCAACCCGGAGTTGCCGGGCTCCTGCTCCAGCGCCGGCTCGAGCACGTCGAGGGCCTCGCGCGGCGCCCGGCGCGACAGCAGGTCGTGGGCTGTGCGGTAGGCCGTCTCGGGCCCTCGCCCCCCACTCGACCCGTTCCAGGGGGCCAGCGGTGGCGCCTGCAGCTCGTCGTCGGTCATGTCGCCTCACCCTCCTTCAGGGGACCGAGTTCCCGGCCGGCCGGTCGTGCAGGATGCGCTGGTAGAGATGGTGGTCCTGCCAGCGGCCGTTGATGTACAGGTAGTCCGGCGCCACGCCGTACTGCTCGAAGCCGGTGCGGGTCAGGACCCGCTGTGACGCGACGTTGTGGACCAGCGTGCCGGCCTCCAGCCGGTGCAGCCCGAGCACGTCCGCCCGCTCGACGGCGAAGCGGACGGCGGCACTCGCCAGGCCGCGGCCGGTGTGGGCGTGGTCGACCCAGTAGCCGAGCGAGGCGTTCTGGAAGACCCCGCGCACGATGTTGTTGAGGTTCACCCGACCCACGACGTCGGCCCCGTGCATCACCAGCCACGGGACGACCAGCCCCTGGCCGGCCATCGCCAGCTTGGCCTCGACGTCCTCCCGCTGGCCCCGCTCGGTGAAGAACGACTCCTCGCGCTTCGGGTCCCAGGGCGCCAGGTGCTCCCGGTTGCGCACGTACGCCGCGGCCAGCGCGGGCGCGTCGCCCTCACCCAGCGGCCTGATGTCGTATCCCTCCGGCAGCACCCGGTCAGGGTACGTCGCCGCGCCGACCGGACGCGGCACCCCGTCGTCCCCTATCGTGGGGGCTGCGGATGGGCTGGCCGGGCGACCGCGTCGTCTCCTCACGGAGGCGCCGAGGAAGGTCCGGGCTCCACAGGGCGAGGTGGTGGGTAACACCCACCCGAGGTGACTCGCGGGACAGTGCCACAGAAAACAGACCGCCTCCCGGCTCGCCGGGCGGTAAGGGTGAAACGGTGGTGCAAGAGACCACCAGCGACCCGGGCGACCGGGTCGGCTCGGCAAACCCCACCTGGAGCAAGGTCAAGAAGCCCGGAGTCCTCGGACACCGGGCGCGCGCGCGTCTGAGGGCTGCCCGCCCGAGTGCGCGGGTAGACCGCTGGAGGCTGTCGGCAACGGCAGCCGTAGATGGATGGTCGCCCCCGGGACGCCCGCAAGGGCCCCCGGGACAGAACCCGGCCTACAGGCCAGCCCGTCCGCATCATCGGTCCGACCTGCGGGAACCCGATCACGACAGAGGCCTCTTGCCTCTTCAACTACCGAGTGCGTCTGTCTTATCGACCCTTCGAGGCTTGGGCCTGCCGAAGTCCCGAACTCTCGCTGGTCGAGATAACCGAGCGAGAAACGAGCGAGGCGTATCGAGACCCCACTCCCGGTCGTCGAGCTCGTCCAGACCCCGCACCGAACCGCCAGCAGCAGCCATCGTCGCTCGCCGGCTCGACGCCAACAACATTGCGGCACCTGAGACATAGACGTGGGGGCCATCGTCGTCACCCTTTGAGCTCTGACTGGCGGACCCCGGAACGAATGGGCCATCGACCGTTCGCCAGATGTCACGTTGGTTGAAGGTTGCGCGGACGACAGCCGCGTCTTCAGCCTGCCTCATGAACTCCCCGCGCCAATCCGACTTACAACGCGGCTCAGGCTGGCCGA
Organism: Nocardioides ungokensis; assembly: GCF_013466985.1. Taxonomy (GTDB): domain Bacteria; phylum Actinomycetota; class Actinomycetes; order Propionibacteriales; family Nocardioidaceae; genus Nocardioides; species Nocardioides ungokensis. The sequence goes on along the minus strand of NZ_CP059164.1, from coordinate 1,971,406 downwards.
ACAATAACCTCCGCCCATCGGTCGCGCCTACTGGGTGCGGGCCGACACTCACGGTAAACGCGGACCCGAGTTTGACAGCTTCACCCGAGCGTTCGTCACCGTCCCTTAACTGGGGACGCTTACGAGTCGATCGTTGCTCGATATCTCAACCATCACCGCCCAGGCGAAATGTATCGAGAGCCTTGATAGCGGTGCCGCGATCGCCCACCAGTGACGTTTGCCAGACTTGATCTGCGCCGGATGCCTTAGCAAACGCTGGGGCCAAAATCGACACACCGGCGGGCCTGGTTCTTGCGTAACCCAAAGTTATGTGCGAAACGTTGCGCGGACCGCCGTGACGATCGAACTTCATCCACTTACCCAGCGCACCTGCGATCTCGAGTCGTCGCTCTTGCCAGAGGTCGCTCGGCAGGACATCAACGAAAATGAATCCAGAATTGCGCGAAACAAGGTATGGCAGCCCGACACCATACGTTGCCGGGAGTGCAACGGAAGCGGCTCGGGCCAGCTCCTGAACAATCCCATCGTAGGCCTGCGCTGACTCGACCTCTCCCATCAGCATCGTTACGTGAGGAATCGCCCGACCACCGTTTGCCTCGAACAGAATCTCGCCATCCCATTTGGAATATATAATACCGTTGGCCTCATTGACCGCTGTCAGCAAGGTCCCGTCGATGACGGAATGGACGTTTACACGAGCAGGGAACACACTCCTACTTTCCATCAGCGAAGCCATTCTTCAATGTCCGCGAAACCCGCCTGACTTCAATGCGACCCGAAGTCGCGGGTGATCGAGCAGTGTAGTAGTCGTCGACGATCTTCAGCTTGTCCTGGAACAACCCAGGCTCATCTACGAATTCAAGCCTCCAAACCGACGTTCCAGGAAACACTTCCTCTTGATCTGGCTCGTCGCGTCGTCTCGTCGTGGCGTGCCACACCGCAGCAACGCCCCAGGTGGTTGCATCCTCGTTGCTCATTAGCCATGCCCCCGTGCTCCCCCCACGCGAGTGTGTCGAGAAAGTCGAGAATGCAATGCTTGTGAACGTCTGCGTAATTTCAATTACAAACGGCCGCTCGGCATCGCCAGCCTCCTTACGGATCACCGTGCCGATCCACCTGCCATTGAGATCTGGATAGGGCGACAGCCATTTCAGATACTTGAATGGAGCAACCCGCCATGCCCATCTGTTGTAGACCTCCCAAAAAACACCTGCGACTGTGAAGGCTACGCCACTCTTTGCCACCAACTTCAGAACCACCGACGATTCCGTCCCTTGCAGCAGGAGGATGGCAGCAAAAACGACAAGCGTTAACAAAGCCGAAACGGTTGCAACCTTGCGAAGCGGAAATCGTATGGCTTTCATGCAGGTAACTCCTTCCCTTCTTCGTCGGGATCAACTAGGCCGGTTGACCTAGCATTCAATTACCGACCCAGCAGGATGGCATAAGTCAAACAACCTCCCATTCGAGGACGTTTCAAGAACGGACCGCGGATCGGAGGCTTCGCCGCGGGACCCATCCTCGCAAACACTTGCAGTGTTCAGGAGTGGCCGCAGCTCCTACTTCATTACGTGAGCACTCGCTTCACTCTTCGGCCGATATCTAACAAAACCGGGCCGCAGTACAATTCAGTTCAGGACTGACCCGTGATGCGCGCATCCGGCAACGATTTCAACCAGGTCAGTCACAAAGCAAGAGCCGCACGCAGTGCGTCATCTATTTGACGCATGCGAAATTCAGGGAGCGTAGCAATGACTCCTCGTGAAACATCAATACGGACCTTGTCTATCTGTCGCACTTCGCCACAGCTAGCGATCGATCGCTTGCCGTTGGTGCCGAGTTCATGCGCCGGAATCTCCACCTGCTCTGGGTATCCCCGGTAGCTCCGATAATCCGTGAGGGGCACGATGATCGGGAAGGACCCTTTCGCGTTCCCACGGTCGTTCTGGACGATCACGCATGGACGAGTCTTGTTCTTTTCCACTCCCATACCCCCGGATCAAGTCCACAATGAGGACGTAGCCCCGCTCGAAGTTCAGCATCGCCAAGTTATACCGCTCAATCGGTGGCGCGGGCGCAGTTCTCTGGGCGTACCTGCATACGCGGCGCGACTGCGGGTACGCTCCTACACCTACTATCAGGGGTTGGGATGATGGCTGCGTGTCTTTCAAGGCAGACTAGGCACCCGGGACCTCCTGATTGGCTCCCAGACCGCGACCAAGCACCAGATGATCGCGTGCGGTCATCGGAGTGGGGCCACAGGTGGCTGTACGTGTCCAGCGCCTCGTGGGCGAACGCATGGCGCAGTCGGGTCTGGACGGTCTTGACCGACTCGGCGTACCCGACAAGCAGCGAGGCGTAGTGACGCCGCAGCGCGTGTATGCCGGGACCGGTGGTCGTGTTCAGCCCGGCCACGTATGGCGATGGGTCGCCAGACGTGGCCGAACGCCTGCCGGGTGATCGGACGGCCCTCGCGGGCGAAGACCAGGTCGTCGTCGGCGACCTCGCGCAACGAGGTGCCCGTTGAGACCACGGTCACGGGCGGCAGGATCGCGCGATTGCTCGCCCGAGTCTTCAGTGGCCCGAACTCGGTGACGCGACCGAGGCGGGTCAGCAGCTGGCGATCGACCACGACGACCGGCCTGACACCCCGTTCCGCTTCCGGGCGGTACTGGTCGTCAACTTGCCGTGTACCTTGACGGTTACGTACCTATCCTGGTACACACTGTCCATGGAAGCTGCTCTGCGAGCCCTCGCCGACGAGAGCCGGCGGACGATGCTGGAGGCCCTGGCCGACGGCCCGGCGACCGCGGGTGAGCTGGCGGCGCTGCTGCCGATCGCCCGGCCGGGCGTCTCCCGCCACCTGCGGGTGCTGCGGGAGGCGGGACTGGTCGAGGTGCGTCAGGAGGCACAGCGTCGCGTCTATTCCCTCAGCCCGCAGCCGCTCACCGAGATCGACGACTGGCTGAGCCGGTACCTCGCGCGTTGGGAGCACCGGTTCGACGCACTGCACACCGAGATCGCCCGCGGAAAACGCGACCAACGGAGGACCTGATGACCAAGAACGCCCCCGGCGCCAGCCGCATCCTGGGCAGTCTGCGATCGGTGGACGGCACCGGCGTCGTACGCCTGGAGGACCGGTTCGACACCGATGTCGACGACCTGTGGTCGGCCCTGACCGAGCCCGACCGCCTGGCGCGCTGGCTGGGCGAGGTGGAGGGCGACCTGCGCCTCGGCGGTGACTTCCGGGCGCGCTACTTCGCCAGCGGGTGGGAAGGCACCGGACACGTGGACGTGTGCGAGCCCCCGCGGCGGCTGCTGATCTCGACGAAGTCCACCGACGAGCCGGACGGCGTCATCGAGGTGACGCTCACCGCCGACGGCGACCAGACCGTTCTCGTGATCGAGGACCGCGGCGTGCCCGTGGACCAGGTCGCCGCCTACGGGGCAGGCGACCAGATCCACGTCGAGGACCTCGCCGCCTACCTTGCCGGCGGTGAACGTTGCGACGCCCGAGCACGCTGGCAGGAGCTCCACGCTGCCTACCAGCTGGTGCCCGTCGACTAGTACGACGGGCCGCACACCGATCGGGTGAGTGGATTCAGTCCAGCCAGACTGAATCCGTTCGGAGCCGCCACCGGTCGGCGATAGTTGGGGCGTGCCACCCCGCTTCGTAGGAACCCAGCCGCCCGGACCGACCTCCGGTGTGCTGCTGGGAGCCGTGCTCGGCGGCCTGGTCATCGCGGCCTGGGTCAACGACCTGCTGCTCGGGGTCGCGGTGGCCGGCATCGCGGCAGGCCTGGTCGTGTGTGCGCTGTGGGCCGCCCCCGACTGGCACCGGTTCGGTGTCGGGCTCCTGACCGGCACGGTCGTGGCCCTGGCCGCGTGGTTCGCGGTCGTCTACGTCGGCGTCGCCCCGGGGACGTAGCGCCGCGCGCGCGGCCATCGCACTCACCCCGTCTGGGGGACGTCGGCGACGGGTCGGCCGTGCCAGCGTGACCTCATGACGAGACGGGACCGGTCACGCGACCCGTGGTGGCACCTGCGGCGGGGCGACGTCGGGCGAGCGGCCCTGGCCGTGCTGGGGGCGGCCATCGGACTGGGGATCGCCTCGTGGGTGGTCCCCGAGTTCAGCATCGGCGGCGCCGGGCGGGCCCTCGCGGCCGCGGTGCTGATCGCCGTCGTCGGCGCCGTGCTCCGGCCGGTGCTGGTGCGCCTCGCGGTCCTCCTGGGCTGGGTCGGGGCCGTCCTCATCGGCCTGACCGGGCAGGCGTTCGTCATCTGGGTGGTCCTGTGGGACTTCACCGGTGAGCAGAACAACCCGCCGTTCTGGTCGGTGTTCCTCGCCTCCTGGGTGGTCTCGGCGGTCTCGACAGCGTTCGTCTGGGTCGCGACGGCCGGCACCGACGACGCCGTGACCGCAGGCCTGCTGCGCAAGGCCCGTCGCTCGCGTCGCCGGCCGGAGCTCGAGGACGCCGACGTGCCCGGCGTGGTCTTCATCCAGGCCGACGGGGTGCCCTTCCCGGTGCTGGACTGGGGCGTCCGGGCCGGCACCCTGCCGACGCTCTCCCGCTGGATCCGCAGCGGGTCGCACCACATGGCCGAGTGGCGGCCCAAGCTGCCGGCCACGACCCCGGCCAGCCAGATGGGCATCCTGCACGGGACCATCGACGGGATCCCCGCGTTCCGCTGGGTGGAGCGCGACTCGGGCCGGGTCCTGGTGGCCAACAAGCCGGCGGACGCGGCGGTGATCGAGGCCAAGCACTCCGACGGCCGCGGGCTGCTCGTCGACGACGGGGTCTCGGTCAGCAACCTCTTCACCGGTGACGCACCCACGGCGTACGCCACGATGAGCGCGGTCCACCGCACCCAGGAGACCCGGCACGCGCGCTACACCGTCTCCGCCTTCCTCGCCCGTCCGGAGGGCCTGGCCCGCAGCCTGTCGCGGACCGTCAGCGAGGTCGTCCGCGAGCGCTTCCAGGCCGCGCGGGCCCGGCGCCGCGACGTGCACCCGCGCGTCGACCGGCCGTGGTCCTTCACCTTCGAGCGGGCGGCGCTCAGCGGCGTGCTGCGCGACCTCAACACCACCCTGGTGGCCGACGCGATGCTCCAGGGGCACCGGTCGATCTACGTCGACTTCGTGGACTACGACGCGGTCGCCCACCACGCCGGGCTCATGCAGCCCGAGTCGCTGGCGGCCCTCGAGGGGATCGACGCGGTGATCGGCCAGCTCGAGAAGGTGGCGGCCGTGGCGCCGCGGCACTACCTCTTCGTCGTGCTCTCCGACCACGGCCAGTCGCAGGGCGAGGTGTTCGCGTCGAGGTACGGCGAGGACCTCGCCACCCTGGTGCGGCGGCTCAGCTCCTCCGACGTGCTCTCGGCGGTGGAGAACGCCGAGGGCACCGGCTCCCTGAACTCCATGATGGCCTCGACCAGCGACACCGACACGGTCCTCGGACGGTCGCTCAAGCGGGCCTCGGACCGGCTCTCCGCACGCAGGCTGGAGATGCCCGAGCGCGCCGACACCGGCGAGGAGGAGACTCCCGACAACTGCCTGGTCTTCGGCTCCGGCAACCTCGGGCTCGTCTACGTCGCCGGGGAGCACGCCCGCCTCACCCTGGACGACCTGACCGTCCGGTTCCCGGGTCTGGTGCCGGGGCTGGTGGCCCACCCGGGCACCGGCTTCGTCGTGGTCGACACCGCCGACCACGGGCCGGTGGTCCTCGGCACCGACGGGGAGCACCGCCTCCGCGAGGGGGTCGTGGTCGGCACCGACCCGCTGGCGGCGTTCGGTCCGGACGCGGCGGCGTTCGTGCTGCGGGCCGCGACGATGGACGAGGCGCCCGACATCTACGTCAACAGCCTCGTCGACGACCTCGGGGAGGTGGCGGCGTTCGAGGGTCTGGTCGGCTGCCACGGTGGCCTCGGCGGCTGGCAGGACCGGGCGATGATCGTGTGGCCGGACACCCTGCCGTCCCCGGGGTCGATGGTGGTCGGCGCCGACGCCATGCACCGGGTCCTCGTCGGGTGGCTCGAGTACCTCGGGCACCGCACCGCCCTGACGGCGGACGGCGCCGAAGCCCCGGCTCCAGCCGCCGCGGTCCGGACCTCGCGGCCATGACGCGGGCGGTCGCACGCTCCCGCGCCGAGCCGAACGAGTTCGCGCAGCAGCTCTTCACCGGTCTCCCCCGCCGCTACGACGTGCTGGAGGAGACCCTGTCCTTCGGGCAGAACCACCGGTGGCGCACCGCCATGGTCGACGCCGTCGTCGCGGGACGCCCTGCCCTGGTCCTCGACGTGGCCACCGGGACCGCCGGCGTGGCCATCATGCTCACCGACCGGACCCCGGCCCGGGTGGTCGGCGTCGACCTCACCGAGCAGATGCTGCGCCGGGGGCGGCAGCGGGTCGCGAGCCGCGGCCGGACGGGCCGGATCACGCTGGCCGCAGCGAGGGCCGAGCGGCTCCCCTTCGCGGACGCGACCTTCGACGCGCTGACCTTCACCTACCTGCTGCGCTACGTCGCCGACCCGGCCGCCACCCTCGTGGAGCTGGCCCGGGTCGTCCGTCCCGGCGGGGTGGTCGCCAGCCTCGAGTTCGGGGTCCCGCCGCCGCCTGTGTGGCGTCCGGCCTGGCGGCTCTACACCAGGGCCGTGCTGCCCCTCGCCGGGCTGGTGGCAGGCGGGCGGGCCTGGGCGCGGGTGGGCACGTTCCTGGGTCCGTCCATCGAGCAGCACTACCGCGACCACCCGGTCGAGAAGCACCTCGCCATGTGGGCGGCGGCCGGCCTCGAGGACGTGCGGGCGAGACCGATGAGCCTCGGAGGCGGCCTGGTGATGTCCGGCCGCCGGGGCGATGGATGAGCCGGCCGCCCCGGCCTTCTACGCCCGCCGGGGCAGCGTCGTCTCGGACTGGTGGACGCTGCTCCACCCGCCCTACACCGTCTGGCACCTCAGCTACGTGGCGCTCGGTGCGGCCGTCGCGCCGGGCCGGGACTGGACCGCCCTCGGCCTCAGCCTCCTCGCCTTCTTCCTCGCCGTCGGGCTGGCCGCCCACGCGCTCGACGAGCTGCAGGGTCGTCCGCTGCGGACCGCGATCAGCGAGCCGACCCTGTGGGCGGTGTCCGTAACGGCGCTCGCCGGGGCCGTCGTCCTGGGCGTCGCCGGCGGCTTCTTCCACCACGGCACGCAGTGGGCGCTCGTCGTCGCCGTGCCGGTCGGCGCCGCGCTCGTGGTCGGCTACAACCTGGAGCTCTTCGGTGGGCGCCTGCACAACGACCACGTCTTCGCCTGGGGCTGGGGCGGCTTCCCCGTGGTCGTGGGCTACCTCGCGCAGTCACCGCCCCGGTCGCTCAGCCTCGCCTCCGCCGCCGTCGCCATGACTCTCGGCGCCGTGGGCACGGCGTACGCCCAGCGGTTCCTGAGCACGCCCGCCCGTCAGCTCCGGCGTCGTACGGCGGCGGTCACCGGGACGCTCACGCCGACCGAGGGGGCACCCATCGGCCTGGACCGGGCCGTCCTGCTCGCCCCGCTCGAGCGTGCCCTGCGCTCCCTCTCCTGGGCGCTGCCGGTGATCGCCGTCGCGGTGCTGCTCGCCGGCTCGGGGCACGCGGCCCAGGGCGGCCCCTGACCGGTGGAAGGCACGGCGAACCGTCCGGCGCTGCCTCCGCAACAGCTCCGGCCGGCCGGCCCGTCCGTATCCCTCGCCCGGACGGACGACGCCCTCGTCACCCTGCGTGAGTGTGACCGGGCGTCAGCTCGCCACCCCGTTCTCCTGGGCCGCCTCGTTGCAGGCGCCGCAGTTGGGGCAGACCACGATGGCGTCGAAGATGGCATCCACCGCGCGCGCACCCTTGATCAGCAGGAACGTGCACGCCCCGCAGAGCAGGTTGATGTTCCCGAAGCTGAAGAACAGCGGGCCGACCTGGCTGTCGTCCTCACGGCGGATGACCGGCCGTCGCTCCAGCTGCGGGTCGCGCACCACGAGCAAGGTCTCCACGATCACGTCACCACTCTCACCCGGGCATCCCCAGATGTGGCTAGGGACCAATGGCCCGAAATAGTCACTTCTCGGGACCTTCGGCACTCAATCGGCCGTCCCCCTTGCGCACCGGCGCGCCTCCCCTACTCTCGAAGTCCAACACATGCTCGGGGGGAGCGATGGTGGGGAGATGGGAAGCGTTGACACCCATGCCGCTGGGGGGCGGCTGAGGGACCAGACGCTGAGCGAGTTCCTGATCGCGAGGCTCGAGGAGGACGAGGCGGTCACGCGCGCCTTCCTCGAGGCGGACGACCCGGAGCTGCTCAGCCCGACGATGCGGCAGGCGCTGACCGCGGCGCTGGAGGCCTGTCGATCGCGACAGCGCCTGGTGCTCGCGCACGTCGCGGCAGGCCACCAGGACTGCCGGTGCGCCACGCTGCGGATGCTCGCTGCCGGGCTCGGCTACGACGGAGGCGACCTCCGGGGCCGCCGGGACTGACCTGGCCGGCGCACGCCGGCCGCGCGGAGGAGGCGCCGTGGACGACATGGACGCGGCGCTGTCGCACGCGCACGAGCACGCGGGCGCCTGGCTCGCGTCTCTGACCGACCGTCCGGTGACTCCGCAAGCGACGGTCGACGAGATCGTCGCCCGGCTCGGTACGACGCTGCCCGACGACCCCACTCAGGCCGCCGAGGTCGTCGACCTGCTCGCGGCCGCCTGCGAGCCCGGTCTGACCGCGATGCCCTCGGGCCGGTTCTTCGGCTTCGTCATCGGCGGCACCCACCCGGCGGCGCTGGCCGCGGACTGGCTGACCAGTGCCTGGGACCAGAACAGCGCCCTGCGCGCGGTCACCCCGGCCCACTCGGCCGTGGAGGACCTCACCAGCCGGTGGTTGCTGGACCTGCTCGGACTGCCCGCCGACAGCTCGGTCGGGTTCGTCACCGGCGCCACCATGTCCAACTTCACCTGCCTGGCCGCGGCCAGGGACGAGATGCTGCGCAGGTCCGGGTGGGACGTCGCCCGCGACGGCCTGGTCGGCGCCCCACCGCTCCGGGTGCTGGTCGGCGCCGAGCGCCACGACACCATCGATCTGGCGCTGCGCTACCTGGGGCTGGGCGCACCGGAGCCGGTGGCCACCGACGAGCAGGGTCGGATCGACGTCGAGGCGCTCGCCGCTGCCCTCGCCGCCGGCCCACCCGGGCCGGCGATCGTCGCGCTGCAGGCCGGCAACGTCCACTCGGGTGCCTTCGACGACTTCACGGGGGCGGTGGCCGTCGCCCGCCGCCACGGTGCCTGGGTCCACGTCGACGGCGCCTTCGGGCTCTTCGCGGCGGCCTCACCCCCGCACCGCCACCTGGTGTCGGGCTACGCCGGGGCCGACTCCTGGACCACCGACGCCCACAAGACGCTCAACGTGCCCTACGACTGCGGGCTGGCGATCGTCCGGGACGCCTCGGCACTCAGGGCCGCGATGGGCATGCACGGCGACTACCTCATCCAGGCCGAGGGCGACCCGTTCGAGAAGGTGCCGGAGGTGTCCCGCCGGGGGCGCGCGGTCCCCGTCTGGGCGGCGCTGCGCGCGTTGGGACGCAGCGGTGTGGCCGACCTCGTCGACGGCTTCTGCAAGCACGCATGCACCTTCGCCGAGGGAATCGGCCGGATCGAGGGCGCCGAGGTGCTCAACGACGTGGTGTTCACCCAGGTGTGCGTGGCGTTCGGGGACGACGAGCGCACCCAGGCCGTCGTTCGCGGCGTGCTCGAGACCGGCACCGCGTGGATGTCCGGCTCCCGCTGGCGTGGCCGCGCGGTGCTGCGCATCTCGGTGAGCAGCTGGGCGACGACCGGGGACGACGTGGAGCGCAGCCTCGAGGCGCTGCGGCAGGTGGTCGTCCGGGTGTGAGCGGCGGTCGAGCCGGCGCTCAGGTCAGCCGGAACTCCACCTTCCGTGCGACGAGGTCGGCCCGGGTCAGCTCGACCCGGACGTCGGTGCCGAGGGGCAGCGGCCCCGATCCCCGCACCGTCGCCTCGACCGCAGGGTCCCGGATCGTGACGACGCCCCGAGTCTCGTCGCGGTGGTCGACGTCGACCACGACGGCCTCGAACCGCTCCCCCACCCGGTCCTTGAGGACCCCGGCCTCGACCAGGTCGAGGATCGCCGACTCGTAGCGGTGCGCTCGGCGGCCGGACTCCTGGAGCACCTGGGGCAGCGCGTGCAGCTCCCCGAGCACCCAGCCCGGGACCGCCACGCCGGCGCAGAGGGCTACGCAGACCTCCCCGGCGTAGCGGTCGCCGAGCCGGCGCAGCGGCGCGGTGACGTGGGCGTACTCCGAGGCGAGCGCCGAGTGCTGCGGATCGGCGGGCACCTCGCCGTCGAAGGCGACGTAGCCGCTGCCGCGCAGCAGGCGGGTGCACGCCGTGACCATTGCGGCGTGGGCCGGCCTGGCGGGGTCGAGGGACCGGATGAAGTCCGGGTAGGGCTGCTCGGCCGGCCAGTCGACGTGGAGCGCCCGGGCCGTGCGGTGCAGGCGCGCGACGTCGCGGGGGTCCGGCGGAGGCAGCGTTCGCAGGAGGCCGGTGCGGGCGGTGACCATGAGGGACGCGGCCGCGAACCCGGTGAGCAGGGAGATCTGCGCGTTCCACTCCTCGACGGGCAGCAGGGTGCGGTACTCCAGCTCCCAGACATCGTCGGAGACGTCGACCTCCTGCTCGGGCAGGGGCAGCGACACCCCGCCGCGGGCGGCCTCGCGCGCCAGCCGGAGCGGGCCCACCTCGGCGAGCAGGCGCAGCGACTCGTCGGCGCTGCCCTCGTCGATCATCCGCTGGGCGCCCACGTAGTCCAGGCGGGCCGTCGAGCGGACCCTGGCCCGCTCGACGGTGACGTCGGTGCCCTCACCGGTCGCATCGACCCGGAGGGTCCACAGCAGCGCGGGCCGGACCTGGTCTGGCAGCAGGGACGCGGCGTCCTCGGACAGCGCGGTCGGGTGCAGCGGGACCTTGGAGTCGGCGCCGTAGAGGGTCTCCCCCCGGCGGTGCGCCTCGAGGTCCACGGGGTCGCCCGCGGTCACGAACGCCGCGACGTCGGCGATGGCGTAGTGCACGACGTAGCCGTCCCCGTCCCGTTCGAGGTGGAGCGCCTGGTCGAGGTCCATCGAGCCGGGAGGGTCGATCGTCACGAACGCGATGTCGGTGCGGTCGAGGTCGGGCAACCGGGGGGCGGCTGCCGCCCTACGAGCGGCCTGCTCGACGTCCGCGGGGAAGGCCGGCGAGACCTCCAGCTCGGCCTGGATGCCGGCGATCCCGGCGCGCAGACTCGTCGCCGCGACGCCCTCGGCCCGGCGGAGGTGCACCACTCGGCTGCTCGGCATGAGAGGCACCCTAGCCTTGACCCGTGCTGATCGTGCTGCCTCCGAGCGAGGGCAAGTCCGTCCCGTCCCGCGGCAAGCCGCTCGACCTGCCGGGTCTCAGCTTCCCCACCCTCGGCCCCGCCCGCGAGTCCGTCCTCGACGCGCTCGTGGGGCTGTGCTCGGGCGACCCCGACGGCGCTGCCCGCGTCCTCGGCCTCGGCGGGACCCAGGCCGACCTGGTGGCCCTCGACGCGCGGCTGCGCACCGCGCCGACCGCACGCGCGGACCGGGTCTACGCCGGGGTGCTGTACGACGCGCTCGACGTGGCGACCCTCTCGGCGGCAGCGAAGCGCCGGGCCGGCTCCCGGCTCGCGGTCACCTCGTCGCTGTTCGGACTGGTCCGACCGCCGACCGGATCCCGGCGTACCGGCTCTCCGGCGACACCACGCTCCCCGGCCTCGGGCCGGTGGCCGGGGTGTGGCGGGACGCGCTCGGCCCCGCGGTAACCGATGCCCTGGGCGACGGCCTGCTGGTCGACCTGCGCTCCAGCACGTACGCCGCGTTCTGGCGGCCGCCGGCCGAGCTCGCCTCGCGGGTGGCGACCGTGCGGGTGCTGCACGAGGTCGACGGCAGGCGCCAGGTGGTCAGCCACTTCAACAAGGCCACCAAGGGCCGCATCGTCCGCGCGGTCCTCGAGGACGGTGCCGCGCCGCGCACCCCCGGCCGGCTGGCCGACCTGCTCTCCGACCTGGGCTGGAAGGTGGAGCTGGGCGAGCAGACCCGCAAGGGCACCCAGCTCGACGTGGTCGTCGACCAGGTCTGACCGATCGCCGGCGCTACCAGCGCGCGCCCGCGGCGAACACGTCGTTGCCGGGCGGCAGTGCGTTGTACATGCGCAGCGACGCGCGCTGCTCGGTGCCGTCCTTGCCGCCGCGGAAGAACGAAAGCACGGTCACCGACGCCGGCGACAGCTCCATCCGGAAGACCGCCGACAGCGGAGCGTCCACGGCGTGCGCCACCAGGGTCTTGATCGGCGTCACGTGGCTGACGACCACGACCGTCTTGCCGCCGTGCTCGTCGAGCAGCCGCTGCAGGCCGTCGAGGACCCGCCCCTCCACGACCCGGAACGACTCGCCCCCACGCGGGGCGACGTCCAGAGACCCCAGCCAGGCGTCCAGCTCTTCGGGGTGCTGCTCGGCGACCTCGGTGAACGTCATGCCGTCCCAGGCGCCGAACTCCATCTCCGCGAAGCCGGGCTCCACCTGCACCGGCCGGCCCAGCAGCTCCGCCACGATCTCGGCGGTCTCCTGGGTGCGGCGAACCGGCGAGGAGATCACCGCGTCGACCGCCTCGGCGAGCGGCGCCAGCCACGAGCCGACCGCCCGTGCCTGGTCGCGTCCCTCGTCGCTCAGCCCGGGGTTGGCGCTGGCCAGGCCGCCGGAGAAGCGCTTCTCGACGGTGTGCGCGGTGACCCCGTGGCGCACCAGGATGACCGTCGTCGGCTCGCCCCCGGCGCCGACCAGCCCCGCGACGGGACGCCGGCCGGGGCCTCCCCGGGACTCTCGATCTCCTCGATCAGCGAGTCGGCGTCCGGGTTCTGCCCCAGGTAGGTCACCCCGCTGCGCGTGCCGTCGAGCGCCTCGTTCACGAGCCGGTCGGCGTGCCTGTTCCGCTCCCGCGGCACCCAGGTGTACGTCGTGCCGAACGGCGCCAGCCGGCTCGCCTCCTGCGCCAACGGCCGCATGTCGGGGTGCTTGATCTTCCATCGCCCCGACATCTGCTCGACGACGAGCTTGGAGTCCATCCGGACCTCGACCTCGGCCTCGGGCGCGAGCTGCTCGGCGAGCCGGAGGCCGGCGATCAGCCCGGAGTACTCCGCGACGTTGTTGGTCGCGACCCCGATCGCGGTGCCTTCCTCCGCGATCACCTCACCGGTCTCGGCATCCTTGAGCACGGCGCCGTACGCCGCCGGGCCCGGGTTGCCGCGCGAACCGCCGTCGGCCTCGATCAGCACCGAGCGGTGCTCGCGCCGCTCCTCTGAGACGTCCGATGGCGCCGCGGCGCCGGATTCGTTCGCCTCGCTCACAGGCCTGACTCGGAGGTGCGGACCAGGATCCGCGAGCACTCCTCGCAGCGGATCACCTCGTCGCTCGGGGCCTTCTTGATCACGCTGAGCTCCGCGGCGTCGATGCCGAGCTGGCAGCCGGTGCAGCGACGCTGGTGCAGCGCGGCGGCGCCGACCCCGCCCTTCTGGGTCCGGAGCTTCTCGTAGAGGGCCATCAGTCCTCGGGCAGGCCCTCGGCGGCCGCGCGGCGGTCGGCGCCGAGCTGGGTGAGGGTGGCGTCGATCTCCGCCAGCTTCTCGTCCCGGGCCGTGGCCAGCGCCGCGAGCCGCTCGTCGGCCTCGGCCACCTGGGCGCTCAGCGCGTCGAGGTTGCCCTGCGCGTCCTCCAGGCGGGCCATCACCTCGAGCTCGTCGTCCTCGAGGGAGGTGATGCGCCGCTCCAGGGACTGCAGCTCGTGCTGCATCCGCTCGAGGTCCTTGGGGTTGGTGATCAGTCCCTGGTCCATCCGGTCGCGGTCCCGGACGCGGCGGGCCTTGACCTGCTCCACGTCGGCGTCGACCTTCCGCTGCTCGACGATGAGGTCGTCGGCCACGATGCGGGCGTCGCGCGCCTGGTTCTCCAGCGACGTCCGGCCGGCCTGCAGCGCGGCGATCTCGGCCAGCTCCGGCAGGTTCGCCCGCTGGTGACGCAGCTGGTCGGCGCGCTGATCGAGCCCCTGGACGTCGAGCAGCTTCAGTTGGGCGAAGGGATCGGCTTTCAGCGTGGGCTCCTCGGTCGTGACGCTCAGGTCCGGGACGGCTCGGGACGGAAGGTCCAGGGGTCGGTGCAGCGGGTGCTCACCAGGGTCTCCACCGTATCGCCCAGCGCCTCGGCGACGCGTGCCCGGACCACCGGCAGCCAGGTCCACTCGGCGGCCCAGTGCGCCACGTCGACCAGCGCGGGCCCGTCCTTCTCGAGGAACTCCGCTGCCGGGTGGTGGCGCAGGTCGCTGGTCCGTAGACGTCCGCGTCGCTGCGCAGCACCGTGTCGAGCAGGAAGTCGCCGGCTCCCCCACACACCGCGACCCGGCGTACGACACGGTCGGGGTCGCCGGACACCCGCACGCCGTGGGCGGTGGCGGGCAGGGCCGCCGCGACCGTCTCCGCGAAGCCCCGCAGCGTGGTGTCCGCGACGCTGCCGATCCGTCCGGCCCCGGTCGCCGCCGTCCCGGGGTCGGCGAGCTCGACGAGGTCGTACGCCGGTTCCTCGTAGGGGTGGGCGGCCATCATCGCCGCCACGACGGGCGTACGACGACCTCGCGGCAGCACCACCTCGACCCGGACCTCCGCGACGACCTCGGCGTGCCCACCGAGCCGATCGTCGGCGACGAGCCCGCCAGCGGTCGGAAGCGCCCCTCCCCCCGGCGTCGAGAAGGAGGCCTGGTCGTAGTCACCGATCCGTCCGGCCCCGGCCTCGGCGAGCGCCCCGCGGACCCGTCGGCCTCCGGCACCGGCACGTAGACGGTCAGCTTGTCACGGGGCCGTCCCAGCCGGCCACCAGCGGCGCCAGCCCGGTCAGGCCGAGGGCGGTGGCGAGGGCCTCGGACACCCCCGCCGACGGCCCGGTCGGCGTTCGTGTGGGCCGTGAGCAGGGCACAGCCGGCTCCGGCGAGCGTGGCCAGGGTGCGGCCCTTGGGGGCGGTCGCCGCGAAGCCGTGCACCGGCTTGAGGAAGAGCGGATGGTGCACGACGAGCAGGTCGGCGCCCCACTCCGCCGCCTCGTGGGCCACCTCTGGGGCCGGGTCGACCGCGAACATCACCTTGCCCACGTTGGCCGCAGGGTCGCCGTACACCAGCCCGACGGCATCCCACCCGTCCGCCGTGGCAGGCGGGTACCACCCGTGGAGCAGGTCGACGAGGTCGCTGAGCGTGGGCATGCCGGCGAGGCTATCGCCGACCCGTCGCCTGTGGGCGGGCGATCTAGGGTCGAGGCATGTCCGTCGTGAAGATCAACGCCATCTCCGTCCCACCGCAGGCCCACGAGGAGCTGGAACGACGCTTCTCGGCCCGCGCCCACACCGTCGACGGCGCCAGCGGCTTCCTGGGTTTCCAGCTGCTCCGCCCGGTCAAGGGCGAGGACCGCTACTTCGTGGTCACCCACTGGGCCGACGAGGAGTCCTTCGCCGCCTGGCGCGACGGCGACGCCAGGCAGGCCCACGCAGGCGAGGGGACGAAGCCGGTCGCCTCGGGCGCGGACCTGCTGGAGTTCGAGGTGGTCCTCGACGTGAAGCCCGGCGGCTAGTTCACCTGGCGGTCGCGGCCCTCCCAGTAGGGCGCGCGCAGCTTGAACTTCTGCAGCTTCCCGGTGGCCGTGCGCGCCAGCACCTCGCGGAACTCGATCGACGTCGGGGCCTTGTAGCCCGCGGCCTTCTGCTTGCACCACGCGATCAGCTCGGCCTCGGTGACCTGGGAGCCGTCCGCGAGCACGACGAGCGCCTTGATGGTCTCGCCCCACTTCTCACTGGGCACGCCGATGACCGCGACCTCGGCGACGTCGGGGTGGGAGAAGAGCACGTCCTCGACCTCGATGGACGATACGTTCTCGCCGCCGGTGATGATCACGTCCTTCTTGCGGTCGCTGATCGTCAGGTAGCCGTCGTCGCCGATGACACCGCCGTCGCCGGTGTGGAACCAGCCGTCCTCCAGCGCCCGCGCCGTCTCCTCCGGCTGGTCCCAGTAACCCTCGAGCACCACGTTGGAGCGCGCCAGCACCTCCCCCTCGTGCTCCCCGGGACCCCCGATGTCGAGGCGTACGCCGAGCGCCGGGACCCCGGCGCGGGTCAGCTTCGCGGCTCGCTCCTCGGTGGAGAGGCCGTCCCACTCGGCCCGGCTGCGGTTGACGGTGAGCAGCGGGGAGGTCTCGGTGAGGCCGTAGATCTGGATGAACTCCCAGCCCAGCTCCTCCTCGACCCGGGCGACCGTCTTGGTCGGCGGCGGCGCGCCCGCCATGATGATCCGGACCCGGTCACGGCCGGGGATCTCGCCCTCCCAGTCCTGGGCGGCCTCGAGCACGGCGGCCGCCACCGCGGGAGCGGCGCACATGACCGTGACGCCGTGCTGCTCGACGCGGCGCAGGATCTCGGCGCCGTCGATCTTGCGGATCACCACCTGCTTGGCACCGAGGCCGGTCATCGTGAACGGCATCCCCCAGCCGTTGGCGTGGAACATCGGCAGCGTGTGGAGGTAGACGTCGCGGTCGGTGACTGCGGTGTGCAGCCCGAAGGTGACCGCGTTGACCCAGATGTTGCGGTGCGTGATCTGCACGCCCTTCGGCCGGGCGGTCGTGCCGGAGGTGTAGTTGATGCACGCGGTCGCGTTCTCGTCCGGTTCCCACGGTCGCGGCTCGCTGCCCTCCGGGGCGAAGAGGTCGTCGTCGTTCCCGAGCACGAAGCGGTGCTCGGCGGTGACGTCCGCGAGCTCCTCGTCGAGCTCGGGGTCCACCAGCAGCACCCGGGCTCCGGAGTGCTGGACGATGTAGCGGACCTCGTCGGGGCGCAGCCGGAAGTTGACCGGCACCAGCACCCGCCCGAAGCCGGTGACCCCGAAGAACGACGTCAGCAGCCGGGCGCTGTTGTGGCTCACGATCGCGACGCGGTCACCGACGCCGATGCCGAGCTCGTCGAGACGGGCGGCCTGGCGCCGCGCGAGCTCGCCGATCCGGGCGTACGTCAGCTCGCCGCCGCCGAGCGGCGGGGCCGGCTGCATGGGCTCGTCGACCACACCCACGCGGTCGCCGTACACCTGGACGGCGCGGTCGATGAAGTCGGAAACGCTGAACGGGACGAACATCCCCACCTCCTGGGTCGTGACGTGCGCCACTCTAGTCAGCGTGAGGTGGGCCGGCGGTTGGCTCGAGCCCGGCCACCGGCTCGACACCCCATCTCGATGAGAGTCCTCTCATCGTCGTCTCACGCGACCCCCACGATGGGGCAGGATCGTGAGCGCCATGAATGCGCTGGTGAAGACCCTGATCGCACTCGGCCTCGTGCTCCCGCTGGGGCGTACGTCGCCGGGTCCCTGGCCGCGGTCGGGGCCGACGACCCGCGCCCCCACGACACGATCGTGATCCGCGACTCCCCCACCCGCTCCGCGTCGCCCGATGTCCGGCCCAGCCCCTCAGCCCGGTCGACCCCGGACGACCACGGCAGGCCGGAGGTGGTGACACCCAGCGTGCACGACCTCGGCGACGACCACGGGGTGACCGCGGCGGGCACGGCGGCCACGGCTCCACCGGCGGCGGGCACGACTCCAGCGGCGGCGGGCACGGCAGTGACGACTCCGGCGGTGGTGGCCACGGCTGAGGCACCGACCCCTCGCACCGACGCCCGACCGGCACGGTCGGGCGTCTCCGTGCGCACCCGGATCACCGCCGCGGTCGCCCTCCTCGTGCTCGTCACGCTCACCGCGGCGGGCGCGATCGTGTACGTCATCGAGTCCCAGCGCATCGACGAGCGGATGAACGCCCAGGTCGACCACGAGATCGCCGAGCTCACCAAGCTCCGGGCGGAGGGCGTCGACCCCGCCACCCAGCGGCCGTACGCCGGCGTGGCCCCGCTGCTGCGCGGCTTCCTGGCGAGCAGGGTGCCCGACGAGAACGAGATCCTGGTCGCGTGGCTGGGCGGAAGGGCGCGCTACGTCAGCGCCTCCGGCACCGACGAGGCCTACCTCGGCAGCCGGGAGTTCCGTGACACGGTCGCGCCCCTGGTCGGCCGCAACAGCACCGTGCACGTGCAGGTGCCGTCGTACGGCGACGCGCTGGTCACGGTCCAGACGGTGCGCAGCCCGCGCTCGACCGGGGCGCTGGTGGTGGTGACCTACCTCGAGAAGGCCCAAGCCGACCTGATGGCGACGATGCGAACCTACGCGATCGTCGCCTTCCTCTCGCTGCTCCTGGTCACGGCGTTCGCGGGCTGGCTGTCCGGGCGCCTGCTCGCGCCGCTGCGCACGCTCCGCGAGACCACGGAGGAGATCGGCGAGACCGACCTGTCGCGGCGGCTCCCGGTGCGCGGCAACGACGACATCACCGCACTGACCCGGACCGTCAACGGGATGCTGGCCCGGCTCGAGGAGGCGTTCGCCGGGCAGCGGCGGTTCCTCGACGACGCGGGCCACGAGCTGAAGACCCCGCTGACGGTCCTGCGCGGACACCTCGAGCTCCTCGACAGCGGCAGCCCGCAGGACGTGGTGGAGACCCGCGAGCTGCTGCTGGAGGAGGTGGACCGGATGTCACGCCTCGTCGGCGACCTGATCCTGCTCGCGAAGAGCGACCGCCCCGACTTCGTGACGACCCGGCCCGCCGACCTCTCCCGGCTCACCGAGGACCTGGTGGTCAAGGCCCGCGGGCTCGGGGACCGGGACTGGCGCCTCGACGGGATCGCCGAGGTCAAGGTCGTCGTCGACGAGCAGCGGATCACCCAGGCCGTGCTCCAGCTCGCCGACAACGCCGTGAAGCACACCGAGCCCGGGGCCGTCGTCGCGATCGGGTCGTCGTACGACGGCACCGGCACCGCCCGGATCTGGGTCCGCGACACCGGGCCGGGCGTGGCCGCCGCCGACCGGCGCCACATCTTCGAGCGCTTCGGGCGCGGCCGGGTGCCCGAAGGAGACGAGGGATTCGGCCTCGGGCTGTCCATCGTGACTGCGATCGTGGAGGCACACGCCGGCACCGTGGCCGTCGAGGACGCCGAGCCGCACGGCGCGACGTTCGTGATCACCCTGCCCGTCGCCGGGGCGGCGACCGGAGCGGGCGCAGACCCCGACAGCAGCGAGGAGACACCGTGGCCCGCATCCTGATCGTCGAGGACGAGCCGCGGATCGCGTCGTTCGTGGCCAAGGGGCTGCGGGCCGACGGCCACGTGGCGACGGTCGCGGCGGACGGGCACGCGGGCCTGGACGAGGCACTCAGCGGCAACCACGACCTGGTCGTGCTCGACATCGGCCTGCCGGGGATCGACGGCTACGAGGTGCTCGAGAAGCTGCGGGCCCAGGGGTCGGCCGTGCCGGTCATCGTGCTGACCGCGCGTGACTCGGTCACCGACACGGTCTCGGCACTCGAGGGCGGGGCCGACGACTACGTGCCCAAGCCGTTCCGCTTCGCCGAGCTCCTGGCCCGGATCCGGCTGCGGCTGCGCTCGCCCGGGGGGCTGACCCGGGTCGCGCGACGGGGCGCTTGCCGCCGGCGGGGTGCACCTCGACCTGCGGACCCGGCGTGCCACCGTCGACGGCAGGCAGGTCGACCTGTCGGCGCGGGAGTTCGCCCTCGCCGAGATCTTCATGCTCAACGCCGGACAGGTGCCTCCCGGGAGCAGCTGCTCGACCAGGTCTGGGGCTTCGACTTCGACCCGGGCTCCAACGTGGTCGACGTCTACGTCGGCTACCTGCGGCGCAAGTTCGGGTCGCCCACGATCGAGACCGTCCGGGGCATGGGCTACCGCTTCAGCTTGTGAGGCCGGCACGCACGACACCGGCCCCGCGGGGTGCGGGGCCGGTGGTGGGTCGTGCTCAGCGGCGGCGGTCGTCGCCTCCGTGCCGTCCGCGGTCGTCGTGGCCGTGGCGGTGGTGGTGTCCGCGGTGGCGGCCGTTGTCGTCGTGCCCGTGACGGTGGTGGTGCCGCCCGTCCTCGGCATGGTCACGACCGCGGTCGTCGACCGTGCGCACCACGGCCGACGTGTCGTCGCCCCGGTCGGAGCCGTCGTGGGCGAACGCGGTCGGTGCCTGCGTCGCGACCAGACCTGCAGTGAAGATGCCGGCGACCGCCAGCGACCCGATCGTCATGAGCCTGTCCATGGTGTGTCCTCTCGTCCGGGCCGTGGCCCTCGGTGTGCTGTCGAGAGAGACGATGCCGAGCGCTCGTGAGCGGCCCGTGAGGCCGCGATGAGAGGGCTCTCACGGCCGTGAGCGGCGTCAGGACAGGTGCTTGAGGGCCTCGCGCCGCGACAGCGACGAGATGCGCCCGTCGAGGCGCGCCACCTCGGCGCGGACCCAGTCCGGGTCGGTGCGGGCCAGGTCGCGCAGTGCCCAGCCGATGGCCTTGCGCAGCCAGAACGACGAGTCGTCGACGTTCGACTCGATGGCGTGCCGCATCAGGTCGCGGTCGGTGGCGGCGCGCCGCCCGAGCTGGCAGATGACCGCCGTACGCCGCAGCCACAGGTCGCCGCCGGTGGCCCAGCCGCGCACCACCGGCGTCATCTCCTCGGGGTGCAGCGCGAGCACCGCACCGGCCAGGTGCACGGCCACGTCGTCCACGAGGTCCCACCAGGCTCCGGTCACGACCAGGTGCTCGATCAGCGGGACCAGGTCCGGGTCCCGCCACGCGCGGGCGGTCCGGTGCTTGGCGAGCGCCAGCGCGGCGTACCTCTCCTCGCGGTGCGTCGCCTCGTCCCACAGGGTCCTGACGGTCGCCTCCCACACGGCCCGGGACGCCGGGGCGTAGCCGGTGAGGAGGGGCCGGAGCAGCGCGGTGAGCTCCGGCGACGTGATGCCCCGGTAGGGCATCGCAGACTTCATGTACCGCTGCTGCGCGACCGCCCGCTCGGGATCGCCCGTCGCGGCCAGGGTGTCCTGATCGCGCGGACGAGAGCGAGGTCCGGGGCGGTCACGGGTGGAGCGTAGAGCGGCCGCCGCCCTCGGCGGCGGCCTCAGGCTGCGTTGTAGTGCACCGCGACGAGGTGGTGGCACAGCAGCGGCAGGCTCAGCTTGGTCCAGGTGAAGGCCTCGAGGAACTCCACCAGTTGATCACCCGTCGGTCTTCCGGGTCGGCGAGACGGGGCGGGCCCTCCCAGGGGCCGACGTCGGCGCCGGGAACGCTCCCCAGCAATGACACGAGCTCGTGGCGATCGGCGGCCGCGACCACCCGCCGCGCCACCAGCCGCGCGGCAGGCTTCGCCAGGTGAAGGGGGTGAGGGCAGCGATCACTGCTGCCACCGACTCGTCTTGTGGGCTGCTCTGCACCGGGACTCCTTGCGTCCGTTCGTGGTCACCCCGCGACGACGTAGATACCCGGCCTGCGCCGCCTCCAAACCAGCGCAGGATGTGACCGGCGCGACTGAGCACCTCGCGCGCGAGACGCCCGGCCGTGCGTCTCGTAGCCTGCGGGAATGGCCACCTTCGTGCTCACCGTCGTCGGCGACGACCGGCCCGGTCTCGTCTCAGCCCTCTCGGCGCCGATCAGCGCACACGGTGCGAGCTGGGAGCGCAGCCAGATGTCGCGGCTGGCGGGCAAGTGCGCCGGGATCGTGCTGGTGACCGTGCCGGACGACGGTACGACGCGCTGGCCGCGATCTCACGGCGCTGGACGCCCAGGGGCTCCAGGTGGCCGTCGAGCGGGTGGACCAGCCGCCGAGCGTGAGTCGCTGCGCCTGCACCTCGAGCTGCTCGGGGCCGACCACCCGGGCATCGTGGGCCGAGATCTCGGCATCGCTCGCCGCACGGGCGTCAGCATCGAGGACCTCAGCACCGACGTCCACGAGCCCCGATGGCCGGCGGGACGCTCTTCGAGCCCGCGCGGTTCTCCAACGCCCCGGCGACCGCGAGCACGGACGGACTGCGCTCGATGTCGAGGGGCTCGCCGACGAGCTGATGGTCGAGATCAGGCTGTCGGACGACTGACGTCTCCCCCGCCCTTGCGACTGACTACCCGAAGGCGGCCGGACGACTCCTCGAGCGCCCGCCGGGCGGCGTCGTCGTCGTTGAGGAAGTTCGGCAGCAGCTCCTCGTGTCGTAGTAGCGGTGGAAGACGGGGGTCTGCGAACCGGACATGGGCGGAACGATCCAGCTCCAGTCGGTCGGGCACGAGCGCCCCGCCCGCTCCTCCCTCTCCAGGTGCGTGAGGAACCGGTCGGACTCGGTGTGGTGGTCGGTGATCGTCACGCCGCTCGTGCGGAAGGAGTGCAGCACCGCCCGGTTGATCTCGACCAGCGCCCGGTCCCGCCACAGCGTCGACTCGTTCGAGGTGTCCAGCCCCATCCGCTCGGCCACCACCGGGACCATGTCGTAGCGCACCGTGTCGCCGAGGTTGCGGGCCCCGATCTCGGTGCCCATGTACCACCCGTTGAACGGCGCCGCGGGGTAGGAAACTCCGCCGATGACCAGCCGGCTGTTGCTGATGACCGGCACCGCGTGCCAGCGCAGGCCCAGGTCGTCGAAGCAGGCCAGCTCGGGGTGACGGAGCTCGACCTCGTGCACCACCTCGTCGGGGAGGGGGAACATCCGCGCACCCTCCTCGGCCGTCTCCACGACGAGCGGGAGCACGTCGAAGGCGCTGCGCGGCTCGGGCGGCGGCCATCCCCGCAGGATCATTTGGCGGGTGAAGTCCAGGTAGCGCGGGTCCCCGAGGACGGATCCGTCGGCCTGGGGGTAGCCGGCGTACCGGATGAGCTGCTCGTTCCAGATCCTGGGTGCCGGCCGGCCGGGGGCCTCGGGAGCGAAGATGCTGATCATCGGGCGGAGCTTGCCGCCGTTGTACGCCGCGCAGAGGTGCTCGAAGCAACGCTGGGCGACTCCGGCGGCGCTGGACACGTGGCGCAGGTCACGCACCTGCAGGCTGCGCCAGTAGAGCCGGCCGATGCAGCGGGCGTTGTTGCGCCACGCCACGCGGGCACCGAAGGCCAGCTCCTCCGGGGTGTGCCGGTAGGTCCCGGTCGCGTCGACCTCACGCCGGACCTCGTCGAGCCGGGGCTCCACCGGCCCGGCGTCGGCGTTCTCCGCGTGGAACATCCGCAGGAAGTCCTCGGCCTCGGCCGGATCGACCTCGCTGGGAGCGGTGTCCCTGCCGGGCGCGGGGCCGCGCAGCGGGCCGACACCCTGACCCGGGTCGTGTGGCGCGCCGTGCGCGACCGGGCAGCCGGAGACGGGCGGGGCCGCCTCGGTCGGCTGGCCGCCGGATCGGCGGAACCAGCCGGTGATGCCCCGCCGTCTGCGGTCCTCCCGGGCCCGGTGGCCCGCCTGGCGCGCGACCAGCTGGCGGGTGCCGACCCCGATCACCACGATGGCGGCGCCGAAGGCGCCGGCTGCCAGGGGTTGGCCGGTCGGGACCCATCCGAGGTCGGTGGACCCACCTGGTGTGCCTGCTGCGAGGCCGACGACGGCCAGTCCGAGCATGCCGGACAGACGCGCCGGCCTGTCGGCCGGGCTCGAGTGGGCGCGGTCGATCTGTCGGTGTTGCGTATTCATGTCACTCCCTCGGAAGACGTGATCCCCGCATCCACCCGGTCCAAACCCCGGTCCAGACAATTTCTGAACTCGAGCGTGACTTCCACGGGCGTGGGAGGGTTCGGCGCGTGAGAAGCGACCAGGGGCCGTTCGACCGTGTGATCCGCTCCGACGGCTCGTCGCTGCGGGTCAGGTGCCGGCCACGCGGGAGTGAGCTGCGGGACCTGACCGACCGTGCCGATCCGATCAACTGGCTCACGGTGCTGCCCGGCCTGCTGGGGCTGCTGGGGTGGCTCCTCCATCTCACCGTCTTTCGACGCCAGTGGATCGTGTCTGCCGAGCCCGTCGACCGATCGAGTCTCACCGGGAGCCTCCGGCTGGACGGCCTGAACAGATCCGAGGCCGAGACGGCCTTCTCGTCGCTCGTCGAGTGGCTCGACAGCGGACAGCGCCTCGAGGCCTTCACCACCGTCGGCCGTTGAGCCCCACAACGCTCAGGCGTTGGCTGTCAAGGCTTTCGCGAGTCGCTGTCGCAACCGCAGGAGCCGGCGTTCGGTGCGTAGTCGGCGACCGCGCCGGTCGTGTCCGTCCGGATCCGGCAGCAGGCCGTCAGTTGTTCCCTGAGCTCACGTCGAGCGCGCTGCACCCGTGACTTCATGCCG
The DNA here is from genome assembly GCF_013466985.1 of Nocardioides ungokensis. Lineage (GTDB taxonomy): Bacteria > Actinomycetota > Actinomycetes > Propionibacteriales > Nocardioidaceae > Nocardioides > Nocardioides ungokensis. Next base: position 1,947,169 of record NZ_CP059164.1, on the reverse strand, counting down.
GACACGGAGATGCCGAGCTGCTCCGCTGCCTCCCGGTGGGTCTGCCCGTCCAGGTCCACGCGGGTCAGGGCGTCTCGAGCGGTCGCGTGCAGCCGACCCAGCATCGGCTGCAGACACCTGGCGAGCTCACGAGTGGCGTCGTTGGGGAGGTTCCCGGAGGTGTCCGGCGCGGGCCAGCGGTCAAGGTCGAAGTCGCCGTCGAACCGGCGGCGAGTCCGGTAGTGGTCGATGATCGCGTTGCGGGCCACCCGGTAGAGCCAGGCCGAGACGTCGTCCACCCGGTCCAGCGCCCCCGACGCGATGCTGCGTACCACGACGTCCTGGCTGATGTCGGCGGCCAGCTCCGGATCCCCGACCCGTGCGGCGACGAAGCCTCGCAACCGGGTCAGGGTGTCGTCCCAGTCCTGGTCGCGACGACCTGGGGTGCTCTCGGTCCGTGAGTCCGACATCGGCCAACCTCCGCCACGTTCATCGTAGAAGACGAACCAGCCGGGTGATGGACGCAACCAGGGCCAGGTGCAGCCACGTGCGTCCCCGGGCGCGTGGCTTCGTCTACAGGGGTTGCCTGCGCAAAAGGCGGAGGCAGGACCCCGAGGAGTTCCGATGTCCACGAGCCGCATCCAGCTCGCACTCAACGTCGCCGACATCGAGGCGGCCACCACGTTCTACGCCGACATGTTCGGGGTCCAGCCGGCCAAGGAGCGACCAGGCTACGCGAGCTTCGTCGTCGCCGACCCCCCGCTGAAGCTGGTGCTCTTCGAGAACCCGCGTGCCGCCTCCCCGCTCAACCACCTCGGAGTGGAGGTCGCCTCGACAGCCGCCGTTCGCGCCGCCACCCGCCGGTTCAGCGACGCCGGCCTCGCGCACACGACCGCCGAGGTGGACGTCTGCTGCCACGCCGTCCAGGACAAGACGTGGGTCGAGGCGCCCGACGTGCCGCTCGGCGCCTGGGAGTTCTACACCGTGCTCGACGACAACCCCACGGAGCAGACATCGACCGGGGCGTGCTGCACCGCAGGCTCGGACGACGCCACCCCCTGCTGCGCCGGCAGCGCCCAGGAGTCCTGAGATGGCCGCGCCGACGACGGTCGTCAGGGCCGAGGCTCCCGTGCAGGTGGAGGTGCACCTGCTCGGTGGCTTCCAGGTCCGGGTCGACGGCCAGGCCCTGCCGCCACACCACTGGTCGCGCCGCCACGGCGCGGCCCTGGTGAAGCTGCTCGCCCTGGCACCGGGCCGGTGCCTGCATCGTGAGCAGGTCATCGACGCCCTGTGGCCAGATCTGCGCATCGACCGCGCCGCGCCCCGCCTGCACAAGGCAGCGCACTACGCACGCCGCGCCATGGGTCACCGCTCGGCCGTCGTCCTCGACGCGGAAACCGTGCGGTTGTGCCCCGACGACCACGTACAGATCGATGGCGCCCGATTCCAGCAGCAGGCCGAGTCAGCGGTCGCCGACGGGAGCATCGCAGCGGCGAAGGCGGCGTTGGCGTTGTACGGCGGCGAGCTGCTGCCCCAGGACCTCTACGAACCCTGGGCCGAGGAGTCACGTCAGCACCTGAGTCGCCTGCACGCCGAGCTGCTGCAGCAGGCCGAGGACTGGCACCAGGTCCTGGCCACCGACCCGACCAACGAACCCGCCCACCTCGCGCTGGCCCAGCGCTACCTCGACCGTGGCGACCGGCCGGCGGCGCTGCGGCAGCTCGACGAGCTCGACCGGGTCATGCGCGACGAGCTCGGCCTGGGACCGGGTCAGCGGGCGGAGGAGCTGCGTCGGCGCGCCGCCTCGGTGCCCTCGGACCGACCCTGCTGCCCAGTCGCTGCCGAATGGGTGACAGTGGGCGCATGACGCACGTCGGCACCACGTCCCTGCGCGCCGAGTTCGCGGCACGCCTCTCGGCCCTCTACGGCACCGAGGTTCCGGCGTACACGACCCTGGTCGAGGTCGCCCATGACGTGAACCAGCGAGTGCTCGACCGCGACGGTGCCGCGGCCGAGCGGCTCGGCACCATCGCGCGGGTCACCCGCGAACGGCACGGTGCGATCCGCGTCGGAAGTCCCGAGGAGCTTGCCCAGGTCGCGCGGGTCTTCGGGGCACTGGGGATGCAGCCCACCGGCTTCTACGACCTGCGGGACGCCCAGCCGCAGGCGATACCCGTCGTGTCGACCGCGTTCCGGCCCGTCGACCGCGACGAGCTGGCCAGGAACCCGTTCCGGGTGTTCACCTCGATGCTGGTGCCGGAGGACCGCCGGTTCTTCGACTCCGACCTGGAGCAGCGGCTCAAGGCGTTCATCCGCGCCCGCTGGCTGTTCCCCGACGAGCTCATGGGGCTCGCAGACCAGGCAGAGGCCGAAGGGGGCCTGGATCGGGTTGCAGCGGATCGGTTCCTCGACCTCGCCGCCGGCGCGTTCGCCCTCTCCCCCGAGCCGGTCGACCGCGCCTGGTACGCCGAGCTCGCACGGGTGTCCGGCGTCGCCGCCGACATCGGCGGCGTGACGACGACCCACATCAACCACCTGACCCCGCGCGTGCTCGACATCGACGACCTGTACCGGAGCATGCAGGCCCGCGGCATCACGATGATCGACCGGATCCAGGGTCCGCCGCGGTGGGAGGGCCCCGACGTGCTGCTGCGGCAGACCTCGTTCCGCGCGCTCGACGAGCCACGGCTGTTCCGCGACCCCGACGGGAGCGTCTCGCAGGGTGCGCTTCGGGTGCGCTTCGGTGAGGTCGAGGCTCGTGGCATCGCACTGACGCCCGCAGGCCGTGACCTGTACGACGCTGCCGTGGCGACCGTGGACCAGCGAGCCCGCGGGGGCGCGAGCGACCGTGACGAGATCGCGGGCGAGGTGTGGCGGGAGCTGATGCCGCCGAGCGAGCGCGACCTGTGGCAGCGCGGCCTGGGCTTCTTCACCTACCGACCCAGGGACGACCATCCGGCCGCGGCGCCACCGGAGTCGCTGGCCGAGCTCGTCGACAGTGGCTGGCTGGAGCCCGAGCCGATCGTCTACGAGGACTTCCTGCCCCGCTCCGCGGCGGGCATCTTCGCCTCCAACCTCACCGACGCCGGGTCGGTGGCGGCCGAGCAGGGCGGCGCCGAGCGCGACGCCGGGTGGCTGGCCGAACGCATCGGGCGTCCGGTCCACTCGCCCGAGGAGCTCTACCGGGCTGAGAGCGCCGCCTCCCTGCGGGCGGCAGGCAGCCGGCTCGGCGTCGAGCTGACGGACGTGGACCCCGTCCGACGCTAGTGGGGCCGGGACGCGGCCGGAGCAGCCGGCGTCCGAACCCTAGGCTGATCGCATGAGCGCGACCACCGCCGCACAGGAGCTGCCCCACTCCCCCGGTCGGTGCCCGCACAATGATGCCGGCACGGGTCCCGCGCTCGTCTCCGTCGGCTGACGCGCGAGCGGATCTCGTGCGCCTCGACACCCGGGTCATCATCATCGGTGGCGGGCAGGCGGGGCTGGCGACCGCGTTCTACCTGCGGCGGGCCGGGCTCACGCCCGGCGAGGACTTCGCGGTCCTCGACGCCGGCGCCGAGCCCGGCGGCTCCTGGCCGCACATGTGGGAGGGCCTCAGGCTCTTCTCCCCCGCGACGTACTCCTCGCTGCCCGGCTGGATGATGCCCGCCTGGGACGAGAGCAGGCTCGGCTTCCCGCCCCGCACCCACGTGGTGGACTACCTGACCCGCTACGAGGCGCGCTACGACCTGCACGTGCTGCGTCCGCACCGGGTCACCTCCGTGGCCCGCGCCGACGACGACCCAGAAGGCCCGATGACGGTGGCGGCGGGCGAGGTGACCGCGGCGGCGAGGTTCGTCGTCTCCGCGACCGGGACCTGGGACCGACCGTTCTGGCCGGCGTACCCGGGGATGCGCGAGTTCCGGGGACGGCAGCTGCACGCGGCGCAGTACCAAGCACCCGGCGAGCTCGCGGGTCGACGGGTGGTCGTCGTGGGTGGCGGCAACTCGGCCGCACAGATTCTGGCCGAGGTGTCGAGGGTCGCTGAGACGACGTGGGTGACCGTCCGACCGCCGGGGTTCCTGCCGACGACGTCGACGGCCGGGTGCTCTTCGCCACCGCGAGGGCACGCATCCGGGCCCTGAGCGAGGGGCACGAGCACAGCGGCGTCGCGGGACTCGGTGACATTGTCATGGTGCCGAGCGTGGTGGACGCCCGCGAGCGCGGCGTCCTCGAGCCCCACCCGATGTTCACCCGGCTCACCCCGACCGGAGTCGCCTGGGCGGACGGCACCGAGCGGGCCGCCGACGCGGTGATCTGGTGCACGGGGTTCCGGCCGGCCCTGCGCCACCTGACGGGGCTCCGCCTGCACGGCGAGGCCGGCCGGGTCGAGGTCGGCGGACCCTCCGGGACCCGGGTGCGGCGCGAACCGCGGCTCTACCTGGTCGGGTACGGCGACTGGGTCGGCCCCGCGTCGGCGACGCTGGCCGGCGTCGGCCCGTCCGCCCGCGACACGGCAAACGACATCATGGCTCGGCTCTGAGCCCACTCCCGGGCCGGCCCGCTGGAGCAGGCCGACCCGAGGTGGTTCAGGACGTGGACACGTTGAAGTTGGTGAAGTCCCAACGTGCGGGCTTGCCATCGGTCGAGACGACTTCGACCCCGTAGTCGACCTGGCCGACGGTGCTGTTGGTCGGCAGGCGACCGGCGGACATGAGGTACTTGTAGAAGCCGAGCAGGTCGAGGGTGCCGCTGGTGAGGGAGGCACCGTTCGCCGGGACGAACGCGATGTAGTGGTTGGAGTCGCTGGACCACACGTCCCACGTGTGACCCGACAACGTCACCTGGCCGACCTTCGAGCCGGACGGGACCTGGTTGTGGTTGTCGGTCCAGATCATGAGCTCGGTGGAGTTCGAGTCGGCGACTCCGTTGAGCCAGATGTCGTAGGCGACGTCGTAGATCCCGACCCCGGGGCTGGTGTGGGCGAACTGCGAGGTCATCGTGTTGAACGACGAGATCGCAGGCTCCTTGCCGGTGCCCCAGTCGTGGTAGTCGAGGTGGACGTTCGGGTACGACTTGACGGCGCCGTCGCCCTTGGAGTTGTCGGCCGTGGCCTGCACGTACCACGAGTTGTAGTCGCAGACGACCGTCTTCTGCGCGAACGTGTACCCGCCGGTGGCCCACCAGTCGGCATCGGCGTAGTAGTCACCGACCGGGCCGTTCGACCAGTCGTTCCAGATGTACTTCGCGTTGGCGTCCTGACAGGTGCCGGACTGCGACGGGGTGGTGGTGGGCGTCGCCGTGGACGTCGGGGTGGACGTCGGAGTGCTGGTGGGGGTGGGCGTCCGTGTGGGGGTCGCCGTGGCCGTAGCTGTCGGAGTACTGGTGGGGGTGGGCGTCCGTGTCGGGGTCGCCGCGGCCGTAGGCGTCGGCGTGGGCGTCGCCGTGTGCGTGGGCGCGGCAGTGGGGGTCGGTGCCGGCGTGGTGCACCTTGGTCTGTGCGGGTGCCGGGCGCAGTAGCCCTTGAGCGACCTCGCATGGGAGTGCGTTGCGCCGGTGTTCGCGTACGCGACGCCGACCGCGACCAGAGTCATGCATCCCAGCGCCAGGGCGCACAGGATCCGAAAGTGCTTCATGTGGGTATTTCTCCCTGTCCGGGGGCTGACAGTGACACGGCAACTCCGTCGTGGATACGTCCGAGAGCCGGACCCGTGACCAGGTGCCGGTCGGCGACGCTACCCACGATTGGAGCCTCGTGCGCGGCGCGCTACCCCACTTGGGGGAGCCGGGGCGACCCCCTTCACGGCGTACCCTGAGGAACCGACCGCCCGGAGGCCGCCGATGCAGCTACGACGTTCGCGGCACCGCCCCGCCTACCTGGTGGCCGTTCTGTGCCTCGCGGCGGCCTGCTCGACGGGAAAGTCCGAACCCGAGCCACGCGCCGACGTCACGCCGACCGGCGCATCCCCCACCGCGGACCCTCCGGCTCCCGTCGCCCATCGCGCCTTCTGCAGGGAGTACGAGAAGAAGGTGCGACTGGTCTACACGGTCGTCTCACGGCGAACCGCCTCGGGGAGGGACCTCTCCATGACGCTGACCGTGCACAACGACTTCGAGCGTCATCTCCTGGGGGACATCGGCGGCGCCATGGCTGTCACGGCGCGGAACCCGGGCAGCGCGCCCCGCTACGTGTGGGGCGATTCCCCGAACGACGTCGTCGGTGTCCGGGCCCTCTCGACGCGCCGGGTGCCGATCTCGAACCTGGGCGTGAAGCCACTGTCGGTCCCCGCCGGGGCGCAGGTCTCCGTCCTGGGCGTGTGGAGTCGGCTCGGCCCCTCGCGTACCGGGCGCGAGCCCTGTTGGCTTCCGGCCGACATGCGAGCGGCACCCGGTCTCGTGATCGGCCACCCGAGTGGCCGCTGGAACCTGTCGGTGCCTCGAGGTCAACAGCTCGAGAAGCGGGCCGACCGCTGATCACCGCCGGCACGGCCCGGTACACAGACCAGGATCGTGCAGTCCATACCGATGCTGCCCACAAGGTCGCTCAGCTTGTCCGCGCCGCGGGGGCCACAACGGCGTCCTCGAACAACTCGGTCCGCTGGCTGGCGTCCTCGGCATCGCGGCACGCTACGGCCAACCGATCAGCTTCTGGACCTTCACGAAGTACGGCCTCGTGGTCGCCTCCACGACCATCGTCATCGCCTGGGCCAACGTCGCCCTGCGCTACTTCGCCGTCGCCTGAGGAAAGCATGGCCTGCGGAGCGCCTCGACACAGGCGCTGGGCGCATGTCAGTCGACGGGTGGCAGGTACCTGTGCCCGAAGGCGGACCCGTGCGGGTCGTCGTCTCGCAGGCGCACAACGACGCGGCACCCGGGGTCACCCACCGCGATGCGCTCCTCCAGCAGCACGGTGACCGGGCCGTCGTTGTTGCGCGCCCCGATTCCGCCGAAGACGCTGGAGGTCATCCGGCACAACGACGGCGCCCGGCGGACCGCGTCCCCGAAGGGACAACGGGTGTTCCCGAGCACCACCCGGTCGTCGGAGGCCTCGCTCACGTAGAACCCGCCGTCAATGGCGTGCTTCAGCCGCGTGTAGCAGTGCCCCATCTGCTCCGGCGTCATCCTGCCGACAATCTGCTCAGCGCGGCGGAACTCCTCCTCCATCTGGCCGCCCACGTCGGCCCCGACCTGCGCCACAGCGCGCTCCGCAGCGTCGGGCCCGTGCTCGAACTCGAGTGTCTGCGCGAGCTGCACAACAAGGGCACGCAGGAAGGACTCCTTCCCGAACCCACCCTCCGGGCGTGCCTCGTCGTAGCTCGGCAGCGCCGCCGTCGTCCTCCGCGGAGGGTCATGACTGGTCTCTCGCTTCCGGGCCACCGGCAGCACGACCGAAACTGCCATGCCGCCGGACTCTCTGACGGACGCCTCGAACGTGGGAGCGAGCTGGCTGATCAGGAAGAGCCCACGTCCCGACTCCTGCAGCGGGTCCAGGGAGTGGCTCCCCGCGGACTCGAGCAGCCCGGGATCGAAACCGGGCCCGAGATCGTGCACGGTCAGCGTCGGCGACTCGCCGGGCCACGACACCGTCGCCCACACCGGCCCTGCGGCGTGCCGCACCGTGTTGCCGAGCAGCTCAGCGACGACCAGCTCGGCAGCGTCGATCTCGCTGCCCTCCGCGGCGTGACGTCGCAGATACGCGGTCAACTCGTGACGAAGTGCGGCCACCGCGGCCGCGTCCTCGCCGTCCAGGAACCAGTCCACTGATCGCGTCCCTTCTCCCGCATCGACTCGCCGCCCATGGCCGGTTGACAGTTCCCATGGTCAATCGCCGCGGCAACCAACGATGACACGCCCGAACCCAGTCCACCACCTGCTCGCACCGCATCGACCCGCGATGGTGCGCGAGGCTCGGAGAGCCGGATCAGGGGAAGGCGTGACGAGCACTCACCGCGGGCTACGCACGGACTCGGAGCGGCTCCGCCTCGCCGTCGCTGATCAGCGCCAGCACGGCCCGGTACCGCTGCTCAGCCACACTCAACTCCCGCATGAATCGGGAGTGTCAAGAATCAACCGAAGTACCTGTCAAGCATCAGCCGAAACACTGTCGCGCCTCAGCCGAAGCCCGAATGTCGTGTGTCAGCCGAAGTAACACATCACACCGGTAGGGCGGGTGGGGCTCGAACCCACGACCCAAGGATTATGAGTCCTCTGCTCTGACCGACTGAGCTACCGCCCCGGAGCCCTCGGCGGCACGAGGCACGTCCGCATGGGCAGGGGCGACCCTACCGGCAGGGAGGACGGGGCTCGTCAGCCGGAGTGGTAGCGCACGATCCCGAACGCGTCGTCGCCGGCGGTCGAGGAGATGCCGGCGGCCACGATCGAGCCGCCGGAGGCGGTCACGGCGTACCCCTGGGACTCGTTCGGACTGCTCGTGACGACGCGGGTCCGGACCATGCCGTCGCGGCTGAACGTGGTGTCGAGCTGGCCCGTCGGGGTGTAGCGCGCGACCGCGAACCGGTCAGAGCCGTCCACGGTCCAACCCACGGCGACGATCTTGCCGTCCTCCTGGACAGCGAGCCCGTCCACCTTGGCGTAGAAGGCGTTCCTGACGAGGTGGCTGGTGAGGCCGTTGCTGCCGAAGGTCTGGTCGGGTGACCCGTCAGCGTCGAGGCGCGCCAGCGCGAGGGACTCGTAGTCGCCGTAGAACGCGAAGCCGCCGGCGACGATCTTGCCGTCCGGCTGGACCGCGACAGTCAGGGCGCCCCAGTCCTCGTTGGGTCGCTGATGGTGGTCCACCCGCCGTTGCCGAACGACGCGTCCGGGTCGCCGGCGAGGTCGTACCGCCCGACGAGGAACTTCCGGTTGTCTGCCTGACCGACCTCGCCCGCAGCCACGATCCGGCCCGCCTCGTCCAGGCGGACGTCCGCGACGCGGCCGGGCACGGTCCCTTCGTCGTGAGGACCCCACCCACGCCGTACGCCGGGTCCGGGGTGCCGTCGGCGACGTAGCGAGCGGTGGCGAAGCCGTCGCCGGCGAAGCCCGCGACCAGGATCGAGCCCTGTCATCGTGCCAGCGGGTCCGCGCACTGTCAGGTGAAGATCTCCGGACCGGGCCGCGGTGGACCCGGCGCTGACAGGAAGTTCACAGGTTTCGCACCCGCCCGACTCAGGTCGGCGGGCCACCATGGGTGCACCGACCGAGGAGGCACCGTGAACGACCAGCAGCCCCGCAGCGGATCCCGATGGGAACCGGCGGCCAGCCCGCAGGCTGGCGCGGGAACCCTGCCTCCGTGGTCCCGTCCCATGACCCCGACGCCGTACGACGCGCCCCCGGCGCGGCGGGCCTCCCGGTGGCAGCGCAACCGGGCCAACGTGGCCGGTGCCGCACTCGGACTGACCGTCACGGGTCTCGTGGGCGGCTTCGTGGTCGGCAACAGTGCCCCCACTCCCCCGCAGGGCGGGCAGAGCGGACAGGTGACCACACCGGTCACCCCCAGCAACGGGCACCAGGGTTTCTCGGGCCACTCGTCGGGTGACGGCGAGGGCGAGGGCACCGACGTGGCCGACGCCTCATGACGGCGGCCTCGGGCACCCTGTCGCCGACCGTCCCGGCGCACCGCCATCCCCGGTTCCGCCGGGCGCGGGTCGACGCCCTGGTCCGGTCGGCCGCGGGCTCCGCGCTGTGGCTGAGCCTGCTGCTGGTGACCTACTGGTGGGTCGCCGACCGCGGCATCCAGGACCTCGGTGGCTGGGCCAGCGGCCTCACGTCGACCGGCCGCCTCACCGGCCTGGTCGCCGCCGACCTGTTGCTGGTCCAGGTGCTGCTGATGGCCCGCCTCCCGCTGCTGGAGCGCGCCTTCGGCCAGGACCGGCTGGCACGGCAGCACCGGATCGTCGGGTTCACCTCGTTCAACCTGATGCTCGCCCACATCGTCCTGATCACCTGGGGGTACGCCGGTGGCGGCCTCGGCGCGACCCCGTCGACCCTGTGGAACCTCACCACCACCTATCCGGGCATGCTGCTCGCGGCCGCCGGCACCGTCTGCCTGGTGCTCGTGGTCGTCACCAGCGTCAAGGTGGCGCGGTCCCGGCTGCGCTACGAGTCGTGGCACCTGCTGCACCTCTACGCCTACCTCGGCGTCGGGCTGGCCCTGCCCCACCAGCTCTGGACCGGCAGCAGTTCCTGACCTCACGCTCGGCGACCGTGTTCTGTGGACCGCCTGGGGTGCCACCGCCGCCGCGGTGCTGCTGTGGCGGGTCCTCCTCCCGCTCTGGCGCAGCGCCCGGCACCTGCTTCGGGTGACGTCGGTGGTCCACGAGGCCCCCGGCATCGTGTCGGTCTACGTGACCGGCCGCGGCCTGCACCGCCTGCCGGTGGAGGCGGGGCAGTTCCTCACCTGGCGCTTCCTGGGCCGGCACGGCTGGACCCGCGCCAACCCCTACTCACTGTCCGCAGCCCCGGACGGGCGCAGCCTGCGGATCACGGTCAAGGAGGCGGGCGACGGCAGCTCGGACCTGGCGTACCTGCGACCCGGCACGCGCGTCCTCGTCGAGGGTCCCTACGGCCGGCTCAGCCCCCGCGCCCGCCAGCGGCACCGGGTCGCGCTGATCGGCTCCGGCGTCGGGGTGACCCCGCTGCGCGCGCTGGCCGAGGGACTCGAGTACGCGCCCGGCGACGCGGTGCTGGTCCAGCGCTTCCGCGACCACCCGCTCTTCGAGCACGAGCTGACCGCCCTGGAGCACGAGCGTGGCCTCCAGACGCTCTACCTCCCCGGCCCGCGCCGCGCCCGCGACTCCTGGCTCGGGTCCGGGGTCGGCACCGCCGACGACCTCACGGCGCTGACCTGGTGGATCCCGGACATCGCCGAGCGCGACGTCTACGTCTGCGGGCCGGCCGAGTGGACCGAGAGCGTCCGCCGCACCTGCGAGGCCGCCGGCCTCCCGCCCGAGCACTTCCACGTCGAGACCTTCCGGTGGTGACCCGATGAAACGAAACCTGCTGTGGTTCCTCAGCACGATCACCGTGGTGGTGCTGCTCTTCGGCTACCACACCTCCACCTCCGGCTCGATGGCCACGACCTCGGGGACCGTGATCACCTCCTCCGCGCAGCCCGGCGCCTCCACCCAGACCTCGGGCCAGGGCGGCTCGGGTGGGAACGGCGGCAACGGCGGCAACGGCGGCTCAGGCTCGGGCAAGTCCGGGACCGGCGCCGCCGGCAACGGGAACGGGAACGGCGGTGGCGGCGGCAACGGCTCCGGCACCAGCGCCGGCTCCGGGAGCGGCAACGGCACCCCCGCCCAGCCCACGACCACGACCGTCACCGGCGGCGTCGCGCAGACCCAGTGGGGACCGGTCCAGGTCCAGCTGACGATCAAGGGCGGCACCATCACCGACGTGTCGGTGCTCCAGCAGCCCAGCGGCAACCCGCAGGACGACCAGATCAACTCCTACGCGCTGCCGATCCTGGCAGAACACGCTGAACGCCCAGAGTGCCCAGATCGACATGGTGAGCGGCGCGACGGTGACCAGCACCGGCTACGTCCAGTCCCTGCAGAGCGCGCTGGACCAGGCGGGCCTGTGAGCCGGCCGGTCCAGCGCTACGTCGAGCACGTGATGGGGATGCCCATCAGCCTCGCGCTGCGGGGCCGGCACGCCGACGACGATGCCGGGCGCGACGCCTGGGCCGAGGTGATGACCGCGCTGCACGACGTCGACCGGGTGTTCAGCACCTACCGCGAGGACTCGGTCATCTCCCGGCTCGACCGTGGCGAGGTCGAGCCGGCCGACTGCCCGCCGGAGGTGCTCGAGGTGCTCGGGCTCGGCGACCGTGCCGAGCGCGGGTCCGGCGGCGCGTTCCGGATCCGCCTGGCCGGCGCCGACGGCCGCGCCCGCCTCGACCCCAGCGGCGTGGTCAAGGGCTGGGCGGTCGAGCGCGCAGCCCGGGCGCTGGACGCCCTCGAGGACACCGACTTCTGCCTCTCCGCCGGCGGCGACATGGTCTGCCGGACGCGGGACGCCGACGCCGAGCCGTGGCGGGTCGGCATCGAGGACCCGCACGACCCGACCCGGATCATCGCGGTGGTCCCCGTCCACAACGGCGCGGTCGCGACTTCCGGCACGGCCCACCGCGGCAGCCACCTCGTCGACGGTCGCACCGGTCGCACGCCCGAGGGGGTCGCCTCGGTGACGGTGGTGGCCGACACCCTGACCTGGGCCGACATCGACGCCACCGCGGCGTACGCCCTGGGCCCGGAAGCCGCCCGCTGGCTGCGCACCCGGCCGGGCCGCCGCGGCCTGGTGGTGTGGGCCGACGGCACCACGACGCTGGTCACCGACGATCTAGTGTCTGGGCCATGGGACGCATCCGGGTCGGGATCTCCGGCTGGACCTACCCCGGCTGGCGGGGCGACTTCTACCCGACCGGACTCGCCCACCGCCGCGAGCTCGAGTACGCCGCCTCGCACCTGACCTCCATCGAGATCAACGGCTCGTTCTACTCCCTCCAGCGCCCCACGTCGTACGCCGCGTGGCGCGACCAGACGCCCGACGACTTCGTGTTCTCGGTCAAGGGCGGGCGCTTCATCACGCACCTGAAGAAGCTCCGGGGCGTGGAGACGGCCCTGGCCAACTTCTTCGCCTCCGGGCTGCTCGCCCTCGGTCCGAAGCTGGGGCCGCTGCTGTGGCAGCTGCCGGAGAACCTGCCCTGGGACCCGGAGCGGATGGCGGACTTCTTCGCCCTGCTCCCCCGCAGCACGGCCCAGGCTGCCGAGCTCGCCCGGCAGCACGACGCGAAGGTGCCCGAGGACCGAGCCCTCACCGCAGCCCCGGAGGACCGGCCGCTTCGCCACGCCCTGGAGTTCCGCAGCGCGACCTTCCGCACCCCCGACGCGACCGCCCTGCTGCGCGAGCACGGGATCGCCTGCGTGCTGGCCGACACCGCCGGCCGCTGGCCCAAGGTCGAGGAGGACACCAGCGACTTCCGCTACGTCCGCCTGCACGGGGACAAGGAGCTCTACGCCAGCGGCTACACCCCCGCAGCACTCGACGCCTGGGCCGCGCGGTGCCGGGACTGGGCTCGCGAGGATGACGTGTTCGTCTACTTCGACAACGACGCCAAGGGGTACGCCCCGCACGACGCGATGGCCCTCATCGACCGAGTCGGCTGACCGGACCTGGTCACCGGCCGCCGCCGGGGACCAACGGCCCTGTTCGCGTGGTCGGGCAGGGCATGGGATCGGAGGGATGAACCCGCCCGCCGTGCCCCAGCCCGCGTCCGCGCGCCCTCGGCACGGCCCGGTGCCGCTGGCGCCGGGCCCGCTGCCGCCGGAAGTCGCGTGGCCGTCCGTGGCGCGCTGCGTGCTGACGACACCGATCCTGCTCGCGCGGCGCCGGGTCTGGCAGCCCACGGAGCACGTCGGCCGCACCATCCGGTTCGCCGACGGGACGCAGGGCCGGGTCTACCGCGAGACCCGGGTCGACCGTCCGGCGCCCAGCGATCCCAGCGTGCTGGTCGTGGCCTTCCGCCTGCGCTGGGTCCGCGGACTCGGGCACACGGCGTTCGAGCACGAGAGCGTGCTGCACACGCCGTTCTTCGTCGCCTTCCCGGGCCTGGTCTCCAAGCTGTGGCTGGCCCGCGACGAGCACGGCGTCTACCGCGGCCTCTACGAGTGGGACGGACCGCAGCTCGCGGACACCTACGCCCGCTCGCTGTGGCGGGTGCTGGCCCTGGTCAGCGAGCCGGGGTCGATCGACTTCCGGGTGCTGGCCGGCCTGCGCCGCGACGAGCTCCTGGCCGACCCGCTCCGGGCGGTCGGCTTCGCGCCGCTCGACCCCGACTGCTGGTGGCGCGTCGTGGGCACGACCCCGCCGCCGGTCAGCGCCGAGCGCGCGCCGAGTCGATGACGAGCGCGAGGGTGTTGAGCCCGGCCCAGCCCAGGGTCACCGCCAGGACCTTCTGACGGACCTCGTCGTCGGTCTTGGTCGACAGCAGCGCCGCGTCGCCGAGGTCCATCGCGATCCGCAGGATCATCGCCGCCCGCACGGTCCGCTCCGAGCGCGCGAACATCCCGAGCGAGCTGATCGCCAGGTCGCGCACCCCGTAGGTCTCGGCCAGCAGCTCGAGCCCGGGGCGGTCCTCCTTGTCGGCCTGCAACGCGTCGGGCAGGTGGCCGGGGCGGGCCAGGGCGAAGGCGCCGTAGGAGGCGGTGGCGGCGGACATGAGGCGGCTCAGTCGGTAGGTCATGGCTGCCACGCTAGGAGGTGCCCCCCAATCGCACGGGTGCTTCCCGACGGAGGGTGGCCAGCGACCGGGCCGCCGCGCCGCCCCACTCGTCGAGCTCGGCGTCGTTCAGCGCCGCCGTGCAGCGCACCCAGGTCTCGGTCCGCCCGAGGCGGGCGAGCCGGAGCGCGGCCGGAAGTGCGGCGCGCAGCTCGGCCGGGGGCGCCAGGTCGCTCCACACCTCCAGGGCCGCGTCGGCCACGCGACGCAGCCGCGGGTCGTCAGGGCGGGCGTCCAGCCGGAACGCGAGCAGCTCCAGCGGGATCAGCAGCGCCGCCAGCGGCTCCATCAGCATCGCGTCGCCGAAGTCGAAGAACCGCAGCTCGCCGTCGATGTCGAAGACGTTGTTGCCGTGCAGGTCGTTGTGGACCAGCGTGACCGGCAGCCCGAGCGCACCCACCTCGGCCGCCCACCCCGCCACCGAGGCCAGCCCCGCCCGGACGGCGCTCCGGTCCTTCCCCGGCATCGTCCGCCGGTCGTCGGGCGGCAGCTCCTCGAACGCCGCGAGCAGCTGCTCGACGTACGCCACCGCGTCACCCGGCCCCAGCGTGGTCAGCCCCGCGGCGGCGAGCCGGTCGGCGTACGGCGCGACCTCGCGCTGGAGCTGCGCGCCGGCCTGCACGACCCGGCACCAGGCGTCGACGTCGTGCGACGACTCCCCCAGCACCGGTCCCTGGTCCGGCGTGAGGAGCAGCCCGCGGTCGAGGTCCACCGCGGTGAGCGGGACGACGTGGTGGGGCGCCAGCGCGTTCAGCTCGACCAGCAGGGCCGCTTCGTAGGCCTGTGCCGGGCAGTTCTGCTTGGCGAAGTGCACGCCCTCGGACGTCTCGGCCCGCCACACGCACGCCCAGGGACGGATCTTCACCGGCTCGAGGTGGGCCGGAGCCCCCACGACGCCGCTGATCCACTCGGACAGCTCGGCCCTGAAGCCCGCGCCGCGCCAGCGGTCGCTGGTGGACGGCAGCCGGTCCAGGCCGGCGAAGCGACTGGGCACGGGCATGGCGACCAGCCAACTCCTCCGGGGACCTGTCCCGCAAACGCCTTCCGGGTGCATGCTCTGGTCATGACCGACATGCCTCACCCCGAACCGCTCGAGACGCTGCCAGAGGACTGGGAGCGCGCGCTGTGCGTGGTCGCGCACCCCGACGACATGGAGTTCGGCGCGGCGGCGGCGATCGCCCGCTGGACCGGCCAGGGCAAGGAGGTCGTCTACTGCATGGTGACCAGCGGGGAGGCGGGCATCGACGGGATGGAGCCCGAGGAGTGCCGCCGGGTGCGTGAGGCCGAGCAGGTCGAGTCCGCGCGCGTCGTGGGGGTGCCGGTCGTGGAGTTCCTCGGGCTGCCCGACGGCGTCCTGGAGTACGGCGTGCCGCTGCGTCGCGCGATCGCCCAGGTGGTGAGGCGGCACCGTCCCGACATCGTCGTCACCGGCAACTTCCGCGACACCTGGGGCGGGCGGAACCTCAACCAGGCCGACCACATCGCCGTCGGCCGGGCCGTGGTCGACGCGGTCCGCGACGCCGGCAACCGGTGGGTCTTCAACGACCAGCTCACCGACGGGCTCGAGCCGTGGGGCGGGGTGCGGGCGGTGTGGGCGTTCGGCTCCCCGAACGCCACCCACGGCGTCGACACCACCGACACCTTCGACGCCGGCGTCGCCTCGCTCGAGGCTCACCGGGCCTACATCGACGGCCTCGGCTGGAAGGACTTCGACCCGCGGGAGTTCCTCGAGGGGTTCGGCCGGCAATCCGGCCAACGGCTCGGCGTGGCCTTCGCAGCCACCGTCGAGGTGTTCCCCATGGGCTGGGGCGAGTAGGCGCACGGCCCGCTCACGGGAGCGCGATGGTCTCCCGGTAGGGGTTGTGGTCCGAGGACGCGATGTCGTGCTGCAGGTGCCCCGCCCACGAGTAGGAGGCCCCGGACATCAGGGTCGCGTCGATCAGCCGCTTCCTGGTCCGGCCGTACCGGTGGTCGTCCAGCGTCCCCCCACGGGGGAAGGGCGCCTTCCAGTCCAGGTCCGTGATGCCGAGGTCGTCCCACTTGCCCCGCAGCCAGCGGCGTACCCACGACCGCTTGAGGTCGAGGTTCCAGTCACCGGTCACCAGGACGACGTCGGGCGCCTGCTGCCCGACCATCGCGCGGACGTGCCGCTTCCACCCCGCGATGGCGTCCTTGTACGCCGCCACCCGGTCCCGCGCGTCGTGCGACCAGCCGCGGCCGTCGGCCCGCTCGACGTTGGAGGGCATGTGGGCGACCGACACCAGGACGGTGCGTCCGGAGGCCACGCTGCGCAGCACCACGGTGGCCGCGAAGCCGACCGACTTCCGCTTGTCGTTTCCGGCCGTGCGGAAGGTCTTGCGGGTGAGCCTTGCCGTCGCACCGGTGACCAGCGTCCAGCGTGAGGTCCGCCAGCTCATGCCGCACTCGCCGCGGTGGGCACCGGACCGCCAGAACCGCTGCCAGCCGGTCTCCTCGAGCGCCGAGGCGCGACTGGTGTTGTGGACCTCGGTCATGGTCACGAGGTCGGAGTCGGCCATGAACCGGTCGAGGTCCTTCTCCAACAGGCGCCGCGGCACGTCGAACCGGCCCGAGGAGTGGACGTGCCGGATCACTCCGTCACCGGTCCCGGCGCCCGCGGCCTGCGGCGTCGCGACGAGCACGACGGCGAGCGTCGTCACCAGCAGGCACCAGCGGCGCACAGTGCTGCGAAACGTCATCGACTGCTCCCCCGTGCAACCGACCCGGGCTGCCTCCGGAAGGCTAGGTCACGAACCTCATCCGCGTGGGAGAACGCGCAGGGGCCTCGGCGCGCATGGCTGGCCGCCACAATCCGGGCTCACCGATGTGGCCCACGACCACATGGACCGTGACGCCCACCACGGCCGAGGGTGGCTCCATGTCTCGTGGAAGAACGACCGGCCTCGTCCTGCTCACCTCGCTGCTCGGCTCCCTCGCCGTGGCACCGTCCCCGTCGGGGGCCGCACCGGCACCGACCCGGGGCGGCGGCCACTGCGTCCACCAGTCGCGGATCGACGTACCCGGTGCCCCGGTGCAGCGGGTCGACTGCCTCGACGACCTGACCACCGCGTCGACCGTGGCCACCAACCACACCGACGCGTCCGACTGGGCCGGCCTCAACGCGCCCGGCACCCACAACCCCAGCGGGGTGCCCGGGATCCAGGTCGACGGCTACTTCCCCGACACCTCGACCAGCAACACCCACCACGGGTGGAACCACGACTCGCAGTTCGTGGTGCGGCTGCCCGACCACTGGAACGGCCGACTCGTCGTCAGCGGTGCGCCCGGCACCCGCACCCAGTACGCCGGTGACTTCCTGTTCAGCGACTGGCTGCTCGCCCACGGCTACGCCTACGCGATGACCGACAAGGGCAACGACGGCAGCTCGTTCTACAAGGACGGCAAGGAGCCCGGCGACGCGATCGCCGAGTGGAACCACCGCGTCACCCAGCTGACCCGGGCCACCAGGCAGGTCGTGGCGCAGCGGTACGGCCGCGTCCCCGCCCGCACCTACCTCTTCGGCATCTCCAACGGCGGCTACCTGGTCCGCTGGCAGCTGGAGAACCGGCCCGGCCTCTACGACGGCGGCGTCGACTGGGGGGCACGCTCTACCAGGCGAAGGCGCCCAACCTGCTCACCTACCTGCCGGTCGCGCTGCGCAACTACCCGAAGTACCAGGCGACCGGCGACAGGGCCGCCCACCGGCGGATGATCCGCGCCGGCTTCGCGCGCGGCTCCGAGTTCACCTGGGACTACCACTACTCGGTCTACTGGGACCTCACCCAGCGGCTCTACCGCGAGGAGCTCGACCCGTCGTACGACGGTGCGCAGGAGGCCGGCACGCCCTTCTGCCAGAGCGGGGACCCCCGACTGCGACGCCGACTACCACTACGGGCAGCGTCCCCAGGCGCACCAGGCGCTGGCGAAGGTCGCGCTGACCGGCGACATCAAGCGGCCGATGATCACCCTGCACGGCACCATCGACGCGCTGCTGCCGATCCGCACCGACTCCGACGTCTACCGCCGGGAGATCCGCCACCACGGCCGCACCGGCCTGCACCGCTACTACCGGATCGTCGGCGGCACCCACGTCGACGGCCTGAACGGCGAGTACGGCGACCGGGTCCGGCCGATCCTCCCCTGCGCCCGCCGAGCCTTCGTGCGACTCACCGACTGGGTCGAGTCGTCGCGGCGGCCCCCGCACAGCGCCACCATCCCGCGTGAGCCGGCGTCGTACGACGAGACCAACCGCTGCCGGCTCTGAACGACCCCGGACATGCAGAACGGGCCCGTCTCGCGATGAGACGGGCCCGTTCTCGCTGGCTCCCCCGGTTGGACTCGAACCAACAACCCTCCGGTTAACAGCCGAATGCTCTGCCAGTTGAGCTACAGGGGATCGGTGCAGCGCGCACACATTAGCAAGGTCTCCCGCGGAGCTGGAAATCGGGCTCGCCGGTCGGTGCTCAGACCTCGCCGACCTCGCCCCGGGCGGCCGCGAGCGCCTCGTCGGCCACCCGCTGCACCTCCGGGTCCGAGGGGTCGATGCCGGCGTCGTACTCGTAGACCCAGGTGATCGGCCGGTCCCCGCGGGGTGCCCGGCGGGCGATCACGCGCAGCCCGCGGCGTCCCTCGATCGGCACGTGTCGCTGCAGGACGACGCTCGCGGTGACCCGCTCCCGCACCAGCTCCAGCAACCGGCCCGGCTCCTCGATCGTGAGCAGGTGCTCGGGGCGGCGCTCGCCCCAGCTGCCGACCTCGCGGACCCGCAGCACCGAGGTGTCCCGGTCCCAGTCGGCGGCCTCGACGAGCTCCCAGGCGACCCGGGTCGGGCCGACGTACAGCGCGTCGCGGGTGCCGGCGACGACGCCCTCGGTCGCCTCCCCGGCATTGGCCACGGCCCACGCCAGGACCCGCTCCCCGGCCGCAACCCGGATCGGTGGGCGGGGACGTCCCGCACCGGACGGACGCAGCCTCACTGGACTCCCACGGTGCGCTCGCGCAGGTTGCGCCGGTGCGACTCGAGCGCCGCGAGCTCCCCGAACATCCGGTTGTAGTCGGTGGCGTGCTCGACCGGGTTGGTGCGCTGCAGCCGGGACTTCAGCTCGGCGATCCGGCGCATCGTGGTCAGCTCGAGCAGGCGGAAGACGTGGAGCGCGACGTACGACGCGTCCGGCTCCTTGGCGGTCAGGATCGGCTCGACCGCGAGCGCGCTGATCGCCGAGGAGGCCGCCGGGTCGGTGGCGGCGTCGCGCAGCTTGGTCGCCCAGCCCGGGTCCCCCGCGCCCGCACCCGGTCCGCCCGCGGCCGCGACCAGCTCCCACACGGCACGGTAGGTCGGGTGGGTGAAGTCGTTGGGGCCGACGTCGCCGGTGATCCGGCCGATCGTCATCGGTGCTGGAGGACGAGCTTCAGGGTCTCTCGCTCCAGCTTGAAGCGGGGGTCCCGCAGGTCGGGGACCGGGTTGCGCGGCGCGGCCGACACGGGCTCTTCCGGGTTGCGCGTCGTCTGCCGCTGGTCCTGGCGCGACGCGGGACGGTTCGCAGCTCGGCGGACCTCGGCCCGGGCCTCGTCGACATCGACACCGATCATCCCGGCGAGCTCGCGGGAGAAGGCGTCGACCTTGGACTTGTCCCGGATGCTCGAGACCAGCCGGGCGGCCTCGCGCAGCGCGTCGATGCGGCTGTCGGCACGGTCGAGGTCGTACTTCGCAACCACGTTGGACAGCACGAAGCGGTAGAGCGGCACCCGGCGGGCGACCAGCTCGCGCACGGCCGCGTCGCCGCTCTTGATCCGCAGGTCGCACGGGTCCATCCCGGACGGCTCCACCGCGACGTAGGTCTGTGAGACGAAGTTCTGGTCGCCACCGAAGGCGCGCAGCGCGGCCTTCTGGCCGGCGGCGTCGCCGTCGAACGTGAAGATGACCTCGCCGCGGAACTCCTCGTGGTCGTTGAGGAAGCGCCGCAGCACCCGGGAGTGCTCGTCGCCGAAGGCGGTGCCGCAGGTGGCCACCGCCGTCCCGACCCCGGAGAGGTGGCAGGCCATCACGTCGGTGTAGCCCTCGACGATCACGGCCTGCGAGGACCTGGCGATCTCGCGCCGGGCCAGGTCGATGCCGTAGAGCACCTGGCTCTTCTTGTAGATCGGCGTCTCGGAGGTGTTGAGGTACTTCGCCTCGATCCGGTCGTCGTCGAAGATCCGGCGGGCGCCGAAGCCGATGGTGTCGCCGGTGGCGTCGCGGATCGGCCACATCAGCCGACCCCGGAAGCGGTCGTACGCCGAGCGGCCCACGGCCACCAGTCCCCCGACGACGAGCTCCTCCTGGCTGAAGGCCTTGGCCCGCAGGTGCTTGAAGAGCGCCTCACCCTCGCGGGGGGAGAAACCGATCCCGAACTGCTCGGCAGCCGCCTGGTCGAAGCCGCGGTCGGAGAGGAACTGCCGCGCCACCAGGGCGTCGGGCGTGGCCAGGTGGCCGGCGTAGAACTCCTGGGCCTCGCGGTGGGCCTCGATCAGCCGTTGGCGAGAGGGCCCCTTGGGACGGTCCTCGCGGACGTCACCCTCCTCGCGGCGCAGCTGCACGCCGTACTTGTCCGCGAGCCGCTCCACGGACTCGACGAACGTCAGCCCGTCGATCTTCATCAGGAAGTTGATGACGTCGCCGCCCTCGCCGCAGCCGAAGCAGTGCCAGAACTGGCGGGCCGGCGTCACGTGGAAGGACGGGGACTTCTCGTCGTGGAAGGGGCACAGGCCCTTCTGGGACCCGCCACCCGCGTTGCGCAGGGTGACGTAGGAGGAGACGACCTCGTCGATGCGCGCCTTCTCGCGCACCTCGGCGATGCTCTCCTCGCGAATCCGGCCGGCCACGTGCGGAGTCTACGGGCGCGGGTCGAGCGCCGGGGCGGGGCTCCACAAGGTCAGTACTCCCCCGACATCACGTTGGCCAGCGGCTCCCCCGCGGCGTACCGGTGCAGCTGGTCGCGGACCAGCCGGTGGGCTCGCGGCCACATGGCGCTGCTGGCCCCGCCGACGTGCGGGGAGACCAGCAGGTTCGGCGCCCGCCAGAGCGGGTGGTCGGCCGGCATCGGCTCGGGCTCGGCCACGTCGATGGCGGCGTGGATCCGCCCCGACGCCAGCGCGGCGACCAGCGCGTCGGTGTCCACTACGGCACCCCGGGCCACGTTGACCAGCAGCGCGTCGTCCTTCATCCGGGCCAGGAAGTCGGCGTCGACGAGGCCGCGGGTCGCGTCGGTGAGCGGCACCACCAGGACCACCACGTCGGCCACGGGCAGCAGGTCGGGCAGCGCCGAGATGGGGTGCACACCGTCGCGCGCGGTGCGCGCCACCCGCACGACCTCGACCTCGAAGGGCCGCAGCCTGGCCTCGACGGCCTCGCCGATCGCGCCGTACCCGACCAGCAGCACCCGCCGGTCCGCCAGCGCCGGTCGCCACTGCGGCTCCCACGACGCGCGGTCCTGGGCACGGACGAAGTCGGGGATGCCGCGCAGGGAGGAGAGGATCAACGTCAGCGCGAGCTCGGCGGTCGACGTGTCGTGGATGCCCCGGCCGTTGCAGAGGGTGACCCCGGGCGGGATGTGGGCGCGGACGTTGTCGACGCCGGCGGTCATCGTCTGGACGACCCGGAGGCCGGTCATGCGGGGCAGCACCTCGCCGACGCGAGGACCGACCTGGTACGGCGGCACGTAGAACTCGACCTCGGCCACGCTGTCGGGCACGTGCTCGGTCGGGTCGACCACCTCGTAGCGCAGCCCCGCCGGCGGGTCGCCGAGCAGGTCGGGGTCGAACGGCAGCCAGACGAGCGAGTCGGTCATCCCGCGGAGCCTACCGACGCGTGCGCAGCCGCTCGTGCCAGGCGACGGCGCTGGCGTCGGTGAGCGAGGCGACCTGGTCGATGACGACCCGCAGCCGGGCGGTGTCGTCGGCCGCGGCGTGCCAGTCGTCGGCGAAGGGGCGCTCGAGGGCGTCCGGGCCGCGGTGGGCGAGCAGGGCGACCAGCTCGGCCACCAGCTCGCGCTGGCGCACCATGATCGCGACCCGGTCGTCGGCCTGCATCACGTAGCGGGCCGCGACGCCCTTGAGCACCGCCATCTCCAGCCGGGTCCGCTCGGGGACGACGAGATCGGCGGCGTAGCGGGCGAAGGGGCCCTCGGAGTGCGCGAACGTGGCGTGCTGGACGGCCCCGCAGAAGCGCCCGATCAGGTCGCGCTGGTGAGGTTCTTCAACGCGGCCACACCGCGGCGGGACCGTCGTACGGCGTGGTCGGCCAGCTCCCCTGCTCCCGCAGGCCGGCCAGCGCGCCGTCGAGGTCGTCGTCGGAGGCGTCGGGGAGGTACCAGTCGCGCACCGTCTCCCAGACCGCGTCCCGGTCGAGCGTGGTGAGGTCGATGCGGCCGGCGACCACGCCGTCCTCGATGTCGTGCACGGAGTAGGCGACGTCGTCGGCGAGGTCCATCACCTGCGCCTCGAGGCACCGGCGGGTGCCGTCGACGCCGGCGCGCAGCCACTCGAACACCGGCTTGTCGTCGTCGTAGACGCCGAACTTACGCACCACCCGCGGCTGCCCGTCGGCGTGGACCCCGGTCGGACCCTCCGCGTGGGCGCGGGGCCAGGGGTACTTGGTGCAGGCGTCGAGGGTGGCCCGGGTCAGGTTGAGCCCGACGGACCGGCCGTCGCCGTCGAAGGTCTTCGCCTCCAGCCGGGTCAGCAGCCGCAGCGTCTGGGCGTTGCCCTCGAAGCCGCCGCAGCCCTCGCTCAGCTCGGCCAGCACCCGCTCGCCGTTGTGACCGAACGGCGGGTGGCCCAGGTCGTGGGCCAGCGCCGCGGTCTCCGCGATGTCGGGGTGGGTGCCGAGCGCCCGGGAGATGTCCCGGGCCACCTGGGCCACCTCGAGGCTGTGGGTCAGCCGGTTGCGGGTGAAGTCGTCGCTCTGCGGCCCGACCACCTGGGTCTTGGCGGCGAGGCGGCGCGAGGCCGCCGCGTGCACCACCCGGGCGCGGTCACGCTCGAACGGCGTGCGCTCGGGCGCGTCCACCCGCTTGGGCGGCTCGTCGACGAGGCGCTCGCGCGAGGCGGCGTCGTAGAGGTCCAGGGAGTTCATCGCGAGAGACCCTACTCAGCCGCGCCGACACCTCACCCGTTGGTCGAGACGTGCACGTGGTCCATGTGGTTGGCGGTGGGCGAGCCCTGGTCGCCGTAGTCACGCCAGCCCTCGGAGGCGCGCTCCGGCGTCCAGATCCGGTCCCACCAGATGACGTCGTAGAGGTCGAGCTCGGAGGCGTGCGACTGGAGGAAGGCCGCGATCTGGTCGCCGAGCGCCTTGTCGCTGGTCATGATGTCGATCGCCTTGCCCGAGGCGTGCTCACCGTGCGCGTCCCAACCGCCGTACGTGGTGATCTGCGGGAACGCGTGGCAAACCGCGCGGTAGACCAGGACGGCTTCGGAGGTCAGCCCGTTCTCGACGCTGCCGTCGGGGCACGGCGCGGTCGACAGGCCGGCCGTCGTCGGGGCCGCGGTGCGGGCCGAGGTGGTCGTGGAGACCTTCTGCGCGACCGGCTTGTCCTCGGTGAAGTAGCCCGCGGACACCCAGCGGGACTTGCCGTCCACGACGAGCTCGGCGCGGTCGCTGGTACGGCGCCCGGTGATGAGCACCTTCTTGCCCGTGTCGACCAGGCCGACCTTCTTCGCGTCGCCGTCCGGCGTGGTCCACAGGTTGAGCGGGGCGGTGGTCCACACGTGGATGTGGGCGTTCTCGATCGCCTGCTTGGTCTTGCGGGCGTCGTAGGCGTCCTGCATCTGCAGGATGACCCGCTCGCCGCGCACCGAGGCGAGGCGCGAGTCCGACCGGGAGACGACCGGCTCACGGACCTGCGAGATGTCGGTGGTGGCGCCCTGCGACACGAGGGTGTCGGTCGAGGTCGGGTCCTGGGTGAGGACGCCGAGCGTCACGGCGGTCCCGGTGGCCAGGAGGGCCAGGGGGCCCGCAACGAGGGCGGCTTTGGGCTTGCGGCGGGCATCGGTGTCCCGCTTGTGGCTGTTGGCCACAGCGCTGATCCTTTGCTGTTGCTGACGGGGGGTGGTCCGAGAACGCCACCGAAATCGTTGGTGACGAGACGGCAACGGATCCACGAGTGAAGCACAGACGGACTACGCGATCGCAAATCGCCCCCCTCGTTCGGGGTACGTGTTTCCGGTCACCCTCCGGCGCGTCGCCGGCTCAGCCGTTGGTCGAGACGTGTACGTGGTCCATGTGGTTGGCGGTGGGCGAGCCGTGGTCGCCGTAGTCGCGCCAGCCCTCCGAGGCCCGCACCGGCGTCCAGATCCGGTCCCACCAGATGACGTCGTAGAGGTCGAGCTCGGAGGCGTGCGACTGGAGGAAGGCCGCGATCTGGTCGCCGAGCGCCTTGTCGCTGGTCATGATGTCGATCGCCTTGCCCGAGGCGTGCTCACCGTGCGCGTCCCAACCGAGGTAGGTCTGGATCTGCGGGAAGGCGTGGCACACCGCGCGGTAGACCAGGACGGCCTCGGAGGTCAGCCCGTTCTCGACGCTGCCGTCGGGGCACGGCGCGGTCGACAGGCCGGTGGTGGACGGCGTCGTCGAGGGTGTCTGCGTCGGCGTCGAAGACGGGGTGTCGGAGGGCGAGGCCGCGGGTGTGCTCGGCGACTTCGGCGGCTTCGGCGGCTTGGGAGGGCGCGGCCGGTCTACGGAGAGGTACGCCGCGGTGACCCAGCGCGCGTTGCCGTCCACGACCAGCTCGGCGCGGTCGCCGGACCGCCGTCCGGTGGTCAGGACCTTGGTGCCCTCGTCGACCAGCCCGACCTGGTTCGCGTTCGTCTCCGGCCCGGTCCACAGGTTGAGCGGCGCCGTGGTCCACAGGTGCTCGTGGGCGTGGCGGATCGCCTGCTGGGTCTGCCGCGCGTCGTCGGCCTTCTTCAGCTGCTCGAGGTAGCGCTCGCCACGCACCTGGGCCAGGCGCGACTCCGAGCGCGATACGACGTCGGAGCTGCGGGACACCTGGGTGGTGGCGCCCTGCGAGCTGATCGCATCGTGGTGGACCGATCCCAGGTGGGTCGCGATCGCGCCGACGGTGATGGCGGTGCCTGTCGCCAGGACGGTGAGGGGGCCGGCCACGAGGGCAGACTTGAGCTTGCGGCGGGCAGGGGTCTCCCGCTTGTGGCTGTGGGCCACAGCGATGATTCCTTTGGGGTTGCTGACAGGGGGCCGCCCGAGACCACCGCCCGGATCGGGTCGCGAGCCGGCGGCGGGTGTCGAGTGAAGCACAGATGGGCTACCCGACGAGCGCTACTACCCCCCATCTGGGGGATGCCGACGCTCGTCAGCCGCCGGTGGCCTCGCCCGCGTCCTCCTGGAGCCCGCAGTCGCTGCCGTCGGTGTCGTCGAGCCAGCCCTCGGGCAGCACGACCCGGTTGCGGGGCGAGCCCTGGCGCCCGCGCGGCGTGCCGAGCTCGGCGGTCGGGAAGGGCTCGGTGGGGTCCAGCTCGGCGAGCAGCGCGTCCAGGGCGGCGAGGCTGTCGACGAGGCCGAGCGAGCGGCGCAGCTCCCCGCCGGCGGCGAAGCCCTTGAGGTACCACGACACGTGCTTGCGGAACTCCTTGCAGCCCCGCACCTCACCCATGTGGCGGCTCAGCAGCTCGGCGTGGCGGCGCATCATGCCCGTGACCTCGCCCAGCGTGGGAAGGGTCGCCACCTGCTCGCCGGCGAACGCGGCGGCCAGGTCGCGGAAGAGCCACGGGCGGCCCAGGCAGCCGCGCCCGACCACGACTCCGGCGGCCCCGGTCTGCTCCACCATCCGCAGCGCGTCGCCGGCCTCCCAGATGTCACCGTTGCCCAGCACCGGGATGTCGACGTGGTCGACCAGCCGCGCGATGGCGTCCCAGTCGGCCTCGCCGGAGTAGGCCTGCGCGACGGTACGGCCGTGCAGGGCGATCGCGGCGACGCCGGACTCCTGGGCGATCCGGCCGGCGTCGAGGTAGGTCAGGTGGTCCTCGTCGATGCCCTTGCGGGTCTTCATGGTGACGGGCACGTCGTACGGCGCGGCAGCGGCGACGGCGGCCTCGAGGATCTGGCCCAGCAGGACGCGCTTCCACGGCAGCGCTCCCCCACCACCCTTGCGGGTCACCTTGGGGACCGGGCAGCCGAAGTTGAGGTCGATGTGGGCGACGCCGTACTCGGCACAGAGGATCTCCGCGGCCTTGCCGACGTAGACGGGGTCGGTGCCGTAGAGCTGCACCGAGCGGACCGTCTCGAGCTCGTCGAAGACCAGCATGTCCCGGGTGTGCTGGTCCCCCTCGACCAGGCCGCGGGAGGTGATCATCTCGCAGACGTACAGTCCGGCACCCTGCTCGGCACACAGGCGGCGGTACGCCGCGTTGGTGATGCCGGCCATCGGCGCCAGCACCACCGGGGTGTCGACCACCAGCGACCCGAGGGTCAGCGAGGTCGGCAGCGTGCGGGGCATGCGCACATTGTCGGACGCCCCGCACCGGAGCCCAAAATTCGGGGGCACCGGCCCGCTCGGCTCACGCCCCGGGGACCGGCCTGGTCAGCCCTTCGAGGACTTCTTCGCCTTCGGGGACTGGCTTGCCTTGGCGCCCTTCTTCGTCGGCTCCGCGCCGACCGTCGTGAGCTTGCCGGTCCAGGTGATCGGGTTGAAGTCCTGGGTGGGACGGAAGCTGACGGCGGTCAGGTCGCCGTGCTTGGGCGAGAGGTAGACCAGGCACGACTTCACCCGGTCGCCGTGCTTGAACTTGGCCGGGAACGGCTGGCTCGGGCACGGCTTGAAGGTGCTGGCGAACGTCGACGCCTCGATCAGGGTGTTGTGGCCGTCGACGATGTAGAGCGGCACCGACCGGCCGCCGAGGTCGGTCCGGCCGACGTTCTTGACCGACGCGTGCACGAAGTAGGGCGTCGTGGACAGCGTCGCCTTGTCGAGCTGCCAGCCCTGGAAGGACTTGGCGAAGGTGGTCTTCTCGAGCCCGGTGACCTTGATGTCCAGCACGCCGACCTGCTTCTGGCGCGGCTCGTAGGCGACGACGGCGTGGTCGCCGACCTTGAGCGTGCTGCCCTGGTCGGTGAGCTCGACCCCGTCCGGGACCGGCAGGTAGGGCTTCGCGGTCGTCGAACCGGAGCTCGAGGGCGTGTCGGAGCCCGAGGCCGAGGAGGACCCCGAGCCGGCCGACGGGTCCTTGGAGGTGTCGCCGCCGGAGCAGCCCGCGAGGGTCAGGACGGCCACCAGCGCCGGTGCGAGCAGGGCGGTGGCGGCGTGACGGGAGCGCATGACCGGAGTGTGCATTGTCCGCGCCCCTCAGCAGCCGACGAAACGCTCGGCGAAGTAGGACGTGATCGAGTCGAGGCCGATCCGCTCCTGCTTCATGGTGTCGCGCTCGCGCACCGTGACCGCGTGGTCGTCGAGGGTGTCGAAGTCGACGGTGACGCAGTACGGCGTACCGATCTCGTCCTGGCGGCGGTAGCGGCGGCCGATCGCGCCGGAGTCGTCGAACTCGACGTTCCAGTTGCGGCGCAGCTCGGTGGCCAGGTCGCGGGCCTTGGGCGAGAGGTCGGCGTTGCGGCTGAGCGGCAGCACCGCGACCTTGACGGGCGCGAGCCGCGGGTCGAGCTTGAGCACCGTGCGCTTGTCGACGCCGCCCTTGGTGTTGGGGGCCTCGTCCTCGGTGTAGGAGTCGATGAGGAAGGCCATCAGCGAGCGGGTCAGGCCCGCGGCCGGCTCGATGACGTACGGGACGTAGCGCTCGTTGGCCGCCTGGTCGAAGTAGGACAGGTCCTGGCCGGAGAACTTGCTGTGCTGGGTCAGGTCGTAGTCCGTGCGGTTGGCGATGCCCTCGAGCTCCTCGAAGTCACGGCCGGAGAAGCCGAAGCGGAACTCGATGTCCACGGTGCGCTTGGCGTAGTGGCTGAGCTTCTCCTTCGGGTGCTCGTAGTGGCGCAGGTTGTCCGGGCTGATGCCGAGGTCGGTGTACCAGCGGGTCCGCTCGTCGATCCAGTACTGGTGCAGCTCCTCGTCCTCGCCGGGCTTGACGAAGTACTCCATCTCCATCTGCTCGAACTCGCGGGTGCGGAAGATGAAGTTGCCGGGCGTGATCTCGTTGCGGAAGCTCTTGCCCATCTGGGCGATGCCGAACGGCGGCTTCTTGCGGCTCGACGTCACGACGTTCTGGAAGTTCAGGAAGATGCCCTGCGCGGTCTCGGGACGCAGGTAGTGCAGGCCGGACTCGTCCTCGATGACGCCGAGGTAGGTCTTCAGCATCATGTTGAACTCGCGCGGAGGGGTCCACGCGCCGCGGGTGCCGCAGTTGGGGCAGGCCACCGACTCGTTGATGTCGACCGTGTCGGGGTCCTCGATGCCCTTCTTCGTCGCGTAGTCCTCCTGCAGGTGGTCCTCGCGGAAGCGCTTGTGGCAGGACTGGCACTCGGTCAGCGGGTCGCTGAAGGTGCTCAGGTGGCCGCTGGCCTCCCAGGTCCTCGTCGGCAGGATCACGCTGGAGTCGAGGCCGACGACGTCCTCACGGGCGTGACCATCGAGCGCCACCACTGGCGCTTGATGTTCTCCTTCAGCTCGACGCCGAGCGGGCCGTAGTCCCACGCCGACCGGGTGCCGCCGTAGATCTCGCCGCAGGGGTAGACGAAGCCCCGGCGCTTGCAGAGGGAGACGACGTGGTCGAGGGTCGAGGCGGGCGGCTTGGCCACAGCGGTGTGCTCCTCAGGATGGCCGGCTGGCTGCCGGTCGGTTCGGGCGGTCGGAGGCTTCAGCCTAACGACCGAGGCGACCCGGTATTGAGCACGGTCTCGGGCTCGACCACCTCGAAGGCACTGGGCTCCTCGATCGCCCGGCTCAGCACGGCCACGGCGTGCAGCTTCACGTCGTACGACGACAGGGCGCGTCGGTAGGACCCGACGTTCTCCCAGGTGGTGCTCAGCACCCACAGGGTGGGGTCGTCGACGTTGCGTCCGACGGTTCCGCCCACGTAGCCCTTCCCCCGGGCCAGCGTCGAGTGGGCGAGCTCGACGTCGGCGCGGAACGCCTCGGCGTCGACCTCGGGGACACGGAACCGGTTGACGACGATCACACCGCGACCCTAGCCAGCCTCAGATGAACCGTCGCAGTGGGCTGATCCGCGCACCTTTGTCGTTCCTGAACCCCAGCCGCCAGTAGGACATCAGGTCCATCCGGGCCCGGTTGGACGTCACGGCGCGGCGCAGGGCCTCCTGCAGCGGCGCCTTCGGGGTCCAGCCCCACGCCCAGAACATCGCCTGCCCGCCCTCGGCGTCCTCGAGCAGCAACTGGTTGCGGAACACCGCCAGGCCACGTCCGGAGACCCGACCAGCCTGGTAGCTCACCGAGCGCACCCGGGTGAGGTTGGCGAGGTCGACGCCGCCTCCCGGCCGCCGACTGCAGTCCTCGCGCCCCGACACCACCAGCCGGGTGCCGTCGATGACCACCCCGGGCGACAGTGCGATGAACGTCGCCATGCCGAGGGCGATGAGCGTCGCCAGCAGGAGCAGCGCCTCGACCCCGGGGTCCAGGCGCAGGAGCGCCGTCACCGCCAGGGCGAGGAGTGGCGGGACCGGGATCCAGGCGGCTCGGTAGTTCGCGTACTTCACCGGCCCACTCCGAGCCTGCGCACCTGGAGCACGCCGTCAGCGTAGACAGGTACGAGGGCTGCGCCTTGCGTTTTCGGAGTTTCGACGGGCCGGGACTCGCGCCGGCCACGTGTCGAGGAGTGCCGACCCAGCGAGGCATTTGACAATGATTCTCAATCGCCCTGAGAATCATTCTCATGCGGCTCCTGCTCGTCCTCGGCCTGCTGCTTGCCACCACGGCGTGCGGCTCGCTGGGCAACGACTCGGGGAAGGTGCGGGTCGCGGCGGGGTTCTACCCCCTTGCCTGGACCGCCGAGCGCATCGGCGGGCACCGCGTCGACGTCACCAACCTGACCCAGCCGGGTGCGGAGCCGCACGACCTCGAGCTGACCATCAAGGAGACCGTCGCGATCGCCGAGGCGGACCTGGTCGTCTACGAGAAGGGCTTCCAGCCGGCCGTCGACGACAGCGTCGCGCAGAACGCGCAGGGCGCCACCCTCGACGCGGCCACCGTCGCCGACCTCGAGCCCTTCGCGGACCAGCCCGACGAGCTCGACCCACACTTCTGGCAGGACCCGCTGCGCCTCGCCGACGTCGGCGACGCGATCGCCGCGGAGCTGTCGAAGGCGGACCCGAAGCACGCGGCGGCGTACGACGCCCACGCGCGCGCCCTGCGCCGGCAGCTCGTCGCCCTGGACCACGAGTACGCGACCGGGCTGGCCGACTGCGCCCGCCACACGATCGTGGCGACGCACGACGCCTTCGGCTACCTGCGCAAGTACGGCCTGCACGTCGAGCCGATCACCGGCCTCTCCCCGACGCCGAGCCGACGCCCGCCGACCTCGGGCGGCTCCAGGACCTGATCCGCTCCGACGGCATCACCACGGTGTTCTCCGAGACGCTGGTCAGCGCCAAGACCGCCGACACGCTGGCCCAGGACCTCGGCATCCACTCGGCGGTCCTCGACCCCATCGAGGGGCTCAGCGACCGGACGGCCGGCCAGGACTACCTCTCGCTCATGCACAGCAACCTCCAGGCCCTCGAGAAGGCGAACGGATGCCGATGAACGCCCCCCGCCTCGCACCCGACCAACACCTCCAGCCGGCCGACCCCGTGCACCTGGCCGACGGCGCCGTCTCCATCGGCGGGCGCCCGGTGCTGCGCGGCATCGACCTGGCGGTGCACTCCGGGGAGTTCCTCGCGCTGATGGGCGCCAACGGCTCCGGCAAGTCGACGCTGGTGCGCGCGCTGACCGGGCTGCACCCCCTGACGGCGGGCACGCTGGAGCTCTTCGGCGTCCCGCTGCCGGACTTCCACGACTGGCAGCGGATCGGCTTCGTGCCCCAGCGCGCCTCGGCCGCGTCTGGTGTGCCCGCCTCGGTGTGGGAGGTGGTCGCCTCCGGGCGGCTGACCCGGCGCCGCCTGCTGCGCCCGCTGAGCCGGGACGACCGCGCCGCCGTCGACGAGGCCCTGGCCGTGGTCGGGCTCACCGACCGCGCCCGCGACGGGGTCTCGCACCTCTCCGGCGGCCAGCAGCAGCGGGTCCTCATCGCCCGGGCCCTGGCCGGCCGGCCGGACCTGTTCTTCCTCGACGAGCCCAACGCCGGGGTCGACCTGGCCAACCAGCGGGCCCTGGCCGACGCGCTGGGCCACCTCAAGGGGCGCGGCGCCACCGTGGTCCTGGTGGCCCACGAGCTCGGCCCGATGGCACCGCTGGTCGACCGTGCGGTGGTGATGCGCGACGGCCGGATCGTCTACGACGGGCTGCCCCTCGACGACCACGCCGTCCCCCGGGTCGGCCTCGAGCCGGACCTCGGCGGGCACACGCACCACCGTGACGCCGCCCACCACGACCACACCCCGCACGTCGGCTCGCCCCTGGACGGCGACTCCGTGCGGAACGAGGGAGGGTCCTGATGGAGCTCTTCACCCTGGCCTTCATGCAGCGCGCGGTGCTCGCCGCGGTGTTCACCGGCCTCGCGGCCCCGGCGGTCGGCACCTACCTCGTGCAGCGCCGGCTGTCGCTGATGGGTGACGGCATCGGTCACGTGGCCGTGTCCGGCGTCGCCCTCGGTCTGCTCACCGGCACCTCCCCCACCTGGACCGCGGTGGTGGTGGCCGTGCTCGGCGCGGTCGCGATCGAGGTGATCCGCGAGCGCGGGCACGCGAACGGCGACGTGGCGCTGGCGCTGCTCTTCTACGGCGGCCTCGCCGGGGGTGTGCTCCTCACCGGCCTCGGCGGGCAGAGCGCCTCGCGGCTGCAGGAGTACCTCTTCGGCTCCATCACCACGATCTCCCGCACCGACGTGTGGGTCACGATCGTGCTGGCCGCGGTCGTGGTGGTCGTCTGCGTGGGCCTCGCCCCCAGCTCTTCGCCGTCGCGCAGGACCCGGAGTTCGCGAAGGTGGCCGGGCTCAACGTGCGCGTCTACAACGTGCTGGTGGCCGTGCTCGCCGCGGTCAGCGTCACGGTTGCCATGCGCACCGTCGGCCTGCTCCTCGTCTCGGCCCTGATGGTGGTCCCGGTGGCGACCGCCCAGCAGGTGACCCGGTCGTTCCGCACCACGCTGGCCGCCTCGATGGCGATCGGCACCGGCGCATCGCTGGGCGGCCTGGTCATTTCGGCGTTCGCGTCCTTCCACGCCCGGGTCGCACCCGGCCCGACGATCGTGCTGCTCGCCCTCGCCGGCTTCATGGTGACCTGGCCGCTGGGGGTGTTCCTCCGGTCCCGGCAGCGGCTGCGGGCCCCCTTCCCCGCCGGCCACCCCGACGAGCACGAGGTCACCGAGGGTCACCCCCACGAGCACGGGCCGACCTGCGGCCACGTCGCCGTACCGCACGAGGAC
The DNA here is from genome assembly GCF_013466985.1 of Nocardioides ungokensis. Taxonomy (GTDB): domain Bacteria; phylum Actinomycetota; class Actinomycetes; order Propionibacteriales; family Nocardioidaceae; genus Nocardioides; species Nocardioides ungokensis. The sequence goes on along the minus strand of NZ_CP059164.1, from coordinate 1,914,439 downwards.
CACGTGGACTACGTCCACGACGGTCACCGCCACGCACCCCACGGGACGCACTATGACGAGCACTGACCCCGGCCCGCTGCGGCCCACGCGCCAGCGCCGCGCCGTCGCGGAGGCACTCGCATCGTTCGCGGACTTCCGCTCCGCGCAGGAGATCCACGACCTGCTGCGGCAGCGCGGCGAGAAGGTCGGGCTGGCCACGGTCTACCGCACCCTGCAGAAGCTGGCCGATGCCGGCGAGGTCGACATGCTGCGCTCCGAGGACGGCGAGGCGGTCTACCGCCGGTGCTCCGAGAGCCACCACCACCACCTCGTGTGCCGCCACTGCGGGGCCACGGTGGAGGTGGAGGGGCCGGCCGTCGAGCGCTGGACCCGGTCGATGGCGGCCGAGCACGGGTATGCCGACGTCAGCCACACGCTGGAGATCTTCGGGAGCTGCCCGGCTTGCAGCTGAGCCTTCAGCTGGGCCTTCAGCTGGGCCGTCAGCTGGGCGCCCGGGCCGGCTGCGCGGGCTGCTCGACGTCGATCGGGATCCGGACCCGGAAGACGCTGCCGCAGCCCACCTCGCTGTCCACCTCGATCCGGCCCCCATGGCTCTCGACGATGGACCGGGTGATGCTCAGGCCGAGGCCCACGCCCTGGATGGACTGCTCCTCGGCGTGGCGGGCGCGGAAGAAGCGGGTGAAGAGCCGGGCCCGGTCGGTCGCCTCGATCCCGATCCCGGTGTCGGCCACCGCGAGGTCCAGCCGGTCTCCGTCGACGCCCAGCGAGACCCGGACCCGGCCGCCACCGGGCGTGTACTTCAGCGCGTTCGAGAGCAGGTTGTCGACCACCTGGGCCATCCGCTGGCGGTCGACGAAGACGGCCAGGGCGTCCGGGGCGTCGAGCTCGAGGTCGATGTCGGCCGCCTTGGCCGCCGGGGCAGCGGCCCGGATCGACTCACGGACGATCTCGCTCACGTCGGTGCTGGTGCGTACGACGTGCATCGGCCCCTCGTCCGCCTCGGCGGTGTGCAGCAGGTCGGCGACCAGACGGCGCAGCCGGTCGCTGTTGCGGTCCACCACCTCGAGCTGGGAGTGCACCTCCGGCGCCAGGTCCTCGCGCTCGCGCAGGATGCTGATGTAGCCCGAGATCGAGGTCAGCGGGGTGCGCAGCTCGTGGGAGACCGAGGCGACGAACTCGTCCTTGACCTGCAGCGCCCGCATGAAGTCGGTGACGTCCTTGTAGGCCAGCGCCGCGCCGACGAACCGCCCCTGCTCGTCACGCACCGATCTCGCCGACACCGAGAGCGCCCGACGGGTCAACGGGTCGTCGCCGACCCAGATCCGGCAGTCGTCGAACTCCTGGCCCCGGCTGGCGCGCAGGGTCGGCATCTCCTCCTGGAGCAGCGGCGTGGTGCCGTCGGCGGCGTACACATGACCGAGCTGGCCCGCCATCCCGTCGTGCCCGTCGGGATAGGCGAGCCGCATGAAGTCCTCGTGCCGGCGGTTCATCGACTGGTACCTCGCCTCGTGGTCCAGCAGGACCAGGCCGACGTCGACGGTGTCGAGGATGGCGTCGGAGACCCGGCGCTGGTGCTCGATCGTCTCCAGGGCCGACGCCAGCTCCACCCGGCCGGCCTCCGCCTCGTCCCGGCCGGCTCGTACCCGCTCGAGCGCCGAGGCGATCGCGAGTGCGGTCCAGGCCACGACCACGACGATCATCAGCGAGCGGGAGACGGTCACGCCGTTCAGGCCGAAGTAGGCGAGGCCGGGGACGACCAGGAGGAACGTGGCCGCGGCGACGGCCACTACTGCGCCCGCCCGGCCGAGCAGCCGACCCAGCCAGAGGGCCGGGACGACCGCGAGGATGCCGGCACCCGTGCTCTGCACGTCCAGCCGCGACAGCCCGAGGGCCGCGAGGTCGAGGACCGGGAGGACGGCGACGCTCCACGCCGGCACGCGCTCCCAGGGCACCACGACCGAGGCCAGGCACGCCACCAGCGTCACCACGAAGCCGACCGCCGGCCAGGACGTGACCCCCGGGAACGCACCGTCCACGTGACGGAGCACGAGGTCGAGCACGAAGAGGGCCGCGAACACGCCCTGCAGCATCCGGGGGTCCGGCGCGTCGGAGAAGAGGAGCCGGCCCGAGAGCCCCGGCCCGCGTCGGGGTGCCTTCACCTCAGACATCGGTTCTCCTCGCCACGAGCCACAGCGCTCAGGATCGCAGAGTTGCGCACGCCACCGCCGACGAAACGCTCAGGCCAGCGGCTCGGCGCCGCCGTACCTGCGGTCGCGGCGTGCGTAGGTCTCGATCGCGGCCCACAGGTGGCGACGGTCGACGTCGGGCCAGAGCACGTCGGAGAAGACGAGCTCGGAGTACGCCGCCTGCCAGAGCATGAAGTTCGAGAGCCGCTGCTCCCCCGACGTCCGCCAGATCAGGTCCGCGTCGCTCTGCTCGGGGACGTAGAGGTGGCGTGCGAAGACCTTCTCGTCGACCTTCTCCGCGTTCAGGCGGCCCGCAGCGACCTCGCGGGCGATGGAGCGGGCGGTGTCGGCGAGCTCCGCGCGACCGCCGTAGTTGACGCACATCGTCAACGTCAGGACGTCGTTGTCCCGGGTCAGCTGCTCGGCGACCTGGAGCTCGCGGATGACCGACTTCCACAGGCGCGGGGCGCGCCCGGCCCAGCGGACCCGCACCCCGAGCTCGTGCATCTCGTCGCGACGGCGGCGGATGACGTCGCGGTTGAAGCCCATCAGGAACTTGACCTCGTCGGGCGAGCGGGACCAGTTCTCGGTGGAGAAGGCGTAGGCGGAGACCGCCTTCACGCCGATCTCGATGGCGCCCTCGACCACGTCGAAGAGGGAGTGCTCGCCCCGCTCGTGGCCGGCGGTGCGGGGCAGCCCCCGCTCCTTGGCCCAGCGTCCGTTGCCGTCCATCACCACGGCGACGTGCCGGGGCACCAGGTCGCGCGGCACGGCGGGTGGTCGGGCACCCGAGGGGTGCGGGGTCGGCGGCCTGACGGGTCGTCTCACGCAGGCGAGCCTACTTCTGGACGACCCCGGCCTCCTCGAGCACCAGCCCCTCCATCTCGGCGAGCACCTCCTGCGGCGGCACCACCTCGATGGGGCACTTCGCGTGGTGCAGCAGGGCGCGGGCCGTGCCACCGAGGTGGGAGGTCAGCGGGAGGCCGTGGGCACGGCGGACGATGACCATCAGGTCCGCGGCGTCCCCGGCTCGCAGCAGTGCGCGCACCGGCTGCTCGTGCACGACCGCGAGCTCGACCTCCACGTCGGGGTGGCTGCGCCGGAACATCTCGAGCAGCGGGTCGATCTGGCCCTCGATCTCCTTGACCCGGTCGTTGGTGTGGGTGCGTGCCTCGACGATGTCGTCGTAGGAGCCCGGCAGCTTCCAGGCGTGCAGCACCACCAGCCGTCCACCACGGGCCTCGGCCGCCGCGAAGGCCCGGCCGAGCAGCTCGGTGGAGTGCGCCGGCGACCTCACTCCGACGACGACGCGGCCACGCGGCTCGGCGGCGGACCAGGCCGGTGGCACCGACACGACCGGACAGGTGGCCCGTCCGGCGGCCCCGATCGTCGTCGACCCGGTGAAGACGGCCTCCGCCAGCGAGTGGTGCTCCCTCCCGAGGACGACCAGACGAGCGTCCTCGGCCGCCTCCAGCAGGGTCGAGACGGTGGGTCCGGAGCGCAGCTCGCTGGTGGTCTCGCACGACGGATCGGTCTCGCCGACCAGTGCCGCCCCCTCGCGGAGGATGCGCCGTCCGACCTGCTCGAAGTCGTCCCTGATCAGGGGCAGCATGGGCGTGGTGGGGGTGTAGTCCGGCGTCACGTGGACCAGGCGCACGCCGGTGCCGAGCCGCCCGGCCTCGGCGACGGCGTACCTCACCGCGGTGAGGCTGCCCGAGGAGCCGTCCACGCCCACGACCACCGGAGGCGTCGAGGTGCCCGTCATCGTTGTCCCCTCTCCGGCGGCGTCACCTCGATGCTGCGCGGAGGGCAGCCTCCCCGGCAGGGGCGTTCTTCGTCCGGGCGGGGACCAACGGCCCTCGATGCGCCGGGGCGGTCTCACCAGTCGGCCCGGCCGCCCCCTGTACCGGCCGGCCCGACTGGCTCCGAGATCGCGGTGACGCTACGTCACACGCGATGTCGCGAATCATAGGCGCTGCGAGGCCCTCCTGCGTACCCTCCTCAGGGTGGCAACCCCGAGCGGATGGCGGACGCGCTGGTCCGGATGAACGAGGGCCTGCTGCTCGAGGCGTTCGGGCGGCCGCCCTACCCCGACGACGACGGGGTCACAGCGACCATGTGCGAGGTGTGGATCTCCACGATCCACGGCCGCGAGGCTCTCGACTCCTCGGACTGACCGGCCGGCTCAGCGCTCGACGTGCTCGAGCGAGCGCAGGGCCCGCTCGAGGTGCCAGGCGAGGTACGCCGACACCAGTCCACTGGCCTCCCGCAGGTGTCGCGCGTCGGTCGTCTCGACCACGGGCCAGTCCCCCGCCAGCAGCGCACCGAGGACCACGACCGTCTCCGGCGCGGGGCTGACCGAGCCGGGCATCCGGCACGTCGTGCAGAGCATTCCGCCCATCGACGGGTTGAACCACCGGTGCGTGTTCCCTGTGGTGGGCAGGGTGCCGCAGCGGGCGCAGTGCTCGAAGGACGGGGCGTAGCCCGCCACCGCCAGCGAGCGCAGCAGGTAGGAGTCGAGCACCTGACCGGGTCCGCGGTCCCCCGCCACCATCGCTCGGAGTCCGCCGACGAGCAGCAGGAAGTGCTGGACGGACGGCTCCTTCTCCTCCGCGACCAGGCGGTCGGCGGTCTCGAGCATCACCGTGCCGGCGGTGTAGCGGTCGTAGTGCTGGCCCAGGCCGGAGGAGAACGGCGTGATCGTCTCGGCCTGGGTGATGACGTCGAGGTTGCGCCCCTCGGCGAGCTGGAGGTCGACGTGGGTGAACGGCTCCAGCCGGGAGCCGAAGCGTGAGGTGGTGCGGCGTACGCCCTTGGCGACCGCGCGGACCCGCCCGTGGTGGCGGGTCAGCAGCGTGACGATGCGGTCGGCCTCACCCAGCTTGTGGGTGCGCAGCACGATCGCCTCGTCACGGTAGAGCACTGCACCATTCTCCCCCGCGACCCTCGTCGGCCTGCAGGTGGCGCCAACCGCCTCGCGTGTCGGCTCCGATGTCGGCTCCGGTGTCGACCGGGAGCCGTCAGCGGCCGGTCCGCCGCTGCCGCCGCGGGGCCTTCCAGCAGCCGAGGGCGAAGCCGACCGCCGCCCGGTTGAGCCGGTCGGGGGCGACCCGCCACTCCAGGATGCTGTGGGCGCGCACGAACGTCGCGCGGGGCATCTCCTCGGCGAGCATGGCGGCGTCCGCGGCCGGGTGGATCGGGTCTATCGGGTGCCCCACCACAAGTGCCGGCGCCTGGATGCCCCGCCGCTGCCTCGACGACGGGGCGACCCGGCCGAAGAACAGGCCGTGGACGACCGCCGCGACCGACTCCGCACGCTGGTCGAGCGTGTCGAGCCCGATCCCCACCCAGAACGGGACCAGCCCCCGCGGGATCGGACGGGTCAACAGCCGCAGGCCGTTGACGGTGAACGGCAGGAAGCGCGCCGCGAAGAGCAGCGGGCCGAAGGTCAGGATGCCGGCCTCCAGGGCGTTGTTGAGCACCGGCATCTCGATGATCAGGCCGCGCACCCGCTCGGGCGCGATCACGGCCACCTCGAGCGAGACGTTGGCGCCGAGCGAGGTGCCCCCGATCACCGCCTGCGGCGCTCCGAGGTGGTCGAGCAGGGCCACGACCTGCTCCCCGAAGGCCGTCATCGAGTAGAGCAGCGGATCTGCCGGCCGGTCCGAGCGGCCGTGGCCGAGGAGGTCGAGGGTGACCACGTGCAGGCCCTCGGCGGCGAGCGCGCGGGCCAGCGGCTGGTGCATGCGTCGGGGCATCAGCTGGCCGTGCAGCAGCACGACCCAGGCGTCCCCGGAGCCGTACTCGGTGTACTCCAGGCGGTCGCGGCCGGAGTCACCCTCGACGAAGAACTGCCCAATGCGCTCGGAGACCAGCATGTCCAGCAATGTAGTTGCTCCCCGTGGCCCCGGCTGGGACCTTTCTCCCCGTGGACCTCACCCGCATCGAGACCTACTACGACACCGTCCCCCGCGCGGTGGCCACCGTCGAGGAGGTCGGCCCCTTCACGCTCTTCCTCGCCGACCCGGCCACGGGCTGGCGGTTCTACGCCCGGCCGCGGCTCGGGGCGGAGCCCGACGTGACCCCGGAGGACGTGCGCCGGGTGCTGGGCCGGCAGGCCGAGCTGGGGGTGCCGCGGGCCCTGGAGTGGGTCGACGAGGTCACGCCCGCGCTGCTCCCGGCCGTCCGCGCCGCCGGGCGCGACCCCATGTCGTGCCCGCTCCTCGTGCTGCCCGAGGACGCGACGCTGCCCGCGTGCGACCCGTCGACGAGGGTGCTCACGTCTGACGACCCCGACCTTCCGCTGGTCCTCGGCGCCGTGAGCGCAGCCTTCCGTGGCCGCGACCAGGTGGTGGGGAAGGAGCCGGGCCGCCAGGTCGAGATGATCGCGCAGGGGTTGCTGGTCGTCGTCGCGGCGTACGACGCCTCGGGTGCCGTGGTGGGCGGCGGCTCGGCCGCCCCGCGCGGGGACGTCGCCGAGCTGATGGGCATCGCCGTGGTCCCCTCGGCGCGCCGGCGCGGGCTCGGCGCCGCCGTCACCGCGCGACTCGTGACCGCCTGCCACGAGGCGGGCGTCCGCACCGTGTTCCTCTCCGCTGCGACGGACGAGGCCGCCGGCGTCTACCGCGCCCTCGGCTTCGAGCGGCGGGCCACCGCCTGCATCCTGGCCGTCGAGGACTGACCAGGACGCCGGCCGGTAGGTCAGCCGCGGTTGACGGCGCTGGTGACGGCCTTGAGCGACGCGGTCACGATGTTGGGGTCGAGCCCGACGCCCCACAGCACCCGGTCGCCGACGAGGCACTCGACGTACGCCGCCGCGATCGCGTCGCCACCCGAGGAGAGGGCGTGCTCGGCGTAGTCGAGGACGCGGACGTCGAAACGGGTCTCGCCATCGGCGCCGGGCAGCTCGTTGATCGCGTTGACGAACGCCGCGATCGGACCGTTGCCGCTGCCCTCGAGGGTCCGCATCTCGCCGTCCACGTAGACGTTGACCGTGAGCTTGTCCTTCTCCCCCGCCGCCGAGGACGTGTGCACGGAGTTGAGCTTCAGCGGAGCCTCGCGGTGGAGGTACTCGTCGGAGAAGACCGTCCAGATCTCGTCCGGCGACATCTCGCCGCCCTCGGTGTCGGTGCGCTCCTGCACGACCCGGCTGAACTCGATCTGCGCGCGACGCGGCAGGTCCAGCTTGTGCTCGGCCTTGAGGATGTAGGACACTCCGCCCTTGCCGGACTGGCTGTTGACCCGGATCACCGCCTCGTAGGAGCGGCCCACGTCCTTCGGGTCGATCGGCAGGTACGGCGCCTCCCACGGCAGCTGGCCCACCGGGACGCCCTGCTCGGCGGCCCGCCGGTCGAGGTCCTCCAGGCCCTTCTTGATCGCGTCCTGGTGGGAGCCGGAGAACGCCGTGTAGACCAGGTCGCCCGCGTAGGGGTGGCGCGGGTGGACCGGCAGCTGGGTGCAGTACTCCACCGTGCGCCGGATCTCGTCGATGTCGGAGAAGTCGATCATCGGGTCGACGCCCTGGCTGAAGAGGTTCATCCCCAGCGTCACCAGGCAGACGTTGCCGGTGCGCTCGCCGTGGCCGAACAGGCAGCCCTCGACCCGGTCCGCGCCGGCCATCATGGCCAGCTCGGTGGCGGCCACGGCGGTGCCGCGGTCGTTGTGGGGGTGCAGGCTGATCACCGTGCTCTCACGACGGGTGAGCTGGCGGGAGAACCACTCGATCTGGTCGGCGTAGACGTTCGGGGTCGCGGACTCGACGGTCGCGGGCAGGTTGAGGATGATCTCGCGACCGTCCTCGGGCTGCCACACGTCGGAGACCGCCTCGCAGACCTCGAGGCTGAACGGCAGCTCGGTGGAGGTGAAGATCTCGGGGCTGTACTCGAAGCCGATGACGGTCATGTCCAGGTAGGACTCGCCGTACTTCATCACCATCTCGGTGCCGCGGGTCGCGATCGCCTTGACCTCGTCCTTGCCGGCGTGGAAGACGACCCGGCGGAAGAGGGGGGCCAGCGCGTTGTAGAGGTGGACGTTGGCCCGGGGTACGCCGACCAGCGACTGCACGCTGCGCTCGATCAGGTCCTCGCGTGCCTGGGTGAGCACCGAGATCGTGACGTCGTCGGGGATCTTGTCCTGCTCGATCAGCTGACGCACGAACGCGAAGTCGGTCTCGGAGGCCGACGGGAAGCCGACCTCGATCTCCTTGTAGCCCATCCGGACCAGGAGCTCGAACATCTTCATCTTGCGGGCCGGGGTCATCGGGTCGATGAGGGCCTGGTTGCCGTCGCGCAGGTCGGTCGAGAGCCAACGCGGCGCCTCGGTGATCGTCCTGGCGGGCCAGGTGCGGTCCGGCAGGTCGATCGGCGGGTAGGCCCGGTAGCGGTCGACGGGCATGCCGCTGGGCTTCTGGCCGTAGCGGATGTCGAAGGAGCTGCTGGTCATGATTCCTCGCTGGTGCGTCTGGGTCGGGCGCCGGTCGCGCAGCAACACTCCGCAGCGAGGGGGTCCGGCTGTGGCTCAGACCTCGCTGCGGCAACCAAGGAGGAGGCGGCGCATCATGACCCGTTCACGATAGCCCACCGTTCCCGCGGGGTAGGACGGCCGTCTCACGGCTCGGGCTCGGTCTCGCGGGTCTCGCCGTCAGCCAGGTGTCGGTCCAGGCCCTCGAGGCGTCGTTCGATGGCCGCGAGCCGGTCCAGGATCTGCCGCTCGACCGCCTCCTCCCGCTCCTCGATCGGCTCCTCGTCCTCGCGGACGAACAGCGACGCGAGGGCGGCGCTGATCAGGGACAGCAGCAGGAAGCCCGCCACCATCAGGACCGCGGAGGTGACGGCACCCCCCACGGTCTCCGGCGACCCCTCGACGAAGCCGACCGTCGTCTCAGCCCCAGCGCCCACCAGAGCCCCTCCCAGTAGCTGCCGACCGTGCGGGACTCGAAGGCCGCCACCGCTCCGGCGCCCACCAGGAGCACCGCCATCGCGACGATCACGCCCGGCAGCGTCACGCTGCGCCGTAGTGGTGGCATCCGCATGCCGTCCACGATAGGGGCGGGCCCGGCACCGGTGCATGACACGATCGGCTCCATGACCGAGGTTGACGACCGGACCATGCGCGAGCGGATGCTCGCGGGAGACCCCTACATCGCCGACGACCCCGACCTCGCCGCCGAGAGCATCCGGGCCCGGGTGCTCTGCCACCGGCTCGGGCAGCTGAGCCCGGACGCGGGACTCGAGCGGCGGGAGCTGCTCGTCGAGCTGCTCGGCGCGATCGGCGAGGACACCGACATCCGGCCGCCGTTCCAGTGCGACTACGGCTACCAGACCTCCCTCGGCGCGCGGACGTTCGTGAACTTCGGCCTGGTCTGCCTCGACGTCGCGAGGGTGACGATCGGCGACGACGTGCAGATCGGCCCGAACGTGCAGCTGCTGACCCCCACCCACCCGGTGGAGCCCGGCCCCCGTCGCGAGAAGTGGGAGGGGGCGGCGCCGATCACCATCGGCGACAACGTGTGGCTCGGCGGCGGCGTCATCGTCTGCCCCGGAGTCACGATCGGGGAGAACACCGTCGTCGGCGCCGGAGCTGTCGTCACCCGGGACCTGCCGGCGAACGTCGTCGCGGTCGGCAACCCGGCCAGGGTCGTCAGGACGCTGGACGCCTGACGATGACGAGCGCGACCGTGGGCCGCGCCCGACCGGCTGGCCTCAGCCCGCCAGCATCATCCCCACGAAGAGCGCGCCGAGGGCGGTCAGGCCGGTGAGGGCGCCCCAGACGGCCATCCCCCTCTTCGAGGTCGCGCGGGCGTGCAGGTAGGCGGTCAAGCCGGAGGCGAGCACGAGGACGTACTTCAGCGACAGCGTGTGCTGGAACGCCGCACTGTTGTCGTCGGCGGCGATCACGTTCCACACGCCGGTGAGCACCAGCACCCCGAAGGCGGGCCAGGCGATCCGGTTGAACGCGTTGGCCGCGGCCTTGGGCACGTCGGTCCCCGCGGCTCGCAGGGCCGGCACCAGTGCGGCCAGGGTGATCTGGCCGCCGACCCAGACGGTCGCGGCGAGCACGTGGAGGAACAGGCGGATGGTCTCGAGATCGACGGTCTTCACGGGGAGCAGCCTGCCAGCAGGTGCGGCAGGATCTGACGCGTGCCCCGGCTCCTGATCGTCCACCACTCCCCCACACCGCTCGTGCGGGCGCTCACCGACGCCGTCGTGGCCGGCGCGCACGACGACGCGATCGAGGACGTCGAGGTCGTGGTGCGCCCGGCGCTCGAGGCGTCCGCCGCCGACGTGCTCGCCGCCGACGGCTACCTGCTCGGCACGACCGCGAACTTCGGCTACATGAGCGGGGCGCTCAAGCACTTCTTCGACACGATCTTCCTCGAGGCCGGCGGCGCCCTCACCGACGACGGGTCGGCGGGCAGTGTCGGCGGTGGCAAGCGGCCCTACGGGCTGTGGGTGCACGGGCGCTACGACACCACCGGCGCGGTGCGCTCGGTGCAGTCGATCGTGGGCGCGCTGCCGTGGCGCCAGGCCGCGGAGGTGCTCGAGGTCCTGGGTGACGTGGGCGAGCAGGAGCGTGCCGCGGCGTACGAGCTCGGCGGCACCCTGGCGGCGCTCCTTGCCGGCTGAGCGCCGACGGTACGATCTCGGACACATCAGTCCGAACCACCGAGGAGGGGCCGTGCCGCACGTCCGCGCGCTCGCCGTACCCCTCCTGCTGCCTCTTCTGCTGGCCGTCGCCGCGCCCCTGCTCCTCGGTGGCTGCACCGGCGACACCGCCCAGGGCACCAACGCCGACCCCGCCCAGCTGGACTCCGTCGAGACGCCCGAGCTCGGTGCCTGCCGGGTGCTGACGCCGGACGACGTGGCGCAGCCCACCAACGCCACCCGCGTCGTCGACTGCGGACAGCCGCACACCGCACAGACCTACGCCGTCGGCGAGCTGCCGAGCTCCCTGCAGGATGCCGACTACGACTCCAAGGACCTCGGCGCGTGGGCCTACCGGACCTGCTCGAAGAAGTTCATGGGCTTCCTCGGCGCCGACGAGAGCCTGGTGATGCGGACCGTGGTCAGCTGGGCGTGGTTCCGCCCGTCGGAGAAGGCCTGGAACGACGGGGCGCGCTGGTACCGCTGCGACGTCGTGGGCGGCGGTGACCAGAGCAAGCAGTACATCGACCTCCCGCAGGACGCCAAGGGGTTGTTCCTCGGCGGCAAGCCGGTGGACGGCTGGTTGGTGTGCGCGAGCGGCGACACGGTGGCCGGGTCGGTCAAGATCCCCTGCTCCCAGAAGCACGACTGGCGCGCCGTCACCACCATCAAGCTCGGCGACGAGGGCGACCCGTATCCCGGTGACCGGCTGGTCCAGGTCCGGACCCGCGACTTCTGCACGGAGTCGGTCGGCGCGTGGCTGGGCTACCCCGTCAGCTACGACATCGGCTACACGTGGTTCCACGAGGCCGAGTGGCAGGCGGGCAACCGTCGCTCGGTCTGCTGGGCGAAGACGGACCAGTGAAGCGCCTGCTGGCCCTCGCGGCCCTCCTCCTCACCGTCTCCGGCTGCACCGGCGGCGGCGACCAGTCCGCCTCGTCCACGCCGTCGGCGTCGCCCGGCGGCTCGAGCGCCTCGGAGAGCCCCTCTGCGAAACCGACCCGCGCGCGGCCGCCCAAGCCCCCGCGGGACCGGGCCTGCTACCGGCTGACCTACGACGAGGCCGTGGCGCCGACGTCCGACGTGCGCAGCGTCGCCTGCACCGGCACCCACACCTCGATGACGTACGCCGTCGGCGGGCTCGACGCCGTCGTCGACGGGCACCTGCTGGCGGTGGACTCCAAGCGCGTGCAGGCGCAGGTCGCGTCCGAGTGCCCGCGGCGGCTGCCCTCGTTCCTGGGTGGCACCCTCGACGACCTGCACCTGAGCATGCTGCGTGCCGTGTGGTTCACCCCGACGGTCGAGACCTCGGACGCCGGGGCCGACTGGTTCCGCTGCGACGTGATCGCGGTGGCCGCCGACGGCCGGCTGGCGCCGCTGACGACCCGGATGGCCGGCGTCCTCGGCACCACCGAGGGCCGCGACCGGTTCGGCATGTGCGGCACCGCCCAGCCGGGCACCTCCGACTTCCACCGGGTCGTCTGCTCGAGCAACCACAGCTGGCGTGCCATCCGCGTCGTGCACTTCTCGAGCACCAACTACCCCGGGCCGGGCGCCGCCCAGCAGGCCGGGCAGACCATCTGCAAGGACGCCGGCCAGTCCGCGGCCTCCGACACGCTCGACTTCACCTGGAGCTACGAGTGGCCCACCGCCCAGCAGTGGGCGAACGGGCAGAACTACGGTCTCTGCTGGGTGCCCGACTGACCGCTCGGACCACCGACCCACCCACACCCGCGCGACCCGATCTCGAGGAGCCGCATGAGCTGGACGCACGACGACCTGCCCGACCTCACCGGCCGCACCGCGGTGGTGACCGGGGCGAACTCCGGCATCGGGCTCCACACCGCCCGCCGGCTGGCGGAGCACGGGGCGAGCGTGGTGCTGGCCTGCCGCAACGTGGAGTCCGCGCAGCAGGCGGCGGCCACGATGCAGGCTGGTTCCGACGGTGCCACCCGGGTCGAGCCCCTCGACCTGGCCTCGCTCAGCTCGGTGCGTGACTTCGCCGCTCGCTGGCAGGGACCGCTCGACCTGCTGGTCAACAACGCCGGCGTGATGACCCCGCCGCACTACCGGGAGACCGAGGACGGCTTCGAGCTCCAGCTCGGCACCAACCACCTCGGTCACTTCGCCCTCACCGGCCTGCTGCTGCCGGCCCTGCTCGAGTCGGCCGCTCCGCGCGTGGTCACCGTCTCCTCGATCGCCCACCACGACGGACGTCCCACGGTCCTCGAGGGCAACCCGGAGTCGACGTACCAGCCCCAGCGCGCCTACGGGAACAGCAAGCTGGCGAACCTGCTCTTCGCCCGCGAGCTCCACAAGCGGGCCACCGCCGCGGCCTCCCCGCTGGTCTCCACGGCAGGCCATCCGGGGGTCTCGGCCACCGAGCTCGTCGCCGATCCCAACGGCATGGGCTCCCGGCGGATCGTGCGCCTCGCCGCGCCGTACGTGATGCCGCTGCTGTTCCAGTCCGCCGCCGCCGGCGCCAACCCCACCCTGTACGCCGCCACCGCCGCGGCGCCTGGCTCGTACACCGGCCCGCAGTGGCTGCGCGAGACCCGCGGCCCGATCGGTCCGGCGAAGCTCAGCCGCTACGCCCAGGACGACGAGCTGGCGCTGAAGCTGTGGGAGCTCAGCGAGCTGAGGACGGGCGTGGAGCTCGCGCTCTGATCAGAAGCCCAGCTTGCGCAGCTGCCGCGGGTCGCGCTGCCAGTCCTTGGCGATCTTGACGTGCAGGTCGAGGTAGACGGGGTGCCCAGCAGCGCCTCGATCTGCTTGCGGGCCTCGGTGCCGACCTTGCGCAGCCGCGACCCCTTGGGGCCGATCATGATGCCCTTCTGGGAGTCCCGCTCGACGTAGAGGTTGGCGTGGATGTCGAGCAGCGGCTTGTCCTCGGCTCGTCCTCACGCAGGCCCATCTCCTCGACCACGACGGCCACCGAGTGCGGGAGCTCGTCGCGCAGCCCGTCCCAGCGCCGCCTCGCGGATCAGCTCCGCGACCATGATCCCTCGGGTGCGTCGGTGAGGTCACCCTCGGGGTAGAGCTGCGGGCCCTCGGGCAGCAGCCCGACGAGCAGCTCCTCGAGCAGGGAGACCTGGTCGCCGGCCTTGGCCGACACCGGCACGATCTCCGCCCACTCGGCACCGGTCTCGGCCCCGAGCTTCTGGATGTCGAGCAGGTGCAGGCCGATCTGCTCGGGGTCGCCAGGTCGGTCTTCGTGGCGACGGCGACCTTCCTGGTCCGCTTGATCTTCGCCATCTCGTTGACGATGAAGCGGTCGCCGGGGCCGATCTTCTCGTTGGCCGGGAAGCACACCGCGACCACGTCGACCTCCGAGAGCGTGGTCTTCACCAGGTCGTTGAGCCGCTCCCCGAGCAGGGTCCGCGGCCGGTGCAGGCCGGGGGTGTCGACCAGGATCAGCTGGGCTCCTCGCGATGCACGATGCCGCGCACCACCGTCCGGGTGGTCTGCGGCTTGTCGGAGTGATCGCCACCTTGGTGCCGACCAGCGCGTTGGTCAGCGTCGACTTGCCGGCGTTGGGCCGGCCGACGAACGACGCGAACCCGCTCCGGTGGGGTGATCGAGCCTCACTCATGTCGTGCCCTCGCCTCGTCGTAGTCGCCCAGATCTGGTCGTCGTCCTTGCCTGCCATCTTGCCCGCCCGCCAGATCGGGCCCGGTCCACCGCTCGCGGCTGCCGCTTGGCCACCCGCGCCAGTAGCCCATCACGTCGTACGCCCGTGCTCGGCAGCCGGCGCTCACGCATCAGGTGCTTGCGGATCGCCCGCATCTGCGCGACTCCCCCGCCATCCAGAAGTAGCCCTCGCCGGTCGGCCAGTCGATGGCCTCCACGACGGACGCCAGGCCGCTGGACGTGTCGGACGGAGGCTCGAGCCAGGTCACCTCGGCGCCGCCCGCAGGTAGCCGGCCCCCCGCAGCACGTCCCCGTCGGGCACCTCCGCCCAGATCCGGGTCGGGACCCGGACCGGGCCACCGTCTCCGCGATCCGTGCCATGGCGGGCATCGCGGTCAGGTCGCCCACCAGCAGCAGCCACTCCGCAGAGTCCGGCATCGCGAAGGAGCCCTTGGCCTCGGTGATCGTCACGGTGTCCCCCACGCACTCGCGGGCGGCCCACTCGGTGACCAGCCCGACCTCGTGGACGACGACGTCGAGGACCAGCTCGCCCCGTCCCACGACCGCCCGTGTAGTAGCGGCTCTGGAACTGCTGCGGCCGACCAGCCCGACCCACTCGTCGGGGATGCCGGTGCTCTCGAACGCGGCGAGGCCCGGGCCGCCGAGGGTCAGCCGACCAGGTGCGGGGTGAGCTGCTCACGGCGCAGGACCTGCGCGTCGTACTGCCTGGCTCTCGTGCTCACCGGCCAAGGCTATGCGCCGACCCGCCGCCGGGCGACGACGGGTCGGCGTGGCTCAGAAGGTGTGCCGCAGCGGGTAGCCGCTCTCGCCCCGGGCGTCGGTCTTGGTTGCCAGCACGTGGTGGAGCTGGATCTCGTTGCGCTCGAAGGCCAGCCGCGAGCCGGCCATGTAGAGGCCCCACACCCGCGCGGTCCCCTCGCCCACCTCGGCGACGCACTCGTCCCAGTTGTCGACCAGGTTGCGGCACCAGCCGGCCAGGGTCTTGGCGTAGTGCACGCGGAAGTTCTCCTCGTGCTGGACCTCGAGACCCGCGTCCTGGACGTCGGTGATGATGCTCCGGAGCCGATCAGCTCCGTCGGGAAGACGTAGCGGTCGATGAACGCCCCGGTGCTGCGTGCGATGTTGTCGTGCCGGGTGATGCAGTGGTTGAGCAGCCGGCCCTGCGGGCGCAGCTTGTCGCGGATGAAGCCGAAGTACGCCGGGTAGTTGCGGACGCCGATGTGCTCCGTCAGGCCGATCGAGGAGATCGCGTCGAAGTCGCCCTCCTCGACGAGGCGGTAGTCCTGGAAGCGCACCTCGGCGAGGTGGTCGAGCCCCTGTGCCTTGATCGCCTCCTGGGCCCAGGCCGCCTGCTCACGCGACAGGGTCACCCCGATCACGTTGACGCCGTACTCCCGGGCGGCGTGGCGCACCATCCCGCCCCAGCCGCAACCGATGTCGAGCAGCCGCTGCCCGGGCTGGAGGCCCAGCTTGCGCGCGACCAGGTCGTACTTCTCGGTCTGCGCCTCCTCCAGGGTGGCGTCCGCGCTCGGGTAGACGGCGCACGTGTAGGTCATCGACGGGCCGAGCACCATCTCGTAGAACCGGTTCGAGACGTCGTAGTGGTGGTGGATCACCTCGGCGTCGCGAGCCATCGAGTGGCGCACGCCCTCCATCACCCGGCGCCAGCGCGGCAGGTGCTCCTGCGGGGGCGGCGGCGGGGGCTTGAGGTTGGACAGGCCCAGCCCGCGCAGCAGGGCGATCGCCTCGCCGGCCGCGGGCTTGCGGAACCGCAGGTGGTTCTGCAGCAGCTTGAGTGCCTCGTAGGGGTCGCCCGGGTGCACACCGACGACCTGCAGGTCACCCGAAGACGTAGGCCCGGCCATACCGAGGTCGCCGGGCGCGGTCAGCAGGTAGGAGAGGCCGCGCTGGTTGCTCAGGTGCAGCTCGATCTCCGCGTCCGTGGGCCCGGCCGCACTGCCGTCGTACGCCGTGAAGCGCACGGGCAGGCCGTCGCGCAGCAGCGACGCCACGGCGTCCCCGATCGGAAGGGTGGCCCGCTGGGTGCCTCGTTGAGTGAGTGTCATCGTCTCTTCACCGCCTTGTCGTAGAGGCTGGTCAGCCTGTCGTCGGGGTCATACGCCTGCTTCACGGCCGCGAGGTTCGCGCCGTCGTACAGCTGGTCGAAGGTGTCGGGGTCGTAGAACGCCTCCGAGTAGAGCGACTTGTGGCCGCCGAGCTCGTGCACGCGCTCCTCGATGGCGCGGTTGCGCGGGCCGTTCGGGGCGTCCGGACCGACATGCACGGTCCCCCAGAACCCGACGTTCACGTAGGTCGCGCCCCGCCAGCGGTAGGTGGGCCAGTCGCGCCGGGAGACCAGGGGGCACAGCCACACCGGGCGCATGCCGACCTCCTGGTCGAACCAGTCGAGGAACTCCCCGAGCCGTTCGAACCGGCACCTCGACGTCCTGGATGACGCGCTCGCGCAGCGCCGCCCGGCCCGGCGGTCCAGCCGGTCGGCGATCCCCAGGCGGCGGTCCAGGCCGACCAGCTTGTGGTAGACGTCCGAGCGCCGGTATCGGCGCGGCCACAGCCGCCGCACGACGGGGTGCTGGACACCGAACGCACCCGAGCACCAGAACCAGTCGGTGTCCCAGCGCCACAGGTAGTCGTTACATCGTGAGGCAGGTCGGTCCCGGACCCGGCGGCGCGCTCCCGGATCGAGCGGTAGTAGATCTCGTGCCGGTGTAGTCGCTCGGCCCGACCGTGGCACCCACCCCGTCGTCGCGCCGGTCGAGACCGCACGTCGGTCCACGTCGCCAGGGTCAGGTAGTACTCCCCCGGCGCGAAGCCACGCCGTCGAGCCCGTCCACGCGGGTGCCCTCGAAGGACCCCGTCTCGACGATCTCGGCGATGGTCTTGGCCAGCGCACCGGTGTCGTCGAGGCGCACGTGCCGCAGGGCGACGTACGACGGCACCGGCTCGAGCGCGATCCGCAGCCGCGTGGCGTAGCCGAGCGACCCGTAGGAGTTGGGGAAGGTGTCGAACAGGTCGCTGTGCTCACCGTCGGGTCCAGGCCGGCCGTGACCACCGCGCCGGCACCCGTGAACACGTCCATCTCGAGCACCGACTCGTGCGGCAGCCCGTTGCGGAAGCTCGTCGACTCGATGCCCAGGCCGGTGACGGCGCCGCCGAGCGTGATCGTGCGCAGCTGAGGCACGACCAGCGGGATCAGCCGTGCGGCAGGGTTGGCATCGACGAGGTCCTCGTAGGTGCACATGCCCTGCACCTCCGCGGTGCGGGCCGTCGCGTCGACCTCGATCACCCCGGTCAGGCCCGAGACGTCCAGCCCGGGCCGGTGGTGGCCGCACGCGGGCGGAAGAGGTTGGCGTCTTCTTGGCCAGCCGCACCGCGCGCTGCGCGGGATGGCAGCGTACGACGCGCGCAGGCGCTCGACGGCTGCTGCTGCGTTCTGCTCCCAGGCTCCCCCTGTCGTCACTCCAGACACTTACTCCCGTCAGGTGTCGGAAGTGTTTCCCGGGGCCCCTCAGGTGGAGAGTGTCTCCGCCAACGCCATCGGGTCCCCGTCATCCCCGCCGGGGCGACGTCACTGACTGTGAGCGGCCGTGAAAGTCACTGAACCTCCGCCTCCTGGTGCGATGGGCGGTGGGGGCGCACCGCATTACGCCGCGTAGACGCGCTTGACCCCCGGCGAACCCGGGAACCGGGCTTCCACCCCTCGGCGACCACGGGCATCCTGAACCCATGGCAGACACCCCGGCGCCGCGGAGCATGGCAGTTCCGCTGACCGCGTTCACTGCGGGTGCGGTCGTCGCCGTACTCCTCGGGGTGTTCGGGAAGGTGCACAACCCGACGATCAACGGGACGACGACGCTGGGCTTCCGCACCGTCATCGACATGAAGGTGGTGCTCACCACGGCGATCGGGGTGCTCGCCATCCTCCAGGTCATCGGCGCATTGTGGCTGTACGGCAAGCTCGGCATCCGGGCGCCGTCGTGGCTGGGTGCGGCACACCGCATCTCCGGAGCCATTGCGCTGCTGCTGTCGGTGTTCGTCGCGTACCACTGTCTGTGGGCGCTCGGCCTCGAGACCGGCCGGTTCCACGGCGGCCCGAAAGTACCGATGCGCACGGTCGTGCACGGCGTCCTCGGCTGCGCGGTCTTCGGCGCCGTCGTCGTGAAGGTCGCCGCGGTCCGATCCCGGCGCGCGCCTGGTTGGTTCCTGCCTGTGGCCGGTGGCCTGCTGTTCGCCCTGCTCATCGCCGTCGTGCTGACCTCGGCGGGCTGGTACCTCGACACGTTCGGCTGGGCCGGGTACGGGCGGTACTGACGAAGCCGATTCAGTTCTGCGCGACTGAGCTCATCGAGGCGCTCACCGAGATCCGCAACCGCCGCGACCTGGAGATCGCGCAGGACCACGAGCTGGCCTGGGAGCACGGCACCCTGCCCGCTGCCCTGCTCGCCTGAGGTCTATGTCGTCGAGGACGAGCGCAGCACGCCCTTCGGGTCGCCGAGGTGTACGACGACGCCGGCGCCGGCGAGGTCGGCGAGGGCCGCGAGGTCCTGGGCGGCGACGGAACCGGCGTCGGTCAGCACGACGGCCGCCTCCAGACCCGGGAACCGGAGGCAACCGCCATCGCCACGCACACCCCGAGCGCGGAGACCTGCAGGGAGGGCAGGTCGACGGTGGCACCGGCGTACGTGCGGCCGTCGCTGTCGCGGACCGCCGCCCCCTCGGCCGCGCGGGTCCGGGCCCGGGTGGCCCGGGCCAGGGTCACCAGCTTCTTGTCCTCGGCGGACAGGTCACTCGGTGCGCTCACGGATCGCTCCTTCGTCGTGGGCCGCCGCCGGGCCGGGCCCGACCCGGCTGATCAGCACGGTCTCGATCTTGTTCCGCCGACCGACGGTGCCCTCCGCCTCGAAGCGCAGGCCGTGGGCCTCCACGTGCGAGCCCGGGATCGGGACCCGGCCGAGGTGCTTGGCCATCAGGCCACCGACACTGTCGACGTCCTCGTCCTCCACCCGCTCGCCGAAGAGCTCGTCGAGGTCGTCGATCGGGTAGCGCGAGGAGACCCGCACCCGCCCGGGCGCCAGCTCCTCGACGTCGATCTCCTCCTCGTCGTACTCGTCGGTGATCTCGCCGACGATCTCCTCGAGGATGTCCTCGATCGTGACCAGCCCGGCGGTGCCGCCGTACTCGTCGACGACGACCGCGATGTGCTGGCGCATCGCCTGCATCTCGGAGAGCAGTGCGTCGACCGGCTTGGAGTCGGGGACGAAGTGGGCCGGGCGCATCACCTCGTCGATGCGCTGGGTGAACTCCACGTCGGGCGCCTCGAAGTCCCGGCGCACGATGTCCTTGAGGTAGGCGATGCCCACCACGTCGTCGAGGTTCTCCCCGATCACCGGAACCCGGGAGAAGCCGCTGCGCAGGAAGAGCGACAGCGTCTGGCGCAGGTTCTTGTAGTGCTCGATGTAGACCACGTCGGTGCGCGGCACCATCACCTCGCGGGCGCTGGTGTCGCCGAGCTCGAAGACCGAGTGGATCATCTTGCGCTCGCCGGACTCGATGACCGCCGAGGCCTCGGCGAGGTCGACCAGCTCGCGCAGCTCGGTCTCGGTGGAGAACGGGCCCTCGCGGAAGCCCTTGCCCGGGGTGATCGCGTTGCCGACCAGGATCAGCAGCTGCGGCAGCGGCCCCAGGATCCGCGTCACCGCTCCGAGCGGCGCGGCGGAGACCAGGGCGACGCGCTCGGAGTGCTGGCGGCCCAGGGTGCGGGGCGCGACGCCGATCACCACGAACGACACGACCAGCATCACCCCGATGGTGATCAGCACCGTGGGCCACCAGCCGCCGCCGAAGCCGTCGTGGACCTCGAGGGTGACCAGCACGATCGCCGAGACCTCGCACAGCAGCCGCAGCAGCAGGGCGGTGTTGAGGTAGCGCGGCGGGTCGCCGAGCAGCACCAGGAGGCGACCGGCACCGGGCAGTCCCTCCGCCTGGAGCTCCTCCGCCCGGGCGCGCGAGAAGGAGCCGAGCGCGGCATCAGCCGCGGAGAAGGCACCGGCGAGTACGACGAGGGCGGCTGCTACGACGAGCAGCCAGGCATCACCGCTGCTCACCGTCGGCCGAGCCGGCCCGCCACGCGGCGAGCAGCTCGTCCTGGAGACCGAACATCTCCTTGTGCTCCTCCGGCTCGGCGTGGTCGTAGCCGAGCAGGTGGAGGATGCCGTGGACGGTCAGCAGCTCGATCTCGGCGTCCTTGCCGTGACCTGCGGTGATGCCCTGCTTCTCGGCGATGTCGGGGCAGAGCACCAGGTCGCCGAGGACGCCCTCCTCGGGCTCCTCGTTGACCAGGCCGGGGCGCAGCTCGTCCATGGGGAAGGCGAGCACGTCGGTCGGCCCCTCCTTCTCCATCCACTGCTCGTTGAGTCCCGCGATGGTGGGCTCGTCGACGGCCTTGATGCACAGCTCGGCCTGCGGGTGCACGCGCATCCGGTCCATCACGAACCGGCTCAGCGCGGCCAGCTGCTTGACGTCGAGCTCGTGTCCGGACTCGTTGAGCACCTCGATGCTCATCTGGGCCCTTCCTGGCCGGCCTTGGGACCCGCGCCGTTGCCGCGCGCGTCGAACTCGTCGTAGGCCGCGACGATCTTGCCGACCAGGCGGTGGCGCACGACGTCGTGGCTGGTCAGCCGGTTGAACGCGATGTCCTCGACCTCGTCGAGGATGCCCTCGATGATCCGCAGGCCGGACTTGGTGCCCGAGGGCAGGTCGACCTGGGTGACGTCGCCGGTGACCACGATCTTGGAGCCGAAGCCCAGGCGGGTCAGGAACATCTTCATCTGCTCCGGCGAGGTGTTCTGCGCCTCGTCGAGGATGATGAACGAGTCGTTGAGCGAGCGGCCACGCATGTAGGCCAGCGGCGCCACCTCGATGGTCCCGGCTGCGAGCAGCTTCGGGATCGACTCGGGATCGATCATGTCGTGGAGCGCGTCGTACAGCGGTCGCAGGTAGGGGTCGATCTTCTCGCTCAGCGTGCCGGGCAGGAAGCCGAGCCGCTCCCCCGCCTCCACGGCCGGGCGGGTGAGGATGATGCGGTTGACGTTCTTCGACTGCAGCGCCTGCACCGCCTTGGCCATGGCGAGGTAGGTCTTGCCGGTGCCGGCCGGGCCGATGCCGAAGGTGATCGTGTGCTTGTCGATCGAGTCGACGTAGCGCTTCTGGTTGAGCGTCTTGGGGCGGATCGAGCGGCCGCGGTTGCTCAGGATGTTGAGCGAGAGGACGTCGGCGGGGCGCTCGGTGGTCTCGGCGCGCAGCATGCCGAGGACGCGCTCCACGGTCTCGGCGGTGACGCCCTGGCCGGTGCGGATGATCGTCACCAGCTCGTCGAGCAGCCGCTCGGCCAGCGCGACCTCACCGGGCTCGCCGTACAGCGTGATCCGGTTGCCGCGGACGTGGACGTCGGCCTCGAAGGACCGCTCGATCAGGGCGAGGTGCTCGTCCCCGGGTCCGAGAAGGCTGACCATGTTGATGCTGTTGGGAACGACGACGGTGTGCCGGGTCGGGTACGTCGTCGGGGTCCCGTCCTGTCGATGCGTGTCAGTCATGGATGCCCGGGTGGGGCGCCTTCCGGTCGGGGTGAGCGAGCCCCTCCATGTTACGGGAGGTGGTCGCGTCGGCCCACCCGCTTTGCGCGGGTCACCGACGAGCGCCGGCCCCCGGAGTCGAGCCGGGGGCCGGCGCTGGTGCGGATCAGGCGGACTGGGTCACTGCGTGGGCAGCGAGCCGTTCGACTCGTGCAGCACCCCACAGGCCGCCGGGTCGGTCGCCTCGGCGGGCAGGCTGGGGTCGAGGTCGCTCTTCCCCGCGCTGAAGTCGTACTTGCCGTTGTGGTTGTAGTCGATGCCGTGGATCACCACGACGGCCTTGCCGTTCGCGATCGCGTGGGCCAGCTTCTTGCCGATCCCGATGTTGCGGTCGTAGTGGATCTGGTGCTCGGGCGCGGTCGGGAACCGGTTGACCGCCAGCGTGCTCTTCGGCGAGGTGTCGCCGTGCTTGGTCAGCGACACCTTGACCGGGCCGTACGCCGGCAGGCCCTCGACCGTGTTCAGGCGGTGGTCGGCGTTCGAGTCGTCCCTCACCGTGGGGCACTCGTGGCGGGCCTGGGCACCGAAGTGGATGTGCATGGCGTGCGGCATGCCCTTCAGCAGCCGCTTCGCGTCGACCGACACGTCGATCTTGCGGCCGTTGACGGTGACCGTGGAGATACCGGTGGCGCCGGAGTTGTTCAGCGAGTGCAGGGTGGCCTTCGTGTCGGTGCCTCCGAGGCTCGGGGTCGCGCCGCCGCCGGCGGCGTGCGCCGACAACCCGGCGGTGCCGCCGATGAGACCGGCCGACGAGAGCAGGAGGGCCCCCGCTGCGAGCTGCTTCTTCTTGCGCGTGAGATGCATGAGCGGTGTTCTCCAGTAATCGCCCGAGAGGGCGGTTGGGAATGGTGCCTTGCGGTAGTCGTTCGCGACGCACGTCACACCGGATTGGCCCGCACCTCCACGAATCCGGGGTCGCGCGAAACGCGGCGCGGGTCACGGGGGGCGCCTACCGTGGTGGCAGGAGGGAGGGGCCATGAGGGAGACGTGGGACGACGCGTACGACGACTTCGACGACCACGACGACGACACGTCGCCGTACTGGGAGGCCGGGAACCGGATGCCGCACGACGCCCGGGCCATGGGCCTGACCCACCACGTCCCGGACGGGGCCCTGCTCGACTTCGCCGGTGCGCTGGACTCCGGGAAGCGCCTGCACCGGGTCACCGCGTGGGTGATGCTCGTGGTCTTCGGGATGCCCGTCCTGCTCTACGTGCTGAGGCTGGTGCTGGCGGTCCTGCCCGGGTAGGGGTCGTCCGTCAGTCGAACGCCACCTGGAGCATCCCGAGGCACATCTCGTCGGTGGTGCCCTCACCCCACACGACGTACCGCTCCGGCTGCCCCTGGAACGCCGGCAGCCTGTCGCGCAGCCACTGCACGTGGCGGCAGGTGACCTTGACCGTGTCGAGCGGGTCGAGGTGGACCGGCGCGATCGGCTTGGCTCCCTGGTTGTCGAAGTTCCAGATGGGGATGCGCAGGATCGTCCGCGCCTCGGGCGTGCCGGGGTTGGTCTCGATCCGGATCGAGCGTCCCAGCAGGTGCATGTGGCCGGCCACGCCGAGGATCGTCATCGCGCGTGGCACCCGACGGGTGCAGGACGTGACCTCCGAGGGCACCGGCTTGCCGCCGCACAGGAAGTAGAGGAGGTCGGCGGTGGAGCCCGGTCCGGCGCCGAAGCGGGCCTTCACGTCGGCCACGGCTGCGTCGCGGTCGCACAGCGGGGACGAGTCGTGACCCGGTCGGCACGGGAGCTCGACCGGCGCCGGCAGCAGCACCGTGTGGAGGGGTGTCAGGCCGGCCGACTGCGGCGCCACCCGCAGCTGCGCGGACGAGGTGTCCGGGCTGTCGCCGGCCAGCAGGTTGTAGTGGACCTGCATGATGATCCGCGAGCCCTTGGCGAGGTCGACGCCGTAGCCACGCTTGGCCACCGTCTCCTTGCCACCGGGAGCCCACGCCCCGAGCCAGTTGGCGTCGTCGAGGTTGGTGAAGTCGCCCGCCAGGCCGGTCCCGCCGAAGCAGGTCCACCCCTCTCCGGGCTGGCTCGCGTCCATCCGCCGCGCCTCGGCGACCTGCTTCGGGTCGACCCGGAAGAGGATCACGTGGTGGACGACCTCGGGGTTGCCGGGCAGCACGTTGGTGCCGGTCAGGAAGGTGTCGCGCTTCAGGTGCGGGTCGAGCAGGAAGCAGCGGTAGTCGTCGGTGCCGACCCCCGTGGGGGCCGACGGCGTGTAGGCCTCCGGCATCGTCACCGTCAGGCGCTTCTCGCCGGGACGCAGCGGGACCAGGGTGCCGGGCCGGGCTGCGGGTGCGGCCCGGCTCGTGGCCGACGCGGACGGCGTACCAGCGCTGGTGGACGGCCCCCCGGAGGAGGACGCCCCTGCCTGCCGGTTGCTCTCGGTCTCGCCCGGCCCACAGGCCGCGAGCAGCACGACCGCGACGGCGGCCGTGATCGCCCGCAGGCAGGCGGTCCTCATCCCGGTGGCCAGGTCATCGGGCGACCCGCGAGCAGGTGCAGGTGGGTGTGGAAGACGCTCTGGCCGACGCCCTCGCCGGTGTTGAAGACGATCCGGTAGTCCGCGTGGCCCTCGGCGGCCGCGACCGCCGCCGCCACCCGCAGCAGCTCGGCCGAGGCCTCGGGGTCCCCGTGGGCCAGCTCGGCGGCGTTGGCGTAGTGGGCGCGCGGGACGACGAGGACGTGCGTGGGGGCCTGGGCGTTGATGTCGCGGAACGCCACGGCGTGCTCGGTCACGTGCACGACCTCGGCGGGGATCTCCCCCGCCACGATCTTGCAGAACAGGCAGTCGGGTGGCGTGGCCATGTCTCTCCCTCTCGTCGTGCTCATGCTGTCACGAACTTCCATGAAACCTCTCCCGTCACGCGTGTAAACCCCCGGGCCCCGTCGCGCGTGGCACTAGCGTGATGACCCATGCGACGGCGCCTCCTCTCGGCCGGTCCCGAGGGACCGCCCCGGTGAGGCCGTCCGCCGGGGGCGCGAGTCGCGGGTGGAGCGCCGACGAGGCCCTCGAGCAGCTGTACGCCGTGCACTGGCGTCGGCTGGTCCGGCTCTCGGTGCTGCTGGTGCGCGACGTCGGGACCGCCGAGGAGGTCGTCCAGGACGCCTTCGTCGCCGTCCACGCCCGCTGGTCCCGGCTGCGTGATCCCGACCTCGCCCTGGCCTACCTGCGCCAGGCCGTCGTCAACCGCTCCCGGGACGCGCTCCGGCACCGCGCCGTCGTCGCCCGGCACGTGGAGCGCCAGACGGTCCCCCCGAGCGCGGACGGGGCCGACGAGGTGACGCTCGCCGGCACCCGGCGCGACGCCGTTCTCGATGCGATGCGCGTGCTCCCCAGGCGCCAGCGCGAGGTCCTGGCCCTGCGCTACTACCTCGACCTGTCCGAGGCGGAGATCGCCGACACCCTCGGCATCAGTCGCGGCGCGGTCAAGAGCCACGCGTCGCGCGGCACCGCGGCGCTGCGCGACCTGCTGGCCGACCACTGGCTGCGCGACAGGGAGGACCGGTCATGACCGACCCCCGCCATCCCGATGAGGCCGGGCCCGACGAGGCCCGGCTCTCCGAGCTGCTCACGGACGCCGTGTCCGACGTGGAGCCCCGCGAGGCGCTCGACTCCATCCGCACCCGAACGAAGGGGACCCCGATGTCCGCTCGCCGCCCCTGGACCTACGCCGTCGGCGGTGCCGTCGTGGCCACCGCCGCCCTGATCGCGACCGTCGCCTTCGCCGGTGACCAGCTCGGTCTGACCGGCTCCGGCGACGACGGCGCCCCCGTCACCACCCACCACTCGCGGCACCCGGGCAAGGGGCACGGCAGCAGGACCCCGAGCGAGAGCCCCTCGGCCAGCGGCGAGCCGTCGCCCTCCTCCTCCGGCCCGACGTCGATGACGCTCGCGGCGTACTACCTGGGCGAGACGCCCCAGGGCACGTTCCTCTACCGGGAGTTCCACCGCGTCGAGGCAGCCGACCGGCTGCAGGGCGCCCTCGACCTGCTGGCTTCGCAGCCGGCGGACCCGGACTATCGGACCCCCTGGCAGCCGGGCGACCTCTCGGACCCGTCGGAGAGCGACGAGTTCGTCGACGTCACGGTGGCTGACTCGCTGGCCGAGCGCCCCGCCGGGATGAGCCAGCACCAGGCCGAGGAGGCCGTCCAGCAGGTCGTCTACACGCTGCAGGCCGCGGTCCAGTCGCGGAAGCCGGTGCGCTTCTCGACCGACACATTGTTCGGCATCGACACCACCGAGCCGGTGACCAACGCCGACCCGCTGGACGTGCTGGCCATGGTCAGCATCACCTCGCCCGAGGAGGGCGCCACCGTGAGCGGCAGCTTCCGGGCCAGCGGGGTCGCGAGCTCCTTCGAGGCCACCGTCGGGTGGGAGATCCGGCAGGGCGACACGGTCGTGAAGCAGGGGTCCGCCACCGCCGAGGGCTGGCTGGACAAGCTCTACCCGTGGCAGACCACGGTCGACGTGTCCGGCCTGGCCCCCGGCACCTACACCTTCGCCGCGATGACCGACGACCCGTCCGGCGGCGAGGGCGGCGGCCCCCAGGTGGACACCCGCACCATCACCGTCCAGTGACGCCGAGTCGGCGCTCGTTGACACCCCGGGACGCCGTAGGTTGACCGTCGTGCAGCTCGTCGTCGTCGAGAGTGACCAGGTCGACGCCGCGACCCGCCAAGCCCTGAGGGCGCTCTGGGACCGGGCCTTCGGTGACCGGTTCAGCGACGAGGACGCCGATCACGCGTACGGCGGCGTGCACGTGCTGGCATGCGCGGGCGACCGCCTCGTCGGGCACGCCAGCGCCGTGCCTCGGCGGATCAGGTTCGGGGACCTGCCCTGGCGCACGGTCGGCTACGTCGAGGCCGTGGCCACCGATCCCGACCACCAGGGCAGGCACGTCGGTCTGCGAACCATGGAGCGGCTCCACGAGGAGATCCGCTCCTGCTGGCCGGTGGCGATGCTCTCGACCGGTCGCGCGACCGGCTTCTACGAACGACTCGGCTGGGAGCGGTGGCGCGGGCTCTCCTGCACCCGGACCGCGACCGGCGTCGTACCCGACGGCGAGCACGGTGGGCTCATGATCCTGCGCTGCGACCCGTCGTTCGTCACGGACCTCTCGGTCACGGTGACCTGCGAGGACCGACCCGGCGACGCCTGGTGAGGGAACCCGCCCGGGCAATCGCTTGACCTTGACGCAGCGTCAACCCCGCACGCTGCTCCCATGACAGTCAACGACACCGCCATCGAGGTCACCGGGATCACCAAGTCGTACGGCGACCAACCGGTCCTGCGCAGCCTCGACCTCACCGTTCCCGCCGGCACCGTCTACGCCCTGCTCGGGCCCAACGGCGCGGGCAAGACCACCACGGTCCGCATCCTCTCCACGCTCGTCAGCGCGGGCGCCGGCGACGCCCGGGTCGCCGGGTACGACGTCAGGACGGCCCCCGACGGCGTACGGCGCGCCATCGGCGTGACCGGACAGTTCTCCGCGATCGACGAGCTGCTGACCGGCCGGGAGAACCTCCGGCTGATGGCAGACCTCGCGCACCTGCGCGCCTCCGAGGCCGGCGCCCGGGTGGACGAGCTGCTGGCCAGGTTCGGGCTTGCCGAGGCCGCCGACCGGCGCGCCGCGACGTACTCCGGCGGCATGAAGCGCCGGCTCGACCTGGCCATGACGCTGGTCAGCCGACCGCGGGTCATCTTCCTCGACGAGCCGACTACCGGGCTCGACCCACGAAGCCGGCGGGACCTGTGGCAGATCGTGCGCGAGCTGGTCGAAGACGGCGTCACGATCCTGCTCACCACGCAGTACCTCGAGGAGGCGGACCGGCTCGCCCACACCGTCGGGCTGCTCGACGGCGGCCGCCTGGTCGCGGAGGGCACGCCCGCCGAGCTCAAGGCCCGGGCCGGCGGGGAGACCCTCGACGACGTGTTCCTCGCGCTGACCGGCCACGCCGCCACCACCGACGACGAGAACGAGACGGAGACCCTCCGATGACCACGATGACCATTTCGCTGACCGAGGGTGCCCGCGACTCGGCCACGCTGCTGCGGCGCAACCTCAAGCACCTCGTCCGCTACCCGTCGCTGACGCTCACGATCATCGGCATGCCGGTGGTCTTCCTGCTGCTGTTCGTCTTCGTCTTCGGCGGCACCATGGGCGCCGGCCTGCCCGGCGGCAGCGCGACGGCCCACCCGCGGGCCGACTACCTGCACTACATCACGCCGGCGATCCTGGTGATGACCGTCGTGTCGGTGGCGAACAGCACCGCGATCCTGGTCGCGAAGGACTCCACCGAGGGGATCATCGACCGGTTCAGGACGTTGCCGATCGCCCGGTCGGCGCCGCTGACCGGACACGTGCTCGCCGCGATGGCGCAGACGGTCCTCGGCCTGCTCGTCGTCCTCGCCATCGCGCTCGCGCTGGGCTACCGCAGTAGCGCCTCGCTCGCCGGCTGGGCCGGTGCCGCCGGCATGCTCCTGCTGATGGGTTGGGCCGTGACCTGGCTGTGCGTGGCGCTCGGACTGGCCAGCGGCAGCGTCGAGGCCGCCAGCAACGCACCGATGCCGCTCATCCTGCTGCCGTTCCTCTCCAGCGCCTTCGTGCCGACCGACTCCATGCCGACGGGACTGGCGTGGATCGCGGAGCACCAGCCCTTCACCCCGATCATCGAGACGCTTCGCGCCTGCCTCGAGGGGAGTGATCCGGGGTCCGACGCCTGGTGGGCGATCGGCTGGTGCGTCCTGGTCACGGTGCTCTGCTTCCGGTGGGCGAGTCGCCTGTTCGGCCAGGTCGGCAAGGGCTGAGTCGGGCAGTCTGGTCACCATGCTCACGATCAGCCAGCTGGCGGCGTACGCCGGCGTCACGGTGCGCGCGGTGCGCCACTACCACCAGGTCGGCCTGCTGCCGGAGCCGGCGCGGGACCGCTCCGGCTACCGGACGTACGACGCCGGCGACGTCGTGCGCCTGATCCGGATCCGCACCCTGGCCGAGGCCGGAGTCCCCCTGGCCCGGGTGCAGGGGCTGCTCGACGCCACGCCCGCGGAGTTCGGCGCCGCGGTCGGCCAGATCGACGCCGACCTCCGCGGGAGGATCCGCGAGCTGCAGGAGCACCGGCGACGGATCGCCCGGCTGGCCGACGGCGACTCCCTCGCGGTCCCGGACGAGGTGGTCCAGTACCTCGACAAGCTGCGCGCCAGCGGCGCGTCGCAGGCCATGGTCGAGGGCGAGCGCGACGGCTGGATCCTCATGGCCGCCCGCTGGCCGGAGAAGATCCCCGAGCTCATGGCCGACAAGACGGCTCGGCTGGACGATCCGCGGACGGTGCGGCTCTACCGCCTGATCGACGAGCTGCTCGAGGTCGGCATGGACGAGGACCGGCTGGTCGCCCTGGCCGACCTGCTGGTCGAGATGGCCGAGGAGTCGGCCGAGCTCGGGGAGCTGGACCGGCAGAGCGAGGACCTCGGGGACGACGCGTTCGTCGCGCTCCTGGACTCGTTCGCGTCCGGCGCCCATCCCATGGTCGAGCGTCTCCAGGAGCTGATGGCCGCGCGCGGGTGGACGGGTTGGATCCGCATGGAGAGGGCTGCCGCCCCTCCGTCGCACGCCGAGCAGGTCCCGGGACGGGCACGGTCCAGTGACGCCGAGTCGGCGCTCGTCGACGGCTAGGGTCGCGCCCGTGCTGCTCTCCCGCCGCCGGCTGAACCGGACGCTGCTGCAGCGCCAGCACCTGCTGGCGCGGGTGGACGCCCCGGTCGCCACGATGGTGCGGCACCTGGTCGGCCTGCAGGCGCAGGAGCCGCTTCCGCCCTACCTCTCCCTGCACGCCCGCCTGACCTCCTTCGACCCGTACGACGTCAGCCGCGGGCTCGACGAGCGCAGCCTGGTGCGGCTGCTGACGATGCGCGGCACCATCCACCTGCTCACGCCCGAGGACGCGCTGGCGCTGCGGCCCTGGCTGCAGCCGCGGATGGAGAAGGAGATCCGCACCAACACGGCGGTGCGACCGGTGGCCGGCCTCGACCGGACGTCGTTCGCACGCGCGGTGGCGGGGGTGCTCGCCGACGGTCCGCTGCCGCAGAAGCAGCTGGCGGCCGCACTGGGGCAACGGTTCCCGGACCTGCCCGCGACCGCTCTCGGCCAGCTCGCGCGGGTCGCCGTCCCGCTGGCCCAGCTCCCGCCCCGCGGCAAGTGGCGGGAGCCCGGCGGGGTCGTCTACGACCATGTCGAGCGCTGGCTCTCGGCACCCTCGTCGGAGGCCGACCCCGCGGAGGTGGTGCGTCGCTACCTGCGCGCCTTCGGGCCGGCGACCGCCGCGGACGTCACCGCCTGGTCCGGCGTCACGGGGCTGACCGGCGTGGTGCGCAGCATGACCGACCTGGTGCGGCACGAGGACGAGACCGGGCGCGACCTGTACGACGTACCCGACGGCGAGCTCGCCGACGAGGAGACGCCGGCGCCGGTGCGCCTGCTCGGGACCTACGACAACCTGTGGCTCTCCCACGCCGGGCGCGACCGGGTCACCACGCCCGGGAACCGCCGCCGGTGGATGGGCAGCAACGGCGGCGCCGGACACACGGTCTTCGTGGACGGGATGCTCGAGGGCCTGTGGCGCGTGACGGACGGCCGCGTCGAGGTCATCGAGCTGTTCCGCGACCTCTCCCCGGCCGAGCGCCACGAGCTCGACGCCGAGAAGGCCGGGATCGAGGCGCTGCTAGCGCGCTGACCCGAACGCCACCGCCAATGTCGAGTTGGGTCGGAATCAGCGTCCAGTTGTGAGCCCGGCAAACAGTTGGGATGGCTGTGCCTGTTCCAGGCCGCGAGCGTGGCCGCTGAGACCAGCGTGGCAGCGCGGTAGCTGGAGCGCGGGGCATGGCGGCCTCTGGCGGATCGGCCGCGCGTCCTGACGGGGATCGGACGAAGTGACCAGTGCGGTTGCCCCGAGCCGATCAGGCGCGCGACTCATCCAACGGTGGAAGGTTCGACGGATGATCCCGGCCCGTGGGCGGCTGCGGGCCGGCCCAGTAGGAGGTGCCCTGGTCCCAGGCCGGGCGAACCACCACCGCGTCGGTACGGTCGCGGGCCCACGTGAGCGCGTCGCGGAGACTGGTGGTGTACGGCCCGTCTTCAACCCAGCTGTACCCGGGATCATTGGACTGCCAGGACACCGAGTAGCCAGGCTCCAGCCTGTCCTCGCCTCTGGCGTCCTCGTCGTCGAAGTCATCCCAGACCTTCCAGGAGATCCAGACGGTGCCGACGCGGCCGTCGCGGCTGCCTGGGTCGACGCTTGGGTCGGAAGGAGGCAGGGCGGCGGCGTGCGCGGCCCGCTCGCGGAGCCACGGTTCGACGCGGTCGGTGGTCGCGATCTTGAGCAGCAGGTCGTCGATGACGGCCCGGAGCGCGGCGTCGGTCACGATGTCTTGCCGTGGCACGACCTGCAGGAGGGCGGCGGCCAGGTCGTGGTAGCCCTGGTCGTCCAGGCGTAGCCCACGCCGAGGGCGGCTGCCTCGAAGGGACGGTGTTCCGCCATGCCAGGACGGTAGGGCATCAGGAGACATCGGTCGATGCCCTCGCCCTGACCACGTACGAGCAGAGCCGGAGAGCCGAAATGGGCACAGTAAATCCCAACTGTTTGCCGAACCCGTCCAGTTGCGCCGAAATCGCCAAATGAAGCCCATCTCGGCACCGAACGAGGCCCAACTCAACGAGCCACGGGGGTCAGGACCAGCGGCGGGTGCGGGCGAGGAGGGCCGAGGCGGCGGCAAGGCCGGCGGTGGAGGTGCGCAGCACCTCGGCGCCGAGACGGACGGAGGTCGCCCCGGCGGCCACGAAGGTCGCGACCTCCTCGTCGGTGAGGCCGCCCTCGGGCCCGACGACGACCACGACCGGGCCGCTGGTGGGCACCTCGAGGCCGGCGAGCGGCACCGACGCGTCCTCGTGCAGCACCACGCCCAGCGCCGCCGCGCCGAGCAGCGCCGCGACGTCCGCGGTGGTCGCGAGGTCGGTGACCTCCGGGAACCAGGACCGGCGGGCCTGCTTGGCAGCCTCGCGCGCGGTGGACCGCCAGCGGGCCAGCGACTTCACGGCCCGCTCGCCCTTCCACACCGCGACGCTGCGGGCGGCGGCCCACGGCACGATCCGCGCCGTACCGATCTCGGTGAGCACCTCCACGGCCAGCTCGCCGCGGTCGCCCTTCGGCAGCGCCTGGACCACCACGAGCTCGGGCTGGGGTCGCTCGGCGTCGTCGACCGAGGCGACGGTGACCGTGAACACCCGCTTGCCGGTGCTGGCGACCTCTCCCGTCACCGCACGGCCCGCGCCGTCGGTGAGCACGACCGGCTCCCCCACCCGCAGGCGGCGTACGGCGACGGCGTGGTGCGCCTCGTCGCCGGTCACCTCGACCGCGGAGCCGACCGCCACCCCCACCAGCGAGGGGACGACGTGGACCGGCAGCGACATCAGTGCTGGTTGAACGCGTCGCGCAGCCGGCCGAAGACCGACTTCGACCCCGGGCGCACGTGGCCCGACGGCTGCTCCTCACCACGGAGGGCGGCGAGCTCGCGCAGCAGCTCCTCCTGGCGCTCGTCGAGCCGCGTCGGCGTCTCCACCACCACGGTCACGACCAGGTCGCCCCGACCGCCACGCAGCCCGGGGACGCCCCGGCCGCGCAGCACCTGCTCGCTGCCGGACTGCGTGCCCGGCTTGATGTCGAGGTCGAACGCCGTCTCGACCCCGGAGTCGGCGCCCTGCTCGACGTCGGCCTCCAGGGTCGGCAGCGAGAGCGTCGTCCCGAGCGCCGCCGCCGACATCGGCAGGGTGACCGTGCAGTGCAGGTCGTTGCCGTGCCGGGTGAAGGTGTCATGCTTGGCGATCTGGATCTCGACGTAGAGGTCTCCGGGCGGGCCACCACCCGGGCCGACCTCGCCCTGCTCGGTGAGCTGGACGCGGGTTCCGTTGTCGACGCCCGCGGGGATCTTGACGGTGATCGTGCGGCGCGAGCGGACGCGGCCGTCGCCGGAGCACTCGCGGCACGGCTCCGGGATGATCGAGCCGAACCCGCGGCACGCCGCGCACGGGCGCAGGGTCCGGATCTCGCCGAGGAACGAGCGCTGCACGTGCGCCACCTCGCCCGCACCGCGACACGTCTCGCACGGGATCGGGTGGGTGCCCGGCGACGTGCCCTCGCCGTGGCAGGTGGCACACAGCACCGCGGTGTCCACGGTCAGGTCACGGGTCACGCCGAACGCCGCCTCGGCGAGCTCGACGTCGAGGCGGATCAGCGCGTCCTGGCCGCGGCGCGTGCGCGGGCGCGGGCCACGGCCGGCCGCCGCACCGCCACCTGCCCCGCCGAAGAAGGCGTCCATGATGTCGGTGAACGAGAACCCGGCGCCCTGCCCGAAGCCGGCGGCCCCGCCGCCGAACGGGTCGCCGCCCCTGTCGTACCCCGCCCGCTTCTGCGGGTCGGAGAGGACCTCGTAGGCGCGGGAGACCTCCTTGAACTTCTCCTGCGTCTCGGGGTCCGGGTTGACGTCGGGGTGCAGCTGCCGGGCCAAGCGCCGGTAGGCCTTCTTGATGGCGTCGGCGTCCGCGTCGCGGTCGACACCGAGGAGGTCGTACAGGTCCTGACTCAAGTCGGTTCCTTCGGGTGATCGGGGGTGGATCTGACGTGCGGTGGAGCGCTAGCCCTCGTCGAGGAAGCGCGAGACGTAGCGGGCGACCGCCCGCACCGCCGCCATCGTGCCGGGATAGTCCATGCGGGTGGGGCCGACGATGCCCAGCGTCGCAAGCGCCTCGTCCCGGGGGCCGTAGCCCGTCGCGACGACGCTGGTCGACGCCAGCTCCTGGTAGGGCCCCTCGTGACCGATGCGCACGGTGACCGCGCCGCCGGTGCTGGCCTCGCCGAGCAGCTTGAGCAGGATCACGTGCTCCTCGAGCGCCTCGAGCAGCGGGCGGACGGCGGAGTCGAAGCTGTCGCCGTACCTCGCCAGGTTGGCCGCGCCGCCCACCGCGACGCGCTCGTCGGACCGGTGGTCGGACATCGCCTCGACGAGCGAGTCGACGACCGCCGCGACGGCGTGGCCGTCGACGGGGGGCACCGCCTCGCGGAGCGCCGTGACGGCCGTGGCGATGATCTCGCCGGTGGCGGCCCGGTTGACCAGCTGCCGGAGGTCGGCCAGCTCGTCGTCGGTCAGCGCGGTCTCCAGCTCGACCAGCCGCTGCTCGACCCGGCCGGTGCTGAGGATGAGCACGACGAGCAGCTTGCTCGGGGTGAGCGCGACGAGCTCGACGTGGCGGACGGTGGAACGAGTGAGCGTGGGGTACTGCACGACGGCGACCTGGCGGGTCAGCTGCGAGAGCAGCCGCACCGACCGGCCGACGACGTCGTCGAGGTCGACTGCCCCGTCGAGGAACGTCGCGATCGCGCGCCGCTCGGCCGCGCTCATCGGCTTGACGGTGGTCAGGCGGTCGACGAAGAGGCGGTAGCCCTTGTCGGTCGGCACCCGGCCGGCGCTGGTGTGGGGCTGGGTGATGAAACCCTCCTCCTCCAGCACCGCCATGTCGTTGCGCACCGTGGCCGGCGAGACGCCGAGACCGTGCCGCTCGACCAGTGCCTTGGAGCCGACCGGCTCCTCGGTGGAGACGTAGTCCTCCACGATCGCGCGGAGCACGGCGAGCCTGCGCTCCTCCTGCATCCCGCCTCCTCTGGGCTGGTCTCCGGGCTGGTCCGGGCTTGGCACTCGAAAGTCCTGAGTGCCAAGACTACTAGGCTCGGCGTCATGACGGGATTCACGGGAGCCGGGTTCAGGGAGGTCGCCGACCGGGTGTGGGTCGCCCGGTACGAGTGGTTCGACGTCAACATCACCCTGATCGGCGGCGACCGGGGGCTGCTCGTCGTCGACACGCACGGTGCCGCGAGCGCGGCCCGCGAGGTGATCGACGACGTGCGTCGCCTCGGTGCCGGCGAGGTCACCGGCATCGTCAACACCCACTGGCACTTCGACCACACCTTCGGCAACCACACCTTCCGCGAGGAGTACGGCGCCCTGCCGATCCACGCGCACGAGAACGCCCGTGACGAGCTGGAGAAGTGGGGCGAGGAGGTCAAGCAGCGGTACGCCGACTCCCCGACGACCCCCGGCGCGAGGACGTCATGGCGACCCGGATCGTGCTCCCGGACCAGACGTTCTCCTCGGCGCGGTGCTCGACCTCGGTGACCGCGCGGTCGAGCTCGTGCACCCCGGCCGCGGGCACAGCTCCGGCGACCTCGTGGTGCGCGTGCCCGACGCCGACGTGGTGCTGGCCGGCGACCTGGTCGAGGAGTCGTCACCGCCGTACTTCAACGACGACTCGTGGCCGATGGAGTGGCCGCTCAGCCTCGACATCGTGCTGGGCCTGCTGACCCCCTCGAGCCTCGTCGTCCCCGGGCACGGCTCGCCCGTCGACCGGGAGTTCGTCGAGGAGCAGCGCAACACCGTCGGCATCGTGGCCGAGACGATCCGCGACCTCGCGTCGCGAGGAGTGCCGGTCGACCAGGCGCTCGAGACCGGCGAGTGGCCCTGGCCCCGGGAGCACCTCGCCACGGCCGTGCGACGCGGCTACGAGCACCTCCCCCGCAGCCAGAAGCGGCTGCCCCTGATCTGAGCCCGGCTCCGCTGTCGGGGGCTGTCGGGGGCTGTCGGGGGCGGTTGAGGGGTCGGCGCGTGGGTACGGTCGCCGCATGACGAACTCCAGCGACCCCACGACCGAGCAGTCGTCCGAGCCGGGCATCAGCGACGACCAGCTCCCCGAGGACCTGCAGCCGGGCGAGGACAACCCGCTCGCCGAGCCGCTCGACGACGAGGTGGACCCCGGCGACCTCGACATGGACGGCGGCAAGGGCGCCTCGGAGTGGGACGACGAGCAGCTCGAGGACTGACGCCCCGCTGTCTAAGCGCGGGCGGCGCGTCGTCCGGCGCCGGCAGGGGCCGCGCCCCTAGCGTTGTCCGGTGACTTCCCGCGACCGCTACGGATCCGACGTCCTCAACACCGACTGGCGCGCCCCGAAGCGCGGCCGCGCCGTCGAGGCCCCCGCGGAGCTGGGCTCCGTGGTCGAGGAGGTCACGACCGACTGGTGCGGCGAGGTCGTCGCGGTCGATCGCGACCTCCACACCGTGACCCTGGAGGACCGCCGCGGCAAGCGGCGCACGTTCCCGCTGGGGCCGGGCTTCCTGCTCGAGGGCAAGCCGGTCATCCTGACCGCCCCGGTGCGCACCCCGGCTCCGGCCAAGCCGACCCGCACGGCCTCGGGGTCGGTCGCCGTCCACGGCGCGAAGGCTCGGGTCGCTCGCGCCAGCCGGATCTTCGTCGAGGGCCGGCACGACGCCGAGCTGGTCGAGAAGGTCTGGGGTGACGACCTGCGGATCGAGGGCGTGGTCGTGGAGTACCTCGGCGGCGTCGACGACCTCGCCGACCACCTGCGCGACTTCAAGCCGGGCCCGCAGCGCCGCGTCGGGGTGCTCGTCGACCACCTGGTCCGCGGCTCCAAGGAGAGCCGCATCGCCGCCAACATCGCGAGGTCGCCGATCGGCAAGGACGTGCTGATCGTCGGCCACCCGTTCATCGACATCTGGCAGGCGGTCAAGCCGCAGCGGCTCGGCTTCGAGCGCTGGCCCGACGTGCCCCGCAACATCGACTGGAAGACCGGCACCTGCCAGCAGCTGGGCTGGCCGCACCGCAACCAGGCCGACATCGCCCGCGCGTGGAAGCACATCCTCGGTGGGGTGCGCTCCTTCGCCGACCTCGACCCGGCGCTGCTCGGCCGGGTCGAGGAGCTGATCGACTTCGTGACGGCCTGATGCCCGCCGGACTACCGTGGAGCCGAGCGATCGACTCCGCCACCCACCACCCAGCCGCGACCACAGCATCGACCACAGGGAGCACGCGATGAGCGATCCGACCCAGCCGCAGCCGACCGAGGGGCCCGCGGACCCGCCCCCTGGCACGCAGCCCTACGGCCAGCCCCCGTCGTACGGCCAGCAGCCGGGATGGGGGCAGCAGCCCGGCGGCCAGCCCCCGGCGTACGGCGGGCCCCCGCAGCCGCCGATGCACCCCAGCGGCCACACCTCGGAGGAGATCACCTGGGGCTGCGCCGCGCACTGGAGCGCCCTGGTGGCCTCGGTCGTCGCGCTGGCGTTCCTCGGCCCGCTGATCGTGATGCTCACCAAGGGCCACGAGTCGCCCTACGTGCGCCGGCAGGCGGTCGAGTCGCTGAACTTCCAGCTCTCGATCCTGATCTACGCGGTCGTGTCGTTCATCCTGGTCTTCGTGCTCGTCGGCCTGCTCCTGCTGCCGATCGTCGGCCTGATGTGGCTGATCTTCACGATCATCGGATCGGTCCGCGCGTCCCGGGGCGAGGAGTACCGCTACCCCGTCACGATCCGGCTGGTCAGCTGAGGCAGTCGAGGCTCAGGGCAGCAGGTCGCGCACGACGGCGTCGGCGAGCAGCCGCCCGGTGCGGGTGAGCACCAGCCGCTCCCCCGCGGTCGCGAGCAGCCCTCGCGCGACCAGGTCGGGGACCGCGGCGCGCCCGGCCGCGTCGAGCACCCCGGCCTCGAGCCCCTGGCGCAACCGCAGCTCGAGCAGCACCCGCTCGACCCGACGGCTCTCCGGGTCGAGCACCTCCCTCGCGTGCGCGGGGCTGAGGCCCGCGGCCAGCCGGTCGGCGTACGCCGCGGGGTGCTTGACGTTCCACCACCGCACCCCACCCACGTGCGAGTGCGCGCCCGGACCCACTCCCCACCAGTCGGCGCCGGTCCAGTAGAGCAGGTTGTGGCGGCAGCGCGTCGCGTCGTCGCGCGCCCAGTTGGACACCTCGTACCACCCCAGGCCCGCAGCCACGAGCCGCTCGTCGGCCAGCACGTACTTGTCCGCGAGGTCGTCGTCGTCGGGCATCGGCAGCTCGCCGCGCCGCACCTGGCGGGCCAGGGCGGTGCCGTCCTCGACGATCAGGGAGTACGCCGAGACGTGGTCGGGCTCGCAGGCCAGCGCTGTGTCGAGCGAGGTCTCCCAGTCGGCGAGCGACTCCCCCGGCGTCCCGTAGATGAGGTCCAGGCTGATGCTGCCGCCCCCGGCACGGTCGAAGCCGGCCGTCCGCGCCCAGGCGACCGCCGCCGGGACCCGGAGCGGGTCGTGGGTGCGGTCCAGGGTCCGCAGCACGTGCGGGACCGCGGACTGCATGCCGAAGGAGATGCGGTTGATCCCGCCGGCGCGCAGCGTCGCCAGGTCCGCCTCGGAGACGCTGTCAGGGTTGGACTCGGTGGTCACCTCCGCCCCGGCGACCAGCCCGAACTCCTCCTCGATCGCGGCCACCACGGCGACCAGGTCGGCCGCGGGCAGCAGGGTGGGGGTGCCCCCACCGAAGAAGACCGTCGACACCGGGACGTCGCGGTCGCCGAGCAGCGCCCGGGCCCGGCGTACCTCCGCGATCGCGGCCTCGGCGTACGTCGCGCGCGAGGCACCCCGGGCCGCGGAGGCCCCGCCCAGCTCCTCGGCGGTGTAGGTGTTGAAGTCGCAGTAGCCGCACCGCACCGAGCAGAAGGGCACGTGGACGTAGAGGCCGAACGGTCTCTCGCCCACCCCGGCGAGGGCCTCTGCCGGGAGCGAGCCGTCCTCGGGGACGGGGTCACCGGGCGGCAGGGAGGAGGGAGGCACGTGCTCCATCCTCTCAACCCGCCCGGTCCGCCCGACGACGGGCCGGAGCCGTCGTCAGGCGGGCGAGCCGTCAGGCGTAGAGCGCGTCGATCCGGTCCTGGTAGTTCGACTCCACGACGTTGCGCTTGACCTTCATCGACGGGGTCAGCTCGCCGGACTCGACGGTCAGGTCGTGGTCGAGCAGCTCCCAGCGCTTGATGGTCTCCCAGCGGTTGAGGCGCGAGTTGAGGTCGTCGACGTAGCCGGCGACGAGGTCGTGGACCTTGTCGGACTTCACCAGGTCCTCGTACGACGTGCCGGTCATGCCGTTCTCCTCCGCCCAGCCCTCCATCGCGTCGGGGTCGAGCGTGACGAGCGCGACGCAGTAGTTGCGCTCGTTGCCGAAGACCATGAACTGGCTGGCGTAGGGGCAGACCGCCTTGAACTTCGACTCGATCGCCGACGGGGCGATGTACTTGCCGCCCGAGGTCTTGAACAGGTCCTTGATCCGCCCGGTGATGGTGAGGAAGCCCTCGGCGTCGATGCTGCCCTTGTCCCCGGTCCGCAGCCAGCCGTCGTCGGTCAGCGTCTTGGCGGTCTCCTCGGGCAGGTTGTGGTAGCCGTCCATGACGTGCGGGCCACGGATCAGCACCTCGTCGCCCTCGCCCAGCTTGACCTCGCTGCCGGGCAGCGCGGGCCCGACCGTGCCCATCTTGTACTCGTCGGGGTGGTTGACGAACGCCCCGGCCGAGGTCTCGGTGAGCCCGTAGCCCTCGAGGATGAGGATGCCGGCGGCGTTGAACCACTCGGCGATGTCCTGGTTGAGCGCCGCGGCACCGGAGATGAAGAAGCGCACCCGGCCACCGAAGCGCTCGCGCACCTTGCTGAAGACCAGCTTGTCGAAGAGCCCGTGCTGCAGCCGCAGCGGCAGCGGGACGGACTTGCCGTCGCGCCGGAGTCCTCGACCTTCAGGCCGACCTTGAAGGCCTGGTTGAAGATCTTCTCCTTCGCGCCGCCCTCGGACTGCTGCATGGTGACGATCCGGCCGTGGGCCTTCTCGAAGATCCGCGGCGCCGCTCCCATGAAGGTCGGCTTCACGACCCCGAGGTTGTCGACGATCTTCTCCACGCGCCCGTCGATGGCCGTGGCGAAGCCGCAGGCCAGCTGGGTGGAGAGCAGCACCTTGCCGAACGAGTGCGCCATCGGCAGCCACAGGAACTGCAGGTCGTCCTCGTGGAGGATGTCCATGACGTCGATCGCGGCGCCCTCGTAGACCCACGACCGGTGCTGGAGCCGCACGCCCTTGGGCCGCCCGGTGGTTCCGGAGGTGTAGATCAGCGTGGCGAGCTGCTCGGGCTCGATCGAGGCGGCGACCTCGTCGATGACGTCGGGGTGCTCGGCCAGGTAGGCGTCGCCGAGCTCGCCGAGCTGCTCGAGGTCGATCACCCAGCTGTCGTCGGTGGTCCCGTCGAAGGTGACCACGCGCAGCAGGTGCGGCAGCTCGGCCTTGTGCTCCTTGACCTTCGCGATCTGCTCGTCGTCCTCGGTGAAGACGACGCGGCACTCCGAGTCACTGAGGATGTACGCCGTGTCCTCGGCGTTGGTCGACGGGTACACCGTCGTCGTCGCTGCTCCGGCGCACATCACCGCCAGGTCGGCGAGGATCCACTCGTAACGGGTGCTCGACGCGATGCCCACACGCTGCTCGCGCTCGATGCCCAGCGACAGCAGGCCGGCCGCCAGCCTCCTGACCCGGGTGCCGGTCTCCCTCCACGTGACCGACTCCCAGCCGCCGTCACGGGGGTAGCGGTAGGCCTCGTGGTCCGGCGTCCGCTCGACGCGGTCGAGGAACAGCGCGGCCACGTTGGGGGCCAGACGGTCGAGGAAGCTGGTGTCGTAGGTGACGGGCATGACACTCCTGCACTGGCGGCGGGTCGGGGCGGGGAAGACGTCGTCCGAGGAGACTTCTCTGGCCAGTAACCTAGATCACCTGGTTACGCTCCGGTAGCCGATCCCACGTGAGGATCGCCATGCGCGCGCACGGACCGGGCGGAGCCGAGCCCCGTGGACGAACCTCACACGTCGTCGATGACGCTCAGCGCGGGGGCGTAGGCCTCGGCCCTGACCCGCGCCTCGGCGACCAGGCCGTCGACCTTGAGCAGCTCCGGCAGCAGCGACCGCTCGGACGTCAGCGCCCGGAACATCGTGCTCACGGTCACCCCGTGGCCGGGGCGGTGCACGACTGTCAGGTCGTCGCCGGCGCGCAGGTGGCCCTCGGTGACCACCCGCAGGTAGGGGCCCGGGCGGTGCTGGGCGGCGAAGCGACGCACCCACGCGCGTTCGTCGTAGCCGCAGCGGCCCATCCAGCTCTTGAAGTCGTTGCAGGGGATGCGGACCGACGCGACCTCGAGCACCGCGTCGCCCACGAGCCAGCGCTCGCCCACCTCCGCCTCGTTGACGTCGATCCCACGGGTGGTGAGGTTCTCGCCGAACTGGCCGTCGGGGATCTCGACCCCGAGTTCGGCGGCCCAGTGGTCGAGGTCCTCGCGGGCGAAGGCGTAGACCGCCTGGTCGGGCCCGCCGTGGTGCTTGGTGTCGGACACCTGGTCGCCCTCGAGGCCGAGGCGCCGGGCCAGCACCGGGCCGGCCACCGGCCGCTTGTCGATGGAGGTGCGGCCGATCCCGGCCCAGGCGGCCTCGCGCGGGCGGCCGACGTTGACGGAGACGAGGGTGGGCACGTGCCGATTCTCGCGGCTGCGGCCCACCGGACCAACCGGATTGTGCGGCGCGTCCTCAGTCCTGGACGGCCTTGGCGATCGCGATGCACATCGTCAGGTAGGCATCGGTCGACGTGTGCCGTGGTACGTCGGGCTCGTCCTGGAGGCTCCACAGCGCGTTGTGCATCATCCGCACCACGACCCAGGCCCGCGCCCGGTGCTCGTCGAAGCCGGCCGCGTCGACCAGCGTGTGAAAGCGCCGGCGCAGGCCGTCGCGCAGGCTCTGCCCGGGCTGGGCCGTGAGCTCGTCGAAGCGGTTCCACAGCATCGGGGCGAGCTCGTAGTGCGGGTCGCCGCTGACCGGCTTGGGGTCGATGGCCAGCCAGGGCTGGCGATCGCCCGCCAGGACGTTCTCGTAGTGAAGGTCGGTGTGGATCATCGTGCCGGTGCCGGTGGGGTCGGCCACGAGGTCACGGGACAGGCTCAGCGCCTGCTCCACCAGCCGGCGCGGGACCGGGGCGCTGCGCGGCAGCCCTGCCAGGCCGGCCGACCAGCGCTCGACGTACGCCGTCAACGGGCGCAGCTGCGGCGGCGCCGGGACGTGGATCTGCGCGTACAGACCGGCGACCACCTCGCACGCCTCGAGGTCCCAGAGGTCGGTCAGGTCCTCGCGGTGGAGCCGCTCCAGCAGCATCGCCCGGCGGTGCGGGTCGGCCCGGAGCAGCTGCACGGCGCCGCGGCCGTGCCAGTGCTGGAGCGCGAGGTGCTCGTGCTCCGACTCGTCGTCGGGGAAGCCCACCTTGAGGACGGCGGGCGCCCCACCGGGCGTGCGCACGGGCAGCACCAGCGCGCAGTAGCCGTGGGTCGGCTCCCCGTCGGCGGTGAGCTTCCACTCATCGAGCAGCTCGTGCACCAGTCGAGGCAGCGCGTCGACGAAGGCTGCCCAGTCCGGTCCTCGGTCGGCGAAGGCCAGCACGCCCTCGGGGAGTGCGATGCTCACGTCGAGCGGATCCAGTGGTCGGGCGGGACGTGGGGCTTGTCGGGGACCGCCTCCTCGGTCTCCGTCCACGCAGCTCCCCACGCGTCGCTCGACACCACACGCCAGAAGTGCCCGGCGCCGACGTTGTCGTGCTGGAAGGGGATCTCCCAGGGTCCCGGGTGCCGTCCGATCACGGCCGCGGCGAAGCGACGGCCGAAGCCGTCCCGTCGAGCCGCCGGCACCACGAAGAACGCCTGCATGATCCGGCCGCCGGCATCCAGACCCCGCACGAGCGCGAAGGCGACGGGGGCGTCCTCACCGGTGTTGGGGTGCGGCTGCCACGCGAGGTAGCCGACCCGGTCCGGCTGCGGGTACTCGTCCAGCCACTCGTGCCGGTAGCGGCCGTCGGCGTACGGGAAGCCGTGCACCGCAGGCGCGAGGTCGTGGCGGAAGTCCTGCCACAGCCACGCGACGACCGACCACTGGTCGTCCGCAACCGGGCGGACGATCACTTCTTGCCGGACTTCTCGGTGGTCGGCGCGTTGGACAGGGCGGCGACGAAGGCCTCGGGCGGGACCTCGACCGAGCCGATGTTCTTCATCCGCTTCTTGCCCGCCTTCTGCTTCTCCAGCAGCTTGCGCTTGCGGCTGATGTCACCGCCGTAGCACTTGGCCAGCACGTCCTTGCGGATGGCGCGGATGTTCTCCCGCGCGATCACCCGGGCGCCGATCGCGGCCTGGATCGGCACCTCGAACTGCTGGCGCGGGATGAGTTCCTTGAGCTTGCCGGCCATCATCACGCCGTAGGAGTACGCCGCGTCGCGGTGCAGGATCGCGCTGAAGGCGTCGACCGGCTCGCCCTGGAGCAGGATGTCGACCTTGACCAGGTCGGCTGCCTGCTCACCGGAGCGTTCGTAGTCGAGTGAGGCGTAGCCCTTGGTGCGCGACTTCAGCTGGTCGAAGAAGTCGAAGACGATCTCGCCCATCGGGAGGGTGTAGCGCATCTCCACCCGGTCCTCGGAGAGGTAGTCCATCCCCTGCAGCTGGCCGCGCTTGAGCTGGCAGAGCTCCATGATCGTGCCGATGTAGTCGGACGGCGCGAGGATGGTCGCCTTCACGACCGGTTCCCGGACCTCGGCGATCTTGCCCTCGGGGTACTCGCTGGGGTTGGTGACGGTGTGGATGGTGCCGTCCTCCATCGAGACCTCGTAGACCACGTTGGGCGCGGTCGAGATCAGGTCGAGGTTGAACTCCCGCTCCAGCCGGTCGCGGGTGATCTCCATGTGCAGCAGGCCGAGGAAGCCGCAGCGGAAGCCGAAGCCGAGCGCGCCGGAGGTCTCCGGCTCGAAGGTCAGCGCCGCGTCGTTGAGCTGCAGCCGCTCGAGGGCGTCGCGCAGCGTCGGGTAGTCGTCGCCGTCGATCGGGTAGAGCCCGGAGTAGACCATCGGGTTGGGGTGCTTGTAGCCGCCGAGCGGGGCCGTGGCGCCGTTGTGCTGGCTGGTGACCGTGTCACCGACGCGCGACTGGCGCACGTCCTTCACCCCGGTGATCAGGTAGCCCACCTCACCGACGCCGATCTCGCCCGCCTTGACCGGCTCGGGGCTGATCACGCCGACCTCGAGCATCTCGTGGACCGCGCCCGTGGACATCATCTTGATGCGGTCGCGGTGGGTCAGCTTGCCGTCGACCACGCGGACGTAGGTGACCACGCCGCGGTAGGTGTCGTAGACCGAGTCGAAGATCAGGGCCCGCGCGGGCGCGTCGGCGTCACCGACAGGCGGCGGCGTCTGCTTGACGATCTCGTTGAGCAGCGCCTCGACGCCCAGCCCGGTCTTGGCCGAGGTCTGGAGCACCTCGGAGGGGTCGCAGCCGATCAGGCCGGCCAGCTCCGCGGCGTACTTGTCGGGGTTGGCGCTGGGCAGGTCGATCTTGTTGAGCACCGGGATGATGTGCAGGTCGGCGTTCATGGCCAGGTAGAGGTTGGCCAGGGTCTGCGCCTCGATCCCCTGCGCGGCGTCGACCAGCAGGACCGCGGCCTCGCACGCCTCGAGCGAGCGGGACACCTCGTAGGTGAAGTCGACGTGGCCGGGCGTGTCGATCATGTTGAGCACGTAGGTGCCGGGCTCGGCCCCCTGGTCGTTGCCGGAGGGGACAGTCCACGGCATCCGCACGGCCTGGCTCTTGATCGTGATGCCGCGCTCGCGCTCGATGTCCATCCGGTCGAGGTACTGCGCGCGGGCGGCCCGCTCGTCGACCACTCCGGTCAGCTGCAGCATCCGGTCGGCCAGCGTGGACTTGCCGTGGTCGATGTGAGCGATGATGCAGAAGTTGCGGATGATCGCGGGAGCGGTGCGGCCGGGCTGCGGCGCGGGCGTGGTGGGCACGGAAACGACTGCCGACTCTCGTTGGGTTGCGGGACCTGCCCATTGTTCCATCCGGGGCCCGCAATGGCTCACTCGGCGGCTCAGCCGTGCGAGCGG
Source organism: Nocardioides ungokensis (assembly GCF_013466985.1). GTDB lineage: Bacteria > Actinomycetota > Actinomycetes > Propionibacteriales > Nocardioidaceae > Nocardioides > Nocardioides ungokensis. The sequence continues at coordinate 1,869,453 of NZ_CP059164.1, read as the reverse complement.
TCTCCCAGCAGGCCGGTGCCGAGCAGCGCGTCCCACAGCGCCTGCCGGCGCTCCATCGCCCAGCTGACGGTGTAGTGGTGGTCGTCGCGCCAGACCACCGTGTCGCCGCTCACCGGCGGGCAGACCGGCGCGGTCGGGCAGAACACCCGGGACAGCGACAGCGGGTGCACGTCCTCGTCCCGGGCGGCGATCGCCGAGACGTACCCGTCACTGGCCGACGGGTCGACCGCCGCCGACACGGCGCACTGGCCGAGCCGGTCCGCGCCGGCCAGGCAGTCCAGCGGATCGAAGGTCTCGGGCATCACCAGGCGTTGGACCACCACCGCCGGCGCCACGCGGGTGACCTGGCGCAGGGTCTGGCGCGTGGTGTCGTAGACCGCGCGACCCAGCGGCTCGCTGCGGCCGTCGCGGCGGGTCACCTCACCACCCCACTCCTCGGGGTCGTCACGGGGACGGTCCAGCAGGACGACGACGTCGGGGTCGAGCTTGCGCAGCGCACTGCGGTACCACCCCACCCGGGCGTCCGTGCACTCCTGGGTGCGACCCTCGGCGAGGCGACCGTTGGTCAGCCCCTCCTGCCAGGGGCACCCGGCGATGACGTTGACCGACAGCGTGAGGTCGTGCTCGCGGGCCAGTCGCTCGAAGACGGGGACCAGGGTCTCGGCCTGGCTGTCACCCACGAGCAGCACGTGCGGTCCGGAGCCGTGGACGACCGTGCAGGACCCGGGGTCGTCCACGCCGCACCAGTGCTCGGTGCCGTGCTCCTCCTCCCCCACGGCCTTCTCGAAGTCGATCGGTGGCACCGGTCGACGGAGCTCCTGCTCGACCTGCCTCGTCGCGGCCGCCGGCTCGGCGCCGGCGGCCGCGGCGACCAGCGCCGGCTTGCGCTCCGAGGAGAGCACCGGAGCGACGACCAGGCCGGAGACCAGTGCGCTCACGGCCACGCCCGTGACCGCGACCGGCCAGCCGCGGGTGTCCAGGCGCCGCCAGTGGCGCACCGGCATCTCGAGGACCTCGTAGGAGACGGCGGCCAGGCCGGTGGCCACGAACGCCGCGAGCAGCGCGACGGCACCGGGGCCGGCGTCGAGCAGCACCCCGAGCGCGACGATGACCGGCCAGTGCCACAGGTAGGTGCCGTAGGAGATCCGTCCGAGGTGGACCGGCACCCGCGTCGCCAGCAGCCGCGAGAGCAGGCTGCCCTCGGCGAGCGCGAGGCCGCCGAGCAGCAGCACGGACGCCACCGTCGCGCCCACGCCCCGGCCCGAGGGGTCGAGGGGGAGCAGGCCGCTGCCGAGCAGCAGGGTGCCGGCGAGGCCGAACAGCGCCATCGCGTGGGCGACCCTCGGCGAGGGACGACGCGAGGTGCCGGCCAGCCAGGTGGTCAGCAGCGCCCCGGCGAGCAGCTGGTAGAGCCGGGTGTCGGTGCCGTAGTAGGCACGGTCGGTGCTGCCGGGCGCGAGCACCAGCTGGGCGACCAGCGAGGCGACCAGCAGGGTGCCGAGCACCCCGAGGGTGACGGGGCGTCGCACCCGCCGCGGCACCCGGGAGAGCAGCAGGAGCAGCAAGGGGAAGCCCACGTAGTACTGCTCCTCGATCGCCAGCGACCAGAAGTGCAGGAACGGGCTCTTGTCGACGTCGGCGGCGAAGTAGTCGCCGGAGGAGGCCAGGAAGTGCCAGTTGGCGTAGTAGAGCAGGGCGCTGCGGGCGTCGCCGATGATCGCCAGGCGGGGCACGACCGACCACAGCAGCGTGAAGACCAGGCAGGTCGCGACCACGACGAGCACCGCGGCGGGCAGCAACCGGCGGACCCGACGCGCGTAGAAGCGGCCGATGCGCAGCCTCCCGCTCTGGTCGAGCTCGCCGAGCAGCACCCCGGTCACCAGGAAGCCGGAGAGGCAGAAGAACAGGTCGACGCCGATGAAACCGCCCGTGGCCCAACCCACCCCGGCATGGAAGAGCAGCACGAGGTAGACCGCCACGGTGCGCACGCCGTCGAGGTCGGGTCGGTAGCCGCGGATCACGCCCGACACCGTAGGGGAGGCCGGCGCGCCGACCTCAACTCTCGGAGCCGGGACGTGGCCTGGCTCACGCGTCGTCCACGCACCTCATTCGGCGCTGTCGACGAACTCCTTGCTCTTGGCGATGGCGAAGCCCCAGCCCTGCACGAGCGTCGGCTTGGGGGGAACGGCGATCTCATCGGGGTTGGTCAGCACGTCGAGGAGCACCGGTCCCTCGTGCGCCAGCGCCTCACGCACGCCCGCCTCGACGTCGTGCGGGTCCTCGACGCGGATGCCGCGCATGCCCACGGCCTCCGCGACCTTGGCGAAGTCGGGGTTGTGCAGCACCGTCCCGAACTCCGGCAGGCCGACCTGCTCCATCTCGAGCTTGACCATGCCGAGGCGCCCGTTGTCGAACACGACGAGCTTGACCGGGAGGTCGTGCGAGACCGCGGTGATCAGGTCGCCCATCAGCATCGAGAGGCCACCGTCGCCGCAGAACGCGACGACCTGGCGGCCGCGGTCCAGGCCCGCGGCGCCCAGGGCCTGCGGCATCGCGTTGGCCATGGAGCCGAGGTTGTAGGAGCCGATCAGCCGCCGGGTGCCCGTCATCCGCACGAAGCGGGAGAGCCAGACCGTCGACATGCCCGTGTCGGAGGTGAAGATCGCGTCGTCGGCGGCATGCCGGTCGATCATGGCCGCGAGCAGCTCGGGGCGCACCCGCTTCTCGGGGTTGTCGACCTTGCGGCGCAGCAGGCCGACGGGCTTGCGCTCGTAGTCGGGGTCGGCGAAGTGCTGCTGCCGCTCGAGCCAGCCGTCGTACGACGACCGGGCCTTGTCGAGGAGCTTGGTGTCCTCCTTGGGCTCCAGCAGCGGGAGCAGCGCCTCGAGCCCCAGCCGCGCGTCGCCGACCAGGCCGTGGTCCACCGGGGTGCGCCGGCCGATGTGGGCGCCGCGCAGGTCGAGCTGGACCACGGTCTTGCCCGTGGGCAGGAAGGCCTTGTAAGGGAAGTCGGTGCCGACCAGCACGAGCGCGTCGCAGCCGTCGAAGGCGATCTTGGTCGCGTGGTTGCCGATCAGCCCGGACTGCCCGACCTCGTAGGGGTTGTCCCGCTCCAGGCCCTCCTTGGCCTTGAGGGTGAGCACCATGGGGGCCGAGAGCCGCTGTGCGAGCTCCAGCACCTCGGCCCGCGCGTGCCGGGCGCCCTGGCCCACCAGCAGGGTCACGGAGCCGGCGGCGTTGATGGCCGCGGCAGCATCACGCACCGCCTCCGGGTCGGGCGCGGACCGCGGTCCCTCGTCGACGAAGCGCGGCACTGCGGTGTGCTTCGGCAGGTCGAGCCCACCGACGTCACCGGGCAGGGTCAGGACCGCCACCCCGCGCTCGTGCAGTGCGGCGTTGCCGGCCTGCTCGATCAGCAGCGGGAGCTGGTCGATGCTGGTCACGGTCTGGTTGAAGACCGCCACGTCGGCGAAGAGCGCGTCGTTGTCGACCTCCTGGAAGAAGTCGCTGCCCATGTCCTCCCGCGGCACCTGGCCGCAGATGGCGAGGACCGGGGCGTGGGACTTCTTGGCGTCGTAGAGCCCGTTGAGCAGGTGGATCGCGCCCGGGCCGACGGTGCCCATGCAGACCGCGAGACGGTCGGTCAGCTGGGCCTGGGCACTCGCCGCGAAGGCGGCAGCCTCCTCGTGGCGGACCCCCACCCACTCGACCCGGTCCTCGCGGCGGATGGCGTCGGTGACGGGGTTCAGCGCGTCGCCCACGACGCCCCACACCTGGGTCACCCCGTGCTCGGCGAGGGCCTCGATCAGCAGCTCGGCAACGGTGGTCATGACGCTCCTGTCAGGGGTGGGACGGTGGTTCGGGCCGGTGGCCGAGCCGGTGGGTCAGGGCTGGAAGCGGTCCGGGTCGGCTCGTACCCAGTCCCGCTCCCACGATGCCGGCGGTCGCGCAGGAGCTGCCCCGGCGCGAGGTGCTCGAACATCTCGGCGTAGGAGCGGATCGTGCCGTGGTCGACACGGCGGCGCAGCATGTGCGGGCGGAGCTCGTCGAAGGAGTGGAGGCCCATAGACGCGATGACCTGCATGGCCTGGTCCACGGTCGCCTGCTGGTAGCGCACCACCCGCTCGGTCTTGTCCGGGACGTCGAGCGCGCGCATCCGCTTCGGGTCCTGGGTGGCCACCCGACCGGGCAGGTGTTGGTGTGGCAGGTCTGGGCCTGGATGCAGCCCACGGCCATCATCATCGCGCGCGCGGCGTTCGTGTAGTCGGCGCCCTGGATCACTCGCTTGACCAGGTCGATGCCGGTTGCGACCTTGCCCGAGGCACCGATCTTGACCCGGTCGCGGACGCCGGCGCCGACAAGCGCGTTGTGGACGGTCATCAGGCCCTCGGTGAGCGGCATGCCGACGTGGTCCTCGTACTCCAGGGGCGCGGCGCCGGTGCCGCCCTCGGCCCCGTCCACGATCACGAAGTCGGGGGTGATGTCCTCCTCGACCATCGCCTTGCAGATGGCCAGGAAGTCGATCCGCGAGCCGAGGCAGAGCTTGACGCCGGCGGGCTTGCCCCCGGCCAGCTCACGGAAGTGGCCGATGAACTGCACGAGCTCACGCGGGGTGGAGAAGACGCGGTGTAGGGCGGCGAGATGACCGTCTGCCCCTGGGGGACGTCCCTGGTCTTCGCGATCTCCGCGGTCACCTTGGCGCCGGGGAGCACGCCCCCGATGCCGGGCTTGGCGCCCTGGCTCAGCTTGAGGCTGACCATCTTCACCTGGTCGTCGGCGGCCTTCTCGGCGAACTCCCGCTCGTCGAAGGCGCCGTCCTTGGTGCGTGCCCCGAAGTAGCCGGACCCGATCTCCCACACCAGGTCGCCGCCGTTGCGGTGGTAGGGGCTGATCGCCCCCTCCCCCGTGTCGTGCGCGAAGCCGCCCTTCGCGGCGCCCCCGTTGAGGGCCTTGATCGCGTTCGCCGAGAGCGAGCCGAAGCTCATCGCCGAGACGTTGAGCAGCGCCATGTCGTAGGGCTTCGTGCACGCCGGCCCGCCGATGCGCACCCGCGGTGGCTCCTTCATCTTGTCCACCGGGACGGTGGAGTGCACGAGGTACTCGTAGCCCACGGCGTACAGGTCGCGCTCGGTGCCGAAGGGCTGCTCCTCCTTGATGCCCTTGGCCCGCTGGTAGATCGAGGAGCGGGTGTCGCGGTCGAAGGGGCGCCCGTCGAAGTTGCGCTCGATGAAGTACTGCTGCAGCTCGGGGCGGATGCCCTCCAGCAGGAAGCGCATGTGACCCAGGACGGGGTAGTTGCGCAGGATCGAGTGCTTCTTCTGCACCAGGTCGTGCACCGCGACCACCAGCAGGAGCGCGAGCACGACCAGCAGTGCCCACCACCCGGCCCGCCGAGCGTGGCGGCGAGCGTGGTCAGCGCCCCGAGGACGAGGATGAGTCCGATGACGAAGAAGCGCAGCACGGGGACAGTCCTACCACCGGGTACCGCGAGCGGGCCCTGAATCGGTTCGCGACGCTCCGGACCGGTGGGCGAGGATGGCGCGGTGATCCCGACGACGATCCCCCACGGCAGCACCGCACGACGGCTGGAGTGGGCACACCTGCCCCCGCACATCCGCACCGTGATCGAGCGACGCACCGGCTCCCCCGTCACGACCGCCGAGTCCCAGACCTCGGCTTCACGCCCGGGTTCGCCTCGGTCCTCACCTGCCGGACGGCAGCCGTCACTTCGTCAAGGCGGCCTCGCTCAAGGCCCAGCGCCCCTTCGCCGAGTCCTACCGCGAGGAGGCGCGCAAGCTGGCCGGGCTCCCGGTCACGACGCCGGCGCCGCGGCTGCTGTGGAAGCACGACAGCGACGACTGGGTGGTCCTCGGCCTGGAGTACGTCGAGGCCCGGCGTCCGCACCGCCCCTGGCAGCCGGCCGACCTCGAGGCCGCGCTCGGCCTGGTGACCGACGTGGCCGAGGCCCTGACGCCGGCCCCCGACCGGCTCGCCCTCGACGACTTCGCCACCGAGTTCGCCGACTGGCCGTCCTTCTGGGACCACCTGCGCACCAGCCGGCCGGACCTGACCCACCTCGAGGAGGCCGCGGCCCTCGCCGCCCGGTTCGCCGAGGTGACCGCCGGCTCGACGGTGGTCCACACCGACATCCGCGACGACAACATCCTGCTGGCGAGCGACGGCCGGGTGCTGATGTGCGACTGGAACTGGCCGGTCGTGGGCGCTCCGTGGCTCGACAGCGTGCTGCTGATGATCGGGCCGCGCGGCGACGGCCTCGACGTGGACGCCGTGCTCGCCTCGCACCCGCTCACCGCGACGTGCCGGCCGAGCACGTCGACATCGTGCTGGCCCTGGTGACGGGCTACTTCCTCAAGTCCGCCGGCGACCCGGTGCCGCCGACCTCGCCGTACGTCCGCGAGGCGCAGCGCTGGCAGGGCGAGGTCGTGTGGGAGTGGCTGTGCGAGCGCCGGGGCTGGCTGTCCTAGGGTTGGGGTCGGCTCCCCGGAGCCGGGCGCGAGAGCGCCGGAACCACCGCCCACACGATTTGGGCCGCCCCGAGGCACGCTGCTAGTCTTTCTCGTCGCGTGTCTGGCGCCAGCAGACTGGCTGGAGCGCCGACAGCACCACGTTTTCAGCATCATCCCCACACCTACGACGAAGGCGCAGTAGTGGCGAACATCAAGTCCCAGATCAAGCGGAACAAGCAGAACGAGAAGGCTCACGAGCGCAACAAGGCGGTCAAGACCGCCCTGAAGTCCGCCGTGCGCAAGTTCCGCGAGGCCGCCGAGGCCGGTGACAAGGAGGTCGCAGTGGCGGCCGGCCGCGACGCCGCCCGCAAGCTCGACAAGGCCGCCTCCAAGGGCGTCATCCACAAGAACCAGGCCGCGAACCGCAAGTCCGCGATCGCCAAGAAGGCCGCCTCTCTCTGAGGCCACCCGCTCACAGGCGCCGTCCCCTCGGGGGCGGCGCCTTTGTGCGTTGCACCGCGTGCTCGAGCCGCGGCCTACCGCTGCTCGCGCAGGCCGGTGATCGTGAGCACCAGCCGCTCCAGGGTGTACGACGCGTCGCTGGCGGCGCCCTTGATGTCGGCGTCGGCCCGGGCCACGGCCCGGATCGCCCGGGCGATGCCACCGTCGGACCAGCCCCGTGACTGGTCGCGCAGGGTGCGCAGCTTCCACGGTGGGACCCCGACCTCGCGGGCCAGGTCTGCCTCCCGCATCCCGCGCGGCGCCGACCGGTAGCGCGCCACTCCCCGCGCTCCCCCGGCGAACGCCGAGGTCACCAGGACCGGGGCCGTGCCGGCGTCCAGGGCCCAGCGCAGCTCCTCCAGCGCCACCTCGCGCCGGCCGGAGAAGGCGGCGTCGGCGACGGCGAAGGACTTCGCCTCGGCCCGGCCGCCGAAGTACTGCTTGACCTTCTCGATGCTCAGGGACTGGCCCGGGAAGTCGTTGGTGAGCTGGTCGGCCGCGGCCGCCAACGAGCGCAGGTCCTGACCCACGGCCTGCACCAGCGCCACCGCCGCCTCGTTGTCGATCGTCGATCCGTGGCTGCGCACCTCGGCCGCCACGAACGACGGGTACTCCGAGGCCCTCAGGTCACCGGACTTCGACTCCGTGACGGGGCCGAGCTTGCGCAGCTTGTTGAGCACGCCGCTGCCCTTCGGTCCCCCGCCGTGCACCAGCACGAGCGCGACGTCCTCGACCGGCGCCGCGGCGTAGGCCAGCAGCCCGTCGACGGACTCGTCGGGGAGGTTCTCCAGCCCGCGGACCACGACGCAGCGGATCGTGGAGAAGAGCGACGGCGCAGCCATCTCCCCCAGCGTCGCGAGGCTGAGCTCGGAGGCCATCGTCTCGGCCAGCTCGGCGTCGGCGTCGTGGCCGCGCACGGCCTGCCGGACGGCACTGACGGTCCGCTCGTTGAGGAACTCCTCCTTGCCGGTCACGAGGGTGACCCGGCCGAGGACGTCTGCTGCGCGCACGTGAGAGGGGCCTGCCATGGTGGCGACAGCCTTTCACAGCTCGCCGACGCTCCGCGGAGGTGCTCGCTCACCCGCGCGTGACCGCGGACAGTCGGCCGTCGCGCTCGACGACGACGAGGTCTCCGTCGAGGTCGGTGCGCAGCACCCGGGCCCCGGTCGCGGCCAGCGGAGCCAGCGTGGAGGTGGCCGGGTGCCCGTAGTCGTTGTCGGCGCCGACCGACACGAGCGCGAGCCGAGCGCCGAGCGAGAGCAGGAAGTCGAGGTCCTGGTAGCGACTCCCGTGGTGCGGCACCTTGAGCACGTCGACGTGCAGCCCGGGCAACAGCCGGGCCAGCGCCGCCTGCCCCTCGGGCTCCACGTCCCCGGCGAGCAGCAGCCGGACCCCGCGCACCTCGACGAGCATCACCACGCTGGCCTCGTTGGCGGTGCTGCCGTCCCCCGGGCCGACCGTCGGCGAGTCGGGAGGTGGCCAGAGCACCTGCATCGTGACGTCCCCGACGGTGCGGGTCACGCCGTACGGCGCGGGGCGCGGCGTGAGCCCCTGCTCACCGGCGGCCCCGTCGACGAGCTCCACCCCGCCCGGCGGGTCCTGCAGCCTGGTGGTCTCGACCTCGCCGACGCTCCGCCCGTCCAGCACCCCCTCGATCCCGTCGACGTGGTCGGCGTGGAAGTGCGTCAGCACCAGCAGTGGCACCGCGGTGACGTCGAGGCGACTCAGGCAGGCATCAACCGGCGCCGGGTCGGGACCGGCGTCGACGACCACGCCACTGTGGGGACCGGCGTTGAGGACCAGGGCGTCGCCCTGGCCCACGTCGCAGGCGGCCATCACCCAGCCCTCGGGGGGCCAGCCCGGTGTCGGCGGCCGGACCAGGACGCAGGCGACGAGCACACCGCAGCACACCAGGCCGGTGCTGCGGCGGCGCAGCAGGTGCGGTGCGGCGAGCACCACGCCGACCGTGAGGAGGGTGAGCACGAGCAGCGGCAGCACCCCGGTGCCCCAGTCGACGGCCGCCGCCGGCAGCGCCGCGCCCCGCCGGGCTACCAGCACCACCCACGCCACGCACCAGGACGCCAGGGTGCCGGCCACGCGACCCAGCGGCGCCCACACCAGGCCGGCCAGTCCGCCCGTGAGCCCGAGCACCGTCGCCGGCCCCACGACCGGGGAGACGACGAGGTTGGCCCCGACCGCGACCAGGCTGACCTGCCCCGAGATCGCCGCCACCAGCGGCGTGCAGGCGAGCTGTGCCGCGGCGGGGACGGCGATCGCCTCGGCCATCCACCGCGGCAGCCACCGGACGAGCGCATCGCGCCAGCCGGGCGCGAGCAGGAGGATCCCACCGGTCGCCAACGCCGAGAGGGCGAAGCCGACCGACGTCGCGAGCGCGGGGTCGACCAGCAGCAGAACGACCAGCGCGACGCCCAGGGCGCGGCTGCCGCGCTGACGGCCGTTGGAACCCATCGCCAGCAGGCCGACCGTGCCCATCGCGGCCGCCCTCAGCACGCTCGGCTCGGTGCGCGCCAGCAGCACGAACCCGGCGATGCCGAGGGCACCCACGGCGTGGAGCCAGCGCCCGCGCACGCCACCCCAGCGGGCCAGCACGAGCAGGAAGCCGACCACCAACGTCAGGTTCGTCCCCGAGACGGCCAGCAGGTGCGTGAGCCCGGTGGCGCGGAAGTCGTCGGCGAGGGCCGGGTCGAGGCCGGTGTCGTCGCCGTCGACCAGCGCCGGCACCAGCGCCCGCTCCTCGGCCGGGCGCCCGGACACCGACTCCCTCAGCGAGGCTCGCACCGCCCCCGACGCGCGCCACCACACGTCCGGCCCGTCGACCTGCGTCGGCGGGCCGGACGCCAGCAGCACCGCGGCCACGTCCGGGCCGCGCGACGTCCCGAGTCGTCCGGAGGCCTGCACCCTCGACCCGAGCCGGGCCCCCCTCCAGTCGGAGTCGGCGATCACCAGCACCGGCGTCGCCAGGTCGTAGGTCGCCCCGCGCCCGGTGACCCCCTCACCTCGAGCCGCACGAGCACCTGGTCGCCGAACGGACCGGTCGTCACCGTCACCCGCGGGTCCCCGGTGACGACGCCCTCGACGCTCGAGAACGCCTGGTCGGCGGCCAGGGCGGCCACCGGGTTGTGCGTGACCTGCTGCTGGCGTACGCCCGCGACCCAGGCGACCGACGCCAGGACCAGCACCACCGCGAGGGCGGTCAGCGCCCGCCGGGGTCCGAGCCGGCGCCGCGTCGCGAGCAGGACCAGCAGGAGCACCGGCCCCAGACCGGCAACCACGGGGAGCGGGGCCCAGCGGGCGAGCAGGCCGCCGAGCCACGCGGCTGCGCCGAGCGCCGGCATCCGCAGGTCGGGCACCTCCCGCGAGGTGTCGTCCCCCACGTCAGACCGTGACCAGGGGCGCCAGCTTGGCCAGGGTCGCGTCGCCGATCCCGTCCACCTCGAGCAGCTCGTCGACCGAGGAGAAGCCACCGTGCTCGTCGCGCCACGCCAGGATCGCCTGGGCCGTCACCGGGCCGACCTCGGGCAGCGCGTCGAGCTCGGCCTCCGTCGCGGTGTTGAGGTTGACCAGCGGGCCACCGGGTGCACCCGCCGAGGGGGCGGCGGACGCCGCCAGCCCCACCGGGGCCGGCACACCCACCAGGATCTGCTCCCCGTCGACGAGGACGCGGGCGAGGTTGAGCCCCGAGAGGTCGACCCCGGGACGCGCTCCCCCGGCGGCCTTCAAGGCGTCGACCACGCGGGCGCCCGCGTCGAGGACCGCGATCCCGGGCCGGCGCACCTTGCCGGCCACGTCGACGGTCACGGACCCGGCTGCCTGGTCCTTCGTGGCCTCCGCCGTGGCGCCCGAGGCGCCACCCTCGGCCGGACCGGCCGCCGGGACCGGGGGCGAGACCGACACCAGGGCGGCGGCGGGGCTCGGGACCACCGGCGCCACCACCTCGTGGGCCCCCCCGCGCACGACCCACCAGCAGGTCACCGCGAGGGCCAGCGCCACCAGCACCGCCAGCACCGCGACCTGGGAGGGCCCGATCGAGACCCGCCCGCGCAGCGTCTCGGGCACGGCCGCGGCGAGCAGGCGCCGGGACCGGCGCGACGCGTGCCGGCCGGGCACGGGCACCGGCGGGGGCGGGGGCTGCGGCACAGTCTCGTCGAGCTCCGGTGGCTCGTCGGCGGCCAGGACGGGCACCGGCTGGAGCGCCCGCTCCCCCGCCGGGGGACGCACCGACGCCAGCTCGGCGCTCAGCAGCGCCAGCCGGCGGGAGACGGCTTCCTGGTGCTCAGGGGTGGGGCGACTACGCATGCCGGGGACGCTAGGCAGCGGAGCCGACCGTCGTCGGCAGACCGGCCACGGCCTGTGGACGGCCGCGCTCGCGCGGGGAGGTGTGGACGAGGAACGGCCCGGCGAGTGCACCGGACGAGGACCGACCTCAGGAGCGCGGGGCCACGCAGACCGCCAGCATGCCCGGACCCACGTGGGCTCCGAGCACGGCACCGAGCTCGCCGCACCAGACCTCGCGGCCCGACAGGTTGACGGCCAGCCGGGACGTCAGGTGCTCGGCGAGCTGGCCGGCACGGTCGGGGCTGGCGAGGTGGGCCACGCAGACGTCGACGGGGCGCTCCCCCGCCGCCTGCACGGCGAGTTCCTCGAGCCGGCCCAGAGCGCGCGCTGCCGTCCGCACCTTCTCCAGGGTGGCCACGACGCCGTTCTCGATCTGCAGCAGCGGCTTGACCGACAGCGCGCCGCCGAACAGCGCGGCCGCCGCGCCGATGCGTCCCCCGCGCCGGAGGTACTCCAGCGTGTCGACGTAGAAGAGCGACGCCGACGCCGCGGCACGGCACCGTGCGGCCTCCGCCGCCTCGGCCGCGGACCCGCCCGCGTCCAGCGCATCGGCGGCGGCGAGCACGGCGAACCCGGTCGCCACGCCCACCTGCCGGCTGTCGAGGGCGAGCACCGGCACCGAGGCCTCCCGGGCGGCCAGCTGGGCGGACTCGAAGGTGCCGCTCATCTCCCGGAGAGGTGGATCGAGAGCACCTCGGTCGCGCCGTTGCGAGCGGCTGCCTCATAGGCCTCCAGCAGCACGGCCGGCGAGGGCCGGGACGTGCTGACCGGCTTGAAGGCACGCAGCGCCTCGGCCACCACCTCGGGGGTCGCGCCGTCGGCGCCCTCGTCGAGCACCTGGGCCCCGATCACCACCTGCAGCGGCACAACCGTGATCCCGCGCTCGGCCGCCAGGCTCGCGGGGAGCATGGCGGTCGAGTCGGTGACGATCGCGGCCGGCATGCCCGGAAGGCTACCCGGGCTTTCCGGGGACCGGAGCGGTCACCGCGTCGTAGGCTGCGCCCACCCAGGACGGACGGAGGACCGGCGCGGTGGCGTACCGATCGTTCATCAGCACGAGCCCCGATTCCACGAGCGCCGGCGAAGAGCCGCGTCCCGAGCTCTCGGACATCAGGCGCTACGGGCGGATGCTCGTGCGCCGCTTCGTGAGCCAGGCCCGAGCCGCGGAGCGACCGACCTTCCGCTCCGTCATCGCCGAGCACCTCGGCGTACCACTCGCGGACCTGCCCGTCGTCGACGAGCACTGGCCCGCCTACGAGCACGTCAACGTCCAGGCCGCCCTCGACGCCTGGCTCGAGGCACCGGGCCGCCGTCACCGGCTCGTCGGGATGGCGGACTACCGCCACCGCGGCCCCTTCGGCCTCGCCGACCTGCTCGGGCAGGACGGCTCGATGCACCACCACGGTCCGCGGCCCGGCAACGTCACCCGGACCAGCATGCCCAGCGGGCCGGCGGGCAGGACCCGCGAGTGCCTGCGGGCCGCACTCGTCCTTGTCGAGGAGGGCCCGGACCGGATCGCACTGCTCCTCCGCGGCGCGGACCCCGAGAGCGAGATGCGCGGGGTCTCGGTGGAGGCGGTCGCCAACCGGGACGGCCTCGCGACGGCGGTGACCGCAGCGTTGCGTCAGCTTGCCCTGGACCTGAACGTCTACCGCGGGCAGGTCGTGTCCTTCGGCCACAGCACCTTCGGCGAGCGGTCCTCCTTGCTGCGCTTCCACGAGCGGCCGGCCATGACCGCCGACGACCTGATCCTCCCTGCGGACACCTTCGCCGACGTACGCCGCCAGGTGGTCGGCGTCGCGCGCAACAGCGACCGGCTCCGCGCCGCCGGCCAGCACCTCAAGCGCGGTCTGCTGCTGTACGGCCCGCCGGGCGTGGGCAAGACGCACACGGTCCGCTACCTCGTGAGCCAGCTCGTCGGCACGACGATCGTCGAGCTGACCGGGGAGACCCTCGGCGCGATCCGGGACGCATGTTCGATCGCCCGCAGCCTGCAGCCGTCGATGATCGTGGTCGAGGACGTCGACCTCATCGCCCAGGAGCGCGACCACTACAGCGGGCAGACGCCGTTGCTGTTCACCCTGCTCAACGAGATGGACGGGCTCGACGAGGACGCCGACGTCGTCTTCCTGCTCACCACCAACCGGGCCGACCTGCTCGAGCCGGCGCTGGCGTCCCGACCGGGGCGGGTCGACCAGGCGGTCCACGTGGACCTCCCCGACCGGGAGTCGCGCCGGCGGCTCGTCGAGCTGTATCGCGGCCGCCTCGACGTCGACCTCGGAGGCCTCGACGACGTGCTGGATCGCACCGACGGTGTCACGGCGTCGTTCCTCAAGGAGCTGCTGCGTCGTGCGGCTGTGGTGGCGGCGGACCGCGAGCCGTCGGCCGACGCGGCTCTCACCGTGTCGGCCGACGACCTCACCACCGCTCTCGACGAGCTGCTCGACACGCGCAACCAGATGACCCGGGCGGTGCTCGGCTTCCGCGAGGCGTGAGGCCCCTCAGACGACGACGTTGACCAGCTTCGGCGCGCGCACGATGACCTTGCGCACCGGCCGGCCGTCGACGGCCTTGACGACGGCGGGGTCCGCCATCGCCAGCGCCTCCAGGTCGGCCTCGCTGATGTCGGGCGAGACCTCCAGGCGGGCCTTGACCTTGCCCTGGATCTGCACGACGGCGGTCACCGCGTCCTCGACCAGCAGCGCGGGGTCGATCGTGGGCCAGCCGACGCGGGCGACGGTGGGCTCGTGGCCCAGCCGCTCCCACATCTCCTCGGCGGTGTACGGCGCCACCAGCGACAGCAGGATCGCGACCGCCTCGACGGCCTCGCGCACCGCCGGGTCGGACCCTCCGGCACCGGAGTCGATCGCCTTGCGGGTGGCGTTCACCAGCTCCATCGTGCGGGCGACCATGACGTTGAACCGGTGGCTCTCCACCAGCACCTCGGCGTCGCGCAGCGTCTTGTGGGTGACCTTGCGCAGCGCCAGGTCCCCACCGGCCGGGTCGACCCCGGGCTCGCTGGTGACGTCCCCGCTCAGCCGCCAGGCGCGCTGCAGGAAGCGCGCCGAGCCTCCGGGCGAGACGTCCGCCCAGTCGATGTTGTCCTCCGGCGGGCTGGCGAAGACCAGCGTCAGGCGGACGGCGTCGACACCGAACTCCGCAAGTTGGTCCCCCAGACTGACGCCGTTGCCCAGCGACTTGCTCATCTTGCGACCGTTGTTGATGACCTTGCCCTGGGACAGGTACGCCGAGAACGGCTCGTCCCAGCTGACCAGGCCCATGTCACGCAGCGCCTTGGTGAAGAAGCGGGCGTACAGCAGGTGCAGCACGGCGTGCTCGTCGCCGCCGACGTACAGGTCGACCGGGCCCCACGCGTCGGCCAGGGCGCTGTCGAACGCCTGGGTGTCGTCGTGCGGCGAGACGTAGCGGAAGAAGTACCAGGACGAGTCCACGAAGGTGTCCATGGTCGGTGTCCCGGGTGGCCGGGCCGCCACAGGTGGGACAGGTGACGTTGACCCACTCCGTGGCCGCGCCCAGGGGCGAGGTGCCCTTGGGCTTCAGGTCGGCGCCGCGCAGCTCGGGCAGCTCGACGGGCAACTGGTCCTCGGGGACCGGACCTCGCCGTCGACCGGGCAGTGGATGATCGGGATCGGCGCACCCCAGTAGCGCTGGCGCGACAGCAGCCAGTCGCGCAGCCGGAAGTTGACCGTGCCGCGGCCCAGCCCCCGGCCCTCCAGGAACGCGATGGTCGTGGACTTGGCCTCGGCCACACCCATGCCGGACAGGTCGATCTCGTCGTTGGCCGAGTTGATCGCCGGGCCGTCACCGGTGAAGGCCTCGCCCTCCCAGTCGTCCGGCGGCTGCACGGTGCGCACGATCGGCAGGTCGAACGCCGTCGCGAACTCCCAGTCGCGCTGGTCCTGTCCGGGCACCGCCATGATCGCGCCGGTGCCGTAGTCGGCCAGCACGTAGTCCGCGGCGTACACGGGGATCCGGGTGCCGGTCAGCGGGTTGACGGCGTGGACGCCCAGGAAGACGCCGGTCTTGGGCCGGTCGGTCGACAGGCGGTTGATCTCGGTCTCCTTGCGGACCTCGACCAGGTAGTCGTCCAGGGCCTGGCGCTGCTCGTCGGTCACCAGCTCGGAGGCCAGGGCCGCGTCGGCCGCTACGACCATGAACGTCGCCCCGAACAGCGTGTCGGGACGGGTCGTGTAGACCGTCAGCGGCTCCTCGCGGCCCTCCACGACGAAGTCGACGTGGGCGCCCTCGGAGCGCCCGATCCAGTTGCGCTGCGCGTTGACGACCTTGTCCGACCAGGTGGGCTGCAGGTCGTCCAGGCACTCCAGCAGCTCCTGGGCGTAGGCCGTCGTGCGGAAGTACCACTGGGTCAGCTCGCGCTTGGTGACCTCGGCGCCGCAGCGCTCGCACGCGCCGTCGACGACCTGCTCGTTGGCCAGCACGGTCTGGTCGTTCGGGCACCAGTTGACCGGGCTGTTCTTGCGGTAGGCCAGGCCCTTCTCGTGGAACTTCAGGAACAACCACTGGGTCCACCGGTAGTACGACGGGTCCGAGGTGTTGAACCTGCGCGACCAGTCGAAGCTCACGCCGTACCGCTGGAAGGACTCCAGCTGGGTGGCGATGTTGCCGTAGGTGTAGTCGGCAGGGTGGGCGTCGTTGCGGATCGCGGCGTTCTCGGCGGGCAGGCCGAACGAGTCCCAGCCCATCGGGTTCAGGACCTCGTAGCCCTTCTGCCACCAGTAGCGGGCGATCACGTCGTGCAGCGCCGTGACCTCCGCGTGGCCCATGTGCAGGTCACCGCTGGGTAGGGGAACATCGTGAGCGCGTACTTCTTCTCGCGCGGGCTGTCGTCCTCGGCCCGGAACGGCTGCAGCTCGTCCCACACCGCCCGCCACTTGGCCTCGGCGGCCGCGGTGTCGTACGTCGCACGCTCGTCGGCGGTGCCTGCCTGCTCGCTCATCTCTTCTCTCCCACGTTGGTCGGTGATCTGGCTCCGGGCACAAAAAAGCCCCTCGGGCACGAGGGGCAGCCGCGTCGATGTGTGCGTCTCGACGCGGCTAGATAAGGAGCAGGATCCTCCGCATGTGACCCATCGTACCGAACCACGCCCGGGTGGCTACAGTCGCGGCATGGCCGAGAAGACCGTCACCGACATGTTCCGACTCGACGGCAGGGTCGCCGTCGTCACCGGCGCCTCCAGCGGGCTGGGCGTCGCGTTCGCCCAGGGCCTCGCCGAAGCCGGCGCCGACGTGGCCCTCGGGGCCCGACGCGCCGACCGGCTCGAGGACACCGCGAAGCTGGTGAACGCCGCGGGGCGCCGCGCCCTGACCGTCGCCACGGACGTGGCCGACCCGGACTCCTGCACCAACCTCGTGGCCCTGGCCATGGAGGAGTTCGGCCGCGTCGACATCCTGGTCAACAACGCCGGCATCGGCACGGCGGTCCCGGCGACCCGCGAGACGCCGAGCAGTTCCGCCAGGTCATCGACGTCAACCTCAACGGCTGCTACTGGATGGCCCAGGCGTGCGGCCGGGTGATGCAGCCGGGCTCGAGCATCATCAACATCAGCTCGGTGCTCGGCCTCACCACCGCCGGGCTGCCGCAGGCGGCGTACGCCGCGTCCAAGGCGGGCCTGATCGGGCTCACCCGCGACCTGGCCCAGCAGTGGACCGGCCGCAAGGGCATCCGGGTCAACGCGATCGCACCCGGCTTCTTCGAGTCCGAGATGACCGAGCAGTACCCGCCCGGCTATCTGGAGTCCCAGGGACCGCGGATCCCCGTGGGCCGCAAGGGCGACCCGGCCGAGCTGGCCGCCGCCGTGGTCTTCCTCGCCTCTGACGCGGCCGGCTACGTCACCGGGCAGACGCTGGCGGTCGACGGCGGGATGACCATCACCTGAGCGCCGGACACACCCTCCCGCCGAGCCGGAACCTGTTCTAACGTCGGACCATGAGCTCTCCGCGCGTGGTCGTGATCGGTGCCGGCTTCGGGGGGCTGGGGGTCGCGCAGGCCCTGCGCCGCGCCGGCGTCGGGGACATCACGATCCTCGAGCGCGCCGACGACGTCGGCGGGGTCTGGCGCGACAACACCTACCCGGGCGCCGCCTGCGACGTGCCCACGCCGCTCTACTCCTGGTCGTGGGCGCCCAACCCGGAGTGGGGCCGCCGCTACGGTCCCCAGCAGGAGATCCTCGACTACCTGCGCCGTGCGGCCCGCGAGGCCGGGCTGCTCGACCTCGTGCGCACCGGCGTCGAGGTCAAGGCCGCGGAGTACGACGAGACGCGCGGCCGCTGGCGCGTGACGACCGGTGACGGGGAGACCCTCGAGGCCGATGTCGTCATCTCGGCGGTGGGCCAGCTGTCCAACCCTGCGGTCCCGGCCATCCCGGGCGCCGACACCTTCGCCGGCCCCGCCTTCCACTCGGCCCGGTGGCGCCACGACGTCGACCTGACCGGCAAGCGCGTGGCGGTGGTGGGCACCGGCGCCAGCGCGATCCAGTTCGTGCCGGGCATCGTCGACCGGGTGGGGTCGATGACGGTCTTCCAGCGCTCCGCGCCGTACGTCGTGCCCAAGCCGGACCAGGCCTACGGACCGCGCCACCACGCGCTCTTCCGGCGGCGTCCGTGGACGCAGCTCGCGGAGCGCCGCTCGGTCTTCTGGGTGACCGAGAAGCTCAACGCCGCCCTCGGTGGCGACTCGTGGCTGTCCACTCCCCTGCCCGCGCTGCTGCGGGCGACGTTCCGGCTGCAGCTCCGCACCCAGGTGCGCGACCCCGCGCTGCGCCGCAAGCTGGTGCCGGACTACCCGATCGGCTGCAAGCGGCTGCTCTTCTCCAACGACTGGTACCCCGCCCTGTCCCGCGACCACGTCGACGTGGTCACCGAGGGCATCAGCCGGATCGAGCCCGAGGGGGTCCGCACCACCGACGGCCGGCTGCACGAGGCGGACGTGCTGGTCTGGGGCACGGGCTTCGCCGCCACGCACTTCCTCGACGGGATCGAGGTCCGCGGTGCGGGCGGCGCCGACCTGCACGAGCTGTGGTCCGACGGCGCCCGCGCGCACCTCGGGCTCTCCGTGCCCGGCTTCCCGAACCTGTTCTGCATCTACGGCCCCAACACCAACCTCGGCGGCAGCTCGATCATCGCGATGATGGAGGCCCAGGCCGGGTGGATCGCCCAGGTCGTGGGCCGGATCGCCGACGGCGGCGCGCACCGGTCGCCGTACGCCCCGCCGTGGCCGAGGCCTACGACCGGGAGATGCAGGACCGGCTCTCGCGCAGCGCCTGGGCGGGCTGCAACAGCTGGTACCGCGACGGGGCGCGGATCACCACCAACTGGCCCGGACGGGTGCAGGAGTACGTCGACCGCACCGCGACCGTGGACTGGTCGGAGCTCGAAGAGGTCTCCTAGCGCCTCAGAACCAGCCGTACGCGCGCAGCTGCGCCTCGCTCAGCCCGAACGCGTGGCCGACCTCGTGCCCCAGCACCTTGAGCACCCGGGGCGCGACCTCGTCGGCGGTCCGGCAGACCGCGAGGATGGGCCGCCGGTAGAGCGTGATGACGTCGGGCAGGCTGCCGGGGACGCGACCACCGGCCCGCGTGTGCTCGATGCCCCGGAACATGCCCAGCAGCAGCTGCCCCGGACGGACCTCGTCGGGCTCCGGCTCCTCGCGCACGACCACGGCGATCTCGGCGACCAGCTCCAGCGCCTCGTCCGGCAACCGGTCCAGCGCCTCACGGACGAGGTCGTCGAACGCTTCCGGTCCGATCTCGTCAGGGTCCACTCCACCATCCTGTCCGGCTCGACCAACGGCCGGGCCCGGTCCTGACCCGGAGACGACAGAAGGCCGGCACCCTCGGGTGCCGGCCTTCTCGTTGTGGAGCTGAGGGGACTCGAACCCCTGACCCCCTGCATGCCATGCAGGTGCGCTACCAGCTGCGCCACAGCCCCATCGCTTCCCTTGGCGTCTCCGCCGCGGTGAGCAACGCGTGGAATATTAGCCACTCGGTGCATCGGTTGCGAAATCGGGGGTCCCCGGAACCGTCAGGACGCCGGGATGCGCGGTCTCGTTGTAGGAGCTGAGGCGCAACCGGCCGCTCCGGTGCTCCGTCACGCTGGCCCAGCCGCAGTTGTCCATGACGAAGATCGACTCGTCGACCTCCACCGGCAGGCCGAGCAGCGCCACCAGCGAGACCTTCAGGCAGGCACCGTGGGTCACCACGACGCCGGTCTCCCCCGGCGCCAGGGCCGCCACCATGTCCCGCAGCGCCGGCACCATGCGACCGGTCACGTCCTCGATGGTCTCCGCGCCGGGCACCCCACCGGTGATGTGGCCGGAGGCCCAGCGCGCGTGCGCCTCGGGGTACTTCGCGGCGAACTCCGCCACGGTCAGCCCGGCCCGCTCCCCCACGTCGAACTCGCGCACCCGGGGGTCGAGGGTCGCCACCAGGCCGGTGGCCGCCTCGACGTACGACGCGGTCTCGCGGGCGCGGGCGAGGTCACTGCTCCACAGCAGCGTGGGCCGCAGCAGCGCGAGGTACGGCGCCGCCGCGGCCGCCTGGGCCCGGCCGGTGTCGTCGAGGGGGACGTCGGTGTGGCCCTGGGCCCGGCCCTCGAGGTTCCAGGCCGTGCGTCCGTGCCGGAGCAGCACCAGCCGGCGGCCACCGGCCGTCTCGGCGGCCTCCACCGCTGAGCGCTGGCGCTCAGCGCTCAACAGCGCCGCCCGAGGTGACGTCGGCGGGCAGCTCGATCACGGGGCAGTCGCGCCACAGCCGCTCGAGGGCGTAGAACTGCCGCTCCTCCTCGTGCTGGACGTGGACCACGATCTCGCCGTAGTCGATGAGGACCCACCGTCCGTCGCGCTCGCCCTCGCGGCGGATCGGCTTCGAGCCGATCTCGCGCAGCTTGTCCTCGACCTCGTCCACGATCGCCTTGACCTGGCGGTCGTTGGCGGCGGAGGCGAGCAGGAAGGCGTCGGTGATGGCGAGCTGCTCGCTGACGTCGAAGGCCACGATGTTCGTGGCGAGCTTGTCGGACGCGGCTCGCGCGGCGGCGCGGACGAGCTCGAGGGCGTGGTCAGTGGCGGTCACAGAAGGTCCTTGTCCATGGTGGTCTCGACGGGCTCGACCACCGACGGTGGGTAGAGGTGGTGCTTGGCGATGTACTGCACGACGCCGTCGGGCACGAGGTACCACACGGGCTCCCCGCGGCGCTTGCGGTCGCGGCAGTCACTGGAGGAGATGGCCAGCGCGGGGATCTCGACCATGGTCACCCGGTCTGCCGGGATCGCGTCGAGCGTGGCGGCGTCCATCGTGTAGCCGGGCCGGGTGCAGCCGACGAACTTCGCGAGCGCGAAGAGCTCCTCGGCGTTGCGCCAGGTGAAGATCTCGGCGAGCGCGTCGGCACCGGTGATGAAGTAGAGCTCGGCGTCCGGCATCGTTGCGCGCAGGTCGCGCAGCGTGTCGATGGTGTACGTCGGGCCCGTGCGGTCGATGTCGACCCGGGACACGTTGAAGCGGGGGTTCGCAGCGGTCGCGATCACCGTCATCAGGTAGCGGTGCTCGGCCGGCGAGACCTCACGGTCGGACTTCTGCCAGGGGTCCCCGGTGGGCACGAACACGACCTCGTCGAGGTCGAACCACGCCTGCACCTCCGACGCGGCCACCAGGTGGCCGTGGTGGATGGGGTCGAACGTCCCGCCCATGACCCCCACCCGTCGGGGGCCGGGCGTGCGCGACGCTCCCGCCGTGGGGCGTGAGGTGCTCAGCTGTGCTCGCGTCCCGCGCCGAACATCAGGAGCCCGGCCATCATGAAGAGGAGGATGCCCAGTGCGATTCCGCCCACAACCCAGTGATTCATGCCGGACAGCCTACCCGGGGGCACGGGTCTCAGCGCACGTGGCCGTCCCCGGTGACGACGTACTTGGTCGACGTCATCTCCGGCAGCCCCATCGGGCCTCGCGCGTGGAGCTTCTGGGTGCTGATCCCGATCTCGGCCCCGAAGCCGAACTCACCACCGTCGGTGAACCGGGTCGAGGCGTTGACCAGCACCGCCGCGGAGTCCACCTCGGCGACGAACCGGCGCGCGGCGCCCTGGTGCTCGGTCACGATCGCGTCGGAGTGCTGGCTGGAGAAACGGCGGATGTGGGCGATCGCCTCGTCGAGGTCCGGCACCACCCGCGCCGAGATGTCGAGGGAGAGGTACTCCTCCGCGTAGTCCTCCTCGGTCGCCGCCACCACCCCGTCGTACGCCGCGAACACCTCGTCGCCGTGCACCGTGACCCCGGCCTCCTGCAGCGCCGGGACCACCCGCGGCAGGAACGCCTCCGCCACGTCGGCGTGGACCAGCAGCGACTCGGCGGCGTTGCACACGCTGGTGCGGTGGGTCTTGGCGTTCACCACGATGGCGAGCGCCTTGTCGAGGTCCGCCGCGGCGTCGACGTAGACGTGGCAGTTGCCGACACCGGTCTCGATGACGGGCACCGTGGACTCCTCCACGACGCTGCGGATCAGGCCCGCTCCGCCGCGCGGGATGAGCACGTCGACCAGGCCGCGAGCGCGCATCAGCACCTTCACGGACTCGTGCGAGTCCCCCGGCACCAGCTGGACCACGTCGGCGTCCAGGCCTTCCGCCACCGCGGCCTCGCGCAGGACGGAGACGATCGCGGCATTGCTGGACCGGGCGCTCGAGCTGCCGCGCAGCAGCACCGCGTTGCCGGACTTCAGGCAGATGCCGGCCGCGTCGGCGGTCACGTTGGGGCGGGCCTCGTAGATCATCCCGACGACGCCGAAGGGCACCCGCACCTGCCGAAGCTCGAGGCCGTTGGCCAGCGTGCCACCGCGCACGACCTCGCCGACGGGGTCGGGCAGCCCGGCGACGTCCCGCAGCCCCTGGACCATTCCGGCCAGCCGGTCGTCGGTCAGGCGCAGGCGGTCGACGATGTTGGGCGGGGTGCCGCCCGCCTCGGCCCGCTGCACGTCCTCGGCGTTCGCCGCGAGCACCTCGGCGCGCGCGGCCAGCAGGCCGTCCGCCATCGACCGCAGGGCGCGGTCCTTCTGCTCGCGGGTCGCGAGCGCGAGCCCGTGGCTGGCCGTGCGGGCGCGCCGGGCAGCGACGAGCACCTCGTGGTCCTGCGGGATGTCTGCTCCTGCCATGCCTCGAGCGTAGAGCGCTGGTGGGCCCCCTCCCGGACTCGTCCTCACGGCCGGACAACCCAGGGCCGACGCAAATGCCGGCCAGGGCAACCAAACGTGTCGCCGCGGCGTCTTAGTTCCGCAGAGCTCTCATCCGTCACTCCAGAAGGACAACGCCGTGCTTCGTCATTCCTGGCGCTCGGGCGCCCGGGCCCTCGGGCTCGCCGCTGCGGTCGCACTGACCCTCCCAGCCCTCCACGCCCCGGCCGAGGCGACCGCGCCCACGGCTGCTGCGACCACCTCACCTCTCGCCCTGTGGGCGCCCGCCCAGGTCAACGCCTACACCTACCGCGGCCACGCGTGGACCGACCTGGGGATCCGGCTGATCGCCCAGGGCGCACCCCTGGAGCTGTGGTCGAACCGTCCGTCGTACGACGACCAGATCCAGACCGTCTGGCGCGCCCCCGGCGGCGACGTGACCCTGCCCGAGGGGTCGATGAAGGACTTCACGGGGCTGAGCCGGTTCCTGAAGCTGGAGATGGTCCCCCGCAACGGCGGGGACACGATCACCATGACGAAGGCCGGATGCCTCAACGGGTGGTCCGAGCGGGTCCGCCCGGACGCGCCGGCCACCTCGCCGTACCCGCGCGGCTGCTGGTACAACCCGTACACCCTGGGCTCGGTCCAGGGGGTCCAGCAGGGCTGGGCCACGGCGCTGCTCGGCCAGGGCGGGCCGATGCGCCTGCCCCTCGGCACCTACGACGTGACGGCGAGCATCGCGCCCAAGTACGCCGAGGTGTTCGGCATGACGGCGGCCGAGAGCTCGCGCACCTTCAAGCTCGTGGTCCAGAAGGAGAACGCGAACGCCCGCGCCCACTCGCCCGCCACCGCTGCCTCGGAGACGGCGCAACCCGCCGCGCACGAGCCGCAGCAGTCCTCGGCCGGCGTCGTGCCGAGCACGCAGCCCGACCTGCGGGCACTGCCCGCGTGGGGCATCCAGGTGTCGCGCAACGGCAACTACCTGCAGTTCGCCGCCACCGTCTGGAACGCCGGGGACAGCCCGCTCGTGGTCGACGGCTTCCGTCGGGACGGCGAGGACGAGATGGACGCCTACCAGTACTTCTTCGACGGCGACGGCAACCAGACCGGCTACCAGCAGGTCGGCAGCATGCACTGGGACCCGCGCCCCACGCACCAGCACTGGCACTTCGAGGACTTCGCCCGCTACGTCCTGCTCAAGAAGGACAAGACCGAGGCCGTGACCTCGAAGAAGGAGGCGTTCTGCCTCGCCAACACCGACGCGGTGGACCAGACGGTCCCGAACGCCGCCTGGAACCCGGAGAACACCGACCTCGCCACCTCCTGCGGTGACCTGACCGCGCTGTCGATCCGCGAGGTGCTGGCGTCGGGCTGGGGCGACACCTACGCCCAGTTCCGCGCCGGGCAGTCCTTCGACCTCAAGGGCCTCCCGAACGGCACTTACTACATCGCCGTGATCGCCAACCCCTCCGACCGCCTCGTCGAGTCCTCGACCGACAACAACGAGTCGCTGCGCAAGGTGATCATCAAGGGCACCGAGGGCCACCGCACCGTGACGGTCCCCCAGGTCGGCATCATCGACGAGACGGGCCGCTTCGGCAGGTGACCCCCAGGGCAGCCGGCCGCGGCAGACGCTCACGCGTCCGCCGCGGCCGGCTCGCTGTGCGACTGCGTCGAGGCGGAGGCACGCCCCGTCCGCCGGTGAGCGTGTCGACAACACCGCCGTCGGCGGCCCACGGCTCGTGGGTGGTTGCGGTGATGGCAGCTATGGGGAGCGGTACGCCGCGGTCGCTGCTGCCTCCCGGCTCGCGGTGCGCCGGTGGTCGAGGTGCGCCGGTGGTTGAGGTGCGAGCGTCAGCGAGCCTCGAAACCCCCGCAGCCAAGGCAGGGCGACACCCGTCGAGCCGGCAACCCGGAAGTTTACCTTCGCTTGTCCCCAGAACCCCCGGACCGGGCCGATTCTGGCGCCTGACTGTCGGTGGTCGATGCGATCATGGACACATGTTCGAAACCGATGCAGCGGAGAGCCCGTCGAGGTCGCCGACCTCGACGCCGCCGGCCTGCTCGAGGTGCTCGAGCAGCGCAAGCTGGACGCCCGAGCCGCCGAACGCGGCAAGCTCCGCATCGCCGCGCAGTGGTGCGTGGTCCACCCCGCCACCGCCGACACCGGGATCGCGACGTGGGGCGGCGCTCACTCTGGACGGCGACCTGGACGGGGACGAGTCCCTCGGGGGGACGGCACCCCGGCGGTCTCCGCGTTCGCCCCCGAACCCTGGCCGCCACCCTCGGGGTGGCCACTGAGACGGGGATGAAGCTGATCGCCGACGCCCTGGACCTGCAGCACCGGCTGCCCCGCATCTGGCGCTCGTCGAATCGCTCGCGGTGGAGCCGTACAAGGCCCGGCACGTCGCCCAGGCCACCCACCGCCTCTCCCGCGACGCCGCCGCCTACGTCGACGAACAGCTCGCCCCAGGCTCGCCTCGTGCAGCTGGAAGGCGATCGAGACCGCCGTCGCCCACGCGATCGCCAAGTACCACCCCGAGCTCGAGGAGCGGAGAAGCCGGGAAGCAGTCCTGGCACGTCACGCTGCGCCACCCCGCCCCGAGCGAGTACGCCGGCACCTCCTGGCTCGACATCACCGGCGACACCCTCGACCTCACCGCCTTCCACGACCTCGTCTGCGACCACGCCGCCGCCTTGAAGGCACTCGGCGACACGACGAGCTGGAGGTCCGCAAGGCCAAGGCCTGGGCGTCATCGCGCCCAGCAGGCCCAGCTCGACCTCACCACGCTCTGGCTCCGACACCGAGGTGACGCCGCGGCCCGCGCCGCGACGCCGAAGACCCGGTTCTACCTCCACCTGAACCTGGCCGACCTCGCCACCCACGGCGCGGCACCCGGGGACCTGGCCGCGGGCACGGTCGAGCGGCTCGGCGCCGCCACCATCACCCATCAAGGAGTGGGTCGGCCACTCCCAGGTCACCGTCCAGCCGGTCCTCGACCTCGGCCGCACCGACGCGTCGACGGCACGAACCCCGCGTGGATGCGCGAGCTGGTCATCCTCCGCGACGGCCACTGCGTGTTCCCCTGGTGCCCACACGACGCCCGCTCAGCCGACCTCGACCACATCGACCCCTACGTCCCCATCGACGAGGGCGGACCACCCGGCCAAACCCATCCGGGCAACCTCGCCCCCTTGTGCCGGCGACATCACCGCGCCAAGACCAGCCGACGATGGCGCTACCGACGCCGACCCGACAGCACCTACGAATGGCACGGACCCCACGGCCGCGCCTACCTGGTCACACCCCACGGCACCATCCAGCTCACCAGCAACTGAGCTCCACCCGTGACGGGCCGGACCCGGCAGTCCCATGGACTGCCGGGCCACCGGCATGCCACCGGTGCGCTCATCCCTCGACCGGCGACCCGAACCTCGCGACGTGGTGCCACAGCTTCTTCAGGTCCTGCGGGTCTTCGCGCCCGCCGAGCGCGACCTCGCCGAGGATCGCGGCGTCCAGCACACCGTTGCGGGCGACGCGTCGACCGACCTCGACGATGCGTGGACCGCGGAACTCCGGGTGCGCGGCGAGGGTCTCCACGCGCAGCCGCCGGCCCTCGTGCCACTCGACTGGAGCTCCGAGCGACCCGGCCTGCTCCTCGATGGCCGTGCTGCGGAAACAGGGGTCGAGGACCAGGCACTCGACGTCCGTGGTGAGGTCGACCGTGCCGTGGACGTGTGCCTCGATGTAGTCGTCCAGGAGGCCGCCCTCGGTGGCCTCGACCTCGTCGGTGAGCTCGCGCGCGTCGAAGCACTCGACGAGCGGGAAGAGGTCGAAACGCGCCGCGGTGCCCATGGCGGTGGGCTCGAAGACGGAGTCGGGGAAGCAGAACGTGGTGCGGTCGAGGACGTGCTCGGCAAGCCGCAGGTGCGCCGAGCCGAATCGTGGGGCTCCCCCCACACAGCGGCGGCGATGGTTGAGGGCGCCGTACTTCGGTCGCTCCGAGGCCGGTGCGTCGTCGTAGGCGTTCCCGAACATGCGCTGCTCCCAGCGCCACCGTGCGCCGCCACGGTGCGCGGTGAGACCACCGTTGCTGGTGCCGGTCTCGAACTGTGACCGGTAGACGCCGTCCCGCGCGAGCCACTCCAGGACCGTGGCGCCCTCCCGAAGACGATCGGGGTGGAAGTTCAGCGTCACCCGCAGCGAGCGGTCGAGCTCACCGCCCGACGCCGCGCGCGTCACGTGCTGGGTCGCCCGCGCCGCCCAACCGCTCACCTCGACCGGCGGCGGCCGAAGGCGAAGTAGGCCAGCGGCACGACGCCGGCCGAGTTCACCACCGAGACCAGGACCTCCCAGGTCCGCTTCGAGCCCCGGACCTCGTCGGGCGTGCGACGGCGCAGGTCGAACAACGCGGCGATCCGCAGCGTCGCGTCGAACAGGCCTCCGAACACGATCAGCCTGCGGTTGCGTTCACTCAGGTCGCTCCATCGTGTCATCGTCACTTGACCTCCCTCGGGACCGAGCGCACGTCGACGCACGCCGACCACAAGTGTGGCCCGAGGACGCAGGACGCCCCGTCACCGGTGCGGTGGCGGGGCGTCCCGGAGGGTCGGCCGACGGGTCGGCTCAGCCCTTGCGCTTGTTGATCTCCTCGGTGGCGGCGGGGAGGACCGTGTGCAGGTCACCCACGACACCGAAGTCGACGAGCTCGAAGATCGGGGCCTCTTCGTCCTTGTTGACGGCCACGATGGTCTTCGAGGTCTGCATGCCGGCACGGTGCTGGATCGCACCGGAGATGCCGTTCGCGACGTAGAGCTGCGGCGACACGGTCTTGCCGGTCTGGCCGACCTGGAAGCTGTGCGGCATCCAGCCCGAGTCGACAGCGGCACGCGAGGCGCCGACGGCAGCGCCGAGCGCGTCCGCCAGGCCCTCGATCGGCTCGAAGTTGCCGCCCGTGCCCCGGCCACCGGAGACCACGATCGCGGCCTCGGTCAGCTCGGGACGACCCGTCGCCTTCCGCGGCTGCGAGGCCACGATCTGCGCCGTCTTGGCCGCGTCCGAGATGGTCGCCGCGAACTCCTCGACCGTGCCCGCACCCGCGGACTCCTCCGGTGTGGCGGAGTTCGGCTTCACCGTGATGATCGGGGTGCCCTTGGTGACCTTGCCGGTGAGCGTGTAGTTGCCGGCGAAGACGCTCTGCGTCGCCACGCCGCCCTCCTGCACGTCGACGGCGTCGGTGATCAGGCCCGACTCGAGCTTGATCGCGAGGCGGGCGCCGATCTCCTTGCCCTCCGCCGAGGAGGGGATCAGGATCGCCGCGGGCGACACCTTCTCGGCCACCTGCTGCAGCGCTTCGGCCTTGGGGGCCACCAGGTAGCCCTTGATCTGCGCGTCGTCGACGACGTAGACCTTCTCCGCGCCGTAGGCCTTGACCTTCTCGGCGACGTCGGCGGCCTTGCCGGCCTCGCCGATGAAGACCGCCGAGGGCTCACCGAGACGCTTGGCGATGGTCAGGAGCTCGTACGTCGGCTTGCGGACCGCGCCGTCGACGTGGTCGACGAGAACGAGAACTTCAGACATGTCTGATCAGCTCCTCAGATGAACTTCTTGGAGGCGAGGAACTCGGTCAGCGCCGTGGCGCCGGAGCCGTCCTCGTCCGTGACGATCTCGCCGGCCGTGCGCGGCGGGCGGGCGGTGGTCTCCTCGACCGCGGTCCACGCGGCGTCGAGGCCGACCTCGCTCGCGTCGACCCCGATGTCACTCAGCGACCAGGTCTCC
Source organism: Nocardioides ungokensis (assembly GCF_013466985.1). Taxonomy (GTDB): domain Bacteria; phylum Actinomycetota; class Actinomycetes; order Propionibacteriales; family Nocardioidaceae; genus Nocardioides; species Nocardioides ungokensis. Next base: position 1,841,162 of record NZ_CP059164.1, on the reverse strand, counting down.
ATCGGCTTCTTCTTCGCCGCCATGATGCCCTTGAACGACGGATAGCGAGCCTCGCCCGACTGGTCGGTGACCGACAGGACCAGCGGCAGCGTGCCCCCGATGACCTCGGTCGCGGTGTCGCCGTCGCGCTTGATGCGGACCTGGTCCCCCTGCGCCTCGACCACGGAGGCCAGCGTGACCTGCGGCAGGCCCAGGCGCTCGGCCAGCATCGCCGGGACGACGCCGCCGGAGGCGTCGGTCGAGGCCATGCCGCACATGACGACGTCCGGCGACCCGGCCTTCTCGATCGCCTTCGCGAGCACCAGCGAGGTCGCGACGTAGTCGGAGCCCGCGATCGCCTCGTCGCTGACGTGGATGCCCTTGTCGGCGCCCATCTGCAGCGCCTTGCGCACCGCGTCCACGGCCTTCTCCGGACCGATGGTCAGCGCGGTGACCTCGGTGTCCTCGCCGAGCTTCTCCTTCAGCTGCAGCGCCTGCTCCACGGCGTACTCGTCCAGCTCGGAGAGCAGGCCGTCGACGCCGACACGATCGACGGTGTTGTCCGACTCGAACTGCCGGTCGGCAGTGGCGTCGGGTACGTACTTCACACAGACAACAATGTTCATGGTGGTGTGGCCGTTACGGCCCCTCCTGTGCACTCGGTGTGTGTGGCGAGGTTACTAGCGAGTCACCCACCGCGGAACGGGATGTCCCGGTGGGGTCAGTCACAGCGTCGACTGGGTCACATCGGGTGATCAGGGACGCACGATGCGGTCGAGGATCCGACCCACGACGAGCCACGCGATCGCCCCGATGCCCCAGTTGAACAACGCGTTCTTGGTCTCGGCGTTCTTGCCCGTGAACTCCTTGATGCCGTTCTGCCGGGAGAAGATCCCCAAGTCCAGCTTGTCGGCCATGTCGAGGACGAACTTCACCAGGCTGTTGCTCTGGTTGGCGTCGAGCGCGACGAGCAGCGCCCCCACGGCGAGGAACAGCGCGGCCAGCGCGCAGACAAGCCACAACGCACGGGCCACCTGGACGCGGATCTTCGTGGACGCCGCCTTCGCGGTCGCCATCTTCGTGGACGTGGTCTCCACCTCGGCTCTGCGCTTCATCAACGCCCCTCGAACTCTGCCTTGCCGGGACCGTTCTCGACGAAGGATCGCATACCCGCCGCCCCGTCGGCGGTGCCGAACAGCGCCGCGAACTGCTGGCGCTCCAGCTCGAGGCCGGCGGTGAGGTCGCCCTCGAGGCCGCGGTCGACGCACTCCTTGGCCGCCCGCAGCGCGAGCGCCGCCGCGCCGGCGAACTGGCGCGCCCAGGCGACGGCCTCGTCGTAGACCGACCCGGCGGGGAACAACCGGTCGACCAGCCCGATGGCCAGCGCCTCGTCGGCCTGCACGAACCGGCCGGTGAAGATGATGTCCTTAGCCCGGGCCGGACCGACCAGCCGGGCCAGCCGCTGGGTGCCACCGGCCCCGGGGATGATCCCGAGCAGCACCTCCGGCTGCCCGAGCACCGCGTTGTCCGCCGCGAACCGCACGTCGGCGGCCAGCGCGAGCTCGCACCCGCCGCCGAGGGCGTAGCCGGTCACGGCTGCGACCACCGGCTTGGGGATCCGGGCGACGGCGGTCACCGACGACTGCAGGGGTCCCGAGCGCTTGACCATGTCGACGTACGACATGTCGGCCATCTCCTTGACGTCGTTGCCGGCCGCGAAGACCCGCTCGCCGCCATACAGCACGACCGCCTTCACGTCGTCGCGCTCGGTCGCCTCAGCGGCCGCGGCCCGGATCTCCTCCTGGACCTGGACGCTGATCGCGTTCATCTTCGGCCGGTCCAGCCGGATGGTTCCCACACCCTCGGCGACCTCGAGCCGCACGTACTCACCCATCGGGCGTTTCACCTCTCGTCGGTTCGAGGTCGCGCTCGGTCGCGACCCCACGGGCATTATTCACAGGAAGTCATTCCCGGGTTGACCCGCGGGTAACCCAACTGCATCGTGGACAATGGCGCAGGTGACACCGGGAATGTGGAGCCACCTCGGCCAGCGGGCGAGGGTGTGGCCAGGGCGCAACTATCCGCTCGGGTCCTCCTGGACCCAGGAGTCGACGAACTTCGCGGTGTACGCGCCCGCCGGCACGCAGGCGTGGGTCTGCCTCTTCGACGAGGACGGCGTGGAGACGCGGCACGCGCTGACGGAGTTCTCCCTCGGCATCTGGCACGGCGCGCTCCCGGGGGTCTCCCCCGGCACCCGCTACGGCTACCGGGTCGCCGGGCCGTGGCGGCCCGAGGAGGGGCTGCGGTTCAACCCGCACAAGCTCCTGCTCGACCCCTACGGGCAGGCCGTGTCCGGCACCTTCACGCCCAGCCCGGCGGTGTTCGGCTACGTCCAGGGCAGCCCGTCGGAGCGCAACCTGGAGGACTCCGCGCCGTACGTCCCCCGCAGCGTGGTGGTCAACGACGCCTTCGACTGGGGCGACGACCCGCCGATGCGACGCCGCTGGCGCGACACCGTGATCTACGAGATGCACGTCAAGGGCATGACCGCCCTCCACGACCGCGTGCCCGAGCACCTGCGCGGGACGTACGCCGGCCTCGCGACCCCCGCGGTCACCGACTACCTGCGCGACCTCGGCGTGACCGCGGTCGAGCTGCTGCCCGTCCACCAGTTCGTCTCCGAGACGGCCCTGGTCGCGCGCGGCACCTCGAACTACTGGGGCTACAACTCGATCGGCTACTTCGCCCCGCACAACGGCTACTCCTCCTCCGGTGACCGCGGTGGCCAGGTCACGGAGTTCAAGCAGATGGTCAAGGCGTTCCACGAGGCCGGGCTCGAGGTGCTGCTCGACGTCGTCTACAACCACACCGCCGAGGCCGGCGCCGAGGGCCCGACGCTCTCCTTCCGTGGGCTCGACGACCGCGGCTTCTACCGGCGGGTGCACCCCACCCGTGACGCGCTGACCTCGGTGCTGGCCTTCGACGACACCTACTGGGACGTCACCGGTTGCGGCAACACCGTCGACTCCACCAACCCGCTGGCGCTGCGGATGATCCTGGACTCGCTGCGCTACTGGGTCACCGAGATGCACGTGGACGGGTTCCGCTTCGACCTGATGTCGGCGCTGACCCGCACCGGCTACGACATCGACATGCACTCCGCGCTCCTGGTCGCCATCGGCCAGGACCCGATCCTGCGGCACGTGAAGCTCGTCGCCGAGGCCTGGGACGCCTCGATGGACGGCTACCTCGTCGGGCGGATGCCACCTCCGTGGGTGGAGTGGAACGACCAGTACCGCGACACCATCCGCGACTTCTGGCGCGGCCACTCCTCGGGGATCCGGACGGTCGCCACCAGGCTGGCCGGCTCGTCGGACCTGTACGCCGACGACGGGCGCTCGGCGTACAACTCGGTCAACTTCGTGACCGCGCACGACGGCTTCACGCTGCGCGACCTGGTGTCCTACGACCGCAAGCACAACGAGGCCAACGGCGAGGACAACCGCGACGGCACCGACAACAACCGGTCCTGGAACCACGGCGTCGAGGGCGAGACCGACGACGAGGGTGTCGCCGCGCTGCGCCGCCGCCAGGCCGCGAACCTGATGGCGACCCTGTGCCTGTCCAACGGCGTCCCGATGATCACCGCGGGCGACGAGCGCGGGCGCACCCAGCGCGGCAACAACAACGCCTACAGCCAGGACAACGAGGTCTCCTGGATCGACTGGAGCCCCGACGACGCGTGGCTGGACGTCTACGACGTGACCAAGACCGCGCTCCGGCTCCGCCGCGAGCACCCGGCCCTGCGCCAGCGACACTGGTTCGAGGGGCGGCCGGCGATCCGCGGCGGCCCGAAGGACCTCGCCTGGCTGCACCCGTCCGGCCGCGAGATGACCGGCGACGACTGGCACGACGAGAGCCTCGCGGTGGTCGCGATGTTCGTGTCCGGAGCGCCGCTGCGCTCCCCCGGCCCGCACGGCGAGCAGCAGGTGGACAAGTCGTTCCTGATCTACCTCAACTCCGGCGCCCGGCCCGCGACGATCGAGATCCCCGAGCAGAGCTGGGTGCAGGCGGGTGAGGTCGTCCTCTCGACCGACTTCAAGCTGCCCGTCGGCACTCCGGTCAAGGTCGGCGACCGGTTCTCGCTCGGCTCACGAAGCGTGCTGGTGCTGCGCCAGACCTGACGGGGCCCGAGCTAGCCTCCCAGCCACTCGAAGCAGTGCTCGGGCCGTCCGGTGGTCCCGTAGCGCAGGGTCAGCCGCACGTGGCCGTCGCGGGCGAGGTCGGAGAGGTAGCGCTGCGCCGTGGCGCGCGAGACCCCGGTCGCCTCGGCGACGTCCACCGCGGTGACGGCGTCGGGGGCCGCACGCAGCACCTCGACGATCGCCTCCGACGTGACCGGTGAGCGCCCCTTGCGTGCGGTGGCCACCGGGGAGTCGGCCATCCGCAGCGCCTGCAGGGCGCGGTCGACGCCGGTCTGGTCGAGGTGGGCGCCCGCGCCCAGCAGGTTCCAGAAGCGGGCGAACGCGACCAGGCGCTCGATCAGCACGGACGGCGGGAACGGCTTGAGCACGTAGTTCACCGCGCCTGCCGCCAGGGCCTGGCGTACGACCTGGGAGTCCTCGGCGGCGCTGACCATCAGCACGGCCGAGCCCAGGCTGCGCAGGATCTCCGAGCCGTTGGTGTCGGGGAGGTACTCGTCGAGCAGCACCAGGTCCGGGCCCAGGTCGGCGGCCATCCGCAGCGCGTCCGCGGCGGTGTGCGCCGTCCCCACCACCGCGAAGCCGTCGGTGGCCTCGACGTACGACGCGTGCAGGCGCGCCACCCGGAAGTCGTCGTCGACGACCAGCACCCGGATCGGCTCTGTGGTCACGTCAGGTTCCTCTCTCGAGCGGTCAGGGCCGCGGCCAGCCGGGCCTCGAAGGCCGCGCCGTGCCCGGCGGACCCCGGGTCGACCAGCCGGACGTCACCCCCGTGCGCGCGGGCCGTGTGGCGGGCCAGCGCCAGCCCGATCCCGTGCCCGGGGACGTCGGCGTCCCGGGTGGTGAAGCCGTGGTCGAAGACCTGCCCGACGTGGTCCGCCGGCACCCCGTCGCCGCTGTCGACGACGTGCACCACGAGGTCCGCGCCGTCACCGAGCAGGGTCACCTCGACCGTGCGCGGCTCACGGGCCCCCTCGGCCGCCGCGCGGATCCCGTTGTCGAGCAGGTTCGCCACCACGGTCACCGAGTCGAGCGGGTGGGCCAGCCGGTCCTCCAGCCAGGTCGTCTCGGAGACCACGAGGGACACCCCTGCCTCGGAGGCGGCAGCCGCCTTGGCCGCGAGCAGTCCGGCCAGGTAGGGGTCGTCCACCCCCGAGACCCAGGTGCTGGACTCGCTGAGGCCCGAGAGGTACTCCTCGGCCTCGGCGACGTCCCCGTGGTGGAGCAGGCCGGTGAGCGTGTGCAGCCGGTTGCTGTGCTCGTGGGCCTGAGCGCGCAGCGCGTCGGTCAGCGCCCGGGTGGCCTCCAGCTCGCGGGCGAGGTCGTCGAGGTCGGTGCGGTCACGCAGCGTGAGCACGGTGCCGAGATCGCGGCTGCCGCGGCGTACGGCGAGCCGGGTGACGAGGACGACCCGGCCGCCCAGCACCCGCAGGGCACCGGCCGGTGCCGGGTCCTCGGCGAAGAGCGCCAGCGCGTCGGGACCGACGCCGGTCTCCTCGAGCGGGACGCCGCGCGGCAGGTCGCTGCCCAGCAGCCGGGCGGCCTCGGCATTGCTCACCGTGACCCGGCCGCGTGGGTCCACCGCGACCAGCCCGTCGCGCACCCCGCCCAGCACGGCCGCGTGCTCGCGGACCAGGTCGGCCATCTCCTCGGGCTCCAGGCCCAGGGTCGTGCGTCGCAGCCGGCGCGCCAGCCACACGGCGCCGGCCAGCCCGACGGCGAGCGGCCCCAGGGCGACCAGGCCGAGCAGCACCACCAGCTTGTGCGTCTCGCGCTCCAGCTGCGAGATCGCGATGCCGACGCTGACCTCCCCCACGACCCGGCCGTCGGCGTCACGCAGCGGGACCTTCCCACGCGCGGAGTAGCCCAGCGTGCCCCGCTCGATGGTGACCACGTCGTGGCCCGCGAGCGCCTCGTCAGGGCTGGTGCTCACCGGTTGTCCGACGTTGGCCGCCGTGGGGTGGCTGTAGCGGATCCCCCGGTCGTCGGTCACCACGACGTACAGCGCGCCGGTCTCGCGGCGCACCCGCTCGGCCGCCTGCTGCACCGGCCCCCGCGGGTCCGGACGGCCGGAGACGACGTCGGCGGCCAGCGTCGGGGACGAGGCCACGCTGCGGGCGATCGCGAGCGCCCGCTGCTCGTACTGCTTCTCGAGGTCGTTGCGCAGCACCGCCGTCGACGCGATCAGCGAGCCGAGGACGACCAGCACCAGCAGCAGGGCGAGCGCGACCACCGCCTGGGTGCTGAGCGCGAGCCTCGGCAGGCGAAGCGGCGCTCGGAGGGGGGTGCGCACCCCGTCACCCTAGGGCCCGCGACGGCTCATGAGCACAACGCACACAACGCCACTTGTGCGGGGATCGACGACAACTCTCGCAAGGCTGGTGACGGTCGTCACGCGCTCCTACGGTCCTGCCCCATGACCCAGATCACATCCGGCGCCGGCCCCACAGCGATATCGCTGCGCGGGGCCACCAAGCGCTTCCCGACCCGCAGCGGCGAGCCGTTCACGGCGCTCCGCGACGTGGACCTCGACGTGGCCCCGGGCGAGTTCGTCTCGATCGTCGGCCCCACCGGCTGCGGCAAGTCCACCACCCTCTCCCTGGTCTCCGGCCTCGAGCCCGCCTCCGCCGGGACCGTCGCGGTGCACGGCGCCCCGGTCACCGCCATCCCGGACGGCGTCGGCTACATGTTCCAGGCCGACGCCGTGCTGCCCTGGAAGAACGTGCTCGACAACGTCGCGCTCGGACTGCGCTACCGGGGCGCCGGCAAGGCCGAGGCCCACGCCCGGGCTCGCGACTGGATCACCCGCGTCGGGCTGGCGGGCTTCGAGGACCGCTACCCCCACCAGCTCTCCGGCGGCATGCGCAAGCGGGTGGCGATGGCGCAGACGCTGATCACCGAGCCCTCGCTGCTCCTGCTCGACGAGCCGTTCGGCGCGCTGGACGTGCAGACGCGCGAGCTGATGCAGGACGAGCTGCTCCGGCTCTGGTCCGGCACCGGCGCGGCCTGCGTCTTCGTCACCCACGACCTCACCGAGGCGATCACGCTCGCCGACCGCGTCGTCGTGATGACCGCCGGCCCGGCCACGGTCAAGGACGTGGTCGACATCGACCTGCCGCGTCCGCGCCGCGTCGAGGAGATCCGGCTGACCCCCGAGTTCATCGACCTCTACAAGCGGGTGTGGGACAGCCTCCGCGAGGAAGTCGAGATCACCAGGACGAGAGGAGCCTCCCGTGTCGCTTGACATCCAGGTCGAGACCAAGGCGGACACCCGCCCGACCGCACCCACCCCGCGCTCGCCGCGCCGCCGTCGTACGTCGCGCCGCACGCTGCTCACCCACGCCGTCCGGGTCGCCCTGATCGTGGCGTGGCTCGGCTCGTGGGAGCTCGCCGCGCGCACGGTGATCGACCCCTTCTACTACTCGATGCCCAGCCAGATCTGGGACAAGCTCGTCATCTGGTTCACCGAGGGCAGCTCGCAGGGCTCCATCTGGGGCACCATCGCGGTCACCCTCGAGGAGGCGGTGCTCGGCTTCGCGCTCGGCACGCTGGCCGGCGTCCTCCTCGGCGTCGTGCTCGGGCGCGCCCGCTTCGTCGCCGACGTGCTGGCGCCCTTCATCAAGGGTGCCAACGCGATCCCGCGCATCGTGCTGGCCTCGCTGTTCGTCATCTGGTTCGGCCTCGGGATGTCCTCCAAGGTCGCCACGGCGTTCGTGCTCGTCTTCTTCGCGGTCTTCTTCAACGCCTTCCAGGGCGCCCGCGAGGTCGACAAGGTGCTCGTCGACAACGCCCGCATCCTCGGGGCGGGCCGCTGGGCCCTGATGCGCTCGGTGATCCTGCCCAGCGCGACCTCGTGGATCCTCGCGAGCATGCACGTGGCGTTCGGCTTCGCGCTGATCGGCGCGATCGTCGGTGAGTACACCGGCGCCGACAAGGGCCTCGGGCTGCTCATCAACCACTCGCAGGGAAACTTCGACGCCGCCGGCATCTACGCCGGGATGCTCATCACCACCGTCCTCGCCCTCGTCGCGGAGTGGCTCATCACCCAGCTCGAGGTGCGGCTCACCTCGTGGCGGCCGCCCGCCAGCGGCCAGGCCTCCGGCCTCTAGACCCCTCTCTCACCCACCCATCCACCGGGCCCTGCCCGGGAAGGAGCACTGCAGCATGCCCATTCCCACCCGCAACCGCCGACGGATCGTCGTCGCCCTCACGGCCGTCCTCGCGGTGGCCCCGCTCGCCGGCTGCCGCAGCAGCGACGCCAGCGCCGAGAACGGCGACGCCGCCAGCGGCCGCCCGCAGGTCACGATCATGGTCGGTGGCATCGACAAGGTGATCTACCTGCCCGCCATGCTCACCCAGCAGCTCGGCTACTTCGACGACGAGGGCGTGGACGTCAAGCTGCTCACCGAGCCGTCGGGCGCCAGCGCCGAGAACGTCCTCGTCGCCGGCCAGGTCCAGGGCGTGGTCGGGTTCTACGACCACACCATCACCCTCCAGGCCCAGGGCAAGTGCATCGAGAGCGTCGTACAGCTGGCGAAGGTGCCCGGCGAGGCCGAGGTCGTCTCGACCGCGGCCGCGAAGTCGATCACCGGCGCCGGCGACTTCTCGGGCAAGAAGCTCGGGGTCACCTCCCCCGGCTCGTCGACCGACTACCTCACGCAGTACCTCTCGGCCAAGAACGGCATCGACACCTCCGACTACACCACCGTGACCGCCGGCGCCGGCTCGACGTTCCTCGCGGCCCTGGACAACGGCGGCATCGACGCCGGGATGACCACCGACCCGACGATCGCCACCGTGGTCTCCAAGGGCCTGGGCAAGGTGCTCATCGACATGCGCACCGAGGAGGGGACCAAGAAGGCGCTCGGCGGCCTCTACCCGGCCGCATCGATGTACATGGACTGCGCGTACGTCGACCAGAACCCCGAGACGGTGCAGAAGCTGGTCAACGCGTTCGCCCACACGATGCAGTGGATCAGCCAGCACGACGCGGCCGACATCGCCGCCAAGATGCCGACCGACTACAACGGCGGCGACCCCGCACTCTACGAGCAGTCCATCAAGGACTCCTCGCCGATGTTCACCACCGACGGCCGGATGCCCGAGGGCGGGCCCGAGACCGTGCTCGACGTGCTGGGGACGTTCAGCGACACGGTGAAGGCCAAGAAGGACGACATCGACCTGTCGAAGACCTACACCACGACGTTCGTGGACAACGTGAGCTGACGCCTCGCAGACAGAGGAAGAGGCCGGCGACCCCGAGGGGTCGCCGGCCTCTTCCGTTGCTCGCCGCCACGATCACGGCAGGGCGATCACACCCAGCTCGGCGGGCGAGGTGAGCAGGTCGTTGCGCGGGATCACGCGGACCGTGTAGCCGAAGGAGCCGCTGTGATCGAGGACGACGTCGCCGTCGAACCGGTGCCGGCCACCCTCGTAGCTCTCGGCCAGGTGCAGCGAGTCGACGATGCTCTCGGTGAGCTCGTCCTCGCTGTTGGTCCGGCCGTGGACCAGCTGCACGTCGACGTCCTGGGGCGAGAGGTCGCCCAGGGCCACGAACGCGCGGCGCTCATGACGTCGCCGACCTCGGGAGCGTCGGTGACGCCGCTGCTCTCGACGTGCTCGACGTGGACGCCGGACCAGCCCGTGCGGACCTTCTTCTTCCAGGCGGCCAGCTCGGCGGCGCCCTGGTAGTCGGAGTTCAGCCGGCGGGCGTTGCCCGCGGACGGGGTGTAGAGCTGGCGCACGTAGTCACGCACCATGCGGGTCGCGAGGACCTTCGGGCCCAGCGACTTCAGCGTGTGGCGGACCATCTCCAGCCAGCGGGTCGGCACGCCCTCGGCGTCGACGTCGTAGAACCGCGGCGCGATCTCGTTCTCGATGAGGTCGTAGAGCGCGTTGGACTCGAGGTCGTCACGGTGGTCGGGGTCGTCGACACCGTCGGCGGACGGGATCGCCCAGCCGTTGTTGCCGTCGTACCACTCGTCCCACCAGCCGTCGAGGATGGAGAGGTTCAGGCCGCCGTTGAGCGCGGCCTTCATGCCCGACGTGCCGCAGGCCTCGTACGGGCGCAGCGGGTTGTTGAGCCACACGTCGCAGCCGGGGTAGAGCGGCTGCGCCATCGCGATGTCGTAGTTGGGCAGGAAGACGATGCGGTGCCGGACCTCCGGGTCGTCGGCGAAGCGCACCATCTCCTGGATCAGCTTCTTGCCGCCGTCGTCGGCCGGGTGGGACTTGCCGGCGATCACCAGCTGCACGGGCGCTCGGGGTCGAGCAGCAGCTTCTTGAGGCGGTCGGGGTGGCGCAGCATCAGCGTGAGCCGCTTGTACGACGGCACCCGGCGCGCGAACCCGATCGTCAGCACGTCGGGGTCGAGGGCGGAGTCGATCCACTTGAGCTCGGCCCTGGCGGCGCCGCGCTTCTCCCACGACCGGGCCAGGCGCCGGCGGGCGTCCTCGACCAGCCGCTCACGCAGCTGGCGCTTGACCGACCAGATGTCGGCGCCCGGGATCTTGTCGACCGTGGCCAGGAAGCCGTCGGGGTCGTCGCTCTCGCGGTCCGCGCCGTGCGCGACGGCGAGGTCGATGACCTCACGCGCCACCCAGGTCGGGGCGTGCACGCCGTTGGTGATCGACCCGATCGGCACCTCGGCCTCGTCGAAGGCCGGCCACAGGCCGTTGAACATGCCCCGGCTGACGTGGCCGTGCAGCAGGGAGACGCCGTTGGCGCGCTGGGAGAGCCGGAAGCCCATGACCGCCATGTTGAACACCGAGCCGTCGCCACCGTGGTAGTCCTCGGTGCCGAGGGAGAGGATCCGCTCGACCGGGACGCCCGGCGTGGCGCCGGCCTCGCTGAAGTACTGCTCCACCAGCGTGCGCGGGAAGCGGTCGATGCCGGCGGGCACCGGGGTGTGGGTGGTGAAGACGGTGGACGCGCGGCTGACCTCGAGCGCGGTGTCGAAGTCGAGCTTCGGGCCACCCTCCTCGACGGTGAGCTCGCGGATCCGCTCGAGGCCGAGGAACCCGGCGTGGCCCTCGTTGGTGTGGAAGACCTCCGGCGCGGGGGCACCGGTGATGCGGGCGTGGACACGCAGCGCGCGCACGCCGCCGACGCCGAGCAGCAGCTCCTGGCGCAGGCGGTGCTCGCTGTTGCCGCCGTAGAGGCGGTCGGTCACGTCGCGGTAGTGCTCGGGGTTGCCCTCGACGTCGGAGTCGAGCAGCAGCAGCGGCACCCGGCCGACGCTGGCGACCCAGATCCGCGCCACCAGGTCGGGGCCCTCGGGGAGCGAGATCGAGATCTGCGCCGGGGACCCGTCCTGCTCGCGCAGCAGCGAGATGGGCAGGCCGTCGGGGTCGAGGACGGGGTAGGTCTCGAGCTGCCAGCCCTCGCGGGACAGGGCCTGCTCGAAGTAGCCGTGGCGGTAGAGGAGGCCGACGCCGGTGATCGGCACGCCCAGGTCGCTGGCGGCCTTGAGGTGGTCGCCGGCGAGGATGCCCAGGCCGCCGGAGTACTGCGGGAGGACGGCGGTGATGCCGAACTCCGGGGAGAAGTAGGCGATCGCCCGCGGCCCCTCCGCCGCCTCACGGCGCTGGAACCAGCGCTCACCGGTGAGGTAGCGCTCGAGGTCGGCCCGGGCCTCGGCGAGCCTCTCGAGGAAGCCCGCGTCGGCGGCCAGCTCCTCGAGCCTGGCCCGGCCGACGGCGCCCAGGAGGGTCACCGGGTCGCGACCCGTGGACTCCCAGAGGACAGGGTCGACGGCAGCGAAGACGTCCTGCGTCTCCGGGTGCCAGGACCACCTGAGGTTGCCGGCCAGGTCCCCCAGGGCGGCCAGGGCCGGAGGGAGGACGGGACGGACCGTGAATCGTCGAATCGCACGCACGAGAGGACGGTAGCGCGAATGCTTGGAACGATCCAAGCCTTGACAGAACCGTGACCTGCGGCGGTCACGCATAACCAACGCTCAGACGTGGCGTTGTCAGCGCATGACACCCACCCCCACGCGTCGCGGCCGCCGGACGGCGCTGGCCCTCGCCCTGCTGGGCGCTCTCCTGGTCCCGGGGCTCGCGCAGCTGCCCGCCGTCGCGACCGGGTTCGCTGTCCCGGCCGCGGTCCCCGGCGGCTCCGTCGTCACCCCCGGCGACTCGGTCCCGGGCCTCGACGACCTCGACGCCCGCGGCACGGCGCTGCCCTCGCCCGGGCAGCGGGAGGCGGTGTCGCAGCTCGGGGCCGTCGACGTGCGCTGGAACCAGTTCGGCACCCCGTCCTCCCTCCTCCCCGCGGACGGCTCGCTCGGCCGGGCGACCTCCAGCGACCCCGTCGCCGCGGCTCGGGCCTGGCTCGCGCAGCACGCTGCCGTCTTCGGCCTGAGCGCCGCACAGGCGCAGGCCCTGACGCTGGTGCGCGACCAGCACTTCGCCCAGAGCCCGGCGCGGGCGGTGCTCTTCCGCCAGAGCTTCGACGGCCTCGTGCCCGCCCTGGACAGCATGGTGACGGTGGGCGTCGCCGGCGGGCAGATCGCCTACGTCTCCTCCTCCCTCACCCGGACGACCGGGACACCTGCGGCCGCGACCCTCGGTCCGGTCCAGGCCTGGGCCGCGGCGGCGCGGAACGTCGGCCGCGGCGTCGGCGCCAGCGTCCTGGACGGCGTCCACGCCACGACCTCCGACGGGTGGACGACGTTCAGCGTGCCGGGATTCGCGCAGCCGCAGCAGGCGCGCCTGCGGGCCCTGGCGATGGCCGACGGCACCGTCCGCCCCGTCTTCGAGACCAACGTCGTGGACAGCGAGAAGGGTTCGGCGTTCGCCTACACGCTGATGGTGGACGCGACCGACGGCACGATCCTGCACCGCCAGAACCAGGTGGAGAACAACAACGACGCCTACCCGTTCCAGGGTGAGGTCACCGCCACCGACTGTGGCCCCAAGCACGAGTTCGAGCTGACCGACGGCCAGACCAGGCGCATCGACGCGGTGGCGGCGATGGCCAACTCCGCCGACGACATCGTCGTGAAGATCTTCGACCCCCAGGGCGGCCTGCTCGTCTCGGGCGACCTCGGCACCAGCCCCGAGACCGCGTCGTACACCGCGGACTCGATCCCGGCCGGGATCTACAGCCTCCAGGTCTGCCCGTACGGCGACCCGACCGTGCCGTTCACACCGCCCGGCAGCTACGCCGCGGCCGTGACCACCAGCGACACGACGACCCCGGGCACGGACGCGTCGCTGCCGGTCCCGCAGTGGCGCCACTTCACCGCCAACCCGAGCCTGGACTGGTCCGCGAAGGCCACTCCCCGCAACAGCGTCATCGGCTGCTGGACCGCCGTGAAGGGGTGCTCCTCGCCGACCGGTCCGTTCCGCAACGTCGCCGCGCCGGGCCCGTGGGACACCGTCGTCAAGACCGGTGAGCCGACGCTGACCACGGTGGGCAACAACGCCGACACCCACGAGGCCTGGCTGAGCCCGGACAGCCCCGGCGGCACCGCCCAGGCCCCGGTCTCGCCGACCCGCGACTACACCGGGAAGTTCACCGACGCCTGGAACAACTCCCGGTGCGACCCGACCCAGCTGCACCCCGGCGGCAACGACATCGACCAGGTCGTGACCAACCTGTTCGTCGCCCACAACCGGATGCACGACTTCTCCTACTACCTCGGCTTCACCGAGGCGAACTACAACCTCCAGCAGGACAACATGGGCCGCGGTGGCGTCGCCAACGACTCCGAGACCGGCAATGCCCAGGCCGGCGCCCTCGATGGCGGGTCGCCGTCGTACCTCGGCCGCGACAACGCCAACCAGGTCACGCTGCAGGACGGCACCCCCGGCATCACCAACCAGTACCTCTTCCAGCCGATCGCCGGTGCGTTCTACTCCCCCTGCACCGACGGCGCCCTCGACATGAGCGTGGTCGGGCACGAGTACACCCACGCCATCAGCAACCGGATGATCGGCGGCCCCGACGAAGGCATCACCTCCGCACAGGGCGGTGCGATGGGCGAGTCGTGGGGCGACCTGACCGCGGGCGAGTACATGTTCAGCCACGGCTACTCGACCGGGACCAACCCGTGGGTGGTCGGCCCCTACGCCACCGGCAACAGGTCGGCGGGCATCCGGGACTACGCGATCGACAAGAACCCGCTCAACTACTCCGACATCGGGTTCGACAGCACCGGTGTCGAGGTGCACGCCGACGGTGAGATCTGGAACGGCACCCAGTGGCAGGTCCGCCAGGCGCTGGTGAAGAAGTGGAACGCCAGGTTCCCCTACGACGACCGGGGGCTGCAGCTCAAGTGCGCCCAGGCCGGTCCCACCCGGTCGCCGCTGCCGCCGAGCCGATGCCCCGGCAACCGCCGCTGGATCCAGCTGGTGTTCGACGCCTTCCTGCTCCAGCAGGGAGCGACCTCCATGCTCGACGCGCGCGACGCCATGATCGCCGCCGACACGATGCGCTTCGGCGGCCGGGACCGCACCGTCCTGTGGAACGCCTTCGCCCGTCGCGGCATGGGTGCGGGTGCCTCGACGCCGAACGCCGACTCGGGCCAGCCGACGCCGAGCTTCGCCTCCCCCCGGGCACGCAACGCCACGGTGACCTTCCGGTCCCCGGCCGCGGGCAAGCTCTACGTCGGCCGCTACGAGGCCCGCGTGACCCCGGTGGCCGACACGGTGCGCCGGAGCAAGCTGGGCAACGTCGTGCACCTGGTGCCCGGCCGACACCAGATGCTCTTCACGTCCAAGGGGCGCGGCTTCACCCGCTTCGCCGTCGCCGTGAAGCCGGGCGAGCACCGGACCGTGCGCCTGCACGCGCCTCGGAACCTCGCGTCGGGCCCCGGCGGGGGCGAAGGTGATCGGCGCCAGCGCGGGCTCGCTGAACCCGAAGCTCCTCATCGACGGCACCGAGGGCACCGCGTGGGGCGGCGTGAGCGACAGCAACGTCGACGCCACCCACCCGTACGTGGACGTCGACCTCGCCGGCCGGGTGCACCGGGTCCGGCGCGTGCAGGTGAGCGCGATGCTGGACCCCGCGCCCTCGAGCGGCACCGAGGTTCCCCTCGCGGCCGACCCGGACACCGGGTCGCGGTTCACGGCGCTGCGCCAGTTCGCGCTGGAGGCCTGCCTGAGGCACTGCTCGTCGGACCGGGCCACGTGGAAGCGGTTCTACACCTCCCCCGCCGACGCGTTCCCGGCGCTCCGCCCCCGGCCGGTGGCGCCCAACCTGCTCCTGCGCTCGTTCAAGGTCCCGGCCACGCGCGCCGCCGCGATCCGGTTCGTGGCACTGGAGAACCAGTGCACGGGCTTCCGTGGATACGCCGGCGAGCAGGACGCCGACCCGACCAACGACACCGACTGCAAGACGGCGTCCGACCGCGGCTCGATCGTCCACGCGGCCGAGCTGCAGGTGTACTAGTACGCACATCGGGTACGCATCCACTCGCGATCCACGGTGGGCTCCGCTCCGGAGTCCACCCGTTGGTCGTTCCGCTCCCCGGCGGCTTGCGCCGCGCGGGGCGAGTCCGAAAGTGTGGAGGCATGGTCGGTCGAATCCCTGTCATGAACGTCATGCCCGTCGTCGACCTCGGCCGACAGTCGGCCAAGGCCACGGTCGGTGAGCCCTTCCCGGTCTCGGCGACGGTCTTCCGCGAGGGCCACGACAAGCTCGGTGCCGAGGTCGTGCTGACCGGTCCGGACGGCCACCGCCGTCCGCCGGTGCGCATGGTCAAGCACCCCGAGATCCCCGACCGTACGACGCTTCGGTGACCCCCGACGCCGCGGCGCATGGACGTTCGAGGTGCAGGCCTGGTCCGACCCGGTCGCCACGTGGCAGCACGCCGCCGGCCTGAAGATCCCCGCCGGTGTGGACGTCGACCTCATGTTCGTCGAGGGACGGCTGCTGCTCGAGCGCGTCAAGGCCGACCTCGACCGCAGCGACCGTCGCGGCCACGAGATCCTGGACGGTGCCATCGAGGCGGCAGCCGACGAGAAGCGCCCGGTCGGGGCCCGGCTCGCGGCGCTCCAGGCCCCCGAGCTGGACGCTGTGCTCCTGGCCAACCCGCTGCGCGAGCTGGTCACCGTGGAGGGTCCCTACCCGGCGACGCCGACCGCCCGCGCCGCTGTTCGGCAGCTGGTACGAGTTCTTCCCCGCTCCGAGGGCGCGACCCGCGACGCCGTGACCGGCAAGGTGACCAGCGGCAACTTCCGGACCGCCGCCAAGCGCCTGGACGCCGTGGCGTCGATGGGCTTCGACGTGATCTACCTGCCGCCGATCCACCCCATCGCGAGGTCAACCGCAAGGGCCCCAACACACACCCTGACGCCCGGCCCCGACGACACCGGCTCGCCGTGGGCCATCGGGTCCAAGGACGGCGGCCACGACGCGATCCACCCTGACCTGGGGACCTTCGAGGACTTCGACGCCTTCGTCGCCCACGCGCGCGGCCTGGGCCTGGAGGTCGCCCTCGACCTGGCCCTGCAGGCCGCGCCCGACCATCCCTGGGTGACCAGCCACCCGGAGTGGTTCACGACCCGCGCCGACGGGACGATCGCCTACGCGGAGAACCCACCCAAGAAGTACCAGGACATCTACCCGGTCAACTTCGACAACGACCCCACCGGCATCTGCCGCGAGGTGCTGCGCGTGGTCCGGATGTGGATGTCCCACGGGGTGCGGATCTTCCGCGTCGACAACCCGCACACCAAGCCCGTGGCGTTCTGGGAGTGGCTGCTCAAGGAGATCCGCCGCACCGACCCCGACGTGCTCTTCCTGGCCGAGGCGTTCACCCGCCCGGCGATGATGCAGGGCCTGGGCGCGATCGGCTTCCAGCAGTCCTACACGTACTTCACCTGGCGCAACGCCAAGTGGGAGCTCGAGGAGTACCTCCGCGAGCTCGCCACCGAGACCGACCACCTGATGCGGCCGAACTTCTTCGTCAACACCCGACATCCTGCACGCCTACCTGCAGTACGGCGGGCCTGGCGCGTTCAAGATCCGGGCGGCCGTGGCGGCGACCGGATCGCCCAGCTGGGGCGTGTACGCCGGCTTCGAGCTCTTCGAGCACGTGGCGGTCAAGCCCGGGAGCGAGGAGTACCTCGACTCGGAGAAGTACCAGATCCGGATCCGGGACTGGGACGCCGCGGAGCGCGAGGGCCGCACCCTGGCGCCGTACCTCACCCGCCTCAACGAGATCCGGCGCGCGCACCCCGCGCTGCAGTGCTCCGCAACGTCCACATCCACCACAGCGACGACGAGAACATCCTGGTGTTCTCCAAGCGGGCGGCCGGGCCGGCGGGCGGCGAGGACGACGTCGTCATCGTCGTGGTCAACCTCGACCCGCACGCGACCCGCGAGACGATGGTGCACCTCGACCTGCCCGCGCTCGGCCTGGCCTGGGACGACTCCTTCGTCGTGCACGACGAGATCACCCGTGAGGACTGGAGCTGGGGCCAGCACAACTACGTGCGCCTCGACCCGTCGTACGAACCCGCCCACATCCTGACCGTGAGGAGCCCCCGTTGACCGAGCTCTCGACCAGCCCGACCGACGACCCCGCTCCCACCGCACCGACCGACGACACGCTCGACGCCGACCCGTTCCCGGACACCGTCGGGAGCACCCCGGACTGGTTCAAGACGGCGGTGTTCTACGAGGTGCTGGTGCGGTCCTTCCGGGACTCCAATGGCGACGGCACCGGCGACTTCAAGGGCCTGACCGAGAAGCTCGACTACCTGCAGTGGCTGGGGGTCGACTGCCTGTGGGTGCCGCCGTTCTTCAGCTCCCCGCTGCGCGACGGCGGCTACGACGTCGCCGACTACACGAACATCCTCCCCGAGTGCGGCTCCGTCGAGGACTTCCACCACTTCCTCGACGAGGCCCACAAGCGCGACATCCGCGTGATCATCGACTTCGTCATGAACCACACCAGCGACCAGCACCCGTGGTTCCAGGCCAGCCGGGAGGATCCCACCGGCCCGTACGGCGACTTCTACGTCTGGTCCGACACCGACGACCTCTACCAGGAGGCCCGGATCATCTTCGTCGACACCGAGCCGTCCAACTGGACCTGGGACCCGGTCCGCCAGCAGTACTTCTGGCACCGGTTCTTCTCCCACCAGCCGGACCTCAACTTCGACAACCCGAAGGTCCACGAGGCGATGCTCGAGGCGATGTCGTTCTGGCTGGACATGGGCCTGGACGGCTTCCGCCTCGACGCGGTGCCGTACCTCTACGAGCGTCCCGGCACCAACGGCGAGAACCTCCCCGAGACCCACGAGTTCCTGCGCAAGTGCCGCCGCTTCGTCGACGACAACTACCCCGGCCGGGTGCTGCTCTGCGAGGCGAACCAGTGGCCGGCGGACGTCGTCGAGTACTTCGGCGGACCCGGCCGTCGGCGGCGACGAGTGCCAGATGGCCTTCCACTTCCCGGTGATGCCGCGCATCTTCATGGCCGTGCGCCGGGAGTCGCGCTTCCCGATCTCGGAGATCCTCGAGCAGACCCCGCCCATCCCGGACGGCTGCCAGTGGGGCATCTTCCTGCGCAACCACGACGAGCTCACCCTCGAGATGGTCACCGACGAGGACCGCGACTACATGTGGGGCGAGTACGCCAAGGACCCCCGCATGAAGGCCAACATCGGCATCCGGCGGCGGCTGGCGCCCCTGCTCGACAACGACATCAACCAGATCGAGCTCACCGCCCTGCTGCTCTCGCTGCCGGCTCCCCCGTCCTGTACTACGGCGACGAGATCGGGATGGGCGACAACATCTGGCTCGGTGACCGGGACGGGGTCCGCACCCCGATGCAGTGGACGCCCGACCGCAACGCCGGCTTCTCCTCCGCGACCCCCGGCAAGCTGCACCTGCCCGCATCCAGGACCCGGTCTACGGCTACCAGAGCGTCAACGTCGAGGCGCAGCTGGAGAACTCATCCTCGCTGCTGCACTGGACCCGCCGGATGATCCAGGCCCGCCGGCGCCACGAGGCGTTCGGCCTCGGCTCCTTCGTCGACCTGGGCGGGTCGAACCCGACGGTGCTGTCCTACCGCGCGCGAGCACGAGGGCGACGACGGCCGCCACGACGTCATCGTGTGCGTCAACAACCTCTCCCCGCTTCCCGCAACCGGTCGAGCTCGACCTGCGCCGCTGGGAGGGCATGATCCCGGTCGAGCTGCTCGGCGGAGTGCCCTTCCCCCCGGTCGGCGAGCTGCCCTACCTCCTCACGCTGGGCGGGTACGGCTTCTACTGGTTCCGCCTGACCCGGCCCGAGACCGACGAGGGGATGAGCCAGTGACCGAGCCCGTCGGTCCCCGCGCAGGACCTCCTCAAGCCCTTCATCGAGCAGAGCCGCTGGTTCGGTGGCAAGGGACGCGCGTTCTCGATCACCGGCGTGCGCCGGCTCGGGGAGGTGCCGCGGCACGTCGCCGACGGCCCACGGGTCTCGATCGACCTCGCCACGATCAGGTACGAGGACGGCGGCGAGGACGAGTACTACCAGCTGCCGCTGGCCTTCTACCCCGAGCCGCAGTCGCGCCTCGAGCACGCCTTCGTCGGCTCGTGGGCGGACGAGGACTTCGGCACCAGCTACGTGTACGACGCGGTGCACGACCGCGAGGCGATGGCCTGCTGGCTGCGCTCGTTCGCCGATCCGCCCGCGGGCGGCCCGCTGGCCTTCCACCGGCTGCCGGGGCACGAGCTGGACCTCGAGGCCCACTCCACGCTGTTCAGCGGCGAGCAGTCCAACTCCTCGGTCGCCTTCGGCGAGGACGCCCTGATGAAGGTGTTCCGCAAGATCACGCCCGGGGTCAATCCCGACATCGCCATCCACGACGTGCTGACCCGGGCGGGCTCGGACCACGTGGCGGCGCTCTACGGCTGGCTGGAGTGTCCTGCCGCCTGCGGCGGGAGGGCGACAGCGGCGACGCCGTGCTGCAGCTCGCCATGCTCCAGCAGTTCCTGCGCACCGCCACCGACGGCTGGGACCTGGCGCTCGCGAGCGTCCGCAACCTCTTCGCCGAGGCCGACCTGCACGCCGACGAGGTCGGCGGTGACTTCGCCGGCGAGGCCGCCCGTCTGGGCGAGGCCCTGGCCCAGACCCACCGGGCGCTGGCCGAGCACTTCCCCGTCGAGGAGCGCTCGAACGATGCCCTCGGCGCCCTGGCGGCCGCGATGAACCCGGCGCCTGGACGACGCGCTCATCGTCGTACCCGAGCTCGCACCGCACGCCGACCGCCTGCGCCGGGCCTTCGACGCCGTCAGCAGGGGTCGCGGGAGTGCGGGTCCAGCGGATCCACGGCGACCTGCACCTGGGGCAGACCCTGCGCACCGTGCGGGGCTGGAAGATCGTCGACTTCGAGGGCGAGCCGGCCAAGCCGCTCGCCGACCGCGCGCTGCCGGACTCCCCCTGGCGCGACGTGGCGGCATGCTGCGCTCCTTCGACTACGCACCGCGGGTCGTGGAGCGCACCTGGGGCGAGGACTACGACGACGCCGCCGAACAGCGGTCCTACCGCGCCGCGGAGTGGGCCGAGCGCAATCGCGAGGCCTTCCTGACCGCCTACGCGGGACGGGACCTGAGCGCCGACGAGAAGACCCTGCTCGAGGCGTACGTCGCCGACAAGGCCGTCTACGAGACCGTGTACGAAACCCGCAACCGCCGACCTGGGTGGGCATCCCGCTCGAGGCCGTCGCGAGGATCGGAGTGTCATGACCAGCACCCCCACCGCCAAGCCAGTCGCCGTCGAGGTGCTCTCCAGATCGTCCGGGGTGAGCACGGCGACCCGCACTCCGTGCTGGGTGCGCACCCCACGAGGGGGGTGTCACCGTGCGCGTCCTGCGGCCCCTGGCCTCCCGGGTCACGGCCGGTACGACGGGCAGGTCGCCGAGCTGGGCCACGAGCACGAGGGCATCTGGGTCGGGGTCCTCCCCGTCGCCGAGGTGCCGGACTACCGCGTCTCCGTGGCCTACGACGGCGAGCCGGTCGAGACCGACGACCCGTACCGCTTCCTCCCGACGCTCGGCGAGATCGACCTGCACCTGATCAACGAGGGTCGGCACGAGCAGCTGTGGGACGTCCTCGGCGCCCACGTGCACCACTACCGCACCCCCCTCGGCGAGACGATCAGCGGGACTGCGTTCGCGGTCTGGGCGCCCTCGGCCCGCGGTGTCCGGCTCAAGGCGTCCTCCTTCAACAGCTGGGACGGCCGCGAGCACCCCATGCGCCAGCTCGGCACGTCGGTGTCTGGGAGCTCTTCGTCCCGGGTGTCGGCAGCGGCACGGGCTACAAGTTCGTGATCCTCGGCGCCGACGGCCAGTGGCGCGAGAAGGCCGACCCGATGGCCTACCACACCGAGATCCCCCCGGCGACGTCGGTCGGTGGTCTTCGAGTCGACCTACACCTGGGGCGACCAGGAGTGGATGACCTCGCGCGCCGGCCGGCAGCCCGTCAGCGAGGCGATGTCGGTCTACGAGGTGCACCTCGCTCGTGGAAGAAGCACCACGGCGGAGGGCTCTACTCCTACGCCGACCTGGCCGACCACCTGGTCCCCTACCTGACCGACCTGGGCTTCACCCACGTCGAGTTCATGCCCGTCATGGAGCACCCGTTCGGCGGCTCCTGGGGCTACCAGGTGACGTCGTACTTCGCACCGACGGCGCGGTTCGGCGACCCCGACGGGTTCCGGCACCTCGTCGACCGGCTCCACCAGGCCGGCATCGGCGTGATCGTCGACGGGTTCCTGCGCACTTCCCGAAGGACGAGTTCGCCCTCTCCCGCTTCGACGGCACCCGCTCTACGAGGACCCCAACCCCTCGCGCGGCGAGCACCCCGACTGGGGCACCTACGTCTTCAACTTCGGCCGCCGCGAGGTGCGCAACTTCCTCGTGGCCAACGCGCTCTACTGGCTCGAGGAGTTCCACATCGACGGGCTGCGCGTCGACGCCGTGGCCTCGATGCTCTACCTCGACTACTCGCGCGAGCCGGTGAGTGGACGCCCAACGTGCACGGCGCCGGGAGAACCTCGAGGCCGTGCAGTTCCTCCAGGAGATGAACGGCACCGTCTACAAGCGGGTCCCCGGCGCGATCACGATCGCGGAGGAGTCCACGTCCTGGGAGGGCGTCACCCGACCCACGTCCGACGGTGGGCTCGGCTTCGGCTTCAAGTGGAACATGGGCTGGATGCACGACTCGCTCGGCTACATGCAGCACGAGCCGGTGCACCGCTCCTACCACCACGGCGAGATGACCTTCTCGCTCGTCTACGCCTGGTCGGAGAACTACGTCCTCCCGATCAGCCACGACGAGGTCGTGCACGGCAAGGGCTCGCTGCTGCGCAAGATGCCGGGCGACCGGTGGCAGCAGCTGGCCAACCTGCGCGCCTACCTCGGCTTCATGTGGGCCCACCCCGGCAAGCAGCTGCTCTTCATGGGCGCCGAGATGGGCCAGGAGTCGGAGTGGGCCGAGGCCCGCGAGCTCGACTGGTGGCTCCTCGACCACCCCGAGCACCGGGGTGTCCAGTCGCTGGTGCGCGACCTGAACAGGGTGTACGCCGAGACCCGGCCGCCTGGACCCGCGACAACGACCCGGGCACGTTCCAGTGGATCGACGCCAACGACGCCGGCCACAACGTCTTCTCGTTCATCCGGCGTGGCAGCACCGGCCCCGACCTCGTGTGCGTCGCCAACTTCGCGGCGATCCCCCACGAGGGCTACCGGCTCGGGCTCCCCGAGACCGGCGCCTGGGACGAGGTGCTCAACACCGACGCCGACTCCTACACCGGCTCCGGAGTGGGCAACATGGGCTCGGTGACCGCGGTAGAGGGCGACTGGTCGGGCCAGCCCGCCCACGCCGACATCGTGGTGCCGCCCCTGGCCACGGTCTGGTTCAGGCGTCGCGACTAGGGTTGTTGCGTGTCCGAGCAGCCCACCACCGTCTTCACGGTCGCCGACGGGGTCGCCCGCATCGAGTGGGTCCCCGAGCTGCACGACGAGGGGCTCTCGGCCGCGGTCGACGTCGTACGTCGTGAGGTCGAGGCCGCGCTCGTCGCCCACCCGCGGGTCGAGGCCCTGGTCGCGCCCGACGACGAGCTGGCCCAACGGGTCGCCACCTGGTCGGGGCTGCGCCGCGAGGGCGTGATGCGCGGCGTCACCGTCGGGGGCGAGCCGGTGGACCGGATCGTCTACGCGCGGCTGGTGACCGACGCGCCGGCGCACGAGCCGGACGGCTTCCGGGCCCTGCTCAACTCGTTCCTGCCCCGCAAGCGGGCGATCAGCCAGATGCTGCTGCGCGACCCGACGAGCGGGTGCTGTTGTGCCAGCTCACCTACAAGCAGGACTGGGACCTCCCCGGCGGCGTCGTCGAGGTCGGCGAGTCCCCGCAGCTGGCCGTGGCCCGCGAGGTGGAGGAGGAGCTCGGCCTGGAGATCGCGGCGGGCGGGCTGCTGCTGACCGACTGGCTGCCGCCGTGGGGCGGCTGGGACGACGCGCTGTGCCTGGTCTTCGACGGAGGCACCCACGAGGCCGCGATCGTGGACCGGATCGTCAAGCAGGCCCGCGAGATCCGGTCCGCGGAGTTCTGCACCCTCGAGCAGGTCGAGAAGCGCTGCGCCGACTTCACGGCCCGGCGCATCCGGGCCGCGCTGGAGCAGCTCGCGGACGGTGGCGGCCGGGCGCCGGCGTACACCGAGTCAGGGATCTGACCCCCCTGGGCCCTCCCCAAGTCGCCCGAAACGGGGTACAGATGCCCTGTGACCACCTACGTGTTCGACTTCGCCCAGGGGAACAAGGAACAGAAGGACCTGCTCGGTGGCAAGGGGGCCAACCTCGCCGAGATGACCAACCTCGGCCTGCCGGTCCCACCGGGCTTCACGATCACCACCGAGGCCTGCCGCGCCTACCTCGCCCAGGGCAGCCAGCCCGAGGCCCTCGCCGCGGAGATCGACGAGCACCTGGCCCGCCTCGAGGAGGCGATGGGCCGCCGGCTCGGTGACGCCGAGGACCCCCTGCTCGTCTCGGTCCGCTCAGGCGCCAAGCACTCGATGCCCGGAATGATGGACACGGTCCTCAACATCGGGCTGAACGACGAGTCCGTGCACGGTCTGGCCGCCCAGAGCGACAATCCGCGCTTCGCGATGGACTCCTACCGTCGGCTGCTCTCGATGTTCGGCTCCACGGTCATGGGCATCCACGACGACGTCTTCTCGGCCGAGCACGACGAGCTCAAGCGGCGCAAGGACACCACGGCCGACCTCGACCTCGACGTCGACGACCTGCGCGAGCTGGTGTCGGCGTACAAGAAGGCGATCGAGGAGCATGCCGGCCGCCCGTTCCCGCAGGACCCCCGCGAGCAGATGGAGCTCGCCGTCCGCGCCGTCTTCGACTCCTGGAACACCGAGCGCGCCGTGCTCTACCGACGCCAGGAGCAGATCCCCGAAGACGACGGGACGGCGGTCAACATCCAGGCGATGGTCTTCGGCAACCGGGGCATGGACTCGGGCTCGGGCGTCGCGTTCACGCGTGACCCGGCCTCGGGCTCCCAGGGCGTCTACGGCGACTACCTGCAGAACGCGCAGGGCGAGGACGTGGTGGCCGGGATCCGCAACACCGTCTCGCTGGCGGACCTCGGCGAGCTCGACCCGAAGTCCCACGACGAGCTCCTCGGGATCATGAAGAAGCTCGAGGACCACTACCGGGACATGTGCGACATCGAGTTCACCATCGAGCAGGGCAAGCTCTGGATGCTCCAGACCCGGGTGGGCAAGCGGACGCCGGAGGCGGCGTTCCGGATCGCGGTGCACATGGTCGACGAGGGGCTGATCGACCTCGACGAGGCGCTGGGGCGAGTCAACGGCGCGCAGCTGGCGCAGCTGATGTTCCCCCGGTTCGACGAGAACGCCGAGCGGACGCTGCTGACCACGGGCATGAACGCCTCCCCCGGCGCGGCGGTCGGCAGGGCGGTCTTCGACTGGGCCACGGCCGTGGAGTGGGCCGAGCGCGGCGAGGACGTGATCCTGGTGCGCAAGGAGACCAGCCCCGACGACCTGCACGGCATGGTGGTCGCCAAGGGCATCCTCACCAGCCGCGGCGGCAAGACGTCGCACGCCGCGGTGGTGGCCCGGGGCATGGGCCGCACCTGCGTGTGCGGGGCCGAGGCACTGGAGGTCGACGTCCACGCCGGCCGGTTCACCGTGCGCGACGGCAAGACCGTCCACGAGGGCGACGTGATCTCGATCGACGGCACCACCGGCGAGGTCTTCGACGGCGCCGTGCCGGTGGCGGACTCGCTCGTCGTGCAGTTCTTCGAGGGCGAGCAGGTCGACGACCCGCTCGTCGAGGCCGTCGCGCGGCTGATGGAGCACGCGGACGCCCAACGGCGGATGCAGGTCCGCTCCAACGTCGACAAGGCCGAGGACGCGGCCCGGGCCCGCCGGTTCGGCGCCCAGGGGATCGGCCTGTGCCGCACCGAGCACATGTTCCTCGGCGAGCGGCGCGAGCTGGTGGAGAACCTCATCGTCGCCGACGACGAGCAGGGCCAGGAGAAGGCGCTCTCGGCGCTGCTGCCCATGCAGCGTCAGGACTTCACCGAGATCCTCGAGTCGATGGACGGGCTGCCGGTGACGATCCGGCTGATCGACCCGCCCCTGCACGAGTTCCTCCCCGACCTCACCGACCTCTCCGTCACGATCGCCCTGGCGGACTCCCGGGGCCACCGCAAGAAGCGGCAGCGCAAGCTGCTCGACGCGGTGCGGCGCCTCCACGAGCAGAACCCCATGCTCGGCCTGCGGGGCGTGCGGCTCGGCATCGTGATCCCCGGTCTGTTCACGATGCAGGCGCGGGCGATCCTCGAGGCGGCGGCGTTCCGGAAGAAGGAGGGCGGGGACCCGCGCCCGGAGATCATGATCCCGCTGGTCGCCTCGGTGCGGGAGCTCGAGATCGTCAAGCGTCGGATCATCGACGTGGCCCGCGAGGTGCGGGACGAGACGGGGGTCGACCTCGCCTTCAAGGTCGGCACCATGATCGAGCTTCCCCGGGCCGCGATCACCGCCGACAAGATCGCCGCCGCCGCCGAGTTCTTCTCCTTCGGCACCAACGACCTGACCCAGATGACGTGGGGCTTCTCGCGCGACGACGTGGAGGCCTCGTTCTTCAGCACCTACCTCCAGCAGGGCGTCTTCCCGGTCTCCCCCTTCGAGTCCCTCGACACCGAGGGAGTCGGGTCACTGGTCCGGACTGCGGTCCGTCTCGGTCGCGAGGCACGCCCCGACCTGCACCTCGGTGTCTGCGGCGAGCACGGGGGCGACCCGGCGTCGATCCACTTCTTCGACGAGGTGGGGCTGGACTACGTCTCCTGCTCGCCGTTCCGGGTCCCGGTCGCACGCCTCGAGGCCGGCCGCTCCGCCCTGGGCGGCGGCTGAGCGGGCCGGACGCAGGGCCACCAGCACCCCCGCGACCAGCACGAGCCCGCCCAGGGCCTCCGCGGGCGCCGGACGCTCGCCCAGCAGCAGCCAGGCCGCGGCCATCGCGACCACCGGGGCGAGCAGCACCCAGGGCACCACCGCGGCGGACGGGTTGCGCGAGAGCAGCGAGTTGAAGATGCCGTAGCCCACGAGGGAGGCCAGCCCGGCGGTGTAGAGCGTCGAGACGGCTGCCTGCCACGTGAACCCCGCCAGGGCGGATGCGACCGCGTGCGGACCGTCGACCGCGAAGGACAGCGCCAGCAGGGGCACCGGCACCACGGTTGCCGACCAGACGGTGAGGGAGAGTCCGCCGGCGACCCCGGAGGCCCGGGACACGACGTTGCCGATGCCCCAGGAGAGCGCGCCCAGCAGGCACAGCGCCAGGGCGGCCCGGCTCACGTGTCCCCCACGCCCGAGTGCCACGACGACCAGCCCGGCCGAGCCGAGCAGGACGCCGGCGACCTGGGTCCGCGTCGGCCGCTCCCGGAGCGCCCCCGCGGCGATCACGACCGTGAAGATCACCTGCGCCTGCAGGACGAGTGCCGCCAGGCCCGGGGGCATCCCCGCGGCCATGGAGACGTAGAGGAAGCCGAACTGGCCCAGGGACATGAAGAGGCCGACCGCGGCCACCACCCGCCAGGGCGCCGACGGGCGTCGCACCAGGAGCGCGGAGGGGACGACGACCGCGGTGAAGCGGACGGCTGCGAAGAGGAGTGGCGGCACGCCGTGCATCCCCCAGTCGATGACGACGAAGTTGAACCCCCAGATCGTCGCCACGACAGCAGCCAGCATCGAGTCCCTGCGGTCCATGCCGCCCAGCGTGCCCGGCCACAATCATGCAGCACCAGCGAATGATGATGCACCGATCCATGTAGCATCGCTGCATGATCGACCTGCCCGCCCTGACCTCCCTCCGGGCCGTCGCCACCCACGGCTCGGTGGTGGCCGCCGCCGACGCCCTCGGCTTCACCCCTAGTGCGGTCTCGCAGCAGGTCAAGAGGCTGGAGCGGCAGACCGGGGTGCCCCTGCTCGAGCGGGTGGGCCGCGGGGTCATGCTCACCGGGCACGGCCGTCACCTCGTCGACGCCGGCTCACGGCTGCTCGCGGACCTCGAGGAGGTCGAGGCGGGGCTGCACCGGCAGGCCGGCGCGGTCGCGGGCCGGCTGCGGCTGACCGCCTTCTCCACGGCCATGCGCGGCATGGTGGCGCCCGTCGTACGCCGCCTGCGCGACGAGCACCCGGACCTGGCGCTCGCCCTCACGGAGCGGGAGCCGTGGGACACCGTCGACCTGGTCGCCTCCGGCCAGACCGACATCGGCGTGGCGCACAGCTGGGGCGACGTCCCGCTGGCGATCCCCGACCACCTGGCCACGACTCCCCTGGCGAGCGACGTCGCCGACGTCGTCGTGTCCCTGGACCACCCGCTCGCCACCCGGAGCCGGGTCAGCCCGCGCGACCTCGTCGACGAGGACTGGATCGCCACCCCCGAGGGCACGATCTGCCGCCAGTGGCTGACCCGCATGTACGACGGCACCGGGCGCCTCCCGCGGATCGCGCACACCTCGATGGAGTTCGACTCCCACCTCGCGCTGGTGCGCGCCGGCCTGGGCATCGCCCTGGTGCCGCGCCTGGGTCGTCAGCCGCTCGGCGACGAGCTGGTCGCCCTGCGCGCGCACGACCCGGTGCCCACCCGCGACATCGTCGCGGTCCACCGCCGCTCCATGACCG
The DNA here is from genome assembly GCF_013466985.1 of Nocardioides ungokensis. GTDB lineage: Bacteria > Actinomycetota > Actinomycetes > Propionibacteriales > Nocardioidaceae > Nocardioides > Nocardioides ungokensis. The sequence goes on along the minus strand of NZ_CP059164.1, from coordinate 1,812,822 downwards.
ACTCGCCCGCGGTCAGCGCCGTGCTGGAGGCGCTGGCGGGCCAGGTCTCGACACGCCGGTCGCGCTAGAACAGCGCGGAGGCGAGGTTCTGCCGGCCGCGCAGCACCCGCGGGTCGTCGTTGCCGACAGCACCGAAGAGGCCGAGCAGGTGCTCCCGGGCCTGGTTGCGCTCGTCGCCCGAGCTGCGGCGCACGAGCTCGACGAGACGGTTGAACGCGTCGTCGACGTGGCCCCCGAGCATGTCGAGGTCGGCCACCATCGTCTGGGCGTCGACGTCGTCGGGGTTCGCAGCCGCGGCCTCGCGCGCCTTCTGGAGGTCGACGCCCTGGGTGCGCTGGAGCACCTTGGCCATCGCCAGACCGGCGGCGGCCTCGGCGTCGGCGGGGTTGGCGTCGACGAGCTTCTGGTACTCCGCGACGGCGCGGTCGATGTCCCCGTCTCCGAGCGCCTCCTGGGCGGCGGCGTACCTCGGGTCGACCTGCGGCTCCTCCCCCTCGTCGGTGGCCTCGACGGGCGCGCCCGCACGCGGCTGGTGGCGGCCGGTGATGCCCTGCGAGGTGAGTTGCTGCATGACCTGGGTCATGGCGGTGCGCAGCTCCTCGAGGGGCAGCGGGTCCTGCAGCAGCGGGGCCGGACGACCGTCGATGACGGCGACCACGAGCGGGATCGAGGGGATCTGCATCGCCTGCGCGATCGAGGGGGCGGCGTCGATGTCGACGAGGCCGGCGAGGAACCGGCCCTCGAACTCGTCGGCCACGGTCTGCAGGTCGTCGGCCAGCTGGCCGCTCTCGGGCATCCGGGTGCGGGAGTAGAACACGAGCACGACCGGCGCGGTCATCGAGGCCTCGATGGTCGCCTGGAAGTTCTCCTCGGTGATGTCCACGGAGTACGACGTCCCGCCTCCCGCCGATCCGGCAGGAGCCCCGGGGGCACCGGGGGCACCGGGGGCTCCTGAGGCCGGCGACGGCGCCGGCGCCGCCGGGCGCTTGAGGGCCGAGAGGTCGATCGCACCGGGACGGCTGAACGGCTGCTGCGTCATGGACCCAATCCTAGGGATCCCCCGGGGCGGGGACGCCAGTGCACCCGGGCTGGTCCGCAACCGCCTGTCGCGAGCCGCGTCGGCCTGCGACACTGGGGCCGGGAGGAGCAACGCCATGCTGCACGTCTCCCTGTTGGGAGAACGCACCGTCGTCGACGACGCGACCGGCGAGGTCCGGTCGAGGTCGTCTCGCACGTTGGCGCTCATCGCCTTCCTCGCCGCACGCGCCGGCAGCCCCCAGCCGCGAGCCCGGATCGCGGGCACGTTCTGGCCTTCCTCGCCCGAGCAGCAGGCGCTGACCAACCTGCGCCGCGAGCTCCACCAGCTGCGCCGGACGCTCGAGGACGACGACTCGCTCGAGGTGACCTCGACCGACCTGACCTGGCGGGACCGGGACACCTGCCGGGTCGACCTCCGGGTCTTCGAGCGGGCCAGGGAGGCCGCGCTGCACGCGACCCCGGACGACACCGCGACGATCCTCGAGCGGGGCGGCGAGGCGCTGGCTGCCTACCGAGGCGAGCTGCTCCCCGGCCTCTACGACGACTGGACCCTCGCGCGCCGCGACGAGCTCACGGCCGAGTGCGTGGAGGTGTGCGGCCTGGTCGCCGATGCGGCCCGGCGCGCGGGGCAGTGGACGGTCGCCCTCCAGGCAGCGCGTCGGCGCGTGGACCTCGCTCCCCTCGACGAGGTGGGCTACCGGGAGCTGATCCGGCTCCAGGCAGCGCGGGGAGATCGCGCCGGCGCCGTGAGCACCTACCACCACTGCGCCACGGTCCTGCAGCAGGAGCTGGGCATCGAGCCCGACCCCGCCACCCGCAGCCTCCTCGCGGACCTGGTGGACCGGCCCTCGACCCCGTCGGCGGCCCCACGCGCCGGCCCGGTGGTGGCATCGGTGGACTTCGTGGGCCGCCAGGAGGAGCTGGCCGGCCTCACCGCGACCATGGACAAGGCGTTCGCCGGTTCGGTCCGTGCGGCCCTGGTGGTCGGCGAGCCGGGCGTCGGCAAGAGCCGCCTCGTGGCGGAGGCCGCGCGCCTCGCCCGCCAGCACGACGCCACCGTGGCGGTCGCGCACTGCTACGGCGCGCCGGGCCGACTGGCTCTCGCCCCGGTGGCGGAGTGGCTCGCGCACCCGACCCTGGCGGCGGGGGTCGCCACGCTGCCAGCGGTGTGGCGTGCCGAGGTCGAGCGCCTCCTGCCGAGCACCGATGACGCGACCCGCCCCGACGGCTCCCGCGGGGTCGTGGACTCCTGGCAGCGCCATCGCTTCTTCCAGGGCCTCGCCCGCGCGCTGTGCAGCACCTCGCGGCCCGTCCTGCTGGTGCTCGAAAACCTCCAGTGGTGCGACGACGAGACGTTGGACTTCCTGTCCTTCCTGCTCACGTCCGAGGCGCGCGCCCCGCTGCTGGTCGCCCTCACGGGCCGCGCCGGCGAGCTGGGCGACGGTCGCGGCGACCACGGGGACTGGGTACGCCGCACCCGCGCGACGGGGCAGCTCTCGGAGATCGACCTCGCACCGTTCGAGCGCGCGGAGACCGGGCAGCTGGTCCGGCTCCTCACCGGCCGCGACGTCCCGGACGCGGTGGTGGAGGTCCTCGCCTCGGCCACTGGGGGCTTCCCGCTGTTCGTCGTCGAGGCCGCGCGGCACGGCGACGGCCTGGTCGCGGCCGACCACGCCCCGACGGACCTCGACACCGTCCTGCGGGGCCGCTTCGAGCAGCTCGGCCCGTCCTCGGGCCAGATCGTCGGGCTGGCCGCGGCGACCGGCCGCGACTTCGACCTCGACCTGCTCTGCGAGGCCTCCGACCTCGATCCCGACGAGGTGGTCCGGGCCGTCGACGAGCTGTGGCGCCTGCGCATCCTGCAGGAGCGCCGGGCCGGCTACGACTTCTCCCACGACCTGCTGCGCAGCACGGCGTACCAGATGGTCAGCCCGGCGGGCCGCTGGCTGCTGCACCGCCGCCTCGCCCAGGCGCTGGAGATCCTGTACGCCGGCCGGACCGACGAGGTGGCCGCCCAGCTGGCCGACCAGTACTCCCGGGCCCGCAACCCCGCGCGGGCGATCGAGCACTACCACCGGGCCGCCGAGGTGGCCTCCCGGGTCTTCGCGCACGCCGAGGCCATCCGGCTGCACCACGCGGCGCTGGTCCAGCTCGCCGAGCTGCCGCCCGGTGCCGACCGGGACCTGCGCGAGATCCGCACCCTCACCTCGATGTCCACGGCCCTCAACGCACACCGGGGCTACTCCGACCCCGAGCTCGCCGTCGCCTTGGAGCGCACCGTCTCGCTGGCCGAGCGGCTCTCCCAGCGCGCGGTCCTCATGGACGCCCTGGTCGGCCTGTGGACCTCGCGGTTCGTGCGCGGTGACGTGGTGCGCGCCCACGAGCTCGCCACCCGTGCGATCGAGCTCGCGGTCGTGACGCCGGACGCCGACCCCGCGCCGGGCACCGAGTCGCTGTCCGCCCAGGCCCACTTCGCCTTCGCCGGCTCCGCGCTCTCGCTGGGCATGCCGGCCGTGGCGGCCCGGCACTTCGAGCTGGTCTGCGAGCACTCGTCCGACGAGCAGTCGCTGAGCATCGGCAGCCACCCCACGATCCACGCCCGCGCCTGGTCGGCGCACGCGTACTGGCTCCTCGGGGACCCCACCCGGGCAGCGAGCTGCGCGTCCGAGGCGATCGACCGGGCCAGGGCCGCCGAGCACCCCTACAGCCTGGCGATCGCCCTGGGCTACGCCGCCGTCACCTGGCAGCTGCTCGGCGAGCCGGCATCGCTGGAGGCCGCCACCGCCGAGCTCGGACAGCTCAGCACCCGCCACGGGTTCGCCTACTACCCCGAGTGGGGCCGGGTGCTCAGCGGCTGGGTGAGGAACGACCCGACCGGCAACCTCCTGATGGAGCGCGGGATCGCCAACCTGCGGGAGGCCGGCGCCTTCGCCCGGATGCCGTACTGGCTGAGCCTGCTCGCCGAGCGGGTCGACCCCGAGCGGGCGCGGGCCATCCTCGACAGCGCGCTGGTCTCGGCCCGGGTGCGCGAGGACCGCTGGTGGCTGCCGGAGGTGATGCGCCAGCGGGCGGCCTGGTTCCTCACCGCCGAGGAGGCCACCGAGCACCTGGAGTCGGCGCTGGCCCTGGCGCAGGAGCAGGGCAGCGTCGCCCTGGCCGAACGCTGCCGCCACGACCTCGACCTCGCGCGAACGCCTGCCGAACGCCTGCCCTCCTAACGTCCGCAGGGACCGCTCGAGGGAGCGGCACTGACCTGGGAGGACACAGCATGACCACGACCGACACGGCGCTCGGCACCGCTGCGTACGTACGACGACCTGGCAGCCCTGCTGCGGGGCCGCTTGGTGACTCCGGACCACGCGGACTACGACGCGGTCCGGGCCGTCTACAACGGGATGATCGACAGGCGACCGGCAGCCATCGCGCAGTGCCGCGACGCCTTCGACGTCTCCAGCGCGATCAGGTTCGCGCGTCAGCACGGGCTGGAGATCGCGATCCGCGGCGGCGGTCACAACGCCGGCGGGCTGGGCGTCTGGGACGACGCGCTCGTCGTGGACCTGTCCCAGATGCACAGCGTGCGCGTCGACCCCGCCCGCGGCACGGTGCGGGTCGAAGGCGGCGCCACCTGGGCCGATGTCGACCATGCCACCGTGGGCTTCGGCCTGGCCACGCCGTGCGGCTTCCTCGCCTCCACGGGCGTCGGCGGCCTGGCCCTGGGCGGCGGGGTGGGCTACCTCACGCGCCGCTACGGCATGACCGTGGACAACCTGGTCGAGGCGGACGTCGTCCTCGCGGACGGGTCCCTGGTCACGGCGAGCGAGTCTGAGCACCCGGACCTCTACTGGGCCTTGCGAGGCGGGGGCGGCAACTTCGGCGCCGTCACGTCCTTCGAGTTCCGCTGCCACCCCGTCGGCGAGGAAGGCGTGATCATCGGCGGACCGGTGCTCTACGACCTGGCCGACACGGCCGAGGTGATGCGGTGGTACCGGGAGCTGCTCCCGACGCTGCCCGAGGAGCTGAGCGGCTGGATCGGCCTCCTCACGATCCCGCCGGCACCGCCGTTCCCCGAGGAGCTCTGGGGTCGCAAGGCCTGCGGCATCGTGTGGTGCTACACGGGGCCGCACGACCGGGCCGACGAGGCCCTCCAGGCCGTGCGCAGCTTCGGGAACCCGCTGCTGGTGGGTATCCAGCCGATGCCCTTCAACATCCTGCAGTCGGCGTTCGACGCGCTCTACCCAGCGGGGCTGCAGTGGTACTGGCGGACCGACGTGTTCGAGGAGATCAGCGACGAGTCGATCGCCGTTCACGAGCAGTACGGTGCGACCCTGCCGACCGGGCACTCGACCATGCACCTGTACCCCATCGACGGAGCAGCCGAGCGGGTGCCCGCCGACGCGACGGCGTTCCCGTTCCGGTCCGGCGGCTGGGTGGGCGTGATCGTCGGGGTCGACCCCGATCCGGCCAACGCCAACCTGATCTCGCAGTGGGCCAAGGACTACTGGACGGCCCTGCACCCCTCGTCGGCAGGCGGCGGCTACGTGAACATGATGATGGAGGAGGGCGACGACCGGATCCGGGCGGCGTACCAGGACAACTACCCGCGACTCGCAGGCGTGAAGCGGGCCTACGACCCGGACAACGCCTTCCACATCAACCAGAACATCAAGCCGGCCTGACGGCCGAGCGCTGACGAGACGCGGGCCGGTCGCTCCTGAGGGTGCTCAGAAGCGGGCCGGCTCGCGGTACTCGCCCCACTCGGCGCGGAGCGCGTCGCAGATCTCGCCCAGCGTGGCCTCGGCGCGCACCGCCTCGAGCATCGACTCGATCATGTTCTCGTCGGTGCGGGAGACCTCCACCATGCGCTGCACGGCCGCCTGAGCGGCGGCCTCGTCGCGCGCCTGACGGCGGCCGGCGAGCTCCCGGACCTGCTCGACCTCGACCTCGTGGGAGACGCGCAGGATCTCCAGGTCGTGCGTGACCGAGTCGGTGTGACAGTTGACTCCGACGATCCGCTTGTCGCCCTTCTCGAGCGCCACCTGGTACTGGAAGGCGGCCTCGGCGATCTCGCCCATGAACCAGCCCTCCTCGATGCGCGCGCAGCAGGCCACGCGTCATCGGCCACTCGGCGGCGTCCGCCTCGCCGGTCGAGGCGCGCATCTTCTCGGCCAGCTGCGCGGTGTCGGCGTGGGTGAGGGTGGAGCCGCCCATGGCCAGGATCTTGTCGAAGATCGCGTTGGCCTCTGCCTCGATGCGGTCGGTGAGCGCCTCGACGTACCAGGAGCCACCGAGCGGGTCGGCGACGTTGACGACGCCGGTCTCCTCCATGATCACCTGCTGGGTGCGCAGCGCGATCTCGGCGGCCTGCTCCGAGGGCAGCGCGAGGGTCTCGTCGAGGGCGTTGGTGTGCAGCGAGTTGGTGCCACCGAGCACCGCGGAGAGCGCCTCGATGCCGGTGCGCACGACGTTGTTGTAGGGCTGCTGCGCGGTGAGCGAGACGCCCGCGGTCTGGGTGTGGAACCGCAGCCACTGGGCCTTCTCGGACTTCGCGCCGTAGACGTCGCGCATCCAGCGGGCCCAGATCCGGCGGGCGGCGCGGAACTTCGCGATCTCCTCGAAGAAGTCCACGTGGGCGTCGAAGAAGAACGACAGGCCGGGCGCGAAGACGTCGACGTCCAGGCCGCGGGAGAGCCCCAGCTCGACGTACCCGAAGCCGTCGGCGAGGGTGAAGGCGAGCTCCTGCGCGGCCGTCGAGCCGGCCTCGCGGATGTGGTAGCCGGAGACCGAGAGCGGCTTGTACGCCGGGATCTCCTCGGCGCAGTACTCCATCAGGTCGCCGATCAGGCGCAGGTGCGGCTCGGGACCGAAGAGCCACTCCTTCTGTGCGATGTACTCCTTGAAGATGTCGGTCTGCAGGGTGCCGTTGAGCTTGCCCGTGTCGACCCCGGCCCGCTCGGCGGCGACGATCATCATGCAGAAGACCGGGACGGCCGGGCCGCTGATCGTCATCGAGGTGGTGACGTCACCGAGGTCGATGCCGTCGAAGAGCACCTCCATGTCGGCGGCGCTGTCGATCGCGACCCCGCAGTGGCCCACCTCGCCCAGCGACTTGGGGTCGTCGGAGTCGCGACCCATCAGCGTGGGCATGTCGAAGGCGACCGAGAGCCCGCCGCCGCCGCGACCGAGGATCATCTTGTAGCGCTCGTTGGTCTGCTGGGCGTTGCCGAAGCCGGCGAACTGGCGGATCGTCCAGGTGCGACCGCGGTAGCCGGTCGGGTACAGGCCGCGGGTGAAGGGGAACTCGCCGGGCCACTCGGACTCCTCGGTCCCGTACGCCGGCTCCACCTCCAGACCGCCCAGTGTCGTGAAGTCGACGTCTCGCACACGGGACTGCTCGTAGCGGGACTGCCAGCGGGAACGCGCGTCTTCGGCCATGGTCGAATAGTAGGACGCCCTACTAAATTTCGTGAAGTCACCGGACCCAGCGCACGAGCAGGCCGTCACGAACCTCCACCCTCGTGGGCGGCCTCGGGCGCGGGTGCGCACGAAGGTGCTCGAGCACCCTGAGGCGACCGGTCAGCCGCACCGGTCCGTCCGACCAGCGCACCTGCGGGTGCAGGAGCGGCCCGACCAGGTCCCACTCCCCCGCATCCATCGCCGCCCACGCCGCGGCCGCCGGCTCCGGCAGCTCCGGCAGGTCGTGCAGCATGCGTGGCACGCACATCCGCCACGCGTCGGTCACCAGCTCGCGCATCTCCACGGGGTCCAGCCGGTCGAGCCGCGCGCAGACCCACTGGTACCGGAGGTCGGCCGTCGGCGGCAGGAAGAACGTCTCGGGATCGGATGCGACCAGCCCGTCCCGCTCCGCGCGGGGGAAGCCGAAGCCCATCGACGTCTCGTCGGCCGAGAACGCCACGAACACGATCTGGCCCACCCGGAGCTTCCACCGCCCGCGGACCTGGACCTCGTAGGCCCGGGGCAGGGCCAGCCCGACGCGTCGTACGTCGTCGGCGGTGGCCATGTTCGTCTAGAAGTCGCCGGCTGCGTGCCGGACCGGGGCGAGCAGGCGGGAGAGCGTCGCGAGGTCGTCGTCGGAGAGTGCACCGAGCGCGAAGTCGGCGCCCACCAGGTCGCTGGTGGCGACCTCGACCAGTGCCCGGCCGGCGTCGGTGATCTCGGCGAGCACGGCCCGGCCGTCGTCGGGGTGCGGGCGTCGCGAGACCAGCCCGTCCGCCTCGAGGCGCCGGGCGATCGACGTGATCGACGTGGGGTGCACCTGGAGCCGCTCCCCCATCTTGCCCAGCGGCAGCGAGCCCCGCGAGGAGAAGACCAGCAGGACGAGGGCCTCGTAGCGGGCGAACGTCAGACCGTGCGGCCGCAGGATCGCGTCGAGGCGACCGATGACCAGCTGCTGCACCCGCATCAGCGACGTCACCGCATGCATCGCGGGCACGCCGTCCCAGCGCTCCCCCCACTGCCGGGCAGCCTCGTCGATCGGGTCGAAGGGCAGGCGCGACATGCGCGCACACTATCCGCCCGGCGGCGCGCAGCCCGCTAGTTGACCACCTTCGGGCCGCGCAGCCCGGACCGTTGCACGACCCGCTGGATGGCGAGGTCCCGCTGGTCGGGACGCCCGACGTACCGGATGTCACGCAGCCCCTGCTCCTGCGCGGCCGACTCGAAGACGAAGTGGCCGAAGCCCAGGATCCGCCCGTGCAGCGGCTTGACCACGGTGATGTCGAGGATGCGGTGGAGCGGCATCGTGGCGAGGGTCTGGGACAGCACGCCGTGGACGCGGAAGACGCGCATGTTGGTGATCACGAACCGGTCCTTGCGCTCCCGCGCGGTGCCCCACGCGGCGTGCGCGAAGACGCCGAGCGCGAGGACGAACACGACGGTCGACAGCTGCACGGGGACGACCGGGGTGAGCACCAGCAGCACCACGCCGAGCGCGGCCTCGAGGAGCGGGACGGTGTACGCCACCCAGTGGTGGTGCACCACGTCGACGATCACCTCGCCCTCGTCCCGGAGCAGGTGCCGCCCGATGTCCGGGTCGACCGGCCGGAGCAGCCTCATCTCAGCTCACGGAAGAACCGGATCAAGCCCGTGAACACGACCGTCAGGGCATCCCACACGCCTCCGGCCAGGTCCTTCGCCGACACGGCGAACCCGTGCGGGTCCTGGAACATCCAGAAGCCGAGGAACACCACCAGCAAGGCCAGGAAGACCTTCTTGCCGTTCATCCCGAGTTACTCCATCCACTACCCCGCGGACTGGTCCAGACGTGTCTAGCAGGACCCGTCGGCCCGTGGGGGCAGGCGCGCAGGCCGGTCTCGTGATGTGATCTGCACCACCTCAGGGCCCGTCGGCGCACCCGAGGGCTCGCAGCGACCAGCCGGCCTCGCGCCAGGTGCGGGCGTCGAGCACGTTGCGCGCGTCCACCACGTGGCGTGACGCCACCACCCGGGCCAGCACCACGGGGTCGAGGGCGCGGAACTGGTCCCACTCCGTGAGCAGGGCGACCACCCGCGCGCCGCTCGCGGCCTCGAGCGCGCTGCCGGCGTAGTGGAGCTGGGGATGGGAGCGCCGGGCGTTGTCGAGGGCCCGGGGGTCGAAGACGACGACCTCGGCGCCGGCGTCGTGCAGCTGGGCCGCGACGTCGAGCGCCGGCGCGTCCCGGGTGTCGTCGGAGTGCGGCTTGAAGGCCGCACCGAGGACGCACACGCGCACGCCGCGCAGGTCGCCACCGACCTCCTCGCGCACCAGGTCGACGGTCCGGCTGCGGCGGCGCTGGTTGATCGCGTCGACCTCGCGCAGGAAGGCCACGCTGTGCCCGGTGCCGAGCTCCTCGGCCCGATGGATGAAGGCCCGGATGTCCTTGGGCAGGCAGCCACCGCCGAACCCGAGGCCCGGCTTGAGGAACCGGCCCCCGATGCGGTCGTCGTGGGCCAGCGCGGTGGCCAGGTCCCGGACGTCGGCGCCCGCCGACTCGCACACCTCGGCCATGGCGTTGATGAACGAGATCTTCGTGGCGAGGAAGGCGTTGGCCGCGACCTTGACCAGCTCGGCCGTGGCGAGGTCGGTCGCCAGCATCGGCACGCCGGCGTCCAGCAGCGGCCGGAACGCGTCCTCGAGCACGAGCCGTGCGCGCTCGGAGGACACTCCGAACACCAGACGTGAGGGCCGCAGCGTGTCCTCCACGGCATGGCCCTCGCGCAGGAACTCGGGGTTCCACGCGAGCTCCACGTCGCTCCCCGACGGCGCCGCCTCCTGCAGGATCGCGTCCAGCCGCTCGGCGGTCCCGACGGGCACGGTCGACTTGCCCACGACCAGGCAGGAGCGGAAGAGGTACGGCGCGAGGGAGCGGACGACGCTCTCCACCTGGCTCAGGTCCGCGCCCATCGAGCCCGGGAGCTGCGGGGTGCCGGTGCAGACGAAGTGGACGTCGCCGAAGGCCGCGACCTCCGCCAGGTCCGTGTGTGAAACGGAGACGTCCGGAGTCCAGGCCCTTGCGGAGCATCTCCGGCAGGCCGGGCTCGTGGAATGGGACGACGCCCGAGGCCAGGGCCTCGACCTTGGTGCGGTCCTGGTCGAGGGCCAGGACCTCGTAGCCCAGGACGGCCATGCAGATCGCGTGGGTGGCTCCGAGGTATCCAGTGCCGATGACGGTGAGGCGCGGCAGGCAGGCGGGCGGGACGACGGACATGGGCTCTCCTCCTCGAGGACGTCAGGCGACCGCGCGGTCGCCCCGGGGCGGGACAGGGGTCGGGCCAGCGGGCGGTAGTGCTTCTCCACGAGCTCGTCGACCAGGTGGCCCCAGCTGCGCCCCGCCACGTCGGCCAGGGCAGCCGCGGCGAGCTCGGCCCGCAGCGAGGGGGCGTCGGCCAGCCGACCCACGGCCGCCCGCAGCGACCGCGGGCCGTGCGGGTCGTAGAGCAGCCCGGTGCGTCCGTGCTCCACGAGGTCGAGGGGGCCACCCGCGGCCGCGGCGACGACCGGGACGCCGCTGGCCTGGGCCTCCTGCACCGTCTGGCAGAACGTCTCGGCCTCGCCGGGGTGGACGAACACGTCGAGGCTGGCGAAGGCGGTCGCGAGCTCCTCGCCGCCCAGCATCCCGGTGAAGCGGGCGCCGGGCAGGTGGCGCTCCAGCCAGCCGCGCTCGGGACCGTCGCCGACCAGGACCAGCCGGGTCCCGGGCAGGTCGGCGAGGTCGCGGAGGCGTCGTACCTGCTTCTCCGCGGCGAGCCGGCCGACGTAGCCCACGAGGAGCTCGCCGTCCGTGCTCCTGGGGCGCGACCAGGCCGCGCGCCGCTCCTCGCTGCGCCGCTCCGGACCGAACAGGTCCAGGGACACGCCGCGTCGCCAGAGGTGCAGGTCATCGACGCCCATGGCCTCGAGCTGGGCGTAGGACGAGCGGGACGGCACCAGCGTGCGGTCGGCGCGCCGGTGGAGGCGCCCCACCCACCTCGCCACCGGGACGTCGGCACGAAGCCGGTAGTGGCGGGCGAACCCGGCGATGTCGGTCTGGTAGACCGCGACGGTCGGGATGCCGAGCCGGCGCGCGGCACGCAGGCCCACGGCGCCGAGCACGATGGGCGACGCCAGGTGGACGACGTCGGGTGCGAAGGCCGCGAGCGCCCGCTCGACCGCGGCGTCGGGCAACCCGATCGGAAAGGACCGGTAGCGGGGCAGCCCGACCGACCGGACGCGCACCACCGGGACGCCGCGATGCTCGGACGGACCCGGACCCGGCGCGATGACCAGCGCCTCGTGCCCCGTCCGGTCGAGGTGCTCGACGACCTGGCGGACGGTGTTGGTGACTCCGTTGACCTGGGGCAGGAACGACTCGGTGACGATCGCTACGCGCATGCTGCCACCGTGGCGGGCCCTGCTGAACGGCCGGTGTCGTCCGTGGTGGGGTTGGCCGACAAGGACATCATCGGGGCATGAACCCCACCTCGGTCTCCTTCGGCGTCAGCGGCGGCACCCTGCACGGCCTGCGCTTCGGCACCGGTCCGCGCACGGTGCTCGCGGTCCACGGCATCACCGCGTCCGCGATGGCCTGGCCCGCCGTGGCCGCTGCGCTCGCCGAGGACTGGAGCCTGGTCGCCGTCGACCTGCGCGGCCGCGGGGCCTCCCGCGACCTGCCCGGCCCCTACGGACTGGGGGTCCACGCAGGCGACGTCGCCGAGGTCGCGTCGGTCCTGCGGACGGACGGCGACGGCCCGGTGCTCCTGGGGCACTCGATGGGCGCCTACGTCTCCGTCCTCGCGGCCGCCGAACGGCCCGACCTCTTCGACCGGGTCGTGCTGGTCGACGGGGGCGTCCCGCTCCCCCTGCCCGAGGGTGCCGACCCCGACGAGGTCCTGGCCGCCACCCTCGGCCCCGCGCTCGAGCGGCTGCGTACGACGTACCCCTCGGTCGAGGCGTACGTCGAGTTCTTCCGCGCGCACCCCGCGCTCGGGCCGTCCTGGGACGACACCATCGAGGCCTACGTGCGCTACGACGCCCTCGAGACGACGTCCGGGGTGCGCTCACGGGCGCTCGACGAGGCGGTCCGGGCCGACGGCCGGGACCTGCTGCTCGCCGGGCCGGCGCTGGACGAGGGCCTGCGCGGGACCCGGCTGCCCACCACCCTGCTGGTCGCGCCGGCCGGGATGTTCGGCCGGCCGCCCGGGCTGCTGCCCGCCGACGCGGTCGCGGCGTACGACGCGGCCGTGCCGGCGCTGACGGTGGAGACGGTCGCCGACACCAACCACTACACGATCCTGTTCCGGGCGGAGGCCGCCCGGCGGGTGGCCGAGATCGTGACCGCGGAGGCCTGAGCGGGAGGCTCAGGCGTCGGTGAAGGCGGCGAGCAGCTCGTCGGCGGCGGCGTACGGGTCGGACTTGCCCGCCGCGACCGCGCCGGCGAGGTCGTCCAGCTCGGAGCGGCCGTGCACGTCGCCCCAGCGCTCTCGCAGCGCGGTGACGGCGATCGCCTCGATCTCGTCACGGGCGCGGCGGGTGCGGCGCTTCTCCAGCTCGCCGGAGGACTGCAGCCACGCGTGGTGCTCGTCCATCTGCTCGACGACCTCGTCGAGCCCCTCTCCGCGCTGGGCGACGGTCTTCACGATCGGCGGCCTCCAGGCACCCGGGGGACGGTCCGCGAGCGCCAGCATCGAGCGCAGGTCTCGCCGGACCTGGTCGGCCCCGTCGCGGTCGGCCTTGTTCACGACATAGAGGTCGCCGATCTCGAGGATGCCGGCCTTGGCCGCCTGGATCCCGTCGCCCATGCCGGGCGCGAGCAGCACCATGGTGGTGTCGGCGAGGCCCGCGATCTCGACCTCGCTCTGCCCGACACCCACCGTCTCGATCAGGATGACGTCGCAGCCGGCGGCGTCGAGCACCCGCAGCGCCTGCGGGGTGGTCCACGACAGGCCGCCGAGGTGGCCGCGCGAGGCCATCGACCGGATGTAGACCTCGCGGTCCAGGGCGTGGTCCTGCATCCGCACCCGGTCGCCGAGCAGGGCGCCTCCCGAGAAGGGCGACGACGGGTCGACGGCGAGCACGCCGACACGCTTGCCGTTCTTGCGCAGCTCGGTCACCAGGGCGTTGGTGGACGTGGACTTGCCGACCCCCGGCGACCCGGTGATGCCGACGATCTGTGCGTGGCCGGTGTACGGCGTCAGCGCCGCCATCACCTCGCGCAGCAGTGGGGACCCGTCCTCGACGAGGGAGATCAGGCGTGCGACTGCACGCGGGTCCCCCTCGCGGGCCCGGGAGACGAGGTCGGGGACCGACGCCGTCGAGCGGCGCCGGCCCCCCACCGTCGTGCTCAGGCCGGGACCCGGATGATCAGCGCGTCGCCCTGGCCACCGCCGCCGCACAGCGCCGCGGCGCCGGTGCCGCCACCGCGGCGCTTGAGCTCCAGCGCGAGGTGCAGGACGATCCGGGCGCCCGACATGCCGACCGGGTGGCCCAGCGCGATGGCGCCGCCGTTGACGTTGACCTTGTCCTCGGAGACGCCCAGCTGGCGGGCCGACTCGATGCCGACGGCGGCGAAAGCCTCGTTGAGCTCGAAGAGGTCGATGTCGGACACCGCGATGCCCTCCTTGGCCACCGCCGCCTCGATGGCGCGGGCCGGCTGGAGCTGCAGGGTGGAGTCGGGTCCGGCCACCTGGCCGGAGGCGCCGATCTCGGCGAGCCAGGTCAGGCCGAGCTCCTCGGCCTTGGCCTTGCTCATCACCACGACGGCGCAGGCACCGTCGGAGATCTGCGACGCGGACCCGGCGGTGATGGTGCCGTCCTTGGAGACCGGGCGCAGGCCGGAGAGGGACTCCACGGTGGTGTCGCCGCGGACGCCCTCGTCCTGGCTGACGGTGATGTCGCCCTTGCGGGAGGGGATGGTGACCGGGACGACCTCGTCGTCGAACAGGCCGTTCTTCCACGCCGCGGCCGCACGCTGGTGCGACTGGGCGGAGAACGCGTCCTGCTCCTCGCGGCTGAGGTTCTTGCCGGCGGAGTTGCAGGTCTCCGTCAGGTTGATCATCGCCTGGTCGGTGAACTGGTCGTAGAGCGCGTCGTAGGCCATCGAGTCGACGAGCGCGGTGTCGCCGTACTTGAACCCCTCGCGGGACTTCGGCAGCAGGTGGGGGGCCTGGGTCATCGACTCCATGCCACCGGCAACCACGATCTCGTGCTCGCCCGCGCGGATCAGCTGGTCGGCCATCGCGATGGCGTTGATGCCGGAGAGGCAGACCTTGTTGATCGTGATCGAGGGGACGGTCATCGGGATGCCGCCCTTGACCGCGGCCTGACGGGCGGTGATCTGGCCGGCGCCGGCCTGGATGACCTGGCCCATGATCACGTAGTCGACCTGGTCGCCGGCGACGCCGGCCTTCTCGAGGGCCCCCTTGATGGCGACGCCCCCCAGGTCGGCAGCGGACTGGCCCTTGAGGCCGCCGAGCAGACGACCGATCGGGGTGCGGGCCCCGGCCACGATCACGGATCCAGACATTGTGGTGCCTCCATCGATGCTGTACGAGTGCCCGCCCGGCTGGTCGCGACGACGCCGGGGGCTGTTGACTGCGACGATACCCACAGGGCCGACCGCGGAGGCAGTGGGTGAGAGATGAGGAAAACCTCACACCCGCTCGCGGCCTCCTCGGCGGCGTACGACGATGTCGGCCATGAGCCCGCAGATCCCCCCGCACCTGTTCACGGCCATCGACCACGTCGGCATCGCGGTGTCCGACCTCGACGCCGCCATCGCGTTCTACCGCGACACCTACGGGATGCGGCTGGCCCACGAGGAGACCAACGAGGAGCAGGGCGTCCGGGAGGCCATGATGGCCGTCGGCGAGTCCGGGTCCTGCATCCAGCTGCTGGCGCCGCTGTCGCCGGAGTCGACGATCGCCAAGTTCCTCGACCGGTCCGGACCCGGGATCCAGCAGATGGCCTACCGCGTCACGGACCTGGACGCGGTCAGCACGATCCTGCGGGAGCGCGGCCTGCGCCTGCTCTACGACGAGCCGCGGCGAGGCACCTCGGACTCGCGCATCAACTTCATCCACCCCAAGGACGCGGGGGGCGTGCTGGTCGAGCTCGTCGAGCCGGCAGGTAAAGCCTCGCACTAAAGCCGGTGCGGCTCACCGGTGTGGGTACGGACATCACGTCATAGCCTCGCCGGGCGATGCCGCGGTCGCACCTGCTCCCGCGGTGGGAAAGGGGATGCGGATGCCGACGGACTCGGGACGCCCTGACTTCGACCCCACCGACGCGATCATGGACGTCACCATGGACGTCTCTCGCGCCCACCTGCTCCTCACGGGGACCCTCGAGTGGGTCCCCAGGCCGGTGCGCCGCCACACCGACGAGGCCCTGGTCATCCTCGATGACGCGATCACGGCACTGCGGGAGATCGCCGTGGTGCTGCATGCCCAGGCCCTCGACGCCCGGGACCGCGACGCCCAGGACCGCGACGCCCAGGCCCTCGACCCACAGACGACGTGCGACCCCCAGGACGCCTGAGGACCGCGCGTCGTCACGCGTCGGCTCACTCCCCGGTGGCGGCCTCCCCCTCGCTGCGCATGGCCGCGAGGGCCGTCCAGTGGTGGATGCTCGCGAGGTCGCCCATCACGTCGTGGATGTTCTCGTAGGCCGCCCGGAGCTCCGGGTCCTGCGAGTCGCGCAGTGGAGCCAGCAGGAGCATCGCGCGGCAGACGCGCCGCGACGCCTCGTGCAGGCTGGTGTCGACGCGGCGCGAGGCCAGGTCGACCAGCGGCGGACTCGGATGCCGACCCGCCGGCGTCGCGGACCGCCGCGGGCCGGGCTGGCTCGAGGCGAATGCCCGCTGTCGCCAGAACCCGGTGAGCGCGGCGGCGTAGTCACGTGCTGTGTGGATCAGGCGCTCCCGAGGGTGCGCGTCGATGATCGCCATACTTGATCCCCCCTGGACTGTCGATGGCGTACCCCGTGACCGTAGGGACTCCCCGGGTTGATCGCACAGGGACCAAAGACCCCTGCAGATGACTAGTCCGTGATGGGGACGACCCGCGCCAGATAGGTCACACGAGGCTGACACTCGTGGCTACTCCTGAGTAGATTTCGACGCCACGACCGGCAGCCCGGACGTCACCGACGTGACCCCCCGGGAGCCCGCGCCGACCCAATCGATCAGGAGCACTCGTGAAGCAGATCCTCGACGCCATCCTCGCCGGCGACACCTCGGCGGAGGACTTCGCCGCCCTCTCCCTGCCCGAGTCCTACCGTGCCGTGACGGTGCACAAGGACGAGGTCGACATGTTCGAGGGCGTCCCGACCCGTGAGAAGGACCCGCGCAAGTCGTTGCACGTGGAGGACGTCGCGCTGCCCGAGCTCGGGCCGGGCGAGGCGCTGGTCGCGGTGATGGCGAGCGCCATCAACTACAACACCGTGTGGACCTCGATCTTCGAGCCGGTCTCCACCTTCGGCTTCCTCGAGCGCTACGGCCGCCTCTCGCCCCTGGCCAAGCGGCACGACCTGCCCTACCACGTGGTCGGCTCCGACCTGGCCGGCGTGGTCCTCCAGACCGGCCCCGGCGTGCACTCGTGGAAGCCCGGAGCCGAGGTCGTCGCCCACTGCCTGTCGGTCGAGCTCGAGCACCCGGACGGGCACAACGACACGATGCTCGACCCCGAGCAGAGGATCTGGGGCTTCGAGACCAACTTCGGCGGCCTCGCGCACATCGCCCTGGTCAAGGCCAACCAGCTCATGCCGAAGCCCGAGCACCTCACCTGGGAGGAGGCCGCCTCCCCCGGCCTGGTCAACTGCACCGCCTACCGCCAGCTGGTCAGCAAGAACGGCGGCGACATGAAGCAGGGCGACAACGTCCTGATCTGGGGCGCCTCCGGCGGCCTCGGCGGGTTCGCCACCCAGTACGCCCTCAACGGCGGCGCCACCCCGGTGTGCGTGGTCTCCAACGAGGAGAAGGCCGCCATCGCCCGCTCCATGGGCGCGGAGCTGATCATCAACCGGTCCGAGGAGGACTACCGGTTCTGGAAGGACGAGCACACCCAGGACCCCAAGGAGTGGAAGCGCTTCGGCGCGAAGATCCGCGAGCTCACCGGCGGCGAGGACATCGACATCGTCTTCGAGCACCCGGGCCGGGAGACCTTCGGCGCGAGCGTCTACGTCACCCGCAAGGGCGGCACCATCACCACCTGCGCCTCGACCTCGGGCTACATGCACGAGTACGACAACCGCTACCTGTGGATGAACCTGAAGAGGATCATCTCCTCGCACTTCGCCAACTACCGCGAGTCCTGGGAGGCCAACCGGCTGATCGCCAAGGGCAAGATCCACCCGACCCTCTCGAGGACCTACTCCCTCGACGAGGTCGGCCAGGCGGCGCTCGACGTGCACAAGAACGCCCACCAGGGCAAGGTCGGCGTGCTCTGCCTGGCGCCCGAGGAGGGCCTCGGCGTCCGCAATGCGGAGCTCCGCGCCGCACATGTGGACGAGATCAACCGGTTCCGCGGCGTCTGAGAGCCTGATCACGCACGCAACACCCCGGTTCGCGGATTCGGTCCGCGAGCCGGGGTGGGTTGTTTCCCGCCCATCAGGGAGACTGTGGACCTACGACACGACGTACTGCACGCGAGAGGTAGCCACACATGAGCGACGAGGGTCTGTCCATCTTCGACAACGAGCCGGAGGCCACCGACGCGTCCGTCGACCATGAGGCGACCCAGGTGATGCCAGCGGTGGGAAAGTCCGCCCCGGCAGCGGACGGGGAGAAGGTCGAGAAGGACAAGGCCGCGGCTCCCAAGCCCACCGACACCCAGTCCATCGAGACCCAGCCCAACGAGCGCCAGTCGACCGAGCGCCCCTCCACCGAGCGCCCGTCGACCGGGCCCAAGGCGCCCAGCGGCACTGCCGCCCGGCCGACGCCGAGCCCTGTCCTGCCCCCGTCGGCCGCGCCGGCGGCCCGCGTCACCCCGGCAGCCGCGGCGGTCACCGGGTTCCCGGTCGTGCGACGCGGCGGCTACGACCGCGAGGCCGTGGACGCACGCGTGCGCCAGCTCGGTGACGAGCGGTCCGACCTCACCGCGCGGGTCACCCAGGCCGAGCGCCGCGTCGCCGAGCTCACGTCCCAGCTCGAGTCGACCCGCACCGAGCTCGCGGAGAACCAGAACCCCTCGTACGCCGGCCTCGGCGGCCGCGCCAGCGCGATGCTGCGCCTGGCCGAGGAGGAGGCGGCCGAGGTCCGGGCGACTGCCAAGCGCGATGCCGAGGAGATCCTGCACCAGGCCGGGCGTGATGCCAAGGCGATCCGGGCCGAGGCCGCCAACGAGGCCGAGGACATGCGGATGGTGCAGCTCAAGGAGCTCGACGAGAACCGCGCCCGCCTGATGGCCGACGCCGAGCAGGACCGGGCCATGGCCCGCAGCGAGGCCGAGGACATGCTGGCCTCGGCCAAGCGCGAGGCGGACCAGATCCGGTTGGCTGCCCAGCAGGAGACCAACGAGCAGCGGATCGCCGCCAAGCGCGAGGCGGAGCAGGCCCGCGCCGCTGCCGACCGCGAGGTGCAGGAGGCCCGCCGCACGCTGGCCGTGGAGAAGGAGCGGCTCGCCCGCGAGGCGACCGACCACCACAGCAACGCCACGGCGGAGACGCGGCGTCTGGTCGAGGAGGCCGAGCAGCGCGCGGTCGCCGCCGAGCAGCGCGCTCGCGAGGCCGCCAAGCAGGCCAACGACCTGCGCAACCAGACCCAGAAGGAGGCGGAGTCCCTCCTGACCCGGGCCCGCCGCGAGGCCGAGCAGATCGTCGCCTCGGCCCGCACCCAGGCCGACTCGATCACCTCGGCCGGCAACGCCGAGGCCGAGCGGGAGCTGGCCGCGACGCGTGCCGAGTTGGACCGGATGACCAAGCGCCGCGACGCGATCACCGCCCAGCTGGCATCGCTGCGTGACGTCGTGGCCGGCTTCGGCGAGGACAAGGACGACGAGTGAGCTCTGACTCGGCGGCGGCCACCGACGGGGACTCCGCCGCCGAGCCGGGCGACACGGCCGAGGCCGAGGCCGAAGACGGGTCGCAGGACGACTCGGAACGCGACCTCGGCGAGCCGGGAGCGCCGCTCTCCAGGCGCTCCCCGTTCGTCATCGGGTTCTTCGCCGGGCTCGGCCTCTTCCTGGCCTGGACGCTCGGCGGGGTGATCGTCTCGCTGAGCTCGGTGCTCATCGAGATCGTGGTCGCGCTGTTCCTGGCGGCCGGGCTCAACCCGCTGGTCGAGTGGTTCGAGCGCCGCGGCATGCGGCGCTCGTTCGCCGTCCTCACGGTGATCAGCGGGGTGATCCTGGCCCTGGCGCTGTTCCTGGTGGCGATCGTCCCGGTGATCACCGACCAGGTCACCGCGATCTCCCAGACTGCCCCCGACTGGCTGACGTCCTTCCAGCGCAACCACTGGGTCCGCAACCTGGACCGGCAGTACGACGTCATCGACAAGGTCAAGTCCTACGTCTCGGACGGCAAGTTCGTCAGCGGGCTCTTCGGCGGCGTGCTGGGCATCGGCCTGGCCGTGCTCTCGGTGGTGCTGAACTCCTTCGTGGTGACCGTGATGACGCTGTACTTCCTCGCGTCGCTGGACAGGACCAAGCACGCGCTCTACGGCCTGGCCCCAGCGTCCCGCCGGGACCGGGTGACCAAGCTCGGGGACGAGATCATCAAGCGGGTCGGTGGCTACGTCTCGGGCGCGTTCATCGTCGCGCTCTGCGCCGGGATCTCCTCGCTGGTCTTCCTGTTCGTGGTGGGCATGGGCCAGTACGCCGTGGGCGCTCGCGTTCGTGGTCGCGTTGCTCGACGTGATCCCGATGATCGGCGCGACGATCGGCGCCGTCATCGTCACCGCGATCGGGTTCGCGACCGACCCGAAGATCGGGCTCATCTGCATCGTCTTCTACGTCGTCTACCAGCAGCTCGAGAACTACGTGATCTACCCGCGCGTGATGTCGAAGTCCGTCGACGTCCCCGGCGCCGTCACCGTGATCGCGGCCCTGATCGGGGCCTCGCTGCTCGGTGTGGTGGGGGCGCTGCTGGCGATCCCCACGGCCGCCGCGATCCTGATGCTCACTCGCGAGGTCTTCCTGCGGCGACAGGACGCGCGCTAGCTCCTGTGGCCCGCCGCGGTCCCACGCTCACCGAGCTTGACCACGACGACCCCCGCCAGGATCAGCACTCCCCCGGCGACCTGGACGGTCCTCGGCAGCTCGCCGAGCAGGATCCAGGCGAAGACCAGGGCGAAGAGCACCTCGAGCAGGGCGACGAACGACGCGAGCCGCGACCCCAGCCGTCGCCGGCCGCGATGCCGGTGACGTAGGACAGGGCCGCGGTCACGATGCCCAGACCCAGGAGGGGCAGCCACCAGGCGACGGTGGTGCCGTCGTAGGACACCGACGCGGTGGAGGCATGCATCGGCACGATCCCCACCGCGCCCGCCACGAGCAGCGCGACGGCGCCCAGGCTGAGCCCGGCGGCGGCGAGCACCAGGGGCGGGAGCCCGTTGTCCTCGTTGGCCGAGAGCACGAAGTACGTCGCCGCGCCGGCCATCGCGCCCAGCGCCCAGAGCACCCCGGGGACGCTGAGGGCGGCACCGGAGAGCAGGTCGAGCACCAGCACCAGCCCGGCGGCCGCCACGACCGCACCCACCAGCGTCAGCACCGTCGGCCGGTGCCCGTGGCGCAGCCACATCCACCCGATCACGGCGACGGGAGCGGTGTACTCGATCAGCAAGGCCACGCTCACCTGCATGTGCACGACGGCGTTGAAGTAGGCGAGCTGGCAGCCGGCGACGGCGACCAGGCCGTACACCGCGACCAGGCCGGCGTTGCGGCGCAGCAGCCCCCAGCGGCCGCGCAGCGACACGACGGCCGGCACGGCGAGCACCGCCGCAGCGAGCAGCACCCGCACGGCCACCGCGGCTCCGGCCGTCCAGCCGCTGTCGAGCAGCCCCTTGGCCAGCGAGCCGGACAGCCCGAAGGACATCGCGGACAGCACCGCGAACCCGAGGCCCGGCAGCAGCCGCGACGTCCCCGGGGTCGTCGTCCCCACTCGCATGTCATCGGCAACTGTGCTCATGACTCATGACGCTAGCTCCGGATGCGGTAACCTGTCAACATGCTTTTTGCTCATGACACGGAAGCTTCGCTGCTCGCGGCGGTGGCGCTGGTCAACTCCGCCGAGGAGCCGGACACCCTGACGACGGTCGGCGAGCTCGACGCCTTCTACCGGGAGCACGTCTACACGGGGTCCCGGACCCACGACTGGGTCGAGCTGGACCAGGTCCGGGCGTTGCGGGCTCCCCTGCGCGACCTGCTGACCAGCAGCCGCGACGACGCGGTCGCGATCGTCAACCGGATGCTCGCCGACGCGCAGGCGGTCCCGCAGCTCGTACGCCACGACGACGAGGACTGGCACCTCCACGCGACCGACCGGTCCGCACCCTTCGCCCAACGGATCGCCGTCGAGACCGCGATGGCGATGGTGGACGTCATCCGCGCCGACGAGATGTCGCGCCTGGGCGTCTGCGCCGACGACGGCTGCGGCGGTGTCGTGCTCGACCTCTCCCGCAACCGCTCGAAGCGCTTCTGCAGCCCCGCGTGCAGCAACCGCAACGCAGTGGCGGCCTACCGTGCGCGCCAGGCGAACGCCTGATCCCTACCCCAATTCTGGTGAGGGCTACCCAGTTCTGAGATGCCCGGCCGGCTGCGGCCGTTGGCTGTCCACATGCACGCCCACCGGGCGACTCGGGCAACCGCCATCCCCGTACTCGCCGCTCTGCTTACCACGCTCCTCGTGGTCGGACCGGCACCCCGCCCGGCGGCGGCCGCGCCCGTGGACCTGACCCCTCGCACCCGGCCGCACGGGCCGCCGGGTGCCGGGCAGGACGTCCCCCACGGCCGGGCCACCCAGGAGCGCGCCCAGCGTGACATCGCCCTGGCCGCGACCTGGCACCTCGAGCCCAGCCTCCTGACGCCGCAGCCGGCGGACAGCGACGCCACCGCGGAGGCGCGCAGCCGGCTCGCCGCGATCAACGCCCGGGTCGGCGACGTCGTCGCCGCCTACGACGACGCACGCACCGCGGCCGAAGCGGCAGGGGTCGACGCACGCAACGCCCGGGTCGCCCTGGCCCAGGCGCAGGCCGAACTGCGGGCCGCCGCCGCGGCGTACCGCGCCGACCGCTCCCTGCTCGTCTCGGTCATCGACCAGTCCTACTCGACGACCCAGATGGGCGCGCTGAGCCTCGTACTCTCCGCCGACGGGGACGACGACCTCCTCCAGGGCGTCACCGTCCTCGAGGAGATGGGGCGCGTCCAGGCCTCGGCAGTGCAGGCCTCCGAGCTCTCCCGGGAGCGGCTGCAGCGGGCGACCGAGGCCGTGGCCGCGGCCGACCGCCGCGCCCGCGAGACGCTGGCGGCGTCCAGGGAGGCGCTGGCGCGCGCCACCGCGGCCCGCGACCAGGTCCTGACGGACGTGCGCACCGCCCGGCGGCTGCTCGAGACGTCGGTGCTCTCCGACCGCGCGGTGCGCGACGAGGCCGCCAACGGATACGTCGGCGCGCTGCGGTTCCCGCTGCCTGCGGGCACCGCGTTCGTCGACCAGCACAACTGGGGCCACCGCAGCCACCACTGGGCCTCGGTGCACACCGGCGACGACTTCTCCACCGCGTGCGGGACGCCGGTCCTGGCGGTCAACGACGGGACGGTCGTGATCCGGACCGACCAGGCCTGGTCGGGCCCGTGGCTGCTCATGGTGTCGACGGGCGACGGCGGGCTGACCACGTGGTACGCCCACATGCAGTCGCTCGGTGTCACCAACGGCCAGCAGGTCCACGCCGGTCAGCAGATCGGCGTGGTCGGCCAGCAGGGCAACGCCACCGGCTGCCACCTGCACCTCGAGGTGCACCCCGAGGGCGGCACCATCTACGCCGACGACATCGACCCGTCGGCCTGGCTGCACACCGTGGGGGTCTACCCGGGCGCCTGACCGTCCTCGCCCGCGTCGCCGGCGTCCCCGTGCGCGGGCCTCTGGGCCGGCCCCGGGACTTCACGTCCTTGTACGCCGCGAGGTTGTGCGCGTTGTAGGCGCTGGTGTCGGCGGTCTCCATCGGCCCGTCCCACTCGGTGGGCAGCGGCACGGCCACTCCCGGGGCCACCCGGCGCACGATCTCGTCGAGCACGCGCTCGGCGTCGCCGACCCACAGGTGCTTGCTGCCCTCGAACGGCACCACCTCGGCCTGCGGGACGGCGCGGAAGCGCTCCCTGGCCTCCTCGGGACGCAGGTAGTCGTCGAGCTCCGGGACGAACGCGCTCACCGGCTTGCCCGAGTCCGCCCACTGCTCGAGGTGCGTCGCATCGCTGAACCGCAGCGGCGGGCTCAGCAGGATCGCGCCCTGGACGAGGGGGTCGTGGCCGTGCATGAGGGCGAGGTCGGTGCCGAAGGACCAGCCGACCAGCCACACGTTCGGGAGGTCGTGGAACTCGGCGTACTCGATGGCGGCCGCGACGTCGTACTGCTCCCCCACGGCGTTGTCGAAGGACCCCTCGCTGGTGCCCTGCTCGCTCCAGGTCCCGCGGGTGTTGAAGCGCAGCACCGCGACCCCCGCCAGCGCGGGCAGCCGAAAGGCGGCCTTGCGGTAGACGTGGCTGTCCATCATCCCGCCGTGCGTGGGCAGCGGGTGCAGGCAGATCAGCGTCGCGACCGGGTCGCGGTCGGCCGGCACCGCGAGCTCGGCGACGAGGTCCAGGCCGTCCGCGGTGGTGAGCGTGACCGGTTCGCGGCGGGCAGGCAGGACGGAGTTCGCGCGGATCTTCTGGCTGGTCACGGTGAGCAGGCTACCCAGCGCCCCACGTGCCCCGGTCAGCACCAGCGGCGCACGCCCGTCGGCGACAGGTCGAGGTCGCGGAGCTCCACCGGGAGCCTGGCCCCGACGTGGCGGCAGGTCCAGCGGAAGTCCCTGCGGCGGTACTCGACCGCCAGCACCCGCCGCCCGTAGTGGCGGACGTACGACGCGCACTCGCGGTAGCGGCCGCACTCCTCGGCCACGGCGAAGTCGTAGCTGACCTTCGTCCCGTCGAAGCCGGCGAGGTTCTTCTGGCCGACGGCCAGACCGGCGTCGTGGGCCCGGCGCACGAGCAGGCGGGCGTAGGCCACCGCCTCCTGCCGGTCAGCAACCGGTGGCTGCGCGTGAACGAGTCCAGGTTGTCGAGCTCGACCGCGTCGAAGCCGTCGTCGGCACAGCCCTGCGTCCAGCGGCCGACGATGCGGGCGAGGTGCTCTCGCTTGGCGCTGGTGCGCAGGTCGAGCAGCCACTCGCCCCACGCCTCGTCCACGACGGGCTTCCCGTCCTGCTTGAGGACCAGGCCCCAGTGACGGTGCCAGAACCGCCGCTCGTCGGCCTGGGTCTGGAAGCCGTTGACGTAGCACACGTCGTAGCGGTCCCCGGTCGGCGCGGCGTTGCGGTCGCGCACCACGATGCCGACGTGCCGCGGCACCGCACGGTTGCCGCCGAGCTGGTAGTCGACGTCGGTGCCGACCGGCAGTGGCTCGACCTGGGGCTGGACCCGGGGCCGGCCCTGCGGCTGGGCGTACGCCGGAGCCCCGGCGAGCAGCACGAGCAGGGTGAGGAGCGGAGCGAGGACCCGGGAGGACACCCGCGCATCCTAGAAGTCGAACATGTCCCCGATGTCGCCGAACATGTCACCCACGCCGTCACCGATCGCGTCGATGCCGTCACCGACCCCGTCCCCGAGGGCGCCGAGACCGTCACCGAGCGCGTCGAAGCCGCCCAGCCCGCCGAACATCATGCCCATGAACATCATGTCCATGACACCGGTGCGGCCGAAGTAGCCCGCGGCGTACGGCTGGTAGGCGCGACCGCCCTCCCAGTAGGGCACGCGCTGCGAGCCGACCATCACCTTGCGGATGTCGGGGTCGGCACCGGCGCGGACCCGCTCGGCGTCGAGCGCGCAGGCCGGGACGTCGCGCACCGTGCCGCCGGGCGGGGCGTACGGCACGTCGGTCACGGACAGGCCGTGACGGGGTCGAAGAAGCACGGCGGACGGCGGGTCGGCAACGGCTGCCCGTCGACGCGGGCCCGCACGCAGGCCATGGCGTAGCGCCCGTCCTCGAGGATCTCCGTCACGTGGCGGATGTCGTCGGGCTGGGCGATCCGGTCGCCCGCGGTCTTGGCCGACTCGTAGGCATCCAGGGCGCGCTGGTAGTCGGCGTTGGCGCCGGGGTCCAGCTCGCGGCCGGCGAGGTCGAGGTCGAGGGACTGCAGCTCCTCGCCGAGCGCGGTGATGTCCTCGAAGGCGAACTTCTTGACCGGCTCGAGCTCGGCCTGCCGCTGCGCGAGGGCGCGCTCCTTGCTCCGGCGGCCGGAGACGACGACGGCGGCCACCACGGCGACCAGGAGCAGCAGAACGACCCATCCCATGGGGTCAGGATACGGAGGCGCGGGTGAACCGGGCGCCGAGCTCCGCGACGGCGTCCCGCAGCTCGGGCGGTTCGAGCACCTCGAAGTCCCAACCGAGCATCCCGACGTGCAGCGTCAGCGAGTAGACGCTCTGCGAGCCCGCCACCAGCACGCACGTCGACGCCGACTCGCGCTCGACGGTCGCGCTCGCCGGCGTGGTGCGCGAGACGACGTCGTCGTACGGCGCATGCACCCGGATCCGCGCCTGCACGGGATAGCTCGCCGTCGTGACCGCCCGCTGGACGAACGTCGCCGGGTCGGGGTGCTCACGCCGGGAGAACCGCCACGTGGTGGGCCGCACGTCGTGCATCCGATCGAGCCGGAAGGTCCGCCAGTCCTCGCGGTCGAGGTCCCAGGCCATGAGGTACCACCGGCGACCGGTCGCCACCAGCTGGTAGGGCTCGACCCGTCGCGCGGTCACCTCGCCGCGCAGCGAGGTGTAGCCGAGCTCGACCCGCACCGTGTCGCGCGTCGCCCGGGCGAGCGCCAGAAGCGCGTCGGCGTCGACCTCGATCCGCCCGCCCTCGAGCGTCACGATCGCACCGTGCAGGGCGCGGACCTCCGCGCGCAACCGCGCGGGCAGCACCTGGTCGAGCTTCGCGAGGGTGCGCACCGCCGCCTCGCTCGCCCCGGCCACCGTGCCCCCGGCCGCGAGCCGGAGTGACACCGCCGTCGCGATCGCCTCCTCGTCGTCGAGCAGCAACGGTGGCAGCGCCTTGCCGGCACCGAGCCGGTAGCCGCCCGCCGCACCCTGGGTCGCGTTGACCGGGTAGCCGAGGTTGCGCAGTCGCTCCACGTCGCGCCGGACGCTGCGCGTCGTCACCCCCAGGCGCTCGGCCAGCTCGGTGCCGCTCCACACCGGACGTTGCTGCAGGAGGGCGAGCAGGCGGAGCACCCTCTCGGTCGTGCCGCTCTCGGACATGTGCCCATCGTGTCAGACGTAGCGGACCGATACTGTCCTAGTTCGGCGCCAGACTGTCGGCATGACGACGACAACCGTGACCGACTGGAACTCCCTCCTCCTCGACCAGCTCGAATGGCACTGGACCCACACGCTGCGGCCCCGGCTCGAGGGGCTCAGCGACGAGGAGTACCTCTGGGAGCCGACGCCCGGCGCCTGGAACATCGCGCCCCGAGGTTCCTCGACGGCGCAGATCCAGGGCGGACAGGGAGACTTCACCATCGACTTCGCGTTCCCCCAGCCCCAGCCCGCGCCGATGACGACGATCGCCTGGCGGATGGCGCACGTGACCGTCGGCTGCCTCGCCATGCGCTCCGCCTCCCACTTCGGACGGGAGGCGACCGACTACGAGAGCTGGACCTACGCCGGCACCGCGCGCGAGGCGCTGGCCCAGCTCGACGAGGAGCACGCCCGCTGGTGCGCGGGGGTTCGGTCGCTCGGCGAGGAAGGGCTGCTCGAGCCCTGCGGCCCCGCCGAGGGACCGTTTGCCGACGTCTCCCTGGCCACGCTGGTCCTGCACATCAACCGCGAGGTCATCCACCACGGCGCCGAGATGTGCCTGCTCCGCGACCTCTACCTGCACACCCACCGGAAGGACTCCTGACATGCCCGCCCAGGCCCCGCCCGTGACCGACGAGCGCTCGGCGCTCACCGCCTACCTCGTCCAGCAGCAGGACGCGTTCCGCTGCGCCGCCTTCGGACTCACCGACGGCCAGGCCTCCCGCCGCCTCGTCGCCGAGCACGCTCACCATCGGCTCGCTGGTCAAGCACGTCACCCAGACCCAGGGGCACTGGCTCGCCGTGGCCCTGGCCGCCCCCGACCGGCCGCAGGACGACCGGACCATGGAGCAGAAGTACGCCGCCCACCAGGACGGCTGGACCTGGCACCCGCACGACACGCTCGCAGCCGCGATGGCGGCGTACGACGACGTCTGCGCGCAGGTGCTCCGTGCCGTGGCGGATCTCGACCTGGACACCACGGTCCCGGTCCCGCCGGCGCCGTGGAACCCGACGGACATCGAGGGTTGGTCGGTGCGCTGGGTGTGGTTCCACCTGATCGAGGAGCTGGCCCGGCACGCCGGTCACGCCGACATCGTCCGTGAAGCCGTCGACGGGGCGACGATGTACGAGCTGGTCGCGGGCCGCGAGGGCTGGCCGGAGACCGACTGGCTCAAGCCCTGGCGACCCGCGCCCTAGACCTGGACCGAGCTCGTCGCCACGGTGCCGTCCGCGCTGCGGTGGACGACGCCGTCTGTGACCGCGAAGGCCAGGGCCTTCTCGAACCGTCCCGGCTCCCAGTACTCGACGCCGAGCAGCCGTGCTAGGTCGGCGGGGTGCTGGGGGCCGTTGACGCTCAGCGCCCGGACGATCTGGGCCATCTCGTGGGCGACGTGGCGGTCCCGGTGACCCTCGACCGAGGGCTTGGGGGGTGGCATGGGCATGACGAGCTCCTCCTCAGGCGGGTTGCGGGCGGTGCGGCCGCCACTGCCGGAATCGGTCGACGCGTCCTCGGCCGTCAACGGCTGGGCGATGCTCTCGAGCGACTGGCCCTCGGCCTTGACGCCGAGGAACGCCTCGACGAGACCGCCCCCGATCATGAGCGCGGCACCGATGTAGTAGCCGACCGCGATCTGGGTGATGTCCATGCTGGCTGCGGCCTGGTCGATGAGGTAGCCGAAGAAGAGCGGGCCCGAGATGCCGCCGGCCGCGGTGCCGATGGCGTAGAAGAACGCGATGCACAGAGCCCGGGTCTCCATCGGGAAGACCTCGCTCGCGGTGAGGTAGGCCGCGCTGGCGCCGGCCGAGGCCATGAAGAAGATGATCGCGCCCATCAGGGTGAGCGTCTGGGCGTTGAAGCTGCCGAGGAAGAACCCCGTGACGCCCAGCAGCGCACCCGAGAGCACGTAGGTGGCGGTGATCATCTTGACCCGGCCGACGCTGTCGAATAGCCGGCTCAGCAGCAGCGCGCCCAGGAAGTTGCTGACCGCGAAGACCGCGATGTACCAGCCGGTCTGCTTGACGCCCATGAACGTCGTCAACGTGTCGCCGTAGGTGAAGAAGAACGCGTTGTAGAGGAACGCCTGGCCCACGAAGAGCGAGAAGCACAGCACGGTCCGCTTGGGATACATCGTGAACACGGTCTTGGCGATCAGGCCGATCCCGATCGCCTTGCGCTGGCGGATGGTGATCGTGTCCGAGACGTCGTGCAGGGTCTTGCCGGACTCGCGGGACACCGTCCCCTCGATGTCGCGGACGATCTCCTCGGCCTCGTCCTCGCGGCCGTGGATGAACAGCCAGCGCGGGCTCTCCGGCACGTTGCGGCGCACGAGCAGGATGCCGATCGCGAGGATCGCACCCAGGCCGAAGGCGAGCCGCCAGCCCCAGGCCTGGTTTGACCGTGGGGTCGAGCAGTGGGATGGTCAGCAGCGCGCCACCGGCGGCACCGACCCAGAAGGAGCCGTTTGATGGCCACGTCGACGCGGCGGCCGGTACTTCGCCGGGATCAGCTCGTCGATCGCGGAGTTGATGCGGCGTACTCACCGCCGATGCCGGCACCGGTGAGGAAGCGGGCGCCGAAGTACCACATGACGTTCATCGAGAACGCCGTGAGGACCGTCGCGACGGTGTAGACCGCCAGGGTCAGCAGGAAGAGCTTCTTGCGGCCGAGCCGGTCGGTGAGCTGGCCGAAAACAGCGCACCGAGGCAGGCGCCGGCGACGTAGACCGCCCCGGCCATGCCGACCTGGAAGCTGCTCATGCCCAGGCCGGTCGTCGGGTTGGCCAGCGCGTCGGACATCGATCGACGATGGTCACCTCGAGCCCGTCCAGGATCCAGACGGTCCCGAGCCCGATCACGACCATCCAGTGCCATCTGGCCCAGGGCAACCGGTCCAACCTCGCCGGATGTCCGTGGTGATGCGTCCTGTCTCGACAGCCATGAGTCTTCCTCCCAGATTCAGGCTCTGCGCTTGCGCCGGCGCATGCGCTCTGCGAGGAGACGTTACCCACACTCGGGCCGAACAATCCTCCCGGTGTCGAGACGAGTTCAGCCCAGCCCCGGGCACCAGCCACTGCGCGTGATGCTCGGCGAGGTTCCGGCGGGCGGGAGGAGGCGTCCGTGCAGCTGCCAGTCCTCGCCGTCCCACGACCGTGGAGCAGGTCCTCCAGCCACGGGCTGTTGCGCAGCAGCACGCGCTCGTGGAGCTCTACCTGGGTGGCGTGGGCCTCTCGGACGCGGGCCAGCAGGCGTGACCAGCGGTCGTGCGGCCGCGATGGCGTGGCTGCAGGATCGACATGCGTCCATGCTCGAACGCCTGCGCGACGTCGACCAGTGGCAGGAATGTCGGGTTGCATCGATTTCCTGCCAACGCCCGCTGGGTGAGCGGGTGGCCGGAACCGATCAGCGGCGGCTGTAGTCCCGGAAGCCCCGCCCGGTCTTGCGACCGAGGTAGCCGGCGGTCACCAGGTGCTCGAGCAGCGGCGCGGGCGCGAAGCCCGGCTCGCGGAACTCGAGGTAGAGCTCGCGCTGGATCGCCAGCGAGACGTCGTTGCCCACCACGTCGAGCAGCTCGAAGGGGCCCATCGGCAGCGCACAGCCCTGCTTCATCGCGACGTCGATGTCGTCGGCCGTGGCGTAGTGCGCCTCCAGCATCTTCACCGCGTCGTTGAGGTAGGGGAACAGCAGCGCGTTCACGATGAAGCCGGCGCGGTCACCGCAGGAGACGGCCACCTTGCCGATCCGCTCGCACAGGGCGCGCGTGGTCTCGGTGACCTCGTCGGAGGTGGTGACGGTCGAGACGACCTCCACCAGCTTCATGATCGCGGCGGGGTTGAAGAAGTGCATGCCGATGACGTCCTGGGGGCGCTTGGTCACCCGGGCCATCTCGATGATCGGCAGGCTCGAGGTCGTGGTCGCCAGGATCGCGCCCTGCTTGCAGATCTCGTCGAGGTTCTCGAACAGCGTGGTCTTGACGTTGAGGTCCTCGGCGATCGCCTCCACGACGAGGTCCACGGTCGCGAGGTCGTCCAGGGAGGTCGTCCCGCGGACGCGACCGAGCACCTCGGCCTTGACCTCCTCCGTCGCCTTGCCGCGCTGGATCTGCTTGTCGAAGTTCCGCGTGATGGTGGCGACCACGCCGTCCACCTTGTCCTGCGAGCGACCGACGAACAGCACGTCGTACCCCGCCTTGGCGAAGACCTCGACGATGCCGCTGGCCATCGTGCCGGTGCCGACCACGCCGACGAGCCCGATGTCGTGGCGCAGCTGCGGCTTGTCGGACTCGCTCGGGGTCTGCGCGTCGGCGACCACGATCGGGCTGTCGGGCGCCTCGTAGGTGTAGAAGCCGCGGCCGGACTTGCGGCCGAGCAGGCCAGCCGTGACGTACTGCTTGAGCAGCGGCGCCGGCGCGTGCAGCCGGTCGCGACCCTGCTTGTACATCGTGTCCAGGATCTCGTACGCCGTGTCGAGGCCGATCAGGTCGAGCAGCGCCAGCGGCCCCATCGGGTAGCCGCAGCCGAAGCGCATCGCGGCGTCGATGTCCTCCCGCGAGGCGTAGCGGCCCTCGTACATCGCGACGGCGTGGTTGAGGTAGCCGAACAGCAGCGTGTTGGCGATGAAGCCGGCCTTGTCGCCGCACACCACGGGGTTCTTCCCGAGCCGCTCCACGAGCGCGGTCACGTCGTCGAGGACCGACGGCTCGGTGACCACCGTGCGCACGATCTCGACGAGGTTCTGCACGGGCGCCGGGTTGAAGAAGTGCACGCCCACGACCCGACCCGGGTGCGCGTTGGCCGTCGAGATCTCCGTGACCGACAGCGAGGAGGTGTTCGTCGCGAGGATGGCCGACGGCGCGACGATCGCCTCCAGCTCGCGGAAGATCCCCTTCTTGACCTCGAGCGACTCCACCACGGCCTCGACCACGAAGTCGGCGTCCGCGAGGTCCTTCATCTCGGTCGTGAGCGTGATCCGGCCCAGGATCTCGGCCTGCTCGGCCTCGGTGATCTTGCCGCGCTTGACCGCGCGCGCCGTGGAGTGCTCGAGGTGCTGGCGGCCGCGGGCCACCGCGTCCTCGCTGATCTCGACGCCCTTGACGGACAGGCCGTTGCGGGCGAAGACCTCGGCGATGCCGGCACCCATGGTGCCCAGGCCGACGACGCCGATGGTGCGGAACTCACGGGGGGACTCGACAGAGCTGCTGGTCATGCTGCGCATCGTGTCATGCGCCACTTCGGGGGCGCATCGTGAGTAAGTTCACCCGTCGGTAACTTGTGTGGCCTCAGTGTCGGGAGAGCCGCCGGGACATCACGACGCGCGCACCGTTGGCCTCCAGCCCGAGCGCGTTCTCGTGGTCCCGCAGCCGTTGCTGGTACGCCGAGAGCCGCTCGACCTCGGCGAACCCGAGGCGGGCGTAGAACGGGCCGTTCCACGGGACGTCCCGGTAGGTGCACAGCGACATCGCGTCGTACCCCGACCAGCGGGCCTCCTCCATCGCGGCACGGACCAGGGCACCGCCGATCCCGCGACGACCGTGCTCGGGCAGCACGGACAGCTGCTCGAGGTGGGCCTGGCCGTCGAGGTGGAGGACGTGCACGAACCCGACGATCCGGCCGCCGGCGACGGCGACGAGCAGGAACCCGGGCTCGAGGTCCCGGTCGAGGCCGGACCGGGCGGGGCCGAGCAGCACCGGGGCCGTGGCCTCCCCGAAGTACTCGGTGAACAGCGCCCCACCGGAGTCCTCGACCGCCGCGAGGTGGCGCAGGTCGGAGGGTCGGGCCGCGCGGATGGCGACGCCGGGCAGGACGGACATGGCGACCACTGTAGATTCCTCGCCCGTGAGACTCGTCGTTGCGCGCTGCCAGGTCGACTACGCGGGACGCCTGACGGCGCACCTCCCCATGGCCACGCGGGTGCTGATGATCAAGGCCGACGGGTCGGTGCTCGTGCACTCCGACGGCGGCTCGTACAAGCCGCTGAACTGGATGTCGCCGCCGTGCACGCTCCGCGAGGGCGTCACCGAGGACGGCACCGTCGAGTGGACGGTCACGAGTCGGGGCACGTCGAAGGGGCCGGATGACACCCTGCGCATCCTGCTCGAGGAGGTCCACCACGACTCCTCCCACGACCTCGGGCTCGACCCGGGCCTGCAGAAGGACGGCGTCGAGAAGCACCTCCAGGCCCTGCTGGCCGAGCATCCCGCGACCCTCTCCCCCGGGCTCACGCTGGTCCGTCGGGAGTTCCCGACGGCGATCGGCCCGGTCGACCTGATGTGCCGTGACGCAGAGGGGCTCAGCGTGGCGGTCGAGATCAAGCGCCGCGGCGAGATCGACGGGGTCGAGCAGCTGACCCGCTATCTCGAGCTGCTCAACCGCGAGCCGCTGCTCACCGCCAAGGGTCCGGTGCGCGGCATCTTCGCCGCCCAGGAGATCAAGCCCCAGGCCCGGGTCCTGGCCACCGACCGCGGGATCGCCTGCGCCGTCGTCGACTACGACGCGCTGCGGGGCATCGACGACTCCGAGCACCGGCTCTTCTGACCGATAACCGGTGGCCCTCGGGGGCCAGCGCCCACCACGATGGCCGGATGCGCCACAACTACTTCGACGGCGTCGTCGCCGAGCAGTACGACCGCTCCGAGGACCGGATGTTCGCGCCGGAGGTCCTGGACCCGACGGCGGACTTCCTCGTCGGCCTCGCCGGCGGCCGGCCCGCCCTGGAGCTCGCGATCGGCACCGGGCGCGTCGCCCTGCCGCTGAGCGCCCGCGGAGTGCGGGTCAGCGGGATCGAGCTCTCCGCGGCCATGGTCGAGCAGCTGCGGGTGAAGCCCGGCGCGGAGTGCATCGACGTGACGATCGGGGACATGACATCCACCCGGGTGGCCGGCAGGTTCGGGCTCGTCTACCTCGTGTTCAACACGATCATGAACCTGCTCACCCAGGACGACCAGGTGCGGTGCTTCGAGAACGCCGCCGCCCACCTGGAGCCCGGCGGCTGCTTCGTGGTCGAGACCGGCATGCCCATCCTGCAGCGGCTGCCACCGGGCGAGGTGTTCCGCACCTTCGACCACACCGAGACCCACCTGGGCTTCGACGAGTACGACGTCGCCACGCAGCGGCTCTTCTCCCACCACTACACCTTCGACGGCACCACCTACCGGCGGAACTCGGTGCCGTTCCGCTACGTCTGGCCCGCGGAGCTGGACCTGATGGCCCGGATCGCGGGCCTGCGGCTGCGTGAGCGCTGGGCCGGCTGGGACCGGTCGCCGTTCACGAGCGAGAGCCCGAGCCACGTGTCGGTCTGGGAGAAGTGAGCATGCGGATCTTCCACATCGCGACCCTGAGCGACTGGGACTCGGCGCAGCAGTCCGGCGCCTACACGACCTCGACCCTGGGCGTGACGCTCGAGCAGGAGGGCTACATCCACGCCAGCCGGGCCGACCAGTGGGAGGGCGTACGGGCTGCGTTCTACAGCGAGGTGACCGAGCCCCTGGTGCTGCTGGAGATCGACACCGACCTGCTCGCCGTGCCCGTCGTCGAGGAGGTGCCGGCGCCCGGCATGACCGAGACGTTCCCTCACGTCTACGGCGCCATCCCGCCGTCCGCGGTCGTGGGCGTCGTCCGGCTCTGAGGCCGCCGCGCTCAGACGTCGTCGTGGCCTACAGGCGGCCGTCCCGACGCGCGCAGCGTCGCATCCCCCGGACCGGCGTCGGCCCACGAGCCGGTCAGCGTGAGGACGGTGAGCGCCGAGGTCTTCATCGGCACCCACTCCCCCACCAGCTCCGCGGCGAGGTCCTCCAGCCCCGGGTTGTGCGCCACCAGGACCACGACGCCGAGGTCGGCGTCCAACCCGCGCACGACCTCGAGCAGCTCCTCCTCGTCCGCGGCGTAGACCCGCTCGTCCACCCGGACCTGCGGCGGCGCCTCGAGCTCGGCCGCCACGAGGTCCCACGTGCTGCGGGCGCGGGTGGCGGGCGAGACGACCGCGAGGTCGATGCCGCCGACGTTCGAGGCCAGCCAGCGGCCCGCCTCGGGGGCCTGCCGGCGTCCCCGCTCCGCGAGCGGACGCCGCACGTCGGGCTCGCCGCCCGACCAGTCCGACTTGGCGTGCCTGAGCAGCACCAGCGTGCGGCCCGACGTCGGCTCAGCCATGCCGTCCATCATGCCTCCGAGCCGTTCGACACGAGTGCCACCACCTCGTCGGCGCACCCCCAGCTCAGGGTGACGCCCGCCCCGCCGTGGCCGTAGCAGTGCACGACGTGGCCGGTGCGCTCGAGCCGGACGGCCGGCCGCACCGGTCGCAGCCCGACCTTGTGCCGCAGCACCGGCGCCCCGCGCAGCTCCGGCACCAGCCGGGACGCCCGCTCGATGATGTCCGTCGCGCTCTCCGGCGAGGGGGTCCGGCTCCAGTCACCCTCCTGGTCGGTCCCGCCGACGACGATGTCGTGCTCGCGGGGCACGACGTAGGTCGGTCCGGCGCCGTCCAGCCACCACCGGTCCAGCCCGACCTGCTCGAGGTACACGACCTGGCCGCGGACGGGCACCACGGTCCGATCGGAACCGAGCAGCCGGGCGCCGAGGCCCGAGCAGTTGACGACCACGTCCGCCCCCTCCGGCAGCGCGCGGAGGTTCAACCGGGTCACCGTGCCACCGAGCTCCTCGACGCGTGTGGTCAGCCACCGCAGGTAGATCGGCATCTCGACGATCGGGGTGGTGAAGGTCCAGCCGTCGACGTAGCCCTCCGGCAGCAGCGACGCCCGGTCGAGCGACGGGACCGCCGGACGCCACCACGGGTCGGGCTGGCGGCGCGCGAAGACCTCCGTGCCGCGCACCATCCGCACTCCGGCCTCGGGCGACCCGGCGTACTCCTCGGGGGCGGCCAGGGCGTCGAAGACGGCGTACGACGTGGCCGCCCAGGCCGAGACGCGGTCCTGCGGCAGGGCCCGGTAGGGGTACCAGATCGCCGCCGCGACGGCCGAGGTCGTCTCCAGCGGCAGGTCCCGGGCGACCACGTCGACGCGGTGCCCGGCCTCGAGCAGCCGGAGCGCGCAGGTCAGCCCGACGACGCCCGCGCCGGCCACGATCACCCTGCTCATGGGTGAGAGTCTGTCCTACGGTTGCGTAACCCGGGTCACATCCGCACCCTTCGTCCCACCTGCCGCGGCGGCGACACGTACCGCCGGTATGGCATCCTTGACGTCGTCGCCTTATTGACACGCATTCAACAAGGAGCCCTCCTCGTGCGCAGACCGTTCCCGACCGCCCTGACCTCGCTGGCCGGGTCCGCCGCCCTCCTCGCCGGCGCCCTCACGCTCCTCCCCCTCTCCCCCGCCGAGGCGGGCACCGGTCACGGGTCGGAGGTGGTCAGCCGGGACGTCGTGTTCCACGTCGAGAACACCAATGCGACGCCCGTGGCGTGCGCGCCCGACGACAAGTCCTACGTGCTCCGCGCCGAGCTGGTCGGACCGCGTCGCGAGGTGCTCGGCTCCAGCGTCCCCCGCCTGAACGTGCTGGTGCACGACCTCGCCACCGGCTCGTGGTTCTGGCACCTGCGCGGCCACCCGGCGTACGACTACGCGGGCCGGCTCGCACGGTCCGGCGAGACCTCGCTGGTCCTCGACCGCCTCGGGTACGGCGCCAGCAGGCTCGGCGACGGCAACGCCACCTGCCTGGGAGCCCAGGCGGACATGCTCCACCAGGTCGTGCAGCACCTGCGGTCGGGCAGCTACGACTTCCGTGACTCCACCCGGGGCACCCCGGCGGCGGAGCACGTCGTCGTCCAGGGTCACTCGGTGGGCGCCGCGATCGCCCAGGTGGAGGCCGCGACCTTCGACGACGTGGACGGGCTGGTGCTGATGTCGTGGACCGACAGCGGCGCCTCCTCCCGCGCGGTCGACGAGGCCTCGCGCCAGTCGGCCACCTGCGCCAGCGGTGAGGACTACGTGAAGTTCGGCACCAGCGGCAAGGACTACCGCGGCCTGCTCTTCCGGACCGCCCCGGGCTCCGTCCAGCGGGCGGCCCTCGCCCGTCGCGACGAGCACCCGTGCGGGGACTCGCTGAGCCTGGGCCAGATGGCCGCGACGTCGGCGCTCACCGCCCGTCAGGTCGAGGCGCCGGTGCTGCTGCTCTTCGGCGGGCGGGACGCCCTCAACCGCGGCACCGCGGTGAAGCAGCAGCGCCAGTCCTACACGTCCTCGACCGGCGTCACGTCGCACACCGTCAGGGGCGCGGGCAGCGCGCTGCCGCTGGAGCGGTCGGCGGCCCGGACCCGGGCTCGCGTGCTGGACTGGTTGTCCGGCCTCCCGGGCTGATACCGGGCTGACACTGGGCTGATCAGGCTCCGTCGCCGTCCCAGCGGACCAGGCGCCACCCGTCGGCGTCCGCCTCCACCTCGATCACGCCGCAGTTGGGCAGCGTCAGCCCGCGGACCCGCTCCGGCGGGATCCCGACCAGCGGTGGCAGCGCGGCCAGGATGGCGCCGCCGTGGCTGACGACCAGGACCGCCTCGCCGGGTGCTGGTCGGCCACCTCCTCCAGCGAGCCGGTGACGCGCGCGACGAACTCGTCGATGCGGTCCCCGCCCGGGATCTGCGCCTCGGGGTCGCCACCCAGCCACGCGTCGAACGCCGCGCCCGCGTACGCACGCTCGTTCAGCGTGGTGCCGGCCAGGTCCCCCACGGCGTACTCACGCAGACCCTCGCGGACCAGCACGTCCACCCCCAGCTCGGCGGCCACGATCTCGGCCGTCTGCACCGCCCGCGACATCGAGCTCGTCCAGACCCGAGAGATCCGGGCGTCACGCAGCCGCTCGGCCAGACGCCGCGCCTGCTCACGACCGTCAGGGGTGAGGCTGCCGCCGTCGTCGGTGACGAGCTCGGTCTCGTACGCCGCCTCACCGTGGCGCGCGACGAAGACCCGTGCCGGGCACTGGAGCGAGCTCATCCCCCGACGCTAGCGGCCCGGGCTCAGTCCAGGTCGTTGGCGCGACGGATCACGTCGACGATGCCGCCCATGATCTCGGTGAGCCCGAAGTCCTTGGGCGTGAAGACCGCGGCCACGCCCAGCTCGCGGAGGCGGCGCCCGTCGGAGTCGGGGATGATGCCGCCCACGATGACCGGGACGTCTCCGAGACCCGCCTCGCGCAGGCCGTCGAGGACCGCGGGCACCAGCTCCATGTGGGACCCGGACAGGATCGAGAGGCCGACGCAGTGCACGTCCTCGGCCACCGCGGCCGAGACGATCTGCTCCGGAGTGAGGCGGATGCCCTGGTAGATGACCTCGAAGCCGGCGTCGCGGGCGCGGACCGCGACCTGCTCGGCGCCGTTGGAGTGGCCGTCGAGGCCGGGCTTCCCGACGAGCAGCCGCAGCCGGCCGCCCTTGTTCCCGGCGAGCTCGTCCCCGGTGGCCCTGACCTTCTCGCGGACGGCCGCGAGCTCGGCGCCCGCCTCCCCGATCGCCTCGGAGACGCCGACGGCACCGCTGACCCCGGTGGGGGCGCGGAACTCGCCGAAGACCTCGCGCAGGGCGCCCGCCCACTCGCCGGTCGTGGCCCCGGCGCGGGCGGCGACCAGGGTGGGACCCATCAGGTTGGCGTCGGTCTTGGCCGCCTCGGCCAGCTTCGCCAGGGCGTCGGCGACCTCGGCCTCGTCGCGCTGGTCCTTCCAGGCCGCCACGCTGTCGAGCGCTGCCTGCTCGGCCGCCGGATCCGCGGTCTGGATGGCGGTCGAGGTCGGCGGTCAGCGGCGAGGGCGCGGTGGTCTCGTAGATGTTGACCCCGACGATCTTCTCCTCGCCGGACTCGATCCGGGCCCGCCGGGCTGCGTGCGCGGAGACGAGCTCCTGCTTCATGTAGCCGGAGTCCACGGCGGCGATGGCACCGCCCATGGCCTGGACGCGGTCGATCTCGGCACGGGCGCCCTCGACGAGCTCGGTCACCTTCTTCTGGATGACCGGGGAGCCGTCGAAGATGTCGTCGTACTCCAGGAGGTCGGACTCGAAGGCGAGCACCTGCTGCAGGCGCAGCGACCACTGCTGGTCCCAGGGCCGGGGCAGGCCGAGCGCCTCGTTCCACGCCGGCAGCTGGACCGCCCGCGCACGGGCCCCCTTGGAGAGGGTCACGCCGAGCATCTCCA
This sequence comes from Nocardioides ungokensis, assembly GCF_013466985.1. Taxonomy (GTDB): domain Bacteria; phylum Actinomycetota; class Actinomycetes; order Propionibacteriales; family Nocardioidaceae; genus Nocardioides; species Nocardioides ungokensis. The sequence continues at coordinate 1,773,712 of NZ_CP059164.1, read as the reverse complement.
GCACGATCCGCTGGACGTTGTTCTCGGGCTGGGCCTCGGTCAGGCCGAGTGAGTTCACCTGGACGCCGTACCGGAACCGCCGCATCTTCGGGTCCTGCACGCCGTACCGCTCGCGGGTGATCTCGTCCCACAGCTCGACGAAGGCGCGCATCTTGCACATCTCCTCGATGAACCGGACCCCGGCGTTGACGAAGAAGGAGATCCGGCCGACGACCTTCTCGAAGTCGTCCTCGGAGACCTGGCCGGACGCCTTGACCTGGTCGAGGACCGCGATCGCGGTGCACAGGGAGTAGGCGAGCTCCTGCGTCGGCGTGGCCCCGGCCTCCTGCAGGTGGTAGCTGCAGATGTTGATCGGGTTCCACTTGGGGATCCGGTGGACCGTGTAGGCGATCATGTCGCCGATCAGCCTCATGGAGTGCTCGGGCGGGAAGGCGTAGGTCCCGCGGGAGAGGTACTCCTTGATGATGTCGTTCTGGGTGGTGCCGGCCAGCTTCGCCGCGACCTCCCCGGGGGCCAGGTCGGGGTTCTGCTCCTCGGCCACGACCTGGTAGAGCGCCAGCAGCCACATCGCGGTGGCGTTGATCGTCATGGAGGTGTTCATCTCGACCAGCGGGATGTCCTCGAAGAGGCGACGCATCTCCCCGAGGTGCGGCACCGGGACGCCCACCTTGCCGACCTCGCCGCGCGCGAGCGGCGAGTCGGGGTCGTAGCCGGTCTGGGTCGGCAGGTCGAAGGCGACCGAGAGGCCGGTCTGCCCCTTGGCGAGGTTGGTGCGGTACAGCTCGTTGGACGCCGCGGCCGTCGAGTGGCCGGCGTAGGTGCGCATCACCCAGGGGCGGTCTTTGGCGGGACGGTCCGTCTCGGTCATGGTCCGAGCGTAGGACGAGAACTACTCGGAGGTAACCGGTCCTCGGTGTGGGATGTCCGACACGTTGCCGGGACTCACGCGGACCGGCCTCACGCGGACCGGGCGACCCGTTCGACCTCGACGACGCGGATCAGGTGCGAGAGGTGCAGCAGGCGGCGCACCGCGGGCCCGCAGCCGCGCAGGGTGAGGTGGTGTCCGGCACGGCTCGCCTCGCGGGTCGCTACGGCGAGCACCTTCAGTGCAGTGACGTCGACGCTGTCGACGTCGGTGAGGTCGACGACCACGTCCTCGTCGTGGCCCTCGAGGTGGTCGTAGAGTGCCTGGCGCACCCGCCAGGTGCTGCGCACGTCGAAGTCCCCGCTGAGCACGAGCGTCGGACCGTCGGTCATGATGTCCATCGTCTGTCGCCGTTCCCCCAGGGCCAGAGATACCCCGGCTTCTCCCCGTCGATGTCCTCTCTGTACCCACTATGACGCTGCTCACCCCGGTTGGGTTGCCTGAAGATCCCGAAAAGTTCGCGGTCGCTCGGGAGGCGTCTACTCTCCCCTCATGGTCAACCTCACCCGGATCTACACGCGCACCGGCGACCACGGCGAGACCCGCCTGGGCGACATGAGCACCACCACCAAGAACGACCTGCGCCTGCACGCCTACGCCGACGTCGACGAGGCCAACGCGCACCTCGGGGTGGCCCTGGCGCAGGGGGACCTCGAGGAGGACGTGGTCGCGGTGCTGACCCGGATCCAGAACGACCTCTTCGACGTGGGCGCGGACTTCTGCACCCCGGTCGTGGAGAACCCGGAGTTCCCCCCGCTGCGCATCGAGCAGGAGTACGTCGACCGGCTCGAGCAGTGGTGCGACCACTACAACGCCGAGCTGCCCAACCTGCGGTCCTTCATCCTCAACGGCGGCACCCCCGGTGCCGCCCTGCTCCACGTCGCGCGCACCGTCGTACGCCGTGCGGAGCGGTCCGCGTGGGCGGCCTACGGCGAGCACGCCGAGACCATGAACGAGCTGGCGATCACCTACCTCAACCGGCTCTCCGACCTGCTGTTCATCCTGGCCCGCCACGCCAACCGCGCGGCCGGCGACGTGCTGTGGGTGCCCGGCGGGGAGCGCTGACCCCGGCGCCCGTACCCAGAACGGGGTAGCCCCATCGCCCGCTCCGGACGAGGCGCACGGGGTTCTTCGGGCCTAGCGTGACGGCATGAAGGCACGCCGCACCGCGGTCGTCCTGGCCGCCTCCCTGCTCGGTCTGTCGCTCTCCGCGTGTGGCGGAGGGGGCGGCAGCACCACGTCCAGCGGGGCCAAGCTGATCACGTCGGGCACCCTCACCGACTGCTCCGACGTCCCCTACCCGCCGTTCGAGGACTTCGACAAGTCCTCCCCCACCGGGTTCAAGGGGTTCGACATCGACATCATCTCCGAGATCGCCAAGGGCATGAACCTCAAGCTGGTGGTCAAGGACTCCGCGTTCGACCCGCTGCAGAGCGGCCTGGCGCTGAACTCCGGCCAGTGCGACATCGTGGCCAGCGCGATGACGATCACCCCGGACCGCAAGCAGAACCTCGACTTCAGCGACGGCTACTACGACTCGAAGCAGTCGCTCCTGGTCCCGAACGGCTCCGACATCAAGAGCATCAACGACCTCTCCGGCAAGAAGGTCGGCGTCCAGCAGGGAACCACCGGCAAGACCTATGCCGAGGAGAACGCCACCGGCGCGGACATCGTGAGCTTCCCGAGCGACGCGGAGATGTACCAGGCGATCAAGGCGGGGCAGGTCGACGCGCTGCTCCAGGACCTGCCGGTGAACCTGAACCACCAGCAGGACGGTGGCTTCACCATCGTCCAGACCTACTCCACCAACGAGCAGTACGGCATCGCCATCAAGAAGGGGAACACCGCGCTGGTCAACGACGTCAACGCGCAGCTGAAGAAGATGCGCAGCAACGGCACCTACGACCAGCTCTACAACAAGTACTTCTCGCCCAGCTGACGGCGCAGCAGGCCTCGGCGGAGTCCCGGAGGGTTGGCTCGTGAAGCGCACCACCAAGCGCAAGCTCACCGACGCGATCCTCTACGCCGTCCTCGTCCTCGCCGTCGTCCTCGCGGGGGCACTCATCGACTGGAGCGCCGTCAAGGCGAACTTCTTCGACCCCGCAGGCTGGAAGCGTGGCGGCAACTGGGGCGACCTCATCACGATCGGCGTCAAGAACACGATCGTCTACACGCTCGTCGCCTTCGTCTTCGGCTTCGGACTGGCGATCTTCCTCGCCCTGATGAAGCTGTCGCCGGTCGCGCCGTACCGGTGGCTGGCGACGGGCTACATCGAGTTCTTCCGCGGGCTCCCGGCGCTGATCGTCATCCTGGTGATGGCGTTCGGCGTCCCGATCGCCTTCAACTGGCAACCTCCGGGCGGCCTCGTGGGTGCCGGCCTGATCGGGCTCATCCTGGTGGCGGGCGCCTACATGGCCGAGACCCTGCGCGCCGGCATCCAGGCGGTGCCCAAGGGGCAGACCGAGGCGGCCAGGTCGCTGGGCATGAGCGCCGGACGGACCACGCTCTCGGTGGTGCTCCCCCAGGCCCTGCGCATCGTCATCCCGCCGCTCACCAACGAGTTCGTGCTGCTGATCAAGGACACGGCGCTGCTGTTCGTGATCGGTGTCCAGGTCGGCCAGCGCGAGCTGACCAGCGTCGCTCGCGACCTCACCACCTCCGGGCCGACGGCGGGCACGTCCACGAGCCTGATCCAGGCCGCCATCCTCTACCTGATCATCACGCTGCCGCTGACGCGCCTGGTCGCGTTGCTCGAGAAGCGTCAGCAGAGGGCCCGGTGACGACATGACGGTCCCCCAGCAGACGTCCGGGCGAGCCATCGAGGTGCGCGACCTGCACAAGTACTTCGGCGAGAACGAGGTGCTCAAGGGCATCGACTTCCACGTCGACCACGGCCAGGTGGTGTGCGTGATCGGCCCGTCGGGGTCGGGCAAGTCGACGCTGCTGCGCTGCGTCAACCGCCTCGAGGACCCGACCTCGGGGACGATCTGGGTCGAGGGCGTCGACATCACCGACCCCGAGACCGACCTCGACCAAGTGCGCAGCAGGATCGGCATCGTCTTCCAGTCCTTCAACCTGTTCCCGCACATGAACGTGATGCGCAACCTGTGCATCGCCCAGCAGCGGGTGCGCGGGCGCAGCAAGGACGAGGCGGTCGAGGTGGCCCGGGCGAACCTGGCCAAGGTCGGCCTCGCCGGCAAGGAGGACGCCTACCCGGCGCACCTGTCCGGCGGGCAGCAGCAGCGCGTGGCCATCGCCCGGGCCCTGTCCATGGATCCCGACATGATGCTCTTCGACGAGCCGACGTCGGCGCTCGACCCCGAGCTGGTGGGCGACGTGCTGGCCGTGATGAAGAAGCTCGCCTCCGAGGGCATGACGATGATGGTCGTGACCCACGAGATGGGCTTCGCCCGGGAGGTCGGCGACAAGCTCGTCTTCATGGACGACGGCGTCATCGTCGAGGAGGGCGACCCGGCCGAGGTCCTGGCGAACCCGCAGCACGAGCGGACGCGGTCGTTCCTGTCGAAGGTGCTCTAGTCGCGCAACGCCGACTCGGCGCAGATTGACGCCGCGCAACGCCGAGTCGGCGCAGGTTGACGCCACCCGAGTGTCAACGAGCGCCGACTCGGCGAGGTGCTGTGGCCTCACCTCAGCGCGTAGGAGAGCATGCCGACCACGGCCGCCGCGGTGCACCCCGAGGTCACCAGCATCGTCCCCAGCACGATCAGCGTCGCGCCCCGGACCGCCTGGCCGCGGTCGCCGCCGGCGGCGGCGATCCGTCGTCCCCGCCGGACGACCAGGGCGCCGCCGACCACGGACCCCAGGCCGAGGACGGTCGGCACAAGCCACCAGGGCATGTCAGGTCTCCGCGAAACCCGAGACGGGCGCGACCCGCGCGGGCCGCACGGCGACGACGGTCAGCGCGGCCGGGACCATCAGCGCCGCCACCGCGAGCAGGGAGTCCAGCGTGCCGACCCGGTCACCCAGCTGACCGAGCAGGGGCGGCCCGGCCAGGAACGCGGCGTACCCGATCGTCGAGACGACCGAGACCCGCGCGGCGGCCCGCGCCGGGTCGTCGGCAGCGGCGCTCATCCCGACGGGGAAGCCCAGGGAGGCACCCAGCCCCCACACGACGACGCCGAGGCCGACGAGGAGCCAGCCGCCGCCCGCGACCACCAGCAGGATGCCCACCGCGGCGACGGCGCAGGTCGCCCAGAGCACCGGGGCCCGGCCCCAGCGGTCCAGCGCCAGCGGCCCCAGCAAACGCCCGGTCGTCATCGCGGTCACGAAGACCGAGAAGCCGAGGACGCCGACCCAGTGCCGCGCGCCGTACCCGTCGATGATCGCCAGCGAGAGCCAGTCGTTGGCCGACCCCTCGACGGTGGCGAAGGCGAGGACCATGACGCCCAGCGCCAGGGTCCGTGGCTCGCGCCAGGCGGAACGGGAGACCCCCGCGGTCTCGGGCTCCGCCGTCGGCGGCAGGAAGGCGCGCCCGAGGAGCCACACGGTGCCGAGTGCCAGCACTCCGGCCCCACCCAGGTGCAGGGGAAGCGGCGCGTGCAGGGCCGCCATCGGGATGCCCACGGCGGCGCCGGCGATGCTCCCGAAGCTCCAGCCTGCGTGGAACCGGGGCATGATCGTGCGCCCGAGGCGGCGCTCCACCTCGGCGCCCTCGACGTTCATCGCGACGTCCCAGACCCCGATGCCGACGCCGTAGGCGAAGAAGCCCACCGCGGTCACGGCGACCGAGCCGACGCCCGCCACCCCGACCGCGCAGGTCACCAGCCCGACCGCGGCCGACAGACCCCCCAGCCGTACGACGCCGGCCGCGCCGAGCCGCACGATCAGCCGGCCGCTGGACGGCAGCGCCAGCACCGACCCGGCCGCGATGGCGAGGAGCAGCAGCCCCAGTGATCCGTTGTCGAGGTGGAGCCCGGTGCGCACGTCGGGGATCCGCGACACCAGGCCGGCGAAGCAGAACCCGTTGAGGGCGAAGGTCAGCGCAACCGCGTTGCGCGCGGCGGACACCACAGGCACCCGTGCAGTCCACCTCACCTCATGACCGTCCACCAACTCAGACACCAACCCAGACACCGGCTCGGACACCGGCTCGGACACCGGCTCGGGCTCCAAGTCGGGCCCAAGCCGGGTGCAAGAGGGCGGGCGCACGGTGCTCCTGACGATCGTTCGACCCAGAGGAGCCCACCATGACCGCGACGCCCGACCGAGCCGACCAGCAGGCCACGTGGCCGCGCCAGCTGCGCCTCCCGGACAGGCCGACGCCCCGGAGGGGCCCGTCGACCTGTCGATGATGTACCTGATGCACCACGCCTTCCGGCGCGACCTCGCGGCGCTGGCCCGGGCCGTCCCCCGCACCCCGGTGACCGAGCTCGCCACCTGGCGCGCGCTGCTGCGTCGCTGGGAGGTCTTCGCCGAGGCGCTCCACCATCACCACCACGGCGAGGACACCTGGCTGTGGCCGGCGCTGGTGGAGAGGGCCGACCCGGCCGAGCAGGAGACCCTGCGCGCGATGGAGGCCGAGCACGACGAGCTCGACCCGCTCCTGGCGAGCTGCCTGGCCGGGCTGCGGAGGCTCGCGGCCGGCCACGCCCGGACCGACGACCGCGCCGCCCTCGCCGTGCGCCTCTGCGCGGCCCGCGAGTGCCTGGGCCGCCACCTCGCGCACGAGGAGCGGGAGGCGATGCGCATCCTCCAGCGCCACCTCACGCCCGAGGAGTTCGAGGCCGTCGATGCCCGCTTCGTCGAGTCGCTGCAGCCCCGCCGGCTCCTGGCCCTGGTGCCGTGGGCCCTGCACGAGGTGCCCGAAGATGTACGCCGCGGCGTGCTGCGCAGGGCGCGAGCGGCGCAGCGGGTGGTCTGGAGGCTGACCCACCGCCGGTTCGAGCGGCAGGACCGGCGGGCGTTCCGCCACCTCACCTGAGCGGAGCGGGCCGGCAGGTCCGGGTCAGAAGCCGTGCTTCTCCCGCAGGTCGGCGAACCAGCGCCCGAACAGGGGGAGGTCCCACTGCACGACGAGGGCGGCCGCGGTGTCGGCGTGCCGGGAGGCGATCTCGGTCTCGCCGGTCGCTGCGGCCGCCATCGCGAGGTAGGCGTCGACCGGCCCGCTCGCGAGGTTGGAGCCCGCGCCGCAGCTCTGGCCCGCACTGGGCGCCAGCAGGCCGTAGCACCGCCCGGCGAGGTCGGGGTCGTCGAGCTGGAGGGCCAGCTCCGCGGCGTGGCCCCAGCTGAGCGGCGCGGACTGCCCGCCCGGGTCGAGGTCGTCGCGGTGCTCGGCCTTCATGGCGCGTGCACGCTCGATCTCCCCACCGCGCAGGTGGAACACCGCGAGCGTGGGCCAGAAGTCGTAGCCCGCGTCGAGCGCCTCCAGCGCGGGCACGGCATCGAGCGGGTGCCCGTCCCAGAGCCGGACGGCGATCACCGCCGCGGCCTGCACCTCCTCGCCGTGGTCGTGCGAGATGCGGCCGGCGACGTCGCGAATCCGGGCAGCGAGGTCCTCACAGACGTCGAATCGCCCCGCCATCGCCTGCCACGGGAGCTCGAGCCCGTCGAGGATCATCTCGGCGTAGGAGATCCGCAGCCGCTGCGCCTCGGCGCGCGTCAGCTCCATCGCCTCCAGCATCTCCTCGCGGCGGCCCAGCTCGCAGAGCACGACCGTGCGCAGGGTCGCCGACACCACGAGGGCGCGCTCGTTGCCGAGCGTCCGCGCCAGTTCCAGGGCCTCGGTGGCCAGCCCGAGGCGCTCCTCGGTCGTGTCGGCGTGCCAGAGGGCCACGAACGCGATCTGGGCCGCGGACAGCCTCAGGGCGGGGTCACCGATCCGGCGCGCCATGGCCAGCGCCTCGTCGCAGAGCGCGCGCCGTTCCTCGAACGACGAGTGGGCCCACAGCTCGTTGCCCAGCGCGAGCATCGTCAGGCACCGCAGCTCGCCGTCCTCCGGCGGGAGCCGGTCCAGGCTGCCCCGCAGCGCCGAGACCACGGTCTCGTTCGTCTGCCCGGGCGGGGCGGAGCGCCACAACCCGTCCCGTGACGTGGCGACCGCGGCACGGGCCACCGCCTCGGGGTCGCCCATCTGCTCGCCCACCTCGATGGCGCGTTCCACCGTGGCCACCAGGTGCGGCAGGTCGGCCGACCAGCGGTAGGCGTCCATCAGCGCGAGCAGCACGTCGTACCGGTCGGGAGGTGCGGCCTCGACGTCGTCGTCCATGGCTCCCAGCGCCTGCTCGAGGAGGTTCGCGGCCTCGTCGTAGGCGTGCAGCCGCCGCGCCACGGCGGCGGCGCCGACGGCCGCCCGCCAGGCCTGCGCGGCGTACGACGGACCCGACGCCAGCCAGTGCCGCGCCACCTCGGTCTCGCGGCCGCCCAGCTCCTCGAGCACGCCGGCGACGCGGGCGTGGGCGCGCGCCACCCGGCTGGCGCTCATGCCGGCCCGCAGGGTGTCCCGCACCAGGGCGTGGGAGAACAGGAACCGGTCGATGCCGTCCTCGCGCACCAGGCCGGCCGCCTGCGCAGGCTCGACGACGTCGAGCAGGTCGTCCTCGTCGATGCCGGTCGCCGCCGCGAGGGTCGGGGTGTCGAACTGGCGTCCGATGACCGCCGCGGTGCGCAGCGCGCGGACGGTGTCGTCGGGGAGCCGGGTCAGCCGCCGGGTCAGCACCTCCGACACCGCCGTGGGCATGGACGCCGAGAGCTCGTCGAGCGGCACCCGCTCCCCCGCCAGCCGGGCGAACTCCACCAGGAAGAAGGGGTTGCCGTCGGTGCGCTCACCCAGGCTCCGGGCCAGCTCGTCGGACACGGACGTCTCGCTCACCCGCTCCAGGAGCTCGGCGACGGCCGGGGCCGGCAGCCCCGTCAGCGCGAGCCGCACGGCATGCCTGCGCGCGAACGTCTCGGCGACGTCGGCGAGCACCCCGGTCGGCTCGGGGTGCGGCCGCCAGGTCGCCACGACCAGCAGCCGCTCACCGGCCGTCGGGTCCGCGGTCTCGACCAGCAGCCGCAGCACCCGCAGCGTCGACCGGTCCGCCCAGTGCAGGTCGTCGAGCACCACCACCGTCGTGCGCTCGCGGGCCGCGGACCGGACCGCGTTGGTGATCCGCTCCCAGGCGCGGAACTGGGCTCCCTCGTCCTCCTCGACGCCACCGGAGGCGGGCTCGACGCCGATCCCCTCCAGGACCGATCGCCACGGCCACAGCGGCGGGGCGCCGTCGTCCTGCGAGCAGCGCCCGATGAGCACCCGGGCCCCGCGGTCGCGGGCACGCAGGGCGACCTCCGCCGCCAGCCGGGTCTTCCCGATGCCCGGCTCACCGGTGAGCACGGCGTACGCCGGCACCCCCGACTCGGCCCCGGCCAGCGCCTGCTCCAGCGCCACCAGGTCCCTGGTCGCGACCGGCCAGCGGCCACGGGGCGACGGGCTCGGGCAGCGGTCGCGCCGGCTCCCGGCGGGCGCCAGCTCGGTGACCGGCGCGGCCGGGGTCACGGCGCCGGCCTCCGGCGGCACCCAGTCGAGGCCGGGGTCCTGGCGCAGCACGGCGGTCTGGAGCTCCCGGAGCTCGGCGGACGGCTCCAGGCCGAGCTCCTCGTCGAGGACCGAGCGGAGCCGGGCCAGCACGTCGAGCGCGTCGGCCTGGCGTCCCGATCTGGTCAGCGCGATCGCACGGAGCGCCCAGAGCCGTTCGCGCAGCGGGTGCGCCGCCGTCAGCGACTCCAGCTCGGCCGCGACCGTGCCGTGCCTCCCCAGGGCGAGCCCCGCCGCGGCGCGGCCCTCCAGCCCGAGCATGCGCAGCTCGTCGAGGCGGGCGCGCTCCGCCACCGCGGCATCGGCGTCGCCGAGCTCGGCGTACGGCGTGCCGCGCCAGAGACCGAGCGCCTCGTCGAGCCGGGCGCTCGCGTCGTCCAGCTCGGCGGCGGACAGCGGGGACGGCCCGCGGCCCGTGAGCGGTTGCAGCCGTCGGTGCTCGGAGGTCACGGCCTGCTCGAACCGATGGGCGTCCACGGCGTCGTCCGGGACCCGCAGGGCGTAGCCCGGAGCGACCGTCACGAGCACGGTGGCCGGGGCCCGGCGCTGCCGCTCCGGCTCGAGGACCCGGCGCAGCTGCGAGACGTAGGCCTGGAGCGTGGCGGTCACGCCGGGCGGCGGGTGCTCCTCCCACAGCAGGTCGACGATGGCGTCCACCGAGACCGGCCAGCCGCGCGAGAGCGCCAGCGCGGAGACGAGGGCCCGCTGCTTGGGCGTCCCGAGGTCGACCGGCGTCCCGTTCAGCGTCACCTCGACGGGTCCGAGGACTGCCACCTCCACGTCGGCAGCATAGGGACCCGCCACCGCCCGTGCGTCCCCTTTGTCGGTCAGACGCGTCGGGTTGTCCAGACGGCCGTGGCGAGGCTCCAAGTCGGCTCGAAGTCCCCTCCAAGTGCTCCGCGGCACGGTTGCTCCACCCGATGAAGCACCCACCAGATCACGCACAAGGAGTCACCACCGTCATGACCATCGAGCTGACCCAGTCCCCCGCCGCCGCCCTCCGCGAACTCATCGGCGGCCGCGTCCACCTCCCCGGCGACCCCGGGTACGACGCGGCGCGACTGCCCTGGAACGTCGCCGTCGACCAGCGTCCCGCCGCGGTCGCCTTCCCCCGGACCGCCGCCGAGGTGTCCACCGTCGTCCGCGTTGCGGCCGAGAGCGGCCTCCGCGTGGCTCCCCAGAGCACCGGTCACAACGCCGGCCCGCTCGCGGCCCGGGGCCTCGACGACGTCGTCATCGTCCGCACCTCCGAGATGGGCACCGCCATCGCCGACCCCGCCCGCGGGATCGTCCGCGTCGAGGGTGGCGCCGTGTGGGAGCCCGCGGTGGACGCCGCGGCCGCCCACGGCCGCGCCGTCCTGCACGGCTCCTCCCCCGACGTCGGCATCGCCGGCTACTCGCTCGGCGGCGGCATCGGCTGGTATGCCCGCAAGCTGGGCCTGGCCACCAACAGCCTCACCGCCGTGGAGCTGGTGATCGCGGACGGCACCCTGGTCCGCGCCGACGCCACCACCAACCCCGAGCTGTTCTGGGCAGTCCGCGGCGGAGGCGGCAGCTTCGGCGTCGTCACCGCCCTCGAGTTCCGGATGTACGACATCGAGACGGCCTACGCCGGCATCCTGATGTGGGACCTCGCGCGCATCGAGCCCGTGCTGCGCGAGTGGGCGGCCTGGGCCCCGGGCGCCCCCGACGAGGTCACCACGTCGTTCCGCGCGCTGCGGATGCCGCCGATGCCGGAGCTCCCCGACTTCCTGCGGGGTCGCCAGGTCGTGGTCATCGACGGTGCCGTGCTCGGCTCCGACGAGCGCGGTCGGGAGCTGCTGGCCGGCCTGCGGGCCCTGCGCCCCGAGCTGGACACGTTCGCTCGGGTGCCCGCGAAGTCGCTGGTCCGCCTGCACATGGACCCGGAGGGCGGCGCGCCGTTCGTCTCCGACAGCGCGATGCTCGACTCGTTCCCCGAGGCGGCGCTGGACGCGTTCCTCGCCGAGGTGGGGCCCGACGCCTCGACGTCGCTGCTCATGGCCGAGCTGCGTCAGCTCGGCGGTGCGCTCGGTCGCCCGCACGAGGGCGGCGGGGTGCTCTCCCACCTCGACGCGGCCTTCGTCGCCTTCGCCGGCGCGATCGCGGCGACCCCCGATATGGGTGCCCAGGGCCACGTCGACGCCACGCGGTTCACCGCGGCGCTGGCACCGTTCGCGAACGGCCGCCAGTACCTCAACTTCGCCGAGAACCCGGTCGACCCCCGGGCGGCGTACGCCGAGGGCGTCTGGACCCAGCTCAAGGGGATCCGCAGCGCCGTCGACCCGCACGGCATGTTCGCGGCCAACCACCCGGTGCCGCGACTGTGGGAGGACGGCAGGCCGACCGCCTGACGCCGGCCGGGTCCCTCAGCGCGGTGACCGGGTCCAGTCGGTGCCGGGAGGACCAGCCTCGAGCCATGACTGGAACCCCATCAGCGACGAGGGGTTCATGGCCAGCTCGACGTCACCGTCCGGTGTCGTGCAGCTGATCACCACGTGGTCGGGGTAGAGCGACATCTGCTCGACGCCCTCGGGGTCGCGCCGGCCGGCGTACTGCAGGGTGGAGCGTTCCCAGACCCGCTTGGGACGGGGCGAGAGCGAGAAGATGCGGAACCACTCGAGGCTCTCGCCGGAGTAGCGCCCGAGGCCGAGAAGCCAACCGCGCCCGGCCCTCTCGGGGCGGACGCGGTAGCTGACCTCGAAGGTGCCGCCGTTGCGGGAGAGCACCCGGCGACGCACGATGAGCGCGACGCCGTAGAGCAGGACGAAGAGCAGGAGGGCACCGGCTGCGTCGAGCAGCCACTCCCAGACCGGCATCCGTCCCTCCTCCCCCCGCCTCGGTCGCGGAGGTGCTCACCCTAGCGGGACAGAAAGCGAGGAGCCGACCCCGGGTGGTCCCGGGGTCGGCTCCTCGTCGTCATGCGGGTCAGGATGCCTTCTCGGCGGCCCTGATCCGGGCCTCGGCGCGCTTCACGCGCTCCTCGGCGTCCTCGCTCTCGCTGTCGCCCTCGGCCGACTCGAGGTCCGCCCGGGCCTGCTCGACGTCGATCTCGTGGGAGAGGACGGCGTGCTCGGACAGGATCGAGACCCGGTTGTTGGCCACGGAGAGGAATCCCCCGTCGACGGCGGCGACCTGGTCCTCGCCGTCGACCGCGGAGATCTCGACCACGCCCGGCACCAGGAGCGAGAGCAGCGGCGCGTGGTTGCGCAGCACGCCGACGTCGCCCTCGGTCGTGCGGGCGATCACCATCGTCGCCTGGCCGGACCAGACGGTCCGGTCGGCGGCGACGAGCTCAACCTGCAGCTGGTCGCCCCGCTCGGTTGTCGACTGGGCCATCAGAGGTTCTTCTGGATCTCGGACCACTTCGCCTCGACGTCGTCCAGACCGCCGCACATGAAGAAGGCCTGCTCGGCCACGTGGTCGTACTCGCCGTCGGCGATCTTGTTGAACGCCTCGATGGTGTCCTTGACCGGAACCGTCGAACCCTCGATGCCCGTGAACTGCTTGGCCACGTAGGTGTTCTGCGACAGGAACCGCTGGATGCGGCGAGCGCGGGACACGATGATCTTGTCCTCTTCGGAGAGCTCGTCCACACCGAGGATCGCGATGATGTCCTGGAGCTCCTTGTTGCGCTGCAGGATCTGCTTGATCCGGATGGCGCAGTCGTAGTGCTCCTGCCCGATGTACTGGGCGTCGAGGATCCGCGAGGTCGACGTCAGCGGGTCCACCGCGGGGTAGATACCGAGCGAGGCGATCTCTCGCGAGAGCTCGGTGGTCGCGTCGAGGTGGGCGAACGTCGTGGCCGGCGCCGGGTCGGTGTAGTCGTCGGCGGGCACGTAGATCGCCTGCATCGAGGTGATCGAGTGACCGCGCGTCGAGGTGATCCGCTCCTGGAGCGTGCCCATCTCGTCGGCGAGGTTCGGCTGGTAGCCCACCGCGGACGGCATGCGACCGAGCAGCGTCGACACCTCGGAGCCGGCCTGGGTGAACCGGAAGATGTTGTCGATGAAGAGCAGCACGTCCTGGCTCTGCACGTCGCGGAAGTACTCCGCCATCGTCAGCGCGGACAGCGCGACCCGCAGGCGGGTGCCCGGCGGCTCGTCCATCTGGCCGAAGACGAGGGCGGTCTGGCCGATGACGCCGGCCTCCTCCATCTCGACGATCAGGTCGTTGCCCTCACGGGTGCGCTCGCCGACACCGGCGAACACCGACACACCACCGTGGTCCTTGGCGACTCGCGCGATCATCTCCTGGATGAGCACGGTCTTGCCGACGCCGGCACCACCGAACAGGCCGATCTTGCCGCCCTGCACGTACGGCGTGAGCAGGTCGATCACCTTGATGCCGGTCTCGAACATCTGGGTCTTCGACTCGAGCTGGTCGAACGCGGGGGCCTTGCGGTGGATCCCCCAGCGCTCCTCGACCTCGAGCTTCTCGTCGCCCTCGAGGTTCAGGCACTCACCCAGGGTGTTGAACACCCGGCCCAGGGTCGCGTTGCCCACGGGAACCGTGATCGGCCCGCCGGTGTCGCGCACCTGCGCACCACGGACCAGGCCGTCGGTCGGCTGCAGCGAGATGGCGCGGACCATGCCGTCACCGATGTGCTGCGCGACCTCGGCGGAGAGGATCTTCTTCTCCCCGCTGAGCTCGAGCTCGACCTCGAGCTTGTTGTAGATCGCGGGCATCGAGTCCACGGGGAACTCGATGTCGACGACCGGACCGATGACCCGGGCGATGCGACCGACGCCAGCGGAGCCGGTCCCCTGGGTCTCTTCGACAATGGCAGTCATTTCTCACTCACTCCCGGCTTGTGCGTCGGCCAGCGCGTTGACGCCACCGACGATCTCGCTGATTTCCTGGGTAATGCCGGCCTGGCGGGCCTGGTTGGCGATTCGCGTGTACTTCTTGATGAGCTCGTCGGCGTTGTCCGTGGCGGACTTCATCGCCTTCTGGCGGGCGGCCAGCTCGGAGGCGGCCGCCTGCAGCAGGGCGAAGAAGATCCGGCTCTGGACGTACTGCGGGAGCAGCCCGTCCAGCACGTGCTCGGCCGAGGGCTCGAACTCGTAGAGCGGGAGGACCTCGTCGGAGGAGGGCTTCTCCTCGCCCTCGACGACCTCCAGCGGCAGGAGCCGCACCGCGGTGGGCTCCTGGACCAGCATCGAGCGGAATCGCGTGTAGACCACGTGGACCTCGTCGACCGCCTCGTTGCCCTCCTCGGCGAGGAAGGCTTCGATCAGGGACTTGCCGATGTCGCGGGCGACGTCGTACGACGGCTGGTCGGAGAACCCGGTCCACGACTGCACGACCGGACGGGCCCGGAAGCGGTAGTACGCCTCGGCCTTGCGACCGCACAGGTAGGTGCTGATCTCCTTGCCCTCCCCGCGCAGCTTCTCCGCGAGGCGCTCGGCCTCCTTGAGCACGCTCGAGGAGTAGGCCCCGGCCAGACCCCGGTCGCTGGTCACGATGAGCACGGCGGCCCGCTTGGGGTCCTCCGGCTCCCGCGTCAGCGGGTGGTCGACGTTGGAGTACGTCGCCACCGCCGACACGGCACGCGTCAGCTCACGCGCGTACGGCGCGGCGGCCTGAGCCCGGTTCTGCGCCTTGATGATGCGGGACGCAGCGATGAGCTCCATGGCGCGCGTGATCTTCTTCATCGACTCCGTCGACTTGATCCGCGCACGGTACTCACGCACCGAAAGAGCCATGGGTCAGCCCCGCTTCTGCTTGACGATCTGCTCCTGGTCCTCGTCCTCCAGCGCCTCGGCCTCGGGCTCGTGGCCGACCTTGATCGAGCCACCCTCCGAGGTCTCGAACTGGTCGAGGAAGGAGTTGTAGGCGTCCTCGAGCGACGACGCGGTGTCGTCCTCGAACTTCAGCGTCTCGCGGATCGAGGACAGGATGCCCTCGTGCGAGCGGCGCAGGTAGTCGAGGAACTCGTTCTCGAAGCGCAGCACGTCGCCGGCGGGGACCTTGTCGAGGCGGCCGGTGGTGCCGGTCCACAGCGAGACGGTCATCTCCTCGAGCGGGTACGGCGAGTAGGCCGGCTGCTTGAGCAGCGCCATCAGGCGCTGGCCGCGGTCCAGCTGCTGGCGCGAGGCCGCGTCGAGGTCGGAGGCGAACATGGCGAAGGCCTCCATGGCACGGAACTGCGCCAAGTCGACCTTGAGCGAGCCGGTGACGGCCTTCATCGCCTTGGTCATCGCCGAGCCACCCACGCGGGACACCGACACACCGACGTCGATCGCCGGGCGCTGGTTGGACGCGAAGAGGTCCGACTGCAGGAAGATCTGGCCGTCGGTGATCGAGATGACGTTGGTCGGGATGTAGGCCGACACGTCGTTGGCCTTGGTCTCGATGATCGGCAGGCCGGTCATCGAGCCCGCGCCCATGGCGTCGCTCAGCTTCGCGCAACGCTCGAGCAGGCGGCTGTGCAGGTAGAAGACGTCACCCGGGTAGGCCTCACGACCCGGCGGGCGGCGCAGGAGCAGCGACACGGCGCGGTAGGCCTCGGCCTGCTTGGTCAGGTCGTCGAAGACGATCAGGACGTGCTTGCCGTCGTACATCCACTGCTGGCCGATGGCCGAGCCGGTGTAGGGAGCGAGGTACTTGAAGCCCGCGCTGTCCGACGCCGGGGAGGCCACGATGGTGGTGTACTCCAGCGCGCCGGCCTCCTCGAGGGCGCCACGCACCGAGGCGATGGTCGAGCCCTTCTGGCCGATCGCGACGTAGATGCAGCGGACCTGCTTGGCCGGGTCGCCCGACTCCCAGTTCTGCTTCTGGTTGATGATCGTGTCGATCGCGATCGTGGTCTTGCCGGTCGCGCGGTCGCCGATGATCAGCTGGCGCTGGCCGCGGCCGATCGGGGTCATCGAGTCGATCGCCTTGATGCCGGTGGCGAGGGGCTCGTGGACCGACTTGCGCTGCATGACGCTCGGCGCCTGGATCTCCAGCGCACGGCGCGTCTCGGCCTCGATGTCGCCGAGGCCGTCGATCGGGGTGCCGAGCGGGTCGACGACGCGGCCGAGGAAGTTGTCACCGACGGGGACCGAGAGGATCTCGCCCGTACGACGGACCGTCTGGCCCTCCTCGATCTTGTCGAAGTCTCCGAGGATGACCACACCGATCTCGCGGGTGTCGAGGTTCAGGGCGATGCCCAGGGTGCCGTCCTCGAACTCCAGCAGCTCGTTCGCCATGGCCGACGGCAGACCCGTGACGCGGGCGATGCCGTCACCCGCCTCGGCGACGGTGCCGACCTCTTCCCGGGTGGCGGCCTCGGGCCGGTAGTCGGCGACGTACTTCTGCAGCGCGTCGCGGATCTCCTCCGGACGGATCGTGAGCTCCGTCATTGTCGTCCCTACTCTCTTGTCTCTACTGAGGTCGTTTGCGTGGGTCAGCCGGCGAGACGCCGACGGGCGTCGTCGAGGCGACTGGAAATGGTGCCGTCGATGACCTGGTCGCCGATCTCGACGCGCAAGCCGCCGATCACAGAGGGGTCGACCACGACGTTGAGGTGGACCGGACGGTCGTACTGCCCCGCCAGGGCACCCGCGAGCCGCTGCTGCTCCGCGTCGCTGAGCGGCGTGGCCACCCTGACGAGCGCGACCAGCCGGTTGCGGCTCTCCGCGGCGACCCGGGAGTACTCGTCGATCGCGCGGGCCACGGTGAGGTGGACCCCGCTGACCGACCGCTCGGCCAGCCGCAGTGCGGCGCCGCTGACCTTGCCCTCGAGCAGTGAGCGCACCAGCGCGCGCTTGTCGGCGGCCGTGCGGGCCGGGTCCGACAGGGCGTCGCGCAGGTCGGGGTTCTGGGCGACCACGCGGCCGAAGCCGAACAGGTCGTCCTCGAGCCGGTCACCCTCGCCCGAGGCGTCCGCGGACTTGACCAGCGCGACGACACCGAGGTGCTCGAGCGCGGTGGCCAGGTCGCCGCTGCGGGCCCAGCGCAGCGCCGCTGCCTGGGCCACGAGCTCCGTCGCGGCCTTGTCGAGGTGGCTGCCGAAGACGCTCTCGGCGAGCCCCGACTTGGCCTCGGCGGGGGTCGAGGGGTCCGTCACCGCCCGGCGCAGGGCCGGCTGGTCGCGGAGCACGTCGGCCGCCGCGAACAGGCTCTCCCCGACGGCGGCGCCGTCGGCGCCACCCTCGAGTGCGGAGCCCAGTGCCCCGGTGAGTCGTGAGAGGGACTCACCGGACGAACCCTGGACGGCCGTGGAGGAACCGGCCATCAGTTGACCCCGCTCGTGCGGGTCGAGTCGAGGTCGGCCAGGAACCGGTCGACGACCCGGCTCTGGCGAGCCTCGTCGTCCAGCGACTCTCCGACGATCCGCCCGGCGAGCGTGGTGGCCAGGGTGCCCACCTCGTTGCGCAGGGACGTGACCGCGGCCTTGCGGTCGGCCTCGATCTGGGTGTGCGCGTGCTCGACGATGCGCTGGGCCTCGGCCTGAGCCTGCTCGCGCATCTCCGCGATGATCGCCGCCCCCTGCTCGCGCGCCTCCTCGCGGATGCGCGCAGCCTCGTGACGGGCGTCCGCGATCTGCGACCGGAACTCCTCCTCGGCCTCGTGGGCCTCGGTCTTCGCCTGGTCGAGGTCGGCGAACTGCTGGCGGATCGCCTCCTGGCGGGCCGTCATCGCCTTGTTGATCGGCGGGATGACGAACTTGGCCAGGATCCACACCATGATCGCGAACGCGAACAGCTCGACGAAGAACGTGCCGTTCGGCACGAGGAAGTTGCTCTCCATCGCGACGATCGCTTGGGTTGCCATCGTTTGGTTCCTTTGCTCTGGGGCGGCGCTACGACTGGTGCCCGGGGGCCCGGTTTGATCAGGCCAGGACGAAGACGAACAGCGCCATGAACGCGAGGTTGATGAAGAACATCGCCTCGACCAGACCGACCGTCAGGAAGAAGATCGTCTGGAGGCGACCCTGCGCCTCGGGCTGACGGGCGACGCCCTGGATGTAGGACGAACCGGCCAGACCGTCGCCGATGCCGGCGCCGATGGCGCCGCCGGCCAGGGCAAGGCCACCACCGACGAACGCGCCGGCGGTCTGGACTGCGGTGTCGCTCACTGCCATTGAAATGCCTCTCTTGGTTTACGCCGAATCCTCGGCGCAGCTGGTTACCTCTGGTGCGCCCGACCGGTTGCGGTCAGTGCGCGAGTTCGGGGGTGTTGTCGTGCGAGTCGGCCTCGTGCTCCTCGTGCTCGCCGTGGCCGGCGCCCGCCATGCCGAAGTAGAGCACGGTCAGCAGCGCGAAGATGAACGCCTGGATGCCGCCGATGAACATGTCGAACAGCTTCCAGACCAGGTTCGGCAGCCACGACGCGTAGAACGGGATCAGGCCGATGAGGGCGAGCATGATGCCGCCGGCGAAGATGTTGCCGAAGAGCCGCAGCGCGAGCGTGATCGGCTTGGTGAGCTCCTCGAGGATGTTCAGCGGGAGCAGCACCGGGAAGGGCTCGATGAAGTGCCGGAAGTAGCCCCTCGCGCCCTTCTCCCGGATGCCGTAGATCCACACGCCGACCATGGCCATGATGGCCATGGCGTAGGTCAGGTTGGTGTCCGCGGTGGGAGCCGGCAGCAGGTGCAGGTCGTGGTTGATCTCCGTGGGCAGCAGCTCGAGCCAGTTGGCGATCAGGATGAAGAAGAACAGCGCGACGGCCAGCGGCACCACGAACGGGTGCACGCGGCCGAGGTTGTCCTCGACCTGCTTGTTGACCTCGCCCACGATCGTCTCCCACAGGAGCTGGATCTTGGTGGGCACGTGGCTCGGGTTCTTCTTGGTCAGCGCAGAGCGCGCCCAGAAGCCGAGGATCAGCACGATGGCACCGGCGACGAAGGTCGAGATGATCGTGTCGACGTTGAACGTCATGCCACCGACGGTGACGGTGGTGTGCTTGCCGATCTCGATGTTCGTGGTGGCAAGCGGCAGCAGGAGGCCGTTCACGGCTTCTTCAACTCCTTGAGCAGCGGGATCGTGGTCATCACGAGGGCGATGAGGCGGAAGATGGCGAGGCCGAGCAGCAGGCCGATGCCGTCGGGCCAGAAGGCGACGGCGATCCCGACCGCGACGACGGTCAGGACGAGCAGCCGGA
This sequence comes from Nocardioides ungokensis, assembly GCF_013466985.1. GTDB lineage: Bacteria > Actinomycetota > Actinomycetes > Propionibacteriales > Nocardioidaceae > Nocardioides > Nocardioides ungokensis. Next base: position 1,754,144 of record NZ_CP059164.1, on the reverse strand, counting down.
CGAAGGTGGCCGACGCGAGCTTTCCGCGCGTCACCTCTTCCCCGGACCGGATGGTCCTGAGCAGCCAGAGCTCGGTGGCGAGGTGGTTGACCAGGCCGAGGGCGACGCCCGTGGCGATGCAGCCGGCGAGGGTCCACCGGTCGAGCTGGCCCGCGATCCAGTACGACGCGACGACGAGGACGACGGCCACGCCGATGGTCTTGCGCTGGTCGCGCAGCACCTGCAGCAGCGCGGAGCCGTGCCCGACGGTGGACTCGGTGGTCGTCGTGGGGGGAGTCGTCATGGGGGTGCTCGCCTCAGGGATGGTGGTGGTCTGCCGGTCGGTCATCGGGGGCTGTCACCCCCGCAGTGCGGCACGGACCCGGAGCCAGAAGCCGATGCCCCCGACCACGATCCCCGCAGCGATGCCGGCGAGGGTGAACGCCGGAGACGTCCCGACCGCATCGTCGAGGAGCAGACCGATGACCATGCCGGCGACGACGGCTCCGGCGAGAAGGCCTCCGAGGCCCACGAGGTCACGGCCCCGCAACCCGTTGTCGGAGTTCTCATCGACCATCCACCCAAGTCGCTTTCATCGGCAGGCTTGTAGGCGCCGGCCCGACGGGGACCCATCTGGCCCCGCTCATCGACGTCCGACGACGGCGTGAAACTACCACAGCGCGACAGGCCCGCGAACCTCGGGACCGGGCTGGTCCCGGCGGCTCCCCAGCAGATCCCGGGGAGGGTGGAGCGGAGCGCGGTCGTCATGGTCGGCGGCCGTTCTGTCAGGCGTCAGGGGGTGCTTGTGAAAACTAGCACAAAGTCCGGATCGCCCCGCAATCGGGTCCTCAGGCTACGTTCAGGCTTCGTCCACGGTGCTGACCACGGGGCTGTGCAGCCGTGGCAGCACGAAGGTCAGGGTGACCGTCACCAGCGCCATCACGACCAGCGAGATCCACATCCAGCGACCGGTGTAGAGGCTGGCCAGGACGGTCCCGAACGCCACCAGCCCGGCCCACAGCCACATGATCAGCACCGCTCGCCGCTGCGAGTGGCCGATCTCCAGCAGGCGGTGGTGGAGGTGCTGCTTGTCGGGAGCGAACGGCGACCTGCCCGCCCGTGTTCGTCGTACGACCGCGAGCACCAGGTCGAGCAGCGGGATGACCATGATCGCGAGCGGCAGCAGCACCGGCAGCAGCGTGGGCAGCAGGCTCGCCCGGGAGCCCGCGGCACCCTGGCTGATCTCGTTGCCCGAGAACTGTCCGGTGAGCGTGACCGCGCTCGCCGAGAGCACCAGGCCGATGAGCATCGACCCGCTGTCGCCCATGAACAGCCGTGCCGGGTGGAAGTTGTGGACCAGGAAGCCCGCGCAGGCTCCCGCCAGGGCGACGCTCAGCAGCGCGCTGGTGGTGGCCCGGGAGGCGTCGTTGAAGCGGGTCAGCTGGTAGCAGAAGAGGAAGAACGCGATCGCGCCGATGCCCACGACGCCTGCGGCCAGGCCGTCGAGGCCGTCGACGAAGTTCACGGCGTTGACGGTGGCGACCACGATGAAGCCGGTGAGCAGCGCCCCCTGCGAGGCGTCGAGCGCGAACTGGGTGCCGTCGGGGGTCGGGAAGAAGACGTACTGGATGCCGAACACGATCAGGAAGCCCGCGGCGAGCACCTGTCCCCCGAGCTTGGTCAGCGCGTCCAGCTCGAAGAGGTCGTCGAGGACCCCGACGGCACAGATCAGCGCCCCGGCGATCAGCACGATCCCCGCGTCCCGGAACACGAACGGACCGCTGGTCGACAGGAACGGAAGCTGCTTGGCCACCAGGTACGCCGCCACCAGGCCGCCGAGCATGGCCAGGCCGCCGAGGTAGGGAATCGGCTCGTCATGGACGTCCCGGTCCCGGACCTGAGCCACGGCACCGGTCCGCAGCGCGATCTCTCGCGCGACGACGGTGAGCAGGTAGGTCACCGACGCCGCGACCAGGAACACCAGGACGTACTCACGCACGGGCCGCGCCCCCTCAGCCCTCGTCCGCGAGCGGGACGCCCAGCGGCTCGAGGACGGCGTTCAGCTGCTCGACCGAGAGGGCACCGCGGCGCAGCACGCGGCCGCGCTCACCCGTGACGTCGACGATGGTGGAGGCCTCGCCGCCGGGCGACTCGCCGGCGTCCACGACCACCGACACCTCCTCGCCGAGCATCTCCTCGGCCTGGTCGGCGTCGGTGGCCGCGGGCATGCCGGTCCTGTTCGCCGAGCTGACGGCCAGCGGGCCGGTGCGCTCGAGGATCTCGCGCGCGATCTCGTGGTCCGGCATCCGCACCGCCACCGTGCCCCGGGTGTCGCGAGGTCCCACTGCAGGGAGCCCTGCTGGTGGCAGACGAGCGTCAGCGGGCCGGGCCAGAACTCCTCGACCAGGGCGCGGGCCCAGGTCGGGATGCGGACGGCGAGGGCGTCGATCGTGGTCGCGGCGCTGACCAGCACCGGGGGCGGCATCTCGCGGCCCCGGCCCTTCGCCGCGAGCAGGCCGCGGACGGCCACCGGGTCGAAGGCGTCGGCGCCGATGCCGTAGACGGTGTCCGTGGGAAGGACGACCAGGTGGCCCCGCTGGACAGCCAGGCTGGCGGCCGCGACGGCCGCCTCCCGCTCCTCCTCGGTACCGGTGGGATAGCGCTTGCTCGTCACAGGACCCGCTTCTCCGTCTTCGCTCGCAGTTCGACCGCAATCTAGCGGTCCGTCCTCACCGTACGACCGCTGCGGTCTCACGCTTCACTCACTGTGCCAGCCGGGCCGTCACGAAGCGCGGCCGACCTGCAGGTCGACGTGGTCGCGGACCTCCGTCCAGCGCCCGGTCGCGGTGAGGACCGCCGGCGCCGACTCGCCCTGCACGTCGGCGTGCTCGAAGCCGACCACTCCCCCGGGTCGCAGGAGGAGGGCCGCGCGGCGCGCGAGGACGCGGATGGCGTCGAGCCCGTCGTCGCCGGAGAACAGCGCGAGTGCGGGTCGTGGTCGCGGGCCTCGGGCGCCACCGACTCCCAGGCGTCGAGCGGGATGTACGGCGGGTTGCACGTCAGCACGTCGACGGTGCCGGCCAGGTCCTCGAACGCGGTGGCCATGTCTCCCTGGCGGAGGTCGACCCCCGTGCCCTCGAGGTTGGTCACGGCCCAGGCGTGCGCCGCCTCGTCCAGCTCGACGGCGTGCACCGAGGCGCCCGGCACCTCGTCGGCCAGGGCCCGCGCGATCGCGCCGGAGCCCGTGCAGAGGTCGACCAGCACGGGGGCCTCCAGCCCGCTGGCCTGCTCGATCGCCCAGCCGGCCAGCAGCTCGGTCTCCGGCCGCGGCACGAAGACCCCGGGACCGACGCGCAGCTCCACGTGACGGAAGCCGGCCACGCCGGTGAGGTGCTGCAACGGCTCCCGACCGGCCCGCCGGGCCACCAGCACGGCGTACTCCCCTGCCCGGTCCGGTGGGACGTCGTCGACGAGCACCAGCTGCCCCCGAGAGGTGCCGAGGACGTGCGCGAGCAGCTCGGCCGCGTCGTGCTCGGGACTGGCCACCCCGGCCGCGGCGAGGGTGCGGACGGCCTCGCCCAGCACCAGCCGGCGCGCGGTCACTGCTCGAGCGCCTCGAGCCGGGCGGCCAGGTCTGCGTCGGTGCAGGAGTCGAGCACCGGCTGGAGGTCGCCGTCGAGGACCTGGTCGAGGTTGTAGGACTTGTAGCCGGTGCGGTGGTCGGAGATCCGGTTCTCCGGGAAGTTGTAGGTGCGGATCCGCTCCGACCGGTCGACGGTGCGGACCTGGCTGCGGCGGGCGTCGCTGGCCTCGGCGTCCGCGGCCTCCTGGGCGGCGGCGAGGAGCCGGGCGCGCAGGATGCGCATCGCCTGCTCGCGGTTCTGAAGCTGGCTCTTCTCGTTCTGGCAGCTGACGACGATGCCGGTCGGCAGGTGCGTGATGCGCACCGCGGAGTCGGTCGTGTTGACGCTCTGGCCGCCGGGGCCGCTGCTGCGGAAGACGTCGATGCGCAGGTCGTGCTCGTCGACGGAGACGTCGACCTGCTCGGCCTCGGGCATCACCAGCACGCCGGCCGCGCTGGTGTGCACCCGCCCCTGCGACTCGGTCACCGGCACCCGCTGCACGCGATGCACGCCACCCTCGAACTTCAGCCTGGCGTACGGCGCCTCCCCGGGCTCGGAGGCGCCCTTGGCCTTCACCGCGACCGTCACGCTCTTGTAGCCACCCAGGTCGGACTCGGTGGCGTCGAGGATCTCGACCTTCCAGCCGCGGGTCTCGGCGTAGAGGGTGTACATGCGCAGCAGGTCTCCTGCGAAGAGCGCGGACTCCTCTCCGCCCTCCCCCGACTTCACCTCGAGGATCGCGTCCTTGTCGTCCGCCGGGTCGCGCGGGACGAGCAGCCGCCGCAGGCGTTCCTCGGCCGCGGCCAGCTGGCCCACGAGGCTCTCGGCCTCCTCGGCGAAGGCCGGGTCCTCCGCGGCGAGCTCACGGGCCGCCTCGAGGTCGTCGCCGGCCTGCTGCCACTGGCGCCAGGCACCGATCACCGAGGACAGCTGGGCGTAGCGCTGGTTGAGGCGCTTGGCCAGGCGCGCGTCCGCGTGCGTCTCCGGGGCAGCCAGCTGCCCCTCGAGCTCCGCGTGCTCGGTGAGCATGCCCTCGACGGCCTCGAACATGGCACCCCTCGGTGTTCGGCGATCTGACCGACCACGGACGCGTGGTCGTGCGGACAAATGACGAGCGCCGGTCCCCGCACGACTGCAGGGACCGGCGCTCGGGGACAGCTACTTCGCGGCGTCCTTCTTCTGGGAGGCAGCCTTGGCGTAGCGGGCCTCGAAGCGGGCGACGCGGCCGCCGGTGTCGAGGATCTTCTGCTTGCCGGTGTAGAACGGGTGGCACTGCGAGCAGACGTCGGCGTGGATGACGCCGGAGGTCGCGGTGCTGCGGGTGGTGAACTTCGCGCCACAGGTGCAGGTGACCTGGGTCTCGACGTACTCCGGGTGGATGTCCTTCTTCATGCGATGTCCTCTCTCAACGGTCGCCGGGTCGCCCCCGCCTGGTGCGGGACGCGTGAACCGGAACCAGCTGGCAATGATGCCACCACTGACAACACAGTGGTAATCCGTGGCATTCCGCCCCGGACGGCCCCGACTAGGGGGCCGAAGCCCTTGCGCTGCATGTCTCCCCAGTCGTGGCGGGAGCGCCTGAGCACCTCGATGATGCCGCCGAGCCGCCACCAGGCGTTGAGCTGCCGGTAGCCGAAGTTCTCCTCGACGGCGGCCCCCATTGCGCGGAACAGGTCCGGGAGGCCGCGGTAGCGCCGGAAGGAGATCTCCTCGGCCAGCAGCGCCACCAGCGAGACGAGGATGGCGTAGAGGATCGAGGCCGCGAGCAGCAGCACGACCACCGGCACGTTGACGATGTCCCAGCCGGGCAGGAACTGCTCGACGCCCAGCGAGGCCATGAGCACCAGGAAGTAGGCGAGCCCGGTGACCTCGACGATCGGCGCGAGCAGCTCGAAGAGGAAGAACCACGGCATCGTGACCATCCCGATGACGCCGTACCGCGGGCGGAACATCATCCGGCCGTGCCGCGCGAAGATCTCGGTCAGGCCGCGGTGCCAGCGACGTCGCTGCTTGCGCAGGACCGCCCGGTCCTCGGGGACCTCGGTCCAGGCCACCGGTTCCGGGACGAACACGACCTCCGCGTCGCGGCGCTGGTCGCCCAGCAGCCGGTGGATGCGCACCACGAGCTCGGCGTCCTCGCCGATGCAGTCGGTGGCCAGCCCGTCGACCTCCAGGAGAACGTCCTTGCGGAAGATGCCGAAGGCACCGGAGATGATCAGCAGCCCACCCGCGCGGGACCAGCCGGCGCGACCGATGAGGAAGGCCCGGAGGTACTCGGTGACCTGGATCCGGGCCAGCCAGCCGCGCGGCATCCGCAGGTCTGTCACGCGGCCCCGCTCGACGCGCGAGCCGTTGGCGACCCGGACCACTCCCCCGGCGGCCACCACGCGCCCCGGGTCGTCGGCGAAGGGCCGGGAGACGTCGAGGAGCGCGCGCGGGTCGAGCAGCGAGTCGGCGTCGACCATGCACACCAGCTCCTTGCGGGAGTGGTTGATCCCGGCGTTCAGCGCGTCGGCCTTGCCTCCGTTGCGCTTGACGACGAGGGCCAGGTTGCGCGCCCCGCGTCGGCTCACCCAGGTGCTGAGCACCTCGCCCTTGGTGGGGATGTGGCCACCGGGGACGAGCGGGACCTCGACCATGTCGAACTCGGCGATCACCTTGGCGACCGTGTCGTCCTTGGACCCGTCGTCGATCACCACCACCTCGAAGTCGGGGTAGCGCAGCGAGGTCATCGCCTGCACCGACTGCACGATCGTCGCGGACTCGTTGTACGCCGGCATGAGCACCGAGACCCCACGCGGGTGCGGCTCGCGGAACCACTCGTCGTAGCCGGCGAAGTCGAGCCGCCTGCGGTAGGCCAGCAGGTCGGAGAGCGCCAGCCCGGAGAGCAGGAGGAAGCTGGTGTTGATCAGGACCGAGTAGACGGCGTAGCCGAGGCCGACGACGGTCATGACGTGGCCGAGGGCCGCCACGAACGCGCTCACGGCATGCTCCCCAGTGCGGCGAGCGCGGTCACCTCGCGGGCGACGGGCGCGGTGCTCGACGACAGGACGTCCCGACCGCTGGGGCCGCAGCGGTGGAGGGCGTTGGCGGCGGCACGCGCCACCTCGACGTTGTCGTCGTGGAGCACCGTCGCGAGGGCCGGCACGGCCCACGAGCCGCCGATCAGGCCGAGCGAGTCGGCGGCCGCACGCCGGACCTCGGGATCGGCGTGCCCCAGCGGGCCCGCCAGCGCCACGACGGACGAGGAGGCGCCGAGCTGGCCGAGGGCGTGGATGCACGCGAGCTTCAGCTCGATCGACGACTGCTCCAGGGCCGCTTCGAGCGAGGACACCGCGGTGACCGCGCCCACCAGCCCGAGCGCCTCGGCGGCCAGGAAGCCGCGGCGGTCGCCGCCGGGAGTCACGGCCAGCGACTGGGTGAGGCCGCGGCGCAGCACCGGGACCGCCGGCGCCCCGATCCGGTCCACCGAGGAGAGGAAGTCGGCGCGCAGCCGGGGCTCGCGGGAGGCCTGGCGCAGGAGCGCGTCCACGACGACCGGCTCGGGGAACGCGCCGAGGGCGAGCATCGCGGTCCGCCGCACGGAGAAGTCGCGGTCGTCCAGACCCGCGATGACGTGGTCGCGGCCGGCCCGCTCGGCGAGCACCCCCAGCCGGTAGAGGCCGCGGCAGCGCCGTACCGACGACCGGCTCCGCGTGAGCCGGGTCGCCTCCTCCACCGCACCCCAGGTGCGCAGCACCTGGCGGAGCCGCTCCCGGGCGGTGCCACGGAGCTTGGGGACCAGTCCGAAGGCGTCGTCCTCGACGGCGGCCCGCTCGGAGGGCCGGGCGGAGAGCAGACGGTCGTAGGCGTCGCCGACCTCGTCGGGCTCGCCGGTGCTGAGCATCATGACGTCGCGCCAGACCGGCACCCGCACCAGGACCCGACGGCGCTCGCGGGTGTCGGCGACGTACCTGACCACGACGAGGCAGCCCACCACGACGAGGCAGGCGGTGAGGAGGACGAGGGCGGCGACGTACCCGAGATGCGCCAGAGTCATCGGACCAGGGTCATCTGGCGCGGGTCAGCAGCGCCTGGACCCGCGACGCCAGCTCGCGGGGGCTGAAGGGCTTGGTGATGTAGTCGTCGGCCCCCGAGTCGAAACCCGTCTCGACGTCGGACTCCTGGGCGCGGGCCGTCAGCAGGATCACCGGGAGGTCGGCCAGGCTCGGGTCCGAGCGGATCGCCCGGATCGCGTCCAGCCCGGAGACGCCGGGCATCATCACGTCGAGCACCGCGAGGTCCGGCCGCGACGCCAGGCAGGCGTCGATCGCCGCGGCACCGTCGGCAACCGCGACCACGTCATGCCCGAGCGTCGAGAGCTTGAACTCGACGAGCTCGCGGATGTCGACGTCATCGTCGGCAACCAGGATCCGAGCCACGGCTTCCCCCTTCAGGTCCGAGTGTGCGTGAAGCCTAGCGTCGGGGGGACGTGATCGAGCACAGGCCGGGCCGCTTCCTTTGGGAAGCGACCCGGCCTGTGCCACCGACGAGGCGTGGGCTGCGGTCAGTCCTGACCCGGCGCCGGCGTGGTCTTCTGCACCTGCATGAGGAACTCGATGTTGCTGTGCGACTTCTTGAGCCGCTCGAGCAGCAGCTCGAGGGCCTGCTGGCCGTCGAGACCGGAGAGCACGCGACGCAGCTTCCAGACGACCGCGAGCTCCTCCTTGCTCATCAGGAGCTCCTCGCGGCGCGTGCCCGACTGGACCGCGTCGATGGCGGGGAACAGGCGCTTGTCGGCGAAGTCGCGGCGCAGCCGGATCTCCATGTTGCCGGTGCCCTTGAACTCCTCGAAGATCACCTCGTCCATCTTGGAGCCGCTCTCGATCAGCGCGGTCGCGAGGATGGTGAGCGAGCCGCCGTTCTCGATGTTGCGAGCAGCGCCGAAGAAGCGCTTCGGCGGGTAGAGCGCCGCGGAGTCCACGCCACCGGAGAGGATCCGGCCGCTGGCCGGGGCGGCCAGGTTGTAGGCGCGCCCGAGTCGGGTGATGCCGTCGAGCAGCACGACCACGTCGTGGCCGAGCTCGACGAGCCGCTTGGCCCGCTCGATCGCGAGCTCGGCGACCATCGTGTGGTCGCTGGCCGGACGGTCGAAGGTCGAGGAGATGACCTCGCCCTTGACCGAGCGCTCGAAGTCGGTGACCTCCTCGGGACGCTCGTCCACCAGGACGACCATGAGGTGGCACTCGGGGTTGTTGGTCGTGATCGAGTTGGCGATCGACTGCATGATCATGGTCTTGCCGGCCTTGGCCGGGGACACGATCAGGCCGCGCTGGCCCTTGCCGATCGGGGCGGCGATGTCGATGACCCGGCCGATCAGGTTGCCCTGCTCGGTCTCGAGGCGCAGGCGCTCCGAGGGGTAGAGCGGGGTCAGCTTGGAGAACTCGATGCGGCTCTTGGCGGCCTCGGGGTCGGCCCCGTTGACGCTCTCGATGCGCACCATCGGGTTGAACTTCTCCTTGCGCTCGCCCTCGCGGGGCTGGCGCACCTCACCGATGATCGCGTCGCCGCGACGCAGGCCGTACTTGCGCACCATCGACAGCGAGACGTAGACGTCGTCGGTGCCGGGCAGGTAGCCGCTGGTCCGGACGAACGCGTAGTTGTCGAGGACGTCGAGGATGCCCGCGGCCGGGACCAGGACGTCGTCCTCGAGGATGGTGGTGTCGGGCTCGTTGCGCTGGCCGCCGGTGCGGCCGCCGCGGTCGTCGCGGGCCCGGGGCTCGTTGCGGTCGCGGTCGTTGCGGTCGCGGTCGCGACCCCGGCGCCGCCGGTTGCGCCGGCTGCCCTCGCCGCCCGCCTGGTCGTCGCGGTTCTGCTGGTCGCGGTTCTGCTGCTCGCCTCGGTTCTGCTCACCGCGGTTCTGCTGCTCGCCTCGGTTCTGCTCACCCCGGTTCTGCTGCTCACCCCGGTTCTGCTGCTCGCCCCGGTTCTCCTGCTCGCCCCGGTTCTGCTGCCCACCCCGGTCCTGCTGCTCGGCGCGCTTCTGGTCGCGGCCCTGCCGCTCGCGGTCCTGCTGCTCGCGGTCCTGGTCGCCGCGGTTCCGCTGCTCGCGGTCCTGGTCGCCGCGGTTCCGCTGCTCGCGGTCCTGCTCGCCGGCGCCCTGGTCGCTGCCCCGGTCGTCGCGCCGCTCGCCGCGGCCCTTGCGGGCCGCCTGCTGCTCGGCGGGCGCCTCGTTCGCGGGCGCCTCCTTGACGGGCGTCTCGGCGGCGGGGGCCCGGTCGGCGGGGGCCCGGTCGTCAGGGGCGTTGCGCTTGCTCGCACCGCCCTGGCGCGCACCGCTCTGGCTCGGGCCGCTCTGGGCGGACTTGATCGCCTCGACGAGCTGGGCCTTCTTCATGGTGGCCGCGCCCGGGATGCCCATGCCCGCGGCCATCGACTTCAGGTCCGCGATCAGCATGGAGTTGAGCCCACCACCGCGCTTCTTGGGAGTCCCGGACGTTGCCTCGGGGACAGCGGGAGTGGATTCGATGGTTTCCGTCACGTGAGGTCCTTCCCACGTATCAGTGCCGCCCGGCCCGCGGGTCGGCGGCTGCTGGTCATTGCTTCCTCTCCCGCCGTGGCTCACCGGAGGAGGGCGACGGGCGGGTGTGCGAGACGAGGCCCGCACTGGAATGAGGAAGAAGTCGCACCCAGGGACTCATCGTCACCTGGTGGTGCTACGTCGAGATGTCCGACGCGTCTTCACAGTACCACTCGGGAAGCCGGATGTGGCACGGGGCACGTTTTCCACCGATCCGGATCTCAGCCGATCCGGATCCCGTCCCGGTCGACCGCCAGGTGGTGCGCCGACCAGCCGTCGGGACAGCGCGCCAGCACCGCCGCCGGCTCGCGGGAGGCGCTGCCCGGGCCGTCGACGAAGACCAGCACGGTGGGGCCAGCCCCCGAGACCACCGCGGCCATCCCGTCGGCTCGCAGTGAGTCGACGAGGGCCAGCGACTCAGGCATCGCCGCTCGCCGGTACTCCTGGTGGAGGTAGTCACGGGTCGCGCGGTGGAGCTGCTCGGGCTGGCCGGCGAGCGCGGCGACCAGCAGCGCCGTACGACCACCGTTGGCGGCGGCGTCCGCGTGCGGGACGACGTCGGGGAGCAGGCCCCGGGCGACCTCCGTGGAGACCGGCGTGGGCGGCACGAGCACGACGGCGCCCACCCGGGGGTCGACCGCCGACCCGACCGCGTAGAAGCCGGCGTCGTCGCGGCCCGAGATCGCGAACCCGCCGTAGAACGCCGGGGCGACGTTGTCGGGGTGACCCTCGAGCCGGGCGGCCAGGTCGAAGAGCGCGTCGTCCGCCACCAGCAGCGAGCCGCCGGCCACGAGGCCGCGGGCCAGCGCCACGCCGGCGACGATCGCCGCCGAGGAGGAGCCGAGCCCGCGGGCGTGCGGGATGACGTTGCGGCACGAGAGCCGCAGCCCCGGCGGCTGGACCCCCATCACGTCGAACGCGGCGCGCATCGACCGGACGACGAGGTGGGACTCGTCGCGGGCCACCGCGTCGGCTCCGGCACCCTCCACCTCGACCACCAGGCCGTCGTCGAGGACCTCGGCCTCGAGCTCGTCACGCAGGGACAGGGCGAGTCCCAGCGAGTCGAAACCGGGTCCCAGGTTGGCCGACGTGGCGGGCACGGAGACGCGGACGGGACCGTCGACGAAGGTGACCATGGAGGCTCTCGATCTCGTGGGGGCGGCTCAGGCGAGACCGGCCGCGCGGGCCGCGGCGGCGACGTCGGCATCGACGACCGTGTCGACGATGTTGCGTCCCGAGGCCGAGAAGCCCTCGAGCGCGGTCGCGGTGTCCTTCAGCCCGTGGCCGGTCACGGTCACCACGACCGTGGTGCCGGCGTAGGACTCCCCCGCCGCGAGCTCCTGGAGCAGGCCGGCGATCCCGGCCGCGGACGCCGGCTCCACGAACACCCCGTCGTGGGTGGCCAGGTCGCGCTGGGCGGCGAGGATCTGGTCGTCGGAGACCGCCGCGAACCGGCCGCCGGACTCGTCGCGGGCCGCCTCGGCCAGCTTCCACGAGGCGGGGTTGCCGATCCGGATGGCGGTCGCCTTGGTCTCGGGGTCGGGGAAGGGCTCGCCCGTCACCAGGGGCGCCGCTCCCTCGGCCTGGAAGCCGCGCATCACGGGTCGCCTCGTCGCCAGCCCGAGGTCGGCGTACTGCGTGTAGCCCAGCCAGTACGCCGAGATGTTGCCGGCGTTGCCGACCGGGAGCAGGTGGAAGTCGGGCGCGTCACCGAGGAAGTCGACGATCTCGAAGGCGGCGGTCTTCTGCCCCTCCAGACGCACCGGGTTCACCGAGTTGACCAGCGACACCGGGTAGTCCCACGCGAGGCCCTTGGCGATGCCGAGGCAGTCGTCGAAGTTGCCGCGGACCATGATCACCTGCGCGCCGTGCATGATCGCCTGGGCCATCTTGCCGGCGGCGATCTTGCCCTCGGGGACCAGCACCAGCGGCTTGAGGCCGGCCTTGGCGGCATAGGCCGCCATCGAGGCCGAGGTGTTGCCGGTGGAGGCACAGACCCACGGGGGCCTCGGCGCCGTCGTGCTTCGCGACGGAGATCGCGGCGGTCATACCGCGATCCTTGAACGAGCCGGTCGGGTTGTCCCCCTCGACCTTGAGCCACACCTCCGCCCGGGTCAGGCCCGACAGCCACTCGGAGTGGACCAGGGGTGTGCCGCCCTCTCGCAGCGTGACCGCGACGGTGCCCTCGGGGATCTCGAGGAGGCTGCGGTACTCCTCGATCACGCCGCGCCACTGGTGGGTGCGGGTGAGCTCGCCGAGGTTCATTCGTGCTCTCCCTCGACCCGCATCACCGAGGTGACCTCCCTGACGATGTCCATCTCACGCAGGTGCTGCACCGTGGCGCTCAGCTGCGCGTCGGTGGCCTCGTGCGAGACGACGACGAGCTGGGCGTCGAGGCCGCGGCCCTCCTGGCGCACGGTCTGGATCGACACGCCGTTCTCGGCGAACGCCGTCGCGACGGCGGCCAGCACTCCGGCTCGGTCATCGACGTCGATCGCCACGTGGTAGCGCGTCCGGGTCTCCCCCATCGGCAGCACGGCACGGTCGGCGTACGCCGACTCCCCGGCCCCACGGGTGCCGGCAAGGCGGTTGCGGGCCACCGTGACCAGGTCGCCGAGGACCGCCGAGGCGGTCGGCGAGCCGCCCGCGCCGGGACCGTAGAACATCAGCTGACCGGCAGCCTCGGACTCGACGAAGACCGCGTTGTAGGCCTCGCGGACGGACGCCAGCGGGTGGGTCCGCGGGATCATCGCCGGGTGCACCCGCACGGCTACGGCGTCGTCGCCGCCGGCCTGGGGCATCAGCTCGCAGATCGCCAGCAGCTTCACGACGCCGCCCATGTCGCGGGCCGACTGGACGTCGGCCGCGGTCACCTCGGAGATGCCCTCGCGGTAGACGTCGGCCGCGGTGACCCGCGAGTGGAAGGCGAGGGAGGCCAGGATCGCGGCCTTGGCGGCGGCGTCGAACCCCTCGACGTCCGCGGTCGGGTCGGCCTCGGCGTAGCCGAGCTCCTGGGCCTCCTCCAGCGCCTCGGCGAAGCCGGCGCCCGAGGTGTCCATCTTGTCCAGGATGAAGTTGGTCGTGCCGTTGACGATGCCGAGCACCCGGGTGACGCGGTCGCCCGCGAGCGACTCGCGCAGCGGCCGCAGGATCGGGATGGCACCGGCGACCGCGGCCTCGTAGTAGAGGTCGCGCCCGGCCTTCTCGGCCGCCTCGAACAGGGTCGGCCCGTCCTCCGCGAGCAGCGCCTTGTTGGCGGTGATCACCGACGCGCCGTTCTCCAGCGCGGCGAGGATCAGCGAGCGCGCGGGTTCGATACCGCCGATCACCTCGACGACGAGGTCCACGTCGTCCCGGGCCACGAGCCCCGCCGCGTCCGTCGTCAGCAGCCCCTCGGGCACCTCGACGTCGCGGACCGCGTCGAGGCGACGCACCGCCACCCGACGAGCTCGACCGGCGCTCCGACCCGGGCCGCGAGGTCGCCGGCCTGCTCGTCGAGCAGGCGCACCACCTGCGAGCCCACCGACCCGCAGCCGAGCACCGCGACCCTCAGGGTCCGGTCACTCTTTGCTGGGCTATCCACTGGGCTGTCCACCGGCCGCTCCCACATCCGTCGCCAACAGGTCGTCCACAGTCTCCCGTCGCAGGACCACGCGTGTGGCACCGTCCCGAACCGCGATCACCGGCGGGCGCAGCGCGTGATTGTAGTTGGAGGCCATCGAGCGACAGTAGGCACCCGTGCCCGGGACCGCCACCAGGTCGCCGGGCACCAGGTCGGAGGGCAGGAACTCGTCCTTGACCACGATATCGCCGGCCTCGCAGTGCATCCCCACCACGCGGGACAGCGTGGGCGGCGCCTCGGAGGCCCGGGACGCCAGGGTGCAGGAGTAGTCGGCGTCGTAGAGGGCGGTCCGGACGTTGTCGCTCATCCCTCCGTCGACGCTCACGTAGGTGCGCCGGGCGCCGCCGTCGAGCTCGACCTCCTTGACCGTGCCCACCTCGTAGACGGTGCACATCGACGGACCCACGATGGCGCGGCCGGGCTCGATCGAGAGCCGAGGCTGCGGGATCCCGAGCCCGCGGCACTCGTGCTCGACGATCTTCGACATCTCGGTCGCCAGCTGCGAGGGGTCCGACGGGTCGTCCTGGGTGGTGTAGGCGATGCCGAAGCCGCCACCGAGGTCCATCTCGGGAAGCGTCGTCCCGAGCTCCTCGGAGATCCGCGCCTGCAGGGCCAGCACCCGCCGTGCGGCGACCTCGAAGCCCGAGGAGTCGAAGATCTGCGAGCCGATGTGGGAGTGCAGGCCGAGGAGCTCGAGACCCGGAGCCGCCTCGACCCGGCGTACCGCCTCGAAGGCGTCGCCCGCGGTGATCGAGAAGCCGAACTTCTGGTCCTCGTGCGCGGTGGCGATGTACTCGTGGGTGTGCGCCTCGACCCCCGCCGTGACCCGGACCATCACCCGCGCGGTGGCCCCGAGCTCCGCGACCACGGCGGCCAGCCGCTCGATCTCGACGAACGAGTCGACGATGATCCGGCCGACCCCGAGCGCCACCGCCCGGCGCAGCTCGGCGACCGTCTTGTTGTTGCCGTGGAAGCCCGCGCGGGCCATGTCGAAGCCGGCCCGCTCGGCCACGGTCAGCTCACCGCCCGAGCAGACGTCGAGGTTGAGCCCCTCCTCGCCGACCCAGCGCGCCGTGGTCGTGCACAGGAACGCCTTGCCGGCGTAGAAGACGTCGTACGCCGAGAACGCGTCGCGGAACGCCCGGGCCCGGGCCCGGAAGTCCGCCTCGTCGAGGACGTACGCCGGGGACCCGTGCTCGGCCACCAGGTCGGTCAGCCGCACCCCCCCGACCTCGAGCGCCCCGTCCACCTTGCGGGCGGTCGTGGACCACAGGTGCTGGACGAGCTGGTTGGGGTCTGCCGGCTGGCGCAGCCAGGACGGGCCGCGCAGGGCTCCGTCGGCGTGCGCCCAGCCTGCCTCGTGGGCGTGGGGCATGGGGTGGGTCCGCCTCCCTACATCCGCTCGGGGGCGGAGACCCCGAGCAGGCCGAGTCCGTTGGCCAGGACCGTGCGCGTCGCCGCGACCAGCATCAGGCGGGCCTCGTTGACCGGCCGCACCGGCTCGTCACCCGATGGCAGCATCCTGCACTCCCGGGTGTCGTACCACTTGTTGAAGACCGAGGTCATCGCCTCGAGGTAGCGGGCGATCCGGTGCGGCTCGCGCAGCTCGGCCGCGCTGGCGACCACCCGGGGGAACTCCGCCAGCGCGCGCAGCAGCTGCCCTTCCAGCTCGTGGGAGAGAAGCGCCGGGTCGAAGGTCCCCGCCTCCACGGGCAGGGACATGCCGAGGTCGGCGGCGTTCTCCATCATCCGGCAGGTGCGGGCGTGGCCGTACTGCACGTAGTAGACGGGGTTGTCGTTGGAGGCCTTGGTGATCTCGGCGACGTCGAGGGTGAGGGGGCTGTCGGCCGGGTAGCGCGCCAGGGAGTAGCGCAGCGCGTCCACGCCGATCTCGTCGACGAGCTCGTCGAGCGTGACCATGGTGCCCGCCCGCTTGGACAGCCGGAGCTCTTCACCGTCGCGCAGGATCTTGACCAGCTGCCCGATGAGCACCTCGATGTGGGAGTCCGGGTCGTCCCCGGCGCAGGCCGCCATCGCCCGCAGCCGCCCGACGTAGCCGTGGTGGTCGGCGCCGAGCAGGTAGATGCAGCGGTCGAAGCCGCGCGCCCGCTTGTTGAGGTAGTAGGCGGTGTCCGAGGCGAAGTAGGTGAGCACGCCGTTGGACCGGATCAGCACCCGGTCCCGGTCGTCGCCGAAGTCCGTGGTGCGCATCCACAGGGCACCGTCGGCCTCGAAGAGGTGGCCCTTGTCCTGAAGGCCCTTGAGGGTGTCGGTCACGGAGCCGTGCGAGGTGTCCTCGTGCAGGCTCCGCTCGGAGAACCACACGTCGAAGTGGGTGTTGAACCCGTCGAGCTGGTCCTGCTGGTCCTTGAGCTGGACGGCGTAGCCCGCCTCGCGGAACGCGACCAGCCGCTCGTCGGCGGGCAGGTCGACGATCTCCGGGCGGTCGGCCACGATCCGGGCGGCGAGGTCGGCGATGTACTCGCCCTGGTAGCCGTCCTCGGGGATCGGCCTGCCGAGGGCGGCCGCCTCGATGGAGGCGCCGAAGAGGTCCATCTGGTTGCCGCGGTCGTTGATGTAGAACTCCCGCGTCACCTCGGCGCCGGCGGCCTGCAGGACCCGGCCGATGGCGTCGCCCAGGACGGCCCACCGGGTGTGCCCCAGGTGCAGCGGACCGGTCGGGTTGGCCGAGATGAACTCGACGTTGATCCGGTTGCCGGCCAGCACGTCGGAACCGCCGTACGACGCACCGGCGGCGACGACGTCCGCAGCGACCTGACCCTGCGCGCCCGCGTCGATGGTGATGTTGAGGAACCCGGGGCCGGCGATCTCGACCGCGCTCACACCCTCGACCGCCTCGAGCCGCCGCTGGACGAGGGCGGCGAGCTCACGAGGGTTCAGCCCCGCCCTCTTGCCGAGCTGGAGGGCGACGTTGGTGGCGTAGTCGCCGTGGCCCTTCTGACGCGGTCGTTCCACGGTCACGGAGGCCGGGACGCCGTCGGGCAGCGCCACGGAGCCGTCGTCCACGAGGGCCTGCAGCACGTCGACGATGGCGGCGGAGATCTGGTCGGGGGTCACCACGTCAGCCTATCGGCGGGCCCCGGTTTCCTCCGCGCCGGTTTCGACAGGTAGTCTCCCCATTCGCGCCGACACGCAACCCTGTCGACGTGCAGGCCTCCGTAGCTCAGGGGATAGAGCACTGGTTTCCGGTACCAGGTGCCGCAGGTTCGAATCCTGCCGGAGGCGCCACCTCGTCGAGCTGGGCCCCATTACCGATGCGAATGGGGCCCTTCTCGTCACCGGGCCGGAATCCGGCCCTACTCACCACCGAATCCGGCCCGACTCAACGGGTCAGCAGTGCTCGAGCGTCGCGTCCTTGCGCGCCTCGTTGCCGAGCATCCGCGCCTGGGACACGTAGGGCAGCACCACGCTGGCGCCGCCGATGTCACCGATCCCGCCCTGCACGACGCAGTTGGTGATCTTCGAGGGCTCCACCTGGGCCATCGCCTGCGCCAGCCGGAACAGCTCGGCCGGGGGCAGGTCGGTGTAGAGGTGCTGCATCACCGAGACCACGCCGCGCTCCATGAACCCCGGCGACGAGGCCTGCGCGCGCACCCGGGCCTGGATGCCACGCAGCACGCGCTGCTGGTTGGCGGACCGGTCGAAGTCGCCGCGGGGCAGGTTGTGGCGGATCCGGGAGAACGCCATCGCGTCGTAGCCGTTGAGGTGAATCCGCCCCGCCTTGAAGCCCTGCGGCTTGAGGTAGGTGTCGTCGAAGGCTCGCGGGTTCTGCACGTCGATGCCACCGATCTGGCGGACCATGGCGATGAAGTAGGGGAACCGGGTGACGAAGACGTAGTCGGGCTGGATCCCCACGAGGTTGCCGACCGTCTGTCCGAGCAGCTTCGGGCCGCCGAAGTACAGCGAGGCGTTGATCTTGTTGTAGCCGTGGCCCGGGATGTCCACCCACGAGTCGCGGGGCACGCCGATCGCCGACGCCGCCCCGGTCTTGGTGTTCATGCCGATCAGCTGCAGCGCGTCGCCCCGGCTGTGGGTCATGTCCTCGCCCGGCCGCGCGTCGGACCCGACGGCCAGGATCCACACCACGTCGGGGCTGAGGTCGACGCCGCTGGCGCTCTGGACCCTGACCAGCGCGACCTCGGTCGACTTCACGGCCGAGTCCGGGACCACCACGGCGGCCACGGCGAGCACGAGACCCAGCGGGACCAGGCGCCGGGTGAGCAGGCGCAGGGCCCGGGAGGTGCGGATGCGGGCGGTGCTCATCGACCGCCTCCCTTCGCGTCGTTCTTGCCGTGCTGCTTCTTCTTCTCCTGCGTCTTGGCGTGCGCCTTCGGCTGGGACTTCGACTGGGACTTCGGTCGGGGAGGCTGCAGCTCGTCGGGCGTGCCCTTGGCGACGTCGTACCCGAAGACCTTCCAGCCGTCCGGGCCCGGAGTCAGGAACAGGCGACCACGCACCGCGACGGAGGTGTGCTTCCTGCCCGTGGTGGTGAACTCCAGCCGGAAGCGTGCGGTGGCGCCGGCCGCCCGGCCTCCCGCCGGCAGTACGTCGATCCACACGAGCCGCTGCGTCGCCCGCACCCCGTCGATGCGCTTGCCGAGCGGCTGGTTGGTCATCAGCGCCTTGTCGTGGTGTGCCTGGGCGCGCGCGCTGACGGTGAAGCCGGGGAACGCGTCGTGGAAGTCGGTGCGCGGATAGCGCCCACCGACGTACGCCGCGTCGAACCAGCGGTCCACGACGTCACCTACTTGGCGCTGCACGCGCCGGCGCACGTCGGCGGGGAGCTTGCCGGGGACGCGCTCGAGGCTGACCTGGGTGGTGACCTCGGGCGGGGCCGAGCGGGTGCTGGAGGCAGAGCTCGAGGGAGTCGCGGACGGCTGGCTGCTGGCGTCGCCCCCGCTGCACGACGTGCTCGCCGAGGCGAGCACGAGGAGCGGCGCGACCAGTGCTGCGACCCGTCGTCTGGGTGTGCTCATGGTGGGCCAATCTCTCATGCCGTGTGGCTCGCGTAACACCCGGCTCGAAAGGCCACCCTTGTCTGAGCATTTGCTGGCGTGTGGGTCTAGCCTTGACGACTGAAACCCCATACACCGCGCGCGTATCCGGAAGAGGCGAAGCAACCCGTGCCGCAGTCCTCAGGCAACCAGTCTCCCGAACAGCCCTCCGCCGACTTCGGCGCCAACGAGTGGCTCGTGGAGGAGATGTACGACAAGTACCAGAAGGATCCCGGCAGCGTTGACCCCACGTGGGTGAAGTACTTCCAGGCCAACGGCAGCGCGAGCGCTGCGGCCAACGGCCACACCGCCGCGCAGCAGTCCCCCGGGCAGGGCAGCACGAAGACCGAGGAGCGCCCCGCGCCGGCGAAGACCTCGGCCCGGCCTGCCGAGGCCGCCCCCAAGGCCCAGCAGGCGGCCCAGCAGCCGGCCCAGCCGAAGGCGGAGCAGAAGCCCGCCCCCGTCGCCAAGCCCCGCCAGGCCGCCCAGGCCGACGAGCCGGCCAAGGGCACGACCAGCCCGGTCCCCAAGGACAACAAGCCGGCAGCCCCCGCGGCTGCCAGCGACGAGCCGACGTACACCGTCCTGCGCGGCGCGCCCGCGCGCACCGCCCAGAACATGGACGCCTCGCTGGCCGTGCCGACCGCCACGTCGGTCCGCTCGGTGCCGGTCAAGCTGCTGTGGGACAACCGCACCGTCATCAACAACCACCTCGCCCGCGCCCGCGGCGGCAAGGTGTCCTTCACCCACCTGATCGGCTACGCGCTGGTCAAGGCCGTGAAGTCGATGCCGGACATGAACGTCGGCTTCGATGTCGTCGACGGCAAGCCGAACCTGATCACCCCGGCGCACATCAACCTCGGGCTCGCGATCGACGTCCCCAAGCCCGACGGCAGCCGGCAGCTCCTGGTGCCGAGCATCAAGGCCGCGGAGACGATGGACTTCGCCGGGTTCTGGACCGCCTACGAGGAGATCGTGCGCAAGGCGCGCGACAACAAGCTCGGCGTCGCGGACTTCCAGGGCACCTCGATCTCGCTGACCAACCCCGGCGGCATCGGCACCAGCCACTCGGTCCCCCGCCTGATGAAGGGGCAGGGCGCCATCATCGGCGTCGGCGCCATGGAGTACCCCGCGGAGTGGCAGGGCGCGTCGGCCGAGGCGATCGCCCGCAACGGCATCAGCAAGGTCATGACACTGACCTCCACCTACGACCACCGCGTGATCCAGGGCGCGCAGTCGGGTGAGTTCCTCAAGCGGGTGCACCAGCTCCTGCTCGGCGCGGACGACTTCTACGACGAGATCTTCCGGTCGCTGCGCATCCCCTACGAGCCCATCCGCTGGGCCAACGACATCGCGACCACGCACGACGACGACATCAGCAAGCAGGCGCGGATCCTCGAGCTGATCCACGCCTACCGCGTGCGCGGTCACATGATGGCCGACACCGACCCGCTCGAGTACCGCCAGCGCAGCCACCCCGACCTCGAGGTGGAGTCGCACGGCCTCACCCTGTGGGACCTCGACCGCGAGTTCGCCACGGGCTCGTTCGGAGGCTCGGGCCGCCCGTTCATGAAGCTGCGCAACATCCTCGGGATCCTGCGTGACTCCTACTGCCGCACCACCGGCATCGAGTACATGCACATCATGGACCCCGAGCAGCGCCAGTGGATCCAGGAGCGCGTGGAGCAGCCGCACACCAAGCCCCCGCGCGAGGAGCAGCTGCGGATCCTGCTCAAGCTCAACCAGGCCGAGGCCTTCGAGACCTTCCTGCAGACCAAGTTCGTCGGCCAGAAGCGCTTCTCCCTCGAGGGCGGCGAGACCACGATCCCGGTCATCGACGAGATCTGCGAGGCGGCCGCCGACGCCGGGCTCGACGAGGTCGCCATCGGCATGGCCCACCGCGGCCGGCTCAACGTGCTCGCCAACATCGTGGGCAAGAAGTACTCCCAGATCTTCCGCGAGTTCGAAGGCAACATCGACCCGCGCACGGTCCAGGGCTCCGGGGACGTGAAGTACCACCTCGGCGCCGAGGGTGAGTTCGAGGCCGGGTCCAAGGCCAAGATCAAGGTCTCGGTGGCCGCGAACCCCTCGCACCTCGAGGCCGTCGACCCGGTCCTCGAGGGCATCGCCCGCGCCAAGCAGGACGTGCTGAACCGCGGCAACGAGTACCCCGTGCTGCCGCTGCTCGTGCACGGCGACGCGGCGTTCGCCGGCCAGGGGGTGGTGGCGGAGACGCTGAACCTCTCCCAGCTCCGTGGCTACCGCACCGGCGGCACGATCCACGTGGTCGTCAACAACCAGGTCGGCTTCACCACCTCCCCCGGATCGTCGCGCTCCTCGCTCTACTGCACGGACGTCGCCCGGATGGTCCAGGCACCGATCTTCCACGTCAACGGCGACGACCCGGAGGCGTGCATCCGCGTCGCGCAGCTGGCCTTCGAGTACCGCCAGGCGTTCAAGAAGGACGTCGTCATCGACCTCGTCTGCTACCGCCGCCGCGGCCACAACGAGGGCGACGACCCGTCGTACACCCAGCCGCTGATGTACGACCTCATCGAGCAGAAGCGGTTGTTGTGTAGCTCGGTCCGCAAGCTCTACACCGAGTCCCTCATCGGTCGTGGCGACATCACGATCGAGGAGGCCGAGCAGGTCCTGCGCGACTACCAGCAGCAGCTCGAGCGGGTCTTCACCGAGGTCCGCGAGGCCAGCAGCCAGCCGTCGGAGTGGACCACGGTCCCGGACTACCCCGACAAGCCGGTCGGCGAGACCGAGACCTCGGTGTCCATCGACGTCCTCAAGCGGATCTCCGACGCCTACGTCACGCCGCCCAACGGCTTCACGGTCCACCCCAAGGTGATGCCGCAGCTCCAGCGCCGCGCCGCGGCGATCACCGACGGCCCGATCGACTGGGGCACCGGCGAGATCCTCGCCTTCGGCTCGCTGCTCATGGACGGCCGGCCGGTGCGCCTGGCCGGTCAGGACTCGCGCCGGGGCACCTTCGTCTCGCGGTTCGCCACGATCATCGACCGGGTGAACGCAGACGAGTGGACCCCGCTGGCCTCGCTCACCGAGGACCAGGCGAAGTTCTACGTCTACGACTCGCTGCTCTCCGAGTACGCCGCGCTCGGCTTCGAGTACGGCTACTCCGTGGCCCGTCCCGAGACGCTGGTGCTGTGGGAGGCCCAGTTCGGCGACTTCGTCAACGGCGCGCAGACGGTCATCGACGAGTTCATCACCTCCGGCGAGACCAAGTGGCGCCAGCAGTCCGGCGTCGTGCTGCTGCTCCCCCACGGCTACGAGGGTCAGGGCCCCGACCACTCCTCGGCCCGCATCGAGCGCTTCATGACGATGTGCGCCGACGACGCGTTCGTGGTCGCCCAGCCGTCCACGCCGGCGTCGTACTTCCACCTGCTTCGCCAGCACTCGCTGGGCGAGGAGCACGGCCGCTGATCGTCTTCACGCCGAAGTCGATGCTGAAGCGCAAGGAGGCCGCCTCGAAGCCCGAGGACTTCACGGCGGGCTCGTTCCGGCCCTTCATCAGCGACGCGGACGCCGACCAGGACAAGGTCGACACGCTGCTGCTGTGCTCGGGCCGCGTGACCTGGGACCTGATGGTCGAGCGCGCGAAGCGGGAGAACCCCGAGCGCTTCGCCATCGCCCGGATCGAGCAGCTCTATCCGCAGCCGATCGCCGACATCGAGGCCGAGATCGCCCGCTACCCGCACCTGAAGAGCGTGCGCTGGGTGCAGGACGAGCCGGAGAACATGGGCCCCTGGCCGCACTACGCGCTCAACGTGTGGCCCGGCGTCGACGCGACCGTCGAGCCGGTCACCCGTTCGGCGTCGTCCTCGCCGTCGGTGGGCACCGTCAAGCGTCACCAGTCCGAGCAGAAGGACCTGCTCGAGCGGGCGTTCGCGTAGGTCGCGCGTGTACTTCACTGATCGCGGGATCGAGGAGCTCGAGAAGCGCCGGGGTGACGAAGAGGTCACCCTGGCCTGGCTCGCCGAGCGCCTCCAGGAGTTCACCGACACCCACCCCGAGTTCGAGACGGCCGTCGAGCGGTTCGCCACCTGGCTGGCCAGGCTCGACGACCCCGAGGACTAGAGCGTCGTGCCGCACCTGTCGGAGAACGAGGGCATCGTGGCCTACCCCGCCGCACCGTGGCCGCTGGTGGGCCAGCTGTTCCTGACGGTCTTCCGGCTGCCCGAGCCGGTCGGCGACCGACCGGCCGGGATCCACGGCGCCGCCTTCGTGAGCTACGAGGAGGGCAGCCCGCTGACCTACTCCGAGCTGCTCGTGGCCCGGCCGGTCGGCGGCTCTGCCGTCGAGATCGAGCAGATCTGGGTCGACTCCCCCGCCTCCATGACGGCGGACGGGAGCTCTGGGCGATCCCGAAGGAGCTGTGCGACTTCACCCTGGACAGCAGCCGCACCGGCCCGCTGTCCCGCACCGAGTGGTCGGCCGGCGTCGAGCGCCGCCCCATCGCCCACGCACGGTTCACCGACATATCCCGGGCCGGCGTACGCCTCCCTTTCCGGGGCGGGTCCGGCAGCCGTCGCTGGAGCCCGGTGGCCCCGAGGGTTCGGCCACCATGCGGGGCACCTCGCGAACCCTGCCCTGTCGCGCCCGCTGGGACTTCGCCCCCGACGGCCCGCTGGGCTGGCTGGCTCGCGCGCGGCCGTGGCGTCGGTCCGGATGGCGGACTTCCGGATGTCCTTCGGCTGACCGCCCCGCAGACCGGGTCAGCCGTCAGGCTGCGGGCGCTCCGCGCTGTGCCGCCACCTGCACGATGGTGCCGGGGTAGCAGCAGTTGCACAGGTGCACGAGATGGCCCACGAAGTGTGCGGGGACGCCATGCGCACGGGTGAGGTCGATGGTCAGCCGACAGGCGGTGCGCCTGAAGGCTCGCTCGACCTCCTCGTGCACCAGGGACCAGGCGTCACGGTCGAACTCGCCGGTGAGCTCGAGCGTGCTCGTGCCGACGTCGTAGTGGGAGGCGAATGTCGTGTCCATGTAGGTGGTCCTCGGTGCGGTCGAACGGCCAGGGTTCTCGTCCCCCGAGTGGTCTGTACCTACCCGACCTCCCGTGACCGCAACCACAGGTCTGGACCAGGTCACTCCTCGTGGTCGCCGGCGGCCTTCCGGGCCGAGTCGCGGATCTCGAAGATCTCCGTGGCGAAGCCGCCCAGCACCCCCGCCACGTCACGCACCGCGCCGGTGACGATCGCGGTCACCTGCCCCACCGTGGTGGCCGCCGCCTGCACGGCGTCTGGACCACGTCCCTTGCGGATCTCGGCCTTGCTCAGGTGGTCCCTCATGGCAGCCATCCTCACGCCTCGAGGGCCGCGTCCACAAATGCCTGCCTCTACGATCGCGGCATGGCGGAGGAGTACCGGACGAGGGTCGAGCGCAAGGAGCGCACCCGACGCGCCATCCTCGATGCGGCGCTGCGGCTCTCCGAGGAGAGCAGCCTGGGCGCACTCTCCCTGCGCCAGGTGGCCAAGGAGGTCGGCATCGTGCCCACCGCCTTCTACCGTCACTTCGAGTCCATCGAGGCACTCGGCCTGGCCCTGGTCGACGAGTCGTTCGCCTCGCTGCGCGCGATGCTCCGCGACGTACGCCGCGGCGACCCGGCGTTCGACGACATGGCCGACCGCTCGATCAACGTCCTCGTCGAGCACGTGCACCGGCAGCATGCCCACTTCCTCTTCATCGCTCGGGAGCGCGCCGCCGGTCCACCCGCGGTGCGGGAGGAGATCCGCCACCAGATCGAGCTCTTCGAGCGTGAGCTCGCGACGGACCTGGCGCGGCTGCCGGGCACCCAGTCGTGGTCGGCGGAGGACCTGGGCATCCTGTCGAACCTGATCGTCACCGCCCTGGTCGCGACCGCCGAGGCGATCCTGGGCGCCCCGGCCAGGCCGGACGCCGAGAAGGCCATCGTCGAGACTGCGCGCACCCAGCTGCGCATGGTGCTCGTCGGCGCGCTGAACTGGCGCTCGAAGCCCTGAGGCGTACCTTCGGCGCATGGTCCTCGCCTCCGACCTCGGCTACCGGGTCAAGCGTCCCAACGCCTTCCAGCGCCTCGTGCAGGAGTTCGCCTCGACGCGGTTCGGCGCCTGGGTGTTCGCCAGGACCCTGCGGCACCTCGACGACGCCCTCGGCCGGCTGACCGGTGGTCGCCAGAGCGTCCCGGAGCTCCTGGCCGGGCTCCCGGTCATCGACGTCACCTCCACCGGCCGCAAGTCGGGGCTGCGCCGCACCACCCACCTGATCTCGATTCCCACCGGCGACACGCTGGCGGTCCTCGGCACCAACTTCGGGCAGAGGGGGACGCCCGCCTGGGCGCTCAACCTCGAGGCGGACCCGCACGCCACCCTCACCTACCGCGGGACCACCGTCGACGTGGTCGCCCGGCCGGCGAGCGAGGCGGAGTACGCCGCGGTGCTGGCCGACTCGGCCGGCGTCTACGGCGGCTACCTGAAGTACGTCCAGCGGATCAGCGGACGCCGCGTCAGGATCTTCCTGTTCGAGCCTGTCTGAGCGCCCTCAGCGCACTCTCGGCGTGGGCCGGACCGTGACGTCCGGGATCGTGGAGTCGGCCGGCAGGTCGACCACGTGCAGGATCGTCGCGGCGACGGTGGCCGGGTCGCTCCACGCCGCTGCGTCGTACTCCTTGCCCTCCTGGGCGTGAACCTTCTCCTGCATCGGCGTCGCGGTGCGCCCCGGGTAGACCGTGGTCACCCGTACGCCGCGCTCCTGCTCCTCGCCGCGCAGCGCGTCGGCGAGCGCCCGGAGGCCGAACTTGGAGGCGGCGTAGCCCGACCACGTCGGGTTCGCGGACAGGCCGGCGCCGGAGTTGACGAAGACCACCGTGCCCCTGGCGGCCCGCAGCGCCGGGAGCAGCGCGCGGGTCAGCAGCGCCGGCGCGGTGAGGTTGACGTCGAGCTGCCGCTGCCAGCGCGCGAGGTCGAGCCCGGCGACCGGCTCGAGGTCGACGACGCCCGCGACGTGCAGCAGCGAGTCCAGGCGGTCGGGGAGATCGGCCACCGCCAGCGCACGCTCGAGCCCTCCCGGGTCAGCCAGGTCGGCCACCAGGGTCCGCGCACCGGGGTGAGCCGCCTCCAGCTCGGCGGCACGGGCCTCGCTGCGCGCGAGGAGCCACAGCTCGTCGCCCCGTGCGCGGAGCCGCGCCGCCAGGACGGCCCCGATGCCGGAGCCGGCACCCGAGACGACGTGCACGCTCACCGGGTGAAGACGATCTTGCCGAAGACGTCGCCCTCGGCCATCGCCGCGAACCCGTCGCGGGCCTGGTCCATCGGGAGGGTGCGGTCGATCAGCGGTCGCGCGCCCGAGGCGTCGAGCAGGCTGACCAGCGAGGCGAGGTCCGTGCGGGTGCCCATGGTGGAGCCGATGACGCTCAGCTGCAGGAAGAAGATCCGTGTCAGCTCGGCGTCGTCGAGCTTCGGACCCGAGGTGGTGCCGGAGATGACGATCTTGCCGCCGGGACGCAGCGCGCGGATGGAGTGCGACCAGGTGGCGCGGCCGACGGTCTCCATGACGGCGTCGACCTTGACCGGGAGCCGCGCCCCGGACTCGAAGACCTCGTGGGCGCCGATCTCCAGCGCGCGGGCCCGCTTCGCCTCGTCGCGGCTGGTGGCGAGCACGCGCAGGCCGCCAGCCCGGGCCAGCGTGATCAGCGCGGTGGCGACGCCGCCGCCGGCGCCCTGCACCAGCACCGTGTCCCCGGGCTTGAGGTCGCCCTGGGTGAAGAGCATCCGGTACGCCGTGAGCCAGGCCGTCGGCAGGCAGGCGGCCTCCTCGAACGACAGCGACTCCGGCTTGGCGATCACGTTGCCGCGGGGCACCACGACCTTGTCGGCGAAGGTGCCCTGGTGGCGCTCGGAGAGCAGCGACCGCTTCGGGTCGAGCGTCTCGTCCCCGGTCCACGACGGGTCGCTCACGACGGCGTGCACCAGCACCTCGTTCCCGTCCTCGTCGTGGCCGGCGGCGTCGCAGCCGAGGATCATCGGCAGCGACTCCTCGCGCAGGCCGACGCCACGCAGCGACCAGAGGTCGTGGTGGTTGAGCGAGGCGGCCTTGACCGTCACGGTGGTCCACCCCTCGGGGGCCTCCGGGTCGGGCCGCTCCCCCAGCACCAGGCCGGACAGCGGGTCGTCGGTGGAGAACTTCTCGGCGTAGACGGCGAACATGCCCGCCAACCTATCGAGCCGCTCTAACGACGCGCGACGCCGTCTCGGCGAGCGGCCTCGGCCACGGCGGTGGCCACGGCCGGACCCACGCGCGGGTCGAACGGGGACGGGATCACCAGGTCCGGGGCGAGGTCGTCGCCCACCAGCTCGGCGAGCGCGTCGGCCGCGGCGAGCTTCATCCCCTCGGTGATCGCGGTGGCGTGGACGTCGAACGCGCCCCGGAAGATCCCCGGGAAGGCCAGCACGTTGTTGATCTGGTTCGGGAAGTCCGACCGGCCGGTGGCGACCACCCGGGCGTGCCGGTGGGCGACGTCGGGATGGACCTCGGGGACAGGGTTCGCCAGGCCGAAGATGATCGCGTCGGGCGCCATCGTGGCGACGTACTCCTCCGGCACGGTGCCGCCCGAGACCCCGATGTAGACGTCGGCCCCGACCAGCACGTCGGCCAGGGAGCCGGAGCGCCCGTAGTTGTCGGCCGTGTCGACGGCCAGCGCGCGCTTGACCGGAGTCAGGTCACCGCGAGCGGAGCTCAGCACGCCCTTGCGGTCGGTGACCGCCAGGTCCTTGATCCCGGCCTCGAGCAGGATCCGCGCAACCGCGACGCCGGCCGCGCCGGCGCCGGAGATCACCACGCGGGTCGACTCGGGGTTGCGCCCGGTCAGCCGCAGCGCGTTCTTGAGGGCGGCCAGCGCGACCACGGCGGTGCCGTGCTGGTCGTCGTGGAAGACCGGGATGTCGAGCCGCTCCTTGAGCCGCTGCTCGATCTCG
Organism: Nocardioides ungokensis; assembly: GCF_013466985.1. Classification (GTDB taxonomy): domain Bacteria; phylum Actinomycetota; class Actinomycetes; order Propionibacteriales; family Nocardioidaceae; genus Nocardioides; species Nocardioides ungokensis. The sequence continues at coordinate 1,726,368 of NZ_CP059164.1, read as the reverse complement.
AAGCAGCGCGGAGCCGAGATGTCCTCGAGGTTGATCCCGCCGAAGCTCGGCGCCAGCCGGGCCACGGTCTCGATGATCTCCTCGACGTCGGTGGTGTCCAGGCAGATCGGCACCGCGTCGACGTTGCCGAACTGCTTGAACAGCACCGCCTTGCCCTCCATCACGGGCATCGCGGCCGCGGGACCGATGTCGCCGAGGCCGAGGACGGCCGTGCCGTCGGTGACGACCGCGACCGTGTTCGGCACCCAGGTGTAGTGCTGGGTCAGTGACGGGTCGGCCGCGATCGCCTCACACACGCGGGCGACACCCGGCGTGTATGCCAGCGACAGGTCGTCGCGGCCGGTGAGCGAGACGGTCGGGGCGATCTCCATCTTGCCGCCGACGTGCAGGTCGAAGACCGGGTCACCGGTGTGCGGGTGCGACTCAGCTTCCATGACCAATCTGACTCTCCAGGCGCGGGGCCGTCGGGGGACGAAGGGTGGTCCAGCTCGACGCGGAAAGGGTGGTTCGCGGAACTCGTCGGACCAGGGGATCTCCCTGGGGCCAGTCTGGCACAGGCGTCCCGGGCCGCCGGGCACCGTCCACGGACAGGTCAGCGCGGACGCCCGGGGCGCGGCCAGACCCGCGCCAGCACGACCGCACGCACGGCGTCGTCGGTGATCGCCCCGCGGTGGCGCGAGTCGACCCCCTCTGCGGGGTTGTCGCTGAGCAGCCACCAGGCCGGGGCGCCGGTGCGGGAGGTACGCCGCTCCACGGCCCGCTTGACGGCCAGGGTGCCGTCCGGGAAGCACGCCAGGACGAGAGCGCCCGGCCGCACGGGTGCGGCGTACCTGACCAGCAGCAGGTCACCAGGTCGAAGGGTGGGCGTCATCGAGGCGCCGCGCACCCGCGCGAGGCCGAATGAAGGCCACCGCGAGGGGTACGAAACCTCCCCCTGTGGACGACTCGGCACCGGAGTAGTGTCGCAGTCGACACGTCGTTCCCCCATGAGAGGACACTGGATGTTCGCGCGACTTTTCGCACCCACCGTCGAGGTCTCGGCCCACTGCGACCTGCCCTGCGGTGTCTACGACCCGGCACAGGCCCGCATCGAGGCCGAGTCGATCAAGGCGATCATCGCCAAGGTCGCGGACAATGACGACCCCGACTTCCGCACCCGCGCGATCCTGATCAAGGAGCAGCGCTCGGAGCTCGTCAAGCACCACCTGTGGGTGCTGTGGACCGACTACTTCAAGCCCCCGCACTTCGAGAAGTACCCCCAGCTCCACACCCTCGTCAACGAGGCGACCAAGCTCGCCGGCGCCTCCGGCACCAAGGGCGAGCTCGACGCGGCCAAGGCCGACGAGCTGCTCGCCAAGATCGACGAGATCGCCGAGATCTTCTGGGAGACCAAGAAGGCCTGAATCCGACATGTGTGACGGGGTCGGCCACCGGGTACACCACCCGGGGGCCGGCCCCCACTAGTCTGCAGCGCGAGACCCATCCCCACGGAGGACTACGACGATGTCATTGAGGGGCCCACTGACCGGGCCGGCGAGCGGTCATTCCCAGGACCGCGCGGACGTGGAGCTCAAGGTTCCCGCCGACAGCGCCTACGTGTCAGTGCTGCGGACCACCACGGCGGGCCTGGCCGCACGGCTCGACTTCCCGATCGACGACATCGAGGACCTGCGCATCGCCGTCGGCGAGGCGACGCGATGGTGCTGCCGGAGGCCGACGAGGCCGCCGACCTCCTGTGCCAGTTCTTCATGCGCCCGGGACGGCTCACCGTGAACGTCGGGGTCGACTCGACCCACGGCGCCCTGCCCGACTACGACAGCTTCGCCTGGCAGGTCCTCACGACCCTGGCCACGAGCGCGTCGGCCGATGCCAAGGAAGGGCGCTTCACGATCACGCTCACCATGGGTCGGGCCATCCGGAGGTCGGCCCCTGACATGGATCTCGACATCACGGGGACGAGAGCGGCGGCCCTGCGACCGGCCCTGCGACCGGCCCTGCGACCGGCGTCGAGCTCACCCGACGTCGCAGCGCGGAGCTCTTCGTCACGTTTCGCGACGAGACGGCCACCCAGGCCAGCCGCGAGGGCGCTCGCGACGCACTCGTGCACCTGCACCTCCCGCTGGTCGAGCACTGTGCGCGCAGGTTCCGCACCGTGGCGAGCCCTTCGAGGACCTCGTCCAGGTAGGCACGATCGGGCTGATCAAGTCGATCGACCGCTTCGACTCGGACCGTGGCGTGGAGTTCTCCACCTACGCCACCCCCCCATCATCGGTGGATCAAGCGCTACTTCCGCGACAAGGGCTGGGCGATCCGGGTGCCGCGACGGCTCCAGGAGCTGCGCATGCAGATCGGCGCCACCACGGCCGAGCTGACCCAGTCCCTGGGCCGCTCCCCCACCCCGCGCGAGCTCGCGGAGAGCATCGGCTGCACGGTCGAGGAGATCGTGGAGGGCATCGAGTCGAGCAACGCCTACTCGACGCTGTCGCTGGACGCCAGCGACGACAGCGACGACGGGGCCGCGTCGATGCTCGACGCCATCGGCGTCGACGACCACAACCTCGAGCACGTCGAGATCCGCGAGTCGATCAAGCCCCTGCTCGACCGGCTCGCTCCGCGCGAGAAGAAGATCCTGCTGCTGCGGTTCTTCAAGAACATGACCCAGTCGCAGATCGCCGACGAGATCGGCGTCTCCCAGATGCACGTCTCGCGACTGCTCAACCGCACCCTCGACCAGCTGCGAGCCTCGCTGGAGGAGTCCGGCTGAGCCCCTCAGGGCTCCTGACGGGGCCCGTCGGAGAGGGAGTCGATGCTCGCCGGGTGCAGGATCCCGGCCAGCACGACCAGCGCCACCACGGCCAGCGCGATCGCCGCCCAGGTTCCCTCGCCACCCCGCAGGCTCCAGGCCATCCCCAGCCAGATCAGCTGCGCGAGCACGATCGGGCTCCGGGCCCAGGAGCTGCCGTGGGTGACCGACCAGGCACACAGGAGCAGCCCGACGCCGTACGCCGCGAAGAATCCCGTCGTCGTCAGCCCCAGGGCCACCCGGTCCGAGGACAGGTTGGCCAACTCCAGGACGCCCAGGACGAGCACCAGCCCGCCCTCGATCGCGACCAGGGAGGCGGCGACGACGAGAGGGGCGGGCCGGTCGGTAGACTGTGTGCTCACGACGCCCAGCCTAGAGATGGGGCGTAGAGACCGCCGAAGCCGTGCCCCGGAGCCGCCGCCGGTCGGTGTGACGCTTGTGACGAAGAAGACCGCGCGCAGGGGTTGTTTAACGGTCCAAGAGTTGCCACGCTAGACGACGCGCTCGTGAACGTCTTCACATCACCCCGCAAGCACGGGCGCGCGCAGGGCTGTGAGAACTCCTGACCTGTACGAACGTAGAAGGAAGTAGGGATCCCCCAGCCATGGATTGGCGCCACCGTTCCGCCTGCCTCGACGAGGACCCGGAGCTGTTCTTCCCGATCGGCAACACCGGTCCGGCCATCCTCCAGATCGAGGAGGCCAAGCAGGTGTGCCGACGCTGCGAGGTGCGCGAACAGTGCCTCGCGTGGGCGCTCGAGGCTGGCCAGGACCACGGTGTCTGGGGCGGCCTCAGCGAGGACGAGCGGCGTGCCCTGAAGCGCCGCAACGCCCGGGCCCGCGTCCGCACCGCCTGATCCGTCGAGAGCCCCGTCCGGTCTCGCACGTCGAGGCCTCGGGCGGGGCTCACTCGAGCGGCAGGTCCAGCGCCGCCCGGGTTCCCCGCCCTCCCGGAGCCGGCCCCACCTCCAGCTGGCCTCCGAGCTCCGACTCCACCAGCGTCCGCACGATCGAGAGCCCGAGGTTCGTCGACACGTCGAGGTCGAAGCCTTCCGGCAGTCCCCTCCCGTCGTCGTCGATGCTGACGTGCAGCCGGCCGACCAGCCGTCGCACGGTCACCAGGATCTCGCCACCCGGCGCATCCCCCTCGGCCTGCTCGGCGTAGCCGTGCTCCACGGCGTTCTGCAGCACCTCCGTCAGCACCATCGCCAGGGCCGTCGCGACCTCTGACGGGAGGACGCCGAAGCGCCCGTCCCGGCGTACCCGCACGCGGTCGCCGACGGCGCTGACCTCGGTGACCATCCGCCCCAGCCGGTCGGCGACCTCGTCGAAGTCGACCTGCTCCTCGACCGCCTCGCTCAGCGTCTCGTGGACGATCGCGATCGACCCGACGCGGCGCACGGCCTCCTCGAGGGCCGATCGGGCCGGCTCCGAGTCCATCCGGCGAGCCTGGAGGCGCAGCAGCGCGGCCACCGTCTGGAGGTTGTTCTTCACCCGGTGGTGGATCTCGCGGATGGTGGCGTCCTTGGTCACCAGCTCGCGGTCGCGGCGCCGCAGGTCGGTGACGTCCCGCACCAGGATCAGGGCCCCGATGTGGTCGCCCTGCGGCCGCAGCGGGATCGCCCGCACGATGAGGGAGGCCTCGTCCGTGCCGATCTCGGTGTCGCGGTGTGCGCGGCCGCCCAGGACAGCGCTCAGCGTCTCCTCGTCGGGCCGGCGGCGCGGTGGCACCAGCGAGCGCGTCAGCTCCGCCAGCGAGAGGCCGGCGAGGTCACCGGACAGCCCGAGGCGCCGGTAGACCGACAGCGCGTTGGGGCTCGCGTAGACCACCCGGCCCTGCGCGTCGACCCGCAGGAACCCGTCACCGACGCGGGGCGAGTCGGCGTGGTCGCTGCGCTGGCCCGGGGCCGGGAAGTAGCCGTGGGCGATCATCTGGGTCAGGTCGGCCGCGGTCTGCAGATAGGACAGCTCCAGGCGGCTCGGGGTGCGGACGCCGAGGAGGTTGGTGTTGCGCGCCACGACGGCGATCACCCGTCCGCCTCGGCGGACCGGGATCGTCTCCACCCGCACGGGCACGTCGTCCCGCCACTCGGGGTCGCCCTCGCGGACCAGCCGTCCCTGCGCCCAGGCCATGTCCAGCATCGGCCGCCGGCCCACGGGGACGAACGTGCCGACCACGTCGTCGACGTACGCCGTGGGGCCGGTCGTGGGCCGCATCTGCGCTCCCGCCCAGAACCCCTGGGCCTCGCGATCGGGCAGCCACAGCACCAGGTCCGCGAACGAGAGGTCCGCGATGATCTGCCAGTCGGCCTGCAGCAGCTGCAGCCAGGCCACGTCCTCCTCGTCGAGGTCCGTGTGGCTGCGGACGAGCTCGGTCAGCGACGGCACGGGCACAGGTCTATCACCAGGGACCACCGGGCGTGTCGCCGCGCGGGCTTTGGCAGGATGTCCCCCATGTCGGGGTCGTACTGGAGCCAGGTTCACGCTGAGGGACTCGCAGTCCCCTCGGACCGCCCGCTCGACGACCTGACCGCCGAGCTGACCCGGATGCTCGGATCACCGGACCCGGCGCTGCGCGACGGGACCGCCTACCCGACGCTGGCCACCTGGGTGGACCGGGGCGTCTACGACGACCTGCTGGCGGGCCTCGGCGACGGCATGGCCGCGGGGCTGCGCGTCGGGGTGGGCGAGATCGACACCGACACCGTCTTCCGGCGCAGCTTCTCCGTCCTGGTCCTGGCCGAGTGCATCGAGCGGGACAACGGCCGGCCGCTGCTCCCGGGCGGGAAGATCCTCGAGTGGGGCGACCGGATCGCCACTTGGCTTCTGCGCGAGCGCGACCTGCGTGGCTTCGTGCCGGGCAAGGGCTGGGCGCACGCCGTCGCCCACGGCGCCGACGCGCTGGGCACCCTGGCGAAGTCGCCGCACGTGGCCACCCCCGAGCTGACCGTGGTGCTCGACGTGATCGCCGACCGGGTGCTGCTCCCGGTCGACCGGCTGTTCACCGCCGGGGAGCCGGATCGGCTGGCGCTGGCGACGATGAAGGTGCTGCGCCGCAACCTGGTCCCGCTGCGGGTGCTCGAGCCCTGGATCGCCCGCCTGGCCGCGACCGCCGGCACGCAGGGGTCCTACGACGACCGCGACCCGTTCCTCGTCGGGGGGAACGCCCAGGCCTTCCTCCGGGCGCTGCACCTGCAGCTCGTGCTCGGGCCCAAGCCGCCCGAGGTCCGCTCCGACCTGCTGCTGGTGCTGGTGCAGGCACTGAAGGCGACCAACCCCCACTACCTGGCCGCTACGCCCGAGTAACATTCGCCGCATGAGCGACGCTGTGATCCAGGACACCGGCGGGACCGACCAGCCCGAGGACGCCGTGACGGAGGGGATCAGCGGTCACGCCGGCCAGCTGGCGGTCGCGGTCGCGCGGGCCCACGGCGTCGAGACGCTCTTCACGCTCTCGGGCGCCCACGTCTTCCCGATGTACGACGGTGCCGTCACCGCCGACCCGCCGATGCGCCTGCTCGACGTGCGCCACGAGCAGACCGCCGCCTTCGCGGCGGAGGCCACCGGCAAGCTGACCCGTGTCCCCGGCCTCGCCGTGCTGACCGCGGGACCGGGCGTGACGAACGGCGTCAGCGCCATCGCCCAGGCCCAGTTCGCCGGCTCCCCCATGGTCGTGGTCGGCGGCCGGGCCCCCGCCAACCGATGGGGCAGCGGCAGCCTCCAGGAGCTCGACCAGCCGCCGATCCTGGCGACGATCTCCAAGCTGGCCCGCACCCTCCACACCGCGGACGACGTCCTCGACGGCATGCACGAGGCCTTCACTGCGGCCGGCTCGTCCCACCGCGGGCCCGTCTTCGTCGACGTGCCGATGGACGAGTTCTTCAGCAGCGCCTCCGGCCCCGCGCCGGCGCCGCTGACCGGCCGCGGCGCCGACCCGGACCCGGACGCGGTCACCGAGATCGCCGAGCTGCTCGCGGCCGCCACCCGGCCCGTGCTGGTGCTCGGCACGGACGTGTGGGCCGACCGCGCGGAGGAGGCGGCGCTGCGCTTCGTCGAGGCCGCGGGCATCCCCACCATCACCAACGGCATGGGCCGCGGCGTGGTCCCGGGCGGGCACCCGCTGCTCGTCACCAAGGCCCGGGGCCGGGCCCTCGGCGGGAGCGACCTCGTGGTCGTGGTCGGCACGCCCCTGGACTTCCGGCTCGGGTACGGCGTCTTCGGCGGGTCCTCCGGACCGGACGGGGCAGCGTCGGCACCGGCCCAGGTCGTGCACGTCGCCGACTCCCCCGGCCAGGTCTCCGGCCACGCCGATCTCGCCGCATCGGTCAGCGGCGACCTCACCGCGGTCTTCGACGGGCTCCTGGCGGGGCTCGACCAGGTGGTCCGCCGGCCGGACTGGTCGGCGTGGGTCGAGGACCTCCGGGGCGCCGTCGCGAGCGCCACCGAGCGCGACGCCGCCCTCTGGCCGCCGAGGCAGACCCGATCCACCCCGCACGCATCTACGGCGAGCTGGTCCCCCGGCTGGCCGACGACGCGGTCGTGATCGGCGACGGCGGCGACTTCGTCAGCTTCGCCGGCAAGTTCGTGGAGCCTCGACGACCCGGCGGCTGGCTCGACCCCGGGCCCTACGGCTGCCTCGGGGCGGGTCTCGGTGCCGCCATCGCCGCGCGCCTGGCGCGCCCGTCCTCGCAGGTGGTGCTGCTGCTGGGCGACGGAGCCGCCGGCTTCTCGCTGATGGACGTCGACACCCTCGTCCGGCACGGGCTGCCGGTCGTCATGGTGATGGGCAACAACTCGGCCTGGGGCCTCGAGAAGGCGCCGATGCAGATGCTCTACGGCTACGACGTGGCCGCCGACCTCGCCCCCCGCACGGCGTACCACGAGGTGGTGCGGGCGCTCGGCGGCGCCGGGGAGACGGTGACCGACCCGCGCCAGATCGGGCCGGCGCTGGACCGGGCCTTCGCCTCCGGCGTGCCCTACCTGGTCAACGTCATCACCGACGTCGAGGCCGCCTACCCGCGCAACACGTTCGGGATCTGAGGCCTCGGGTGCGACTGCGACGGGCGACCCCGCGCGACCACGAGGCCGTGGGTGAGGTGACGGTCGCGGCGTACGAGTCGTTCACGCTCGGGCCCACCGACCCCTACGTCGAGCACCTGCGCAACGCGGCCGCCCGCGACCTCGAGGCGGAGCTGTGGGTCGCGACGCCCGACAACGGTGACGAGATCCTCGGCACCGTCACCATCTGCCGCGAGGGATCGCCCTGGCGCGAGCTGGGCGGGCACGACGAGGGCGAGTTCCGGATGCTCGCGGTCGCGCCGGGGGCCCAGCGGTCGGGCGTGGGCGAGGCGCTGGTGCGGCTGGTGATGGACCGGTTCCGCGAGGAGGGCGCCACCGCCATCGTGATGTCGTCCCTGCCGCAGATGGCCGACGCCCACCGGCTCTACGAGCGCCTCGGCTTCGAGCGCACCCCGGAGCGGGACTGGAAGCCGGTCCCCCACGTCCAGCTCATCGCCTACCGCCTGGACCTGGTCGCATGACCGCCGCGAGCCCGCCGAGCGGGGAGGCCCGCCTCCGCTTCACCGTCACCGACGTCGACACCGCAGCCGCGGTCGGGTCGGGCAGCCTGCCCGTGCTGGGCACCCCGCGCCTTCTCGCCTGGTGCGAGGCCGCCACCTGCGCCGCGATCGAGGACTCGCTTCCTCCGGGGGCGACCAGCGTCGGCACCCGCGTCGCGCTGGAGCACCTCGCCGCCAGCCCGGTCGGCCAGGAGGTCGAGGTGACGGCGTCCACGGCGTACGTCGACGGGCGGCTGCACCGCTTCGCCGTAGCCGCGCGCCACGTGGGCGCGGACGGGGCCGGCGGCAAGGTCGTGGCCACGGGTGAGGTCACCCGGGTCGTGGTCGACGCCGAGCGGTTCCTCTCGCGGCTCTGAGGCGTCACGCGTGAGCCGGATTTCGCGTGGCGGACGGCATTTGAGAGGATGGACGACGGCCCCTCGCCCGGCAGTTCCCGCGGGGGCGATGAACTGAACCGAACCGGAGGACACCATGGGCAAGACCGGCCGCAAGCGTCGCGCTCGCAAGAAGAAGGGCGCGAACCACGGCAAGCGCCCCAACGCCTGAGCGCTGCTACTGACGTAGCGAACGAACGAGCCCCCGACCAGCAGGTCGGGGGCTCGTCACGTTCGTGCGAAGAACGGGTCCGGAGGACCTCAGCCCTCGCTGATCCGGACCTGCACCTCGCGGATCCGGAACATCACCCGGTCACGCAGCTCCTGCGGGGCGGACTCGGAGCAGGACCGCGCCACGACGGCCTTGACCGTGCGCTGCAGGTCGTACTTCTCCAGGCAGGGGTTGCACGCGTCGAGGTGGAGCCGGACGGCCGAGCAGTCGGCCTCGTCGAGCTCGTTGTCGAGGAAGTAGACGATGCGCTCGAGGAAGTCGGCGCAGTCGCTGGTGGACGGCTCGTGGTGGTCGTGTGCGTGCTCACGACTTGCCTCCCTCGCGGCCGACGGCGAGCAGGTCGTTGGTGCGTACGTAGTCCGAGAGCATGTCACGCAGCTGGCGGCGGCCCCGGTGGAGCCGGGACATGACGGTGCCGATGGGTGTCTCCATGATCTCGGCGATCTCCTTGTAGGCGAATCCCTCGACGTCGGCGAGGTAGACAGCGAGCCGGAACTCCTCCGGGAGCCGCTGGAGGGCGTCCTTGACCTGCGAGTCGGGCAGGTGCTCGAGCGCCTCCATCTCCGCCGACCGCAGTCCCCTCGAGGTGTGGGACTCCGCCCGGGCGAGCTGCCAGTCCTCGACGTCCTCGGACATCGACTGCTGCGGCTCGCGCTGCTTCTTGCGGTAGGAGTTGATGAAGGTGTTGGTGAGGATGCGGTAGAGCCAGGCCTTGAGGTTGGTGCCGGGCCGGAACTGGTGGAACGACGAGTACGCCTTGGCGAAGGTCTCCTGCACCAGGTCCTCGGCGTCCGCGGGGTTGCGCGTCATCCGCATGGCAGCCGAGTAGAGCTGGTCCAGGAAGGGAAGGGCGTCACGCTCGAACCGTGCCGAGCGCTGCTCGTCGGTCTCGGTGGCCGGGTCCACGACCTCGTCGGGCAGGTTCAGGGAGTCAGTCATCGTCCCCCAGTCTAGGTCGTCGCCCCTGCGCGGCGCGGGGACGCGGCTGGTGGACGGTTCCAGGATGGCAAGCACACCCGCACAACGCCTCAGGTGTCGAGCCCATTCCCGCCCGGTGACCCGTGCGCCACACCGGGTCGCTGCCGGGCGCTGCCCGTCACTTCGCGCACGATCCACTCCAGGGTCGCCTCCACCACGATCTCCATGGCGTCGTCCTGGGACACCGGCCCACGCGCCAGCACCTTCAACGAGTGGTCGGCCGACGGGACGACCGCCATCTCGACGTCGGCGGGGAACTCCTCGGGCCTTCCCATCGTGTCGCGCTCGCCCTGGATCACCAAGGTGGGGACGCGGGCCCCGCGCAGCTCCGGGAGCCGCGACTTCTCCGGGTGGCCCGGAGGATGAAGGGGGAACGCCAGCGCCAGGCAGCCCACCGCTCCCAGGTCCCGCGCGCAGCGCGCCGCCGACCGGGCACCCGCCGACCGGCCGCCGACGACCATGGGGGTGCGAACACGCAGCTGGTTGGCCGCGGCGACCAGCGCCTCGTCCAGGCTCTTCGGCGACGTCGCCACCTTGCGGCCGGCGACCTTCCACGGCTGCTCGAAGCGCACCACCGTGATCCCGTTGCGCGGCAGGTTGCGGGCCAGCGCCTCGAGGTCCCGGGTGTCGATGCCGTTGCCGGCGCCGTGGCTGACCAGCAGGGTGGCCAACGGGTGGCGGGACCGGTCGGTCACCAGCCTGCCGTCGCCGTGCGGGGTGGCGACGATGCGCTCGGTGCTCAACTCAGGGCCTCCTCTGCCGGGATGGGCTCGACCAGCTCCGGACCGTTGTTGCGCACGTTGCTCACCGCCGTGGAGACGGGGAACGCCTCCAGCCGGCCGGGAGCGGCCGGGACCAGCAGCCCCAGCAGGTCGTCGCGGTCCGCGACGGTCGGGTCGAGCCACTGCTGCCAGCGGTCCCGCTCGACGAGCAGCGGCATCCGGTCGTGGATGTGCCCCACGGCGTCCTCGGCCTCCGTGGTCAGCACCGTGCACGTCCAGCGGAACCGCTCGGGGTCGTCGTCGTCGCGCGTGGGATCGCGCCAGATCTCGTAGAGGCCGGCCATCGCCAGCACCCCGCCGTCCGCGGGCCGGATGAAGAACGGCTGCTTGCGGGGCTTGCCCGACTTGGTGAGCTGCTGGGTCGGGTACCACTCGAAGTAGCCGTCGGCGGGCAGCAGGCAGCGGCGCTTCGCGAACGCACGCTTGTACGCCGGCTTCTCCGCGACGGTCTCCATCCGGGCGTTGATCATCCGGTTGCCGATCGCGGGGTCCTTCGCCCACGAGGGCACCAGCCCCCAGCGCAGCACCCGCAGCTGGCGCTCCGGCGGCTGCTCCTCACCGGACTCGTCCGCCCGGGGCGGCCGCTCGACGACGGCGTACACCTCCTTGGTGGGCGCCACGTTGTAGTCGGGCGCGAGCGGCTCGGCGACCCGGTTGTCCTCGATCTCGAACTCCTCGACGAGGTCCTCCGGACGCCGGCTCGACGCGTAACGACCGCACATGGGCGCCAGCCTAGGTGCTGTCAGCCCCTCGCGAGCTCGTCCAGCAGCGCGGCGGCGGCACCGTCCGTCCCGGGGAGGCCCTCGATCCACACCCGTACGGGCGGACCGAGCTCCTCGAGCATCCGGGTCAGCACGGCGACCCGCGGCCCCAGTCGGTCCCGACGGGCCAGGACAGCGACGCGCGTGGCCCCCACGCGGCCGATGGTCTCGCTGCCGGCGAAGACGAGCCGGGCCGTGGCTCCGAGCTGGCCCAGCAGCAGGGAGCCGGTCAGGTCGTCGGTGCGGGACGGAGCATCACCCTCACCGCGCAAGGACGGCGCCTCGATCATCACCAGGGCGTGTCCGTCGCGTGTGGACCGTCTGCCCCCCAGATCGCCCACGGCCAGGTCGCCCACGGCCAGGTCCCAGTCCCCCCGGTAGAGGTCGGCGAGGCGTCCCCGGAGGTGCGGCATGCTCGCGAGCCCGGTGAGCGGGTCGTCGCAGGCGAGCCGGTGCAGGTAGGTCAGCGTGGCGTCGGACCAGGCGACCGCGACCGCACGGGCAGCCGCGTGGTCGGGGTCCCGGCCGGTGACCGCGCGAGCGGTGCGGGCGAGCGCCTCGAGCGCCTCGTCGAGCGAGGTCCCCCGGGCGGCGAGGAGGCGCCCCACGGCCTCGCAGGGCGCCTCCACTCCCCCACCCGAGGCGAGGGCCTCCCCTACCGCCTCGAAGAGCGGCGGCAGTGCCTGCCGCTGCTCCTCGGACAGCTCCCCCCTTGCCCCGGGGTCGTCCGCGGGACGGCGCGCCCTCGTCGCGAACATCCCCACGGCTGCTCCTCCCGGTCCCGGTTCTCGGGGTAGTGACGGCGCGGGCGGGTGGCCATGACGCGGTACGGCGCATTTTCGTGGCGGGCGTCACGAGAACTCGTTCGTGATCTTTCGGGACTTCGCGCGTTGGACCTCCGTGAGCACCACGCTGCCCAGGGCCGACGCCCCCGCGGACGCCGAGCTGATCTCGGCGGTCCGGGGTGGGGACGTGCACGCGTTCGGGCCCCTGTTCGAGCGGCACGTCGAGGCCGCCCGGCGTCTCGCGCGCCAGCTGGTGTCGGGGGCCGGACGTAGACGACCTGGTCTCCGACGCCTTCGCCAAGGTGCTCGGCGTGCTCCAGCGCGGCGGCGGGCCCGACCTCGCGTTCCGGGCCTACCTGCTGACGGCCGTCCGCCGCCTCCACGTGGACCGGATCCGCGCCGGCGCCCGGCTCCATCCCACCGACGACCTGACCCCGTTCGACCCCGGGGTCCCCTTCCGCGACACCGCGATCGAGGGCTTCGAGAACGCCGCGGCCGCGCGCGCCTTCGCGTCGCTGCCCGAGCGCTGGCAGCTCGTGCTGTGGCACACCGAGGTGGAGGGGCAGAAGCCCGCCGAGGTCGCGCCCCTGCTGGGGCTGAGCCCCAACTCGGTGTCCGCGCTGGCCTACCGGGCCCGCGAGGGTCTCCGCCAGGCGTTCTTGTCGATGCACGCCCAGGACACCGCCGACGCGACCTGCCTGTGGGCCCAGGAGCACCTCGGCGCCCACGTCCGTGGCGGGCTGTCGCGACGCGACTCCTCGCGGGTCGAGCGCCACCTCCTGGAGTGCCGGCGGTGCACGGCCGTCTACCTCGAGCTCCTCGAGATCAACAGCGGCCTGTCCGGACTGCTAGCACCCCTGCTCCTCGGCGGGGCCGCGGCGGCGTACGTCGGAGCGTCGTACACCGGAGCGGCGGCCGGCGCCGCGTCGTCGGGCGGACTGTCGCTGCTCCTCGGGCGGGCCCGCGACCTCGTCGTGACACACACGCCCGCGACCGCCGTCGCCGGGATCGCAGCCTCGACGGTGGTGGTGGGGACGCTGCTGCATCCCTTCGCGCCGACCCAGCCGGGTCACGTCCGGACCGTGCCTGCCTCGGAGGCCGGGCCGGAGAGCCGTGGGGCCGGTCGTGGGAGGGATGCGCGTCGATCGCCCGACCCGTCCCACCACCGCGGCATGCGTGCGCCGGCGCCCGGGGCCGGCCACCCTGCCGCCGTCCCGGTCGCCGACACCACCGGTCCGACGCCGGCGCCGGACCACCCGGCGAGCCCCTCCTCGGGCCAGCACCCGTCCGGCGGGCCGTCGACCCAGCCGCCCTCCGCCCAGCCCCCGTCCGGCCAACACACGCAGCCGCCGCCCAGCCAGCCGGTCGACGATCCCGGCTCCACCGCGGCACCGCCGGACAGCGTCGACCTCATGGTCGTCGCCACGGCCTCGCCCGTCCTGGGAGCCGGTGGCCGGGTCGACGTCACGGTGACCGGGCTCGGGCCGGGGCAGGTCGCCGACCTGGACGTCAGCGCCGACCACACCTCGGTGACCCTGGCGCCCGACCCACGCTGCACCGGCATCGGGACCGGTCACGGGAGCTGCCGGGTGACCGGCAGCCCGGCGACGTTCACCTTCGCGGTCGGGGCGCTGCCGGACGCGCCGACGACGCTGACCTTCACGGTCCGACCCGAGGGCTCTGTCACGGAGTCCGACCCCTCGGACAACACCGCCCGCGTCCGGCTCGGCCCCTGAGCAGTCCCTGGGCAGAGTCCGACCCGGGCAAGGTCCGACCCCGGTCGAGGTCTGACCCGGGCTCGATCGGGTATGAAGGTGCCATGACCGTCAGCCGAATGATCGCCCGTCCCATGCTCGCCTCGATGTTCGTGGTCGGTGGGGTCAACGCCCTGCGCAACGCCCCCGCCCTGGCCAAGAAGGCCGGCCCCGTCGGCGACAAGCTCGTGCCCATGATCCGCAAGGCCGCTCCCTCGCTCCCGCTGCCGGAGGACCCGGTGACGCAGGTGCGCGTCAACGCCGTCGTGCAGCTCGGCGCGGCCGCGGCCCTGGCCACCGGGCGCGCGCCTCGCCTCTCGTCCGCGGTCCTCGCGGCCTCGCTGGTGCCGACCACCCTCGCCGGCCACCGCTTCTGGGAGGCCCCCGACAAGGACACCCGCACCCAGCAGCAGCTCCACTTCTTCAAGAACGTCTCCATGCTCGGCGGGCTGATCATCGCCGCCGGCGACACCGACGGGAAGCCCGGTGTCGCCTGGCGCGCCCGCCGCGTCGCCAAGGACGCGCGCCGCGAGGCCAGGCACCTGGCCCAGTCGGCGCGGCAGGAGGCCAAGCTGGCCAAGGCCAAGGTCAGCTGAGCGAGCGGTCTCACGGGTCCGGGCACGCGTACGGCGACCCGCGCCAGCGTCGTTAGTCTTGCGCGAGTGACGACGCCGACCGTGCCCGACCCGTGGCCCGCGCCCCGTGCCGCGACTCCCGTCGAGGCCACCGTCTCGCTGCCCGGGAGCAAGTCCCTGACCAACCGGGCCCTGGTGCTGGCCGCCCTGGCCGACGGCCCGTCGACGGTCGGCCGGGCCCTGCGGTCGCGCGACACGACGCTGATGGCCGCCGCGCTCACCGCCCTGGGGTCGACCGTCGACACCACCGGCGAGGACTGGGTCGTCCGTCCCGGCGCCTTCGACCGTGACGCCGGCGTCGACTGCGGGCTCGCGGGGACCGTGATGCGCTTCGTCCCCCCGGTCGCCGGTCTGTCGCGTGGCTCCGTCGCGTTCGACGGCGACCCGCACATGCGCTCGCGCCCCGTCGGCGAGGTGCTCACGGCGCTGCGCTCGCTGGGCGTGAGCATCGACGACGGCGGCACCGGCTCGCTGCCCTTCACCGTGCGCGGCACCGGAGCGGTCCGCGGCGGCCGGGTGGTGGTCGACGCCTCTGCGTCGTCGCAGTTCATCTCGGCGCTCCTCCTCGCCGGTGCGCGCTACGACCACGGCGTGGACGTCCGCCACGACGGCAAGCCGGTGCCCTCACTCCCCCACATCGACATGACGGTGGCAATGCTGCGCCGGCACGGGGTCGAGGTGGACGACGCCGATCCCGACCGCTGGGCCGTCGCACCGGGGCCGGTCCTGGCCGTCGACCACGTGATCGAGCCGGACCTGTCCAACGCCGCGCCGTTCCTCGCCCTGGCCGCCGTGTCCGGCGGGTCCGTCACCGTGCGTGACTGGCCGGAGAGCACGACGCAGGCGGGCGACGCGCTGCGCGAGATCCTGGCGCGGATGGGCTGTCGCGTCGAGCGGGTCGAGGACGGCCTGCGCGTGAGCGGCACCGGGACGCTGGAGGGCATCGACGTCGACCTGCACGACGTCGGCGAGCTGGCGCCGGCCGTCGCCGCGCTGTGCGCCGTCGCCTCGTCGCCGTCCCACCTGCGCGGGATCGCGCACATCCGCGGGCACGAGACCGACCGGCTGGCGGCACTGGCCACCGAGCTCGGAGCGCGCGGCGCCGACGTCGTCGAGCACGCCGACGGACTGAGCCTGCGCCCCGCGACGCTGAACGGGGGTGTCTTCCACACCTACGCCCGACCACCGGATGGCCCACGCCGGGGTCATCGTCGGCGCGGCGGTCGACGGCGTCCTCGTCGAGAACATCGCGACCACCGGGAAGACCTTCCCCGACTTCGCAGGCTTCTGGTCCCGTCTGCTCACCCGCGAGGACGCCCCGGGATGAGCGGTCGCTACAGCGAGCACGACCACGAGCACTACGAGCGCCCTCGGCGACACACCCGGCCCCGGACCAAGGAGCGGCCGCGCTACGACGACGCCGTCGACGGCGTGGTCGTCACCGTCGACCGCGGCCGATTCACGCTGCTCATCGACGGCACCAGGGTGATGGCGATGAAGGCGCGCCCGCTGGGCCGCAAGGGGGTCGTCGTCGGCGACCGGGTGCGCGTCGTCGGTGACACCTCGGGCGCCGTGGGCAGCCTGGCGCGGATCGTCGAGGTGACCGAGCGGCTGACCACGCTGCGCCGTACCGCCGAGGACGACGACCCCGTCGAGCGGGTCATCGTGTCCAACGCCGAGCAGCTGGTCATCGTGACCGCGCTGGCCGACCCCGAGCCGCAGCCACGGCTGATCGACCGCGCGCTGGTCGCGGCGTACGACGCCGGGATGCAGCCGCTGCTGTGCCTGACGAAGGCCGACCTGGCCGACCCCGAGACGTTGCTCTCGACCTACCGCTCCCTGGGCGTGCCCTGGGTGGTCACCAGCCGCGGCGGCGACCTCACCGCGCTCCGGGACCGCCTCCGCGAGCGGACCAGCGTGCTGGTCGGCTCCAGCGGCGTCGGCAAGTCCACCCTGGTCAACGCCCTCGTGCCCGACGCCGGGCGCGACGTGGGGCACGTGAACGCCGTGACCGGGCGGGGACGGCACACCTCGACGTCGGCCTTCATGCTCGCGCTGCCGGATCTCGAGGGCTGGATCATCGACACCCCCGGCATCCGGTCGTTCGGCCTGGCGCACGTGCAGCCCGAGGACCTGATCGGGGCCTTTCCCGACCTCGACGAGATGACCGGGGACTGCCCGCGGGGGTGCACGCACGGCGAGGACGAGCCGGAGTGCGGACTCGACGACGCGGTCACGGCGGGCGGGCGGACCCCGAGCGGGTGTCGTCGTTCCGGCGGCTGCTCGCCGCCCGCAGCGACCCTGCGTACTGATGGGAGTACTGACCGGCGTACTGACGGAGGTACTGGCGGGCCGGGGCGCTACTGACCCCAGACCGCCCGTGCACCGGCGTCGCCGGTGAGCACCACCATGACCAGCGTGGCGAGCGCCGAGACGCCGAGCGCGGCGGCGAGCAGGAGGCGCACGGCCCCGGTGCGGGTGTGCAGCCAGGCCGACGCGATCGCCACGACGGTGAACACGAAGGTCACCACCAGGGTCACCTTGGCGCGGGCACGGTGCGTCGACACGCCCGGAAGCTGGGCGAGCTCGGGACGCTGGGTCAGGAAGTAGCGGCCGGTGAGGTACGCCGCCAGCACCGACACGCCGGCCACCAGGGCGAGGCCGAGCATCGGCCAGCGCAGGCCGTCGCGGCGGCCCGGGAGCGCGACGTAACCGACCGCCAGCAGGGCGGCCAACGGCCCGAAGACGACGGCCGCATGCACCACGAGCGGATGCAACGGGAGACCGTTGACCTCCATGCAGACACCGTACGCCCGGTTCGCTGGGCATAGCCTGTGCCCATGCCGACCTCAGGTCCCCGCGACTACACCGACGACCTGCGCCTCGCGCACGTGCTCGCCGACGACGCCGACTCACTGACCCAGGCGCGGTTCAAGGCGCTCGACCTGCACGTCATGAGCAAGCCGGACCTGACCCCGGTGACCGACGCCGACCAGGCCGTCGAGGAGGGCATCCGGCGGACGCTCTCGCGGGTGCGCTCCCGCGACGCGGTGATCGGCGAGGAGCAGGGCTCCACCGGCCACAGCCAGCGCCGGTGGGTGGTCGACCCGATCGACGGCACCAAGAACTACGTGCGCGGCGTGCCCGTGTGGGCCACGCTCATCTCGCTGGTCGTCGACGACGAGGTGGTGCTCGGGGTCGTCTCGGCGCCCCAGCTGCAGCGGCGCTGGTGGGCCTCGGTCGGCAACGGCGCGTGGACCGGGCGGTCGCTGCTCAAGGCGACCCGCTGCCAGGTCTCCGACGTCCGCCGGCTCGAGGACGCCTCGTTCGCCTACTCCTCGCTGTCGGGCTGGGACGAGAGCGGCCGCCTCGAGGACTTCGTCTCGCTGACCCGGCGCTGCTGGCGGACCCGCGCCTACGGAGACTTCTGGTCCTACATGCTGCTCGCCGAGGGGGCGGTCGACCTGGCTGCGGAGCCGGACCTGGAGCTGTACGACATGGCCGCGCTGGACGTGATCGTGCGTGAGGCGGGCGGCCGGTTCACCTCGCTCGACGGCACCGACGGCCCATTCGGCGGCAACGCGCTGGCCTCCAACGGGCACCTGCACGAGGCGGCCCTGGCCTTCCTCGGCTCCCTCCCCCACGACGAGGCCGACCCCGACTCGCGCCCCCGGGGTGCCGGCTCGGTCTCCGAGCTGCACTCGCGCCGGCCGCGCCCGGCCGAGGGTCCGAGGACGGGCACGAGCTCGACTGAGCGCCACCGGAACCGGCCCGGCGCGGACGCCGTCTCACCGGTGGCGCGTCGACCTGTTCAACGCTGCCGGATCACGAGTAGCGTCGGAGGTGACGCTCGACACGACGCCCGACAGGGCGGTCCTTCGGAGGTGCAGTGATGCGGATCGGTGACGTGCTCAGGGCCAAGCCCAGCCTCGACGTGGTGACGATCGGACCCGAGGCAGGTGTCCGCGAGCTGATCGCGCAGCTCGCCGAGCACAACGTGGGGGCGTTGATCGTCAGCTCCGACGGCACGACCGTCGAGGGCATCGTCAGCGAACGCGACGTCGTGCGGCACCTGCACCACGACGGCACCGTCATCAACAACACGGTCGCGGCGATCATGACCGCCGTCGTGGAGACGTGCGACGAGGACACCCACGTCGACGAGCTAATGAAGGTGATGACCGAGCGCCGGGTCCGGCACGTGCCGGTCGTCCACGAGGGCCGGCTGGTCGGGATCATCAGCATCGGCGACGTGGTCAAGCACCACATCGACCAGCTGCAGTTCGAGCGCGACCAGCTCGACGAGTACGTCCACCGGTCCTGACCCCTCCTCCGTGCGGGGACGGCGCGGTGCTCGACTATCGTCGAGCGACCCGATCCCCCGCCGAGAGGACATCATGGACAAGCCCGAGATCGACTTCCCCGACTTCGAGGTCCCGGCCGACCTGGTCGTCACCGACATCACCGTCGGCGAGGGCCCGGAGGCCGCCGCCGGCAACACCGTCTCCGTGCACTACGTGGGCGTCGCCCACTCGACCGGCGAGGAGTTCGACGCGTCGTACAACCGCGGGGAGCCGCTCCGCTTCCGCCTCGGCATCGGCCAGGTCATCTCGGGCTGGGACCAGGGCGTGCAGGGCATGAAGGTCGGCGGCCGTCGCCAGCTCGTCATCCCGCCGCACCTGGGCTACGGCGACCGTGGCGCGGGGGGCGTCATCAAGCCCGGCGAGACCCTGATCTTCGTGGTGGACCTGCTGGGTGTCAGCTGAGGGGCGTCAGCTGAGGGCTACCAGGGCAGGTCGTCGCCGCGCTCTCGTCGGAGACGCGGGCCGACTGCCCACCCAGGGTGACGACGTCGCCCAGCACGAGCTGGCGGCCCCGGCGGGTCTCGACCTCGCCGTTGACCTCGACCGCGCCGTCGGCGATGAGCGGCTTGGCCTCCGCACCCGACTCGACGAGGTTGGCCAGCTTCAGGAACTGGCCGAGCCGGATCGACTCGTCGCGGATCGGGACGTCCATGGGTTCGCTCACGCGGATCAGTGAACCACCACGCCGCTCGTCACGAGTTCAGCACGCTGGCCATCAGGAGATCAGCACGCTGGCCGAGTGGATGAGCACACCCACCAGGCCGCCGACGATGGTGCCGTTGATGCGGATGAACTGCAGGTCGCGGCCGACGTGCAGCTCGATGCGGCGGGCTGCCTCCTTGCCGTCCCAGCGCTCGATGGTGTGCGTGATCACCGCGGTCAGCTCACTGCCGTAACGGTCGACGGCGAAGACCGCCACGTCGGCGGCGATGCCGTCCAGGCGCCACCGCAGCTCCTCCTCTGCCTCGAGCCGCCCGGCGAAGTGCGACAACTCGACCATGAGCCGCTGGCGCACCGCACCCTCGGGATCGGACAGGGAGGTCAGCAGCGCACGGCGCAGCGCGTTCCACAGCGAGATGCTGGAGGCGATCACCTGGGGGTGGTCGAGCAGGCGCTCCTTGAGGCGCTCGGTGCGCGCCTGGGTCTCGGGGTCCTCCAGCAGGTCGGTCGACAGCTGCGCCAGCATCGAGTCCAGAGCCTGGCGGGCATGGTGGCGCGGGTCGTCACGGATGTCGCCGACCCAGCGGACCAGCTCGAGGTGGATGCGTGAGGTCACGGCGTCGTTGAGCCGCGTCGGGGTCCACCAGGGAGCCCGCTCCCCCAGGATCTCGGCGACGGTCTCGGGGTTGTGCACCAGCCACTCGTGCAGCTCCTCGAGCGCCAGGTCGACGAGCCCGTGGTGCAGGTCGTCGCGCACCATCTCGCCCAGCAGGCCGCCGAGGAGCGGGGAGATCGGCTCCTCCCGGAAGCGCGGCACCAGGGCCTCGGTGACCAGGTCCGCGATGTGCTCGTCGCGCACCTTGCCGAGCCCGATCGCGGCCACGTCGGCGGCCTCGTCGACCACCCGGCGCGCATGGGCCGGGTCCGAGAGCCAGCGCCCGATCCGCTGCGAGATCGTCGCAGCCGCGATCCGGTCGCGGATGATGTCCTCCTGCAGGAAGTTCTCCCCCACGAACTCCTGGAGGCTGCGCCCCAGCTCGTCCTTGCGCCGCGGGATCAGCGCGGTGTGCGGGACCGGGAGCCCCAACGGGTGCTTGAAGAGTGCCGTGACCGCGAACCAGTCCCGCGATCGCACCCACCATCGCGCCTCCGCGCCGGCGTTCACGAAGCCCCAGAAGCCGTCGGCCCGAGCGTGGCGACGTACACCACGGCGGCGAAGCCGAGCAGCGAGACGGCGAGGGTCCGCATCCGGCGCAGGGCCCGACGTCGGGCGCCGTCGGCGGCGGAGTCGGGCGTGGTCATCGAGATCGTGGCAGCCATTGCGGCCGATTGTCCCCCAGGGCCGGGCGAGATCGCGTGCACTGCCGGCCGGACGGCGCGAACTCGGCCCCCGGCGGCCGGTCGTGCCAGAATCCCGGGCATGGCTCGCACCGTGATCACCTTCGGCACCTTCGACGTCTTCCACGTCGGCCACCTCCGGGTGATCGAGCGCGCCGCGGCCCTTGGTGACCGCCTGGTGGTCGGCGTGTCGGCCGACGAGCTCAACCTGCGCAAGAAGGGCCGCGAGCCCGTCTTCAGCCAGGCCGAGCGGCCTCGCGATCGTCGCCGCCCTCAAGCCCGTCGACGAGGTCTTCGTCGAGAGAGCCTCGAGCTGAAGCGCGACTACATCGTGCAGTTCGGCGCCGACGTGCTGGTGATGGGCGACGACTGGACCGGCCGGTTCGACGAGTTCAGGGACATCTGCGAGGTGGTCTACCTCCCGCGGACGCCGGCCATCTCCACGACCGCGCTGATCGAGAAGATCTCGGCCACCAGCTGAGGCCGAGGCGGGCCCGTGTTGCGCCGCCGGTTTAGGGTGGCCACTGGTCCGGTCAGGCTCGGAGCCTCCCACCGGCGGTGAGATGCCGTCGCCCACACACTCGGAGATCAAGGGGAAATCTCATGCGCCGTTCGTTCGCCGCCGCCCTGGTGGCCATGTCCGCGGCCGCGTCTGCGGCCCTCTCGCTGGCCCCGGCCACGGCCTCGTCCGCCACCGATGGCACCGCGCGGATCACGGTTCCCGCGAACCTTCCCGTCGCCCTGCCGCCCGTCGGTCAGGCCACGGGCACGGTCGCGGCCCAGCAGGCGCGCCGCGCCCTGGACCACGCTCGCCAGGTGCTCACCGGCGCAGCGCCCGCCGCCGCCTCCGGCTCCCGCCCCGAGGCGACGCTGGCGATGCGCGACCTCTTCGCCGCCCTCCCGGACCTCTCCCCGAGCGACCGCCGGGCCGCACACTCGGTGCTCGCCCGGCCGACCGACGGCAGCCGCGACCCCTACGGCGACGGCTACACGGTGCCGGCCAAGCGCAAGTGCAAGGGCCACTTCTGCATCCACTGGGTGCCCACCACCTCGGACGCGCCGCCCAGCGCGACGTGGGTCGACAAGTCGCTGAAGACCATGAACCAGGTGTGGCAGAAGGAGGTCGGCGACCTGGGCTACCGGGCGCCGGTCAAGGACGGCAAGCACGGCGGCAACAACCTCTTCGACGTCTACCTCAAGGACGTCGGCAGCCAGGGCCTCTACGGCTACTGCGCGCCGGAGTACCTCAAGCCCGGCCGGACCCGCGAGGCCTCGGGCTACTGCGTGCTCGACAACGACTTCTCCTCCTCCCAGTTCGGGGGCGCCCGGCCGGTCGACAGCCTGCGCGTGACCGCCGCCCACGAGTTCTTCCACGCCGTCCAGTTCGGCTACGACTACAAGGAAGACCACTGGATGATGGAGGCCACCTCCACCTGGATGGAGGAGCGCTTCGCCGACGGCATCAACGACAACCGGCAGTACCTCCCCTACGGCCAGGTCCGGCTGCCCTACACCTCCCTCGACGTCTACAACCCGACGGGCTTCAACCAGTACGGCAACTGGCCGTTCTTCGAGTACCTCAGCAGCCACTACGGCGCCGGCCTGGTGCGCCAGATCTGGAACCTGGCGGGCAACTTCCCGGGCGCCGGGAAGCAGTACTCCACCCAGGCGATCTCGAGCGCGCTGCGCAGCCACGGCGGCTTCACGTCGGTCTTCGGCGGCTACGCGGCCGCCAACGTGAGCCCCGCGCAGTCGTACGCCGAGGGCAGCGCCTGGCCGAGCGCCAAGATCGACAGGCACTGGACCCTCGCCCGCGACCACCGCAGCGGCGGCGCGAAGCTCTCGGTGAACCACATGGCGGCACGTGACGTCGTCATGAAGCCCGACGCCACACTGAAGGGCAGCCGCTGGAGGGGTCGCGTCGTCGTGGACGCGCCGGGCCGCGCGAAGAGCCCGGCGGTGGTCGTGGTGATCGACCGGGTCCAGGGCAAGCCGATCCGCAAGCAGGTCCAGCTGTCGCGCTCGGGCGCCGGCACGCTGTCGTTCGCCTTCAGCCACGCGACGGTCAAGCGGTGAGCATCACCCTGGCCAACGCGTCCACGCGCTTCGACTGCGGCCGGCACACCAACCTGTCGTGCCACGGCAAGCCGAAGGACAACGACAGCAGCTACGCCGTGAACGTCTCCGCCTTCAAGCGCTGACAGCGCCAGCGTGACGGTTCAGGGGCGGGTCCGGGCCTCGTAGAGCTGGTCCGGGCTCGCCACCCAGCGCCGGGTGCGCCACGAGGGAGCCGAGCGGCGCTCGAGCTCGTCGAGCAGCACCGTGCGCATCTGCACGATCCGCGCCTTCGTGGCCACGTCGGTGGTCGTCTGCAGGGCGACGTAGCTCGACTGCCAGGCCAGCGCCAGGTCGTGGTCGCTGATCCGGGCCGCGACCGAGGGCCGGGAGACCCAGGAACGCGCGGGCTCGCCGTACCTCTGCCGGAGCCAGGCGACGAGCGGTGGCGCCCCGCACAGGAAGATCGCGAACGGGATCAGTGAGGCCGGGCCGAGCGGTGCCATCAGGCCGACGGCCGCCGGCGCTCCGAGCCCCACCCGGACGGCCCATGCGGTGATGTGCCCGACACCGCCGCCACCCTCCGGCGCGTAGAGATAGGCGTACAGCCCGGCGATCCCGGCCAACGGGAGCGCCAGGGCGACGACCTCGGCCGGCCCCAGACCGGCGAGCGCGAAGGCGAGGCCGACCGCCATCAGGACGCCCGCCACGGCGTTCCAGCAGGCGCGGTAGGTGCTCACTTGCCTGCTCCCGGGGTGATCACACCGAGCACCAGCTGGGCGACCATCACGAGGACCTTGCCCAGGGCGGTCCCGACGGCGAGGCCGAGCGCGACGAGCACGAAGACGGTGAGCAGCGAGCCGGTCAGCGGGCGACGCTCGGAGAAGGAGGGCGTCGGCGCGGAGCGTCCCGAGGGGCGGTGCGACGCTCGAGGGACTGCCTCGTGCCCGGTTGATGCATCCGTCGACATCGCCGCCACCTCCTTGACTTCCCACGGTGACGCTCCGGCCGCCACGCGTTCAGGGCCGGAGGTCCCCGCGCGCCGGTGACGTGGGTCCCGCCTCGATGGCCCGTACCGGCTCGCGGCCGGGTGATGCGGTGGGCGGTGCTGCGCATGGTCCCGGCCGATGGGGGCCTTTGGTCACTGTCACGGGGCGTGTGCGCCGACGAGGCTGGGCGAAGGGCCGGGGTCGCGCACGTGCCTGCCCTCCTGCCCGTCAGAGAGCCTGTCCGCCCCCGTCAGCGAGGTGCACGATGCAAGCGGTGAGCCCGTCCATCCTGGTAGCAGTGGACGACGAGGCGGGCCCAGCGCTCCGGTACGCCGTGGACGCGGCACGCCGCGCGGGCTGCGCGGTGCACCTGCTGCACGTCGTGGTCCCCGGCAGCGTCGCCTCGGCGACGGGCATCGGCGAGCAGCTCCTGCACGCCGCCGCCGAGCAGGCCGAAGGCCTGGCCGGCGGGCTGGCTCCGGTGAGCACCGAGCTCGCCCACGCCGGTCCCGTGCCCGACGTGATCGTCCAGCGCGCAACACGGGCCCGTCAGGTCGTCCTCCAGCGGCGCAGCGGCCCGGGTCACGAGCTCACCGAGGGCTCGACCTGCGCGGAGGTGGCCCGCCGCGCGAGCTGTCCCGTCGTCCTGGTGCCGGATCCCCGGCAGGACACCGGACCGGCCACGGACACTGCGCTCGACGACCTGGCGGGCCTCCAGGTCACCCCCGTCGGCCCCGGAGTACTGCCATGAGCGGCGTCGTCGTGGTGGGCGTCAACGGCTCCACGGAGAGCGTCCGGGCCCTGAGGTGGGCACTCGCCGCGGCCGCCGAGCGGCACTGGCGAGTCGAGGTGGTGACGGCCTGGCCGCACACCGGACCCGTGTTCGTGCGCGAGGTCCCCGGCCACCACAGCGATGCCCGTGAGCGTGCGCGCGTCGCCCAGGCCGACGCCCTGCGCTGCGCCCTGGCGGAGACCCCGGCCGCCGTTCCGGTGTCCATGGTCCTGGAGAACGCCCGGCCCGAGGACGCGCTGGTGCTGAGGGCGCGTGGCAAACAGCTCCTGGTGGTCGGCACCAGCGGGGGCCCCGTCGAGGAGCACCGGACCGGCCTTGCCGGCCGGTGCCGCGTGCAGGTGGACTGCCCGGTCGCTGTCGTCCCAGCAGACGTGGACGACGCGCGCATCCTGGAACCCCTGGCGCGGGCACCCGGATGATGCGTGCGTGGTCGGTCGCCATCCCCGCGCGCATCGACCACCATCCGCTGACCCTGGACCGCCGCCCCAGACCCCAGCCGGCGCCCGACGAGATCCTCGTCCAGGTGCGCGTGTGCGGCGTCTGCCGCACCGACCTCCACCTGGTCGAGGGAGACCTCGACCCCCGCCGCCCCGGCGTCGTACCCGGGCACGAGGTGGTCGGGGTCGTGCGCGAGGTCGGCACGGCGACCGACCGGTTCGCCCCCGGCGAGCGCGTGGGCATCGCCTGGCTGCGCCGTACCTGCGGGACCTGTCCCTGGTGCCGACGGGGAGACGAGAACCTCTGCCCCGCCTCGGAGTACACCGGCTGGGACGCCGACGGCGGCTTCGCGGAGTACGCCGTGGTCCCGGCCGCGTTCGCCTACCGGCTGCCCCCCGGGTACGACGACGTGCACGCGGCCCCGCTGCTGTGCTCCGGCATCATCGGCTACCGGGCCCTGCGTCGTGCGGCTCTCCCCCCGGGCGGTCGGCTCGGTATCTACGGCTTCGGGTCCAGCGCGCACATCACCGCCCAGATCGCACTCGCCGAGGGCGCCGAGCTCTACGTGATGACCCGTGGCGAAGGGAACCGGAAGCTCGCCGAGAAGATGGGGGCGACCTGGGTCGGCGGCGAGGCGGACCGCCCGCCGGTCCCGCTGAGCTCGGCCATCGTCTTCGCACCGGCCGGGACCCTGGTGCCGGTGGCGCTGGAAGCCCTCGACCGTGGGGGCACCCTCGCGCTGGCGGGCATCCACATGTCCGACGTGCCGTCCATGGACTACCAGCGGCACCTCTTCCTCGAGCGGGACCTGCGCTCGGTCACGTCCAACACCCGGCGCGACGGCGAGGAGCTGCTGCACCTGGTCGGCAGGCTGGGCGTGCAGGTGCAGGCCACGGTCTACCCCTTCACCGAGACCGACCGGGCCCTGGCCGACCTCGCCGCCGGGCGGGTCAACGGGTCGGCGGTCGTCACGTTCTCCTGACGCGCCCTCCCGAGGCGCCCTTGCTCGAGCCGGGTGGCCCCGCCGCGCTCAGAACGTCACGTACGGCTCGGGCGCCGAGCTCGAGGAGCCGTGGTTGGGGTTCGGGTTCACCCGGTGGGCGTGCGTCGGGTTGGCCAGCAGCACCGGGCAGGTCGCCTCGCGCAGCACCGCGCGCGCCACCGGACCGAGGTGGGACCCCACCGGGACGAGCGGGTCGTGCCTGCCGACCACGAGCAGCACCGAGTCCCGTCCGGCGTCGAGCAGGGCGTCCGCAGGGTGGGCGTGCCGGGCCTCGACCTCGATCGTGAGGCCCTCGACCAGGTCGCCGAGGCCGTCGAGCACGGCCTGGATCTCCTCGCGCGCCCGGTCGGCCCAGGCGTCGTTCTCGACGCGGCTCATGATGATGTCGTCGTAGACGCTCGGGAACCACCAGGTGTGGAGCACGTGCAGGACCGCACCACGCGAACGGGCGGCGGCGGCAGCGACGCTGAGGACCGGAGCACACCGCTCGGGGATGTCGACGCCGACCGTGACGACCGGCTGCCCACCTCCGTTGTGGTTGGCCTCCGACCAGCCGGTCGGCACGGACACCACGGGCACGTGCGCGTGCGCCGCCACGCCACTGGAGACCGAGCGGGTGACGGCTCGCATCATCCGGGTCAGGTCCCGACGCTGGAGGACCACCAGGCGGGCGTCCTCGGTGGCCTCCAGGATCGACTGGACGACCGGGCCGCGCACGAGGGCGTGGGTCAGGGGCACCCGGTCCCCGACCAGGTCCTGCGCACGCTCGAGGGCCGCGTGCAGCGTCGCGTGACCGATCTGCTCGATCTCGGCGAAGTCGAGGAGCACCATCTGGGGCCCCGTCGGGGTCACGTGCACGGCGTGCAGCACGTGGAGGCCGCACCCGTCGCGCAGCGCCTCCGCCGCGGCGTACTCCAGCGCACTGTCGACGGGGTCGTTGCCGACCGCGACCACCACCGGCTTGGGGCTCTGCTGCGGCATGACGACCTCCGTGGTCCACGCACCGCCAGCGGACATGACGGTGCTCGGTGGCTCCACCCTCGTGCCCGCGCCGGGGCCGACCTAGGGACCAACGTCCCCTCGGCGACCGGTCCGACGCCCCTGAGTAGGGCCGGGAAGCAACGGCACGCTGTACTCGACGAGAGAGAGGTCTTGCATGAGGGCACTGCGCCTGAACTCCTGGAAGAGCGAGCCGGTCCTGGAGGACGTCCCCATCCCGGAGCCCGGGCCCGGCGAGGTCCTCGTCCAGGTCAGCGCGGCCGGCGCCTGCCACTCCGACCTCCACCTCATGCACGACTTCGAGGCCGGGGCCCTGCCGTGGGCGCCCCCCTTCACCCTCGGCCACGAGAACGCCGGCTGGGTGCACACCCTCGGCGAGGGCGTGGACTCGGTGGAGCCGGGCCAGCCCGTCGCCGTCGTGGGCGCGTGGGGCTGCGGTGCCTGTGCCCACTGCCGAGACGGTATCGAGACCTACTGCGAGCGCCCCGACCGTGCTCCCGTGCCCGGCGGTGGTGGCGGCCTGGGTCTCGACGGCGGCATGGCGGAGTACCTGCTGGTGCCCGCGGCACGGCACCTCGTGCCGCTCCCCGACGGCCTCGACCCGGTCGACGCCGCGCCCCTCACCGACGCGGGGCTGACGCCCTACCACGCGGTGCGCCGCTCGAACGCGAAGCTCGGGCCGGGCTCGACCGCCCTGGTGTTCGGCGTGGGCGGTCTGGGCCACCTGGGCATCCAGATCCTGCGCGCGACGACGGCCGCCCGCGTGATCGCGGTCGACCCACGGGAGTCGTCACGCGACCTGGCGAAGACGTGCGGGGCGGACCTGGTGCTCGCGCCCGGGGACGACCTCGTCGAGCACGTGCGTGAGGCCACCGCCGGCCACGGCGCGGACGTGGTCCTCGACTTCGTCGGCTCCGACGAGACGCTGGCGGCGGGCGCCGCCAGCGCCCGACAGCTCGGGGACATCACGATCGTGGGCATCGCGGGCGGCACCCTGCCGGTGTCGTTCTTCGGGGTGCCCTACGAGGCGAGCGTCCAGACGACGTACTGGGGCAACCGCCGCGAGCTGGTGGAGGTGCTGGACCTTGCCAGCCGCGGACTCCTCCACACCGAGACGACGCTCTACACCCTCGAGGACGCCGGCCAGGCCTACCGCGACCTCGCGCACGGGACCGTCCGGGGGCGAGCCGTCGTCGTCCCCCACGACAGCTACCAGCCGTGACCGGCCGCAGCACCCACGAGCGGAGCCACCCGAGGTGACCATGACCCCGATGAAGACCGTCATCGTGTTCGAGTCGATGTTCGGCAACACCGAGAGGCTCGCCCGCGAGATGGGCGACGGACTCGCCGCCGAGCGGGGCCAGGTCGTCCTGGCGGACGTGCGCCACGTGCGTGCGGAGGACTTCGCCGGGTGCGACCTGCTCGTGCTCGGTGCGCCGACGCACGCCTTCAGCCTGAGCCGGCCCAACACGCGGGCGGACGCGGTCCGCCAGGGAGCTCCCGAGTCCCGCGCGGCGGTCGGTCTCCGGGACTGGCTGACCTCGATCGACGACGTCTTCGGCGCCGGCTCCGCCCGACCGGTCGTGGCGGTCTTCGACACCCGGGTCGAGAAGGTGCAGCACTGGCCGGGGTCGGCGGCCCGCAAGACCGCGCGGATGCTGCGCGGCCACGGCTTCGAGGTGATCGACCACCCCACGAGCTTCTACGTCGAGGACGTCCGGGGACCTCTGGTTGCCGGCGAGCGTGAGCGCGCCCGGGACTGGGCCCGTCGGCTCATGACGACCGTGCGTACCGGCCCGGAGCGCAAGACGGCCTGACGACCCGGTGGGTCACTCCTCGATCGTGTGGACCGCGGCCTCCTCAGCGCTCGCCGCAGCCCCGTCGATGCCCTCGTCGTCGGCCACGAGTCCGTCCACGTCCGCGTGGGCGCCCTCGTCGGGTGCCAGCAGCCGACCGGAGCGGTCAGCGCCGACCTCGCCGCCCACGGGGCCGTCGACGACCTCGGCGTCCCGCTCCATCTCGGCCTGCTCCCAGACCTCGGGCTCCTCCTGCCGGATCCGGTCGTCGATGGTCTCGCCCTCGGCGGCCTCGAACGGCGTGACGCCCTTGGCGTTCACGCCACGCGGGCGCTCTGGCGGGGAGATCCCCTCGTCCAGCACGTCGTCCACGCCGCGGTCGTCGAGGGTGTCCTGGGGCTGCAGCTGGTCTTCGCTCATGCCCCGACCGTAGCCCGCACACCTGAGGTCCAAACCCACCCGGCGAACCGATCCTCAGGCGAAGCCGAACCTCGCCAGCGGCTCGAGCAGGACCCGCTCCTCGTAGGCGAGGTGCGAGCCCATGGTGTCTGCGAGCAGGTCGACGGCCTCGCGCAGACGCGCCATCCCGCCCGGCTCGGAGACGACCGCCACGAGGGCACGGTCCACGTCGTCGAGCACCCCGGCGATGACGTGGTGCTCCTCCTCCAGCCGGTCGACCACCGGATCCAGGGACGGGTCGCTGGCCCGCAGGTGGGGGAACATGCTCGTGTCCTCGATGGTGTGGTGGGTGGTGACGACGCGGCAGTAGGACTCGCAGAACGCGCCCAGCGTCCAGTTGTTCTGTCGCATGGCCATGGTGTTGATCAGCGACCTGGCGCGCCCCGCGTCGACGCTGCCCGCCTCCACCTGGTCGATCAGGTCGAAGAGCTGGGTCAGCTCGCCGCGCAGGTGGTCGTGCACGTCGACGAGGTGCTGAGCCGTCGCGCGCTCGTGCGCTGTCCATCTGCGCCCCTCTCCCCCGGCCTGCGGCTCGGGCCGGGTGTCCTCGTCCCAGGCGGCCCGCGCGCTGCGGCGTACGCCGTCGTCGGGCGTCGGCCGGACGCCCAGGGAAGATGTGCCCAGTGACGGTGTGCCCAGTGACGGTGTGCCCAGTGACGGTGTGCCCAGTGACGGTGTGCCCAGTGACGATGTGCCCGGTGACGATGCGCCCAGGGACGCCGCGCCGACGACTGGAGCCGTGGGCGTCACGGCCTGCTCGGACGTGCTCGGCCGTGCCCCGCTCCGGGCCGCCTGCACGAGGTCGCGGGTGGCGGGCGCCACCTCGTCCCCGAACCTCCGGATCGTGCTCGCGTCGTCGGTGGCGAGGATGAAGGTGCTCATGCCATGGGTGAGCGCCAGCTCGGCGAGCTGCTCTGCCCAGTCCGAGGGGCCACCGGTCAGCCCCGGCTGCCCGGCGCCCTGCGAGGCGTTGACGTTGTAGAGCCGCCGGACAGCCGCCGGGTCGCGCCCGGCGGCGATCGCGGCCTCGTCGATGCGCGCGTTGCGCTCCGCGAGCGTGTCCGGGGGCACGTAGGACATGCTCGGCAGCCAGCCGTCGGCCACTCGTCCGGTCAGCGCGAGCATGCGCGGCCCGATCGCCCCC
Source organism: Nocardioides ungokensis (assembly GCF_013466985.1). Taxonomy (GTDB): domain Bacteria; phylum Actinomycetota; class Actinomycetes; order Propionibacteriales; family Nocardioidaceae; genus Nocardioides; species Nocardioides ungokensis. Next base: position 1,695,648 of record NZ_CP059164.1, on the reverse strand, counting down.
AGCCAGATCTCCACGGGGTGGGCGGGCGCCGGACCCGGGTGCACCCCGTGCACGCGGTAGTGCTCACCGTCCTGCCGCACCGACCGCTCGCCGGTGTCCCAGGTCGCGCGGAGGATCCCGATCGCCTCCGCGAGAGCGGCCAGCGCCTCACCCGGCGTACGCCGCGGCCCGCCCGCCGCCTCGATGGCGTCCCAGAAGGCGCCCGCGCCGAGGCCGAGCTCGACGCGGCCGCGGCTCAGCACGTCGAGGCTGGCCACCGTCCTCGCCAGCACGAACGGCGGCCGCAACGGCAGGTTGGCGACGTTGGGTGCGACTCGCACCGAGGTCGTGCGCGCGAGGATCGTCGCCAGCAGCGCCCAAGCGTCCAGGAAGCGCGGCTGGTAGGGGTGGTCCTGCACGGTGACCAGGTCCAGCCCTGCCACCTCGGTCAGCATCGCCAGCTCGACGACCCGTTCGGCGTCTGCCGCCGTGGGGGTCAGGAACGTGCCGAACTGGAGGTCGTGCCCGTAGTCACTCACAGAGACGAGCCTAGGAGGAGCTCCGGCGGTTGCCGGTTGATGTCGGCGGTCGGCGGTTGGTGCCGGATGTCCCTGCTCACTCACGCCTTCTGGTGCGGATCCAGGTGGGTGGTGGGGCTCCGGGTCTCTGGGGTGGGAGGAACTCGGGTTGCCGTCTCGGGTTGAGGCGGACCTGCCAGGGGGTGTGGTGGATGGTGCGGTGGTGGTGGCCGCAGAGCAGCACCAGGTTCCAGGCTGGTTTCTCCGTGGTCGGCCCAGTGGACGATGTGGTGGGCGTGGCCCATCACCGGGGGTCGGGTGCAGCCGGGGAAGGCGCAGTGGGTCGCGGCAGACCAGGGCCCGCCAGATCGCCGGGGTGACCAGTCGGCTGGTGCGGCCGACGTCCAACCTCGCCCTGGGTGCCGAGGGCGATGGGGATGAGGTCGGCGTCGCAGGCCATCCGCCGGACGACGCGGGGGTGAGCTCCAACCCGTCGTCGGTGGCGGGAGGTCGGTGCCGAGGGTGGCCCAGTCGATCCTGCCGGAGCCTCGAGGCCTCGAGGCTGGTGGTGACCGCGATCCGGGGCGGGCGCCGTGGCAGTCGGGTGGCAGGTCGGTGGTCAGGGCGTGCCGGCAGGTCTCGACCAGCGCGTCCCACAGCCGGGCGCCGTGGTCCCGGGGTCCACGTTCTCCTCGCCGTGGTCGGGTCGACCGCGGGGGCGGCTTGGTGAGCGGGAGGAGGGCGGCCTTGATCGCGGCGGCGTCCTCGACGGTGCCCGGCCGCGGAGCCGGATGCCGCCGGCCCGTCCTCGACGATCGCCAGGAACCGGTGGTGGTGGGCGGCCCGGTCCTGCCGGTCCAGCTCCTTCTCGGTCTTGCGTTCGGCGGCGTCGGGGTCGGCGACCTCGACCAGGTGCCGGGCGGCCTTGGCCAGGTCGGTCGCGTTCAGGCGGGTCGCGGCATCGAGGAGGAACGCCTCCCCGTCCGCCGCACCGGGGTCGGTGGGGAGCCTGTCGACCGCGTCCACGATCACCGCGCCTGCTCGGGTGACCCGCCCGCGACCATCGCGGCGTGGGTCGCGACGCTCGTGACCAGGGTCGGCGTGCCGGATGGTCTGGTGGCCGGTGCCGCGGTGGGTGCCGGCCAGGTGGGTGAACCACTCCGCGGTCGACCCCCACGCCAACTCCCTTGGCGACCCCGCGGGCGTGCACCTCGGCCACCACCGCGGCTTCCAGGGCGGCGAGGTGGGCGCGGAGCGCTCGGCCACCCACCGCCTCGACCAGCTCCTCCGAGACTTCGCGACCCACATCGTCTCGTCGATCGCCAGCACGGTTCCGGCAGCGGCACCCCGGCGGGGGTGGTCGGCGTACCGGTGGGCTGCTCCATGACCCAACTCAACCAGAGGCCACCGACAGTCAGGGGCCGCTGACCTGCGGTTATCCACCGAAGGTAACGAATCGATCACATGTTCGAGACATTGCCGATGGCGGCCAAGGACCGCGCGGCCCGCAGCCCGGGAAGCACCGCAACCCCGGCGGCGTCCCCCGCGTAGCTGCCAAGGACCGCAACCACCCACGGCCCGCAAGCCGAAGACATCAAAGCCCCTGCCTGGCTGCGGGGGTTCGAGGCTCCCTTTGACATGGCGCCGGCGCCCACTCAGTGCACCGCCTCAACCACCGGCGACCACCGGCGATAACCGGCGATAACCCCACTACGTTCAGCGCACAGTGATCGCGTGCTCCCCGCGTGGGACGAGCTCGCCGATGACGGGGTAGCCGGGAAGCTCTCCGGCGACGAGGAGGCCGCCCGAGGTCTGGGCGTCGGCGAGCAGGAGCAGCTCGTCGTCGGAGACCGAGGCCGAGGCAGTGACGTGCGGGCGCACCCAGTCGAGGTTGCGCCGGCTGCCGCCCGGCACGAACCCCTCGGCCAGCGACGGACGCGCGGCCTCGAGGTAGGGGACGGCCGCGGGGTCGACGACCGCCGAGACCCCGCTGGCTCGACAGAGCTTGTAGAGGTGGCCGAGCAAGCCGAAGCCGGTGACGTCGGTGGCACAGGACAACCCCGCCGATCGTGCCGCGAGGGACGCATCGCGGTTGAGGGCCGTCATCGTCGCCACCGCGTCCGCGAAGACCTCGCCGGTCGCCTTGTGCCGGTTGTTGAGGACGCCCAGGCCGAGCGGCTTGGTGAGCGTCAGCGGCACGCCGGCCACTCCCGCGTCGTTGCGCAGCAGTCGGGACGGGTCGGCGAGGCCGGTGACCGCGAGGCCGTACTTCGGCTCCGGGTCGTCGATGCTGTGGCCGCCGGCGAGATGGCAGCCCGCTTCGGCGGCGACGGCCGCTCCCCCACGCAGCACCTCGGCCGCGAGCTCGAAGGGGATCCGGTCGCGCGGCCAGGCGAGCAGGTTGACTGCCACGATCGGGTCGCCACCCATCGCGTAGACGTCCGACAGCGCGTTGGCCGCCGCGATCCGGCCCCAGTCGTAGGCGTCGTCGACCACGGGCGTGAAGAAGTCCGCGGTGACCACGACGGCCCGGTCGCCGTCGATGCGTACGACGGCCCCGTCGTCGCCGTTCTCCAGCCCGACGAGGAGATCGTCGCCCGAGCCACCGGCCGACCCCCCGAGCCCGGCGAGCACCCGCTCGAGCTCGCCCGGCGGGACCTTGCACGCGCAGCCACCGCCGGAGGCGAACTGGGTCAGGCGAACCGTTGCTCCGGTGGTGGTCACCCGGTCACCGTACCCACTGCCCGCGTCTGTCCACGCGCCACGGGACGCGGGCGCGCACCGACCAGCGCTCGCCGAGAACGGTTCACCCGGCGGGCGTGCCGGATGCAGCCGCCGCCTTGCGGGCAGCCAGCCTCTCCTTCTGGGGGATGACGGTGTACTTCGGGTCGCGGGCGGACTCGAGCCCGGCCTCGAAGACGCCGAAGCGGGTGAGCGCGGAGGCGGCCACGCAGGTGGCACCCGCGACCGCCGAGACCAGGCGCGAGCGTCGCCCGGCCAGGAGCGTGGCGACCGCCGCGACCGTCGTCATCCGCCGGGCCGTGCGCATCAGCGTGCCGGGCCGGCCCTGCTGGTAGGGCTCGGCGATCATGCCGAGCCGGTGCGTGAGCGACTCGGCGGCGGCGATCTCCAGAGCAGCCCCGGCCACCGCCATCCGACGGGCGGGCCCGGCCTGGTCGACAGGCGTGAGCAGCATCGCGAGTCCCCCCGCGGCCGTCGCCCCGGATCCGGCGAACACGAACGGCAGCTCCCGGTGCGCCTCGTGCCAGGCGGGCACGGCCGTGTTGGCCACCAATGCTGCGGTGTAGGTGGCCAGCGGCGGTCCGAAGGCCGCGGCGCCGACCCCACAGAGGCGACCCAGGCGCGGGAACCAGCCGGTGACCATCGAGCCGAACGCCGCGGTCGAGAACGCCGAGAAGGGCGCGAGGATGAACGACCCGACCGAGAGCGGCGATGTCGGCTTGAATACGCGCAGCATGTGCAGGAAGCGCTCCGGGCGCCCGAGGTCGTGGACCAGGAAGACCGTGCCGATCCCGGCGCCCGCGGCCGCCGCACCGCGGGCCACCTTCTCCAGCGCCGGGAGGTCCTGCAGCGCGGCGCCCTCGGCGAGCAGCGCGGAGCCCCCGGCCAGGCCGCCCAGGAAGAGGTACAGCGGGACGTCGGGCGTCTTCCACGTCGGGGTCTTGATGATCTGCTTGCCGTAGTAGGACTCGAACTCCGCCTCCGGCACCATCAGGCGGTCGCCCCGGCCGCCACCGCCTCCGCCCTTCGGACTCACCTGCGCCTCCCCAGGAACGACGCGACGCCGACGCCGACCATCGTGGCGGCGGCGGCACCCACGTGCTTCCAGATCGACCCCAGGTCGCGGGTGGTGACCACCGGGTCGGGCGGCAGCCCGTAGACCTCGGGCTCGTCGAGCAGCAGGAAGAAGGCACCGTCGCCACCGACGCCGTCCTCCGGGTCGCGGCCGTAGAGCCGGGCGACGTCGACGCCCCTCTCGTGCAGCTCGGCCAGCCGGTGGTCGGCGCGCTCGCGCAGCTCGCTCAGCTCACCGAACTGGATCGACTCGGTGGGGCACGCCGTCGCGCAGGCCGGCGACTCGTCGACCTTGAGCCGGTCGTAGCACAGCGTGCACTTGAACGCCCGGCCGTCCTCCTTGCGCAGGTCGATGACGCCGTAGGGGCAGGCGGGCACGCAGTAGCCGCAGCCGTTGCAGATGTCGGGCTGGACCACGACGGTGCCGAACTCGGTGCGGAACAGGGATCCGGTCGGGCAGACGTCGAGGCAGGCAGCGTGGGTGCAGTGCTTGCACACGTCGGAGGACATCAGCCAGCGGACACCGGCGTCACCGTCCGTCGCCCCACCCTCCATGGCTCCGGGCGGACCCATGCCCGGCAGCCCGAGGTCGGTCGTGGTGAGTGGCTTGGGCTCGACGGGCTTCTCGACGAACGCCACGTGCCGCCACGTGCTCGCCCCGAGCGCCTGGGTGTTGTCGTAGGACATCCCGGACAGCTCGTAGCCGTCGTCGGGCACCTCGTTCCACTCCTTGCAGGCCACCTCGCAGGCCTTGCAGCCGATGCACACCGAGGTGTCGGTGAAGAAGCCCATCCGCGGCGGGTGGTGGTCGTAGCCCGCGTCGCCCTGGACGTCGTCCAGCGGGCCCCACAACGAGTTGGCCATCTAGTCGGTCCTCCCGTTGGTGGGGTCGTCCATGTCGACGTCGGCACGCCGACGGTAGTCCTCGACGTACGCCGTCAGGTCCGGACCCCGCGGGCGGCGACCGGGCCTGATGTCGCAGGTGCCGACCTTGTCCTGGATGTAGACGTTGGGATCCATGGTCACGTTGACCAGGTCGTTGGGCGAGTCGCCCTGCGTGATGCCGTTGCGTCCCCAGTGGTAGGGCAGCCCGACCTGCTCCACGACCTGGTCCCCCAGCCGCAGCGAGCGGAGCCGGTCGGTCACCAGGACGCGCGCCTCGATGGCGGTGCGGGCCGTGACGATCGTCGCCCAGCCGAGGTGCTCGAGCCCGCGCTCGGCCGCGAGCCGGGGCGAGACCTCGCAGAACGGCTCGGGCTGCAGCTCGGTGAGGTAGGGCAGCGTGCGACTCATCGCACCCGCCGTGTGGTGCTCGGTGAGCCGGTAGGTCGTGAACACGTAGGGGAACACGTCGCTGTAGCTGGGGTTGATCGGGTTCGACGCGTCCGAGAGCTTGCGGCGCGACGGGTTGTTCTGCCGGCCGTACAGCGGGTTGCGCACCGGCGACTCCGGCGGCTCGTAGTGCGTCGGCATCGGCCCGTCGGCCAGCCCCAAGGGGGCGAAGAGCCAGGCCTTGCCGTCGGTCTGCATGACGAACGGGTCCTGGCCTCCGATGGCGTCGGGCCCCGTGGCGCCCTCCTCGGGCACGTGGTCGGGAGCGCGGTCGACGATGAAGTCGGGGACGTCCGCACCGGTCCACCGGCCCTTTTCGGCGTCCCACCAGACGTAGCGCTTGCGCTCGCTCCACGGCGTGCCGTCCGGCGCGGCGGAAGCCCGGTTGTAGAGGATCCGGCGGTTGGCCGGCCACACCCAGCCCCACTCGGCGGCGACCTGGTCCTGCTCCCAGTGCGGCTTGCGCCGCCGCGCCTGGTTGGTCTCCTCGGCATAGACCCCGCAGTAGATCCAGCAACCGCATGCCGTCGAGCCGTCGGCCTTGAGCTCGGTGTACGCCGACAGCGCGCGGCCGTCGGGTCCGGTGCCGTTGATCTCGCGCAGCACCGCCTGCCCGTCCGGCTCGCCCTTCTCGTCGACGGGGTAGTCCCACGCCAGGTCGAGGATCGGCCGGTCCATCTCGTCCGTGGAGCCCGCGAGCTTCTCGCGGATCCGGTTGCCGAGCTCGAAGTAGAAGTCCAGCTCGCTGCGGGCGTCGCCCGGCGGGTCGACGGCCTTGTCGCGCCACTGCAGCATCCGCTGCGTCTGGGTGAACGAGCCGGCCTTCTCCACGTGCGAGGCCGCAGGCAGGAAGAAGATCTCGGTGCCGATGTCCTCGGTGACCAGCTCGCCGGTCTCGATCTCGGGGCCGTCCTGCCAGAACGTCGCCGACTCGATCATCTGCAGGTCGCGCACCACGAGCCAGTCGAGGTTGGCCATGCCGAGCCGCTGCATCTTGCCGTTCGCCGAGCCGACCGCGGGGTTCTCGCCCACCAGGAAGTAGCCCTTGGTGGTGCCGTCGATCATCCGCTTGACGGTGTTGTAGGTCGAGTGGTCGCCGGTGATCCGCGGCAGGTAGTCGAAGCAGAAGTCGTTGTCGGCCGTGGCCGCCTCGCCCCAGTAGGACTTCAGCAGGCTGACCGAGTAGCTCCGCACGTTGCCCCAGAAGCCGGCCTTGCCCTCGTCGGCGCTCACCCACTCGTCGAGGCTCTGGTGCTGCGCCGCGTGCGGCATCGGCAGGTAGCCGGGCAGGATGTTGAACAGCGTCGGGATGTCGGTCGAGCCCTGGATGCTGGCGTGCCCGCGCAGCGCGAGGATGCCGCCGCCCGGTCGGCCGATGTTGCCCAGCAGCGTCTGCAGGATCGAGGCGGTGCGGATCATCTGCGCGCCCACGCTGTGGTGCGTCCAGCCGACCGCGTAGCAGAACGCCGTCGTGCGCTCCCGCCCGCTGTTGGCGGTCAGGGCGTCGGCGACCTCCCGGAACTGCTCCGGCTCGATGCCGCAGACCTCCTGCACCATCTCGGGCGTGTAGCGCGCGAAGTGGCGCTTGAGGATCTGGAAGACGCAGTGGGGGTCCTGCAGCGTCTCGTCGCGCCGGCCCTTCCAGCTGACCGGGGCACCGCCGGAGCCGTGGCTCTCCGAGCGCGCCGCCTGGTGGGACTCCTTGTGCCCCGCCCCGGGGTACTGGCCGCCGGTGCGCACCTCGTCGGACTCGAGGTCCGCCTCGCGGCGTTGCTGGTCCTCGGTGGGGTTCTCCGGCGGCTGGTAGCGCCAGGTGACGGGGTCGTACTGCGCCGCCTCCGGGTCGAAGCCCGAGAACAGACCGTCGAGGTCCTCGGTGTCGCGGAAGTCCTCGTCGATCACGTTCGCCGCGTTGGTGTAGGCGACGACGTACTCACGAAAGTCGAGGTCGTTGCTCAGCACGTGGTTGACCAGCGCGCCGAGGAACGCGATGTCCGAGCCCGCGCGGATCGGCACGTGGAGGTCGGCGACCGCCGAGGTGCGGGTGAACCGCGGGTCGACGTGGATGATCTTCGCGCCGCGCCGCTTCGCCTCCATCACCCACTGGAAGCCCACCGGGTGTGCCTCCGCCATGTTGGAGCCCTCGATGAGGATGCAGTCAGCGTTGGAGAGGTCCTGCAGGTTGGTTGTTGCGCCACCACGGCCGAACGAGGTTCCCAGACCGGGAACCGTGGAGGAGTGTCAAATACGGGCCTGGTTCTCGATCTGGATCGCGCCCATCGCCGTGTAGAGCTTCTTCATGAGGTAGTTCTCCTCGTTGTCGAGGGTCGCTCCTCCGAGGCTGGCGATGCCGAGGCTGCGGCGGGTACGACGGCCGTGCTCGTCCTCCCACTCCCAGAACTGCTTGCGGGTCCTGATGACGCGGTCCGCGATCATGTCCATCGCGGTGTCGAGGTCGAGGTCCTCCCACTCGGTCCCGTGCGGACGCCGGTAGCGGACCTTGGTGACGCGGGAGGGCGAGGTCACCAGCTGCTTGCTGGCGCTGCCCTTCGGACACAGCCGACCGCGGGAGATCGGGCTGGCGGGGTTGCCCTCGATCTGGGTGACCTTGCCGTCCTTGACGAAGACCTTCTGTGCGCAGCCGACCGCGCAGAACGGGCAGACCGAGTCGACGACCTCGTCGGCCTCGACGGTGCGCGGCTCGAGGTGCTCGCTGCGGGAGGACATCGCGGCCTTGCCGCGGCCGAGCCTGTCGGCCCCTGTCACCTGACGGAGCAGCGGCCACTGGCCGATGAAGGTCTTCGCACCCACGCCTGCACCCTCCTGGTCGCTCTGGCTGCTGCCTACACGTAACCACACCACGTGGCCCCAAACCCGGTGCCACTAGATTGTGGCGCGGAGGCGTTCCTCGTCTGGTGACGGGCGCGGTCCTCAAAACCGTAGTGGCCGGGCATCCCGGTCAGGCGGGTTCGATTCCCGTCCGCCTCCGCCAACAGCTCTCCCTGCCCGTCCCGCGGGTCAGCGGAGGCGGGAGACCGTGCTCGTCACGCGGTGCGCGCCGGCATCAGGGGCTTGAACGGGGTGATCGTCTCCTCGCCGGCATGGATGGCCACGCAGCTGGCCTCCGGCACCTCGCGCCACGCTCCGCGCAGCTCGCCCAGGGGCTCGGACACGACCATGCGCGCGTCGTCGGACAGCTCGTGGAGTTCCGGGTTGTCCGGGTACTGCTGCTTGAGCATCGACACGTCGGTGCTGTGGAACAGGGACCGGGACTTGCCCTCGGTGGAGTAGCGGAAGGCCCAGGTGGTCGCGCCGTCGGTGGTGGCCATGGTGCCCTGCATCGGGAAGCGGATGCCGTGGCGCTGTGCGGTCTCCTCGACGAGGCCCACGGCGCGGGCGACTGCCGTGGGCGGGTCGTCCTCCAGGCCGAAGGTGAGCGCGAGGAAGAGCAGCATCTCCGAGTCGGTGGTGCCCTCCATGTCGGCGTACCGGTCCGGGTCCACGGCCATCGCGAGGTCTCGCTTCATCGCGTGGAACCCGTCGATGAACCCGTTGTGCATCCACAGCCACCGTCCCTGGCGGAACGGGTGGCAGTTCGTCTGCTGCACCGGTGAGCCGATGGCGGCCCGGATGTGGGCGAACACCCGGGGCGAGGAGATGTGCGCCGCCAGGTCATGGAGGTTGCGGTCGTTCCAGGCCGGCTCGATGCTCCGGAAGAGGCCGGGTGTCTCCCGGTCGCCGTACCAGCCGACGCCGAAGCCGTCGCCGTTCGTGGGTTCAGCACCCATCGTGGAGCTCATGCTCTGCACGATCAGGGAGTGCTCGGGCTTGTAGAGCAGATCTTCCATGAGCACCGGTGAGCCGGAGTAGGCCAGCCATCGACACATGAAGCGCCTCCTATGTCGGTCGCCTCCATTACACGTCGCGGTCCGCAGGAGCGGATCATCCGTCTCGGGTGAGGCCCGGGCGGTAACGTCCGAGGTCGGTGGTGGAGGTGGCGGCTGCCGCCCACCGTCGACGCCCCGACCAACGAGAGAGGACCGGTCTTGGACGACCCCCGCCGGCGTACGCCGCGCACCGACGCCGTGCTGGCCGACGCCCGGGTGCTGGCCGCCGCCGGACGGCTCGGCCGGGCCCGCACCAAGGCCGTGGTCGTGGAGGTGCTGGAGGACTGCCGGCGCGGCGACGTGGCCCCGAGGACGTCGTCGAGGCCACCCTGGCGCGGCTCCCCCGAAGCACCGTCTCGATGCGGCAGGTCCTCAACGCGACGGGCGTCGTCGTCCACACCAACCTGGGCCGCGCGCCGCTGTCGGCGGCGGCGATCGAGGCCCTGCGGACGGCCGCGGGTCCCACCGACGTCGAGCTCGACCTCGCCACGGGCCGGCGCGGGCCGCGCGGAGCCGCCGCCCTGGCCGCACTGGCCGCGGCGGTGCCCGACGCCGCGGGTGTGCACGTCGTCAACAACGGGGCGGCCGCCCTGGCCCTGGTGGCCTGCGCGCTGGCTTCGTCGGCGGACGGTCCCGGCCGCGAGATCGTCGTCGCACGCGGTGAGCTGGTCGAGATCGGCGACGGCTTCCGGATCCCCGACCTGCTCGAGTCCGTGGGCGCGCGGCTGCGCGAGGTGGGCACGACCAACCGGGTCCGGCTCTCGGACTACGCCGCGGCCGTCGGGGAGCGGACGGCGTTCGTCCTCAAGGTCCACCCGTCGAACTTCCGCGTGGAGGGCTTCACCTCCGCCGTCCCGGTGGCCGACCTCGCCGGCCTCGCCCGGGAGAGCGATGTCCCCGTCGTCGTGGACATCGGCTCCGGTCTGCTGGCACCGCACCCCCGGCTGCCCGACGAGCCCGACGCCGCCACCTGCCTGGCCGCGGGCGCCGACCTGGTCACCGCCTCCGGCGACAAGCTTCTCGGCGGGCCGCAGTGCGGGCTGCTGCTGGGCCGCGGCGACCTCGTCGAGTCCCTGCGCCGGCACCCGTTCGCCCGCGCGCTGCGCGTGGACAAGCTGACGCTGGCCGCGCTCGAGGCGACCCTGACCGGCCCGACCCCGCCGGTCCCGGAGGCCCTCGCCCAGCGGCCGGAGGAGCTGCTGACCCGAGCCCGCCGGATCGCGCAGGGGCTCAACGCCCACGCCGGGGCCGACGTCGCGGAGGCCGTCTGCTCGGCGGGCGCCGTCGGCGGCGGCGGCGCGCCGGGCGTGACCATCCAGAGCGCCGCGGTCGCGCTCCCGGCCGGCCTCGCGGACCCGCTGCGCAGCGCCGAGACACCGGTGGTCGGGCGCGTCCACGACGGGCGGCTGCTGCTCGACCTGCTCGCGGTCCCCGAGTCCGAGGACGAGGCCCTGACCGAGGCGGTACGCCGCCTCATCGCGGACGCCTGACGTGCACGTCGTCGCGACCGCCGGGCACGTCGACCACGGCAAGTCGACCCTCGTCCGTGCCCTCACCGGCAGCGACCCCGACCGCCTGGAGGAGGAACGCCGCCGGGGTCTCTCGATCGAGCTCGGCTACTGCTGGACCGACCTCGTCACGCCCGACGGCCGTGCCGCCGGCGACGTGGCGTTCGTGGACGTGCCGGGCCACTCGCGGTTCGTCTCCACGGCGCTCGCGGGGGTGGGCCCGGTGCCGGTCGCGATGCTCGTCGTCGCCGCCGACGACCCGTGGATGCCGCAGGCAGCCGAGCACCTCGCGGCCCTGGACGCCCTGGGCGTCGGCCACGGGCTGCTCGTGGTCACCCGGTCCGACCTCGCCGACCCCGCGCCGGCGCTCGCCCGGGCACGGAAGCAGCTGTCCCGCACCACGCTGCGTGACGCACCGTCGGTGACCGTGAGCGGCCGGACCGGCGCCGGCCTCGACGAGCTGCGCTCCGTGCTGGCCGACGTGCTGGCCCGCGTCCCCGCCCCGGACCCGGCCGCCGACGTGCGTCTCTGGGTCGACCGGCGCTTCACGGTCCGGGGCACCGGCACCGTCGTCACGGGCACCCTGCCGGCGGGCTCGGTCCGCGTCGGGGACGTGCTCGAGGTCGACGGCGAGCCGGTGCGGGTGCGCGGGCTGGAGTCGCTGGGTCGGCCCGTGGAGGCCGCGCACGGCGTCGCCCGGGTGGCCCTCGACCTCGGCGGCCGCGCACCCCAGGGCATCACCCGGGGCAGCGTGCTCGTGACCCGGGGCGTTCGAGCCCGTGACCACCGTGGACGTGCGCCTCACGGGCGGGGGCGCTGCCCGCCTCCCGGAGTCGCCCGTCCTCCACGTCGGCGCGGCCCTGACCACCGTCCGTGCACGGCCGCTCGCGGAGGGCTACGCCCGTCTCACCGTCGAGCACCCGCTCCCGCTGCGCCTGGGCGACCGCGCGATCCTGCGGGACCCCGGCAACCGCACGATCTGGGGCGTGACGGTGCTCGACCCCGCTCCCCCGTCGCTCTCGCGCCGCGGCGCCGCCCGCGCCCGGGCCGCCGCCCTCACGGCGTACGACCCGACACTGGCGGGCCAGCTCGCGAGCCGTGGGCTGGTACGACGCAGCCTGCTGCGCCGCCTCGGCGCGGTCGACTCGCCCCCACGCCTGCCCGACGGCGCCGTCGCGGCCGGCGACTGGCTGCTGTCGCCCGAACGTGCCGCGCAGCTGCGGGACCGGCTGGTCGAAGCGGTCGACCGGCTCGCCACTCCCCTGCAGCCGGGCGTCACCGAGGCAGCGCTGGCCCACGAGCTGGACCTGCCGGACACCGGGCTGGTGACGGCCCTGGTCCGCCCCCCGCTGCGCGTGGACGGCGGCCGGGTCCTGCGGGATGCCGCCGACGACCTACCGCCGCCGCTGGCCGCGTCGGTCGCGGCCCTGCGCGCCGAGCTCGGGCCCGCGCCGTTCGCGGCACCCGACGCCGGACGGCTCGCCGCCCTCGGGCTCGACGCGCGTGCCGTCGCCGCATTGCACCGGTCCGGCCACGTGCTCCGCGTCGCGGACGGTGTGGTGCTGCTGCCGGGCGCCGACGACGCCGCCGTCGAGGTGCTGGCGTCGCTGCCCCAGCCGTTCACGACCAGCGAGGCCCGGCAGGCCCTGGCCACCAGCCGTCGCGTGGCGCTGCCGCTGCTCGCCCACCTCGACCGGACCGGCCGGACGCTGCGGCTGCCCGACGACCGCCGGCAGCTCCGGGGCGCCTGAGGCGGCGTCGTTCAGGACTGTCGCTGGGAGCTGCGCAGCGGCGCTGCGGCGATCGCCCGCTCGAGGTCGGCGGTGGAGAGGACGCCGACCGGTTCGTCGCCCGACTCTCCGCCGAGCACCACCGACGACATCGGCACGTCGGCGCCGGACCTGACCGAGGCGCCCAGGGTCTGGGCCGCGTCGACCACCTCGTCGTCGGGATGGAGCACTGCCACCAGCTCGGCCGGGGTCATCACGTCGACGACCCGGACGGAACGGCGACGCGACTCCGGGACCGCACCGGCGTGCGAGAGCATCAGGGTGCCGACGTAGCGGCCCCCGGCCACGACGGGGTACGCCGAGTGGTCGTGGAGGGCGTCGAGCCGCTCGGCCAGCTCGGCGATCGTCATCTCGGGAGCCAGGGTCACCGGCGGGGCCGTCATCAGGTCCCGGACGTGCAGCCCGGTGAACGCCTGGGTGGCCCGCGCCGCGGCGACCTCCTGCCCGACTGCCTGGTAGAGGAACCAGCCGATGGCGGCGAACCAGACCCCGCCGACCGTGTCCCCGAGCGCGAGGAAGACCGCACCGAGGGAGATGATCAGGATGGCGAAGATCCGCCCCGACCAGGCCGCGAGGAGGGTGGCCCGCTCGTGGTCGCCGGTGCGCCACCACAGCAGCGCGTGCAGCAGCCGGCCGCCGTCCAGGGGCAGGGCGGGGATCACGTTGAAGACCAGCAGCAGGCCGTTGATGCGCGCCAGGTAGGAGAGCACGCCCACCGACGGGTCGCTGAGTCCGGCGGCGTTGCCCGCGAAGGCGAGGATCCCGAACAGGACCATCAGCACCGCCGAGGCCGCCGGCCCCGCCGCCACGATCCGGAACTCCGCGCCCGGGCCGGGGATCGGCTCGTCGGCCTGCGAGACGCCGCCGAAGAGGAACAGCGTGATGTCCTTGATGCGCACGCCCTCCCGCAGCGACTGCAGCGTGTGGCAGAGCTCGTGGACGAGCAGCGAGGCGAAGAGCAGGACGGTCGCCACGGCGGCCATGACGAGGTAGACCCAGGTGGCCAGTCCCTCGTAGCTCGTCGGGAAGAGCACCGTCGAGAGCGACCAGTAGACGAGCGCGACGATGACGAGCCAGCTCCAGCCGACCCTGATCGGGACGCCTCGGACACGGAACACCACCATGGACACCACGCTAGGAGCGCGGGGGCCCGCACTCACGGGTCGAGCGACATCACCACGGGGACCTTGGGCCCGAGCCGAACGGGTGCCCGACGGGCGCCGGGAGGGGCGGGACGACCAGCACCGGCCGCTCGGCGAACTCCAGCACGTGCCGCGTCTGCTCACCGACGTAGGGCTCGCCGCTACCCCCGCGGCGGGACCTGCCCATCACCACGACGTCGGCGGCCCAGCGACGGGCGTCGTCGAGGATGGCCTGGCCGACCCCGCCGTCCAGCACCGCGACCTCCGCCTCGATCCCCGTCGCCTCTGCCATGCCGGCGATCCGTCTCAGGATCGCGGTCGCCGCGGGCCGGCCGCCGCCCTCGCGTGCGGCGCCGGTGGCGGCGGCCAGCGCGGCGTCGAACTCGTGGTCGACGAGCACGTGCACGATGCGCAGGCGGGCCTGCATCCCGAGCGCGAGCTCCAAGGCGACCCGGGCGGCGGCGAGTGCGTCCGGGGAGTCCTCCACCGCGAGCAGCACCCGGCCGATCACGGTCTCGCCCCCCGCGAGCCGCTCCGGTCCTCGCGACCTCGATCCTCCGCTGCCGCGGCGCGACGCAGGCGTACGCCGTCCTCCCGCTCCGCCTGCTCCAGCCCGGCCTCACGCTCGGCCAGCGACGCGTGGAGCCAGGGGATCCAGCGCCGGTCGAGCGCGCGCATCCGGCGGCGCGTGATCGCGATCTCGGCCTCGACCCGGCGTACGGCCTCGTGGGCGGCGGCACTGCGCACCCCGACCCGCAGGGCCTCCTGGTGCGCGTGCGCGGCCGGCACCACGGCCGCGTTGGCCGGGGGCACGCTCCGGGTGAGCTCGCCGGTCAGGAGCTCGGCCCCGGACGGGTAGCCCAGGCCCATGGTGCTCGCCCAGGTCACCTCGACGCGGGCCGGGGCCACGGCCGTGGCCCCGGCGACCGCGTCCTCACCACCCAGCAGCACCACGCGCAGCAGCCAGGTCCGCGCCGCCGCGCAGGCCTCGGTCCACTCCCGGTCGAAGCGGTCGGCCTGCAGCCGGCGCCGCTGGAGCTCGGGCAGCAGGATGCGCAGCTTGCGGTCCAGCTGGTCGCGACCCCGCTCGGCCGCGTCGATGCGGCGGTGCAGCCACATCCGGCCGGCCCGCCCGGGAGGAACGCGCGACGACTGGGGCATCGCTCACCGCCGTCCGTCGAGGTGGGTCTCGAGCAGCCTTGACGGCAGCATCGACAGCTCGCGTACCGGCAGCACCGACACGACCTCCCAGCAGCGGTCCAGGGTGTCGTCGAGGGTGCGCGCCTCGCTGCGCTGCTGGTCGAGCAGCCGGCGCTCGAGGCGGGTCGCGAAGTCCAGGTAGCGCTGGTCGGTCGCGTTCAGCGCGGCCGAGCCCACGATCTCGGCGAGCTCGCCCACCTGTCGTGCCCGCGCCAGCGCCGCCAGGAGCTGCGCAGCGAGGTCGAGGTGGTCCTCGCGGGTGCGGCCCGCGCCCGCGCCGCTGCGCATCAGGCGCGAGAGCGACGCGAGCGGGTCCACCGGTGGGTACACGTTGCGAGCGTGCACCTGCGGCGAGAGCACCACCTGGCCCTCGGTGATGTAGCCGGTGAGGTCCGGCACCGGGTGCGTGATGTCACCGGCCGGCATGGTGAGCACCGGGAGCACCGTGACCGAGCCCGGTCGTCCCCGGACCCGCCCGCAGCGTTCGTAGAGGGACGCCAGGTCGCTGTAGAGGTAGCCGGGGTAGGCACGGCGGCCCGGCATCTCCCCACGGGCCGAGGACACCTCGCGCAACGCCTCGGCGTAGCTGGTCATGTCCGCGAGCACGACGAGCACGTGCCGCCCGTGGGTGAAGGCCAGGTCCTCGGCCACGGTGAGGGCGATGCGCGGGGTCAGCACCCGTTCGATGACCGGGTCGTCGGCGGTGTTGAGCAGCAGCACCAGCTCGCCCGCCGCCGACCGCTCCTCCAGCACCGACCGCACCATGTCGGCATCGGCGTGGGTGAGGCCCATGGCCGCGAAGACGACGCTGAAGGGCTCGCCCCCGGCGGTGGCCTGGGCGGCCACCTGCGCCGCGAGCTCGAGGTGCGGCAGGCCCGCGACCGAGAAGATCGGCAGCTTCTGGCCGCGGACCAGGGTCGTGAGCGCGTCGATCGCCGAGATGCCGGTGAGGATCGGCTCCGCGGGCGGCTCACGGTGGGTCGGGTTGAGCGGGAGCCCGGCGACCGGAGCGGTGGTCGCGGACAGCACCGGTGGTCCCCCGTCGACGGGCTCACCGCGGCCGTTGCAGACCCGGCCCAGCCAGGCCGGTCCGACCGGGACCCGCAGCGGCCGGCCCGAGAACGCCACCCGCGTGTTGCCGGTGCTCAGCCGCTCGGTGCCCTCCAGGACCTGGACCACGGCGAGGTCCCCGTCCACCTCGAGCA
Organism: Nocardioides ungokensis; assembly: GCF_013466985.1. GTDB lineage: Bacteria > Actinomycetota > Actinomycetes > Propionibacteriales > Nocardioidaceae > Nocardioides > Nocardioides ungokensis. The sequence continues at coordinate 1,679,271 of NZ_CP059164.1, read as the reverse complement.
CGAGCCCGTGTCGGAGCTCCTGCCCGCCGTCGGGGCCGACGGACCTCACGGTCGCGAACTCGTCCCACCCGACACCGGTGGCGCCGGAGACCACCAGAAGCGGCCCGTGGAGCTCCTGGACGGACCGGTGCACGACCTCGAGGTCCAGCGCGTCGAGCGCCTCCTGCGGCGTACGGTCGGGCCTCATGCCAGGCCCGCCAGCGTGCGCAGCACCTGGTCCCGGCGCGCCAGCACCCCGTCGGCCCCGTCGGGCGGGGTCTCGCGCGCGGCCCGCAGGACCGGTGAGAAGTCGACCTCCTCGATCTCGGTGGCGATGACCCCGCGGTCGACCGCCGCCGTGCAGGCGTCGACGACGGCGAGCACCGTGTCGACCAGCGCGGTCGTCTTCCCGGCCGTGCTGTGCGCGTCGTCCGGATCCACGGCACTCTGCTGCAGGACCGCCTCGCGCAGCAGCCGGCCGCCGAGCAGCACCACGCGCTCGCGCCCGGGCAGCGAGGCCGTCCCGACGAGCTCGGCGAGGTCGCCGAGCCGGTCCGCCTCGGCCAGCAGCGACACCATCCGGGCGCGGCGCGGACCCCACCCAGGGTCGCCGTTGCGGGCGTACCACACAGCTAGGCCCTCGGCGTCGCGCGCGAAGGAGCCGGTCCACCCGACGGCCGGGTAGTGGCGGGCGTAGGCGAGGGCGCGGTCCAGGGACCACAGCCCCCGCACGAAGCGCTCGGTGTGCGCGGTGACCGGCTCGGTGGTGTCGCCGCCCGGGGGCGAGACCGCGCCGATGATGGTGACCGACGCCTCCGCCCCGCCGAGGGTGACGTAGCGTCCGGCGCGCTCGTAGAACGCCGCCAGCGCCGACGGGAGACCGGCCGGGTAGCCCTCCTCGGCCGGCAGGGCACCCGAGCGAGACGCGAACTCCCGCAGCGCCTCGGCCCAGCGGGAGGTGGAGTCGGCGATCACGACGGCGTGGTGGCCCATGTCGCGGAAGTGCTCGGCGACGGTCACCCCCGTGTAGATGCTGGCCTCCCTGGCCATCATCGGCATGTTGGAGGTGTTGGCGATGATCACGGTCCGGCCGGCGAGGGGCCGGCCGCTGCGCGGGTCGACGAGCCGCGAGAGGTCGTCGAGGACGTCGGCCATCTCGTTGCCCCGCTCGCCGCAGCCGACGTAGACGATGACGTCCGCGGTGCACCACTTCGCGACCTGCTGGAGCAGCATGGTCTTCCCGGTGCCGAAGCCCCCGGGGACGGCCGCGCTGCTCCCCCTGGCCACCGGAAAGAGCGCGTCGAGGACCCGCTGCCCGGTGAGCAGCGGCTCGGCGACGGGCGTACGCCGGGCAACCGGCCGCGGGCGTCGCACCGGCCACTCGGTGCCGACACCGACGGCCACGCCGGCCACGTCGACCACCGGGTCCCGGGCGGTGACCCGGCCGGCCGGGGCCACCCACCGGACCTCGCCCCGAACCCCGGGCGGCACCAGGACGCGGTAGTCCAGGCCGCCGGCGTCCGGCACGGTGCCGAGGACCGCGCCCGGGGTGACCTCCTCGCCTTCCAGGACCGCCGGCTGCCAGGACCACTGCGACCCGGTGTCGCGCTGGTCGGTGTCCGGCTCCAGCCACGTCGGCGCCGAGGCCAGCGGCCGGAGCAGGCCGTCGAAGACGCCGCCGAGCAGCCAGGGACCGAGGCGGGCCGACAGCGGCCGGCCGAGCGGCGTGACGGGGTCACCCACGGCGAGGCCGCCGGTCGACTCGTAGGCCTGCACCGAGGCGGACACGGTGTCGACGGCGACCACCTCCCCGGGGAGCCCGGCCGCTCCCAGCCCCACGAGGTCCGACATCGCCACCTCGGGCAGCCCGGTGACCTCCACCAGCGGCCCGTTGACGCGGCGTACCCGCCCGCCCGTCACGCCGGCTCCCACAGCCGGGCGCCGTCGACCGAGCGCAGCGCCCGGTCCACCAGGGCCTCCGCGGAGGCGTCCACCCGGCGACCGTCCGCGGTCTCCGCGGCCAGTCCGCCGTCGTCGAGGTCCCGCAGGGTCGCCCCGGGGAGCCGTGCGCGCAGCAGGGCGGCCAGCCCGTCGCGGGCGGCGGGCTCCGCCAGCAGGGCGCGCACCGCGACGAGCGAGGCGCGGCGCAGCTGCTCGTAGGCCTCGCGCTGCGCGGCCAGCACGACCCCCGCGCTGCCCTGCGTGCCGCGGTCCGCTCGGTGGTGAGGACCCACGCGGCGTCGGCCTCCCCGTCGGTCCGCGCCTCGGCGACGAGCGTGTCGGCCTGGTGCCGCGCCGTCTCCAGCCGATGCCGGGCATCCGCCTCGGCCTCCTCCCGGAGCCGGTCGGCCTCCGCGGTGGCCGCGGCGAGCAGCGCCGCGCGCAGCGGGGCGAGGCTGTCGCGCTTGGGGTCGGCCGGTACGCCGTGGGCCCGGGGCTCCTCGACCACCGTGCTCATCGGGGCAGCACCACGGTCAGCGGCGCGTCCGGGTGGTGGCGCGCCTCGCCCAGTGCCGACGCCGCAGCCTCCGTCAGCACGACCACGGCGACGGAGGACGGCAGGTCCCGCCACGCGGCGAGGACCGACGCCGGGTCGTCCGCCGGGCGGACCCCGGCCCCGGCGAGGCCGAAGCCGGCCACCAGATCGCTGGTGCCGATCACCACCACGTCGCCGGCCACCGCGTCACGCCTTGCCGATGAGGATGATCGACACGATCAGCCCGTAGATCGCGATGCCCTCGGCCAGTCCGACGATCACCATCGCGCGGCCGAAGAGCTCGGGCCGCTCGCTCATCGCGGCCAGAGCCGCCGAGCCGGTGTAGGCCACCGCGATCGCAGCGCCGATCGAGGAGCCGGCCACCGCGATCGCGGCGCCGATCAGGGCCGAGCCGTTGGCGCTGCTGCCCGACGACGAGGACGCCGCCGTGACGGCACCGGAGGCCACCGCGTCGGACGCCGGTGACGGCCCCGCGGACGCAGCCACCACGAGCAGCAGGAGCGAGGCCACCAGCAGCAGTCCGCTGACCACCAGCACGATGCGCAGGAACCGGGTCATCGGGACACCTCCGGGAGGACGGTCGGGGTTGCGGCCGGCGTGGGCGGCGAGGTCACCAGCGGCACGTGCCAGGGCTCGAAGGGCCGGCCCTCGAGGTCGAACACGCGGGAGAAGAGCTCGTAGTACTCCAGCCGCAGGGCCTGGATCGCCGCCACCACGCCCTCGAGGGCGAAGGTCAGCGCGTTCCCGACCACGAAGACGAGCACGGCGGCCAGTCCGGCGACCGGCCCCTGTCCCCACAGCCCGGTGGTGGCCTGCCAGACCACCGCTCCGAGGGCCGCGTGCGTGAGTCCGAAGGCCGCCAGGCGAGCGAAGCTCACGACGTTGGAGCCCAGCCGGACCACGAGGTCCACCAGCTCCACGGCCGCCTGGGCGCCGCCCGCGACCCCGCCCCCCGCAGCGGCGAGGAGCCCGACGTACGCCGCCGCGAGGCCGGCCGCCGCGACCAGGGCGGCCACGGCGACCAGCCAGCCGAGGTCGAGGTAGAAGCCGGCCGACAGCAGCCCCAGGCCCAGGAAGACGGTGGTCCCGGCCAGCCCGGTCGGCGCGTACGCCGCACGCCGCAACCCGCCCTCACGGAACCGGTTGACGGTGCCCAGCGCGTAGGCGCCTGCCAGCAGGACGGCCCCGACGGCCACGGCCACCCCGAGCAGCGGCACCGGGTGTTCCAGCGGCTCGAGCCAGAGCACCGGGATCACACCGGTGGGCCCGAAGAACTCGCCGTACAGCAGCCCGAAGACCATGCTCGCCGCGCCGGCACCGGCCAGGAAGGTCCACACCGGCCGCAGCCGCCCGAGCTGCCGGACCGGACGCGACCGGGACCCGGACCCGGCTCCGAACCGGGCCACCAGCCCCGCCGCGAGCAGCAGGGCGCCCTGGCCGAGGTCGGCGAACATCATCCCGAACATCACGACGTAGGCGAGGCCGGCGAGGACCGAGGGGTCCACGTCGGCGTACGGCACCGTCGCGTAGGTGCGCACCAGCGGCGCCATCTCGTGGGCGGCCCCGCTCCGCGACAGCAGCGTCGGCGGCTGCACGCCGCGCGGGGTCGGCAGCGGCACGGCCGCGGCCCCCGCCGCGGCGAGCCGGTCGGCGAGCGGGCCGAGGTCCTCGCGCGGGACCCACCCGACCAGGGCGGCCACGCGTCCCTCGGTGACCGCCTGCGCGGCGCGCGCGTCGAGCTGCGCCTCGCCGGCGAGCAGGTCGATCCGGCCCTGTGCCTCCCACTCGTCGAGGTCCGGAGCCATCGGCGAGAGGGCAGGGCCTGCCGCGGGGCCGGCCTGTCTCTGGAGGCGGGCGGCCGCCGAGCCCGGCGACGTCGGCTCACCCCGACCGGGACGCACGTCCAGCTCGACCGTGCCGGCGTCGCCCACCACGACCAGCGCATCGCGCAGGGCCGGGCCCGGGGCCAGCACCGCCACCCGCTGCATTCCGACCGGGTGCAGGGCCTCACGCCACGGCACGGGACACCCCCGCCGCCCCAGGCAGCACCGTCTCGTCCAGCACCGCGTCGAGGTCCTCCGAGGAGGCGTCGGGACGGGCGGCCACCTCGAGGGCGGCCCGGGTGCGCCAGGCGTCGACGGCCATCAGGAGCACGGCCCCGAGCACGACCGGTGGCCCCGGGCGCGGGCTTCGGGTCAGCGCGAACGCGTCCTGCTCCACGCGCGCCCACCAGCGCGCCTCGGCGCGCCACAGGTCCGCGCCGCCCGAGACCCCGGCCAACGCCCACGAGGCGCTGCGCGACAGCCGGGGCCGCAGCTCGGGCAGTGACGTCGCGGCCGCGGCTGCGGGACCGACCACCCGCGCCGCCGACAGCCGCGCCCCCGCGGTGAGGTCCGGGCGGTCGAGGAGGATGCCCCTGGCCAGCAGCAGGGCGACGGCACCCGAGGCCCACGGAGCCGCCGTCGGGGCCACGGCGATCACCCGGTCGGCCAGGGACAGCCGCATGGCCCACACGATCTGGTCCGGGTCCGCGCCTCCGGGATCGCCCCAGGTGGAGGCCGCCAGAGCCGCGCGGAGGCCACCCGCGTCACCCGCAGCGGCCAGCCGCGGCCAGGAGGTCGCCAGGCTGCCGAGGTGGTACGGCGCCGGGGCCTCCTCGCCCCGCAGGCGCCTGAGGTGGTCGGCGACGTTCGCGATCTCGAAGGGAGCGAGCAGCACCCGCAGCAGCGCCGCCCCGGCCCGAGGGACCCAGCCGCCGAGCACCCGCACGTTCCAGACCAGCGAGTCGTGCACCGCCCGCTGCGCCTCGGCGAGCGACATGTCGAGGCGCACGTCGTGCCCGTACGGCGTGCGGACAAGCAGCGCCAGCGCGGCCTCGAGCGAGGGCTCCCCCGCCAGGCGGCGCAGCTCGTCGACCCCGAGCCGGCGCCGGGTCATCGAACGGGAGCGCACGCTGCCGGCGACCCAGGCCGCGGTCACGGGGCGTCCCGCGGTCCCGGCGGCGCCGGCCCGGCGAGCAGGGCACGCACGGTGCCCACCACCTCGTCGACGCAGCCGGCCGTCCGCTCACTCGCCACCGTCCGGACCTCGGCCGCCCGGCGCTCGGCGTCCGCGGTGGTCGCCGCTGCCTCGGCCTCCCCGTGCTCGCGCAGCCGCGCGACCACGGCGGCCCGCTCCTCCGGCTGCCGGTCCCGGGCTGCGGTGACCAGCCGGACCGCCTCCGCCTCGGCCTCCTCGCGAATGTGTCCTGCGTCGGCGGCGGCCCGGTCGACGAGGTCCTGGCACTCGCGCTCGGTCGGGGCCAGCGCCGCGAACAGCGCGGCCAGCTCCTCGGCCGCCCCGGCCTCGTGGTCGGCGGGCACGCCGGCGGCGCCGGCCGCCCCGGGGGTGCCGGACGGCCGGAAACGGTTCAGCAGGTCACGAGCACGCGGCATCCTCGTCTCCCCTCATCCGACGCTGGTCCGAGAATCGGCCGGGCGTGGCGAGGAGGACAGGGCACAACGGCCCCTGCCGGGAGACGGAGGTCGGGTCAGTCCCGGGGCGCGAGTCCCCCGGACGGCCTCAGGACGACGGTGGGGCTCTCCGTCGGGTAGACGGTGAACCGGCCCAGCAGGACGGCCAGCACGGCGAGCAGGACCCCCGCGACCACGTCGACGAAGAAGTGCCAGCCGAAGTAGACCGTCGACACCATCACCAGCGCCAGGTACACCGCCATGACCCGCGAGGAGCGGCGCAGCCCGTAGTAGCGCATCATCAGCCAGATCATGCAGGTCAGGCCGACGTGCAGGCTCGCGAACGCCGAGATGCTCACGAAGGCGCCCGGGGCAGACGGGTCGGCCAGCATGTGCGCCCGCTCGGCGAGGTAGCTCACCTGGGTGCTGGTGATGGTGCTGTCCGGGAGGCCCTTGAAGACGTCGGGCTCCGCGGCGAACGGGCCGAGCGTCGGGATCAGGTAGTAGGTCCCGACACCGAGGATCCACGCCCACATCCCGGAGGCGACGTACACGTAGGCCTCCCGGATCCGCGGGACGAAGACGAGCGAGGCCACCAGTGCCAGCGACACCACGTAGCTGAACGCCCGGTAGACCACCTCCAGCACCGACGCCGGGACGCCGTACCCCAGCAGGTCGTGCAGGAGCACCGCCGGGTCGTGGCCGAGGAAGATCCAGCGGTCGACGCGCAGGAGCAGGTCGTCGCGGATGGTGTTGAACGCGTCCCAGCTCTTCAGGTTCCGGTAGCAGACGTAGACGAGGTAGTAGGCGAGCACGCCGGTCAGCACCAGCACGAGCCGCTGCCACCGCCACCGCTCCCGGAGGAACCGCAGGGCACCGGGCACCGAGCCTCGCGCGCACCACAGCGCCTGCACGACGGCCAGCACCACCAGGGTGGTCGCCGCCCCGACCAGGCGGCCGCGGAACATCGAGCCGCCCGGGTCGCGCATGGGCACGCCCACGTGCTGCGACCACAGGGCGGTGACGACGCCGAAGGCGGCCACGACCACCCAGATCCCCACGACCCACCGCACGTGGTGCAGGTCGGCGTCGGCGGAGTCCTCGGCGGCAGGCCGGGACGCGAGGGAGGGGGACGATGTCACGTCGGGAGACTCTCGGCTGACGTCGCGCTGCGACGGACGAGCTGCGACTGACGAACGGGGCGTTGCCGGCGGCGGGCCTCGCCCACCGCTGCACCGGCGACTGTACCAAGCCGTGATTGCGGTCCCTGCAGCGTCGTCGTGACACGATGGGACCGAGAGGACGTACCACGGGAGGGTGCACCATGGCGGGGGGAAGCCAGCTGCTGACCCGCGAGCCGGCGCCGAGCGCGCCGATCGCGAGGGGCAACGCGCTCTCTCGGCACCCCGTGCTGTCCGCCGCCGTGACCGCCGCCGTCCTGCACCTGCTGTGGTGGGCCTTCCTCGCCAGCGGGGGCGGCGACCTGGCCGCCCAGGACGCCTGGGCGGAGTTCGCCCGCGCGCATCCCGACAGCGCCTACAACCTGGCGTGGTACGGCGGCATGCACCCGGTCTCCTACAGCGTCATCTCCCCCTACGTGATGGCGATCCTGGGGGTCCGCACCACCATGATGCTGGCGGGGACCGCCTCGGCGGCCCTGCTGGCGCTCCTGCTGGTGCGCAGCAAGGCGATCACCCGACCGTGGTGGCCCTCGATGTTCGGCGCGCTGGCGCTGACGGGCAACGCGGTCTCCGGACGCGTCACCTTCGGCCTCGGCATGATGTTCGGCCTGGCCGCCATGGCCGTCGTGTTCGCCTGGCCCACCCGGTGGCGCACGCCCGACCGCCGGCACCGGGTGCCGCGTGCGATCCTGGCCGCCCTGCTCTCCGGCATCGCCACCGCCTCCAGCCCCGTCGCCGGGCTCTTCGTCGGGATCGTGGCAGCGGCGCTGTGGATCAGCCGACGACGTGCCGCGGCGTACGTCCTCGGGGTGCCGCCCGTGGCCATCGTCGCGCTGTCATCGTGGCTGTTCCCGTTCTCCGGCCAGCAGCCGATGCCGCTGGGGTCGACGATCCTCCCCGTGGCCTTCGGGGTCGGCGTCTACCTGCTCGCCCCGTCGTCCTGGCGCACGGTCCGGATCGGCGCGGTGCTGTACGCCGTCGGCGTCGTGGCCGTGTGGGCGGTCCCGTCGCAGATCGGCACCAACATGACCCGCCTGGGCCTGATCTTCGGTGGCGTGCTGCTGGTGGCCCTGTTCGTGCGCACCCCCGAGCCACGACAGCCGCTCCGCTGGCCGACGGTCCTCCACGCCCGCCGTGGACGGGTCGCCCTGGCGTTGGCGGCCGGCATCATCACCTCCTCGATCTGGCAGGTCGCCACGGCGGCTCGCGACGTGATCGGCACCCGACCCACCGAGTCGTGGACCGCCGACGTGCAGCCGCTGGTCCGCCAGCTCGAGGCGCACCACGCCGAGCGTGCCCGGGTCGAGGTCGTGCCGGCGGCCAGCCACCGCGAGGCATCCGCGCTGGCGCCGTACGTCAACCTGGCCCGGGGGTGGAACCGCCAGGCCGATGCCGAGCGGAACCCGATCTTCTACGAGGACGGGGAGCTCACCCCGACCGCCTACCACCGGTGGCTGGACCGGTGGGCGGTGCGCTTCGTGGTGCTCCCCCACGGTGAGCCGGACCACGCCGCGGTCGGCGAGGCCGCGCTGGTCGCTGGGGGCGTGCGCTACCTGCACCTGGTCTGGTCCGACCCGAACTGGCGGCTCTACAAGGTCAGGTCCCCCACGCCCATCGCCGACCCACCGGCCGTGGTGACCGACTTCGACTCCGCCGAGGTGACGCTGACGATGCCGCACGCCGGAAGCGTGCTGGTCCGGATCCCCGACTCACCGTGGCTGAGCCTGGTCGACGAGCAGGGCCAGCCGGTCCCGGCCCCGTCCTCCGCCGCCCCGGGCCTGCCGGTCGTCAACACCGACGGCTGCCTCAGCCCCGCCGAGCAGCCGCAGCAGCCGGGCCAGCCCGTCGACGTGTGGACCGTGCTGCGCGCGCCGCACGCGGGGACCTACCACATCGCGGCGCCGTACAAGCTCCCGCGCGGGACGGCCTGCCCCGACGCCGACCCCTCGTAGGGCGGATCCGCGGAATCAGCCGCCTCCCGGACCAGCATCATCCGGCGGGGATGAGGTCGCGGAACCGGAAGCGGATCAGGCTCGTGAGCAGCCCCGAGTACGCCCGCCCAGACACCCCAGGAGTCACCGTGTCCCTCACCCCAGACGCCGACGTCCACGGCCCCGTCGACTTCGTGCTCCTCGAGTTCCCCCGCGACCGCCTGACCGGCGAGGCCGCCGACGCCCTCATGGATCTCGTGGAGGCCGGCACCATCCGCCTCTACGACCTGCTGGTGATCAGCAAGGACGTCGACGGGGAGATCGAGGTCCTCGAGCTCACCGACCCGGGCGGCCCCGCCGCCGCGTTCTCCTACTTCGCCGGCGCCCGTTCGGGGCTGCTCGGCGATGAGGACATCCAGGAGGCGTCCTCCGCGCTGGAGCCGGACACAGTCGCTGCCCTGCTCGTCTACGAGAACGCCTGGGCGGCACCCTTCGTCGCAGCCGCCCGACGCAACGGCGGCGAACTCGTCGCCAGCGCCCGCATCCCGGCGACGGACATCATGTCGGCCGTCGAGGCCCTCGAGACCGCGAGCTGAGGAGGACACCATGCCCGGACTGCTGAGAGGAGTCGCCCGGACCGCCGTCGTGGCCGGGACCGCCACGGCCGTGAGTGGGCGCGTGCAACGCCGCCAGGCCGCCAAGTTCGCCGACCGCGACGCACAGACCGCGGTCCAGCGCGACCAGGCGTACGAGGAGCAGCAGCCAGTGGCGGCGGCCCCCGCCGCCGCGGCCCCCGCCGAGGACCCGATCCAGCGGCTGAAGGACCTGGCCGCCCTCAAGGAACAGGGCGTGCTGACCGAGGAGGAGTTCGCCGCCGAGAAGGCGAAGGTCCTCGCCAGCACCTGACCCTCACCCACGCCGGCACCTCGACCCGGCCCGGACGAGGCACGCGCTGAGGGCAACCCGGAACGTGCTGGACGGGCGCTGCCACGGGGACCTTCGCCCCTGACGACTGCCGCGGGCGCGACGGATGTTCGAAGGAGAACACCGCGACCCGAGGAGACGGTGATGCGGAGATCCCGGCGGCACCCGACGACCGACACCGTCCACCCCCTCGTCGACGAGGAGGTCATCGTCCACGCGACCGGGGTCCTCAAGACCTACGACACCGGCCAGGTCCGGGTGGACGCGCTCAAGGGCGTGGACCTGTCGCTGCGTCGCGGCGAGATGGTCGCGGTGATGGGGCCGAGCGGCTGCGGCAAGACCACGCTGCTCAACTGCCTGTCCGGCATCGACGAGATCGACGGTGGCCAGGTCCTCATCGAGGGCGTCAGCCTCGCCGAGCTGCCGGACCGGGCACGCACGCGCTACCGCGCCGAGCGGATGGGCTTCGTGTTCCAGTTCTACAACCTGATGCCCGTGCTGTCGGCGGTCGAGAACGTCGAGATGGCGCTCCTGCTCTCGGGCACGGCGCCGCGCGAGGCCCGACCTCGTGCCCTCGCGGCCCTGGACCTCGTGGGACTGGCCGACCGGGCGGACCACGTGCCCGAGGAGATGTCCGGCGGCGAGCGCCAGCGGGTCACGATCGCCCGCGCGCTCGTCAACGACCCGGCCATCGTGTGGGCCGACGAGCCGACGGGCGACCTCGACAGCGAGACCGCCGAGAGCGTCACCACGCTGATGCGGCGGCTCAACCAGGAGCGTGGGCTGACGTTCCTGATCGTCACCCACGACATCTCCGTGGGCCGGCGTACCGACCGGATCCTGCGGATGCTCGACGGCGCGGTCGTCGACGAACAACGAATGGAGCCCGCGGATGTACGCACGAGTCACCCAGCTTGAGATCGACACGATGCGCATCGACACCGACACCGCGGTGGCGGTGTACCAGTCCGAGGTGGTCCCCGACCTGCGCCGGCAACCCGGGTACGCCGGCGTGCTCGTCCTCGCCAACCCCGAGGGCACCGGCGCGGTCATCACGTTCTGGGACAGCGTCGAGGCAGCAGACGCCTCGGCCACGACCGGCTTCTACGCCGACGTGCTCGAGAAGTTCACGACGATCTTCAAGTCGCCCCCCGGCCGTGGCCGTTACGAGGTCAGGATGGTCGAGCTCCCGACGGCCGAGGCATCAGCGCCCGGGCCATGAGCAAGCTCTTCGGCGCCCCGGTCGACACGCTGGCGGTGGTGCTCAGCGTGCTGCTCGTCCTCGCGCTCGCCGTGATCGGGGTGCTCGCCGTACGGCGCACCGTGCTGATGAAGCTCGGGGTCCGCAACCTCACCCGTCGCCGCGGCCGCAGCGCCATCATCGTGGGTGGGCTGATGCTCGGAACGATGATCATCGGCTCGGCGCTGGGGTTCGGCGACATCATGGCCAACACGGTCCGCACCTCGGTCATCACCTCCTTGGGCCAGACCGACGAGATCGTCACGACCCGGTCGGGGAAGGCCCCCGACATCGCGACGCTCGGGCAGGCCACCTCCACGCGCTACCTCAGCAGCGCCGAGGCGGACCGGGTCGTGACGGCCGCCCGCCGGGCGCCCGGGGTGGACGGAGCGGCACCCGGCATCAGCGAGGGCGTGGCGGTCCAGGACACGACCAGCCGCACCAACGAGCCCCAGCTCACGCTCTTCGCCACCGATCCCGCGGCGATGTCCGGGTTCGGGCAGGTCACCACCGAGTCCGGTGCCGGCGCGAGCCTCGCCGATCTGGGCCCGGGCCAGACCTACCTCGACAGGCCGGCGGCCGACGCGCTCGACGCCAGCACCGGTGACCGGCTCGTCGTCTTCGTGCGCGGTCGGCAGGCGCCCCTCACGGTCGCCGGCGTGGTCCGGTACGACGGCACCGGCAGCGACCAGGGTGCCCTGCTGCTGCCGCTCGACCGGGCGCAGAGCCTGCTCGGGGTGGGCGACCGGGTCCAGCACGTGCTGGTCTCCAACAACGGAGACGCCACCAGCGGCGCCGACGCCACCACCGCGGTGACCGACCAGCTGCGGCCGACCACGTCGGGGCTGGGGCTGCGGATCGACCCGGTCAAGGCCGACGGGCTGAAGCTGGCCGACCAGCAGGGCGCGACGTTCCTCTCGCTCTTCTCGACCTTCGGCACCTTCACGATCACCGCCGGGATCCTGCTGATCTTCCTGGTCTTCGTGATGCTGGCCGCCGAGCGGCGCGGCGAGATGGGCACCGCGCGCGCTATCGGCACCCAACGGCGCCACCTGGTGCAGATGTTCGTCTTCGAGGGGGCGGCCTACGACGTGCTGGCCGCTGCGGTCGGAGCAGTCCTCGGGCTGGCGCTGTCGGTCGCGATGGTGCGGCTGATCGCGGGCGCGCTGTCGGAGTCCGGCATCGTGACGATCCGCTACCGGCTCACGTGGACCAGCCTGCTGGTCGCCTTCTCCCTCGGTGCCCTGCTGACCCTCGCGGTGGTGACGATCGCCGCCTGGCGGGTCAGCCGCCTCAACATCGTCGCCGCCATCCGCGACCTGCCCCAGCCGCCCCGGCGCCGGCGCCGTCGCTACGGTTGGCTGATCGCGGGACTCTGCGTGGCCGCCGGCGCCCTGATGATCGCGTCGGCGTTCTCGTCGAAGAGTGCGGTGGCCCTGCTCATCGGCGGGTCGCTGGTGCTGGTCGCGCTGGTGCCGGCGATCCGGTCGCTCGGCGGCAGCGAGCGGCTGGCGTACTCCGTGGCCGGCACGGGTGTCCTCGTCTGGAACCTGCTGCCGTTCAGTGTCTACAAGGCGCTGGTGCCGGACCTGAAGATGGGCTTCGACGTCTTCGTGCTCGTGGGGCTGATGCTGGTCGCGGGTGCCACGTGGGTCCTCGTCTACAACCTGCGCCCGATGCTGAACGGCGGCGTGATGTGGGTCTTCGGACGGTCCACGCGCGCCGTGCCGGTGCTGAAGACCGCGATCGCGAGCCCGCTGCGCAACCGGTTCCGCCGCGGTGCCACGGCGGGGCTCTTCACGCTCGTCGTGTTCACGCTGGTGACCGGCGCTGCGACGTCCGGGTCGTTCCTGGCCTCGCTCAACGACGAGAAGACCTTCGGCGGCGGGTACGACATCACCGCGCAGACCTCGCCGCTGAGCCCGATCCGGGACATGCGCGCCGCGCTCGCCTCGGCTCCCGGCATCAACCCGGCCGACATCACGGGGTACGCCGCCCAGTCCTACGTGCCGATGGACGCGCGCCAGACCGGACGCGCCGGGTCCTACGTCGGCTACGTCGTCCGCGGGCTCGACCGCAACTTCCTGGACACGACCACCTACGACATGGCCACCCGGGCCGCGGGCTACGGCTCGGACCGGGCCGTGTGGAAGGCCCTCGCCGCGCACCCCGGGCTCGCGGTCGTGGACCAATTCTCGGTGCCCCGGCGGGCCAACTGGGGCACGGGCGTGGTGTCGGACTTCCAGCTGCACGGCTTCTACATCGAGGACCAGGGCTTCGCCCCCGTCCCGGTCGCGGTCCGCGACACCCAGACCGGCACGACCCTGCACCTCAAGGTGATCGGGGTCCTGGCCGACAACGTGCCCAACGCCATGCTCGGCATCTCCACCTCGCAGCAGACCCTCGCGCCGCTGGGCGCCGCGGCCGCGCCCGGCGTGTGGTACTTCCGGGTCCGTGACGGGTCGACCCGGTCGCCGAGGCCGACGCGCTGGAGGCGGCGTTCCTGGACAGCGGCATGCAGGCGACGGCCCAGAGCGCGGCCCTGCACGACGCGGTCTCGGCGTCGCTGACGTTCCAGTACCTCATCCTCGGCTTCCTCGGGCTCGGCCTGGTGATCGGTGTCGCCGCCCTGGGGGTCATCAGTGCCCGCTCGGTCGTCGAGCGGCGCCAGCAGATCGGGGTGCTGCGAGCGATCGGCTTCCAGGCGCGGATGGTGCAGATGAGCTTCCTCGTCGAGTCGCTGATCGTCACGCTCGTCAGTGTCGTGGTCGGCAGCGTGCTGGGGCTCTGGGTCGCCTTCAACGTCGTCCAGGACTCCGCGGGGCAGCCCGGCTACGAGAACCTCGCCCTGGTGCCGCCGTGGTCGGCCCTGGCCGTGATCCTCGGCGTGGTCGTGGTCTGCTCGGTGCTCGCCACCTGGCTCCCCAGCGTGCGCGCCTCGCGCGTCTACCCGGCGACCGCGCTGCGCTACGAGTAGCGGCGCGGGCTCAGGTCTCCACGACCTCGCCCTTGGTGACCTTGACGGAGACCTTCGGGAGCGGGGACGGTGCGGGGCCGCCGGTGTTGTCGCCGGTGGCCAGGTCGTACGTCGACCCGTGGCAGGGACACAGGAGCTCGCTGCCGTGCGGGGCGACCGTGCAGCCCATGTGGGTGCAGATCGCCGAGAACGCGACCACGTCACCCGCGGTGGGCTGGGAGACGATCACCGGCTTGCCGTTGGAGTCGGTCGCCGAGACCGCGCCGCCGACCGGGACGTCGGCCACCTTGGCCAGCACCTGGCTGCCACCCCCCGAGGCGCCACCTGATCCCGCTGAGGTCGAGGAGCCGGTGCTCCCGCCACCGCCGCAGGCGGCCAGCGCCGCGGCGCCCAGCGCCGTGCCGGCACCCGCCACGAGGACCTTGCGGCGGGAGAGACCGCCCTCTGACTCGTTCGACGTCATCGCCTGCCTCCGTGCTCGGTTGTCGTGACCTGCATACGCCGGTCCGCCCCCGAAGGTTCAGTCCCAGTCTGAACCACCCGCCCGCGTTCGACGTGGACACAGTGGGCCCGACTGGACCCGCACCCTCGAAGAACTGGAGAGATCCATGAAGATGCGCATGCTGACCGCCGTGGCGGTGCTGGTCTCGGCGTACGTCCACCTCAAGCTGTGGCTGGACGGGTTCCGCGACCTGCACATGATCGGCCCGGCGTTCATGCTCAACGCCGTGGCCGGCCTCGTGATCGCCGTCGCCCTCGTCACCTGGCGGCACTGGCTCCCGCCCCTGCTCGCGGTCGGCTTCGGCCTCTCGACGTTCGGGGCCTTCGTCACCTCCGCCACGGTGGGCCTCTACGGGGTCCACGAGGTGTGGCGCGGTAGCTACGTCCTGGCGGCGGCGGTGTCCGAGGTGGTGGCCGTGGTCGCCGGCGTGCTGGTGCTGCTGCAGGAGCGGTCGGCGTCGTCAGGCCTTGAGCCTGAGCACCGGTTCGCCGTCCGCCGCGCGAACCTCCACTGAGGTGATGTCACCCGGCGCTGCCGAAGTGGCCGCCGCCAGCTGCATGGTCCGGCCGGGCAGGGCGCGCCACGTCGCGACCTGCTCGGCCCGGCCGTCGCGGGTGTGCACGACCATGGAGTACGTCCTGGTGAGCGGCTCGGGATAGCCGACCGGCGTTGCCTTGTAGGTGCACGTCAGGTCGAGCCGCGTGCCCCACGAGACCCCGGTGAAGGCCAGGCTCGCCTGCATGCCGACGTCCCGCACCGCGACCATCGGACGGCTCCCCGGGGTGCTCGTGCCGACCACCGGCGGGTTCGCCTGGGGGGTGTCCCCTCCCCCGTTCACCCCGACCGTGACCGCCGCACCGATCGTCACCACGGCGGCAGCAGCAGCCGCCAGCCCAGCGGTCGCGAACGTACGACGGCGCCGGCTGCGGCGTACCTGCCACATCAGCGAGGGCAGCAGCGTCTCCGGCGGCGGCTCCTCCGAGGGCGGTGACTCCAGCACCGCGGGGTCGATCCGGGCGAGCAGGCCCGGCAGGCCGGCCAGCTCGCGCACCGAGCGGGAGCACGCCTCGCAGCCTGCAAGGTGCTCCTCGAACTCCCGCCGCTCGACGGCGACAGCGCGCCGATGACGTAGGAGCCGTCGAGGTGTGCGAAGTCGCAGCTCATGCGCTCACCCCCATCTCCTCCAGTGCCAGTCGCAACGCCCGCAACGCGTAGTGGGTGCGGGACTTCACCGTGCCCTCGGGGATCCCGAGACGACGCGCGGCCTCGGACACCGGCAGCCCACGGTAGTAGCACTCCAGCAGCACCGCCCGGTGCTCGGGTGACAGCCGGGTGAGCGCCTCGGCCACGACCCACGACAGCAGCAGCTGGTCGGTGTGGTCGACGTCGTCGACGACCTCGGGCACGTCCGCGACGGCGAACTCCGCGTGCGCGCGTCGGGTGCGCCACTCGTCGATGACGATGTTGCGCGCGACCGTGAACAGCCAGGCGCGCACCGACCCCTGGGCCTCGTCGAGCGCCGAGAAGTGTCGCCACGCGCGCAGCAGCGTCTCCTGGACCACGTCCTCCGCGCGGGCACGGTCGTTGCCGGTCAGGCGCAGGCTGTAGCCCCACAGCGCGGACGCGTGCTCGTCGTGCAGCTGCTGCATCAGCGCGGCCTGGTTGTCGACCACCACTCCTCCTGCTCCCAGTGTGCCCCCGGCGGACGATCGGCGCTGCCGGCTCGTCTTCATGACCGGTACTACGGCGCGGTCGTCCGGATGGTTCACGTGTCATGCCGGGCCGGAAACCTCACCCAGAATTGATGAGTCGCACCCCGTATGTCCGCGCGTACGTTCGCAAGGCACTCTTCTCGGCTACCAGGGGGTTTCCACCGTGCGACGTCTCACGCCAGTTCTCGCCACACTCGCCGCCGCCGCGTTCGCGGCCACCATGACCCAACCCGCACCCGCCTCGACACCGGCGGGCGACACGAGGTTGTCGAACGACGTCGGGGGCGGCTACACCAGCAACTACACGATGGTCACCGGGCAGCCGTACACCGACGCCACGCTGACCGAGTGCGGGCGGTCCCGCGGCCGGCAGAACGAGCCCTCGGTGGCCATCGACCCGCGCAACAGCAACGTGCTGGTCGGCAGCTCCAACGACTACTGCGGGGTCTACAACGACGGTGTGGACGCGGACGGGGCGCCGATCGCCTCGGGTCCGATCTGGCTGGGGTACTACCGCTCCACCACCGGCGGCTCGTCCTTCCAGAGCTCCCTGGTCCCGGGCTACCCCGGGGACACCAGCCCCTACGCCGGCCGGGCGCACATCCGCACCGCCAGCGCCGGCGACCCGGTCCTGGCCTGGGACACCCACGGCAGGCTGTTCGCCGGCTCGGAGAGCTCCGACGACCCGGCGGGCACGAAGAAGACCTTCGGTGACGTCTGGGTGGCGACCTACCGCAACCCCGGCGGCGAGGGAGGCGCGACGACCAACGACGGCAAGGAGTTCCAGCGCTCCGAGATCGTGGCCAGGGGCTCCTCCGCCCCCAACACGCTGGGCAAGTTCAACGACAAGACCGCCATCGAGGTGGACCGCACCGGTGGCTCCTGCGACGGCACGGTCTACTTCGCCTGGTCGCGCTTCACCAACACCTCGAGCAACATCTACCTGTCCCGGTCCACGGACCACGGCGCCACCTGGTCCAACCCGGTCCGGCTCACCCAGAGCACGCACGACGTCCAGGTCCCCGAGATCACGGTGACGGGCAACGGCCACGTCTACGTGACCTGGGTGGCCACGGTCGGCAACAAGCACAACGAGACCGACGCGGTGCAGTACGCACGCAGCACGAACTGCGGGGCCACCTTCGCCCAGCCCGCCGACGTCGTCACGTTCGAGGGCTACGCCCACAGCGACGGCAGCAGCCGCGACTGCGGTGACTTCGCCGACGCCTGCCCGTCGGGCTACACCTTCTTCCGGGCCGACTCGTCGCCGCGCTCCGCCACCGACCAGAACGACAAGTCCAGCGAGGACGTGCACATCGTCTACGACGCCGCCTACGGACCCGACGTGCCGACCGGGACGTCGTACGGGATGGTCGGCACGGGCGTCGGCTCGCTCTCGGCGGTCTACTACACGGTGCTCCACGGGGCTACGGGCACGCACACCGACCCGGTGCTGGTGAACCGGCCGACCAAGCAGCACCAGATCTTCCCCGACATCGCGGTCAACGCGGGCACGGCGCACGTGCTGTGGTGGGACAGCCGCAACGACTCCAGCTGCGCCGACGCGACCACGTGCGCCGCGCAGCCGATCGGCAACACCGCCGACCGGCACGTCGTCCAGGACGCGCTCGACACCTACGGCACCTCGTTCAGCCTGGCGTCCGGCCCGACCGGATCCGCGGTCCGGATCAGTGACAAGTCGACCAACCCGAACTTCGAGCAGTTCGACAACCGCGCGGTCCCGTTCGCGGGTGACTACCTGTGGATCGACAGCGTCGGATCGAGGACGTACGGCGTGTGGACCGACTGGCGCGACACCGTGCCCGGCACCGATGCGCGCGAGACCAGCGCGGACGGTGGCGCCGAGCCCGGCGAGGGGGCCGACGTGCTCCAGTGCCGGACCAACGGGTCCGCTGACACCTGTCCCCGATCTGGTGGACTCGACCAAAACGTCTACGGCGATCTGGCACCCTAGGAAGTGCCATGACGGTGCTGCGGGGAGCCGAGCGTGTCGGGGGTGAGGCACGCGTCCTCGTCCCCGACACCGTCCTGCCCCGCAGTCGTTGGATCCGTCGCCGGGCTGCTCCGCGTCCGTCACTCCGGGGCCGGTTCGCCCGCCTCGACCCGCTGGTCGCCCTGACCTGCGTGGTGGCCGCCGCCGTCTTCGTGCTGCACGGCTTCGACGGCGTCCTCTCGCGCGATCTCGGCGTCTACATGTACGCCGGCCAGCAGGTCGCCGACGGCGTTGCTCCCTACGCGGGGATCCTCAACCGGGCCGGCCCCCTGGCGCACCTGCTGCCCGGGATCGGGGTGGCCGCCGGTAGGTGGGTGGGCGCCGACGACGTGCTCAGCGCCCGCGTGCTCTTCATGGTGCTGTCGGTGGCCTGCGTCGGCACGGCGTACGTCCTGGGCCGGGACCTCTTCCGGTCCCGGCCGGCGGGACTGGCCACCGCGGCGGCGCTGCTGTGCTTCGAGGGCTTCATCCGCTACGCCACGTACGGTCCGCGCGAGAAGACCGCGATGGTCCTCTTCCTGCTCTGCGCGCTCCTCGCGGTCACCCACCGCCGCTGGTTGACCGCCGGGTGCTTCGTCGCCCTCGCGACGCTCACCTGGCAGCCGGCCCTCTTCGCCGCCCTCGCCGCAGCCGTGACCGCGGCGCTGCTCGCGCCGACCGGCACCCGGCTGCGCGCCCTGGCCCGCATCGCGATCGGCGGGCTCGTCCCGACCGCGGTGACGGTCGCCGTCTTCGTGGCGCTCGGCGAGCTGCGCACGTTCCTCGACGACTTCCTGCTGATCAACCTCCAGTACACCCACCAGGCACCGTTGCTCAACCGGTTCGGCAAGACCTGGGGGGTGCTGGGGACGCCTACGGCTGGTCGCTGTGGGTCTTCTTCGTCGGCGCCGTCGCACTGCTGGTGCTCTCCGTCGTCGGCGTGCTGCGTCGCAGCAGCCGCCACGACGAGCGGACGGCCGCGCTGGCCGGGACGGGCGTCGCCCTCGCCGCCGGACTGGCCTGGTCGTGGACGGCGTTCAACAGCTGGCCGGACGCCTTCGTGCTGCTCCCCGCCGCGGCCGTCGGCATCGGCGGCCTCGCGGCCCTGGTGGGCCGCCTGCCGAAGGCCTGGATCGCCCTGACGCTGGTGCTGGCCTGGGTGGGCGTGGCCACGGCGGCGTCCTTCGCGTACTCCGTCGGCGAGCGCGACCAGACGCTCCTCCAGCAGCGCCGGGACGTGGCCGCCGTGATGTCGCTGCTGCCGCCCGGGTCCCGGATCCTGTCGGTCGACGCACCACAGCCCCTGGTCCTGACCGGGCAGACCAACGCCTCGCGCTTCCAGGTCTTCAGCGGCGGCCTGACGGCCTACCTCCAGGACACCTGGCCCGGCGGCACCCAGGGCTACGGGGAGTGGGTGGCGGAGCAGGCGCCGACGGTCATCGCCCTCGGCAACGCCGGCGCTCCCGGCTGGCTCGACCCCGTGCTCGCGGAGTCCTACCACCGCCTCGGGCGCTCGAACGGCTGGACCTGGGCGGTCAGCGACAGCGTGCCGCTCGCCGACCGCGAGGCGATCCGCGCGACGCTCGCCGAGAACTGAGGTGTCCCTGCGCGCGCTGGGCGGGGGTCGGGTGCTCGGCCCCAAGTGACTCGGGCCCGAGTGACTCAGCCCCAAGTGAAGGGCAAGCCGCCTCCAAGAGGCGCGGCGCACGCTCCTGGTGAGTCAGGAACCACCCCACCAGGAGACCCCCATGAACCGCACGACCCGATCCCTCGTCCGCCGCACCGTCGCCTCCGGCGCGGTGCTCGCCGCGGCCTCGCTGACCCTCGCGGGTCCGGCCTTCGCCGACGGCCCCGCCACCACTCCCTCGAGCTCGCCGGGCACCGCGACCGAGGCGACGCCGGTCCAGGTGGCCCCGCTGGTCCAGCCGTCGGTGGTCTACGAGACCGTCAGCTGGTCGGGCTACGTCTACGACCGCTTCAACGGCCAGTACCTGCAGAACAAGCCGTTCCGGGTGACGATGCAGTGCACCGGCTTCGTGGTGAACCCCGACGGGTACGTCGCCACCGCCGGCCACTGCGTCGACCCGGAGGGCGGCAAGGACGCCATCCGGCGCGTGGCCGCCCAGTGGGCGCTGCAGCACTACTACAACACCCCCGGCGCGCTCACCGTCGACGACGTCCTCGGCGACTACCGCGTCGACATCCTCGGCGACGGCAACCAGGTGCTGCACAACCGCGTGGACCGCGAGGTCGGCGTCTCGTGGGGCGCCTCGGTCTCGGGCGTGAAGGTGCAGAAGCAGAAGCCGGCCCGCGTGCTCGCGTTCCAGCAGTACGACGAGGGTGACGGCGCCCTGCTGAAGGTCGACGAGACCGACCTGAACGCCATCGAGCTGGCCGACACCTCCGGCGTCGAGATCAACTCCGGCGCGGTCGCGATCGGCTACCCGGCCATCATCGACTCGTTCACCGACCCCGACCTGACGCCGACCTTCGACGCCGGCAACGTCAGCTCGATCAAGACCGTGGCCCACGGCCTGCTCTCGGTCTTCCAGCTCTCGGCCCAGCTCTCCGGCGGCATGTCCGGCGGTCCCACCGTGGACGCCGAGGGCCACGTGATCGGCGTGAACAGCTCCCACTTCGTGGGCGAGCCGTTCAACTACGCCGTCCCCGCCGAGCGGATCAAGGAGCTGCTCGACAGCGCCGGCGTGGACAACACCGTCTCGCAGACGACCGAGACCTACCGGGACGGGATCCGGGCCTACTTCGAGGGTGACCGGACCACCGCGGTCGCGGACCTGTCCAAGGTGCTGCGGGACCAGCCGGCCAACGGCCTGGCCGAGACCTACCTCGGCAAGGCCAGGGACCTGCCGGCACCGGAGCCGGCCGACAGCGGCACCGCCTGGGCCTGTGGGCGGCCGTCGCGGCCGGCGTGGTCGCCGCGATCGGAGGGGCCTGACCGCCCTGGTGCTCCTGGTGCGCCGCCTGCGCCGGCGCCCGTCGCCGAGCATCGCGACGGTCACCCAGCCCGCTCCGGCAGCCCCGCCCGCTCCGGCCGCCCCGGCCTGGGCACCCGAGCCCGCGGACCGTACGGTCCCCACGGGGTTCTCCCCCGCCGGGGCTCCGGGCTCCGCGCCCCTCGGCCAGGCGCCCCGGGCCCAGGCCGCCGGCGTCGCCACGGCCACCGTGGCCACCCCGGCGTACTGCCCGTCGTGCGGGCACTCGCTCGAGGCCGGGGCGCGCTTCTGCGGCTCGTGCGGCGCGGCCCGTGCGTGACCGGATCGACCGCCTCCCGACCGAAGGGGCCCGGACCAGACGGTCCGGGCCCCTCCGGCGTCAGTCGCGGAGCTCCTCGGGGACGACGTAGCCCTCCATCTGCTTGGCGGTGCGCTTGGGAGCGTCTCCCCCCGGAAGTACGCCGGCATGAACACCCAGGTGATCACCATGAGGACCAGTCCCAGCACCAGCGCCCCGATGCCGGTCAGGAAGATGCCGCCGATCTCCCAGTGCGGTGCGAACGGCAGCTTCCACGACGTGGTCGAGTCGGCGTTGGGACCGACCTGCCAGTAGTCGTGGGCGGCCTGGATGAACGCACCGAGCAGGATCAGCCCACCGAGGAACGGGATCACGCCCCGCACCAGGAAGTGGCGGACGGAGCTGGTCAGTGTGTGCCGGTAGAAGACGGGAGCCGTGAAGCCGGTCATCCCGTAGTAGAAGGCGATCAGCAGCCCGATCGACGCGATCGAGTCTGCGAGCACGTTCCCGCTGAGCGCGGTGAGCCCGACGTAGAAGGCGATCGACGCCAGGCCCATGCCGATCGTCGACCAGGTCGGCGTCATGAAGCGGTCGCTGACACTGGCGAACCGGCTCGGGATCGCCCGGTGGGCCGCCATCGACAGGGTCGTGCGCGCGGTGGGCAGGATCGTGGTGAGGGTGGAGGCCGCGGCCGAGCTGAGGACCATGAGGACGAGCAGGTGGACGGCGAAGCTGCCGATCGCGCTGCCGCCGAACACGGCCCGGCCGAGCACCGAGAAGACGTCGTCGCGTTGTTCGGGTTGCCCAGGCCGATCCCCGCCGTGCCGACGCCGGCGTACGCCTGCGTCGCCGTCGTCACGACGACGTAGATCGCGAGGAGCACGAATGTCGCGGTCACCGCTGCCCGACCGGGCGTCCTTCGGGCGTCCTTCGTCTCCTCGTTGACCGAGACGGCCGTGTCGAACCCCCAGTAGATGAAGACCGCCAGGAGCAGGCCGCTGGCGAGCGCGCTGGTGCTGTGGATGTCGAACGGGTTGAACCACGACAGCGGGGTGGATGGAGACGCCGTGCACGGCGTTGTTCGCGTAGACCCGGATCAGGGCGACCACCGAGAACACCGCCAGGACGAGGACCTCGATGCCGAAGAGCGCGTACTGGACCCGTGCCGAGATCTCGATCCCGATGTAGCAGATGGCGGTCAGCAGCACGATCCAGCCCACCCCGACCACCGTCGGCCAGAACACCTGTCCGGCGACCGTGTCGGCGTTGAAGAGGAGGAAGAAGTACGAGCCGGCGATCGCCGCGAGGTTGGCCATCACGATGACGTCGGCGGCGACGATCCCCCATCCGCCATCCAGCCGGTCCGCGGGCCGAAGGCACGCGCCGCCCAGGTGAACGTCGTGCCGGCGTCCGGCTCGGCCTCGTTGAGCTCCCGGTAGCCCACGGCGACGCAGTACATCGGGATGAACGCCAGGACCATGATGACGGGTGCCTGGAGGCCCACGGTGATGACGACGAAGCCGATGGTCGCGGCGAGGCTGTAGGCGGGGGCGACCGAGGCCAGCGCGATGACGGTGCTGGACAGGAAGCCGAGCGCACCCGGTTTGAGTCCCTTCTCGAGGATGTCGAAGCCCGCGTCCTGCAGCTCCGACCGGTCAGTTGTCATGACGGTCCTTCCTGTGCGGGCCGGGCACCGGGCCGACGGCCCGCCCGGCGGTGTGGGTGCCGTGGGTCGCCGCTCCCGGCGCCGTCGGCGAGGTCGCCAGCAGCTCGTAGCCCGCGCCGCGGCCCAGCACGGTGAGCCCGTCGATCACCCGGAGGGTGTGCGCGCTCAGCCCGTCCGCGTGCGGGCGCGACAGCAGGGTCGCGTCCCCGGAGAGCAGGTAGGCACGGAGGTCGTGCTGCCAGGCACGGTTGCGGCGGCGGGGCAGCCGGCCGGCGGTCTGGACGGACGCCGAGTCGCGGTCGTAGGTCAGGCCGCTGACGTCGACCATCACCCTGCAGCCGCGGGCGAGGTCGCGGCTCAGGACGTCGAGGAGGACGAGGTCGACGGGCGAGTCGGCCGTCACGCAGGCTCGACGCGGTCAACCGGCTCAGCTCCGCGGTGGGCAGGGCGACGCCCACGGAGGTCTCGGCGTCGACGGTGACCAGCCAGGCAAGGCCGACT
The DNA here is from genome assembly GCF_013466985.1 of Nocardioides ungokensis. Classification (GTDB taxonomy): domain Bacteria; phylum Actinomycetota; class Actinomycetes; order Propionibacteriales; family Nocardioidaceae; genus Nocardioides; species Nocardioides ungokensis. The sequence goes on along the minus strand of NZ_CP059164.1, from coordinate 1,655,464 downwards.
CCGACCGCCACGAGTGCCGGACGCCGCGCCCGCGCCGCGCGCGCGACCGTTGTCGTGCGTGCTCGGGCGAACCCGGCATCGAGGACGGCCACGCCGCCCGCGACGCCAGGGCGAGCGCGGGCGCGGGGTAGGCCGCGTAGAACGAGAAGTACGACGGGCTGAGCACCAGGACCAGCACCTGAACGGCCAGCATCCCCACCGCCCAGCGGGCCAGGGACCTGCGGGAGAGCAGCGCCATCGCGACCAGGGCGCCCAGGCACAGCGCCGTGGCCCAGGCCCAGGGAGTCCACGACGAGAACCCGAGGATGCCGCCAGCCGCTGCGAGGTGGTCACCCGGAGGTGAGGCCGGCCCAGCTGGTCGAGGACGACCATCCGGAACATGTCGCTGCGAGCTGCGAGCCAGAACGGCACCGCGACCACCGCTGCGCGCTCACGCCGGCCGCGGCAGCCACACGGAGCGTCGCCCGGGTGCCGAGCCGCGACCGGCAGAGGAGCAGCACCACCAGGACCGGGACCACCGCCCAGATCTTGACGACCAGGGCGAGCCCCAGCGCGCAGCCGGCGAGGACCTGCGCGCGGCGGGAGCGCTCACCCAGCGGGTTGGCCAGCACCAGCAGCCCGACCAGGACGCCGAGGCTCACCAGCGGCTCGAGCCGGGTCGTCGTCTCGGTCACGGCGACCGGCTGCCACACGGCGTAGAACAGTCCCCCGGCCAGCGCGGCGACCAGGCCCAGCCGGCGTGCGACCCCCAGCACCAGCACGGCGTTCACGGAGCCGAGGAGCATCCACCCGATGCGCGCGCTCTCGAAGCCCAGCGCGTCGTGGGTGAGCCGACCGAGCACTGCGAACGGCGCCAGGGCCAGCACGATGCCGGGCGGGTGCAGCAGGATGAAGTCCCGGTAGGGCAGCCGCCCCCACACCAGGGCGTCGGCCGCCGAGTAGTAGACGCCGTCGTCGTAGGCCAGCTTCCCGTCGAGGCCGCTCCCGCGCAGCACCATCGCCAGCCGCACCGAGAACGCGGTCACCGCCACCGCCACCGCGGCGGCGGTCCACAGCCACGTCGGCTCCCGTCCCGGCGCGCCCGCGACGGAGGGTGCGAGTGGTCCGCCTGGGGACACGTGGACACCTCCCTGGCCCGACGCGATGCTGTTTCCCGAGGCTGGTTCCAGTGGACACCCGGCACCCAAGGGGTCAGAGGCAGGAGGCGCGCGATGGGCAGCTCCCATGAGCGTCCCGACCTGCGCCCGCCGGTGCTGTCCTGGCTGCGGGGCTACCGGCGGACCTGGCTGCGCGGCGACGTGCTCGCCGGCGTGACCATCACGGCCTACCTGATCCCGCAGGTGATGGCGTACGCCGAGGTGGCGGGTGTCCCGGCGGCGGTCGGCCTGTCGGCGGCGGTCGGATCCCTGCTGGCGTACGCCCTGCTGGGCTCGTCCCCCCAGCTGTCCGTGGGGCCGGAGTCGACCACAGCGCTGATGACCGCCGCGGCCCTCGGATCGGTGCCCGGCATCGCAGGCGACCGGTACGGCGAGTTCGCCGCTGCCCTGGCCCTCGTGGTGGCCGGCGTGTGCGCGGTCAGCTGGCTCGGCGGCCTGTCGTTCGTCTCGGAGCTGCTGTCGCGGCCGGTGCTGGTCGGCTACCTCACCGGCATCGCGGCGATCATGATCGTCTCCCAGCTCGGCAACCTGAGCGGGATCACCGTCGAGGCCGACGGCTTCCTCCCCGAGCTGGCCTACGTGGCGCGTCACCTCGACCGCGCCGACGCGTCAACCCTCGCGGTGGGCCTGGTGACGCTGGCCGGGATGCTCGTGCTCGCCGCTCTCGCACCGCGGGCCCCGGTGGCCCTGATCGGGATGCTCACCGCGTCGGCCGTCGTCGCGTGGTTCGACCTCGAGGCCAGTGGCGTCGCGGTGATCGGCTCGGTCCCCGCGGGGCTCGCCACGCCCGGCCTCCCCGAGGTGTCCGTGCACGACGTCCTCTCACTGGTGCCGGCTGCCCTCGGGGTGGCCTTCGTCGGCTACACCGACAACATCCTGACCGGCCGCGCGTTCGCCCACCGGCGCGAGCAGCGGATCGACCCCCGGCGCGAGCTCCTCGCGCTCGGGGCCGCCAACCTGGGCGCCGGCCTGATGCACGGCTTCCCGGTGAGCAGCAGCGGCAGCCGCACCGCCATCGGCGACGCCGCAGGCGGACGCACCCAGCTCACCGGGCTGGTCACCGTGGCCGCGACCGTGATCGCCGTGCTCGCGCTGCGACCGGTCCTGGAGGCCTTCCCGACGGCCGCGCTCGGCGCGGTGGTCGTGTACGCCGCCGTCCGCCTGATCGACCTCCCGGAGTTCCGCCGGCTGGCCCACTTCCGTCGCAGCGAGCTCCTGCTCGCGCTGACCACGACCGCTGCCGTCCTCGTGGTGGGGGTGCTCAACGGGATCGTGGTCGCGGTCGGGCTGTCGGTCTTCGACCTGATGCGGCGGGTGGCCCGACCGCACGACGCCGTCGAGGGCTTCGTCCCGGGTGTGCCCGGCATGCACGACATCTCCGACTACGCCGGGGCCGAACCCGTGCCGGGGCTGATGATCTACCGCTACGACTCACCCCTGTTCTTCGCCAACGCCGAGAACTTCCGCAGCCGGGCCCGGGCCGCCGTCGCCGAGTCCGCCGACCCGGTGAGGTGGTTCGTCCTCAACACCGAGGCCGTCGTCGAGGTCGACATCACCGCCGCGGACGCCCTGGAGACGCTGCGCCGCGAGCTCAGCGAGCGGGGCGTCGTCTTCGGGCTGGTCCGCATGAAGATGGACCTGCGCGACGAACTGGCCCCCACCGGCATCCTCGAGCGGATCGGCGAGCAGTACCTCTTCCCCACCCTGCCCACCGCGGTCGCGGCGTACCGGGACTGGCTTCGCACGCACGGCGCCCCGAGCGGGGATGGCTGCTGATCCACCCGCCCGGCGAACGCGCGGCCGTGTCGCGGGTGCGCTTCGCGCCCGGACGGGCCTCCGGCGTGGTTGGCTGGTGCCCCGCACAGAGGAGGAGAGCACGTGGCCCGCGTGATGGTGGTCGAGGACGACGAGGACGTCGGCGACTGGATCGCCTACTGCTTGCGACAGGACGACCACGAGATCGTGTCGGTGCCCAGCTCGGAGCTGGCGCTGGAGGGCCTGCGAGCCGACGCGGCCGAGGCACCGGACCTGGTCGTGCTCGACTACGCCCTGCCCGGCATCGACGGCGTCGACCTGCTCGAGACGCTGCGCGGGGCCGACCCGGACCTCCCGGCGGTCTTCGTCACCGTCCAGTGGACCGGGAAGACCCTGCAGCGCATCGACGCCACCGGCGCCGAGCGCCTCGCCAAGCCGTTCGAGCCGCAGGACCTGCGCGACGCCGTACGCCGGGCGCTCGCCGGCAGGAGGTCATCGGGATGACCGTGCTCCGTCGGCTCGGGACGTCGGCGCTGTTCGCGACACTCTTCGTCCTCACCGGACTCCTGGGGCGCCTCACCGTCGTCCCCGACACCACGCTCGCGCTGGTCTGGCCGGCGTCGGGGGTGGCGGCCGTGTGGTTCGCGACCACGGGATGGACCCGCTGGCTGGCGGTCGACGCGGCCGCCCTGGTCGTGGCCAGCTGGGCCGTCAACGACGCGACCGGAGCCGGCACCGACCTCGCCCTCGGACTGGCTGCCGCCGCGCTGGTCCAGGTGCTCACGCTCGGCGCCCTCCTCACGCGCTGGTGCCCGCAGCTGTGGGGGCCGCGGGCGTCCGACGGCACCGGGCTCACCCGGTTCGTCGACGTCGGAAGGCTGCTGGCAGCGGCGGCGCTCGCCTCGTCGGCCTCTGCCCTCCTCGGGCCGGCCTCGGCACTGTCGCTGACGCGCTCCGACGAGCTGGTCCTCGGTTCGTGGGTGGTCCGCAACGCCGTGGGCATCGTCGTCATCCTCCCGCTCGGGCTGATGGCGTGGCACTGGTTGCTGAACCTCGGAGCCGATGGTGGGCCCGACAGCGCCCGCACGCGTCCTCCCCTCGCGCGCACCGCCGAGCTCGCGGCCCTCGCGCTCGTCACCGCGGCGACCTGCTGGCTGGTCTTCGCGGTCAACCGCGACCTGCCGGTGCCGTTCCTGCTGCTCGCCACGAGCGTCTGGGCGGGCAGCAGGTTCCGCCCTGCTGTCGCCGCCTCGCACACGGTCCTGGTCGGTGCGGCCGTGGTCGCCCTCACTCTCCACGGGCTCGGCCCCTTCTCCGGGATCGCCGAGGGTGACCAGCGCGCCCTCGTCGTCCAGACCTATCTCGGGCTCGCCGCCCTGCTGACCCTGGCCCTGGCCGTCGGCCGGCTCGAGACCACCGCCCTCACCGCCCGCCTCACCCACTCGGAGCGCCAGGCGACCAGCCAGGCGACGCTGGTGCGGGCCATCCTCGACTCCATGGCCGACGGCGTCACGGTGGTCGACGCGGCCGGCCAGGTGGTGCTGCGCAACCCGGCGGCCTCGCTGCTGGTGGGCGACCTGCCCGGGGACAGTCTCGAGTCCATCCCGCCCTCGGCCTACGGCCTGCTGCGCCCCGACGGCACGTCGGTGGCGCCCACCGAGATGCCGGTGGCGCGGGCCCTGGCCGGCGAGCGCGTCGTCGACGTGGACCTGTTCGTGCGCAACCCGGCGATCCCCGACGGCCGCCTGCTCGAGGTCAGCGCCACCCCGTTGCCCGACACCGACCCGCCGTCGGCCGTCGTCGTCTTCCACGACGTCACCGCCGACCGGCGCGAGCGCGACGAGCTGGCGTCGTTCGCGGGCGTCGTGGCCCACGACCTGCTCAACCCGCTGACCACCGTCGAGGGTTGGTCCGAGGCGTTGGCCGACGAGATCGCGGCCCCGGAGCCGCCCGACCCGGACCTGCAGGCGCACCACCTCGACCGCATCCAGCGCGCCGCCCGCCGGATGCGCGACCTCATCAACGACCTCCTGGCCTACACGACCGCGCGCGACCTCAAGATCAACCCGGTCCCGGTCGACCTGACCGCGATGGTGGAGGACGTCGCCCGGGGCCGCGCCGAGGCGAGCCGGGTCAAGGGCGGGCAGTCGCCGGTGATCACGGTCGGACCGCTCCCTCCGGTGCTGGCCGAGCCCGTGCTGCTGCGCCAGGTCGTCGACAACCTGCTCGGCAACTCCGTCAAGTACGTCGCCCCCGGCGTCCGGCCCGAGATCGAGGTGTCCGCACACCGCGACGACGACCTGGTCGTGCTGGAGATCCGCGACAACGGCATCGGCATCCCGGCCGACCAGCACGCGCGCGTCTTCGACACGTTCCACCGCGCGCACGCCGAGGGCTACCGGGGCACCGGCCTGGGCCTGTCGATCGTCAAGCGCATCGTCGAGCGCCACGGCGGCAGCATCACCGCGAGCGACAACCACGCGACGGGTGGCACCACCATGGCGCTGACCCTGCCGGCGGCGGCCACCGGCGAGGGCTGAGCCGGGCTGCGGAGCCCTACAGCAGCCGGGAGAACAGCCGGCACAGCGAGTTGCGCAGCGTCGCCCACCTGCTCAGGGCGGCCAGGTCGGCGAGCGTGACCTCGGAGCAGTGGGCGAGGTCGCGCTCGTACTGCTCGCCGCAGGTCCGCGCGACGCCCTGGTCGTAGAACACCGAGACGACCTCGTCGTGCAGGATCAGGCTGCGGATGTCCCAGTTGCAGGTGCCGATGATCGCCAGGTGCTCGTCCATGGTCACCGTCTTGGAGTGCAGGAAGCCGGCGTCGTAGGTGAAGACCCGCACGCCCGCCCGCAGGATCGTCCCGAAGTAGGCGTGCGCCGCGTTGAACGGCACCTTCTTGTCCGGGTGGCCGGTCATCATGAACCGGACGTCCACCCCGCTCGAGGCCGCGACGCACATGGCCGTCAGCAGCGGCTCGTCCGGGATGAAGTACGGCGACTGGATCCAGACCCGGTCCCGGGCGTTGGTGAGCGCGACGACGAAGACGTCCCGGATCGTCGGGAACGCCGTGGACACGCTCGAGTGCAGCACCTGCACCGGCACCCCCTCGTCCACGGGATGGTCCACCAGGAGCTCACCGCCCGCGGGGAAGACGTCCTCCTCGCGGCCGTTGAGGAGCCAGGTGTCGGCGAACAGCCGCAGGTAGACCGCCACCACCGGCCCGGTCATCCGGAAGTGCGTGTCGCGCCAGGTCTCGAAGCGCTTGCCGCCGTCGATGTACTCCTGCCCCATGTTCATGCCGCCGGAGTAGACGACCGCGTTGTCGACGAAGGCCATCTTCATGTGGTTGCGGTAGTTCAGCTGCCGCGGCCGCTTGTAGCAGGGCGCAACCACGGCGCCCGCCCGCGCGAGCTGCTCCAGCTCGTCCTTCTTGTACGGCAGCGAGCTCAGCCAGTCGAAGAGGATGTGCACCCGGACGCCGGCGTGGATCCGGTCCAGGAGGATGCCGGTCACCTCGGCCGTGAGCTCGTCCTTCTCCCAGATGAGGTACATCAGGTCGATCCGCTCGCGGGCGCCCCGCAGGTCGGCGAGCAGGTCACGGAACTTGTCGGCCCCCGCGAAGTACAGCCGCACGCTGTCCGCCGGCACCGGCACCGACCCGCCCTCACGGTGGCCCGCTGACTCGACGCGCTGACCCGGGGTCCCGTCCAGCGCGGCCACCGCGGCCTTCGAGAAGTCTCGGCTGGCCGCGAGGACCGGCGCGAGGTCGCGCTGGTCCATCTGGTGCAGCCGCGAGCGCTGCTGGCCGCGCTGGTGGGTCTCCTTGCGCTGGTTGCGGCCGACGAAGAAGTAGGCGACGACGCCGAGGACCGGGATGAGCACGATGACGAACAGCCAGGCCAGCAGCACGCTGGGGTCGCGGTCGTCGGTGAGCAGTGCGACGACGACGCCCACGACCGCGGCGACGACGAGCACGGTGGCGAGCGTGGCCAGGATGGACAAGATCATGGCGCGGCCGCCCCGTCTGCCGTCGACGGCCTGGGCGTGAGCCGCGCCGACACGACGTACGACGTCACCACGCCGACGATGATCAGCGGCATCAGGCTCGCTGCGTCACTGAGCAGCAGCAGGGAGGGCAGCAGCACCGACACCAGCGGCAGCCTCAGCATGGCGACCGAGAACGCACCGATCCCGATCCCCACCCCGCCGATCGTCGAGAGCCCGGGCAGCTGCGCGGCCAGGAGGCCCAAGGCCCCACCGAGGAACATGCCGGGGAAGACCGGGCCGCCGCGGAAACAGCTCAGGGAGAGGCTGTAGGCCACGCCCTTGCACGCCAGCAGCAGGACCAGCGCGCCCGCGGACCAGCTCGACGACTGGTGAACCAGGTCAGGCAGCGCTTCCTGCCCGGAGAACAGGACGAACGACGCGTCCTTGTCGGTCACCGCCTCGAACAGGATCGCCGCCAGCGCCACCAGCACCCCGACCACCGGGGTGAGGAGCACCTGGCGCCGCTCGACCAGCGGCTGAAGCCACAGCGCACCGGTCGTGACGAGCCGACCCAGGATCGCGGCCACGACGCCGATCGCCACCGCCCAGGCGAGCTCCGCGACCGTCGGCGCCGTGGAGGCAGGGAGATTCGGGATCGTCAGCGAGAAGGTGCCCAGACCGGTCCAGCTGTCGAGGCCGATGAAGATCAGGGCGCCGATGCCCGCGGCGAGCAGGCCCGGGACCAGCACGACGCCCATCATCGGCCCGGCCAGGCCGGCCGCCTCCATGAGCAGGAAGGCACCGGTGAGCGGGGAGCCCATGAGCGTCGCGATCGCGGCGAAGCTGCCGGCCGCGGCGATCACCCCGACGGCCTGCTGAGGCGCGTCCTTCTTGACCAGGAGCACCGCCAGCACGCCCAGCCCGCTGCCCAGGGCGATCAGTGGCGCCTCGGGCCCGAGCACGGCGCCCAGGCACAGGGTGGCCAGGGCGGCCAGCACGACGGCCGGCAGGTCCCGGGGCTCGACCGGTCCCCCCGCCTTGAACCCCTCGGCCGGGCGGTGGCCCCCGGTGCCGGGAAGGTAGTGCAGCGTCAGGCCGACCAGCAGGCCGCTGAGCGCCAGTGGCAACACCGGCCACCACAGCGGCGAGCCCAGGCCGAGGTCCTGGGGCAGGTCGGTGAAGGCGAGGGTCTGCACCTTGGCCACGAAGGCCAGGAAGAAGTACGCGACCGCGGCGACCGGGATGCCGACCAGGGCTCCCAGGACGAGCAGGGCGACGTAGCTCTTGCTGCGCAGCAGCTCGACTGGATCAGGCGCAGCCGGGGCGGCGGGGGCGGGCGGTGCCTCCCCCGTCGTCGACTTCGCGCGGCTCAGATCGTCTCCCATGCTCGGTCCTCCTGGGACCGAACATTCCGCCACGCACCGGCCCGGCGCATCACCCCAGGTGGGTGACCCCGCCGGACCGGGCGTGGTCCTCGATGACGCGGATGATCTCGGGGCGCAGCCTCGAGGCCGGGATGACCGCGTCGACCGATCCGACCTCCACCGCCCGGTGGATGTTGTGGATCCCGTCGAACTCCGCGGCCACCTCGCTGATCTTCTCCGCCCGGATGGCGGCCCGCACCTCGGCCTGCTCGACGACCAGCCTGCTGCGCTCCGAGCCGGTCGCCTCGCCGATCCGCGCCTCCAGGTCACGCACCGCGGGGCTCGCCGCGGTCCGCTTCTCGACCTCGCCCGTGAACACGACGGCCGCCGCCGGGGCCCCGCCGATGACGGAGGCGAACGACCCCTCCAGCGCCAGCACCGTCATGTTCGGGTTCAGCGCCTTGGAGAACACGACGAACGCGCCGCCGTGGTAGCGCGAGATGACGCAGAAGACGATCGGCCCCTCGAAGTTGACGATCGCGCGGCCGATCTCGGCGCCGTACTCGAGCTGGAGGTTTCGCATGGAGTCGGGCGACCCGTCGAAGCCGGACAGGTTGGCCAGCACGACCAGCGGGCGGTTGCCGCTGGCGGCGTTGATGGCGCGCGCCGCCTTCTTCGACGACCGCGGGAACAGCGTGCCGGCCGTGTAGGTGTCCGGGCCGTCGGTGGGCGGGAAGCCGCGCCGCCGCACGGGCCGCGACTCGATGCCCAGCAGGCAGACCGGGTAGCCGCCCAGGTGGGCGTCCTGGACCACGGCGGTGTCGGCGTCGGCCATGCCGGCCCAGCGCTCGAGCGTCGGGTGGTCCTGGTCGGCCAGCGCCCGCATCACGGTGCGGATGTCGAAGGCCTTCTTGCGGTCCGGGTTGGTCACCGAGGAGAAGATCTCGCCGACCGTGCGGAAGTCGCTGCCCTCGGCCTCGTGCGGGTACGACGAGACGTCGCGGTCCGTCGTGTCCGTCGTCGGGGCGCGCCGCGGACCCTGCTCCCCCGGCACCACGTAGGTGTGCTCGTAGTGCGACAGCAGGATCTCGAAGGCACCCGCGAGGTTCGGCGCCCAGTACTGCGCCTGTCCGTTGGGACCCATCACCCGGTCGTAGCCACCGATGCCGTAGTTGTCCTCCGCCGACACACCGCCGGAGAAGTCCAACGACTGCTTGCCGGTGAGGACCATGGCGCTGTCCGGCGTCATCACGAGGATGCCCTTGGTGTGCATGAGCATCGTCGCCTCGGCGTTCCAGTAGGGCTGGGCGCCGACGTTGATGCCGGCGACGACCACGTTGATCTCGCCCCCGGCCTGGGTGAACTCCACGATCCGGCGCAGGGCGGCCGCGACCCAGTCCATGTTCTCGGTGCCCGAGTCCATCGAGATCCGGGCTCCGGCCGACAGCGCGAACCACTCGACCGGGACCCGCATCTCCTCGGCCAGGTCGAGGGCCGCGATGACGCGCAGGCACTCCGGCTCGGAGACCGAGCCCAGCGACTTGGTCGGGTCGCCGCAGAGCACCACCCGGGTGACGCCCTCGGGGTGCAGCGGGGTCGGGGTGGTGACGACCGCAGTCAGGATGCCGGCCTTGTTCAGGCCGTGCGGCCGGTCGACCGGGACCAGCCGGCCGGTGTCGTCGAGGTCGTGCTCGACCAGGGTGCCGCTCGGGCCGGTCAGCACCGACTCGAGCTCGTAGGGGTAGACCAGCCCGCGACGGCGGGCACGGACGACCTTGCCCGCGTAGTCGTCGAGCGGGCGCAGCAGCTCCGTCGGCGGCTCCTCGACCGAGGAGACCACCCCCGCCCCGGGCTGGGCACCGAAGCGCACCGCGACGGGGACCGGCGCGCCGCCCGCGACGGCGACACGGCCCTGTGCCAGCACCTCCTCGATGCCGGCGCCGTCGGTGAGCGGGCGGATCTTGTTGCCCAGCGCGGTCAGGCCGCCCTCGTCGATCTCGACCACGGGCCACACGTGCACCCAGACGTGGTTCATGTCGAGCTTGGCGCCCGCCGCCCCGCGTGCCACCCGGGCCCGCCGGATCGCCTCGAGGCAGTTCTCCACGGCTCGCTCGGCGTGCGGCAGGCCGGTGACCCTGCCCTCGTCGTCACGCACGATGGCGAGCTGGCGCACCTGGGCCAGCGCCACCAGACGACGGTCGGCGGGGTTCTCGTGGGCGACGCACTCGTAGAGCAGCACGTCCTCGGGCGCCTCGATGCGGGTCACGTCGAAGTTGCGGAGCCGCCACAGGTTCAGCCGCCGACCGACCATCGGGTGCACGCCACGGGTGAGGTCGTCCTCGGCGACGCCGCCCTCGGCGGCGGGCCGGAAGGCGTAGTAGCCGACCGGCCGGGCTCCTCCGGCGCACACGGCGACCGAGACCCGGCGTACGTCGCGGGCGAAGGGCAGCGCCTCGACCAGCGGCCGCAGGTGCTCGCTCGCGGCGTCCGCCGACTCGGGAGCCTCCGGCCAGTGCAGATAGAGGTCCACCACGGCCTCGTCGCCCTCGCGTCGCCCGGCGAGGTGCGTGGCGACCGCGGTGGCCAGCCCGCCGGCAGGGTCGGCCAGCTCGGTGACGGTGCCGATCGACGACACCAGGCGGGTCGGGCGACCGTCCAGCGTGTAGTCGGCGACCACGAAGGGCCGGTCGGCGCTCTCGATGGTCTGCAGGTCGTGGAGGTCGAACTCCCGGTAGTGGCGTCGGGCGAGCACCTCGAGCATCGGCTCCCGGGCCGGCACGCCGTCCTCGAGCCGCTCGGCCAGGAACCGGACGATCTGCTCCGGGATGGCCGCGAGCGCCTCGATCCGGTCGGCACGGTCGGTCAGGCCACCGTTGGCCACCAGTGCGGCGAGCTCGTCGCGGACGCCAGCGAGGACGTCGGCGCGCTCGGCGTCGACCGACGGCTGGTCGAACCAGCGGAACCGCACGCTGCGGGCGAGGTCGCCGACCACCGGGTAGCGCAGCTGGGTGGCGCGACCGAGCCGCTCCAGCAGCTGCCTTGCCCGTACGGCGAGCTCACCGGTCGGCGGCGGCTCGTCGATCCAGGTCCCGAGCACCGCGGACGCGAGGGCCACCTCGGGGGCGGAGCGCTGCTGGGCCAGGAAGATCCGGAAGACCGCCTCCTCCATGGCCGGGGTCCGGTCGAGACCCTCGACCCCGTAGTGGTGCAGCACGCGCAGCAGCCGGTCGCGGAACTGCTCGGGCAGGCCGCCGCGCTCCACGTCGAGGCTCTGCAGGTAGGTGTGGAAGTGCTCGCGGGAGCTGTGCACCCGCAGCTCGGTGTGCCTCTCCTCGTCGGCGGGCCGGTTGCGGCTCAGCTCGGCGAGGTCGGCGAACGTTCCCAGCAGCGTCATCTCGTCGGCGACCGCCGACACGCCCTCGGCGGTGAGCTCCGTGCGCGCGGCGAGGTACTCGGCCAGCGGGCCGTTCTGGTCCTGCGGCGGCACGTCGTAGCCGAGGACGACCGCGCTCAGCGCCTCCCGGGCCCGCGCCGCGCGCTCGGCGGGCGAACGCCCGGTCTCCGGCTCCGGCAGGTCCAGCGCGGGTCCGGCCACCTCGACCGCGACCTCCTCGCTGCCGTCCCCGAGGGGCTCGAGGCGGACCAGCGCGGCGCCGGTCTCCACCTGGCTGCCGGTGATCACCAGCAGCTCCTTGACCCGGGCCGCGAACGGCGCCTGCAGCACCGTCTCCATCTTCATGGACTCCAGCACCAGGACCGGGGCACCTGCCTCGACCTCCTCGCCGACCGCGGCGGGGGTGGCGACCACCAGCGCGGGGGCGGGCGAGCGCAGCACGCCGCCCTCGTCCCGGCTGACCCGGTGGGCGACGCCGTCGACCTCGACCAGTGTGCTGGGGCCGTGCGTGGCGGTGACGACGTGGTGACGCCGCCCGCCGACGACCAGCCGGCGGTGGTAGTCGTCGATCCGGTCGAGCTCGACGTCGACCGTCTGCTCGGCACCGCCGGAGGCGACGGTGACGCGGTAGTGCGACGGGCCGGTGTTGACCGTCGAGACGTGGTACGTCGTGCCGCGGAGCTTGAGCTCCACCGGACGACCCGCCTGGTGCTGGGCCTGCGGGCGACCGCCGTGCGCGGTCTCCAGCAGGCGGGCCACCTCGATCTGGAGCTCGTCGGCGTACGCCTCGATCGCGGCCGCGACCACGGCGACCCCGGCATGCCGCTGGGCCACGAGCCGGCCCTCGGCCCGGACCCGGTCGATCCAGCTGGTGTCGGCCCACGCAGGGACTCCGTCGACCACCTCGGGCTGGTCGAGAAGCTCGAGCACGAAGCTCTTGTTGGACGTGCCGCCCTCGATCACGACCGTCGTCCCGGTCATGGCGCGCCGCAGCCGCGCGAGCGCCTCCGCGCGGGTGGGCGCGTAGGCGATGATCTTCGCGATCATCGAGTCGAAGTCGGACGGGATCGTGTCGCCCTCGGCGACGCCGGTGTCCACGCGGATGCCCGGGCCGGCCGGCAGCTCGAGGCGGGCGATGTGGCCCGGGGCCGGCGCGAAGTCGCGGTCGGGGTCCTCGGCGTTCAGGCGCGCCTCGATGGCGTGCCCCCGCTCCACCGGTCGCTCGCCCTCGAGGCGGCCGCCACCGGCGACGTGGATCTGCGCCTTGACCAGGTCGACGTCGGTGGTGGCCTCGGTGATCGAGTGCTCGACCTGCAGCCGGGTGTTGACCTCGAGGAAGGCGAAGGTCCGCTCGCCGGGGTGGTAGAGGAACTCCACGGTGCCCGCGCCGACGTACCCGACGGCGAGCGCCAGGCGCTCCGCCGCAGCCTTCAGCTCGTCGGTCTGCTCGCGGGAGAGCAGCGGCGAGGCCGACTCCTCGATGACCTTCTGGTTGCGGCGCTGGATGGAGCAGTCGCGCACCCCGATCGCCCAGGCGGTGCCGTGAGCGTCGGCGATCAGCTGCACCTCGACGTGACGGGCCCCGGTGACCAGGCGCTCCAGGAACACGGTGCCGTTGCCGAACGCCCGGGCGGCCTCGTCCCGGGTCCGCTGGTAGGCGTCCTCGAGCTCGGCGGCCGACGCCACCATGCGGATGCCGCGGCCGCCGCCGCCGGCGGTGGCCTTCAGCATCAGCGGGTAGCCGATCTCCTTGGCCGCCACCAGGGCGTCCTCCAGCGTGTCGACGGGGCCCCGGCTCCACGGGGCCACGGGCACGCCGACCTCCTCGGCGATCAGCTTCGAGCCGATCTTGTCGCCGAGCTTGCGCATCGCCTCCGCGCTCGGGCCGATGAAGGTCACCCCGAGCCGGTCGCACAGGTCCACGAACGCCGGGTCCTCCGCCACGAAGCCCCATCCGGGCCACACCGCGTCCGCGCCGGTCTCGACCAGCGCGCGCTCGAGGACGGCCAGGTCGATGTACGGGCGTGCGGAGGCCGGGCCGAGGTCGTACGACACGTCGGACTCGCGCACGAACATCGCGTGGCTCTCGCCCTCGGTGTGCAGGGCGACCGTCTGGATGGGCCCCCCGCCCGACGCGTTGATCTCCCTGACTGCGTGGATCAGCCGCATCGCGGCCTCCCCGCGGTTCACGATCGCGAGACGTGTGAACGCCATCAATAACCTCCGTCGGAGCGGCCCGTCGGGAGGCCGCCGCTGCGACCTCCAACTGGCAACCTGTCACGAGTGGCCGGTTACGAGCCAGTCACATCGCCGACGGCGTGGTGGCGCGGGCGCCCGGCGGCCGCGATTCACGCCCCTGTCGCAGATCGGGTACGGGCGTCAGACGACTCTGGACCCCCGAGTCCGCGAGTCGTAGATTGCTGGACAGCCAGAGTTCCTGCCGACCTACCAGCAACGACTGCCTCGTCGGCCCGGCGGACCCGAACGGGGAGGGTTCCCGCCCACCGGACCACCCGACAGCCGCGCACCGGGGATGCGAGTGCCGATGACGGGCCCGAGCCGACTCACGCCTCGCCTGAGGCGGCGGGTGCGCGTGCGCGGCGTCGTCCAGGGCGTGGGCTTCCGCCCCCACGTCTACGCACTCGCCCGCTCCCTCGACCTGGCCGGCGCGGTCTGGAACACCGCCGACGGCGTGGTGGCGGAGGTCGAGGGCCGCGACGCCGACGTCGACGCGTTCTGCGACCGGGTCGGGGCGGAAGCGCCGCCGCTGGCGGTCGTCACGGACGTCTCGGCCACCGACCTGCCCGCCACCGGCGGGACCTCCTTCACGATCAGGGACTCCGAGCACGCACGGGGGCGGACCTTCGTCTCCCCCGACGTCACGATCTGCGACGACTGCCTCGACGACCTGCTCGACCCCGGGAACCGTCGCCACCGGCACCCGTTCGTCACCTGCACGAACTGCGGACCGCGCTTCACTATCACCACGGCACTCCCCTACGACCGGCCGGCCACGACCATGGCCGGCTTCGCGATGTGCGCCGCCTGCGCCCGCGAGTACGCCGACCCGGGCGACCGCCGCTTCCACGCCCAGACGGTGTGCTGTCCCGACTGCGGGCCGCGACTGTCCCTCGCCCGACCCGGGCGCGGCACGACGTACGGCGACGCGGCGCTGGCCGAGGCGCGCAGCCTGGTCTCGGCGGGGGCGGTCGTCGCGGTCAAGGGCATCGGCGGCCACCACCTCGTCTGCGACGCCACCAGCGAGTCGGCGGTGGCCACGCTGCGCAAGCGCAAGCAGCGCGGGGACAAGGCGTTCGCGATCATGGTCCGCACCCTCGAGGAAGCCCGGGAGGTGGTGGACCTCGACGTCGAGGAGAGCCGCCTGCTGACGAGCCGGGCCCGCCCGATCTTGCTCGCGGCGCGGCGGCCGGGTGCCGCGGTCGCGGCCGGGGTGGCTCCCGGCAGCGCCGACCTCGGGGTGATGCTCCCCTACACCCCGCTGCACCACCTGCTGCTCGGCCTGCCCGGGGATCCGCCCGGCCCGGCGGCACTGGTGATGACCAGCGGCAACCTGTCCGGCGAGCCGATCGTGACCGACGACGAGGTGGCCCGGCAGCGGCTGGCCTCCCTCGCCGACGCCTGGCTGGGGCACGACCGCAGGATCCACGTGCCCTGCGACGACTCGGTGAGCCGGGTGGTCGGCGGCCTCGAGTCCCCGGTCCGCCGCTCCCGCGGCCACGCCCCGCTGCCGCTCGACCTGCCGTTCGAGGTGACGCCCGCGCTTGCGGTCGGCGGCGACCTGAAGAACACCTTCTGCCTCGCCGAGGGGCGGTTGGCCTGGCTGTCCGGCCACGTCGGTGACATGGACGACCTCGCCACGCTCGACGCGTTCACCGGGGCCGTGGCGCACCTCGAGATGCTCACCGGCGTGGCTCCGGTGGCGCTCGCGGCCGACCGCCACCCGGCGTACCGGTCCCGGCGGTGGGCCCGCGACCAGGCGGGTGACCGGGTCGTGCACGAGGTCCAGCATCACCACGCCCACGTGGCCTCGACCATGGCCGAGCACGGCGTGCCCACCGACGTACGGGTGCTCGGCGTCGCCTTCGACGGCACCGGCTACGGCGACGACGGCGCGGCGTGGGGCGGGGAGTTCCTCGTCGCCGACTACGCGGCGTACTCCCGGGCCACCCACCTCGGCTACGTGCCACTGCCGGGCGGCGACGCCGGGGTCCGCAACCCGTGCCGGATGGCGCTCTCCCACCTGCGCAGCGCCGGCGTGGCGTGGGACGACCGCCTTCCCTGCGTCGCGGCCTGCGGCGACGACGAGCTGGCGCTGCTCGGGCGTCAGCTCGACACGGGGCTCCGCTGCGTGCCGACGTCCAGCATGGGGCGGCTCTTCGACGCCGTCGCCTCGATCGCCGGCATCCGGCACCGGGTCGGGTACGACGCGCAGGCCGCCATGGAGCTCGAGTCGCTCGCGCGTACGGCCGACCCGCGAGGCGGCTACCGCTTCGGCCACGACGGAGACGCCGTCGACCCGGGTCCGGTGGTCGCCGAGGTCGTCGCCGACGTGCTCGCCGGCGTCCCGGCGGCCGTCGTCGCCGCCCGCTTCCAGCTGTCCGTGGTCGACCTGGTGGTGACGGTGCTCTGCCGGCTGCGCGAGGAGACCGGGCTCGCCCGGGCGACGCTCAGCGGCGGGGTCTTCCTCAACGCCTGGCTCACCGGGCACTGTGCCCGGACCCTGGGCGAGCAGGGCTTCGAGGTCCTCCGGCACCAGCGCGTCCCGGCGAGCGACGCCGGCCTCGCCCTCGGCCAGATCGCGGTGCTCGCCCACCGCACCCCCACGCCCGACAGGCGGCGTACGACGCCACCGGAACAGGAGCAGCCATGTGCCTAGCGGTCCCGGGACAGGTCCTGGAGATCACCGAGCGCGACGGGACCCGCGTCGCGCAGGTCGACTTCGGCGGGGTCACCAAGGAGGTCTGCCTGGAGTACGTCCCCGACCTCCAGGTGGGCGAGTACACCATCGTTCACGTCGGCTTCGCGCTCCAGCGCCTCGACGAGCAGTCGGCGCTCGAGACGCTCGAGATCTTCCGGCAGATGGGCGAGCTCGACGCGGAGTTCGGGGACCACTGGGGGCGCGCGGCGGAGCAGGCCGGCCTCCCCCGGCCCGACGCGGCACAGGCCGATCGAGAAGCGGGGGCCGATCGAGAAGGAGGAGCGCTGTGAAGTACCTCGACGAGTTCCAGGACCCCGCGCTGGCCGAGCGCCTGCTCGACGACATCAGGGCCACCGTCACGAAGCCGTGGGCGATGATGGAGGTCTGCGGCGGCCAGACGCACTCGATCATCCGGCACGGCCTCGACCAGCTGCTGCCCGACGGCATCGAGCTGATCCACGGGCCCGGCTGCCCGGTCTGCGTCACCCCGCTCGAGGTCATCGACAAGGCGCTCGAGATCGCGGCGCGGCCAGAGGTGATCTTCTGCTCCTTCGGCGACATGCTGCGGGTCCCCGGCAGCGAGAAGGACCTCTTCCGCGTCAAGAGCGCCGGCGGCGACGTCCGGGTCGTCTACTCCCCGCTCGACGCGCTCACGCTCGCCCGCGAGAACCCCGACCGGCAGGTGGTCTTCTTCGGCATCGGGTTCGAGACCACCGCCCCGCCGAACGCGATGACGGTCTACCAGGCCAAGAAGCTGGGAGTGGACAACTTCAGCCTGCTGGTCAGCCACGTCCGGGTCCCCCCGGCGATCGAGGCGATCATGACCTCCCCGGTCTGCCGGGTGCAGGCCTTCCTCGCCGCCGGGCACGTCTGCACGGTCATGGGGATGGGCGAGTACCCCGCGCTCGCCGAGCGGTTCGGCGTCCCCATCGTGGTCACCGGCTTCGAGCCGCTCGACATCCTGGAGGGAATCCGGCGTACCGTCCACCAGCTCGAGGAGGGCCGGCACGAGGTCGAGAACGCCTACCCCCGCGCCGTGTCCCCGGAGGGGAACCCGGTCGCGATCCGGATGCTGGAGGACGTCTTCGAGGTTGTCGACCGCTCCTGGCGCGGCATCGGGATGATCCCGCAGAGCGGCTGGCGGCTCTCCGAGCGCTACCGCGAGTACGACGCCGAGGAACGCTTCCGGGTGGGCGACATCCACACCCAGGAGTCCTCGGTGTGCCGCAGCGGCGAGGTGCTGCAGGGCCTGATCAAGCCGCACGAGTGCTCGGCGTTCGGCACGCTGTGCACCCCGCGGAACCCGCTCGGCGCGACCATGGTTTCCAGCGAGGGGGCCTGCGCCGCCTACTATCTCTACCGGAGGATGCAGGTGCCCACCTCGGGCGACGCCCGGGAGGTGAGCTCCGTTGGCTGAGCCACTCACCCTCACCGGGTCGGCACCCAGCTTCGAGGGCTGGACCTGCCCGCTCCCCCTGCGCGACAGCCCCACCATCGTGATGGGGCACGGCGGCGGTGGGGCCATGTCCGGCGAGCTGGTGGAGCACGTCTTCCTGCCGAGCTTCGCCGACGCCTCGCTGGCGCAGCTCGCCGACTCGGCCGTGCTCGACGTGGCCGGGTCCCGCCTGGCGTTCTCGACGGACTCCTTCGTCGTCCGGCCGCTGTTCTTCCCCGGCGGGAGCATCGGCGACCTGGCGGTCAACGGCACGGTCAACGACCTCGCGATGAGCGGGGCGCGGGCGCTCTTCCTCTCCGCGGCGTTCATCCTCGAGGAGGGCACCGACGTCACGCGGATCGGCGCCGTCGCCCAGCGGATGGGCGAGGCGGCGGCCCGGGCGGGCGTCCGCATCGTCACCGGCGACACCAAGGTGGTGGAGTCCGGCCACGGGGACGGGGTCTACGTCAACACCGCCGGGATCGGGATGGTCCCGGCCGGCGTGGACATCAGGCCGGACCGCGCCGAGCCGGGTGACGTGGTCATCGTCAGCGGTGACATCGGGATGCACGGCATCGCCGTGATGAGCGTGCGCGAGGGGCTCGAGTTCGGCACCGAGGTGGTGAGCGACTGCCAGCCGCTGGGCGACCTGGTCGCGACGATGCTCGCGGTCACTCGCGACCTGCACGTCCTGCGCGACCCGACCCGGGGCGGGGTGGCGACCTCGCTCAACGAGATCGCCCGCGCCTCCGGGGTGGGCATCAGCCTCGACGAGCGGAGCCTCCCCATCCCCGAGGTGGTCGCCAACGCCTGCGCCTTCCTCGGCCTCGACCCGCTCCAGGTGGCCAACGAGGGCAAGCTGCTCGCATTCGTCCCCCGGGCGCGGGCCGACGAGGTGCTCGCGGCGATGCGGGACCACCCCGCCGGGGCAGGCGCGACCATCATCGGCGAGTGCGTCGAGAGCCACCCGGGCATGGTGTCGGCCCGCACCGGCTTCGGGGCCTCCCGGGTCGTGGACCTGCCGATCGGCGAGCAGCTCCCGCGGATCTGCTGAGATGAAGTTCCTCGCCCTGTGGCAGCTGGAGCAGGCCCTCCTGTCGGATGCGATGGTCCGGGCCATCGCCCGGATGCCCGAGTACGGCCGGCGGCTCGAGCAGGAGGGGAAGGTGCTGATGCGCTACCACATCGTGGGGGCGCACGGAGGCGCGTGGATCTACGACGTCGACTCGCACGAGGAGCTCGAGAGGCTGCTGGCGATGGCGCCGGTCTTCAACTTCGCGAGGTACACCCTCCACCCCCTGGCGGACATGACCGGGGCCGACATGACAGGAGCGAGCGATGACGGCTGAGGTGAGCCGCAGGCTCCAGTCCTACGACGAGCTCGGAGCACACCGCCACCTGGTGGTCAGCGAGCGGCTGCGGCTGCGTCGCCGCGAGCTCGGGCTGACCCAGAAGGAGGTGGTGAGCAGGCTGCGGCGGATCGGCGTCGTCACCACCAACAAGGCGCTCTCCAGCCTCGAGCACGGGGCCGGGCTCGACGTCGGGAAGCTCCCCGAGATCGCCCGCGCCCTCGAGTGCTCGCTGACCTGGCTGGTCGGTCTGACCGACGACCCGGCGAGCTGGGAGCCGGACTTCGAGCACTGGCCCGGCCGGCGCCGCAGCCCCCGGCCGCCCGCCCGGCCATCCGATCACGCGACCTCGGTGGGCGTGCCGCCTATCCTCGGGCCGCTGCACTGAACGCGAGGCGAGCGTTGGCCGTACGGCGCGGGTGGATCGGATCGCTGCCCTGTCGATCGCCGCAGGAACGCGGTCTAATGGCGGGGGGAAAGCCGTCATGGGTGGCACCGGCTGCTTCTCGGGCTTTCGACGGCCGGAGATCTGAGCCGATGAGGAGCCGACATGTCACTCTCACGCGGGATTCGACGAGCAGGAACGACAGCCGGAGTGGTTGTCCTCGCGGTCGCCGGAGGGGCGGCAGTGCCGGCGAACGCCGCCGACTTCGTGTTCCCGTCCTGCCCCGGGTTCGACGTCGGTCTCACGCCGCTGTCCAGTCACGGCAATCCGGTCCAGGCTGGTCCCCGGGCGGTCGTGGCGGCGGGCAGCGGGACAAGCATCCTGGACAACGAGACGACGGGAGCGAAGATCCCGTTCCATGGTGCGGGCGCCTTCAAGGTGGCAGAGAACCCCGACGGCTCCCTCACCCTCACCTCGACGGGACGAACGCTCGTGTTCTTGTTCGACACTGACTCCGGTGGACCCGCGACGACCCTGTACACAGGTCCGGTCGTGAGCACCGTGAGCGCTGACGGAACGTTGACCGTCGTCTCGCACAGTGGCGGAACCGTCGACGTCTGCGCACTCCTCGGCAGCTGACCGAGCGCCCTCAGCTCCAAGCACGATCGGTCGCATCCACGTCGTCAGGCACGCGAAGGGGCTTCGTCGTCGAGCACCAGCGGAAGCAGGGCTCGGGTCGTGTCAGTGAGATCGAGAACCGAGGTGGTGCCGGGCTCCACGAAGACGATCTGCCGTCCCTCACCGCAGACGACGGCTTCGTCCGTCAATGAGGTGCGCGCGGTGAAGAGGTCCACCAGGTCCCGCCCGTGGAATGCGCAGGGCAGGTCGTGCTGACCCAACCAGACGAGGTCGTCGCAGACGATCCCGGTCTCCTCTTCGAGCTCTCGACAGGCAGCGGCCTCTGGCGATTCGCCCTCTTCAACCCCTCCGCCGACCAGGCACCACTTGTCGGGCTCGACCGGTGCGTGCTCGTCGCGCTCCTGGAGCAGGATCCAACCTCGCGCGTCGACCAGCCCGATCATGACTACCGACTGCATCGCTGAAACCTAGGGCACCCGGAGCGGTTCGGGCTCGGAGGACGGCCGCCACTCCCGCCTGAGCAGTCCGTAGACCCACGAGTCCGACACGTCGCCGTTCACGACGCAGTCCTCCCGCAACGTCCCTTCCCGCACGAATCCGAGCTTCTCCAGGACGCGGGCGGATGCCACGTTGCGCGTGTCGGTCTCGGCCTGGACTCGATTCAGGTCGAGTGAGTCGAACGCCCACTGCAGCACGGCACGGGCGGCCTCGGTCGCG
Source organism: Nocardioides ungokensis (assembly GCF_013466985.1). Classification (GTDB taxonomy): domain Bacteria; phylum Actinomycetota; class Actinomycetes; order Propionibacteriales; family Nocardioidaceae; genus Nocardioides; species Nocardioides ungokensis. Next base: position 1,634,343 of record NZ_CP059164.1, on the reverse strand, counting down.
TAGCCCTGGCCCCAGGCTGCCTCGTCGAGGACGTAGCCGATCGCGGCGCTGCGGTAGTCCGGGTTCCATCGGCTCAGGGCGCACCAGCCGAGGAACGCCCCGTCGGAAGCACGCTCCAGGGCCAGCCGCGCCCCGCTGCCGTCCTCTGCCATCTGCCGGCAGGCCGCGATGAAGCGGTCGGCGCGCGAACGGTCGCTCCAGGGCGGCGCGTCCCAGTAGCGCAGCACGTGGGCATTGCTGTGCATCGCGAAGAGCGGGTCCGCGTCCGCGCTTGTGAAGGGACGCAGTCGCAGGCGAGCACTGTGCAGCGTGGGAGTCGGCAACGGCATGCGCGTCATCCTGCCTCGGCGCAGGCAGCCGAGTGCTCAGCGACAGGCGGCTGCAGTGATGTCGGCGCGGGGTGCCAGTGTGTGCCGCGTGGCTCGCATCTCGCTCTCACGGCTGCCGGGTGAGCGTGCGCTGGTCGTGGGCGACGGGAGCGAGCACGAGATCGCGCTGTCCGACCTGCCGGCGTTCGTGCGCGCTCGCGAGGCGGACGACCCGGACGGGCAGCGCTGGGTCTGGGACGACACCGCTCGCTGGTACCCGCCGCTGCTCGCGGCCGGGGTGCGGGTCGAACGCTGCCACGACCTGCGGCTGGGGCACCGGTTGCTCCTGCGGGCGCCGGCTGTGGACACCTCGCTGCTGGTCGGGGAGCAGTCGGAGCACTGGGACGTGCTGGGCCCCAGCACTCCGTCGGATCCGGTGCTCTTCGCCGCCGACGACGTCAGCGAGCACCTGCGCGCCGATCTCGAGGACGCACGACAGCTCGCCGCGGTCGCGGCGTCACCGGAGAAGGCGCGACTCTCGTTGCTGCTCGCCGCCGAGTCCGCCGGGGCCCTCGCCGCCGCCGAGATGACGTACGCCGGGGTGCCCTGGCGCGTCGACGTGCACGAGCGGCTGCTGAGCGACCAGCTGGGGCCGAGGCCGCCACGCGGCACCAGGCCGGTCAGGCTCGAGGCGCTGGCCGACGACGTACGCTCCGCGCTCGGGGCGCCGGGCCTCAACCCCGACTCGAGGCCCGAGCTGCTCGCCGCGCTGCGCCGGGCCGGGCTCGAGGTGACCGACACCCGAGCCTCGACCCTGCGCGCGCTCGACGACCATCGCACCGCGCCGCTGCTGCGCTACAAGCAGCTGGCCCACCTCTTCTCCACCAACGGGTGGACCTGGATCGACCAGTGGGTCAGCGACGGGCGCTTCCGGCCCTCCTACCAACCCGCGGGGTCGGCCACGGGTCGGTGGTCGTCCAACGGCGGAGGCGCCCTGTCGTTCCCGGCCCAGGTGCGCCCGGCGGCCGTGGCCGACGACGGCTGGACGCTGGTCGTCGCCGACGTCGCACAGCTGGAGCCGCGCGTGCTGGCCGGCATGAGCGGCGACCCCGCTCTCGCGCGGTCGGCCCGAGGCACCGACCTCTACCAGGGCATGGTCGACGACGGCGCGGTCGCGAGCCGCTCCGAGGCCAAGCTCGGCCTGCTCGGAGCGATGTACGGCGCCACCAGCGGCCAGAGCGGTCGCATGGTGGCCGGCCTGACGCGGCGCTACCCGCGCGCCTTCGGCCTCGTGGAGGAGGCCGCCCGCGCCGGCGAGCGGGGCCAGGTGGTGCGCACCCTGCTGGGCCGCGGGTCCCCGGGCCTGACCGACGCCTGGGACCACGACCCCGAAGGCAGTCAAGTGAGTGCCGACCGACAAGCAGTGCTGGACCGCCAGCGCCGCGCGTACGGCCGCTTCACCCGCAACTTCGTCGTGCAAGGCACCGGCGCCGAGTGGGCGCTGTGCTGGATCGCCGACCTGCGCAACCGGCTGTGGCGACTGCGCGGCACCGGCCCGCTCACCACCCGGCCGCACCTGGTCTTCTTCCTTCACGACGAGGTCGTCGTGCACACGCCCGCCGACCTCGCCGAGGCCGTCGTCGAACAGGCTCGCGAGGCGGCCACGAACGCCGCGGGCCTGTTGTTCCGGGACCTGACGGTCGACTTCCCGCTGAACGTGTCGGTCGTGCGCTCCTACGCCGAGGCCGGCAAGCCGGGGCCGTGACCGAGCCGCAGGACGTCGAGGAATGACTGTCCCGTCTGAGTCTGCTGCGAGGACCCGAGCGCGCGTGGGTCCGCCGCCGGCGCTGCTCAGAGCTCTCGCACCGTGATCAGGCTGCCGCCGTGGAAGGCGCGCGTCGACGACATGCCCGCAGTGTGCCAGCGGCGCGGACGCGCGGACCTCGTCGCATTCACCGTTCGTGTGGACGACCCATTGCGTGTGTCCAGCCATCGAGGTAGACTCGAACACATGATCGATTCCGTCGCAACGCTCGGCACCCTGCCGGTGCAGGCGTGGACGGACGCGCTCGCCGGGACGGCCCTCCCTGACGGCGGCGCCGAGCAGATCGACGAGATCCGCGCGCTCGAGGAGCTGGTGTGCGCTGCGCAGGCGCGGCAGACCCGGCTTGCGGCGGCGTTCGACGTCGCGGAGCGCGCGCGGCAGCAGGCGGCCGGGGTGGCCGCCGCCCAGCAGGGTCGTGGGGTCGCGGAGCAGATCGCGCTGGCTCGTCGTGAGTCACCGCACCGTGGTCGCCAGCACCTGTCCCTCGCCAAGGTCGCCCACGAGCTGCCGCACGCGATGGAGGCGTTCCGTCGGGGGCTGGTCACCGAGTGGCGGGTCACCACCCTGGCTCGCGAGACCGCGCGCCTGTCCCTCGAGGACCGCCTGGCCGTCGACCGTGCGGTCGCCGGTGACCCCGTGGGGTTCAGCGGCTGCTCCGACCGCACCGCCTTCGCCGAGGTCCGCAAGCTGGTCGCCCGCCTCGACCCGGCCGCGGTCGCCGAACGCCGGCGCCGCGCCGAGGCAGAGCGCCGCGTCACGATCCGGCCGGCACCCGACACGATGGTCCACCTCACCGCCCTCCTGCCGGTCGCCCAGGGAGTCGCGGTGTACGCCGCCCTCACCGCCGAGGCCGACCGGCTCCGCGCCGCCGGCGATCCCCGCGGGCGCCACCAGGTCATGGCCGACACCCTCGTCACCCGCGCCACCGGCGCTCCGGCTGTCGACGGCCGTCCGGTGGTCCCGGTCTCGGTGGGCCTGGTGATGACGGATCGTGCGCTGCTCGCCGGCGCCCACGACGACACGGCACTGGTCGACCACGGCCCCGTCCCCGCCGACCTGGCCCGATCCCTGGTCCTGCACGCGGTCGAGGCCGGCACCCGGACCTGGGTGCGCCGCCTCTACCGCCACCCCGAGTCCGGTGAGCTGGTCGCGATGGACTCCCGCCAGCGTCGGTTCCCCCACCAGCTCGCCACCTTCCTGCGCTACCGCGACCAGTGGTGCCGCCACCCCTGGTGCGGTGCGCCCATCCGCCACGCCGACCACGTCGTTCCGGTCTCCGAGGAGGGTGACACCACCGCCGACGGTGGCCAGGGTCTCTGCGGGTCCTGCAACTACGCCAAGCAGGCACCCGGCTGGCGCCAGCAGCCGCGCCCCGACCCCGCCGGGCAGGGCAGGCACACCGTCGACCTGACCACCCCCACCGGCCACCGCCACCGCTCCACCGCGCCACCCCTGCTCGGCCCGCGACACCCCGCCTTCCGACAGGTCGAACCCGGCCGGTGGGTCCTCATCGCGTGAGCCCGCCCTCAGCGGTGCGCGGGCCGACTCGGACTCCTACTTTCGGACGACGCCCCGCACCCACCGGCTGACGTACCTTGACCGCATGGACCGAGCCTTGCGGTTCCTCGCGGCCTACGGCGTCGACGTCCTCATCGTGCTCGTCGCGGTGGCCAGCGCGTTCGGCACAGCGGCGAGGTCGGACGCCGAGAAGCCGGACGGCGCTCAGCTCTGGTTCGAGGTGGCCGCGATCGGTCTCGTCGTGCTGGCCCTGCTGGCCCGCCGGCAGCTCCCCTTCCTGGCCCCGGCGTCGGTCTGGGTCTTCGCGCCGGCGCTCAGCTTCCTCGACGGGGAGCTGATCTCCTCCCAGCCGGGCGTGTTCCTGACCGGGATGTTCTCCGCGTTCCTGCTGGGATCCGAGCGCCGAGGACAGCTCGCCCGCCTCGGCCTGGTGCTGGTGCTGGTCGGGTCGGCCGCGGTGGTCTACAACGACCCGACGCACAGCTCGGGCGACCTCGTCTTCACCCCCGTGCTGTTCGCCGTCGCCTGGCTCGCTGGCTTCGCCCTGCGGGAGCGCAACCAGCAGGCGGCGGCCGCGGAGGAACGCGCACGGCTGGCTGAGCTCGCGCGCGAGAACGCCGCCCGGGTCGCCGTGGCCGAGGAGCGTGCGCGGATGGCCCGAGAGCTCCACGACGTCGTTGCCCACGCGATGAGCGTGATGGTGCTCCAGGTCGGAGCGGTCCGCCACCGGCTCCCGTCCGGCTCCGAGGAGGCCCGGGCGCTGCAGAACGTCGAGCGGGCCGGTCGGTCCGCCCTGGCGGAGATGCGGCGGCTGCTGGGGGCGCTGCGGGCCGGCGACGAGGATCTCGAGCTCACCCCGCATCCGGGCCTGGGCGACCTGGAGGCCCTCGCCGGGACCGTGCGCTCCGCGGGACTCGACGTGCGGGTCCACACCGACGGGCGGCCGGTCACCCTGCCGCCCTCGCTGGACCTCTCGGCCTACCGCATCGTCCAGGAAGGGCTCACCAACGCGCTCAAGCACTCCGGCGCACGCCGGGCCGACGTCACGGTCGGCTACGCGCCCGGCGAGCTCCGGCTCGAGGTGCGCGACGACGGCCCCGGCGGCTTCGCGCAGAACGGCGGGTCCGGTCACGGGCTGATCGGCATCGGCGAGCGGGTGAAGGCGTACGGCGGGGACATGTCCGCGTTCGCGGCCACCACGGGCGGTTTCGTGCTCCGCGCGTCGCTCCCGCTGGAGGACGAGTCCGCATGAGCATCCGGGTCCTCGTCGTGGACGACCAGGCGATGGTGCGGGCCGGCTTCCGGCTGCTGCTCGCGGACGAGCCCGACATCGAGGTCGTCGCCGAGGCCGGCGACGGGCTCGAGGCCGTCACCGAGGCGGCTCGCTGCGATCCCGACGTCGTCCTCATGGACATCCGGATGCCCGAGCTCGACGGGCTCGAGGCCACCCGACGGATCCTCGCCGCCGACCCGGAGAGCCGCATCCTGATCCTGACGACGTTCGACCTCGACGAGTACGTCTACCGCGCCCTCGAGGCCGGGGCCAGCGGCTTCGTCCTCAAGGACGACCCGCCGGAACAGCTGATCGCGGCCGTGCGCACAGTGGCACACGGCGACGCCCTGCTCTCCCCCGCCGTCACCCGCCGGGTGATCAAGCAGTTCACCCGCGTCCACCAGGCACCGCCACAGGCGGTCGAGACCCTGACCGAGCGCGAGATGGATGTCTTCCGCCTGATCACTCGCGGCTACTCGAACGCCGAGATCGGCCGCGCCCTGTTCATCAGCGACACCACGGTCAAGACCCACGTGACCCGGCTGCTGCAGAAGCTGGACCTGCGGGACCGGGCACAGGCGATCGTGCTGGCCCACCAAACCGGCCTCTTCGAGACCTGAGGGTCGTCCTTTGTGAGGACCCGCATCACCCGATGGTGCCCCCGAAGGCACGACCTCGCGACGACGCGAAGCACCCCCGGTCGTACCTAGCGTCGAAGACATGATCACCATCAACTCATTGACCAAGAAGTACGGCGGCAACACCGTCGTCAACGACATCACCTTCACGGCCCGCTCCGGTCGGGTCACCGGCTTCCTCGGCCCCAACGGCGCCGGCAAGTCCACGTCCATGCGCATGATGGTCGGCCTGACCACCCCCACCGAGGGGACCGCCACCATCGGGGGTCGCCGCTTCGCCGACCTGCCCAACCCCGGCCGCGAGGTCGGCGTGATGCTCGACGCCTCCGCCCAGCACGCAGGCCGCACCGGTCGCGAGATCCTGACCATCGCCCAGCAGATCATGGGCCTCCCCGCATCCCGGGTCACCGAGATGCTCGGACTGGTCAGCCTCACCGCCGACGAGGCCGACCGCCGGGTCGGCAACTACTCGCTCGGGATGCGTCAGCGCCTCGGCATCGCGGCCGCCCTGATCGGCGACCCGTCGGTGCTGATCCTGGACGAGCCGGCCAACGGCCTCGACCCGGCCGGCATCCGCTGGATGCGCGACCTGCTCCGCGACTACGCCGACCGCGGCGGGACGGTCCTGCTCTCCTCCCACCTGCTGTCCGAGGTCGAGATCATCGCCGACGACATCGTGATGATCGGGCAGGGCCGCATCGTCTGCCAGGGCTCCAAGGCCGAGCTGCTCCAGGCCGCCGGCACCGTCGTACGCGCGGCGGACGTCGACGTCCTCCGGCGAGCCCTGTCGACCGCAGGCATCCAGGCCACCGCGTCCGAGGACGGGTCGCTCCGCACCGATGCGGACCCCGCCCAGGTCGGACGCGCGGCGTACGACGGCGGGGCTGTGCTCACCGAGCTCCGCACCGCCGACAGCGGCGGGCTCGAGGAGATGTTCCTCGAGCTGACCGCCGACACCTCACGAGACTCCGCTCCCCGGAAGTCCAGCACAGAGAGGACAGCGGCATGACCGCCACCGCCACCACCGCCGTCGACCACGCCCGCACCAGCCGGCGTACCGACGCCATCCCGCTCAGCCGCGTGGTTCGCGTCGAGCTGCGCAAGATGTTCGACACCCGCTCGGGCTTCTGGCTGATCGCGAGCATCGGGATCACCGGCCTCATCGCCACGGTCGCGACCGTCGCGTTCGCGCCGGACGACCAGCTCACCTACTACACCTTCGCCAAGGCGGTCGGCTACCCGATCACCGTGATCCTGCCGATGGTCGCGCTGCTGGCCATCACCAGCGAGTGGAGCCAGCGCACCGGGCTGACGACGTTCACCTACGTCTCCCGCCGGCGCGCGTGGTGTGGGCCAAGACCCTGTCGTCGGTCGTCGTGGCGATCGCCTCGATGCTCTTCGCCTTCGCCGCCGGCGCGGTCGGGAACGTCGTCGGCAGCCGCATCGCCGGCGTCCCGACGGTCTGGGACCTCTCGCTCGGTCACGCCCTGACGATCGTGCTGGGGAACCTGGTCTCGCTGTCGATCGGGACCATGCTCGGGATGGTGCTGCGCAGCTCGGCCGGCGGCCTGGTCATGTACTTCGTGCTGGTCCTCCTCGTGCCCAACCTCTCGGCCCTCCTGGCCACGAGCCAGCACTGGTACAAGGAGCTGCAGCCGTGGGTGGACCTGCCCTACGCGCAGAGCTACCTCTTCGAGGGGATGCAGACCGGCGCCCAGTGGGCACACGTCGTCACCAGCGTGACGCTCTGGATCGTGCTCCCGGGGATCTACGGACTGCGCCGGGTGATGCACTCGGAGGTGCACTAGCGATCATGTCCGCGTCGAGGCCCTGTCGTCCCCCGGGACGGCAGGGCCCGCTGCCTGTCCGGAGGTGCGCCGATGCCGCCACACGGGCAGGGCGCCGGTCACCCAGGTTGCGGCCAGCCCCAGGGCGACCCCCGTGAAGACGTCGACCACGTAGTGGTTGGCGGTCGCGACCACGACGCATCCCGTCATCACCGGATAGAGCCACAACAGCCACCGGAGCGCCCGCCTGGAAACCAGGGCAGCCCCGACGACGGCGACCCAGGTGGCCCAGGCCAGGTGCAGGGACGGCAGCGCGCCGTACTGGTCGGCCGACGGGGCGTTGGGGGTGCCGAACACAGCGGTCACCGAGTCGAAGAAGCCGGCGTGGGGCAGCAGCCGCGGCGGTGCCGTGGGGAGCGCGTAGACGATGAGTCCGACGACGTTGGTGAGCACGAGCGCGTTGCGCGCACGTGGGTAGGCCGCCGGACGCCAGATGTAGAGGGCCGCGAGCACCGACAGGGCCGCCGTCAGGTGGATGAACTGGTAGTAGCCGGCCGCGAGGTCCGCCAGGTCGTGGTGGCCGGTCAGCCAGTCGTTGCTGATCCGCTCGACCTGCACGTGCAGGCCGGCCTCGGCGTGCAGGATCGCCCGGCCGTGGGCGAGGGCGACCGCCTCGCGCACCGACGCGAAGCGCCGCACCCAGTCGTAGCCGACGAGCAGCATGGCGAGCACGGCGAACTCGCCCACCAGCCGTGGCCGCACCCGCGCCGGCGGGCCCCCGCTCTCGGCCAGGGGTACGGCCCGGGGCACGACGGTCATGGGCGCTCCGATCGGTCCGCCGGCCGTCTGGGCGGCCGTGGGAGGGCAATCGGGGCAGCGACGTCGAGCGCCTTGGCGAGGTCCACCTGATCAAGGCTAGGCGCCGCCGCCGACCAACCGCATCGATAGTCTTCGGGATCTCCGCCGCAGGGCGGCGGCTCGGGCTACATCCGGCGGATCGCCAGGTAGCGTTTGATGTCGGGCATCGACACGACAACCACCGCTGCCGCGCCGGCTCCGACGAGCAGCAGGAACAGCTTCCTCACGTCGTCACCTCCTCGTCGCTCTCACGCCTGGTCCCGGCGCCGGGGTCCGTGGTCGACCGCAGCCGGTCCAGCTCCTCCTCGACGAGCCGCATCACCAGCTCCGCGGCGGGCTCGACCGCCGCACGGACCGCCTCGGTCAGGCCGATGCCCTCCTCGAGCGATCCCGGCTGGCAGCCGACCACCACGATCCGGCCCACCGAGCCGCCCAGCGTGGGCACCAGGGACATCACCCCGCCCGGGGACAGGTCGTGGGCGTCGAGCATCACCTCGGGCAGCAGGTCGGCGCCGGGGTCCCGCGCCGGCAGCTCGGGCTCGATGACGTACAGGGTCCCGGCCGGCCCGGGCTGGTGGGCCACCGTGTCGACCAGCACCAGCACGTCGTACCCGCCGAGCAGCTCGTAGACCAGGTGCACCGAGCGGATCCCGAAATCCTCGACCCGCACCTCCTCCGACCGGGCCCGGCCGCCCGGTGCCCGGCTCCTGAGGGCGGCCGCGACCTCGGTGCCGAAGCCGTCGTCGCCCAGGAAGATGTTGCCCACGCAGGCCACGAGCACGCGCGCCATCAGCCGCTCACCTCCGGGAACGCCTCCACCTCGTCGGGCGCGAAGTAGAGGAACCGGCCGTGCGCGGCCTTCAGGTCCGCACCGGGGTCGTCGTCGACGGTGACGGCCAGGTGGAGGTTGCCGTCGACGTCGTGGAGCACCGCGGCGACGGTGGCCTCGCGGCCGGCGAGGAACAGGTCGTGGGCGTCCGCGCGCCGGGACCCGGGCCGCAGCAGGACGCGGCTGCCACGGCGGACGTCGACGGTCCCGATGCGGACCGCGTCGGTCTCGGGGTCGACCGAGCCGTCCGAGCCCGGGTCCCACCAGGGCGCGTCCGGGGGCACGGGACCGGCACGGGGACCGGGTCCGCCGGTCATCGCGTCGACGTAGCGCACGGTCCCGTGCAGCCGCTCCCACAGCTCGGGAGGCATGTCGTCGACCTCGCGCAGCAGCGCCGCGGTCCTCCTGTCAGTGCCGCGGACCTCGCGCTTCTCGTCCTCCGACAGGGTCATCGTCCGCAGGCTGAGCAGCTCGTCGATCTCGAGGCCGTCGAAGAACGACGTCTCGCTCTGCGGGGCCAGCTCGGGGTGGTCGTAGAGGATGATCGGCGACCCCAGCACGACGTGCGCCTGGCCGGGCGGCCCGGCCAGCACCGGGAACAGCCCCTCGTGGACGCACTCCCCCACGAATCCCGACGCCCACTCCGGCGGCTCGAGCTGGGAGACGAACGACGCGTCGGGGCTCTCGAGGAGCACGTGGCACGCGACCAGGGCGCGGCGCAGCCACGCCGGCCGGTCGGCGGCCGGCACCTCGGGCGGTCCCGTGTCGTTCGCGACCCGGACGGACAGCAGGGTCACGGGGTACGGCGACACCGGGCGCTCGGCCGAGACCGTGACCCGCACCCGTAGCGGCGCACACACGCGGACCAGCCGCCCCGCGCCACCCGGCAGGTCCTCGGTCGTCGTCCCGCGCGGGCACCTCGATCGTCGTCGCCAGGCCCGCGGGCAGGGGCACGTCGAGCACGACCTCCCGCTCGCGTGCCTCGTCCCAGGGGACGTACGCCGCGTCGCCCACCTCCAGCCGGTCGACCCGCTCGCCGCCCGGGGTCTCGACGTACCGCTGCTGGACCTGCAGGAACCGCACCGTCAGCCGCAGCGAGGGGTCGCGCCCGTCCAGCACGGCGCCGGTGCGGCAGGACGCGCGCTCGGACGGATCCACGGCCACGACGTCCTCGGGCATCAGGACGCCCCACTGCCACCGCATCTGGTTCTTGGCCGACGAGGCCCGGTAGGGGTAGAGCACGTAGCCCTCGTAGAGCAGCGCGTCGGCGACCGCGCGCGCGGAGTCGACGGCGGTCATGGCCCCGGCCCGTCGGGGGCGCCCTCGAGGAGCCGGGAGAGCACGTCGTCCCAGCCGAGCATGCCGTGGCGGCCGCGGTACTCGGAGAGCCGGTCGTGGGTCTCCCGCGACACCCGCAGCCACGCCTGGTCGGGGAAGTGGGCGTCCATCGCCTCGCGCCAGACCGCGACCGGGAGCCGCGCCGTGGCCTCCTTGTGCCAGGGCACCGGCTCGACCGCGATCGAGCCCGCCCCCCGGTCCGTCACCCGGGCAGTGAACACCTGGCCGCTGAACAGCAGCAGCAGCGGCACCTCGCCCTCCTCGAGCCCGGCGAGGAACTTGTGCGCCGCGACCTCCACGTCGTAGCTGACCGGGAGCGCGAGGTCGAAGGTGCAGCCGCCGGTGAAGCCGGGCAGCACCTGCGCCAGGAACGCGAGCTGCAGCGGCTGCATGGTCGCGCCCCATCGCGGGCGGTCGCCGAACAGGTCGACGACCCGCGCGGCCTCGCGGTCGTTGTAGTGCCGGCGCAGCGGCTCGATCCGCACCTGGCAGCGCAGCGCGACCGCGTGGACGCGGACGCCGGACCGCTCCTCGGCCCGCATCCGCAGCACGACGGTGGGCCCCGCCGCGTAGCGGTCCGCGACCACGTCGGTGCAGGTGAAGTCGAGGTCGGCCACCGGCCCCCGCTCGACGGTCTCGACCCCCGTCCCGGCGCCGGTCACCGGACACCGTCCCGCTGCACGGGGACGGCGCGTGCCTCCAGAGCCGTGAAGTACGCGTCGATGTCGCGCCAGACCTCCGGGCCGCCACCGAGGCCGGTCCAGGACCGCCGGACGATGCCCACCAGCTCGTAGCAGTGGTCGATCGGCACCAGGTGGCAAGAGAACTCCCCGTCGCGCCGGCGCAGCAGCGCCGCCTCGACGTCGCTGTGCAGACTGCCCAGCACCGGGTTCTCCCGGATCACGTCCACCCAGGCGCGCAGGTCGAGCAGGGACTCGGTGGCGCCGGCCGGGCCGGGGTAGAACGCGAGCGGTTGCTCGGCCCCTGTCTGCTCGAAGAAGAAGGCCAAGTCCACGGGGATCCGCAGCGCGTCCCAGCGTGTCTCGTCCAGGACCAGGTCCACGACCCGGCGGACCTCCTCGCCCACGCCCCGGTAGCGACCGCCGCCGGCTCCCTGGGGTGCGAACAGGAGGTAGCACGGCCGGCACACGCAGAGCAGCCGGTGCTGGTCGAGGTCGGCGATGTGTCCGTGCCGCTCGCCGATGCCCGCCGCGCAGAAGTCGCAGCGCTCCTCCGGCGTTGGCGGCGCGGGCCGCGGGGCGCTGATCCGGCGCAGGGAGCCGAGCCCGCTCACGGGTGCACCACCCCTGCCGGGGCGGCCGTCGGCAGCGACACCTTCCAGGCCCCGTGCTCGGGCAGCAGCGGCAGCGGGGTGAGGTGCTCGTGGGCGCCGGCCCCGTCGCCGTCGGCCAGGGCTCGCCCGGCCAGCCGGACGTCGTACGCGTGCCCGCTCGGGCAGGTCACCCGGTCCCCGGTCAGCGTCCCCTCCGACAGCGCCGTCAGGCACGCCGGGCACCGGTCGAGGTAGGCGACCAGGGTTCCGTCGAGGTTGGCGACCAGTAACGCGCGGCCGGCGACGTCCACGGCGCTCATCGTGCGCGGCGGCACGTCCAGCTGCACGTGGGCCCAGCCCGACGCGTCCGGCTCGACGTGCGGCCGGAACGGCGCGATCTGCAGCAGTGACGGCCCGGTTTCGACCATCCCTTCGGCCTCGACGGCGACGACGTCCGGCGCGGCCACCAGGATGGCGTCCTCGATGGCGCTGCGCACGGTGAGCGAGGAGGACGGGCACCCGTCGCAGCTGCCCTCGAGCCGCAGGTGGACCACCCCGCGCTCGTCGACCCCCGACAGCGTGACCCCGCCGGCGTGCGAGCCGAGGTAGGGGCGGACTCGCTCGAGCGCCTGCTGGACCCGGGTGTCCACGTCGTCGGGGTGCAGGTCGTGGAGGACGAGGAGGTTGCCGACCACCTCGTCGTCGGCCAGCCGGCGCAGCGTCGCCTCGTCGAGGGAGTCGACCACGCGGCCGAGCCCCTCGCCGTACAGCGCCATCACGCACTGCACCAGGTCCTCCACGCGCTCCAGCGCCGGCGCGGGCACGCTCTGGCGCAGCTCGTCGAGCAGGGTGTCGATGCGCTCGCTCACCTCACGGACCGACAGCGGCTCCATGGGGCTCTCCTTCCTCACGGCGCTCTGCGGCCGCGCGCTCCTCGTGGTGGACGGTGAGCGAGCCGAGCCAGGCGTACCAGTCCTGGACGTGCTCCCCCGTGCGGACCGACAGCGGCAGTACGGCCACGTCCCGGTTGAGGCTCCGGGCCTGGTCCCGCAGGCGGTCCAGGTCGAAGTCGACGTGGGGCAGGAGGTCGATCTTGTTGACCACGACGAGGTCGGCGGCCGCGAACATGGTGGGGTACTTCAGCGGCTTGTCGTCGCCCTCGTGACCGAGATGACCACGACCCGCGCGTGCTCCCCACGTCGAAGAGAGCCGGGCACACCAGGTTGCCGACGTTCTCGACGAAGAGCAGCGAGCCCGGCACCGGGTCCAGCGCGTGCAGCGAGCGCCCGACCATGTCGGCGTCGAGGTGGCAGCCCGATCCGGTGTTGACCTGGACGGCGCGGGCGCCGGCGCGCTCGATGCGATCCGCGTCGAAGGACGTCTCCTGGTCCCCCTCGACGACGTAGACCGGTCGGCCGTCGCCGAGCTCGGCGACGGTGCGCTCCAGCAGGGAGGTCTTGCCCGACCCGGGAGAGCTCATCAGGTTGACGGCCGTGATCCGGCGTACGTCGAGGAAGGCCCGGACGTGCTCGGCCAGGTGGTCGTTCTTGGCCAGCAGGCGCTCCTCGAGGACCAGCGTCTCGTGCTCGTGGCCGTGCGGGTGCGGGTGCGGGTGAGGGTGCTCGTGCGCGCCGGGGAGCGACACGCGCGCGTCGTCGGCGCCGCAGCCGCAGGTCAGCACATGGGGCCTCCCGCAGCAGCTCGACGTGCGAGAGGTCCAGCTCGTCGCCGGCGGTCCGCTCGACCACCAGCGTGGCGCCCTCGAGCGGCCCGCCCGCGGTGACGACGTCGAAGGAGAACTCCATCGCCTCGGCGACCACCCCGACAGCTCCCCCACCCGCAGGTGGACCGCGACGACCCGGCGTCCCGCCGTGCGGTCCGCGACCAGGTCGACGAGGCTCTGGGTGAGGGCGAGCTCGTGCACGTCGGACCTCAGTAGGGCTTGACCGGCATCGAGGGGTGTGGAGTTGCTCGACGACGTTCCCGCCGCCGGTGTACATGTGCACGCCGCAGGGCAGGCACGGGTCGAAGCTGCGCACCGCGCGCATGATGTCGATGCCCTTGAAGGTGTCGGGCGGGTTCTCCTCGAAGATCGGGGTGTTCTGTACGGCGTCCTCGTAGGGGCCCGGGGTGCCGTAGGTGTCCCGCACGCTGCCGTTCCACGGGGTCGGCGGGTAGGGGTGGTAGTTCGCGATCTTCCCGTCCCGGATCACCATGTGGTGGCTGAGCACGCCGCGCACCGCCTCGGTGAAGCCCACGGAGACCGCTGTGTCCGGCACCTCGAACGACGTCCACGTGTCGGTGCGGCCCGCCCGGACCTCCGCGAGCGCCTTGTCGGTGAAGTGCAGCGCCAGGGCCGCGGCGTACCGCCTGGAAGTAGGTGCGGGCCCGGTTGCGCTCGATCGCGTTGCTCCACTTCGGCACCTTCCACTCGAAGGTGACCTCGGGCAGCAGCGCGGTGCGAGGCAGGTTGATGACCACGCTGTTCCCGGTGGCCTTCACGTAGCCGCAGTCGACGAGGCCGCTCAGCGCCGTCGACCACAGCCGCGCGATCGGCCCGCCTCCGGTGTCGAGGGCGAGGTGGTCGGTCCCGTCGAACCACCGCGGGGACATGGTCCAGGAGTACTTGTCGTCGAAGTCCCGCTTGGCCGCTTGGGGATCGTGTGCTGGTTCCAGGGGTGCCGCGCGTCACCGGGTTGCCGAGCGGGTCCCGGGTCACGAAGGTCTCCCGGCCGCTGGCCACCCAGTCCTCGTAGTAGGAGTGCCCAGCAGGATCCGGATGCCGAGGTTGATGTCCACCAGGTCGTTGGTGACGAGCGTGCCGTCGACGACCACGCCGGGGGTCACGAACATCCGCTTCCCCACTCCGACATGGTCTGGTAGCGGAAGTCGCAGTACGCCGGGTCGTTCAGGCTGCCCCAGCAGCCGAGCAGGATCCGCCGCTCGCCGACGTGCTCGTAGCCGGGCAGTGCCTCGTAGAAGAAGTCGAAGAGGTCGTCGTGCAGGGGCACGACCTTCTTCATGAACTCCACGTAGCGCATCAGCCGGGTGAGGTAGTCGGTGAACAGCTGGATGGTCGCCGTCGTGCCCACGCCGCCCGGGTAGAGCGTCGAGGGGTGCACGTGCCGCCCTCCATGAGGCAGAACATCTCGCGGGTGTAGCGACTGACGTGCAGAGCCTCGCGGTAGAAATCGCCCTCGAGCGGGTGAGGGCGCGCATGATGTCGCCCGATGGTGCGGTAGCCGTGGATGCCGGCGTTCGGCGCCTCGGTGGTGTTGGCCCGCTCCAGCACGCCGGGGTTGGTCTCCTTGACCATCCGCTCGCAGTAGTCCCACCCCGACCAGGTTCTCTGGAAGATGTTGTGGTCGAACATGTACTCCGCGGCCTCGCCGAGGTTGATGATCCACTCCCCCAGGTGCGGCGGGGGCGATGCCGTAGGCCATGTTCTGGTTGTAGACCGAGCAGGTCGCGTGGTTGTCGCCGCAGATGCCGCAGATCCGGCTGGTGATGAAGTGCGCGTCACGCGGGTCCTTGCCCTGCATGAAGAGGCGTAGCCGCGGAAGATCGACGACGTGCTGTGCACTCGCGGACCTCCTTCTGCTTGAAGTCGATCGAGGCGTAGATGCCCAGGCTGCCGACGATGCGGGTCACCGGGTCCCACGACATCTCGACGACGTCGGTGTCCGTGGAGGACGTCTTGCGGGGTTCGGTCATGGTCATCGCGATCCGCTCCTCACCAGGTCTTCTGGAAGCCCGTCTTGAGCTCGCGGCCCCGGGTCCGCCAGCGGGGCTCCTTGTCGAGGGTGGCCTGCGTCAGGCCGCGCAGCCGCTTGACCGCCATCCCGTAGACGGCGCTGCCCTTCGAGGAGAGCTTCGCGCCGGGCGGCTCGTCCATGAACGGCATGAACTTGTCGGGGAAGCCGGGCATGGTGCAGCCGATGCAGATGCCGCCGACGTTGGGGCAGCCGCCGACGCCGTTGATCCAGCCCCGCTTCGGGACGTTGCACTTGACCACGGGACCCCAGCAGCCGAGCTTGACGATGCACTTCTCCGAGCCGTACTCGGTGGCGAAGTCACCCTGCTCGTAGTAGCCGCCCGGTCGCAGCCCTCGTGCACGGTGGCGCCGAAGAGCCAGCGAGGCCGCAGCGCCTCGTCCAGCGGGATCATCGGGGCCTGGCCCGCGACCTGGTAGAGCAGGTAGGTGATCGTCTCCGAGAGGTTGTCGGGGTGGATCGGGCAGCCGGGCACGCACACGATCGGCAGCCCGGCCTTGGACTTCCAGTCCCAGCCGAGGTAGTCGGGCACGCCCATCGCGCCGGTCGGGTTGCCGGACATCGCGTGGATCCCGCCGTACGTCGCGCAGGTGCCGACCGCGATCACGGCCGTCGCACGCGGAGCCAGCCGGTCGAGCCACTCCGAGGTGGTCATCGGCTGCCCGGTCAGCGGGTTGTTGCCGAAGCCGCACCAGTAGCCCTCGTCCTTGATCGCCTCGTTGGGGATCGACCCCTCGACGACCAGCACGAAGGGCTCGAGCTCGCCGCGGTCGGCCTTGTGCCACCACTCGATGAAGTTGTCGGCACCCTGCTCGGGCCCGCACTCGAAGTCGATCAGCGGCCAGTGCACGGCGATCTTCGGCAGCCCCGGCAGGGCACCGAGCACGATCTCCTCGATGCTCGGCTGGGTCGCCGCCGTCAGCGCGACCGAGTCGCCGTCGCAGCTGAGGCCACCGTTCATCCAGAGGATGTGGACCACACCCTCGTCCGCCTGCGTCTGGGGCTCTGCCACGCTCGTCATCTGCCCACCGCCCTTGCACGTGTCCCCGGGTCACGGCCATGTGGCCCCACCGGTCATCGTGCGCACAACCCGGTCCACGGGTCAGCCGTCAGGGTCGACCCAGTTTCGCGGCAGTCAGGGAGTCGGGGACTCCGCGATCTCCGCCGTCCCGCGTTCGGCGTCGGTGATCCGGTGGATCGAGGCCAGGTGGGTCTCGGTGTGCTTGGTGATCAGCAGCAGCTCGTCCATGTGCGGCTCGAGGCCGGTCACCTTGTCCAGCGGCACTCCGATGATCAGCTGGAAGCCCAGCCCCTTCCACGCCCGTACGGCGCGGCCCGCGAACTCCGAGTCCGCCTTGACGAAGCCCTCGTCCAGGAAGACCGGTGCGAACCGGGGCCGCGAGCGCATCTCGTCGCCGAGCCGGAACCGCAGGGCCGAGCCGACGATGAAGGCCACCAGCTCCTGGCTCTCCCCGCCGCTCTTCTCCCCCAGCGTCCGGTAGGTCGCCTTCAGCTCGCCGCTGAGCCGGTCGTAGCGCTCGGCGCTGATCTCCACGTGACGGCGTACGTCGAGCAGCCGGTCCCGCTCGGAGCCGCGGTCACCGTCGTAGACGTGCTCGGGCCGGCGGAGCTGGTCCATGAAGCGACGCAGCTGCGCGAAGCGCGCCTCCATCTGCTCCTCGTCGAGGTCCCGGGTGGTGCCGCGGGACAGCTCGCGCAGGTCGCGGACGAACACCTGCACGTGCGCCGGCGCGAGCCGCCGCAACCGGATCCGGAGACGGTCCTTCTCGGCGCCGAACTCCAGCCGCCGCAGGATGGCGTTGATCGGCTCGAGCCGGTCCTCGATCTCCTCCACCGACGCCGACATGGCACCGGCGAGCGGCACCAGGTCCTGTCCGTCCGCTCCACTCGGTCAGCCGGCGGCGCCACTCCGAGCGGCGCTGCGCCAGGCCGGTGGCCTCGATGTCGGTGAGGATCCGCGCGAAGTCGGGGTAGGAGTCGGCGCCGGTGCCGAGGTTCGGGTCCTCCCACTGGAGCTGGTAGGCCCGGAAGATGCCGGCCAGCTCCCGGTCGGCGTGCTCGACCTCGACCTGGGGGCGGAGACGGCGGCGTTCAGCCGGGCCTGGAGGCGTCCGGCGTTCTCGTGGAACCGGGCCAGGTCGGCGGGGTCGTCCGGTGCGGCCGCGGCGGCGAACTCCTCGTCGAGCCGCGACGCCTGCTCGTCGTCGAGGACCACGCGCCCGGCCCGCTCGATCCGCTCGAGCTCGTCGGTGACCTGGTCCTCGTCCTCGACCAGCTCACCGTGCTCGGCGTCGAGCCGGGCCTTCTCCTCGCCGAGCTGGTAGCGGTGGCGGCGAGCCTCCTCCAGCTGTGCCTCGAGCGCGCCGATGTGCTGCTCGAGCGTGTTGAGCCGGTCGTCCGCGGACAGGATCTCGTCGCGTCGCCGCTCGAGGTCCGCGATCCGGGCGTCACAGGAGGCCACGTCGAGGTCGTCGAAGCCGTGGCTGCGGACCGCGTCGTACGCCGCCCGGCGCTGGTCGAGCAGCCGGGTCGCGATCTCGACCTCCTGGAGCCGTTCGTCGAGACCGGTCAGCGACTCCTCGATGCCGTCGAGCTCCTCGTCGATCTCGGCGAGCGAGTCGGCGTTGCTGAAGCCGATGATGTTGCGGCGCTCGCCGCGCCCGTGCGAGCCGCGCCGCCCGGAGCGGGTCTGCCCGGCCAGCGTGACCCGGAAGCCACCCCCGGCGAGCCCGTCGGCCGACTCCACGCAGAGCGCGTTGCGCGCGGGCTCCGCCACGTGCTTCTGCACCCAGCCGCGGAACGGCGAGTCCTGGAAGAGCAGCTTGCCGGCGACGTGGTCCCGGTCGGGGGCTGCGGGCGCGGGCAGGTCGAGCTCGGCCCCCGAGAAGGTCAGGCGCCCGCGCAGCCGGAGCGAGTCGATCGCCGCCGAGAAGTCCTCGAGCCGGTCGGCCGGCACGAGCATCAGCCGGGCACTGGAGCCCAGCACGGTCTCGATCGCCAGGCGCCAGCGCGACTCCTCGGGCGCGACGTCGACCAGCTCCGCGACGAACGGCAGGTCCGTCACCGGCAGCCCGCTGGCCCTCGCCACCTCGCTGCGCAGCGCGTGCAGCTGCTCGGGGACCGGCCGGACCGTCCCTCCAGCGAGGCGCGTTCGTTCTCCAGCTCCTTGCGGCGGGCCAGCAGCGGGTAGCGCGAGCCCATGACCTCGTCGCGCCGGGCGACCAGCGCCTCGGCCTCACGCGGGTGCTCCGCCAGCCAGTGCCCGGCCCGCGCGACCAGCTCGGTGAACTCCTCGCGGGACCCCAGGCCCCGCTCGTCCTCGCCGGGGCCGAAGGCCTCGAGGTCCAGCAGCGGGGCCATCCGGTCCAGGAGGCCGCCCCGCCGGCCGACCCTCTCCTCGCGCAGCACCTGCTCCCGCTCGATGTCGGCGGCGAGCCGCTCCAGGCTCGCGCCGCCGGCGGACCGGTGCTCGTCCTTGGCCGCCTCGAGGTCGGTGTCGAGCGCGGTCACGGCGCGGGCGCTCGCCTGCAGCTCGTCGGCAAGACGGGTGCGGCCCTGCCGGTTGGCCTCCACCGCGGCGCCGAGGAGCCGGGCGTGGGTGCGGAGGAGCCAGAGCCGGACCGGGGTGTCCCCCGTCGCGGCCACACCGAAGGCGTCGAGCTCCCGGGTGCTCGCCAGCGCGGCGGCCTTGCGGTCGTGCAGGTCGGTGATGGGCGCGAGGAGCTCCTGCTTCTGCTCCTCGGTCCGCATGGCGGTGTACGCCGACTCGAGGTCGTCGAAGTGCTCGACGGCGCGGTCCGCGGCGGCGAACGTCGTCGGCCGCTCGAGCACCATCTCCTTGTAGAGCTCGTCGACGCTGCGCACCTGGTTACCGGCCTGGATCCGCGAGAGCAGGCGCAGCGCCTTCGCGCCGTCGCCGTTGGCCCCGATGCCGAGCCGGGCGTGCAGGACCGCGGCGTACTCGGCGTACGTGCGATGCACCCGGACACCCGGGTAGAGCTTCTTGAGGGTGTTGGCGTGGAAGCGGTCCGGACGGCCGCCTCGAGGCTCGCCAGGTCGACCGGGGCGTCGAGCGTGGCGAGCTGCATCTGCACCTCGCTGGAGCGGGTGGCCCGGCGCGGGACGTAGTAGGTGCGCAGCGCGGTGAACCGGCGCTGCTGGTCGTTGACGAACGTCATCGCGACCGCGCCCCACGTGTCGCTGTTGCGTCCTCGCAGCAGCGACTCGACCGGTCGCCCGGTCCGCGGGTCGTCGATCACGTCGACGGCGCACGCAGGTAGGACAGCAGGTTGCGCTGCCCGGCGCTGCGGGCCCGGCCGGCGACGGCGTCGTTGGAGGCGCCGTTGAACTTGGTGTCCGATGGCATGACCAGCGCCGTGTAGGCGTCGAGCACGGTGCTCTTCCCGACGCCCGAGGCGCCGGAGATCATCGTGGCGTCACCGTGCAGGTCGACCCGGACCCGGCCGGAGAAGCCGCCCCAGTTGACCAGCTGCAGCAGCTCCGCGCGCCACTGCAGGGTGTCGTCCGAGGGCGTCGCGACCACGCCCGGGGCGAAGAGGCCCTCGCCCTCCTCCGCGGGCTCGATGCCCTCATCGTCCAGCTCGGCTTCGGGGTTGAGCTCGGTGTCGGTCGACATGCTCAGTCCTCCTCGTCGTGGCGCTGGTCGGCCTGGGTCTCGTCCCCGAACAGCGGGTCGTCCTCCGTGGCAGCTTCGGGGTCGTTGGTCCGCTGCAGGCTCACCAGCAGCTCCTTGAGCAGCTCGAGCGGCAGCAGCGGCTCGATGGCCTCGCTGATCTCGTAGCGGTCGTCGGTGGGTGCGCCGATGAGCAGCCCGGCCCGGTTGACGTTGGCCACGGCGTTGCGGGCGCGCTTCTCGTCACCGGCCACGTCCGTGGCGTGCGGCGGGCGGAAGCCGGCGACGTAGTCGACGACGTCCTCGCGGTCGACGTAGACCCGCCCCTCACCGGCAGCGGTGGCGGCCCGGAAGCGGTCGCGCAGGTGGACCAGCACGATCGTCTCCTCGCGGCTCCACGCGGCGTCGTACAGCAGGGTGGGGAACTTCTGGCCGGTCTCGGAGACGGCCTGCCGCTTCCACGCGACCTCGCGGACGGGGTCGATCTGCAGCTCGAGGAAGAGGTCGTTGAGCCGCGCCCGGATGACCCGCTCGTTCTCGGTCAGGGCCCGCCAGTCGCGCGGGTGGGTCCGCGCACTGATGAAGCGCTGCTTGAGCAGCGCGACGAGCGCACGACGCTCGGCGTACTCCAGCCCGCCCTCGTCGCCCTCGAACAGCGAGACGGAGGTGGTGGCCTCACGCTCGGGGTCGTCGGGGTCGAGCGCGGCGAACCCGTCGGGGCCGTCGGGGCCGAGCTCGTCGGGCGCGGTGCGGTCCTGCTGGTCCTGGATCGTGTTCATCGTGGTTCCTCGGTCCGGGCCGTGAGGTCGGGGTCGTCGAGCGGCACCCTCGGCACCGCGAAGGTCCGCTGCGAGCCGTCGGGTCGCAGGGCGCGGTAGCGCTCCAGCACCGTCTCCGCCGGCAGCTCGCGGTCGGCCGCGAGGTGGAGCAGGCCGAAGATCTCGACGGGGCGCCGCAGCGCGGGCTCGAGCGACTCGAACACCTCGCCCAGGGACGCTGCGGGATCCAGCGAGGCGAGCGCCTCGTCGAGCCGCTGTCGCAGGACCGAGATGGACGGCCCGCCCTGGGCCAGCACCGTGGCGAGGGACGGTGGCGCGTCGACGCTGGCGGGGGTGTCCACCAGTCGGGTCGGGGCGACGTCGTCGGCCGGGTCGTGGAAGCGCTCCCGGAAGTGCTCGACGTCCACCCGTGCCGGCAGCAGCGGCAGGTCGACGCTCGCCCGCGGGCCGGTGGTGGCCATCCAGCCCATGACCTCGGACTCGATCTGCCGCAGGGTCTGCTCCAGCTCGCGGTCGCGGACCGCGTCGTGGGCGACGATGTAGTCCTTGAGCGTCGAGGTGACCCGCGAGCGCTGCGAGAGCACCCGGTCCAGGCCGTCGCGGATCAGTCGAACCGTGCCCCGCAGCTCCGCCCGGTCGCCGTCGGCCAGGAGCCCGTCGGACACGGGGTGGTCGAGCAGCGCGCCCAGGTCGTCACGCAGCTGCGCGACCATCGCGTCGTCACGCAGCAGCGCGAACGCCCCCTCGAAGGCACGGCCCTCGGGGGTCGCCGTCATCAGCGAGTCCGCCCGGGCGAGGTAGGCGTCGATCACCTCCCCGGCCGGCCGGTCCTCGGAGCGGAACGACGCCAGGATTCCGGCCCGGATCTCGGCGAAGCGCTCCTCGACGCGCGCGAAGTCGCTGGGCAGCGCGGAGATCAGCAGCTGGAGCTCGGTGAACCCCTCCAGCATGTAGTCCTCGGACGGGGCGTCCATCTCCGCGCCGTCGACGAGTCGGTCCCGCTCCGCGCCGAGCCGGGCGATCTCGGCGTTCAGGATGGCGACGCGGGCAGACCGGTCGGGGTTGGCCTCGCTGTTGAACCGGCGCACGGTGTTGAGGATGGTCGCGATCCGGTGCTCGCTGAGCGTGGCCCGGTCGCGCGAGAGCGTCTTGACCAGCTCCAGGGCCTGCTGGGCATGGGAGGTCAGCGTGTAGACCTCCTGTCCGGCGTCGTCCAGGGCCCGGACCAGCCACTGCCCGCGCATCCATCGCTGGCAGATGTCGCGACCGCTGCCGGCGGGCAGCTCGGTCTCCCCCGCCAGGCGCAGCTGCGCGAGGTGGTCCTCGACCTGCGCGTGCAGCCGGGCGGTCGGGATCGGCTTGTTGTCGCGTCCGAAGGCGGACCGGAAGACCGCGATGACCACCGGGGCCTGCCGCTGGTGCAGCAGGGTCAGCGTCGGCTGCTCGAACGCGCGACGCACGCGCGCCAGCTCACCCGCGACCTCGCTCATCCGACCCTCCCGGCGTGTCCGCCGCCCCGTCCAGGGCACAGCGGCCAGACAGCATGCCATCGGACCCGGCGTGTCCCCTAGACGGGGTGGCCCGCCCGGCGCCGGCTCGCGCGGAGCGGCGTCCTCGGCAGCTCCTTGGGGAGCCTGCCACCTGCGTCCGGAGCCCGGCCCGACGGCTCGACCCTGCCTGCGCGAGGATGACGGCCGTGGAGATCGAGGACGCCCTGGTGCGCGCGCAGGAGGCCGCCGCCCCCGAGGTGGGCAGCGGCCGGGTCGCCGAGTACATCCCCGGCCTGGCGGCTGTGGATCCGCTCCAGTTCGGGATGGCGGTCGCCTCCTGCGACGGCGAGGTGTACGCCGTGGGCGACGCGGACGTGCCGTTCTCGGTGCAGAGCATCAGCAAGGTCTTCACGCTCGCGCTGGTGATCGCCGCCGAGGGAGAGCGCATCTGGGAACGGGTGTCGCGCGAGCCGTCGGGCAACCCGTTCAACTCCTTGCTCCAGCTCGACCAGGAGGCGGGGCGCCCCCGCAACCCGTTCATCAACGCGGGAGCCCTCGTCGTCACCGACCGGCTGCAGTCGCTGACCGGCGACGCGTTCGGCACGCTCCGCGACCTGATGCGTCGGGAGAGCGGCCGCGGCGACGTGGACATGGACCCGGACGTCGCCCGGTCGGAGCTCGAGGCCGGGCACCGCAACTCGGCGCTCGCTCACCTGCTCGCCAGCTACGGCAACCTGGAGTGTCCCGTCGACCGGGTGATCGAGCAGTACGTCGCGCAGTGCGCACTCTCGATGACCTGCCGCGAGCTGGCCCTCGCCGGGCTCTTCCTGGCCCGCGACGGCGTGCTCTCGGACGCGACCCGGCTGCTCAGCGAGCGGGAGGCGAAGCGGGTGAATGCCGTGATGCTCACCTGTGGCACCTACGACTCGGCCGGCGACTTCGCCTACCGGGTCGGCCTGCCGGCCAAGAGCGGCGTCGGCGGCGGCATCCTGGCCGTCATCCCCGACCGAGGTGTCGCCTGCGTGTGGAGCCCGACGTTGGGACCCAGCGGCAGCTCGGCAGCGGGGTTGGCGGCGCTGGACGCCTTCACCACGTACTCGGACTGGACCGTCTTCTGATCCTCTCCCGGCCGCCCCTTCCCGGCGGCGGAGTCACGCGATGCGCTGGGCCTCGACGGGGGTCGCTGCGGCGGTGGGCCTGGCCTGCCTGCGGGCGAGGATGACCGCGGTGCCGATCAGCCAGAACGGGAGCAACAGGTAGTTCACCAGCCCGCCCGGAGGGATCCCGGCGGCACCCAGGGCGCTGAGTGCCCCCATCACGAGCGTGACGATCGCGAACCACCGCGGGAGCACCGCGTTGCCGAGGCCCGCGAGGCCGGTCGCGAGCAACGTCGTCGCCAGGCCGATGCCCATGCCGGCGAAGCCGAAGTAGCCCACGAAGCTGAGGACGTGCAGGGCGGCGTCGTCCTTGGCGTCGGCAGCCCCGTTGATCAGTCCCCAGCTCCACATCACCATCTGGGAGAGCCCGGCCGAGGCGAGCAGCAGCCCGCCGTACGCGATGCTGGAGTAGGTCGCCTCGCCTGCCTCGGCCGACCGCAGCCGGCTGCGGAGCGCGGACGCGAAGAACACCAGGGCGATGCCCATGACGACCAGGCAGCCCACCGCGGCGTAGTTGAGGGCCAGGTGGTCGTGGATCGTGGCCGTGGTCGCCTTCCCCGGACTGTCCGCGGCGTCGAGGTGGAACAGGGACGCCTGGCCGATCCAGGCGAGCCCGGCGATGGCTCCGGTCCAGGGGAGGAACCTTTCGAACGTGCTGAGCGGCATCTCTCCGCTCCCTTCTGACAGGTGGTCGGCGGCTCTCGCCGACCCGGCAACGGTCGCCGGGCTGCCGACCCGGGGGCACGGTGCCGGAGTCCCGGGTCGCCCGGGAAGTGTTCCCGGGACGGGTGACGTGAGCCTCTGCGGACGGGAGACTGAACGCATGTTCTACGCAGCCGTCGCGCTGTCGACGGCCATCCCGGTCGTGCTCGGGCTCCTCGTCGTCCGCGCCGGCCAGGTGCGGATCGGCTGGCTGCTGGTGGCCCAGGGAGTGTCGGTCGGCCTGCTGCTCGGGGGTTCTCGGACGACCAGCACCAGCACGGCGGGCCTGGTCGCTGACCAGCTGCTCTCCGGGAGCTGGATCTTCCTCTTCCTGTGGCTGGTGCTGATCGCCTACCTCCTGCCCGACGGGTATCCGCTCAGCGACCGTTGGCGGAGGTGGGTGCTGACCGGGCTCCTCGGGGCGGTGCTCTTCCTGGTCGGCGCCGCCGGTGACCGGTCAGGGTTCCGACAGGAACACGGCGGTCGGGCTCCCCCGCTCGCGTGGCTGCCGCCGTTGGTCTCCGGCCTGCTCGGCTCGATCGGCCTGGCGCTGGTGGTGGCACTCTTCTTCGGGTCCGCGGTCGCCATCCGCAGCCGGCTGCGTGGCTCGGCCGGCGAGGTGAGGGTGCAGCTGCTGTGGCTGGTCTGGGGCTCCCTCGCGGTGCCGATCGGCCTGCTGGTCGTCTGGGCGAACCACTTCGTGCTGGGCGACCATGGGTGGCTCACCGATCTCACGCTCACGCTGGTCGGTGTCTGGCTCCCGGTCACCATCGCGATCGCGATCCTCCGTCATCGCCTCTTCGACATCCAGGTCGTGCTGAGCCGGACTCTCACCTACGGGAGCCTGGTGGTCGGGGTGGTCGCTCTCTATGCGCTGCTGCTCCTGGTCGCCGAACGGCTCGGTGGCAACAGCAGCGCGGGCGGCCTCGTCGCGGTCGCCGTGGTCGCGGTCGCCGTGCAGCCGGCGTACTCCTGGTTGCGGCAGCGGGTCGAGCGTTGGGTGTACGGCTACCGCTCGGAGCCGAACCGGGCCCTGCGGCTGCTCGCGGACCGCGCGGACGCCGCCGGCCCCGAGTCGCTGGGCGCGGCGGTCACCGAGGCGGTCGCCGAGGCGCTGCACGTCGACCGGGTCCGGGTCGTCACCGGCGACGAGGATGCCGACGCGTGCGTGGTCCGGACGCCGCTGGTGCACCGGGGCGAGCAGCTCGGCGACCTGGCGGTGGAGGTCCCTCCGGGCCGGCGGCTCTCCACGGCGGACCTGTCCCTGCTCCGGGACCTGGCGAGATACGCCGCGGTGCTGGTCCGCTCCGAACGGCAGGGACAGCAGCTGCGCGAGTCCCGGGCGCGGATCGTGGCCGGTCGCGAGGAGGAACGGCGTCGGCTCCGCCAGGACCTGCACGACGGGGTCGGTCCGTCGCTGGCCGCGATCGTGCTCAAGCTGAACGCAGCCCAGTCCCGCGCCGACGGTGCCGAGCGGTCCGCCCTCCTCGCCGAGGCGCGTGACGAGGTGCGGGACGCGATCGCCGAGGTACGACGGGTCGTCGACGACCTCAGGCCCCCCGCGATCGACGAGGTGGGCCTGCTCCCGGCGATCCGTCAGCGGGCAGCGGCCCTCTCCGCGGGGTTCACCACCGAGTTCGCCGGACCGGATCCGATGCCCCCGCTGCCCGCAGCGGTCGAGGTCGCCGTGTTCCGGATCGCGTCCGAGGCGATGGCCAACGTCGCCCGCCACGCCGGGGCAACACGGTGCCGGATCGAGGTCAGGGTCGACGACCGCCTCGAGCTGACGGTCGCCGACAACGGTCGCGGCACGGACGCCGCGACCGGCCGAGGGGTCGGCTGGAGCTCGATGCAGGAACGAGCGGCCGAGCTCGGCGGCAGCTGCACCATCGCCAACCGTGCCGAGGGCGGCCTGCTGGTCCGGGCCGTGCTGCCGATCGGGCAGCACGGAGCGGCCCGGGCCGACGTGGAGGCACTCGCGTGACCCGCGTGCTCGTGGCCGATGACCACCCGGCGTTCCGCCGGGGGCTGGACCTGATGTTGCAGGGCCTCGACGGCGTGGAGCTCGTCGGGGAGGCAGAGACGGGACAGCGCGCGATCGAGCTCGCGGAGGAGCTGTCCCCCGACGTGATCCTGATGGACCTGCGGATGCCCGGCCTGGACGGCCTCGAGGCGACCCGCCGGATCACCCGCAGCTCGCCCGGCGTGGCCGTCGTCGTCCTCACCATGTTCGAGGACGACGACTCGGTGTTCGCGGCGATGCGGGCCGGCGCACTCGGCTACCTGCTCAAGGGTGCCGAGCAGGACGAGATCGTGCGCGCGATCCGGGCTGCCGCCGCCGGGGAGGCGATCTTCGGTCCCGAGGTCGCACGGCGGGTGATCGCGCACTTCGCGACCGGCCCCGGTTCGGCACCCGCCGCGTTCCCGTCACTGACCGAGCGGGAGCGAGAGGTGCTCGACCTGGTCGCCGCCGGCAAGGGCAACGCCACCATCGCGCACGAGCTGATGATCAGCCTCAAGACCGTGCGCAACCACGTCTCCAACATCTTCACCAAGCTGCAGGTGTCCGACCGGTCGGCCGCCATCGTCAAGGCCCGGGACGCCGGTCTCGGTGGGGGCTGATGCCGACGGGTCAGGGCGAAGGGCCGAGCGAGGGGGCCGTCGACGGCGTGGGGGCGCTCAGAGGCCGCTGAACAGGTCCGGCTCGTCGTACGACGCGGCGGGGAACTCCTCGGGGTGGCGCGTCACGGCGCCCTCGAAGCCCGGGCCCGGAGCCGGAGCCACGCCGCCCTTCCACGACGCAGCCGCGCCGTTGGCCAGGCGGTCGGCCGCCTCGTTGAGCGGGTGGCCCGAGTGGCCCTTCACCCAGGCGAACTTCACCCGGCGGCCGGACATCGCCTCGTCGAGGGCCTTCATGATCTCGACGTTGAGCACCGGCTTGCCGTCGCCCTTCTTCCAGCCGCGGCGCTTCCAGCCGGCCATCCACTTGGTGACCGAGTTGATCACGTAGGTGCTGTCGCAGTAGACGAGCAGGTCGTCGGCGAGGTGGGCGGTCTGCTGCAGCAGGTCGAGCACCGCCGTGAGCTCGGCCTTGTTGTTCGTCCCGTGGGCCCAGCCGCCCGCCGCCCAGCAGGTCTCGTCGACGTACCAGCCCCAGCCGGCGGGACCTGGGTTGCCGAGCGCCGAACCGTCCGCTGCCGCAATGATCGTCACGGGCGCATCCTTTCATCGCCCGCACGGCCCGATCTCGTGGGGCCGCACCGTCCTCCGGGACCGGGCCCAACGGCCCTAAGCGCGCCCCGGGCCAGCACCTAGCCTCCGTGGAGAGGAGGCCGCGATGTTCGCTGTTCGCATCCACGGTCGCGGGGGCCAGGGTGCCGTCACCGCGGCCGAGCTGCTGTCCGTGGCGGCGTTCGACGAGGGCCGCCACGCTCAGGCGTTCCCGACCTTCGGGTCCGAGCGCACCGGCGCGCCGGTCGTGTCGTTCTGCCGCATCGACGACCGGGCGATCCGGCTCCGTGAGCCGATCACCGACCCGGACGCGCTGATCGTCCAGGACCCGACGCTCCTCCACCAGGTCAACCTGTTCGCCGGGCTCAAGCCGGACGGCTTCCTGGTGCTCAACACCTCGCGCACCCTCGAGGAGCTCGGGCTCGGGGACCTCGTCGACGGGCTCAGGCGCGACCACGTGGTCACCGTGCCCGCCACCGAGCTGGCGCGCGAGCACCTCGGTCGCCCGCTGCCCAACGCGGCCCTGCTCGGTGCGTTCGCCGCGCTCACCGGCCAGGTGTCGCTCGGCGCGGTGTGCGACGCGATCAGCGACCGGTTCCCGGGCGAGGTGGGCGTCGGCAACGCCCGGGCCGCCCGGGCCGCCCACGAGCACGTCCGCAGGTCGCTGGGGTCTACGGCAGGCGGGAGGGTGGCCGGTGCTTAGCCAGATCGAGGGCTCGCAGGCCGTGGCCCGCGCCGTCACGCTGTGCCGGCCGGAGGTGATCGCGGCGTACCCCATCTCGCCGCAGACGCACATCGTGGAGTCCCTCCGACCGGGTCCGCACCGGCGAGCTCACCCCCTGCGAGTACCTCATGGTCGAGTCCGAGTTCGGCGCGATGTCGGCCTGCATCGGCGCCTCCGGCGCCGGCGCCCGCACCTACACGGCCACGTCGAGCAGGGCCTGCTGTTCATGGCCGAGGCGCTCTTCAACGCCTCGGGCCTCGGGCTGCCAGTCGTGATGACGGTGGCCAACCGCGCCATCGGCGCGCCGATCAACATCTGGAACGACCACTCCGACGCCATGTCGATGCGCGACTCCGGCTGGATCCAGCTCTACGCCGAGTCCAACCAGGAGGCGCTGGACCTGCACAT
Source organism: Nocardioides ungokensis (assembly GCF_013466985.1). Lineage (GTDB taxonomy): Bacteria > Actinomycetota > Actinomycetes > Propionibacteriales > Nocardioidaceae > Nocardioides > Nocardioides ungokensis. Next base: position 1,605,778 of record NZ_CP059164.1, on the reverse strand, counting down.
CCAGGCCTACCGGCTGGCCGAGTACCTCTCGTGCCCGTGATGGTGTGCATGGACGGCTTCGTGCTCACCCACGCCTTCGAGCAGGTCGACCTGCCCACCCAGGAGCAGGTGGACGCGTTCCTGCCGTCGTTCGTCCCGCAGCAGGTGCTGGACCCCGAGGACCCGGTGACGATCGGCGCCATGGTCGGGCCGGAGGCCTTCGCGGAGGTGAAGTACCTCATGCACGCCAAGCAGATGGCCGCGCTCGACGAGATCCCGCTCATCGCCGACGACTTCCGCGAGGCGTTCGGCCGCAGCTCCGGCGGGCTGCTCAAGCCCTACCGGCTCGACGACGCCGAGACCGTCGTCGTCGCCCTCGGCTCGGTGCTCGGCACGATCGAGGAGGTCGTCGACGGCCTGCGGACGAGGGCGTCCCCGTCGGCGTCCTCGGCATCACCTGCTTCCGCCCGTGGCCCGTCGCCGAGGTGCGCGAGGCGCTCAGCCAGGCGACCCGCGTGGTCGTCGTCGAGAAGGCGTTCGCGGTCGGGGCCGGCGGCATCGTGGGCCAGAACACCCGGGACGCCACCCGCGGCCTCCCGGTCGAGGTGTACGACGTCGTGGCCGGCCTCGGCGGCCGCCCCGTCACTCGCGCATCCCTGCGCGGGCTCCTCGACGACGTGCTCGCCGGGCGGGTCGACCCGCAGCGGCTGCACTTCCTCGACCTCGACCTGGCCCTCGTCCAGCGCGAGCTCGAGAGGTCCCGTCGCGGCAAGCGGCCGGGGCCGCACGCGGAGCACATGCTGCGCGACATCGGCACCGTCGCGTCCGGCGCCTACGAGTAGGAGACGACCGTGGCGTTCCAGGAGATCAAGCTCTACCAGACCGGCACCTTCGTCGCCGGCAACCGGCTCCTCGACCCCGAGCAGCGCTCGGTGCAGGCCCGGATGGGCCGCTCCAACTCGCTCACCTCGGGCCACCGGGCCTGCCAGGGCTGCGGCGAGGCGCTCGGGGCGCGCTACGTGCTCGACGCGCGATGCGCGCCACGGACGGGAAGCTCCTGGCCGTGAACTCGACGGGGTGCCTCGAGGTGTTCTCGACCCCCTACCCCGAGTCGTCGTGGCAGCTTCCGTGGCTGCACTCGCTGTTCGGCAACGGGCCGGCCGTCGCCGCCGGGGTGGCGGCAGCGCTGCGGGCCAGGGGCCGCGACGACATCCGGGTCATCGGCCAGGCCGGCGACGGGGGCACCGTCGACATCGGCTTCGGCACGCTGTCGGGGATGTTCGAGCGCAACGACGACGTCCTCTTCGTCTGCTACGACAACGAGGGCTACATGAACACCGGCGTCCAGCGGTCCGGCGCCACCCCGCCCGCCGCGACCACCGCCAACACCAAGGCGCTGGGTCCCGAGCCCGGCAACGCCTTCGGCCAGGGCAAGAACGTCCCGCTCATCGCGATGGCCCACGAGATCCCGTACGTCGCCACCGCGACCGTCGCCGAGCTGCGCGACCTGGAGTACAAGGTCGAGCGGGCGATGAGCTTCCGCGGCGCCCGCTACCTGCACGTCTTCGTGCCCTGCCCGCTCGGCTGGGGCGCGGCCTCCGCCGACACCATCAAGCTCGCCCGGCTGGTCAAGGAGACCGGCATGTTCCCGGTCTTCGAGGCCGAGCGCGGCGAGGTGACCGAGGTGTCCAGGATCCGCAGGCAGGTCCCGGTCGAGGACTACCTGCGCCCCCAGCGGCGCTACGCCCATCTCTTCGGCGATCCCGGTCGGCCCGACAGCGTGGCGCGGCTGCAGGCGAGCGCCGACCGCAACATCGCCCGCTTCGGGCTCCTCCCGGAGGGGACGCGTGATGGAGAAGCCCTTCGCGATCACCCTCGACATCGGCTCCAGCCGTGCCAACAAGACCGGCTCGTGGCGCACCGAGCGCGCGGTCTACACGAACCGGATGCCGCCGTGCAACGACGCCTGCCCGGCCGGGGAGAACATCCAGGGCTGGCTCTACGAGGGTGAGGAGGGCGGCGCCGGCTACGAGCGCGCTTGGCGGCGGATCATGGAGGACAACCCGTTCCCGGCGATCATGGGCCGGGTCTGCTACCACCCGTGCGAGACCGCATGCAACCGCGGACAGCTCGACGAGGCCGTCGGGATCAACTCCGTCGAGCGGTTCGTCGGGGACGAGGCCATCCGGCAGGGCTGGACGGTCTCGGTCGACGTGCCGCCGACCGGCAGGCACGTCCTCGTCGTCGGTGCCGGGCCGTCCGGCCTGTCCGCGGCGTACCACCTCGCCCGCCGCGGCCACACCGTCACGATCCGGGAGGCCGGCCCGATGGCCGGCGGCATGATGCGGTTCGGGATCCCCCGCTACCGCCTCTCCCGCGACGTGCTGGACGCCGAGGTCCGGCGCATCCTCGACCTCGGGGTCACCCTCGAGCTCGACGCCAAGGTGACGGACCTGATGGCGCTCAAGGACGAGTACGACGCGGTGTTCCTCGCCGTGGGCGCCCAGCTCGGGAGGCGCACCTACATCCCGGCCGGCTCGGCCGCCCACGTGCTCGACGCGGTGGACATGCTGCGAGACCTGGAGACGGGCGAGAAGCCGCTGCTGGGCCGGAAGGTCGCGGTCTACGGCGGCGGCAACACCGCCATGGACGCGGCCCGCACCGCCAAGCGGCTCGGCGCCTCCGAGGCGGTCGTCGTCTACCGGCGCACGCAGGATCGGGCGCCCGCCCACGAGTCCGAGCTCGCCGAGGCCGAGGACGAGGGCGTGCTCTTCAAGTGGCTGACCACCATCAAGCAGGTGGACGCCGGCAAGCTGGTCGTGGAGCGGATGGAGCTCGACGACTCCGGCTTCCCTCAGCCCACCGGTGAGCTCGACGAGCTCGACGCGGACTCGCTGGTGCTGGCGCTCGGCCAGGAGACGGACCTCTCGCTGCTCGATGGCGTGCCCGGCCTGGTCGTCGACGACGGCGTGGTCGCGGTCGGGCCGGACCTGATGACCGGCTGTCCGGGGATCTTCGCCGGCGGCGACATGGTGCCCTACGAGCGCTCCGTCACCGTCGCGATCGGCCACGGCAAGCGAGCGGCGCGCCACATCGACGCGTGGCTCTCCGGCGCCGCCCCGGAGCCGGTCGCGCGCCCGGCCCCGGCCACCTTCGACACCCTGAACACCTGGTACTACGCCGACGCCCCGCGGTCGCACCGCGCCGTGCTGGACCGGGCCCGGCGCGAGTCCACCTTCGACGAGGTCGTGCTCGGCCACGACGAGTCCACTGCGCTCCTGGAGGCCCGGCGGTGCATGTCGTGCGGCAACTGCTTCGGGTGCGACAACTGCTACGGGGTGTGTCCCGACAACGCGGTGATCAAGCTCGGCCGGCCCGGCGAGAGCTATCTGATCGACCTCGACTACTGCAAGGGCTGCGGCCTCTGCGTCGCGGAGTGCCCCTCCGGCGCGATCCAGATGTTCCCCGAGGAGATCTGACCGCAGCTCGCGGCGGCGCGGGGTCCCCGGGGCTTTCGCCTCTGTCAGCGCCTCGACCGGTCGTGCTGGGCTGCCACCGGGGGTGACCACGAGGAGGAGGAATGACAACAGCAACGATCGACACCCACAACATCGACGCGCCCGACGAGACGCGTCCCTTCAAGGCACACGGCCACATGGACGTCGTCACCATGGGTGACTTCACCCTCGGGCGCGGGGTCTTCGAGGCCGGGTGGCGCTGGTCCGAGGACGTCAAGCCGATCGCCGGGACCGAGAGCTGCCAGGTCCGGCACACCGGCTTCTGCCTCTCCGGCCAGATGCTGGTGCGGCACGACGACGGCACCGAGGTCACCATCAACGCCGGTGACGTCGTGCTGATCGAGCCGGGCCACGACGCCTGGACGGTCGGCGACGAGGCGTGCGTCCTGCTGGACACCGGCGTCGCCGCCTACGCCAAGCCGGACTGAGTTCTCGACAGCGGGGGCCGGGCGGCCAGCTCCTCGACCGCGTCGGCCAGCTGCTCGAGCCCCCACGCCAGGTCCTGCTCCTCGATCGTGAGCGGCGGCGAGATCCGCATCGACGACCCGTGGGTGTCCTTGGCCAGCACGCCTCGCCTCGCCAGCGCCTCGCACAGGTCACGGCCGGTGCCGAGCGCCGGGTCGAGGTCCACGCCCGCCCACAGGCCGCGCACGCGTACGCCGACCACGCCGCGACCGACCAGCGGCTCGAGCCCCGCTCGCAGGGTGCCCTCGAGGGCTGCGGCCCGGCGCTGGGGCTCCCCCGTCTCCAGGAGCCTGATCACCTCGCGTCCGACGGCGGTCGCGAGCGGGTTGCCGCCGAAGGTGCTGCCGTGGCTGCCGGGCGTGAGGACCCCGAGGACGTCGCGGTCGGCGACCACCGCGGAGAGGGGGACGATCCCGCCGCCGAGGGCCTTGCCGAGGACGTAGACGTCGGGGACCACCGACTCGTGGTCGCAGGCGAACGTCCGGCCGGTGCGCCCGAGCCCGGACTGGATCTCGTCGGCGACCATGAGGGCGTCGTGCGCGACGCAGAGGCGACGGACCTCGGCCAGGTAGCCCGGAGGAGGCAGGATGACGCCGGCCTCGCCCTGGACCGGCTCGACGAGCACAGCCGCGGTGGTGTCGTCGAAGGCGGCGGCCAGCGCCTCCGCGTCGCCGTACGGGACGGACCGGAAGCCTGGCGTGTACGGCCCGTAGTGGGCCTTCGCCACGTGGTCGTCGGAGAAGCTGACGACGCTGATCGTGCGTCCGTGGAAGTTGCCGCCCATGACGATCACGCTCGCCGTGCCATCCGGGATGCCCTTCACCTCGTGCCCCCAGCGGCGGGCCACCTTGAGCGCGGTCTCGACGGCCTCGGTCCCGGAGTTCATCGGCAGCACGACCTCCTTGCCGGCCAGCGCCGACAGCTCGGCGCAGAAGGGGCCGAGCTGGTCGTGGTGGAACGCGCGGCTGGTCAGCGTGAGGCGGTCCAGCTGCTCCCTGGCCGCAGCCACCAGTGCGGGGTGGCGGTGCCCGAAGTTCAGCGCGGAGTACGCCGCGAGGAAGTCCAGGTAGCGGTGCCCCTCGTCGTCGCTCAGCCACGCGCCCTCGCCGTGCGTGACCATCACCGGCAGCGGGTGGTAGTTGTGCGCCCCGTGGACGTCCTCGAGCTGGATCGGGGTGACGTTCACCGGTCCACCCGCTCCCGCAGCGACTCCACCACCGCGCGGACGGCGTCCTCGAGGCGGTCGCGGACCCGGTCCGACACCGCTGCCCCCACCTCGACGCCCTCCGCCTCGATCCCGACGAGCGTGAGCCGGCGCGGGAGCCGCCCGAGCGCCCGGGCCAGCTCGACCGCCTCGACGACGCCCAGCCCGTGGGAGCCCAGCGCCACGGGGTCGCGGTGCAGGGGGGCGGGGCCGACCCGGATGACGTGCACCGTCCCCGGGCGTCCGCGGCTGCTCCGCACGGCGTCGACGACCACGACGTCGTCGCGCCCGGCGAGGTGCTCGACCAGGGCCAGCGGCTCGTCGTGGGTCACCACGTCCACGTCCGCCAGCCCGAGCCGGGCGACGCGCTCGGCCACGAGCGGCCCGACCGCGTCGTCGCCCCGCGACGGGTTGCCGATCCCGACCACGAGCGCGCTCATGCCTCGTCCACGGTCAGGTCGAGGAAGTGGGTGGCGCAGGAGATGCACGGGTCGTAGTTGCGGATCGCCTGCTCGCACTGCCGGGTCAGCTCCTCGGTGTCGAGGTGCAGCCGGGCCTGCACGAAGCCGCGCAGGTCGGACTCGATGCTGGCCTGGTTCTGCGAGGTGGGCGGCACGATCTGCGCGCTGACCACGGTGCCGTCCGCGGCCAGCTCGTAGCGCTGGTAGAGCGTCCCGCGGGGCGCCTCCGTCGCGCCGTGGCCGGTGCCGGCGCGCGCCGGCACCTCCACGGCCGGGGCTGCGTCGGTGGCCGGGCCGTCCGACCAGTCGTCGATGATGCGCAGCGCCTCCTCGCAGGCCACGACGATCTCCACGGCCCGCACCACGATGGAGCGGAACGGGTTGCGGCAGGTCGCCCCGAGCCCCGCGGCGTCGGCCGCCTGGCGGGCCGTCGGCGGGAGCCGGTCGTGGTTGAGCGTGTAGCGGGCGAGCGGCCCGACGACGTACGGTCCGGCGTCCCGCAGCCGCGCGTGCAGCGCGTTGGAGTGCGCCACGTGCTCCTCGGCCACCCAGTCGCCGAACGCGTCGACCCCGAAGGCGTGGCCGCTGCTCGTGACGAAGGACCCCGCCTCGATCGGGTAGTCGTGGTCGGTGCGCAGGGAGACGTACTCGTGGTCCTGCTCGAAATCGGGGAACTCGAAGCCCGAGGCCATGGTCACGGTTGCGAGCGCGTCATCGAGGGCGCCCTGCAGCCGCGGCCGCAGGGCCCGCAGCTCGGCCCTGGTGGGGAACCGGTAGAAGCCGCCCACCTTGACGTTGACCGGGTGGACGGCACGTCCGCCCACCAGCGTCATCAGTGCGTTGCCGGCCTGCTTCAGCCGCAGCCCGCGCTCCACCACGTCGGGGTGGTCCGCCGCCATCTCGATGGCGCCGGGGTAGCCGAGGAAGTCGGGAGCGTGGAGCAGGTAGACGTGGAGCGTGTGGCTCTCGATCCACTCGCCGCAGTAGAGCAGGCGGCGCATCAGGGCGATGTCCCGCGGGATGTCGATCCCACAGGCGTCCTCGATCGCGTGGCAGGCGCTCATCTCGTAGGCGACCGGGCAGATGCCGCAGATCCGGGAGGTGAGGTCGGGCGGCTCGGTGTGCCCACGCCCGCGCAGCATGGCCTCGAAGAACCGCGGCGGCTCGTAGATCCGGAGCTGGACGTCGGTGACCAGGCCGTCGTGCACGACCACCCGCATGGCGCCCTCGCCCTCGACCCGGGCCAGGGTCTCGGCGGTGAGCTCCCGTCTCCCGTCCCTCCCCCACACCCTTGTGCGTCATCGTGCGCCCCCTGCTGCGGACGGGTGCCGCTCGCTCTCTGCAGCGAAGGCGGGGGCCGCGGCGTTGAAGGTGCGGAAGACGCGGTGCACGTCCCGCTCCGGCATCCCGAGCTCGACCAGCCGTCCGCTCAGCGACCCGGTGTTGGTGGTGTCGGCGGGGCCGAAGCAGCCGTAGCAGCCGCGGTCGTACGACGGGCACAGCGCGCCGCAGCCGGCGTGGGTGACCGGTCCCAGGCAGGGCGTGCCGTGGGCGACCGTGACGCACACGTTGCCCCGCCGCTTGCACTCCACGCAGACGCTCTCGGCGGTGACCCGGGGCCGGCGTCGCTGCACGAACGCCGCGATGACCTCGAGCAGCTGGGCGCGGTCGATCGGGCACCCGCGCAGCTCGAAGTCCACGGGCACGTGGGCGGAGATGGGGGTGGAGGTCGCCAACGTGTCGACGTACTCGGGCCGCGCGTAGACCACGGCGCGGAACTCGGCCACGTCGGCGAAGTTCCGCAGCGCCTGGATGCCGCCGGCGGTGGCGCAGGCGCCGATCGTCACGAGCCGCCGGGAGCTCGCACGCACCTGCTGGATCCGCGCCGCGTCACCGGCGGTCGTCACCGATCCCTCGACCAGCGAGAGGTCGTAGGGCCCCTCGACGACCGCGCGTGTCGCCTCCGGGAAGTAGGCGATGTCGACCCGTCCCGCCAGCTCGAGCAGCTCGTCCTCGCAGTTGAGCAGGGTGAGCTGGCAGCCGTCGCAGCTGGCGAACTTCCACACCGCGAGCGTCGGCCTGCGGGCCTCCACGGTGGTCATCACAGCTCCCGGATGCCGAGCTGCGGCCGGACCGCGTCGAGGGACAGCACCGGCCCGTCCACGCAGAGCAGGTACTCGCGCAGCTGGCAGTGGCCGCACAGGCCCACGCCGCATCGCATGTTGCGCTCCAGCGAGAGCCGGACCTGCGAGGCGGGCACGCCCCGCGCGGTCAGCTCGGCGCCGACGAACCGCATCATCACCTCGGGACCGCACACCAGCGCCAGCGTCCGGGGGGCGTCGAACGCCGCCGCCCGGACCAGCTCGGTGACCAGCCCGACCCGCCCCGGCCAGGAGGTGGCCGCCCGGTCCACGATGACCGCCACCTCGGTGTCCGGCTCGGCCGCCCACTCCTCGAGGTCATCCCCGAAGAGCAGGTCGTCCTCGGTCCTGGCGCCGTAGAGCACGTGCACCCGTCCGAACCCGGACCTGGCCCGGACGACCTCCAGCACCGCGGCCCGCAGCGGCGCCAGGCCGATGCCGCCGGCGACGACCACGACGTCGCCACCGCGGGCGTCCGACACGCCCCACCCCCGGCCGTAGGGCCCGCGGGCGCCGAGCACGTCACCCACCTCGGCCGCGCAGAGGGCCCGCGTCACCCCGCCCACGTCGCGGATCGTGTGCACCAGCAGACCCGGCCGGGCGGGGTCCCCGCTGATCGAGATCGGCACCTCGCCGACCCCGAACGCCTGCAGCATCGTGAACTGCCCCGCAGCGAACGCGAGGCCGTCGCCGTCGAGCGGCTCCAGCTCGAGGGTGACGGTGTCGCTCGTCTCGCGCCGGTTGGCGACGACGCGGAAGGGCCGCGGCAGCAGGGCGTCGGCCGCGGCGGTGGCAGGATCCGCGACGTCAACCGGCACGATCGGTCCCGTAGAGGTCGAGCAACCGGATCCGCGCCGACTGCAGCCGCTGGTACATCACCCCGGCCACCCGTTGCATCAGCGCGTAGCCCAGGGCCGGGTCCTGGTCGCACTTGTCGCGCAGGCACGACGCGTCGACGGCGACCGCGGACACCTCCTGGGTCGCGCGGGCGTCGAAGAACCACCGGTACGGCGGGACCAGCCACGACCAGCCGACCACCCCGCCCTCGTCGACGGTGTCGACCACCATCTCGGTCCGGCCGGGCCCGTGCACGTCGAGCGCCACCCGACCTCGTCGTACGACGAAGAAGCGGTCGGCCGGGTCGCCCTGGCGGAAGAGGTACTCCCCCGGCCGGTAGTGCACGTTGCGCGCACACCCGACCAGCATCCCGACGGTGTCCTCGTCGAGGCCGGCGAAGAAGGGGTGCTCCGCCAGCAGCTCCTGCAGCGACCGCACGTCAGCCACCTCCGCCCTGCTCGATCGGGGTCTGCTCGATCGGGGTCTGCTCGGCCGTGGGCCGCGGGTCGGCCCGGATCGCCGCGACCTCCTCGGTGATGTCGATGCCGACGGGGCACCAGGTCAGGCAGCGACCGCAGCCGACGCAGCCGGAGGTGCCGAACTGGTCGATCCACGACGCCAGCTTGTGGGTCATCCACTGCCGGTAGCGGGACTTCGTGCTGCTGCGGACGCTCCCGCCGTGCAGGTAGGAGAAGTCCGAGGTGAAGCAGGAGTCCCAGACCCGCCAGTGCTCGGCCGTGTCGCCCGCCAGCGAGGTGTGGTCCTCCGCCGACGTACAGAAGCAGGTGGGGCAGACCATCGTGCAGTTGCCGCACGACAGGCACCGGCTCGCGACGTCGTCCCAGCGAGGGTGGTCGGCGTTGTCGTAGAGCAGGGTCCGGATGTCCGTGGTGTCCATGGTGCGGCCCATCCGCCGCGTCGAGCGCTCGACGACCTCGTCAGCGGCCACGACCTCGCCGTCGGCAGCCGGTCGCGAGCCGAGGCGGTCGAGCACGGTCCTCCCGCGCTCGCTCCCCGCGCGCGCCAGGAACGTGTGCTCGTCCCCGAGCAGCTCGGTCAGCGCGAGGTCGAAGCCGGACTCGGCCCGCGGCCCGGTGCCCATGGACACGCAGAAGCAGGTCCCGCTGGGGTCGGAGCACGACACCGTGACGAGGAAGGCGTCCTTGCGGCGGGCGGCGTAGTGGACGTCGGGAAGGGCGCGTTCCTGCAGGACGCGATCGTGGATCGCGACGGCGTGCAGGTCGCAGGCGCGGATGCCGAGGATGGCGTACGGCGGGTCACCGAGGCCGCCACTACCCTCGCCGGCAGTGATGGAGAACCCGTCGGCCGTGCGCGTGCCCGACCACATCAGCTCGCGGGACGGGAACAGCACCGACTTCCAGCTGATCGCGTCCGCGGCGTACCCGAAGAGCGCCTCGTCGTCGCGGCGCCGCAGCCGGTAGCTCCCCGGCTCCTGGGTGTCGCCCCATCCGCGGGGCAGGTCGTCGACCGTCGTCACGCGCCCGGGGACCACGGCGCCGGCGCGGACGGTGGGACCCAGGACGGTGTAGCCCTCCGCTGCGAGCAGGTCCACCAGGGCCTGCAGTCCGGCGAGGTCGAGGGCGACGGCGGACTCCACGTCGGTCATGTCCGCCCCCCCCTGCTCTCCGAGGTCAGTCTGGGGAGGTGCGCGACGTCCTGGCTAGGGACCTCTGACCGTTGCCTTCGTGGGCGGTGCTCACGAGTCGAACCCCAGCCCGAGCCGGTCGAGCAGCCGGAGCCAGAGGTTCCGGCGCCCGGTCGCGTCCTCGTGGGCCAGCGACCAGCGGGTGAGCTGGATGCCCAGCCAGGCCAGCGGTTCGGGCGGGAACGGCACCGGTCGGGTGCGGACCATCCGGAGCCGGGTGCGCTCGGTGTCGGCGCCGGCGAGCAGGTCCAGCATCACGTCGGCGCCGAAGCGCGAGGCGCCGACGCCCAGGCCCGTGAAGCCGGTCGCATAGGCGACCCGCCGCCCGCGGGTGACCCCGAAGAACGCGCAGAAGCGGGTGCACGTGTCGATCGCCCCGGCCCAGCGGTGGGTGAAGCGGACGCCGGCGAGCTGGGGGAAGGTCTCGGCGAAGTGCCGGGCCAGCGTCTCGAAGGTCGCCGGCCGGTCCTCGTGCCCGGCGTCGACCGAGCGGCCGTAGTGGTAGACCGCGTCGTAGCCGCCCCACAGGATGCGGTCGTCCGGTGTGAGCCGGTAGTAGTGGAACTGGTTGCCGGTGTCGGAGATGCCGACCCGGTCGGTCCAGCCGATCTCCCCGAGCTGGGCAGCCGTGAGCGGCTCGGTGGCGAGCACGTAGTCGTAGACCGGCACGATCGAGAGCCGCAGCCGCCGCAGCAGCGGACGGAAGACGTTGGTGGCCAGCACGACCTGGTCGGCGTGCACCTGCGCGTGCGGCGTGCTGACGACGACGCGGCCGCGCTCGGTGCGGACGTCCGCGACCGGGGTCTGCTCGGCGATCCGCACCCCCAGGCCCTCCGCGACGCGGGCCAGTCCCCACGCCAGGCGGGCGGGGTCGAGGGTCGCGCAGTCGTCGCGGGAGACGCGGCCGCCCAGGTACGTCGGGGAGTCGACGACCCGGCGCACCTCCCCCGCGGCGAGGAAGCCCGCGACGTCCGGCTCGAGGGCCGCCACCTCGTGCGGGCGGGTGGCGACGGCGAGCGTCCCGGACCGGTCGAAGCCGCAGTCGATGCCGTGCCGCTCGATGGTGGCGGCGATCTCGTCGAGGTTCCGCAGGCCGAGCCGCTCCAGCTCGTCGTACTCCTCGGGCCAGCGCTGCCGGCCGTTGGCCTCGCCGTGGGTGAGGCTGGCCTCGCAGAAGCCGCCGTTGCGGCCGGTGGCGTGCTCGGCGATCCGGTCGGCCTCGAGCAGCAGCACCCCACGAGCGGGGTCGCGCTCCTTGGCCCGCACCGCCGCCCAGAGCCCGGTGAAGCCGCCCCCGACGATCACCAGCGGGACCGCCAGGCCGTCGTCGGCCCCGGTCAGCGCCGGCCGCGGCGCGGGCCGTCGCGGGGAGTCCAGCCACAGCGGCCGGAGCACCGACCCCGCGAGCATCGCCCGCGCCCCGCCCGGGTCAGGCATCCGGGCGCGCGCGGGGTGAGCGCGCGGTCGAGCATGTCGAGGCCGGTGCGGGCCTCCTCCGCGGAGATGGTCAGCGGCGGGACCACGTGGATCCGGTTGAAGTTGGCGAAGGGCAGCAGCCCCTCCTCCCGGCACGCCTTCAGGACGGCCGCCATCGCCGGGCTGCTCCCGCCGTACGGTGCCAGCGGCTCGCGCGTCGCGCGGTCGGTCACCAGCTCCAGGGCCCAGAAGACACCGGTCCCACGCACCTCCCCGATCCACTCGTGCCGGCCGGCGAGCTCGTGCAGGCCGGGTCCGAACACCTCCTCGCCCAGCGCCGCGGCGTGCTCGACGACCCGCCTCCTCCTCCCTCCATCACCTCGATGGTGGCGACGGCCGCCGCGCAGGCGAGCGGGTGGCCGGAGTAGGTCAGGCCGCCGGTAGGGCCGCTCCGCGAAGGTCTGGTAGATCGGCTCGCTGATCGCCACCCCGCCGAGGGGCACGTAGCCGGAGTTCACCCCCTTGGCGAAGGTGAGCAGGTCGGGGACCACGTCGTCGTGCTCGATCGCGAACCACCGGCCGGACCGGCCGAAGCCCGACATCACCTCGTCGGCGACGAGCATGATCCCGTGCCGGTTCGCAGAGCTCACGGACCCGCTGAGGTAGCCCGGCGGCGGGATCATGATGCCGGCCGTGCCCGGGATGGACTCCAGCACGATCGCGGCGATCGTGCTCGGCCCCTCGAGGGCGATCACCTGCTCGAGGTGCGCGAGCGCGCGCTCGCACTCCTCGGCCTCGGTGCTTGCCGAGAAGGCACTGCGGTAGAGGAACGGACCGAAGAAGTGCACGGTCCCGGTCGAGGCGGTGTCGTTGGCCCAGCGACGCGGGTCTCCGGTGACGTTGATCGCGAGCTGGGTGCCGCCGTGATAGCTGCGGTACGTCGAGAGCACCTTCTGCCGGCCGGTGTAGCCGCGCCATCCGGATCGCGTGCTCGTTGGCGTCCGCTCCCCGTTGGTGAAGAAGATCCGGTCGAGCCCCTCGGGGTGTGCGAGGCGATGAGCCGCGCCGCCTCCGACCGGGCGCTGTTGACCGTCGAGGGCGCGATCGTGCACAGGGTCGCGGCCTGGTCCTGGATGGCCCGGACGATCCGCGGGTGCTGGTGGCCGAGGTTGGTGAAGACCAGCTGGGAGGTGAAGTCGAGCAGCCGGTTGCCGTCGCCGTCCCAGAGCCATGAGCCCTCGGCCTTGGTCACGACCATCGGGTCGAGGGTCGCCTGGGCCGACCAGGAGTGGAAGACGTGGCGGCGGTCGAGCTCGTAGGCACGCGCGACGTCGTCGTGGGCGGTGTGCGTCTCAGTCATTCTGCGGGAACCCCAGCTCGAGGCCACCCTCGGGACGGGCGGCGGGATTGATCCAGCGCGAGGTCACGACCTTGCCGCGCGTGAAGAAGTGCACGCCCTCGGTGCCGTGGGCGTGGGTGTCGCCGAAGAGCGACCGCTTCCAGCCACCGAAGGAGTAGTAGGACACCGGCACCGGGAGCGGGACGTTGACGCCGATCATGCCGACCTCCACCTCGTTCTCGAAGCGTCGTGCGGCCCCGCCGTCGTTGGTGAAGATGGCCGTGCCGTTGCCGTACTGGTTGCTGTTGACCAGCGCCAGCGCCTCGTCGTACGACGCCACCCGGACCACGGAGAGCACCGGGCCGAAGATCTCCTCGGTGTAGATGTCCATGTCCGGCGTGACGTGGTCGAAGAGGGTCGGCCCGAGCCAGAACCCGTCCTGCTCGCCACGGGCCTCGACCTCCCGGCCGTCGACGACGACCTTGGCGCCGGCCCGCTGGCCGGACTCCACGAAGCCGGCGACCCGGTCGCGGTGCGCGCGGGTGACGAGCGGGCCCATGTCGGACTCCTTGTCCTCACCGGCGGCATCCGAGCGTCCGTCACCGATGACGAGGGTGCGGGTGCGGTCTGCGATCCGGGCGACGAGCTCGTCGGCGACCGGCTCGACGGCGACCAGCACGCTGATCGCCATGCAGCGCTCGCCGGCGCTGCCGTACCCGGCGTTGACCGCCGAGTCGGCGGCAAGGTCGAGGTCGGCGTCGGGCAGGACCACCATGTGGTTCTTGGCGCCGCCGAGGGCCTGCACGCGCTTGCCGGTGCGGCTCGCCTGCTCGTAGACGTACTCCGCGATCGGGGTGGAGCCGACGAAGCTGATGGCCGCCACGTCGGGGCTCTGCAGCAGCGCGTCCACGGCGACCTTGTCGCCCTGCAGCACGTTGAAGACGCCGTCGGGGAGACCGGCCTCCTTCCAGAGGGCGGCCAGCCAGAGCGAGGCCGACGGGTCCTTCTCGCTGGGCTTGAGGACGACCGTGTTGCCGGCCGCGATCGCGACGGGGAAGAACCACATCGGCACCATGGCCGGGAAGTTGAACGGGCTGATGATGCCGACCACGCCGAGCGGCTGGCGGGTCGAGTGCACGTCGACCCCGGTCGACGCGCCCTGCGAGTGGCCGCCCTTGAGCAGGTGCGAGATGCCGCAGGCGAACTCGACGACCTCCTGGCCGCGGGCGATCTCGCCGAGGGCGTCGGAGTGGACCTTGCCGTGCTCGGCGGTGATGATCGCGGCGAGCTCCTCCTTGCGGGAGTTCAGCAGCTCGCGGAAGGCGAACATCACCTGCGTTCGCCGCGCGAGCGAGGTCTCGCGCCAGCTGCGGGCCGCGCGGCTCGCCGCCGCGATGACGTGCGCGGCGTCCTCCTCGCCGGCCAGCGCGACCCGGCCGGTGACGCGGCCGGTGGCGGGGTTGGTGACGTCGGCGGCCCGGTCCGAGGCGCCCGCGAAGGGCGCACCGTCGGCCCAGTGCCCGATCGTGGGCACGGTGGTGTCGGTCATGTGATCTCCTCCTGGGTGACCCGTCCATCCTGTCGCAGCGCCAGCGCCGACCGGCTCGACAGAATGTACGATCGAGGGACCGATCCCGACGATCTGTCGGGCACTCACCCACCGGAGCCGCCCCGTGCCCGACGTGACCGTCCGTGACGTGCTGGCCATGCCGGTGATCCGGGGCGCGGAGCCGACGGTGCTGGCCGGCGAGGACGAGCTCGACCGGCGGGTGCGGTGGGTGCACGCCACCGAGCTCGCGGACATCGCCCCGCTGCTGCGCGACGGTGACCTCGTGCTGACCACCGGCATCGCGCTGCCCGACAACGAGCGCGGGCTCACGTCGTTCGCCGAGAGCCTCGGTGAGGTGGGCGCCGCCGGGCTGATGGTCGAGCTGGGGCGACGCTGGCGGCACCAGCTCCCCCCGGTGCTCGTCGAGGCCTGCGGGCGCATCTCGCTGCCGCTGGTGCAGCTGGCGCGGGTGTCCCGGTTCGCCTCGATCACCCAGGCCGTGGGCGAGCGGGTCGTGGACGAGCAGCTCGCCGAGCTGCGCGACGCCGAGCGCGTGCACGAGACGTTCACCGCGCTCAGCCTCGCCGAGGCGGACCCGACCGAGATCCTCACCGCGGTCCAGCGGCTGGCCGGCGCCGCCGTGGTCCTCGAGAGCGAGCAGCACCAGGTCCTCGACTACCTCGCCGGCCCCGGCGACGTGGCCGGCTTCCTCGACGACTGGCAGGCCCGGTCGTCCCGTGTCGAGCTGCCCGGCCGGACCGTGTGGGACGAGCAGCAGGGCTGGCTGCTGACCCGGCTCGGGCCGCGCGAAAGGGGTTGGGGGCGCCTCGTCCTCCAGGCGCCGGCACCGCCCTCGCAGCGCCAGATCGCGCTGGTCGAGCGGGGCGCCGCCGCGCTGGCGCTGCACCGCCTCCACGACCGCGACCGCGACAACGTGGTCCGGCGGACGCACCACGAGCTGCTGCTGGCCCTCCAGTCCGATCCCACCGCGGAGGACGTCGTACGCCGCTGCGAGCTCGCCGGCTTCCCCACCGCCCGGCGAGGCTACGTGGGCCTGACGATCCGACCCCGTCCGGCGATGGACGGCACCGGCGCCTCGAGCCGGCGGTCCTCCGGCGGCGAGGTGCTCGCCGCGGTGGTCCACGCCGCGCACGAGAGCAGGACCCCGGCCCTGATCAGCGAGATGGACCACGACGTCCGGGTCCTGCTCGCGGTCGCGCCGAACGCCTCCGAGGCGGCGACCGTCGATCGGCTGGCCACCGACCTGGCACGTCGCCACCAGGTCGTGGTCGCCGCCGGCCGCGCCGCGGCCTCGCTCCAGGCCGCGGACCGCACCCTGCGCGAGTCCCGGCAGGTCGCGGACGCGGTGCGTCCCGGGACCGCCGACCGGTCGGTGCACCGGCTGGAGGACGTCCACCTGCGCGGGCTGCTCGCCCTCTTCGGCGACGACGACCGGCTCCGGCTCTTCGTCGCCCGCGAGCTCGACCCGCTGCGCCGCCACGACGAACAGCACGGCACGACCCTGCTGGACGCGCTGCGCGCCCTGGTGCAGCACCCCGCGAGCAAGTCGGACGCGGCCGCGAGCCTGCACCTGTCGCGCCCCGCCTTCTACGCCCGGCTGGCCAAGATCGAGTCGCTGCTGGGTGCCCGTCTCGACGACCCCGACATCCGGGTCTCGCTGCACGCCGCGCTCATCGCGGACGAGCTGGTCGCCGGCTCCTGACCGTCCGGCAGATCTCCCCTCGGCAGACGAGTCGCGCGGCCCCGTGGTCCCGATAGCGTTCCGGCACGAGGCGGAACAGGTGGACCGGATGAGCGACGGCACGCAGGCACTCTCGGAGCAGCGCTGGCGCCGGATCCCGATCGTCGCCTGGCTGCCGCTCTACCGGCCTGCGTGGCTGCGCGGGGACCTCGTCGCAGGGGCCGTCGTGGCGGCGCTGGCCGTGCCACAGGCGCTCGGCTACGCGTCGATCGCGGGCGCGCCGGTCCAGGTGGGCCTCTACGCGGTCCCGGTGGCGCTCGTGGCGTACGCCGTGTTCGGCTCGTCCCGCCAGCTGGTCGTGGGGCCGGTCTCGACCGTGTCCGTCCTGTCCGGGTCGTTCCTGGCCAGCTTCGGGGTCGCGGGCACGTCGCAGGCGGCGTCGTACACGGCCGCGCTGGCGCTCGGCTCGGGGCTGGTGCTCGTCGTGGCCGGCTTCCTGCGGATCGGCTGGATGGCCGAGTTCCTGTCCAAGCCGATCGTCACCGGCTTCGTCCTCGGCCTGTGCCTGCTGGTCATCCTCAACGAGGTGCCCCACCTGCTGGGGGTTCCGACGCCGGAGGGCCGGGTGGTCGAACGTGTGGGTGCCCTGGGGTCGAGCCTCGGCCACGGCGACGCCGACCTGACCACCGTGGTGGTGTCGGCGGTGTCACTGGCGATCCTCTTCGGCGGCGGCTGGTTGGCTCCGAAGGTGCCGTGGGGGTTGCTGGTGCTGCTCGCGGGTCTGGCCACGTCGGCCGCCCTGGATCTCGAGTCCCGGGGGGTCGAGGTCGTGGGTACGGTGCCTCGCGGACTGCCGACACCAGGCGTGCCCACCGTCGACTCGGGCGACCTGACCAGGCTCTTCACCGCGGGGGCGGCGCTGGCCCTGGTGGGCCTCGCGGAAGGCCTCAGCGCCGCCCGCCTCTTCGCCTCTCGGGGCGGCTACCGGATCGACGCGGACCAGGAGCTCGTCGCCTCCGGCGCGGCCAACGTCGCGTGCGGACTCTTCGGTGGGCTCGGCGTGGCCGGCAGCCTCTCCAAGACCGCGGCGGTCAGCGATGCACGGGGACGCACGCAAGTGGCCGGACTGGCCGCGGCGGTGCTGGCCATCGTCGTGATCGTCGCGATCGCACCCGCCCTCTCGGTGCTCCCACGTGCGGTGCTGAGCGCGATCGTGGTCAACGCCGTGTGGAAGCTGATGGACTTCCCGGCCCTCGGTCGCTACGCCCGGGTGCGTCGCAACGACATCGTCGCCGCGGTCGTCGCCGCCGTGGGCGTGCTCGCCCTCGGTCCGCTCGACGGCCTGCTGCTCGCCGTCGCCGGATCGGTGCTGGGGCTGGTGTTCCGCTCCAGCCGGGTCGACGTCGAGATGATGGGCAAGGTGCCTGACGAGAAGGCCGCGTGGGGCAGCCTGCGCGACCACCCCGAGCGACCGACGTACCCCGGGGTGATGGTGCTCCGCATCGACGTGCCGATCTTCTGGGTCACGGCTGCGCCGGTCCACGACCGCGTCCTCGCCCTGGTGGCGTCCGTACCGAGCACCCGCGCGCTGGTCCTCGACCTGGAGGCCACCAACCAGATGGACACGACCAGCGCCGACGCGCTGGCGGACCTGCTGGCGAACCTGCGCGAGCGGGGCGTCGACCTCTACCTCGCCCGCGTGATGTGGCCGGTCCGCGGGGCGTTGCGGCGCTCCGGCCTGTTCGCGGACCTCGGCGACGACCACCTGTGGCACAGCATCTCGCAGGCGGTGCGAGAGGCGCGACGCAGCCACGGCCTGAGGGACGTCCCGGCACAGGAGGGCGGGCTGTTCGACGACGAGCTGCTCGACGCCGACGTGGAGGAGCACATCGTGGCCCACCACCCCGGCCCCGCGCCCCCGGACGAGGAACCGTCCTGAGCCAGGGTCTGGGTCCCGCTCACGCTGCCGCTCTCCCCTCCGCTGCGGGCGGGGCCGCGGCCGCCAGCCACTCGAGCGCTGCGAGCGCCAGGTCCTCGTCCGAACGGGGTCCTAGTGTCTCGAGGGGCATGGCCTCATTCCAGCGGTCGCCCTCCTGCGGTCGCGTCACTCCCGCCGGCTCCTGCTTCGGATCCAGGTGGGTGGTGGTGCTCCGGGTCTCTCGGGTGGGAGGAACTCGGGCCTTCCGTCGGTCGGGTTGAGCCGGACCTGCCAGGGGGTGTGGTGGATGGTGCGGTGGTGGTGCCGCAGAGCAGCACCAGGTTGTCCAGGCTGGTCTCCGTGGTCGGCCCAGTGGACGATGTGGTGGGCGTGGCCCATCACCGGGGGTCGGGTGCAGCCGGGGAAGGCGCAGTGCCGGTCGCGGCAGACCAGGGCCCGCCAGATCGCCGGGGTGACCAGTCGGCTGGTGCGGCCGACGTCCAACACCTCGCCTGGGTGCCGAGGACGATGGGGATGAGGTCGGCGTCGCAGGCCATCCGCCGGACGACGGGGGTGAGCTCCACCCGTCGTCGACTGGGGAGGTCGGTGCCGAGGGTGGCCCAGTCGATCTTCTGCCGGAGGGCCTCGAGGCTGGTGGTGACCGCGATCCGGGGCCGGGCGCCGTGGCAGTCGGGTGGCAGGTCGGTGGTCAGGGCGTGCCGGCAGGTCTCGACCAGCGCGTCCCACAGCCGGGCGCCGTGGTCCCGGGGTCGGTCAGCTGGTCGCCGTCCGGACCGCGGGTCGAGGGCGCGGCTTGGTGAGCGGGAGGAGGGCGGCCTTGATCGCGGCGGCGTCCTCGACGGTGCCGCCCGCGGAGCCGGATGCCGCCGGCCCGTCCTCGACGATCGCCAGGAGGACCGGTGGTGGTGGGCGGCCCGGTCCTGCCGGTCCAGCTCCTTCTCGGTCTTGCGTTCGGCGGCGTCGGGGTCGGCGACCTCGACCAGGTGCGGGCGGCCTTGGCCAGGTCGGTCGCGTTCAGGCGGGTCGCGGCATCGAGGAGGAACGCCTCCCCGTCGCCGCCCGGGGTCGGTGGGGAGCCTGTCGACCGCGTCACGATCACCGCGCCTGCTCGGGTGAGACCCGCCCGCGACCATCGCGGCGTGGGTCGCACGCTCGTGACCAGGGTGTCGGCGTGCCGGATGGTCTGGTGGCCGGTGCCGCGGTGGGTGCCGGCCAGGTGGGTGAACCACTCCGCGGTCGACCCCCACGCCAACTCCTGCTTGGCGACCCCGCGGGCGTGCACCTCGGCCACCACCGCGGCTTCCAGGGCGGCGAGGTGGGCGCGGAGTCGCTCGGCGACCACCACCGCCTCGACCAGCTCCTCCGACGTCTTCGCGACCCACATCGTCTCGTCCAGGTCCGAGACCAGCGTTCGCGGCAGCGACACCCCGGCGGGGGTGGTCGGCGTACCGGTGGGCTGCTCCATGACCCAACTCAACCAGAGGCCACCGACAGTCAGGGGCCGCTGACCTGCGGTTATCCACCGAGAGGTAACGAATCGATCACATGTTCGAGACATTGCCGATGGTCGGCCAAGGACCGCCGGCCCGCAGCCCGGGAAGCACCGCAACCCAAGCGGCGCCCCCGCGTAGCTGCCAAGGACCGCAACCACCCACGGCCCGCAAGCCGAAGACATCAAGCCCCTGCCTGGGCTGCGGGGGTTTCGAGGCTCGCTGACGCTCGCACCTCAACCACCAGAGGGGACCCGCGAGCAACGACCCGCCTCAGACGATCCCGACCGCGTCGAACGCCCCCTCCACAACAGCGACCTTGGCGGCCAGCTGGTCGGGAGGAAGGTTGCGGAAGAGGGTGCGGGCGCTGGCGACCGTGGCCCGCCGGCTGTCGATGAACTGGGAGGTGCGGGACAGGCGCTGGGTCAGGGCCAGGTAGTGGACGGCGGCCACCTCCGCCACCGTGAGCGCGAGTGCCCCGTTCGAGTCCTCAGCCGTGAGCAGGTTGAAGGCGGCCTTGTTGGGGATGCCGCTGTTGGTGTGGACACCGCCGAAGTCGCCGGCCCTCGTATTGGGCAGCACCCGGAAGTCGTGCATGTTGTCGGGCTGGCCGAACTTGGGCGGGTCCGACAGGTCGCGGAAGGGCTTGTCCCCCGGCAGCAGCTTCTCCCCGAGCAGCCAGTCCCAGGTGCGCGGGTCGTCGTTGCCCCGGTTGGCGACGATCGTCCCGAAGATGTCGGAGTAGGACTCGTTGAGGGCCCCGGACTGGAAGGCGTACTCCAGCCGCGAGGTCGAGTCGGTGACTCCGTGGAACATCTCGTGCGCCACCACGTCGAGGTTCGCCGAGAGCGACCTCAGCCCGTCAGGGCGCAGCACCTGGCCGTAGACCATCTGCTGGCCGTTCCAGAAGGCGTTCACCCACTGGTGGGGACCGGGGCTGTCGTCGGCGACGACGCAGTTGATGCTCGACGCCATCAGTCCGCCGCGGTCGTCGATGTTGTTGCGCATCAGCACGGTGTGCATGAAGTCCGAGACGGCCACCGCGTTCGCGTGGGAGCTCACGGCGCCAGGTGTCCAGTCCGGCGGGTTCACCACCAGGTCGCCCGGGAGGCTGGCACCGTTGACCGAGGGATCGCCGAAGCCGAAGTCGTAGGTCTCGACGTTGTGGATCGGGTCGCGCAGGACGAGGTGCCCGCCCTCGCTGGAGGCGAGGAAGGTGCGCGGCACACCGAACGAGTCGGTGGCCGTCTGCTCCACGTCGGTCATGCTGGGGGTGCGCGGCAGCACCACCACGACCGAGCCGTCGTGCGCGTCGACCACGTAGTCGACGAACCGGGGTGGCTCGAGCGTGCTCGCGCGGTCCGCCTCCGGCTCCGCACCCCGGTCCAGCCGCACCGGCACGTCCTCGAGGATGTAGACCAGGCGCCACTGCGACGCGGCGGCGTCGTAGTAGAAGTTCAGCCGGGGTACGACGCCCTCGACCGTCGGCGCGTAGCCGTCCGGAGCCGCTCGGGCCGCCTCGACGGCCTGGGCCGGAGAGACCGAGGCGACCGGGTCGACGCCGTCGGGCTGGCCGAGGGCGGAGTCGATCCCGATGAGCTGGTTGGCCTCGTCGAGCTCGACCGTCACCAGCGAGCCGTAGACCGGGATGTCGTGCAGGGTCTGGCGGAACTTCACCGTGCGCGTCCCCGTCAGCGGGACCGTCTCGGTGCTGATCGTGCGGAACTCGCTGCTGGTCCCGTTCGCGACGGGGGCGGTGAGCGAGGGCATCGCGGCGCTCGCCAGCGCCTGGCTCAGGAACCGCCGGGCCGCCGACTCCGGGTCCAGGTCGCCCTCCCCCGTCACCGTGAGCCCGGGCGAGGCGGCGCGCTCCTCCTGCAGCCGGTCCAGCGCCGGGGCGGAGGACTCCTCGAAGGCGTGTGCGGAGAAGGTGGTCAGTCCGTTTCCTGCGTCGTGCTCAGGTGACATGGCGTGCTCCCTCGTGGTGGTCCGTGCCGAGCTCCTGCTCGACCAGGTGAAGCGCGTGCAACGGGTGCGGCGAGACCCGCAGCCCGGCCGAGGCCCCCACGGCCCGCTCGGCCGCGTCCTCGCCGACGTACACGCACCGGTCCGGCGGCAGGCCCGCTCGCTCGTGCGCGCGGGCGAAGAAGGCGGGGTTCGTCTTGTCCAGGCCCTCCACCGAGCTGAAGAGGCACAGGCCGGCGTCGACGAGGGCCAGCAGCCCCGCACCGTCGAGCAGGTCTTCCATCGCGGCGGCGCTGGCGTCACCGGTGTTGGACAGCAGGCCCACCCGCACCCCGGCGTGGTCGGCCGCTGCCTCCCGCAGCCGGGCCAGGACGTCGGGGACGAAGGGGTAGACGTCCAGACCGGTGAGCCGCCCTCCCGCGACGACCGGGCTCGCCAACGTGTCCCCGATGTCGAAGAAGACCGCGAGACCCTCGCTCACTGCGCCGCCCCCTTCACCCGACAACAGTGCGGCAACGCCCCTCCCCCACCATCTCCGCGCGGGAGGGACTGGTCAATGACCCGGACGTGCCAGCCCGGTCGGGCCAACCCGTCAGCGCGGGCCGGTCGTCGGGGGCCCGATCTGCCAGGGCACCCGGCCGGACGGCACCCCCGCGAACGCCGCCTCAGCGTCCCGCCTGCCGCATTCGATCGAGGCCTCCATGAACTCCGGGTCGAAGAAGAGGTAGCTCAGCAGGTCGCCACGCCGGCTCCCGTCGCCGTGCAGCAGACGGCCGAGCAGGCGCATGTCCGGGTCGCGCGCGAGCCGCAGCAGGCCGCCCAGGGCGCCGCCCTGCCGGTCGTCGAAGATCTCGGCGGCGAGCAGTCCGAGGGTGCCCCGCTCGGGAGGACCGATCGCCAGGAACGGCACCACTGCGTGGCCGGTGCCGGGCTCGTCCGCGGCGCCCGGGCGGTGCGCGGCGGCGACCAGCACGTTCATCTTCGCCAACGTGTTGACGTCCTCGACCATTCGGTCCACCAGGGCTGCGTCCATGACCCGCACGACCGTGTCGTCGACGTCGGGCGGCCGGCTCTCCCCCGTGTGCGCGATGCCGGGCGCGGCGTCGAACGCCGGATGGGTCGCCACGATCACCACGGCGTCCGCGCCCAGCGCCAGCGCAGGCTTCAGGGGCGTGTTCAGCCGGACCCCGCCGTCGAGGTACCAGCCTCCGGGCGCTCCGTCCTCGGTGGGCACCCGCACCGGTGGGAACGCGACCGGGATCGCCGCGGACGCCAGCACGTGGGCCGGTCCGACCTCGGCCGGCCGGTAGTCGATGGGACGGCTGTCGTCGGAGGGCGGGAGATCCCGGTCCCCGGCCCGGTCCACGAAGACGACGGTGCGGTTGTCGTGCCCGGAGGTGGTGACCACCGCCAGCGACGTCCGACCGTCGTCGACGTTCCTGCGCACCTGCGACCAGTCGGCGGCATGGTGCGCCATCCGCTTCAGCGGGGTCGTGTCCAGCAGGCTGGTCACGCGTACGCCGGGGATCCCGATCAGCTGACCCGCCCACCGGCCCGTGGTGCCCAGGCCGGTGCGCACCGGCGACCGGAACACGTCGGTCGTGTGGATGCCGCGCCACACGTCGAGGACGGGCTCGCCCTGCTCGGCGGCCGGCCGGTCGGCCACCGCGGCGTACAGGGCCGCGTTGATCGCGCCGGCGCTGGTGCCCACGAGCAGGGTCGGGACCGCTCCGGCCGCCTCCAGGCGGGGCAGGAGCACGGAGAGCACCCCGGCCTCGTAGCCGCCACGGGCACCCGCGCCGGCGATGACCACGGCGACCCGCTGCGGCCTGACGTCGGCCACGTCCGCGTCGTTCACTGCCTCACCGCCCTGGCTTCGCTGCACCCGCCACGATCCTCGCGGCGGGCCGACCACGTCAACGCCTCGCGCCGGACGTCGCTCGCGGCTACCGTGAGCGGGGTCGAGCGTTCAGGGGAGGTCGTCATGCGCGTGCTCTTCGCCGACGCGGTCAGCGGGGCGACTGTCACCGAGCTCGAGTCGCGAGGACACGTGTGCGTCGTCGATCCCGCGCTCCGGGCCGGGGACCTCGCGGCCAGGGTCGACGGCTTCGACGCGCTGGTGGTGCGCAGCACGAAGGTGGGCCGCGACGTCTTCGAGGCCGCGGACCGGCTGGCGCTGGTGATCCGGGCGGGTGCCGGCACCAACACCATCGACACCGAGGCGGCAGCGTCCCGGGGGATCCTGGTCGCCAACCTCCCGGGCCGCAACGCCGCGGCGGTGGCCGAGCTGGCCCTGGGCCTGCTGCTCGCCATCGACCGACGGATCGTCGACAACGCCACCGACCTGCGGGCCGGGCGCTGGGACAAGAGCGGCTACAGCCGCGCCCAGGGACTGCTCGGGTCGACCATGGGCATCCTGGGACTCGGCTCGATCGGGCTCGAGGTGGCCCAGCGTGCGCGGGCCTTCGGCATCGACGTCCGGACGCTGTCGAAGCCCGGCCGTGACCCGGACGTCCTGGCCCGCGCCGAGGACCTGCGCATCGGCATGGTCGACTCGCTGGCAGACCTGCTTCCCTGCTGCGACATCGTCTCGCTCCACCTCCCGTCGACCCCCGACACGGTCGGCCTGGTCGACCAGGAGTTCCTCGGGCAGATGCGGCACGGCTCGATCCTGCTGAACACCTCGCGTGGCGAGCTGGTCGACGAGCAGGCGCTGCTGCGGGCGCTGGACGACCGCGACCTGCGCGCCGGGCTGGACGTGTACGCCGACGAACCCGGCACCGGCACCGCGCAGTGGTCCTCGCCGCTGGCCCAGCACCCGCGCGTCGTCGGCACCCACCACATCGGGGCCTCCACGCAGCAGGCCCAGGACTCGATCGCCGCCGGGGTGGTGGAGCTCATCGACGCCTTCGTCGAGGGCGAGGCGCGCAACTGCGTCAACCTGACCCCGAGCCGGATCGGGTCCGCGACCCTCACCGTGCGGCACCTCGACCGGGTGGGGGTGCTCGCCCACGTGCTGGACCGGCTGAGCCGCGCGAGCCTGAACGTCGAGCACATGGAGAACCGCGTGTTCCGCGGTGGCGGGGCCGCGGTCGCCAGCATCGACGTCGCCGGCGCCGTGCCCGAGGGCCTGCTCGCGGACCTCGACGCCCTGCCCGACGTGCTCGGGGTCTCCGCGACCGAGATCGCCGGGGACGCATGACCGCGTCGACCACCGGCCCGTGGGAGTTCTGGATCGACCGCGGCGGCACGTTCACCGACGTCGTGGCCCGGCGCGCGGACGGGACGCTGGTGACGCACAAGCTGCTCTCGGAGAACCCGAAGCGGTACGACGACGCCGCGATCGCCGGCATCCGCGAGATCCTGGGGCTCACCGACGGCGAACCGATCCCCGTCGACGACGTCGCCGCGGTGAAGATGGGGACGACGGTCGCCACCAACGCGCTGCTGGAGCGCGCGGGTGAGCCGACGGTGCTGGTGACCACCCGGGGCTTCGCCGATGCGTCCCGCATCGCCTACCAGAACCGCCCCCGCATCTTCGCGCGGCACATCGAGCTCCCCGACCTCCTGCACTCGCTGGTCATCGAGGCGACCGAGCGACTCGACAACGAGGGCCGGGTGGTCACCCCCCTCGAGCCCGGTCCGGTGCGCCGCCGGCTCGAGGAGGCCTTCGCCAGCGGCTACCGCAGCGTGGCCGTCGTGCTCATGCACTCCTTCCGCAACCCCGGGCACGAGCTCCGCATCGGCGAGCTGGCCCGCGAGGTCGGCTTCACCCAGGTCTCCCTGTCCCACGAGGTCAGCCCGCTGATGAAGCTGGTGTCCCGGGGAGACACGACGATCGTCGACGCCTACCTCTCGCCGATCCTGCGGCGCTACGTCGACCAGGTGAGCAGCGCGCTGCCGGGCGTGCGGTGCCAGTTCATGCGGTCCTCGGGCGGCCTCACCGAGGCCCACCACTTCCGGGGCAAGGACGCGATCCTCTCCGGGCCCGCCGGAGGCATCGTCGGGATGGCCCGGACCTCCGAGGCGGCGGGGCTCACCCGGGTCATCGGGTTCGACATGGGCGGGACCTCCACCGACGTCTCCCACTACGCCGGCGAGCTCGAGCGGCAGTACGACACCCAGCTCGCCGGTGTGCGGGTGCGGGCGCCGATGATGAGCATCCACACGGTCGCCGCCGGTGGCGGGTCGATCCTCCAGTTCGACGGCCAGCGCTACCGGGTCGGCCCCGCGTCGGCGGGCGCCGATCCCGGGCCGACCGCCTACGGCCGCGGCGGCCCCCTGACCGTGACCGATGCCAACGTGATGCTGGGTCGCATCCAGCCGGCGCACTTCCCCGCGGTCTTCGGCGACACCGGCGACGAGCCGCTCGACACCGAGGCCGTGCGGCGCTCCTTCGAGGAGCTCGCCGGCACCATCGGCGACGGCCGCACTCCCGAGGAGGTGGCTGCCGGCTTCCTGCGCATCGCGGTGAACAACATGGCCGAGGCGATCAAGAAGATCTCCGTGCAGCGTGGTCACGACGTCACCCGCTACACCCTGGCCACGTTCGGCGGCGCCGGCGGTCAGCACGCGTGCGCCGTGGCCGACGCGCTCGGCATCACCCAGATCCTGATCCACCCCTTCGCGGGCGTGCTGTCGGCGTACGGCATGGGCCTCGCCGACGTCACGGCCACGCGCGAGTCGGCCGTGGAGGCCGCCCTGTCGGTGCTGGGGACCAGCGGGCTCGACGCGGCGCTGGCACCACTCGTCGACGACGGGATGCGCGAGCTGTCCGACCAGGGTCTCGCCGAGGAGCGGGTGGGGGTGACGCGCCGGGCCCACCTCAAGTACGCCGGCACCGACACCACGGTCCAGGTCGACTGCGGCGACCTCGACACGATGCTGGCGGAGTTCGAGCGGCTCTACCAGCGGCGGTTCTCATTCCTGATGCCGGAGCGGGAGGTCGTGGTGGAGGCGGTCTCGGTGGAGCTGACCGCCCGCACCCACTCGCAGCCCGAGGAGGTCGCGGGCGCGCCTCGGCAGGGGCCGCCGACACCGGTCTCGCGGGTCCGGATGTACACCGGGGCCTGGACGGAGGTGGACCTCTTCCGCCGCGAGGAGCTGTGCGCCGGAGACGTCGTCGAAGGACCCGCGATCATCGCGGAGGCCAACGCCACCACGGTGGTGGATCCGGGCTGGCAGGCCGGGGTCACCGAGCGCGACCACCTGCTGGTGCGCAGGACCGTGGCCCGCCCCCGGAGCCCGGGCGCCGCGACAGAGGTCGATCCCGTCCTGCTCGAGCTGTTCAACAACCTCTTCATGTCGGTGGCGGAGCAGATGGGCGAGCGGCTGCTCGCGACGGCCAGCTCGGTCAACATCAAGGAGCGGCTCGACTTCTCCTGCGCCCTCTTCGACACCGAGGGGCGCCTGATCGCCAACGCCCCGCACATGCCGGTCCACCTGGGGTCGATGGGCGAGTCCATCAAGGCGGTGATCGAGGCCAACGCGGGCGAGATGCGGCCCGGCGACGCCTACGTGCTCAACAACCCCTACCGCGGTGGGACCCACCTGCCGGACATCACCGTGGTGACCCCCGTCTTCGACGACCGCGACCGGGTCCTGTTCTTCGTCGCCTCCCGCGGCCACCACGCCGACGTGGGCGGGGTGACACCAGGGTCGATGCCGTCCTTCAGCCGACGCGTCGAGGAGGAGGGTGTCCTGATCGACAACGCCCTGCTCACCCGCGACGGTCGGATGCGCGACGCCGAGATGATGGCGATGCTCACCGGCACCGAGTTCCCGGCCCGCAGCCCCCACGACAACGTGGCCGACCTGCGGGCCCAGCTCGCGGCCAACGAGAAGGGCGTCGCCGAGCTCCACTCCCTCGTCGAGCACTTCGGTCTCGACGTGGTGCTGGCCTACATGGCCCACGTGCGCGAGAACGCCGCCGAGGCGGTGCGACGCGTCATCTCGGTGCTGGACGACGGCAGCTACCGCTACGAGCTCGACTCCGGGGCGGTCATCGAGGTCGCGATCACCGTCGACCGCGTCGCGCGGTCGGCGCACGTCGACTTCACGGGCACCTCCGACCAGCAGCCAGACAACTCCAACGCGCCGTCGTCGGTAACCATGGCGGCGATCCTCTACGTCTTCCGCACCCTGATCGACGACGAGATCCCGCTCAACGCCGGCTGCCTCGAGCCGATCGAGGTCACCATCCCCGAGGGCTGCCTGCTCGCGCCCCGCTACCCGGCCGCGGTGGTGGCCGGCAACGTCGAGACCTCGCAGGCGGTCACCGGCGCGCTGTACGCCGCGCTCGGGGCGCAGGCGGAGGGCTCGGGCACGATGAACAACCTGACGTTCGGCAACGACCGCTACCAGTACTACGAAACCGTGGCCAGCGGCTCCGGGGCCGGGCCCGGCTTCGACGGCACCGACGTCGTGCAGACCCACATGACCAACTCGCGCCTGACCGACCCCGAGGTGCTCGAGTGGCGCTTCCCGGTGCGGGTCGAGAGCTACGAGATCCGGCTCGGCAGCGGCGGTGCGGGCCGGCACACCGGCGGCTGCGGTGGACGTCGCCGGTTGCGGTTCCTCGAGCCGATGACCGTCACCCTGCTGAGCAGCCACCGCCGGGTCGCGCCGTACGGCCTGGCCGGAGGCGCACCCGGCGCGCTGGGCCGGCAGTGGATCGAGCACCGCGACGGCACGACCCGTCCGGTCGGTGGTCGTGACTCCGTGCAGGTCGATGCCGGCGACGCGTTCGTCATCGAGACGCCGGGCGGAGGCGGCTACGGACGGGCCGCGGCTCGGCGACCCGATGAAAGTCCCCCACGGAGAGAGTCGGACCTGACATGACCTTCACGACCGCACACATGTCGATCTCCCTCGACGGCTTCGTCGCCGGGCCCGACCAGACGATGGACGACCCGCTCGGGCGCGACGGCCTGTCCCTGCACCAGTGGCACTTCGACGCGGACCTGCCCGGTCACGAGGTCGACGCCCGCTGGACGGCCGCGTTGCTGCGACCGCGTGGCGCCTACGTCATGGGGCGCAACATGTTCGGCCCAGTCCGCGGACCGTGGTCGTCGTACGACGGCGACTGGCGCGGCTGGTGGGGCGAGGAACCGCCCTACCACGCGCCCGTCTTCGTGCTGACCCACTACGAGCACGAACCGATCGAGATGGCGGGCGGCACGACCTTCCACTTCGTCACCGGGGGCTTCGACGAGGCGTTGGCGAGGGCACGCGAGGCGGGCGACGGAGACGTCGACATCGCCGGCGGCGCCTCTGCTGTCCGCCAGGCGCTCGGCAGCGGCGAGCTCGACGAGCTCACCCTCGACATCAGCCCGGTGCTGCTCGGCTCGGGCGAGCGGATCTTCGACGGCACCGTCTCGGCGCGCTTGGAGCCGCTCGAGGCGGAGCACTCGCCCCTGACCACGCACGTCCGCTACCGCGTCCACAACCCCGCGGGGACGCCTGACCGCCCCTCACCCGGCGTGCTGCGAGAGCCGCCGGAACGCGTCGGCGAAGCCGTCGACGATCTGCCCGTGCTCCGGGACGAGGCCGGCATCCGCGGCGATCCCGACGAACACCTTGCCGTCGTAGCTGTAGATCGTGAAGCTCATGACCTGGTCGGCGGTGAGCGGCGCCCAGCCCATCATCCCCTCGACCTTCTGCCCGGCGACGTAGAGCGGCATCTGGGGGCCGGGCACGTTGGTCAGGACCCCGATGGCGCGGTTCGCGAGCAGGTCGATGGTGAACCGGTACAGCCGGGTGCTCATCCGGGAGATGGCCGCCTGGACGCCGAAGTCCACGACGGCCTCGTGGCCGCCCTTGATCCGCCCCATCCGGCGGCGCACGACCTCGAGCGTGCGCACGGGGTCGTCGATGTCCGTCGGGAGCTCGAGCTGCACGAGCGCGAAGCTGTTGCCGAGCTCCACGGGCAGGTCTGGATCGAACGGCTTGAGGTTGACCGGGACGTCCCAGGTCACGCTGCGGCAGACGGCCCGGTGCTGCTGGAGGTACGCGCGCAACGACTCGGCGACACAGGTGACGAGGACGTCGTTCACCGTGGCGTCGTGGTCGTGGGCCACGGCCTTCACGTGGTCGAGGGGCAGTGGCGGCGACCAGGCGACCGCCTTCCGTGGCCCGACGGTGCCGGTCCAGCGGGTGTTGTCGTTGCGGGTGCCGAGGACGAGCTTGCGCGCGGTGTCCACGTCGCCCGGCACGCCGGTGACGAAGGGCGGGACCCCGCGCGAGCCGAGGTCCCGGGCCGAGCGGGCTCCCGACCTCACCGCGCCCACCAGCGACCCGGACAGGGACCCCGACAGCGTCAGGGCGGTGTGGGCGGCGCCCACCGGGTTGGTCACGGCGCTGTGGGCGAGCTGGAGCGAGGTGCTGGCCACGCTCGTGGCGCCCGAGCGCACCTGGCTGACCAGCGACAGCGGGCCGTCGGTCGGGTCGGGCGCCGGTGCCGGGACCCGGGGCGTCTCGCGCCGGCGCGCGGGGTGGACGGGGACGGCGGTGCCGTCCGGACTGGCGTCGAAGACGCTCAGCGTCACCTGGACCATGCGGATGCCGTCGGCGATCGCATGGTGCGTCCGGAACAGCACGGCGCCACCGCCGTGGAAGCCGTCGACGAGGACCGCGCGCCACAGCGGCTCCCCCCGGTCGAGGGGTACGACGCGCTGCGCCGAGATCAGGTCCTGCAGCTCGGCGTCCCCGCCGGGCTCGGGCAGCACCGCCCGCTCGTAGCGGGCCTCGAGGTCGGCGTCGTCCTGCTCCTCCCAGTACCACCCGTCGTCCTCGCCGCGGACCACCACGCTGCGGAACACCGGGAACCGGTCCCACAGCCGCTCCTTCACCAGGTCACGGAAGCGGTCCCAGTCGACCGGGGTCGCGGTCCAGAACAGGCTGTCGACCACCATCAGGTTGCCCGGCTTGTCCATCTCCAGCCACAGGGCGTCCTGCACGCCAACCGCTGCCGTTCGCCCATGGATCCGCCTCGCTCGTGCCGGTGGCCGCTACGGACCCATGGTTCGTGCGGCGCGACGCCCCCGGCAGGGGCGAACGTCACGAGCTGTGGGCCGGCCGGCGAGGCAACGTGGAAGTCACCCGGCCACGGCGGTGCGCACCCGGTCCAGCATGGCCTGCTCCCGGTCGCTGATCCGCTGGGCGTGGAATCCCATGAACCCGCCGTCCTTGGCGGCCTCAGCGGCGGCCTGGGCCGATGCCATGAGCCACTGCCCGAACGCCGCAGCCTCGTCCGGCGTCGCCTTCTCGGCGACGAGAGCCTGCACGGAGTGCAGCTCGTCGAGGATCTGTTCGCCGGGCTCCCGGTCCTTCGTGGGCTTGTACCCCTTGAGCGGGTTGTGCCGCTGCTGAGTCATGGCCTGGACGTCCAGCGCGACCTCGGTCAGCAGCTGCTCGCGGCTGGGAGGGTTGGTGGCGCTCTTCATCGTCGCCATCGTCTCCTTGGCGGCCTCGATCGGGCCACCCGGATCTGCCAGCGAGATGGCCAGTCCGGCCACCATCGGCGCCCGCGTGACGCGCGCCCACTCCTCGTCGGTGAAGTCACCCTTCGTCGTCACCAGCGTCTCCTTCGGTCGGAACTCCCCCATCGGGCCACGTCAGGAACGCTAGGCAGACACAGGGGCCGGCGGCATCATCCCCGCCGGGTGATCGACCCCGGCCTCGTCGGGGCCGGCCCACGCGGGGCCGGCCCCGATGTCGAGATCAGACCAGGTCGAACCGGTCCAGCTCCATCACCTTGGTCCAGGCGCCCACGAAGTCACGGACGAACTTCTCCTGGGCGTCGTCGGCGGCGTAGACCTCGGCCAGCGCCCGCAGCTCGGAGTTCGACCCGAAGACCAGGTCGACCCGCGTCGCGCTGCGCCCGTCGGCCTGGAACGAGGTCGCCTCGTCGTCGGTGGCCTGCCACTCGGCCGGCTCCAGCAGGTTGACGAAGAAGTCGTTCGTCAGCGTGCCGGACCGGTCGGTGAAGGCACCGGCGCCGGAGCCCGCGTGGTTGGCCCCGAGGACGCGGAGGCCGCCGACCAGCACCGTCATCTCCGGCGCCGTCAGTGTGAGCAGGTTGGCCCGGTCGAGCAGTCGGGCCTCGGCCGGGACCCTGTCACCCGCGGAGGCGAAGTTGCGGAAGCCGTCGTCGCGGGGCTCGAGCACCGCGAACGACTCGACGTCGGTCTCCTCCTGGCTCGCGTCGGTGCGACCCGGGTGGAACGGCACGGTCACGTCGACCCCGGCGTTGCGCGCAGCCTGCTCGACCGCCGCCGAGCCGGCCAGCACGATCAGGTCGGCGAGGGAGATCCGGGTGCCACCGCCCTGCGCGTTGAACTCCTGCTGGATGCCCTCGAGGACCTCGAGCACGCGGGCGAGCTCCTGCGGCTCGTTGGCCTCCCAGCCTCGCTGCGGCTCGAGCCGGATGCGGGCGCCGTTGGCGCCGCCCCGGTTGTCGGTGCCGCGGAAGGTCGACGCCGACTTCCAGGCGGTCGCGACCAGCTGGCCGACCGAGAGCCCGGAGTCGAGCACCTTCGCCTTGAGGTCGGCGACCTCGCTCCCGCCGACCAGCTCGTGGTCGACCGCGGGCACCGGGTCCTGCCACAGCTGGGCCTCGGGGACCCAGGGGCCGAGGAAGCGGGAGACCGGGCCCATGTCGCGGTGGAGCAGCTTGTACCAGGCCTTGGCGAAGGCGAGCGCG
The DNA here is from genome assembly GCF_013466985.1 of Nocardioides ungokensis. GTDB lineage: Bacteria > Actinomycetota > Actinomycetes > Propionibacteriales > Nocardioidaceae > Nocardioides > Nocardioides ungokensis. Next base: position 1,573,405 of record NZ_CP059164.1, on the reverse strand, counting down.
AAGGCCTCGGGGTCCTCGAGGAACCGGCGGGAGACCTTCTCGTACTCCGGGTCGAAACGCAGCGAGAGGTCGGTGGTGAGCATCGTCGGCTTGCGCTTCGGGGAGTCGGCGGTGGGCCCGGGGATGATCTCCTCGGCGTCCTTGGCGACCCACTGCTTGGCGCCGGCCGGGCTGTCCTGCAGCTCCCACTCGTAGCCGAAGAGGTTCTTGAAGAACTCGTGGCCCCACTTCGTCGGGGTGCTGACCCAGGTGACCTCGAGGCCGCTGGTGACGGTGTCGGCGCCCTTGCCGGAGCCGTAGCCGCTCTTCCAGCCCAGGCCCTGCTGCTCGATCGGGGCACCCTCGGGCTCGGGGCCGATGCTGTCGGCCGGGCCCGCGCCGTGGGTCTTTCCGAACGAGTGCCCGCCGGCGATGAGGGCCACTGTCTCCTCGTCGTTCATCGCCATCCGGCGGAAGGTCTCGCGGATGTCGCGGGCCGCCTTGAGCGGGTCGGGCTCGCCGTTCGGGCCCTCGGGGTTGACGTAGATGAGACCCATCTGGACCGCGCCGAGCGGGTTGGAGAGGTCACGTTCCCCGCTGTAGCGCTCGTCGCCCAGCCAGGTGTCCTCCGAGCCCCAGAAGACCTCCTGGGCTCGTAGACGTCGTCGCGGCGAAGCCGAAGCCGAAGGTCTTGAAGCCCATGTCCTCGAGGGCGAACGTTGCCGGCGAGGACCAGCAGGTCGGCCCACGAGATCTTCTTGCCGTACTTCTTCTTGACCGGCCACAGCAGGCGCCGGGCCTTGTCGAGGTTGGCGTTGTCGGGCCAGCTGTTGAGCGGCGCGAAGCGCTGGGACCCGTCGCCACCGCCACCGCGACCGTCCTCGATGCGGTAGGTACCGGCCTGGTGCCAGCTCATCCGGATGAACAGCGGGCCGTAGTGGCCGAAGTCGGCCGGCCACCAGTCCTGCGAGGTCCGCATGACGTCGGCGACGTCACGCTTGAGCTCCTCGACGTCGAGCTTCTTGAACTCCTCGGTGTAGTCGAAGTCCTCGTCCATCGGGTTCGCCCGGGACGAGTGCTGGTGCAGGACCTGCAGGTTCAGGCGGTCGGGCCACCAGTCCTGGTTGGTGCGCGGGCGGTGCGTCCCCTGGGGTTCGGGGGACTCGATTACCGGGTTCTCGCTCTCGGACACGTCGGTCCTTCTCCTGTCTCGTTGATGGATGACGCCTGCTACTGGTGCGCCTGTGCGGCGCACCGGGGACAGGTGCCCCAGTAGGTGACCTCTGCCTCGTCGATGACGAAGTCGTGGTCCTCCGCGGCGGTCAGGCACGGTGCGTGCCCCACCGCACAGTCGATGTCGGCGACGCTGCCGCAGGACCGGCAGACGACGTGGTGATGGTTGTCCCCGACCCGGGCCTCGTAGCGCGCGACCGAGCCCGAGGGCTGGATGCGCCTGAGCAGCCCGGCCGAGGTCAGCGCCCGGAGCACGTCGTACACCGCCTGGTGGGACACCTCGCCGAGGTCCTGCCGCACGGCGCGGATGATCGAGTCCGTGTCGGCGTGCGGGTGGTCGTGCACCGCGGAGAGCACCGCGACCCGCGGTCGCGTCACCCGCAGGTCCACTCCCCGCAGCAGGCGCTCGAAGTCCGACGTGTGTCCCATCGCTCCGGAGTCTCGACTGCTTTCTTGAACGAGTCAAGATCCGTTGGTCCTCCGGCGTGGGAGAGGGCCTTGGCGGCCCGGGTGCGGCGTCCTACAGTCGGCCCACGGGCGTTCTCGGGCGCTGACCACCCTCGACCGAGGAGCACCCATGTCCGGCTGGCCCAACGGCGCACCCCGCGTGGGTGACACCGCCACCATGAGCCGCACCGTCGAGGCCGAGGACATCGTCCGCTTCACCGAGATCAGCGGTGACCGCAACCCGGTCCACTACGACGCCGAGGCTGCCGCCCGGACCGCGTTCGGCGGCATCGTCGTCCAGGGCGGCGTGACGAGCGCGATCCTGAACGCCGTGGTCGCGGAGAAGCTGCCCGGTCCCGGCACCGTCTTCCTGGAGACCCACTGGCACTTCCGTGCTCCCACGCGTCCGGGCGACACCATCACCGGCGAGGTGGAGGTGACCGCGGTCCGCGAGGACAAGCCGATCACCACGCTGAGCACCCGCGTGGTCCGCGGCGACGGCGTGGTCGCGATCGAGGGGACCGCCGTCTGCTGGACCATGCACGTCGGCTGACCCGCCACCGGCGTCCTCAGGACCGCTCGGGTGGCGGGGCGGCGGGCCCAGGCAATGACCCGCGGCGGACCGGGTCACGTCCCCGCAGCGCCACCCGGTCCGAAAAAAAGTTTCGACCGAGAGGTTTGGGGGCATGTCCGAAGGGTAAGAAGGCCGCGGGAGTAAACGGGGGCAGATGAGTTGGAGGGCTCTTTGTCAACGCAACGCCTGTCGGCTGAAGCCGGCGCCTGGGAGCATGCACGATCCGATACCGGTCCACCCGGCTCGTCCGAGGGGGTGTTCGGCGGGGACGGATAGCACCCATGGATTCAATCGCACTGCAACGCAGCTGGGACCGAGTCACGAAGCACGGGCACGCGGTGCCGCTGTACTTCTACTCGCACGTCTTCGTCTCGCACCCCGAGGTGCGGTCGATGTTCCCACTCTCCATGTCGGGACAACGGGACAAGTTCGTCAGCGCGCTCGGCCGGGTCGTCAGCCACGTGGACCAGATCGAGCAGGACGCCACCTTCCTCGCGCACCTCGGGCGTGACCACCGCAAGTACGCGGTCATCACCGAGCACTACAACGCCGTCGGCGCGTCCCTGTTCGCGACCCTGAAGCACTTCCTGGGCGACGACTGGACCGAGGAGCTGGCCGCGGACTGGGCCGAGGCCTACCAGGTGATCGCCAGGATCATGGTCGAGGCGGCCGACACGTCCACCGAGAGCACCCCGGACTGGTGGGAAGCCGACGTCGTGTCGGTGGAGCGCAAGATGATGGACCTCACCCTGGTGCGGGTCCAGCCTCGGCGCGAGCTCGCCTACGTCCCCGGCCAGTCGCTCTCGATGGAGATCCCGGAGCGCCCACGGCTCTGGCGCTACTTCAGCCCCGCCAACGCCCCACGCGAGGACGGGTCGATCGACCTGCACGTGCAGAAGATCGACGGCGGCCAGGTCAGCTCGGCGCTGGTCCGGTCCCTGAAGGTCGGCGACGAGGTGAAGCTCGGCGCGCCGGTCGGCGACCGCCTCACCCGCAAGCCACAGGACCCCACCGACCTGCTCATGGTCGCGGGCGGCACGGGTCTGGCCCCCCTCCGGGCAGTCCTCGAGCAGATCGACCGTGAGTGGCAGCGCTACGGCGCAGCACCGCGGGTGCACCTCCTCCACGGCGTCCGGATGCCCTGGCACCTCTACGACCGCCCGCTGCTCCGCGACCTCGCGAGGAGCCGGCCCTGGTTCGACTACACGGAGGTCGTCTCCGACGACACGTCGTACCCCGGAACGCGCGGAAAGGTCGGCACGCACGCGGCGAGGCAACACCTCGGTGGGCGCACGGCGATGGTCTGTGGTGGTCCGCAGATGGTCGCGCACACCCTGGAGCAGCTGACGGCTGCCGGGATGGCCCCCGAGGACATCAAGTACGAGCACTTCTACTACGCGGCCGGTAGCGAGAACAGCGCCGAGGCCGCCCTCAGCAGGTCAGGAGACAACAAGTGACGAGCAACGCCGCGGAAGGCATCCCCCACTACCGCTCCCCCGCATCCATCCGCAACGAGTCCTTCGGACGACGTCTGCGAGGTCTGGACGAGGAGCAGGTCTACCAGTACCTCGACCTGCTGGCCGACCAGGTGCAGGTCGCCGACGACGACGGCGCGCGATGCGCGCGGAGAACGAGCGCCTCCGGACCGAGAACGAACGTCTCCAGGCCGACGTCCAGAGGATGCGCAAGGAGATGTCCGAGTTCGAGGAGGCCGGTGACCGCGTCAACGACCAGGTGGTGGAGCTGTTCAGCCAGGCCCAGCTGATCGCCGAGGAGATGACCGAGGACGCCAGCCGCGACGCCCGCCAGAGGCTGGGGCAGGCTCGCGCGCAGGAGCGCCAGATCCTCGAGGAGGCCATGCAGACCGCCGAGAGGACCCGCCGGGACGCGGAGGCCCTGATCAGGTGGACCGTGCCGGGGGCGTTCGACACGTCCGCCCTGGACGCCCTGCCCGGGCCCGAGCTGGGCCAGTCCGCGTCGGACCGCTCCGCCGCGGCCGACGAGCTCGAGCGGATCCGCTCCTTCGCGCAGGCGGCCCAGACCCAGATGCAGACGATCATGGAGTCCTTCGCCACCGAGGTGGAGCGGCTGGACTCCCCCGCGGTGAACCGCTCCGGCTCCGCGGGACGGCACAGCAACGGCTCGTCCTCGTCAGACTCGAGGAACTGGGACTGATCTGGTGAGCCCCCGGCGCGGTCGGCTGACCGGTCTCGGGACGCTGGTGGTCAGACGGCTCGGGCGACGGCGGGCGACGCTCCTCGTCGCGGTCACCGCCCTGGTCCTGGTCGCGGCTGCGGGTCTCGCCTGGAGCCAGGTGAGCGGGGGCGTGCAGCCGACCGGCCGCACGACGTACGTCAGCGTGTCGATGACCCACATGCGCTACTCGTTGCCCGAGATCGACGTCCCGGCGGGCAACCGGCTGGTCATCAGCCTGCGCAACGACGACGACGACATGGTGCACGACCTGGTGCTGGCGACCGGTGAGAACAGCGGGCGACTGGCACCCGGTGAGTCGACCCGGATGGACGTCGGGGTCGTCGACCGCGACATCGCCGGATGGTGCTCGGTGCCCGGCCACCGGCAGATGGGCATGACGCTGGACATCGTGGCGACCGGCGCGGGCGCCGACCAGGCGTCGGACAGTGCATCGGACGGGGCACCGGACGGGGCACCGGACCGGGCGGCCGACGCCTCGACGACCACCGGGGGCGACGCAGCCGACGACATGGACCTGATGGCCGATCCCGGGCCGGGATTCACGCCGTACGACGCGGTGCTCCCCCGGCTCGACGAGCCGGCGGACGGCGTGGTGCACCGGATGACGCTGCCCATCACCGAGCAGGAGAAGGAGGTGGCCCCCGGGGTCCGGCAGAAGGTGTGGACCTTCGGCGGCACCGCCCCCGGGCCCGTCCTGCACGGCCAGGTCGGCGACACCTTCGTGGTCACCGTCGTCAACCACGGGAGCGAGTCCCACGGGATCGACTTCCATGCCGGGTCGCTCGCCCCGGACAAGGTGATGAAGCCCATCCCGCCGGGCGGCTCGGTCGTCTACCGCTTCACCGCCACCAGGGCCGGGATCTGGATGTACCACTGCTCGTCGATGCCGATGTCGGTCCACATCGCCAGCGGCATGTTCGGCGCCGTGGTCATCGAGCCGCCGGACCTGCCGAAGGTGGACCGCAGCTACGTCCTGGTCCAGTCCGAGCAGTACTTCGGCCCGCAGGGCGGCAGCGCGGACCCCGACAAGGTGGCGGCCGAGGAGCCGGACACGGTGGTCTTCAACGGCTACCCCGACCAGTACGACCACAGTCCCCTGAAGGCGAAGGTCGGGGAGCGGGTCCGGGTGTGGGTCCTCGACGCCGGCCCGAGCCGGGAGACCGCCTTCCACGTGGTCGGCACGCAGTTCGACCGGGTCTACGCCGAGGGGAGTTACCTGCTCGACGGTGGCAGTGGCGGCAGCCAGGCCATGGCGCTGGCGCCGGCGCAGGGCGGCTTCGTCGAGATGACGTTCCCGGAGCCGGGTCACTACCCGTTCGTCTCGCACATCATGGTCGACGCCGAGCGCGGCGCGCACGGGCTGTTCGAGGTGACCAGGTAGCGATCGCCGCGCGTCGGAGCGTTGCTCAGCGTTCCGCGGCGAGGTCCGGCTCCGGCTCCTCGGCGTGGGAGCGCGAGGGCTCGATCCGCAGCAGGCGGGCGACCCAGTCGGGCAGGTACCAGTTCCACCTGCCGAGCAGCGAGACCAGCGAGGGCACCAGCAGCGAGCGGACGACGGTCGCGTCGAGCAGGATGCCGAAGCCGAGCGCGGTCGCCATCACCTTCAGGTCGGTGCCGGGCCCCGAGGCCAGGGCCGCGAACGCGAGGAACAGGATCAGGGCCGCGCTCGTCACCAGCCGGCCGGTGCGTCCGATGCCCTCGATCACCGCCTCGTCGTTGGAGCGGCCGGCGTCGTACTCCTCCCGGATCCGGGACAGGATGAAGACCTCGTAGTCCATCGAGAGCCCGAAGAGGAACGCGAACACCATCAGCGGGACCCAGAAGGTGACGGCGCCGGTCTCCGGGATCCCGAAGAGGGCGTCGGACCCGTAGCCGTTCTGCCAGAACAGCACCATCGCGCCGTACACCGCGGTGAGCGAGACGAGGTTGAGCACCACGGCCTTGAACGGCAGCAGCAGCGATCGGAAGGCGCGCACCAGCAGCACGAAGGTGAGCAGCGCGATGATCGTGAGCATCAGCGGGAAGTTGCCGTAGACCGCGTGCAAGAAGTCCACCTGCGCGGTGCCGAGACCCGCCACACCGATCACCCCCGGCGTCTGGTCTGCGGCGTCCGTGACGCGCCGGACGACAGCCACGCTCTTGGAGTTGACGGTCTCGGCGTCGGGGATGAGCACGACGACCGTCCGGCCGTCGGCTGAGCTCGACGCCCCGGTCGAGACCAGTGCGGCCTCGATGCCGTCGACCTGGCCGAGCCGGTCCGCGACGGCCTGCGCCTGGTTGCTGTCGGCGAGCACCTCGATCGGCGTCAGCGCGCCGGTGCTGACACCGCCCCGCTCCAGCCGGTGCAGCGCGGTGACCGCCGGCCCGCTCTGGGCCAGCGAGTCCGAGGAAGCCGCGCCGATCTTGATGCCGAAGAAGGCGGCGACGAGGAGCCCGAGGACCACCGTCGCAGCGACCACGGCGGCGACCCGGTGGCGCACGACCAGGCGCGCCCAGCGGGTCCACCCCGGGCTGGCGCTGCTCTCGTGCCGGATCTTCGGCCAGTCCACGCGCGGCCCGATGCCGCCCAGGATCGCGGGGGTGAGCGACAGCGTGACCGCGACACTCGCGACCGGGATCAGTGCGCCGCCGTAGCCGATGCTCCGCATGAACGGCACCGGCAGCACGACCAGCGCCAACAGGCCGATCGCGACGGTGATGCCGCTGAAGAGGACCGCGTGGCCCGCGGTCTCCATCGCGGCGACGACCGCCTCGTGGTTCTCCCGCCCGTGGTCTCGTTCCTCGCGCCATCGGGTGACGAACAGCAGCGAGTAGTCGATCGCGACTCCGAGGCCGACGAGTGCGACCAGGAACTGCACGATGAACGAGACGTCGGTCAGGTAGGTCAGCGGGAACAGCATCAGGAACGTCGCCAGGATCGACACCGCCGCCACGGCCAGCGGCAGCAGCGCCAGTGCCGACGCGAAGACGAAGAGGAGCACCAGCAGCGCGCCGGCCGCGCCGAGCAGGGTCTCGGCGAGGACTCCCGGGCCGCCGGTGTCGCTGCCCACGGCGAGCGCGTCCATGCCGGTGACCCCGACGGTGGCGCCTGCGGGCGCCGCCCCCGTGACGGCCGCGCGGATCGGCTCGGTGGGCAGCTGCTCGGAGAAGGTCTGCGGGAACGGGTAGAACACCATCGCGTACGCCGTGCGGTCGTCGGCGGTGCGGAACGCGCGGTCGCCGGTGTTGGCCTCGTCGACCACCCGGAGGTTCGGGACGCCCCGCTGGACCGCGTCGAACGCGCGGGCGACCTCCTTCTCGTGGCCGGTGATCGTCTGCCCCGGAGGCATCGTCACCGTGGCCAGCATCGGCGTGGTGTTGCCGCCGTTGTGGACGGCCGCGACGATCTGCTCGGTCGCCTTGGTGCCGGGCTGGCCGGGCAGCGAGAAGTCGACCGTGAGCCGGTTGCTGGTCTTTCCGGCCGCCAGGCCGCCCGCGACGAGCACGCACAGCCAGAAGACCACGACCCACCTGCGGTGCCGCAGGACGAACTCTGCCCAGCTACCCATCGACAAGCTCCTGTCGCGCGCGGACGGCGAACACGACACTAGTGGCAACCGGCACCCGGCGCGTCCTCCGGAACAGGGATATCGGCCCGCTTCCGGTCAGCCCGTGGCGGCCTTGTCCGCGGTGAGATCGCGCAGGATCTGCTGGCTGGCCAGCTTGCCCGGTGCCCCCATGACGCAGCCGCCGGGATGGGTCCCGGAGCCGCACTGGTAGTAGCCGTCGATGGGCGTGCGGTACTGGCTCCAGCCCGGTGCGGGCCTGAAGAAGTACATCTGCGGCGCGAAGAACTCGCCGGCGAAGATGTTGCCCTCGGTCAGGCCGACGGTGCGCTCGATGTCGAGCGGGGTCCTCACCTCGCGCTGGAGCACGAGGTCGCCGAAGCCGGGGAAGAACGACTCCAACGTGCCCTGCACGGTGTCCGCGAAGCGCTCCCGCTCGGTGTCCCAGTCGCTGCCCTTGAGGTGGTACGGCGCGTACTGGACGAAGCACGACATCACGTGCTTGCCCGGAGGCGCCATGTCGGGGTCGACGAAGGACTGGATCGCGCAGTCGATGTAGGGCCGCTGGCTGTACCAGCCGTACTTCGCGTCGTCGAATGCGCGCTCGAGGTACTCCATCGACGGCCCGATGTTGACGAACCCGAGGTACTGGTCGGTCCGGTCGCCGAGCGCGGGGTAGCGAGGGGCCCCGTCCAGGGCGAAGTTGACCTTCGCGGAGGTGCCCTGGAACTTCATCCGGTCGATGTTCTCCACCAGGTCGCTCGGCAGCTCCCGGGGCTCCACCAGCTCGGTGAAGGTTCGTCGCGGGTCCACGGCGCTGACGACGGTCCTGGCCGTGAGCTCGGTGCCGTCCTCCAGGGCGACCCCCACGGCTCGTCCCTCCTTGGTGACCACGCGGGACACCGGCGCGTTCAGCATGATCTCCGCGCCGAACGACTGCGCTGCCCGCGCCAGCACCTCGGTGAAGCCACCGTTGCCGCCCTTGTGGAACGACCAGGCCCCGAAGTGCCCGTCGTGCTCGCCCATCGAGTGGTAGAGCAGCACCAGGCCAGAGCCCTGCGACATCGGCCCGACCTTCGTGCCGATGATGCCCGAGGAGGCGATGTAGCCCTTGAGGATGTCGCTCTCGAAGTAGTCGTCGAGGAAGTCGGCGGCGCTGCCGGTGAGCATCCGGACCAGGTCGTGGATCACCTTCTGGTCCACCCCGCGCAGGTGCCTGACGAGATCGGCGGTCTCGGCGAGGTCCTCCGCGGACTTGCCGAAGATGTTCGGTGGAACCTTGTCCAGGAGCGGCTTGACCAGCTGGCAGACCCGCTCCACGTCGTACTCGTAGCGGTCCATCGCGTCGGCGTCGTGCGGCGAGTGCCGCATGATCTCCCTGATGTTCTCGTCGCGGTCCTGGCCGAGCAGCAGGTAGTCGCCGTTCTCCATGGGCGCGAACGAGGAGGGCATCAGGATCGGCATGAAGCCGTGCTTGACCAGGTCGAGCTCGTGCACGATGTCCGGCCGCAGCAGGCTCAGGGCGTAGGAGAACGAGGTGAAGTGGAAGCCCGGCCGCAGCTCCTCGGTGATCGCGGCACCGCCGACGACGTGGCGGCGCTCGATGACGAGGACCTTGAGGCCGGCCTTGGCGAGGTAGGCGCCGTTGACGAGGCCGTTGTGGCCGCCTCCGACGATGATCGCGTCGTAGCTGGTGCTCTTCGTTGCCATGCTCAGGCCGTCTTTCGGGCTGGGTTGAAGAACGGGAGGCGGGTGACCTCCGCCGCGATGGTCTGGTACTCGTGGTTGATGGTCAGCTCGTAGTCGACCCGGGTGCCGAGCGCGGCGAGGTCGGGCCGGACCCGGGCGATCGCGATGTGGCGCTGCAGCACGGGTGAGTACATCTGGCTCGTGGTGTAGCCGATCCGCGCGCCGGCGTCGTCGTAGAGCATGAACTCGTCCTCGACCGGGGTCTCGTCCTTCGGCGGGACCAGGCCGGCCGCGACGTAGACCCGGTCGTGGTCGGCCCAGTCGAGGAGCAGGCCCACCGTCGCCCACCGCGACGTCTTCTCCGCGAGCTCGCGCCGGATGGCGTCGCGGCCGATGAAGGGCCGGGTCTCGTCATCGATGCCGTGCAGCATCCAGCCGAACCCGAGCTCCTTCGGCGTGACGCGTTCGTGGTCGGTGTACGCGAAGCGGCTCGAGGAGAACTCGACGCCGATCAGGGCGAGACCGGCCTCGATCCTGGCCATCAGCAGCGCCTGCTCGCCGAACGGCCGTAGCCCGTGACCCTCCCCCGCCGCGATCACGGCGTCCAGCACCGGGAGCGCGTCGTCGCGGGCGACCCGGATCTCGAAGCCGAGGTCGCCGGTGTAGCCGGTCCGTGACACGGTCACCGGCGTGGTGCCGATCTTGGCGTCGGTGTGCTCGAAGTAGCCGAGCTCCTCCACGCCCGGCGCGATCTTTGCGAGGATCGCCCGCGAGCGGGGGCCCTGAACGGCCAGCATCCCGAGCTCGTCAGTGACGTCCTCGAGGGACACGTCGAGCCGCCCGGCCAGGTCGCTGAAGTAGCCGAGGTTCGGCTCGGCGGCCGTGAGCAGGAACTCGTCCTGGGAATGTCGGAAGACCACGCCGTCCTCCAGGACGAACCCGCGGTCGTCGCACCAGACGGTGTACTGCGCCTTGCCGGGCCGGCACTGCCGGATGTCGCGGGTCATCACCCCGGCGAGCAGCCGCTCGGCGTCACGTCCGACGATCCGGTACTTGTACAACGGGGAGGTGTCGAAGAATCCCGCGCTGTTCCGGACGGCGAAGTACTCGTGCTTGGCAGAGGAGCAGTAGCGCGTGGCCGACAGGTAGCCGGACCAGTGGCCCCACAGCCCGGTCTCGTTGAGCTGGTCGAGCCGTTCGTGGAACGGAGTCGTGGTGATCATGGGTCGACCTCCCCGTGCTCGCGCGTGAGCACACTCCGAGATTACTGAACGTTCAGTCAACCGTCGAGAGGAACCGACCCCCGGGCCGGGCTCGACCAGAGACACGCCCTTGCCCCGACGCGCCCTCGATGGCCCTCCGGGAGGGGCAAGAGGTCGCGCCGGGGCCGGACCGCTCAGGCGGCGTCGGGGAGCGCCTCGTCCACGTCCACGACCTCGGGGGCCACGGACTCGAGCTCGTGGCGCCGGATCAGGGTCAGGGCGGCGATCACGCCGGTGGCCGCGACGAACGCACCGACGGTGAAGGCCGAGGAGAACCCGTCGACGAGCGCCTGGGGCAGCAGCGTGCCCGACGCCACCGCACTCTCCGTCCGCGAGCTCGCGATCGTCGAGAGCACCGCGATCCCGAGCGCGCCGCCGATCTGCTGGGAGGTGTTGATCAGCCCCGACGCCAGCCCCGCCTCGGTCGGGCGCACCCCGGCCAGCGCGGCGATCGAGATGGGGACGAAGGAGAACCCGATCCCGACCCCGATGAGCAGGAAGCCGGGCAGCAGGTCGCCGAGGTAGGACCCCGCGAGCGACACCTGCGTGAAGAACACCAGGCCCGCGGTCAGCATCGCCATGCCGACGACCATGACCGGCTTCACGCCGACGCGGGTGACCAGCTGGCCGGCCACGGCCGACCACAGGATCGCCGTACCGGCCACGGCGAGGTAGGCGACGCCGGACTTCATGGCGGAGTAGCCCAGCACCTGCTGCATGTAGAGGGTCAGCATCAGGAACATCGAGAACAGCGCGGTCCCCAGGATGAACCCGGCCACGTTGGCCCCGCTGACGGTCCGCGTCCGCAGGATCCCGAAGCGCATCAGCGGGTCCGGGTGGCGCAGCTCCCAGGCGACGAACCCGGCCAGCAGCAGCCCCGACAGGGCGAACACCGTGAGCGCCGGTGCCGACAGCCAGCCGTGCTGGCCGGCCTGCGTGATCGCCAGGACCAGGCCGGACAGCCCGCTGGTCACCAGGACCGCGCCGGGCAGGTCGAAGCGCTGGACGCGTGCGTCGCGGCTCTCGTGCAGGAGGACCGGGGCCAGCGCGAAGCCGATGACTCCGACCGGGATGTTGACGAAGAAGATCCACTCCCAGCTGAGCGCGTCGGTGAGCACTCCTCCGAGGAGGACGCCGGCCACGGCACCGAAGCCGCCGACGGCGCCCCAGGCACCGAGCGCGATGTTGCGCTCACGACCCTCGACGAACGTCGTCGAGAGGATCGACAGGGCAGCCGGGGTGATGATCGCGGCGCCCAGGCCCTGGAAGGCACGTGCGGCGATCAGGGAGGACTCCGACCAGGCCAGACCGGCCCCGAGCGAGGCGGCCGTGAAGACGACGATGCCGATGAGGAACATCCGCCGTCGACCCACGATGTCGGCCGCGCGCCCGCCGAGCAGCAGGAAGCCGCCGAACACGAGGGCGTAGGCGCTGATGACCCACTGGAGGTTGTCCTGGGAGAAGCCGAGATCGAGCTGGATGGAGGGCAGTGCGACGTTCACGATCGCGATGTCGAGGACGACCATGAACTGGACCAGGCACAGGAGCGCGAGGGCCAACCACTTGCGGCGGTCGGAGTGGACCATCGTCTTTCCTTTCAATTTCGTAGTCAGATGAACGACGGTAGGCACTCTCGCTTTCATTTTGGAAGCATCGACATGCAATTAGTCATTTTGTGGTAAGGTTTTGGCATGGCAAAGCGGTATGACCAGTACTGCCCGATGGCGCACGCCCTGGACCTGGTCGGCGATCGTTGGTCGCTGCTCGTGGTGCGCGAGCTGATGCACGGCCCTAGGCGCTACACCGACCTCGTGGAGGGCCTGCCCGGGATCGGGACCAACATCCTCGCCACCCGGCTGCGGGACCTCGAGACACATGGCGTGGTCAGCCGTCGCACGCTGCCCCCACCCGCGGCTTCACGGATCTACGAGCTGACCGACTACGGCGCGCGCTGCGACCGTCGTGCGCGAGCTCGCCCTCTGGGGTGCCCGCTCCCTCGGCCCGCCCACGCCCGGGTCGGGCCTCTTCGACGGCTGGGTGGCCAACGCCCTGGACATCGCTCTGGCGGCGGTGGCGCCTGCGGGCAGCTTCGAGTTCCGCGTCGGTGACGAGGTCGCCTCACTGGTCGACGGCGAGGTACGCCGCGCGCCGGTCGACGACCCCGACGTCGTGGTCGAGGCAGACCCCGCCGCCCTCTACGCGATGTTCGTCGAGCAACGGCTGGACGCCGTGACGGTGACCGGCGACCGCGACCTGCTCGAACGGCTGGTCGCCGCTGCTCCCCCGCGCCTGGACGCGCCGGTCACGTCGTAGCCGTCAGGACGCTCGACGCGCTCGCCGGTCGACCTCAGGCGAGCGTGGGCAGCTTGGCGAGCGCCTCGGCCACCGCGGCCTGGATGTCGGCGTCCTCCCACGCGTGGTCGACGACCCTGCCGGACAGGTAGGCGTCGTAGGCGGGCAGGTCGAGGTGGCCGTGGCCGCACAGCGCGGTCAGGATCACCTTCTCCTCGCCGCTCTCCTTGCAGCGCAGGGCCTCCTCGACGGCGGCGGCGAGCGCGTGGGTGGGCTCGGGGGCGGGCACGATGCCCTCGGTGCGCGCGAAGAGCACGCCGGCAGAGAAGCACTCGGTCTGCGGCTTGGCGACCGCCTCGATCTCGCGCGTCTCGTACAGGTGGCTGATCAGCGGGCTCATCCCGTGGTAGCGCAGGCCCCCGGCGTGGATCGGGTCCGGCACGAAGTCGTGGCCCAGGGTGTGCATCTTCATCAACGGCGTCATGCCCGCGGTGTCGCCGAAGTCGTAGGCGTAGGTGCCCTGGGTCAGCGAGGGGCACGCGGCCGGCTCCACGGCCCGCACGGTCGGGTTCATCCGGCCGGCCCACTTCTCCCGCAGGAACGGGAACATCAGGCCGCCGAAGTTCGACCCGCCGCCGGTGCAGCCGACGAGGAGGTCGGGGGTCTCCCCCGCCTGCGCGAGCTGGAGCAGCGCCTCCTCGCCGATGATCGTCTGGTGCATCAGCACGTGGTTGAGCACGCTGCCCAGCGCGTAGTTGGTGGTCGGGTCCTGGGCGGCCACCTCGACCGCCTCGCTGATCGCGATGCCGAGCGAGCCGGTCGAGTCCGGGTGCTCGGCGAGGATCGCGCGACCGGCCGCGGTGAGCTCCGACGGGCTGGGGTGCACGGTGCCGCCGAACGTCTCGATCATCATCCGCCGGTACGGCTTCTGGTCGTACGACGCCCGCACCTGCCAGACCTCGCAGCCCAGGCCGTACTGGGCGCACGCGAACGCCAGGGCCGTCCCCCACTGGCCGGCCCCGGTCTCGGTGGTGAGCCGCTCGACCCCGGCCCTGGCGTTGTAGAACGCCTGGGGCACCGCCGTGTTCGGCTTGTGCGAGCCGGCGGGCGAGACCCCTTCGTACTTGTAGTAGATCCGCGCCGGAGTCCCGAGCGCCTTCTCCAGCCGGTGCGCCCGGTAGAGCGGGCTCGGCCGCCACAACCGGTAGACGTCGAGCACCTCGTCGGGGATGTCGACGTACTGCTCGGTCGACACCTCCTGCAGGATCAGGTCCATCGGGAAGAGCGGCGCGAGGTCCTCGGGCCCGACCGGCTGCCCGGTCCCCGGATGCAGCACCGGCGGCGGGGGCGTCGGCAGGTCGTGCAGCACGTTGTACCAGCGGGTGGGCATCTGGCTCTCGTCGAGCTGGAACTTGTGCTGCGGCACCTGCGACATGACGCCTCCTGCGGCTTGTGACGACCGTTCGGCTCGAGCCTAGTGACAGGACCGGTTCAGTGGCTGTCCACGAGCACGCAGCGGTTCGACCGGACGCTGCACCGGGCCATCCGCTCGGCGCCGTCGCCGCCGTCACGCACCACCGGGGAGACCAGGTGGTCGTCGTCCTCCCACGCCCACGCGCGGACCTGGAACCCCCAGCCGTCCGGCGCGGCCAGGGTCGCCTGCTGGGTGCCGTCCACGGCCTGTGTCTCGAGCGTGGGGATCGCGGTGACCTCGCCGCCGGTGGTCCCGGCCGGCGTCCAGACAAGCCAGGTCCCGCCGGGGCTGACGCTGAGGTCGTCGTGGTTCGGGACCGGGCCGACCCGGGTGACCGCGCCGGCGTCGGAGATCGTCGCGAGGTAGGGAGCTCCGACCGTGGCGTCGACCGCGCCGTCCGCCCCGTCGTTCACGATGAACCCGGCCGGGGTGTTGCCCAGGACCTGGAGCCCCGGTGCGGTCCGGGTCAGGTCCACGGTGCTGTTGTCGACGAGCGGCAGCCACAGCACGGCGGTCTTCGTGCCCTGGGCGATCACCCGACCGTCGTCGGTGACGCCCCGGACCCGGACGGTGCTGCCGTCCTGCTGGTCGCCGAGGTCGATCGGTACGCCGCCGAGCCCCTCCCCGCCGGCCCCGGTGCCGAAGCCGCTCAACGTGCCCTGCCCGTTGTCGTCGACCACCTCACCGACGTACTTCCCGTCGGGCGAGAGGACCGGGGGCACGTCCAGCTGCGCCTCGATCGCCGTCGGCTCGGCTCCTCGCCCCCACCACCAGGTGTTGTCGGTGCGGAGCGCGAGCCACCCCGCGCCACCGGACTGCACCGACCACCAGGTGCCTGGCACCTGCGTGCCGTCGACGTACAGCTTCTGGTCCAGCACGTAGGGCACGGTCGGCGCGCTGGTCGGGATCGGCCGGTCCGAGTCCGTCCGGCCCGAGTCCGTCCGGCTCGGCGCCGGCGGTGCGGGCTGCGGATCGTGACCACCCCGCGTGCCTGCCACGGCGACGAATGCGCCGGCGAGGACGAGCACGACCGCGGCGGCGACCAGCAGCGGCTGCCAGTGCCGTGACGGCCGGGGCGCCTGCTCCGGCAGCGCGGCAGGGGTGGGATCGGCAGGCCGTCGGCCACCTCGCGCAGCTCCCGGCTCAGGGTCTCTTCGACATCGGTGAACATGTCAGTCCTCCCTCCCGTCCGTGTCGTCCGAGCCCATCGCGGCTCGCAGCGCCTTCAGGGCGCGGTGTGCAGTGGATTTCACGTTCCCCCGTGAGCAGCCGAGCGCGTCGGCGATCTCCTGCTCGCTCAGGTCCTCGTAGTAGCGCAGCACGATCACCGCACGCTGGCGCGGCGGCAGCGACTTCACGTGCGGCCACAGCGCCATGCGTTCCTCGGGCCCCCCGACCGACGCGTGCACCGGCTCGGGCGGGGCGTCCGTGAGCAGCTCGAGCCGTCGCCCCTGCGGTCGTCGGTGTGACAGGTAGGTGTTGGTGAGCATCCGGCGGACGTACGCCGTCGGCGAGTCCGAGGCCTGCACGCGAGCCCACGACGCGTACGCCTTCATCAGGGTCTGCTGGGCGACGTCCTCGGCGTCGGCGTGGTTGCCGGCCAGCAGGTAGGCGTAGCGGTAGAGCGACGGCCAGGTCGCGGCGGCGTACTCCTCGAACGTCGGCGCCGTCGCGCTGCTCGTCACGGTGTGCATCATCGGACACCTCCCCCTTCTGCCCACTCTGACTCCGGCGAGCCGCGGAAGGTTGCGTCGGTCCGGCCCCCGTCTCAGGAGGTCCGGCGGGCGCGCAGCACGGTGTCGTGCACGGTGACCTGGTGGCCATCGGGGTGCCGAGCGGTGCGCGGCCTCGCCTCGGCGATGACGACCTCCCACGACCCCGGCCCGTCGCGGAGGTCGGCGACCAGCTCCTCGGCGGTGAAGAACAGGTCCGGCTGGGGCGGGCGGGGCACCACGTCGCGGTCGCTCGGGTGGTGCGCGGCGACGAGGAACGTCCCGCCCGGCGCGACAGCCGCGGCGAGACCGGCGTACACCTCTCGCCGTTCGGTCGTCGGGAGGTGCATGAACGCGGCGCACACCAGGTCGTAGGCACCCGCCGGCGGGGTCCAGGCCAGCAGGTCGCGCTGCTCCCAGGTGGTCCGCCCGTCCAGGCCGGTCTCGCGGGCCCGCGACGCCGCACGGTCGAGCGCTACCCGCGAGACGTCCGCACCGACGACCTCCCAACCGTGGCCGGCCAGCCACAGCGCGTCGCCGCCCTCGCCGCAGCCGACGTCGAGCGCCCGGCCGGGAGACAGCTGCCCGGTCTCGTCGCGGACGATCGCGTTGACGTGCCCGCTCCACAGCGCCTCGGACGCGCCGTACCGCTCGTCCCAGTACGCCGCGTCCCACAGTGGCGTCGCGGCCGGGTCGGACGCGTCCCCGCCTGCGTGGTGGTGCTCGTGCGCCCCGCTCATGAGACCCGCTCGGCGAGGTCGGCCTCGATGAGGTCCAGGTTGATGGCGGCGCCCGCCATCGTGCCCGCCGCGGCGGCGCCCACGACCTGCGCGGACAGGTCGGCCACGTTGCCCGCGATCCACACGCCCGGCACGTCGGTGCGGCCCATCTGGCCGCTCGGGTACTGCTCCCCCATCCCGGACGGATGCTCCTCCGCTGACAGGCCCAGCGAGTCCAGCACCGCCGAGCGGGCCAGCATGCGCGGTGCAACCACCAAGGCGTCGAGCGGGACCCGGGTGCCGTCAGCCAGCCGGGCGGCCTCCAGCCCCTCGGCCGGACCCTCCAGGGCGACGACCTCGCCCTCCTGGATCCGCACCCCCGCGGCGGCCAGCCGGCGGCGGTCCTCCTCGCCCGGCGGCGCGGAGTGCGCCAGCACGACGACGTCGTCGCTCAGCTGCGAGAACAGCAGTGCCTGGTGGACGACAGTCGGCCCGGTCGCGAGCACACCGACCCGCTGGTCGCGGACCTCCCAGCCGTGGCAGTAGGGGCAGTGCAGGACCTGGTGTCCCCAGCGCTCACGCAACCCCTCCAGCCGTGGCAGCTCGTCGACGAGCCCCGAGGCGACCAGCAGCCGGCGGGCGGTGACCAGCGCACCGCCGTCGAGGCGCACCTCGAAGCCCTCGCCCAGCGGTGCCGCCGAGGTCGCACGCCCCTCCCGCACCTCGCCGCCGTAGCCGCGCACCTCGTCACGTCCCAGCTCGACCAGCTCCAGCGGCGGCAGCCCGTCGCGGGTCAGCAGGTTGTGGACGCCGTCCGCGGGTGCGTTGCGCGGCGAGCCGGCGTCCACGACGAGCACCCGCCGTCGGGACCGCAGCAGCGCGACCGCCCCGCTCAGCCCCGCGGCGCCACCCCCGATGATCACCACGTCGTAGTCGTAGTCCATGCGCTCTCCCTCGATCGTTCCGTCGCGCCCCACTCTGCGCGAGCGATGCGCAGGACGACAAGCCTTGTTGCCGATATGGCAAACTCTCCCCATGGAGCCGACCGTGGACAGCGTCCTGGGCGCCGTGGGTCCCCGCCTGCGGGCCCTGCGCCTGGAGAAGGAGATGACCCTCGCCGACCTGGCGTCGAGCACGGGCATCTCGGTGAGCACGCTCTCGCGGCTGGAGTCCGGCGGGCGCAAGCCGACCCTCGAGCTGCTGCTGCCGATCGCACGCGCTCACGGGATCGCCCTCGACGACCTCGTGGAGGTGGCCGCCCCCAGCGACCCGAGGGTGCGGCAGCGCCCGGTCACCCGCGGCGGAATGACGATGGTCCCGCTGAGCCGACGGGCGGGCGGACTGCAGGCCTACAAGCTGACCATCCCGTCGGGCAGGCAGCGACGAGAGCCGGATCCGCAGACGCACGAGGGCTACGAGTGGCTCTACGTGCTCGACGGCCGGCTCCGGATGGTCCTCGGCGAGCACGACGTCGTGCTCGAGCCGGGCGAGGTGGCCGAGTTCGACACCCGGCTGCCGCACTGGTTCGGAGGCGCTGACGAGCGGCCGGTGGAGTTCCTGTCGATCTTCGGTCGAGAGGGCGAGCGGATGCACATCCGGGCCCGCTCCACCGCGCGGCCGCGCCAGCCGAGCTGACCCGAGTCGCCATCCCTGAGGGATGAGTTGCGCGACGGACCGGAGACCTAGTCTGACGCTGACCGACGATGGGCGTGGTGCGGCGACGTCCGGGGAGGGACGGGGAGGGACGGGGCCATGGGCAAGAAGACCAGGAAGTCCGGGAGGTCGCGCGGGTCGACGCGGTCGGACTCCTCGTCTCCCGCAGCCGCCGGCGACGCCTCCCGACCGAAGCTGAAGAGGAAGCCGTACGAGAAGGAGATGCGTCGCCTGCAGGGTGAGCTGGTGGCGATGCAGGAGTGGGTCAAGTCCTCCGGCGCCAAGCTCTGCCTCGTCTTCGAGGGGATGGACTCGGCGGGCAAGGGCGGCACGATCCGAAGGATCACCGAACGCACGAGTCCCCGGGTGTTCAAGCACATCGCCCTGCCAACACCGACCGAGCGCGAGAAGTCCCAGATGTACATCCAGCGCTACATCGCCCACTTCCCCGCGGCCGGCGAGGTCGCCATCTTCGACCGCAGCTGGTACAACCGCGCCGGCGTCGAGCCGGTCATGGGCTACTGCACGCCGGAGCAGACCGAGAAGTTCCTCGAGCAGGTGCCCGGGGTCGAGAAGGCGATGGTCGACAACGGGATCATCCTGATCAAGTACTGGCTCAACGTCAGCGTCGCCGAGCAGACCCGGCGGCTCGAGAGCCGGATCGAGGACCCCCGCAAGATCTGGAAGCTCTCCCCCACGGACCTGAAGTCCTACAGCCGGCACTACGACTACTGCCGGGCGCGAGACACGATGCTGGCCGCCACCGACACCGGATGGGCGCCGTGGTTCGTCGTTGACAACGACGACAAGCGACGGGGCCGGCTCAACATCATCTCCCACCTGCTCAGCCAGGTCCCGTACGAACCGCTCCCGCCCCGGGACGTGTCGATGCCGAAGAAGCCCAGCCCGCGCGGGTACCACGAACCAGACCTTCCGCTGCGCCACGTCCCGACCGCCTTCTAGGGCGACGTACGCGGACACGAACGACTCACCGAGAGGAGTGGCGATGACGGACGAGGCCGTGACGTCAGGCACGGGTGAGGCACCGGCCGGCGCGACCGCGAAGTGGTATGCGCTCGCGCCGGACGAGGTCGCGCGGAGGCTGGACGTCGATCCGGCCGGTGGCCTCTCGGCAGCCAGGGCCGCGGAGGTGCTGAGGACGGATGGTCCGAACGCGCTTCCCGCCGAGGAGCCGCCGCCGGGGTGGCGGCTGTTCCTGGCCCAGTACCGGTCCTACATGCAGATCATCCTGGTCGGGGCTGCGGTCGCCTCGCTCCTGATCGGCCAGTTCGCGACGGGCCTCGCCGTACTCCTGATCACCGCGCTCAACGCGCTGGGAGGCCTGCGCCAGCAGGGCAAGGCGGAGAGCGCCATGAACGCCCTGCAGTCGATGCTGAAGACCTCCGCACGGGTCCGCCGCGACGGCACCGAGGTCCAGGTCGATGCCGACCAGGTGGTGGCGGGCGACGTCGTCCTGCTCACGGCGGGTGACGACGTGTGCGCCGACGGACGGCTGGTCGAGGCCACCTCGTTGCAGATCGACGAGTCCGCGCTGACCGGCGAGAGCGTCCCCGCCTCGAAGAGCACCGAGGTGATCACGGAGCCCGACCCCGTGCTCGGCGACCAGTCGAACATGGCGTTCATGAACACCCCGGTGACGCACGGCAGCGGCGTGATGATCGTGACCGGGACCGGCGCCGGCACTGCGGTGGGCAACATCTCCGGGATGCTGAAGTCCGCGCCCAACCTCAAGACACCACTCACCAGGCAGCTCGACACGTTGACGTTGTGGATCGCGGCGGCGGCCGGGCTGACGATCGCGATCATGTTCGCCCTCGGGATCGCCCGCGGCGACTCGACGCAGACGATCTTCACGACGGCGATCGCGCTCGCGCTGGCAGCCGTGCCCATGGCCATGCCGACCGTCCTCCAGGTCATCCTCTCCAGCGGGTCCCGGGAGCTCGCGGCGCACGGCGCGGTCGTGAAGAGCCTCGACTCGGTGGAGACCCTGGGCTCGACCTCGGCCATCAACTCGGACAAGACCGGCACCCTGACCATGAACCAGGTGACGGTCGTCGAGGTGATCGACCCGACGGACCGCTACAAGGTCACCGGGACGGGCTACGGCCTCGACGGCGAGGTCCAGCACGTCGCCGGCAACACGAACACCATCGAACCGGCGATCCTGCCGTTCCTGATCACCAACGACGCGAAGCTGGTCGAGGGCAAGGTCGTGGGAGACCCCACCGAGGGTGCCCTGCTGGTCCTGGGGCACAAGGTGAAGCTGGACGTGGAGGGCACCCAGGAAGCCCACCCCCGGCTCGCCACCCTGCCGTTCGACCCCACGTACAAGCTCATGGCTGCCTTCTGCGAGGCCAGGGACGAGTCCGGGAAGCCCGTCGTCCGGGTCTTCGTCAAGGGTGCCGCGCCCGCGGTGATCGGGCGGTCCACCAGCGCCCTGGCCCAGGGCGAGACCGTGCCCTGGGGTGAGCAGGAGAACCGCCGCGCGGACCAGGAGATGGCGCGGCTGGGCAGCAACGGCCTGCGGATCATGGCCGCGGCCACGAAGGACATCGACCCCGAGGGCTTCGATCCCGAAGGTGACCTGCTCTCCATGGTCCAGGGCCTCCGGCTGACCGCGCTGGTCGGGATGATCGACCCTCCCCGGCCCGAGTCCCTGGACGCGGTCCGGTCCGCCCAGGAGGCCAACATCCGGGTGCGCATGGTGACCGGCGACGACGTGGTCACCGGCGCGGCGGTCGCCAGGCAGCTCGGCATCCCCGGCGAGGCCGTCCTCGGCACCGACCTGGCGGCGATGTCCGAGGACGAGCGGCTGGCCCGCATCGACGACATCGGCGTGGTCGGACGCGTCGCCCCCGAGCACAAGGTGCTGATGGTCGAGACCCTCCGCAAGCGGGACGAGGTCGTCGCCATGACCGGCGACGGGGTCAACGACGCCCCCGCGATCAAGGCGGCCGACATCGGCATCGCGATGGGCACGGGGACCCAGGTCGCGAAGAACGCCGGTCGGATGATCCTCACCGACGACAACTTCGCCACGATCGTGCGAGCCGTCTCGGAGGGCCGCAAGCTCTACGACAACATGCTGAAGTACATCCGCTTCATGCTCGTCGCGCTGGTGACCTACGTGGTGACGTTCCTGGTGGCGAGCCTCTTCGACATCGCCGACGGGCAGCCGTTCTCCGCCGTCCAGATCCTGTGGATCAACTTCCTGATCACCGCGCCGGTCGGCATCGCGCTGGGCCTGGACGCGGAGACCCCGGGGCTCATGAAGCGCCGGCCGCGGCCCCGCGAGGCCTCCATCATGAGCCCGGCCGTCATGACGACCGTGGGGCTCGCCGGAGTGTTCATGTCACTGGCCATCGACCTGGTGGTCGTGGCGGCGAAGAGCAGGTACGACAACATCGACACCGCCAGCACCATGGGCCTCGTGGCGTTCTCACTCATGCTCGTGGTCGCGGCCTTCGAGAGCCGCGACGAGAAGGCGACGATCCTGGCCGTGGAGACCTTCGACAACAGGGCGCTCAACATCACGGCCCTGGTCGAGGTCGCCCTGGCGATCCTGATCGCACGTGGCGGTCTGCTGACGTCGCTGCTCGGCACCGCGGACCTCACCAGCCGGCAGTGGCTCCTCGGAGCCCTGCCCGCGCTGGTGCTGTTCGCCGGGTGGGAGCTCGGGAAGGAGCTGGCCCGCCGCCGGTCGAGCAGTGCGCACGAGGCGGTCCCCCGCCGACGTCGTGCCCGACGCGGCCACCGCGTGACCGCAGGCGGCCGCGCTCAGGCCTTCGGTTCGCGCAGCTCGCCGCCGTGGATGGTGATCGCCCAGATCACGATGATGTCAACCGCGATCATCACGGCCGACAGGACCGGGTAGGCGGGCAGGAAGGCGACGTTGGCGAGCGCGCTCAGGCCCGCCACGATCACCGCGACGATCCGGGCCCACATCTGCCCGGCGAGCAGGCACGAGCCGACCAGGACGGTGAGCACGCCGAACACGACGTGCATCCAACCCCACGCGGTGTAGTCGACGTTGAGGACCAGCCCCTGCCGCCCGACGACGAACACCTCGTCGCGGAACAGCGCGACCAGGCCCTCGATGACGTGGAAGGAGCCGAGGAGGACGAGCATCACCCCGGCGAAGTTCACCCAGGCCACCCAAGCCGACTGCCGCATCCGGTAGTCGTGCTCGTACTCCGGCGAGCCCGGTGCGGCGAAGTGGCTGACGGTCTGGACGTCGGCCATGCTCCTGGGGTCAAGCTGGTTGCTGCTCATGGTTCGCTCCGATGTCGAGGCTGTAGGTCTCCCCCGAGCGTCGTCGCGTGAGCGGTCGTCCGCGTCACCCGACAAGGATGAATCCGGCCGACAGGAAGCCGGCGGGAAGCGCCGGGGAAGGCGTCCCGCGCACGGTGAGGAGGTCCGCTCCCCACTCACCTCAGGAGACCACGATGACCGTGCTTCCTCTGGCCCGGCGCCGACCGGCGTCGGTCCGAGTCCCACTCGCCGACGGAGGTACGGCGCTGCTCCGGCCCCTCCAGGACGGCGAGACCGGTCCCTTGCTGGACGTGTTCGCGGGGATGTCCCCGGCGTCCCGCGCCAACCGCTACCTGGTCGGGGCGCCCCGACTGACGGGGGCGTTCGTCCGGGCGCTCGCCGCGACCGACGGTTTGATGCACGTCGCCTGGCTGGCCTCTGTCGACGACCGCCCGGCCGGGATCGCTCGCTACGTCCGGACCGACGAGGACCCGTGCACCGCTGAGCTCGCGCTCGAGGTCGTCGACGAGCACCAGCGCCGCGGCCTGGGCCTCGCCCTGCTGGACGCGGTCACCACCGTGGCCGCCGTCAACGGGGTCCGCCGCGTGGCAGCGACGGTGCACGCCCAGAACATGCCCTCCCTGCGGCTGCTGTCCAGGCTCGGCATCAAGACGTCCTTCCAGGGCGGGGTCCTGGAGGGGAACGCGCCGCTCCGCCTGCTCGACCCCCCGCGCGTCGACCGCCACGCGATCGTGGCGCTCGCGCGGCGCAGCACCCCGGACTCCTCGGAACCGGTCTGGACCGCGCCCTGCGCGGGGACGGCACACTAGAGACGTGCTCGTCGGAGTGCTGGGGCCGGTGACGCTGCTGGACGCAGGCGGCGCGGTGTCCGCACTGCCCGGACACCGGCGCCAGGCGCTGCTCGCGGCCCTGGCCGCCCGTGTGGGCGAGGTGGTCAGCGTGGACCTGCTGACCGACCTGCTCTGGGGCGAGGACGAGCCGCCGGACCGGCCCGCCCCCTCCCTGCACAGCGCGGTGTTCAAGCTGCGGGCGAACCTCGGCGCGGTGAGCGACCGGCACCTCCTGCGCACCCGCGACCACGGCTACCAGCTGGTCCTCGAGCCCGGAGACCTCGACGCGTCGGTCTTCGCCGAGCTGGTGCAGCGGGCGCGCGACGAGCCGCCCGAGCAGGCGGCGGCCACGTTGGCGAGGGCACTCGGGCTGTGGCGGGGCCCGGCGTACGGCGGGTTCGCGGACTCCGACATCGCCCGGGTCGACGCCGTACGGCTCGAGGAGATGCGGCTCACCGCCACGGAACGGCTGGGCGAGGCCCTGCTCGCGGCCGGCGACCCGGCCGAGGCGATCCACCTGCTGCAGCCCTTCACCCACGCGCACCCGCTGAACGAGGCTGCCCGGGCCACGCTCATGCGAGCGCTGCAGGCGGCGGGGCGCACGGCCGACGCCCTGGACCAGTACCAGCAGTACCGCGCGTTCGTCGGCGAGGAGGCTCGGGCTGGAGCCGTCGCGCGCCATGCAGGACCTGCAGGTCGAGCTCCTGCGGGACCCCCGTCGTCGAGACGCACCCCGCGCTCACGAAACCGCGCACCCCACCCCCGGGCCTCCCTGGGCTGCAGGTGCGCTACCTGCGCACCGAGCGTGGCAACGTGCTGGCCTACGGAACCACCGGCACCGGACCGCCCGTCGTGGTGGTGCTCGGCTGGGTGTCCAGCCTGGACGTGGTCGCGTCGGGGCGTGACCCCCGTTCCTCGCTGCTGGAGCGGCTGGCCGGGACGTTGTCGACGACCCTCTACGACCGCGCAGGCACCGGCCTCTCCCCCGGTCCGGTGCGGGACTACGGCCGCGAGGCCAGCGTCGAGGAGCTGACGGAGATCGTCCGGGTGGTCGGGCCACCGTGTCCCTGCTCGCGATGTCGGCGGCCGTCCGATCGCTGTCACGGTCGCCGCCCGGCGGCCCGAGTGGGTGAGCTCCCTGGTGCTGTTCGGCACCTTCGCGGACGCGCCGTCGACCTTCAAGGACCAGCACATGAAGGAGATGATGGTCGACATCGTCCGCAGCCACTGGAAGCATGGGCTCGAAGATCTTCGCCGACCTCTACCGCCCCGGTGCCTGCGACGACGCCGCCTGGCACCTGGCCAAGGTCTTCCGGGACTCCGCCACAGCGGACGTCGCCGCCGACTACCTGCTCTCGATGTACGACCACGACGTGAGCGACCTGCTCCCGTCCGTGACGGCGCCGGCGCTGGTGCTCCACTACAGCAGGGACCCGCTGATCCCCGTCCGCGGCAGCCAGGACCTCGCCGCGGGCCTCCCCCACGCGACGTTCGTGCCGCTCGACGGCCGGGTGCACCTGCCCGAGGCCGCGACCTTGGAGCAGATCGAGGAGGCGGTCGTCGAGCACGTACGCCGGTACGCCGGGTAGGCACTCGGCTCAGCGCCAGTCGTGCACGTCACGAAGCAGGACGAGGACCGCGAGGACCCGGCGATGTCCCTCCTCGCTCTCGGCGATGTCGAGCTTCAGCAACACGTGCCGCACGTGTGTCTCGACCGTGCGCTGGCTGAGCACCAGGCGCTGCGCGATGGCGGTGTTGGTGAGCCCCTCGGCCATCAGCTCGAGCACCCCGCGCTCCCTCTCGGACAGCCGCGCCAGCGGGCTGCCGGCCGCAGGCATCACCAGCTTGGCAACCACGGTCGGGTCGAGCGCCGACCCACCACTGGCGACCCGCCCTGCCGTCTCCAGGAAGTCATCGACCGCGAGCACGCGATCCTTCAGGAGATAGCCGAACCCCGGCCGCCCGACGAGGTCCATGGCGTGCTCGGTCTCGACGTGCTGGGACAGGACCAGGACCCCGACCTCCGGGTGCCGGTCCTTGATCTCGCGGGCAGCGCGAGCACCTTCGTCGGTGAAGGTCGGCGGCATCCGGATGTCGATGACGACCAGGTCCGGTCGCTGTTCGTCCACGACGTCGGCGACGGCGCTGCCGTCACCCAGGGTCGAGAGGACCTGGTGGCCGCCGTCGTCGAAGAGCCGCGCGAGCCCTTCGCGGAGCAGCACCTGGTCCTCGACGATCACGACACGCACGGGAACTCCGCACTGAGCGTGGTGCCACGTCCCGTGACGCTGAGGATCTGGAGGTTGCCGCCGCGCGCCGCGACCCGGTCCGACAGCCCGGTCAGGCCCGTGCCTCGCCCCGCGGTGGCCCCACCCACGCCGTCATCGGCGACGCTCACCACGAGTGTGGAGTCCTGTCGCACCACCCGCAGCCTGACCTGACCCGCATGCGCGTGCTTGACGGCGTTCGTGAGCCCCTCGCACGCGACGAAGTACGCGGCCGCCTCGAGCTCCGCCGGGTAACGATCGGCGCTGGCCGTCACCTCGACCGGCATCGGCGCCCGCGTCGCCAGCTGCCGGAGGGCGGGCCCCAGGCCTGCCTCCAGCAGGGTCGGGCGGAGGCCGTGCGCCAGCGCTCGGAGCTCGTCGATCGCAGCGCTGATCTCCACCACCGCGCCGTCCAGGGTCCTTCCCGCCTCGTCCGGGTCGGCGCCGAGCTGGTGCTGGGCGTGGCGAAGCGCCAACCCGATGGAGACCAGGCGCTGCTGCGCACCGTCGTGCAGGTCGCGCTCGATGCGCCGTCGTTCGTCGTCGGCCACGGCGACGAGCCGGGCCCGGGACTCGTCCACCTCGTGGAGACGACGACGCAGCTCGACGCGGAGGCGCGCCATCTCGACGGCCAGCACCGCCGCGCCGACGACGGTCGGCAGCAACGCCCGGTCCTCGTCGCTGCCCGGGGACCAGAGGACCTGTCCCAGGACCGTGCCGCCGCCGCACGTCGTAGCACTCGCGCGTGCCGTCGACCACGGCACTCACGGGGCGACCGCGCTCGTCGACGGGTGGCTCGTCCGGCTGGAGGACGAACCAGAGCTCGAGCCCGGGGTCCCTGCACGCGGCCCGGAGCACGTCCACGACCTGCTCGGGTTCGGCGCGGTCGTTGCGCAGCGCGTCGACGAAGCTAGCGACGACCCGTAGCGCCTCGTGGCGTGCTGGGCGGAAGCGACGGTCGACACTGTCCTGGACCCGTGAGTGCAGGAACCGGAACGCCACCGCTGCCAGCAGCGTGGCTCCTGCGGTCACCCAGTCGGAGTCTCGGCCGATCAACGCTCCGAGGACCACCACGGCGACCGCGTACACGACACCGAGGAGGACGGTCAGCAGGCCGTAGCTGAAGGTGCGGCTGATCACCAGGTCGACGTCGTAGAGGCGGTAGCGCAGGATCGCGACCCCGATGGCGACAGGCCATGCGGTCAGGGCGAGAGCCGCGAACACGTGGAGCACAGGGACGGCGTTCCAGAGTGCGCCGGAGACCGACAGCACCACGACGAGAAGGACGCTGGCGAGCGCAAACCACTTCATCTGCTGGCGCTCGACACCGGTCGAGCGACGGAAGCGCAGGGTCGCGGACGCGAGGGCGGCGACCATCGCAGCCGCGGTGAGGGCGAAGCCGACGGCGAACAGGACGCCGGTGGGCAGTGCCTCGACGGCGAAGGGGTTGGTGCCGCCGACGAACGCCTGGCCGGTGCCCGGGTCGAGCGCCCAGCCGGGCTCCCCGACCACGACACCGACGATGCTGACCCAGACCACGACCGACCAGCCACGCCCGAGCAGACGACCTGTCGGGAACAGCAGCAGGACCAGCACGAGGCCGGGCGCCGAGGCCAACCAGGCCGAGGCCCCGACCCACTCGGCGAACGTGCCGGCCGGCCAGCCCTCGGTGGCGGCTCGGAGCCCCCAGCCCTGGGCGAGGTCGGAGGTGACGGCGTTCGCGACCCCGAGGCCGCACAGCAGCCAGCCGATCGGGTGGCGACGGTGCCGGCTCAGGATCAGCAGGCCGGTCGCGGCGAGCACCAAGGAGAACACGGCATAGAGCAGGGTGTCGTAGGCCGGCTCGAGACCCCACGACAGCGGCACCGACGCGAGCTCCGCCACCACCGTCAGGGCGAGCAGGAACCCGGGAACCGACCGGACCCTCAGGGTGCTCACGGTCAAAATCTTCCTCCCGCCCGCGGCCACCGCGCAAAGGTGCGCGCACCGACATCGCGATGCGTGCTGGCACCGATGTGGGCCCCCTCCTCCCTCCTTAGCGTCGAAGCAACCCATCGACGTCCCGAGGAGCCCACCGATGACTGCCACCGTGACCCGGCCCGTACCGCAGACCGCCCCGACCCGCCTTCGCACGCTCGGCTGGCTGACCGTCCTCGCGGGGGCGGTCGGCGCCGCTCAGGCCGTAGCCGTCCTCGCCTGGCCCGACCAGGTGTCCGACCGGCACTACAGCTATCCCTTCGACTCGACCGGGTTCGTCGTCGCCCAGGTTTCCTTCGCGGTCCAGCATCTCGGCCTGCTGGCCGGCCTGTGCGGGATCACGCTGGTGGCCTGGCGCCGGTCCAGCCGACCCACGCGCACGGGGCTGGTGCTGTGCCTGGTCGGCATGGTGGCCCTGACGGTGTGCGAGATCGTCGCGATCACGGCCGCCGACGCCATCGTCGGCAGTGCCCGCGCCGACGCGGTCGACAACGCCTACGGCGTCCCGATGACCGTGCTGGGCATCGGGCTGGTGCTGGCCGGCGCCGGACTCATGCGACACCCCGTGCTCAGCGGGCTCGGCCGGTGGGTGCTGCTGGCCCTGGGTCTGTACCTCTTCCTGGTCCTGTTTCCTGCCGTGTTCGGCCCGATGGTGGCCGGGCGGATCGCGATCGGCATCTGGATGCTGATGTTCGTCGGGCTCGGGGTCAGCCTGCTGCGCGCCGACCGTGACGGGGTGACGACGTGACGGCCCGCGGTGACGTGGCCACGACCATCGTGTTCGACGGCCTCACCAAGCAGTTCGGGCAGACCCACGCGGTCCACGAGCTCAGCGCCACCGTCCGGCCCGGTGTCGTCACCGCTTTCCTCGGCCCGAACGGTGCCGGCAAGACCACCACCTTGCGCATGTTGCTCGGTCTCGTCACTCCGAGCAGGGGAACCGCGACGTTCGACGGCCGTCGGTACGACGAGCTCTCGCACCCGGTCCGCCAGGTCGGCGCCCTGCTCGAGGCGACTGGCTTCCACCCGAGCCGCACCGCCGTCAACCACCTGAGGACGATCGCCGTGGCTGCTCGCCTCGATCCCCGGGCACCCGGGCGGGTCCTCGAGACCGTCGGACTCGCCGACGCCGCCGACCGCAAGGTGGGTGGGTTCTCGCTTGGCATGCGGCAACGCCTCGGGCTGGCTGCTGCGCTGCTCGGCGACCCGCCGGTGCTGGTGCTCGACGAGCCGGCCAACGGCCTGGACCCGCACGGCATCAGATGGCTGCGCGAGTTCCTGTGCGGCCTGGCACAGGAAGGACGGACGGTGCTGGTCTCCAGTCACGTGCTGCCGGAGGTCGAGCAGACCGCGGACGACGTGCTGCTGCTGGCACACGGGCAGCTGGTTCGTCAGACCAGCCTGTCCGAGCTCCGCGCCGAGCACGCACACGGAGCGGACATCCGCACCCCTCACGCGCAGGAGCTCGACCTGTTGCTCACCGCGGCCGGCTACCCCTCCTCCGTCGTCGGGCCGGGGCGACTCGTGGCCGATGCGCCGCCCTCGGTCGTCGGCGACCTCGCTGCGGCACATGGCATCGCCGTCCATCGTCTCGTCGAGTCGACCGTGGGGCTGGAGGACCTGTTCCTGACGCTGACGGCGGACGTGTCGCCATGACCGCCCTGATCCGTGCCGAGCTGTTCAAGCTCCGCACCGTCCAGGTGACCGCCTGGCTGCTGGTGGCGACGCTGACCGTCGTCGTGGCTGGAGGTCCTCGCCCTCGTGCTCGGCGCTCAAGCCGGCACCGGGCACGCCCAGCGGCAGGATCCGCACTGCTCGCCGTGGCCGTGGCGAGTGCGAGTGCCGGAGAGATCATCGTGATGATCATGGGCATCCTGGCCATGAGCCAGGAGCTCCGCTTCGGCACCGCCACCTCGACGTTCCTGGTCACCCCGCGGCGCGGCCGCGTCGTCGGCGCCAAGCTCGC
Source organism: Nocardioides ungokensis (assembly GCF_013466985.1). Lineage (GTDB taxonomy): Bacteria > Actinomycetota > Actinomycetes > Propionibacteriales > Nocardioidaceae > Nocardioides > Nocardioides ungokensis. The sequence goes on along the minus strand of NZ_CP059164.1, from coordinate 1,543,276 downwards.
TGCCCTCACCATCGCCGGACTCGTGTTCGCACTCGTCTCGATGGTGGTGGCCGTGCCGCTGAGCGTCGTGCTGATCCGGGCTGAAGGCGGCACCATCATCTGGGACGGCCAGGTCGCCGACGTGCTCGTCGCGGCCGTGCTGGTGATGATGCTCTACGGCCTGCTCGGCATCGCGATCGGAGCGCTGGTGCGCAACCAGATCGCCGCCATCGCCGGCTCGCTGACCTGGGTGTTCATCATCGAGGGGGCCCTGGCCGGGCTGCTTCCCGACGCCGCGAGGTGGAGCCCTGCCGGTGCGACCGGAGCGGCGCTCCAGATCGGGACCTGGACCGGCAACCAGGACATGCTCACCCCGTGGTGGCTCGGACTGCTGGTGCTGGCCGGTTGGACCGTGCTGATCGCTGTCGTGGGCACCCGCTCTGCCCTGCAGCGCGACCTCACGTAGCCCTGAGGCAGCAGCACCACGCGCGCCGATCTCCGGCGGCCTCAGCTCCTGGGGAGCACGGTGAGGACCCGCTCGACGTGGTCGTGGAACTCCTGCATGAAGTCGCGGAGGAACGCGGCCGTGGAGTCGTCGGTGACCTCACCGGTGTCGGTGAAGAGCCCGGGTCGGAAGTGCACGTACGCCTCGGGCGCGGTCATCTGGCGGGCGTTGCAGAAGCTGAGCACCGCACGGAGGCTCTGCTGGCCGACCGCGGTCCCGATCTGCCCGGGCGAGGCACCGATCACCGCGGCGGGCACGTGGTCGAAGGAGTTCTGCCCCCACGGTCGCGAGGCCCAGTCGATCGCGTTCTTCAGGGGCGGGGATCGACCGGTTGTACTCGGGGGTGATGAACAGGACCGCGTCCGAGGCCTTGATCGCGTCCTTGAGGGTCCGGGCCTCCGGCGGGTAGTCGCTGTCGAAGTCCGGGCTGTAGAGCGGGAGGTTCCCGATCGGGATCTCGGTGAACTCCAGCTCCGGCGGCGCCAACGTGAACAGGGCCCGACTGAGGACCCGGTTGATCGACGTCGAGGAGAGGCTGCCGATGAAGTAGCCGACCTTGTAGTGGGTCTGGTCTGAGGGCATACCGCGCTCCCGGTGCTCGTCGGTGCGGTCGACACGGCCTGCCGACCGATCCTCTTCAGCCTTGCAGAGCCCCCGCCGAGCGACAACGGTCGGCAACGCCGCGCGTAGCCGCTCCACCCGGCCCGTGGCCGGCAGCCGACGGCACCGGACTGCAACCCCTGGCGCCAGGACGGCGTCTAGCAGGCGTGCCGGGACCATCCCGGCGAATCTCGAGGCACCAGGAGCCGACCCATGCGTGAACACGCCACCATCTCTCGCACGTCCCCGACCGGCCGGCTGCGTCGCCGGCTCGCCCTGCTGGTCACCGGCGCCGCCGGCGCACTCGTGCTGGCCGCGCCGCTGCTGGCCGCCGACCCGGGAGCCGCACAGGCCGCGGCGCGTCACGTCACCGACGTCAGTCCCTCGGCGCTCGACCGCGGACCGGCCCGCAGCGACGCGCACCTGGAGGGCCAGCGGCTCGTGCACGGCGACCTCTCGGTCAGGATCCCCGGCCGCCGGGCCGTGCTGGTCGGGTACGGCGTCGAGAACCACCTCGTGGGCACCCGGCTGCACGGCCGTTGGGTCACGATCCGCGTGGACGCCGACGGCACCCGGAAGCGGATCGCCACCGGGCTCTCGCCGTACACCATGACCTACAGCGAGGACGGCCGCCTGGTCGCCTCGTCCCGGTTCGACGGAGACGCGACCCGGGTGGTCGTCCGCTCCACCGCCGACGGGTCGACGGTGGCACGCCGGACCTTCCGCGACGGGTCGTCGGTGCTGACCCTGGACAGCTCCCGCGTGGTGCTCGGCTCCTGGGCCCCGGCCCGGACCCGCACCTGGCAGCTCGACACCGGCCGGCTGCTCACTGTCGCCCACCAGGCCGGCTACCGCGCCGACCTCACCCACGGCCTGCTCGCCACCCTCACCGACGACCCCTACCAGGGCGGGTGCAGCGTGCTGCGCCGCCTGAACCAGCCCGCGACCCGTCTCTGGCGCAGCTGCGACGAGCGGGTGGAGCGGTTCTCCCCGGACGGTCGACACCTGACGTCGGTCGCCCTGCTCAGTGACGGGGCCGGTCCCTCGCAGGTGCTGATGCGCAGCGTGCGGGGCCAGTGGCAGGCCGCGTGGCGAGTCACGGGTGGCTGGATCGACGTCCAAGGCTGGGAGGGGCCGGACACCTGGGTCGGCGAGGTGCACGGCCCGCACCGGAGCGCAGGGGTCCGCTGCACCGGCGGCGACTGCGAGCGAACCTCCGCGCCGCGGCCGACCGACGCCCCCTGACGTGGGTACCTAGGTCGCCTACCTGTCTCCAACCTGTCTCCTGGACAGGCGACGGTTGCGCACGCAGAAGGCCCCTCACCGTGACCGTGAGGGGCCTTCTGCTCTGCGGGTGGACTCGTGCCGGCCGCTCAGTCGATCCGGGCGATCGGTGCCCCCTGTCGGACGGCGGCCCCCTCATCGACAAGGAGGTGGACGACGCGCGCGGCGGCGCGCCGGCACCTCCGCGGCCACCTTGCTGCACCCGTTCGTGGAAGGCCCGGCTCACACCATGCCGTGATACCTGGCCGGCACCCGCAGCAGCGGTCCGTGGCGCATGACGTTCATCTGTCGCGGACCGCTGGCTCGCCAGACGCCGTCCCGTTCGGAGACGAGCTGGGTGGGGTCGACCAGGTCAGGATCGAGCTCGGGCACCTCGGGGCCGCCGTTCAGGAAGCTCCGGAACTCGTCCGCCATCGAGTCACCCGTCATCGCCCACGCGCTGTTCTCCGTCAGCCCGGACTGCACGCGCACCGAGTTCCGAAGGTCCGTGGTGCGCCGGGTCAGGTCGAAGTCGGCGAACTTGAGGTGGACCATCAGCAGGTCGGGCAACGGCGTGTACGCCGCCTCGATGCCGTGCGAGGCCTTGACCCACGGCGCCCGGACCCGCTTGAGCGACGGCTTGCTGAGCTGGCCCACGAGCTTCCCGAACCGTCGCTGGCCGAGGACGGGCAGTCCTTCCACCAGTGCCGCCTCGTGGTCGAGGTGGTGCAGGACGTTGAACCCGAGCCCGGCGCCCACGCGGACCTCGGGCCGACGGGCCACGAAGTCGCGCAGACCCTCGTAACGGTCAGGGTCGGCGAGGAGGAACTCGTCGGCATCGGTGAAGATCACGGCGTCGTGGTCGCGCAGCAGCTCCGCCCCGAGCCGGGAGACCAGGGCCATCCTGGCCTTCTCGAACCGCCCTTCGGGGAAGCCTCCGGACGGAATCACACGGCACGGGAGGTCGGCGGTCGAGCCGTCGGTCGTGCAGTCGTCGACGACCAGCAGGTTCTCCACCCCCAGCTGGTCGCCGTAGTAGCGGACCCAGCGCGGCAGCATCGCCCGCTCGTCCCGTACGACGGTCAGCGCGGCCACGCGGACCGGGCGTGCCGTTCCGCGGCGTCGCCATCGCATCGTCTTGCTCACCACTTCCACCTTGCCGCTGGTGGCCCCCACTCAGCCAGTCCCCGACCAACCGGAGTCGACTGCCGGTCGACACCACGATGAACGTTGCCGGGTCGTGTCGCGCTGACTCAGATCGACGGCGCGGGAAATCGAGCGACCGCGCCGACGGGCGGGACATACCCTGACCCGCCAGCCGAGACGACACCAGGAGTGCTGTGCCCCACCTCGAGGCGATCACCATCCACGCCCGCCGGCCGTCGAGGCTGGCCGAGTTCTGGTCGGCCGTCCTCGACCTGCCGATCGATCCCGCGGACGTCTCGGCCATCGCCGACGGGACCCTGGCGGACGACGAGTCGGTGCTCCTCGGCCGCAGGGACGGACTCCACGTGTGGATCAGCCCCGCCGACGACCTCGCGCCGGTGGGCGGGCGACTCCACCTCGACGTACGACTCGACGCGACCTGCGGCGCCGACAGGCTCATCGAGCTCGGCGCCGTCCACGACTGGGACGACCCGCAGGGCCGCTGGACGGTCTACACCGACCCCGAGGGCAACCGGTTCTGCGCCGTGCCCGCCGCGCCCGCTGGTCGGTAACCCGTCGGGGTCTGACCTCCATGGCCTCAGCCGCCGTACGCGGTGGGGACGGGCCAAGCCACAGCGCGCTGAGGGCCCAGCCACGCGAGGCCGCGAGCAGTCGCGCACGGCGAGGACGACTCCGAGGACACCCGGCCCACCGAGCCGGAGTATCACGTCGTGGACTGGTGGGGCGGCGGCCCTGATAGCGGCCGCCCCACCAGCGGTCGGTCGTTCACGAGGCCTTTCGCGAGGTGACGAGGTAGGCGGTTCCGAACACTCCTCGCATCCGCGATCCGATGGTGGTCTCGGGGTGGTCCCGCCAGCGGCGGTTCATCCGGCGAGCCAGTCGATCCAGAGGCGGCACGGTCGGGGTCAGGTCGAAGTAGACGAGATCGTGAGGTTCCAGTCCGGCCGCGCGCAGGGCTCTGCCAAGACCGCGCACGGTGAGCGCCCGGATGCCGGTCTTGGCACATCCGTGACGCTGCGCGGCCGGGACGCCCAGCGCTTCCTCGAGGCGGCCGAGCAGCCGAAGGCCCGGCCAGAAGAGGCCCCACTCGACCAGTCGGTAGAAGCTGTGCGGATTCAGCATGGTCACCACCACGACCCCGCCCGGTCGGGTCACGCGGCAGATCTCGGCGAGGCTGCGTGGAACGTCCGCGTATTCGAGCACCCCCATGGCCAGCACGACGTCGAAGCTGGCGTCCGGTAGGGGCATGTCTTCGGCCGCACCGACGCAGAACTCCACGCCCGCGGTGTCGCGCAAGCGCATCTCGGCTGCCCGGATCATGGCAGGCGACTGGTCCAGGGCGTGGACCTTGAAGTCCCCGGGGCGGGTCTCCGTGAGGTGGCGGACAAGCATGCCGGGACCACAGCCGACGTCGAGCAGGCAGCCACCGCTGATGGGTGCGAGCTGCTGAGTGACTGCATGGAGGCGTGAATGGAAGTACCTGGCGTAGACGCCCCACCCGTCGTGGGCTGCGGCGTACTGCTCGGCATCGTGGGTGTCGACGTCGGTGTAGGTGGTCGTTGTTCTTGGTCGATCGTTCATCTGGCGTCCTTTGCATGGCCGAGCGCGCTGATGGGCGGGGCTGGGTTCGGGCCCGGCCTCATCGGCGCCGCGCGGCGCGTGTGGTCGGCGAGCAGGTCGAGCGCAGCGGTTCGCCGCTGGCTGCGCGCGTCTGGTCGCGCGCGCTACACAGCGGGTCGCGTTGGGACTGAACAAGCTCGAGAGGTGGCGCGACCACCGCAGGACCGGTTGCCGGTCCCCCGATCATCGGTCGCGCTGAACGGGGACGAAGTCCCCGGTGCGGGCTCTGCTTCAGGCGGTGGACAGTCCGGGCGGGCCACGTCGTCCGGAGGCCGAGACCAACAACAGGGGACGAAACGTCGGCTCGTCAGGGACGGGCGGCAGGGTCGGCGTGTCCGGGGTGATGGGAAGAGCCGGCGACGGCATCGGGCACAGCACGCGGAGGGCGGCGATGCGGAACCATGTCCAGAGGTTGCTCTCAAAGCCATAGAGGACAGCGGCAACGAGCAGGTCCAGCACGAGATGGGTGGCAAGCATCCGGGCGGTGCCCTGAGCGCCGAACGCCCACCCCACGGGCGGGAAGTGAGCGTGATACGTCCAGACTTGCTCGGGATCACGACGGTCGACCGTCACCTTGAGCAGGGCGTGCATGGCCAACTGCCCCGCAATGATCATCCCTGCCAGACTCAGCCAGGACACCTGACGGACAGCCAGTCGGAGACCAACTCCCACCAGCACCAGGATCATCAACCCGATGATCGAGCCTCGGTTCAGAATCCTGTCCGGATTGTGCCCCAAGAGGGGCAGGCCGCAGCAGACCAGTGCCAACGTCGCCCCCCGAACGACGCGACAGGGTCCCTCTCCTGGGCCGCTCATGCTGGGGACGCTAGCCGTTACTCGACTCAGGTGACACCACCACGTGAGGTATCCGCGAACCCTGGTGCTGGCGGGTCCGGCAGCTGAGCGCAGGACCGGTGCTGTCCCTCTGGCTCCCCTGCATCTCGATGCGCCGCGGGTCAGACCAGCTCGCCGATGAGGTCGGCGAAGGCGGCGAGGTAGGCGTCGACGTCCTCATCGGTCGCGGCGACCGAGCAGGTGGGCCCGGCCCCGACGATGGCGTCCCAGACACCCCGGTTCGCGAGGTGGACGCGCAGGAGCCTGCGCAACGGCACGTCGAAGTCCTCCATCGCCTCGGCCGCAGTACGCGGCGGGGACGGGCTGAACGACAGCCCGCTGCGGGGCCAGAACCGATGGGTCGTCCACTCCAGTCCCGCCGCGGCCACGACCTGGGACAGCCCGTCGGCCAGCCGGGAGCCGAGGCGTTGACTGTGCGCGTAGGCGTCGTCGGTCAACACCTCGCTCATGGCCGCCCGCGCCGCGGCCATGGAGAGCGGGTTGCCGAACAGTGTGCCGCCGACCGCGACCTGCGGCTTGTCGTCGTCGCGGCCGTCCGGGCGCTGCAGCACGGCCGCCACCTCCTCGGTCATCCCGTACGCCCCCAGCGGGATCCCCGCGGCGATCGACTTCCCGACCGTCACGAAGTCGGACGCGAGCCCCCACCGTCGGGTGAGCCCACCGGGGCCGACGACCTGGGTGTGGGTCTCGTCGTAGGCCAGCAACGTGCCGGTACGACGGGTCACCTCGCGCAGGCCCTCGTGGAAGCCGTCGTCCGGCATCAGCGGGCCCACGTTGTTGGTGAGGGCGGGCTCGGTGATGACCACGGCCACGTCGCGCGCCGAGAGGACGCGCTCCAGGGCCTCGAGGTCGTTGAACGGCACGACGCGCGTCCGTGTGGTGACGTCGTGCGGCAGGCCGTCCTCCTCCGGCACCAGGTGGCCGTCCTCGATCTCCACCAGGACGTCGTCGAAGTGGCCGTGGTACTTCCCGTCGAAGAACAGCACCTTCTCGCGGCCGGTCGAGGCGCGGGCGATCCGGATGACCTCGGTGTTGGCGCTCGTCGCGCGAGAGCGTGAACTGCCACAGTGGAAGGCCGTAGCGCCGCGCCAGCTCGCCTGCGACCCAGATCGAGTCCTCGGTCGGCAGCAGGTACTGCGATCCAAGGCCCACCTGCCGGCTCACCGCCTCGACCACAGCTGCCGGGCCATAGCCGGTGAACATGGACATGTCGGCGATGTTGAAGTCGGCGTACTCGTGTCCGTCGACGTCACGCAGGCGTGATCCGCCGGCCGACTCGATGAACAGCGGCGGGTGGTCGTACGACGTGCGCAGCCAGCTCATCGGCACGCCGTTCGGCATCACTGCCTGCCCCGAGGCCCACAGCTCCCGGCTGCGTGGGCGCATCTCCACGAAGGCGGCGTCCTCGCGCTCCTTGAGCGCAGCCACCCGGGCGGGGTCCAGACCCGATCCACCCATGCCAGAAGCGTAGGCCAGCATGCTGAGGGCGCCAGCGGTCCGCAGGGCGAGCAGCTTCGGGATGGACCTGACCCGGCCGGTGGCTGACCCCCACGTGCTTCAGCAGGACCAGGGGGAACGGTCCACACCGGTAGTCTGCGGGCATGGACCTGGCCAGCCGGCTGAACGTCACCCTCCTCGGGCCGGCGGATGCGAACCCCATCGTCTTCGTGCACGGGTTCGGCTGCGGTCAGCAGATGTGGCGCCACGTCGCGCCCGCCTTCGAGATCGACCACCGTGTCGTGCTCTTCGACCTGCCGGGCTCCGGTGACTCGGACCTGTCGATGTACACCGCCGAGCGCTACACGAACCTCGAGGCCTACCGCGACGACGTCGTCGCCCTTCTCCGTGAGCTCGACCTGTCCGATGTGGTCCTCGTCGGGCACTCGGTCTCCGCCATGATCGGCGTCCTTGTCGCCAACGCAGCCCCGGAGCTCGTCGGGCAGCTCGTCCTCGTGGCGCCGTCGGCGCGCTACCTCGACGACGACGAGTACGTCGGCGGGTTCGCCGAGTCCGACATCGAGGAGCTGCTCGACCTCATGAGCCGCAACCACCTCGGCTGGCAGGACCCGCTCGCTGGTCTCGTCGCCGGCGCCGCGCAGCCGGAGGTCAAGCAGGAGCTCGAGGACAGCTTCTGCCGCACCCGTCCTGACATCGCCGCCCAGTTCGCGGCCGTCACGTTCCGCGGTGACAACCGCACCGACCTCGCGGACGTCCACGTCCCCACCCTCATCCTGCAGTCGAGCGACGACGCGATCGCGCCGCTGACGGCCGGCGAGTTCGTCCATGACCACACCGACGGATCCGTCCTGACCGTCATCGACACCCACGGGCACTGCCCGCACCTGAGCGCACCCGGCCGGACCATCGAGGCCATCCGGACGTTCGTCACCGCCCGCTGACCCATGGGATCCGACACCGACAGCCCGAACGGCGGCGTCACCGGCACCCCGGACTACTTCGGGGACGCCCCGTGCGGATACGTCGTCACGAACGACGACGGCCTGATCGTCCGTGCCAACTCCGAGTTCCTCCGCACCGTCCAGAGGACTGCGGACGACGTGATCTCCGTCCGCACGCTCACGAGCCTGCTGACGGTCGGCGGACGGATCTTCGTCGAGACCCACCTGTACCCGATGCTTCGCAACACCGACGTCGTCCGCGAGATCGACCTCGACCTCGTCCGCCCCGACGGCAGCAGGGTCCCCGTACTGCTCAACGCCAGCCTGACCCTTCCGGGCGGCGGCCTCGCGCTGCGCGCCGTGGTCCTCGAAGCGCGCGACCGGCACCGTTACGAGAAGGACCTGCGACAAGCGACCCGCACGGCCGAGAACGCCCTCGAGAACGCCGCAGCGCTCGCCCAGACGCTCCAGCAGACGCTCATCCCGCCCGCGCCACCACAGATCCCGCACCTGGACATCGCGGCCGCCTACCGGCCGGCCGGCAACGGCCGCGAGGTCGGCGGCGACTTCTACGACGTCTTCCAGGTCAGCCCCTCGGCATGGGTCGTCGTCGTCGGTGACGTCAGCGGCAAGGGCATCCCGGCCGCCACCGTCACGTCGCTGGTCCGGTACACCGTCAGGTCGTTCGCCATCGAGCACCCCGACCCCCCGACCTGCTCCACCACGTCGACGCCGTACTGCAAGCCAACGACACCGACCGCTACTGCACCCTCGTCGTGGCCCGACTCGACCGCCACGACGACATCTGGGAGCTCGCGCTGGGCCTCGCCGGCCACCCACCCGCGCTCCTGAGGACCCCGGACGGGATCGTGACTCCCCTCGGCGTGCCCGGCACGCCGGTCGGACTCGTCCACGACCCGCACTTCCACACCGTCCGGCACCGCCTCACCCAGGGGACCGTCACCCTGTACACGGATGGAGTCACCGAAGCCCGCGGCGCCGACGGCCTCTACGGCGAGGAGAGGCTGAACGACCTGATCGGCAACCTCCCCAGCGACTCACGCGGCCTCACCGAAGGTATTGCTCGTGATGCGCTCGACTACCAGGGTGGCAACGCGAGCGACGACATCGCCATCGTGACCTTCTCGCCGCGCAGCTGATCCGGGCGATCGCGGGCACCCGCAGCTGTCGCGGGCGTCAGCCCCCCTCGTGACCGGCCACCTCCGCCAGCTGCGCGCCCGACAGGGAACCGTTGATCACCAGGGAAGCCAAATCGCGAAGCGCCAGCCGGTGACGACGACTGAATGCCCGCAGCAGCGCGAACGCCTGGTCCACGTCCACCCGAAGCCCTTCGAGGCGGCTACGCTCGCCATCGCGACCGAAGGAGATGCATGGGCGAGAAGAGCGGGCCGTTCGACCGTCGCAGGGCGGGGGTCCTGCTGCACGTGACCTCCCTGCCCGGACCTGGGACCTCGACGGGCTCGGCGTCCGGCGATCTCGGTGACGAGGCCTACCGGTTCGTCGACTTCCTCGCCGCGGCCGGCTGTTCGGTCTGGCAGGTGCTGCCGCTGGCGCCGACCCACCCGGAGGATGGTTCGCCCTACAACGCGCTGTCCGCGATGGCGGGCAACCCCGCGCTGATCAGCCGGGATCACCGGGCCGCTCAGTGCCTCGAGGACCTCGCGGCAATGGCGGAACCCCAGCAGTCCGCGTTCGTGGCGTGGTGTGCCGAGCAGGCCGAGTGGCTGGAGCCGTACGTCGAGTTCGCCGCCCTCCGCGAGCTGCACGGCCACGCTCCCTGGCCGACCTGGACACCCGCCCTGCGGGACCGAGACCCGCAGTCCGTCGCGGAGGCGCTCACCCGACTCACGGACCGCGTGCGGGCGCTGCGCTTCGAGCAGTGGGTCTTCGCGGTGCAGTGGGCGCGGCTTCGCGAGTACGCCGCGTCCAAGGGCGTGCTCCTGTTCGGGGACCTCCCGATCTTCGTGTCCCTCGACAGTGCCGACGTGTGGGCCTCGCGGGAGCTGTTCCAGCTGGACGGGCACGGCCGTCCGATCACGGTGTCCGGTTGCCCGCCCGACTACTTCGCAGCGGACGGCCAGCGCTGGAACAACCCGCACTACGACTGGGATGCGATGGCCGCCGACGGGTTCGCCTGGTGGCGGCGGCGGATCGCGCGCCAGCGCGACCTCTTCGACCTGGTCCGCATCGATCACTTCCGCGGCTTCGAAGCAGCCTGGCACGTGCCCGTCGACGCGGCCACGGCCAGGGAGGGCTACTGGGTCCCCGGGCCGGGCGCCGAGATCCTGACCATCCTCGTCGACACGGCAGGTCCCGGGACACTGGTGGCGGAGGACCTCGGGTGATCACCCCGGAGGTCGAGGAGCTACGGATCCGGTTCCAGCTCCCGGCATGAAGGTCCTGCAGTTCGCGTTCGACGGCAGCCCGACAACCCGTATCTCCCAGCCGCCATGGGGCAGAGCGTCGTCTACACCGGCACCCACGACAACGACACCACCGTGGGGTGGTGGCAGCTCCTGGACGAGCGGACCCGCGACCAGGTGCGCTCCAGTCTCTCCGACCCCGACGAGCCGATGCCCTGGGCGTTGATCCGGCTCGCCCTGGAGTCGACGGCCCGGCTGGCCGTCGTACCGGCCCAGGACCTTCTCGCACTCGGCAGCGAGAGCCGGATGAACACACCCGGCACCGCGTCGGGCAACTGGTCCTGGCAGGCGCCCGCTCACGGTTTCGACGACGATCTCGCTGCCAGGATCCGCGGTCTGCTGGCGGCAACGGACCGCGTGGGCTGACCTGACGCCCGGCGGACCGGTGCGGTGCACGAGGTCGGAGCTCGACCGTCAGGCGGCCTTCAAATGGGCGTGGTCTGTCGGGATGGCACTCCCCGTACTAGCGTTGCAGGACGACGACGTGCCCGCGGACGCTCGAACTCGGAGCGGAACGGCGCCTCCACCCCGGAATGCTGCTCGGCCCGCCCCACCCCCCGAACCGTCAGAGAGAAGACCATGAGCATCAACGCACACCTCCACGGCGACGGTGTATCCCCCGCCCCCGCGAGCCCTTCGGCTTCCTCGGACGACCACCCGGACAGCTCCCAGACCGCCGCACGCATGTTGGAGAAGATCGCCAACGAAACGGACCAGTGGCGCTCCGACGCCAAGGACGAGGCTGCCGCGATCGTGGCCGGGGCCCGCGCGGAGGCCGAGAAGCTCGTGCAGGCTGCCCGCGACGAGGCCGGCAGGCTCGTGGCCTCGGCCCATGCGGAGGCCGACGGGCTCGTGGCCACGGCGCGGAACGAGGCCACGCAGATGGTGGACAGTGCGCGCGCCGAGGCCCACCGGGTGCAGGAGGAGACGAGGGCCGTCCGCAGTCGCCACGACGAGGCCGTCGCGCAGCTTCAGCAGCTTGCGACCGAGCACCGCACTCGGCTGCGGTCCCATCTCACCGAGATGCTCGACCGCGTCGACTCCCTCCCCGGCGGCGACACCCAGTAGCCGCGCCCCGCAGGAACGGCGAACCACGCCCGGGGCAGCCGCCGGACCCCACGGTTCGTGCGTGGAGTCGCGCGGCGTCACGAGGTGTCAGGATCTGACCTCGGCAGCCGGGAACGAATCCGCGCCGTCACTGCGACAGTAGAAGTATGGGCACCATCCCGACGGTCACCGACGCGGCACTGGTCGCCGCGCTCGCTGACGGGAGACAGGGGCGCTGCGCGAGCTGTACGAGCGGCACGGCGCCTGGTTGCACGCCCGGCTGCTCCGCCGCTGCAACGACCGCGAGGTCGTCGTCGAGGTCGTGCAGGACACCTTCGTGGCGCTGTGGAAGGACGCGCGGCGCTTCCGCCACGACGGTGAGGTCGGCGCATGGCTGTGGGGCATCGCGTTCCGGCGGATGGTGTCGAGGCTGCGCTCACGCCGGGATGTCGTGCTCCTTCCCGAGTGGGACGTGGTGACGGCGCCGCAGCGGGTGCTGCCGTCCGCCGAGGACCAGGTGCTCCTCGGCGTCGAGTACGGCGACCTGGCCCCGGCGCTGCGGCGCCTGTCGCCGGAGTTCCGCTCGGTGGTGCAGGCGGTCGTGCTCGACGGTCTGACCACGAAGGAGGCAGGGCGACTGCTGGGCGTCCGCGAGAACACCGTGAAGACCCGGCTCCACCGCGCCAAGGCGCAGCTGAGGGCTGCACTCACCGAACCGCAGGAGGGATGGCGATGACCACCGAGGCCCAGCGATGGCACGCAGACCCGGCGCTGCTGGAGCGCTACCTCGCGGGCGCGCTGGACGCCGTCACCGGCGCGTCGGTCGAGCAGCACGTCAGCCGGTGCGAGAGCTGCCGGCGGTCGGTGGGGCCCCTGCTCGAGCCCGGGCTGGTGGACCGCACCTGGGCCGGCATCCGCGACGCCGTGGAGCGTCCGCCCCTGCCACACTCCCTGCGCCTGGCGCGCAGGTGCGGGCTCCCGGAGCCGAACGCCGTGCTGCTCGCCGGCGCGGCCTCCCTGCGCAGCGCCTGGCTGGTCGCGCGTTCCTGTCGCTGTCCTTCGCCACCCTTGCGGCGTACGTGTCCGGCGGGACCGCGCTGGCGCCCTTCCTCCTCATCGCACCGCTGGCGCCGGTGCTCGGCGTCGCCGCCGCCTACGGCCCGCGGCAGGACCCGCTCGAGGCGTTGGTCGCCACTGCACCGTACGGCCGGACCCGGCTGATCCTGCTGCGCACGCTCGCCGTCCTGGTCTCGGTGCTGCCGGTCACCGCCCTGCTCGGTCTCGCCGTGCCCGGGCCTCCGTGGCTCGCCGCCGCGTGGCTCGGCCCGGCCCTCTCGCTGGTGCCGGTGCTGCTGGCGCTGGCCGGCTTCGTCGGCCCCCGGGCCGCGGCAACGATCGTGCTGCTCGGATGGTCCTCCGTCGTGGTCGCCTCGACGCGCGGCGGCCTGGACCCGGCCTGGCCGGTCGAAGCCGGTCAGCAGGGCGTCTACCTCGCACTGGCGGTGGCCGCCTGCGCGGTCATCGCGATCCGGCTCCGCATCGACCGGCAGCGGGGGGTGGCGCTGTGAACGTCACCCGGAACACGGTCGAGCTCACCGGCGTGGGCAAGCGGTACGGCCGCAAGCATGCCCTCGTCGACGTCGACCTCACCTTCGACCAGGGCATCACGGGCCTGCTCGGGCCCAACGGCGCCGGCAAGACCACGCTGCTGCGCATCGTCGCCACCTCGATTGCCGCCGACACCGGCGAGGTCCGGTTGCTCGGGCGTGACCCGCACCGCGCCTTTGCGGACGTGACCGCGGTACGCCGCGAGCTGGGCTACCTGCCGCAGGAGCTCGGCTACCCGTCGGACATGACGGCCTTCGGGTTCGTCGAGTACGTGGCGGTCCTCAAGGAGTGGAACGACCGCGAGCGCCGCACCCAGGAGGTGCGACGGGTGCTCGATCTCGTCGATCTCAGCGACCAGGCGACGGTTCGGGTGGGCCGGCTCTCCGGTGGTCAGCGCCGGCGGGTCGGGCTGGCGCAGGCGCTGCTGGCCGACCCACGGCTGGTCGTGCTCGACGAGCCGACCACCGGCCTCGACCCGGCACAGCGCGCGGACCTGCGGCGCACGCTCTCCACCCTCGGCCACCGCTCGACCGTCCTGCTCTCCACCCACCAGACCGAGGACGTCGCGGCGCTGTGCGAACGCGTGGTCGTGCTCGCGGGCGGAACCGTCAGGTTCGACGGTGCCGTCACCGACATGGTCGCCACCGCAGTGGGCAGGGTCTGGCTGGCCGACGAGCCCGGCGACGACGCCCTGGTGAGCTGGCAGACCGCACCGGTCGCCACCACGTCGTGGGCGGTACGCCGCCGGCGGGCGCGGACCCCGCCGAGCCGACCCTCGAGGACGCCTACCTGTTGATGCTCGGCCCTGATGCGCAGCGGTTCCGCGCACCTGCCTGACCTGCCGGTCCCACTCATTCCGACCACACCTGGAGCGACCATGAGCAGTCTTTCCGTGCCCGCGTCCGGCCTCGCCGGTCACCGTGCGATGGCCGTCATCGAGGCGCGCCGGATGGCGCGTCAGCCCGTCTTCCTGCTCGGCGTCGTCCTCGCCTTCGTCGTGCTGGGGCTCTTCCTGGCCACGAAGAAGGAGGAGGGAGTCCCGGACGTGCTGACGCTCCCGCTGCTGGGCGCGTTCTACATCGGCCTGACCAGCGTGATCGCCGCCGCGCGGCTCACCAGCTCCACCGAGGTCGCCGCCGAGGCCGTCGCCACGGCCCCCGGCACCGAGGCCCGCCGGACGCTCGCGCTCGCCGCGACCGGCATCCCGGCGTTCCTGGCCGGGCTGGCATTCTCGCTCGTCCTGGTCGTCGTCGCCCAGGTCCAGGGCGTGGCCCCGCAGGAGTGGTGGTTCGGCACGCTGCCCGACTGGCAGGTGTGGAGCATCCTGCTGATGTGCCCGGCCGCGTGTCTCGGTGGTGCGCTGCTGGGCGTCCTGACCGCCCGCTGGCTCCGGTTCCGGGGCGCCTCGGCCATGGCGGTGGTGGCCCTCATCGTGGTCAGCCTGCTCGGCCAGGCCCCGCTCCTCGAGACCACCAGCTCGGAGTGGCGGCTCTGGGTGCCGTGGGCGATCTTCCACACCGGGGACAACGCGGACGGAACCCAGACGCTGATCGCCGGCAACCCCGGCGCCTACCTGGGCTACATGCTGGCCCTCTGCGTCCTCGCCGTCCTGGGCGCGATGTGGCACGACCGCACGCCCGGACACCGCGGTTCCGCGCTCTCGTCGCAGCTGTCGCGGCGAGCGCGCTGGTGCTCTTCGCGGTGGCAGCAACGACAGGCAGCCACGACAACCGGGACTCCGACCCGATCCCGTCGAGGGTGACAGCGTGAGCGCTCGGCTGTGGTACCTCCGTCACGGCGTCGCCTGGCTCCCCGTCCTCGCGTGTTGCGCGGCCGCCGCCGCCACCGCACTGCTCGTGGTGCGCTGGCCGGACGTGGCGGGGGTGCTCGCCCCCACCGTTCTCGCGCCTGCTGTGCCGGCGCGGCTGCGTTCGTCTACGACGAGGACGCCCTTCCGGTGGTGGCGGTGACGCCGCGTGGCGCGGGCTGGCGCCGGACCGCCCGGCTCGGTGTGACGCTGCTGCCGCTGTCGGTCTGGGTCGTGGTGGTGGCGCTGCGTCCCGGCGACGTTCCATTCGTGCGGCCGGGCTGGTGGCTGCTGGGTGGCGCCACGCTCCTCTCGTCACCGGCTCCGCGGCCCTGGCCTCCCGCCGACTGGTGCAGACGCCCGGCGCGCTGCTCGCGCCGGTGGTCGCCCTGGCCGCAGTGGCGCCGGTGACACTCACGGGGATGTTCAGCTGGGGCAGCCTCTACCCGATCGGTGACTTCCCGCACGCCGTACGGATCGTGTGGTTCGGCGTCGCGCTCGTCGGCGCCGCGGTGTGCACCGTTGCCTTCGGCCGGGCTTGCGGCCCTGAGGACGGGCGTTGAGGAGCGGACCCGCGGACCGGTGCCTGACGCCCGGCCGGATGACCGCTATCGCTTGGACCCCCGACTCCGATGCCCCCGATAGATGAAGCCCACGGTGGCCAGGATCAACACTCCCCAGGTGCCAAGCCCCACGTACCGGTCGTCCGTGTCGGTCGCCCACAGGCTCACCCCCACTCCGACGCAGGCGACCGCAGCCAGAAGCAGCCAGTCCTTCCATGCGTCGGACTTGGGCTGCAGGGCGGTCATGCGTAGATGGTAAGCGGACTGTCGTCGCCACGAGCGTCGATTGACATTGCCGGGCGGCAACGGCAGATCCGCGCCACCAGGGGCACCGCCGGTGGGCGACCTCGGTCTGCGCGCTCGTACTCGGCGTCCACATGGCGCCGACCCGCGGCCACGGAGTCGGCGGGGGCCGTCGCTGGACCAGCCGCGCACCTTGGGCAATCGCACCCCGAGGACCGGCTACGTAAACGGGTTCGTACTGCAGAAGGGGAAACTGCCCTTCCGCGACGAGGCCGAGCTGGCCCGCGATGACGGGCGCGATCATGGATCAGTTGCAGGCCGAGGACTTCCCCTTCCCGTTCGAGCTGACGTCGAGCGCGTCCGGCAACCGGGCTACAGCGACGGCAACGACCTCGACGTCGGTATCGAGGTCGTGCTCGACGGCGTCGCGACCCGACCCAGCGGGTTGGCGGCTGACGGAAGCCAGGCGCTGTCTCAGGCGTTCGTTGCGTCGTGCACCATGATCGCGACCTGCACCCGGTTGCTGACCTCGAGCTTGCTCAGCAGCCGCGACACATGAGCCTTGACCGTTGCCTCGCTCATGAAGAGCGAGGCGGCGATCTCGGCGTTGGTGGCCCCCAACCCGACCGCGGTCGCCACCTCCCGCTCCCGATCGGTGAGGGTGACCAGCCGCTGCGCAGCTGCTCGGTGGCGCTCGGAGGCGTCGGTGCTCCCGAAGTGGGACAGCAGGGTGCGGGTGACGGAGGGCGAGACGATGGCGTCACCGGCGGCCACCAGCCGGACTGCGTTGATGATGTCGGCCGGCGGCGTGTCCTTGACCAGGAACCCACTCGCCCCGGCGCGCAGGGCGGCCACCACCTGGTCGTCCGCCTGGAACGTGGTGAGCACGACGACCTGCGGTGCGGGGTCGAGCCGGCGGAGCGCCTCGGTGGCCTTGATCCCGTCGACCCCCGGCATCCGGATGTCCATGAGGACCACGTCGGGACGGTACTGACGGACCGCTGCCACCGCTCCGGAGCCGTCGTCGGTCTCGCCGACGACCTCGATGTCCTCGGCCGAGGAGAGGATCAGACGCAGCCCGGCGCGGACCAGGGCGTCGTCGTCGACCAGCAACACCTTCACGGGCGCCATGTCAGCTCTGCCTCCACGACGAAGTCGCCGGTACCGTCGTGGCCCACGACGAGGGTGCCGCCCGCCAGCGCGACGCGTTCCTGTAGGCCCAGCAGCCCCGCACCCGAGCCGGGCAGTGTCGCGGCGCCGTGGGCCGGGACTGGCTGGCGGTTGCGGACACTGATGCGCAGCCCGTCGCCGGGTGCCCCCGCGACCCGCACCCGGGTCGCGGCGCCTCGAGCGTGCTTGGCGACGTTGGTGAGTGCCTCCTGCACGACGCGGTACGCGTCGCGTCCCAGCGTGGCCGGTACGTCGTCGACGCCCACGACGTTCATCTCGAAGTCGATGTCCCCTCCGGCGACTCGGATCTCCTCGACGAGCCGGTGAAGATTGCGCAGCGTCGGCTGCGGGGCCGCGGGGGCCAGGTCCTTCCCGGCGTCGTCGCGGAGCAGGCCGATCACGCTGCGCAGCTCCTCGAGTGCCTGGCGCGCCGTGACGCGCAGCAGGGCGGCGGTCTCCTGGACCTGGGCCGGCGGCAGGTCCGGACGCACCTCGAGCCCCCCGGCGTGCAGTGCCAGCAGCGAGATCCGGTGTGCCAGTACGTCGTGCATCTCGCGGGCGATCCGGGTCCGTTCGGCCACCCGTGCCCGGTCCTCGTGCAGCGCCTGGTCGGCCTCGGCGCGCAGGGCTCGCTCGCGCAGCGACCAGAGCAGCTGCCGGCGCGCCCGGATGAACATGCCCCACCCGCTCGCGGCCAGCGCCAGCGGCATGACGAACAGCACCACCGCGATCGGACCGGTCGTGGGGCTGTAGGCGGCGAAGACCAGTACCGACGGCAGCCACAGCGCCGTGACCAGGACGGCCGGCCGGGCCGGCCGGTGCACCGCCAGCGACGACAGCGCCAGCAACCCGGCGGGGGTCGCGGAAGTCGAGACCGTCCCGAGCAGCAGACACACGAGCGCGACGCCGACCGGCCACCGGCGCCGCCACCACAGCGAAGTGCAGGCCAGCGCACCGGCGCCGACGTCCACGGCGACCTGCGTGCCGGAGAGGGCGTCCGGGTTGTCGTGCAGCTCCGGGCTGAGGAACAGCGCACCGAGACCAACGGCGACGAGGATCCCGAGAACGTCGATCACCCGTTCACGTCCAGCGTCGTGGTCGGTCGGGTCAGGCAGGGGCAGGTCGTCTGACGCCGCCACAGGCCTCGCCAGCGCGGCCCACGACCAGCGCGACCAGGACACGGCCTCAGCGTAGTCCCGCGCGACGGCCGCGGGCATCGACGAAAGTCGACAGCAGCAACTCCGAAAGGCGGTACTCACCGCGCCCACCCGTCACCCTGCGACCTCCCCGGCGTAGTCAGCCGGCCGATGCGCGAAGCCGGTCAGCACGACGAGTCTGAGGGACACCGGCAGCCACATCCGCAGCCGCCACCGATCCCTCGAAGGGAACCGCCATGTACCCGCTCCTGCAACCAACCCGCCCCGCCACCCTCCCCCCGAACCCCCGAGAGGGCTCCACCCGTGACCCGGCATCCCTGCCGACGTGGCGCCTCAACGTCATGCGCGTGGGCTATCTCGTCATGGTCGTCGGGCTGGCGGCCACCAAGTGGCCCGAGTTCTTGGCCCACGGGCCCTGGGAGCTCGCTGAGGGCACCGTCCTGACGATGCTCGTGGCGATGTCGGTGCTTGCGCTGGTGGGGCTGCGCTACCCGCAGCGGATGCTGCCGATCCTGCTGTTCGAGGTCGGGTGGAAGCTGATCTGGCTCGGCGTCGTCGCGCTACCGCTGTGGCTGGGCGGCGACCTCACCGCAGCGACACGTGAACAGGCGGCTGCCGTGCTGTGGGTGGTCATCATCATCGCCGTCGTGCCGTGGCGCCACGTCGTCCGGCAGCTCGTCGTGGCACGCGGCGAGCGGTGGCGCTGACATGAGCAAGGTCCTCACCACCCACCTCTACGTCTCCTGCATCGACGCTTGGATCGCGGCAACCGTTTCGTTCAGGGCCTCGGCCGGGCTGATCTGCAAGAACTCGCTGCCCTTCGTCGCGGCCGGCACGTGACCCGGCGTCATGTAGAAGGCATCGCCGGCTTCGTATACCTCATCCCGATCGGCGTAGGTCACCGTGATCTGGCCCTTGAAGACGTAGCCCCAGTGAGGGCACCAGCAGCGTCCCTCGCGTAGACCGGACAGCATCGGCGCGAGGCTGTGATCCTCGTTGATGGTGACGAAGCTGAAGGCGTAGCCATCGAGTTCGTCGTTGCGGTCGACCGCGACACCAAAGTCGTCGACCTTCGCGGTTGTCTTTGCGGACACCTTCGGCATGTGCTCGCTCCCTTCTCTCTGCGACGGTGCCGAGGAGACCTGTGCTCGCACATGAGGCGATCGCCTCTTGCGCGGTCCTGCCGAACTGAGTGCGTCGAGATGGCGACCCTGCGGAGCGTCCACCGGGCAATGGGACATGACGTCCGATCCGATCCGTCGCCTCGAGGTCGATGGCGAGTCTTCGACGTGACCACTCGCCTGGACCTTCCTGGACAAGTCGATCTCTCGTGGATGACCGGGCCTGACGCCGGCTACGGGTACTCCTCACGACGGTCATCCGGGGTGCACACTGACGACGAGTTGAGGCACCACATCCGGGGCTTCCTCGCCAACATCAACCCCGAGACGGGCCACCTCCACCAGACCCGGATCTTCGCGTCATGGTCGGTCCCTGCCGGCGTGCGGACAAGTCACTCTTGAGGTCGTGACTGCCCCGCCTCGTCCTTCGAGCGTGAAAGAGTTGCCCTATGAGAGCGTCAGGTGCGGCCATCTCGGGCGTGTTCTGCTTCCCCGTGCCGGCGTCATTACGACGCCGGCATCGCTGCTGCTGCGGAGCCCGCCGGCACTGGCTGTTCGGGATGGGCCTTGCAAGATGACCAACAAAGAGCGATTCATCCGGCTGCAAGCCCAATCATGGGTGATAGGCATGGTGCTGTTCCTGCTCTTCCTGCTTGTCCCCTTCCTGTGGAAGGCCCTGACGTGACAGAAGGGCCCGGAGCACTAGCTCCGGGCCCTTCTCCATGCCCCCGACCTTCCTACAGAGCCCCCCAGCCGGACTCGAAGCAACACCCCCGGAGCGTTCATCGCGGGTTACTCGTACCCCCGAGCGAGCCGACCGTGACCGCCCGCATCGATATCGACGGCGACTACTACAGCGGGCTGGTGTTTCGCCGAGACCATCGAGCCTTGTCGTACGCCTGGGAGCCCAGGCAATCCGAAGCGCTCTCATGCAGCGCCCGCGCCAGTACGGTGCGGTTGCGATCACGAGGTCCGCTCCAGACCTTGCGAATCTGCGCGGTCTCCGACTTTGCGCCGCATTCCTGATCGTCCTGGCCGGCCTTGGTGGAACCGCGGCCCTCTTGCTCGGCCATCGGGAGTTGGGGTCAAGCCTCGTCGGCTGACTGTCGTCGGCAATGTCTTCTTTCATGGTGTGGATTCGCGGCGAGCACCAGCCCACACGAGTGCGCTAGCCGTACGCGCTCATGCCGCGTTGTTCGCGGTCTCGCCGTGATCCGTGAAGGCATAGCATGCGCCTCCATGTCCTCACCCGGCCTTCTGTCCTTCGCCTCGCTGGCGGCGTCTGCTGCCGAGGCCCGCCGCCTGAGACAACTGGCTGGATGATTGCGTTCACTGTGGTCTTGGCCGGAGCAGGTTGGTGGATGCACTGGCGGTGGCGCACCGGGCGGTACTTCATGAGCCGGTTCACGACTCATGAACGAGAAGCGGCGAAGCTGGCGAGCATCGGCTACATCGCACTGCCCGCAGCGATTGGGTCTACCGCGATGGCAGTATTGGTTGCGCTGTTCACGTTCTTCGACTCCGACGCCGGGGTTTGGCTTCGTTACGTGGTCGCGGTCGTCTCGGTGGTCTTTCTCGGCTCAGGAGTGTGGCTCGCCAAGGAGTCGTGGCGGCCCACGAAACGCAGGACGCCGGAATGGGCAAGACGGCTCTGACCTGAGACTTCTCCCTACTGGGCTCCGAAGTGCACTCAACTGTCGAGTTGTGCACGGTCCTGCCGATGAGCGGTCGGCGTGAGCGTGGACTGGGAACGCTTGCAGCCACCTTCCGGCAGTCGCTGATCTGGTCATCCTCGGGCAGTCCAGCTCGACGTCAATGCGCGTACTGTCCTAGATGACGGAACGTGTCTCCAGTGCAGTCGACTGCGCTCGCGCTGCGCCAGCTGCGCGAGGAGTTGCGTTCATGGCCACCACCCCAACCGACCCCGTTCAGGTCCGGTCTGGCGACGGGTCCGCTCCTGCATCTGGCCATATCGGCCGGATTGTGGCCGGGTCACTAGCAACTGGGCTCGTCGCCGCTCTCCTTCTCGCCGCCGCCCCGTTCATCTCCCCAGGGGAGAACGACGTCACGGGCGCCGTGCTTTGCGGATTCGCTGTGGGTTGGGCGATGTTGGCCATCCTCTCGTCGCGGTCCACCGACCAACCCCAACGATGGGCTGCCGCACCTGCGCTGTTCATGGGTCTGAGCGGTCTTCTCCTCATCGCCTTCGGCGGCGACTCGCGAGCGGTGCTGAACTGGGCATGGCCTCCTGCCCTGCTTGCTTTGTCGATCTGGATGGGCCTGCAAGCCCACCGCCACCTGCGGAGCCCTACTCGTCGATGGCTGCTCTACCCGGTCATCGCCCTGATGGCCGTTGTCTCAGTGGGCGGCGGTTACGAGACCGTGCGCGAGCACCTGGATGCGAGCAGGTACCCCATGTCGGGTCAGCTGATCGACGTCGGTGGACACCGGCTCCACCTCAGCTGCACGGGCTCCGGCAGCCCCACCGTGGTCCTGCAACCGGGAGGCGGCGACTTCTCCTCGGTCCTGGCGTGGATAGCGCCCGCCGTGGCCGCCGACACCCGGGTCTGCGTCTACGACCGAGCGGGTCGCGGCTGGAGCGACCCCGCAGGCCCTCAGGACGCCAACCGGATAGCAAGTGACCTGCATACGCTGCTGCAACGCGGAAACGTTCCAGGCCCCTATGTGCTGCCCGGTCACTCCTTCGGAGGCCTCTACGTCCTCACCTACGCCGATCGCTACCCCAGCGACGTTGCCGGCCTGGTCCTGATCGACTCCACCAACCCGGGCACGCACGCCGACCCGACCAAAGCAAAGGCGTATGACACCGGCTCCTACGACGCAGCCACGGACCGTGTCGCAGCACTCGGCGCTGCGGCTGCACGTGTCGGGTTAGTGCGCCTGGTCGGCAGCCTCGCTTACGGTGACTTGCCCCCGCAGTCACGTGACGAGGTCCGTGCGAAGACCGCAACCGCCGACTACGCCTCGGGCTGGATCGACGAGTTCGTCCAGGCCAACGCCTCCGGAGCAGAGGCCGCGATGCTCACCGACTTCGGTGACAAACCGCTGGTCGTCCTCACTGCCGGCGCCGATACCGACGCCACCCATGATGCTGCGCAGAACAAGCTGGCAACGCTGTCGACGAACACCTCGCATCGCGTCGTCGAGGGCGCCAGCCATCCGGCGCTGATTTACAGCGAGCGGTACGCCAAGGCCACCACCCAGGCGATCCTCGATGTCGTCACATCGCTCCGGAACAACGAACCACTGGCGAAGTGACCTACTTAGAGCGCCCCCGGCGGCATAGCTCCACTCCGCCAACCTCCGCTCATGCTGCGTTGAGGCGCGCTCGGCGGGCCTGGCAACGACCCGGCGTACATCGACTCGGCCGGCTCCCTCGGCGCGACTACGACCGTCTGCGTATGGGCGCAGGCAAAGACTTGGTCGTCGCCGCCAATGACGGTCACCCCGACCGGATCCACTGCGGGCGCGGGAAGCACGGACGTGGTCAAGGGATGTGAAGTGGTCGACCGGATCGCGTAGGCACACCGACGCGACTAGGCGCACAGCACCAAGTTCGTCCTCGCCACAACAGCCCGCACATGGGGCGTGTGCACGTTCGCGCCGTTGGTCGCGCACCACGCCTGATGCCTCTTGGGGTACGCGAAGGGTTCGAGTCCGGCATCCCACGCCGGGCACGAGCGTGCGACGTCAGCGGTGGTGACACCGGCGATGGTGGTGCCGGCACCACAGCGGTGGTGGTGTCGCTGGCAGTGCCGGCGGCCGGCGGTTGTGCTGGTGGTCTGGCTGGTGCTGGGCGCGGCGGTGACCGGAGTGGTCCCGGCCGCCTGCGCTGTGGTGACCGCGAAGCCGGGAGTGCCGGTCAGCATGGTGATGAGAACGATCGCGGGTCCAGCCTTCGACGGGCCGGCCAACCAAAGCAGGGGCGTACGTCCTGCACGGGTGTGACCGCCGGAACGCCGCGCTGCCGCGGGTGTGTCGAAACCGCTGCATGCTGGCGTGACCTACGCCCTTGCGGCCGTGTCCAACGACCCTGACCAGCCGTGAGTCCCGGCCGCAGTCTGGGTGTGTGCCGACCCCTCGGGCTCATGCCCGGACCTGGCTGATCCTCGCGGCCGCGGCCGCGGTCGTGCTCATCGCCGCCACCACCGCAGCGGCCGTGATCACCCTCGGCCGCGGGGACGACAACACGCCCGCGGGTCGGGCCACCGCCAGACAGAGCGCCGCCAGCAACTCCGGGCGAGGGGTGCCCTGGGCGTGGATGCACGGCGGGCAGGTGCTCAACGAGGCCGACTACCTGAGCCGGATGGTGGCCCACCACCAGGAAGCCGTCACCGCCGCCCGCCAGCTCCGACGCTCCGACCGCCCCCAGCTGCGCGCCTTCGGCACCGACATCGTCCGGACCCAAACCGCGCAGATCCACCAGATGGTCGCCTGGCTGCACCGGTGGTACCCCGACCAGCCCACCGACACCGGCTACCAGCCGATGATGCGCGACCTGTCCGGCCTGTCCGGTGGCGCCTTGGACCGGGCCTTCCTGCGCGACATGACCATCCACCACATGGCCGCGGTGATGATGTCCCAGCAGCTGCTCGTCCGCGGGCTGGCCACCCACTCCGAGGTGGCCCACCTGGCGCGCAACATCCGCGACCAGCAGCACGCCGAGATCTACCGGATGCAGCGGTGGCTCCACGGCTGGTACGGCGAGACCTGGCACGGCGGCTACGGCTGGATGACCGGCCGCGGGTACCGCTGGATGATGGGCCGCCGCTCGATGATGGGCGGCTACCGCTGGATGCATGACCACCGGTGGGACACGCCCTACCGCCACCAGGACCGTAGCCACGGCTGGTGGAACGGCGACCGGGGCGGCATGGGCCCCCAGATGATGCGCTGACCCAACCCCACGGGCCACCGGCCCGGACCACCCGAGGATGCGCCAAGGAGGGCGCCACCATGACCGCCACCCGACTGTTCACCACCCGACACCGGATCGCCGCCGCGGTCACCGCCGTCCTCGCCGTCGCCCTCAGCCTCGTCGGCCCCACCCCCGTCCAGGCAGCCGCCCGCCGGACTGACCTGCCTGCGCGACTGCACTGCGCGCACCGTGGGCGGAGGCGCGCTACGCCCCGGGCGCCAGCTCGCTGTCATCGTCATCGTCGGGCGACCCGTCGACACCATCTGATGGGTCCTCCTGGACGGTGGGGGCAGCAGCCCGCCACCGTTGCCGCAGTGCGATCTCCTCGTTGACGAGCTCGACGAACTCGATGGCCTGTGCGGCCGACTTGCGCGGGACCTTGACGGCATGCGGATCCTCGCGATGCCGGGACGCGCGCCGGGCGCCCTCGACGGCGATGCGCACGATCGGACGCCCCTTGCGCGACCAGGCCACCTCCGCGCTGAGGATGTGTGCCCACTCCACCTCGTGGAGTCGCCGGGTGCCACGGGCGAGGGCCGCCGACTTGGAGCGCCGGAACGTGAGCCCCTCGAGCGTGAGCTCGACCCGACCATCGATCCCCGTCAAGCGCGTGACTGCCATGCGGCGAGTCGACCACAGCAAGGTGAACAGAACCGGCCCTGGTCGGATCTCGGAAGACCCCCGATCTGGGCATGGAGGCTCCCTCCTCCAGGGTGCTTCACTGAAGCGTGAGCGAGCCAGCCACCGCCGGGCCGGACGAAGCTCAGGCGCTCCATCACCTCTCTCAGCGTCTGCGCCGCGTGCTCCCCCACCAGCGAGCCGCGACGATTGACCAGGCGATCGCGGACGCACTGGAGGAGTTCGACGGCCGGCCGATCCGGGAGTTCGTGCCCATCCTGGTCGAACGTGCCGTGCTGGACCGGCTGCGGCAGGCGGGGGCCGGAGGCGACGCGGGTGCAGGCGCGGAAGGTACTGAACTGGGATCGAGGCATCTCGCCGTTTGATGTGCGTTGACCGGCGGTCGCGACCAGGCAGTCGCCCGAGTGCAAGCGGGGCTATTCCGAAGGCGCGCTGCTGGTCAGCCGGCGCCGCCGGAAACCCTCGCGTGGTCGGTTGCAATCAGCGTCGGCGATGCCGAAGGCGAGCGGAACTGTGGCCGTGCCAACCGACCCGCAGGCGCTCCCTGCCAACAGGACCCGGCCCTCCATCCGGGCGCACGTCGCGCACCTCCTCGAGCGCGGACACCGGGTACCCCGCACCGACTAGGAACTGGGGAGGATGTTGTTGTTCAGGCGGAAGAGGTTCTCGGGGTCGTACTTCGCCTTGATCTCGGCGAGGCGTGCGAGGTTCTGGCCGAACGCGCTCTCCACCCCCGTCGTGACCGCTTCGTCCTCGACGCCCGTGAAGTTCAAGTACGTCGTGCCGGTTCCTAGCGCGTGCACCCCGGCCCATGCGTCGCGAACCACGAGATGACCCGGTCATCGTCGCTCGCATCCAGCCAGTTACCGTCGATCGAGACCATCCAGTTCGCCGACCGCTCGCTGTAGGGGGTCGCCTGCGCCCCGACTCGATTGATCGCGCCGCCCATCTGGAACGCGACCACGAAGACCCGGTCATGGGGACGGTTGAGAGCCCGGTCCACGAGGAGATCGAGGACCGGGTCGGTCAGCTCCTCGACGTACGTCGACTTCCAGTAGCTGCGCAGCGTTCCGCGCTGGTAGAACTCGTCGAACGCCGCCTGGACCGCGACGAAGGGCAGGGGCCCGGAGATGTCGGCGAGCGGGGTCCCGATCTCGCGGAGGGGCTGGATGATCTTCATGCCCTCCAGCGGATCCCCCGTGTAGAGGGCGCCCGTGACGATGAAGGGCCGGTTGTGGATCTCGGGCGGCGTGTTCTC
Organism: Nocardioides ungokensis; assembly: GCF_013466985.1. Taxonomy (GTDB): domain Bacteria; phylum Actinomycetota; class Actinomycetes; order Propionibacteriales; family Nocardioidaceae; genus Nocardioides; species Nocardioides ungokensis. The sequence continues at coordinate 1,516,892 of NZ_CP059164.1, read as the reverse complement.
GCTGGCCGGGAGCGTCGTGCAGCCGATCAACGCCGAGATCTCGTCGGGAGCCGACTGCGCCCAGTCTCGGAACCTCGGGTAGACGTTCTCGGCATCCTCCGCCGGGTGGAAGACCCCGGCGAAGGCCACGATCGGACCCACCGGGTGGCAGCGGAAGGTGAACGACGTGACAACGCCGAAGTTCCCGCCACCTCCGCGGAGCGCCCAGAACAGGTCCGGGTTCGAGTCCGCCGATGCGGTCCGCACCTGGCCGTCGGCACCGACCACCTGGGCCGAGAGCAGGTTGTCGACCGACAGTCCGTACTTGCGCCGGACCCAGCCCTCCCCGCCCCCGAGGGTGAGCCCGGCGACGCCGGTGTCGGAGACGATGCCGGAGGGTGCGACGAGCCCGAACGCCTGAGTCTCGTGGTCCATGTCGCCGATCAAGGCCCCGCCCTGGGCCCGCACGGTGCGAGCGTCGGGGTCGACGTCGACACCGTCCATCCGGCCGAGGTCGAGCAGCATGCCTCCGTCGACGCTCGAGAGCCCGGCGATCGAGTGACCCCCGCCGCGGACCGCGACCACAAGGCCGCGGCTGCGGGCGAAGTTCACCGCAACCACGACGTCGGCGGTTCCGGTGGGACGCACGACCAGGGACGGCGTCCCGGGATGCATGGCGTTGTACGGCCGGCGGACCGCCGCGTATCCGGGATCGTTGCGGGTGAGCACATCACCTCGCACCATCATTCGGAGCTCTTCGAGGCTCTCCTCGTCGATCTGAGCCTCGGTGCCCGTCAGGGTTGCCACAGAAACGGTCATGACGCTGCCCTCCGCGGGTTGGGATGTGGCCCCCGTCACTCGAACGTAGACCTCGGACGATCGGCGCAGAAACCCCAGTTTTGGGCACCGAGCTCGCCGCGGCCCGTCTCGCGAATCACAAGGGGCGAGCTGGGGGACCAAGCTCCGGCGCTCCCCGACCCGCTCGTCAGTCATCGCTCGGCGCTGGCGTGCTCCGTGTCGTCTCCGCCAGCGTGCTGTAGCGCATCACCGCAGCGCCGCTGTCGAAGATGCGGGCGGAGGCCAGCGAGAAGCTCAGGTCGTGCGTGACGTGGTCGAAGAGCCGGGGTCCCGATGCGAGGACGGCCGGATGGATGATGAGGAGGTACTCGTCGATCAGACCCGGTACGTCGGCCAGCGGGCCGAGCGTCACAGGACCGAAGGAGGCGATGACATCGGCGCCGTCCTGCTGCTTGAGCTCGCGGAGGTGCGCGACGGCGTCTCCTGATCTCACCTCACGACGCGTGGCAGGGTCGCCGGCCAGGCGGCGCGAGAACACCAGCTTCGTCATACCTCCCAGAAGCCTGGCGAACTCGAGGCTGGCCGGGCTTTCGAGAACCTCTGTGTCGGTCGTGGTCCCCTCGGCCACCCGCTCCCAGTAGGGCACCACGACGTCGTACAACTTGCGGGACATGACCCACGTGTCCGCTCTGGCGTACGTGTCGTTGACGTATGCCGTCTCTTCCTCGCCCCATGCGAACGGCTGCCAGAAGCCCCCGTCCGCCTGGCTGATCCGGCCGTCCAGCGTTGTCTGCATGAGGACGATGAGCTTGCGCATGCGACTTCTCCTTCGTGATGTTGGTGGTGCTCAGCCGATCGCGAGCGCTGCGACGGCCAGGGTGCAGACACCGATGCCGAGTCGCTGTCCGTTGCCGAGACGCTCGCCCAGCACGGCCGAGGCGAGCAGCGCCGTCACCGCCGGGTACAGGGATGCCAGCACGGCGGCCATGCCGAGGTCGGTGAAGCGGGTCGACGCCAGGAACGCCAAGGTGCCCGTGGCCCCCAGCACGCCAGATGCTCCGCCCCAGCCGACGGCAGCCGGCGAGGGCAGCCACGCCTGCTTCAGCGAGGCCGCCACGCCGATCGTCACCGCCAGGCCGAACAGCTGGTTGACGGCCAGCGGCAGGAATCCAGCCGTGCTGGACAGCTGACCGAGCGCGACGAAGAGCAGACCGAAGCCCGCGCCCGCGGCGGCGCCGTCGACGAGCACGCCACGGGCGCCCGCGGCCGGCGAGGTGGATTGCCGCGAGACGAGCCAGATGCCGGGCAGCGCCACCAGGACGCCGAGCCAGGCGTACGCGGTGGGGCGTTCGCCGAGAGCGACGCCGACCAGGACCGGGAACGCCGCTGCGCCGACCGCAGAGACGGGCGCGACCAGTCCCATCCGGCCCCGGGAGAGACCCCGGAACAGGAACATGCTCCCGGCCCCCGAGCCGGCACCGGCGAGCAGCGCCCACAGGAAGTCGCTCGGTCGAGGTGTCGCGGGCATGAGGACGTCGCACGCAACCATCAGCACCGCCCCGGAGAGCTGCCCGACGACGACGAGCCGCCACGGGGAGTGCCGTCGCGAGCCCGTGCCTCCGACGAAGTCGCCGGCTCCGTAGGCGAGCGCCGAGGTGAGTGCCAAGACGAGTCCGATGCCCATGTGTCGATGCTCGTGCCTGATCGGTCCGCTCGGCAGTGCCACTTCTTCCGTACTGCAGTGGACCATTTGGTTGACTGGGAGACATGCCTGTCGACTGGCGCCGCAGCGGTCCGGACCTGACGATCACGTTGGACCGAACCGGGGCACCGCTCGCCGTCCAGATCCAGGAGCACCTGCGCGTCGCCATCCGCGAAGGTCGGCTCGCGGCGGGCGAGCGTCTGCCGTCAACCCGTCGGCTGGCCGACCACCTGGGCGTCTCGCGCGGCACCGTGGTGGAGGTCTACGAGCAGCTGGTCGCCGAGGGGTACGTCGACTCGGCGGTCGGATCCGGTACCCGCGTCGCCGAGCTGCTCGGCGGTGACGCTCGTCGCGACAGCCAGCGGCCTGTGGCACCACCGGCCATGTCGACAGCCCGGTTCGACTTCGAGTACGGCATCCCGGACCTCAGGTCGGTCCCGCTCAGGGACTGGGCCTGGGCCGTTGGGGAGGCCACCAGAACCATGCCGACCGCCGGGCTCGGGGATGAGGACCCTGCCGGCTCCCGCCACCTCCGCGAGGTGATCACCGCCTACCACCGTCGCGTCCGCGCGGGCTGCGCGAACACCGACGACGCCATCGTGGTCAGCGGGTTCCGCCAGGGACTGGCATTCGTCCTGGCAACACTGGGACGCATGGGGATCGACGCGGTCGGCCTCGAAGACCCCGGTCCGCGGGAGCACGATCGGATCGCTGGGCGGGCCGGCCTGACGGCGGTGCCCGTACCGGTCGATGCCGAAGGCCTCGACGTCCCGGCGCTCCGCAGGACCCCGGCACGAGCCGTCCTCGTCACTCCGGCGCACCAGTGCCCCACCGGTGTCGCCCTCAGCCCTGCGCGACGCCGCGCCCTGGTCGCGTGGGCCGACGAGGTCGACGGGGTGATCCTCGAGGACGACTACGACGCCGAGTTCCGCTACGACCGACAGCCCGTCGGATCCTTGCAGGGGCTGGCACCCGACCGTGTCATCGCGCTGGGGTCGGTCAGCAAGACGCTCGCCCCCGCCATCCGGATCGGCTGGATCCTCACACCACATCGTTTTGTGGACGCGTTGACGGAGGAGAAGCACCTCAGCAGCCGCGGCGCCCCGGGGCTGGACCAGGAGGCGCTCGCTCTGCTCATCGAGTCCGGCCGGTTCGACCGCCATCTCAGACGCATGCGCGACCTCTACCGCACCCGCCGCGATGTCCTGACTCGCGAGGTCACGGCCGTCTTCGGTCCCGACAGCCTCCACGGCCTCGCCGCCGGCTGCCACGCCGTGCTCGCTCTACCCACCGACGTCTCGGAGGACGCGGTCGTCGAGGCCGCGCGAACACTCGAGGTCCGCATCAGCGGGCTCGGACGCTACCGACTCACCCGCAAGCCCGCAGATCCCGCACTTCTGCTCTCGTTCAGCAACCTCACCGAGCAGCAGCTCGTCCTCGGCGTCCATGCGATTGCCGAGGCCGTACGCCGTTGCCGAAGGCCCCCGGAGGGGCCGACTCTGCCGCGGCGGTCGGGGACGCCTCCGACAGCACCCTGAGGAAAGGACCGCGCTCGACAAGGCCGCTTCCCACATGGGAGCGGCAGGGAGACGCCGTAGCGACCGGGTGCCGCGACAGCGCGTGGATGGTTGCACAAACAGAAGCGGCCCTCACAGTCACTGTGAGGGCCACTTCATCTTGTAGCGGGGGGACCGCGCAGATCTGCGCTCGTCTTCTGACCCGTCGCAAGGCTTCCGCGTCGCTAGCGGTCTGCCCTGGCATCCGCCACCCGTTGCTCATGCTCGCATCGAACCACCTCACAGGGACACTCAGGTAGATCTCGCGCACAGGGGCGGCCTCCTGCTGTAGCGACACGCCGTTCAAGGCAGGCAGCCCGTGGACGGCAGCGCGGCTCAGGCTCGGCCGAGCCCGTTCTCGCGTGCCTTGATGATCGCTGCTGATCGGTCCGAAACCTGGAGCTTGGCGAAGATGTTGGTCACATGGTTGCTGACGGTCTTGGATGCCATCCCGAGACGCCGGGCGATGGTGGCGTTCCCCACACCTTGCGCGATCAGCTCCAGCACCTCTTGCTCGCGGACGGTCAGGCTCGGAAATGGTGGGGTGCGGGGTGCGGCGGCGAAGACGTCGAGTGCCCGATGAGCGACACCTGCACCGAGAACTGCCCCGCCCTCGGCAACCGAGCGGACGGCTCGGAGCACCTCCTCGGGGTCGGCGGTCTTGACCACATAGCCGCGTGCACCGGCTCGCATGGCTGCCAGCACCGACTGGTCGTCGTCATGCATGGTGAGCATGAGCACGGCAACAGTGGGTGCCGTACGGCGCAACACGCGTACGACGTCGATGCCCGAACCGTCGGGGAGGTTGATGTCGAGAATCAGGACGTCGGGCCGGTCGTTCGCGCCGATCCGTCGAGCGCCCTCCGCGGTGGGCGCCGACGCGATGAGCTCGATGTCGTCCACGGTCGCAAGGAGGGCGTTGAGCCCGGCGAGGACCAGGGCGTGGTCGTCGACTACTGCTACCCGGATCACGGCGCCAGCACCACGGGGAGTGTCGCCTCCACCCGGCCGCCCGGCCGGTGGGGCGGTGGGCCGGCTCGCAGGGACCCACCGAGCTCCGAGGCTCGCTCGGCCATGGACTGCAGGCCGACCCCGGAGGACCAGTTGCTGGAGCCGGGTCCGTCGTCCTCCACGAGGACGCCGAGCGCTCCGGACTCGCAGGCGAGGACGACACGGGCGTGGGTCGCACCGGAGTGTCGGACAACGTTGGTGAGCGCTTCGGTGATGATGCGGTACGCCGCGACCTCGACGGCGGCGGGGAGACGGGGCAGGTCGGCGATGTGCACGGTGACCTCGAGCGGAGCGAGCAGCCTGGCATATTCGTGGACTGCGGTCTCGAATCCGAGCGAGTCGAGGTTGGGTGGTCTCAGGTCGCGGGCCAGGCGTCGAACCTCGTCGGCGACGTCACGGGCCTGTCTGCCGACGTCGCCGAGCAGGTCGCCGGACGGATGGTCAGCGGGCGCCCGGCGACGGGCGGCGTCCGCAGTCAGGATGATGGCGGCGAGGGCAGACCCGACGCCATCGTGCAGCTCCCGACCGAGGCGTCGGCGTTCTTCTTCCCGGGCCGTGACGAGCTCGGAACGCGCAACCTGGAGGTCCGTTGCGCTCCGTTCGGCCCGGAGCGCGACCGTGAGCGAGCGAGCCACCGGGCTGAGGATCTCGAGGTCGCGTGGGCTGAGCGCTGCCTCACCCGAGCGGAGGCCGACCCGCAGCCGGCCGGAGTCTCCCAGCGACAACTCGTGCCAGCGCGTGGCCGGCGGGCCGGAGCGGGCGACGACGTGGGCGCGGTCCAGGACTTCGGCCGAAGGTAGCCGCATGGTGTCGCACAGCGCATCAAGCACCGTGTCGAGCTTCGGCTCGTCGAGCCGATCGACGATCCTCGCGACGGCTCTGGCGGGCTCGGTCCGGCCGCCGTACAGGAGTCGGTCTATGCGTCGCTGGAGGAACGTGCGCGCCGGGTTGAAGCCGATCGCCACCGTCAGCGCTGCGATGACGGCCGAGCCGAACGGGGCTCGTGGCGACAAGGCAGCCGTGGTGCCAGCGACCACAGCGGCGTAGGTCGTGATCGCGAGGCCGGTGAGGATGAGGTAGAGGACCATGCGTGCGGTGGCGCGTCGGATGTCGAAGAGGTCGTCGACCACGATCGCGACCGCGATCGCCGCAGGAACCAGCACGATCGGGTAGATGCCCAGCCAGCTCTCCGGCAGGAACAACGCGCCCGCGACGAAGCACGCAGTCATCAGCAGGGTGCCCAGCAGGAGCCACAAAACCTGCCGTCGCTCGCGGTCGACGCCACGGCGGTACCGAAGGACCAGCACCACGATCGCGAACGGGTAGATCAGCGCGAACCAGACATCGCCCACGGCCCCGAAGCCACCCAGGTCGGTGGCCGTCGGCCAGGTGACCAAGGGCGTCACGTCCAGCTCGGATCCCAGATGCCGGGGCGCGGTCGAGTTCCTGACCGCGAAGAGTGCCCCACCCGCGAGCGCCAGGATCGAGCCACCTCGCCACCACGCGCCGGGCAGGAAGTGGCCGTCGGGGAAGACCAGCAACGTCGCGGGCATCAACACCCCGACCACCAGCGCCCACCCGATGCTCGTCATCAACGCGACAACCCGCCAGCCGAGACCGCCTTCACCCGGGTCGGTCAGCCACGCCATCGCGACGAACCCACACGCGCTTGCCGTGTAGCACAGCCCCGCCGCGAGCAGCAGCCAGCCGACCGGATGGCCCGGGCGCACCCGAGCGACCGGGTAGCCGGACAACCCGAGGCAGGCGCCGAGGACCGCGTTGCTGACCACGAGACCGTCGCCGACCAGCTCCTGATGTGAGAGGCCCGACCGCGGGGTGGCCAGCAGCGTCAGAGCGATCTGCGCGGCCAGGAGGAGAAGACAGGCGTCTGCGAGCACGCGCCTGCGGCTCACACCGGCCCCCACGACCACCTCGACCATGACGCCATGATCCTCGCCTCACGCCGACTCCGACTAGGGGTCTGGCCCCCAGACCGGCCCGGGAATCTTTCCCGGGCCGGTGCGCCCGGAGACCCGTGCGCCCGGGATGGAGGAACCCGGACGCTTGTCATCACCAGAGATTCGTGACTACCAGCGAAAGGACGCTGACATGGTTTCCACCACCGCACCCGCCACCGGCTCCTCGACACCGATGCGAGACGACCGGAGCTTCTACCGGATCGCCCTCGCCGTGGTGGCGCCGCTACCGATGACCGCGATGGGCCTCAACTACATCCTCCTCGACATGCCCGGCGACAGCTCGTTCCACGACATCGTCGCCTCGGCGGCCCGTCAAGAGACCGTCGTCCAGCTGAGCCTGTGGCTCTCTGTGGCCTGGTTCGCCTTTCTCATCCCCGCCGTGATCGGCGTGGCCGCGGTGAGCAGGCAGGCCCGCCCCCGCCTCGCGGCCTGGGGCATCGTGCTCACGGTCCCTGGCTTCGCCTTGGGATTCTCGGGGCCGAACGACACGGCGCTCGCCCTTCTCACCCACACCAAGCAGCTCGACGTACGCCAGATCTCGAACCTCGACGAGGCGCTGTGGGCCCTGCCGCAGTTTGCAGTCAGCTCACTGCTGTTCATCGTGGGAATCGTCATCGGGCTGCTCCTGCTCGGCATCGCCCTGGCCAGGTCCGGCGCCGTCCCACCCCTCTACGGAATCGCCCTGGCCATCGGCGGTTTCACCCACCCATTCCTCGGTGCACTCGGGCACACGGTCCAGGGGATCGGCCTCCTCGTTGCCGGCCTCGGGTTCGCAGGAGCCTCCATCGCCCTGTGGCGCATGCCGAACGACGCCTTCCTGCCCGCCCGCCCCACGAAGCAGGCGCGCCCTGCTCAGCTCCCCGGCTGAGCCATACCGAGACCAACGAACCCGGAGTCCCGCGCACACAAGACTAAGGAGTGTGATGACCGAGAAGGGACCAACCAGACGGGGAACCAGCCGGCGCACCATCGTCACCACCGACTTCTGCCAAGACTTCCTGAGCGCCACCACCCGATGAGGATCTCTGGATCGCGAGCGTTCTCCGTCACTCCCCACGAGGCGACGTGCCGGATGCGTCCTCGACCTCGGGCGGCAACCCAGGCGGGATCGCAGCTCAGTTCGGCCCCACGGAGCATGAGACGGTCCACGGATCTCCCCGAAGACCGCATCTGACCCGCTGCTGTTGCCTTGTAGCGAGACAACGGCGTTCCGTTCAGCGCCAAGGACACCGTGCTGAGACTCCGCGCGGGAATGGTTGCGCACATGCACGAGGCCCTCACAGTCTGACTGTGAGGGCCTCGTGCACTTTGTAGCGGGGGCAGGATTTGAACCTGCGACCTCTGGGTTATGAGCCCGCTCCAGCCCCGTCCCGGCCGTTGCACGGCGACCCGTACTTGCCGTCTGATCTGGGCAAACGCGTCCCAGCCGTCCCGGAATGTCTCCCAATTTCCGGCCCTTCGCGAGACGTTTCGTCCACAGATTCGGCCGCACTCGCCAGCCAGGTTGCAGGTTTGGTCGCCCGTCCGCGGGGGTGGTCGCAGTGATGACGGTCCACAAGCTCACGGCGGGCGACGGGTACACGTACCTGACCCGCCAGGTGGCGTCGGCGGACGAGGTCCGACCGGCCGGCCAGTCCCTCGCGGACTACTACGTGGACCGCGGCAACCCGCCCGGAGTGTGGATGGGCAAGGGAGCCGAACAGCTCGGTGTCGCGGGCTCCCCCGTGACCGAGTCTCAGATGAAGGCGCTCTTCGGCCAGGGCAGGCACCCCAACCGCGACGCGATGCTCGCGGCCGGAACACCTGACTCGGCCACGAAGCTGGGAGCCGCCTACCCCTCGTACGCCGACCTGGCGCCGTACGCCGAGCGCATCGCCGATGCTTTCGCGGCGTTCGAGGCCGAGCACGGCCGGTCACCGTCCCCGACCCAACGCAACCAGATTGCGGCGAAGGAGGCTCGCCGGGGTCGGCGGGCGGTGGCCGGTTTCGACATGGTGTTCACCCCGGTGAAGTCGGCGTCCCTGCTGTGGGGTCTCGGCGGACCGGCAGCCAGGGAGGCGGTCGAGGAGGCACACCACGAGGCAGTGGCCTCCGCCCTCGGCTGGATCGAGCAGCACGCGTCGTACACGCGGTCCGGGCACGGTGGCGCGGCGCAGATCGACGCAACTGGACTGGTCTGTGCCGCGTTCGACCACCGCGAGTCCCGATCCGGCGACCCCGACCTGCACACGCACGTAGCAGTGGCGAACAAGGTCTGCGGCATGGACGGGAAGTGGCGTTCCCTCGACGCGCGGAACCTGTACGGCCTCGGGGTCGCGGCGTCGGAGCACTACAACACCAGGTTCGAGGACGCGTTGGCCCGCCGGCTCGGCGTGGTCTTCGAGGAGCGTCCCGGCGGCGTCGCCGGCAAGCGACCGATCCGGGAGATCGCCGGAGTCCCGCGTGAGCTGATCCGTCACTTCTCCCGGCGCCGCGCCGCGATCGAGGACCGTTACGCGGAGCTGCGCCGGGAGTACCGGACCGCACACGGCCGGGAGCCCGACCGGAGTACCCAGCTGCAGCTCTCCCAGCAGGCGACACTGGAAACCCGGGAGGGCAAGGGCCCAGCGCGGACCCTGGCCGAGCAGGTGGCCGACTGGACCGCCCAGGCAAAAGCGGTCCTCAGCGAGCGCCGGACCTCACGAATGGTTCGAGACTGCGTGGGCCGTGATCAGCAGACGTACGAGCCGGACGAGCAGCAGCTGCGGGACTTGGCCGCCCAGGTGGTCCGGCGAGTGGCAGAGGAGCGGTCGACCTGGACCGTGTGGAACGTGTACGCCGAGGCCGAGCGGCACCTGCGCCCGCTACGATTCGACTCCCCCGAGCGCCGTGAGCAGGTGACCGGTGCGGTCGTGGACCGGGCCACCGGACCGGGACTGTCCATCCGAATCGCCGAACCCGAGCTGATCGCCGAAGCCCCGGCACTGGTCCGGGACAGCGACGGCCAGAGCGTGTTCGTACCGCACGGATCCGAGCGGTTCACCACCAGCGAGGTCCTGCTCGCCGAGGACCGCCTGGTCGCGGCCGGGCGCACGTGCGACGGTCCGCACCTCGACCCGATCGTTCTCGAGGCCGCCTTGGCGATCTACGAGGCCGGCGCCGGGGTCACCCTCGACCCCGGGCAGCGGGTCATGGTGGAGCGGTTCGCCACGGCCCCCGCGCGGCTGGCGGTCGGGATCGGCCCGGCGGGGTCGGGCAAGACCACCGCGATGCGCGCGTTCGCCGACGCCTGGTCCGCCAACGGCGGACGCGTGGTGCCGCTTGCGACCAGCTCGAAGGCGGCAGAAGTCCTGGGTCAAGAGCTCGGTGTGCGCGCCGAGAACCTGCACAAGTTCCTCCACGAGTACGACCGCCGGTCCCGCGAGCCGTGGTTCGCGCTGGGCGAGGGCGACGTCGTCCTCCTCGACGAGGCCGGGATGGCCGGCACCCTGCACCTGGCCCGACTGCTCGAGCTCGCCACCGCGGCCGGAGCATCGGTCCGGCTGCTTGGCGACCCCGCCCAGCTGGCCGCCGTCGACGCCGGCGGTGCGCTGCGGCTGTTGGAGCGCGAGGTCGGCGCGGCGTACCTGACCGACCTGCACCGGTTCCGCGACCCTTCAGAGGGCGAGGCCACGCTGCAGCTGCGGGCTGGCGACCCGGCCGCGTTGGCCTTCTACCGGCTGCATCACCGGATAGAAGCCGGCCCTCGCGAGTCGATGCTCGAGCTGGCCTACGACCGGTGGGCCGCCGACGTGCGCGAGGGCAAGACCTCGGTGCTGGTCGCCGCCGCCACAGACGACGTCACCGCGCTGAACGCTCGGGCCCGCGCCGAGCGCGTCGCGGCCGGACAGGTCGAGCACGACGGACTCGCGCTGCACAACGGCAACACCGCTGCGGCCGGCGATTGGGTCGTCACCCGCAGCAACGCACGCACACTCCGCTACGGACGCGGCAGGTGGGTGCAAAACGGTGACACCTGGCAGGTGACGCAACGGCACCGCGACGGGTCCCTCACGGTGCGACATCTCGGCAACGGCGGCACGGTCCGGCTCGGCGGCGAGTACGTCGCCGACTCGGTCGAGCTCGCCTACGCCGCCACCGCCCACCGGGTCCAAGGCATGACCACCGACACCGCGCACGCGCTTGTCACCCCGGAGATGACCCGCGAGTCCCTCTACGTCGCCTCCACCCGGGGGCGCGAGAAGACAACCTGGTACGCCGCCACCGAAGAGGTCCTGGACGTCGACTGCCACCACGAGCCCGACACTCCCCGTACTGCGGACGAGCTGCTCGGCACAGTCCTGGCCCGTACGGGTGCCGAGGACTCGGCCACCGAGACCACCCGAGCCGTCTTCGAAGAGGCCTCATCGCTGCGCACCCTGGTCGCGCGCTACGACCACGCCCGCAACCTCGCCTCGCTCGAGGCACTCGGCCTGGCGCTGGACCACTGGCCCGCGACCGAGCGCAACCGGATCTTGGGTGATCCCGCCGCGCCGCACCTGGCCCGCGTGGTCGCCGCGGCGGCGGGACAGGGCGCCGACCCACGAGCGCTGGTAACGGCGGCGTTCGCGTTCGAGGACATGAGCAACGTGCGCTCCCCCGCCTTGGTCCTGGCCAGCCGCATCCAGGATTGCCCCCGCACCCTCGGCGTCCCCGACCGTCCGCCGGCGGACGCGCCGCTGCCCTGGCTACCAGCCCCCGACGTCGGACACCCCGGATGGCTGCCTTACCTGCGCGAGCGCTCGGCCCTCATCCGTGCGCGGGCCGGCGAGCTCGGGTCGCTGAGCGCGGCCTACCGCGACCAGTACGGCATCTCCGACCCGGGCCCCGGGGCGCTCGGGCCACCTCCTGAAACCGGCACTCGCCAGGAGGCGGCGTACGCAGCCGCCTGTCGTGAGGCGCAGGCCGACCAGCCCCTCCCCTCCACAGACCCCACGGACCCTCGCCAACACGACGAGCCCATTCAGAGCCGACCCACCATGTCTCAGCAGCGAGGCCCTCGCCTGAGTCGCTGACCCCCTCCACATCCCAGCGCCCCTGACTCGGGAGGTGCCGTGCTGGCGCATGCCCCCATGCCCGAAACCGAACCCATCAGACCTGCCCAGGCCACTTACGGCGACTTGTTCGAGGACGCCTGCGACGCAGCCAGAAACGCCATCCTATTGCCGCACCGCCGGCAGCTAGGTCCCGACGAGGCACATGCAGAGCTCGTCGGCTACCAGCAGTTCCTCCGCACCAGCGGATTCCACTTGGGTCTGCTCGCGCGGTTCCACCACGAGCAGACCGGCGAGCAACGCCACCTGGTCAACCGGCTCACCGGGATCTCCAGCCAAGACTGCCCACCCAGCAACTGGCTGCGGGCAGCCCAGGCGCTGGGCGCCGGCCACGACCTGCTTGCCACCCACCTCGACTCGAGTCAGCAGCCCAAGACCCCCGAGGCCGAGGACGTGGTGACACCATCTGCCGCACACGCACCTGCCCGCGCGCTGACGGAACTGGTGATGGACGCCGTCAGCGCCGGCGAGGACCTGGCCGCCGCGGCGGCCCGCTCGCAGAGGGATCTCCAGCCACGACCCATCCCGCCGTCTCAGCTGAGCGAGCTACGCCGTTGGGCTGCTTCGCTGCTGCCCTTCGCCAAAGCAGCCACCCTGGACGTCTCCCGCACCGACCGCGGTGAGGCCGACCGGACCCTGTCCTCGCTGGCGCCCGCACCGCTGATGCGGGTCGGCTCCGGCAGCCGCGCGTTCGATTCCCAGCTCGAAGCGCTACGCGTCCTGAGCCAGCTGACTTTCGGCCAGGCGCGTGGACAGGTGCCGGCCAGCCCGACGAGCCTTCGCGATCTCGCGTTGCTCGGGGTCTCCGTCACAAACCCCGATTTCTCCTGGCTGCCCGAGCCGTCGACCGTCCTGGCACGACTCGACCGAGCCCAGGCCCGCGACCATGTGGAAGCCGCCCATGAGAGCTGGTTTCGGGCGGCGCAGGACCTGACTCAGACGATCGTCGGCACCACCCGCGCGCCCGGCCTCTACGGGCATGCGATCGAGCACCTGCGTAGCTCCGAGCAGCGTGGCCTGGGAATCCGCGTCGCCCTATTCGCGGCACTCCCCCGCCTCGGCACGGACGCCGCGGCCGCGATCAGCGGCCTGCAATCCCAGAACGGACTGGTCGCGAGAGCGCGCGAACCCGGACATCTCTCCTTGGCCTGGCGCCCCATCTCACCCGCCCACGCCGGCGAGCTTGCCGCCCGGTTCCGGGACGCCGGGACGTCGTCCGAGGTCGCCGCTCGAACCGTACGGCGAATCCTCAGCGCCCAAAGTTCGAGCGACCGGCAGCCAAACCCTGCCCCGGTGCCGTCGCCATCGACTCGTCGAGACCTCGCCCTGTCGCGATCGGCGCAGCGATGAACACGACGCCGTCCGAGTTGTCGCGCCGCGAACTGGTCGAAGCCAACGAACAGGCCGCCCACTTCTTCCGCTCGCAGCTTCTCGCCCCGTCCGCGACAGGACCGCGGTCCTACCTCGAGTCCCGAGGCTTCGCGCACCTCCTCCAGGAATCGTCGTGGACGGTCGGCTTCGCGCCCGGCGGCTGGACGGCGGTGCGCGATCATCTGACCCGGTTGGGCTTCCCGCCGGAGGTCCTGCAGTCGGCCGGCCTGACCTGCGCCACCCGCCGTGGAGGGGCGATCGACCGATTCCGCGAACGGCTCACGTTCGGCATCCGCGACGTCGACGGCAACCTCGCCGGGTTCACCGCCCGCTGCGCACCCGGCGCTGCCCAGGGCGTCCCAAAGTATCTCAACACCCCGCACACCGCCCTTTACGACAAGTCGTCCGTCCTCTTCGGCCTCGGGGAACAGCGGGCGAACCTGCGGGCCGGAGCGAACCTGGTACTGGTCGAGGGCCCTCTCGACGCGCTGGCCGTCGATCTCCTCAATGATGGCAACAGGAGACTCGCCCCGCTGGCTGCCTGCGGAACAGCCGTCACCACCCGCCACGGCGAGATCCTCGGTCGCCTGGTCCGCAGCCACGTCATAGTCGCCTTCGACCGCGACCCCGCTGGACTCAAGGCTGCTGAGCGGACCTGTGCCGCCATCAGCGGCCACCTGAGAAACCCCTTCGCCGCCGCACTGCCCCACCACGCAGACCCTGCCGAGACCCTCGTCCAAGAAGGCCCCGAAGGACTGAGCCGCTGCCTGACACGGCTGCGCCCCCTCGCCCAGGCCATCGTCGACGAGCACCTCGATGCCTGGCCCAACCTGAGCGAAAACGCGGAAGCGCGAGTCGCCTGCCTTCGCGAGGTCAGCCGCGTCCTCGCCCGCCTCGGCACAGGCGACATCAACACTCATGCCACGCGACTGACATCGGTCCTCGGCCTGGGCCAGGGAACGGTCACCCGTGAACTCACCGACGCCGTAAGCGCCCCACCTGAGAGCCTCGCGCCAGCGGCGACCGGTCGTCGTCAAACCACACCCGTTCGACATCTGGCCTGAGCACAGGGTCCAACGGTCGCCGGCGCGGCCCCTTTCGCCGCCAGCTGACCGCGTGCGAACCGCACTGATCTGCCGATGTGCGGGCAGCCTGCCTGAATGGTTCAGACTGTCAGCATGCTCGGCCGTCCCCCTTTGCGCTTCGCGCGCAGACATCGCGCAGAGGTGATCTATCTGCCTCTTCGTCAGATGCCCGATGGCGAGGTCGCACCGCAGGAATTCCAGGCCGTTTGTCCCTGCGGCTGGCGAAGCGCGCCCACGGCGTCACGGGTCTTCATGAGCAGTCAGCGCCTGGATCACGTTAGGCAGGAATGGCAGAAGCAGCAGGGCCAGCGTTAGCCTCCTTGTCGCCGCATTTGCAACGACCGATCATGAGCCAATGGAGTCCTCCGACCGCACACGGGCAAACCAGGTCCTCGAGGCGGGCGTGTAAACGATCACCACAGGAATCGCCGCCAGCACCAAGATCGTCGCGCCGATGACGTTACTGCGCGCGCTCTCGGTTCCCATGATGTCGTGCAGCTCCCCAGCACTGCCCACAGCGATGAACACCAGAAGAGGCGCAACGAGCAGCCCCCGACCGCGGCCAGCGGCGGCGCGACGGGCCCCAATGATCAGAACGAAAACAAGGGCATTCACCGCCATCGCAAAGATGGCGACTCCGAACACCGAGACCGGCTCCAGGCGTTCATCGCCCGGACCGCCCGTACCGGTGATCAGCTGCCACAGCAGAATGATGGCCACGCCGCCGGCCGCGAGGGCATACAAGCTAGTCAGCACCGCCGCGACATACACCCTCCTCGGACGCGACGGCACGTGCCCGTCCTTGGCTTCGACGGGCTCCACTAGGGCTTCCGCTCCCAATTGACTGCCGCACGACAGGTCGACAGGAACCTCGGAAGTTCAACCCACACCACGGGCTCTCCTTACCCCGCGCCGACCCCAAGCAACCCGTGACTAGACCTGTTGCGTTGACGGATCATTCCACCGAGAGCGTCGGCTGTGAGGCCTCGGTTCAGACGCGAAAGCGTCACCCGCGTGAAGCGAGCCATCCCATTGGGACCGAGCGTTCCCCGTCAAAGGCCATGGGCTCCGTGACGCAAGTCGTGCCATCCTCCAAGTGTCCGGTCCCGTATCCAGGAGCCGCCCGCTCGTTCCGCTGAGTGCGCGGTCCTGCCGATCAACGTGGCACTCCGTCCGTTTAGAGCGCACCCAATGCCAGCCACGCCAGGATCCAAGTGCCCTCGGCGACAATGACAGCCGCCCAAAAGGTGAACCGCTGAGCTCGTTGAACAGCCTCCGTTGACCGCAGGCCAGCTCGATTCGCCGAGTCGATCTTCGGGAAGATGCGAACGAGGGCGAGGAACCATATCGGAAGGGCGATGGCGACCCCGAAGAACTTGATTCGATTCCCTGTCTCGGGTCCGACACCACCCATCGCTGGAACGACCACAATGACCACGAAGAGCGCTGCGAGGACGACCCAGGTCGCAGCGGTGAGAGCTTTGCCTCCGCGGTTCTGGGCCCCCATGGTGGGCTTGTACCCCTCGCTCGACATGCCTGAAACGTCCGATCATGCCTGCGGGCTCAGGCGGTCAGCGCAACACCTCGGCTAGTGCTTGGGATGGTGTCTTGAAGCCGAGGGTTTGTCGAGGTCGTCCGTTCAGCTCGTCGGCGATGGCGTCGAAGTCCGGGGGTCAGGGTCCGGAAGTCGAGGGTGCGGGGCAGGTATTGGCGAAGCAGGCCGTTGGTGTTCTCGTTCGACCCGCGTTGCCACGGTGACTTGGGATCACAGAAGTAGACCTCGACTCCGGTGGCTTGAGTGAACTTGGCGTGCTCGGACATCTCGTGGCCTTGGTCCCAGGTCAAAGTCCTGGTGAGCGCTGCTGGCAGGTTCGTGATCTTCGCAGCCAGTGCGTCTGCGACCAGATCTGCCTTGTGGCCGTTGGGCAGCGCGACGAGCATACGAACCGAGTCGAGCGTTCGACCAGAGTCGCGACTGGGGTCATGCCCTTGCCGAAGACCAAGTCGCCCTCCCAATGACCCGGCACAGCGCGTCGTCGGCCTCAGCCGGTCGCTCGGAGATGTTGAGGATCCCGGGCCGGCCACCACGACCATCAGGAAGCCGGATCCCTGCCGACCGCCGAAGTACTCGCTTGGTCCGCAGATAGGCGGTCAGCTCTTTGCGCAGCGCACCGCGGGACTGGATGAACAAGGTGCGGTAGATCGTCTCGTGCGACACCTGCATCTCCGGTTCATCTGGGTAGGTGGCCTTCAGCCAACCCGCGATCTGCTGCGGTGACCACCGCTGCCTCAGCTTCTCCGCCACGATGTCACGCAGTAGCGGCCGGCTGGCCAGCTTGCAGGTCTGGGGACGCCGAGCTCGAGCCCACGCCTGCTCATCTGCCCTCGCCGCGCGGTACCGACTCCGCCCGCCGTGCCCGCGACCTCACGACTCACCGTCGACGGCGCCCTGCCCAAGCCGGCCGCGATCGTCCGCAACGACCATCCCGCTGCCAGACCCCTGGAGATCTCCTCGCGTTCGAGCAGACTCAACCGGCCCGTCGAACGCCGTCGAGCAGCGCTGGACGGATCCCGCCACACCGCACCAGGTAGCCATGGACTCCGCTGGTCGACAGCCCCAACGCACGAGCCGTCGGCTTGGCCGCATAGCCCGCCCGCAGACGAGCCCAGATCTCATCCTCAACAGCCGGCGTCACCCGGTGATAGCCACGTCCCATCGCAACCTCCTCGAATCAAGGAAAGTGTTGCGCTGACCAATTGAGACCGCCCCGCGATCCGTGCGCCCAACAACGTCGCGAGACGCGACACCCAGGCACCTACCCTGTGGCGTCCAAGCCCAAGCCGAGGGCTCCTTGACGGAGGATCCTGACGGCTGGGAGTGGTCAGGCTTGGGCGGGCAGTCGCCATGGGCCCGTAGAACGGGAGTCGAGTCGATGTAGAACGGGGTCCAAGGGAAACCCGGAACTCCCACTTGAAACCGAATAGTGTCGCCGCCCCGCGCGCGCGGTGAACGTCCGATGACACCGGGCGACCGGACAGTGGCGTCGCGTCCCGAGATCTGTCCGGGTACCGATGGAACCTGAGACCCTCGTCATCTCGTCGGACGAGTGACGGCACCGGAATGGGGGACAGATGGATCACGACGGAGACTTCTCCGCCTACGCCACCGCACGCTGGTCGACGCTGGTGCGGTCGGCGGTGTTCCTCGGCTGCACCCTCGACGAAGCCCACGACCTGGTGCAGACCACGCTGCTGCGCTGCTACACCGCCTGGCGCAAGGTACACAAGGCCGACGACCGCGACGCCTACGTCTACCGCATCCTGCTCAACTGCCACCGCGACAGCCGACGCCGCCGTTGGTGGGGCGAACAGCCCACCCAGACGCTGCCGGACCAACCCGCCGGGACCGAGGCGACCGACGCTGTCGAGACCGCCGACGCCGTGCACCGAGCACTGGCGGACCTCAGCAAGGTCAACCGGGAGGTCGTCGTGCTGCGCTACTACGCCCACCTGAGCGAGCAGCAGACCGCACAGGTCCTCAACATCGCCCCCGGCACCGTGAAGAGCCGCCTCTCCCGCGCTCTCGCCCAACTCGCCACGAACACCCACCTGGTCGACCTTGCCGAAGGGACCCAGTCATGACCGAGAAGACCCCCGCCACCCTCGACCGACTCTGGGACGACATCCCCACCGGACACGCCCCCATCGGCGACCTCCTGACCGCCGGGCGGGCCGCGAAGCGCCGTCAGCGCCGCACCGCCGTGGGGTCCGTTGCGGCCGCTACCGTGCTCACCCTGGGCGTCGGGGCCCTCGGCACCCAGGTGCTCGGCGGCGGACAGCAGGACCACTCCGGAATGGTCGCCGACGGCACCGTCCCGGGCACTCGGCTGGTCGGCATCGGGCACGTTGCGGTCGCTGTGCCCACGTCCTGGGCCGACAACGCCGCCTCCTGCAACGGTCGGTTCGAGGGCACGGTCTACTTCGGGCCGCAGGGCTGCGTCAGGGAGCGCACGTGGCAAGTCTCGTCGGTGGCCATCGCCACGCATGCCTACAGCGAGACTCCTCTCGACGACCTCCAGTCCGCCGGACGCATGGACGGACACCAAGTCGTCGAGAACGCCCCGAACTGTCTCCAAGCCTTCTCGACCTCGGGCAACACCGGCAGCACCCAGTGCATGCAGACGTTTGCCATCCCCGACCTCGACGCCTACTTCGCCGCCACCGTCCTCGGCGACAACGCCGAGAGCCGACTCGCCGCGATCCGTCGGTCGCTCACGGTGCTGCCCGACGACCAGGTCACCGTCCCCTACGTGAAGCCGGGCTCGACTCCCGACGACGCCCGCGCCGCACTGGAGAAGGCCGGGCTCGCCAGCAAGGTAGCGACGGTCGCCTGTCTGCCAAACGCGTACTGCGGGGGCGGTGTCACCGGTGTCGAGCCCGGGTTCGGCAGCGTCGTCCCGACGGGTTCGGCCGTGACGGTCACCGTGCTCGTCCAGGCCGACACTCGGGACGGCTCCTGTGGACCGAACGACCTCTGCGTCCGCATGAACAACCCCGCCAACCTGCCGACCTCCAACTGGCGGCCCGGAGACCCCAGCATGCTCGCCACCGGCGCAGGACTTCTCTCGGTCGACAACGACTCCTGCCCCTACCTCGCCGGACCCGGGAACTCACGCACCTACGTCATCTGGCCCGCTGGATACACCGCCGCCATCGCTGACCACGGAACCCTCGTCATCAGCGACTCGACCGGGATCGAGGTCGCTCGCGCAGGCGACCGCGTGACGGCCAGCGGCGGCTACACCAGCACACCAACCAGCAACACCGGTGCCTGCCCAGCGACGGCGGCGAAGTCTTCGTGATCCAGTCACCCGTCACCGTTCAACCACGCTGACCTCCGCAGCCATAACCGAGTGTTGCACCTCACGAGGTTGTTGACACCGGGAGCCGACCGGATCTGCCGAGATGAGGGCGAACGCTCGCTCTACGATGGCCGAATTGAAGGGAGGCGTCGATGGCTTCCGGCGAACTCGGCCCACTGCCCAAGCACTTGGCAGGGCTTCCGGTCGCGGACGCCGAGCTACAGGCCCGCGACCTGGGCTGGGTAGTTCGCGTGAAGCGTCCCGGCGAGATCTACCCCGCAGGTCCGTTCCGTGCCGACCGCGCAAACCTGCACGTCGACGGGCGAGATGTCGTCATCGACGTCAGTGTGGGGTGAGTGATCGGATCTGCGGCATAGCGCGCGATCATGCCCATCCGGCATGCCGGCCCTTGCTCAGCGCCACTCACCCGCCAAGGGTCAGATCGGCACCGTGGTTCCGTCCACCCGGACGATGAACAGATTGGGCCGGAACCCAGCAAATGTGCGGGGCCGCTGCTTTTCGATCTCGACGAGTTGCTGGCCGATGATGTGGCGCCAAACTCGCTCAGTTTCGAGGGAGAAGTGAGCAGAGAAGTGCCAAGGGCTCTGAAGGGTCACTCGCTCTGTGTCGAACCGAAGCTCTGCTCGCCCGGTCAAGCGATTCCAGCGAAACTGCGCCAGCCGCCCGTCCACACTGAAGTCGATCTTCACCACCCGATCACGGGATAGTCGACCCACGCTGCTCCGAGCCAGGTCGGGCACCGGCGGTATCGCCCGCCGGTTCAGCATCACCGACGTGATCAGGAGAGCGATTGCACCCAAGAACAGCACGCCGGCAGCGGCAGGGCTTCCGACTCCGGCGGCCAGCATCAAGCAGACAAGGCCGAGAGCAAGGCATGCCAGCGATGCCCAGAACAAGCGGTGTCTTCGATTCCCCCCAAACACAGTCCAATGTTTCCCAATAGCTCGTGACCGAAACCGACCTCCGCACGCCCTCATCTGCCGCATAGCGTGCGCGCGGGCGCGCACGGATCTGCCGCATTGACCGGGGTACAGCCGAGATCGGTGCATCCGGGTAGCGGGCGTCTGCCGCACCCTTCATGGCCGCGGCGAGGCCGAGTCCAGGAGTACACGTCCCACGTTGGTGAGCTCGTGGGTGGCCGTGCGGCCGGCCCGGCTGCTGTCGATCAATCCGGCGTCTCGCAGGATGGCAAGGTGTTCACTGGCCGTTGGGGGCGTGACATTCACCAGCTTGGCGATCACGGTCGTCTGCAGCGGAGTGGTGAGCGCGGCCAGGATCCTCGCTCGAGTGGGTCCCAGGAGCCGGTCCAAGGACTTCGGCGTGGGCGGTGCCGCCCAGAGGTATCGCCCAGACGCCGGGTAGCAGAGCGCCGGAGTCCAGTGGTCTGAGGTGGTGCACTGCACCCGGTCTGTGATGAACAGTGACGGAACGAGGATCAGTCCGGGGGACAGTCGGTGTCGA
This sequence comes from Nocardioides ungokensis, assembly GCF_013466985.1. Lineage (GTDB taxonomy): Bacteria > Actinomycetota > Actinomycetes > Propionibacteriales > Nocardioidaceae > Nocardioides > Nocardioides ungokensis. The sequence goes on along the minus strand of NZ_CP059164.1, from coordinate 1,495,995 downwards.
CCTCGACGCCCGCTCGACGGTGAAACTGTCGGCCTCGCAGGCCATGGAGTGATGAAGACGCGGAATGACCGCTCGCAGCCCCTCGCGGCTGACCTGGATGGCGCGGTCCAGCATCTCGGTCCGCAGCGCCTGCCGCATGGATGGCCACTCCGGCTCCACGGCTGCCTTCCAGAGGCGACGCACTGCAACCCCCGCCTCCGACCTGGCACGGTCGGGATCATCGAGCAACCGCCGGAACACGTGCGGGTCCCGCCCGATCGCGGCGTCGACCAGCTCGGCGTTCACCTGCTCCGTCGGCACCGCGAGCAGCGCAGCCATGCCCTCCTCGAACGTCGGCTCGCTGGAGACCGGCGATGGGTCAAGGAAGTCGGGCCGGTAAGCACCATCGGCCATGAAGACCGTCAGCGCGGCCAGGTCCAGGCCCGAGAGAGCATGCCGACGGCGACGAAGCCACTGGTGGTAGACCGGGTGACGCCGCGGCTCGGTCAAGAGGCGAGCAAGGCTGACCACCTCGTGAATCGGGGACAGGGCCCACCGAACGCTCGAAGCGCCGGTCCCCAGGCGATAGCGAATCACAGCCGTATTGTTAGGCCACCGCCGAAGTGAGCGCGAGCAAACGGCTGGGAACCGAGACTCAGGCCATGACCGACATGACACTCACGGCCGCGTTCCCGATGCGACCGGACCAAGTCCGCGACGACCGTCAGATCCGCCTAGGCGCCGGCGGGTCCTCCATCGAAGTCCTCGCCGCCCCGGCGGAGACCGACGGGGCCGTCAGCGCCTACCGCTGGCGCATGTCGCCCTCGAGCTGCGGACCCTCCCCGCACTTCCACACGACCTTCAGCGAGACCTTCATCGTGGAAGAAGGCGAGGTCGACTTCTTCGACGGACGGGCGTGGCGAACACTGCTTCCGGACCAGACCGCGCACGCCAAGACCGGTGTGGTGCACGCAATCCGCAAGAACCACGACGAGCCAGCCACTCTCCTCATGATCCTCTCGCCTGGCGTACCTCGCGAGGACTACTTCGCGCAGATCGCTCACGTGAAGGCGCAAGACATGGACCGGCTTCACGAAGCCCACGACAACCACTTCGTCGAGGACGTGGACCGCTGACGGGACCAACCACGGCGAGCTCACTGCCCTCCTTCAGCGCCCCTGACCAACCTTTCTATCGAAAGGCAGAACAAGCATGCTCACCAGTACCGCCACCGCGCTCGCCGGACTGATCGGCGTCAGCATCGTCCTCATGGGTACATACGCTTTCTGGCGCCCCATGCGGCGACCGGCTTCGGCATCCCCGACACGCCCACCGAGGACCGCAGCTTCCACGCCTGGCTGACCGTCAAGGCTGTACGCGACATCGCCTTCGGACTCTTCATCCTGGTCCTGCTGGCCGGGGCCACACCCCACCTTCTGGGCTGGCTCATGCTCGTTGCCACAGGTGTACCCATCGGGGACGCGGCGATCGTGCTGCGCAGCAACGGACCCAAGACCGCCGTCTACGGCGTCCACGGCGCGACCGCCGTGGTGATGTTGACGATCAGCCTTCTCCTTCTCGCCGCGTGACCGCCTGGGGTGACGGTCCGCTGCGGGCGGCGCTCCGCCCCGTCCGCGGCGAGCGCCAGGAAATTGAAGGACCCCGCCTCTGGATCGAGGTGGACAGCTACACCTCAACCCGGGCGGGGCTCTCATGCGCCGGGAAGCTGGCGCGACACCCATTCAGCCCGCCGACGGCCAACGAGCACCAACCTCCGGCCGACGTCGCGGTGAACGTTGCGGGGCCGCCTCCCACGCGATCGAACAAGCTCCCTTGACCCAGCCGGGCGCTGACCAAGTGCAGGCTGGTTACCAGGAGTACGGGGTAGCTATGGGAAGCCGCGGACTGACGCGAAGACCGCGGCCGACCGGGCGTAGCCGATGTGCGGGCCCAGACCACCTTCCGCCACTGACCTCCTGAACGCCTTCGCGCATTGCCCCATTGCGGCTGAACCGGGCATTCTGGGCTCGTGACCGACTCGGCACCGACTGCGACCGTGCGGGTGGTGAAGCGCAAGTGGGACGGGGCCGTGTCGGCACTGGACACTGCGTCCCCGCTGGCCGTTCCTGGCGAACCATCGGCCTGGCTCGTCCGCACTGGCAGCCGCCGCGAGCGCCCTCGCTCGGGCGCGATCGAGGTCGTGGGTTCCGACGAGCTGTGGGTCGCAGTCCCCGGCGAGTGGTGGGTCCTCTGCGGGTACCTGGACGTATCCCGGTCGCTCTGCGGCTACAAGGTTCACGCCGCGGCTGCCTTCGAGGCGCCGCGCGGAACCGCCGAGATCGGATGGGTCGACCTCGACCTGGACCTCGAGATCAGCAGCGACGATCTGGCGCTCCGCGATGCAAGCCAGTTCCACGAACGCGCCCATACGATGGGCTACCCCGGTCACATCGTGTCGGGCGCCTGGTCTGGTATCGCCACCGCCGCTGCGCGGTACACCAACGCCGACTGGCCCTTCGACGGATCGCTGCAGAGATGGGTGGACGGCACACAGTCGTAGGACGCCCGCAAGGCATGCTGCACCCGCACCGACGAGCCTGCGGCGCCGCGTACCGTGTCGTTTCCTGCGTCGAATCGGGCTGCCGCCGTTCGTGGAGAAGATGGAGGTGGCCGCAAGTGTCACCCCGTCAGGAGGAGACATGTCCGAGTACCTCATCGCCTTCAACGACGAGTGGGTGCCCGACCACACGGACGAGGAGCTGCGTGAGAAGTCCAGGACGCTCAGGCCTCTGATCGCGGAGATGAAGGCTGCCGGGGTCCTCATCTTCACCGGCGGTCTCGACATCGATGCACCCGTGTTCAGCGTCGACGCGTCGAGCGGCACACCGGTGTTCACCGACGGTCCGTACGTGGAGACCAAGGAGCACCTCGGCGGCTTCGCCGTCGTAGACGTGGCCGACGAGGAGGAGGCCCGGGCGTGGGCGGGAAGGATCGCGGTGGCCTGCGGATGGCCGCAGGAGGTGCGGCCCTTCCAGGTCCCCATGCGACTACCAGAGACTGATTGACCGGGTCGGCCCGGCAGCTTGGCCTAGCCTCGGCGAAGGAGCCGGCTCAGGTCCGAACCTTCGATGTCGCGCCGGCGACCACCAGGTCGGCGAGGGCATCGACAGCCTCGGACGGGCCAGGCGCGGTTGGCCAGTTCGGGAGCATCACAGTCACTCGCCGTTGCCGCAGGCGCTTGTACAACCCCTCGAACCCGCACCGGGCTGCCGCGACGAGCTCGGCTCCGGGAGTCTCTGCGGGATCGACGCCTGCGACGGGCACCGGCGCCAGGTCCGCCCAGTCACCCACCAGGTTGACCCCTGTCCCCCGAAGCCGCTCGACCATCTGCGCAGAGGTCTCCGCGAGCCATGGCTGCACCTCGAGACCGATCCGCTGCTCCTCGCCTCGACGAGAGCTGAGAACCCGTTTCGCCAACACTCCTTTGCGCAGCGACCTGGCGTCGGTGCCCCCGAGACCGCGCTCGGCGAGACGGGTGTTGAGGCGCTGGAGGAGCTGCACGGATGCCGCCCCGAGCGTGGTGTTCTTGGGTTCCGGAACCACGAGATCGTCGGTCACGAAGCCCACCGCCTGCCCGAAACGTTCGGTCAGGGTGCGGGAGGGTGCTCCGGGTGGCGGCAAGGTCACCACAGTGACCCGACTCGGGCCCACGACGTCCGCCCAACGCGAGACGATGCGGTGCGCATCCTGCTGCCGCCAGAACGTCCGGCCCGGTCCGGAGGGCATGACCGGCGAAGGTGTCTGCCACGGACGTGCGTCCTTGGCATCCGCCCGATAGTCGGCCCAGGACCAGGCTCTCCCGTTCTGGACGGCCTCCTGCCACAGCGACGGAACGGACCGGTTCAGGTCCCGTGCGGTGATCACCACATGGACGGGCAGGTCCCCGAAGCTCGCCACCGCTGCCTTGACCCGGCGTGGGATGAACGGACCCAGGAACTCCATCGAGATGACCGAGGAGCCCGGCCACCCCTGCGCCTGCTCCACCAACCGCAGCCAGGACCTCCCGGGAGCCTCCGGACTGGCGATGAGCTCGCGGACACCCTGGACCTGATCGGTCCAACGACTCCCCAGGGCAAGCACCCCTCTGTCGGCCAGAGCCTGTCGTTGATCGAAGAGAAGCGCTTGGATGCTGGTGGTTCCCGACTTCATGGTCCCGACATGAAGAACGACCTGACCTCGGGCCAACGAACCTGCGCTCGTCACACGTAAGCCTTGCGTTCGCGCCGACGAGCCCGCTCGGCAAACCGCGCGAAGGTCTCCACCGCGGCTCGGGCGACGTCGGCGTCGTCCACGGGCGTGTAAGGAGAGGTCCGCTCCTCCGTGGGGATGAGAGCGTCGAGCTCGCCCATGACCTTGCAGCCGCTCGTGCGGATCTCGATGACGGCTTCTTGACTCCGTTCCTGGACCCAGGTGAGCTCCGTGACGGGCAGCTCGAGCCGCGCGCTCGCCTCCGTGGGCAGCACGCCGGTGGTGAGTGGGCGTCGGACCAGTTGGCGGTAGGCCTCCGAGTAGTCGTCGAACGCTTCTGGAAGCGCGGCGTTGATGCGACGGAACACCTCGGCCTCGATCACACCGTGTGAGGTGTTGACCGCGTGGCCCGGTTGCCCGATCAACCCGGGATCGAGCCCGAGTGCCTCGTTCATGAGCCGGAAGACACCGCCCGGATCTGCGGAGTAGCTGGGCACGACGACGAAGGTGATCCGGTCGGCGTCAACCGCGCTCCAGCGGCGCTGGATGTCCACGGGGTCCTGGCGTCGCCAGAAGTGCTCCCCCCATCGCCCCTCCCGGTCTCGCACCTGGCGGATGAAATCGAGGTAGGGCTCGTGCATCCCGTGCCGCAGGAACTGTTGGTACTCCGACGGGATCTGCTGTGCCCAGTCCCGGAGTGTGACGACAAGGTGGAGCTCCAGCCCGGCAGCCGCGGTCAGCTCCTGGAAACGGTCGACCCCTCGAGCGGGGAGCTCCATGAGGTCCTCGTTGCTGATCAGGACGCGGTGGCCACGGGCGTTCGCCAGTCGTGTGCGGGTCTGCTCCAGCGCGGCGTCGTCCCAGCCGTCGGCGAAGCCCGTCGCCGGCTGCCAGCCGAACGGGTCGAGCAGACGTCGTCGGTGTGCTCGGCGGCCTACGAAGGGGACACCGACGTCAGCCGCCTCGAGACGTTGGACCGAGGCCCACAGACCGGCCTGGAACGACGAGGTTCCCGTCTTGCTGCACCCCACGTGCGCGTACACCGGGCGCATGCTCATCCACACTCCATCCGTCGGGCCTCAGTTCTCTCGTCGCACGATGGCCGCGTCAGCGTGGCGTTCCAGCTCCAGACGCAGGAGGTGTCCCAGCGCCCGGGTCGCGATGTGCAGCTGGTCCTCGATCGGCACTTCGTCGGGCGTGACCCCGGCAACGGTCACCGGGGCCAGCTCGTCCAGACTGCCGATGACCCTGACCCCGGTCGCCTCGACGTTCGCGCGCATCGAGACGGCTCGATGATGTATCCATTCAGGAACGGGCATGCCCAGCGCGAGGTCCTCGCCACGCAGGCTGCCGAGCACGTCCTTTGCGAACCTCGACTTGACCACCTTGGCGTAGCTCGGCCACGGGATGTCCCAGTCGGCCAGGTCCGCGTTGACCCGTCGAAGGACCTCGGCGGCGGCGGCGCCGAGGGACTCGTTCGCCGGCTCGACCGGTGGGCACCAGGTCGGGTCGGTGCCGACCGCCTCGCAGAACCGGGACCACAAGATCTCTCGGGGCGCGCCGGGTGGCGGGACTGTCACCACGGTGACGTTCGAGATGTCGACCGCCGCGGCCCATCGCCCGACGATGACGGCCAGCCGCTGCTGGCGCCAGAAGCGCTTGCCCTCGCCGGTGCCCTCTTCGACCGCCTTGAGGTACCACGGCCAGGTCTCGGTCCCGGAGTTCTTGGCCGACTCCTGCCACATCGCCATCAGGGCGCGGTTGAGGTCGCGAGCGGTGATCACCACCTCGACCGGGACACCCTCGAAGGAACGCACCACGGACTGGACATCCTTGGCGCTCGCAGGGCCGAGGAACTCCATCGACATCAGCGCCGTACCAGGCCAGTCGCGGATCTGGTCCACCATTCGCGGCCAGGCGTCGTTGCAGGCGTCGGGCCGCGGACGCCGGGGGATGTCGAGGACGTCGATCACTGCATCGACCTGGTCGCGCCAGCGGGGGAAGAGCACGTCGTGCTTCGCCAGCGTCTTGCGGCCGCCCATCAACCTCTTCTGCAGGTACGTCGTACCGGTCTTGAGAAGGCCGACATGCAGCACGACCCGCTCAGCCATGCGTCGTGCCTTCGCAATGCCCTGCCACGTCCGGACACCACATCGTCGCGCTCACCGCTTCCACCTTGCTGCTGGTCGTACGCATCGTTGCCGGTCCGATCTGACCTTCGGGACCTGTTGGCCGAACAGCACGAGAACGGCTGGTGGCGTGTGCGGGACGCTGCAGGCTGGGTTCGAGGGTTCTTGGCTCAGTCGTCCGGGTCCCCCATCCCCGGCGCCACCGTGAGCCCGGCGAGCAGAGGGGTGCAGGAGCAGCGGTCGCCGCGCGACCAGGCCTCGAGGGCCGCCGGCTCGATGCCGCCGAAGGCTGCGATCTCGTCCAGCAGCGCCGCCGGCATCGGCTCGCCCGGGTGTGTCGACTCCCAGATCTGCGCCTCGAGCATCGGCCCGGCCACGTCGATCGAGCTGAGGTTGAGTGGGACGGAAGCGGCCGATCCCTGCTTGGCCGATGGGTTCGTCTTGTCCATCGGGTAGGTCGGCGTCCGGAAGCGATACGGCCGCCCGTCTGGCTTGGAGGTGAACAGGTCGTAGGGCACGGCGGCGTACTGGGTGTACGACGACAGCGGCTTCAGCCCGAGGATCAGCTCCACCGTGTGCAGCACGGAGGCCTGGCTGACGTGCAGCGACGAGAGCGCGCCCTGCTTCGCATACGGCGAGGCGACCATCAGGATGTTGCGGTGGCCGTCGCGATGGTCGAGGCCGTCCTGGCTGTCGTCCTCGACGACGAAGACCGCGGTGCTCTTCCACTGGGGCGTGTGCGAGAGGTAGTCGACGAAGCGCCCGACCGCCAGGTCGTTGGTGGCGACCAGGGCCGACGGCGTCTTCTTGCCGGGCGCAGTCCCGTCGGTGTGGTCGTTGCCGAGGACGGCGTACATGAACTGCGGCAGCTGGTCGGAGGCGACGAGGGGAGCTAGCGTCTGCTCGATCTCCTTCTCCTTGTCCACGTCCGAGACCGACGTCAGCGACAGGTTGGCGCCCAGGTTCTCGTCGAAGCTCGCTGCCGACTGCCCGTCGTACGCACCGCCTGGCGTGGCGCAGCGGGCGCCGGGAGCCGCCTTGGTCGTGGGCGTCTGGGCGGTCGAGAGGCCCACCAGCTCCCCGAAGTTGCGGAAGGTCTTGCCCTGCCGGGCGAGCTGTTGGAAGACCGCGCCGCAGCGGGGGTACACGATCGGTGCGGTCGGGTCGTAGGGGTGGTTGCGACTGGAGTAGTAGTGCAGGTAGCTCTTCTCGGTGTAGTCGCTGGACACGCCCTCCGCGGTCCAGTGATGGCCCTGGATGCTGGCCTCCCCGTCGCTGTAGAAGTTCTGCGACAGTGCGAACCGGTGGGCCAGCGCGTGGATGTTCGGCGTGACCGTTCGCCCGGCCGAGTCGCGGCGCGGGAACTCCATGTAGTCCGGCTCGACGTCGGCGTCCTTCCGCTTCAGGTCACCGAAGACCTGGTCGAAGGTGCGGTTCTCGCGCACGATCAGGACGACGTGCTTGATCGGGCTGTGCCCGGCGTTCGCCAGCGTGGGGATCGGAGAGTGCGGCGGCCGCAGCCGCGAGGTGAGCGAGGGGTAGCGCAGGTTGCGCCGCGCGGTGGCCGTCCACTGCGCGAGCCGGGAGCCGGAGGAGGCATCCACTGCGGTGAGCAGGCCGTGACGATGGTTGACGATGTACTGGCGGTGGTCGGTGATCGGGGCCCCACCCAGCCCCTTGGCCGACGCGACGAGCAGTTGTCCGTGTCGACCCTTCGCGAGGGCGGTGGGGTACCAGCCGGTGGGGATGGCCCCGACCGGCTTCAGCTTCGACGGGACGATCCGGTCGCCGGTGTCGCTGCGGAGGGCCCGGACGACGTTGTCGCCGGCGTTCGCGACGTAGACGGTGTCGGTGGCGTCATCGACGGTGACGGCGTCCGGCGTCGAGCCGTTGGCCTCGTGGGGCAGCAGGTGAGTTGAGACCTGGGCGGCCTCGGTGGGCGTCGCACCCGACACGTCGAGCACCGAGAGCGAGTCGTCGTTGGCGTTGGTGACGTAGAGCTGGGTGCCGTGCTGCGCCAGCGTGAGGGCGACCGGGTGGTCCCCGACCGGTGTGGTCGAGGTGATGGCGCCGGTCGTTGTGTCCAGGCCGACGACCGCGTTCAGGCCCTGGGCGGCGACGTACGCCGTCGCACCGTCGCGACTCACCACGACCGCCTCGGGGTAGGCGCCGCCGGGCTGGCCGGGGCCACCGAGCGTGGTCTCCCACCGCAGGGACCCGTCCGCGGTCGAGAGCGCGGCCACCGTCGAGCCCTGCTCGTTCGTCACCAGGACCGTGCGACCGTCCGGCCCCAGGGCGAGGCCCCGGCTGTACGCCGCCGCGTCGCCCACGACCGGGGCCGTGCCGGGGATCCCGTCACTCCCGGACCCGTCGACCGTCGGAGCACCAGCACGGGCCGAGCTCTTCCAGCGCTGGAGCAGGCTGAGCCGGCCGCCCGAGTAGCGGTAGTCGTAGGCCTCGTCGTTGCCGCCCCCGGTGGCATAGAGGTGCGATCCGTCCTCGCTCCAGGCGAGCCCGGACTCGTAGAACGTCGGCGCCCCGTCCTCGTGGTCGGTGAGGGTCTGCACACCCGCCCGGTCCCCAGGTCGACGACCTGCAAGGACTCGTCGCCCTGCTCGGGCGCCCCCTCCCCCTGGCCGCTGTTGGCCACCACCGCCACCGACCGGTCCGGCGAGACTGCGACGGCCACCGGGAAGTCCCCGAGTGTCGTGCGTTCCCCCACGGGCGTGATCAGCCGCCCGCTCACCAGGCTGGTGCCCTCGGCGTAGTGCCGGTCGGGGTGTATGGCGTGACGTGGCGGGTGTCGTCGGCGCTGGCGACCTGCCAGGCCACGACGCCACTCAGGAGGGCGGTCGCCGTGATCGCGGCAACGGGGACGAGACGCATCGGGGCTCCTGGGATCCTGGGGACTCGCAGGTGCCAACTCCCCCGGTGGCCCGCGGGTCACGGCCGTCGAGAGGCGTTCATCCAGTGTTCAGACCGGCGTGACCGTGCCCACGACGGAGCCCTGCGCCCGCACTACAACCGGCCTCGTCACGCACGACCCCTCATGGGCGAACGGCCGTCCGAACAGGCGCACCTCGTCCCGTTCAGACGGGGGAGGCATGAACGGGACGAAGTGCTGCGCGAAAATATCGGGGCACAGTCACTTCTTCAAAGCAAGGGTGGGCCTTGACGGTCGTGCCTCAGGATGCGGACCGGTCGGCGTACGACGTGGCGGCGGCGTAGACCTCGTCCACGTAGACCTGGGCGTGGTTGTACGAGAAGACTGCGGCCGCCCACCCGGCCCCGGTGGAGAGGTCGCGTCCGCCAGCGCACAGGTAGCCGGCGGTTGCGGCGGCGGCGTCGTCCAGGTCGAGGGGATCGGCGCGCCCGTCGCCGTCGCCGTCCGCGGCGTACTGGTCCCACGTCGAGGGCAGGAACTGCATCGGGCCGACCGCGTGCTCCCAGACGGGGTCGCCGTGCAGGTTGCGCGAGGTGGGCGTCGAGCGGATCGCCGCGAAGTCGCCGGTTCCGTCGAGTGCCGGCCCCAGGATCGGGGTTGACGACTGTCCGTCGTCCAGCAGCGTCCGCCCACCGATCGTGCCGTGGCGCGACTCGACGTAGCCGATCGCGGCCAGCGTCGTCCAGTCCACCGCACAGCCGTTGGGCGCGGTCAGCTGGGCTCGGGCGTAGGCGCGTACCGCCGGTGCCGGGATGCCGGTGTCCCGAGCCGTGAGCGCGACCCAGTCGGGGCGACTTCGGGCACCGCGGCCCGCTGTCGGTCTCCCGACCTGGCGACGGGCGCGACCGCCCGGGTCGGGGCGCTGACGTACGCGGGGTGTCCCACGACCTCCAGGTCGTCGAGCCGGCCACCCCGGTCGTGGGCCTGGGTGGCCAGGGCGGTCGCGGAGAGCAGGCCGAGCCCGACCGCGAGGCCGGAGAACGAGGCGAAGGCTCACCCGAACCGGCCGTTGACGTAGTCGGCGGTGCGCGGGTCGCGCGGCTGCTGGAACATGGCGGTGGTGTCGCCGTGCTCGACGATGACACCCGGTGCCCCCTGTCCGGCCAGGAAGAATGCGCAGGTGTCCGAGACTCTCGCGGCCTGCTGCATGTTGTGGGTGACGATGACGATCGTCACCTCCCGTGCCAGCTCGAGCATGGTCTCCTCGATGACCCGCGTGGAGGTCGGGTCGAGCGCCGAGCACGGCTCGTCCATGAGGAGGACGCGCGGCTTGATGGCCAGGGATCGGGCGATGCAGAGCCGCTGCTGCTGACCGCCGGACAGGCCGCCACCGGCGCGTCCAGCCGTTCCTTCACCTCGTTCCAGAGGCCGGCCTTGACCAGGCAGGACTCGACCAGCTCGTCCCGCGTCGCCCGTGAGGCACGGGTCCCGGTCAACCGGAGACCGGCGAGCACGTTCTCCCGGATCGACATGGCCGGGAACGGGTTGGGCTTCTGGAACACCATCCGATGGACCGGCGGGCGTCGATGAGGCGCTTCTCCGGGTCGTAGACGTCCTGGCCGTCGAGCAGGACCTCGCCGGCGAGCTGGGCCGAGGGCACGAGCTCGTGCATCCGGTTGAGGATGCGCAGGAACGTCGACTTGCCGCAGCCCGACGGGCCGATCAACGCGGTGATGCCACCTGCGGGCATGGTCAGCGAGACCCGGTCGAGAACCTTGTGCCGGCCGAACCACGCGGTGATGTCGCGGGCGTCGAGCGTGGCTGCCCGTCCGGCGTCGGACAGCGGCCCGGGCCGCGGGGCCGGGACGGCCGGGAGGACCGTGGTGGCCGTGTGCGGGTCGGCGTGGGTGTTGGTCGAGGTGTTCATGGCTGGCCTTCTGATGAGGGGAGACGCGAGGTGTGTCGGTAGCCACCACGGCTGCGGCGGCCACCCGACACCCGGGTGGTGCGGTGCTACGGGTTGATCACTTCTGGGTGATCGTGAAGCTCTCTGCGAGCCGGCGGCGGTTGCGTTGCCGGCGTACACGGCCTTGAGCTTGTTGGTGCCCTTGGCGAGTGCGGGCAGCTTCACGGTCGCCCGGCCACCGGAGAGCGTGCGGTGGCGAGGGTCTTGCGACCGAGCAGGACCTTGACCTTGCCGGTTGCGGCGTTGGCGACGCCGGTGAGAACCACCGTGACGACACCCTTGGCGCGCTGGCCCTTGGCGATGCTGGCGGGGAAGGACTCGGTGACCTTCGAGGCGGTCTTGACGGTCGCGGAGCTCGTGCCCTGCGAGGGGTCGAAGGCGCTTCCCGAGGCCGGGGTGAAGGCCGCGCGGAAGTCGTGGCTGCCGGCGCTCAGGCCGGTGGCGTTGTACGTCGCCTGGCCCGAGACGGGGCACGTCGGCCTGGAGCACGCCGGCGCCGTCGTAGAACGTGACCGCGCCCTCGGGAGCCGTGGCGCCGGTGACCTTGGCGACCAGGGTGGCCGCGTTGGCCTTGCTGCTGGTCGCGGTGAGGTCGTGGCGGTGACCACCTGCTGGTTGACGGTGAAGTTGCTGGTGGTGTCCACCGGCGTGCCGCAGACGCCGCCGTGGGCCGGGGTCGCGAGCTGCTGGAAGCCGGCCTGGGCGATGAGGTCGCGAGCCTCGGTGGAGCAGATGAAGCCGTTCTCGCCGAAGACGGCCTGGATCTCGGGCTTCGTGACGTCGCCGCCGCGCACCACGTTGTAGAGGTCGCGCTTCGCCGCGAAGCCGTCCATGAGGCGCACCGTGCCGCCCTTGAGCTCGGCCCGGCCCTTCGAGATCGGCACGACCGCGTTGGCGTCGTCCTTCACCGTGCTGTCGTCGTGCTCCTGCACGTTCTGGTTCACGCAGGCGCCGTAGGTGACTGCGCTGCCCTTGGCCGCGTCGAGCTGCTTCTTGAAGAACTTGGCGGTGCCCGAGCCGCTCTGCGGGATCTGCGGCTCGATGGTGCCGGCGGTGCCGCCGAAGTCGCTCCAGTCGGTCGCCCCCGCTTGGCACTCGTAGATCTTGACCAGGTCGTTGACGGTGATCGACGCGGGGGCGTGCGACGGGGTGGAGTTGGACACGGCCATCACGACCGTGTCCAGGGCGAACGGGAAGGCCTTGAGGCCGTTGTCGGTCTCGGTGGTCGACAGGGCGTCGGAGGAGCGGGCGAAGTCGATCTGGGGCACGTTGCCGGTGCCGTAGAGGCGGCTCTTGCCGTCGCCGGAGCCGTTGGGGCGGGTGGCCTCGGTGCCGCCCGGCAGCGGGATGGTGGCGTCGGCCTGCTTGGGCGCGCCGCCTTCGGTCGCCGCGTAGGTGGCCACCTTGAAGGTGTGGCTCGAGTCGGCGTTCCACGCGTCGGCGAGGAGCTTGACCGCGTGCTGGGTGGTGTCGGAGCCGGCCCCGATCAGGTCCGCTGCGGTGGCGGTGAACGCGGTGTCGTCGGGGTCGGTGCGGTAGACGGCCGAGGCCGGGGCCAGGGTGACGAGGCTCAGCGCCGTGGTGACGACCGCGGTGGTGGCCAGGCCGGCGAGAAGCGAACGTGCGGACATTCTGGTTCTCTCTTCTTTCGCAGTGTTGGTACGGGTTTGGGTCGTGCTGAACTGGTGTGACTGAGCGAGTCAGATCAGGTTGGGCAGAAGGCGCATCACCACGTCCGTGGAAGCCCAGGACAGCGCGATGGCGAGCGGGCTTGCGACCACCCACACAAGCGCTGTCGACCATCGCTGACGGGCGGCGATGACCCCGAGCGTCAGCGCCAGGAGAAGGGCCAGGTCCAGGGCGAGGAGCGGCATCGCACCCTCGTCGCTGGCCATCGCCTTCTCGGATTGGGGAACCGCCGCGGCCGGCCGGGCGGTGCGGGGAACGCCTTCCTCGCCTCGGCGTCGACGTAGACGACGTCCTTTGGGGCGATGGAGGCCAGGCGCCCCGAGCCCTCGGCGGTCACCAGCGTGAGCCTGGCCCGGCCGGGCTCGACTGGCTGCGGCAGCGGGTCGCCGGCGCGGCGGACGTCGAGGACGGTGAACGTCAGCTTGCCCTGGGCTGCGGCCACGGTGACCGGGTCGCCGGGCCGCAGCCCGGTCAGCGTGTGGAAGGGGCCGCCGTACGTCGAGGCCCGCCCGTAGACGACCGAGGTGCCCTCCTGGCCCGGCAGTGGGGTGTCGCGCCGGTGTCCGGGCCCGGCCAGGGTGTCCCCGGAGGCGGTGCCCTCGACGACCACCTGCTCCAGGCCGACGGTCGGGGCGGACACGACCGCCACGGGGTCTCCGACCGGGACGATCGGGCCGAGCGGCGCGGTGGCTCCGGCCAGCTGGGTGCGGAACTCGCGGTAGAGCAGCTCCTGGGCCCGCTCGTGGGACAGATTGCCCAGGAACAGCATCTGGGCGGCGGTCCACAGGCACAGCAGCGCGAACATGGTGAACGCGGACGAGACCACGGCCGAGGTGTTTTCCGCGGGGGTCGGTGGGGTCGCGGCCCGGACGGGCGCGACCGCTCGCGGGTGCTGGGGGGCTCCGCCACGCCGTCGAAAGGTCGGCAGCGCGGCCTTGCTCCGTGCCCGGCGCCGGGGGCTCTCGGTGAGCGTCGCGGTCATCGCTTCCGCCCCACCGAGGAGGCGCCCACGCGGACCACTCCTGCGATGCCGAGTCCGAGGCCACCCAGGAGCAGCAGGGCGGGCAGCAGGCCGCCGGCGAGCGGCGAGCTGACCGGCTGGGTGGCGGGCATGGCCGCCGCCTCCTGGCCGGTGGACGGCGATGGAGACGCGGAGGCCGCTGCGGAGGGGGCCGCGCCGTTCCCGGGCGCCTCGCCGGGCACGCCACCGCTGGAGGAGGCCGGGGTGGTGCCCGGGCTGCTGCCACCGTCGGAGGTGGGCGTCGCCGAGGTGGTGGGGACGGGGGGTTCGGCCTTCTGGGCCTCGACCGCGGCCGCCACCTCCTGTGCGGACCGGTAGAGCGGGGCGGTCACGCCGGTGCTGCGGATCGGCAGGAAGCCGTCGGGGAGTTGGCCGTTGCCGCTGCCGGGCTGCTGTCCTTCGGTGGTGGAGACGCGGATGAACTGGGCGACCTTGTCGGCGTCCGCCTGTGGCAGGTTGCGCAGCCGGGCGGCCGTGTAGACGACCATCGTCCCGGGGTAGGCCCTGGTCGAGCGCCGGATGTCAGCCTGGTCGAGGACGAAGGGACCGTACTTGTCCTGCTGGGTCTCCAGCTGGAGTGCCGCCGCGAGGGACTGCGGGGACGGGGTCACGTAGCTGCCCTGCTTCGTCTCCAGAGCGGCCGTGCGCAGGCCGTAGCGCGCGGCGTCGCCCAGGCTGACCAGGCCGAGCATGAAGCGCGAGCCGTAGGACTGCCGGTCGATGCGTCCCAGCTTGTAGAGGTGCGGTGTCGTGCTGGTGTCGGTGTCACACCGGGTCTGCACGGGGCCAGGAGTCCAGGAGTGCCATGGCGACCTTCGGCAATGTCGTGACCGGGGCGGCCAGGGCGCTGAAGTAGGTCATGGGGTTCTGCTGCATGCACTCACTGCCGGTCTCCGGCACGTAGGTGTCGAGCAGCGGCCACTCCGCCGTGGGCAGGTCCAGGCCCTCGTAGGAGGGGTTGACCTTCATCCCCCACGGGTCGGGCTTGCCTGCGATGAAGTCCATCGCGTCCTTGTCCTGGGCGATCCACTCGGTGAGCTGCTCGATCAGGTCGGAGGAGTTGGACAGGGAAAGCAGGGTGGCGCCGGCCTCCTGCGTGGTCTGGCTCAGCCCCGGGTTGAGCTTGATGAACTCGGGGTCGGCCATGAGCGCCCACGGGTTGCCCGTCATCCCGGGGTGACCGGCCCCCAGGCCGGAGCCGAGGTAGGACGGGTGAGCAGCTTGGCCACCAGCCGCGCGTCCAGGCGCAGGTTGGTGTACTCCCCCACGTTGTCGGGCCTGTCGATGACGTAGCCGATCGAGAAGCCCGTCACGGCCGTCGGCGCGTACCCGACGGGGTCGCTGCCCCGCTGCTGGTGCTCGGAGGAGACCTCGGCGGCGGCGCCGCCGCCGCCTTCCATGAGGTTCCAGCCCGCCTCGTCGGACATCTGGTTGAGCTGGAACTTGAAGCGGTCCTTGCGCAGGCAGTACGCCGGGGACCACTGCAGCGCGGCCTGGGCGAGCAACTCCGAGCCGTAGAAGCCGGTCGCGGGCCGCTGGTCGAGGATGTCGCAGGTGTCCGGCGGGAGCCCGAAGGTGATTGGGATCGTGAAGCGGTTGTTCCAGTTGGAGGCAGACCACCACAGTGCTGGGGACACGGCCTGGTCCACGCCGAGCCCCGCGAAGTTGCTGGAGCCGGGTGCCCACTGGCCGGTGCGTCGGCAGCTCTTCTCGGGGCCGTGAGGTCGCCGGTGACGTTCGCGGCTGGTCGCAGCTGACGCCGAGGATCGGGATCACGACGATGGAGCAGTCCGTGCGGTGGTTGCAGCCCAGCGACTCGTTCTCGACGTCACTGCGGACCTCGAACTGGACCGACCCCCTGCCGTCGGCGCCGGTGAACGCGGCGATCTCGGCGGGTGGGAAGGCCGAGTCGGCGGCCGCCTCCGGGGGCATGTGCTCCTTGTCGCAGGCGGAGAGACGGTGCCCTTGGCCGAGATGAAGGGGGTGACGTGGCTGTAGTAGGTCCCGCTCCGGTCGACGTTGGGGCACTCCTCCTCGGAGGGGAACGGGGACATCCCGCTCACGTGCTCCTTGTCCGCCGGGTCGGCGTCGACGTCATCGGTCCACACCGCGTCCGAGGCGGATCTCGAAATCTGCGAGCGCTGCGAGAACGACGAGGTCCAGCAGGTCTCGGGAGTCACCTGCGCGCCGGTGCCCCGGCATTCCAGGATCACGACCGGGTACTCCTGCGTCAGGCCGGCCAGTCCGTAGGGATTCCCCGAGCGCCCGGCGCTCGGCTGCGCGCCGGACCAGCTGATCTGGACCCGCTCCCGCCCGCGGAGGTTCTCGGTGTGGTCGGCGCTCACGGTGATGCCGAACGGGTCGGCGAAGGGGTAGTTGTGGGCCACCCCGTCCGCGCCGACCACCTGGCGCGCCTCCTGCTTGGTCTCCGACCATGCGCCGCTCGGCTTGGCCAGCTGGTCCGCCTGGGCGGGGGTGCCGACCAGCCCGGCGGCACCGAGCATCATCAGTGCCGCACCGGCCCAGATCGCGCGGCGGCCTGCCGTGGTCCCCATCAGCGGCCACCGGCCTTCACCGAGCGGCGACGGCGCAGGGTCGCGACGTACAGACCGGGCAGCAGCACCAGGGCGAGCAGCTCCACCGCGGCCAGCCAGCCGAACGTCCGTGTGTCGATGGCGCGGGAGGAGACCAGCTCGGTCGGGTTGGCGTAGATCGCACCGCCGGCGGCCGTGGTCTGGTCTCCGCCGACCACCGCCCCGGTCTCGGGATCCACACCGGGGCCCCCGGATCCGGGCGCGGAGCCCGGCGAGGACCCCGAGGCCCCGCCGGCTCCCCCGCCCGAGCCGCCAGCGCTGGTGTCATCCCCGCTGGCGGTCGCGGTCGTGCGTTGGGGTCGTCGGTGGACGGCGTGTTGGTGCCGGTCGCCGTGCCGCACGGCCCCTCCCCGACCTTGTCGCAGGCAGCGGGCTGCGGCGCGATCTGGGCCAGGTGGTTCTTCGACAGGTCCCCGGCCACGAAGGTCGGGTTGTTGCACTTGGTGACGTCGCGGTCGGTGAGGTCGACGTCGGGGTCGGCCTTCTTCAGCTTCGCCAGCTGCTGGAAGCCCGCTTGCACCAGGTTGAGGGGCAGCGGCGAGTAGCCGTACGGGCCGGCCTTCGACTGCCCCGCGCACAGCGAGTAGTACATGAAGTCCGCGAGGGTCTGCCGCTTCGCGGTGGTCATCCGGGGGTCATCGGCCCCGGTCGGGATGATCATGTAGGAGTACGAGGAGATCGGGTAGGCCCGCGGGTCCGGGTGGTGTACACGCCGTCGAGGATCTGGGTCAGGTAGAGCTGCGAGCTCTTGTCCTGGTTGATCCGCGCCTTGGTCAGCGCGACCGCCACGTTGTACTGGGTCGGTTCGACGTAGTAGCCGGCCCGGTTGAGGACCTTGACGACCGGGTAGTCCTTGTTGACCGGGTAGGAGTACTCGACGTACCCGATGGTTCCGTTCCCCGCGAACCCGGCGATCGTGTTCATCACCTGGTCCGACCCGGCCTGGCTGATCATCCGGGTGCCGTTCTTCTTCGGGTAGTACGACGTCAGGCCCGAGCGGCCGAAGTAGGGCCGCCAGATCGACGGGTACTCGTGGTCCAGCCAGGTGGTGAACTGAGCCGTCGTGCCGGAGCCGTCGGAGCGGACCACCGGGGTGATCGGCAGCGATGGGAACTTGCGGCCGTTGTTGTCC
Source organism: Nocardioides ungokensis (assembly GCF_013466985.1). GTDB lineage: Bacteria > Actinomycetota > Actinomycetes > Propionibacteriales > Nocardioidaceae > Nocardioides > Nocardioides ungokensis. Next base: position 1,478,353 of record NZ_CP059164.1, on the reverse strand, counting down.
TTCGTGATCGCTGGGTCGTCCCAGTTGGTGATCTGGTTGGTGAAGATCTTCGCCAACGTCTCGCCCGAGAGTCGGAGGTTGCGCACCAGCTCGTTGCCGATCTTGAGCTGGTAGGTAAACGCGGTGCCGCCGGCGACGATCGGCAGGTAGGCGAAGTCGCGGCCGTTGCTGGTGTCCGCGTTGCCCTGCTCGTCGACGCCCTGGTAGGGGATCTCGGAGATCGCGAAGTCGGTGCTGTCCTGGGAGAAGTCCTTGCGACCCTTGGTCGAGCCGCCGCCGGTGTAGACGACCTTCATGCCGTTGGCGTCGACGTCGGCGATCCACTGCTGGACGATGAGCTCCGACCAGGTGGAGCCGGTGCCCTCGATCTGGGCGTAGACGGTCGCGCTGGCGGTGCCGGGCATGGCAGCGACGCAGCCGAGCGCGAGCAGGAAGGCGACCACCTGCCCTGCGATGACGCGGACGCGGTTCAACGATTCTCCTCGGTCGAGGTGGGCGGGTAGTGGTTGTCGGGATCGGCAGGCAGCACGGGGCCCATCTCGACGAGCGGGTCGGCGCGGACGATGTCGTAGCCCCGGTTCCGCCAGCCGCCGCTCGGGGCCAGCCGGCTGCGCAGGGTCCGGCGGTTGCCGCGTGGGCGAGCCACCAGGCGGGCGGTGACGAACAGGACGAGGACGAGCGTCAGCAGCACCGTCGCGGCGGCGAACGCCCGGGTGATGGCAGCGGGCTCGCCACTGCGCACGGTGGAGTAGATGTACAGCGGCAGGGAGTTCATGACGCCATCGCTGGGGTTGGTGACCAGGAACGCCGCGGCCCCGGAGGTGAGCAGCACCGGGCTGGTCTCCCCCACACCACGCGCGACGCCCAGGATGACCGCGGTGGCCAGGCCCGGCCGCGCCGTCGGCAGGACGACGTGCCAGACAGTGCGCCACCTGCTCGCACCCAGGGCGAGGCTGGCTTCGCGCAAGCCGCCGGGGACCACGCGCAGCACGACGTCGGCAGCTCGGGCGATGATCGGCAGCATCATCACCGCGATCGCCATTCCCGCCGCGAGCCCGGAGCGTGGGTAGCCCAGCGTGACGATGAGGACGGTGTAGACGAACAGTCCGGCCACGATCGACGGCAGCGCCGTCATCGCCTCGACCACGGTGCGTACGACGCGAGCGAACCGGCCGCCGACCTCGGTCATGAAGACCGCGGTGCCGATGCCGAGCGGAAGGGTCACGACCAGTGCCAGCGCGAGCTCGATCAGCGAGCCGACGATCGCGTGCAGCACGCCCCCGTGGTCGAAGGGGTCCTTGGGGCCGACGCCGGCCATGTCGTCGGTGAAGAAGTTCAGGTGCATCAGCGGGCGCCATCCCCGGGCCACCACGAAGACGAGGGTGCTGACCAGTGCCGCGCCCACGACGAGGGCACCGCAGGTCACGACCGCGCCGGCGACCCGGTCGCGGACCTCGACGAGACCGCCGGTCATGCCCGCGGTCACCGCCGTCACGGCGAGGCCGCAGAGGAACCAGGCGACCAGGAACCAGGCCACGCCCTCCAGCGGCAGCATCCGCTGGGTCAGCAGCCAGGCCAGCGCGAGGCCCGCCACCCACGACCCGATGCCGGCGAACCGCTCGTCGGGGCTGGGCCTGCCCAGGGACGGTCGAGGGGTCGGGGGCGCGGTGTCGTCGTCGTGTGCAGGCAGGTGGGTCGTGCCGACCGTCGGGTCGGCGTGGAGCTCGGTCGTCATGGTCCTAGGCGTCCGTTCCCGCGCCCGAGCGGCTCTTGTTGACGATCACCGCAGCGATCGTGTTGACGACGAGGGTGATCAGGAACAGGACGAACCCGGCGGCCAGGAGCGCGGAGAGCTGCGCGGCGCTCGCGTCGCCGAACCGCCCCGCGATCAGGGCGCTCACCGTGTTGGTGCCGATCTCGAGGATCCGCGGTTTGATCTCGAAGGCCGGCGAGATGATGAGCAGGACCGCGATGGTCTCGCCCAGCGCCCTGCCCAGGCCGAGCATCGTCCCGCCGATGATGCCGCCGCGGCCGAACGGGAGCACCACGGCGCGGACCATCCCCCAGCGGGTGGCACCGAGGGCGAGCGCCGCCTCCTTCTCGCCCTGCGGCGTCTGGGAGAAGACCTGTCGCATCACCGCGCACGACATCGGCAGCACCATCATCGCGACGGCGATGCCGGCGCAGAACGCGCTCGAGACGTACCGGCTGGCGTCCCAGACGGCGGCGTCCGGGTCGGCGTCTACGCGGAAGATCGGGATCCAGCCGAGGTGCCGCTGCAGCCACAACGCGAGCTCGGCGGCTCGCGGCATCACCAGGAAGAAGCCCCACAGGCCGTAGACGATCGAGGGGACCGCAGCCATCAGGTCGACCAGCGAGACCAACGTCGGCTTGAGTGCGGCAGGCGCGTACTCGCTGATGTAGAGCGCGGTCAGCAGCGCCAGCGGGAAGGCGAAGAACATCGCGACCAGCGCGACCTCGAAGGTCCCGATGAGCACCGCCGCGATCCCGAGCACGTCGGACTCGGGCTGCCACTGCGTCTCGGTGAAGAAGCCCCACCCGTAGCGCTGGAGCGTCGGGTAGGCCTGCCAGGCCAGGAACAGCCCGACCCCGCCGGTGATGACGAGCACCGAGGCCCCGACCGCCCGGGCACCGTGCTCGAAGACGGCGTCGGCGCCGGTGGCGCGGCGCGAGATCTTGCGAGCCCGCACGTCGTCAGCCGCGTCGTTGCGAACGTCCTGCAGAGGAAGGGTGGTCACCTGATCGTTCCTGGCACCTCAAGGGTTCAGCACCGTGCTGAGCCGCGAGAAGTCTCGGGGACCACCCGGGAACTGAAACCCCTGCGCGGATGAACGGCCAACGAACGTCCGGGCGGTGATTCCCAAACAGGTCAGCGTCTTCGCTCACGCATGGCCCAACTGGGCCATCTGCAGAGGCCCTGACGTAGTCACCTTGGAACTGGGGAGGGACTTTTCGTGGCCGGCCCCACGGGCGGACGTGCTCCACGCCCCCGGCGCCAGCTCGCTGTCGTCGTCACCGTCCGGGGGGCCCTCGACCCCGTCGGACGGGTCCTGCGCCCGCCCCTGGCCGGTGGGGGCAGCAGCCCGCCACCGTCGCCGCAGTGCGATCTCCTCGTTGACGAGCTCCACGAAATCGCCGGCCTCTGCGACCGACTTGCGCGGGACCTTGATCGCATGCGGATCCTCGCGGTGCCGGGACGCGCGCGGGGCGCCCACGACGGCGATGCGCACGATCGGACGGCCCTTGCGCGACCAGGCCACCTCCGCACCGAGGATCTGTGCCCACTCCACCTGGTGGAGCCGCCGGGTGCCACGGGCGAGGGCCGCCGACTTGGAACGCCGGAACGTGAGCCCCTCGAGAGTGAACTCGACACGACCATCGATCCCGGCCAAGCGCGTGACTGGGATGCGGCGAGTCGACCACAGCAAGGCGAACATACCCAGGCCCGGGCCGGATCTCGGAGACCCCCAGATCTGGGCATGGAGTGTGCCTCCGTCGGGGTGCTTCACTGGAGCGTGAGCGAGCCATCCACCGCCGGGTCGGGCGAAGCCCAGGCGCTGCAACATCTCTCTCAGCGCCTGCGCCACAGGCTCCCCCATCAGCGGGCCGCGACGATCAACCAAGCGATCGCCGACGCGATGGAGGAGTTCGACGGTCGGCCGATCCGGGACTTCGTTCCCATCCTGGTCGAACGTGAGGTGCTGGACCGGCTACGGCAGGCGGGGGCCGGAGGCGATGTGCGGGGAGACGCGGAGGCTTCGGATCTGGGACCAAGGCATCTCGCCGTCTGACGATCGGGCACTTCAGCAGACCTTGGGGACGCGTGTGGCGCTGGCCGATGTTGCTGGGCGAACCTTACTTTCGGGCGGTGAGGGCGAACAGCCGATCAGCCGGCGCCCCAGGAGCCCCTCGAGTAGTCGGTTGCGATCAGGCCGGCCGCGAGCACATTTCTGCCCACAGGATCAGCCGCTGGGTGAGCCAGACGGCGGACCGCGGGCTCGCATGGCGGCCGAGGGTGATCACGATGAGTAGCCCCTCCGCGGTGAGTACTACCGGCCGCAGCGGCTGGGCCCAGTTGCCGATGTCGTCGGCGATCTGAGGCATCGCCACCGTGCGGGTGACCGCGTAGGCGACCATGGCCCGTGCCGGCAGGGTGCCGGCCACCCCACAGCAACGACCGATCGATGAGAATAAGACCGAGCGCGACGAGCGGCACACCACGCCTACGCGATGGGGCTGAGCTGTTCGCGTTCGCGGTCGGGATCGCGGCAGTCAAGACGGCGATGCCCGGGTGCTCGCGCTCCTGGTCGCACTGTCAGGGCTCGCCTGTCTCGCCGACGGCCGCGGGATACGACGGCTTCAACTCCACCCGCTCGATCCTCACAATCCACCGGGGTGCGCGGAGCCTCGTGTGGATGATGTGACTGCACGCACGGCAACTGGCGGGCCACCGAGCGCTGATCGGTCGGCCGGATGCGGCTCGAAGATGTCAAGGGCTACTCGACCCATACAAGACGCGCGGGGAACGGCTGCGGGGTGGGCACGACCTGGCGGAGCATCCAACGGTAGTAGTCCTCCTCGGTGAGGATGTCGACCACGTCTCCTGCATCTGACGCCGTATAGATCGCGCTCACTGCACGCATGTCATAGACGAACCCATCAGGGGTCGACAAGATCACGCGCTTGCCGTGAAGCGCCGACTCAGTGCGTGCGGGCCGCGGCGTTCGCGTTGGCGGGGCACCGAAGTACGGCAGTCGTTCATTGCCTTGTTCCACTTCGGACTCCTCGCCTCGTGCTTGGTCGGCAGCCCTATCGAGGGGCTACCGCAGCCCATGCTGCCTCGGGATCGCCATGACTCCCACCGGTGCAGCCTCGATCGACGGCGTGCAGATAGTCGGGATTGAAGGCGAAGGCATCTAAACCAGGGCCCTCCTCAGCGCACCGGGATGGCGCGCCGCTCAGCGTGAGCTGCACGTCATGCAGCTGTTGCTCGAGATGCCGAGCTCCGCGCGTGCCCGGGGTGGCCCAAGTTCCCCCGACGACGGGCGGGTAGCCGGCGTCGTTCATGTCGCTGACCATGTGCTGCAGCTTGCGAGTCACGGTCGATGTGGCGCCCGACGACTTGGCTGACGCAGGGACTGGCATCTGCATCGACACCACCGGCAGCGTTCCCTGGTCGGACTCGAGCAGGGCCCAGGCCATCCACGTCGAGTCCACCGGGGAGCGGAGGCCGGGCACGACCCCGCGTTTTGTGGCCGCGAACCTGCTGGCGTCCCACACGATCGCGGAGGTGCCGCGCTCCCCCGGTGGCTGCCAGACATCCCAGTCGCCATTGAGCGAGGCCACGATGCGTCCGACATCGCGGGATGCGACGCCGTGAAGCAGCAATACGTCCGCGCCCTGATGTAGCCAGCGGTTGAACTGACCGCGGGCCGCTTCCGGCGAGAACGTCGCCGGAACGGCCGCGGTGAGGACCGTGAACGCGTCCCCGGTCTGCTCAGGACCACCCCCTCCACCGGAGACGGGTGTCACCAGGTCGTGGCCGGCGTGCTGGTGCAACCAGGGAGTGGGGTTGACGGTTGTGGTTCCCCCGTCGGGGTGTACCTCGAAGTGCAGGTGGCAGCCGGTCGCGTTGCCCAGGTCGCCGACGGCGCCGATCTCCTGACCAGCGGAGACGCGTTCCCCGGTGCGTACCGATAAGGACTGCATGTGGGCGTACCACGTCATGAGCTTCCCAGTTCCAATGCTGATCTCGACCAGCCAGTTGCCTGCCCAGGCTTGGTCGGTTCGCACTGTCACGACCCCGTCAGTGGCGGCGCGGACCGGCGTGCCGCAGGCGGTCGAGAGATCGGTTCCCGTGTGGGTGGAGGACCAGTGCGAGCCGCTGCTCCCCCAGTTCTGGAGATCGACGTACGTCGCCCACGGAGCCAGGGGGAACGCGACCTTGCCCGTGAAGGCCGCGGCCTGGGCGCCGCAGCCGCCGTTGGCGGTGCCGCCGAAGTAGGCGGCTGTCTGCGCTACGTCTCCTTGGGGTGGGGCGCCGTTCAGGATGGCCTCGGCCACCGGGACGTCGTCGGTGTAGGCGTCGGGGTACGCGGATTGCTGCACCGCCTGGCCGGCCTGGGTGACGGTCATGTGCTGCCACCCGGGGACGCTGAGGAGTCGCAGGTAGAACTTCCGGGCCGCTGTGGCCGGGTCCATGAGCTCGGGCATGGAGCCCCACCAGGGCCACTGCTGCTGGAAGATGCCCAGAGAGCCGTGATCTGACCCGACGGCTTCGTGCGACAGGTCGAGCGACGCGGCGATGCCCAGCTGGTCGGGGGCGAGGTCGTTGCCCTGCCCGTCGTTGCCGTAGTTGCGAAAGCCGGACTCCTGGTGCGCGACCGCGAGGGCGATCACGATGGCTCGGTGAGGGACAGCCATCCCGTACCCCTCGCTGACGATGGCCGAGGCGTTGGCGAGCTGCTGCCTGTCCAGGCCGTCGGCTGTGCCCGCTGCCAGATCCACCGGGTCGGAGCCGGGCGCGCAGACATCTCCAAGGTCGGCCTCGCCGCCCATCAGCACCATGACCATGAGGAGTGGGACACCGATGATGGTGGCGCCGCCGATCAGCAGGACGGTCAGGCCGAGTGCGCCCTGCCTCTTCACGGCTGAGCCGTCCGGAGGCTCATTGGCTGAAGGACTCCGCGTCGTCTTCGGTGGGGCGGTAGATGGTGTAGACGTCCTCGCCCTCGTACCACTCCGGCTCCGTCGGGGGCAGCGGCACTCCTGAGGAAGACGGCATCGGTACGAACCCCGGGTTCAGCTCGTGCGTCGCCGAGGGAGTGGCTACCGGGGCGGCTCCAGCCACATGGGCCGGCGCCGGCTGAGACGGAACCGGTCCCGCCGCCGACGAGGCTGGCCCCGGCGACGGCTGCTGCGCTCGCACGTCGTCGCCTGACGACAGAGCACCAGCGACTGATCGTGCGGGCGGCACCGGACCAGGAGCTGCCGGCGAGGGACGTGCCTCAACTCGGTCCGGTGGTGGCACAGGCTCGTCATCGGCGTGCGCGGCAGCCACGGCTCCCGCGGTCGCACCGCCCGTCGCTCCCGTGACCCCGGCAATCGCCAGCTTCTTGGCCAGTCTCCCGCTGGCTCGCGCGGTCGATCCCAGGCCACCGGACATCCCACGGAAGTGGTGGTCATCCGCGCTGACCATGGAGGTGAGGCGTCGGAACGGACGCAAGGCGACCCACATGACGACCGTGAAGACAGGCATCAGCACGATGCCCAACCAGGCGGGCGCTCCTCCCCCGGGATGGAACAGGACGCCGAGTACGGCGACCGTCACGCCGGTCCCGATCCCGAAGATGATGGCGTTGACCAGGGCGGCGGCGACCGTCCTCCCGAGTCCGATCACCAGGCCGCGCGAGGCGGGGAAGGCACCAAGTGTGGCGAACGCGGGGAACATCATCACCGCGAGCCTGACGATGAGGAAGCAGCCAAGCAGTAGCAGCGCGGACATGAGCAGAAAGGGCAGCGCCAGGAAGGCGCCGGTGGCGGACAGGATCGCGTAGCCGATCCGGGTCTCAGAGCGCTTCCCGGTGAGGTATTCGTACGCCTCGGGGTCCTCGTCCTGGATCTTGGAGGCGATGTCCTTCCACTGGTCCTCCTTGTCCTGGATGATCTGCTCGCCCCTGTCGGGGTCGGACTCGAGGATGGCGGCCTGGTGCCAGTCCAGGGCCTGGGCCTTGAACAGGGCGGGCCCGTACTTCTTGGCCACCTCGCTGTCCGGGCTCCCTAGCTCACCGGCCAGCCACGCTCGGTAGAAGATCGACTCGTCGACGTTGGAGGCGACCGCGGTCCCGGGGTCGACGTCCGGTCCGTTGCCGTCCAGCCGGCTGACGACCATCCCGAGGGTCCCGGTGACGGTCGCGTCCGCGGCGCGGCCGGCCTCCACGGGCCAGCGGAACAGGGCGGTCGCCAGGAGCACGACAATCAGGGCCCAGCCGACGGCGGCGGCGGTGGTCGCCAGGGACGATCGACGGGCCCGGAAGATGATCAGCGCACCCAGCACTGCGATGACTGCCGGCACCCACGAGCGGAACAGGCTGTCGTGCAGGGCGGTGGACACGTGGGTCACGACCCCGTCGAACGAGCTCAGGAACGTCGGCTGGAAGGCGGTCTGGGTCAGAGAACCGGTCAGGGCGGTGAGCGCGATCGGCAGCTGCATCACCCAGTTGCTCATCGCGGTGCCGATGACGGCGTCCGGTTGCCGCATTGCGTCGGGCCCGCACCCCAGGTCGTAGGTGTGCCACCGCAGGCCGGCGTACCCGTACTGCTCGTAGATCGTGGTCCCCGAGCCGGCCTTGAACGGATCGGCCTCGGCTGGGAGGTGCTCTGGAGGTTGGGAGAAGAACCCGGCAATCCCCCGCCCGGGAACTTCGGGCGTCGGCGCCTCCTTGCAGTCGGAGAGTCCGGGGATGGCCATCGCGGCTGGGGGAAGCGCAACACTCACGCCAACGAGCACCGCGAGGATGGCGACGATCCGCGCCACCTGTCGCCTCATGCGACCTGCTCCTCGCCGCTGCGGTTGCCGTGTCGTCCGGCGGTGGTGTTGAGCGCTGCAAGCAGGCGGGGGTTCGCCGACAGGTCGACCCGGAGCTTGTCGACGTGACCGTCCACGTCGCGCATCACGAACTCTCGGGACGCGGTCTCCCCACGGCCAGAGGAGAGGGTGGAGAGAGCGCGTTCGTATCCGACGCCGGTGGCAACGCGCAGCATTCGCAGGCCGTCCCGGGCAGCCGCCTCGTCCTCGAGCCGACCGACGAATGCAGCGGACATGAAGTTGGCGACGTCCATGCCGAGCACGTCGGACGGGTTCTGCGAGGCGGCGAGAACGCATGTGTTCCACTTGCGCGAGTCGCGGCCGAGCCGGGTGAAGAGGGCCCGGCCGGCAGACCACTCGCCGAGGAAGTGGGTCTCGTCGAGGGCAACCAGCTTCCGGCTCTGCATCTCCCTGCCATAGACCGCTCGGGTGGCATACCAGGACGCCAGGTGAAGGAGTGGGACCGCGAGCTGTTCCGAGGTCGACCAGTGGTCCCGCGGCACTGACCGGGGTGGGAGGACGAGCCCGGGCATGGTCAACACGGTGAGCCGGGCTCCCAGTCGGGTCGCCCCCTGCTCGGTACTCGGGAAGAACAGCCTGGACAGCGGCAGCTCGGCCATGTCGCTGAGGTAGTTCGCCACGATCTTGCCGTGCGGCGAATCGAGCGCCTCGAGGTTGCGCACGACATCCCACAGCGAGGCATCGCGTCTTCCCTGGGTGGCACGGACCGCGTCGGAGACGACCAGCGACGTGTCGGGAAGCGAGTCCACCGAGGCGGGGAGCAGCATCTTGACGACATCCATCGCCAGCAGCTTGCGATCCTGGGAGGCCATCACCTCGGCCTCGGTAAAGGAATCCTCTGTCGCGTACGCGGAGCGCAGCGGTGCGGCGACGACCTCGAACGGGTTCAGCGTCCCGCTCGCGGCGGTGGTCAGGTCCAGGTGCTCACTGTGCTCCCGGAGCTCGGGCATCTCGGTGAGCCTGGCGAGAGGCCCGGACGGGTCGAGGACGACCGACGGGATGCCCCGCCGTACCGCCTCGTAGGTGATTTGGCCCAGGAGCACGCTCTTGCCGGCGCCGAGCCCGCCGACGACCGGCACCAGGCCGGAGGTCTCCCGGACCTCCGTCGCGTAGTGCGTGTCGAACATGACGGCACGGCGCGACGAGCCGGCCGTGTAGCCGACGTACGGACCACGACGGTCGCCCAGGCGGCTCGACGCCATCGGGACCCCGGCGGCGAGGTAGAGCGCGGGCAGCCGTCGGCGGTATGCCGAGGTCGAGATCGGCTCGCTCGGGATGAACTCCCGCAACAGCCCGAACTGACCGCGAGGGTGCTCGATCGAGACGCGGCGGGACCGGTACGACGTCGTCACCTTGCGGACCCGCTCCAGGCACTCCTCCTGCGTCCGCGCCGCCACCGCGACCCGGAACCAGCCGTGGATACGGGTAGCAGCGACGTCGACGCCACGGGTCATCTCGTCCTCGACCTCGCGTGCCTGCCGGGCCTGTCGGTCGAGCGCCAGCGGCTCGTCGAGGTCGTGCTCAGCGAAGTGTCGCTGCATGTCCCGGACCACGAGCAGCTTGCGCTGGATCGCCTTGCGAGCGTCGACCCCCGACAGCACGTCGAACTGGCAAGACCACTCGACCGGGAAGGGCAAACGGTCGGTGTGGGACAGCCAGGGCTCGTGGCCAGGGTCTGGCGCCTCGATCTCCTCGAGACGCCCCACTGACAGCACCGCGACGTGACGCTCCACGGGGTCCGCGGCACCACGGCTGGTGAGCTTCACCGTGCGCCCGAGAGGCTCGGCCTCGTACTCGACCTGGTCGACGAAGCTGTGGAGGTCGTCGCTAGTCCATTCCCGGATGGGCACTGGTGCGAGCTCGGCAGGCGCTGGGAGCCCCAGCCCCATGGATCGCCGGAGAAGCCACTCCATCTCGTGGGCAGTCGCCGGTCGACCCTCCAATCCCGGCAGGGCCACCGTCTCGGTGATCCGCTCGACCTGCGGCAGCAGCCGCGAGTGCTCGATGTTGCCCGGATGGCGCCACAGCGCGCCGATCGCCCGGTGAGACATCGCCCTGCTGGAGACCCGGACGCCGAGGAACACCTCCTTCTCGGCCATGGTCTGGTTCCGCAGATGCTTCTGCATGGTGACCATGTGCTCGGTCCAAGGCTCAACACCAGGAGTGTCGAGCGGGTCCGGGGTGAGCTGGTGCAGACCTCGTGCCCACTCGGCGGTCGGGTACGGCCTCGTCGTGACCCTCAGGTGGAGACGATGCCCCGCGAGCCACGCCAACGCGTCTCCGAACCCGAACATCAGCGCCTCGCGCTGCGAGTCGGACCGGAAGGCCCATGGTTGCGTCGGCAGCACGTACCAGGCCCACGCCTCATGGCGACTGAAGCACAGGTTGCCCTCGATGTTGCGGACGGTCAGACGGGCATCGACGACCCGGTCACTCAGCTTCTTGTTGGACATGGATCTCCCTCACCCGGACTGTGGAGGCGCAGAGCCGAACGGTGCGCTGTGACCGCCCGGCGCGAGGCGCGGAGGCCTCGTTCCGCAGCAGCTCCCAGACACTGATCAGCGGACGGTCGTGATCGATGACGCCGGTCAACGCGTAGGTCGCGAGGATGCTCAGCACGAGCTCCCACACGGGAGGCACGCTGACTCGCATCGGCAGGGCCGCCTCGACTAGCAGCACCGACACGAACACGACGAGCCAGATGCCGTACGCCGAGTACCGGGCCGACCAGGGCAGCGTGAACCCACGCGGGCCTAGCCACACCGCATCGACCCGGTAGACCTCGTCATCGGGCCGGATCAGCACCGGCGATCAGCCCTTGAACACGAAGCTCGCGATGCTGTCGGCGAACCCGTAGAACAACGCCGCACCGGCGATGACGACGCAGCCGAGCATGATGTTGGTGATGGTCATCGCGTTCTGACTCATCTGACCCTTACGGGCGCTGGCGATGATGCCGATACCGACCACCAGCAACAGGATCGGGATGATGTTCTTGACACCCCAGGCGACGATGCCGTCGGAGTTGAACCTGGGTGCCATCACCACGACATCCGTGACGAGACTGCTCATTTCAAACCCTCCCGAGAAGGCTCGCCACGGCAAGCAGCAATATCAGCCGTCTCCCCCGAGCGAGCGCGGACTTGATGTGCGTACCTACTCAAAACGACCAACACCGTTTTGGGAAGGGGCCTGTCCAGAAGCAGGAAGATTTTCGGCAGATGGCCAGATGCCAGCTGACACAGGGATCTGCGACACGCGCGCGCCCCACTGTGAAGATCATGCGACTCGCAAGAGCGCCGCGCTGAACATGCGAAAACTTCTCGGGGTGAGGCTTGCGGGCACGAGCCATGCCCGGGCGATGTTGCCGTGGCGAGCTCCGATGCCGGTACACCGATCAACGCCCCCGGCTCTCAGCAACGTGCTCGCAGAGTGATGGCCTCAGACGGCCTTGCCGTGTCGGCGTCGGACTCGGACGAAATTGCTCAGTGGCCCGCCTTGCGCAACCAAGTACCCGAGGGGTGCGCTGATGCTCGCAAGGCCCAACCGTGCCCCGCGAGTCCTCGCCTCTGCCAGACAGCCACGCAGCTCGGCATCGCAACCGGGCTCCACGCGCGGCACGCGGGACAGGTCGAGCCAGACCTTTCGACACCCCTGCGCCAGCGCGGATTCCATGGCGCGTTCGAGGTCGTGGACACCGATGAGGTCAAGCACGCCGTCGACCTCGACCGTCGCGACACGGCCAGTCACGGACAGGATCACCCCAGGCATTCGACTACCCCCTTCGGCTCGTCTGGCGCCCCTCGGCACCTGATGGCGCAAACGGTGCGCGCCACCTCGATCGTGAGCGAGAGATGAGGCCACGGGGTTGCCGTGGGGTTGCCGAACGGTTTCCTCCCGGACGAGTGCCGCCAGCGGACTCATGCGGGATGGAGGCCCGGACGCCCGTCCTCGACGGCGAACGCCGCAGCCGTGTGCGCCCGGGCCCCGGGCTTCTGGACGTAGCGCAGCACCTTGAAGTCGACTTCGGCATGCGAGCGGTGGAAGCGAGCCAGAACATATCCGCGTCGACTGGTGGCGAACTTGATATGCGGGTTGGCCGCCATCTCGGCGCGGATCTCCGGGGTGGTGTCCTGCCCATCGCCCCCGCTGGTGATCGACGTCGTGATCAACTCGACCCCGATTGGTCGGGTCTCGGGCCGATCGAAGTCCAGACGGAGGTCGTTGGCGTAGTGGCGGTGCACGTCCCCGGTGAGCACGACCGGGTTGCGGACGCCACGGTGGGCGAAGCCGTGGAGGATCCGCTGTCGGTCGGCGGCGTACCCGTCCCAGGCGTCCATCCCGACCTGCAGACCTGCCGACCGCGAGGTGTCGCGCTGGGCGAAGAAGATCTGTTGGGCGACCACGTCCCAACGGGCCCCGGAGGCACCGAGTCCGCGCAGCAGCCACTTCTCCTGGCGCCGGCCCAGAATCGTGCGACGGGGATCGAGGCGTTCCTGACAGCCGGCCATCCGCTCGTCGCCGCAGGCCTGGTTGTCGCGATACTGACGGGTGTCGAGCAGGTGCACGGTCGACAGGTCACCCCAGCGCACCCGGCGATAGATCCGCATCCCCGCGCCAACGTGGCACCGAGGAGCGACGCAACGGCATGTTCTCGTAGTAGGCGCGGAACGCGGCGGCCCGCCGATGCCGGAAGCCAGGCTCGGGGTGCTCGGGGTGGAGCCCCGCCCAGTTGCCGTCCACCTCGTGGTCGTCCCAAATCACGCTCCACGGCGCCGCCGCGTGCGCCGCTTGGAGGTCGGGATCGCTCTTGTATTGCCCGTGGCGCTGCCGATAGCCCGCCAGCGTGACCGTCTCCGGTCCGAGAGTTCGGCGTACGTTGTGCGGGTTCGCCACGAAGCCGTTGTGGCGGAACTCGTAGAGGTAGTCCCCGAGATGCAGGACCAGGTCAGGCCGTTCCTCGGCCAGCCGCCGGTACGCCGTGAAGAATCCGTGCTCGTACTCCGCGCACGAGGCCGCGGCCACCGTGAACGAGCTCGGCGAGCTCTCGTACCCCGGCGCGGTACGTGTCCGACCCACCCGCGAGTGGTGGCGCTCTGCCCTGAAGCGATAGAAGTACTCACGCTCCGACCGGAGCCCACGCACCTCGACGTGCACCGCATGCGCCTTCCGCGGCGTCGCCCACACCGATCCATGCCGGACCACTCGACGGAACTCCACGTCCTCCGCCACCTGCCAGTCGACTCTCACCTCGCGCGAAGGCATGCCGCCGCGGCCGTCGAACGCCAACGGCTCGGGGGCGAGTCGGGTCCAGAGCACCACGCCGTCCGGCTCTGGATCGCCGGAGGCGACGCCGAGGGTGAACGGATCGCGGGTGTCTTTGGCGACTGAGCGACCGCCCGCTGGCAGCACGTTTGCCTGGGCAGGTGAGCCAGAAGCGGACGCGAGTGCGAGGGAGGCGGTGCCGCCAGTAAGGACGGCGCGACGACCGAGTTCGATCACATACCTGAGGGTCTCGACAGCACGGGTCGGGCTGGCGAGGCCCAGACGGATGGCCGGCTAACGGCGCACCAAGTTCAGGAATCAGCGCCATGTGTCGTGATGCTGGGAGTCGGGTGCGCCTCGCTGTCGGAGACCACGGCTACTCTCGAATCCGAGCCTTCTTCGCCGTCATCCATCGGGAGGTGAGCGGCATGAGCGAATCGACACATCCGAAGCGCGTGGTGATCGTGGACGCCGACAATCCACTGCAGGAGATCCACGGCGAGTTCTTCTGGCGCGAGGATCATGAGCGGATCCTGTCCGCCGAGCGTCAGACCTCGTACTGGGACGGCTACAACGAGGGCCGCACTGCCGCCGAGCGCGGTCAGCCGACGACCGTCCTCGTCCGTTCGGCGCGCCCCGGGCTCATCCGGCGCGCGACGGTTCGGATGCTCGTGCTCCTGGCCATCGTCGCCTTCGCCATCGACGTGTTTCTACCGGCACTCACCCACATCGTTTAGCCCGACTCCACAGGCATTCGGCTGATCGGGCGTCATCCACAGATCGCCCTGAGAAGGCTTCTTCGATGGGCTCCCCTGCCACAGGGTCGAGGCGTCAATCTCTTCCAAGCGTCGTCTCGGGGAACCCATGGATCTGCGCTCCCGCACGGCAATCGCCGTGCTACCAGCTCTCCTGTGCTTCGCATGCGCTGACGTCAGCGGTGACCAGAACGCGCGAGCCGCAGCCGCATTGCCGTCGACGCAGGCGACCGGACCCGGGTTCGCCACCCCAAGCCCCTACGTCCGACACCTGACCGCACGATTCGTCAGGGCCGCCTGCGAGTACGACGCGGCAACGGACGGAGCGCGCGACTTCCTGGCCAGCATTGACCGGCTGGTCACCCCTCATGAGCTCTCGCGGCTGGCGGACAGTCCCCGCGCGCACCTGCCTTGGCGGGTCCTGCGCGCCCGTCAAGAACGCACCGATGTTGCCGTCGACGGCATCAGCCAAGGCGCTTCTGCGGCACCAAGGGTGCGAGTCCTGGTGTGGATCACGGTCACAACCAATTCGAGCTTCGCAAAGGTGCGTGAGCACGAGCACGTCACGCTCAGCCTGATCCACGACCACTCGGGCTGGAAGGTAGAGCGGGCTCGAGGAGCCGGGCTGTGAAAGCGCCACTTCTGATCGCTGCTCCGGTCGCTGCCCTGCTGAGCATGGTGCTAGGCGTGGTCGTCATCCTGTCGCCGGGAGACTCCGCATCCGGGATGCCAGCCTGCATCCCCGCAGCGACCACGACCGCTCTCGACGTCCACCTGGATCGTCAGCAGCTGTCTGTAGCGGCGACGGTGATCGCGGTCGGCAAGCAGCACGACGTGCCACCCCGAGGCTGGGTGGTCGCACTCGCCGCGGGGATGCAGGAGTCCGGGCTACGCCCACTCCCGTATGGCGATCGCGACTCCGTAGGCGTATTCCAGCAGCGCACCAGCTGGGGACCTCTGAGCGAGCGCCTCGCCCCCCGCAGTGCCGCGGTCATGTTCTTCACGGGTGGACACGCCGGACAGCCGGGCCTGCTCGACATCGACGGCTGGGCAGCGATGCCCGTGACCGAGGCCGCTCAGGCCGTCCAGGTCAGCGCCTACCCCGACGCGTACGCCAAGTGGGAGCCAGTCGCGACACGGCTCGTCGCGCAGCTGTCCCACCTCGACGCCAGGTGCGACGCAGCGGCCGACGGATCGGGCGGCAGCTGGACGTTCCCGCTCGGGGACGCGCCGTACGTCGACACCGCAGGCTTCGGCGACTGCGGTGCGCACTGGGCGGACTGCCACACCGGCCAGGACTTCGCGGCACCGATCGGCACCCCTGTGATGGCGGCAGGCGATGGCGTCGTCACGTTCGCCGGCTGGGCCGGGCCCTACGGCAACGCGATCCACGTCCTGCATTCGGGCGGCACCGCCACCTGGTATGCCCACCTGAGCCGGATCGACATCAGGCCCGGCCAGCGGGTGCACGCCGGCCAGCTCATCGGGCTCGTCGGTGACACCGGCAACACCACCGGCCCCCATCTGCACTTCGAGGTGCGCACCGGTGCCTCGCACTCGAGCGACGGCACCCCCATCGACCCCCTCCCCTGGCTGCACAGCCACGGGATCAAGTGAACAGGAGAGAACGATGCGATTCCCCAGCCAGATCCTCCACGAAGTCCGCGTCAACCCGGACCCCGGCAAGCTCCCCGGTGGCGCCCAGATCCAGCAGATCCTCGACGGCCTCGGCGGCTGGGCACTCTTCGCGGCACTCGGCGGCATCTTGATCAGCGTCATCATCTGGTCGCTCGGGAGCTTCGGCGGCAACTACCACGCCGCCTCCCGCGGCAAGACCGGCGTTCTCGTCTGCGGTGCGGCCGCGCTGATCGCCGGCGGGGCCGGGCCGATCATCAACTTCTTCGCCAACCTCGGCTCGCAGATCCGCTGACCCGCGGAGTGGCAATGCTGACCGAGACAAGCCCGATGACGGGCACGCTGAGCAGCTCCGCCTCCGGCTGCGCCTGGTGGAATCTCGCCTGCCAAGGCGCCCATAGCGCGGCCGAGAGCGCCGCCAGCACCGGCATGAGCGCCATCACGCAGTCGATCGCGTCCGGTGCGCAGATGCTGATGGGCGAGCTGCTCAAGAACCTCGACGACTCCGCCACGGTGCCGCTGGCCGATCCGACCTATCGAGGTGTGTACTTCGGCTTCCTCGGGCTGGCCGCGCCGCTGATCGGTGTCGTCCTGCTCATCGCCGTCGCGGTGGCATGTGTACGCCGGGACGGGGCCACCCTCAGCCGTGCCGCCGTTGGCGTCGGGGTCGCTGGACTGGGCGGAGCCTTCTACATCGTCTTCGCCCAGCTGCTGGTGGCCGTCGACAACTGGCTCTCCCACGGAGTCGTCAGGGTCACCGGCTACGACTTCGCCCGATCAATCCAGGGCCTGGGTGCCGGCTTCAATGCGGTCGCCGGCAACGCCGGGCAGTTCGCTGCGAACATGCTGCTCATCCTGCTGATGATGACCATGCTGGTCGCCGCGCTGATCCTGTGGTTCGTCATGATCTTCCGCAAGATCGCGATTCTCGTGGTCGTGGCCTTCGCGCCGCTGTTGATCGCCGGCTACCTCTGGACGCCCACCCGCCGCTGGGTGGTCCGCCTGACCGAGGTCCTGATCGCGCTCGTGTTCACCAAGACCGCCATCTACACGCTTTTCGGGGTCGGGCTCGCGCTGCTCTCCAGGGGCAGCGGCCAGTCGCTGAGCGACTTCGTCGCCTCCACGGTCCTGATGTGCGGTGCCTGCTTCGCGCCCGTGGTGATGCTGCGGCTGGTGCACTTCGCCGCTGACACCCACCTGGCCGGCGACGCCCTCAACACCCTGCGAGGCGGCACCGCCCCCGTCACTGGCCGCGCGGCCGGCGCCGTGGCCGGGATGGGACGGCACGACCATGCGCGCTCCCAGGGCCAGGCCCGATCCAGCTCGACCGGACCGACGGCGCAGGGAGCTCCCGCCATCCAGTCGGCGTTGAGTCCGAGCGCGTCAGGAACCTCAGGTGCCGTCGGCAGCACGGGCGCGGCTTCGGCCGCCGGCCCAGCGATGGCGACCGTGGCCGCCGCCCAGGCCACGACGGGCGCGGTACGGAGTGGAGCTGATCAGGCAGCCAACACCGCCGACGGGCTCTCGACCGGAGCACGCGGTCCCTCCCTCGACACCGCGGCTGACGCCGACTCCACGAGCACACGCCGCGGTCCCGAAGCACAGACCCAGAACATCAACTCGGACGGAGAGACGCCGTGACTGTCCACGACACACCCGCGACCCACAGCTTCGGACGCCGTGACCGCGGCGGCCTGCTGCTCGGGCTCCGAGCGCCGCAGCTGGGACTGCTCGGGATCGGCTGCGCCTGCCTGCTGCTCGGGCTCCTGTCCGCCGGTGCCCGCGGCGGCGGCGCGGGGCTCGCCGTCCTGGCCTGCCTCGCGTTCCTCGCCCTCTTCCCGGTCCAAGGCCGCGCTCTGGTCGACTGGGCCCGACCCGTGGCGAACCACTTCTACGCCCGTGTGAAGGGTGAGGCTCGCTACTTGGGTGGGCCGTTCGCGCTGCGCCGATGCGACTCCCGGGTCAGGCTCGACCTTCCCGGACTGGGCCAGCAGCTGCGACTCTTCGAGACCCGCACGCTGGACGGTCCGGTCGCCGCGATGCGGATCGGTGAGCGGTGGACGCTGGTCCTGTCGGTGCGTGGCGCCAACTACGTGCTGGCTGACCGCGCCAGCCAGGAACGCCGGATCTCGGCCTGGGGTGCCTTGCTCTCCCAGGCCGGACAAGAGGGATCGCGCATCGCGGCGGTGCAGTGGCTCGAGCGGACCATCCCGGACAGCGGCCACGACCTCGCCCGATGGTGGCGTGAACACGGCGACGAGCAAGCCCGCTATGCCGATGCTTACGCCGAACTGATCGGACGCGCCGGCCCCGCCGCCACCCGTCACGAGGCCTACCTGGCGGTCTCCATCGACGCCCACCGGCTGCGGAGGCAGATCCGCCGTGCCGGAGGTGGCCCTGAGGGGACGACCAAGGTGCTACTCGGAGAGCTCGCCTGGATCAAGCAGGCACTGCGATCTGCCGATATCGAGGTACTCGGCACCCTCGACGCCGCCGACCTGGGACGACTGGTGCGGGGACAGTTCGACCCCGTCTCCTCCGACTCACTCGACGACGACCAGCGCCAGAGGCTGCCCATCGCGGCCGGACCCGTCGCCGCCGAAGGCAACTGGGACCACTACCGCTCTGACAGCGGACTCCACGCCGTGTACTGGATCGCCGAATGGCCTTCGGTCCCCGTCGAGGCGGCCTGGTTCTACCCGCTGCTCGCACTCGGCGGCGTACGACGAACCGTGACCCTTACCTACGAGCCGATCCCCCCGTCAAGGTCCATGCGCGAGCTGAGAAGCCTCCGCGTCGGCAAGCGCGCCGACGAAGCGCAGCGACACCGGCTCGGACAGGTCGAGACCGTCCAGGATGAGGAGGAGTACGACGCTCTCGAGCGCCGCGAGCGCGAGCTCGTCCGCGGCCACACCGAGTACCGCTTCACCGGCTGGATCACCGTCACCGCCACCGACCGCGACCAGCTCGAGGCCGCCTGCGCCCAGGTCGAGCAGGCCGCCGTCCGCAGCGCGCTCGAAGTGCGGCGGATCTACGGGGAGACCGACCAGGCGTTCCTCTGCGCAGCCCTCCCCCTCACCCAAGGTGTCGGCCGATGACGCGAACAACCATTCAGCAGCACGGCCGTCGGATGTCGGTCCGTCGGGCCACCGGCAGGTCCCTGCGACGGATGAGTGTCCCGGCCCACCGGGCGACCACCCGCAACCTGCAGGCCGCCTACCCGTTCATCGTCGACGCCGCGCTCGGGTCCCGAGGTGTCTACGTGGGCCGACAGGCGGGGTCCGACGGGAGCTTCGTGTTCGACCCGTGGGAGCTCTACAACGCCGGCGTGATCACAAACCCCAACATCCTCCTCGCCGGTGTGATCGGCCGCGGCAAGAGCGCACTGGCCAAGTCACTCGCCCTGCGGATGACCGCGTTCGGTATCAAGGTCTACGTTCCCTGTGACCCGAAGGGCGAATGGGGAGAGGTCGCCCGCGCCCTGGGATCGGAACCGATCGCGCTGGGCCGCGGTCTCCCCGCCCGGATCAACCCCCTCGACCCCGGGCCCAAGCCAACCGCCATGGCAGTCGAGGAGTGGCACCGCGAGGTGTTGGCCCGACGCAACAGCCTGCTCGCCTCCCTCGCCGAGACCGCGTTGGACCGGCGGCTCCAGCCCGTGGAGCGCAATGCCCTCCTGGTCGCCCTCACCGCAGTGACCGACACCCACGCCCGCGCCGGGTCGACCCCGGTGTTGCCGGAGATCGTCACCGCCCTGATGGCGCCGACCGAGGCCACGGCGAAGGCGTTGAACATGACCGGCCGCGAGCTCGCCGTGGAGTCGCGGAACCTGGCCCTCGAGCTGCGCCGCCTCGTGGTGGGTGACCTCGCCGGTCTCTTCGACGGCCACACCACCCACCCGATCGACTTCACAGCACCCGTCCAGGTGCTCGACACCTCCCGGCTTGCAGGCGACGACACCGCCGTCGCCCTGCTGATGACCTGTGCCTCGGCGTGGATGGAGGCCGCTCTTGCCGCGGCCGGCTCCGAGCGACGGCTGGTGGTGTACGACGAGGCGTGGCGCATGCTCCGTCACCTCGCACTGGTCCGCCGGATGCAGTCGCAGTGGAAGCTCTCACGCGCCCTCGGTGTCGCCAACCTCGCGATCGTGCACCGCATCTCCGACCTGGGCGCGGTCGGCGCCTCGGGCAGCGAGGCCGTGGCACTCGCCCAAGGGTTGCTGGCCGACTGCTCGACCCGGGTCGTCTACGCCCAGGAGACCGACCAGGTCGAGCCCACCGCGGCCGCCCTCGGGCTCACCGACGTCGAGGCCGAACAGCTCGTCCACCTCCCCCGCGGCCGCGGCCTGTGGAAGGTCGGACGGCACTCCGCCATCGTCGACCACATCCTCGGCGAGGCCGAACTGCCGGTCGTGGACACCGATGCCCGCATGCGCACCGGGAGCCGGCCATGAGTGACCAGCGTGCGGCCAGCAACGATCCCCTCGTCGCCGGCGCCCTCGGAGTTGCGGGCCTCGTCATCGGCTCGTCCGCGCTGTGCTGGATCGCCGCCGTCGGCACCCTGTGGTTGACCGGCGCCGCCACCGGGCCTGCCCCGTTCCATCGCTCCCCCGGCTTCGCGCTGCGACTCATCCACGGCGACCACCCGAGTGACGCCTGGACGACGACGTACCCCCGCGCGGCGGGACTCACGGGCTGGCTGTTCTGGCTGCTGCTCGCGCTCCTGGCGATCCTGCTCCTCGCAGGGAGCCTGATCATCGTGCGCCGGGTCTACGCCGGGCACTCCAGCCGTTCCGAGCCGGCGACCTGGGCGACCTGGCGACAGGAGCGGCGCCTCGCGGTGCCCACGGACCCGGCCCGGCGCAGCTGGCGACTGACGGCCGGGCGTGGCCGCGCAAGTGGCCGGTTGCTGGCAGGCCACGACTGCGTCTCCGCGGTGGCGTTCGGCCCCAACGGGTCCGGAAAGACGACCAGCCTCATCATTCCCAACGTGATCGACTGGGACGGCCCCGTCGTGCTCACCACTGCCAAGCCCCAGGACCTGGCCCCCATCTGCCGGGCCCGGGCGGCATCCGGGCCGGTCTGGGTGGTCGCGCCAGGCGGCGCCCCCGGCCACGGGACGGTCGGATGGTCCCCGATCTCGGCCGCGAGCGACGACGACCAGGCCGACCGTATCGCCGAGTGGATGGTCGACTCGTCCGGGATGAACGGGGACCCCAAGGCACGTCCCTGGAACTCGCAGGCCCGCAAGTACCTCAAGGGTCTGCTCCTGGCCGCGCACCTCTCCGGAGGCGGCCTGACCCAGTGGGTCGAGTGGATCCACGGTGGCGAACGGGCCCGCGACCACGTCGAGGACATCCTCCGCGGCGCCGGCCACGATGCCACCGCCCGCGAGTACTCCTCCACCTGGTCCATCCACGAGGAAGGCAAGGGATCGGTGCTCTTCACAGCCCTCGGACTCGCCGACACCTACTCCCGCCCCGGGGTCGCCGACGCCGCGGACCGAGGAGGCTTCTCCCCGGCCCAGCTCCTCGACAGCAGAGGCACGCTGTGCATCGTCACCCCCAACGCCGAGGGCGACCGCTTCGCGCCGTACTTCACCACCCTGGTCTCCGCGATCGTCCACGAAGCCGAATCCCGGGCCGCCGCCACGAGCGGGCCACTGTCGCCCCGGCTGCTGCTCGCCCTTGATGAGGCTGGCAACGTCTTCCGCTATCCGCGACTCCCCCACCTGCTCACGACTGCACGTGGCAACGGCATCCAGCTGTTGCTGATCTACCACGACCTGGCCCAGGTCGAGCACCTGTACGGCGGCCGCGAGGTTGCCCGCACCGTGGTCTCCAACGCGAAGATGAGGATGCTCCTGCCCGGCGTCGGCGACCTGGAGACCCTGCGGTACTGGTCAGAGCTCATGGGTCAGACCCGGACCGAGACCCATGGCACCACCACCGGCACCGACGGACGCCGCAGTCGCACCCGCAACGAGCACACCGACCACCTCGCGCCGCTCCACCGACTGCAGCAGCTCCCGACGGACAGGCCGTGTTGAGCTACCAGAACCTGCCGCCGGCGCGGGTGCGCCTGCTCCCCTGGTATCGCGATCGCCGGTTCCGCGCACTGTGGTCATCCAGCGGCAGCACAGAAGGGAAGACGTGATGAACGCCGCCACAAGCACTCCGACGCAGGCAGACGATTCAGTCCTGCGCCAGCTCATGAACCATGCACAGCTGATCAGTCAGATCCGCCAGGACATCGACGCCCTCGCCCACGAGGCGACCGACACTGTCGCCGGCCTCATCGCCCGCCTCGAAGACATCGAGTCGCAGAGCACCACGCCGGGCAGTGCACCCACCTCCTGGTGCTGGCGCAGCATCGGCTCCAACGCCGCCGACGAGCTCTGGCACCTGCTCACCGACTGGATCAACTGGATCCGTGGCCGCTACCCCCTTGCCCGCAAGATCCCGCCCTGTTGGGCCGACCACCCCGAACTCGTCGAGGAGCTCACCGCCCTCTGGCTCGCATGGCAACACGCGTACGAGGACCGGAACGCACCCCTGACCGCCGCTGCGGACTGGCACGACCGGTGGCTACCCGGCGTGCTCTACCGACTCGAGCACGGAGCCTTCGCCCTCGACTGTGCCAACGACCACCACCCTCGACCAGCCGCCGCATACGCGTCACCGGAGCCCAACGGGGTCGCCGAGCGGACGCGAGAAGGAGATTCCGCCCATGCTGATTGACCCAGCCCTCATGAGCATCCGTCGAGGTGGCAACCCCGAGTACCTCAACATTGACTACGACGACAAGCAGATCGGCCACCTCAGGATCAACGCCGACGGTCGAATCACTGGATCGTGGGCCACCAACTACTCCGACCGCCCTCTGATCGACCTCGCAGCGCGCTGCTACCTCGCAAGCACGAGGCTGCATTAAGGGCCCGCTCGAAACATTGGTCTAAGCGCCGCTTTCGAGGGCGTGCGGAACTATTCGCGCCCAGTCGGAGCGAGGGTGGGTGGGCTCGCGTTGCCCACCTGACTTCGCCTCAGACTCCGGTGCACAGGAACGCTGGTTCGCCGAGGACCGGCCAAGACTCCACGGCATCGTGGCCGGTGGTGCCACCGGGTGTGGTGTCGAACAATTGGATGCCGAAGCGGTACGGCTTCGCCAGGTCGACGACAACGGGGACGCTCATGCCCGGCGTCAGTGTCGGCGAGGCGTATAGCTGCGTGTCGTCTGCGGTGAAGGTGATCGCACCGGATGAGTCATCGCCGGAGATGTCGGCGATGCCGAGGACAGCCTTGAACGCCTTGCAGTGCCGCCCGGGGGTGAACCGACTCTCCCAGGTTCCGGTGTGGGAGTACGTGAAGGGTCCCCACCCGCTGTACGCCTGACCGGCGATGGTGGTGGTCCCGAAGCCGGCTGCGTATGGCTCGGCCTCGTAATACGGGCGGTACTCATTGAGAGGGATCCAACGCCATACCGTGATGGTGAGCGCGCCCGAGGTCACGGGTCTTGTGGCGCTGCGGTACCCGACGGAAACGCGATAGCGCTCCGAGTTCTCATCGGTGGCGACTGCCTTGAATGGGACCTTGCTCCGGCCATTGACCTTGACCGTCTTCACGGTCTGCCACGAGGCAGTGCCGTACGGCGGTATTTCCCACTTCTGGAGCGTCGCAAAGGTGGCGAGCTTGGGCGACTTGACCGTCGCCGTCAGGATCAGCCGGTCTCCTTCTTCCACCTGGCCCGCCGAGGAAGTCAGCACCGGCCTGGCGATTGTGGCGACGGCGGCTGGGCTCGAGAATGCTGCGGTAGACGTTGCCGCGCCGGCCGGAGCGCTCATGCCTCCCAGCGACGCCAGACCGAGCAGCAAACCGGCGACCAACCCGAGACGCACACGATTCAACACCTTCACCCCATCGCCACAGACCCCTGCTTGCGACCCCGAGTATTGGTCATTCAGCGTCCCAACATGGCCCTTTCACGGAGACGGCTCACCATTGACGTTCCGTGAGCACGAAGAGACTCCAGGCCAGGCAGCTATCTCATTACCAACAGTTCCTGCCGGCGAGTCGCGGTCACAGGCCCGGGGTCAACGCGGGTGCGGCGCCGCGGCTACCGCGGGGACTTCGGCACTCCGTCAGGTCGCGTGCCAGCCCCCGTCAGTGTTCGGGGGGACGTGAGGTTGCCAGGTTCTCGCGGTGTGCTCCTGCGGCCGACTCGACTCCCACATCAGGGACTGGACTCGATCTGGCTCATTTCACGCTTGTG
Source organism: Nocardioides ungokensis (assembly GCF_013466985.1). Lineage (GTDB taxonomy): Bacteria > Actinomycetota > Actinomycetes > Propionibacteriales > Nocardioidaceae > Nocardioides > Nocardioides ungokensis. The sequence continues at coordinate 1,453,802 of NZ_CP059164.1, read as the reverse complement.
CGCGTGTAAGTCGCCGACCGATGGTTTCCTGACGCCATGACCGATCATGGCCGCTACGGCGACGACCGCACCTTTGCTCTCCCGGACGGCTGGGCGCCACTGCGCGACGAAGTCCTTGCAACCGCCACGGACCAAACCCTCGCCGCCGTCACCGGCACAAAGGCCGTCGAAAGCCTGGTGCGTTACTACGATCGGAACGGCTCATATGCGGGCACCCTCTTCCTCGACGCGCAACCGAACGATCCCAACGCCGTTGAAGCGTCAGACCTCTACGCCGTCACCACGCTGAGCATCAAGCTCGACGCGCGCCAGGGTCGCCTGCTGCTCGACGAAGGCGATGTCCGCGAGCAGGTGAAGAGGCACCTGCGCAACCTCGATCCGTGCCTGCCCATCACTGACCTCACCCATGGAGAAGGCGGCAGCGCGGAAACACTCGCCCGGATGTACGAGCTGCACGGCCAGTTCCGGTCGTTGCTCGCCGGCGCAAGCAATAGGTGGGTGACCGCAGCAAAGCTGTGTGCGCGAAAGCGTCCGCGGCTGTTCCCAGTCCGCGACAACCTTGTGTGCGAGTACCTCGGTGCCGGGCGCTCGCTGAAGAGCGGGGACGGATGGCCCGGCGATTTCTCGATCGACATTCAGGTGTACGGCCATCTCATGACGAACCCGAAGATCGTCGCCGCGCTGAGCTGGCTGCGTGAAGAGCTCACGGCGACCTACGGTCTCCGCGTTGACGTGGAGGATCTGCGGCTACTCGACAGCGCTCTCTGGATGGCCGCCCGCCGACACCTTCGCAGCTGATCTCATTCTCTCGTTCTAGCGAGCTATCGAACGACGGAGACCACGTATGCGTCGTGATCGGAGAGTCGACGCCCGCTCACGGACGCTTCCAGGCGCCAAGCACCGTTGACATCCCAGGTGATCGGGACCGCGATGTGGTCGATGGACCGATGCCCTTTCGACGCGCTGCCCAGGGCACCCGTCGGAACCGAGAGCCGTGAGTCACTCACGAGTTCGAGGATCCTTGCGCGGCCGGCCGCACTGCCGGCGTAGTCGCGACCCTCCAACGCCTGGTTCCAGTCACCGCCCCAGATGGTCGCTCCCTCGACGTGCTCCCGCAGACGCGCCAAAGTCACGCTCATCTTCTCAGCCAGGGACGTCTCGTCCCAAGGAGCGCTGCATGAGCGCCATGGCAGCACCGAGCTCATCAAGCGGACGCCGTCGCACAGCGCCATCGCGGTCGCAGGGTGCGGGTCCGGCTGAGGCGCGAGACCAACGCTGCTGAAGATGCCCGCCCACGTCTTGCCCGGCCCCATCGCATGCGCCGTGCGGTGAGCAGTCATGCCGGTGATCGATGCCTCTGATGGCACCTCCGTCACGAGCCACACGTCGCACCCTTGACCTTCCAAGAGCGCCCGATGCTCCGAAGACCACCTGCCCTCCAGGTTCCAAGTCCCGATCCGCACGTGAAGATCCTGCCGGGTGTCGACTCGTCCCGCTCCCGAACCCAGCGTTCGGCCTTGGAGGGTGCGTCAAACCGCCGCTTGCCGTCCACCAATCGGCTGATGGCTCGGCATCATGTTCAGATGGCTGTCGGCGGAGAATCTGTCCACTTCCAGGCGTCGGGCCCGACAGCCGGCACTCAGCACCGCGACAGGCTCGAGTCACTTCGTCAGGACTGCGCGGCTTGGTACTTGTCAATCACGTCCTGTCGGATCCTGCCCCGCGGAGATACGTCGATACTGTTCTCCAACGCCCATGCACGCACGGCCGAACTGTCCAGCTTCGACTTCCGCGAGCGGTTGACCGGTCTGGCCGGCCGCTTGGCGATCGTTGTTCGGGTCACGCTGCGCAAGAACTCGAGAAGCGGTCCGACCTCCTTCTCGTAGCACTCGTCACACAGGTCGGCGGTCGTCTTGAACGCATCGATGGCGAAACGCCGAGTTGTGCCCGGCACTTCCTCACCTCGCTGGTGGTGACGGTCGCAGATCGTCATGGTTACTTGTGCCATGTTGGGTTCCCTCTCTCCCTGACAGGAGCGTAGCCAAGTCCAAAGAGACATGGGCACCACAAGAATCTCGGGATACCGCCGAGACCGATGTCTTCCGCACGGAAAGCGCATGGGACGAGACGACAACGGCTTGTCAGGACGTTCGATCGAACTCGCCCAGAGTCACTCTGAGTTTGGCAAGGTGCTTTCGATGCTCGACTGGCCACCTATTGCGTTCAGGGTTGCCAGTCCGCATCAGGATGCCGGGATGTGCAAGTGAGCAGCTCTGACGGTGTGCGCTCCTACTTGGAGGTCCGTCTCACCACTCAAGACTGTCAGGCGTCCGGGCCGCAGGTTCTGCATTCAACGAAACTTCGTGGCGCCGAGGAAAGCGAGACGGGATCTGGCTCCGATCTGCCCTAAGGCTGTGTCTTACCGCCGCCAGCCGGGCGGAGGCCAACCAAGGTGGCAGACGGGTCCCAAATGTAATGAACCGCCGGAGTCTCGGGTCTCCGGCGGTTCGAGGTAAACCTAACTAGGGTCACCACAAGGGAGGCTCCGGAAACCCGCAAGACTGACGCAAGGCTCGAGGACGGCTGGACGGTGGAGCCGAGCGGTCCGGCGGACGGCACACGGGCACACCTCACGGACCGGCGGATAGCGAGCCTGCGTCATTGCGCCGCCTGTCCGCGTGAACGTAAGAGACTGGCGGCCTGACGAACGGGACGTCACCGCTCGCAGCCGAATTACGTCTCGATCTGCAACCCAGCACCGGAACCTAACTGACCAGGCTGCGGGCTTGACGCTAAGTGAATCGCGAGCGAAACAAGGCGTGCCGCATGTCCCGGCACTAAGTCGCAGCCGGTTCAAAGGCCAGCGGCAGCGCGGTCTTCATCGTGAGCCAAACTTGTGCTCACCGTCCAGCGAGGAGAACCGAAGTGACCAGTCCTGAGGACCGACGCCCCATCGGTCAGCCGACCGAGCAGCCCGAACGGCATTCGGAACAACAACCCGCCCTCGAAGGCGAGTCAGGTCACGCCCCCTTCGGCATCGAGGAATCGCCCTGGCTGGGATCGACGGCAGAAGCGGCCCTTCGCGCAGTTATTCCGGGCTTCATGGAGGACACTTCCGCAGCGCTGTACGCACGTTGGTGGCAGTTGGAGTGCTGGCTTCGATCGCTTGCCTACGTCGAGCTCAGGGCGTTGCATGGGACTAAGTGGATCGACGCTGTGAAGGCTGCAAATCTCCGCTTGGAGCAGGACGCCGTGTACACGCACATGGCCGGCCCGGACAGCGATAACCCTCTCGCGTATCTGGACTACAGCCAAGTCGTCGAATTGATCGAGCGTTTCTGGGACCAGATCGGCTACGCGTTGTTCGAGAAGGCGTCGTGGCAAGGTCGCCAGGTTGACCTCAAGAGGATTCGCCACAGGATCGGACACATGCGCCGTCCACATGCTGACGACCTGGGCCGGCTCGAGCAGGTGCTGCGCGATCTCGAAGGGGGGACGTTCAAGGCCCTGAGCACGTACAACGACCGGCACGTCCCTGATGCCGCCTTGTACAGCGATGCGGTGACGACCGGCTGGATTCTCGGCGAGCACGAGGATGCTCGTCGGCTCGTGGCACACGCGGATCGCCAGTACGAAGCGCGAATCCGAGTGCGGGTAAGTACGCGCACTTGGGCCGAGCGAAGCCCGACAAGGATTGCCGGGACCCCCGGCCACCTGTGGCACGTCGACTTCTTCAAACGTGGTCGAGGCATCGACGTACCCGCGTTGTGGCGCGACGTGGAGAGCAACGATGTCGGCCGACTGCTCGTGCATCTGGAAGCACACGGAGGTCATCACGTCGGATTCACCTTCAGCGCCGTCGACGATGACTCCAAGGTCGCCGACGCGATCGGAAGCGCCTTCGACTACGTACTGATGAATCTCGCCCACGGTCACCAGGTGGATCACGGCGCAGATTGGTCGCGCCGGATGCGGGACATGGACTACCGGATCGTCTCGGGTGATGGCTGGACGGCTGTTGATGAGACCACCGTGCCGATCAGCAACTTCGGCGCCGGCGGCGGGGTCACCAAGCGCCCACGCGGGTGAGGCTCCAACAGTCATCACCCGATCGAGCAGGACGGAGAGTCCACCAGTGGCACCTGGCGAAACCTTTCGAAGTGCCGCGCTGACCCTGTCCCCGCGCCCGCCGAGGGCTGAAGGGGTCAGAGCCGCTTCAGCCGGCGGCGTCGGTGCCGCCAGTGGCACAGTCGGCAAGGAAACCGCGCGGACATACCAGCGGGATCAGTCGATCAACGCAACCAGCGTCCTACCGCCGCCGTTGGGAGTGTCCATGGCAGCTGTGGCGTTCGTGCCTCGCGTTGGGGGTTGAGCGACAGGACAGCGACGAAACGCCCGCGGGGTCCGATCACACGGGCACACGGGTGCGGCATTCCGCCGCGACCGGGCTACGCGGTCAACTCACTCTGAATCTCGCGCAGGTTCGCCGTACACGGGATCTTCCGCTCGGGGGACTATCTGTGCGTCCTCACGGATGCTTCCTCGATCGCGGTCAGAACATCGTCTAGCCACGCCCGAACCTGGTCTGTTGACAAGTGCCCGATGCCAGTCCGCGAGCCGCCGTAGTGGATAGTCGAACTGTCGAATCCCGGCTCCAATTCCAACAGTCGTGTCAACGAAGGTCCGGCATCGTCTTCCCAGTGTTCGAGCACATTGCGCCACAATCGGACGTCTCGGGGATCTGGATACGCAGGAATGTCATCGCCGGGTAATAGCGAACTGGCCTTCTCTATCTGAGCCAAGACAACGACCACCAGGTAGGTGGCATTCTGCGTGTCCCAAAGATGTCCTCTCGTGAGCACGTCGGGCCGAGAGCCAACGGCCGCCTCCCACTCTTCGTGTCGCCCGTGACGGTGGAGGTTGACTCGAAGTCTTGTGTCCATTCCTGCTCTGGTCATCCGTTGGTCAGCGGCTTCCAAGGCCGCTAGGCGCTCACCGGCAAGATGGATCCACGCGGCTAACCGGTGACGCATCACCCGGCGAAACCTGGAATCGTCCGCCTGGTCAGTTGGCTCGTCCTTCACCCGCACAGCCTCTCAGGCTTGTCGCTGATCCGGTGTGGGCTTGCGTTTGACCGCCGCGCTGCTCCCCACTCGTGTGCCAAGTCGACAAGGTCGCGACCCAATCCGAGAGGTGCGTCTTACCGCCGCATACATAGGCGGGCACCGAAGTGCCCAACCAGCGGGCAGCAACGGTCGAGCCTGCATTCCAAGTCGATGCAGGCGCCGGTCGCGCTCGTTTGTGCTCACCTGCCCCCGCATGGACAACGTGCCGTGAAGCCGTCGCCAACTTGCACCACAGCCGCTGCAGATGTGCCAGCCGGCAGCTCATGCGTGTCCGCTCCCTCAGAACGAGTCGACCGTAACGTCGCCGTCACGCTCGCGATACCGGCGCCCGACAGGCGCCCCGTGTCCAAGTTCCTCAAGCTCCGCGTACTCGACTTCCAGACCGCACAACGGGCAATGTAGGTAGCCGAGGTACAGGTCATATTCGACCGAGCTCTCATCCTCCTGGACATCGCTGAGTTCCGCGTCGAGCTCGAACCACGCAAAGTGCCCACCGGTTGGGCACTGGCTCAGGAAAGGGTCATCAGCGTCTGGCTTCACTCTCGGGTCAGCCGCCAAGTCGCGCAGGACATCGGCGGGCAGTCGCTCATCATTGAAAGCCACTCGTTCGATGCTCTCCACTTCTTCGCGAACGCAATCGGCGCGCGAGCCGACCCATTGCTCTTCAGGATCGCGGTGGCGATCTCCCCCATGCCCGAGTCCTCTTGGAGCCACTCAATAATGCTCAGCCGCAGGTCCTCGAGGAGTGGCACGCCCAGCCGCATCGTCTCGGCAAGGGCACCCAGGCTTGCAGCTTGGTCGGCCTGAGCCATGTGGACCGCTCGGTTCCGGGGGCGGAACACAGCATCGACACGCGCCTTTTCGGGAGGCTCGGCTCCAATAAGGTCGTACGCCGTTTCCACAGCAGTAGTGCCATTGACCGTGGTGACGTCGGCTAAGGACCACACGTCCGGGTGGCCGCGCCCCTCGAGGAACGCGACCGCGGCCTCACGGTACTTCTTGGGGGCTCCGCTGAGCGCGCCGCGCTCCCGCCCGAAGATCACGGCCTTGGCGAGCAACTCAAGAGCAAGTCCTGCATTGCGGGCTGAGACCACCGGCTCGTCAACGTTCGCGAGCGCCTCACTCAGAGCAACTGTGGAGGCCTCCAGCAGGTGCACCTGGAGGCCGTTGGTTTGGAACGCCGACATGAACTGCGAGGCGAAAGCCGCATCGACACCCTTAGGTCCATTCACTTCCTTAGTCACCCGCATATCGTTCACCATCTCGAGGCCGCCGCAGGTGGTAACGGCTCACGCAGGTCGCGCCCAACCGGCGGGGCTTGACCCTGTACCAGGACACCGGATGGCGAATCGGAGCCTGGACTGGGTTCCCGTGCGTCATACCGCCGCCCATGGGCGAAGACCCGGGTGCCCAGTTCGTTGAGTGAACCGGGCTAAGTAGTGCGTTCTGTTCCGTTTCTCCCGCGGAAACCTTGGTCGCCTGCGACGATTGGTGGCCTCACCAACCTATCCATCGGGGCCGTTCTAATGACTTTCCTAGTTGTTTGGCTTGTCTGCGCCATCATCGGCGGACTCATCGGGACGAATAAGAATCGCAAGGCGGAAGGCGTTGCCCTTGGGGCCCTGCTTGGTCTGATCGGCGTGCTCATTATCGTCTGTCTGCCCGCGAAGTCGCCCGCGGCCTGACCGTGCCAGCGTGTCGGCCACCTCCGCGTCACGTTAGGTCCCCCGTGCGGCTCGATTCCGCGTCCTACCGCCGCATGCCAGGTCCCTTTGAGGCGAAGGACGTCGCCCCGGCCAGTCGGTCCTGAACCTCGGGCTGTATGCCCGTCACGCACTCGAACTGGAAGTCCGCGGGAAGTCTGACATCTTCCCGGCCCATGTCCTGGCGCGAGTACCTTGTGCCTCGTCGGGCCGTGCGTCTGCTCGCACGCTACGCGCCAGACGTCCCGCATTCCGCCATGTCCTCGGCTGGACACGCCGGCTGCACTAACAGACTGCTGGTGTCAGCGTCGGCGCTTGGTAGCCGGGGCGTCCGCCTCGGGTGCGCAAAAGCTTCGGATCTCCGGCGGCGCCCGGGGTAGCCTGCAGAGGCGTGGCGGGCCCGCGTCACGGTTCCGGTTCGGGAGGGACGCACATGCAGACACCTCACAGGATTACTGTCGCAATCACGGCGGCTGCGCTGGCCGTGGCCTTGTTCGCTGGAGGCGCATCCGCCCAAGGTGGATCGAAGCCGGTTATCCAGGACGCGCAAGGATTCCGTGCCCCCATCAACGGCAAGGGCGGAATCGAGAACCCTTACGTCTCCTGCACCAACTACAGGGTCGAACCACGCGTGCGATGGGTCCTCAAGAACACGGCGACTGGGTACACCCGCACGTATCGATGGAAGGGCGCGCTGCCGGGGGTGTACTTCCCTCGCGTCAAGGTCGGCACGTACCGGTCAACGACCACGGCGTGGTGTCGAACTACCAAGGCAACCCGCACCCAGACCGTGCGTGTCACCGAGAAGACACTGAGAACCACCATCTCACGCGCGGAGTTCCGTCGTATCAAGCGCGGCATGAGCCGGGACCGAGTCCGCCACATCGTCGGCTATCCCGGCCTGGACGCCGGGTCGTACGCGGGCGAGACGACGCGCAACTACGACATGATGGCGTTCTGGAGATGGGCCTCCATCACTTACCGTGACGGGCGCGTGGTCCGAAAGGCCTGGGACGTCGACCACGACTGAACCTCGTCATGCGCCAACGCGACCCACGAGCAACAAGCCGTTGAGTTCTGACGCCCCGCTCGCGCTCGAACTGTTGTTGGCGTCAGCACGCTGATCACCAAGCACAGCATGACGGGCATTCTGGTCGTTGGCTCAGGCGCAGGCCGAGGACGTGCGCGACGTGCTCGACGCGTCAGTCGGAGCATCAGCCAAGCTGACACGGGTCGGATGCCATTCGATGACCGGACAATCACTCAGTTGGAGGTAGAGGTGCTAGGTCCAGACTTCTTCAACAACGCCAGCGCCCTGCTACCGATCCTGCTGCTGACCAAGGTGGCCGACCGAGCCCGCAGACAGACAACCGGCAACGTCGTCTCTCCCATGACGCTCCACCGCTTGTTCATCGTCGTGGCGCTCATCGGCGAGGTCGGCGCACTGGTGGGCGCATCGATGGAGGACACGAGGGGCTGGATGATCTGGTTGCTGTGGGCTGCCCTGCTCTTCTGCGGCGCCCTCTTCGCATGCGAGTTGCTGCGGGCCGATGCGGGCGTTGGCTGACGCAACTGGTCTGCCACATGAAAAGACCCCGGTAGACCCGGGGACTCTTCTGATAACTGGAAGCTTCTTGCAATGACGCGAATTTCTGTTCCCAGACGATTCACACTCTTCAATACAACACTCTTAAGTCCTTCCAGTGCCTCCACTCTACGCCCGCGGCAGGACCGGCGGCAATGCCCCGTGGAGCACAACCGCGTGTGACATCACCGAGCCGCGGAACCCGTGCGGGTCGGCCCGGCCCGCCGCGACGTCGGCAACGGTCCAGATCAACAGGTCGACATGCATCGGGACGCCGTGGACAGCATCGCAGAGCGCCGCGCGCAGCGCAGGTGTCGGCCGCTCCGCCACCACCACGACGAGATCCACGTCGCTGAAAGGGACCGCCCGCGCCTTGGCCCAGGAGCCGAACAGCAGCACGGCCACGGGGTCGCACACAGCCGCTATGGACTCCGCTAGGTAGGTGGCGAACTCATGCATCGGAGGTTCCGAACCGCAGGAGCAGCCATGCATGGCGTACGACGCCCTCCGCGAGCGCGTCCCATCCGGCATCCGCTACCCGCTTCACCTGAACGGTCCACGTCCCCATGAGGTCCTGGGCACCCGGAGCCCAGCCCGCGATCGCATGCTCCAACCCGCCGAACGCGTTGTCGCGAGGAGCATTGGCGTCGATGACGACACCGCCGGGCGGCGTGAGGCGAACGTCGAACGCGTCGAGGTCGGAGTCCAGGAAGAGGTCTGCGCCGGTCACCACCAGCCGCTTGTGCTGGGCGAGCTGCTGGTACAGGTATTGCAGAGCATCGACTCCGAGGTCGACCGAGAGGACCTGCTCTCCCGCTGCCGGGTGGAGGAATCGGGACCACGGTGCCGCGTACGTGCCGTCAAGCCACAGCACCAGAGCGCCGTGCTGCGGCAGTGCCTCCGCCACGGCTCCCCGCGCCAGGTCGGTCAGCGCCGCAGATCCTGGGTCGCCCTCGTACTCGAGGCTCAGCACGAAGTCGGACAGCGTGCTCAGATCGAGGGCGTTGTCGCGCGGGTCCACCACGATGGTCCATCGACTGATCGCACCCGCTCCCTCGAACGCGTCGTAGCGGTCGTCGGTCCGCGCACCGGGCACCCGGCCCTTGTCGGTGACGCCGTGGCTGGTTCGGATGGAGGAGATAGCGGCCGGCGCTGCGGCGAACCGCGGGTCGCCGCCGAAGGCGTCGCCGAATCCGCCGCCGACGTCGTCATTTGTCCGTACCACGGCGGACGTGAGCGTCAGCCCGGCGTGGAAGCCGGTGTATGGGCCGGCGACGCAGGGGGCGGTGACCGCCACGGACAGGATCCGCTGGTTGATCCAGCCCGGGTTCTCGCGTGCCAGCATCCACTCGGCGATCTCGATGGATGTCGTACCGGTCGCCTTCAGCTCGAGCAACCGGTCCGGCATCAGCGAGGCCAACGAGATGTGCGTCGTCGCCTGCATCCTCCGGCGATTGCGCTCGAGCGCGGTCGCCTCGAGCCGGCGTAGGTCGTTGATCAGCCGTCACCGGCCAACAGGCCCTGCTTGAGGCTGTCCCAGTAGCCGAAGGTGATGACTGGCGCCGCCGCGGTCTCACCGACCTCGAAGCGGTACGCGAGCTCGGCGCGGCGCGCCATGTCGAACGCAAGCTGGTAGGCCTGGAAGTAGACTGACGACAACTGGGCCACCGTCCACTCGTACAGCTGTTGGCCCGTGTATCGGGACCGCAGGAACTCCTCGACGCTCCTGGCGTTGTCGACGGTGCGCAGCTGTGTGTCCAGCTCATGCTGTGCCACGGCCTCACGAACCTCCGCGGCGATGATCTGCTTCCCGAGCTGGACGAGCTCCTTGCGTGCCAGGTCAGCCTGATGCTGTTGCTCTGCGTACCGCCGCTGGTATCCGCCTTGCGCCTCCAGCAGCGATCCTGTGCTGTGCAGAATCCCGCTGATGCCTTCGAAGGCCCGGGCGAACGAACCCACGGAGTCGTTGACGTTCTGGCCCCCGTACTTGACGGTCACGACCGGCGAGCCACCGAAACCAGAAGCGCCGGCTTCGAACGACGGGACCAGGCTCGCGCCGCCACCCACGGTGTTCAGCACGGTGGCGACGACCTGTGAGACGACCGCGGCTGTGTGCACGATGGTCGCTGCGGTCTCCCAGTCGTTCATGTACGGCTGGGAGGAGTAGTAGTCGATCCGTGCCTGGACCGCGTCCCGGCTTTGCTCGATCGCCTCGCGCGAACGTTCGGCTTCGAGCAACTGGTCCTCGCGGACCCCTTGCACGAGCGCCACGACGGCCGTCTCGTTCCCGGCACGCAGCCGCTCTAAGGCGTCCTCGTCGCGCCGCTGAAGAGCGCTCAGCATCCGCTCCCCCAAGGCGCGGACGTCCGAGGCGGCCGACATGGCAGCGGAGAACAACGTCGCGTAGCGATACGGCGACGCGGCCGTCGGCTGGATGCCGACGACGGTGGTCAGATCCACGCCGGCGGCCGTGGCCCGCACGAGCAACGCCGGGTCGATGGGGGGCTCGAAGAGCGGCAGCTGCCGCACGTTGCCGGAGATGTCCATACAGTTCCTGATCTTGAAGAGCCGATCGGCCACACGATCCCAGTACGCGAGCAGGTCGTCGTTGGCGGGAATCGCGAAGTAGGACAGGTTGACGACAGGCAGCGCCTGGCTGTCCGAAGCGACGACGAGCGTCGGGCGCTCGGCGAGGTTCTCGAGCTGCACCTCGACCTGTTGGTTGCCGAACGGATCGAGGGCAGCGGCCGCGGTGAGTTCCTCGTACGACCGCCCGTCGCGCGGAGTCATCGGCACGTGTTCGGGTCGTCGCCCGAGCAGCTCGCCGGCGAGGACGTAGAGGAGCGTCGCCTCGTTGATCGCCTCGATGGTCTCCCGACGGAACAACTGGTCGCCCCAGCCCGTGAGGGCATCGATGTACCGCATCACCACCGCCTTCTGGTACGCGACCGGGCGGAAGCGCGCGATGACGTCCGGCATGAACGGGTGGTTGCGCCACTGGGCGATCTGCTGGCTGACCTCCGGGTCACTAGCGTCAGCGAGGATCGCCTCGATGCGCTGCCGGGTGGCGTCCTCCGAGGTGGTTTCGAAAAACGGCTTCGTGATCCAGTAGCGCTGCGGCGCGTCCACCGCCTCGGTGTTGGACGGGTCGAAGACGCGGTGGAACCAGTCGAGCGACTCCTCGAACCGCTGATTGGTGGCCAGCTTGCACGCGATCATGAACGGGATGTGGAAGAAGACCTCCCAGTTGTAGACCGACATGGCACCGGACCGGCTGAAGTCGATCGTGTCGGTGGCCGCCGTCGGATCGACGACGGCGACCCCGCCGACCGGGGCGTAGCCGGCGAACGAGAAGGCGTTGCCCGGAGGGTAGGACGCTGGGAAGCGCTGCATCGCACGGTTGAGCAGTCCGTCCGGTCCGCTGCGGTTCAGCTCGCGGACGAACAACGGGGCATAGGGGTGCGAGAACGGCTTGAAGGTGTACCGCTGACGCTGGACGCTCGTCGTCGAGTCGATCGTGACGTTCACCCAGTCCGAGGTGACGAAGTAGGACCGAGTGAGGTCGGTGTAGACGAACGGGCTCCGGTCATACGCGGTGTCGGCCTGGAGGCGGTGCAGCGACTGCACCGCCGCGAACGGCGAGCGGGCCGCGGTCAGGAGTGTCACGGTGGACCCGTTCGACAGCACGGTCAGGGAGCCGTCATTGCCGGTCCAGGTGTTGTTGACCATCCGGCCCGACTGCAGCCGCATCCCGTCGGGCTGGACGACCCGCGCGGAGACCTGCCGGGTCGTCCTCAACGGCTGGAGCGTGGCTTGTGGATCGCTGAGCGCGCGCACGTAGTCGTAGGAGTTGTTGACTGTGGACGCGTCGACCAGCTGGTACCGGCCGTCGAGCGACTTGAGACGAAGGGCGACGACGTGGCCGTCGAAGACGAACGACGATGAGTGCCATGGCCGCGCCGTCTTGTCGAAGGGCTGGCCCAAGGCTTGGCGGGCGTCGTTGATCGGATTCCAGAAGGATCGGCTGTTGAACTCCGGACTCATCGAGATGTAGACGTCGAGCCACATCTGATTCTCGGCCACGTGGTAGCGCGGCTTGAGGCTGTACGAAGTCGTCGGTCGCGGCCACGGGTGGATCAGCACGTGGGGCGCCGTCTGCTTGGGGGTCCATGCGCCCTGGCGCCGGAGCGTCCATGCCAGCTTGAGCTCGACCTGTGTCGGTGCCTCCGGGCTCTGCTGGGTGTTCGGGTTCGCCTTGGCTGCAGGCTGGCGCTGCTTCTTCTGAGGCTTCGTCTCCGTCTGCAGCCAGAAGAGGTGCAACGTCCGGTTGTAGACGACCGGGAGCACCTGCTCTCCGGTGATGTCGACCTCGATGGGTTCCCACGGCGACCACAGGGCCGCGTTGAGGTCGTAGCTGCGGTAGTAGTACCGGAACGGCTCGCCCCGGGTGCGCCCGACGACGTGGAGCACGTTGACGGAGGGGCCGAGGTCGTCCCACGGATGGTCGTCGTCGATCTCGTGGTGCACGCCGACGACCTCGAGGTTGGCCACGGTGGTCAGCTTCTCGAGGTAGTCGCGCATGGCGACTTCGCAACGTTCGGCAGTGACGTCGCCGGAGAGGATGGACTGCTCGAGGTCCTTGAAAAACGGGGTCTTGTCGTCGCGCAGCTCGGGAGCGATCCAGTTCTCCGGGTAGAGGAAGACCTTCCGGTTCGCCTCCCAGAGCCGGTAGCTCTTCATCCACGTCCACTGGTGCCAGGAGTTCGGGGCGGACAGGTCGCCCTTCTCGTCGGTCGTGATGACGACCTTCGGCTTCTCCAGGTTGAGGAAGGCGCGTTGGACGAACATCTGGGTGCTGCCGATCGCCTGCTTGAGGCGCGACGTGAGCGCGCACGACGACATCTCGACGTCGATGAGGAAGTACCGCAACAGGTCGTCGGGCCTGGTCCAGCGCTGCGGGTTGGGGTAGTCGGCCCCGTCGATCTGGACGGTGAGAGCCTCGTTGCGGGCAGAACTCTCGAGGAGGTACGCCACGAGGGCGTCCCGCTTGCGCTCTCGCCACGTGTCCTGCAGTGGGGTTAGGACGGAGAGCCATGCACCTCGTTCGTACTTGGCCTTCGCTGCACGTGTGACCGACGAAGAGATGCTTCGTTCGCTCGGACCGGCTCCACCGCGGTCCCGGGTGGCCCACACGGCGGCTTCCGCGGCCGGCACCCCGAGCCGCTTCACGACGGCCGCGACGTCGACCAGGCGTCGTCCGACCATCGGGTCGGCGTACGCCGCGGGGTCGCCGCCGTCCAACACGGAAAGGGTCGCGGCGTCGATGCCCGACAGGGTCGTCGCGATGGCCCGGACGGCGTCGAGCGGCTGACCGGAGGTCGAAGCATGGACGAGGTCGTCGGGCGTGCTGGTCGGCGAGCTCGGCGCGGCACCCGGCCCCGCCGAGAGAGACCGGGACCCCGTCAAGAGATCGCGGCGAACCGAGGCCCAGCGGAGCAGTCGGACCCAAGCCGCGCCGAGCGGTGCCGCGGGCTCCGTCTCCGCCGGTAGGTCGGTCAGCCGCAGGCCCACCGCGTCCACGTGAGTCAGCATCCAGGCCAGCTCGTCCTCGTCGAGCCTGAGCAGGTTGACCACCCGTCCCGCCTTCAGCACGCGGCGGTAGACCTCGAAGAGGCGCGGGAAGTCGGCACGGGTGACCTCCGCATGCACGTAGTCCCCATCCGGCCTTCGCGCAAGAAGCTCGGGGTCCGCGAAGGCATCGCCGAGAACACCGCCGGCATCGCTGAGGCCGAGCAGGCTGCCGACTTGGCTGGGCAACAGCCTCGTGGTGATCGCCAGCGCCGAGATCACGGCCCCGGCCGGGTCGGGTGCGGAGTTGGCGCGCAGGCTCTCCCGCAGCGACGAGAGTGCAGCACCGATCGAGGCGTCGGTGATGGCGAAGGGGGATTCGGGGCGCGCGTGCAGGAGGAAGTCCTGTTCCGTCGGGGTGGCCCCGCAGCCGCGCAGGAGGTCGACGGTCTCCAGGAAGGTGAGCATCTGCCTCGGTGAGGCGAACGGGTCGGCGACGACCGGCTCGGCGAGGTCACTGAGAAGCAGGAGCTCGGCCAGGTTGAGATGGAGGGTCCTGGCCAGCTCGACCCAGGCGACGAGGCGCGACAGAGTCGGGAGGTCGTTGGCGGTCCCGGTGCGCGCCAGCAGTGCGCTGACGTCCGCGTCGGTCGCTGCCAGGGCGGCGCACAGAGCTGGGCGGTGGTCGGTGAGGTCGCTGCCGTCCGGTTGCGGGTCGAAGGCGGGGTCGGGTGTGCCGGACAGGGCGCGTGCCCGGAACAGCAGGTCGTATCGCGACGGCGCGGCGTCGGGGAGGGACGTGGGGTCGGTCGGACTCGGCCGCCCGACGACCGGGAGCGTGCCGAACCACGTGGCCAGCTGCAGAACATCGACACCGAGCCGCTCGGCGACCCGCCGGGCCGCGGCGAGGGCGACCAGAGCGTCATCACCGAGCGTGCCTGCTCCGATCCGTGGAGCGCGCAGGAGAAGATCCAGCTCCCAGGTGTCCCAGGGGGTGTGGCGCGCGAGTCGGAGCAGCCGGTGGATGCGGTCGAGGACCCCCGGGGTGACCGCGTCGAGCGTCTGCTCGTTCAGGTCCGCACTGTCTGCGGGGCGAGTGAGGTGCACGCGCGGGTCACCGTCCGGCGTGATCCAGCTGCTCTGCAGCAGCAGCTGGAGCTGGAGGTAGGTCAGCCCCGTGCGCTCCAGGATCTCCAGGACGGGGATCGAGGCTCGGCTCGCATCGAAACCCCAGTAGCCGCCCTGGTCGCCAGCCGCGTCCTTGGCAGTGGTCACCAGACCGGCCTCGTGCACCGATATCCCGAAGAGCTCCGCCGCGACCTCGGCCGGCCGGTCAGGGCCGAGGAGATCCATCAGCCGCCAACGTGGCACGCCGAGATGCTGGAGCAGCACCCGGATCTGGTCGGCCCAGAGGTCGTAGGAGGAGGACATCGGCAGGTCCGCGACGCGCAACGCGTCGTAGACGCTGCCGTCCTGGTGCTCCGGCGCTGCGCGGAGCTCATCGGCGGGCAGGGTGGTCTGCAGGTCCACCAGCCCGGCCGAGCCGGGGAAGGCACTCTCCAGCACCTCGTTGACCAAGTCGATGAACGGCAGAGGGGTCTCGGTGTTGGCGCAGTCGAGCTTGACCTTGGTCAGGTCGGGCCGCCGTGCCTTGAGCGCGTCGAGCACGCTGCCGCCTCCGGAGTTGGCCTGGTGGCTGTCGAGGAACCGGAAGACGTCGGCGAGGTAGGCGGCCGGCCCGTACACGGACGCACAGTGCGGGCAGTCGCAGGCGTCCAGCGGCCCGAACAGCAGCTCCAGATCGGGCAGGTCCGAGAGCACCTGGGCCCGGGTCGCCGCGGTCAGAACGTGCGGTGCCAGCGCTGCCGGCATCGTGGACTGCACCTCGGAACGCATCTCGCCGAGTCGCTGGAGCACCTGGGCGTACTGGAACTCGGCGAAGCCGTGCATCGACTCCGCGACGGTCCCGTCGACCCCACTCGCCGTCATCGCCGAGACGAACGACTCCCGGCCCATGCCTAGGATCTGGACCGAGCTGTGCAGGTGGTTCGACAGCAACGCAGTCGCAGCGTCTGCCGTCGGAGCGATCCGATGGACCCGCTGCAGAACCTTGAGCTCCGTGCGCGTCTCAGGCTCGAGCTGCAGGTTATTCACGGCCGCGTAGGTGTCGATGTTCGAGACCCGCAGCTCCAGGTCCGGGTGCTCATCGATGATCTGCTCTACGGCGTCGAGGTGGTTGAGGCCGGTGGCGTCGCTCCGCTTCACCGCGGCCACGACCGCCACGGTCGGGTACAGCCGCTGGGCCTGGGCAGCCATTGTGCGGGCGTACGTCGCCCGGCGCGCCTCGTCGGTGTCGCCGTCCGTGCCGTCCGGGACGGCGCCGACGTCGGCGACGAGCTGGGTCCAGTCGGCCTGGTCCAGCTTGGCGAGCGCGCGGGGTGAAGCACCGGTGAGGTTCTGATCGAGTGCCTCCACCATCGGGCCGAAGTTCTTCGCGACCGTGCCGACCTGGACCGTCCGTTCCAACGAGCTCAGGGCGGCCGCGCCTCCGTAGGTGGCAGGGGAGGCGTCCAGCAAGCTCCAGAAGCTGGGCCCGAGGCCACCGGCCTGGACAAAGGCATCGGCGATCGCGTCGTACTTCGCGGGCGGCACCGTGCTGTTCTGCAGCGCAGCCCGCAGCGTCCCGTTGCCGACCAGCAGCGGCTGATCGAGGGCGAAGCGGCGGCGCGCGGCGGCGAGGTCGGCGAGCACGGCGTCGCGCCTCGCGGCCAGGCTGACCGGCACGAGGTTCTGTTCGAGGGCGGCGTTGATGGCGGCCGCGGCCAGCTCCGGCTCCATCGCGGCGACGCCCGAGGCGACAAGGTCCGTGAGCTGCTCGATCAGCGTCCAGCCGTGGGTCTGGGCCAGCAGGTCGTTGGGCAGGCTGCTCGGCAGGCTCTGCGCGAGGAACGCGAAGCAGACTGTCGCGTCCAGCTGGGCACCCAGCTTCGCCGCGGCCCGCGCGGCCAGGACCAGTCGCATGACGTCGTCCTGGCTGAGCCCGGCGACCTGGGCGATCCTGCTGACCTCAGGCCTGTCCTCGGTCTCGACGAGGGTTGTCACGTCGGCGCAGCCTGCGGCGCGCAGTGCGGCGAGCTGCGTCTCCTGCAGGGACTGCCCTCGGTAGGGATAGTCACCCTCGGTGAAGTTGACCCAGGTGATCATGGTGGGGTTGACCACCCGTTTGGTGCCGATCTCCGCGCCCCCGGGCGCGGTGAAGCGCACCCGCAGCGCCAGGGACGGGATCGATTGTCCGCTCGCCGGGTCCTTCGGGACCTCGAACGGGAGGTCGTAGAACCCGTTGGCCAACGTGGTCCGGGTGGCCAGCACCACCGGCGCCCCCGTCGGGGGGTCGGACGAGAGCTCCACCGTGACGCCGGGCCGTCCGGTCCAGGAGGCGTCCCTGACCGCGCCACGGATCCGGTACGAGTGCTCCGGCCCGGGAGTGGCGGCCCGGATCTGCAGGTTGAGCGCCCGCACCGTGGCCGCGTCCGCCGCACCGGTCTGCGGCAGACCGCTCGCGGCCTGGAAGGCGATGACGGCCTGGCGGGTGCTCGCGCCGAACCGCGACGCCTTGAGCTCGCCCTCCGCGGGCGCGTGGCCGAGGAAGGCCAGCGCGCGCTGCAAGGTCGGCACGTGCTTGTTGGCCATGTTCAGGCGCAGCTGCCGTGGGATCGTCTCGAGATCGGCGGGGTCGGGGGGGCCGACTTTGGGGGCCGGTCCGCGCCGGCTGGCGGCGACTGAGTTGATGCGCTCGAAGGTCGTCGTGTCGACGGTCCCGGTTGCGGGCAGACCGAGTGAGGTCTGGAGCTTTCGTACCGCGTCCTGGGTGCTCGGACCGAGGTTGCGTGCGGAGAGCTCGCCGGCATCGATCGTCACGTCGAGATGCCGGATCTCGGCAGCCCGCCGGATCCTGCGCTGGAGAAGGTAGGTCTGCCGCTTGGTGGAGAGCGTTGCGGTCAGCGCCGCCTCGCGCAGGGTTCCCAGGGTCTTGGGGCCGATGAGCCCGTCCTCGCTGAGGCCGTTCGCCCGCTGGAAGTCCTTGACCGACGCGATCGTGGACGCGCCGATCTTGCGCGACGCCGTCTCCGCAGAATCCGGCGCGAACCCGACCTTGGTCAGCATCTCCTGCACGCTCGAGGTCCGCAGCCGACTCGTCGCGACGTGCTCGTTCGCGGTTTCGGCAACGATCCGCGTCACCGTCGCCGTATCCGCCCACCCCGTCTGCGGCAGCTCTGCCCGCCTCTGAAACTCGGTCAGCGCCGCCCTCGCGTCGGCCAGAGAGCGCGCACCATCGGAGCCCGCGGCGGCAGCAGCGCGCGGGGCGAGCGCTTCTACCGCCGCCGCGGCGGCGAGGGTACGACGCCGTCCTTCCGGCAGGTCTTGCACTGACCGCGCAAACTCCATCGCCCGACCCGACATGATGCCTCCCTTGGTTCAGAAGATCTTGTTCCACACCCATTTCGCGCCCCGACCGATGCCTTTCCCGACCGCGATCGGGACGAACACCGGCGCGGTCACGATCGCGGTTCCGGCCGCACCGACGGCCCCCAACGTGCTCGAGCCCGTGACCCTTTCGACCAGGGATCCCCCTGCCATGGCGACGTCGGAGATCGCTGTGTTCTCGTTCGTGTATTCGCCGAGCTTCCAGCCGGCTACCCCCGCACCGACCACCGCTGCCGGGGCAGCGATGACGGTGCCGGCGCCGACCAGCGTCGTCGAGCCGACGGCTGTACCCCCAAGCGCGAGGCCGCCGCCCGCGAACGCCGTCCCGTTGAGCGCGGCCGAGCCCCATCGCCCTTCGGACACGTCCTCGCCGAATGCGTAGGCGGAGTACACCGTGCCCGCGACGGCCAGACCCGTTCCGCCAGCCCGCAGCAGGGTGCGCGCGGTCGAGGCCGGGGCACCAGTCGGGGCCTTGAGCGAGCCCGCTGGGGCCTCCACCTCGGCAGGTGCGGGCACGGCCTCGGGCTGGGCGGGCGACACCGCCTCGGGCGACGTCCCCTTGGCTGACCCCGAGAGCCGCGTCGGCTGCTCCGACGACAGCGTCTGTCCCGCCTTGAGGGCACGCGGCGCAGAGCGTGGGCCGTTGGGGACGCGGGTCGGCGTGGCGCCGGCCTTCTCGAGTTGGTCGGCGGAGGAGAACACCTCGTTCAGCGCGTCGTCTGGCGACAATCCCGCCTCTCGTAGCTTGTAGTAGGACTTGACGTCCTCGAACCACTGCGAGGGCGACGCTGAACTCGATGAACCGACGGTGGTCTCGCCGGACGCGTTAATGGTCACCCGGCCGGTCTTGGCCGGGGCACCGTTCATGTCGCTGCCCCATTGCGCACGGTTCAACGCAGATTCCACCCGTTGGCCGCCGGCGTCGTTGTAGCCAGGAGAGTTCGTGCTCACCGACCGCCCACCCCAGAACTCGGACGCTGACGTGCGGCTCGCGCCAGGACCAGCGTTCCTCGACGCCACCTGATGGACGTGGTCACCTCTGACGGTCCGGTACGGACCCGAGACGGGCTTCACCGGCTCACGACCAGTTGGGTCCGACAACGTCACCGGGTTGAGGTCACAGAACACGTACAGGTTGAGCTGCGGCACCGGGTCACAGCTGGTCCAGCGAGCCAGCCACGGCGCGTAGTAGCGGGCGCCGTAGTAGCACAGCCCGGTTTCCTCGTCCCGCTCCTTACCGGTGTACCGGTAGCGCTTCGGAGTCTCCGTCTGACTTCGCACCGCCTGGTAGGTCGAGCTGCCGTACGGCGAGTACTCCTCGTAGGAGATGATCCGCGCACCTTCGTCGAGCTCGAGGCCGACGGAGCCGAGGTGGTTGCCGGCTTGGTACCGGATCAGCTGGCGCGGAGCCGGGTCGTTTCCGCCCGTGTCGAGCGTGCGCGTCTCGACGAGGGCGACGCTCTGCTGGTCGTCGGTGACGTGAAGCGTCTCCCGTTCGAGGGTCGCGGTGCCGGCGCCGATCGGCCCAGGGTGCCGGCGGTGGAGCTCGACTCCGCCCAGGTAGATCCGCTCCTCCACCAGCCCTGGTGCCTTCTCCCAGATCTTGCGAACACGCTGACCTGAGGCGTCGTAGACGGTGTGAGCCGTTCCGCCGCCGCCGAGGTCCGCCTGCACCGCGCGGTCGTCGTAGTCCCAGTGCAGGTTCGGTCCGGGCTGGCCCCCTCCGAGGTGTGGCAGCCGGGTCATGTTGCCGTGGACATCGTGCAGATACAGCTCGACAGCGGCGCCGCCGACCTGCGTGCTGGTCAGCCGGTTGCCGACCCGGCCCCCCTCGATCAGGCTCGCCTCGGTGTAGGAGTAGGAACGCGTCCAACCCCCCGGTGCCGTATCGGAGCGGCGGTGCTGCATCTGCAGGATGTTCCCGACGGCGTCGTACACGTAGCGCTCGACGTAGGTGCCCATCGCGTTGCCGTCGCCGGGAGCAAAGCCACCGCCGCCGTCGGCACTGACAAGACCCACGCGACCGTCGTCGACGTACGTGTGGACGAGAAGCGCACCGTTCTGGCCCAGATGCTCACGCCCCGTCGCCTGCACCAGACGGTAGAGCGCGTCGTAGACGTAGTCGTTGCTCGGCTCGACGCGCTTGTTCGCGAAGAAGATCGCCTGCTGCGCGTCGTCCGCGACGTGCGTAATGTTGCCGGCCGCGTCGTAGGTGTAGGACAGGCTCTGCAGCCGGCTGCCCGGCCAGCGCGCGACGGGAGGTTGCGGGTCGTCGCCCGGGAACGTTGCGGCGCTGCGGTTCGTGACCAGGGCAGTGAGGCGGAACGTGAGCGGGTCGTAGGCGTAGGACGTGCTGGTGCCGTTCTTGTACTGGATCCTCACCCGCCGACCGTGGGCGTCGTATTCGATGTCGTCGACGCCGACGGGCGACGACGGCTCGGTCGTGGGGTCGAGCAGCGCGTCGGGCTCGTCCGCGCGCTCGAGCCAGACGTCCACCCGCTCGAGCAGGTTCGCCTCGTTGAAGAGTGGCTGGATCACGTTGCGCTTCGCCCGGGCCAAGCTGCTGTGGGGCTCGACGGACTGGATCGTGCGGTTGAAGGCGTCGTAGCGCGTGCTGCTCTCGAACGTCTCGCCGTCCAGCACAGGCGCCTGGCTCCAGTCGGGGATCGCGGCGTAGTCAGTGACGAACCGGCGGGTGCTGTGCAGCAGGTTGCCCTTGAAGTCGTACGCCGCCTGCGGATCTCCGTTGCCGTCGAGGCGGGCGCTGGTCGTGACTCCGGCCGAGTCGGAGCGTCGGTAGGTGCGCGTGCGCAGGTTGAGCTGTTGGGCGCGACTCCGCTCGGCGTCCGTTGCGCCCGGAGCCGGCTCGCCGTACTCGATGCGATCGACGAGGAGTTCCGCACCGATCGTGCGCGGATCGGAGCTCGGATGCGCCGGATCAGGGTCGGCGAAGGTGCCCCGGACATACTGCTCGATCCGCCTGCGGAGCTCGTCGTAGACGACGCGCACGTCGTGGCCGCGACCATCCCAGGACCGGATCGAGTTGCCGACGACGTCCTGGAGCATCCATCGGGGCCCTGCCTCGATGCTCAGCTGCCTGATCCGATGGCCGAGCATGTCGTAGTCGTAGAGCACGACGACCCGCTGCTCGACGGTACCTGTCGGGATGCCTCCGACCGCCGGTCGGCGCTCGTCGCGGACAGCGCGCTGATTCCCCTCGATGTCGAGATCGGTGCGGGTGACCACCGCATCCTCCGTCCCGTCGAGGTCGTGCCCGGGGCAGACCAGCCGGTTGTGAGCGACGGTGAGGAAGGGGCGGCCGAGGGAGTCGAGATGTGCGACCGCAGGGGTGTCGGAGTGAGCGGCGGCCCGTTGCGCGGCGTCCTGCTCGGCGCCTCCGAGGGCCCCACCGACTCGCTGGTGGTACCAGGTCTGCCATCCGGGCCGGGTGACGAAGTACGCGTCGACGTACCCGCCGACGTCGGGATCGGTGCGGGGGTCTCCGGTCTGCGACCCGTGCGGGGCGCAGGTGTCGTTGGCGTCGTACGTCGACTGCCGCCAGGCGTCGAAGACGACCTTCTCGTAGACGTCGTTCGGGTGCAGGGTGGCGACGACGCGCTCGACCGGGTCGTAGAACAGGACGGGGCTGACTCCCACCGTGATGCCGAGCTCGAAGTCGTGGGTGGCGCTGAAGAAGGGCTCGTACTGACGAACCGGCTTGCCCTTGTTGTTGAAGACGGTCCATCCGCTGCCCACCCACCGTGGGCTGATGACCGGGGCGAGCGGCTCGCCCGGATCCACCGGACCCGGCTCCGCCTGGACCTTCTTCTGGATCTCCCGGCCGAGGCCGTCGGAGTAGGAGAAGCTGACCTGGATGCGGGCGTCGTCTTCCGGTGGGAGGTCGCTGACATGGGTCTCACGGGCGATCGTCGCCGCGCAGACGGGCTGCCAGCGGGAGGGGTCGTCGGGGTGGTCCTCCTTGGTCCGACGGAACCGGTCGAGGTCATAGACGATCCTCGTGCTCGCGTCGTGCAACAGCCCTCGACCCGCGACGCGCGGGTCACCGTCACCGAAGAAGCCGTCGACCTCGACTGGGGTGAGGTCGGCGTCGAAGCCGACCAGCGAGTCACCCTCTGCCGGTGCCGGTGCAGGTTTGCCCATCACGGCTGTGCCCGCGACCAGGCCGAGCGTGTCGAACGCGACCTCGTTCTGGTTGCCGTTCGGATCGCTGACCAGCCGCGGTTCCAGGACGCGATAGTCGTTGGCGTCGACCGTTGTGCGGTTCCCGAGCGCGTCCTGGGTTCCGGCGACCAGCAGGCGATGCTCGTCGAAGTCGACGACCGCGTCGTGTCCGAACGGGTCGCGGAACCGACGTACGCAGTAGAAGTCGTGGCGGGCCTGCGCCAACTCGGCGGCCGGGGCGGCGGCTGTGTCTGTGGTGAAATACGAGGTGCCGGACGGCACCCACCAGGTGTCCGCGGGATCCTGCGCTTCAGGGAAGCGGCCGTCGGCAATCAGGGTCTGTCCGGCGACGTAGCCGCCCCGGTCACCTCCCTGTCCGCCGAGGACCACTGACGCGTCGGGCACGAGCGTCTCGGCCGGTTGACCCACGCGCGGGCGTTGCAGCAGGGCGAGCAGCCCCGCCGTGAGAGCCAGCTGGTAGGCCTCGCCTCCGAGTGCCTGCGACTCGAGCTGTCCTAGTGCGAGCAGGCCGCTCAGGTCGTTGCGCCGGTAGAGGGTTCGGTCATGCTCGATCGGCCGCCGACAGCGGCCGGCCGTCGGCGCCTGCTCATAGCCGACCTCGTCGGTGAATCGCAGCCGCACCCGCCGCGGATCGGTCGGATCAAGCTCGACCAGGTCCGACGCCAGGAAGCGGCCCGAGGCCGACGTCGGCGCGAACCCGGTCAACTCGAACGTCACAGCCTCAGCGGGCAGTGGCGAACGCCGACCATCGGGCTCGACGACGGCGTTGGTGGTCCTGTTCTGCGAGTACGTGACGACGGTGGCGGTCTGCTTGGCCCGGTCGGCGGGGTCGAGGCCCGCAAGTCCCGGGTTCGGCGTCACCCGGACGTGCCCCTCACCATCGATGACGCGGACCTGCGGGCGCCGGCCATAGCCGACGGTCGCCGCTGGAGGGTGTTCCCCCACTCGTCGACCTCGAGCGTGAGCGAGTGCTGGAGGCGGGGGTCGGCGGGGTTGCGCTCGTAGTGGAAGGTGAGCGCCTCTCGCGCGTGCGGGAGGAAGACGGCGTGACGGTTGCCCGCACGGGGCTGCACCACCCGGACCGCCATGTTCTGCTCTGTGACGGTGTACGGGGTGTGCGCGCGGCGAACGTCGTCGTCGCCGCTGCCCGGTCCTGCGTCATCGGCGTAGAGCTCACGTCGCAGCACGGTGCCCTTGAGCGCCCGGCACGCCTCGCGCTCCTCCTCAAGGCTCAGGCCGCTCGGCAGGACGGTGTCGGCGAGCAGGAGGTCGTGCGCCTCGCTCGCTGTGAGCCCCGGCTCTCGGAAGTACTCGCCCGACTCGGTGCCGTCGAGGCTCCCCGCATACCGGTCGGCGATCTCGTCGCGGGCGCGGAATGCACCGGTGTGGAACCAGGTCTTGGTGTGCACGGGCGGCACGACCGAGTCGAGTGCGATGTTGGCGCCAGGGAGCGCACCGGCCGACAGGGCAGCCATCTCCTCGGTGTCCCATTGCTCGACCATGCCGAACCCGCGGAACTCACGCTCGTCGCCGTCGTAGTAGCCGTCGTGGTAGGCGTAGCGGGCGACGAAGCGGTTCTGGCTGACCTGGTCGTAGGTCTGGACACGCTCGACAACGTGCACGGGGAACGGCAGACGGGTCACCCAGGGCCGTCCGTCGAGGCGGTCCCGCACGAAGAACTTCGTGGACGGCGCGTACTCGACGCGTGTCTCCGCCCCGAGATTGTTGCTCGACCTCACCAGAAGGTGCGGCTTGCGGCCCCCCATGAGGTCGACGTAGCGCAACGGCCGGCGGGTGTCCTCGGCCAGTGGTGAGGACCAGACCAGGCAGGTGGTGCCGTTGCCGAGCAGGTCGACGGGGATGACCCGGACCAGGTCGTCGGCGTGCGGGAACACCTTGAGCTGGTGCGGCGCACTCCACCCGTTGCCCGACTGGTTGAAGTAGAGCCGGACGCCGTCGCGGTGCAGGTAGATGAGATCGACGGTTCCGCTGCCGTCGATGTCGGCCAGCAGAACTCGCCTGGGGTCGAACAGGTCCGGGTTGTCGAACCACGGGGCGTCGTCCATTGTCACCTTGGCGCCGAACCGGCCGCGACCGAGGTTCGGCCAGTAGCAGACCTCGCCGTTGCGGATGCGAGCGATGTCGGGGAGTCCGTCGCCCGACAGGTCGGCGAGGTAGGTGGACTGGCTGGCGTCGGCGAAGACGACTCGCGGGCTCTGCTGCTCGTCGAGCCGGTGCCCGACCCTCTGCTCAGGGCCGAATCCCGCCTCGCCGCGGGAAGGGTGCCACACGAGAGCGTCGTCATCGGTGATGAGCAGCTCGGCCCTCCCGTCACCGTCGAGGTCGACGAACCGGAGGTTGGGGTCATGCATGTCCCGGGTCAATGGGGCGGCGAAGGCACGGAACGGGAGCCAGCCCTCGTCGTCATCGTGGGCGAAGAACCCGGGCGTCGGGCGCTGCCAAAAGTCAACGACGTCGGGTCGTCCGTCGCCTGCGAGGTCGAGCAGCTCGGCGCCCGTTGCGAAGGAGAGGCTCGGCTTCGTGGCGACGGTCTCGGCCCGGGCAAGGCGCGCCCTGCCGGCGCGCCCGTCCTCCGCGACGGGGCTCAGGTTGCGCTGGTAGAACCAGGCACCGTCGTGCTCGCTGAGGACGCCGGCGACGCCGTCGCCGTGAAGATCGGTCCAGCGGTAAGTGGACCCATCGAGGCCGACGGGAAGCTGATCCAGACTTGTCGGGTCGAGCTGGCCCACGTCGTCGCTCACCATCGGGTCTGTGTATTCGAACTCCACGGGCGGGAGGCTCCGCGCGTCGTAGCCGGCACCATCTCGTCGGTAACCGGTCTGCGTGACGGCGCGCAGGAACGTGTAGATCGGGTTGCGCTCGTCGGCAGGCTGCTGCTCGTCGGAGTAGGTGAGGTCGGTGGAGCGCGTGAGACAGTCCGTGCCGACCTGCGGCTCGTCAGGGAAGTGGTGGAACATCAGCACACGGCGGCAGATCCGGTAGGTGCGTATCTCGAACCCGGCACGGTAGGAGGAGAACGGGTCACGGCGTGCCGACCAGGTGCGGTCCTCGGTCGGAGTTGGCGCGTCCGTGCCGTGCTCGCCGTAGTCGAGGACGACCTCGAAGAGCCAGTCGCCTCCGGCGGAAGCATCGATCGAGGGCGGCTCCGGCCACGGGATCGCGGGGTCGAGCACCGGGAAGTACGGCGAGCCGTTGGCGTAGCGGATGCGCTTGAGATAGCGCTGCGCCGAGCGTGAGCCAGCTGTCCGGTGGCGTTCGTGGGCTTTGCTGACGGGGCTGCCGAGAGCGTCCTCGAAGATGCCGTCAGAGTCTTCGGACTTGTAGCCGTAGCTGACGACGTTGCCCTTGTCGTCGTGCGTCTCACAGGTGAGCCAGCTGAAGATCCGGGTGGGGTCCGCCGGATCGGCGACCCGGCTCTCGGCGGTCCTGCCGTACAACGTGGTGACGTTGTCCCTGGAGATCGAGCGCCAGAAGACCTCGGCTCCGTCGTCAGTGTCGGTCCAGCGCTCGATCCGCGCGAACAGACCCTCGATCCGCGGCCGATAGGGGTCGACACGGTAGATGTGGCCACCGACTGTTCGCGTCGAGGTCTCCCGCCTCCACGCCCCGCCTCCGTCCTGAACCAGGCACGGCACGAGGTCCTCGGCCCCGGAGAGTACGAAAACGTCCGACTCCTCCGCGTCGAGGTAGCGCGGCAGCCCCGCGTCCGTCCTTCGGGTGATCGCCGGCAGCGCGAGACTCCAGCCGAATCCGAAGGCGCCGTTGCCGGCGCCGGAGTCGTAGGACAGAGCGAGTGACGGGCCGAAGCCCGACCGCCCTGGACTGACGGCCACCGGGATCGACATGGAGCCCGTCCCGGTCACAGGGTTGGCCTCGAACTTCTCACCCATGCCCCGGATGGCGCCTCCGCCCTTGGGCAGCGACACGGTCGGTGGAGCGCTCGCCGATGCTGGGCGCGTCCGCGACCCTTCACGGAGGTCGTCGTCCATCGGCCCGGTGACCATGTGCGCTACCTCGCGCCGCCTGTGTGTCGCCTAGTGCTCGTCGTCTGCTGAGACGCGGAGCCCGACGTTGCCAATGCGACTGCCCAGCGCCTTGCGCAGGTAGGTCTCACCGTCCGGGAAGAACATCCCGAGCACGAATACGACAATGGTCGTCGTGAAGCCAGTGAGTGCGGCGATCGTCGCGTCGCTGAACGTGTCGTTCCAGAACGTCGCAGCCGCGATCGTCCAGAACAGCGCCGAGATGGCAGCGCCGACACTGGCGACGTTGACCTTGTCCGATGTGGCCATGATGCGACTCCTTCTCCAGGTGGACGTGTGCTGCAGGGGACGGTGGCTAGAGGCTGAGTTGGAAGGTGACAGTGCCGAAGGCGCCCTCAGGCAGGTCCATGAACCGCACGTACCGAGTGCTCCGGTCGAGCTCGCGTCCGGTGAGTGGCGCCAGAAGCCCGTACGTCTCCCCCGTCATCGCGTCGGAGAGCAGCGCCCGATAGTCCTTGTGGTCAGGGAGGCCGAGGTCGTAGAACACCCTCCGGGCTGCGTTCGGCACACGGATGTTGGGCTGCTCCATGCCATGGCCCAGGAACCAAGTCCGACTGGCCGAGGTCGGCCGCGACCCGCTGACCAGGGCCGCGTGTGCCTCGATATCGGGCTGGTTGTCGTCGTTGCAGTTGCGCACGCGCAGCTCCCACGGCGTCATCGGCAACGGCAGAACGGTGCCCTCTCGTACGTCGAAGTCGACGCGAAAGTCGCCGCCGGGCGTGATGTAGCGGAGCGTCCCCAGCGGGCTCCGGCTACCGCCGTCGTCCCCTGACTCCTTCTGAGTGGCCCAGACCAAGAGGCTGGTAGGCCCCAGGACCCCATCGCCGCGGATCACGCGCAGCTGGTGTCCCGGCGGAATGACGGCGTTGCCGGTCGAAAACTTGAGCGTCATGACGACCCCGATCTCGTCTCGTGGTGACGCGTCTCTTGCTCACTGCGATGCAGCGTTGCAGCGTGATCGCGGTGCAAGAACCATTGACATCCGTGAGATGTGGGCCGGCGACGGTTCGCCTCAAACATCCCGAATTTTGGGTAAGTCCAGGCTCTCCGGCGAGCAGGTCGCCGAATCGCGCGAATCGTGTGGTGCAAGCACGCGTCTTCGGGCACGTCCCGGCGTCTCGGCCGGGCCTCGGAACACGGAGGGAGCCTCGGGTGAGCCCTCAGAGCGCCGATCGCAACTTCCTGCTCCGACTCCCGCGGTATACGCGTGATCGGCTGGCCAACCGACGTCTGCTCTCGGCGCTCAGGGCCGGTGAGCCGATCGACTGGCGCCGGTTGGACAGCCCGGCGCGCGTCACGCGCAGGCTGCTCGAGCTCGGGCTCGACTCCTACGTCGAGCTGCTCTTCGATGGCGTTGCCAGCGGAAGCCACGCCTATCTCGAGATCCTCAGGGCCACGCGGCACTCGAGCGCTCCGTCCCTCCTCCGGGGTCATGCAGCCGCGGCGGCGACCGGACGCATCACAGGGGACGGCGAGAAGACTCCTACCGGAACAGGCTTCCTCATCGGCGGCAGCCTCATGATGACGTCGGAACGAGTCCTGTCAACGCCCGACGTCGCCAAGCGGGCATCGCTCGTGTTGACGACGACGGAGGCGGGAGCACCCGGGACGGACCGCGTGCCGCTGAGACCGGACGACTTCTTCTACAGCAACAGCGACCTCGGGATCGCGGTGTCGGCCGTAGTTCGGCCGACCGGTGCGCCCTCTGCTCGGTCGACGATATCGGTGGCGGGCGGCTCCACGATGGTCGTCGGCGAGCGCGCCAGCCAGCTTTGCGCCGAGGATTCCGGCGTCGTGCAGGTCCACCGATGTCTCATCGATCTTCGTCACGGGAGGTTCCTGCAGTATGCGATCGGGGACGGTGACGTGGACGGGGAGACACTGCCTCCGCCCGGGGCACTCGCCGATCCCGGCACGGCGATGTCGCACGGAGCTCCGATGTTCGATGCGGGGTGGAACCTCGTCGCAATGGTCCGGGACGCAGCCGGGGACGTCGGCGAGGCTGTGGAGGCTCGCGAGATCGAGGTCGAGCTCCGCCGCGTCGGCGAGCACTATGGAGCGGCCGCGCTCGGATTCCTGGATGACGCGTTCCGCGTAGCCGCGCCCGTCCGCAACACCTCGCCGTCCTTGGAGCCCGACGTCACCGAGGTCGTCGTCCCGGTCCGCGTTAGGATCTCGGTCGCGTCCGAACCGCCGCCTGCGACCCGGACCGAATCCGAAGAGGAAGCACGAAGCAGCGCCGGCACCCTGGCACCGCTTCCCATCCCCGGGATCGACCTGAACGCCACCAGTGGTCCCGGCGAGGTCCCCAGCTGGACGAATGAAGGGGCGCTCGGGCGCCGCGGTGCCGAGCACTTCTTCCGTGCCCAGGAACACTTCGCAGGCCAGCCGGACGAGTCGCGCCTCTGGTACTGGGGCACGCGACTTCTGCTCGAGGCGCGCCGCAGGCCGAAGCTCCGTGCTGTGCCGGGATACGTCTACACGGCGGCTGGGTTCCTGGATCCGCACGCGGAGCGAAACCCGGACGGCTACTTCGGGCTGATCGTCTACACGACCTCGGCGACCGACAGTCCTCTGGAGCCCCGGTTCCTGAGCAGGATCGACATCGACGGAGAACGGTTCCCGGTCGTCGTGCGGCCGACCAGGTTCGAGCTTCAGGCACCGACCGTGCAGCCGGCAGACGGATGGTCATCCTGCTGGGCCCGGACGAAGGTCAAGAGCGATCAATCCCTGGGGCCGGGCATCCTCACGGCACAGCACGTCTACCCCCAGTACACGCAGGGACAACGAGTTCCGCTCGCCAACGGTACGTACGGCCGGTTGCTCGACGTCGCCCCGCCAGGCATCGACGCTGCCATCGTCGAGACCAGCGAGGCACCGCCGCCCACCGCCGGGCCCATGACGCTGACCCCATACGTCGCAGCCGGTAGCCCGGTCACGATGCAGCTACGCGGCCGCCTACTGGAGACCGTCGTCGTGGAGACGAACAACACCTTCCTCATCTTCAACTCTGCCGCTCTGCCGTTGCGGATCGGCTTCCAGCACGCAGGGACGGCGGGCGACTCGGGAGGGCTCGTCCTGGATCACACCGGCGCTGCGATCGGGATCTACCTGGGTATGGCGGTGAATGTCGCGGAGCAGAGGCTGGGCCTTGCCCAGCACCTGTTCCAGGCGAGCGAGGTCATGGGAGGGATGGAGGTGTTGCATTGACGACCGAGGAGTCCACGCCGGACACGATTTGGTTTGTGAGCGCTGCGGATGTCTCCGGGCCGGGCGTCACGCTCCACAAGAGCAGCGGCGCCACGACCGCACTGACGAGACGCTTCGACGAGGTCAAGGAGGACTGGCGGGCGATGGTGACCAGTATCATCAACCTGGCCAACACGACCGATGCCCTCGCGCCGAAAGCGGGCCTGCGCCTAGACGAGCTGACGATCGAGCTCGGGTTCACCGCGGCCGGGAAGCTGGCATTCATCGCGGAGGCGGGGGTCTCGGGCTCCATCACCCTGAGCTTCAAGCCGGGCGAAGGTCGAGCGACCCCCTGAATGCACATGCCGCAACGATTCCCATGGCGAGCTTCCCGCTGCGCGAGCTCGGCGGCAGGGTCACGGGGACGTCGACTCTGACGTTCGGAACTCTGCTGCCCTGGGTGACGCCTGCGAACGGCCAGAGCGTCAACGTGCAGATCAATCCATTCCGCTGGTGTCGCTTCACCTCGAACACTCCGTCGACCCAACTTCGGTGACCTGTGGAGGGACGAGCTGGATCTCCAGGATCCAGTAGACCTGCCGCCGCGCAATTGGTGGGTCACCCGGGTATCTACGTCTATCGCCCCGTGGTCACCGACCCACGTCAGGGCCGCTGCCACCCGCTTCCCAAGACACGCGGCACGCATGCTATGAAGGTTCGTAGGTGGCGATGCGCACCTTGAGGCCGAAGGGTCTCGGGGGGGTCGCGTGTATGGCGGGGTGAAGTTCTACCACGGCGCCGCGAAGGCAGCGCGAGCGTATGTCGAGCGCGACCGGCCTGACGTCTCCGCGTCTGCGTGGCCCGTACGCCAATGCTGAAGCTCTTCGAGAGTGGCTAGCCGAAACAGTCCGCGATCGATCCGGGTGAGGAACGGTTCCCTCTTGGAGAACTGTGACCGGTCGCCGACGTTCCAGCACGCTCCACGGATGTGCGTGCGCACGGTTCGATCGTTGGCCTGCGAGGGAGCATGCCGGCGAAACCACGACAGTGCTTCCTGAGACGTGAAGGCTCCCGACTGCGTCGCGGCGTACTCGCGCAACCGCTCCCACACCGTTAGAGACGTGCCACCGTTCATGCGCTCACGCTTTCACAGGCTGCCCACGTCGGGGAGCCCATCGGCTACAAGGGGGTCGCTCCGATCGGGTCGGATCGACGGGTTGGTTGCCTGTGCTGAGGGTGGGTCACTCGTCGGGCTTCCACCCTGGCGGGATATGCGCGGCCCCCGCGGTCTCGCAGAAGTAGAGAGTTGCCGGCCCGTAGGCCGGCTCGTCGTTAGGAACGGTGACTAGCGCGTCACCGCATGTCGGGCACACGAATGTCATGAGGTCGACGGTAGGTGATGCTTGGAACGTCCGTAGTGGTCTTGCGTCGAACTCATCAGGACCACCGAGGCAGCGTCATACCGCCGCCTGTTGGCTGCCTGAACGAGCTGTCGAGACTGATCTTCAGTTGACTCGCGGCTCGAACTTGGGGGCTTCCTGCGAGGTGCGTAGCCAACGGAGTTCGCCGTGAACCTCACTGTCTGGGTAGGCCGACACGTCGTAGGACCGTGACGCCGGCAGGACCATCAGCCAAGGTGTCGTTGCCTGCTTGAATCGGCTGACCTGCAGCCAGGCTCGCTGGACCGGGAGCAGATCAACGATCCGGTCGAGCAGCCCGATGAGGGAAGACACCGGGACGATCGCCGCGAACTCGGCATCAACCCGGACACTGAGACTTGGGGGTGTCGGCGGGGCCAGGTCTGGGTCTTCTTCTAAGTCGGTCAACGCTAGGTGGTAGCCGAGGGACGCCGTTGCGTGGTCCGGCCAGGTGTTCCCGAACGCGTTCGTGCGGGTGGCGCTGATGTCGACCTCGGCTAGGTCCCCACTGCGAACCCTGCCCAGGAGTCGGGACCAAGCCGACGGGCTGGCAGTCGTGACCCCGAAGCGTCCGCTGGTGTGTCGCGTGGCCCCGCCGACCTGCAGCTCGAAGGCACCAGGCTCGGCCTGCTCGCCGTAGTGCACGCCTCGACCCTGGAAGAGGAACGCGCCCACCACCGCGATGACCACCCGCTCGTGCACCACGGCCAGCGCATCCGCGACGGCCGCCGGGTCCGCGCCCTCGGACCATTCCACCACCAGGGAAGCGCTGAGCGGAGGCGCGATCGCGTGCAACTGCCAGTCGACACCCGATCCAGCACCAGACTGGACGCTGCCGCGGTCGGCGCCGTCAATCACTTCGAACAGCAACGGCGGGCGGCCGTCCGGCACCCCCGCGCCCGGAGTCCCGACATGGGTCCGCGCCCACGTCGCGGCCGCGGTGAGGGAGCCAGTGTGCCGCTCCGGGACCTGCACCCAGTCCCCGGTCGCACCGGTCACCTGCGCGAGCAGCGACTCGTCACATCCGAACAGGGTCACCGGTGGATCGGTCGCCAGGTACAACGTTCGATGCCACTCCACGAGGCAGGGTGGCTCACCGAACCGCCCCATCAAATCCCCTGCGTTCAGGTGCGCCCACCCCGGAGAGGAGTGGTCCAGCGCGATGGCCCGCGGAGGCCGTGGCGACGGGATGTCGGCCGACGGGACCGAGATGACGTAGGGCTCACCCTCGTCGACCATCTCCGTCTCGACACCGTCCAGGCCCAACAGAGAGCGCAGCATCCACCAGCCGGTCTCAGCGAACACGTCATGTGTCATGAGTGCCCCTTCAACCGCACCCCGATCCAGGTCCGCGAGGCCGCTGGCGGCACCCCATGCCACCACTTCCTCCGCACACGCAGCGGCCCGCTCCGTCAAGGTGTCCTCCAGCTCATCGGGGTCCACGCTCGATAGCCAGCGATGGGCTGCCGCGAAGTTCAACGCCGCAGGCTCCCCGTACATCCAGGACCACTCCCGACCGTCTGGAAAGCGCCCAAGTAGGAGGCACCAGTCGGAATCCTCGATCCGCACGGCCAGAAGCGGTCGCGAGGGGAGCACCGAAACGTCCTCGACGGATCCATCCTCGACACCGCGCCAGCCACGGTCCGTCCGCGTGTACACGAACGAGGTCGTCAACCCCATGCCCGAAGACTCCCAGAAGATGCCGATGACCACCGCACGTCGCGGTATCCGAACCAGCGTCTTTGCCGCCCAGCGGCGCGTGGAAGCGAGACCCTTCGTTCATAAGGGCGCCTCACTCGCGTGTGGCGATCCGCGGCCGAGGCGTGGACTCTGATCGCCGGGAGTGCGCCATGCCTGAGACCACGTTGCTGCCGTTCCAGCCCGAGGCGATGAGCCAGGCCGAACTGGCTGCCGTCTCCTACCTCGCCCGATATGCCGGGCACACCCACGCCCTGTATGCATACCAGCTGCGTCGCTGGTTCGGCTGGTGCGAAACCAACGGTCTCGACCCCTTGGTCGGGATCCAGCGGGCGCACGTGGAGCTCTACATCCGCCACCTCGGCGAGGCCGGCCTCATGCCCTCGTCGGTGAACACCTCCATGCACGCCGTGCGTGGCTTCTTCCGGTTCGCCCACATCGACGGACTGATCCCGGCCGACCCGGCCGTCTATGCGCGGCTGCCCAAGGTCCACGCCGATGAGTCCCGTACCCAGGGGCTGGACCGGCTCGAGCTGATCCGCTTCCTGCAGGTCGCCCAGACCATCACCGTCCACCACGGCGCCCTGGCCTACCTCCTCGGCATCAACGCCCTGCGGGCCTCCGAGGCGGCCGCCGTCCGCATCGAGGACTACCAGGAGACGCTGCGCGGACACCGGGTTCTGCACTTGGTCGGCAAGGGCGACAAGCCGGCCACCATGCCCGTGACCGTCCCGGTGCTCCGGGTGCTGGAGGCCTGCCGCGGCCAGCGCATCGAGGGACCGCTGGTCCTGCGACCCATCTCGGGCAATCCCATCGACCGTCGCGACGCATACCGGATGGTCGTGCGGATCGCCAAGGTCGCGGGCATCCCTCGACACATCAGCCCGCACTCGCTGCGGCACGCCGCCATCACCAACGCGCTCGACGCCGGCGTGCCCCTGCGAGACGCGCAGATCCTGGCCCGCCACGCCGACCCCAGGACCACCGAGCACTACGACCGCGCCCGCGGCAACCTCGACCGACACGGCGTCCACTTCCTCACAGCCTACGTAGCCGGCGTCTGAGACGAGCCGCGGCATCCATCCCGCCTTGACGGAGAGCCTGAGTTCCCCGGCAGGCCATGCACGAAGCACCTCATATGCCATGTGCGGTCGTTCGAAGCCTCGTGCCGCTGGGCTCTGTCATAGTCATCTGCGTGGATCGAATCCCACGAGCAGTGCGGGAACTGTTCCGAGAGTTGCCAGTCCCTCTGCGCCATGCCGCCATCGGTGCAGTCGCTCTCGGCATTACCGGTGGGATCGTCGGGCTGGTGGTCGGCATCAACGCCTACTGGCCCACTGCCTGGGCCGCAACTTTCGAGCTGGGAGTACCCGCGTCATTGTTGGGATTCGCACTCGGTTTGGTAAGCGGCTCGCTCACCTACGTCTTCCGCCGAGTTCATCCCCACTAAGCGAAGAGAACACGCACACAATCGGCCTCTTTGAGTGCGGGCCACACAGGTGCGTCACTCCGCCGCCTGCCGGCGCAGCTGACTTACCGGACCTGCCGATGTCCGCGTGGTTCGAGCCCGGCGTCTGCCGCCCAGTGAAACCCGGACCAGCGTGCTCAACTGCCGCGAGTAGCGCGGAAGCACTCAACAACCTGTTGAGATGAAACATCTAGCCTTTCGCTGTGGATCTCCCCGTGAAGAGCGGCAACCAACTCCAGGGCGCCGAGCGGCTTATTGGCCTAGCTGGCATCAAGGAAGACCTCAACGTCGTCAACGACACCTGCCTTGCAGCTCTCGAACTCTTGGGCGGCGACCCGGAGTCGGTGCAAGCGCTTGATGAGCGTGGACGCGTCTGGCTTCAGAGCTACTACACGACCGCGGTCATCACGTACGCGCGTTGCTTCGCCGGCGGTGTGCGTACCCGGTTGAGCGACGAGCACGTTCGGCGCTCTGCTGGGGAACAGGCGGACGCGGCGGTCGAGGTGCACAAGCTGATGCTCCTAATCAGAGACAAGCACCTGGCGCACCCGGTGAGCGCGTATGAGGATGGCAACGTCGGCATCATCGTCCGCCCCGACGGCACCGTGTGGGGCCTAGACATCGCTCTGTACCGACAAGCGGTCGCTCCGCAGGCGTTCGGGCAGTTGCAGTTGCTCGCATCGAAGCTGCTGACTGTCGTGAACGAGCTCATCGTCGAGGCGTACGACCATGCCCGGGCGAAGGCAGCGGAGTTGAGCGTCGACGATCTTGCTGCGCTGGGCGATGCGGAGTGGATTCCTCCGCAACTCCCGGACCTTGAGAAGCGGCGCAAAGACGGTCGCGCAATTCCTGTGAGCGGTGCTTGGGGCTATTTGAGGGCAGTGACGGTCGCGGACGACGCCGTTGCTGCTGGGCAGACCTTCAAGGTGGGGCCTGACGGCCCTCGTCGCAGTCGCCAGTCGGTCCTGGTCGACAAGCCGGACGAGGAAGCGGTGTTCACCGACTTGGGCGAACCGCTGACCTGACGTCGAATCAGTGCGGTTCGTGGGCCTCGGTGCACTCGGGGTCGTCCCACGTGTCGAGGACCTCGGAGACGTGGACCCACTCCCATTCGGTTCCTCGCCACCCGGCTGCCGGGTCCCAGTGAAGGCTGAGCGCGGGTAGCCACCGTGGCGTTATCCAGAGGTGGGTGATCTCGGGGTCCAACTGCGGCGGCGGGAGCTGGTCAAGGTCGTCGGACGTTGCGTTCCGGAGCCACTCGAAGACGGGGTCGTTCTCGCTGTCGACTGTCAGGACGGCGTGCCGCTCGGGGCCACCGAACTCGCTGAGTTTCTTTGGCACGTCCGCGTACCCCGGGCGAGCGAGGACTGCACAGGCTGCGGCTACGACGCCCGGGCCGTCCGTGATGGGTCGCCCTCCACCGGAACCGATCATGAACCGGACCTCACCGGGTGCGAACCTGTCGAACGGCGCGATGAACTCGTACTGCTCAGTCCTTCTCGGTACCAGGTCGCGTTTGGCGGGGTCTTCGAGGTCACGCAACGTGTTCTCGAGCCACGTCAGATCCTTGACCCTGGCCTTGGACGTCAGCGAGACCCAGTAGCCGTGCTGGAGACCGATGTACTGCTTGCGCCGGCCGAACTTCTCCAGCGCATTGGCGAGTTGATTCTCCGCCTTGTTCGGGTCGGACACGATCTCGAGTGGAACACCACCAGCGCGGTGAATGACGGCGTCCGGGAGGCTCTGGCCACGCCGGTCGTCGTAGGAGCAGACGCGTACGCCGAGGGTCATCTCGACGATGAACCGGGCGATGGTTTCGTCGCCGTTCTCTCCATGGTGTCCGACTGCACGTGGCGACATCGAGTTCTCCGTTCGTCTTTGACTGCAATGCAGACACCAACGGCTATGGTGCCTGATTGGTCGCACTCATTTGCCTGCGGGCTCAGGCGGTCAACGCAACACCTCGGCTAGTGCTTGGGATGGTGTCTTGAAGCCGAGGGTTTGTCGAGGTCGTCCGTTCAGCTCGTCGGCGATGGCGTCGAAGTCCGCTTGGGTCAGGGTCCGGAAGTCGAGGGTGCGGGGCAGGTATGGCGAAGCAGGCCGTTGGTGTTCTCGTTCGACCCGCGTTGCCACGGTGACTTGGGATCACAGAAGTAGACCTCGACTCCGGTGGCTTGAGTGAACTTGGCGTGCTCGGCATCTCGTGGCCTTGGTCCCAGGTCAAAGTCCTGGTCGAGCGCTGCTGGCAGGTTCGTGATCTTCGCAGCCAGTGCGTCTGCGACCAGATCTGCCTTGTGGCCGTTGGGCAGCGCGACGAGCATTACGAACCGAGTCGAGCGTTCGACCAGAGTCGCGACTGGGGTCATGCCCTTGCCGAAGACCAAGTCGCCCTCCCAATGACCCGGCACAGCGCACGGTCGTCGGCCTCAGCCGGTCGCTCGGAGATGTTGAGGATCCCGGGCCGGCCACCACGACCATCAGGAAGCCGGATCCCTGCCGACCGCCGGAGTACTCGCTTGGTCCGCAGATAGGCGGTCAGCTCTTTGCGCAGCGCACCGCGGGACTGGATGAACAAGGTGCGGTAGATCGTCTCGTGCGACACCTGCATCTCCGGTTCATCTGGGTAGGTGGCCTTCAGCCAACCCGCGATCTGCTGCGGTGACCACCGCTGCCTCAGCTTCTCCGCCACGATGTCACGCAGTAGCGGCCGGCTGGCCAGCTTGCAGGTCTGGGGACGCCGAGCTCGAGCCCACGCCTGCTCATCTGCCCTCGCCGCGCGGTACCGACTCCGCCCGCCGTGCCCGCGACCTCACGACTCACCGTCGACGGCGCCCTGCCCAAGCCGGCCGCGATCGTCCGCAACGACCATCCCGCTGCCAGACCCCTGGAGATCTCCTCGCGTTCGAGCAGACTCAACCGGCCCGTCGAACGCCGTCGAGCAGCTGGACGGATCCCGCCACACCGCACCAGGTAGCCATGGACTCCGCTGGTCGACAGCCCCAACGCACGAGCCGTCGGCTTGGCCGCATAGCCCGCCCGCAGACGAGCCCAGATCTCATCCTCAACAGCCGGCGTCACCCGGTGATAGCCACGTCCCATCGCAACCTCCTCGAATCAAGGAAGTGTTGCGCTGACCAATTGAGACCGCCCCGCTGCGAGTGCGTTTCGAGGTCGCGTCTTTCCGCCGCAACGGCGCGGCACAGTCGCTACACCTCGGCAACGTCATCTGCGGTGAACTCTTGCGCTGTGGTGCGCCGCGGGCTGAGGACGGGACCTACCGGTCACTACAGCTCGATGTGCGTGTGGACCGCGTTT
The DNA here is from genome assembly GCF_013466985.1 of Nocardioides ungokensis. Taxonomy (GTDB): domain Bacteria; phylum Actinomycetota; class Actinomycetes; order Propionibacteriales; family Nocardioidaceae; genus Nocardioides; species Nocardioides ungokensis. Next base: position 1,415,980 of record NZ_CP059164.1, on the reverse strand, counting down.
AGACCATGTCCGCGCCCACGGCCGTGCCCAGTCGTCCCGCTCGGATCAGTCCGACGCCGCCTGGTCGCGACCTTCGACCCAGCGCAGATACGCCGAGAGGTAGGCGTGGGCGCATTGCTGTGCCTTCGGGAGCCAGCCGACCAAGTCTTTCGCCGTCTCTCCTGCGGAGGGAACGTGGCCGAGCTGCGAGTTGCGCAGGTCGGCGAACTGCCCGGCTGTACGAACGACGTTCTCGTCGACGTCGATGGTGCCGCCGGCCTCGACCACGCGTCGCTTGATCCCGCGCGAGTGGAGCGCCTGCAGCTTCTGTGCGGCGACGCGGACGCACTCGACCTTCTGCTCTACCGACGTCGCCCGGTCGAGAGCCTTCTCCAGAGTCTCAACCAGGGGCGCCGACTCGTCGGGAGTTGGCTTGGGTGGGAAGAACCGGCCGATCCGGTCGGCGATGCGCTCGAGTACGAAGAAGTAGGTCAGCAAGGCCGTCCGCACGTCGGCTGCGTCATCGCCGTGTGAGAGGTAGCGGTTGTTCGCGACATACATGTCGACCGCCGCGTGCCGGGCGGTGTAGTCGTGCTGTGCCGCCCAAACCACCCCCGCCCACTCGTCGGGGTCGGCCTCCTCGGCTTTGAATTGCCGGGGTGTGAAGGCGTCCACCCACGCGTCGCTCCTTCGGGGCAGCCACTGCTCTGGCTCGTTGGCGGCGTGGAATGCCACTGGTGCGCCGAACATTGGTGAACCGGTCATCGCCGAGACGACAGCCAGGAGCCTGGGGAGCACCTCCGCCTCGGCGGTGCGCATCGCGTCGTCGGGATCCACAACCCGAACGGAGACCTTGAATACCGCTGCGGACCGAACTCGAGTCCGCCGACCCGTCCCGGTGGCCCAGGTACCGCCGCCGAGCTGTGCCTCGACCACCCCGGGAGGATCCAGTCGCCGGAACGAGTCGGGCACATCCTGGGTGACGCATAGCCAGTCGCCGCCCTCCGGGCCGTCAAACTCGAGGTTCGGCGGCAACACCGCGCCCGCGATGTAGCCCCAGACGACGTACACATCCCCGTTACCCATACTTGGGAACATGCCACAGGCGTCGCGGTGACACCCGGCCAGTGCCCGGCAAACCGCATGAGTCGGTCCGTTCCTCACCGAGCGTCAGCGCCCATGGCGCCTCCTCCGGCCCGAACGCGTTGCCGGCGACGTTCAGGCTGCGGGCCGGGATGTCGCAATCCTCGCAAGCCGTCTAGCAAGTCGCTCGGCTCCTTGACCCGCCCGCAACTCGACGCTGGTCAGCCAGACCTGGTCGAGTGATTGGTGGAGTCGAGGGTCTGGGCGGCGTAGGTCGAGTCGTGCCAGACGATGTTGCGATTGTTGGTCAGTCGCCACACGTCCAACTGACCGGTCGCTCCAGGCGGCCGGCGACCCGCTATCGCTCGCCGGCGACAGTGATTGGAGCAGCCGGTGAACGCCGACCGACGTGCGTCATTGCGCCGCGCGTGACAGCGCACGATTCGTGCGAGACTGTCGACGGGAGCGGGCAGTAGTCGCCATGACCCGCGGACGTGCGAGTCGTTGTCTATCCCTTGAGTCGGAATGGGCGGAAGCCGCGGCCTTCTCGGAACACCGTCAACTGGATGCGTGTCGAGCCCCTCCTGCCGCTGCCTCCCTCGACGATGGTTATGAGCGTGAGAGGGGGAACCGTTGCGTTCGTATTCGGTTCTCGCCATACAGGCGCCTGCCCTCGACAGGCTGCAACGTTCATGATCGCCTCGTGAGTCCTGTTGGCGCGAACGGGGCCGTCAGGACACCGGTCTTAAGAGCCATCGCGTGGATTACTCGCCCGATGGCTCTGCACTGCCCTAGCGCCTCCGCGAGGCGAGGTCGAGACTCGGGCGACCGCGACGAGTCAGACACTCGCCCACGCGCCTTGCGAAACTAGGAAGGATCTGCTCCTCTGCTCAAGAGCCAAGAGCCAAGAGCCAAGAGGAGGGTGCAGGAGTTGCACAAGAGCATCACTGCAGCGCTGGACAGTCGCGTTTCCCATCAGGTCTCCTAGGGCTTGACGCTCTGCGCTCGGGTACAGACGCTGAGCCGCGAGCGACCATGAAAGTCTTCGCTGAAACGAACTTGGTCGAGGAGTCTATTGTGCCGGCGCCGCAGGAATTGCCTCGAGCGGATCGGTATCTGAACGGGGAGGATTGCGGTGTCATTTACTGAGATCAAGTTAGAGAATTTCCGAGGGGTCCGGCAGGCGACGACGATCGTAATGACTCGCCCCGGCGACGGAGCTATTTGTAGCCTACTGCTCTACGGCGAGAACGGGAGTGGCAAGTCGTCCATATGCGATGCGTTCGAGTTCGCGACCCGAGGCGTGGTTAGCAGGCGACTTCGAGACGGAACGAAGATCAGGCGCGAGATACGAAACATGAGCGCGGGTAAGAAGAGTTTTCCCTGCGTGGAGGTTCAGCTTTCGTCGGGCGAGAAATTCAGGCGTGGCAATCGGGTCCCATCGTGGAGTAAAGGTGAATCGAATCCGCCGCCTACGTACTTGGATCGCGCGCGCGTCATGTCGGCCTATGAGTACGCCCCAATCGTTATTCGGCGCAGCGCTGTCGAAGTCTTCTGGCAAATCCCACCGGTCCAGCGCCAAGAATTCTTCTGGGACTACTTGAAAGCCCCGGCCGAGGGTGTCCGCACAGCAGCAGACGAACAATCTATCGAGGAGCACGCAAGAGCAAACGTTCGGTTGATGGAGGCCGACGTCGCCGTTCGCAAGTTGATACCAGTGGGTTTTCGTTTTGCCAGAGCAACCACCGACTACTCCCTCCCAACTCACGCGGCAGGGATGAAAAGTCTGCGGAACGCGGCCTCAATCGTCCTCCACGGTGCTCCTGGGCGGGCGCTCGACCCTGCAACTTCCGCTCTACTCGACAGGTACGAGCAAGCACTGCGCCAGGTACTGGACCTGACACCCCTGGCCAACGCCGCTCGCCGGCGTAGTCCACGTGACTTTTCGGCGCTGCAGGAAATTCTTGAAGACGTTGGAGCGCGCGTCTCGGAGGACTATCGCTCGATCACCCAACAGCCTTGGGTGGCGGAGGTGCAATTCGTCCTTGAAGAGACTGGGGCACTCGAGATCCGATTAATCCGGGACACGGGTAAGGAACTTCTTCCGGAAGAGGTCCTGAGTGAGGCACATCTCGATCTACTCGCACTACTGATCCTGCTCGAGGTGCACGTCGCCTGCGCCGAACGAGGCCAGTCGAAATTCATTGTCCTGGACGATGTTTTCCAGTCGATCGACGCGCCGCTACGATCAAGAGCACTTCAACACCTTGCGAATAGACTCGTAGGTTGGCAGATGGTAATGACGGTTCATGATCGTCTATGGATGGAGATCGCCCAGCGCTGCTTAAACGAGACCGGCAAACCCACTCAAGCACTCGAGATCCGGAGCAGCGGTTTCGGATCGACCCCAACAGTGATCGGCGTCAACCCGGGCCACCTCCGAGACCTACATCAAGTGGTGCAGAGTGCCGCCTCGGCCGTTGTGGTCGCTGGGACTGCAGGGCGAACTTTTGAAGCGTTGTGCCATCACCTTTCGATATGGTGCAAAGTCTCCGTAAGACGGAAGGCGGAGGATAAGTACACGATTGGCGATCTGTGGCCCGGAGTACAGGCCGCACTTCGCGCATGCACAGACTCCGAGGTGGCGTCGCTTGCAGAAGAACTGGGCCATTCGCAATTCCTTCGAAACATCGCTGGGGCTCACTTCACAGCTTGGGCCGATGGGCTGTCTGACGCCGAGGCTTTGGACTCCGCTCACCGAGTGGAACTGCTGCATAACAAGTTCTGGTGTGAAACTTGCAGACGCCCAGCGAAACGCACGGACTCTGGCAACCGGACGTGGTCAATCTCCAAGACCTGCGGTCACGTATGAAGTGCGGTGCGCTCCGAGGTCGGCCGCTCTTGAGCAAGCGTCCGCATGCAGCGATGCGCCGCACTCCGGTAGTGCGTCTTATCACCCCGGTTGCGACGGGCCGGCGGCGCTAGTCTGCGAGGCCGCAAGCCCATTCAACGATCTGCCGCCAGTGGTCGTTGAGCTGACGAAGAGGGCATCGAACGCGTTTGAGATGCTGATCGTTGGCCATTCGCGTGCGCGAGGTGGATTGTGCGCCTGATGGTCCGGCCGGTTCGCCGGGTGTTCTTCGCGCCGGTGAATCTGTCGTTGTGGTTTGGCGTACGCGGCGCGGTCGGTCCCGCTACCCTCACCGAGTCGGAAGTCGTTTCGGGGTGAGGCGCAATGTTCAGGCCTGGTTCGTCGAGGGCACTGGCTGCCGCCGCTGTCTGTTTCACCGCCGTGTCACTGGCCGGTTGCGCCACTGACAAGTCGAATGTGCTGACGGCGGAGGAAGCCGCTCCCAGTGCGCGTGTGCAGACCAAGCAGGCGAAGCCGGTCGACGCGGTCGGCTCGTCAAGAGGCGAGCTGAACACCTACGTTGCAGCGGCCCGAAAGCAGCTGCCTGGGCTGTGGAGTCCGTAGTTCCGGAAGATGTTCACATCGATCCGGATCAACCCGGTCTATCCGAGCGGAATTGAGTTCGTCTACGTGTACAAGGTTCGGGTCGACGTGGCAGCAACGTCCGACTACCTGGACACGCAGCTTCCGCTGTTGAAGGCGACGTTCCGTACCCTGGTTGAGCCCGAGGTGACGAAGTTCGGGTTGCAGCACCCGTCGGCGGCTTGGACGTACAAGAACCCAGACGGCACTCTGGTCTGGGGCCACACCGTCTCGTAGGGCCGATGGACGCACGCCGAACAGCCGCTCCAGACTCTTGGGCCACAGGCGCGGTTGGGGTGTTCCGCCACGTCTCCGGCACCCGTGGCCTGCGTCTTTCCGCCGCGTCAGGGTGGTGCTGGACCGAACACGCTCAGTGTGGGAAGAGCTGCTCCGCCCGATCCTCGAGCAAGTACTGAGCCATCTCTGCTTCATGTCGGGCGCCGCCGGCGCCCCCAGCCGGCGGCTCCACGAACCAGTACAGCTTCCGAACTCCCTTGGGGGAATGCTGCTGCGCCAGCTCGCGTGCTTCCGCCAGGGTGAACAGCCAGACGCGGTCCACATCAAGCGCTACCAGCGCCAATAGCTGGGCGGGGCAGGTATGCGGAAAGTCCCATCCTCTGCTCAACTGTCCCTTCCCGCCAGCAGGTCTGGCAGAGAGGTTGCTCTTCACTTGAACAGTTGTGGCCTCGGCGCTTCCTGGCGCGTAGACGACCAAGTCGATGCCCGCATCCGTGGTCAAACGCGCACTGTCGATGCCGACCTTGAGCAAGCGATACTGCACTAGTAGCTCGCCGGCCGCACCGATGTGCTGAGTCGTCACTCGCTGAGGCTAAACGACTGCGGGGAACGCGTTCACCGAATCCTTCTGACCCCGGTCTGGTTTCGGAGTCTGGGCTGCGATCCGCGCTGCCACTACTGGCGTCATTCCGCCGCCAGCCGGACACGGGGACCAGCCGATGTGCGGTCGTAGGCGCCCGGACGTCAGGAGCCGTACGCGTCGAACGACTGGTTTGAATACGGCAGTGCTGTTGCTGCGGCGACATGGTGTCCACCGTCACGGCCGCCTGACCGCGTCTTCGCGTCGGCGACTTTCCCCGGTCGCTCGGGGTTCACCACGCCTTGCGAGCGTCGCAGCTCCCCCGACAAGGAGAAGACATGCCCCGATCCCGTGCGCGCCCTGGCCGAACGGCCGCGCTGGCCCTCGCCATCGGCGGCGCCGCGTTCTTCGCGAACGGCGCTATTGGTGCCGGCGCCACCACCGACGGCCCGCTCGCGAACGACTTCAACGAGGTCACCCGCAGCACCGCGTGGAACCAGGTCGACAAGCTGCACCTGAACTTCCAGACCTACCACACCGAGGCCTGGCGATCACCGACAAGCACATCTTCCTGTCGGCCGTGCAGATCATCGAGCCGACGCAGAAGTACCCCAGTCCCGTGAACGGCTACGACCGCACGCCGGGCAAGGGCGTCGGCCACCTGTTCGTGATGGACCGCGAGGGCAACCTGCAGAAGGACATCACCCTCGGCGAGGGCGACATGTACCACCCCGGCGGCATCGACTACGACGGGGAGAACGTCTGGGTGCCGGTCGCGGAGTACCGCCCCGACAGCTCCTCGATCATCTACAAGGTCAACGCCAGCAACCTCAAGCTTTCCGAGCAGTTCCGCGTCAACGACCACATCGGCGGCATCGTCAAGGACGACACCACCGGCGACCTGGTCGGCAACAACTGGGGCTCGCGGAAGTTCTACGACTGGACGCCCACCGGGCAGGAGACGCGCAGCTGGCTGAACCCCAGCCACTTCATCGACTACCAGGACTGCCAGTACGTCGACACCGCCAAGGCGATCTGCGGCGGCGTGGCGAACCTCGGCCAGACCCCGAGCGCGGGCGGTAACAACGCGACGTACGAGCTCGGCGGGCTGGCCCTGGTCGACCTCCACTCGCACGAGGTGCTGCACGAGTTCCCGTTCCAGAAGTGGACCGCCGCGGGCCACGTGATGACCCGCAACCCGGTCAAGATGGCCGCCGACGGCAAGCACCTCACGCTGTGGGCCGCGCCGGACAACGGCGACGAGACCAACGGCACCGAGCTGTTCATGTTCACCGCCGACGTCCCCTGACTCCTTGACCGCGACACGACCCGCTCGCGGCGCTTGGCCGCGGGCGGGTCAACCCATCTCCTGACCGGATCGGGACAGGGGCGAGCCCGCCCTCACCGTGGCCGACCTTCATGGCCGGTGGAACGTCGAAACGCACTCTTCGGCAAACAACGTGCGCTGCGGCATCGGGTGTACCACGATCCGCTCGCGTCGAAGGTGAGTCTTATCGCCGCCCAGTGGCGCCTTGGAAGCGAGACCCTTCGTTCATAAGGGCGCCTCACGTCGCGCGTCGCGATCCGTGGCCGAGGCGTGGACTCTGATCGCCGGGAGTGCACCATGACTAAGACCACGTTGCTGCCGTTCCAGGCCGCCGATGAGAAGCTTGCGCCCAGCCTGACACCCTCGAGCAAGGCTGGGCCGCGACCTCAAACCCCAGTAAGGTCGTGGCCCAGCCGCTGGGCTCACCGGCGCGGCATCCCATCGGCCTCTCGAACGGCTCCAGCCAGATGGACGTCACATGCTGAAATCGTCTGCTTTGGTCCGACCACGGTGAACGCAGGTGGTGTGGCGCAATTGTCGGAGCCGCCCTGCCCACATCGCGTCTCACTTGCTCTTCCCACGTGCATCGCGGCGTCGAACGCCCGTACCTCGGCCACGGTCACTCACCTCCTTGCTACGGCTGCTCAAACGTCGCCAACGGATCTCCATTGCTCGCTTTGACGGTCACGAACAAGCCTCGGGGAATCCCCTTCGAGCCCGAGAGGGTGGAGAACGATGCGGCGATCTTCTTCGCTGTGGCGGCGTTGGACGCTTTCGGGAACAGCGATGTCTTGACGGTCAGGTCTGTCCCATCCGCTTCGTAGCCCGTGATGTTGTCCCACCAGTCAGGCTTCATCCATTCGAGTTGCGCCTTGGCCTCGCGGCGGACGGCGAGGACGAGCGCCGCGTTGTGGTCCGCATGCGACGGCGACGAGGTCGGTGTCGATGTGGCGGATTGCGACACCGGCTGCGACGACGAGGGTGCGTCCTTAGCGCTGCCAGTCTCGTCCCCGGAACAGCTCGTGGCGCCGACAACGATGACCGCCAGTGCGAGGGCGCCGCTGAGGCAGGTCTTGGCGCGCATGATCCCCGTTTCCTCCGCTGGTTTCTCTAGTGAAACCCCGACGCGGGTTGCGTGTCGATAGGCGGGGTCGCTTGACCCAAGGGCGGGACCGTTGGCCCCTACGAGTGTCGCCCACCGTTTCCGATGCTGTCGCAATGGATGCCGAGCTCATGCGAGTCATCCCCGTCCGTGACCTGGGGGAGCGTGCCGTGGTCCGGCGCGACAACCAGCGTCGGGTGGGACCTCTCTTCTTCAGCTCGGGCGACATCGACCTGCTCTGTGGCTCTTGCTCGTTCCTGTTGTTCAAGGGACTGCGGAGCGCCACGCTGATCGGAGACACCGTTGCGATATGCCCGAATTGCGGTTCCGGCAATGAGTCGTCAGATCTCCGTTGAAACTTCACCCATTGCGATGACGGGCAAACTGAAGACCCCAGCGAGGATTGGTATCACCGCGCCACTCAGCCCCGTTGGGTTGCGCGGAAGGGTTCGGCTCCGACTTCCCCCCACCACCGGGCCGAACCCTCCGGCCCCATGTCCTCCCTTCCCGCACGGTCCACGAGCACTGACCGGCTGCCTGCTGTCAGGTCGCCGCTGACAGCAGGCGGGCGCTGGCCGCTCGGGGGCACACGTTTCCTCACGCGCTGGCTGTACCCCCAGGCAGCGATTCTGGCCGTCTGGTATGACGGCAGAGCAGACCCCCCGGCGCGGGCACAGGGGCGTCGGGGGTCTGCCCGCCGGGTGGAAGATCCCCAAGCAGCGTGCGAGGGTCGGGCTCGATGCTTGGGCGTGTTTGCGCGTCCCCCGATCTTGTGGTGGAGCGTCCCGACCTCGGGGACGGCTACGGCTCGTTCTACGCCGAGGGCAGCCGCATCCCGGCCCAGCACCGCATCGGGTGCTGCCGTGGTGATGTTCCACCGGGCGCGGACGGGCCTCCAGACGCCGCAGCAGCCTACGCCTCGTCCCGACATCGTTCGGGAACCGGCGGTCGTCGTCCGGCGACACGTCGGGGTCGACCCACTCGACGTCCGGCTCCGGCAGATCCTCGTCCAGCGTCCCCACCATGTCGGTGTCTTCGAGGTGCTGGATCTCCTCTCCGAGGTCGGCCACGGCCTGATAGACGCCCACCACGTCAGCGAGGGCGACCGACGTCGCCAGCGGCGAGTCCGGCGCGAGCATCCGCCCGTGCTCGGCGAACGAGAGCATGCCCGAACTCGACGACATCGAGTCGGCCCCAGGCCCGGAAATCGACTTCTCGCGCTCGGCTGCCGGACGCATCAAACGCGCTTGACCTTCCTAGCATGAACCGCCGAGACACCCCGCTCAGCTGGATCGTCAACCTCTTCACGATAGGCATCGCCAGAGCGAAGAGGATCGCTCAATCGAATGAGCGTCCCGGCCAGGGCGGCGCCGGCTTCAGGTTCGCTCGGTTCCTGCAGCCCTTTGCCAACAACGGCCTGGCCGACCAAATGAATGATGCGCTGCGTGCGGCCGGCTCGAGCCACCAGGTCTCCCCTGTGCTGTGCTTCTTCCCCACCGGCTGGCTATTCATCGGATCCAACAAGCGCTTTCGTCGTGGCACACAGGCCTACAACGACGCGGTGAACGTCTGGACCCAGGCCCAAGCGCCTGCCGCTGGCATCTGCCAGGGTCTGTGACCCTCGGCCTTGAGAGCAGCAAGCCCCCGGTCGTGTCACCGTGGGCTTCGTCGCCGTCGACGGCACGGCCGAGGTGCGTCACTTCGCCGCTTGTCGGCGCGGGCCAAACAGCCGACGCAGCCCGGTCTGCATGGACCGGCAAGTCAGGGCGCTCAGCGCCGGTCGCCTTCAAACGTCCGGATCTAGCAGCGGTGGAGTGTGTTTCGTTGCGGATCGTCTTGCGGTGGCGATGCACAGATTTCCGCGTGGGCTAGCGTTCAAGAAATGACGTTGAACCATGCGCGCCGCGGAAGCGGCAGGCCATTGTTGCTCGTGCACGGTCTGGGCGCTGGATGGCGATCCTGGTCCCCGATCATCGACGAGCTGGCCGAGAGCCGTGAGGTCATCGCCGTCGACCTGCCGGGTTTCGGCGAGTCGCCTCCTTTGACCGGCGAGGTCTCGATCGCCACCCTGACCGACTCCGTCGCAGAATTCATCCGCGAACAGGGTCTGGACGGGGTGTCGACGGTCGGTCAGTCGATGGGTGGCCGAATGGTGCTTGAGCTCGCACGGCGAGGCGTCGGCGGCGACACCGTGGCGTTGGACCCGGGTGGTTTCTGGAGCGACCGCGAGGTCGCCGTCTTCGGGGCCACGCTTCGGCCATCGATCGCTCTGGTCCGGGCGCTGCGAGGCACGCTGTCAGCACTGCTGGGCAACCCCGTGGGAAGGACGCTGCTGTTGGCGCAGTTGTCGGCGCGGCCCTGGGCACTCTCGCGCGAGACCGTGCTGCCGGATGTGCGCGGGCTGGCTGAGTCCCCGTCGACTGGCGCGGCCTTGGACGCCCTGACCAAGGGGCCCAAGCAGCAGGGTGCGCCGGCCGGCACTGTGCCCGGCCGGGTCACGATCGGTTGGGGTCGTCGTGACCTGGTGACCGTGCCGAGGCAGGCCGCACGTGCGACGGAACTGTTTCCGGACGCGGTGCTGCACTGGTTCGAGCGGTGTGGCCACTTTCCACAATGGGACGCACCGCATGAGGCGACCCGACTGATCCTTGACAGCACCAGTTGAGGTCGGTCGCGCTGCCCGGCCGACGAGGGCGCTTGTCGCCCTAGCCGGATCGTCATTCGGAACGGGTCGATCTGCGTCTTAACGCCGCGAGCCGGTGTCATGTGGTTGGCGCTGTGTCCATCACCTTCCTGTGCAGCAGCGAGCCACGGATGTGGACCTGAGGTCAGCCTTGGTTGGGCCAGTCCACGGAGAAGTACTGGGTCTCGGTGTACTCGAGCATTCCCTCGCGGGCACCCTCTCGTCCGAGTCCGCTCTGCTTGACGCCCCCGAATGGCGCCGCGGGGTCGGAGACGAGGCCCCGGTTGATCCCGACCATGCCGGCCTCCAGTCCCTCGGCGAGCCGCATCGCCCGCTGCAGGTCGCCGGCGTAGACGTAGGCGGCCAGTCCGGACTCCGACTGGTTGGCGACAGTGAGGATCTCCTCGTCCGAGGAGCACCTGATGATCGGGGCCACAGGTCCGAAGATCTCCTCGGAGGCGATGGCAGCGTCGGGGGTGACGTCGCGCAGGACCTGGGGGGCCACGAAGTGGCCGGTCAGGTCGGGGTCGAGGGGGGCGCGGTGGGACACCCGGGCGCCGGCCTGCACCGCCTCGGCCACCACCCGCTCGATGCGAGCAGCCGCGCCAGCGGAGATGACCGGTCCGATCTGGGCTCGCTGGTCACTTGCCGGCCCGGTACGCAGCGTCTCCACCGCCGCACCGAAGCGAGCGCCGAAGTCCTCGAGGACCGCCTCGTGCACGAGGAAGCGGTTCGCAGCCGTGCAGGCCTGGCCGCCGTTGCGGAACTTGGCGACCAGCGCACCCTGGACGGCGGCGTCGAGGTCGGCGTCCTCGGTGACGATGAACGGCGCGTTGCCGCCGAGCTCCATCGAGGAGTTCACCACCCGGTCGGCGGCCTGCCGGAGCAGGATCCGGCCGACGTTGGTGGACCCGGTGAAGGAGATCTTGCGGACGCGGCTGTCGCTCAGCCAGGTCGACACGACCGTGGGTGCGTCGGTCGTCGGCACAAGGTTGACGACCCCGGGAGGCGCACCCGCTTCCTCGAGCAGCCGGGCGATCGCCATTGCTGTGAGTGGCGTCTCCTCGGCGGGCTTGAGCACCACGGTGCAGCCGGCGGCGAGTGCCGGGGCGATCTTGCGGGTGGCCATGGCGGCCGGGAAGTTCCAGGGTGTGACCAGCGCGGCTACGCCCACGGAGCGGTGCGTGACGATGGTCCGCGTGCCGCCGGCAGGCGACTCTCCGAAGGCGCCGCCTGGGCGGACCGCCTCCTCGGCGAACCACCGGAAGAACTCCGCGGCGTAGGTGACCTCGCCACGGGCGTCCGCCTCGCACTTGCCGTTCTCGGACATGATCAGGCCGGCGAGGCGGTCGAGGTCGGCACGCATCCGCTCGTAAGCGCCGTACAGGACGTCTGCCCGCGTGCGGGGTGCCGTCGAGCGCCACGAGGTCCAGGCCGCTGCTGCGCTGTCGACGGCCGATCGAGCGTCGGAGGCGGAACCGTCGGCGACCGCGGCGATCACCCGTCCACTGCCCGGGTCCCGGACCTCGAAGGTGGTGGTCGCTGGCTTCCAGCTTCCGTCGATGAACAGGGCGCGGGCAGGGTCGAGGTCGGCGATCGAGGGGTCGACGGCAGGCGTGAGCGGCATGGGGTGCCTTTCGGGGTGCGGCGCGGGGGCGGGCGCCGGAGACGTGGTCGGGTAGGCGTCAGGACTGCAGGCCGGTGAGCAGGGCTCGTCGAGAAGCACGGACGTGCTCGCGCATGACCCGCTCCGCGCTGTCGCCGTCCTTGGCGATGATCAGCTCCAGTACGTGGTGGTGCTCGCGGTCGGACTGCACCGGCCGACCCGGCTGGCTGAGGGACGTGGCGACGAGCCGGGAGTAGGCGAGCTGGTTCATCAGCGTGCGGTAGTGCGCCTCGAGCTTGCTGTTGTCCGCGCCGATGATGAGCAGGTCGTGGAACTCCTGGACGAGCTCGGCGACGCGATCACGGTCGTCGCGGGCGACGGCGCGATCGGCCTGCCGCAGGTTCTCCTCGAGCTGGTCGATCTCCGGCACGCGGCCGCGCTGTGCCAACAGCCTGGCCGCGGCGCCCTCGAGCAGCTCCTTCATCTCGAAGAGCTCGGTGATCTCGCGACGCGACGGGCTGGTCACGAAAGTGCCGACGCGGGGCCGGATCTCGATGAGGCCTTCGGTCTGCAGCTGCTTGAGGGCCTCGCGCACCGGCGTACGACTGACGCCGAACTCCTCGGCGAGCGCGAGCTCGGACAGGTTGACGCCGGGCTCGATCTCACCGGCGATGATCCGACGACGCATCTCGCTGATCACCCGACCCTGGATCGAGCCGGCACCGGCCCCGTTCACGCCCGCCACCGCGTTCCTCCTCTTCACGTCGTCCGAGGTGAGCATCATGCCAGCGGCGCGAGTGCGCCGCCGTCGAAGAACTGCCCGGCGCTGTAGACCATGGGGTGTCGATCCGTGCATGCCGCGTGGACGACCCGGCAGATGAACACCGTGTGGGTGCTCGCCTGGAGTCGCTCCCGGATCTCGACCTCCATCTGGGCGCTGCTGCGCTCGAGGAGCGGGCTGTCGAAGGGCCCTGGCGTCCAGTCGAGGCCTGCGAACTTGTCGGCCGACTTCGACGCGAACCGCGTGACGACGTCCACCTGGTCGGTCGAGAGGATGTTGATCGCCAGGTGCTGGGCACGGAAGAGGCAGTCGTGCGTGGAGGACGTGCGCTGGACACACACCATCACGGTCGCCGGGTCGAGCGAGATGCTCGAGAAGGCGTTGACCGCGAGGCCGCGCGGCATGTCGTCGTCCATGGCCGTGACCACGGTGACTCCGGTGACGAACTGCCGGTTGACCTGTTTCATCAGGTCCAGGTCTGGCTGCGTCGGACTGGTGGCCATCGCTTTGCTCCTTGTCATGGCGGGTGCGCTCGTGCTCATCGTGATCAACGGTCCTGTCCGACACTGATGATGCCCAGCGCGGTCAGCAGCGCCCGCGGGTCCCAGGTGACGAACTCTTCGACGATCCGGTCGTCCTCGAACCGGGCGAACGTCGCCCCGCTGACCGAGACCCGCCGCTTGGTGGCCGGGACGCCGAGGAAGGAGTGCTCGTGGGTGCCGTCGCTGTGCCAGCGGACAGCGGCACGATCACCCTCGACCAGTACGTCGTCGAGCGTGGTGACGAGGTCGGGGAAGGCGGTCCTGGTCGAGACGATCGACGCCTTGAACTCGGCGAGGCCCTGCGCGGTCGGGTCGCTGCTCCAGCGCTGGTAGCCGTCGCTCAGGAGCTCGTCGAGGGCGTCGACCTCGCCTCGGTCCCACGCGGCTAGCCAGGCGCGCTCGATCCGGGCCCGCCGCTCGTCCTGCTCGGTCATCTGAGCCTCCTCAGCCTCACTGTTCTGAACACTCTGTTGCATACATCATGACGTTAGGCATGCCACCTCATGATGTCAATGGAATCCGGCCAAGTTCCTCGTCCCAGGCCCGTACAACAGGACAGTCAACCCGCATCTCAGGCGTGAATTGGTCAGAAGCCGGACGAGTAGAACCTGGTCTCGGATCGTGATGGAGCTCAGTTTGACTGGATGGGTTGACCGATACAAGAGGGCGGTCTATCGTCCTGTTGCATGCAAGCAACTGAGACGAAGCCGGTTCCCGGTCTCCGCAAGCTGGTGGTCTACCGGGAGACGCTGGTGACCGAGGCCGGTGCCCGGCCGGCGCGGCCGGTGCAACAGGCCAGCGCGGCGGCGGTCCTGCGCAACCCCTGGGTGCGCACAGGGCCCTCGCGTGACCTGTCCGAGGAGGTGGCTCAGATCGCTCCCTCGCTCGCAAGGTTGCTCACCGACCGGCTCGCCGACGCGCTCGGTGGGGTCGCCGCGATCGAGGCGTTCGGCAAGGCGGCCATCGTCGGGACCGCCGGTGAGATCGAGCACGGCGGCGCGCTGATCCACACGCCGTACTTCGGCAACCTGATGCGCGAGTTCCTCGAGGGCGAGTCGATCATCTGCTTCGCGGACGCTCGCGCCGAGGCCGGGCAGCCGCTCGTGGTACCGCTGTGGCACAAGACGCACGCCGCCACCCGCAGCCACTACCAGACCGTCAGCACCCGCGTCCCGGACGCCCCGCGCGCCGACGAGCTCGTCGTCGTGGCGGCGGCATCCACCGGGCCGCGACCCCATCCGCGCATCGGGGACCGCGCGACCGACCCCGTCATCACCGTCAAGAGCTTGGAGAGTGTTCTGTCATGAAGGTGCGCAAGATCGTCACCGTCGTCGAGGAGATCCGGACCGAAGGTGGCCGCGAGGTCTGGCCGCCGGCGCGGGTCGCCGTGGTGGCCGCGGTGATCGAGAACCCGTGGGCCGGGCAGGGGTTCGTCGAGGACCTGGGTCCGGGGATCGACGAGACGGCGTCCGACCTAGGCGCGATGCTTGCACCCCAGGTGCTCGCCGCGCTGGAGCTGCCGGCCGAGGCCTACGGCAAGGCGGCCATCGTGGGGCTGGACGGCGAGGTCGAGCACGGCTCGGCCCTGATCCACACGCTCAAGTTCGGCGACCACTTCCGCAAGGCGGCCGACGCCACCACCCTGCTGCCTGCCGTGGAGAAGCGTGGTCCCGCCGGGGTGGTCTTCGACATCCCGCTCAAGCACATCACCGACGCCACCATCCGCTCGCACCACCAGACCATCGAGGTACGGATCGCGGACGCGCCCCACCAGGACGAGATCGTGGTGGCGTTGGCAGCAGCGGCGCAGGGTCGTCCGCAGCAGCGCCTGGCGGCCCTGTCCACCGAGCAGTGACCCGGCGAGCGGTTGTGAAGCAGTCATGAACAAGCCGACAGTGGTCCTCCTGCACGGGGTGGGCCTCGACCACGCCACGTGGGCGGCGGTCACCTCGCTGCTGCGCGACGACTTCGACGTGGTGGCACCGGACCTTCCCGGCCACGGTTCGCGTCCCGTCCCCCCCGGCCCGGTGACCCTGACCGACCTGGCCGACGGGGTCGCGTGCGACGTGCCTCCGGGGTCCCACGTCGTCGGGTTCTCCCTCGGCGCCCTGGTCGCCCAGCACCTGGCCGTCCACCGGCCCGAGCTCGTCGCGACCCTGACGTCGGTCAGCTCCGTGTGCCGTCGCACGCCGGCCGAGCGCGACGCCGTGCTGAAGCGGCTCGCGGTCGCCGAGCAGGACTTCGCGGCGAGCGCGGCCGCCTCGGTCCGTCGGTGGTACGACGGCACCGACGTCAGCCCCGCGGACGCGCGGCGGACCGAGGAGACCCTGCTGCGCAACGACCCGGCCAGCTTCCTGAGCTGCTACCGGGTGTTCGCCACGGCCGACGCCGAGATCGCGCCCGGGCTCGCCGGCATCGCGGTGCCCTCCCTGGCCGTCACCGGAGAGGACGATCCCGGCTCGACGCCCGAGATGACCCACCGGCTGGCCGACGCCATCCCCCACTGCCGCGCGGTGATCGTGCCCGGCGCGCGCCACATGCTCCCCGTCGAGCGGCCCCGCGAGCTCGTCGACTGCCTGACAACCTTCATCGGAGGAGAGGTCCATGCCTGACACCAAGAAGCTCCAGCACTTCATCGGGGGCGAGTGGGTGGAGCCCGCCAGCGGCGAGCACTTCGAGAGCACCAACCCCGCCACCCGCGCGGTCAACTACGTGGCCGCCCGAGGTGGCGCGGCCGACGTGGCCCGGGCCGTCGAGACCGCCCGCGACACGTTCGAGGACCCGCGCTGGCGAGACCTCAGCGCCACCCGGCGCGGGCACCTGCTCCGCCGCCTCGGCGACCTCATCGGGGAGAACGCCGAGGAGCTCGCGCGCATGGAGACCCAGGACAACGGCAAGCTGCTGCGCGAGATGCGCGGGCAGCTCGCGACGCTGCCCGAGTACTGGTACTACTACGCCGGTCTTGCCGACAAGATCCACGGCGGCTTCATCCCCACCTCCGACCGGCAGGTCCTGAACTACACCTCACGGGAGCCCCTCGGGGTCGTCGGGGCCATCACGCCGTGGAACTCGCCGCTGACGCTCACCACCAGCAAGCTGGCCCCGGCCCTCTGCGCCGGCAACACCGTCGTCGTGAAGCCCTCCGAGCACACATCGGCCACGATCCTGCGCCTCGCAGAGCTTGCGGTCGAGGCCGGCTTCCCCCCGGGAGCGGTCAACGTCGTCACCGGCTACGGTGCGGAGGCGGGCCAGGCACTCGTCGACCACCCCGCGCTGGCCAAGCTCTCCTTCACCGGCAGCACCGCGACCGGGTCGCGAATCGCGTCCAGCACCGCCAGTCGCTTCATCGGCTCCACCCTGGAGCTCGGGGGCAAGTCCCCCAACATCGTGTTCGAGGACGCCGACGTCGCGAACGCAGCGATGGGCGTGGTGGCCGGGATCTTCGCGGCCGCCGGGCAGACCTGCATCGCCGGCAGCAGGATCTTCGTACACCGGTCGGTGCACGACGAGCTGCTCGAGCGCGTCGCCGAGCGGGCCCGCACCATCAGGATCGGCGACCCGCTCGACGACGCCACCGAGCTCGGTCCCCTGGCCTTCGAGGACCAGCGCGACAAGGTCGCCGGCTACGTCGATCTCGGCCGCTCCGAGGGGGCCCGCGTCCTCACCGGCGGCCGGTCGAGCGACGGCGGTCTCGGCGGCTACTTCTACGAGCCGACCGTGCTCGTCGACGTCGACAACTCGATGCGCGTCGTACGCGAGGAGATCTTCGGTCCGGTGGCGGCGGTGATGCCCTTCGACACCGAGGAGGAGGTGGTCCGGCTGGCCAACGACACCGAGTACGGGTTGGCGGCCGGGGTGTGGACCCGCAACCTCTCGCGCGCGCACCGCATGGCCGCCCGTCTCGACGCCGGCACCATCTGGGTGAACACCTACCGCGCGATGTCACCCATGTCGCCGCGACAGGGCTTCAAGAGCAGCGGCGTCGGGGTTGAGCACGGCACCGAGACCATCAAGGAGTACACCCGCCTCAAGAGCGTCTGGATCAACACCAGCGAGGACCCCGTTGCCGACCCGTTCGTGATGCGGGGCTGACATGCCGCTCGTCGAGATCACCCTCGCGGAGGGCCGCACCCCGCAGCAGGTCAGGAGCCTGATGCGCGAGGTCCACGAAGCCGTGCTGCGGACCGCGGACACCAGGTCCGAGCACATCAGGGTCATCGTCCGCGAGGTACCGCGGGCGCACTGGGCCACCGGCGACGTCACGCTCAGCGAGATGGACGCCGTCCGAGCCACTCACAGAGAGAACCAGGAGTAGTCGTGAGATTTTCGCTGTTCGTCCACATGGAGCGCTGGGACGAGGAGGTCACCCACCGCCAGCTGTTCGAGAACCTGTCCGAGCTCACCCTGATGGCCGAGGCCGGCGGCTTCGGCACGGTGTGGATCGGCGAGCACCACGCCATGGAGTACACGATCTCCCCGAGCCCGATGCCGTTGCTCGCCTACCTGGCCGGGAAGACCTCGACCATTCGCCTGGGCGCCGGCACGATCATCGCGCCTTTCTGGAACCCGATCCGGGTGGCCGGTGAGACCGCGCTGCTCGACGTGATCAGCAACGGCCGGGCGGAGGTCGGCCTGGCTCGGGGCGCCTACCAGTTCGAGTTCGACCGGCTGGCCGGCGGCCTGCCGGCCACCGACGGTGGCAAGCACCTGCGCGAGCTGGTCCCGGCCGTGCGGGAGCTGTGGCAGGGGGACTACGCCCACGACGGCGCGATCTGGCAGTTCCCCACCTCGACCAGCGTGCCCAAGCCGGTGCAGCAGCCGACGCCGCCCATGTGGATCGCTGCCCGCGACCCCGACTCCCACGACTTCGCCGTACGCGAGGGCTGCAACGTGATGGTCACGCCACTGATGAAGGGCGACGAGGAGGTGGAGGACCTGAAGCGGAAGTTCGAGACCGCGGTCGCCAACCACCCCGAGGTGCCACGTCCCGAGCTCATGGTGCTGCGCCACACCCACGTCCACCCGGCCGACGACCCCGATGGCTGGCGGCCGGCCGCCGAGGCGATCTCGCGCTTCTACCGCACCTTCGACGCCTGGTTCGGCAACAAGACCACTCCGATCAATGGCTTCCTGGAGCCCAGCCCGGAGTCGAAGTTCGCTGAGCGGCCGGAGTTCGAGCTCGACTCGCTCCATCGCACCGCGATGATCGGCACCCCTCAGGAGGTCATCGAGCGCCTGCGCCACTACGAGGCGCTCGGGGTGGACGAGTTCAGCTTCTGGTGCGACAACAGCCTCCCGCACGAGGAGAAGCGGAAGTCCCTCGAGCTCTTCATCAAGGAGGTCGTACCCGCCTTCCAGTGAGGAGGGTCAGGCCCGGCGCTCCACAACGCGCTCATCCGGCGATGGCCGGTCACGGACGAGGTTCGTGGCCGGCCATCGGTCATTTCGTCACTCCCACAGCGCGCGTCCCACCGTCACCTGTGATCCATCACGCTGGGGGCTTCTAGGGATGCATCCCGTCTCTTGCATGCAACAGGTGGGTACGGATGGCCAGATGCAGCAGGAGCGCAAAGTCTTGCACTCGCTGACGGATATCGGTCAGTTCCGCCCGCTGGCGTCCGCTCAAGAGAAACTTGCCAGCAACTTCGGCCAGGGTATTGACGTCTCTGCCATGCAAGATCTACGGTCTGTGGCATGCAACAAGGGCGTGACTACAGTCACAGGCAGGCGCAGTCTGCTGGGAGCCCCCCGAGCGCTGTGTCGCCGGCCCACGGAGGCCCGATGCCGCGGAACTACCAGAAAGGCAGCGATGTGAACCTGGACGTCTCTCACGCCCCCACGGGCGAGCTGGCTGCGGACCTCCACTACCGAGACAAGATCGCGGCAGTCGAGCCCTACGGCGTCGACGCGATCCCGGACTCCGAGCGGCACGGCAAGCCCGTCTCCCAGTTCTTCATCTGGTTCGCGGCCGGCATGAACTTCCCGATCATGGTGCTCGGCTTCGTCGGCGTCAGCTTCGGACTGTCGCTCACAGCGGCCGTCACCGCGATCGTCGCGGGCTCCTTCGTCGGCTCCGTCGTCATGGGTGTCCTCTCGCGCATGGGCGGTCGGCTGGGCGTCGCCCAGCAGATCCAGGCGCGCGGACCGCTCGGCTTCTTCGGCAACTTCGTGCCGGTCGCCTACGTGAACATCTTCGCCGGCATCGGCTGGGCCGCGGTCACCGTGATCCTCGGTGCCCAGGCGCTCACGACGCTCGCGCCGGCCATCCCGTTCTGGGTCGGCGCGCTCGGGCTGGTCTCGCTGCAGCTGGTCGTCGCCGTCTACGGCTACAACATGATCCACTACCTCGAGCGGATCCTGGCCGTCGTCCTCTTCTTCGGCTTCCTCATGATCACGGTCGTGTCGGTCACCCGTGGGTGGCAGGGAGGGTTCGGCACCAACCCGCACGCGGCGTACTGGGTCGGCGGGGTCGGCGGCTGGATCACCTTCTCCGGCTACTTCCTCTCCTTCCTGATCGCCTGGTGGCCCTTCGCCTCCGACTACTCCCGCTACCTGCCCGACGAAGACCACGTCAACCGCGCGACGGGCTTCTGGACCTTCGCCGGCAACTTCATCTCGCTGGCGTGGCTCGGCGTGGCGGGCGCACTGCTCGGCAGCTCGGCGGCGGCCGGGGAGAGCCCCATCGCAGCCCTCGAGCGACTGACCGGCCCCTTCCACGTGGCCGCGCTGCTCATCGTCCTGATCTCGTCGTTCTCCCAGAACTTCCTCAACGTGTACGGCGGGGCCATCTCGGTCCAGACGCTGCGCATCCCGGTCAGCCGGCGCACGGCGGTCGTCATCATCTGCGCCGCCGCCTACGTCATCAGCCTGTGGGCCGACGCGAGCTTCGAGGCCAAGTTCAAGAACTTCCTGTTCATGGGCGCCTACCTGATCGCCCCGTTCGGCGCGATCCTGCTGCTCGACTACGTGCTGGGGCACCGGCACGACCGGGAGCGAATCGCAGAGCTGTACGACGCCCGACGCGTCCTGGAGTGGGGATTCATCGCGTGGGTCGTGGGTGCAGCCGCGTCCCTGCCGTTCTGGAACCTGTCGTTCTACGTCGGCCCGGTCGCCAAGGCGCACCCGGAGTGGGGCGACCTCTCCTACTTCGTGGGATTCCTCGTCGGTGCACTCGCCTTCGTGGCCACCTACAAGCTGCCGCCGCTGTGGCACCGCCCGGCCGGGGCCCATGCGCACGCCCTCGCCGGCGCGGAGCTGGGGTCCCAGCCCGGCACCGAGATGCAGTCGACGGCGCTGTAGGCGGGCGTCACCTGGTCCCCCGCCGCCGGCAGACCCGGCGGCGGGGGCCTCGTTCGTGTCGGGACAACCACCACCGATGGAGAAGCAGATGGGCGAGCTGAGAACCGCGACGAGGAACCAGGTTCCGTGGCTGGTGGTCATCGACCTGCAGCGGGCGTTCGCGGATCCGGCGAGCGGGTGGGCCACCGAGGGTTACCGGCCCGCCGAGAAGCAGGTGGCTCGCCTCGTCGAGCACTTCGCGGGCTCGGTCGTGTTCACGCGCTTCGTCCGCGATACCAACGAGCGTGGCGCCTGGCGGCAGTACTACGACAAGTGGCCACAGTTCCGGGTGACCCCCGAGAGCTCCCAGTGGGAGCTGACGCTCGACGCGCCGCCCGGCACGCCGGTCGTCGACGAGTCCACGTTCTCGAAGTGGGGCACCCAGTTGCGAGACCTCGTGGGAGACGCCCCCTTGGTGCTCTGCGGCGTGGCGACCGAGTGCTGCGTCCTTGCCACGGCATTCGCTGCGGCCGATGCCGGAAGCCACGTGACCGTCGCCTCGGACGCGTGTGCCGGAGCAACTCGGGAGCTCCACGTGGCTGCCCTGCGCATCATGGGGACGAACAGTCCCCTGATCGACGTCACGACCGTGGACGTCCTCATGCACGCGGACATCAACTCGATGTAACTGAGCCGCTCGTCCACGAACGTCAGCAGTCAGTCGGGGTCTCGGTCCACAGGTGGGCGGGGCTCGGCAGGGTCACCGTTCTTCGCGAGATGAGCCAGAGCCGACGAACATGGCTCGCTGTGCCTTTCACAACCCGCGTCTTTCCGCCGCGTGTTGGGCGCGCATCTGTTGGGCGCGCATCTGGCCGAGATTCGTCCCTTCCTGTCGCGCCGTGGTGCGGCATGGCGAAGGCCCGGATGGGTGCCCAGTGTGGAACGAACTATCGGAAGGGATCCACCGACCCACCCGAGCTGCGTCTACTGCCGCGGGACTACGCTTTGCCGCCCGGGGCGCTTTGAATCAACGAGCGCGCACATGTTTGCGATTTGAACGCGCCGGGACCTACCTGCCGCTCATCTCGGCGAGGACGAGTCGGCGGAACTTCGCGGAACGCAACTCTCAGCACGCCCCCGATAGTTGCCCGACGACCCAGACCAAACCTGGCTTTCCGCCCCCTCGGCCGGTGAGCCGCTGACACTCTTCAGGATTCCTTAGGGCGTCCGGCCTTACGACCACTCTGCTCGACCATCACCGGAACAGTCGCGATTCGAATTGCGCGTTGGGAGTTCGCCTTCTCGGGACTACCTATGACCGGGTTTTCCTGCCACGATGCAGCAAACACGCGACGCAAGCGGTCCGTGTGACGGGGAGAGACATGGCCATACCAACAGTCCTCAGAATCGGCCTCGGCACGCTCGTGCTTGGGGCCTCGGCTCTACTCGGCTTGGCGCCGGACTCCCCCACATTCGCCGATGCGGATCCGAACGCGATCACAGTGGCCGTCACGCCCGCCGAAGTCACCCTGACCCCTGGCGCGAAGACAAGGGTCACCGTGATCGTCGCCAACCCTAGTGACAAAGATCAGGCCGTCACAGTGGACGCCATCCCCTCAGACAACTCGATCACGGTGACTCCACCCGAGCCGGACCCATCGGCTGGTCAGATCATGGTCCCGTCCAAGTCTTCGATGGCGTTCCAGTTCTCGGTCAAGAGAGACCTCGATGGGACGGGCCAGAATCAAAGCGTGCAGTTCTTGGCCATCGGTAGCGGCACGCAGGTACCTAGCAACGCGACCAGTGGTGGTCTCAAGGTCAACGCCGCCAAGACAGCCGACCTTGTCACGGCGGTGATCAGTCCAGATCTCAAAGACTTAAAGATCAGCGAGTACCGGCCAGCTGACACATCGATCGTCATTACCAACGAGCGTGGCGATCCCATGAACGTTCTCACGATCACCCTCAGGGTGCCTGAACAGGTGACAGCGACGGTGACCTGCCCCGGCAGTAATGCCTTGGACAAAGAGAAGATGAACGAGGAAGTCATCAAGGGAGGAGACCGCGGCCAGACAGGACAACTCCCGAACTGTGTGGATCAGATTGCCCCCAGGTCGCAAGCGGTCGTACCAGTTCACCTAACAGTCGGAGACACATTGACGCCCGGCTCGCGCACCCTGACTGCCGTCGTGCAGGCCGAAACAGCAAAGCAGACCGACTCCACAACCGTCGCCGCGGCCGCCAGTTTCGACGTTGAAGTCTTCGCCGAATCCGACATCCTCAAAGCAATTGGTGTACCAATCTTCCTTTTGCTTCCTGGCGCGATCATCGTGCTCAGTTCAGCGTGGCTCGTCAGCAAGGCTACCGGGTGGCGTCGAGCCCTCGGCGGACCGCCCGCACCAAGTTTCAATACTCTGTCCGTCCAGGTCCTTGTGAGCCTGGCCGTCTCACTGGTGTTCGCAGCGGTCTACCCCTGGGCGACCGAGCACATCGTCCCAATGACCCGACGTGACTATCTACGCACACAAGGTTTCAGTGACTTCTATTACGTGATCTTGTGGTCCTTCATCGTCGCCGTACTGATCTGGATCCTCTCTCAACTGCTCTACTGGACCACCAGTCACTGGTACATCTTCCGCGAGGGAGACACCGCTACAGATGTCCTCCGCAAGGTCAAAGCGCGGTCGAAGTTCGGCAAACCCGTCCAATATTTGCGAGTCAAGACGGGTGAGGGTGATAGAGACAAGGGGGTTCGCGTGCGGGGGCTGAACGCCTCGAAGACAGAGTTGGTGGCACCCCGGATTATGTACACGCCTCCGACTGATCCCCACAGCAGTGCCGGCACGGCGGCCAGCAACTACGACGACAGTCCGACAGCGAAGAACCTCCGTGCCCTGGTAAAGGAGCACGGCCTCCTCAACGGCAACAAAATCGCCTTCTACCAAGCGGACCTGCCGGCACCCGAGAAGTGCCCATCGGCGAGGCCACACCAAACGGTGTATACCTGCGAGCAATCCTCATCCGCAAACTCGACTAGGCACCCGCCAACGCGAATCCTTGAACAGAGTGAACGGCCGGCTTCGCCGAAGCAGCCACCGACCGTTCCCACATCCAATTAAGGAAATGGAGTCAGCGATGAGGCTACCGCTAGTTCGGCCATGAACGGAACGCCTCCGACAGCAGCGACCGTTACCAAGGTGCTGGCCAACGTCATCTGTGTCGTCGACCAATCAACGCTCCTCGGTGAGCCTGGTCTAGGTCGAATGTCGACACGGCGGGGATATCAACGCGAGCATGACACCCTCGATGAGGGTCACGCGCTCCCGTGGACCACAGGCCCAGATCGGCACTGGTCGCGCTTCTGGAGCAACTACTTGAGCGCCAAGATGATCAAGCCTGGCGCGCCGCTCTCGGCCGACCGTGCCTTCGACTACGTCATCCCCCATCAGTTGGTCCCGTCCACGACTCTGATCACGCCAGACAAAAAGGCGACCGCAACCGTCCGAGTACGCGTCTACCCCACCGCTATCGCCGTCATCGCAGACATCGAACTCGATGGTGAGATCCGCCTCGAGTCCCTACCTGACACTGTCAGAACAATTCGAGACTCCAACGCCTGGGGCCGCCCGGGACACACGGCGGACCGCTCCCTCGACGGGATTCTCCAAGAACTCGCCGACGAGGCCCGAGTCGAACTATTTGCCGACCCTGCTCGAGCGCTCGAACCGGGTGCCACCATCATCCATACGGCGGTGGCCCCAGTCACCGGAACCCTTTCCGCGGATGACGTCCGGCTGCCCAGCCCCGACGACCCCAAGGCCGCTTCATCCATCGCAGCGAAGACGGTTGCCGGCCTTGCCACCCTCAAGCCCGGCGCCGAGTTCGACGCCACAAAGCTGCTCGAGGCCAATACAGCCGGACCCGCCAGGACGTACATCACGAGCCGTGGCCACTCTCTGTGGAACACCATTACCCTGCTAGCCGACTACGCCCCCGACAAGAAGGACCCCGTGGGTTGCCTTCTCCGCAACCACACAGACCTAGTCGCACACATCGATGCCCTCACACCGATCGTCACGTGGGCGGCCAACCAAGTGAGAAGCGGTGTCGGCCTCAACGACTCACAGGCTGATCTCGCACGAGCCGCCGTGACGCGACTTCGCATACTCAAAGTTGGCGGCACGACGACGTACAGAAGCAAGCTCGCCGCCATACGGATCGCCGCGATCGACAAGGACCTGAAGGACGCAGCCAGCGGAATCTGACCCGACTACGGTTCCCCGGCGGCCGTCGCCTTCCACTTGACGGAGATGAAGCCTTGTATTCCGTTCTCGAAGGTCACATCGATGCGATGTCGTCCATTGGATCAGAGGTTTGGAAGTCGACGCCCGCGATCGCTAATCGTTGTGCAGTGTGGCAACCGTTAGGCCGGCAAGGGTCGCGTGCCGCTCTGTAACGGCGTAGCGTCGTTTCCACGTGATGCATATTCGAGGGATCCCGGACGGCCCCTACTCGCACGCGTCGGACTCCGGGGATGTCGTAGCGGAGGCACGGGGAGGTGCGCGGGCATGACGTTTATCCGACGCAACGTGTGGGATCTGGGCGACGACTGGGCCGACGAAGTCCTCTGGTACGCCCGGGGCGTGGAGGCCATGAAGGCCCGGCCGCTGGCCGATCCGACGAGCTGGCGCTTCTACGCCGGCATCCACGGCTTCGAACAGGCGCGGTGGGTGCGCCTGGGTGCTCTCACCGCCGCGGACGTCCCACCGAGCCAGGAGTTGCTGCTGAAGTTCTGGGTGCAGTGCCAGCACGCCAGCTGGTACTTCCTGCCCTGGCACCGGGGCTACCTGCTGGCGTTCGAGGCGAACATCCGGGCAGCCGTGATGAATCTCGGGGGGCCCGCGGACTGGGCGCTGCCGTACTGGAACTACTTCAAAGCGAACCAGAACGGGCTCCCGCCCGCGTTCGGCTCGCCGGACTGGCCCGACGGCACTGGCGACAACCCGCTGTTCACCGAGTTCCGCTTCGGCCCCAACGGCGACGGGGACGTCTTCGTCCCGCTCCAGTTCGTCGACCAGGACGCGCTTGGTGACGTGCAGTACACGGGAGTCTCCAACGGCGGCACCACCGGGTTCGGTGGGGTGGACACGGGTTTCCATCACGGCGGCGGCCCGCACGGGCGCCTCGAGTCGCAACCTCATGACCAGGTGCATGGCTGGGTGGGTCGCTTCGACGCGCAGCCGCCCAACGAGGACGGCCTGATGTCCTTCCCATCGACGGCGGGACTCGACCCGATCTTCTGGCTGCACCACGCCAACATCGACCGACTGTGGGCGAGCTGGTTGACGGTCTCGACCCACCTCAACCCGTCGGATCCCGAGTGGCTCCTTGGCCCGGCGAACAACGGCGAGCGGGGGTTCTGCGCCCCGATGCCTGACGACTCGACCCTCACCTACACCCCCGAGGGGATGATGGATCTCGAGGACCTCGGGGGCCACGAGGACCTCGCCTACGAGTACGACGACCTGTCACCGGACGGGGGAGGGGCGATGCCCGAGGACCAGCCCGGACCAGAAGGTGTCGCCGTGCCGCGAGCAGCCAATGTCGAACTCGTGGGCGCCAACGACGAGAGCGTGCAGGTCGGCGGCGACGAGTCCCGCACGCGGGTCCGCCTCGATGCCGACGCCCGCCGGCGGGTCTCCGACGGCCTCGCCGCCAAGGACAGCGGCGCGGAAGCCGTGGCTGCCCCAGAGCAGGTGCTGCTCAATCTCGAAAACGTCCGCGGTCAGTCCGACGCGTCGGCCTTCAGCGTTTACGTCGGCCTCGGCGACGACGAGGACCCGGCGGAGCATCCCGAAGCGCTGGTCGGCACGATCATGCCCTTCGGCGTCAGCCAGGCCAGCGATCTGAAGGACGAGCACGCGGGTCAGGGCCTCCGCTTCGTGCTCGACGTCACCGACGTCGTCGACCGGCTCCGGCGCGAGGGCAGGCTCGACATCGACGAGATACCGGTGCGGATCGTTCCCGCCTTCCCGCTCCCGGACGACAAGGGCCTGAACATCGGCCGTGTCAGTGTGTTCCGCCAGGGTCGCTGAAGGCCTGCTGTGTCGCCCGAAGCCCGCGAGCGTCGGCGAGTCCGGAGGCCAGTCCTGGTAGTGACCGCGGCGGCCTGGTCACTGCTCCTTTTCGCGCAGCCGCTGTCATCGCTGTTGGGCGGTGGACGCGCTGCCCCCACGCACTCGATGGCAGAGCCCATGCCATCCGGACACCACCACCACTTGATGGGCGGCGACACGGCGGCCACCGCGACGCCCGCCAGCAACCTGGACGTCGGGCTCGGCTGGGTGCTGATGGTGACAGCGATGATGGCTCCGCTGTTGATACCCGCGGTGCGGCACGTCTATGCCCGGAGCCTGCGCAGGCGTCGCCGTCGGGCGATCGGGCTCGTGACGGTGGGGTCCATGTCGGTGTGGATGCTCGGCAGCCTCGCCCTGCTCGTGGTGGCCTCGCTGCTTCGATCGGTGACTGGTTCGACTCAGCTGGCGTGGGCGGCCGGACTGGTGGTCGCTGTCGTGTGGCAGCTCTCACCCTGGAAGCAGTACTCCCTCAACCGGCACTGCACGCAGCCGCCGCTCCCGTCGTTCGGCTGGTCCGCTGACCGGGCGGCGCTACGGTACGGCGTCACGCACGCGGCGTGGTGCCTGGCTTCCTGCTGGGCACTGATGCTCGTGGCCCTGCTAGCCCCGGCCTGGCACCTGGCGGTCATGCTCGTCGTGTCCGTGTGGGTGTGGGTCGAACCCTTCGAACGCCCTGCGCGGCCCTCCTGGCGAATCCGCGTCCCACGACGCTCACTGCGCATCGTGGCCGCGGCATGGCGCCGTTCGCTGCCCGCCTTGCCCGTGGATGCTCGGTCCTGAGTCGCCGGTCACTCGAACGGAGACGCGTCGGCCTCGGCTCGGAAGGTCTCGGCGACGTCGGCGGCGACGCCCTCGTCCATCGACTCGGTCAGCTCCTGGCCGCGCTCGGACTGGGTGAGCGACTGCTTAGCTGGCCGTCGCTTGCGCGGCTTGCCCTTCGCGGGTGTGGCCGGGGCGTCCTTGTAGCCGCCGAGCCGTAACGCGTCGCGGGCCAGGGAAGGCACCTCCTTGCCGATCTCGGCGGCCAGGTCACGAACCAGGCTCGGGTCCCGGCTCCGGTCGCGTGCAGTCAAGGACCTGGCGTCCTCGATCAGCGACTCGCGCATGCGGACGGCCTCGTCGCTCTGGCTGGTTCCGGACTTACGGTGGATGCGCACGATGGCCACGCGCGCCGCGAGACGGTCCGGCAGCTGTTTCGGCAGGCGGACCAGGGCGTCGATCTCCCGGAGCCAGCCCAGGGCCTGGTCCGTGTCGCCGGTGTCCTCGGCGATCCTCGCCGTCAGTAGCCTGAGGTCGACGTAGGTGTCGCTGTCTTGTTTGTCGGTGGCGAGGACGGCCCACTGGTCCGCCACCGACAGGGCCTCCTCGAACCTGCGCAGGGACCCGAGTGCCTCGACCTCGATGGCTGCCGTGAACGGCAGGCTCACGTCGGTACTCCGCTGGGTCACCACAGCCAGCGCCTCCGCGGCCCTGTCAGCGTCGAGGAGGCGCCGAGCGGTCAGGGCGGCCTGGCGTGCCCACGAGAGGTCGTCGGCCTCGCTCAGCAGCTCGGGTCGGACGGTGAGGCCCAGCTTGGTCGCCAGGTAGACCTGGCTCGCGGCGGGGAAATCCGAGACTTCAGCCAGCTCCAGCCCGGCGGCACGGTCGAACGCCTTGTCGAGGGTGGCCGTCGACTGCCCCAAGCAGAGGCGGTAGTAGAGCTCCTCCGCCTTGGCCACGAACGAGTCCTGTTTGGAGTAGTAGCGGACGGCCGAGCTCTGGATCTTCTCGACCCTCTCGGGGGAGCCGTCGCGAAGCAACGGCAGCGCGACCTTGCGCAGGTCGGACCGCGCTACGAGTTCGTTGGGACCTATGCGTTGCACGAGCGCCACCTCGCCGGCCATCCGCTCGAAGAGGTCGCGAGCACCAGCGTCGTTCATGACTTCCAGGCCGGCCGGGCGGGCGAGCACGTGGCGGATCACACCTGGCGTGACGACGCGGACGACCAGGCAGCCCTCCGCGAGCTTGCGGACCTCGGGGTCGGCGATGTGAGCGAGGATCCGGCGTAGCAGCACACCCTGCACGGAGCTGTCCCGCAGGCCGAACAAGAACTGTCGCCGCGCCTCCTCGCTCGCAAGCACGGCCGCACCGTCGGTGCGCAGAGCCTGCGCTGCCAGACGGAGGCTGAGCGGGTGAGAGGAGACAGTGTCGACGACCGACGACAGGAACTGGTCGGGTAGGTCGATGCCTGCCAACTCCTGGCGCAGCAACTGCAAGGCCGAGGCTCGGTCCAGCCCTGCCAACGGCAGGTCGACAGTTTCATGTCCTTCCATCGGCACGCGCCCACACACACATGACCCGAAGGCGCGGACACTGGTCCTGGAAACGATCGAGGAACGCCCACAGCGTATCGACGTCGTTCGGAGATTGGCGCTGGGCGACCTCGAAGGTGTCCAGCACCCAGACGTGCGGATGGTCGCGGTCGCCGACAGCGGCCTCGACGAGCCCGGCATAGCGGACCAGCAGGACCTCCTCATCCGCGGCCGTGTCCTGGTAGCGCACGGTGCGTCCGCTCTTGGACGCGTGTGGGGCCAGCCGCGAAGCATCGGCGGCTGCCACCGATGCGCGCGCGGCATGGCCAAGTGCGACCGCCCCGGCTGCGACCTTCGGGAAGAGTGCGGCCAGCTGGTCTGCGGCATCCGCGAGCAGGGTGAGTGGTTGGTCGATCCGCAGCTCCTGACGGTCGAAGCTCAGGTAGGCGAAGGGGAAGCGGTGGGCGGCACCGTCATCGACATGGTCGAGGATGAACCTCGCCACGAGCGTCGACTTGCCCGCTCCTCCGGGTGCGTGGATGAGCAGCGGTGGTCGCTCGTTCCGCTGAGGAAGCGACGCACGCGGCGTGTTGCCGACGCCTTGCGCGAGCTGGGCGGCAGCACCTCGGCGTAGTCGGAGAGCTGCTGAAGCTCGGCCTTCCGACCGACGAAGCCCTCGGCGACGAGCCCGCGGAGCGGGCGCAGCAGGTTTTCGATCGTCCGCTGGCCGCGCGCCTCTTCCGCGGTTGGGATGCGCACCTTCGTGTCGGACAACCACTCCGAGGCGGTCGCCGTGCCTTGCAGCTCGTCAAGCGACTGCTCAGCGAGTGTCGGGGCCTCGCCGTCGATGTAGCGGCGGGCCATTACGTACCCGACGTCGAGCGGGTCCGCACCCCCGGTGAGGCTGCCCAGCCGCCCGGTGCGGTCCAGCTCAGCCAAGGTCTCCCGGCGTACGTCGGCACGAGTCGCCACTTCTCGCCGCTACGGGTTCTCACCGGCTCGCAGTCGCGGGCAAGGAACTGATCGACCTCGGGATCCTTTATCAGACCGGAGCCGGCGCCGGGCAGTGATGCAGCGTCGAACGCACTCGACAGTGCGACGTACTCGCGCAGCCGTTGACCGGGCTCGTCGACCTTGGCCGAACCCGTGGACCGGACCGACTTGAGGATCTCGAGGAACCTGGCATCGGAGAGCTCGTGCATCTGGGCCATGTCAGGCGCCTCCCTTCAGGCCGCGCGCCGCCGCGCTGAGCTTGGTCGCGTTGGCACGAATCGTCGATATCGGGACCGGATCGGGAGCAGGACTGCCGAACACCGTCACGACGAGCTCGGCGGCTTGGGTGTCAGTGAGCGCTGTGTGGGCCTCCTTCGCGACCTGCTGGAAGTAGGAGGTCACCTCGGTGAGCGGGATGTCGGCCAGCGGCGGCTCGCGCAGCACGAACGGGTCGACGTTCGGGTTGGGGATGGCCCGGTCGAACGCGAGGAGGACGACCCGGCATTCACCCAACTCGTCGTTGCCGGCAGCCGCAGCGATGTCCGCGACGAACTCGACCGTCGCCTCGGTGAGGTTGGACCCGTCGAGGCCGTCGAAGAACAGGCAGACGGGACCGAGACCGCTCAGCCGGTTCACCAGCTGCGGCCGCAAGATCCGAGCATTCGTCGCGTCTTGAGCCGTCGGATCGATGTCTGCCGGCTTGGGCCAGTCGGTCCACTCCAAGGAGTCGGCGATCATCCGGGCGACATCCACGGGCGTCGCCTGGGCATCGGTGAAGGTGGTGAGGTCGATCAGCTTGGTGTCCATCCCGCTGAACCGACGCGCCACGTGCGAGGCGAGCACCCAGGTGTAGCTGCGCCCCGAGAACCGTGGTCCGCCGACCACCATCGTGCGGGCGCCGTCGGGGTCGAACAGCGACACCAGGTTGTCGCGCAGCTGGACCCGGTTGACGAAGGGGCGCAGTCCGACGAGCGTGGTGCGAGCGAGCTCGTGGAGGGTAGGTGGCGCGGCGACCACGCCTGCCGCACTCTCGGCGTCGCAGACGGCGATGAAGGCGATGATGTCGTCACGCCCGGCCGCATAGTTCTCGTCGGCCTTGGCTGCCAGCAGGAAGTCGCGTATCCGGTGCAGGGCGGCGATGGCCGTGAGGGCCTCGCCCCAGACCTTCTTGACGCTCTGGTCCCAGTTGATGTCAGTGGGGGCGACCCCCAGCGCCGCGACGAACAGCTTGAGGGGCGCCTTGTCCTCGAAGCCGATGAGCGCGAGCTCCATCAGCTTGGCGCCCTTGGCGCTGGTGGGGTCGAACGGCTCGTCGTAGAAGGACATCGGCTAGATCACCTGCGCTGCCTGGAGGCCGGCCACGACGCGCTCGATGCGTCGGCCCTGGTTGCGGATCTCGGTCAGGCCGTTCGTCTTCGCCTCGACCCACTGGTGGTGAAGCGCGACGAGACCCCACTGCTCGTTGAACACGGGGGATCCCGACGACCCGCCTTCGGTGTCGGTGAGGTACTGGACCACGTCGTCGTCGACGGAGCGGACGACGTTGTGGATCATGCCGATCTTCTTCGGTGCCCCGCTCGGGTGCTGGATGATGTACACGCGATCGTCGACCCGGACGGGTGCGGCGCCGGTCAGCTCGATGACCGGCGCGTCCGTGGGCATGGCGTCCGTGGTGCGTACGACGGCCCAGTCGTGGTCGGCTGCACCGACGATCGACGCGGGGTCGCCGTTGACGACCGTCGGTTCCAGGTCGAGCCCCGCGAAGGTCCGTTCGTAGCCGAACCACGCCTCGACGGCGGCGGCGGGAGCATCGCCGTGGTCGCGGTCGAACATGACGTGGTGGTTGGTGAGAATGAGGTCCTCGCCGATCCGGAAGCCTGTGCCGAGGAAGTGCTGGCCGCTCATCGTCACCAGGAGGCGGCAGACAGCCGCGCCCAGCTCGACGCCTCGACGGAGGAACGCGATGTCCAGGAACGTTGGCTCGGCTTGGATGACCTTCTCCAGTCCGGGGTCGCCGAATCCCTTCCATGTCGTGTCCGGCGCGGGGGCGGGAGCTGACGTCACCGGCGCCGGGACGACCAGCTCGTCGATCCTGGCGGCGATCGCCGTGTCTCCGGACTGGCTGATCTGCTCGAGAAGCAGGCGCAGCCTCCCGCGTCGGTGGGCCAGGTTGAGAATGTCGCGCCAGACCCAACGCATGGGCTGGTCCCAGTTGAACTCGCTGCCGTCGAGACCGGCCTGCTCCGACAGGTCGCGGACCTCTGGCTTCGACTGGTAGACGGATGCGAGAAGGTTCCACAGGTCCCGGGCAGCCGGATCGTTGAGGTCGAGCGGCGGCAACTTGTCGAGGAAGTGCGTCACGGGTGCCTCACACGAGCTTGATCTGACTGACGTCGGTGAGGACTGGCGGCTCGACGCCCTCGGGCTCCACGAACGGGTCGAGCGCCGCCAGTGGGCCGAAGGACAAGCCCGTGCGGGCCTCGATCGAGCTGATCGTCCGCTGCGCGGTGTCGTGCGCACCGAACACGAACTCCTCGTCCTTGAGGTGGCTGAGCTGGGACATCGTGTAGCCGGTGGCACTGAGCTTGCCGGTGTCGTCGTGGATGAAGGCGATCACCTTCCAGAACTCGACGGGAATCGTGACGCCGTACTTCACCGGGTCTTCCTCGGCGAAGATCGGTCCGGTGGCAACGCAGATCTTCACGTCGCTCTTGCGTGCGTTCTGGAGTGCGTACCCCTCCAACTGCAGCCAGACACCGCCGTTGAAGGTCTGCATCTGCGGGGCGACGTTGGTGACGTGCATCGTGTCGGCATTGGCCCGCTCGGCGATCTCCTGGGTGCCCCAGTTGGGGTACTCACGCCGGGTCATGTGGCCGCGCGCGAACTTCGGTGAGTTGCCGTAGGGCGCGTCCCTGATCTGCGCGTCGGTCGGGATCCGCGGGTCGTTGCGCCAGCCGGGCCGCCCGAGGTTCTCGATCTCGGTGGTGCCGTCGATGTTGACGGCGCTCCACCGTAGCAGCTTGCGCCGCGTGCCCATCTGCACCGAGAAGTGCTCGTACTTGAGCACCTGCTGCCGCTCGCCGGCGAACTCGAAGGTCAGCACGTCGTCGAGGTCTGCTGTCACGACGGGCAGTGGCACGGCGAAGCCGTCGCCGAGGAAGGCCGGGTCGTATCCCGTGCGGTCGAGATAGTCCTCGACGCGGGTCTCGACGAACGTCTCGCCTGTCTCTTCCATACGTGCGCCGGATGACCCGGCCGCGACCGTCACTCCCGGTGCCCCGGCGACGGTGGGGTCGCCTAGCTGGACAGTCACTGTCAGGGGAACCAGGAAGCTCATCGTCGACGAGGCACCGGCGACGGAAGGTGCGGACGGCGAGGCAAGCGGCGCTGCTCCGGCCTCGATCATCGGCTGGCGCATGGGCCGCCCGCTGCGGAGGTCGTCGAGCCGTTGCGCCACGACCTGGCTGGGCACGGCCAGGTTTCCCTGGAGGAACCTGCCCGCGAAGTGCAGCCCGACCGCCTCGCCGGTGTCGAGGGAAAGCAGCACCGACCCAGAGTTGCCGCCCAACGTCGAGCAGTCGTGGACCAGGGTCCCCTCGCGCGGCTCCATGAGTTGTCCCGGGGCCAGACGCTTCTTGTCATAGACGTTCCCGAAGATCTCGTCCATGAGGTCGGCGTCCGGGATGCGGCTGTCGCGGGCTGGGTAGCCGATGACCGCCACCAGCTCGTCGGGCTGCGAGGTCTCGGACAGCCGGATCGGGACGGGCGGGTTGTCGCCGGCGATCTGCTCCACCCGAAGGAACGCAAGGTCCGGCCCGTTTGTGTCTTCGATGTACAGGATCTCTGTGAGCTGGAAGGCCAGGCTCTCCCCGCGGTCGATCTCCTCAAGGAGGTCGATCGACGCGACCATGGCGGTGCCGCCGAGCCCCTCCCGGAACACGAATGTGGTCCCGGTGTCCCGGCCGAACTCGCCGGCCACGTGGCGGTTGGTAATGATCGTGTCGGGTGCGATCAGCCACCCGGTGCCAAGCCAGGCGAGGCTGTGGCCCTCCACCTCGACCCTGCCGACCGACCGGGCCGCCCGCGTGATGTGGGCGCTGGCGGCGGTCAGCCGATCGCGCCAGGTGACGGTGTCGGCTTCCTCCAGCACGAGCTCGGCCTGGTCCCGCTTGATCGCGAGCACCGGGCGGCCTTGACGCAGCACGATCGACTCGGCGCCGAACTCGTCGGCCATCCCCTCGAAGCCAGGGCGCTCGGCGTCAGCGCGCTGGGCCGACTTCTCGGCCAGCTCCTGGTGCAGCAGGCTGTCGCGCCGGCGTACGGCGGCGTTCATCGCCCTGAGGCGGTCCAGATCGCTCATGATTGCCCTCCTCGGTCAGCCTGCTCTCACAACATCGGCGCCAGAATCGGCGCGATGCCCCGGTTCTCCGGGTCGTCGTGCACCCTCTGGACGAGGGTCCCGAGGACTCCCTTGGTACTGGCTTTGTCGAGGATCCGGCGCCACACCACCTCCGCAGATCCCTGGTCGTCGACCGTCCCGCGGGTCACCCCTGCGTCCAGCGCGATGCTCATGGCGACCTCCGTGCTGCTGAAGGCCGTGAATAGGGTGCGCAGCAGCAGCTGCACCGTCGCGTTCGAGAAGTCGAGCGGGGGCAGCTGCTTGACGGTCCAGGTGCCCGCTGCGGGACCCGGTGAGGGCTGCGGGACGTCGGGCACGACCGGCGTACCCCACGCGTCGAGCCAGGGCGGTCTGGCCGCGGGACGGAAGAAGATGTCGAAGTCCCAGACGACGGGATCGCGGGCCAGCTCCCAGAGCGGCTCCGCGTAGTTGTTGGCGCCCGCAAGACCACTGGTGTGCAGCCCGAGGACGTCGCCGCTCGCGAGCTCGATCAGCGGGCCACCGCTGGATCCGCCGACGGTGCTGCAGTCGTGCAACAGGCCTGGTGCCCCACCACCCGAGAAGGTGCCGAGCCCGAGCACCTTGCCGGGTTGCACGAAGAAGAACTCG
This sequence comes from Nocardioides ungokensis, assembly GCF_013466985.1. Classification (GTDB taxonomy): domain Bacteria; phylum Actinomycetota; class Actinomycetes; order Propionibacteriales; family Nocardioidaceae; genus Nocardioides; species Nocardioides ungokensis. The sequence goes on along the minus strand of NZ_CP059164.1, from coordinate 1,380,860 downwards.
TCCAGGCCCTCGCCGAAGATCTTCGCCACGACGTCGGGGGCGTTGCGTGAGTCCGTCCCGGCACACGACACGACCGCAACGTCCCTGCCGCCGAGGTTCTCGGGACTGGTCGAGGCGATGCTGAGCGGTTCGGGGAGGCCATCACCGTCCGCCAGCTCGAGGAGCGCGACGCGGAAGAACGGGTGCAGGAAGAGCACGCGGGCCACGTCCTTGGCGCTCCCATCGGCGAACTGGACCGACAGCTGCTTGCCGGCCTGGAAGGCCACGCTGGTGCCGGCGCCTTCGGTGACCGAGCTGACCGCGAACGACGCTGCCAACACGAGTCCGGGTCCCGCCAGGAAGCAGGAGCCGACCCACGGCATCGGTGCGTTGCCCTTGGCCATCAGTCGGCCGACCGCCGCAACCGTCCGGGCTACCCGATTGTGCGGCGGCTCGGTGATCTCGACCGTCTCGGGCCAGTGCGACCAGTCGACGCTCAGGCCGGGCGCTACCCGGAGTGCGGGCCGCCCGATGTTGCGGATGATCGCCACGAGTTCACAAGCCGATCTGGGCCCGAACCGCGGCCTCAGTCACCTGCTTGCGCACGTCCTCGACAACCAGGCCGATGGGAACGCCCTGGTTGTCCGTCGCTCCCCCGAAGTGGTGAAGCGCCACCGCGTCAAAGTTGCGGTCGAGGACGACGGAGCCCGAGCTGCCCTTCTTGGTGTTCATCTTATAGCGCAGGCGGGTGAGGTTGGTCGACAGGTTCGCGCCCGACGGGCTGGCGAACGACAACAGCAACGGGAACTGGACGTCGGCCGTCGAAGGGTGGCCCAGCACCCACAGCGGCTCGTCCGCCGAGATGGGAGTCGTCCGGGCGCTCAGCGCGAACGACCCGCGCGGGTCGCCCGAGTGGTCAGGGGCGATGCCCTCCGACCCGACTGGTTCGGAGAGCTGCACGAGGGCGTAGTCGAACAGGCCCATGGCGGGGCCTTCGGGGCTGAGCTCGACAGAGTCGGCGGCGAAGCCGCTGGATGCCACCTTCCAGTCGGCCGCGAAGGGCACGGGGCGCCCGGGGTTGACCACCGCGCCCTGGGTGTCGCGCTTGTGGTCGAAGAGCGCCACTCCGTCCCTGCCCGGGCCGCCGAGGCTCTGTGCGACGTGCCAGTTCGTCAGGATGTGCTGGGGTCCGACCAGAAACCCCGACCCCGCCGCCTCGCCGCCCACCACCACCTGACAAACGCGTACCTCGCTGGCCGCCAGACGCGACCGAAAGAGAGCCGGATCCTCGAACGCCGCCATCGCGTTCAGCAGCGTCTCCGTGCCGGTCTCGCCCTGGACAGCCACGTCGGCCGGGAGACGACCGAGGAGGTCGAGAGACGGGCGCCGCGCCAGGGCAGCCGCCTGCACTTTCGCCTCGTGGCCCCGCATAGTCTTGCGCAACGCCTCGTGCAGGCCCCCGACCTCGGGGTCGGCGAACACCTCGAAAAGCAGCTGCTCGAGGCGATCCGCAAGACGCGCCTTCTCGAGGACGTCGCGGACGACGAACTTGATCGGCCCGTTGAAGTCGATCGACCCCGTGGCCAGCCCTGCGTTCTTGGCCAGCAGCATGATCTGGTTGGTCATCGGATAGCCGACGACGATCGCCGCCGTCGCATCGCGGACAACGGGCCGCGTCCAGTCGAGCGGCAGGTCCTCGAACCATGCAGTGTCCATGTCGTCCACACCTTCCGAGCGGCTGTCGACAGCGATGGAGCGTGACAGCGGAGCGGAACAATCTCGTCGTCCCATTGTCTGCTGCCGCAAGCGCACTGTGAAGGAGTTGCTAGCGGTCGATCAGATACTCGTTCCCCGCAGAGGCGAATCCCTCAACGCGCGAGCAACTACGCGATCGAGCGAATGCACCCACGAATGCCTCTTATGCCGCGAAGGTGGCCTTGCCCTACCACCGTGGCTAGCACGACCGTAGATGCTGCTAGGCGGGGCCGCAGGCCCATTCAACGATCTGATGCCAATGGTCGTTCAACTGAACGAAATTGGTGTCGAACGCACTGGGGGGACCACTTCTCGCCCGCATTCCCGCATCTATGAAAAGCAGGGACCGCTCGTCTATGACCGCCACGGGACGCCCTCTCCTCGCTTCATGTAGGGCAGTCCCCAGGAACCGATGAGCCAAGCGAGGTTCGTCGCGGCGCATGAACTGCAGCGATCGCTGGGGCCGACTACGGGCGGGTAGTCCTCTGAGTCGGTGGCCAGGGCTCAGACGAGCGCCGACTGACAGTGTCGGCATAGCGTCGCGCCGGACGGTACGTTGCTCTTGCAGGCGGGGCAGTTTCGCGTTGTGAACGCTCGCAGCAGCAGGATGACGCCGATGATTCCCGAGAGGAACATGGGCACGGCGAAGATCGCCGATTGCACGATTGCGCCCATGATCAAGAAGCACGTCGCGACCATGATCGCGACGACTCCTGCGGTCGCGTTCTTCACATCCATCGTTGGTTCCCCCGGAAACGGTTGACAGGTCGGCGGTCATCCTGACGCCTCCAAAGTCGGCGCCGCACGAGATTGCACAACTTCGCCACACCAGTCGATACGGCGATGAAGGGAAGTCGCTCAAACAGAAACGGCTGTTCACGGGACTGACTCGCGAAGATTCCGGCCGCTCCATGATGTGGGCCACCACCATAATCAGTTGCGACGGGCAGCCACTGGCTCGCGTGCAGCCAGCCCACATCCATTTCGCGGGCACCTGAACCAACGCTCGGCCTCGCTGATCCGCGCGACATCGAAAGGTGCGTCATTCCGCCACGTCGCGCGCTCGCCTCCGTCGTTCAAATAGTCGAGTGCGGAGTATCTAGTTGTCGGTTGCTGCCATACGGCTCCCTGCGCCCGGTGCGGACCAGCCACGCCTCGTAGCTCATCAGTTCCTTGGGTGCGTCTCGGCTCGAGTCTCCCCACTCGAGGATGGATCTGGCGGCGTAACCCAAGTACTCGTCCGCGTAGTCCTGCCACATGCCGCCCGGCTCACCCAGTCCCAGGTGAGCTGTGTCAGGCCGGATGTGTACGAGTGACACACCACCGAACACTGTTCCCGCGGCATCGCGAACGCTTCGCGCGATGTGGCGCCATCGCCGCGGTAGGCGGTGCCCCTGAGCGTCGTATGCCGTCGACCAACCAATGAACGCGGCGGTTACCTCGCTGGTCTCGACTGGCTCCCGTCCGAGCCATCGCAAGAGTCGCTGAAGCTCTCGGAGTGGCGCCGTCAGTTCGGCCGCTGCAATGAGGTTGCGGTCGCGCCGCTCCTTGTCCCGCTCGCGCCGCACTCCGAACATGTAACCGACCCCACCAGTCACTAGTGCGAGTGCAACCGTTCCGGCGGACGAGACCACCACTTCATACATGCGCCGATCTTTACCGATCCCACCGACAATCAAGGCCGAAACTCGCGACATGGCCACCCGACCCCGCTGGGTGAACTGAACTGCCCTCCCTCGGCGGCGTTGCGCGGAACTGAACTCCCGCGTCAGCCACCCGCGTCTATCCGCCGCGACTCGGTCCTGCTGGCAAACGATCGGCGCGGAACTCTCAAGTGGCGGGATGGGTTCGCCGATGGTTCAACCGTGGCCGGAAGGCCACGGATGACGACGACGGCTGTCCGTGCCGCGTTCCCACGCGGCGCGTCCAAACTGGCCAACCCACACCTCGGCTGAGGTCTTGCGAAGAGTCCTATCGGGGCCAGCTTCTCGACCAAGGGCCTAGGCGGGCGATTTCCCGCCGGCAGAACTTGCACACTAGCTGACGGTCGCCGTCCCAACCCGGTCCGCGCTGTCGGACCCGATCTCAAGGAATAAGGGAACGATGAACGCGACTCCCCCTCCCGGCTGGTACCCCGACAACGTGGGCAACGGTCAGCGGTACTGGGATGGCCAGAAGTGGACCGAGCACACGGCGCCCGCGAGGGTCGAGCCAGGTTCTGGCCAATCCTCGCAGCCGAGGGCGACGGCTCGCGGTGGCGTGACCACCACATCGCGGGGGAGCTGGTTCCTTCGCCACAAGGTGATCAGCGGCGTGTCGGCATTCGTCCTTCTGTTGGTGATCGTGGGGGCCCTTGGCGGCGCGAATGGAGATCCCAGTCCTGCGGCGGCGGGTACCTCGGCTGAGGTGGGTGGCGATTCTGGTGCGGGGAACTCTTCGGAAACCGGGACGGAGACCGAGCCCGTTGACACCGACGGCGACGGCGTGACCGACGCGGATGACTTCCGGCCCAAGGATCCCAAGATCCAAACCCGTGACGACCTCGACACCGACCGAGACGGTGTGAGGGATGGCGATGACTTCCGGCCCAAGGACCCCAAGATTCAAACCCGTGACGACCTCGACACCGACCGGGACGGGGTCGCCGACTACAAGGACGCCTTCCCCAAGAATGCCAGCTACAGCAAGGACACCGACGGTGACCTTGTCCCTGATCAGCTTGACGCGTTTCCTCGGGATCCCAAGTACAGCAAGGACGCCGACAATGACGGCGTTGCCGACTCTAAGGATGCTTTCCCAAGTGATCCGAGCCGGTCGAAGGTGACTCTTGCCATGGAAAACGCGCTTGCGTCTGCTCAGGACTACCTGGACTACTCGGCCTTCAGCCGACAGGGCCTCATCGACCAACTGTCGTCGAACTTCGGCGACGGCTTCAACCTTGCGGATGCCACTTGGGCCGTTAGCCAACTCCGCGTGGACTGGAGGCAGCAGGCGGTCCGCTCAGCTAAGGACTACCTCTCATATTCATCCTTCTCTCGCCAAGGACTCATCGAACAGTTGTCGAGTGCATACGGCGATAAGTACACCCTCAAAGAGGCGATCTACGCGGTCAACAAGATCGGCCTGTGACACGCCAGACGAGTCTTTCGGCATTGCAGGGCCGGGCAAAGTCCGGGCCGCGGTCATCGGGACATGGCGAGCTTCACTCGGTCGCGCACGCGCACCACGTCACGCATGGGTCAAGGTCGTGTGGCCCACCTCGCCGCGTTGGGGTGAGCCCATTCCTCAGCCCTGTGACGCTCGGTACCGCTCAAGGAGGTCCTGGCTGATCCTGCCCCGCGGTGATACGTCGATGCCGTTCTCCACCGCCCAGGCACGGACGGTCGAACTGTCCAGCTTGGACTTTGGTCGGCGTTTGCCGGATGTGGTTGTCCGCTTGGGGGCGGTCGTTCCCGTCATGGTGCGCAGAAAACTGAGCAGCGGTCCCGCTTCGGTCTCGTAGCACTCGTCACAGAGATCGGTTGTCGCCTTGAAACCGTCGATCACGAAGCGGCGGGAAGTGCCTGGCACTTCTGCGCCCTGCTGGTGGTGACGATCGCATATCGTCATGGTTACTTGTGCCATCGTGTGCTCCCTCTCCTTCCCCGCGATAAGAGCGTAGCCATCTCGTCAGAGGCATTGCCGCTGCGTCGATCGGGCTCGTCGTGCCTGCGTGGGCGCGCTTGAAACACGCTCGAGCGAAATCGCAGGGCATGAGCGCTCCGGACGGGCGAGGCCGGACTCCGGATCAGGAAAGGCCTGGCACTTCCCAGGCGCTCGCTCGAAAGTCAGTCAGACGGGTCAGTAGGTCGGATGCTGCGTCGCGGGACACGGCGCCGTCGTCAAGCCGTGAGAGCCATTGGAGAAGGTCGCGGCCGCGGACGAAGGCAACTCCTTCTACTGCCGCGTCCTCGCGGAGGTCGTGTTGGGCGGCGCCCCAGACGACGACCAGCGGCGTGACGGAGACTGATCGCGTGCGCGCTCTGTGAGCCCCCCGTTCTGTTCGAAGGAGCGTCTGCGCGAGGCCCTCGGCGCGGAGTCGGGCACGATTTGCGGAGCGAGCCATCTCAGCGGCGTCGTTCGCGTCTGGCGTGTTCCGCCACTTCGAGTCGATCGCGACGAGACCGCCGCGGCGGGTGATGACGAGATGGTCTAGGTCTCCCGCTTTGAGGCTGATGCTGTCGACCCATCCCCAGATCAGTCGCTTGCGTTTTGCACGTTGGAGCTCGCTGCGAGTGTTCTCCTCGCCCCACGCTCCGCGAACGTGGTGCATCGCTTGCCGATCGGTTGCGAGGAACGCCGCGTGCAGCAGATGAAGAAAGGCCGCCACAACTGCAACGTCGAAGGCACCAAGGCAGTAGTAAGTGATCGGACCGTGGCCACCTATCTTCAACTGCAGGATTGTCACTGCGACGGCGATCGTTAGGCCCCCGGCGGTGACGAGCGTGATGGCTGTCAGATTTCGTCGTATCCAGTGCCGACGCAGTAGACGCAACTGGTAACGCGAGTAGGGCCGATACTTCCTCATGCGCTTCTCCCCGAGATCGTTCGAATGCTGCACGCTCCAAAACGGACCGTCATGCGTCCCGACACAGCGTCCCGCGTGCCGTAGTGCCTTCTCCGCCGGCCTCGGATGCGACCGACGTTTGCCTGCGCCCTGGGCCCACAAGTGGTCCGTTCGCCAGGCCGCCAGGTAGGGGCCCGCTGAACGGTTCAGCGGGCCTCAGCTAGATGGAGTCGGTCTACGCCTCAGTGCCATGTTGAAGTTGACGACACCGATGCTGATGACGATGAACCCGATCCCGATATTGGCGCGTGACGACACCCGTCGCTCGATCCTGGCGTTCGTGTTCTGAAACGCGGCAAGAGCCCTCACGTTGTTGGCCGTGTTGGCAGTCGCGTTCTGGATGCCCGTGTACGCATCCCCGCCGTACGCCTGCGAGTTCGTCAATGCGGTGGGATGCAGCTTTACATCGTGGCCGGCAATGCTGTGGCTACTCGCCATTAGCCACAGGCCAACCGCGAGCGAGCAGACAAGCCACAATCCGGCGACCACCAGCCCAATGTCCGGACGCCGTCCGTCCACTCCCGGACCAGATCGAACCGCAGGCTGAGTAGCCGACCGAGACACGCTCGGAGGGAGCGGCGGAGCTGGAGGTGCGGCCTTCTCGCTCGTCGAGGACGAGGAGGGAATCGGGTCAGTCACAGAACTACTTTCAACGCAGAGGCGCTACGAACGATCAGAGACTAGGTCCTAGACCGCCTGCTGGCGGGAAGACGAATCCTCTCGGTCAATCAGACCGCCGCGGAGAATCTCGAGCCCCGGCCGCTCCGCCCGCCCAACGTCACTCAACTGGAGCCTCACGGGTCGCGGGTCACAGGTTCTCGAGGCCGCGTCCGAGACGAGCGTCCTACCACCGGCCGTCCGCGTGGTCGACACGCACTCATCACGATGACACAACGTAAGCGCGATTCTCAGGACTTGGTGAACCCTGTTGCCCGCCCACCTCGCCCGTGCCCGGTGAACGAGAGCATGCCCGAACTCGAAGACATCGAGTCTGCGGCCCCAGGCCTGGAAAGCAACTTCTCGCGTTCGGCCGACAGACACATCAAACGCCCTTAACCTTCCCGGCATGAACCGCCTAGACACCCCGCCCAGCTGGATCGTCAACCTCTTCACGATCGGCATCGCCAGAGCGAAGTGGATCACTCAATCGAACGAGCGTCTCGCCCAGGGCGGCCGGCTTCCTGTTCGCTTGGTTCCTGCAGCCCTTTGCCAACTACGGCCTAGCCGACCGAATGAATAACGCGCTGCGTGCGGCCGGCTCGAGCCATCAGGTCTCCCCTGTGCTTTGCTTCTTCCTCACCGGCTGGCCATTCATCGGATCTAACAAGCGCTTTCGTCGTGGCACCCAGGCCTACAACGACGCTGTGAACGTCCGGACCCAGGCCCAGGCGCATGCCGCCGGCACCTTCCAAGCTCTCTGACCCTCGGCCTTTAGAGCAGCAAGCCCCTGTCGAATCACCGTGAGCTTCGTCGCCGTCGACGGCACGCCCGAGATGCGTCTATTCGCCGCGACGGGGCCACCGCGAGCCTTCCCCAGTCTAAAGGCCCGGCTCTCATCGATTCCGACTTGGCAGGACCATCCGCACGACACGCCACCCCGGGTCAAGGCAAGTCCGCGCTTCAATGAGTCGACGATCCGCTATGGGATTACTCGCCATGTGTAGGCGCCGTCTGCGCCGGCGGTGACCTTCAGGATCGATGTCCCGTAGCCGCGCACATGCACGGTGCAGTTCACTGTCTCGCCCTTGCTGAGCCAATCCGAGGGGCAGGACACGTTCGAGTTGATGCCACGCTGTTCAAGTTGGCTCTCGATGCGGAAACCCTCTGTTCCGCCATTGAACTCCCAGGTGTTGTTGAAGGTGTACGCAGCAAAGATGAATGCTCCGAACGTCACGAACCATACGATGGGTAGGAGCGGCGTCGATCTCGCGAGGGTCGACCGGCGGATCAGGTAGACGGGCTGAAGAAACGCTGCCCAGAACCAGCCCGGCGCTTCCACGCCACGGGCATCCAGGCGCTTCGCATCCGCGCTCGCGAGAGCACCGGCGACAATCCAGCCGACGACCCAGAACCACCGCTGGGCCGTGACCTGCGGAGCCGCGTAGTCGATGGCGATCCAGGCGAGCGGCAAGCATGCAAGCACCCAAGCGAAGGTGGCGTCATCGCGTCCTGCCGAGTCATTGACGCTCGAGTCCAGCCGGGGCCGTCCGACTCCCGCCGCTTCGGCTGGCGCAGGGTCGGGAACTGATTCAGCGATAGCACCGACCGTTTCTCGTGCGGCGGGGTCATCTGCGGGCACGATGTGCTCAGTCCAAGCGGCCCCGTCCCAATACCGTCGTGTCGAGGCCATGACCGGATCGGGGTACCAGCCAGCCGGCACGTGGCGCATCGTTGAGGACCCGGTTTGGGACGTCTGCTCAGCTGTTTGCTGGGCTGCTTCCTCAGCGTCCTGGTTCTTCAAGTACTGGTCCATCGCGACGCGCTGGCGTTCGCGGCGCGCGGCTTCCTCGGTGCTGCTCTACGTCCCTCTCCCCCTTGTGGCCGCGTCACGGTACCGACATGGAGACCAGGCCGTCAGGACTTTCGGCCGGCAGCTTCGGGAATCTCGCCCTGCTTGCTGCAGTTCGTGACACGGAGTACGCGGTGACACCGGCCTTCGCCCCGGTCTGTCCCAGTTCTCCAACGCGCCGCGGACATCCCGGGGGTGCGGGTTTCGTCAGTCTCTCAGTCAGGCAGTCGGTCGCCAGCGCTCGAAGCGCGAAGGGACGCCGGCGCCGCACGCGCGGGTCCGGAGCCGTTCTGTCCGATCGTGCAATCCGGGCGGCCGTCCGAGCCGGATTCACCGTTTCGCTGCGCGCCCACCCCCGCCGCACGTACGTTTCGGGGGCTTAACACACACCTACCGGGGGGTTCCCATGTTCCGTGCCGCAAAGACCGGCATGATCGCCGTTGCACTGACGGCCAGCGCGTTCACATACACCGCTGGCCCTGCCAACGCCGTCACCGACTACGCCAACTGCGACGGGATGCACCGGGACTTCAAGTACGGCGTAGCACGGTCAAAGGCCGCTGCTAACCACCAGGCGAACACCGGCCACTACCGGCCCGCCGTGCGGCCCGCGGTCTACCGAGCCAACAGCGAGAGCGACGCTGACCACGACGGCACCGCCTGCGAAGTCACCCGCTGATGCCACTCGTCTGGCGCAGGTCGCTCAGGGTGGGCAAGAGGTCCCGGCTCAACCTGAGCAAGTCAGGTGCTTCGCTGTCGCGCCGCCAAGGGCCGGTCACGATCAACTCCCGGCGTCGCGGATCGATCAGGCTGCCGTTCGGGTTCTCGTTCCGCTTCAAACTCTGAGCGAGCCGTCTTCCAGCCGGGAGACCCATTGCAAGGGATGACAGGCAGGTTGGTGCCCTGCGCCATCCGGCTACGCGCAACGTGAGTGCATGCTCGGGCACCACTCGACAACCAACGGGGATCAACATGTCCAGGACCCAACAGACCGGCGATCACGATATCCAGGCCGCGCTCCGCGTCGCCGGAATCATCGGCACCTTCAAGGAGGTCATCACCGCGCTAGCCCTCGTGGGCGGCGGCGTGACCGTCGTGGGCATGGTCGTGGCCGCCTTCAACTCGCACGAGGGTGGACTGCTTGTCACGGCGGCGCTCGTTGCCGGAGTCGTGGGCCTGGTTGTGACCACCTACTGGGCGATGTTCGGCTGGTTCGAGCACGTGCTGCGACTCCTGGCGCGCATCGCCGCTGACCGCCGCTGATCGGCTAGGCCGCCGAGGCGCAGGCTGCTCGGTCCAGAACGGGGACTCGTCCGGGGTCGCGATCAGAGTCCTGAGGTGGAGCTGACACCAGTGGGGACTTCTGTTGATCAACGTTGTGTGTGGGTCCCCGGCCGACCTCGTGTGTGGCATCCGTGAGACCGACGAACAAAGGGTGAGCGCTCCCCACCACGGAGGTGCAAGAGGTGTGTCCTCCTTCTCGGCAATGGACGAGGACCTGTGGGAGGAGCTGCATCGCGAACCCGCAGACTTCTCGCTCTGGTTGCGCGTCGGGTTGGTGAGTCTGGGACTGCAGATCCTCCGAGGCTGCGGATCACGGTGCTTGCGAGAGCTGGCCGGGATTGGCGGGGTAGCGAACGCCGGGGACCTCGATCGCGCATCGGCGCCTCGCGGGTCGGCCCAGCGCGGGTGTGCCGCCCCCGCGTTGGCGGTCTGCGCAGCAACTCAATGCCCACGTCACGTCGGGCGTAACAGCCATGGGCAGGCGATGGCAGGCCGCCTTCGCGCTGGTGCGGCGAGCAACCCACGACCCCAGAATGGTGGTCAGCCGCTACGCGGACTCGACCCACTCGTGGGCGACTGGCAGGAAACCAGTCACCTCAACGACCCGGTACGCGACCGGGCCTTCTGGGTCCCAACCGTCGGAGCGGGCCTCGCGCCGTGCCAGCACCACGGCGTGCGCTTCGTCGGTTGTCGCCCCTTCCCACCCGTAGCACTGATCCGCGGCCATCGGTGTGCCCGGCACGTGGTGGCGAAGGCGCACCGCGAACGGGCGCAGCGGTCCTAGTTCGCGACTCAACACGCCATCACGCTAGCCAGCCCCCTTCGCCGGCGACGCCTGGACACGCCAAACATGACGGCCTGGCTGCCGGCGTAGACGAGATCGATGCCGCATCGGTCGACACCTGCTGCTCGGCCTGCCGAGATCAAGGTGCGGCAGGAAGCTCGCCCCGTCGGGCGATGGTCGCCAGCCGTGCGGCCTTGGAGCCACCGCAGCCCAGTCGCTGCTGGATCTGCAGCCTCGATACTCGGCCGGCCGGCGCAGCGGCATCAAGCTGCCGGATCATCGCCACTGCTTCGGTGTCGGAAGGCGAAGGCTGCCGGTCGGCAGCCTTCGCCGCTCCGCCGGTGCCGGTGCCGGCGCGAATAGGCCGATGTGCACGCTCGGCTGTCGGGCGATCATCAGACTGGGAGGCGGCAGCATCGGTCGGTGCCGGCAGAGATTGGACGGCCGGTGAAGTGTCCTCGATCCGCCTCGCGAGACCGGCCAGCACCTCGATGCCGAGCGCGAGCGCGATGGGCGGCCAGGCGGCGACGGCACGGGCGGTCATCGTCGGCTCGGCCGAGGCGATGTTGCCGGCCAGCGAGCCGGCCAGACCGAGTACCAGCAGCAGCCAGGTCAGGCCGGCCGGCCGCCTGCCGGCACGGGAGTCGGCAAGGATCACGGCGACGGCGGCCGCGATGGCGCCATCGATCGACACGGGCAGCAGCCATGACGCCAGCTCGGACTCGCCAGCCCTGATGGCCAGGGCACGCACATGGGAGAAGCTGATGAGTGCGGCGGTCATCGCCACGACGGCGACACCTCCGGCTGCGGTCAGGGACGCGGTCCGGTCCTGGGTTCGCGGCATGGCAAGCGCACTCCTCGAGTCGAAGACTGGTTGTCCACTCGAGCAGGCATGACGCCATTCATCACCGGATCGACCCGGATCTGTGGATGAGAGCGACGAGCACCCGGATGACCACAGCTGACCATCAGCGCGCCTTGGCCAAGGCCACGACTACTCGCCGGCGTGCTCCTCCAGCGCCCGCAGCGTCTCGGCAAGGCCCGACAGCGTGGCCAGACGAAGGTCCGCCTGCTTCGCGTCAGGGTGCTCATCGTTGACGTAGCCCCACGGGCCCCGACGCAGCAAGGCGCCCCTCAGCCCGGCCTGCTGAGCCGGCAGGACGTCGTTCTCGAAGCGATCGCCGACATACAGCGTCCCCTCCGGAGCCAGCCCGGCGTGCTCGAGCAGCTTCTCGAAGAAGGCCAGATCCGGCTTCTCAGCCCCCAGATCATCGGAGGTCACGAGGAAGTCGGCCGGCAGGTTGAGCTCGCGGAGGAACCGGCCGGCCCTCGCGGTCTGGTTGCCGGCAATGCCGACGACGAACCCGGCGGCCCGGAGCTCGTCGAAGCACGGCCGCACGTCCGGGTAGAGATTCAGCGCGTTGACGAACTCCCCCAGGCCGGCGTCAAGACGCTTCTGGCGTTCCTCGGCGAGGTCGAACCCCGGCTTGAAGTGCTGGAAGACCTGTCGGTAGTCCTCGCCGCGCGCAATGACCGCACCGAACATCGCCGAAAACGTGTGCCGTGGGACGCCCAGCCAATCTGCCCAGGTGCCGTACTCGTTGGTCTCGTCGATCAACACCTCGCCGACATCGAAAACAACAGCACGAATGCCTCCCGAGGACGGACCGGCCACAGCGACTCCTAAGACAGTTCGGCGAGAGTTTCCGCCAGCAATCTAGCCTGCGGGCTCCGCGGGTCAGGGAGGGTGTCCTTGACCTCCACGAGGCGATCGACGGCTGTCGCATACCCGGCAGCTCTGAGGCCCGAGGCCGCTTCAACGGCCAGTCGACTGCCGTAGTCGACGTCCCCCTGCTCGATGCTCGTGGCGGCCAGGTCCAACATGGTCACCGCCCGCTGCTTCGGACCCACGTCGGGTCCAGGTTGCATCGCCGCGGTCAGGCAAGCGCGTGCGCCGTCGAGGTCGCCTGCCTTTCGCAGCGTGAATCCATCGAAGCCGTTGAGCCTGTTGGCGTCGTAGAAGTCGAACCACTTCGGCGCTGACGCCTGGCGTCGATCCTCGAGCGTTGCTCTGGCCCGGTCGATGCAGTGTCGGGCCGGGGTCAGGGAGCCGGCCTGGGTGTTCAGCTCGCCCTCGACGGCGCTGAGCCAAGACTCCACCAGCGCGATCGGCTGACGCGCCAGAGCGTCACGGGCACCGGCGACGTACGACGCGGAGGCCTCGAAGTTGTGCTTGGCGGCGGGGAGGAAGGCCATGTGTCCGTAAACGACGGACGTCATCACCGGGTCCCCTGCCTGCTGCGCAGCCTCACGCGCGAGGTCGAGGTGCCACCGAGCGTCACGCGGCCGGTGGACGTCGAAGAAGCTGAGCCGGCCGGCGAGCAGGTTGGAGCGGGCGAGCAGCGCCAGCATGGAGCTGCGCTGACTTCGTTCGCGAACCTCCGGCAACAGGTCCTCGATGGTCTCGACGAGCGCTGTCACGGGCAGCACCAGGCTCTTCGGGTCCCCGACGTGGTACGTCTGTTCCAGATGACCCACCAGGTCGGAGATCGCCCGCAGGGTGCGCGATCCCTGGAATGTCGGAGGCTTCCCTGATGGGAGTACGGATTCGAGACCGGCCGCTGCGGGCACAGCACCCATCGCCTTCAGCACTTCACGGCGGTTGAGCACGTCCCGTCTCCACAGCTCGGCGACCTTCGGCTGGATGAGCTCCAGCGATGCGGTATGCCGGTCCAACACGCGAGCAGGTCCAGGACATCCACGCTACCGGGGCCTTGTGGGGTCTCGGCAACGTCCTCGGGTCGCGCAGGCTCAGCGAGCTGCCCAGGGCTGACGTCGAACAGCAGGGCCAGCAGCCGCACGTAGAACACGCTCGGTTGCTTCTGGCCGCGCTCCCACTTGGACACCATGTCGGCGTTGACGCCTACGTGTCGTTGCTCGACCAGGACCGCGAGCCGTTCGAGGCGCGCCGCCACGTCTTGCTGCGTCATCGACCTGGACAGCCTGAGCTGACGAAGCCGCAACGTCCGGTGTGTTCCATGGTCGACCATGGCGTCCTCCCGAGTCCGAGACGTCCATGAGCGTAGCCATGCATTCCGACGATCGGTGAAGGCCCCAGAGGCATCTGTGGACTAGTGAGGGACTAGCCGATCCGCCTTCCGTGCCGCCGGATCCCGTGGCGTCATAGAGGTGCGCACGGTGAGCCCGCGACATCCCGCGAGTCTCCCCCGATCCCGAGCCGGAGGTACGAGATGGACGAGAGCGGAAAGCTGGGCGGCGCCTTGCAGACGCCGCAGGAAGAGCCTCGCGTCGGGCCTGCGGCTGCCTTGTCCCACCCGGACCTCGACGAGCTTCCCTTGCTCATCCCGGTGCCGCGAGTGGCCAAGCTCCTCGGCATCAGCCGTTCGGCGGCGTACCGCTGCGCGGCGTCCGGCGACCTGCCGACCACCCACCTGGGCGGCCGGGTGTACGTCGTGACGCGACGCTTGCAGGCCCTGCTGGAGTCAGCATGAGCGGCAACGTCTCGAGGCGCGCGAACGGTGACTGGGAGTACCGGTTCGACATCGATCCGGATCCTCTGACCGGCAAGCGTCGTCGGGCAACGAAGTCGGGCTTCAGCACCAAGCGCGAGGCAAGCCGTGCCATGAACAGCGCGATCGTGGCTTACCAGCAGGGTCGCCACGTCAAGACGAACCGACAGTCCGTCGAGGACTTCGTGAACCAGTGGCATGCAGCGGTGAAGAGTGCCCTACGACCCTCGACCTGGGTCAACTACCGCAACTACCTGGATGCCTACGTCATCCCGGTCATCGGGCAGACCGCTCTCCAGGACCTGACGGCACTCCGGCTCAACCTGCTCTACGCCCACCTCTTGGAGAAGGGGCGGGTCAAGACGGGTGGTGGCCTCGCACCGAAGACAGTCCAGAACGTGCATCGGATGCTGCACCGAGCGCTCCGCGATGCCGTCAAGTGGGATCTCCTCCCCCGCAACTACGCAGAGGACGCCGAGCCGCCCCGTGCGCCTCGGCCGCGGCCTCAGGTGTGGACACCGGAGCAGCTCGGCATCTTCGTCCACCAGGTGCGCGACGATCGCTTCCATGCGCTCTGGTTGCTCGTGGTCACAACCGGGCTGCGGCGTGGCGAGCTTGCCGGACTGACCCGGAACGACATCGACCTGAGGACGCGGCGCGTCCATCCGTCCGTGCCTCGCGTTGTCGTCGCCGGCCACGCGGTGGAGTCGGAGGCCAAGACCCGCAGTGGGATCCGGAGCCTTGCCCTAGACCCTGACACGTGCGCTGCGCTTGACGACTACCTGGTGGTCTGGGAGGAGGAGGGCATCCTCCTCGGCCAGCACCGACGGTTGCTCTTCGTCTGGCCGAACGGCAACCCCCTCCACCCGGACACGATCACCGCGCTCTTCCACAAGCACTGCGAGGCGGCGGGGCTACCGAGGATCCGGCTTCACGACGTACGTCACTCCTACGCGACCGCGGCTCTCAAGGCCGGGATCTCACCGAAGGTGATCAGTGAACGGCTCGGGCACGCGACGGCGGCCTTCACACTGCAGACCTACACCCACGTGATCCCCGGGATGGATGAACTGGCCGCTGACACCGTCGCCAAGCTCATCCTGGGCGGATCGGTTCGCAAAACCGACCCCGATGGCAGCATTCTCGGCAGCATCGAGCCCGACGAGCCGGCCCAGAAAAACGAAGAACCCGCTGACCCTGAGCGTTTCCGCAGGTCAGCGGGTTCTTCTACTTGTAGCGGGGGCAGGATTTGAACCTGCGACCTCTGGGTTATGAGCCCAGCGAGCTACCGAGCTGCTCCACCCCGCGTCGGTGAACACAACCTTACGGGACGCGTTGGTGACCGCCAAATCGGGCCCCTCCCCCGCCTCTGGCGAGCCCCGAGGAGCGGGTCAGCCGGCGTTCGCCTTCTGCTGGTCGGACAGCGCGACCGCGCGCGCGATGTAGCGGCGGGCCTGCTCGATCCGCTTGGCGTAGGTGACGGTGTCCTTCCTCTGCAGCGCGGCGTCGGCACTGATGAAGGCCTGGTCGGCGCGATCCAGCAGCGACCGGATCTGCTGGCTGACCGTCCCGGTCTGCTGGTTGCCGCCCTGGTTGCCGCTCTTGCCTCCGCTGTTGCCCGAGGGCGACGACGAGCCGCCGCTGGGCGCCACGTTCAGGGCGTCGGCCAGCGCCTCCCCGAGGGTCCGGCCGATGCCGGTCTCCCCGCCGTACGACACCAGGACGTAGGTCAGGATCGGGTAGCTCGACGTCGACTGGGCGCGCACTGCGTAGACCGGCTCGACGTAGATCAGGCCGTCCGCGATCGGCAGCGTGAGCAGGTTCCCCGGGATCGTCTTGCCACCACTGCGGTTGAACTTCGCGAGCTGGTTGGCGACCTGGCTGTTCGAGGTGAACTGGTTGGCGATCTGGCTGGGTCCGGACGTCTGCTGGGTGGGCTGCAGCACGAGCATCTTGCCGTAGTTCGTGCGGTCCGAGGCGTCGGAGTCGACCGAGACGAAGGCCGCCAGGTTGTTCGGGTTGCTCTTGCTGTACGGCGTGAACACCGACGTCAGCGAGAACGAGGTCCTGGTGCCGCCGGAGGCGGTCGGCTGGGTGACGAACAGGCGGTACGGCGGCTGCAGGTGCCCGGCGACGTTCGGGTCCTCGGGCACCGCCCAGCGGTTGTTGCCCGTGTAGAAGTCCTTCGCGTCGGTGACGTGGTAGCGGGCGAACTGGTAGCGCTGCACCTTGAACAGGTCCTCGGGGTAGCGCAGGTGCTGCATCAGGTCGTCGGGGATCGCGGCCCGCGGCTGCACCGTGCCCGGGAAGGCGCTCTCCCACGCCCGCAGCATCGGGTCGGTCTCGTCCCACGCGTAGAGCCGCACGGTGCCGTCGTACGCGTCGACGGTCGCCTTGACCGCGTTGCGCATGTAGTTGATGTTGTCGGTCGGCAGGGTCCGCAGCCCGGAGGTGTCCTGGAGCGAGTCGTCGGTCATCGTGCTGAACGACTCCTGCTCCGACGACGGGTACCGGTCGGTGGTGGTGTAGCCGTCGAGGACCCACTGGATCCGGCCGTCCACGACCACCGGGTAGGGGTCGCCGTCGATGGTCAGCCAGGGCGCGACCTTCTCGACCCGCTCGCGCGGCGTGCGGTTGTAGAGCACCTGGCTGTCGGAGTTGACCCGCTCGGAGAGCAGGAAATTCGGCTCGCCGAACTTCACGGCGTACATCAGCTGGTTGAAGAAGCTGCCGATCGGGACGCCACCCTTGCCGGTGTACGTCGTGGTGTCGTCGGTGACGTTGCCCGAGGAGTCGGTGTTGCCCAGGTCCAGCTCGACGGCGGGCGAGCCCGCCGGATGGCCGACCACGGAGTAGTCGGGGCTCTGCTCGCCGAAGTAGATCCGACTCTCGTACTTGCCCAGGTCGTTCTGCTGCTGGCCCTCGGCCCACTGGATGTCGGTGGACTCGCTGGAGTTGTCGGCGGGACGCTGGTTGGCGAAGGCCGCGATCACGCCGTTGCCGTGCGTGTAGACGGTGTGCAGGTTCGACCAGTTCTTGTCACCGGAGTTGATGCCGTTCTGGTCCAGCTCCCGGACGCCGAGAACGAGCGCCCGGTCGTTGCCGTCGATGTTGTAGTGGTCGACGTCGAGCACGTCGGCCACCGAGTAGTAGGCCCGGATCTGCTGGTTCTGCTCGAAGGTGTCGTGCACGAGGTGCGGGTCGACCAGGGGCATCGACGAGGTCTGCGCCTCGAGGTTCGCGAGCTTGGCGGTGCTGGCGTCGGCCTTGCTGGTGTAGGGCTGCGGCTTGACCTGGTCGATGTCGTAGGCGAGCCGGGTCGCCTCGATGTTCTTCTCGATGTACGGCGCCTCCTTGTCCGCCTCGGAGGGCTTGACCTGGAACTGCTGCACGATCCCGGGCCAGATCAGCCCGAGCAGGATCGCGGAGAGGGCGAGCAGGGCCAGCCCGACCGAGGGCAGCAGCCAGGTGCGCCGCCAGACGTTGAGGAAGAACAGCACCGCGCAGATGATCGCGATGCCCATCAGGATGTTCTTGGCCGGCAGCACGGCGTGCTGGTCGGTGTAGGTCATGCCGGTGATCAGGCCGCCGTTGGAGGTCACCAGGTCGTAGCGGTCGAGCCAGTAGTCGGCGCCCTTGGCGAGCACGAAGACGCCCAGCAGCACCGACAGCTGCGCCTGGGCCGCGCCGGAGAGCCGGTCGTGCGAGGTCTGCAGGCGCACCCCGCCGTACAGGTAGTGCACGACGCCGGCCGCGATCAGGGCGACGACGGTGACCGCCATCGTGAAGTCGACGAGGTAGTGCAGCCACGGCAGGTCGAAGACGTAGAAGCCGATGTCCTTGCCGAAGTAGGCGTCGTTGCTGCCGAACGGCACGCCGTTGCGCCACAGCAGGTAGTGGCGCCACTGCCCCACGGCCGAGGAGCCGGCGAAGGCGCCGACGACGAGCGAGACCCCGACCAGCAGCCAGGTGCGGATGGGGGTGACCGCGTCGCGGTAGCGGTCCAGTCCGGTCTGCTCCGGGGAGTTCGGCCGGAACAGCGGTCGCAGGCGGTAGGCCAGGTAGATGTTGACGCCGACCACCGCGGCCATCAGCAGGCCGAAGAAGAAGAACAACCCGGTCTTGGTCCAGAACAGGGTGGAGAAGACCTCGCTGTAGCCGGCGTACTTGTACCAGAGGCGGTCGGTGTAGAGGCCGGCGAACGTGGTCAGCGCGAAGAAGCCGAGCACGACGACCAGCGCGGTGATGATCAGCGCGCGGGACCGGCGCGGTGGGCGCGACGCCGGCGACGTCTCGCGGGGGTCGTCGTCGAACAGCTCACTCATCGCGACTCCTCCGGGTCGTCGACCAGCGTGGAGCACAGCAGGTCCAGAAGCGCGGGCACCAGGTCGGCGCCGCCCACCACCGACTGCGCATCGTCGTGGGCGCGCAGCCGAAGCGCGCAGTACGTCGAGCCGCCGCGGGTCGCGCGGCGACGATGCGGACCTCCTGGCGGTCGGGGTGCTCACGGGCGAACTCCTCCGCGCGGGCCCGGTCCTCGGGGATCTCGGCGTCCGCGTCGGGAGGCAGCACCAGCCGCTCCACCACGGCCGCGCAGCCGGCGACGCCGCCGGGCCACACGATCGACTCCAGAACGGCCTCGAGCGGCTGGTCGGGCGCGAGCTCGTCCTGCTCCACCGGGGTCAGCGACCCCTGCTCGGACGCGGCGTCCAGACCCATCGCGGCCGCCAGCGCCGGTTCGCGCGCGACCAGCTGGCCGGTGTCGACCAGGGCGTAGAGCCGGGCGGGCTGGTCCCAGCCGCCCTCGGCGATGTGCGACTCGATCTCCAGGACCGCCGCGGCCAGCGCGGGGTCGACGTCGAGGTCGGCCGTCAGTTCGGGGTTGAGCTCCGGCAGGTCCGGGTCAGGGCCGGTCACGAGTCCTCCTCGCACGACGGCAGGGTCGCGTCGTGGTTGTCATCCCAGGCCTTCAGTGCCTGGACCGCGTCGTCCATGGTCGTCGCCTTGACCAAGCGCATGTCGCCGTGCGGTGCCCCCAGGGCGTCCTTGCAGTTGTCGGGCGGGACCATGAAGAGCTTGGCGCCGGCGTCGCGGGCGGCCACGATCTTCTGCTGGATGCCGCCGATCGGGCCGACCTTGCCGGCGCCGTCGACGGTCCCGGTCCCGGCGATGGTCTCGCCGTCGGTCAGCGAGCCGGGCGTGAGCGTGTCGTAGATGCCGAGCGAGAACATCAGCCCGGCGCTCGGCCCGCCGATGGCCGGGTCGATGTTGACCGCCACCTTGAAGGGGAACTGGTAGCCGGCCCCGAGCTGGATGCCGATCGTGGGCTTCCCGTCCTTCTCCTTCGGGGTCACCTGCACGTCGACGCGCTTGCCGTCGCGCCGGACCACGAAGTCCACCGGCTTCCCGGCGGGCGCCTTCCGGATCCCCTTGACCACGTCGTCGGTGGAGGTCACCTTGACGCCGTTGATCTCGAGGAAGATGTCGCGGACCTTCAGCGCCCCCTGCGCGGGCGACCCGTCGACCACGCTGAGCACCTCGACGGCGGGCTTGACGTGGTAGCCCATCTCGTTGAGCGCGGTCGCGATCGCGGAGTCCTGCGAGGAGACCATCTCGACCGCGCCCTGCTGCCGGTTCTGGTCGGTGGTCTCCCCCGGCGCGTAGACCGCCTTGTAGGGGTAGACCGCATCAGAGGGGCTGATCCAGTCGTGCATCAGCTCGGCGAGGGTGACCTTCGCGTCGGGCTGGGAGACGTAGACGGTCGTCATCCGCAGCTCGCCGTCGTCGCGGTAGGTCTTGTGCCCCTGGACCTGGATGATCTCGTGACCCTGGGCCTCGGCGAGCACGTCGACGGTCAGCCCCGGCTCGTAGGTGACGAAGGGCAGGGGTTCGGTGGCGGCGGCTACCCAGAGCGCGATGAGCAGCGGCGCCGCGAGCAGACCGGCGAGGGTGCGCTGCGTCATGGCGCCTAGCCTCTCACCTGGGACAACCGTGCCTGCTCGCGGTCGGCGACGTCAGGACACGCGGCGGCCGCTGGAGTCACCCGGGGCCGGACGGGAGGCTCGCGAGGGTCGCACGGCGATGCCGGTGCTGCGGTCGCGGTCGGGCGTGCGGGCGGAGTACGGCGTGGGGCGCTTGGGCTCGCGCTGCATCGCCTCGGCCAGGCGGCGTACGGCGACGTCGCGGTCCACCTCGCCACGGCCCTCGCGACCGAGCCAGCTCACCCACACCATCGCCACGAGGGTGACGACGACGGGCGGCACCAGCCACAACAGGATCTCCACCCGGTCAGGGTAGGCAATCGACGGCCCGTCGGGCGGACGACGCGCTGGACCCGCGCCCACCGCCCCGACCTAGGGCGAGCCGACCCACTCGTCGCTGCCGTCACCGAAGCGCTGGTGCTTCCAGATCGGCACCTCGGCCTTGAGCGTGTCGATCAGGGCCCGGGAGGCGTCGAAGGCCTCGCCGCGGTGCGCGGCGGTGGTGGCGATGACGACGGCGACGTCCCCGATGGCCAGGGTGCCGGTGCGGTGCACCGCGGCGACGCCGTGCACGTCGTACTCGTCGGCGATCCGCTCGCAGACCTCCCGCAGCTTGGCCTCGGCTGTGGGATGGGCCGAGTAGTCCAGGCCGTCCACGTCGCGGCCGCCGTCGTGGTCGCGGACCCGCCCGACGAAGAGGGTGAGGCCACCGCTGGCCTCGTCGTCGAGGGCCGCGACGACCTCGGCCACGTCGAGCGCGGTCTCACGCAGCTCCGCGAGACGGACGATGGAGTCCACGGTCGTGTCGGTCACGGATCCGACCCTAGTCCGCGACCGCCGACCTTGCCGCCGACGCGTACGGTTGGTCCATGAGCAACAACCCCGGCGACACTCCCGACGAGCCGGAAGACCGCGGCCAGAACCCCTTCAAGGGCACGCCCTTCGAGCAGTTCTTCGGCAGTGCCGGCCTCGGTGGCTCCCTCGGCGGAGGCCCGGGCGGGATGCCCGACCTGGGCGCGCTGTTCAGCCAGATCCAGTCCCTGATGCAGCCCTACGACGGCGCCCTGAACTGGGACTACGCCCTCGACACGGCGCGCAAGCTCGTCGCGCAGCAGCCCGACCCGTCCCCCAGCCAGAAGCAGAAGGACGCGGTCGCCGACGCGCTGCGCCTCGCCGACCACTGGCTCGACGACACCACCACGTTCCCCTCCGGCATCAGCTCGACCGCGGCGTGGAGCCGGGCGGAGTGGATCGTCGGGACCACCGACGTCTGGAAGGTGCTGGTCGAGCCGATCGCCGAGGGGTCGGTGCAGGCCCTGGGCAGCACACTGCCCGAGGAGGCCCGCGCCGCGTCCGGGCCGATGCTCGGCATCCTCGGCAAGGCGGTGGGCGCGATGCTCGCCTCCCAGGTCGGCTCCGGCCTCGGCGCCCTCGCCGCGGAGGTGCTCAGCGTCTCCGACATCGGGCTGCCGCTGGCTCCGGCCGGCAAGGCTGCGCTGGTGCCGGCCAACGTCGCCGCCTTCGCCGAGGGTCTCGACGTGTCCGAGGACGACGTCGTGCTCTACCTCGCCCTGCGCGAGGCGGCACACCAGCGGCTCTTCAGCCACGTGCCGTGGCTGCGCGAGCACCTCATCGGCGCGGTCGCCGACTACGCCCGCGGCATGGAGATCAACGCCGAGGGCCTGCAGTCCCGCATCGAGGAGCAGATGCGCGGCGTGGACCCGACCAACCCCGAGTCCATGCAGGAGCTGCTCGACGGCGGCCTGTTCGACCTGCCCCAGTCCCCCGCCCAGACGTCCGCGCTCGAGCGCCTCGAGGTCACCCTCGCCCTGGTCGAGGGCTGGGTCGACGAGGTCGTCAACCAGGCCACCCACGAGCGGATGCCCGCCGCCGCCAAGCTCCAGGAGGCCTTCCGCCGCCGCCGCGCCGCCGGCGGTCCGGCCGAGCAGACCTTCGCGACGCTGGTAGGGCTCGAGCTGCGTCCGCGGCGCCTCCGCGACGCCTCCACGCTGTGGGGGTCGCTGCGCACCCGCCAGGGCATCGAGGCCCGCGACGGCGTCTGGATGCACCCTGACCTGCTGCCGAGCGCGGCCGACCTCGACGACCCGCTGGGTTTCCGCGAGGACGCCTCGGCCCCCGAGGAGCTCAGCGCCGACGACTTCGACGCCGCGCTGCGCGACCTCCTCGACGGTGGCAACGGCTCCGGCTCCGCGCCGGACTCCCCCGCCGAGTGAGCCTGCACGCCGACGCGGTCGCCGTCCTCTCGGGGTGGACGGCGCCGTCGCGCGCCCAGGAGGAGCTGCGGGAGCGCTACCTCGCCCACCTGCACGGCGCGCCCGACGGGATGTACCGCGCCCACTTCCCCGACCACCTGACCGCCGGGGTGCTCGTCGTCGACACGACCGGCGAGCAGGTGCTGCTCAACCTGCACCGCAAGGCCCAACGCTGGTTCGCGTTCGGCGGCCACTGCGAGCCCGCAGACGCCACCCTGGCCGGCGCGGCGCTGCGGGAGGGACGGGAGGAGTCGGGCCTCACCGAGCTCCGGTTCGACCCTGAGCCGGCCCAGCTCGACGAGCACCCGGTCCCGTTCTGCGACCCACGGGGCATGGTCCACCACCTCGACGTCCGCTACGTCGCGCAGGCCCCCGAAGGGGCCAACCACGCGACGAGCGACGAGTCGCTGGAGGTGCGGTGGTGGCCGCTGCACGGCCTGCCCGACCTCGAGCCCGCGATGCACGAGCTGATCGCGATCGCCCGGCGGCGGTTCGCCTGATCGGGCTGAGCTGACGGACTGCCGAGCTGACGGGCCGCCGGGTCAGTCGGCGTCGCCGCTGGGCGGCGGTTCCACCTTGGCCGCGGCGGACCACCCGAGCAGGTAGCCCTTGGCCCGCTCGGCCTGCGGGTAGCGGTCCACCCAGGCCCAGAACCTCGCGTCGTGCCCGGACTCCAGCAGGTGCGCGAGCTCGTGGATCAACACGTAGTCGATGACCCACGAGGGCATGCCCTGCAGCCGCGCCGACAACCGGATGGTGCGGTCACCGGGAGTGCAGGACCCCCACCGCGACCGCTGGTTCTCCACCCAGCGCACCGACTCCGGCGTCGCGAGGCCACCCAGGTAGCGGTCGCTGAGCCCCTGCGCCCGCTGCAGGAGCGCGTCGTCCGAGGGCCGCCGACGCTGCTCGGACTTCTCCAGGCGGGTCAGCATCGTCTCGACCCACTCGGCCTCCTCGGCGCGGCTGAGCGAGGCGGGGATCATCACGACGATCCGGTCGCCGTCCTTGTACGCCGAGACGGTGCGTCGGCGCCGCTTCGAGCGGCGTACCTCCACCTCAGGACGTCCCATGAGCGAAAACCTAGCCGTTCGCCCAGGCCAGGAGGCGGTCCTTCGGCCAGGTGTTGACGATCCGGTCCGGGTCGATCCCGGCCTGCTCCGCGCGCTCGCACCCGAAGCCGAGGAAGTCGAGCTGACCGGGGGCGTGGGCGTCGCTGTCGATGGAGAAGAGGCAGCCGAGGTCACGCGCCAGCTCCAGCAGCCTGGTCGGCGGGTCGCGACGCTCGGGACGCGAGTTGATCTCGACCGCCACGTCGTGCTCCGCGCAGGCCGCGAACACCGTCTTCGCGTCGAACTGCGAGCCCGGTCTGGTGCCCCGGTTGCCGGTCACCAGGCGGCCGGTGCAGTGGCCCAGCACGTTCATGCGCGGGTTGCGGATAGCGGCCACCATCCGCCTCGTCATCGCGTCGGCATCCATCTTCAGCTTCGAGTGGACGCTGGCCACCCGCACGTCGAGGCGGGCCAGCAGCTCGTCGGTCTGGTCGAGCGCGCCGTCGTCGAGGATGTCGACCTCGATCCCCTTGAGCAGGGTGAAGCCGGCGCCGCCGAGATGCTCGTTGACCGCGTCGACCACCCCCAGCTGCCGGGTCAACCGCTCGGCGCTGAGCCCGTGCGCCACCGTCAGCCGCGGCGAGTGGTCGGTCAGCACCAGGTACTCGTGGCCGAGCTCGATGGCGGTGAAGGCCATCTCCTCGATCGGGGACCCTCCGTCCGACCAGTCCGAGTGGGAGTGCAGGTCCCCGCGCAGGGCCGCCCGCAGCTCCTGACCGCCGGCGGTCACCGGCCCGCCGTGCTCGGCCTCCAGCCGGGCGAGACGCTCGGGCATCACCCCGCGCACGGCGTCGGCGATCACCCGCGCCGAGCTGGCGCCGACCCCGGGCAGGTCGGTCAGGGTCCCGGCCTCGACCGCAGCTCGCACCTCGGCCTCCGGCATCGGCAGGATGGTGGCGGCCGCGCCCCGGAACGCCTTGACCTTGTAGGTGTCCTCGCGGGCCCGCTCGAGCAGGAACGCGATCCGGCGCAGTGCTGCCACCGCGCCGCCGTCCCAGGACTGGCCCCCCGATCGGTCCGACACGCCGTACACCTCCGAGTTTTCTTCTCTCCACAGCCGGTGGATGGACATCCCCGCTGGTCAGCGCAGCGTACGACGCTCGCCCGGGCGTGTCCTCCACAGGCTCCTCCCGCGACCGGACGGTGGTTCTCCACCGCCCGCCCGGCTCCCCCACAGGGTTGTCCACAGGTTGTCCACAGGCGGTGGCGACGTGTCGTTGACCGCCGGGCGCAGCGCCTCCTAGCGTGGGGCCCCAGATGAGGCCCCCGGCCCGTCGAACGACATTCGCAAGGGGAAGGCAAGTGTCGTGAGGCGGACCGGGGGTCCTTCTGCGTCCCCGGGTCCCGACAGCGCTGGGGCCGGTGCCGCTACCGCCCGGTGAAGGCGGGTGCGCGCTTCTCCCGGGCAGCGCGGATGCCCTCCTGGAGGTCGGCGGTGGCCAGCGTGACGGGCTGGGCCATCGCCTCCCACTGCAGGCAGCTCTCGAAGTCGGCGTGGCCGCCGTCGGCGAGCGCGATCTTGGTCAGCCGGCTGGCGATCGGGGCCGTCGCCGCGATCCCCTCGGCGGTCGCGAGCACCTCCTCGTGGAAGGAGGCGGGCTCGATGACCCGCGAGACCAGCCCGAGCCGGAGTGCCTCCTCGGCGTCCACGACCCGGCCGGTGAGGAGCAGGTCGCGCGCGTGCGCCTCCCCCACGACGTTGGGCAGCAGCCAGGTCCCGGCCATGCCGGCGTGCATGCCCAGCTTCACGAACGGCGCGCCCAGCCGGGCGCCCGCCGCGGCGTACCGGAGGTCGCAGGCGAGTGCCAGGCACAGCCCGGCCCCGATCGCCGGTCCGTTGACCGCGGCGATCGTCGGCACCTCCAGCTTCCGGATCGAGAGCCAGGCCCGGTAGAACGCCATCATCCTGGTGCGCAGGTGGTCGACCGTGGCATCGGGCTCGGAGGCGATCCACGAGGTGTTGCCGCCGGAGCAGAAGGCCGAGCCCTCACCGGTCACCACCACCACCCGCAGCGACCGGTCGGCGGCGAGCTCGTCGACGGCCGCGACCCAGGAGTCGGTCATCTGGTCGGACATCGCGTTGCGCTGGTCGGGGTTGTCGAGCGTGAGGACCGCGACGCCGTCGCGGGGGCGCTCGAGGCGCAGGTGGGTGAGTTCAGGCATGCGCACAACGTACTGAGCGGCGGCCGACCGCACCGTGACCCGGTTCACGCCTCCCGGTGTGCCTGCTACGCCCGCGCCCGAGTGTGCCGTAGGGTCGACTCGGCTCGGCGGCACCCGCCGTCGGGCTCCGGCGGGCTTCCCACGTGTTCCCCGTCGCGACGACCGAAGAAAACATAGGCAAGGAGGCCGTCATGGCGGAGACCTGGAGCGGCGAGTTCTACTGCGTCAAGTGCAAGGAGAAGCGCGAGGCCGAGGGCGAGGTCAAGGTCAACGACAAGGGCACTCGCATGGCCAAGGCCGTGTGCCCCGTCTGCGGCACGAACCTCAACCGCATCCTCGGCAAGGCCTGATCATCCACTGATCAGCCCCACGAGCTCTACGGCGGCGTCGCCCGGTCCTGAGGACCGGTGCGGCGCCGCCGTCGATTTCACCCCTCGCTGCGCGCCCCTGTGGATGGACCGGCGCCCCGCTCGCCGCGCTGTGCGAGCCTGCGGAGCATGTCTCGTGACGCGATCGCGGCCCAGCCGGTGCTGCGGCCCGGCCTCCACGTCGTACGCCGCGACGACCGGCACCTGCAGGTCGGCGTCGACCCACCGCACCTCCTCGTCGTCACGGACGACCCCGAGGCCCGACGAGTCCTCGAGGAGCTGCGTGCCGGGAGGACGCCGGTCCTCGACACCCCCACCGGCCGACGGCTGGTCGCCGACCTGCACGCCCGCGGGCTGCTGGTCGACGTCGCCGTCCGGGACGCCGAGGTGCGTCGGGCGAGCGACCGGTCCGCTGCCACGGCGGCGTTCGCGGAGTTCGGCGACGACGCCGGGCGCCGCCTGGATGCGCGGGCGCAGTCGCGCATCGCCGTGGAGGCGCCTCCCGACCTCGCCCAGGCCGCTGGTCGGCTGCTCCGGGCCTCGGGCGTAGGACCGGCCGACAGCGCGGAGCACGCCGACGCCGTGCTCGTGGTCAGCGACGACGCCCTGCCGCGCGCCCGGCTCGACCCGCTGCTGCGTGCGGGGCTGCCCCACCTGGTCGTCGCCCCCGGGCCGGGCGGGCTCACCGTCGGACCGTTCGTCGCCCCCGGCCTGACCGCCTGCCAGCGTTGCGTGGACGCCCGGCTCGCCGAGCGGGACCCGCGCCGCTCGCTGGTCCTGGAGCAGTGCGGTCCCGACACCCGGGCCTCCGGGCCGGCGCCGCGGGACCCGGCCCTGCTCGCCGCCGCCGTGGCCCTGGCGGCGCGCGACGTCGTCTCCTTCGTCGACGGCGACGAGCCGGCGACCTGGTCGGCCTCCATCACCGTGGGCGTCGGCCTGGCGCTGGAGCGTCAGGCCTGGCGCCGGCACCCGCACTGCGGATGTTCGTGGGACGGCGTGCTGGCGGGATGAGCCGCCTGCTCGTCCGGGTCGCTCACCAGAACTCGCTGTCGAGCTTGCCCTCCATGGCGCGCAGGTTCGCGCGCGAGCAGACGTCGCAGAAGACCCGCCTCCGGCCGTTCTCGACCGAGGTCGTCCAGGTCAGCGTCGCCGCCTCGTCCGGCTCCTGCCGACCACAGAAGTCACACGTGGTCATGGTCCCGACCCTACGCCGGGGCCCGGTCCCGGACACGGCAAGAGCCGGGTACGACGAGGATTCGTCGTACCCGGCTCTGCTCTTCACACCCGCGATCAGGTGTTCCGGAGACGGGTCCCCCCGCAGGGGTGTCCATCGGCGGTCTACAGGGCGCGAGCGAGGGCGAGACGTGCCTGCTGCGCTGCCAGCTCGGCCTTGCGGCTCAACCGGCGTGCCCGGGCCAGGTTGTGGCCCAGTCGCTGCTGCTGCGCCTCTCCCAGGCGCTCGGCCTGTTGTGCGCGGGCCAGATTTTCGTTCATGAGATTCATGGCGTTGCTTCGCTTTCGGTAAGTCTTCATGGCTGGTGTCGGATGGCTTTCGTGGTCGGGCCGCGTGGGCTGGGCTCAGAGCGCGCGGGCGAGGGCGTGACGAGCCTGCTGCGCGGCCTGCTCGGCCTTGCGGTGCAGGCGGTTGGCACGGGCCACTCGGCGACCCTGCCGCAGGTTCTGCGCCTCTCCCAGGCGCGCGGCCATTTGCGCGCGGGCCAGGTTCTCGTGGATGAGATTCATGGTGATGCTCCGATTCGGGTTCGTGTTCATGGATGCGGGTCTGCTTTCGGGGACGGGAGGGCGCCTACGCGGCGACCTCGTTCTTGCGGGGTCGGCCGCGGGGACGCTTGCGGGGATCACCACTCCCTGGAGGAAGAGCTCACCGCCCCAGACGCCCCAGGGCTCCCTGCGCTCGAGTGCTCCGTCGAGGCACAGTGCCTGGACCGGGCAGGCCTGGCAGAGGAGCTTGGCGTGCTCCACGTCGGCGGGTGACTCGGCGAACCACAGCTCGGGGTTGTTGGCCCGGCAGGGCAGCAGCTCGTCGTCCACCTGACCGGCCTGGTCGTGCAGGAGACCCAGGCTCGGCGCCTCGGCAGTCCCATCGGTGCGGTCGAGAACGCTGATGGTCATGTTTCACCTCCTTCTTCTGACCTGATCGCGATGTGTGTTGCTGGAAACAGGTGGCCCGAGAAACAGAAAGGCCGCGGATCCCAATGTGGGTTCCGCGGCCTGGAGGCTGCCGATGCTGTTGAAGGTCAACAGGTCGGTGGTCTCCAGGCAGTGGTCCCCGGGAAGTAGCCCTGGACGAGGCCCGTGCCGATGCCCGCGGCGGCCTTGCGGTCGCACACCACGGAGGTGGCGACGGCGTAACCGGCAGCGGAGCCGGTGATGCGGCCGAGGGTCGAACCGGTGGCGTGGCCGGACGTGGGCATGCCGAAGCTCGACGGGATCTGAGCCGTCATCGCAGTCATGGTGTTCATCACGGGGCCACCTCCTTCGGTTCGTCGGGCGCCGGCTTTGTCAGGGCCGTGGTGCGCGAAGTGCTGTGTCGGAAAACTATCGCGCGATCCTTGTAATGGGCAAACGATTTTGTGGGTATTTCTCGAAAAAAGTTGGAGGCCTGCTCACCCGACCAGCGTGAGCACGTCCTCGCCGTACTTCTCGACCTTGGACCGGCCTATACCACTGATGCGCAGCAGGGCCTCGGGAGTGCGCGGCTTGTGCTCCGCGATGAGCTGCAGGGTGGCGTCGGTGAACACCACGAACGCCGGCACGCTCTCCTCGCCGGCCCGCGCCTTGCGCCACTCGCGCAGCTGCTCGAACAGTGCCTCGTCGTAGGAGGCCGGGCAGTCCTCGCACCGACCCCGCTTCTTCTCCGGCCCCGTCATCAGCGGCTTGCCGCACTCACGGCAGCCGGCCACCTTGCGGTTGCGGGCCGGTCCCCGGTCGACGCGGCTCTCCTCCGGCAGCAGCGGCGTCAGGAAGCGGGACGGCTTGCGGGATGCGCGGCCGCCGGGGTTGCGGGCCTGCGCCCACGACAGCCCGAGGTCGAGCCGTGCCCGGGTCATGCCGACGTAGAGCAGACGGCGCTCCTCCTCGATCGCGGCGGGGGTGTCGGCGTAGGTGATCGGCAGCGTGCCGTCCTGCAGCCCGCACAGGAAGACCGAGTCCCACTCCAGGCCCTTGGCCGCGTGGAAGGTGGCGAGCGTGACCCCGTCGGCGACCGGGGCGTGCTGCTCGGCTGCGCGCCGGTCGAGGTCGTCGACGAAATCCCCCAGGGTCGCGCCGGCGGTGCGCGCGAACTGGGTGGCCTGGTCGATGAGGGCCTGCCAGGACTCCCAGCGGTCCCGGGTCTGGCCGCGGGTGGTCGGCGCCTGGCTGGTCCAGCCCATGCCGGAGAGCGTGCCGTGCACGGTCTCGAGGAACTCGTCGCCCTCCCCCGACCGTGCGGCACCGCGGAGCCGGGTGACGGCCTCGCGCACCTCCGGCCGGTCGAAGAAGCGGGCGGCGCCGCGCACGACGTACGAGAGGCCGCGGCTGGACAGCGCCTCCTCGTAGGCCTCGGACTGCGCGTTGATGCGGAACAGCACGGCGACCTCGCCGAGGGTGCGACCCTCGTCCTTGAGCCGGGCGATCCGGGCGGCCACCGCCTCCGCCTCGGCGACCTCGTCGGGCTGGGCCGTGTAGGTGACGGCCGGGCCCGAGGGCCGCTGGGCCCGCAGGTCGACGCCACGGCTGGAGGAGCCGGCCAGCAGGGTGTTGGCGGCGGTGACGATCTCGGGCGTCGAGCGGTAGTTGCGGACCAGCTCGATCGAGGTGGTGCCCGGGTGCTTCGCGGGGAAGTCGCGCAGGTAGGAGGCGTTGGCGCCGGCGAAGGAGTAGATCGTCTGGGCCGGGTCGCCGACCACGCACAGCTCGTCGCGGCCCCCCAGCCAGAGGTCCAGCAGCGCGGACTGCAGGGGCGACACGTCCTGGAACTCGTCGACGACGAACCACTTGTACTGCCGGCGGACCTGGGCCGCGACCCGCTCGTCCTCGGCGAGCATGCCGGCGGTGAGCAGCAGGACGTCCTCCATGTCCATCCGGCCCTGCCCGCGCTTGACCTCCTCGTAGGCGCCGAAGACCCGCGCCACGGTGTCGGCGTCCTGGCCCGTGACGGATCGGCCGCGCGCGGCGGCCACCCGGGCGTAGTCGTCGGGGTGGACGTTGCTCACCTTGGCCCACTCGATCTCGGAGGCGAGGTCGCGCAGCAGCGCCTGGTCGGCCTGGAGCCGCTGCCGGCGGGCCGCCGTGGCGAGCAGGCCGATCTTGGACTCGATCAGCGTCGGCAGCTCGGTGCCGTGGACGGTGGGCCAGAAGTAGCGCAGCTGGCGCAGCGCCGCGGAGTGGAACGTGCGTGCCTGCACTGGCCCGGCCCCGAGCACCCGGAGGCGCTGCCGCATCTCCCCCGCGGCACGGGTCGTGAAGGTCACGGCGAGGATCTCGGTCGGCGCGTAGACGCCGGTCGCGACGCCGTGGGCGATGCGGTGGGTGATCGCCCGGGTCTTGCCGGTGCCGGCACCGGCCAGCACCCGCACGGGGCCGCGCAGCGCCTCAGCGACGCGGCGCTGCTCGGGGTCGAGCGCGGCCAGCAGGTCGTCGGGGCTGGGCCCGGGGGCGCTGGGCATCGGGGGAACAACTCCTCGGTGGAACTGGTTAACCTCTCGGTCCGAAACCCTAGACGGACACGACGACAGCTCGGGACGAGCGGATGGGAAGTGTGACTTGTTCACGATGTACACGACGCCCTGGTGCGGCTACTGCCACCGGCTGAAGAGCCAGCTGGACCGGGAGGGCATCACCTTCGACATCGTCGACATCGAGCAGCACCCCGAGGCCGCGGAGATCGTGGAGTCCGCCAACGGCGGCAACCAGACCGTGCCGACCCTCGTCTACAGCGACGGCACCGCCCAGACCAACCCGTCCCTGGCCCAGGTCAAGGAGAAGCTCGCCGCCCTGGTCTGAGTCACCAGTGGCCGGGGAGCCGGCCGCCGTACCAGTGCTCGACCAGCGAGCGTGAGATCGAGACCCCGCCGGGCAGCACCAGCGTGCCGGCCTCGGCGCCGGCCTTCATCTCGGCACGGGTGAACCAACGGGCGTCCTCGATCTCGTCGTCGTCGACGCGGATCTCGGTCGACTCGGCGTGGGCGACGAAGCCCAGCATCAAGCGGCCGGCAGCGGCCAGGGCTGGTTGCCGAAGTAGTCGACCCGCCCCACCCGGACGCCGACCTCCTCGGCGACCTCACGGCGTACGGCGTCCTCCAGCGTCTCGCCCGGCTCGCAGAAGCCCGCCAGGGTGGAGTAGCGGCCCTCGGGCCAGACCGACTGGCGGCCCAACAGGCAGCGCTCGTCCTCCGAGCCGGGCTCGCCGGAGGTGACGACCATGATCACCGCCGGGTCGGTGCGGGGGAACTGGGTCTTCCCGCACGAGGTGCACACCAGCTCGTGGCCCGCCGCCCGGGGCTCCAGCGAGCCGCCGCAGCGCGGGCAGAACCGGGTCGCGTAGAGCCACTCCGCGAGCCCGATCGCGTGGAAGACCAGGGGCGCGTCGGCGACCCCGTCACCGGCGAGGTGCGGCAGGATCCCACGCAGCCCGAACCACTCGGCCTTCTCCCCCGGTGCCTGCGCCGGGTCGACGACCACGGCGAAGTACGTCGTGCCGTCCTGCTCGCCGAGCAGCACCCGCACTCCGTCCGGCGCGTCGGCCGTGGACAGCCACTCGAGCTTGCCCTCGGCCGGCCGGATGCGGGTCCCGGAGACCAGCAGCACCCGGCTGCGCGGGTCGGCCCATCGCGCGTCGAGCCACTGCTCGTCCTTCCGGCGGACACCGGTGCGGTCGTGCGGGTTGGCGGCCAGCTGCACGTGCGGGAAGCTCACACCGCGAGGCTAGCCCGCCCTCGGCCCTCGACCGGGACCGGTCTCCTAGGCTTTCCGCGTGAACTCACCCCACGACACCACTCGCTCCGGTCGCGCTGCCGCAGGGACCCCGAGATGAGCACGCACATCGGAGCCCGGCCGGGCGAGATCGCCCCCGTCGTCCTGCTGCCCGGAGACCCGCTGCGCGCGACGTGGATCGCCGAGACCTTCCTCGACGACGCGAAGTGCTACAGCGAGGTCCGCGGGATGTTCGGCTACACCGGCACCTGGCAGGGCCGGCGCGTGTCGGTGCAGGGATCGGGGATGGGCCAGCCGTCGATGGCGATCTACGTCAACGAGCTCTTCCGTGAGTACGACGTGGAGGCGATCGTCCGCGTCGGCTCCTGCGGCGCCCTGACCGAGAAGGTGGCACTGCGCGACATCGTGATCGCCTCCGGTGCCTGCACCGACTCCTCGATGAACCGGGTCCGGTTCGAGGGCCTCGACTTCGCTCCCGTCGCCGACTTCGGGCTGCTGCGGGCGGCGTACGACGCCGCGACCCAGCGCGTGCCCGCGGGCGAGGGGCCCGACGTCCACGTCGGGCCGATCTTCAGCAACGACTCCTTCTACAGCCCGCGCCCGGACCTGATCGGGCGGATGGCCGACCACGGCGTCCTCGCCGTCGAGATGGAGGCGAGCGCGCTGTACACGCTGGCGGCGTCGTTCGGCCGCAAGGCCCTGGCGATCTGCACGGTCTCCGACCACGTCGTCACCGGCGAGGAGACCACGGCCCACGAGCGGGAGCAGACGTTCGGCACCATGGTCGAGATCGCCCTCGAGGCCGCCCTCGGGCGGGACTGAGCCGGCTCAGCGCCGGGTGCGGCTCACGAGGTCCCGCCCAGCTCCAGGAGCCGCTCGAGCTCCGCACGGTCGGGCAGGCCCGCAGGCTCGATCACCTCGCCGGTGCGGACGTAGTAGAACGCGGCTCGCACGCGTTCGGCGGGCACCCCGTGCAGCTCGGCCCAGGCGAGCCGGTAGAGCGCCAGCTGGAGCGGGTCGGCGGTGGCGGTGCGGTTGGTCTTCCAGTCGACGACCAGGTAGCCGGGCTCCCCGTCGGCGGCTCTCTGGGTGTAGACCGCGTCGATCCGCCCACGCACCACCTGGCCGGCGAGGACCAGCGCGAACGGCGCTTCGACCTGGTGCGGGGTGCGGGTCGCGAACGGGCCGTTCTCGAAGGTGGAGATCAGCTCCTTGAGGTCGGTGTCGTCGTCGATCCCGGCGTCGGCCCGTCCCGGCAGGTCGTCGAAGTCGAAGAGGTCCTGCTGGCCGAACCGCGCCTCGACCCAGGCGTGGAACCGAGTGCCGAAGCGGGCGGCGGAGGAGGGCGGGCGCGGCATCGGTCGCGCCAGCTCGCGGGCGAACGTGTCGGGGTCGTCGCGCAGCCGGGCCACGGCGGTGGCCGACAGGCTGCTGGGGAGACTGACCGCGATGTCGGAGCTGCGGTCCCGACGCGCTTCGGCGAGCAGCCGGTCGATCTCGAGGTCCCAGTCGGCGACCCGGGCGGCCTCGATCATGTCCAGCTCGGGATCGGGCCCGGCCGGGTTGGCCGCGCGCACGCGTCGGGCCGCCTCGAGGCGCAGCGCCGCCTCCACGCCGGTGCCGGTCGCCGGCCAGGGCTTGGAGGGGTCCACGGCGGCGTACGGGTTGGGATCGCCCTTCTGGGGCTTGTCCAGCCAGTCGGTCACCGGCTCGCCCCACTCCTCGAGCTGCTCGCGGACCACCCGCTGGTAGTCGGAGGGCCCGAACGGCGTCGCGCGCGGGCTCCAGAGGTAGGAGGTCACCGAGAGCCGGTGCGCGGCGCGCGTCAGGGCGACGTAGCCCAGCCGGAGCTCCTCCTCCGCGTCATGCGCCCGGGTCGCGGCCCGGTAGGCGTCGAGCGCGGCCTTGTCCCAGCCGGCCAGCTGGGGCAGGTCGTGGGCGTCCCCACGCAGCGGCGCCGGCAGGATCGAGGGGGCGGACGTCCACAGGGTGCGGGAGCGGTTGGAGGGGAACCGGGTCTCGCAGACCCCCACCAGGAACACCGAGTCCCACTCCAGTCCCTTGGAGCGGTGCACCGTCAGCAGCTTCACCGAGTCGGCCTCGGTGGGCGTGGCGACGTCGAGGCCGTTGCCCTGGTCGTCCTCGGCGGTGAGGTAGGCCAGCAGGGCGGGCAGGGTGACGTCGCCGTCGACCGCCTGGAAGTCCGCCACCGCCTTGACGAACAGGTCGAGGTTGTCGCGCCGGGCGGCGGCCGCGGGACTGACGGCGGAGGCGAGCTCCACGTCGGTGCCGGTGGTGTCGATGATCCGGCGGACGATGTCGAGCAGCGGCTCGCCGACGTAGCCGCGCAGGCTGCGCAGCTCGGCCGCGAGCAGCGCGAACCGCTCCAGGGCCTCGGGTGAGTACGCCGCGTCGCCGGGGTCGGCGACCGCATCGTCCAGCGAGGGGATCTCGGCCGGGTCGATGCCGTCGGCGATCTCGAGCAGGTGGTCGGCGACCGAGGCGTGCTGCACCCCCCGGCCCTGCCGGCCGGCGATCTCGAGGGCACGCCGGCTGAGCAGTCGCAGGTCGCGCGGCCCGATCGCCCACCGCGGACCGGTCAGCAGGGTGAGCAGCGCGGCGTTGGCGGTGACGTCGTGGAGCAGGTGCAGGATCGCGACGATCTCGGCGACCTCGGGCAGCCTCAGCAGGCCCGACAGGCCGACGATCTCGACGGGGATGCCGGCACCGGTGAGGGCGTCGAAGACGTCCTCGGCGTGGGCGTTGTCGCGGGTGAGGACCCCGATCGCGGACCATCGCCGTCGTGCGCCTCGCGGACCGCCTCCGCGAGCCAGGCCAGCTCGTCGGCGTGGGTCTCGAAGACCCGGGTGGTGACGGTGCCCTGCTCGGCCTCGGGCTTGGGCACCAGCGGTTCGACCTGGTCGTAGCGCTCGAGCAACGGGGCGGCCAGCCGGTTGGCGACGTCGAGGATGCGCCGGTCCGAGCGCCGGTTGACGGTCAGCGGGTGGACCGGGACGGCACCGGAGGCTGCCGGGAAAGTCTCGGCGAAGTTCAGGATGTTGGAGACCGAGGCGCCGCGCCAGCCGTAGATCGCCTGGTTGGGGTCGCCCACCGCGGTGACGGCGTGGCCGCGCCCGCCGGCGACGTCGGCCCCCGAGAAGAGTCGGGAGAGCATGACCGCCTGCGCGACCGAGGTGTCCTGGTACTCGTCGAGGAGGACGACCTTGAACCTCGAGCGCTCGAGCGCCCCCACCTCGGGCTGCTCGCTGGCCAGCCGGGCGCCCAGCTCGATCTGGTCGGAGAAGTCCATCAGCCCCAGGTCGCCCTTGAGCCTGCGGTAGGCCTCGACGAGGCCCAGCAGCTCGGCGCGTCGGTCGATCGCCGAAACGGCCTTCTCGCACGGCTCGCGGTAGGTGGTGCGGTTCTTGCCCGCCACCTCCTCCTCCAGCGCCCGCTGGAACCGCTCCCTCGCCTCCGCGTCGACGGCCCGCACGCGGTCGGGGTGGACCAGGTGCTCGCTCATCGCGCTGTCGAGCGCCAGGAGGTTCTGGATCGCGGTCTCGGGGTGGTCGGTGAGGTGCCGGATCTCGCCGGTGTAGCGGTCGATCACCCGCGCGCCGAGCTGGTAGCGAGCGGCGTCGGTGATCACCCGGGTGTCGGGCTCGTGGCCGATCCGCAGGCCGTGGTCGGTGAGCAGCCCGGCGGCGTACGCGTTGTAGGTCGCGACCGTCGGCTCGAGGACGTCCTCCTCGCCGTCCTCCGCCGCGACCGGCTCGAGCGCGCCCGCGGTGCGCAGCGCGG
This sequence comes from Nocardioides ungokensis, assembly GCF_013466985.1. Taxonomy (GTDB): domain Bacteria; phylum Actinomycetota; class Actinomycetes; order Propionibacteriales; family Nocardioidaceae; genus Nocardioides; species Nocardioides ungokensis. Next base: position 1,344,781 of record NZ_CP059164.1, on the reverse strand, counting down.
CGCGGATCCGCTGGCGCAGCTCGCTGGCCGCCTTGGTGGTGAACGTCAGGCCCAGCACCTCGTCGGGCCGGACCTGCCCGGTCACCACGAGGTAGACGACCCGCGCCGCCATCAGCGTGGTCTTGCCCGACCCCGCCCCGGCGATCACCACCGCCGGGGACAACGGCGCCGAGATCGCCGCCCACTGCTGGTCGCTGGGGGCGTACGGCGTCTTCATGACGCGCGCGAGGTCCTCGGGGCCGGCGATGGCCACCGGGGTCACCGGACTGGTCACCGGGTTGGTCATCGGGCTGGTCACTGGGTTGGTCACTGGGCGGTCACCGCTCCGGCGCTCTTGATCGGGCAGATGGGGACGAAGGAGCACTCGCGGCAGTGCTGGCCGGCCACCGCCGGGAACGTCTCGGCGCGCAGCAGGCCGGCGGTGCGCTCGAGCTGGCTGCGCAGCTCCTCCCGCTGCGGCCCGTCCTCGTCCTGGGCCGACTGGCGCTGGACCACGGCGTCCGGACCGCCGTCGATGATGCCGAGCTGGACCAGCTCCGCGCCGCCCGCCTCGGCGGGGCCGTCGGTGAGGCGGTCGACGGCGCCGTGGTCGACGGCGAACTGGTAGAGGCCGAGCTGGACGTGGCTCTCGACCGACTTCGTGCTCGGCGCCCGCCGGCCGGTCTTGAGGTCGACCACGACGGCCCTGCCGTCGGCGTCGACCTCGAGCCGGTCGGCGTAGCCGGTGACCTTCACCTGCTCACCGTCGGGCAGCTCGACGACCGTCTCGAACGGCGTCTCGGTGCCGATCACGGTGCGGCGGTTGGCGTGGTGCCAGTGCAGGAAGCGGGTGAGGGCTGCGCGGACCCGCTCGTGCTCGCGGGCCTTCGACCAGGGGGTGCGGAAGTCGAGGCGGTCCCAGACCTCGTCGACGTGGGACATCAGCAGGTCCACGTCGTCGGGCCCGGCCGCCAGGTCGCCCGTCGCGACCCGCTGGGCCAGCGCGTGCACCATCTCGCCGAGGTTGGCCGACTGGTGTGCCCGCGAGACTCCCCCGGCCTCGCGCTCGAGGAACCACTGCGTCGGGCAGACGCCGAGCGACTCCAGCACGCTGGCCGAGACCGGCACCGGCTGGTCGGGGTCGCGCACCGGCTGCACCGAGCGGCTCGCCGCGCGGGTGCCCCACCAGGTGGAGGGGTCGGCGGCGGGGACCAGGGCTCGCTGGCCGACCGACTCCCCGGCCAGCCTGGCGAGTCGGCGTACAGCGGCCTCGCGCAGCGGCTCGCTGGACGCGGGGTCGGCGACGGTACGTCGGAGCTCGGCGACGATGCCGGACATCGACAGAGGCCGCGCCGGACGGCCGACCACGCGCTCGACGTGGACCCCGAGCTCGTCGAGGAACCGGGACGGCTGCTCGCCCTCGTCGTCGGCCGAGGCCACGGCGGTCACGACCAGCCGCTGACGCGCGCGGGTGCAGGCGACGTAGAACAACCGGCGCTCCTCCATCAGCAGCGCCCGGCTCGAGACCGGCGGCACGATCCCGGTCTCCCCGATCCGGTCGGCCTGGAGCAGCGTGGAGCGGCGGCGCAGGTCGGGCCAGCCGTCCTGCTGGACGTGGGCCACGACGACCAGGCGCCACTCCAGGCCCTTGGCACGGTGGGCGGTCAGCAGCCGCACCGCGGCCCCCCGGGCGCCGCGCTCGGCGAGGGTGTCGGCGGGGATCTGCTGGGCGACCAGCGTCGCCAGGAAGGCCCGCACGCCGACGTGGTCGCGGCGTTCCTCGGCACGGGCGGCCAGGTCGAAGAGCGCACAGACGGAGTCGAGGTCGCGGTGCGCCCGACGCGCGGCACCGCCACCGAGATCGACCGAGCGTCGCAGTCGCTGCGGCCAGCCGGTGCGCGACCACAGCGCCCAGAGCAGCTCCTCGGCCGAGGCGCCACCGGCGAGCTCCTCGCGCGCGTCGACCAGCAGCTGCACCAGGGCCCGCGCCCGCACGACCTCGGGGCCCTCGAGCCCGTCCAGGGTTAGCCCGTCGAGGAACCCGGCTTCGACGACGGCCCGGCGCACCAGCTCGCGGGAGGGCCGCGGCGGGCGTCCCTCCTCTCGGCTCGCGGCCTTCTCACGGGTGCGCAGCTGCCGGGCCAGCCGGCGCAGGTCCCCCGCGTCGAGCCCTCCGAGCGGGCTGAGCAGGAGCGACTCGGCCCGGCTCGCGTCGATGTGGTCGACGTGGTCGACCTCCTCGTTGTCGAGGTTGACCACGGCGCGCAGCGCGTCGAGCAGCGGCAGCACCGCCGGATCGCGAACCAGCGGGACCTCGTCGCTGGCGACCTCCACCGGCACCCCGGCCGCGCCGAGGGCGCGGCGCAGCGGCGGGATCGAGGCGCGCCCCGAGCGGACCAGCACCGCCATGTCGTCCCACGGGATGCCGTCCTCGAGGTGGGCGCGGCGCAGCAGGTCGGCGAGGTGCTCGGCCTCGGCGCGCTCGGTGTCGAAGGTGCGGACGTGCACGCGGCCGTCGCCGAGCGGACCGGCGACGGCCTCCGGCTGGAGGAACGCCGCCCGGGCGTCGGCGGGGATGCTGCCCGGCAGCGCGAGCCGGTGAGCAACGCGCTGGGAGGCCAGCAGGAGGTGGGGACCGAAGCGCCTGGTGGTGCGCAGCGCCACCACGTCGGCGGGGGACCCGTCGGCCTGCGGGAAGTCGGTCGGGAAGTCGAGGATGCCGCGGACCTCGGCGCCACGGAACCCGTAGATCGACTGGTGCGGGTCACCCACCACGGTCAGGTCGCGACCGTCGCCGGCGAGCGCCCGCAGCAGGGCCACCTGGCCGGGGTCGGTGTCCTGGTACTCGTCGACGAAGACGTGGCGCAGGCCCCCGGATCTCGTCGCGGTGGGCCTCGGCCTCGATCGTGGCCCGGCGGATCAGGTCGGCGTAGTCGATGGCGCCCTGGCTGTCGAGGTTGGTGAGGTACTGGTCGAGGAAGAGCCCGGCGGCCATGAACTCCGGCAGCCCCTCCGCCTCGCCGAGCGCGCGCAGCGCGTGACCGTCGAGCCCCTTCTCCCGGGCCCGGGAGAGAACCGCGTGCACCTCCTTGGCGAAGCCACGCGTGCCGAGCGCACGTCCGAGGTGGTCGGGCCAGCTGACCGACTCCGGATGGTCGGAGAGGAGCTCGCGCAGCACGACGTCCTGCTCGGGCGCGCTCAGCAGCCGCAGCGGCGCCTCGTAGAGCTCCGCGGGCGCGTAGCGCCGGATCATGGCGTAGGCGAAGGAGTGGAAGGTCGAGCTCAGGGTGGTGCCCATGGTGCGGCCCAGCCGGGCGGTGACGCGGTCGCGCAGCTGCTCGGCGGCCTTGCGCGAGAAGGTCAGCGCCAGCACCTGGTCGGGGGGGCACCGTCGTCGATGCGCCGGACGATCGCCTCGACCAGCGTCGTGGTCTTGCCGGTGCCGGGGCCGGCCAGGACGAGCAGCGGCCCGCCGGCGTGGTCGACGACCTGCTGCTGGTGCTCGTCGAGCGTGGGGATCTCGGTGACGACGTGGGGACGCACGAGGTGGTACGTCGTCGGCGAGCTCATGGGCGTTACTCAATCATCCGACGCCGACACTTCCGTGAACCTCTGCCATTCCGGGCCGCGGGTGCGGATGGTTGGCTGGGCCCATGACCGACGGACCCCTCGCCGACCTGCTCGTCCTCGACCTGACCCGGGCGCTGGCCGGACCACACGCCGCCATGATGCTCGGCGACATGGGGGCCCGCGTCATCAAGATCGAGTCGCCGGCCGGCGACGACACCCGCGGCTGGGGTCCGCCGTTCATCGGCGAGGAGGACGAGCGGGAGTCGACGTACTTCCTCTCCACCAACCGCAACAAGGAGTCGCTGGTCCTCGACCTGAAGACCGAGGAGGACCGCGACGTCCTGGCGAGGCTCGTCCAGCGCGCCGACGTGCTGATGGAGAACTTCCGGGTGGGCGTCCTGGACCGGCTCGGCTTCCCGGTCTCGCGTCTGCACGAGCTCAACCCCGGCCTGGTGGTGCTGTCGATCACCGGCTTCGGTCACGACGGCCCGGAGGCCAAGCGCGCGGGCTACGACCAGATCGCGCAGGGCGAGGGCGGCCTGATGTCGATCACCGGCACCGAGAAGCCGACCAAGGTGGGTGTGCCGATCGCCGACCTGCTGGCCGGGATGAACGGCGCGTTCGGCGTGCTCGCGGCGCTGCACGAGCGCGGACGACGACCGGCCGCGGGCGCGTGGTCCGCACCTCGCTGCTGGCGGGCATGATCGGCGTGCACGCCTTCCAGGGCACGCGCTGGACCGTGGCCGGCGAGGTCCCGGGCCTGGCCGGCGACCACCACCCCGCCATCGCGCCGTACGGCCTCTTCGAGACCGGCACCGCCCCGATCCAGATCGCCTGCGGCTCCGAGAACCTCTGGCGCGCGCTCTGCGCCGCGCTCGAGCTCGACGCCGCCGACCCGCGCTTCGCCACCAACGTGCTGCGGGTGCGCCACCGTGACGAGCTGGTCGCGCTCCTCGAGGCCCACTTCGCCACCGACCCCGCCGAGCACTGGCTCGGGCTGCTCGCCGACGCGGGCGTCCCGTCGGGCAAGGTGCGCACCCTCGACGACGTCTACGACTGGGAGCAGACGCGGTCGCAGGGGCTGCTGCTGTCGGTGGAGCACGCGACCCAGGGATCGCTCAACCTGCCGGGGTCGCCGATCCGCTTCGACGACAACACGTTCTCCGGTGGCCGCTCCACGCACCTGGCTCCCCCGACCCTGGGGCAGCACGACGAGTCCATCCGGAAGTGGCTCGACGACTGACCCGCACGAGGGACTTTGGGCCTCGGACGCCGGGGGTCGCCCGCGGTTATCGTGGGGTCGGGAGGAACCGACATGACCACTCCGAACGACGCCGTCGTCGTGCTGTCCCGGGCGCTCGACCAGACCGGTGACGTGCTCGCCCTCGTGCACCAGGACCAGCTCACCCGGCCCACCCCCTGCAACGACTGGGACGTGGCCCGCCTCATCGCCCACATCGTCGCCGCCCCGGGCCGCTTCGTCGCGACCATCCACGGCGAGCAGCCCGACTGGTCGTCCGAACCGCCTCAGGTCGGGAGCGAGTGGGCCCAGGTGTTCCGCTCGGCAGCCGACGACCTCATCCACACCTGGCACCAGCAGGGCGACCAGGCCGACCCGCGCATGGTCGACTGGCAGACCGCCGAGTTCGCCGTGCACACCTGGGACCTGGCCATCGCCACCGGCCACACCGCGAGGCTGGACCCCGAGGTCGCGGAGCGCGCACTGGCCTTCATGTCCGCCGGCCTGACGGCCGACAACCGGGGCGACGCCTTCGACGCCGAGGTGGACGTCGCCGACGACGCCCCGGCCTACCACCGGCTGGCCGCCTTCTCCGGGCGTCAGCTCGACGAGGCATGGGCCGAGGGAAGCGCCTGACTCCGGGCTCCCGACCACCACGGCCGGTGCCTGGGCAGCCGCCGCGGATCAGCTGACGTCGACCGGGACGGTCCTGCTGCCGGAGCCGGGCTGCCGGGCGATCGGCACCACGACGTACTCGCCCTCGCGGTGGACGCCCGGAGCGCCGGCCTCTCCCCCGGACCACACGAGCCTGCCACCGACACGGACGTCGGCACCCTCGCCGGCCGGGACGGAGATCGTGCCGTCGGTGGTTCGCGGTGCGGTCACGATGGCACGCAGCCCGTCCGCGTCGGTGTGCCAGGAGGCGGTCAACGGGCCTGTGGGCAGGTCGAGACGGCCCTGGGCGAAGCGGAGACCGGAGACGTGCGGTTGCCACGCCCACGCCGTGCCACCGACCCCGGTGCTACGCAGGCCGAGCACGTAGTCGGTGAGGGCGGATGTCGGTCCGGTGGACCAGCCGTGCGCGAGGCTGACGTAGGAGCTGCAGAGACAGCCCTCATCGCGCATCGACTCCCAGAACGTGCTGCCGGTGCCCTGGGGAGCCTCGAGCTGGTAGCCCCACAGCTTCCGAATCAGGTCGACGGCGTTCGAGTCACCGGCGGGGGTACCGGTGAGGAACTGCTGGTGCACCTCGATCGAGGCGTCGAACATGTCGAGCTGGTTCTTGTGCTCGGGTCGCTGGGTGCCGATCGGTCCGCGTGCTGCACCCCTGACCGCCTGGATGCTCCGGAGCTGGTCCGGGTCGGTGACCATCCCGAGCCACACGGCGAAGACGTTGCCGTCCTGGGGGATCACGGTCGAGGTCGGGTAGTTGCGGAACGCGCCCACCGCCGGGTCCCAGAAGCTCGAGTAGATCCGGTCGCGCAGAGCAGCTGCCCGGCTGCGGTACGTCGCTGCGGTGTCGGGGTCGCCGGCGAGGTCGGCCAGACGGGCACCTTGGTCGAGGCTGCTCCACAGCAGGACGTTCGCCGCGAGGTTCTCGCCCTTGGTCAGCTGGGAGGCCGAGTCGTAGGTCTCGGTGAGGTAGAACAGCCCGTTGGCATCCAGCTTCGACCACGCGTAGTCGATGCCCTTGCGGTACTCGGCCCAGTGCTCGTCCAGCCAGTCGGTGTCGCCGCTCGCGGTCACGTACCGGTCGGCACCGATGAGGGTCCACAGGTGGTAGGTGTCGGAGTGCTGGAGGCTCAGTGGCGGCCCGGCGTACAGGAACATGCCGTTGTCGCGCTGCTGGCCGAAGAGTGCGTCGAGGGCGTTGCGGGTGGACTCGGTGTCGCCGGTGGTCACCTGCGCGGTCGCGAGCTCCACGGGCAGGTCGCCGGCCCAGACGGCGCGGTCACGCTTGGCGCCGTCCACGAGGATCGATCGGCCAGCACCGACGACGCCGCTGTTGTCCCACAGGGCCTCCGGCGCCGGCCACGCCCTGCCCTGGTCAGGAACGATCGTGTCGAGCTGGACGGTGTAGGCGCCGGCGTACCAGATCCGGTTGAGCAGGGCGTCGCTGGAGTAGAAGTAGTTCGGGTAGTCCTGCAGGTCGTCGCCCATCAACGGCGAGGCGGTGACGTGGGCCGAGACGTCGTCGACCGAGATGCTGCCGGGAGTGCTCGTGAAGAGGACCAGGTAGCGGAACCCGCCGCGCTGGAGACGGAGCGGCGTCGTGTAGCCGGAGCCCGCGGTGACGGGTACGTCGATCGCGCCGTCCCGGCTGCGTGGGCCCCCGGTGGAGGTGTCGCTGGACGGCAGCGACAGCTTGGAGAAGTCGAGGTAGTCCGACGACTCGCTGAACGCGATGCCGAGGTGCTGCTGGTCGTCGCTCGCGCCTGCGAAGTGCAGCTTGACGGTGCCGCCGACCTCGCGGCCGAAGTCGAGCACCACGTACGAGCCTGTGCCCGACAGCTCGATCGGCGCCCCGGCCGCACCCAGCTGGTCGGCGCCCGCCACGGAGCCGTGCGTGGCGTAGACGGCAGTGGGCCGCACGGTGCGGGTCGTGGGGGCGGGGTTGAACTCCTGGGCGGCCTTCCAGCCGGCCTGGCCGGCGGGCGCGAGGGCCACGCCGGCCGGGCCGTCACCGGACCCGGCCGCCTGGGCCGAGATGACGGGGCAGGCGGCGCCGGAGAGCGCGAGGACTCCGCCGGCCAGGAGGGCCGGGAGCCGGTGGCGGGGGGACGAGGCAGATGAGCGCATGTTCGGGTCGCTTTCCGAGAGCGGGTGAGACGGACGTATCGAAACGTTTCAATGAGTGACGCCGGTCACGCTAGCCCCATGCCTCCTGACCAGGCAATGCCCACGGCATGGCCGATTCCGGACAAGCTGCTCGCCCGGGACGGCGGGCGCCGTCCCGCTGACGTGCACTGGTGAGAGGCACGTTTCACAACGCCGCCGGAAAGACGAACGGGACGTCATGCGAACCGAGGGCCAGAGGCCACGATTCGCATGACGTCCCGGACGGACGTACAAGTCGGACGTACGGGGGCGGGTCAGCCGAGGTCGACGATCGCGGCCACCGGGCCGCCGCCGTCGGGACCCTGGTGGGCCGCCGAGACCGACACGAACACGGCGGGGTCGCCGGTGACTGCCGCCGTGACGCCGCCGACGCATGCCTTGATCTGGCGGTGCCAGTGCACGTCGGAGTCGTCCAGCATCGCGTTGCGGCGGCCGCGGACCTCGCCGTCCTGCGAGGCCTCGCACTTGAGGAACACGTTGACCAGCCGGCCGTCGAGGTCGTCGGTGCGGGGGCGCTCGGGCAGGTCCAGCCCGGCGTCCTTGATCGCCGCCCAGATGCCGTCCTGGTCGAGCGCGTCCTTCATCACCGAGTGGCCGATCCGGTAGCGGCCGCCGACGCCGGTCGCGTTGCCGACCACGACGACCTGCGCCTGGTCGAGCTCGACGCCGGAGGAGCAGGACGCGACGCTGGAGTAGAGCGAGCGGTCGTGCATGACGTCCGCGTCGGAGGGCATGTCGATCTCGCCCAGGGCGACGGCGATGCCGAGTGCCGTGCAGCCGTTGGAGAGGTCCATCGACTCGTGGGTGTGCTCGGTCCACACCGTCTTGCCGCGGCTCTTGGCGTCGCGGATGGTGTGGATCGTCAGCAGCGGGGGTCTTGGTCTGCACGTAGTGCACGTCGGCGGGGTCGGTGATGCCGGCCCGCTCCATCGCGACCTTCACCGCGTCGGCGACCTTGGAGACCATGGCCGTGCGGCCGATGTCCTCGGGCAGCAGCTGCTCGCTCATGGCGAAGCCGACGGTCAGGCGCGGCTCGTCGGTGGGCTCCGCGTCGGTCGTGGCGAAGATCGTCGCGTGGGGGCTGATCACGCCGTCGGTGCCGCCGGACCACACGATCGGGACCTGCTTGACCTGCTCGGCCGGGGCACCCTTGGACACCAGCACCTCGCGGAACGCCCGGTCGGCGATGATCCGCGTGTAGTCGTTCACGCCGCCGTTGCCCTCGGTCTTGCCGATGATGGCGATGACCCGGCCGGCCTCCATCACGCCGTCGTCGATGAGCTTCGCGAGCTCGCTGGCGTCGGCGACCGAGTGGATCGGGACCTTGCGTACTTCAATGGCGTCGGGCATGCAGTGTTCTCCTTAGTTGGGTACGACGACGGTCCCGCCGTCGCCCGTGATGGCGTCGACGATCCGGTCCAGACTGGTGATGACGGCACGGCTGCCGCCGTTCTCCACGAACCGGCAGGCCGCGTCGACCTTCGGGCCCATGGAGCCGCTCGCGAAGTGGCCCTCGCGGGCGTAGCCCCGCAGCTCGCCCACGCTGACCCGCCCCAGGGGCTCGGCCTCGGGAGTCCCCCAGCGCAGCACGGCGTTGGGCACGTCGGTGGCGATGACGAGCACGTCGGCCTCGACGGTGCGCGCCAGCAGGGCCGCCCCGAGGTCCTTGTCGATGACGGCCTCGACCCCTGCAGGGTGCCGTCGGCGCTGCGGACGACCGGGATCCCGCCGCCACCGTTGGCGACGACGACGAAGCCGGCCTCGACCAGGGCGTGCACGGCCGGGGCGTCGACGATCTCCAGCGGCTCGGGCGAGGCGACGACCCGGCGCCAGCCCTTCTCGCCGCGGTCCTCCCAGGTCTCGCCGTGCTCCACCAGCACCTGCGCCTCCTCGGCGGGCAGGAACCGGCCGATCGGCTTGGTGGGGTGGGAGAAGTGGTCGTCGTCGGCCGCGACGAGCGCGCGGGTGACCAGGGTCGCGGTGCGCCGGTCGACCGCGCGCTCGGCCAGCGCCGCGTCGAGGGCGTTCATCAGGACGAAGCCGAGGGTGGCCTGCGTCTGGGCGCCGCACCAGTCCAGCGGGACCGGCGGCACCACCGAGGCGGCCACCTCGTTCTTGACCAGCAGGTTGCCGACCTGGGGCCCGTTGCCGTGGGTGATGACGACGTCGACGTCGTGCTGGAGGAGGTCCGCGACCGCGGCCATGGCGACGGGCCGCCTCGATCTGGTCCTCGGGCCGGGCACGGCCGTCGTTGGTCATGGCGTTTCCGCCGAGTGCGAGCAGGACCCTCATGCGTCGAACCTAGTGACCTCACGGCCCCGGAGCACCGTCCGGCGTGACCAACTCCGGGCGGTTCTGCTGGCAGAACTTGCCAACGCACCGGGCGCGGGCCCTAGCGACCGCCGGCGACCCGCAGCGTCGTCCCGGTGACGTACGACGCCTCGGGGCCCATCAGCCAGCCGATCGCGTCGGCGATCTCCGCGGGCTCCCCCGGCCGGCCCAGCGGGATCCGGGCAGCACCCCGCTCGAGGCGGCCGGCGTCACCGGCGTCCTCGTGGATGCGCGTGCGCACCATTCCGGGCGCGACGCCGACCACGCGGATGCCCTGCCCGGCCACCTCCTGCGCCAGCCCGACCGTCAGGGCGTCGACCCCGGCCTTCGCGGCGGCGTACTGGACGTACTCCCCCGGCGCCCCCAGAGTCGCCGCGCCCGAGCTGACGTTGACGATGACGCCGCCCCGCCCGCCGTACGACGTGCCGAGCGCGCGCACCGCGGCCCGGGCGACGAGCAGCGCGCCGGTGAGGTTGAGGTCGACGGTCCGCCGGACCACGTCGACCGGGGTCTCGGCAAGGGGCCCGAGGTGCAGGGTGGCGCCGGCGTTGTTGACGACCCCGGTCAGCCGCCCGTGCTCCGCGGCCCGCGCGAAGAGGTGCTCGACGCCGGCATGGTCGGACACGTCGGCGCGGACCACCAGGCAGCGGGCGCCCGCGTCCTCGACGGCCAGGCGGCACTCCTCCGCGGCCTCGTCGTCGCGGGCGTGGCCGAGCACCAGGTCGTGGCCGTCGGCGGCCAGCCGCAGCGCCGTGGCGGCACCGATGCCGCGGGTGCCGCCGGTGATCAGGGTGAGCGGTCGGTCCATGCCGGCCAGTCAAGCAGGCGGGACCGGCCGGATCAGGCGGTCGCGTCGACCTCGCTGGGGATCACGTGCCGCACCGGCACCTCGAGCTCGGCCCGCGCGGCGCTGACCAGGTCCTTGCGCAGCCACGTGGACTCTCCGCGGGCATGCGTCGAGATGATCACCAGGTCGGGGTGGAAGTCGGCGGCGGCCTCGCGCAGGGCGACCAGCGGCCGGTAGTCGCCCAGCGCCCCGCTCGCGTCGATGCCGTGGGAGTGCAGGGCGGCGAGCATCCCCTCGAGCCGCTCCTGGGCCGCCTCCCGGGTCGCCTCCCACAGGAAGACCGCACCCTCGACCTCCGCCTGCCCGGTGTCGACGGGGTTGGCCGGCACCGTGATGTGGAGGCGCGCCCCCGTCTGGGCGTGCACGTCGCGCAGCTCGCGCTCGAGCGCCTCCTCGGTCATCGTCTCGTTGGCCAGCAGCAGGACCCGGTCCACCGAGTCGGGCTCGGGACGGGCCGGTGCCTCCTCCCCGCCGCGGCGCAGGCGGTTGAGCACGTAGGCCGCGAGGATGATCCCCCACGCCAGCAGGCTCAGCAGCAGCTGGGAGCGGGTGTCGCCGTCGAGACCCATCTGCACCAGGATCGCCAGGATCCCGGCGACGGTGAGCAGCGTGAGGACCGGGAAGCCCCACATCTTCACGGTGAGCTGGTCGTCCGGCGTACGCCGGCGCAGCACGAACTGCGAGATGCAGATCAGCAGGTAGACGAAGAGGATGATCGCGCCGGAGGAGTTGAGCAGGAACGCGAAGACGGTGTCGGGCGAGACGTAGGCCGCGATCACGCAGAGGAAGCCGATCACCGAGGAGAACAGGATCGCCCGGACCGGGACACCTTGGCGTTGACCGTGAGGAGCGAGACCGGCGCCTCCTCGCGGGCGGCCAGCACGAAGAGCATCCGGCTGGCGGTGTAGAGCCCGGAGTTGAGGCAGGACAGCACGGCGGTCAGCACGACGGCGTTCATCACGTGCTCGGCGCCGGGGATGCCGATGATGTCGAAGGCCGTGACGTACGGCGACGCCGCGAGCTCGTCGCTGTTCCACGGGATCATGCAGGCGAGCAGGAAGACCGAGCCGACGTAGAACGTGCCGACGCGCAGCACCACGGAGTTGGTCGCGCGCGCGATGGCCTTCTCCGGGTCGTGCGACTCCGCCGCCGCGACCGTGGCGATCTCGGCACCCACCATCGAGAAGACGACCACCACGACCGAGGAGAAGATCGCCCCGAGCCCGTTCGGCAGGAACCCGCCGTGCGCCGTGAGGTTGGAGAAGTGCATCCCGTCGCCGCTGATCACGCCGAAGACGTAGAGGCCACCGAGCAGCAGGAAGACCACGATGGCCGCGACCTTGATGCCGGCGAACCAGTACTCGAACTCGCCGTACGAGCCCACCGAGAACAGGTTGGTGCCGGTCATCAGCGTCATCAGCGCGAGGGCCACCAACCACAGCGGGACGTCGGGCAGCCAGAACTGCACGACCTTGGCGCCGGCGACGGCCTCGAAGCCGACCACCACGACCCAGAAGTACCAGTAGAGCCAGGCCACGGAGAAGCCCGCCCAGTGGCCGAGCGCGTTGCGCGAGTAGTCGGAGAACGACCCGGTGCTCGGGTTGGCGGTGGCCATCTCGCCGAGCATCCGCATCACCATCACGATGAGGACGCCGGTGACCGCGTAGGTCAGGAAGGCTCCGGGACCGGCCGTCTGCATGACCACGCCCGAGCCGACAAAGAGGCCGGCGCCGATGACGCCGCCGATCGCGATCATGGTCAGGTGGCGCTGCTTGAGCCCCTTGTGCAGCTCGGGAGCTGTGGACATCCGAGATCTCTCCGTCCCGCTGGTCGACCGCGGCCTGGTTGCACGGTCGCTCCCGGCAGCATCCTCTCGTCGGCGCGGCACGGCAACCGTGCCTCCCCCACGTTGGACGGCAGGCACGGGTGCAACGCCCGGTCGACTCAGGAGCGTCGTGCCATGGTGGAGGCGACCACGCCGTTCCGCTCGAGGAGGAAACCGTGCTCCGCGACACCCCGCCGTTCCGAGCCGACCACGTCGGCAGCCTGCTCCGTCCGCCCCGTCTGCTGCAGGCCCGCGAGGAGCATGCCGCGGGCAGGATCGACGCCGCGGAGCTGCGTGCGATCGAGGACCACGCCGTCGAGGAGGTGGTCGCCCTCCAGCGCGAGGCCGGGCTCCGCTCGGCCACCGACGGCGAGTTCCGTCGCGGGTCGTGGCACATGGACTTCATCTACCGGCTCGACGGCATCAGCAAGGCCCACGACAACCTGACCGTGCACTTCAGGAACGCCGCCGGCGAGATCGACTTCACCCCGGCCGCGCTCCGGGTCGACGGCAGGCTCGGGCTGTCCGAGACGATCTTCGGCGACGACTTCACCTTCCTGCGCGACCGCGTCACCGACGGCGTCACGCCGAAGCTGACCATCCCCTCGCCCAGCATGGTCCACTACCGCGGCGGCGCGGCCGCGATCGACCCGGACGTCTACTCCGACGTCGAGGAGTTCTGGGCCGACCTCACCGCCGCCTACCGCGAGCAGGTCCGGCGGGTGCGCAAGCTCGGCTGCACCTACCTGCAGCTCGACGACACGTCGCTGGCCTACCTCAACGACCCCGACCAGCGCCGCGCGATGGCCGACCGCGGGGAGGACTCCGAGCACCTGCACGAGGCGTACATCCGCCACCTCAACGAGGCACTCGCAGGACGGCCCGACGGGCTGACGGTGACCACGCACATGTGTCGCGGCAACTTCCGTGACTCCTGGGTGGCCGAGGGTGGCTACGACTTCGTCGCGGAGGCGCTCTTCAACCAGCTGGAGGTCGACGGCTTCTTCCTCGAGTACGACGACGAGCGCTCCGGCACCTTCGAGCCGCTGCGCCACGTGCCCGCGGACAAGGTCGTGGTGCTCGGACTGGTCACCACCAAGCACGGCGAGCTGGAGTCGAGGGACGTGCTCCGGGCGCGCCTCGACGAGGCGTCGAAGTACGTCGACCTCGACCAGGTCTGCATCTCCCCGCAGTGCGGCTTCTCCTCGACCTCCGAGGGCAACTCCCTCAGCGTCGACCAGGAGAGGGCCAAGCTCGCGCTGCTCGTGGAGCTGGCCGACGAGGTCTGGGGCCGATGACCGCGGGCGCGGCGGCTACTGCTCCACGCCCGGGCTCGACGGCTGACGCGTGCCGGGCGGCGGGTGGTCCTCGTCGAAGCGCGGGTCGGCGAGGAAGTACTGCGTCACCTTGCCGGGCGCCTTGTGGGGCGGCCGGACCGGCTCGGGCACCATCCGCCCCTCCGCGGCGTCCCAGAACGAGTCCACCGCGTGGAGGATCTTGCGCGCGACCAGGCCCGGGAAGCCGGTGTGCGGGGCGTACGGGTGCGGCCGGCTCGGCGCGGCGCGCTCGGCGGCGTGCAGCCGGTCGGCCAGGGCGGTCAGCGCGGCCGGGTCCATCCGGGAGGCCAGCAGCTCGGTGACGCCGAACTCGTGCTCGCGGTGCCCCTCGAGCGCCGTCCCGACGTCGGCCCAGACGGCCTGCCAGGGGCGACCGGCGTCGAAGACCGAGCCGTACTCCCGCCCCTTGGCGTGCGCGAGCGCGAGCTCGAGCCCCTTCGCGGCGTGGAGGTAGTCGTGCACGACCGTCCCGCCGTCGGGGGCCAGCCGGCGGGTCGGCGGCAGCAGGACCGCGTCCACGGCGTTCAGGTGCTTGCTGGCGACGGCGAGGAAGGTGTCGATGTGCTCGTAGCCCTTGCGGGGCTGACCGGGCGTGTGGAGCATCGCCCTGGCCACCTCGAAGCGGCTGCTGAGGTTGTCGTGCGCGTGGACGACGTAGCTGCGGAGGACGTCGATCGTGTCCATGGGTCTCACCTCGATCGGCGCGTCCGTCGGACACGGGCGAGCCTCCTCCCAGTGAACGCCGCGGATCAGGTCCTCACAAGGGCACGAGGTGCCCGCTCCAGCAGGACCCGCATCGGGAGCGTCCCCACCGGCAGCCCGTGGCGGTCGTAGTAGGCGAACATCGCGAGGAGCCAGTCCCGGACCCGCGGCTCGAGGCCCTTGCCCTCGGCCGCCGCCCACTGGCGTGGACGGACCAGCTCCACCCTCGACCCCAGCGAGCCGGCCAGCTCCCCGGCGGTGGCGCGGAAGGACGCCAGCTCGTAGGTGGCCCCCTCGTGCCCCTGTTCCAGCAGCACCCGGGCGGCCACCAGCGCCACGTCGTCGAGGTCGGCGAACCCGAAGGGGGCCTCCGCGCGGTAGGGCAGCCGGATGGTGGTGCCGGGCGCGAAGTTCTGCACGTAGACACCCGGCTGCAGGACGCTCCAGTCGAGACCGGAGCGGCGTACGACGTCCTCGGCCTGCGCCTTGCCGACGTGGTGCGGCATCGCCGGGACGTACGGCGATGCGACCGAGTGCAGCACCAGGCGGGAGACCCCGGCCCGCTGTGCGGCGGTCACGACCGCCTCGGTGTACGCCGCCTCGTCGGCGTGCATGTTCGGCGCGATGACGTAGACCGCGTCGCAGCCGGTGAGCGCGCCGACCAGGTCGATCCAGGCCGAGCGGCCCAGCGGGACCGCGTCGGCACCGCTCCCCTGCAGCGCAGCACAAACCGCGCGTCCCGTCTTTCCGGTCCCCCCGACCACCGCGATGCGGGCGCTCAACGGGGCCGTTCCACGGAGCCGGTCAGCACGACATCCCAGTTTGCCAGAGGCGCCGTCGCGACACGCGGAATCCGCCCGACGATCCCACCAGGGACGGGAGGCTCAGGCCGGCTGGAGCTCCCGGCCGATCGCCTGCGCCCAGCCCTCGATCTCGTCCCAGTCCCGGAAGTCGCCCTCGGGCAGGAGCTTGCGTCCGACCGGCAGCTTGGTCATCAGCCCCTCGGGCCCGGTCAGCGCATCGGGGTCGAGCTTGCCGAAGAAGACCCGGTGGTCCCGGGCGTGCAGGGACTCGACGAGCCCGGCGACGTCCTTGGGCGTTGCCGTCGCGCGCACGTCGCGCCCCTTGTCGTCCACGGCCTGGTCGCCGAGCGGGCCGCTGCTGAACAGCCAGACGGGATGGGTGTCGAGCTCGTCGTGGTGGTGCTTGACGAATTTCCGTGCCTCCTTGCGCCAGTGCCCGGCGTACGCCGCGCTGCCGAGCACGAACGCGTCGTACCCGGCCGGGTCGGCCCGGTCGACGTCCACGACGTCGACGTCCAGGCCCGACCTCCCCAGGGTCTCCCCGATCCGCTCCGCGATCCCGGCGGTGGCGCCGTACTTGGTGGCGTACGCGACGAGTACCCGCATGTCACTCACCTCCCGCCACCAGCGTGGATGCGGGAGGTCCCGGCTCCAGAGGCGCAGGTCCTCCGGAGCCGGGACGTGGCTCAGAGCCAGTCGACGTCCGCGGCCGCGGCACCCGCAGCGAGGTGGGCGTAGCCCGGGCCACGGTCGAAGAACGCCTCGGTCGGCTCCGGACGGGACGCGCGCTCGGCCTGCGTGGCCGCCGCGTCGTGCCCGAGGGAGTCGTCCTCGAGCGAGCCGGTGAGCACCACGCCGTAGTCGGCCAGCGCCGCCTCGGGCGACACCTTGCGCCACACCACGTCGCGCACCACGAGCTCGGGGTCGCGGTCGAGCGGGTTGCCCCAGCCACCGCCGCCGGTGGTGCGGATCCGCACCACCTCGCCGGCCTTGATCGGCTCGGCGTCGGCGAGGGCGTCGACCTCGCGCTCGTCCGGGCCGCCGGGGTCGATCGTGACCTGGAACGGCCGGCCCGCCAGACCGCCCTTGACCCCCCAGCAGGCGAGGATCGAGCGGTCCGCGATGGACATGAAGTGGGCGTCCTTGAGCATCCGGATGTGCTTCTCGTAGCCCAGGCCGCCGCGGAACTGGCCCGCGCCGCCCGAGTCCATGGCCAGGCCGAGGGACTCCACGCGGAAGGGGAAGCGCGCCTCGGTGAACTCGGTCGGCAGGTTCCGCGAGTCCGGCACGACGTGGATGGTGTCCTCGCCGTCGGCGTAGTAGCGACCGCCGGAGCCACCGCCGAGCACCTCGCGCATCAGGTACGGGCGGCCCTCGAGGTCCTCGCCGTAGACGCCGGTGTAGCGGATCGTCTCCTGGTCGGCGGGCATCCGGCCGTCCACGGCCTTGGCGACCACGCCGGCCAGCACGCCGAGCAGCCGCAGGATCACGAACGTGCGCGCGTTGGTGGGTGCCGGGAAGACGGGGGTGAGCAGGGTGCCCGGCGGCGGGAACCGCATCTCGATCAGCGGCACGATGCCCTCGTTGACGTCGAGCTCGGCCATCCGCTCGGGGGTGTCGGCGAGGTTGCGCAGGATCGGCGCCAGCCACTTCTTGAGGAAGACGCCGTCGCTGTAGTCGCCGCAGTGGTTGATCGGCCCCTTGGCCTGGGGCGAGGTGCCGCCGAAGTCGAGGATCAGCCGCTCGCCGTCGGGGTCGTCGGCGGCGGTGCGGGTCAGCGTGATCCGCTGCGTGTGCAGCATCGGCTCGTCGACGCCGTCGTGCTCGGCGTAGTCCTCCCACACCCACTCGCCGACCGGGATCTTGGACAGGATCTCGCGACGGTACGTCGTGGTGGTGCGCTCGATGATGGCGTCGAAGCAGGACTCGACGGTCTCGACGCCGTACCGGTCGAAGAGCTCCCCGAGCCGACGCGCCCCCATCAGGCAGGCGGAGCACTCGGCGTCGAGGTCGGCAGCGAGCGACTCCGGCATCCGGGAGTTGCGGGTCATGATCGACAGCGCCGCCCGGTTGGGGACGCCCGCGTCCCACAGCCGGATCGGCGGGACCATCAGGCCCTCCTCGAAGACGCTGGTGGCGTTGGAGGGCATCGAGCCCGGCACGGCGCCGCCGATGTCGTCGTGGTGGCCGAACGCCTGGACGAACGCGACGACGCGGCGCTCGCCCTCCGGGCCGGCGAACACGGGCACCGTGACGCACAGGTCGGGCAGGTGCCCGATGCCGCCCTCGGACCGGTAGACGTCGTTGTGGAAGAAGACGTCGCCCTCCCGCATCTCCTCGATCGGGAAGTCGCGGGCGACCGGGTGCACCAGCGCGCTGTAGGAGCGCCCGGTCAGCTTGCGCAGCAGCCGGTCGTGGATGCCGGCGCGGAAGTCGTGGGCGTCGCGGATCATCGGGCTGCGGCTGGTGCGGCCGATGGCGGTCTCGACCTCCATCTCGACGCTCGCGAGCGAGCCCTGCACGATCTCGACCAGCACCGGGTCGGCGCTCGCGCCGGCATCGGCGGTCAGGTGGCCGAAGGGGAACTGGGTGGGCGCGCGCCGGCTGGCGGTGTCAGCCTCAGTGGCGGTGGGCGGCGTGACGACGACGCCCGTGGAGCTGGTGCACATCAGATGCTCTCCTCAGCGGTGCGGGTGACGACGATGTTGAGGAACTCGTCGACGCGGGCGGTGAAACCCGGGTGCAGCGGCACCGTCGACCCGAACTCCTCGATGATGGCCGGGCCGGTCACGACCGTGCCGGGCGCCAGGTCGGCGCGCCACAGCACCGGCGTGTCGACGTACCCGTCGGCGGCCTCGAAGCAGACCTGGCGGCGGCCCTTCTCGGCCGGTGCCGTGCCGTCGCCGAGCGGGTGGCGCCGGATCTCCGGGCGCTGGATGGGGCCGATGCCGGAGACCCGGAGGTTGACCCACTCGACCTGCTGGGCGGGGTCGCCCGCGAAGTCGTAGCCGTAGAGCGCGGTGTGCTCCGCGTGGAACCGGCGGGCCACCTCGTCGAGCGCGGCCTGGTCGACCGGCCCGTCCGGGACGGCCACCCGCACCTCGAAGGCCTGCCCGAAGTAGCGCAGGTCGGCGGTGCGGACGAAGGAGTGCTGCTCGGCGGGGAACCCCTCCTTGGTGAGCGCCTCGGTGGCCTGCTCCGTCAGCGTGTCGAGGACGCCGCCGACCGTGCTCGGGTCGAGCGCATCGGCGAGCGAGACGTGGGTCTGCACGTAGTCGTTCTTCACGTCGACGGTGAGCAGGCCGAAGGCGGAGACGTTGCCCGGGTTCGGCGGCACCAGCACGGTCGGCAGGCCGAGGACGTCGACGAGCCGGCACAGCAGCAGCGAGCCGGAGCCTCCGAAGGTGGTGAGGGCGAAGTCGCGGACGTCGAGGCCGCGCTTGACCGTCACCTGGCGCAGCGCGTTGGCCTGGTTCCACGCCGAGATCTCGAGGATGCCGGTGGCGCAGGCCTCCGGGCTCAGCCCGAGCTTGGACGCGAGCTGCTCGATGCCGTCCCGGGCCGCCTGCACGTCGAGCGGGATCTCGCCGCCGAGCAGGTGGGGAGGGATCCGGCCGAGGAAGACGTGGGCGTCGGTGATGGTGACCTCGGTGCCGCCCTTGCCGTAGCAAAGGGGACCGGGGTCGGCGCCGGCCGACTGCGGCCCGACCTTGAGGGTGCCCTCGGGCGAGAGCCAGGCGATCGAGCCGCCACCGGCGCCGACGGTCACGACGTCGATCATCGGGATCTTGGACGGGAACGCGCCGACCGAGCCCTCGGTGGTCAGCGTCGGGTCGCCGTCGATGACGACCGACACGTCGGTCGACGTACCACCGCCGTCGCTGGTCAGCACCTTGTCGAAGCCCGCGACCCTGGCGATCAGCGCCGCGCCCAGGGCGCCGGCGGCCGGGCCCGAGAGCACGGTGGTGATCGGCTGGTGCACGACCTCGTCGGCCGAGAGCACGCCGCCGTTGGACTTCATGACGTAGAAGGGCACCCCACCCGATCCTGCAGGGCGCTCGCCGGCGAATTCCGACAAGCGGGCCTTGATGTTGTTGACGTACGCCGAGAGCCGCGGCTTCACGGCGGCGTCGACCAGGGTGGTCATCGCCCGCTCGTACTCGCGGTACTCGCGCAGCACCTCGCTGGAGAGCGACACGACCGCGTCGGGGTGCTCCTCGGCGAGCACGGCGCGCATCCGCTCCTCGTGCTCGGGGTTCGCGTAGGCGTGCAGGAAGCAGACACCGAGGGTGTTGATCCCCTGCGCCTTGAACCAGCGGGCGACGGTGCGGGCGGCGTCCTCGTCGAAGGGGCGCACCTCCGCGCCGGTGAAGTCGAGGCGGCCGCCGACGCCCTTCACCAGGTGCCTCGGCACGATCCGCTCCGGCTTCACCCAGAAGTAGGAGTTGCCGTAGCCGTCGGGCACCGACTGCCGGGCGATCTCGAGCATCGCCTCGTAGCCCGCGGTGGTGACGAACCCGAGCCGGTCCACCTTGCCCTCGAGCAGCTGGTTGGTGGCCACCGTGGTGCCGTGGCTCACGGCGCTGATCGCGTCACCGTGGCCTGCGGGGAGGCCCATCAGGCCGAGCACCTTGTCGATGCCGGCCATGAACCCGTCGGCGGGGTTGCCCGGTGTCGAGGGCGTCTTGGTCGTGACGAGCTCGCCGGAGTCCTCGTCGAAGGCGACGACGTCGGTGAACGTGCCGCCGGTGTCGATGCCGATCCGGATCCGTCGCGGGGTGGGGGGAGCCATGCCCCGATTCAAGCGGTCCGACCCGCGGCCGGACCACGGCACAATCTGCCGACGGATCAGTCATCCGTCGGCAACCTCTGCCAGCGTCCTAGGGCTCCGTCGGGCGCTCGTTGTAGATGCCCGCCTCTTCCTGGCCGGACAGGCTCTGGATGGCGGTCATGATCTCGTCGGTCACCTCGCGCCGGGCGCGACCGAGGGGTACGTCGTCGAACCGGCCGGCGACCTGGATCGGCGTGCCGAACCGGACCGTGATCGGCACGATCTTCGGCCGCGAGGAGCCGACGGGCTGGAGCTTCTCGGTGCCGGTCAGCCCGACCGGCACCACGGGTACCCCAGCGGTGAGGGCGAGGTGGGCGACGCCGGTGCGACCCCGGTAGAGCCGCCCGTCGCGGGAGCGGGTGCCCTCGGGGTAGATCCCGAACGCCTCGCCGCGGCCGAGCACCTCCAGCGCGGTGTCCAGGCTCGCGATGGCCGCCTTGCGGTCGTCGCGGTCGACCGGCAGCATCCCGGTCCCCTCGAACCACCACCGCTGGAGCGTCCCCTTCACGCCGCTGCCGGTGAAGTAGTCGGACTTGGCGAGGAAGACCACCTTGCGGGGCACCACGCACGGGATGACCACGGAGTCGGCGAAGCTGAGGTGGTTGCTGGCCAGGATGACGGCGCCGCGTGGCGGCACGTTCTCCAGCCCGATGACGGTCGGCCGCCACACGGCCCTCGCCACCGGAGGGACGACCCGATGCACCACTCCGAAGATCACGCGGACATTCTCGCCCACCCGGCCGCCGGGGTGCGCGTGCCGTCCATCCCGGCGCGCCCCGGATATAGCGAAGGGCCCTTGTGAGTATGAGTCGCAAGGGCCCCTCTGGTGACCGGTACAGGTGTCGCTCCCAGTCGGTGGTTCTTCAGCTCAAGTCCCGATGACCACGACACCCGGTCTTCGCGACGTCTCACCCGTCGAGTGAACCTGCGCCTCCCGAACCATCGCGCTCTTCCCGAAGGAAGTGGCGCACCTCCATGCTGTTCCCGGCCACCGCCCCACGACAGGGACCAACGTCCCGGTTGGCCCGAGGTCGATCGACCCGGACCGGTGACGCATTCGGGGGAGACGGCTCGTGCGTGCTGTCGCCGGGCCGCGCCCGGGTGCGAGACTCGGGAGATGACCGAGGACCTGGACATCCAGCACCGCATCCACGCGCTCATCGACGAGGAGCACCAGCTGCGCCAGGCGCTGGCCGACGGCGAGATCACCCCCGGCGAAGAGCACGAGCGGCTGCGCCGGGTCGAGGTCGAGCTCGACCAGTGCTGGGACCTGCTCCGCCAGCGCCGCGCCCGTCGGGAGTACGGCCGCGACCCGCACGACGCGGAGGCGCGGCCCGAGGGCACGGTCGAGGGCTACCTGGGGTGACGTCGCTCAGCTGACCGCCACGGCCTCGACCTCGACCAGCTGGTCCTCGTAGCCCAGCAGCGGCACCGCCAGCAACGTGCTCGGCGGGTCGTGGTCGCCGAAGGCCGCCCGCACCACCTCCCACACCGTCGTCAGGTCCTCGCGGCGATCGGTGGCGACGTAGACCGTCGTCCTGGCCACGTCCTCCAGCTGGGAGTCGGCATCGGCCAGGGCGGTGACGAGGTTGCGCATCACTTGCTCGGCCTGGCCGGCGTAGTCGCCGACCGGGCCGATGCGCCCCTCGGCGTCGAGCGGGCAGGCCCCGGCGGTGAAGACCAGGCTCCCGCCGGAGACCCGGGCGGCGTAGGCGTACTCCGCTCGGTCGGAGAGGGCGGGGCTGCGCACGAGCTCGAGAGGCATGCCCCGACCGTAGACCTTCCCGACCCCGCACGACGCGAGGTCAGGCCTCCTCGAACGCCGCCGCGACCTCGAGCAGTCGCCGGTCCGCCCCGTGGGGCGCCACGATCTGGATGCCGACCGGCAGACCGTCCGGCGTCCGGCCGGCCGGCACCGAGATGGCCGGGCAGCCGGTGACCGTGATCAGGTACGCCGCCCGCATCCAGTCCAGGTAGGTCTGCATCGGCCGGCCGTTGATGTGGCTGGGGAACTCCTGGTCGGCCGGGAAGGGCGGCACCTGCGAGACCGGCAGCACCAGCACGTCGTACGCCCGGAAGAACTCGCGCATCCGCTCCGAGAGCGTCGTGCGCTGGGTGTAGGCGCGGGCGACGTCGGCACCGCTGAGCGTCTCGCCGAGCCGGATGTTGTCGGCCAGCGACTGCTTGAAGGCGTCGGGGTGACGGGCCAGCAGCGGCCCGAGCTTGGCCTGCAGGTGCCAGGCACGCAGGGTGCGGAACGTGTCGTCCGCCTCGGCGAGGTCGGGGTGCGCGGCGGACACCGAGGCCCCGGCGCCGGTGAGCACCGACGCGGCCCCTTCCACCACCGCCGCCACGTCGCTGTCCACCTCGAAGGCGCCACCCAGGTCGGTGGACAGGGCCACCCGCAGCCCCGCGAGCGAGCCCGCGAGCGGCGGCGCGAAGGTCGCACCGGGGTCGCCGAGCGCCTGCGGGGCACGCGGGTCCGGACCGGCCATGACCGACAGCAGCAGCGCGAGGTCGCCGACGTTGCGCGCCATCGGGCCGCCGACCGAGGTGGTCTCCCACTGGTTGTAGAGCGGCCACTCGGGCACCCGGCCCAGCGACGGGCGCAGGCCCACGACGCCGCAGAACGACGCAGGGTTGCGCAGCGAGCCACCCATGTCCGAGCCGTCGGCGAGCGGCACCATCCCGGAGGCGAGCGCGCACGCCGCTCCCCCGCTCGAGCCGCCCGCGGACCGGGACGGGTCGACCGGGTTCAACGTGGTCCCGAAGACCGTGTTGAAGGTGTGCGAGCCGGCCGCGAACTCCGGCACGTTGGTCTTGCCGATCACCACGACGCCGGCGCGCCGGACCCGTTCGACGATCAGCTCGTCGGTGTCGGGCACGTGGTCGGCGAAGAGCGGCGAGCCGTACGTCGTCCGCCAGCCGGCGACCGCGTGGGTGTCCTTGAACGCGAACGGCAGCCCGTGCAGCGGCCCCACCTCGACCCCGGAGGCCAGCGCCTCGTCGGCCACGCGGGCGCCCTCACGGGCCCGCTCCTCGTCGAGCGAGACGACGGCGTTCAGCTCCGGGTTGCGCTCGGCGATCCGGGCCAGGTGCAGGTCGACGAGCTCGCGCGAGGAGATCGTGCGCGCGCGTACGGCGGCGGCCTGCTCACGCGCCGTCGACTCGACGGTGAGGTCGCCGCCCATCAGGGGCGCCGGCGGCCGAAGACCCCGCCGACGACCACGCCGGCCAGCACCAGCCCGGCGCCCACCAGGATGCCCTTGAGGAAGTCGTCCTGGGAGCCGACCGCGGTGGGCTTCGGCGGCGCGACGAAGACGCCCGGGGCCTCGGCGGCGGCACCGTGCGCGCCCGGCGCTGCCTGGGCGGCCGGGGCCACGACGGGTGCGGCGCCGCTGAGGACCGCGTCGACGTTGCCGAAGAACTCACCGGCCATCCGGCGCGACACGCTGGTCAGCATCCGCTGGCCGACGCCGCCGACCATGCCGCCGACGACCGCGTCGGCGTCGTAGGTGATCGTCGTGGTGCCGTCGCCGCCGTCACGGAAGCCCACGTTGACGTCGGCCCCGATCGTGCCGGGGGCACCCGCGCCCTGGAGCTTCATCACCAGCGAGCTGTGGGGGTCGAGGTCGGAGAGCTCGCACGACCCGGCATACGTGCCCTTGATCGCCGCCACGCCGGCGGTGACCGTCATCGCGTAGGCGTTCTCGCCGGTCGACTCCAGCCGCTCGCAACCGGGGATGGTGGCGACCAGGACCTGCGGGTCCAGCAGGGCCGACCAGACCCGGTCGACGGGGGCGTTGAGAACGGCGTCTCCGGTGAACTTCATGGGGTGTCCTTACGGGTCTGGCGGAGCTCGAAGAGCTCGGACGGCGAGATCGGCATCGCGGTGATGGGGAAGCCCTCGGCGTCCTCGATGGCCGCGGCGAACACCGCGGCCGACGGGATCACGCCGGCCTCCCCCGCACCCTTGATGCCGAGCGGGTTGAGCGGGGACGGGGTCTCGAGGTGGTCGATGGCGATGCCGTCGGGGATCTCGGTGACGTAGGGCATCAGGAAGTCCATGAAGGACGCGTTGAGCAGCTGGCCCGACTCGTCGTAGACCATCCTCTCGTAGAGCGCTCCCCCGATGCCCTGCGCGACGCCACCGTGGATCTGGCCCTCGACGATCATCGGGTTGATCAGGTGGCCGCAGTCGTGGACGACGGCGTACTTGAGGATCCTGATCTCCGCGGTCAGCGGGTCGGTCTCGACGATCGCGGCGTGCATGCCGGAGGCGAACGTCGCCCGCTCGGGACTGTAGAAGTCCTTGCCCTCCAGGCCGGGCTCCTCGTCCTCGGGCACCGGCGGCTTGCCGGGGTCGCCGACGGAGAACTGGGTCGCGGCCTTGGAGGCCTCGTCGAAGGCGTAACGCAGCGGGTTCGAGAGCACCGAGACCGTGCCGAGGTCGATGGACGTGCCGGGCGAGCCCTTGACCGAGACGACCCCGTCGACGATCTGCAGGTCCTTCGGGTCGGCCTCGAGGGCGTCGGCGGCGATCTTGAGGACCTTCTCCTTGGCCCGCTTGGCCGCGAGGTGGATCGCCGAGCCGCTCATCACGGCGGCACGGGAGGCGAAGGTGCCCACGGCGTACGGCATCCGCCGGGTGTCGCCGGTGACGACCTCGACGTCCTCGAACTTCACCCCGAGCTCGTCGGCGACGAGCTGGGCGAAGACCGTGGCGTGGCCCTGGCCCTGGGTGGTCAGGCCGGTGGCGACCTTGACCTTGCCCGAGGTCTCGATGTGCACGTGCGCGCCCTCGTAGGGGCCGACACCGGTGCCCTCGACGTAGCAGGCCAGGCCGATCCCCACCTTGCGGCCCGCGGCCGCCATCGAGTCCCGGAACGTCGGGAAGTCGTCCCACCCGATGAGCGCCTTGATCTTCTCCAGCGAGGCCGGGTAGTCGCCGGAGTCGTACTCCAGCTCGCGGCCGTCCTGGAAGATCAGCCCCTGGTCGTAGGGGAACTCGTCGGGCTGGATGAAGTTGACGGCGCGCACCTCGGTGCGGTCCTTGCCGAGGTACTGGGCGATGGCGTCCATCGTCCGCTCCATCGTGTAGCAGCCCTGCGGCCGCCCGGCGCCGCGGTAGGGCGTCACCATCACGGTGTTGGTGTAGAGCGACTCGAAGACCACCCGGTAGTTCTGCGGCTTGTAGGGGCCGAGCAGCTGGGTGGAGGTGATGATCGGGACGATCAGGCCGTACGGCGTGTAGGCGCCGTGGTCGTGCCAGAACTCCACGTCGAGCCCGAGCAGCCGGCCCTCGTCGTCGAACCCGACGCTCACGTGGTGCACCTGGCCCCGCTCGTGGGCCGAGGAGATGAAGTGCTCGCGGCGGTCCTCGGTGAACTTCACCGTGCGGCCCAGGGTGCGGGCCGCCAGCGGCACCAGCAGCTCCTCGGGCCACGGGTGGTTGATCTTCACCCCGAAGCCGCCGCCGACGTCGGGGGTGATCACGTCGACCTGGCCGAGGTCGAGCCCGAGCTTCACCGCGACGGCGGCGCGGACGCCGGTCGAGGTCTGGGTCGAGGTCCACACCTGCATCCGGTTGATGTCGGCGTCCCAGCGCGCGACCGTGCCGCGCCCCTCCATCGGCATGCAGGCGCTGCGCTCGATGGTCAGGTCGAGCTCGAGGCGGTGCGGGGCCTTCTCGATGGCGGTCGGGGCGTCGCCGACGTTCTGCTCGAGACGGGCTCCCACGTTGCCGGGCACGTCGTCGTGGACGAGGTGCGTGGCGGCGCGGGCGTTGTCGATGCCGACCACCGCCGGCAGGAAGTCGTAGGACACCTTGATCCGGCCGACCGCGTCCTCCGCGACGTAGCGGTCGTCGGCCACGACGAAGGCGATCGCCTCGCCGACGTGGTTCACCTCGTCCTTGGCCAGGGCGTACTGCGTGCGACCGTGGCTCAGGGCGGGGTGCGGGATGAGGAGCGGCAGCGGCTCGGCCATCGGGCCGGCCAGGTCGTCGTAGGTCCACACGGCGTGCACGCCCTCGAGGTCGAGCACCTCGTCGACGTCGATGTCGAGGATCCGGGCGTGGGCGTGCGGCGAGCGCAGCACGGCGGCGTGCAGCACGTCCTGACCCGCTGCCACGTCGTCGACGTAGCGGCCCAGGCCGCGCAGGAACCGCTGGTCCTCCACCCGCTGCACGGGCGTGCCCATCAGCTTGGTGGTCATGCGCGCTCCTCGACGCTGGCCGCCTGCTGGATGGCGGCGGCGCGCTCGACCGCCTTCACGATGTTCTGGTAGCCGGTGCAGCGGCACAGGTTGCCGGCGATCATGTCGCGGCACTCGTCGTGGGTGGGCCGCGGGTTCTCCCGCAGGCCGGCGGTGATCGTGGTCAGGAAGCCGGGCGTGCAGAAGCCGCACTGCAGGCCGTGGCACTCGGCGAAGGCCTGCTGCACCGGGCCGAGCGAGCCGTCCGGCTCGGTGAGCCCCTCGACCGTGGTGATCTCGGCGTCCACCGCCGACACCGCGAACATCAGGCAGGACCGCATCGGCCGGCCGTCGACGAGGACCGTGCAGGCACCGCACACCCCGTGTTCGCACCCGACGTGCGTGCCGGTGAGGGCCAGGTCGTGGCGCAGCGCGTCCGACAGCAGGCGCCGCGCGGGCACCTGCACGTCGTGGGCGACGCCGTTCACGGTGAGGCGGACGTCGTGCAGCTCCTCGGTCATGCGGGGTTCTCCTTCGAGCTCGTCGCGGCCATGGCGGCCCGCACGACCCGCTCGGTCAGCACGCGGACCAGCTGGGCACGGTAGGCCGCGGTCGCGTGGATGTCGTCGGCCGGTTCGAGGTGCGCGAGGGCCGCCTCGCCCAGCTCCCCCAGCGGGACGCCGCTGAGGTCGACGACGGTGGGGACGTCGGCCACGGACACGTAGCCGACCCGGACGGAGTCGCCGTCGACGACCGCGCCCCCGCCGCACAGGGCGTAGTCGCCGTGCCGGCGGGCGATCTCCTCGAAGGCCACCCCCGCGCCCGGCGCGAGCGCCGGGAAGAAGGCGGACGTCGCGATCTCGTCGTGGGCGAGCGACGTCTCGAGCGGGCCGACGTAGAGGTCGTCGGCTGCGATCGTGCGGGTGCCCCGGACCGAGGCCACCTCGACCGAGCCGCCGACCAGGCTCAGCACGACGGGCATCTCCGCGGCCGCGTCCGCGTGCACGATCGAGCCGACGGTCGTGCCGCGGTTGCGGATGGTCGCGTGCGCGACGTGGGCCAGCGCCTCGGAGACCAGCGGCTGGACCCGGCGTACGTCGGCCGAGGCGAGCACGTCGGCGTGCCGGGCGAGCGCCCCGATGCGCACGCCCGACGCGTCGACGGTGATGTCGGCCAGGCCCGGGAGCCCGTTGATGTCGACGAGCATCGCGGGAGCCGCGAGCCGCATCGACAGCAACGGGACCAGGCTCTGGCCTCCTGCCAGCACCTTGGCGTTCGGCTCGCCGGCCAGGGCCTCGAGGGCCTCGGGCAGCGACCCCGGGCGGCGGTAGTCGAACGGTGCGGGCTTCACAGCGCGTGCGTGACCTCGTCGGCACCCCGGTGCGTGGGACCGGTGTGGTGGCCACGGTTCACGAGGTGGAAGTAGACGATGACGAGGATCGTGCCGAGCGCGATGCCACCGAGCTGGAAGTTGTCGGAGAACGTCAGGCTCACGCCGCCGATGCCGGCGATCAGGCCGGCGGCGAGGCCGACCATGTTGACGGGGTCACCGAAGTCGACCCGGTTCTCCACCCAGATCTTGGCACCCACGAGACCGATCATCCCGTAGAGGACCACGGTGATGCCGCCGAGGACGCCGCCCGGCGTCGCGTTGACGACGGCACCGAACTTCGGGCACAGGCCCAGCAGGATCGCGACCGCAGCGGCCACGTAGTAGGCCGCCGTGGAGTAGACCTTGGTGGCACCCATGACGCCGATGTTCTCGGCGTACGTCGTGGTCGGCGAGCCGCCGAAGGCGCTGGCGAGCGCGGTGGCGAAGCCGTCGGCACCGATCGCGCGGCCCATGTACGGGTCGAGGTCGTCGCCGGTCATCTCGGCCACCGCCTTGACGTGACCGGTGTTCTCCGCGATCAGGGCGATGACGCCCGGAAGCACCAGCAGGATGAAGGTGAGCGAGAAGCTCGGGCCGTGCACGACCGAGACGCCGTCCTGCAGCGTGCCGCTCGGGAAGCCGATCCAGTCGGCCTTGCCGACGCCGCTCCACGCCCACAGGCGGTCGTGCTCCGTCGCCTTGTCGCCGAGCGCGGGAACGACCGAGTTGATGGTGCCGAAGACCTTGTCGAACACCCACGACATCACGAAGCCGAAGATCAGGGCCAGGAAGACCGCGATCCGCGACCAGAAGCCCGGGAAGAGCACCGCCGCGCAGACCATGAACGTCGCGGTCAGCAGCGCGATCCACTGGTCCTGGGGCCAGTAGATGCCCGCGACGACCGGGGCGAGGTTGAAGCCGATCAGCATGACCACGGCCCCGGTCACGGCCGGGGGCAGGATCTTGTGGATCAGGCCGGCGCCGGCGAAGTGGACGAGCACGCCCACGAGGAGGAGCACGATGCCGGCGATCATGATCGCGCCGGTCACGTCAGCCGAGTCGCCACCCTGGTTGCGGATGGCCGCGACGCTCGCCACGAAGGACGCGCTGGTGCCGAGGTAGCTGGGGACCCGGTTGCTGCAGATCAGCAGGAACAGGATGGTGCAGATTCCCGAGAACATGATCGCCAGGTTGGGGTCCAGGCCCATGACCAGCGGGAACACGAACGTGGCGCCGAACATGGCGACCACGTGCTGGGCGCCGAGGCCCGCAGTGCGGCCCCAGCTGAGTCGCTGTCGCGGCCCGACGGGTTCCCCCGGGGCCGGATCGACCACATCCCACTTGAACATCGACGACATGGGCATTCCTCTCACTTGGATGGCCCCGAGGCTCCACAAACTAGTGATCTACATGACACACCCACGACGGCGACAAATGCCGAAGGAACACCGCTCCCGCTGGCACCTGTTGTGGGCGCGCCACCGCCGCGTGGGAACCGTTACCGGGGCGTGATCAGCCCGCGATCTCCAGGACACGCAGGGCGACCGCGACGTCGAGCCGCAGGTGCGGGTCGGACGACAACGGACCGAGCAGCCGCTCCAGCTTGGAGACCCGGTAGCGCATCGTGTTGTAGTGGAAGAACTGCAGCCGCGCGGCCTCCGCGACGTTGAAGTTCGTGTCCAGCAGCACCTGCAGCGTCTCCCGCAGGTCGGCCGCCTCGGCTGTGGTCTCCGCCAGCGGCCCGAGCACGTCGCGGGTGAAGGCGCGCAGCTCCGCGGTGTCGGGCACCAGGGCGATCAGCCGGTGCAGGCCGAGCTGGTCGAAGAACGTCGTGGAGCCTCCACCGGACACCCGCCGGCCGACCTCGACCGCCCGGCGTGCCTGGGCGTAGGCCTCGGGCAGCTCCTCGAGGGAGTGCGCGACGCGGCTCACCCCGACCGAGAACGGCCGACGGCCGCCGCCCTTGTCGCCGGTCACCGCGGTGACCGCGCGGCGTACGACGCCGTGGCCCGCGACGGGATCCTCGTCGGCACCGTCGGCGAGGGGCAGCAGGGTGACGACCTCGGAGGTGAAGTCCACGCACGGGGCGGCGGGGTCGATGCCCCGGGCGACCTGGCGCCAGGCCGCCGAGAAACGCTCCTGCCACTGGCGGCGCTGGCTGCGCGTGGCCGCCGGCTCGTCCGCGCCGGGCGGGTCGATCTCCGCGGCCACCACGACGACCGGGCGTCGCAGGTCCCAGCCGAAGGTGTCGGCATGCTCGGCGACGTACTCCTCGTCGGCGGTGCGGCGCAGCAGCAGGTCGCGCAGGAAGTCGCCCTGGTACTTGTTCTCGACCGCGGTCACGGCCTCCTCGCGCGTGATCAGCAGGGCGGCCACCGCGGCGGCCCGCTCCAGGGCGTGCACGTCGTCGGAGGAGATCGGCCCGTCGGCCCGCAGGCAGACCAGCCGGGCCAGGTCGACACCGCCGGCGGCGACCCGCAGCCCGCGGGCCTCACCCCCGCCCACCGGGGCGGTCTGCCCGATGCGCTCGGTCCGGAGCCGGCCGGTCGGGTCCATCAGGCCGTGCGTGCGCAGCACCTCGCGCTGCTCGGGCATGAGCGCGGCGGCGCGCTCACGCCCGTCGGTGGAGCTGAAGAGCACGCCGACGCCGAGCACCCGCGCCACCTCCGCGGCGATCCCGTCGAGGTTGCCGCCCTCCAGCACGATCTGGGTCAGGCCCGTGTGCAGCGCGTCGACCCGCGCCAGCGCGGCCGCGGCCTCTCCGTGGTCACCGGTTATCAACGTTTGCACTCCTCTGGCGGGATCGTTGGCACAACCTCACATCGGCAAACCGTAACGGGGGCCGCTAGCGTCGAGAACCGTGAGCCCCTCCCTCCCGGTCAGCGCCCCGCTCCGGGTCCGGGAACGGTTGCGCGCCGCACCCGACGGTGCCCGCGCCGTGGTCCACCGCGGCCGCCACGCGCTCTACCTCGACCTCGACGGCTGGTGCCTCGGCGTCGTCGGCCGCGGTGCCGCCCGGGTCCCGTGCGCACTCGGCCTCGGCACCGACGACCTCGCCGGGCTCGAGACGGCCTCCGCCCGCGTCGAGGCCGGCGTCCTGCACCTCGACGGGCGGCCCCTGGCCGTGGGCCGCATCGTGGACGCCCAGGTCCCGCAGCTCGACCTGCGCCGACCCCGTCCGCGTCCGGTGGAGGTCGACGCGGTCCCGGCCGCGGTCCGCGAGTTCGTCGCCTCGGTCGGGCTGCACCGCAGCCCCGCGCGTCAGCTCGACCCCGCCGATGCAGCCCGGCTGGTCGGCCGCGGCGACGGCCTGACCCCGCTGGGAGACGACGTGCTCTGCGGCTGGCTCGCCCTGCACCGGGCGGCTGGTCGCGCCACGCAGGTCCTCGACGCTGCCGTCCGCTCGCTGCTCCCCCGGACCACGCTGCTCTCGGCCACGCTCCTCGACTGCGCGCTGCACGGCGAGGTGCTGCCCGAGTACGCCGCGTTCGTCGCCGCGATCGGCACCCCCCATGAACCCGACCAGGCCGCGGCGCTCGCCGCGGTCGGGCACACCTCGGGCGCCGGACTGTTGTACGGCGCCCTCCTGGCTCGGGCAGAGCTCGACCACACGAACGGAGTCGCTGCATGACCGACCTGACCCACGTCGAGCTGCGCGCCGGCGCCTACGCCGACTCGGTGACCCTGCTGCAGGTGAGCCGCACCGTGCAGGGCATCGAGGGCGTGGCCGCGGCGCAGGTGGCCATGGCCACCGCGCTGAACATCGAGGTGCTGACCCAGATGGGCTTCGAGGTGCCGGCGGACGCCGACGCCAACGCGATGGTCGTCGCCCTGCGCCTCGACGACGAGTCGGCGCTCGAGCGTGCGCTCGCCGGGGTCGACGAGGCGCTGCGCGACGCCGGCCGGCGCGACGCAGGCCCGGCCGAGACGGCTCCGCCGCGCACCACGGCGACCGCGCTGCGCGGCAGCAGCGACGGGATCGCGCTGGTCTCGGTGCCGGGTGCGAGCGCCCTGGTCGAGGCGATGGACGCCCTCGACGCCGGTCGCGACGTGATGATCTTCAGCGACAACGTGCCCCTGGAGCAGGAGCTGGCGCTCAAGCGCACGGCCGCCGGCCGGGGCCTGCTGGTGATGGGGCCGGACTGCGGGACCGCCGTCGTCGGCGGGCTCGGCCTCGGGTTCGCCAACACCGTGGCCCCCGGACCCGTCGGCATCGTCGCGGCCTCGGGCACCGGGTGCCAGCAGCTGCTCGCGCTCCTGGACCACGCGGGCGTGGGCGTCGGCTCCGCGCTCGGCGTCGGTGGGCGCGACCTCTCCGCCGACGTGCGTGGCCTCTCGACCCGCGAGGCGATGCGGCGCCTCGACGCCGACCCGGCCGTCGAGCTCTTGGTCGTGGTGTCCAAGCCGCCGGCCGAGGACGTCGCCGCCGAGATCCGCGAGTACGCCGCCACGCTCGACACCCCGGTCGAGTTCGCCCTGCTCGGGGCCGGTCAGGCCGACCTGACCACCGCCGCCGAGCGGGTCCTGCAGCGGCTGGGGCGCGGCGTACCGACCTGGCCGGTGGCGGGCGAGGCGGCCCGCGCCACGACGGGCACCGGGCTGCGCGGCCTCTTCGTGGGCGGCACTCTGTGCGACGAGGCGATGCTGATCGCGGCGGCGTCGCTGGGCCCGGTGCACAGCAACATCCCGCTCTCCCCCCCGACCCTCGCGCTGGGCCCGGACCTGGCGGCCCCCGCCGACGGTGCCGGCCACACGATGGTCGACTTCGGCGACGACGCGCTCACCGCGGGCCGCGCGCACCCGATGATCGACCCGACCCTGCGGCTCGAGCACCTCGCCCGGGTCGCCGCCGACGAGCGCACCGCGGTCGTGCTCCTCGACGTCGTCCTGGGCCACGGCTCCGAGACAGACCCGGCCGCCGCGCTGGCGCCCGCGATCGCCGCCGTGCGGCAACCGGTCGTGGTCGCGGTCGTCGGCACCGACGCCGATCCCCAGGGGCTCCGCCGCCAGGTGACCGCGCTCGTCGACGCCGGCGCCGAGGTGCACCTGTCCAACGCCGCCGCCACCCGGCGCGCGATCGACCTCCTCCCCGACACCCGAGAGGGCCACTGATGACGACCCCCACCCACGTCGTGTCCGCCGGCGCCGACCTGTTCGCCGACGCCGTGGCCGAGCAGGCCGTCGCCGTCACCCGGGTCGACTGGCGCCCGCCGATGCCCGGCACCGAGGCCGACCTCGCGGTCGTGGCCGCCGACCCCCTGCGCCGGGACGCGAACCAGCGGGCCCTGGCGGCCATGCTCGGCGTGACCGCCCACCTGGTCGACGTGGCCCCGGCGTCGGAGCTGCTCGGCCTGGAGCCGGGCCAGTTCCTGCACGCGGGCCCGCCGATCGCCTGGGAGCGCGCCTCGGGCCCGCTGCGCGGCGCGCTGATGGGCGGCGCGGCGCTGGAGGGGCTCGTCGAGGACCCCGAGGACGCGGTCGCCCTGTTCGAGAAGGGCTCCGACGTCTCGCTCGAGCCGTGCCACCACCGCGGCACCGTGGGCCCGATGGCCGGCGTGGTGACCCCGAGCATGTGGATGTTCGTGCTGGAGGACCTCGCCACGGGAGCCCGCACCCACTGCTCGCTCAACGAGGGGCTCGGCAAGGTGCTCCGCTACGGCGCGTACGGGCCGGAGGTGCTGACCCGGCTGCGCTGGATGCGCGAGGTGCTCGGCCCGCTGCTCCAGCGCGCGGTTCGCTCGACGGTCGACTCCACGGGGCCCGTCGACGTCACCGGCATCCTCACCCAGATGCTCCAGATGGGCGACGAGGCCCACAACCGCAACCGCGCCGGCACGCTGATGCTGCTGCGCGACCTGGCCCCGGCGATGGTGGCCAGCGGTGCGGATGCCTCCGACGTGGCCGAGTCCCTGCGCTTCATCGGCGGCAACGACCACTTCTTCCTCAACCTCGCCATGCCCGCCTGCAAGCTCGCGCTCGACGCGGCCCGCGGGATCGACGGCTCGACCATGGTGGTCGCCATGGCGCGCAACGGCACGGACTTCGGCATCCAGGTCGCGGGGACGGGCGACGAGTGGTTCACCGGCCCGGCGCAGCTCGCCGACGGCCTCTTCCTCGGCGACTACGGACCCGACGACGCCAACCCCGACATCGGCGACTCCGCCATCACCGAGACCGCCGGCATCGGAGGCTTCGCGATGGCGACGGCGCCCGCGATCGTGCGGCTGGTGGGTGGCTCGGTGCCGGACGCCCTGGCGACCACGCGGCGGATGCACGAGATCACGCTGGGCGAGAACCCCCGCTGGACGGTGCCGGTCCTGGAGTTCCAGGGCGTCCCGAGCGGCATCGACGTCACCCGCGTCTGCCGGACCGGCATCCTGCCCCAGATCAACACCGGCATGGCCGGTAGGCAGGCAGGCGTCGGCCAGGTGGGAGCCGGGCTGGTCACCCCGCCCGCCGAGATCTTCCCGAAGGCGCTGGCCTCGCTCGCCGAGCGCAGTCGGTCGCGCCGCTGAAGGATGAGCACGGGTACTCACCCACCTGAGTAGCCAAACCCTGCACCCGGGGGGCGGCGAACCGCGTTAATGGCCCCATGACGCGCTTCGCCGATCCCTCTGTGTGCCCCGACTGCGGCACACCGCTGCCTGCGGACCCGCTCGCGTGCCCGCACTGCGCCCTGCCGTTGCAGGGACCCCTGGCCGTGTCGCTCTTCCGGACGCTCTCCCTGGCCGACCGGTTGCTCGCCGAACTCCGGGCATCGGCGGACGTCCCGGCACCGGTGGCTCCGGCGCGGGTCACTTCCCCGGCAGCGGCCGAACCGTACCCCCGCCCGACCGGGTGGTCGGACGAACCGCGGCGTACCGGCGTGCGGGGCGCCTCGGTCGCCTCGATCCTGCTCGGGCTCGGGGCGCTATGCCTGCTCGTGGCGGCGGTGATCTTCCTCGCGGTGGCCTGGTCCTGGCTCGGCGTCGGGGGGCGGACGGTGGTCCTGGTGGCGCTGACGATCACGGCCGCGACCCTGGGGACCTGGCTGTCCCGGCGCGGTCTGCGACTGGCGGCGGAGTCACTCACGCTCGTCTCGCTCGGGCTCCTGGCCCTCGACGCCCTCGGCGCCGAGAACGCCGGCTGGCTGGGGCAGCTGTCCACCGCGGGGACGGTGAGCCTCGTGGGCGCCACGCTCCTGGCCGGGGCCCTCGCCCTGCTGCTCGTGTCCCGTCTCGTCACGCCGCAGGTCGTCTCCGTGATCGGGCTCTGGACCCTGGTGGCCGGCGTGTCCGGCCAGACCGCGCACGACCAGGTCGTCCTGGTGCTCGGGGTCCTCGCGTTCGCCTGCCTCGCCGAGGTGGGTCGCCTGCGCGGGGTCACCGCGCTCCCCTGGCTCGCGCTCGTGGGAGCCGGGACCTGGTGGGCGGCGCTGCTGCTGGTCGCCCTGAGCGATGCGGCCGACCATGCGACCGTCCGCGCCATGTGGGCGCAGGGACACGGCGTCGGGCTGCTGGCCGCCTCGGCGCTGCTGCTGCTCCCCATCCCCTTCTCGGCCGCGAGGTCGCGCGTCCGCCGGGCCTGCGCCGCTGCAGCGGCCACCCTTGCGACGGTGGCGCTCGCGCTGCCCGGGATGGACGACGGGGCCACGACGGTCGCCTGGGTGTCGTTGGTCCTCCTGCTGCTCTGGTCCGGCGCGGCCCTGGTCCTGGGCGAGCGCTGGAAGGCGGTCGCCCTGGCGCCGATGGCCCTGAGCGCGGTTCCCGTGACGGTCATCGCGGCCTACCTGCTGGTCGAGGCAGCGGCGAACACCCTCGCGGTGGGTGACCCGTTCACCCGCACAGCCGGGGTGCGGCTGCCCTCCCTGTCGCTCGACGCCGAGCCCGCGTTGTCGGTTCCCTGCGTCGTCGGGCTGCTGGTGGCCGCGGCGGTCGCGACCTCCGTCGCAACCTCCGTGACGACCTCGGCCGGACGTCGCGTCGTCGTGCCGGGCGCCGCGTCGGTGGTCGCGCTGGCCGCGATCGCGACGCTGGCGCTGCACACCGTGCCGCTGTGGACGGTCACCGCGGCGACGAGCCTGGTCGCCGCGGCGCTGGTTGCGGACGCGGTACGACGCACCGACCGGGCGGGCTCGGTCGAGGCGGCCGGCGGCGGGCTGGTCGCGATCCTCGCGATCGCCTTCGCACTCCCGAGCGCCTTGCTGTGCACCGTCGCCACGGCCGTGCTCGTGCTCGCGGCCGCGGCCGTCGCGGTGACGGGGCGCTTCCTCGACGCCCGCGTCGCCGCCTGGACGGTCCTCCCCGCCGCCACGGCCGGGCTGATCTGGTCGGGGGCCGAGGTCGCGGCGGTCGACACGGCGTACCGAGCGGCCCCGATCCTGATCGTGGTGGGGCTGATGGCGATCCTCCGTCCCCGGATCGAGGTCGAGGTGTCAGCAGCGGTTGCCAGCCTGGTCGCCTCCGCGGCGGCGGTGCCCGCCGCGACCGACCCGACCTGGTCGCTGTCCCTCCACCTGACCCTGGCCGGGGCCCTGGTCACCGCGAGCGCGCTGGTCACACCGTCGCGGGCGGTCCCTCGGCTGGCTCGGCGGAGCGTTGCTGGCCGCCGCCACCTGGGTCCGGCTCGCCGAGATCGGTGTCCACGCGCGCGGAGGCCTACACCCTGCCGAGCGCCGTGGCGCTGCTCCTGGTCGGGCTGCACCGCCTCCGGCACGACCCGGACGCCGCCACGATGACGGCCCTCGCGCCGGGCCTCGTGCTGGCGACCGTCCCGTCGCTGCTGTGGGTGGTCGCCGGCGACGCGGTCAGCCTGCGCGCTGCCCTGCTCGGCCTGGGCTGCCTGGCCCTGGTCCTGGTCGGGGCCCGGTTGCGCTGGAACGCGCCGCTGCTCGTCGGCTCGTCGGTCGGCGCACTGCTGGTCCTCCGCGAGCTCGCGCCGTACGCCGGCACACGCCGCAGTGGGTGCTCATCGGGTTCGCCGGGACGGTGCTGACCCTGGTCGGCATCACCTGGGAGAACCGGATGCTCGAGCTCCGCCACGCCGCGGCGTACCTCGGTCGGCTCCGCTAGGGCGGGCTAACCCTTCAAGGACGGCCGCCAGAACGCCCGCTTGATGTCGACGTTCCCGCTCGGGCGCGGGGCGTGCCCTCCTCGAGGTAGCACTGGCGCGCCTCGTCCTGGTGGCTCGGCGGCAACGAGCCGTCGGCGCGCACGACGCGCCACCACGGCACCGGGCCGCCGTAGGACGCCATGATCGACCCGACCTGGCGCGGTCCGCCGCCACCGAGCCGGGCGCCGACCACCTCCGCGATGGCGCCGTACGTCGTGACCCGGCCGCGCGGGACGCGCTCGACGCAGGTCAGCACCATCTCGGCGTACTCCTCGGGGTCGATGTGGCCCATCAGTCGCCGGCCCCGCGGCCCAGGGCAGCCGTGGCCACGACCGTGGCCACCAGCGCAACCGCGAGCCCGACCACCCACACGTCGGGCGTCTCGGCCCGGTCGCGCAGGACCAGCGCGGGCAGCAGCACCGCGGGGGCCAGCAGGAACGCCGCCCCGGCGCGCCGCAGCCACAGCAACAGCGTGGGGACGTCGACCCCCAGCCCGTCGGGGCCGTAGGCCGCCAGCAGGGCCGCCACGTGGGAGGCGAGCAGGGCGGCCGCGGCCGGGAGAGCCCACGCGCTGAGCCGGTCGCCGAGGGCCGCACCCCAGAACAGGACCACGACACCCGGCGCGGCGATGCCGCCCGCGGACTCGGGCCACCGGGCGTGGAGGGCCGCGAGCACGGCGACCAGGACCACCAGCCACCCCAGGGCGCCGCGCCGGCGGGAGCGGCCGCGAACAGCGCCAGCACCGGCCCCAGGACGACGGTCGCGCGCAGGGCCCACTGGCCGCGCGTCCACTCCTGGATCATCGGGCCCGCACCTGCGGCAGCTGGGCCCAGCGGGCCAGCCGGTGGAGGACCTCGTCGAGGGTGCCCGGCCCGCGCCAGGCGACCACCGGGCAGCCGATCGTCGCCAGCCGCGCCAGCGCCTCGCGTCGCTCGATGCGGCGCATCCGCCAGGCCAGGTCGGCGATCCGCGGGTCGGTGCCCTCGACCACGGCGGGGACGACGTCGGTCGGGAGCGTGTCCACGACCAGCACCGGCAGGCCCGCTTGACCAGCGACGCCGTCATCGTGCCCACGACGTCCGAGAGCATCGGGAGAGCACGATCACGACAGTGCCGGCCGTCACGCCGAGCTGGACCTGGTCGCCCGCAGGTCCCGCGGGGTGCCGACCTGCATCGTCGCCAGCCGGGCCTGGATGAGCCGGAGATGGCGCGCACCGGTGCCGTAGCGCACCGTCTCTCCCCCGGTCCCCACCACGCGCAGGGAGACCCGGTCGCCACGCCGGACGTGGTGCTCGGCGATCGCGGCGGCGGCACGCACGGCCACGTCGAGGCTGCTCGAGGCCCCGTCCACGCCCCCCGACCGACCGTGGTCGGCGAGCGCGTCGACCACGACCAGCACGGCGGTGTCCTCCTCGCCGCGGGTGCTGACGACGTGCAGCGCGTCGGTGCGCAGCGAGACCCGCCAGTGGATGCGGCGCAGCCGGTCCCCGGGGTGGAACGGCCGGATCGAGGCGAACTCGGTGCCGTCGCCCGGCCGCCGGGAGCGGTGGGCGCCCACGACGCCGAGGGGCTGGGGCGCCTCGGCGCGCGAGTCGAACGGCGCCCGGACCGGCAGCACCTGCAGCTGGCTGCCCACCATGCTGACCGGACCCAGCGGTAGCCCGCCCAGCGGCCGGTCAGTGCGACGTTCTCCTCACCCAGCAGACGACGACCCCAGCGGCGCGGGCTCGCCTCCACGACGGGAGGCTCGCCGTCCGGCTCGAGCAGGCACCCCATCCGGCCGGCCGCCGGGTGCAGGGCGACGTGGCGGACGGGCGAGGAGAGACGGGTGACGTGCTCGACGTCGGACAGGTCGTCGACGACAGCGGACCCGGGTCCCCTGCCCCTCGTGGAGGACCACGTGGTCGACCTCGGTCTCGACGACCGGGCTCGTGTTCGGTCGGTGCAGCAGGCCCATCGCCGCGAGCAGCAGCAGCGGGGCGGTCAGCACCACCACCACGGGAGCGCCGAAGAGCACCGCCGCCGCCCACGCCCAGGGCCCCCAGGGCCGTGGCCCGGGTCATGGCGGCCGTCGCCCGCCAGGTCGTCATCGGCGTTCCACGGCTCGAGGGTCGAGGGGGTCGCCACGGTGCGCAGCACCTCGTCGACGACCCGTCGGCCGCTGACCTCGGTCATCCAGAGCTCGGGGCGCACGGTGATCCGGTGCGCGAGCACCGGACGGGCCACCGCCTTGACGTCCTCGGGGATCACGTAGTCCGCCCCCGGACCACCGCGAACGCCCGCGCGGTCAGCACGAGCGCGAGCGAGCCGCGGGGGGGACGACCCGGTCAGCACATCGGCGTGGGCGCGGGTCGCCGCCCGCCAGCTCGACGCAGTAGCGGCCGACGCTGGGATCGACCTGGACCGTCTCGGTCGCCGCCTGCATCTCCAGGAGCCCCGCGGCGTCGGTCACCTGGGCGAGCACGACTTCCTCGCGCTGCCGCTCGAGGCGCCGGGCGATCACGTCGTACTCCTCCGCGGAGGACGGGTAGCCGAAGCTGACCCGCATCAGGAAGCGGTCCAGCTGTGCCTCCGGCAGCGGGTAGGTGCCTTCGTACTCGATCGGGTTCGCGGTCGCCAGCACGTGGAACGGCTCCGGCAGCGGGAACGTCTCCCCCTCGACGGTCACCTGGTGCTCCTGCATCGCCTCGAGCAGGGCGGACTGCGTCTTGGGCGGGGTCCGGTTGATCTCGTCGGCCAGCAGCAGGCCGGTGAACACCGGGCCCCTGCGGAACTCGAACTCGCCGCGGCGCTGGTCGTAGAGGAAGGAGCCCGTCAGGTCGGCCGGCAGCAGGTCCGGGGTGAACTGGGCGCGCCGGAAGTCCAGTCCGAGGGCCTGCGCGAAGGACCGTGCCGCGAGGGTCTTGCCGAGCCCCGGGAAGTCCTCGAGCAGGACGTGGCCCTTCGACAGGATCGCGGCCAGCACCAGGGTCAGCGCGTCGCGCTTCCCCACGACCCCACGCTCGACCTCGTCCAGCACGGTCCCGGCCAGCCGGGACGCCTCGGCGACTCGCTCGTTCCTCACCGTTCCTCGATCCTCCTCAGGTAGTCGTCGATCTCGTCCAGGCTCAACCGCCGCGGCGGACCCGCGAGCTCGTCCGCGAGCTGCTGGTCGGAGAGCCGGACGAGCCGGTCGCGCAGCGTCCCGTCAGGGGTGCGCGCGGTCTGCATGCTCTCGATCAGCCGGACGTACGCCGCGAGCCGGGCGTCGGACCCGGGCGGCACGATGGACGGGGCCGGCGGCGGTGCCCACGGGGTGCTCGCATGGTCGAGGCTGTCGCGCAGCAGGCCGGCGCCGGCGACGCAGACCGCCACGAGCAGGGCCAGGCGCAGCGCGTCCGGCGCGAAGTCGGCCAGCGTGAGCCCGATCTCGAGGACGGCGTACACCCCCAGGGCGAGCCCGGCGCGCCGACGCCAGCGCACCTCGTCGTTCATCGCGGAGCCCCCGACCCGTGCCGCGAGAGCTGGGCGTGGATGGCGTCGAGCGCCTCGAGCGCCGCCGACCGGTGTGACTCGTCGAGCGGGTGGTCGGAGAACCGGGCCTCCCGGTAGAGCCCCGCGAGCCGGGTCACCGCCGCCGAGTCGGCGTCGACCAGGTCGAGCACCCGCAGCGTGAACTCCGCCGAGGTCTCCCACTCGTCGCGGACCACGCCGGTCCCGGCGGCCTGCTCCTCGAAGCGGTGCCAGCACTCGACGATGCCGTTGCGCGGGGTGCCCTCCAGCAGCAGCACGCGCTGCTGCGCGGAGTCGCGGACGATCGCCTCGGTGACCCGGCGTGGGGTCTCGACGACGTCGAAGGCGATCTCGGGCGGGGGCGGGGGCGGGCGCTGCCGCTCCACCCAGCGCTGCCACAGCTCCCGGGCGAGCAGCATCGCGCCCGCGATCAGGCCCGCCACCACGACCACGGCGAAGATCGCGGCGAGGGCGGTGAGCAGTCCACCGATGACCTCCGCGGCGTGGCTCTGCTGCTCGTGCCGCGGCGTCGGCGTGGCCGTCGGGGACGCCGACGGACTGGGGGGGACGCTGTGGGTCACCGAGGCGCGGTGCGGGTGCGGACCGTCGCCCGCAAGGACGTCACTTGGGCCGATCGAGGCCGCCCAGGTGACCAGCACGGTCACCAGCAGCACCGTGCCCACGACCGCGGCCACGGCGACCCTCGATGCACGACCGGCCCCCATGGGCAGGAACCTACCGGGGGCAGGGCCCCGGTTCGATCACGCTGAGGTCACGGCAGGGACGAGAACCGCTCGGTGCCCGGAACCAGCCGCAGGCCGGTGAGACCGGAGTGGCTGCGCGCGAAGGCCAGCTCGTGCTGCAGGTCCCCCACCCCGTTGGAACCGGCGAGGGGCGCGATCGCGACGGTGGAGAGCACCCCCAGCGCGCGGCCGTGGGCGTCGAGGAGGCCGCTGCCGGAGTCTCCGGGGATCCCGGGCGTGGCCGTGTAGACCTCCCAGGTCCAGCCGCGACCGCCCCCGCCGAGCGACGCGCCGGTCTTCGGGGACAGCGCCGTCGTGGGGCGCAGGCTCGACTGTCCCCACGAGTGCACCTGCGTCCCTGCGGGGGCGCCGGCCCTGGAGACCCCGGCCGGCCCACCCCAGAACGGGACCGACGGGTTGACCTTGCCGACGTCCGAGGGGTCGACCCTCACCAGGGCCAGGTCGTTCTAGGCGCACGCGTCGGGCGCGGTCGTGCCGGCGCGGTGCATGGCGATCCACGAGCTGTAGACCAGCGTGCCGTGCCCGACGGTGGTGCCGCCGGTCGCGGCCGTCGCGCCCTGGGCGAACCTGACGCGCGTGCCGAGCGGGTGCGACGCCGTCCGGCAGCCGTCGGTGTCGGTCTGCGCGCCCCGGCCGGCGCAGTGCGCGGCGTACCCGACGAACACGGCGCCGGTGCCGTCCGTGTAGACGAAGTTGCCGGTGCACTGGGCGCCGGCGGTGAACATCTGCACGCCGGGCGTGATCGTCGCCCTCCCGGGCGGCGCCCACCGGGACAGGTCACCGGCCTGGGCGGGGGCCGCCAGGGCGGCGAGGACGAGCGTGAGGAGGGTGGCGATCAGGGCCGAGATCCGCAGGGTTCGCATGACGGCCCCAACGAGCAACTGCCCCGTCCGGCTACGCGGACGGGGCAGTCACCTTGTCGGTCTGAGGTTCACCCGAGAGAAACCTCGGACGCTCCCTCGCTGGTCGAGGTCAGCGGCTCCTCCCGGTCAGAGGACGGGTGAGAACGGCTCGGTGCCGTTGACCAGCTGGAGGCCGGAGATGCCCGAGTTCTGCTGGGCGAACGCGAGCTCCTTGGCGAGGTCGCCGATGTTGTTCGACGCCGGCAGCGGAGCCAGGCCGAGCGTGGAGAGGACGCCGATCGCCTTGCCGTCGGCGCTCATGAAGCCCGATCCGGAGTCGCCGGGGATGCCCGGGGTGATCGTGTACAGCGGGTGCGACCAGCCACCGTCGGCCGCGTCGTCGCCGAGGCTCACGCCGGTGTGGGGCGAGAGCGCGGAGACACCGCCGCGCAGGCTGGAGTTGCCGTAGGTGTAGACGCGGTCGCCCGCGGCGGTGCCGTCGGTGTCGATGCCGGTCGGTCCACCCCAGAACGGGACGGACGGGTTGACCTTGCCGACGTCGGCGGCGTCGACCTTCACCAGGGCGAGGTCGTTGTACGCACAGGTGTTGGCGTCGGTGGTGCCGAGCTTGTGCTCGGTGATCCACGACGAGTAGACCAGCGTGCCGTGGCCCACGATCGTGCCCTCCGAGGCGAGGTTGCCGTCATTGGTGAAGTCGACCTTGGTGCCGAGCGGCAGGGAGTCGGTCTTGCAGCCGTCGGTGTCCGGGACGAGCCGGTGCCAGCGCAGTGGGCGGCGTACCCGACGTACACGTTGGCCGACGCGTCGGTGTAGACGAAGTTGGCGGTGCACTGCGCACCGTCGGTGTACATCATCGTCCCCGGGTGGATCTGCGCCGTGTCGGCTGGCGCCCAGGCGGTGGCGCCAACCGCGGTGGCGGGTGCGGCGGTGGCGAGCGCGGTGCCGAGGACGGCGCTGCTGATCGCGGCCAGCGCGCCGGCGCCCCAGCGGACGGTCGGGGACAGTGCGAGCTTCATCGGGTGGTTCCCTCCCTGCATCGAGCGCCGGCCGGCCCGGCATTGACTGTGACGGGATCAACGAGGAACCACCTGACCGGGTTACGACCGACTAGTCAATTGGTACTAGTCCAAGTGGGGTAAGCCGCCGGGACGCACACCGGCCCCGCACCGACGGGGGTCGGGGCGGGGCCGGGTTGCGGGTTGCTCAGTAGGACGGCTGGCTGGGGTCGACCTGGTTCACCCAGGCCACCACGCCGCCGCCGACGTGCACGGAGTCGGCGTACCCCGCTCCCTTGAGCACCGCGAGCGCCTCGGCGGAGCGGACGCCGCTCTTGCAGTGCAGCACGATCTGCTTGTCGCTGGGCAGCTCGCCGAGCGCGTTGCCATTGAGGAACTCGCCCTTCGGGATCAGGACGGAGCCCGGGATCCGGTTGATCTCGTACTCGTTGGGCTCGCGGACGTCGACCAGCACGAAGTCGCGCTCGCCGTTCTCGCGCTCCTTGAGCATGTGCTCGAGCTGGGTGACCGAGATCGTCGAGCCGGCGGCGGCGTCGGCGGCGTCCTCGGAGATCGCGCCGCAGAAGCTTTCGTAGTCGATGAGCTCGGTGACGGTGGGGTTCTCGCCGCAGAGCGCGCAGTTCGGGTCCTTGCGGACCTTGAGCTTGCGGTACTCCATCTCGAGGGCGTCGTAGATCATCAGCTTGCCCACCAACGGCTCCCCGATCCCGGTGAGCAGCTTGATCGCCTCGTTGACCTGGATCGAGCCGATGCTCGCGCACAGCACGCCCAGCACGCCGCCCTCGGCGCAGGAGGGGACCATGCCCGGCGGGGGCGGCTCGGGGTAGAGGCAGCGGTAGCACGGCGCCTCGGCGCTCTCGCCCGACTCGAGCTCCGCGTGCGGCCAGAAGACCGACGCCTGGCCGTCGAAGCGGTAGATCGATCCCCACACGTAGGGGATCTTCAGGAAGTACGCCGCGTCGTTGAACCATGTAGCGGGTCGCGAAGTTGTCCGTGCCGTCGACGATCAGGTCGTAGCCCTCGAAGATGCCCAGCACGTTGTCGTTGTCGAGGCGCTCGTTGTGCACCACCACGTTGACGTACGGGTTGGCCTCCTTGATGGAGTCCCGCGCCGACTCGGCCTTGGGGCGACCGACGTCGGACTGGCCGTGGATGATCTGGCGCTGCAGGTTGGACTCGTCGACCTCGTCGAACTCCGCGATGCCGATGGTGCCGACCCCGGCGGCGGCCAGGTAGAGCAGCGCCGGGCTGCCGAGGCCGCCGGCACCGATCACGAGCACCTTGGCGTTCTTCAGCCGCTTCTGTCCGGTCATCCCGACGTCGGGGATGATCAGGTGCCGGCTGTAGCGGCGCACCTCGTCGATGGTCAGCTCGTCGGCCGGCTCCACGAGTGGGGGAAAGGGCACAGCACGCTCCTCGTAGGTCGTCGGTGGTCTCTCGGTCGCTGCCGGGCACAACATCCGGGAGGCCTTCCATGTTCCCCGCGCGCCCGCCTCGCGCGCCGCGCGTCCCGTCATCCGGACGGAGGTGACCAGCGGGTAGGCTGCGACTTCGCCGGGTGCGAACGCACTGGAGTCGAGGCCGAGGAGCATGAGTTGAGCGCTGGTCAGTACGACACCGCGGCCCCCC
The DNA here is from genome assembly GCF_013466985.1 of Nocardioides ungokensis. Classification (GTDB taxonomy): domain Bacteria; phylum Actinomycetota; class Actinomycetes; order Propionibacteriales; family Nocardioidaceae; genus Nocardioides; species Nocardioides ungokensis. The sequence continues at coordinate 1,300,057 of NZ_CP059164.1, read as the reverse complement.
GTCCGAGGGGTGGCCGGATGCCGCGCCGCGAGCGCCGGGCACAACTGCTGGAGTCCGCACTCGAGGTGTTCGTCGCGCAGGGCTACCACGCCGCCGCCATGGACGACATCGCCGACCGCGCGGGAGTCTCCAAGCCGGTGCTCTACCAGCACTTCCCCGGCAAGCTCGACCTCTACCTGGCGCTCCTCGACGCCTCGTGCGACCAGATCATCGACGGTTGCCGCGAGGCCCTGGCGTCCACCCAGGACAACAAGCAGCGCGTGGCCGCCACGATGGACGCCTTCTTCGAGTACGTCGCCGGCGACACCGGCGCCTTCCGGCTCGTCTTCGAGTCCGACCTGACCAACGAGCCGGCCGTGCGCGAGCAGGTCGAGCGGGTCACCAGCGAGTGCGCGACCATGATCGCCCACGTCATTCACGACGACACCGGCCTGCCCGACACCGCGTCCCGGCTGCTGGCCGTGTCGCTGGTGGGAATGGCCCAGGTCAGCGCCCGGTTCTGGCTCTCGGAGGCCGGCGGGATAACGAAGGCCGACGCTGCGGCCCTGGTGGCGGGGCTGGCCTGGCGCGGCATCCGCGGCTATCCGCTCACCGACGAGCACTGAAACACCCCGAACCCCTGACTGAGGAGGACCCGTGGAGGTCAAGATCGGCGTCCAGCACGCCCCCCGTGAGCTTGTCGTCGAGACCGACGACACGGCCGAGAGCGTCGAGAAGGTCGTCGCCGAGGCGGTCGCCTCGGACGGCGTCCTGACCCTCACCGACAGCAAGCACCGCAAGATCATGGTGCCCGCGTCGAAGCTCGCCTACGTCGAGATCGGCGGCGGGGTCGCGGGTCAGGTCGGCTTCCGCAGCTGACCCTTACGGAGGAGGATGGTCGACATGGACGTCTCGACCATCCTCTTCTACCTGATCGTCGGCACCATCGTGGGCCTGCTCGGCAAGTTCTTCGCGCCGGGCGACAAGGACAACATCCCGTTCTGGCTGACCATCGTGTGCGGCATCGGCGGAATGCTCCTCGGCGATGTCATCTACCGCGCCTTCGGCGGCAACGGCTCCGCCGGCCTCGACTGGACGCAGGGCATCGTCACCGTGCTGACCGCGATGGTGCTCGTCATGATCGCCTCCGGCCTCACCGGCCGTCGGCGCGCCTGACCTCCCGCGGACCCAGCCTCAGGAGGCAAGCCCGAGCTCGGCCATGCGCTCCGCGTGCCGCTCGGTCAGGCGGGTGAACATCCGTCCGATCGCGGCCAGGTCGAGCCCCGGACGGTCGACGCCACCGGCCAGCAGCGCCGAGAGCGCGTCCCGCTCGGCGGCCACCCGCTGCGCCTGGGTGAGCGCCTCCCCCATCAGCCGGCGTCCCCACAGGGCCAGGCGGCCACCGAGGCGCGGGTCGGCCGCGATCGCGGCCCGCACCCGGTCGATGACGAAGCGGGAGTGCCCGCTGTCCTCCAGGGACGCCAGGATCAGGTCGCGGGTGCCGGTGTCGAGGTACGCCGCGATCTCGCGGTAGAAGTCGTTGGCCAGGCCGTCGCCGACGAAGGCCTTGATCAGGCCTTCGTACCAGTCCGACGGGGCCGTGTGCTCGTGGAAGAGGTCGATCGCGGCGCGGAACGGCGCCATCGCCGCGAACGGGTCGGCGCCGAGCTCGGTCATCCGGTCGAGCAGCGGGCCGACGTGGCCGAACTCCGCCGTCGCCATCGCCCCGATGGCCACCTTGTCCTCGAGGCTGGGGGCCAGCCTCCCGTCCTCGGAGAGCCGCTCGAAGGCCGAGATCTCGCCGTACGCGATCGCACCCAGCAGGTCGACGACCGCCTCGCGGTAGGCAGGGTCCTGGAAGGCCAGCGGACCGTCGATGTCCGCGCCTGGCGCGACACCGGTCCCGGGAACGGCCGCGGTCGTGTCGCCGGGCGATTCAGTCATGGCCGCACCCTACCGATACAGTGAGCGTGATCGAGTGCCGCGCCCGCCCCGTGCGGAGGCGGCCCACGACCGGCGAGACGGACCCGCTCCGACGCCCGATTCGATGCCAGGCCAGACCGATGACACGGCGCCGATGAAGTCGGCCGCGAGCGGCCGCCCCGCCTGCATGTGCGCGGCTGACGCTGTCTGAGCCCCGCCCCCACTGGGCGCAGGTCCGATGAGTCCGCCGCATCCGACCGACTCCATCGGCCTCGCCCGAGGCTGACTCACGAAAGCGACAGACCACTGACCACGTTCCGAGAGCTCGGGGTACTCCCCGAGATTTGTGACGCGCTCGAGCGCGCCGGCATCACCACCCCCTTCGCCATCCAGGAGATGACGCTCTCCGTCGCCCTGCTGGGCACCGACCTGATCGGCCAGGCCCGCACCGGCACCGGCAAGACGCTGGCCTTCGGCATCCCGGTGCTGCAGCGCAGCGTCGCCCCCAAGGACCCCGACTACTCCGAGCTGCCCCAGGGCAAGCCGCAGGCCCTCATCGTGGCACCGACCCGCGAGCTGGCACTGCAGGTCTCCAGCGACCTGGCCCTCGCCAGCAAGGACCGCGGCCTGCGCGTCCTGACCGTGTACGGCGGGGTCGGCTACGACACCCAGCTGGACACGCTCCAGGCCGGCGTGGACATCGTCGTCGGCACCCCCGGCCGCCTGATCGACCTGGCCAACCGCAAGGCACTGGACATCTCCCACGTGCACGCGCTGGTCCTCGACGAGGCCGACGAGATGCTGGACCTGGGCTTCCTGCCCGACGTCGAGCGGATCCTGAAGATGACGCCCGAGACCCGGCAGACGATGCTGTTCTCGGCGACCATGCCGGCCGCGATCGTCGCGCTCGCCCGCACCCACATGCGGCACCCGATGAACATCCGCGCCGAGTCGTCGTACGACACCACGATGGTGCCGGCCACCGCGCAGTTCATCTACCAGGCGCACGACCTCGACAAGCCGGAGATCATCGGCCGGGTGCTCCAGGCCGAGGACGCCGGCAAGATCATCGTCTTCACCCGCACCAAGCGCCAGTCGCAGCGGGTGGCCGACGACCTCGCCGAGCGCGGCTTCTCGGCCAGCCCGTTGCACGGCGACATGGCCCAGGTGGCGCGGGAGAAGGCGCTCACGAAGTTCCGTGAGGACAAGATCCGCGTCCTCGTCGCGACCGACGTCGCGGCCCGCGGCATCGACGTCGCCGGCGTCTCCCACGTCATCAACTACACGTGCCCCGAGGACGACAAGACCTACGTGCACCGGATCGGCCGCACCGGCCGGGCCGGCGCCACCGGCACCGCGATCACGTTCGTCGACTGGGCGGACCTGCACCGCTGGAAGATGATCAACAAGGCTCTCGACCTGCCGTTCGACGAGCCGACCGAGACATACTCCACCTCCGAGCACCTCTTCCACGACCAGGGCATCGCGCCGGGCACCAAGGGCCGCATCGTCGACCCCGCCCCGGCGCCCCCGAGGTCCGAGCGCTCCGACCGGCCCGAGCGTGGCGGCGACCGCCCCGCGCGCAGCCGCAACCGCAACCGCAGCCGGACCCGCAGCCGCAGCGGCGAGCCCGTCACCGCGGACGCAGCGGGCTCGGCCCCGGAGGCCCCGGCCGCCGGCGCCGGCCCGTCCTCGGACGAGTCCTCGGGCGAGGGTCAGCAGCGCTCCCGCAACCGCCGTCGCCGTCGCCGCTCCTCGGGCGACTCCTCCAGCGACTCCTCTGCGGCGGCACCGGCCGAGCAGGCCTGACAGCGGCAGTCTGACACCGGTCTGTCCTGGCGCCGGCCCGTCGTGAGTCCACGACGGGTCGGCGTTCAGACGACGACGACGGTGGTGCCGAGTGGGGCGAACTTCCACAGCGCGATGGCGTCGGTACGCCGTTGACGGATGCAGCCGTGCGACTGGGGCGTCCCGAGCTGGGACACCGACTGCACGAGGTGGCCGTCGTCGATCGGGATGTCGTGGAAGCCGATCGCGGCGTTCTCGCCGTGGGTGAAGCGCACGAAGTACTTCATCGTCCCGGAGTCGTTGATCCCCCACGCCTGCTCCGAGCGTGAGTAGACCTCGTAGGTCCCGGCGTGCAGGTTGTCGGACCGGCTGCCCGAGACCAGGTAGGTCCGCTTGACCTCGTCGTCGGCCGACACCAGCCAGACCCGCTGGCGCCCCTCGCTGAAGACGACACGGCGCCCCGTGCCCGATCGCGCCGGGAGGGCGGTGTCGAGGGTGTTGCGGTCGCGGTACTCCAGCGCGTCCGCGCTGCCCTCACCGCGGACGGGGGTGCGGTCGCGATGCTGGGCGGACCGGTGGGGCTGCGCGGCCTGCGAGGGCGACCTCGACCCGCCCGTGGTGGCCCCCTCCCCCGCGTGTGCGGACGACGAGACCGGCTCGATCGCGGCAGGTGCCCGGTGCCCGGGCTCCGCCGAGGAGGGCAGCACCCCGGCGCCGCCGAGCACGGCGACCACGGTGACCGCCACCGACGACCCCAGCGTCGCGATCCGCCCGTAGCGGGGACGAATGCTCTGCTCGTGGTGTCGGCTCACGGCTCAACCCTTCTTCGGCTTCGGGGTGGACTTCCTGGCCGGCTTCGGTCTCGGACGTCGAGCCCGGACCACGAGGTTGGCCGCGACCTCCCGGTAGGCCTGGGCGCCCTTGTTGGAGCGGCTGGTCGCCAGGATCGACCGGCCGGCGGCCGGGGCCTCGGCGAACTTGATGGTCTTGGGGATCGGCGGCTCCACGACCTCGAGGTCGTAGGTGTCGGAGATCGTCTCCAGCACCGTGCGCGCGTGGTTGGTGCGGCCGTCGTACAGCGTCGGCAGCACGCCCCACACCTCGAGCTTGCGGTTGGTGAAGCGGCGGACGTCATGCACCGTGTCGAGCAGCTGCCCGACGCCGCGGTGCGAGAGCGTCTCGCACTGCAACGGGATGAGGACGCCGTTGGCCGCGGTCAGCGCCGCCACGGTGAGCACCCCGAGCGAGGGCGGGCAGTCCAGGAGCACCCAGTCGTAGTGCTCGTCGCCGAGGTCCTCCTCGAGGGCCTCGATGGCGGACTTGATCACATGCTCACGGCCGGTGCGGGTGAGCAGGTCGGCCTCGGCGCGCGCCAGCTCGATGGTGGCCGGCAACAGGTCGACGCCGTCCTCGGTCTCGATGATCACCTCGGTCGGGTCGAGGCCCTTGGTCAGCACGTGGTGGACCGAGAGGTCGAGGTCCTCGGGATCGATCCCGAGGGAGAACGTCAGGCAGGCCTGGGGATCGAGGTCGACCAGCAGGACGCGGTGGCCGAGCTCGGCGAGGGCCGCGCCCAACGAGGCGACCGTGGTCGTCTTGGCGACGCCACCCTTCTGGTTGGCGATCGCGAGTGTCGTGGTCATCGGTCCATATCATGCCTGACCCGCTTGCCTGAATCGCGGCGACACCTGTTTGCTTGCCGCCATGTCTGAAATCGGTTCCACCCCGGGCACCGCCCTCGTCACCGGTCCGACGGCCGGCATCGGGCACTCAGTCGCCGTCCAGCTCGCCCAGCGCGGCCACGACCTGGTGCTCGTGGCCCGCGACGAGGAGCGGCTCGCGACTCTCGCCGCCGAGCTCCGCGACACGTACGGCGTGCAGGTCGAGGTGCTGCCCGCCGACCTGACCGACCGCGCCGCGCTGGCCCGGGTGGAGGCCCGGGTGGCCGACCCCGACCGGCCGGTGGACCTGCTGGTCAACAACGCCGGCTTCTCCCTCAAGGGCCGCTTCCTCGACAACCCCGTCGACGCCGAGAACGCCATGCTCGACGTGCTGGTGACGGCCGTGATGCGCCTGAGCCACGCCGCCCTGGGCGCGATGGCGCAGCGCGGCCACGGCGGGATCATCAACGTCTCCAGCGTCGCGGCGTTCCTGCCGCGAGGCAGCTACAGCGCCGCGAAGGCCTGGGTGAACAGCTTCGGCGAGTGGGCCGCCACCGAGTACCGGCCGCGCGGCGTGACCGTGACGACGCTGTGTCCCGGGTTCACCCGGACCGAGTTCCACGAGCGGATGGGCGTCGCCCGCGACTCCGCGCCCTCCTTCCTCTGGCTCGACCCCGACGACCTCGTGAGGCAGGCTCTCGAGGACTTCGACAAGGGGCGGACGTTCTCCATCCCCAGCGCCCGTTACAAGGCGATCGCCACGGCCGCGCGCCTGGTTCCCAACGGGCTGCTGCAGCGGTTCCAGACGCTTGGGCGGAAGTAGGGCCCGCTGCAGGTCAGCGGGGCCGGTGGCCGGTGAACTGCACCACCTGCTGGAAGGTCGGCCGGTTCTGCCAGTCGATCCGGCGTACCCCCACGACGCCACCCGCGACCGACACGATGTCGTCGCGCGACTTGTCGTAGGTCAGGTCGTCGACCGAGGAGACGTTCTCCGTCGCCAGGGCCGCCCGCACCGCGGCGTGCAAGGACCGGCGCAGGGCCGCGCGGCAGTGCTCGAGCGACCCGCAGTAGCTGCGCGAGTAGGCGCCGCGCACCGGTCGGCCGAGGACGCTGCGCAGGTCCTTGTCGAGGTAGCCGTACCAGGAGATCCCGTTGAAGGCCGAGCCGATGTGCTCGCGAGGGTGGTCGTCGAGGGGCTCGGGCAGCAGGTCCACGTCGCGCCCGAGCCCGTGCCGCATGGCGTCGCGGGGCAGCGCGAACCCGCAGTCGGGCGAGCACGACGCCCCGATGTCGTCGGGGTTCCACCAGGTGTCGAACAGGTCGATGGCGGCCTGGTGGTCGTAGGCCCCCGTCCGCTGCCGGTCGACCCGATGAGCGCCGTCGGCGACCCACTGGCGCATCAGCCGGACGGCGGCCGCGTCCTGCGGGTCGCTCGGCCGCCCGACGACGTCGAGCACCTTCGGCAGCACGTAGGCGCCCCGGAGGTCCACCGTGCCCGCGTCGATCATGGCGCCGACCAGGTCGGGTCGGGTCACGGGCCGGCCGGACCGCAGCAGGCCCTTGATCCGGTCGCTGAGCGTGAGGCTGCGGTAGACCGAGCCGTCGCCCCAGACCTGGCTGGAGGAGGCGAAGCCGGGCGCCAGCTTGTTGTTCCAGTTGGCGAGGTAGCCCTGGCCGGGGTTCACGACGTGCGGGTGCGCGCCGAACGGCTCGAAGCCGCGCCAGTCGTACCTCGGGCTCCCCCACCGCGGCAGGTCCAGGTCGGTGCCCGGAGCGCGGCGCGGCAGCCGCGCGGAGCTGTAGTAGCCGATGTCGCGGTCGTCGGCGTAGTACCAGTTGAAGGTGTACTGGATGTCGGAGGCCGCCCGCATGAAGTCGTGGGCGTCGCGGATCCGCGACGGGTCGTTGAGGTGGACGAACCCCAGCACCGAGTCGGCCTCGTGCATGTACGTCGACCGCTCCCGCACCACCGCCACCGGCCGCCCCTTGACCGTCGTCCGCAGCCGGACGATCCCGTGGTCCGTGCGCAGCACCAGGAACTTGATCTGCTCGGGCGTGGCCTGCGCGGCCAGCGTCGGGAAGGCGGTCTCGGTGTGCTCGTAGTCGACCATCGGCGTGCAGCGCCCACCGGCGGCGACGTACGCCGTGGAGTCGACGGTCGGCTTGCTGCCGTCGGTGTTGCACAGCGGCTGTACGACGGTGTCGGTGATGTCGGTGTACGGCGAGGTGGCCGACCAGGCGTAGTCGAGGCCACGACCGAGCTCCACGACGAAGTTGGTGCCGGCGAAGGACACCCCGCGGGCCGCGGTGTGCGGGCCGCTCAGCTCCTCCTCCATCAGCAGCTGGGGGGCGTAGTAGCCGGTCTGCGGTCCGAAGACCGCGGTGGGGTGCCCGTGCGCCGAGTGCTTCGCGTCCACCATGAGCGCGTTGCTCATGCCGACGAGCTCACCCTGCATCGCCCGCTGGAGGCTGCCCTGGATCTGCTGGGCCTCGAGCGCCGGGTCGACGCCGTAGCGGGCTGCCGTGGTGCTCGCCTGCCCGGCGGCCGAGCCGTCGCCCTTCGGATCGGTGGTGCTGGCGTTGCCCTGGTTGCCGGCCGCGCCCTGTGGAGGCGGTGAGAGAGATCCGTCGGGGTTGACGATCGCGCCGGTGCCCAGCTGGGTCGCGGTCGGGTGGAGGTCGGGCATGGCGACGCCCGGCCGGCCCGGGTGGACGCGGTTGCCCGACCCGCCGTACGGCGCCCGCACCGGCGAGGTGACCGGCGCCTCCGGGTCGTTCTTCTCCCTCAGGTCCTGGTAGATCCGGCGGCCGGCACGCTTGCCGTGGTCCTGCTGGAGCTGCTGGAGCCAGATGGCGTTGGTGTACTGCCCTCCCCCGCCGGTGCCGAAGATGCCGCCGACCAGCGAGGCGATCGAGACGATGTCAGCGCGGGTGTACGGCGCCGGCGGCCGCTGCAGCGCGGCGTACTCCACCGGGCAGTGCTCGCCGTACCCCATCCCGAGCGAGCCGGGCAGCGGCACGCTCGCGGTGCTGGCCGGACACAGCACGTCCTGCTCTGCGTTCATTCCGTCGATGTAGGCGTCGAAGGCGCCCACGAGCCGGGCCGCCTCGGGCGAGCGGTGGGCGAGGGCGTCGATCTGGCGGTTGATCTGCTTCGGCGTGTACGGCGCGACCGCGAGCTGCGCGGCGTCCTGGGCGACGTCGGCGTCGGTGGGGCCGACGAACTCGGCCATGGTCGCGGCGCCCGTGTGGCGCAGCACGTCGGTGAGGAACATGCGGGTCTCGATGACGGCGACCCCGGCCCCGTAGGCGACGTCGGCGTCGGTCCTGCCGGTGATGTGCGGGACGCCGTCGGTGTCCCACCTGATCGTCACGCCCGGACGCGGCTTCTCGGTGCGGACCACGTCCGACGGGTCGACACCGAGGGAGGCGTCCTTGAAGTAGTCGGGCAGCCGGGCGGAGGTGAGCGTGCCCGGGTCGGCGGTGTTCAGCGCGTCGTACTTCTCGAGCTGGTCGGCGAAGTTGGCCGGCTGGTCGGGGGTCGCGGTGGTGAAGAACGACTGTGGCGACGCGAGGCCGCCGAGCAGCGAGGACGGGTCGTCGGCCGCACGACCGGGCCCGAGCGCGGCCAGCTGCTCGCCGTCGACGTTGCCCGACGAGCCGGGTGGCAGGACGTTGAGCACCGAGCCGTACCGGTGCCGCGGGTCCGCACCCGCGGCACCCGGTCCGGACGTGGCGGCGGAGGTCGACGGCACGGCGAGCGCCGCGGCGGCGAGGGCGGAGCAGAGGAGGACCCAGAACCAGCGCATGGGGTCTGGTTCGCCGGGTGGAGCCGATTTCCTTCCCCGTCCGGGAAGGAAATCCGCGGCCGGGGTCGAAGAAGCCGTCATGGCAGCTCTGCGAACCCGGACCCGGCAGGTCGCGACGGCCCTCGCGACGGCCCTCGCGGCGGCCCTCGCGGTCACGGTCACCCTCGCCCTCCCCGTCGTCGTCGGTGGCGCGTCCGCCGCGGCGCCGACCGCCGCGGCAACCGGCGCGCCCGCCGTGCCGATCCCGCAGGACCCCGGGGCCGACAGCGTGAAGCAGTTCCTGGGCTCGCCCCGCCCCGCCCACCCCATCCGGGCGCACTTCGCACCGCGCCACCCGTTCATGGCGGCCAACGGGCGCAGCAACCTGCACGACGACGCCTACCAGTCCGACGCCGGGGTCACCCCCGGGCCGCTCGGGCGCTCCCCCGAGGTCACCTCCACCCTGTTCGGCCAGGAGTGCGCCTCGGTCACCTTCGACTCGCACGGCCGGCTGCTCACCGTCTGCGTCGGTCTCGCCACCGTCGACCTGCGGCTGATCGACCCCCGGACTCTGGACACGCTCGCTGACTACCCCCTTCCGCCCCGGTCGGCCTCGTCGGCCTCGGGCCCCTTCACCGCGTTCGGTGGCGGCGGCTATTTCTACCTCGACCAGCGGGACCGGGTCGTGGTGCCGACCTCCGACGGCCACATCCGGGTGATCGCCGAGACCGGCACCGCCGACGCTCCGACGCTGACGCTGCACCGGGACTACGACGTCTCCGCGGACGTCGGCAGCTCGGTCATCCTCTCGGCGCTGCCGGACTGGTCAGGCCGGATCTGGTACGTCACCGGCTCCGGCGTGGTGGGCACCGTCGACCCCGGCACCGGCCGGTCGAGGGCCCACCGGCTACCGAAGGGCGAGCACATCGGCAACTCGATGGCAGTCGACGAGACCGGCGGGGTGTTCGTCGTCTCGGACCGGGCGCTCTACCGCTTCGACGCGACCCGGGCCGGGGCGCCTGGGGTGACCTGGCGGCGTGCCTACGACGCGGGGACTCGCCAGAAGCCCGGCCAGAGCCAGACCGGGTCGGGCACCACCCCCACGATCGTGCGCCGCCACGGCCACCACTTCGTCGCGATCACCGACAACGCCGATCCGCGGATGCACGTGCTGGTGTTCCGCGCCGGCCGCCGTGGTCCCGGCGCCGAGCCGGTCTGCCGGGTGCCCGTCTTCCGCCCGGGTCACGGCGCCACCGACAACTCCCTCGTGGCCTACCGGGGGTCCCTGATCGTGGAGAACAACTACGGCTACACCGGCCCGGAGCAGAACCCGCCGTCCGGCGACCCGGCCCGCAACACACCCACCACCGTCCCCGGTGTCACGCGTGTCGCGGTGGACTACGCACACGGCGGCTGCCACCGGGCCTGGACCAACCATCGCGTCCGCGTCCCGACCAGCGTGAGCAAGGTGTCGGCGGCGACCGGCCTGCTCTACGTCTACGAGCACCCGGCGGCCGACCAGGTGCGCTACCCCTCCGGTGAGCCCGCCACCGGTCCGGAGGACCCGTGGTACCTCACCGCGCTCGACGCCCGGAGCGGTCGGCGCGTGTGGTCCGCCCTCACCGGGGTCGGGCTCGGCTACAACAACAACTACGCCCCGATCACCTTCGGACCCGACGGGACGGCGTACGTCGGGGTCCTCGGCGGCCTGCTCTCCGTCCGCGACACCCACTGAAACCTGACACCTCGTCACCTTTTGCGCCGGGGCTCGTTGCACGGGGGTGCCCACCATCTCCAGCACCCCCGCCCGGGAGGCGACCGACGAGGAGCTGGCCGCCCGGGCGCGGGCGGGCGACGAGGAGGCCGTGGAGCTGCTGCTCCTGCGCCACCGCGGGCTGGTACGCGCCCAGGCCCGCGTCCACTTCCTGGTCGGCGCCGACCAGGACGACCTCGCCCAGGAGGCGATGATCGGCCTCTACCTGGCCGTCCGCTCGTACGACGCGGGGCGCGGCACGAGCTTCCGGACCTTCGCGGAGCTGTGCGTGTCCCGGCAGGTCGTGTCCGCGATCCGGAGCGCGACCCGGCGCAAGCACGGCCCGCTCAACGACTACGTCTCCCTCCACCGACCGGTCGGCACCGGCGACGAGGGCGAGCGCACCCTCGCGGAGGTGCTCCCCGCGCCGGCCTGGGCCGACCCCGCCGAGCAGGTCGCCGGCGCCGAGGGCGTCACGGCCCTGCGCGCGCACGTGGATCGCACGCTGTCCGCGCTCGAGGTGGAGGTGCTCCGGCTGCACGAGGACGGCGTGGGCTACCGCGACATCGCCCGGCAGCTCCAGCGCGGGGCGAAGTCGGTCGACAACGCGCTGCAGCGCATCCGGCGCAAGGTGGCCGACCATCTCGTCGAGCGCGAGCTCGAGATCGCCTGACCCGCTCAGCCCTCGCCGGCGATGAACGCACGGACGGCGTCGGCGACGAGCTGGACCGCGATCGCCGAGAGCAGCAGCCCCGCGATGCGGGTGACCAGGAGGACCCCGCTCTCGCGGATGAGCCGCAGGATCGGGAGCGAGAACCGCATCGCGGCCCACAGGCAGAGGTGCACGAGCACCACGCCGAGCGCCACGGCCCCGAAGTCCGGGAAGTCGTGCACGTCGCGCGAGAAGAGCATCGTCGCCACGATCGCGCCCGGGCCGGCCAGGAGCGGCGTGCCCAGCGGCACGAGGGCGACGTTGGTGCCGACCGCGGCGGTCGGCTCCTGCTCGTTGCCGGTCAGCAGCTCCAGGGCGAGCAGGAGCAGCAGGCCACCCGCGCACTGCAGCGCGGGCAGCGAGATGTGCAGGTAGCTGAGGATCTGCTGGCCGAAGAACGCGAACACCGCGATCACACCGAACGACACCGCCACGGCCTGCCAGGCCGCCTTGCGGGCGGTGTGCGCCGAGCGGCCGGCGGTGAGCGAGAGGAAGATCGGGACGGTGCCGACCGGGTCCATGATCACGAACAGCGTGACGAAGACCTCGGTCAGCAGCACCCCGTTGACCAGGGCGCTCACGCCCCCACCACCTCGGGGGTGCTCCGGCCGGACCGGGCCGCGGCCAGCCGGGCCAGGTCGACGAGCCGGGCGAACTCCTCCGGTGCGGTGGTGTTGCAGCCGAGCTCGTGGTCGACCTTGCCGCTGCCGTGGTGGTCGCTCGAACCGGTGACGACGAGGTCGAGGTTACGGGCGATGCCGCGCAGCCGCTCGCGAGCGCTGGCGTCGTGGTCTTGGTGGTCGACCTCGAGCCCGGAGAGCCCGGCCTCGGTCAGCTCCGCCAGGGTGGCCTCGCTCGGCTCCTGCCGGCCGTGCCGTCCCCACGGATGGGCGATCACGCTCACCCCGCCGGCGTCCCCCACGATGCGCAGCATCTTCTCCAGCGGGGCCGCGTAGCGGTTGGCGTACGCCGGCCGGCCGGCGCTCAGGAAGCGCCGGAAGGCCTCGGTCCGGTCCGCCACCACGCCGAGGTCGACCAAGGCGTCGGCCACGTGCGGGCGCCCGGTCGCGACCGCGTCACCGGCGACCCGGCGTACGTCGTCCTCGTCGATGTCGACACCGAGCTCGCGCAGCCGCGCCAGCATCGCCGGCAGCCGGGAGCTCCGTCCCTCCAGGATGCGCTCGAGCTCGGCGAGCAGCGGCGGGTGCGTCGGGTCGGGCAGGTAGGCCAGCAGGTGCACCCCGCGGCCGTCGTGCCGGGTGCTGATCTCCATCCCGCGGACCAGGCCGACGCCGGTCTCCTCCGCGGTCCGGGCCGCCTCGGCCCACCCCTCCGCGGTGTCGTGGTCGGTCAGGGCGACGACGTCCAGCCCCGCCGCGGCCGCGGCGCGCACCAACTCCGCCGGGCTCTGCGTCCCGTCGCTGGCCCGCGAGTGGGTGTGGAGGTCGATGCGCACCAGAGAACTCTAGGACCGCTGTCGGCCACCGCGGGAAACGGCGGGACGTGTGACGCGCCACCTCGGGAGGTGTCGTCGGGCGAGGGATTCGTCCTCGGGTGCCAGACTCGGGCCATGACGGCCGGTTGGGGTCGGGTGGAGCGGCCCGACGCGGAGATCTGGTACTACGACACCGCTGACGACAAGCCGATCATCATCCTCCTGCACGGTCTGGCCGGGTACGCGCGCGAGTGGGGCGCCACGATCGAGGAGCTGCGCGCGGACTGGTGCGTCGTCTCGGTCGAGCAGCGTGGCCACGGCAGCAGCACCCGGCGCCCGGACGACGTCTCCCGGCGGGCGTACGTCGACGACGTGCTGGCCGTCCTCGACGACCTGGACGTGGACCGGGTGCCGGTCGTGGGCCAGTCGATGGGCGCCCACACCGCGATGCTCCTCGCCGCCTGGGCCCCGGACCGGGTGGACCGGCTGGTGATGGTGGAGGGCGGCCTGGGCGGCGACGCCCCGGCGATGACGGGCACGATCGGCGACTGGCTCGCCTCGTGGCCGGCGCCCTTCGCCGACCGGGAGGAGTTCCTGTCCTTCTTCCGGACCACCCGGATGGTCGCCGAGGCCTGGGCCGACGGGCTCGAGGAGCGGCCCGACGGGCTGTGGCCCCAGTGGGACGCCGCGACCCTGACCGACGCGATCGCCCACGTGCACGAGCGCGAGTTCCTCGAGGAGTGGTCGATGGTGCGTGCGCCCACCCTGCTGGTGCACGGCGAGCACGGATCGGTGCCCGACCGGCAGGTCGAGAGCATGTGCGCCCTGCGTCCGGACACCGAGGTCGCCACGGTCGCGGGCACGGGGCACGACGTACACCTCGAGGCGCCGGAGGCGTGGCTGCGGCTGCTGACCCGCTTCCTCGCGCCTGCGACCTGACTCACCCCGGCGGCCTCACCACAGCGGCGTGGGCCCGCCGTAGGAGACCTCCAGCAACGGCGCCCCCAGGCCCGACACGTCGCGCAGCATCCAGTCGTCCCGCAGCAGCAGGACCGCTGAGGCCGGGCGGAGCACGATCCACAGCCATCTCCCCTGCGCCTCGCCGGCCAGGACCGAGCGGTCGAGCTCGCCGCCGAGCGCACTGGTGGACACCGGCCAGAGGGCCACGTCCTGGCTCTCGACGCGGACCTTCACCGTCGGCGGGCCGATGCCGACCTCGTCGCCCGGGTCGTCGTGAGGGGTTCCCGCACACCGCGCCCCGAGGCCGACACCGGCCTCCTCGGCCACCACGACCACGTCGACCGGTCCGTCGAGCTCGCTGGTGCCCGACGAACAGGTCAGGGTGGCGCGGGTCCGCCCCGGCTCGTCCCCCACGGCTGCGAAGTCGGTGACGCTCCAGCCGGGGCTCATCGGCCAGGGCAGGTAGGTCGGGAACCCGGCCGAGCCGACCAGGTGCGCGGCGAACGCGTCGTACGTCGCGTACGGCGGCCTCAGCAGCGGCTCGATCGGTCCGTGCTCGGGGCACGACCAGCCGCCCGAATCGAGCCGGGCGACCGGGGCGGCACAGCGGGGGCAGCCGGCCAGGAGCGACATGCGACCACGGTGTTACCGCTTCCGCGCCGCGTCAAGGGCAGTGCGTCACCGGGAGTCCGGCGCGTCGGCAGGAGTCAGGAGTTCCAGCGCAGCACCACCGGCGACTCGCGCTCGTGGCCGAGCACCGAGACCGTCGCGGTGTCGAGTCGGAAGAGGCGGCCGTCGGTCACCGGCAGGTCGAGCCAGCGCGCGGTCAGCGCCCGCAGCGCGTGCCCGTGGCCGAAGAGCAGGGCCGGCCCGCCGGCGGCGCGCACCCGCTCGACGACCCGGTCGAGGCGGTCGGAGACCTCCGCGGCGCTCTCCCCGCCGGGGCACGGCGCGGACCAGACGGTCCAGCCCGGCACGGTGCGCCGGATCTCCTCGGTGGTGATGCCCTCGTACTCGCCGTAGGTCCACTCGACGAGGTCGTCGTCGACGTCGGCGTCCGGGAAGCCGGCCAGGTCAGCGGTCCGGCGGGCGCGCTGGCGCGGGCTGGTCAGGACGAGCGCGAAGTCCGGCCCGTCCAGCCGGTCCCGCAGGCCGTGCGCGACCTGCTCGCCGTCCGGCAGCAGGGGCAGGTCCGTGGTCGAGGTGTGCCGCCCCGACCGGCTCCACTCGGTCTCCCCGTGCCTGACCAGCCACACCTCGGCGTCGTCGTTCATGGCGCGAGTCTGGCACCTGCGCGGCGGCCGCGTGGCGGCATCGCCCGTGGCGGTGGGGTCCGTGCCACGATCGGCGCATGACCACCTCGCGGGCGAGGGCCGCCGCCGCCGCCGCATTCCTGACCCAGGGGCTGGTGTTCATCAGCCTCACCACCCGGCTGCCGGACTTCTCCGACCGCTGGCACATCTCCGAGCTCGAGCTGTCCCTGCTGCTGCTGATGATGGTGCTGCTGGCGGGCGTCGGGTCGGTGGTGGCCGAGACCCTCGCCAAGGCCAGGTCGAGCGCGACCGTGCTGCGCCTCGGGCTGGCCCTGGTGACCGTCGCCCTCCCGGTCATCACGACCGCACCCGCCGCCTGGGTGTTCGTCGCCGCTCTCGCGGTGTACGGCGTGGGGCTGGGCGTCGTCGATGCCTCGACCAACATGCAGGCGGTGGCGCTCGAGCACGTCTACGGCCGGCCGATCCTGCCGTCCTTCCACGGCGCCTGGACCCTCGGCGGGATCATCGGGGCCGCCATCACGCTGGCCACCGCCCACCTCCCGCTGTCGGCGACCGCGGTCCTCGCGGTGGTGCCGCTGGTCGTGCTCTTCGCGCCGTTCCTGCCACGCGACCACGGTGAAGGTGCGGCCGTGGCCGCGGTGGCGGTGCCGTGGCGGCCGATCCTGCTCGTGGGGCTGGGGATGGTGCTCTTCTACATGGTCGACACAGCCGCGGCCACCTGGGGCCCGACGTACCTCGACAACACCTTCCCCACGCCGTCCGGGCTGGTCGCCCTGGCGACCTTCCCCTACCTCGTCGCCAGCGGCGCGCTCCGGCTCGCCGGCGACGGCCTGGTCGCTCGGCACGGCGCGGTGCGGGTGCTGCGGGTGGGTGCCCTGGTCGCCTCCGCGGCCCTCGCAGTGGTGGTGTTCGCCCCGACCTGGCAGGTCGCCGTCGCCGGCTTCACGCTGCTGGGCGCCGGCGTCGCGGTGATCGCCCCGCTCAGCTTCTCCGCTGCCGCGCGGATCGCCGGCGGGGAGGGCCTCGACCCGGCCGCGCGCCAGGCCCGGGTCGACGCGGTGATCGCCCGCTTCAACCAGTTCAACTACGTCGGCGCGCTGCTGGGAGCCGTGCTGACCGGGCTGGTCGGCTCCGGCTCCCTGCGCGTCGGCTTCGCGGTGCCGATGGTGCTGATCCTCGGCATCATCCCGCTGGCGCGGGCCTTCGCCCCGCCGGCCGGCGGGAGCGGCCTCAGTGGACCCCGGCCATCAGGCGTCGAATCGGCTTCGTGAACGCCGCGAGCACCAGGCCGACGGCCACCGAGATCAGGCCGAGGACGCCGAAGTACGCCGCCTCGTGGTCGGCCGAGTAGAACTTGCCGAGGTAGCCGGCGAGGACGGACCCGAGCGCGACCGAGAGGAAGAACAGCGACACCATCTGGGTCCGGAACGCCTCCGGCGCCAGCTTGGTGGCCAGCGAGAGCCCCACCGGCGAGAGCAGCAGCTCCGCGATCGTGAAGACGAGCAGGATGCCGATCAGGCCGAGCAGCGGGGCGCTGTGGGCGCCACCGCCCGCCATCGGGATGAACAGCAGGAACGCGACGCCCATGATCGCCGTGCCGAGGGCGAACTTCATGGGGGTCGACGGCTGCCTCGGGCCCAGCCTCGTCCAGAGCGCGGCGAAGACGCCGGCGAGCACGATGATGAAGACCGGGTTGACCGACTGCACCCAGGAGACGGGCATCTCCCAGCCGAAGAGGTCGCGGTTCAGGCGGGTGTCGGAGTAGATCGTGACCACGGTGAACTGCTGCTGGTAGAGCGACCAGAACGCCGTGCTGGCCAGGAACATCGGCACGAACGCCCACACGCGGCCGCGCTCGACCGCGCTGACCTTCTTGCTGGTGATGA
This sequence comes from Nocardioides ungokensis, assembly GCF_013466985.1. Classification (GTDB taxonomy): domain Bacteria; phylum Actinomycetota; class Actinomycetes; order Propionibacteriales; family Nocardioidaceae; genus Nocardioides; species Nocardioides ungokensis. The sequence continues at coordinate 1,282,898 of NZ_CP059164.1, read as the reverse complement.
TCCGCAGGAAGAGCGCCACGGCGCCGACGACGGTGGCCCAGATGACCCAGGTGGCGAGGTTCTCGGCGGTGACGAAACCGGCGAGGACGAGCGCGACGATGGCGGCGGCGGCGACCACGGCGAGGGCGACGAACTTGCCGCGCTCGGAGGCCGGGAGCGGGTTGTGGACCTCGTGGGCCGCCTCGGGCAGCTGCTTGCGGCCGATCGTGTACTGCACGAGGCCGAGGAACATGCCGAGGGCCGCGGCCGCGAAGCCGACGTGGAAGCCGACCTCCTGCTGGAGCAGCCCGGTGAGCAGCGGGCCGAAGAGCGCACCGAGGTTGATGCCGAGGTAGAACAGCGAGAAGCCGGCGTCGCGGCGCTCGTCGCCCTCGGCGTACAGGGTGCCGACCAGCGCGGTGGCGTTGGCCTTGAGGCCTCCGGAACCGATGCCGACCATGAGCAGGCCGGCGATCACACCCGTGTAGCCCGGCAGCACGCTCAGCGCGATGTGGCCGACCATGATCAGGCAGGCGCTGTAGAACAGCGTCCGCTCCGAGCCGAGGACCCGGTCGGCCAGCCAGGCGCCCGGGATGGTGGACAGGTAGACCAGCCCGCCGTACGCACCGATCACCGCGCTCGCGGTGCCCTCGTCCATCCCGAGGCCACCCTGGGAGGCGGTGTAGTAGAGGTACAGCAGGACGATGCCCTGCATGCCGTAGAAGCTGAAGCGCTCCCACATCTCGACGCCGAAGAGGTTGGCGAGGACACGGGGCTGCCCGAAGAAGCCCCGGTCCGCCGCCTGCTCGGTGGCCTGCCGCGGAGTGGTCTGTGTCTGGTCGGTCACCGGCGGGACGATGCCAAATGCACGCCGCGCCCGCAAAATCAATGCCCCGTTCGGGGGATGTTCGCTAGTCCTTCTGGTCGGTGGCGGGTCCGGACCAGTTCTTGTCCGGCTGCGGCACCGGCCGGCCGGGCTGCTCGCCACCACGCTCGTCGAGGTAGCTGTCCTTGGGCACCATCACCTTGCGGCGGAAGATGCACACCACCTTGCCGTCCTGGTTGTAGCCGATCGTCTCCACGTGGACGACGCCCCGGTCGTCCTTCGACTTCGACTCCCACTTGTCGAGCACGGTGGTCTCGCCGTACAGGGTGTCGCCGTGGAAGGTCGGCGCCACGTGCCGCAGCGACTCGATCTCCAGGTTGGCGATCGCCTTGCCGGAGATGTCGGGCACGCTCATGCCGAGCAGGATCGAGTAGACGTAGTTGCCGACCACGACGTTCTTGCCGAACTGGGTCGTCTCCTCGGCGTAGTTGGTGTCGAGGTGGAGCGGGTGGTGGTTCATCGTGAGCAGGCAGAACATGTGGTCGTCGAACTCGGTGACCGTCTTGCCCGGCCAGTGCTTGTACGTCGCACCGACCTCGAACTCCTCGTAGCTCCGACCGAACTGCATGCTCACTCCTGATCCTCGATAGGCCTTCGTGGCCATCCTGTCGGAAGGCCCGGGCCGAGAGGGTTACTCGTGGGAAACCTCACGTGCCTCGGACTCGGCGGTCAGTAGATGGGCCATGCTCGACCGCATGGGGACTCTCGAGACCGAACGACCTGCTGACTACCTGGCCCGGTTGGCGGCCTCCGACCTCGGACGCGCTTACAAGGCGCTCGTCGTCGACGAGATGGACGTCGCGGCCGGTCACCACGTCCTCGACCTCGGCTGCGGTCCGGGTGCGGACCTCGCCGCGTTCGCGGCGGCGGTGGGGCCCGAGGGGCGCGTCATGGGGCTCGACTCGGATCCCGACGCGGTCCGGGAGGCCGAGCACCTGGCGACCGCTTGGCCGCAGGTGACGGTCGAGCACGGGGACGTCCACTCCCTCCGCCTCCCCGACCATTCGGTGCACCGCGTGCACACCGACCGGGTCCTCCAGCACGTCGAGGACCCCGACGTGGCGGTCGGCGAGGTCGCCCGGGTCCTCGCGCCGTCCGGGCTCGCCTGCTTCGCCGAACCCGACTGGGACACGCTCGTGATCGACCACCCGAGGCCGCGATCGCCGCGGCCTACCGCAGCTTCGTCACCGACGAGGTGGTGCGCAACGCCCGGATCGGCCGTCGGCTGCCGGCCCTGTGCGAGCGCCACGGGCTGCGTGTCGGGCGGGTCATCCCGATCACGGCCGTCTTCCGCGACGTGACCGAGGCTGATCGGGTCCTCGGCTTCGAGCGCGTCACCGGGCGCGCGGTCGCTGCGGGCTACCTGGACGCCCGGCAGGCGGCAAGGTGGCTCGCGCACCTCCGCACCGGGCCGTTCTTCGCGTCAGTGACCCTCTTCGTGACGATCGCCGCTGCACGACGCCGTGGTGGTCCTGAGTAGCGAGCGTTTCGAAGGAGAGTGTCGAGACCACCGCCGTCGGCGGCTCACGGCACGTGGCTGGTTGCGGTGATGGCAGCTACAGGAAGCGGTACGCCGTGGGTCGCTGCTGCCTCCCGGCTCACCGGTGCGCCGGTGGTCGACGTGCGCCGGAGGTTGAGGTGCGAGCGTCAGCGCTCGTCCTGAGTAGCGAGCGCAGCGAGCGTGTCGAAGGGAGCGTGTCGAGGACGGCGCCGTCGGCGGCTCACGGCTCGTGGGTGGTTGCGGTGATGGCAGCTATGAGGCGCAGTACGCGGTGGGTCGCGACCGCTTCCGGCTTTCCGGTGCGCCGGTGGTTGAGGTGCGAGCATCAGCGAGCCTCGAAGCCCCAGCAGCCGAGGCAGGACGACAACCCAGAACGCCGGCCCGCGGAAGTTTTACCTTCGTTCATCCCCAGAACCCCCGCACCGGCCCGGTTTCGGCGCCTGACTGTCGGTGGTCGATGCGATCATGGACACATGTTCGAAACCGATGCAGCAGGAGAACCCGTCGAGGTCGCCGACCTCGACGCCCCGGCCTGCTCGAGGTGCTCGAGCAGCGCAAGCTGGACGCCCGAGCCGCCGAACGCGGCAAGCTGCGCATCGCCGCGCAGTGGTGCGTGGTCCACCCCGCCACCGCCGACACCGGGATCGCGACGTGGGGCGGCGCCTCACTCCTGGACGAGGACGAGTCCCTCGGCGGCGACGGCACCCCGGCGGTCTCCGCGTTCGCCCCCGAACCCTGGCCGCCGTGCTCGGGGTGGCCACTCAGACCGGGATGAAGCTGATCGCCGACGCCCTCGACCTCCAGCACCGGCTCCCCGCATCTGGCGCTGGTCGAATCGCTCGGGGTGAGCCGTACAAGGCCCGGCACGTCGCCCAGGCCACCCACCGCCTCTCCCGCGACGCCGCCGCCTACGTCGACGAACAGCTCGCCCCCAGGCTCGCCTCCTGCAGCTGGAAGGCGATCGAGACCGCCGTCGCCCACGCCATCGCGAAGGCACCACCCCGAGCTGCTCGAGGAGCGGGAGAAGCAGGGCCGGCAGTCCTGGCACGTGACGCTGCGCCACCCGCCCCAGCGAGTACGCCGGCACCTCCTGGCTCGACATCACCGGCGACACCCTCGACCTGACCGCCTTCCACGACCTCGTCTGCGACCACGCCACCGCCTGAAGGCACTCGGCGACACCGACGAGCTGGAGGTCCGCAAGGCCAAGGCCCTCGGCGTGATCGCCTCCCACCAGGCCCAGCTCGACCTCACCACGCTCATCGACCCCGACGGCGACGAGAGGCCAGCGGTGTCGGAAGGGCCGCGGACACCGAAGACCCCTTGGGTTCGAAGGGTCGTTGCACCACTCGTCGTGAGGAGTGGTGTGGTGACCGTCGATCGTGCGACCCGTCAGGTGTTCTGGGAGGCGATCCGGTCGGGGTCGTGGGTGAGTGATGCGGCCGGTGCCGCGGGCGTGTCTCGCGGCACCGGGCAACGGATGTTCCGCCACTTTGGCGGGGTGATGGAGCCCTGCAGCCGCCCCAGCGGGCGTTTCTTGTCGCCAGCCGAGCGTGAGGAGATCGCGATCCTGCACGCCCAGCAGCACGGCGTGCGCGAGATCGCGCGCCGGATCGGACGCCCACACTCCACGGTGAGCCGGGAGCTGGCCCGCAACCGCAACGTCGACGGCACATACCGGGCCGGGACCGCACAAGCCCGGGCCGAGCGCCGCGCCCGGCGACCCAAGCCGGGCAAGCTCGCCACGCACCCGCGACTGCGGGCCTACGTCGGGGAGAAACTGACCACCCTGCAGTGGTCGCCAGAACAGATCAGTCACGCTCTACGGGTGGAGTTCCCCGACGACCCGGACATGCGCTGCTGCCCCGAAACGATCTACCGCTCCCTGTTCGTCCAGGGCCGCGGCGAGCTGCGCCGGGAACTGGCCGCGCACCTGCGCACCGGCCGCGACCAGCGCAAGCCCCAACGACGCCCCGAACATCGCAAGGGCCGGCTGGTCGACCCGATCCCCATCAGCCAGCGCCCCGCCGAGGCCAACGACCGGGCCGTGCCCGGGCACTGGGAGGGCGACCTGATCCTGGGCCGGTCAGGCGGCTCGGCGATCGGCACCCTGGTCGAACGCTCCACCCGGTTCGTGCTGCTGGTCCACCTGCCCGGCCGGCGTACCGCCGTGGACTTCAAGGACGCCCTGGTCCCGGTCATCGCGACCCTGCCCGAGCAGCTGCGCCGATCCCTGACCTGGGACCAGGGCAAGGAGATGGCCCTGCACAAGCAGATCGCCCTCGAGGCCGACATCCCGATCTACTTCTGCGACCCACGCAGCCCCTGGCAACGCGGCAGCAACGAGAACACCAACGGCCTGCTGCGCCAGTACTTCCCCAAGGACGTCAGCCTGCGCCAGTTCACCCCCACCGACCTCGACGAAGTCGCCCGCAAGCTCAACAGCCGACCCCGCAAGACCCTCGACTGGGCCACCCCCGCCCAACGCCTCGAGGAACTACTCTGCGGGCATCAGATCAGCCGTGGTGCAACGACCGGCTGAAACCGCCCCCGGTTCTACCTCCACCTGAACCTGGCCGACCTCGCCACCCACGGCTGCGGCACCCGGGGGGACCTGAGCGCGGGCACGGTCGAGCGGCTCGGCGCCGCCACTCTCACCCTGATCAAGGAGTGGGTCGGCCACTCCCAGGTCACCGTCCAGCCGGTCCTCGATCTGGGCAGGACCGACGCGGTCGACGGGCACGAGCCTCCCGCGTGGATGCGCGAGCTGGTCATCCTCCGCGACGGGCACTGCGTGTTCCCCTGGTGCCACCACGACGCCCGAACCGCCGACCTCGACCACATCGAGCCGTACATCCCGATGGACGAGGGTGGGCCACCCGGCCAAACGCGGCCCGAGAATCTCGCCCCGTTGTGCCGGCGACATCACCGCGCCAAGACCAGCCGACGATGGCGCTACCGACGCCGACCCGACAGCACCTATCAGTGGCACGGACCCCACGGCCGCAGCTACCTGGTCACACCCCACGGCACCATCCAGATCACCAGCAACTGAACGACCAGGACCCGGCAGTCCCATGGACTGCCGGGCCACTGGCACGCTCGTCGAGCCTCCTGAGGCTCAGGAGCCTCCGCCGCCGGCCTTGCGCCGGTGCATCTTCGGAGCGCCGCCGACGACTTCGGAGCCGTGGGCCTTCTCCTTGGTCGGTCCGTCGTGCGGCACGCCCTGGTCGTTCGACTTCTTGCGGTCCAGGGCCTCCCTCATCTTGGCCTTGAGATCGTCGTTCGCGCCGTTCGATTCGGGCATGTTCTCCTCCTCGGTTCCGTGCCACCACCCTTGCATCCCGGGACAACTCGCGTCGACAGCATTGTGCGAGGATGAGCCGGTCCATGACGGTCGTCAGAGAGGCAGGCACGTGGCTGACCGGCTGGTGCTGCACATCGGTTTGATGAAGTCCGGCACGACGTTCATCCAGCAGCGATGCAACGTGAACCGCGAGACGCTCGCCCAGCAGGGCATCCTCTTCCCCGGGCCCACCTGGGGAAGGCACGCGCGTGCGGTCTCGGACCTGATCGGCAGCAAGCACGCGCAGGAGGGCGCCTGGGCGAGCCTGCGCGACGAGATCAACGCGCACCCGGGGACCGCGATCGTCTCGATGGAGTACCTCGGCCCCATCCGGGCCCCCCGGATCGCGCAGCTCGTCGGCGACTTCCCCGACACCGACCTGCGCATCGTCGTCACCGTCCGCGACCTCGGCCGCACGGTTCCCGCGATGTGGCAGGAGACCGTCAAGAACCGCGGGACGTGGACCTGGGCGGAGTACCTCCAGGCCATCGAGCACGGCGGTGAGGCCGGCAAGCGCTTCTGGCGCCAGCAGTCCGCCGGCCAGATCGTCAACCGCTGGGCGGAAGGGGTCGGCGCCGACCACGTCACGGTCATCACCGTCCCGCCCCCGGGCGCCCCGTCGGAGCTGCTGTGGCAGCGCTTCTGCCAGGTCGCCGGCATCGCCCCGGCCGACTGGACGGAGGCCCCCCGCGCCAACGAGTCGCTCGGCGCACCCTCGGCGCTGCTGATGCGCCGCCTCAACGTCGAGCTCGCCGACCTCGGCCTCCAGGCCTACAAGCGGCGGGTGAAGGCCCTCGGCAAGCACGTGCTGGTCCACCGGCGCCGCGACGAGGACTCCATCGGCTTCACGGTCCCCCGCTGGCTGCGCCGCAAGGCGACGAGGATGAACAAGGCGATCGCGGAGAGCGGCGTCGAGGTCGTCGGCGACCTGACCGAGCTCGAACCGGTCGACACCCGTGGCGTCGACCCCGAGAGCATCCGCCCCGAGCAGGAGCTCGAGGCGGCCGTCGCGGCCCTGTCCACCGTGCTGCGCGACGGGAAGCCCAACTGGGCCCAGAAGGCAGTACGCAAGGCGAAGGCCCGGACCGGGGCCTGAGCCCCGGTCCGGGCCAACGGCCCGGTACGCCGTACGGCGTGACCGATCTGCCTACAGCTTGTAGTCCTCGAGCAGGCGCCGGCCGATGATCATCTTCTGGATGTCCGAGGTGCCCTCACCGATGAGCATGAAGGCCGCCTCGCGGTAGAGGCGCTCGATCTCGTACTCCTTGGAGTAGCCGTAGCCGCCGTGGATGCGGAACGAGTCCTCGACGACCTCGTTGCAGTACTCCGCGGCCAGCATCTTGGCCATGCCCGCCTCGACGTCGTTGCGCTCACCACGGTCCTTCATGCGCGCGGCACGGACCATCATCGCGTGGGCGGTCTCGACCTTGGTCGCCATCTCGGCGAGACGGAACAGGATCGCCTGGTGCTGGGAGATGGGCTTGCCGAAGGTCTCACGCTGCTGGGAGTAGGCGATGCCCAGCTCGAAGGCCCGGTTAGCGATGCCGCAGGCACGGGCGGCCACGTTGACGCGCCCGACCTCGACGCCGTCCATCATCTGGTAGAAGCCCTTGCCCGGCTCCCCACCCAGGATCTGGTCGGCCGAGATCCGGTGGCCCTCGAAGACCGCCTCGGTGGTGTCGACCCCCTTGTAGCCCATCTTGTCGATCTTGCCGGGGATGGTGAGCCCCTGGGCCGTCTCGCCGAAGCCGGGCTCCTTCTCCACCAGGAACGTCGTCATGTTCCGGTAGACCGAGTCCGCCCCCTCGTCGGTCTTGACCAGGGTCGCCACCAGCGTCGAGGTGCCACCGTTCGTCAGCCACATCTTCTGGCCGGTGATCTCGTAGCCCTCATCGGAGCGCGTCGCCTTGGTCTTGATCGCCGACACGTCCGAGCCCAGGCCGGGCTCCGACATCGAGAAGGCACCGCGCACCTCGCCCGTGGCCATCCGGGGCAGGTACTTCCGCTTCTGCTCCTCGGTGCCGTGCTGCATCAGCATGTAGGCCACGATGAAGTGGGTGTTGATGACGCCGGAGACGCTCATCCACCCACGCGCGATCTCCTCGACGCACAACGCGTACGTGAGCAGCGACTCCCCCAGGCCGTCGTACTCCTCAGGGATCATCAGCCCGAAGATGCCGAGCTCCTTGAGGCCCTCCACGATCTGCGTGGGGTACTCGTCGGCGTGCTCCAGCTCCGTCGCGACGGGAAGGATCTCCTTCTCGACGAAGCTGCGCACCGCCTTCAGGATCTCGGTCTGGTCCTCGGACAGCCCCTCGGTTTCACACAGTCGACCCACGGTCGCTCCTTCTCAGGTCACCCGGTTCCCTCGATCGAACCGGGACGATCAGTCGGTCTCCCAGGCGGGGCCGCGGTAGGAGAACGACGGGGCCACGGGACGTCCGTTGACGGTGCGGATCGGACGCGAGCGGTTGTCCCAGATGAACTTCCAGTTGCGCATGTACTGGCCGAGCACGCCGAAGCTGCGAATCTGGAAGATCTCGTCGTCCCCGCGAAGGCCGGCGTCCTGGTAGTTGCTGGAGCCGGTGACCACCAGGCTGGTGGAGCGATCCTTCCCGTAGTTGCCCGAGATGATCAGCTCCTTCTGGTGCGTGTAGAGGTCGACCTCGCCGTCGTCGTTGGTGTCGTAGCCGTTGGTGTGGGCGGGCACGTAGCCGCGCTTGGTGCGCACGCCCAGCGCCTGCCGGACCGAGGCCCCGCCCTTGCCGTACATGACCTTGACGTCGCACCCGGCGGCGTAGAGGTTGCGCAGCTTCTGGGCGATGTAGGTGCCGCGGCGGTCGCTCCACGCGTGCATCGACACGCGGATCACCGTGTGGTGGTAGGCGTTGCCGGTGCCGTCGTTGGCGCCCTGGCAGTGCACCGGGTTCAGGATCGAGATGATCGGGTCGTTCTTCGGCCCGAAGTTCGGGTACGGCGTGGCCTCCAGGACGAACTTGGAGCCGACCTTCCGCACGAACCAGGCCGGGTGTGCGGGCTTGTCCTTGCGCATCTGGTCGAACAGCTGGTTGAAAGCGGTGAACAGCTTGGGCGCGTTGTTCTTGACGAACACGTCGTTGTACTGGTTCTTCACCGCGTTCGTGGTGAAGTTCACCGATCCGGTCATCACCACGTTGCGGGCCTTGCCCGTGTGGGAGAACAGGAAGAACTTGATGTGGTTGTTCTCGCCGGTCGAGCGGCAGCCGTGGCTGCACTCGTAGGAGAAGTTCTTCCGCCAGCGGTTCTTGCCCAGCGCGGCGTGCAGCATCTTCTGCGCGCCCGTGACCTGGTGGTCGTTGAGCAGGATCTGCACCTGGACGCCGCGCTTGTGCGCGTTGATCAGGGCCTGCGCGACCGGCTTGCGGTCGAACGAGAAGAGGGAGATCCGGATGAGGGACCCCTTGTGCGCGTGGTTGATGGCCGACGTGATGGTCCGCTCGACGCGGAACTCCTTGTCAGGCGTCGACCGGGGGATGTTGAACGTCGCCCCTGCGTTGGGCTGGTAGGTCCCGGCGTACGCCGGCGCCATTCCCGCCCCGAGAACAAGAATCATCAGGACACCCATGGCCCTGCCCAGCAGTCTCAACGTCCCCAACCTCTCAACATGCGGATCCACGGCCTGCGCACGCTAACACGCAGTCTCGAGCCGCCCTGGAGACTCGCTATCTCGTGGGACAGACTCTTGCGCTCACGCGTGAGGGACCTCACGTCGGAGACCAGGTTGGCGATGGTGACGGTGGCGGCGTCGAGCAGCTCGGCGTCAGTGACGTCGGACGGATGGCGCAGGCCGTTCAGGTCGGCGGGCTCCAGCAGAGCGAGGTCGCCCACCACGTCGAAGCCCCCGTCGCGAAGCATGGCCATGGCCTCCTCCCCACGCCGGCAGAACCTCTCCAGGCTCTTGTCGTCCGGGCGGAACCGCTCGCGCGAGTCCGGCATGACGTCGCCCTCGCCGAGGTAGCCACGGATCCAGTTGCCGCGATCGGCCGCCGTGCTGAACTCGGTCAGGTGTCGATTGACACGCCTCAGCAGCTCGACCTCGACCAGGCCCAACGATCGGTTGACCTTCTCCTCGGACACCTCGAGGCCCTCGGCTCCCAGCCCCAGCACGGAGAGGAAGCGCAGCCACAGGTCGCGCGGGTTCGCTCCCCCGGAGGCCATGGGCAGGACGTGGACCCGCTCGTGAGGAACCACCGCCCCCCAGCGGGCGAGGATGTCGGCGAGGTCGAAGCTGCCCCAGCCCCACTCGTCCGTGGGGTCGTAGTCCTCCCGCGGCGGGTACGAGTCGATGCCGAGCTGGCCGCCGTTCTTCACCCATTCCTGCCACCGCGACACACCCAGCCCGACCATGGCCCGGGCCGTCACGATCACGTGGAACTCCGCGTCGGGGAACGAGGCGACGGCGCGCTGGATGTGCTCGGGCGCGGCGCTGGCGAAGAACTCGTGGCTGATCACCACGTCGCCCTGCCAGTCGCTCGCCTCGTCCACCAGGTCCTGCCAGGCCGTCTCGACGTCGCCGTCCCGCCGCAGGAGCTTGGGGTCCTCGCGCAGGTCCAGGGACGCCAGCAGGTGGCGCCGGCGGTGGCGACCGGGGAGCAGGACGCCGCGCTGGATGAGCTCCTGCTTGTTGTCCCAGAGGCAGCCCTGCAGGTAGGTCGTGCCCGTCTTGGGCAACCCGACGTGCAGGAAAACCCTCGCGGTCATCGAGGGCCGGGCACCGGCGGGTCGTTGACGCTGTCGCGGTAGTGCTGCAGCAGCTCCGCGACCCGTGCCTCGTCGCGGTCGGCCAGGGGCACGAGCAGCTCCATCACCACGTCGGTGAGCTCGGCCAGGCGCAGGTTCAGCTGGCGGCACTCCTGGACCTCGGCCTCCAGCTCCTCGATCCGGCTCTCCAGGCCGCCGCGGTCGCGGACCCGGCGCGCGATCGTCCTCAGGGATTCCACGTGATCACCAATCTGCAGATGGTCGGTGCCGACGACGAGTCGGGCGCGTCGCCGCCCTCGTCGTCGGCCAGGTCATGACGCTCCAGCACCCGTCCCCCGAGGTCGGCGACCTGGGCGAGCAGGTCATCGACGTCGAGGACCTTGACGCCGCGCTCGCCCTCGCCCGGCGTCCGCGCGATCTGGACCTGGAGGTAGAGGCGCCCCGAGCGGCCGGCCACCATGCGGGCGAGCCGGAGCAGGTGCGCCCGGCCGGTCGCGTCGGTGGCGTCGGCCACGTGGCGGGCGAGCACCACGCGCGGCCCGGGCTGGCGCGCCAGCAGGGCCCCCGTCACCATCACCGAGCGGAGCTCGGTGAGGTTGGCCCACATGAAGGAGGCGGGCAGGCCCTGGCGTTCGGCACGCTTGGCGGGACGCTTGAAGGCGCGGGCGATGAAGTCCAGGCCCCAGGCCTCGACCCCCTGCCGCGCCAGCCACATCACGTCGCGGCCGTAGCCACAACCGACGTCGACGGCGGTGCGCATCTCCGGCTCGCGAGCGCGGACCCAGCGCACGAACGAGCTCGGGCCCTGCGGCCCCTCCTGCGGGCCGGGGCCATAGAACTTGCCCCAGACGTGCTCCTGGCCCACGCGGGTGCCGCGGAACCAGCCGTTGAGGCGACGCACGGTCGACTGCGGCGTCTCGAACTTGTACGCCGGTCCGGCACCCGCCAGGTGGGTCCGTACATCGCCTCGAGCAGGTGCTCGGGGACGGCCGGCGTGGGGAAGGTGCGGCCCTCGAGGGTGGCCCGGCTGCGCGGGCGCACCCACTCCGCCTCGAACGGGTGCCCGACCTCGCCCATCAGGTAGAGCATCCCGTCGCGCAGGAAGCCGCCGAAGACATCCAGGCCGCGCCGGGTGCCGTCGGACTCCTCCACGAGCACCTTGAAGGCGATCCCGCTGTAGCGGGTGACCGCGAAGCCCTGCTCGACCAGGGCGCGCTGGAGGTGGAAGGACTCGAGCATGACGTCGACCGGGTGGTCGTGGGCGCTCACGTAGCCGAGGTCGGCGTCGGAGTCGTGGCCGATGAGGGCACCGTCGCGCACCGCGCCCAGCAGCGTGCCGTAGGCGATGAACGGCTCGACGCCGGCCTTCTCGAGGGCCGCGAGCACGGCCTCCATGGAGTCCAGCAGCGGCTTGACGTGCTCGGCGCTGCGGCTCTCGAAGAGGCGCATCAGGCGCAGGCTCTTGTCGAGGCCGAGCGGATTGCCCTGGGCGTCCTCGATCCGGATCCGCTCCTCGCCGGTGCCGAGGTGCACCTCGGCGGAGAAGAGCTCCTCCTCGCTCACGTGGTCGACCAGCGAGAGTGTGGTCACCCCGTCGAGGAAGCGGCGCAGCGCGTCGGGCCAGGGGTACTTGCGCTCCTCCCCCGCCGCACGCGTGTCGCGCTGCAGCCAGAAGGAGCCGATGCGTCGGCCGTCGAACAGGATGTCGACGGCCCGGTCCTGCTCGGTCCGCACGAAGATCCCACCATCGGTCACCCGAGCGGACCGGAGCATGTCCGTCCCAGTGTCACCGCGTCCCATGGGCGGCGAGCCTACCCGTCCCACGCGTTCGCCTGACGCAGCAGGCGGGTGCCGTCGGCGACGAGGTCGTCGAGCCCCTCGGGGCGACTGCCCTCCGCGACGCCGACCGTGCTCGCTGCGTCGTCCCACACCGCCCGCGCCGCGCGCAGCACCTGCTCGTGCGGAGGCGTGGTGATGGGGGTCGAGTAGCCGGTCAGGTCACCCGGCACCGGCAGGTCGTCCAGGGAACCGTGCAGGCGGTGACCGCCACGGGTGAGGAGGTCGCGGATCTCCGCGTTGCGGGTCCGGGCGTACGTCGCGGCCTTCTGGTCCAGCTGCGGCCGGGTCTCCTCGGCACGCAGCGGGACCAGCACCCGGGACGCCAGGGGGCGCATGCCCTTGCGGTAGCGCCGCGGGGCGACGTCCTGCAGGTGGACGTTGGCGCGCCGCAGGTAGTCACACGACGCGTAGCCGAGCGACTCGTTGTCGCGGACCTCGTCGAGACTGACGTCCGGGCCCGAGATGCCCGCCGCGGCGCAGAACCGGTGCCACAGCTCCTCACGGGGCGCACCCGACGGCGGGACGGTGACGACCTCGACCGACGACACCCCGGGCACGCTGCTCCAGCGCGACAGGATCGTCTCGATGTCCTGCGCGCGGTGGAAGGTCCTGAAGGCCCTGGTGTTCCTGCCCGAGCCCATGCGCGACGGCTGGACGTGGCGCAGGTAGTCCTCCCACCCGTCGGTACCGAAGTTGCGGGTGTAGGTCTGCCACTGGGCCGGGAGCACGCGGAACTGGTCGCGGACGGTGAGCACGACCCGGACGTCCAGCCCGGCGAAGGGCTCCACCAGGCGGGGCACCTGCTCCTCGCCGGCGAAGCTCAGGAACTCCATGGAGAAGATCGCCGTGGCATCCCCCGCGTGCACCTGCTCCGCGAGCTGGCCCCAACGGCGGCGGTTGCGCCGGGGCTGCCTGGGCAGCTTGAGCATGTCGCGCACGGCGCGGGCCTGGACGCCGAACCCGCCGGGGAACACGACCCCGGCCTCCGCCAGGTCCGCCTTGTTGCTGCCGAGCACCGACTGGATGAAGCTGGTCCCGGTCTTCATGGTGCCGATGTGCAGGACGACGCGGCGGTCCATCACGCTCCCAGTCTCGGAGCCCACGCGCATGACCCCGGCGGGGCCCGCTCCTCGGGGCATCTCGTTGTCGCCGGTCGTTCCCTCGACGCCGGGCTCTCCAAAATAGCCGGGTCGGCAGGCAAAGGCGACTCAAGTGGTGACGAAACACCACAAGTCACATTAGCATCAGGGGCACCACTGATTCGCGGAGCGACACGCCGCGCGTCGGAGCCCCGGTTCCGGTGCCTTCGTCGCTCCACAACGAAGGGCAAGCTCCGTGACGAACCGCACCCCCGTGTCCGGGAAGAGCCACACACGACGTCCGCGACGGAAGGCCCTCGTCACCGGCGCTGCCGCCCTGGCCCTGCTGGCCGCCCCGCTCTCCCTCGCCGGCGCCTCCCAGGCCGCCGGTGACGGCGCGAACGCCCTGAAGGAGCAGCCGCCCGGTGCCACGGCGTTCCGGCTCAGCTCGTTCAACCTGCTCGGCGCCGGCCACACCGCCCCCGGCGGCGACCGCAAGGGCTGGGCCTCGGGCTCGACCCGCATGAAGTGGGCCACCCAGATCATCGACCAGAACAGCATCGACGTGGTCGGCTTCCAGGAGATGCAGCAGCCGCAGTTCGACAAGTTCAAGGAGATCGACGGCTCGACGTTCGGGATCTTCCCGGGCGACAAGCTGACCACGGCCGCGATGGCCAACTCCATCGCCTGGCGCAAGGACCAGTTCACCCTGCTGCGCTCCGAGACCATCCAGATCCCTACTTCGACGGCAACCTGATCCGGATGCCCTACGTGCTCCTCCAGAACAAGGCGACCGGGCAGCAGGCGTGGTTCTTCAACTCCCACAACCCGGCCGACGCGCACGGTCCGGCGCAGAAGTGGCGGGACCAGGCGGTGAAGAAGGAGATCGACCTGGTCAACGGGCTGCGCGAGCAGTACCCCGACACCCCCGTCGTCGTCACCGGCGACATGAACGACCGGGAGCCGTTCTTCTGCCCCGTGGTCGCCAACACCGACCTCGAGTCGGCCAACGGCGGCACGTCCGACGCCGACGGGTGCACGCTCACCACGCCGTCCCACGTCGACTGGGTGATGGGCACCTCGGACGTGAACTTCACCGGCTACACCGACCTCCGCGACGCGCTGGTCCAGAAGACAACCGACCACTTCGTGATCATGGGCGACGCGAACATCCCCCCGCCGTCGGTCCAGCAGTCGCCGATCACGCGCGTCCTCCAGCTCTCCGTCGAGGGCCTGCGGCCGAGCGCGATCCGCAAGGCCGGCGTCGCCGGGACGCCCACGATCCACCGGCTGATGAGCGAGGGGGCCTCCACGCTCAACGCCCGCACCGAGGTCGAGCGCACCACCACCCTGCCCAACACCATCGGCATGCTCACCGGGCGACGGGTCAACGCGACCCAGGGCGGCCACGGCGTCACCGCCGACCGCGACACCGGCAGCACGGTCCAGGCCGCCGCGGGCCACTACGTCTCCAGCGTGTTCGACATCGTCCACAACTTCGGCCGCAGCACCGCCCTCCTCTCCAGCCAGCCGCGGATGGCGCTCGTCGACCGCAGCTGGGACGACACCAACGGCGGCACGGACCCGTACGGCGTCGACGACGGCCGCGACAAGATCAACCAGTTCGTCGCCACGACCGACGACCGGGACCTCGTCGACCGGCTGACCACGATGCTCGCCAAGTCGCCCAAGACGTTCACCTACGCCCAGCTGACCATGCTCGACGACGCCGGGCGGGCCAGCGGCTACGCGAGCCCGGCGTACCGGACGACGCTCACCCAGGTCGACGCGATGCTCGGCCGGGTCATGAGCACGATCGCGGCGTCGCCCACCCTGGACGGCCACACGCTGGTGATCCTCACCGCCGGCGCGGGGGGCCGCGGGACCAGCAACGTCGACCGCACCGTGCGCGGCAACTACACGGTCCCCCTGATCGCCTGGGGACCCGACGTGGTCGCCGGCGCCGACCTCTACGACCTCAACCCCGCCTTCCAGGACCCTGGGAAGCTCCAGCCGGGCTACGGCGCCACCCAGCCGATCCGCAACGGCATGACCGCCAACCTGGTCACCGCCGCGTTGCGCCTCCCCCATCCCCGGCAGCACCATGAACGCCGACCAGAGCTTCAACCTCTTCGTCGGGCCCGACCCGACTCAGTGACGGGGGCGCGACCAGCCACCGTGACAATGGAGGCGTGAGCACGAGCGACGGCACCTCCCCCTGCTGCGTCCCTGCGGGGACCGGGTCGGGGCAGGTGCCGGCCCCGGCGCCGCCCGCTCGGGCGACGTCGTACCGGGGTCAGGTCAGGATCGAGGGCGGTGAGTTCGTCCTCGGCGACGCGTTCGCCGAGGGCTACCGGGCCGACGGCGAGTCGCCGGTGCACCGGGTGCGCCTGAGCACCTTCCACGTCGACACCACGACCGTCACGAACGCCGCGTTCGCGGCCTTCGTCAAGGCCACCGGCCACGTCACCACGGCCGAGCGCGAGGGCAGCTCGGCGGTCTTCCACCTCGACTACGCCGGCGACGGCGCCGACGTCCTCGGGCAGCCCGCCGCGACGCCGTGGTGGCTGGCGGTGCGCGGCGCGGACTGGCGCCACCCCGAGGGCGCCGCCTCGGACGTGACCCGCCGCCAGAACCATCCCGTCGTCCACGTCTCCCACGACGACGCCGTCGCCTATGCCTCCTGGGCGGGCAAACGGCTGCCCACCGAGGCCGAGTGGGAGGCGGCGGCCCGCGGCGGGCTGGAGGGGAGCCGCTACCCGTGGGGCGACGAGCTCCTCCCCCGCGGCCGGTGGATGTGCAACATCTTCCAGGGGCAGTTCCCGGTCGAGAACACCTGCGAGGACGGCTGGTCGTCCACGGCACCGGTCAAGACGTTCGCGCCCAACGGTTACGGCCTCCACCAGATGGCCGGCAACGTCTGGGAGTGGTGCGCCGACTGGTTCGACCCCGCGGCCTACGCCACCCGCTCCTCGGTCGACCCCACCGGACCGGAGACCGGGGCCGCCCGGGTGATGCGCGGCGGCTCGTACCTGTGCCACGACTCCTACTGCAACCGCTACCGGGTGGCCGCCCGGTCGTCGTCACCGCCCGACTCGACGGCCTCCAACCTCGGGTTCCGGTGCGCCAACTAGACTTTTCGAGACCATCCCCCGTATCGCCAAGGAGTTCTTCGCATGCCCTTTCGGGGATCCCGTGAGCCGCGCTGGCTCGCCGCCGCGGCGATGGTCACGGTGGCCGGCCTGACTGCTGCCGGATGCAGCGGGGGCTCAGGCCAGGACCACTCCCCGAGCACCGAGCGGCACGTGGTCCCCTCGGGGCCCGCGCCGGTCCCCGGGCCCGGCAACCAGGAGCAGGTCCTCCCGGGCAGCCCGCTCGCCGCGAAGCCCTTCACCCGGCCGAGCACCAAGCCCAACCTGCTGATGATCACGGTGGACGACGCAGCGCAGAAGGACATGCGCTTCCTCCCCCACGTGCAGCACCTGATGGCCGACGAGGGCACCACCCTCACCAACGGCCTGGCGCCGACGCCGATCTGCGTGCCGGCTCGGGCCTCGCTGGTGTCGGGCCAGTACTCCCA
Organism: Nocardioides ungokensis; assembly: GCF_013466985.1. Taxonomy (GTDB): domain Bacteria; phylum Actinomycetota; class Actinomycetes; order Propionibacteriales; family Nocardioidaceae; genus Nocardioides; species Nocardioides ungokensis. The sequence goes on along the minus strand of NZ_CP059164.1, from coordinate 1,265,948 downwards.
CAACCACGGCGCGGTGACGATCAACGGCACCGGCGGCGGCTTCAAGGCGTTCAAGGACGACGACACCCTGCCCGTCTGGTTGCAGCGCGCCGGCTACGACACCATGTTCATCGGCAAGTACCTCAACGGGTACGGCGAGGACGGGTCGCAGACCTACGTCCCGCCCGGCTGGAGCGACTGGCGCGCCACGGTCGACCCCTCGACGTACAACTTCGTCCGGCCGACGGTCAACGACAACGGCACCGACCGGACCTACCACGAGTACTCCAGCGACCTGTTCAGCGACCTGACGGTCGACATGCTGACCAACCCCGAGCGGCAGCAGAAGCCGTGGTACCTGTGGGTCAACTACGTCGCCCCGCACACCGGCGGCCCGGACGCCCCCGACGACCCCGACGTCGTCCACCCCGAGGACAAGTCGCCGATCAAGACGACGACGCCCGCGCCGCGCGACAACAACACCTTCGACTGGCTGAACCTGCCGCGCACCGCGGACATGTTCGAGAAGGACGTCTCCGACAAGGCCCTGATCCGCGCCGTGCGCGAGCCGGTCCCCGGCTACCGCCGGCAGGAGATGAAGGAGGCCCGGCAGCAGCGGATCGAGGCGCTGCAGTCCGTGGATCGTGCGGTCGCCCGGACCGTGCGGACGCTGCGGCAGACCGGCCAGCTCGACAACACCTACATCGTCTTCACGTCGGACAACGGCTACGTGCTCGGCGAGCACAACCTCAACGGCAAGCTCTGGTACTTCCGCGAGATCGTCGGCATCCCCATGTACGTCCGGGGGCCCGGCATCGCGAAGGGCGTCACGAGCAAGACCCCGGTCACCAACGCGGACTGGGCGCCCACGCTGGCCGCGCTGGCCGGCGCCCACCCGAAGACGCGCGTCGTCGACGGCACCAACGTGCTGCCGTGGCTGCGCACCGGCGCCTCCCGACGCGTGGTCCCGATCGAGGGCTACCCGGTCCAGGGCGGCACCACGCCGCTCTACACCGGTGTCGTGGTCGGGCCGTGGACCTACGTGCAGAACAAGGCCGGCCGTGCGGAGCTCTACGACCGCACGGTCGACCCCTGGCAGCTGAACAACCTGCGCAAGGACCCCCGCTACCGCCCCCAGCTCAAGGAGCTCAGGAAGCTGACCCGGAAGTACGCCGACTGCGCCGGAACCCAGTGCCCGTCGGACTTCTACCGCTGAGCGGATCCTGCTAGCGCTGAGCGGATCCCGCTAGCGCTGGGCGGCGGTCGTCTCGGCGGGGATCGTCGCGTCCGCCCACACGAAGTGGTGGTCGGTGGTCCGGCGGACCAGCGGGCCGTCGTCGCTGTGGAAGTTCCCGAAGGTCACCGGGGTGTTGCCCATGATCCAGTCGACGTTGGTGACCGGCGGCAGCGCGCACGAGGTGCCCGTGGAGCCGCCGTTCGCGGCGTGCATGTCGGTCTGCGTCGTCATCGGGCAGAAGTACGGCGCGCGATCGTTCATGTCACCGGTGAAGATCACCGGCGTCCCGTCGGCGCCGAGCGTGCGCGCGAGCTGGACCTCCAGCGCGGTCGCCCGGTTGCGGTACTGCTGGGCAGGACCGTAGGCGTCGGCAGGGTTGTGGGTGTTGAAGAACCAGACCGTGCGCTGTGACTCGATGTTGCGCAGCAGCACGTAGGGCATGGCGACGAGCCGGCCGTGGAAGTACGGGATCTTCATGGTCCTGGCCTCGACGAGCTCCCACGCGTCGGAGCGCCACACGATCGAGTTGGCCAGGGAGCCCGGGCCGAGCGCCGGACCCGGGTAGACGCCCCAGCCGGGGGCCACCTGGCGGAAGACGTTGTACTGCGGTCCCTGGAACTCCTGCAGCCCGGCGACGCTGACGCCGGTGCCCTGCAGGAGCTGGACCGCCCAGCGCATCCGGGTCACGCCGGGGGCCCAGCCCTTGCGCTCGCCCGGCGCCGTGTGGGACGCGCCCAGCACGTTGAAGGTGCTCACCCGGAAGCTCGTGGGGAGCGACGCCTCGACCTTCTTCTTCTTGGGCTTGGTCACCTTGATCCGCTCGATGACCTGGTCCCGCTGCACGACCTGCTGCGGCGCCGGCCGCGAGGCTCGCGCTCGCTCACGGTGCCGCGCCTGCGTCACCGTGGGGCTCGCCGTGGGGGTCGAGCTGTTGCTCCCCAACGCGTCGACGAGCTCAGGACCGGTGCCCGGGTCGGCCGAGGCGTCGCTCGCCGGGTCGAGATGACCCCAGGCCAGGAACACCCCGGAGACCACCAGCAGCACCGCGGCGAGGGCCACGGTCCCCACGACCGACGGCTCGAGCCGCCTCCTGGGGCGCTCGGGCGGCCGGGGCCGCTGCAGGTGGCGGGGCATGAAGGCACCTCCGGTGCACGCTGGTCGGGATCGGGCCTCATGCTAACCGACCTCCTCGGCGATGCTGCGAGCGATGGAGAAGGGCCGACCGGTAGCGTCGGGCCCGTGAGCACGACCCCGACCCGCGTGTACGCAGCCCGACTTGTCGGGCTGCCGATCTTCGACCCCCAGGGCGACCAGGTCGGCAAGGTCCGGGACCTCGTGGTGGCCCTGCGGTCGGAGGTCAACCAGCCGCGGGTGCTCGGGGTGGTGGCCGAGGTGTTCGGTCGGCGCCGGATCTTCGTGCCGATGACGCGGGTCACCAACATCGACAGCGGTCAGGTCTACACCACGGGCCTGCTCAACATGCGCCGCTTCGAGCAGCGTTCGACCGAGACCTTGGTGATCGGGCAGCTGCTCGACCGCACGGTCACGATCCGTGAGACCGGCGTGACCGGAACGGTCTACGACGTGGCGATGGAGCAGGCGCGCAACCGCGACTGGGTGCTGTCCCGGGTGGCGGTGCAGGAGCCGGCCAAGGGCCTGCGCCGACGCGGCCAGACCCACGTCGTCGAGTGGCGAGACGTCGAGGGGCTCATCGGTCGGGAGGAGAAGCAGGGCGCGACGCACCTCATCGCGGCCCTCAACGAGATGCGGCCGGCCGACGCGGCCAACATGATCCACGAGCTGCCGGTGGAGCGTCGTGCTGCCGTCGTCGCCGCCCTCGACGACGAGCGGCTCGCCGACGTCCTCGAAGAGCTTCCCGACGAGGACCAGGTCGAGATCCTCGAGCACCTCGACTCCGAGCGCGCGGCCGACATCCTCGAGGAGATGTCCCCCGACGACGCCGCCGACCTGATCGCCGACCTGCCGCCGGACACGGCGGCCCAGCTCCTCGAGCTGATGGCGCCGGACGAGGCCGAGGACGTGCGCCGCCTGATGTCGTACGCCGAGCACACGGCCGGCGCGATGATGACCCGGAGCCGGTGATCCTCGGCCCGGACGCGACGATCGCCGACGCCCTCGCGCACGTGCGCAACCCCGACCTGCCGGTCTCGCTGGCGGCGATGGTCTTCGTGTGCCGCCAGCCGCTCGAGCCGCCGACGGGCAGGTTCCTCGGCGTCGCCCACATCCAGCGGCTGCTGCGCGAGCCGCCCTCCACGCTGGTCGCGGGTGCGCTCGACAACTCCATGGACCCGCTGCGCCCGGCCGCGTCGATCGAGCAGGTGGCGGCCCACCTCGCGACGTACAACCTCGTCGCAGCTCCGGTCGTCGACGACAACGGGCGGCTGCTCGGCGCGGTCACCGTCGACGACCTGCTCGACCACATGCTCCCGGAGAACTGGCGCGACCAGGCCCTGCGGCCCGGTGACGCCCGTCCGGGGGTGAAGTCGTGAGCGAGTCCCGCGCGCCCCGCTACCGCCTCGACACCCCCAAGGAGACGCGCCGACCCCTGGTGCGGCGGCCGACGTACGACTCCGACGCCTTCGGCGTCTTCGCCGAGCAGTTCGCCCGCTTCATGGGGACGGCCCGGTTCCTGATCTACATGACGGCCTTCGTGCTGATCTGGATCGGCTGGAACCTCCTGGCACCGCAGGACCTGCGCTTCGACGACTACCCCTTCATCTTCCTGACGCTGATGCTCAGCCTGCAGGCGTCGTACGCCGCTCCCCTGATCCTGCTCGCGCAGAACCGGCAGGAGACGCGCGACAAGGTCATCGCCGAGCAGGACCGCCAGGCCAACGCGCGGGCCCACGCCGACATGGAGTTCCTGGCGCGCGAGGTGGCGTCGCTGCGCATGTCGGTCGGCGAGGTCGCGACCCGCGACTTCCTGCGCTCCGAGCTCCGCTCGCTGATGAGCGACCTCGAGGAGCTCAACCGAGCCGGCGAGGACGAGGTGGAGCCGAGCGCCTAGCGCCACACCCCACCGCCTAGGATTGGGGATCATGAGCACGCCGAGCCTCGAGCAGGTCAACGCCGCGCTGGCGACCGTCAACGACCCGGAGATCAAGCGACCCATCACCGACCTCGGGATGGTCGACTCCGTCGAGATCGACGACGCGGGTGTCGTGCACCTGACCGTGCTGCTGACCGTGGCGGGCTGTCCACTCAAGGACACGATCAACCGCGACGTGACCGCCGCGGTGACCAAGGTCGCGGGCGTGACCGGCGTCGACCTCGAGCTCGGGGTGATGAGCGCCGAGCAACGCGCCGGCCTGCAGGAGGTCCTGCGGGACGGCCACGCCCAGCGCGAGATCCCCTTCGCGCAGCCCGGCTCCCTGACCAAGGTCTACGCGATCGCCAGCGGCAAGGGCGGCGTCGGCAAGTCCTCGGTCACGGTCAACCTCGCGCTCGCCATGGCCAAGCAGGGCTTCAAGGTCGGCGTCGTCGACGCTGACATCTACGGCCACTCGGTGCCGGCGATGCTGGGCGTCGCGGACTCCCGGCCCACCCAGGTCGAGGACCTGATCATGCCGGTGCCCACACCGAGCGGCGTCTCGGTCATCTCGATCGGGATGCTCAAGCCGCGCCGCGACCAGGTCGTGGCCTGGCGTGGCCCCATGCTGGACCGCGCGCTGGTCCAGATGCTCGCCGACGTCTACTGGGGCGACCTCGACATCCTCCTGCTCGACCTTCCGCCGGGCACCGGCGACGTGGCGATCTCCCTCGGGCAGCACCTGCCCGGCGCCGAGGTCGTGGTCGTGACCACGCCCCAGGAGGCCGCCGCCGAGGTGGCCGAGCGCGCGGGAACGATGGCCTCGATGATGCACCAGCGGGTCGCCGGCGTGGTGGAGAACATGAGCTACCTGGCCTGTCCCCACTGCGTCGAGGTGGGGGACCCCGAGCACCGGATCGAGATCTTCGGCAGCGGCGGCGGCGACCGGGTCGCGGCCACCCTGTCCGAGCGGTTCGGCTACTCCGTGCCCGTCCTGGGCAGGGTCCCGCTCGACACCTCGCTGCGCGAGGGCGGCGACGCCGGCAAGCCGATCGTCGACTCCGACCCCACCGCGCCCGCGGCCACCGTCCTGGTCGAGATCGCAGGGCAGCTCTCGGGTCGCGGCCGCGGCCTGGCCGGCATGCAGCTCGGCCTCACCCCGACCAGTAAGTTCTGAGCCGTGTTCGGGGTCGGCCTGCCCGAGATGGCAGTCATCGCGTTCGTCGCGGTGCTGGTGTTCGGCCCGGACAAGCTCCCCGAGTTCGCCCGCCAGGCCGGGCAGATGGTGCGCAAGGCGCGCGGCTTCGCCAACGCCGCCCGTGACGAGCTGCGATCCGAGCTCGGGCCGGAGTACGCCGATCTCGAGCTCCGCGACCTCGACCCCCGCACGATCGTCCGCAAGCACATCGCCGAGGCGATGGAGGAGGCCGACCGCGAGGAGGCCCTGCCCCGTCGCCGCGGCCTGCGCCCGCTCGAGGACGGCGAGCTCCCGCCGTACGACGCCGACGCGACCTGATCGAGGCTGAGCCTCAGTCCCGGCTCTGGACGGCAACGAGGGCGCTGAACGCGACCAGCTCGAGCCGCCCCGCCCCCACCCGGACCTCGACGAAGTCGGCGCCGACCCGGCGCAGGAGCGCCTCGTGACGGGTGCCGTCCTCCAGGTGCAGGACGCACCGCTCCCCCGCCTCGGCGAGCCGGCGCAATGCCGAGCCCACCCCGAGCCTCGCGACCGGTGACCAGGCGACCTCCGGCACCGAACGTTCGGAGGAGCCGAGCACGCGCAGGACGCAGGGGGTCCTGACCACCCAGTCCTGGGCCGGCCCGCGCACCAGGCACCAGTCCGTCCCGACCCGTTCGAGCACCCCGCCGACCGGACCGGTCGCCCGCAGGTCGAGCACGACCTCGCACCCCACCGAGGCCATCAACCGGCTGGCCAGCGAGACGTGCGTGTACTCCGCGCGGCTGCGGTCGGCCAGCTCGACACCGCGGTCGGCGTCGTACATCGCCTCGGCCTGCTGCTCGAGGTCGTCCAGGAGCGCGAAGAGCTCCTCCTCCCAGGTCATGCGCCGACCTTGCCACAGCGCGACGTCGCATCGACACCCGATCGTTACAGGATCGGAGCCGCGATGATGCCCTCGCGTCCCTAGATTCACAGGAGGGGGCCCGACCACGTTGCCGCAGTCGACGGCGGCAAGCACACATCTCGGACGACAGAGGTGCGATGCCATGACGTTTCAGGGCTCCCGATCCACCCCGGCGGCTGCCGCGCGCAGCCGCCGTCGAACCGAGGGCCGCGCCTCGATCCCCGCAGGCCCCGGCGACGCCTCGTCGCCGCAGGTGGCGAATCTTCCGCCACGTCAGACACGAGGGAGAGGTACATGTTCATGCATCGAAAGCGGTTGATCGCCAGCACAGCGGCGGTGGCGCTGGCAGCCGCCCTCGCCGCCTGCGGCGGCGGCGGAAGCAGCAGCAGCTCGAACCAGACCGCCAAGGCCGGCGGCACCCTGCAGTACTACATCTACCAGCCCTACGACCACACCGACCCGCAGCGCAGCTACCTCGGTGTCCTCATGACGAACTTCAGCCGGACGGTCTACCGCTCGCTGGTCGCCTTCCCGATCTCGACCGACCCCAAGCAGAGCTTCACCCCGGTTCCGGACCTGGCCACGGACACCGGCACCTCGTCCGACGGCGCCAAGGTCTGGAAGTTCACGCTCAAGGACGGCATCAAGTGGCAGGACGGCAAGCCGATCACCTGCGAGGACTTCAAGTACGGCGCCTCACGGATCTTTGCCACCGACGTCATCACCGGCGGCCCGACCTACTTCTTGAGCTACCTGGACATCCCCACCGACACGAAGACCGGCCTGCCGGCCTACGACGGTCCCTACAAGGGCGACGGACAGAAGTACTTCGACAAGGCGGTCACCTGCGACGGCAACACCATCACCTACCACTTCAAGGTGCCGTGGCCGGACTTCCCTCTTGCGATCGCCTCACTGCACATGGCGGATCCGTACCGCCAGGACAAGGACCAGGGCGCGAAGTCGAACTACATGATCTTCTCCAACGGCCCGTACATGATCAAGGGCAGCGACATGTGGGACAAGAACTCGGGTGCCGTCTTCGTCCGCAACCCCAACTACGACCCGAAGACCGACTCCACCGACATCCGCAAGGCGCTGCCGGACGAGATCGACTTCTCGATCGGCCAGACCCCGGAGACGATCTACGACCGCCTGATCGCCGACAGCGGCCAGGACCAGTTCGCCGTGACATCGTCACGCGTGCCGCCGGCGTACTACACCCAGGTCACCGGCCCGGTCGCCGACCGCTCGGACCTCGTGAAGTCGCCGTACGTCGACTACCTGGCACCGAACTTCCCCAACATGCCCGACCTCAAGGTGCGCGAGGCGCTCAACGTCGCGACCAACAAGCAGGCGTGGATCGACGCCGGTGGCGGCTCCAAGGCCTACGCCCCCGCCTATTCGGTCATCGCCTCGAACTTGCCCGGCTACCAGCCGAACCCGGCGTTCCAGGGTCCTCAGCAGGGCGACCCCGCCGCGGCGAAGAAGCTGCTCGAGCAGGCCGGTGTGAAGATCCCCTACCCGATCACCTTCACCTACGAAACGAGCGACACCTTTGACAAGCAGGCGGCGGCGCTGAAGGACTCGTGGGACAAGGCCGGCTTCGACGTGACCCTGGACGGGCTGGGCTCCACCTACTTCGACATCATCGAGAAGCCGGTCAAGACCACCGACGTGATGTGGACCGACTGGGGCGCCGACTGGCCGTCGGCCATCACGGTCACTCCGCAGCTGTTCGACAGCCGCATCGTGACCAAGAGCTCCACCGGTTCGAACTACGGCTCGTACAAGAGCGACAAGTTCGACGCCCTGATCGACCAGGCGCGGAACTCCACCAACCTGGACGAGCAGACCAAGGCGCTGCAGCAGTCCGACCTCGTGCTGGGCAAGGACGTCGCCTACATCCCGTTGGAGCAGCAGAACTTCTACTGGGTCTACGGGTCGAAGGTGGTCGACTTCATGACGACGCCGGCGTCGAACGGCAACCCGGACCTCGGTCCGATCGCCGTCGCGCAGTGATCACTCGCTAGTCCGTACGCCCACGTCGGGCGGCCGCCATCGCGGCCGCCCGACACTCATTTCTCATGCCCTGATCCGCGCACCGTCCCGCTGTGGACGAAGCGTTGACCTCGAAGGTAAAGACGCGTTCACTGAAGCAAACGAACGCAAACCAAAGGTTCTCGGGCATGATCACTTCCACCACCGCCGCACCCTCGCGATGCCTGGCCGTGTGGCTCGCCTCGTCCGGGACCCTCGGAGTGCTTGCCTGGCTCCTGCTTCCCGACCTGGTCGCGGCGCGCGGCGCGGTCACCACGACGGCCCTGGCCGGCCAGTCCTTCGAGCAGCTGATGGAGTGGTGGTGCGCGCTCATCGCCACGGTCGGCGGCGCGTGGCTGTGGGCGGTGACGACGCTGGTGAGCATCCAAGCGGCCCGCGGACGAGCCCATCGACCGATCCGGGGCGTGCCCGCTCCCCTGCGCCGCGCGGTGCTCGCGGCGTGCGGGGTGGCGCTCGTGGCCGGGGTCGGCGCACCGGCCCTCGCCGCCCCGGGACAGCAGCACGCCGATCAGACAGCGGTGACCACTGCCGCGCGGGTCCGGGGTCTCCCCCTCCCCGACCGGGCCACGGGCGGCCTCGCCGGCGCCGAGCGGGTGGGCCGCCCGGATGGGCCGGCTCCGGTGGTCGCACCGGTCACGCCCGTTGTCGTGGTGCGCGCCGGAGACACGTTGTGGGACCTCGCCACCCGCACGCTGCCCGGTTCCGCCCCGGCGAACGAGGTCGCCGAGGCCGCGCGCCGCATCTACGCGCTCAACCGCGCGCAGATCGGTCCGGACCCCGACCTGATCCGCCCCGGCCAGCGCCTGCGACTTCCCCGACCCTGACCCCCGTCCCTGACCCCCGTCCCTGACCATCCGTTGCCCAGTCCGTCCGAGAGGAGCCCCCATGTCCCACCAGAAGGTCGTCCCGCTCCGGGTGCCGGTGCCCGTCGAGAGCATCCAGGGGACGCTCGCGCTCGACCTCCAGCCACGCCACGACCCGCCCGACACCGGGTGGGGCTCCGGCCGGCCCGCCGGGGACGTCATCCCCATCGACCAGGGGGTGCGACGCCAGATCGACCAGTGGTCCCGCCGCTACGCCCAGGCCGTGGTGGAGATCGTCGGCGGGGACCGGCCGGTGTCACAGCTCTTGCGCTGGTCCAGCCGGGACGTGTACGCCGACCTGCAGCGCCGCGCGCTCCTCGTCGCCCGTGCCGGCCACCACCTGCCCGGCCAGGGTCGCGTGCAGCCGGTCCGCCCCCAGGTCCAGAACGTGCGGTCCTGCTTCCTCTCCCGGCAGGTGGTCGAGGTCAGCGTGCACGTCCGCTACGGCCGACGCTCCCGAGCCCTGGCCACCCGCTTCGAGCTGCGAGCCGGACGCTGGCAGTGCACCGCCCTGGAGTTTGCCTGAGCAGGAGCGCGCGAGGAACGAGCGCGGTCCGTGGGCTCAGGCAGGTTGAGCAAGCGACGCGACTGAGGAACGAAGTCGCGCGAGCGCGTCGAAACCCGGTGAGACAAGGCAGGGCGGCGACCACGGAGGTCGCCGCCCTGCCTGAGCTGCGGAGGTTTCGAGGCTCAGGCGCCAGAGCGCCTTCGCACCTCAACCACCAAAGGTCACGAGATCCGCGCGGTCAGGCCGTCGGCCCGCCCGGACGGCCGTGGCACATCTTGAACTTCTTGCCCGAGCCACAGGGGCACTTGTCGTTGCGGCCGACACCGGCGAACTCGTCCTCCGCCTGCGTGGCCGCGGCGCGGACCTCCGCGTCACCGGCCTCACTGGGGGCGGAGTAGGCGAGCGCGGTGGGCTGCTGGGGACGGTCGAGGCCCTTGGCGTGGATGTGCGGGACCTCGTGGCCGGCGCCGGGGAGCGGCTGCCGCATGGGCTCGGCGACCTCCTCGGCCTCCTCGACCTCGGGCTCCGCCTCGACCTGGACCTCGAGGTTGAACAGGAAGCCGACCGACTCCTCCTTGATGCCGTCCATCATGGCGGCGAACATGTCGAAGCCCTCGCGCTGGTACTCGACCAGCGGGTCGCGCTGCGAGTAGGCCCGCAGGTAGATGCCCTCGCGGAGGTAGTCCATCTCGTAGAGGTGCTCGCGCCACTTGCGGTCGAGCACCGAGAGGACGACGCGCCGCTCGAGCTCGCGCATGATCTCCTCGCCCACCTCGAGCTCGCGGCGGTCGTAGGCCTCGTGGGCGTCCTGCTTGAGGACGTCGATGAGATCCTCGACCTCGAGGTTGGCCCGGCCACCTGCCTGCTTCTCCAGCACCTCCGGGTCCACGGAGACGGGGTAGATCTGGCGCAGCGCGGTCCACAGCGCCTCGAGGTCCCACTCCTCCGCGAACTCCTGGGTCGCACCGTTGACGTAACCGGTGACGACGTCGTCGACGAAGGTGCGGATCTGCTCCTGGAGGTCGGCGCCCTCGAGGACCTGCCGGCGCTCGGCGTAGATCACCTTGCGCTGTCGGTCCATGACGTCGTCGTACTTCAGGACGTTCTTGCGGGACTCGAAGTTCTGCGACTCGACCTGGCCCTGGGCGTTGGCGATCGCGTTCGTGACCCGCTTGTTCTCGATCGGCACGTCGTCGGGGATCTTGAGGACCTGCAGCACCCCGGTCGACCCAGTCGGACTTGAAGAGCCGCATCAGCTCGTCCTGGAGCGACAGGTAGAACCGGGACTCGCCCGGGTCACCCTGACGACCGGACCGGCCTCGCAGCTGGTTGTCGATGCGGCGCGACTCGTGGCGCTCGGTGCCGATGACGCACAGGCCACCCAGCGCCTTGACCTCGTCGTGCTCCGCGGCGACCCGGGCCTTGATCTGCTCGACCATGCCGGGCCAGGCGGCTTCGTACTCCTCGGAGGTCTCCACCGGGTCGAGGCCCTGCTTGCGCAGCTCCTCGTCGGCGAGGAAGTCGATCGAGCCACCGAGCATGATGTCGGTACCACGACCGGCCATGTTGGTGGCCACGGTGACGGCGCCCTTGTGGCCGGCGAGCGCCACGATCTTGGCCTCGTTCGCGTGTGCCTTGGCGTTCAGCACGCTGTGCGGGATGCCGCGCTTGCGCAGCAGCTGGGCGAGGTGCTCGGACTTCTCGACCGAGACCGTGCCGACGAGGACGGGCTGGCCCTTGCCGTGGCGCTCGGCGATGTCGTCGGCGACGGCGTCGTACTTCGCCTCCTCGGTCCGGTAGACGAGGTCGGGCTGGTCGATGCGCTGCATCGGCTTGTTGGTCGGGATCGGGACCACGCCGAGCTTGTAGATCTTGTCGAACTCAGAGGCCTCGGTCATGGCCGTACCGGTCATGCCGGAGAGCTTCTCGTAGAGGCGGAAGTAGTTCTGCAGGGTGACGGTCGCGAGGGTCTGGTACTCCTCGCGGACGGTCACGCCCTCCTTGGCCTCGATCGCCTGGTGCAGGCCGTCGTTGTAGCGACGCCCCGCGAGCATGCGGCCGGTGTGCTCGTCGACGATGAGCACCTCGCCGTCCATGACGACGTACTCCTTGTCGTTGCGGAACAGCTCCTTGGCCTTGATGGAGTTGTTGAGGAACGAGATGAGCGGGGTGTTGGCCGACTCGTAGAGGTTCTCGATGCCGAGGTGGTCCTCGACCTTGGTGATGCCCGGCTCGAGCACCGAGATCGTGCGCTTCTTCTCGTCGACCTCGTAGTCGACGTCCTTGACCAGCGTGCGCGCGATCGCCGCGAACTCGCCGTACCAGCGGACCTCGTCCTGGGTCGGGCCGCTGATGATCAGCGGGGTGCGTGCCTCGTCGATCAGGATCGAGTCGACCTCGTCGACGACGGCGAAGTGGTGGCCGCGCTGGACGCACTCCTCGATCGAGCCCGCCATGTTGTCGCGCAGGTAGTCGAAGCCGAGCTCGTTGTTGGTGCCGTAGGTGATGTCGCAGTTGTACGCCGTGCGCCGCTCGTCGGGGCGCATCTCCGGCAGGATCACCCCCACCTCGAGACCGAGGTAGTGGTGGATGCGGCCCATCATCTCGGACTGGTACTTCGCCAGGTAGTCGTTGACCGTGACGACGTGGACGCCCTTGCCGGCCAGCGCGTTGAGGTACGACGGCAGGGTGGCGACCAGGGTCTTGCCCTCACCGGTCTTCATCTCGGCGATGTTGCCGAGGTGCAGGGCGGCGGCACCCATGATCTGGACGTCGAAGGGGCGCATGCCCGTGACGCGCTTGGCAGCCTCACGGACGGTGGCGAACGCCTCCGGCATCAGGTCGTCGAGGGACTCGCCGTTCTCCAGGCGCTGCCTGAACTCCGCGGTCATCCCCTGGAGCTCGGCGTCGGACATCGCGACGAAGTCGTCCTCGATGGCATTGACGGCCTGCGCGACGGCCTCGAGCTGGCGCAGGATCTTCCCCTCGCCGATGCGGAGGATCTTGTCAAGAATGGCAGGCACGACGGCGTTACTCCTGATCAGTTGAGTGCTGCGCCACTCTACCCAGCGCACCGAGCGGACCCTAACCGAACGAGCACCGGAATTTCACGTGAATCCCCATTGACGCCAATATCATTTCGGCGTTCACTGGGACTGACATGAAAACCACGCGCAGCTACACGATGACGAGCCGGGCCCGGTCGGTCGAGGAGACCCGGTCCCGGATCCTCACCGCGGTCGTCGACCTGCACACCGAGAAGCTCGCCGGCGACATCGGGCTCGAGGACGTGGCGCAGCGGGCGGGGGTCAGCGTGCAGACCGTGCTGCGCCACTTCGGCAGCCGCGCCGGCCTGGTCGACGCGGCGTTCGAGCACGCGGCCCGGATGGTGCGCGACGAGCGCCGCTCCCCCGTCGGCGACGTCGCCGAGGCCGTCCGCGTCGTCGTCGCCCACTACGAGGAACGCGGCGACGGCGTGCTGCTGCGGCTCGCCCAGGAGGACCACGAGCCGCTGATGCGGCGCATCACCGATCACGGGCGGGGCCTGCACCGAGCCTGGGTCGAGGAGGTCTTCGCGCCGTACGTCGACCAGGCACCCGACCCCGAGGCGCTGGTCGACCTGCTGGTCGTCGCCACCGACGTCTACACGTGGAAGCTGCTGCGCCGCGATCGCGGCCTGGGCCGCGACCTCACCGAGCAGCGGATGGGCGACCTCGTCGCGGCCCTGCTCCCCCGCCACACCGACTGACCCGGGAGCCACCCATGTCCGACCTCCTCTTCGTCACCTGGCACGGGGGCGGCAACGTCCCGCCCGCGCTGGGCATCGCCCGCGAGCTCACGACCCGCGGCCACCGGGTCCGCTTCCTGGGGCACGAGGCCAACCGGGCCGCGGTCCTGGCGGCCGGGTTCGACTTCGAGCCGTACCGGACCGCTCGACCGTTCTCCTCGCTGGCGCCCGGGTCCCCACTGGCCCAGATGGCGATGTTCGCCGACCGCGGGATGGGGCGGGACCTGACCGACTCGCTGCGACGGGAGCCGGCCGACCTCGTGGTGGTCGACTGCCTGCTGTTCGGAGCGATGGAGGCGCTGCGCGTCGGCCGGACGCCGTACGTCGTGCTGGAGCACCTGTACGACGCCTACCTGCGCGGCCCGTGGCTCCGCGGACCTCTCGGGGTCGGCATGCGAGTGCGACGGCTGCGACCCACTCGCTCCCTCGCGGGCGCCGCGGCGACCCTGGTCGCGACCCTGCCCGAGCTGGATGAGGGCAGTCGCAGCGGCCACGCCCCAACCCTCGACTTCATCGGCCCCGTCGTGCCGCCGCTCCAGGAGACCGCGGCAGCCCCGGAGCCGACCGTCCTCATCAGTCTCAGCACCTACGCGTTCCCCGGCATGTCCGGGCGCCTGCAGGCGCTGCTGGACGCCGCCGGCGACCTCGACGCGCGGGTCGTCGCCACCACCGGACCGGCGATCGACCCAGCCGAGCTGCGGCCGGCGGCCAACACGGAGATCCACCGCTTCGTCCCGCACGCCGAGGTGATGCCGGCCGCGACGCTCGTGGTGGGGCACGGCGGCCACGGCACCACCATGCAGGCCCTCGCGCACGACCTGCCCGTGGTCGTCATGCCGCAGCACCCGTTCCTGGACCAGCCGATGGTCGGCGCCACCGTCGCCGGCGCCGGGGCGGGGGCGGTCGTCAGCCGATCGGCCAAGCCGTCCGAGCTGGCGCCGGTGCTCGCCGCGCTGCTCGCCGACGGGCCCCATCGCGACGCCGCGGCACGGCTCGGGGCCGCGATCCGGGCGCTGCCGGGTGCGACGAACGGAGCGGACCGGCTCGAGGAGGTGCTCAGACGAGAGCGGCGAGCGCCGGCGCCAGGTCGCCCCGCGGCTCCACGGTGACCGGCTCCGGCAGGACCAGCCAGTCGGCGAGCTGACGCAGCTCGGCTGCCAGCTCCTCGGCGGTCTCGGGCGGCGCGCCGGGCTCGGCGTACGCAGCCTGGACCCGCAGGCGACCGGCCTGCCGGTCGGCCTTGAGGTCGACCCGGCCCACGATCCGGTCGCCGAGCAGGAAGGGCAGCACGTAGTAGCCGTGCACCCGCTTGTGGGCGGGCACGTAGATCTCGATCCGGTAGCGGAAGTCGAAGAGCCGCTCGGTGCGCTCCCGCTCCCAGACCAGCGGGTCGAACGGGCTCAGCAGGGCCCGGGCGTGGGTCCGCCGGGGGCGACGGGCGTCGCGATGCAGGTAGGCCGGCCGCTTCCAGCCGTCGATCGTGACCGGCAGCAGCTCGCCCTCCTCCACCAGCTCGGCGATGGCCGGTCCGGCGTCCTTGGCGTCCATCCGGTAGTAGTCGCGCAGGCACTGCGCCGTGGCGACCCCGTGCGACCTGGCCGCCCGCCGCACCAGCTCGCGGTTGGCCTCGGCCGGCGACGGCGTCTCCCTGGCCAGGACGTGCGCGGGGAGCACCCGCTCGGGCAGGTCGTAGAGGACCTCGAACTGGCTGTTGCGACCGGCGATGGCGAGGTCGCCCACCGTGTAGAGGTAGTCGAGCATGCGGCGGGTGCTGGACCAGTTCCACCCCCAGTGCTCCTTGGTGCGGGGCAGCCCGTCGTCGAGGTTCCGAGCGGTGGAGGCGCCACGGGCGCGCACCTCGTCGATGAGGTTCTTCTCGAGCTCCGGGTCCTCCTCGACGATCCCCCACTTGCCGCGCTTGGCGCGGTGGGCCTCCATCCGGTGACGCATCAGCGGCCACAGCTCGACCGGCATGAACGCCTGCACGTGGGCCCAGTACTCCACGACCCGGCGCGGCCGGCGCTCCGCGGCGCGGCGCAGCAGGTCCACGTCGTAGGGACCCATCCGGGAGTAGAGCGGCATGTAGTGCGCGCGCTGGAGGACGTTGACGGAGTCGACCTGGAGCACTCCGGTGCGCTCGAGCGTGCGCTGGAACGTGCGCATCGTGGGGACGGCGTGACGGGTGTCGAGGAAGCCCTGGGCGGCCAGGGCGATGCGGCGAGCCTGCGCGGTGCTCAGCGACTGCATGGCGGGAGGCTATGCCACGCCACCGACAGCCCCGTCGCTCGAGCGCGGTCCTGGAGTGCGTGCCGGCGTCAGGGAAGGTCCAGCAGCTTCTCTCGGACGGCGTACATGACCGCCTCCATGCGCGAGTGCAGCTGGAGCTTCTCCAGGATGTTGCGCACGTGGTTCTTGACGGTGTTCTCGCTGATGTAGAGCTGCTTGGCGATCTCGCGGTTGTTCAGCCCCTTGGCCACCAGGCGCAGCACCTCGAGCTCGCGCTCGGTCAGGCGCAGGCCGGGGACGTGCTCGCGCTCGGGCCGCGACATCTGCTTGAACTCGTCGATGAGCTTGACCGCCATCGAGGGGCTGATCAGCGACTGGCCGTCGGCCACGACGCGGACCGCCTGGGCGACCTCCTCGATCGAGGAGTCCTTGAGCAGGTAGCCGGAGGCCCCGCTCTTGACCGCCTCGTAGAGGTCGGCCTCCTCGTCGGAGACCGTGAGCATGATGATCTTGGCCGACGGCACGGCGTCCTTGATGGCCAGGCAGGCCTCGATCCCGGAGCGCTTGGGCATCCGGATGTCGAGGAGGATGACGTCGGGAGCGGCGCTCGCCGCCAGGCTCTCGCCCTCGATGCCGTCGCCCGCCTCGCCGACGACCTCGATGCCCGGTTCCACCGCGAGCAACATGGTCAAGCCGCGTCGGAACAGCTCCTGGTCATCAACGACGAGGACCCGGATCGGCTCGGGGTCTGCCTCGATCTCGTGCTCGGCCACACGCGCATCATGGCACGTGTGAGGGGTTGGTGGGACCCGTCGGTGCCAGAGAACGTCGAGACGGGGTGGCCCGCAAGGGCCACCCCGTCTCGTTCGGGCCCGTCCCCGGGCCGGATTCCGGTGTCAGTCCTGGGCGCCGAGGTCCAGGGAGATCACTCCGTAGTCGTAGCCACGGCGGCGGTAGACGACCGCCGGACGGTCGTTCTCCTTGTCGACGAACAGGTAGAAGTCGTGGCCCACGAGCTCCATCTCGTAGAGGGCCTGGTCGAGGGTCATGGGGCTGGCCGCATGGGTCTTCTCCCGCACCACGAGCGGACCGTCGCCGGTCACCGCGATGGGCCCGACCCGACGCTCGGTCACGGACTCGTCCTCCTCGGTGGCCATGCCCTCGAGCGGGCTGTCGGCGAGCGCCTGGCCGACCGACAACGGAGCGTGGCGGCCGCGGTGCACCCGGCGCCGATCGGCGGCGCGGCGCATCTGCGCGGCCATCTTGTCGAGGGCGAGGTCCAGGGCTGCCATCTTGTCCTCGGCGGCTGCCTCGGCCCGGATCACTGGTCCCTTCGAGAACGCGGTGAGCTCGAGTCGTACGGCGCGGTCGTGCTGGCGCGGGTTGCGCTCACACTCGACCTCCACCTGGACCCGCATGATGCGGTGGTCGTGCTTCTCGAGTCGCGTCAGCTTCTCGGCGACGTGACTCCGGAACCGATCCGACAGCTCGCAGTGCCGACCCGTGACCACAACTTCCATGTGAACCTCCCGTTACTTGGTTGGTTTCTTCAGACCCCGCTCGCGCCCTGCCCGGGGCAGGCCGAGGCACGGGTCCGGAAGGACCCGCTGCTCGGGGTGGAAGGAGTCCGTCCGGCCGACCTGGTCTTCGACCCCACAATCGCCTGCTGAGGGGTTCGCAGCTTCTCTGCCACTACTGCCCTTCTCCCACCGACCGTCGTGTCTGACGACGGGGACGGGGCAGGACTTACGACTAAGCCGCACCGTGATCGGCTTCCCCCCGCGGGCGAGCCCGTGGGAGACAGCCTTACGTGGACCGTTTCGCCTGCGACTGGCATCGGCTTGTCCTCGTGACGCCCCGGACCGGGGCGTCCTGAAGACGCAACCACGGACCCGGACGGACTCCATGCAAAGACGCTAATGGGTATGACGGCTGGGCGAAACCCTGAGCCCCGAAGATTCGCTGTGTCCTGCGCGACCACCCGGTGGGAGCCGTCTGCGGGTCGCCGCCACGGCCGCCACGGCAGTCACCCGCAGCCCCACCGCCTCCAGTGCTCGCTGGGCCTCGCGCGCCGTCGCCCCCGTCGTCAGCACGTCGTCACACACCACGACCGACGCGACGGCCCGGCCCGCCGCCAACCGGCGCAGGCCGGCCGAGGGGCAGCACATGGAGCCCGCGAGGTTCGCGGCCCGGGCCTGCGCGTCGAGACCGGCCTGGTCGACCACGCCCGGACGGGTGCGCAGCAACCGGTGGACGCAGACGTCGTGGCCCGCCGTCGCCAGCAGCCGTCCCGCACAGCTGGTGAGGGCGTACGTCGGGTCGTAGCCGCGCGCGCGG
Source organism: Nocardioides ungokensis (assembly GCF_013466985.1). GTDB lineage: Bacteria > Actinomycetota > Actinomycetes > Propionibacteriales > Nocardioidaceae > Nocardioides > Nocardioides ungokensis. Next base: position 1,247,817 of record NZ_CP059164.1, on the reverse strand, counting down.
ACGCTGGCGGGCCGGGACGGGACCGGCACCAGGACCACCGGACCGGGCGGGCGCTCCTGCACGAGGGCGGACGCCGCCGCGCGGGCCAGCAGCAGGGCGAGCGGGTCGCGCAGGGCGAGCAGCCGGTGCTCCTTGTGACCGACCACCATCGCCCTGACCACGCCGGCGTACTCCCCGGCGGCCCAGGGTGTCACCAGGCCCGGCGGAACGGGGCTCGGCCACGCGACCCGGGCGGCGGGAGGCAGCCGGTCGGCGCAGCCGCGACAGAGCACCCGGCCGGGCCGGTCGCAGCCGACGCAGCGCCCGCCGAGCAGGAGGTCGGCCAGGGCGTCCAGGAGACCGTCGGGCACGCGCCGATGCCACCAGAGTGCGGCGCGCTGCTCAAGGGGCCGGGCGTGCCCTGTGGACGACGCCGCTCCGGGCTCAGCCCACGTAGCCCAGCGAGGTGACGCCCGGATCGAGCGGGGCGATGCCGCGTTCGGGGCTGGAGAGGTCGATCAGGCTGGACCGCGTCACCGCGTAGAGGCTCTCCGACGCGACCGGCGAGGCCGCCAGGGACAGCACCCGCCCCTGCAACGTCGTCGACAGGCTGTCCAGGCCGGGCGGCGACCCGTCGACCGCGATGGTCCGCACCTGCGAGAGGTCCCCGGTGAGCACGTGCAGGGCCGCGATCGTGGTGGGCGTGTGCCAGCCGATGTCGCGGATGCGGAGCCGGCCCCCGCCCTCCCAGGAGATCCGCTGGGCGCTGCTGGCGCCCAGCACCGCTCCCTGGTCGTCGTGGCGGATCCGGCTGACCATCAGGGCGTCCCCGGCGGGGTGGTGGACCACGGCGACGAACCGTGACCCGTCGCGCGAGACCAGGAAGCCGCGCACCGACGTGCCGGTCACCCGCGGCACCGTCACCGACGTGGGGTGACCGTCCTCGACGTACGACACGCGGGCCCCTCCCGGCGCGCGGTCCACCAGCCAGAGCCGGTCGGCGAAGTCCCAGGCCGGCCGCAACACGTCCGTCGCGCCGGTCATGACCTGTCGTACGTCGCTGGCCGGCCCGCGGACCGGCGCCGTCAGGACCACCCGGCCGTCGTCGGTGACCGCTGCCACCTGGGTGGCGTCGAGGTTGACGCCGACCGAGCGCACCCCGAAGCGCTCCGCCCCCAGCGGCCCGGCCACGGGGTCGAGCTCACCCGACGGGCCGGAGGACAGCAGGCCGCGACGCAGGCCGTAGAGGAGCGAGCTCGACTGGGCTCCGGTGGGGTCGAAGGCCGCGCCCTGGTCCACGCTGACCTCCGTCACCCCGCCGGGCAGCTGGATCTGCTGGCCGCCGATCGAGATCCGCACCGCCTGGATGGAGGGCTCCTGGCGCAGGGTCCAGGTGAACTGCGCCAGCATCAGCTGCATGGCCTGCGTCGTCTGCGGGCCGACGTCGCCCTTCAGTGCGATGTCCGCGACGCCGTTCCCCGAGACGGTCACGGAGACGCCGTAGTCGAGGCCGGGCGGGATGAAGCTCCGCGACACCCGCGCCAGGCTCGGCGGCGGGCCACGCAGCAGGCCCTCGACCAGCGCCGTCGGGAGCTGGTCGCCGAGGGGCACGAAGACCGGCTCGGGGACGAGGATCTGCGCGGTCGGGTCGAAGAAGTACAACGACACCTCGCGGAACCGCTGCTCGAACCACGTCTCCGGCACGATCAGCGCGTTGGGCGCCACGGCGATCCGCTCCTCGCCGTTCTCCTTGGTCATCGGGAACCGGAGGACCTGCTCGGACCTCGGGAGGGGACCACGCCAGGCGCCGCGCGAGTCCAGCTGGTGGGCGCCGCTGAGGGTGACCGCCACCGAGGATCCGTGGCCGGCCCGCGGCGGCGAGGCGTCGGAGTAGGTGATGGTCCGGCGCTCGGGGTTCCACGACGCCTGGGCGTCCTTGGCGAGGAACTGCTTGGCCACGTTGGTCTGGATCGGTGTCGCCGTCATCGCATCGAGGAACCCCTTGACGATGTCGGGGGCCGACGCACCCGCCTGGGGTGGCCGGGGGTCGATGGAGATCCCAGGCTGCTCGTTGACGGCACCGCCCGACTTCGTCTCCACGACCGGGCCGCTCTCGGGCATCCGGACACAGCCGGAGACGGCCAGGGCCAGGGCCACGAGCAGGCCCACGAGCTGCCCCGGGCCGACGGGTCCGCGACGGCGCCTCACGCGACGGGCTCCTCGGCGTCGACGGGCACGAGCGGCAGCGGGCTCTGGCGCAGCGGCACACCGGCGCGCCGCGGCAGCGTCAGGCGGAACTGGGCGCCCCGGCCGGGGCGGCCCCAGGCCTGGAGCCACCCGCCGTGCAGGTGGGTGTCCTCGAGCGAGATCGACAGCCCCAGCCCGGTGCCGCCACTGGTCCGGGCGCGCGCCGGGTCGGCCCGCCAGAACCGGTTGAAGACCATGGCCGCCTCGCCCGGCGCCAGGCCGACGCCGTGGTCGCGGACGGCGATCGCCGCGGAGTGCTCGTCGCCACCCACGTGGATCACGATCTCCGCGTCCCGGCCACCACCGGGCTCGGTGTGGTCGATGGCGTTGGTGACCAGGTTGCGGACGATCCGCTCGACGCGGCGTACGTCGGCCTCGGCCAGGCAGGGGTGTGCCGGGGCGTCCACCACGACCTCCACGCCGCGCTGCACCGCGAGGGCCCGGGTCATGTCGACGACCCGGTGCGCCACGTCGACGAGGTTGACGTCCTCGGCGTCGAGGACGGCGGCGCCCGCGTCGAAGCGGCTGATCTCCAGCAGGTCCACGAGCAGCATCTCGAAGCGGTCCAGCTCGCTCTGCAGGAGCTCGGCGGCGCGGGAGGTGGCGGGGTCGAAGTCGTGGCGGGCGTCGTGCAGGACGTCGCTGGCCATGCGCACCGTCGTCAGCGGCGTGCGCAGCTCGTGGGAGACGTCGGAGACGAAGCGGCGCTGCACCCGGCTGAGCTCCTCGAGCTGGCGGATCTGGCGCTGCAGGTTGCTCGCCATCTGGTTGAACGACGTCGCGAGCCGGGCGAGGTCGTCCTCGCCGAAGACCTGCAGCCGTTCCTGGAGCTGCCCGGCCGCGAGCCGCTCGGCCACCCGGCGGGCCATCCGGATCGGGGTCACGACCTGACGGGTGACCAGCCAGGTCATGCCGGCCACCAGCACCAGCAGCAGGACCGCGGCGGTCAGCAGGGCGCGGGTGACCAGCGCGAGCGTCTCCTGCTCCTCGTCGAGCGGGAAGAGGTAGTACAGCGTGTAGGTCCCCCCGTCCGAGGGCAGCTTGATCTGGGAGCCCACGACGATGCCGGGGTGCGTGTGGGTGCTGCCGTTCTCGTCGGTGGTGCGGATCTGCGTATAGGTCCACGCGGTGGGGGCCGGCTTGTCGAAGTGCTGCTCGAGCGAGACCGGCACGCTCGAGGTGTCCAGGCCCAGCGTGGACTCCGCACCGCCGTCGGCGATCCGGCCGCCCTCGCCGACGGGGCCGGCGAGCACGACGCTGAAGCCGCGGGTGGCACCGCGCTGGATGATCGGCTCGATGAGGTCACGCTGCTGCGAGGCGGAGTCGATGTCGGTGCCGGGAGCCGCGGCGAGGCGGGCTCGGGCGTCGGTGGTCTCGTTGTTGGCCTCGGCCACGACCGCGCCCACGCGATGGTCGAGGAGGCCCTCCCTGGTCTGCTGCAGCAGGAACCAGCCCACGATGCTGACCACGACCGCCGAGAGCACGACGGTGCTCGCGACGACGCGTGCCTGGATCGACCGGCGCCAGAAGGTGAGACCCCGCCGGAGGCCTGCCGGGAGGCCCCGCTGCGCCATGGCACCGGAAGACACGGCTCAGGCGTTTCCGGCCTTGTACCCCACGCCACGCACGGTCACGACGATCTCGGGGTTCTCCGGGTCGTGCTCGACCTTCGACCTCAGGCGCTGCACGTGCACGTTGACCAGCCGGGTGTCGGCCGCGTGCCGGTAGCCCCAGACCTGCTCCAGGAGGACCTCGCGGGTGAACACCTGCCACGGCTTGCGCGCGAGGCAGACCAGCAGGTCGAACTCGAGCGGGGTCAGGCTGATCGGGGCCCCGCCGCGGGTGACCGAGTGACCGGCGACGTCGATGGACAGGTCGCCGATGCTCAGCGACTCCTGGGCCGGCGGGTCGTAACGACGCACCCGGGCCCGGATGCGGGCCACGAGCTCCTTCGGCTTGAACGGCTTGACGACGTAGTCGTCGGCCCCGGACTCCAGCCCCACCACCACGTCGACGGTGTCGCCCTTGGCGGTCAGCATCACGATCGGCACCCCGGACTCGGCGCGGATCTCCTTGCACACGTCGATGCCGTCCTTGCCCGGCAGCATCAGGTCCAGCAGCACCAGATCGGGCTTGTAGTCGCGGAACTCGTCCATGGCGTGGTCGCCACGGGTGCACATCCGGCTGTCGAAGCCCTCCTGGCGCAGCACGATCGTGAGCATCTCCGCGAGGGAGGCGTCGTCGTCCACGACCAGGATCCGCCCCTTCCAGGCGTTGTCCGGCGTCGTGCCAGCGAGCTGGGTCATGTCCCAATCTTGCCAGCCGCACGGGGGCGAACCCCGCAAACCCCCGAACACGACACAACAAGGCCGCCCGGGGGTCTCCTCGGGCGGCCTCGTCGAGCTCCCGGAGCGTGCTCCGGGAGGGGTGGATCAGTAGCGGTACTCGTCGGACTTGTAGGGCCCGGCCACGTCGACGCCGAGGTACGAGGCCTGGTCGTCGGTGAGCGTCGTGAGCTTCACACCGAGCGAGTCGAGGTGGAGGCGGGCGACCTCCTCGTCGAGGTGCTTGGGCAGCACGTAGACGCCGACGGGGTACTCCTCCGGCTTGGTGAAGAGCTCCACCTGCGCCAGCACCTGGTTGGTGAAGGAGTTCGACATGACGAACGACGGGTGGCCGGTGGCGTTGCCGAGGTTCATCAGGCGGCCCTCGGACAGCACGATGATCGAGGTGCCGGTCGGGAAGGTCCAGACGTCGACCTGCGGCTTGACGGTCTTGCGGACCACGCCCTCGTAGGTCTCGAGGCCGGCCATGTCGATCTCGTTGTCGAAGTGACCGATGTTGCCGAGGATCGCCTGGTGCTTCATCCGGGACATCTGGTCGACGGTGACGACGTCCTTGTTGCCCGTGGCGGTGATGATGATGTCCGCCACGCCGAGCACGTCGTCGAGGGTGGCGACCTGGTAGCCGTCCATGGCGGCCTGCAGCGCGCAGATCGGGTCGATCTCGGTGACGATGACGCGAGCACCCTGGCCGCGCAGCGACTCCGCGCAGCCCTTGCCGACGTCGCCGTACCCGCAGACGACCGCGACCTTGCCGCCGATCAGGACGTCGGTGGCGCGGTTGATGCCGTCGATGAGCGAGTGGCGGCAGCCGTACTTGTTGTCGAACTTCGACTTGGTGACCGAGTCGTTGACGTTGATGGCGGGGAAGAGGAGCGACCCCTCCTTCATCATGTCGTAGAGCCGGTGGACACCGGTGGTGGTCTCCTCGGTCACGCCCTTGATCTCGTTGGCGATCTTGGTCCAGCGCTCGCCGCTCTCGGCGAGCGAGGCCTGAAGGACCTCGAAGACGATCCGCTGCTCGTGGCTCTTCGCGGAGGCCGGGTCGGGCGCCTTGCCGGTCTTCTCGGCCTCGACGCCGAGGTGGACGAGCATGGTCGCGTCACCGCCGTCGTCGAGGATCATGTTGGCGAACTGGCCGGCGGGCCACTGCAGGATCTGCTGGGTGCACCACCAGTACTCCTCCAGGCTCTCGCCCTTCCAGGCGAAGACCGGGACGCCGGCGGGCGCCTCGGGGGTGCCGTTCGGACCGACCGCAACGGCCGCGGCCGCGTGGTCCTGGGTGGAGAAGATGTTGCAGGACGCCCAGCGCACCTCGGCACCGAGCGCGACGAGCGTCTCGATGAGGACGGCGGTCTGGATCGTCATGTGCAGCGAGCCGGCGATGCGGGCACCGGCCAGCGGCTTGGAGTCGCCGTAACGGGCGCGCATGGCCATCAGGCCCGGCATCTCGTGCTCGGCGAGCTGGATCTCGGTGCGGCCGTAGTCGGCCAGGCTGAGGTCGGCGACCTTGTAGTCCATCAATTGCCCCCTGCTCTGAGGTCTCGTGGCTGTGGTTCGAGATTAGAACGAGCCGTCGCCGGACGCAGAATCCTCGACGACTCCGGCAGGGGGCCGGTCCGGTCCGGCTGCGGTCAGTGGGCGGCGGGGGCGGGTGGCTCGGGTCGCTCGGCGGGCACGTAGTCGCTGCGGTAGATGTCCGGCTCGAGGTAGATCACCTGGGCGGTCGGCTCGGCCGCCCGTACCGCCCGCTCGGCCCGGTCGATCGCGTCGGCCACCTGCTCGGAGGTGGCCCCGGTCGCCACCCCGATCTTGGCCGCGACCAGCAGCTCCTCCGGCCCCAGGTGCAGGGTCTTCATGTGGATGATCCGCTCGACGCCGGCGGTGCCCTCGAGGGCGTCCGCGATGCGGCGCTGGGCCGGGACGCTGGCCGACTCCCCCAGCAGCAGGCTCTTGGTCTCGAGACCGAGGACGACGGCGACGCAGACCAGCAGCAGGCCGATCAGCGCCGTGCCGACGACGTCGAAGTAGAGGTTCTCCGTGACCAGGGACAGCACGACGGCGATGAACGCGAACGCGAGGCCGATCAGCGCGGCGAAGTCCTCGAGCAGGATCACCGGCAGCTCGGGCTGCTTGGCCCGGCGGATGAACTGCGGGAACGTCGCGCTCCCCTTGATCTTGCTCGTCTCGAGGATGGCGGTGCGGAACGACAGGCCCTCCAGCACGATCGCGACCGCCAGGACGAGCGGCGGCACCCACCACCAGCGACTGTCGAGGATCGAGTCGGCCGGGTGGCCGTGGGCAGCGTGGATCTCGTGGTACTTGTGGTAGGCCTCGTAGAGCGCGAACAGCCCACCCACGCTGAAGAGCACGATCGAGACGATGAACGAGTAGATGTAGCGCTCGCGCCCGTAGCCGAACGGGTGCTCCGGGGTGGCGTCCTTCTGGGCCTTCTTGCCCCCGAGGAGCAGCAGCACCTGGTTGCCGGAGTCGGCCACGGAGTGGATCGCCTCCGCCAGCATCGAGCTGACCCCGGTCAGGAAGAACGCGACGAACTTCGTCACCGCGATCCCCAGATTGGCCGCCAGCGCCGCCACGACGGCCTTGGTCCCACCCTCTGCAGACATGCGCGGAAGGTTATCTGGTCAGCAGGCGTCGCCGAGCGCCACGACCTCCGGAGCGCGACCGGCGACGACCTCGGCGCTCACCGCAGTGAGGCCGACGGCGTGGCGGACCCGGTGCTCGGCGGAGCCGAAGGGGTCGACGACGAGGTCGAGCCGTCGGGCCAACGGGCTCCACGCGAGCAGCAGCGCCAGTCCGACCGCGGCGAGGGTTGTCACCACCAGGGCGAGCCCGGCGTGGTTCGCGGTCCACTCCTGGTAGCCCAGGTAGGTCGCCGACAGGATGAAGAACCCGTGGGACAGGTAGACGCCGAGGGTCCAGGTGCCCATCCGGCTGAACCAGCCACTGACGCGCGGCACCACCGCGAGGAAGGCCAGCGCGGTCACCCCACCCACGACCAGCAGCGCGCTGCGGGTGAGGAAGGCGCGGGTGTCGGAGACGTCGAGCTCGCCGTACGTCGAGCGGTAGTAGAGCCACTCGGTGTTGGCCCAGGTGTCGGTCCAGACACTGAGCACGAAGACCGCGACCAGCACGGCCCCGCCGGCGATCCGGGCCGGCCGGCGACGGAGCAGCTCGAGGCGCTCGGGCGTGGCCTTCAGGCCCAGCACGAAGAACGGCAGCAGCCCGAGCACCCGGGCGAGGTCGAGGGTGTCGCCCGCCCTCATCCCGGCGGCCAGGCTGATCACGACCGCCACCACGACACCGCCGGGCATCGGCCTGAAGACCGGCGTCAGCAGCCGCCACAGGAACAGCGCGGCGAGGTACCACATCGGCCAGTGCGGGTCGGCGAAGAGGCCGTCGAGCGCCTCGCCACCGACGTAGATGCGGAAGAGCGCGAGGAGCAGCTCGAAGACCAGGTAGGGCACGAGGACGCCCTTGAACAGCCCCCACAGGCGCGAGCGGGTCCAGGTGAAGGACCGCGACAGGTAGCCGGTGACGAAGACGAACGCCGGCACGTGCCAGGCGTAGAGGAAGTCGTACAGGTGGTCGTCCAGCGTGTTGTACGGCAGCAGCGTCCACGCGTGACCCACCACGACCAGGGTCACCAACGCCATCTTGGCGTTGTCGAACCACGGGTCACGGAGCGAGGCGGGCCGGCTGGGCATCCGCTCAACCTAGCGAGCGGCGCCCACGCTCAGCACATCGTCAGTCGTCCACCAGGCCGAGCCGGAGGTACTCCGCGGCATAGGTCCCGCTGAGCAGCAGCGAGGCGTAGCGGGCCACCTCGGTGGCCGCCTCCGTGGTCACCGTCTCCACCCGTACGCCGCGATCCGCGGCGGCTGCCTGCAGCCGGCCGCGCAGCTCGCGCACGACCGGGTCCTCGGCCCCGTCGTCGAGCACCAGCAGCATCGGACGCAGCTCCCCGCCCCCGTCGGCCACCGGGTCGTCGAAGACGTCGCGGGCCCGGGTCGCCTCGATCACCGGCAGCAGGTGCTCGGCGTCACCGGCGAGCGCGGTGCGCCCGCTGGCGCGGCGGATCGACTCGGCGACCCGGCGGGCGGCCCGCGCCGCCAGCACGGAGCCTCCCCAGACCAGCGGCGTCGAGTCGGCGAGGGCGATCGCCAGCATCTTGGCCGGGTTGACGGCGAGATCGCGGTGCGGCGAGCAGGCGATCGCCACGGAGTCCAGGGCCTCGGCGACCACCTCGGCGTCCGCCCGCGGACCCAGGCCGACCCGGTCGAGGTACTCCAGCATCACCACGGCCGTGGCGAGCTGGTCGCGGGTGACGGTCGGCAGCAGGGTCACCCACCGGCCGACGGCGTGGTCGGCGACCAGCGAGCCCGGCGGGCACGCGACGACGACCTGGCACCCCCGGCGGACGGCCTCGGCGACCGCGGAGGCGGTGCCGGGGTCGGCGCCGTCCGGCGCGAGCACGACCACCAGGTCCAGGCTCCCGGCCCACCCGGGCAGCATCGTGCCGGGCCAGGCCACGAACGGCACCGGGCACCACGGCTCGAGCACCGCACGCAGCAGCCGCGAGTCCGGGCCGGCGGCGATCACCGCGCGCGGCCGCGCCTGGTCCTGGCTGCGGGCGACTGCCTCGGCCGCAGCGGCCGAGGCGTCGATCGACTCCCGGCGCACCCGGGCGCCGGCCTCGGCCAACGGCCTCAGCACGGCGTCCTGCGCCGCCAACACCGACTCGTCGTCAAGACGGGACTCGTCGAACCAGGTGGACATCGCCGCCTCCAGGGGGCTCAGGCCGGCTTACGGGCCTCGTCGACGAGCAGCACGGGGATGTCGTCGCGCACCGGGTAGGCCAGGCCGCAGCCGGTGCACACGAGCTCCTCCCCCGTCGGCTCGAGCGAGGCACGGCACTGGGGGCAGACGATGATGGCCAGCAGGGCGGGGTCGATGTTCACGGGCGTTCTCTCCTGATGATCGCGAGGACGGCGTCGCGGACCTCCACCATGGTGGAGGCGTCGCGACCTTCTGCGTTGAGCCGGAGCAGGGGTTCGGTGTTGGACGGGCGGACGTTGAACCACCAGTCGTCGTGGGAGACGGTCAGCCCGTCCAGGCGGTCCAGGGTGACCCCGTCCCGGCCGCCGTAGGTCGCCTCGATCTCGGCCACGACGGCCGCCGGGTCGCTCACCGTCGAGTTGATCTCGCCGCTGACGACGTAGCGCTCGTGGTCGGCGAGCAGCTCCGACAGCGTCCGGTCGGACTCGGCGAGCGCGGCGAGGGCGTGGAGGGCGGCGAGCATCCCCGAGTCGGCGCGCCAGAAGTCGCGGAAGTAGAAGTGGCCGCTGTGCTCGCCGCCGAAGATGGCGTCGGTCTCGGCCATCGTGGCCTTGATGAAGGAGTGCCCCACCCGGGTGCGGACCGGAGTCCCGCCGAGCTCGGTCACGGTCTCGGGGACCGCGCGGCTGGTGATCAGGTTGTGGATCACCGTCGCGCCCGGCTCCTTGGCCAGCTCCCGCGAGGCGATCAGCGCGGTGAGCGTGGACGGGGAGACGGCCTCGCCGCGCTCGTCGACGAGGAAGCACCGGTCCGCGTCCCCGTCGAAGGCCAGGCCGATGTCCGCACCCTCGGCGACGACCCGCTTCTGCAGGTCGACCAGGGTGTCGGGGTCGATCGGGTTGGCCTCGTGGTTGGGGAAGGTGCCGTCCAGCTCGAAGTACATCGGCACGACCTCGATGCGGTCCCCGCCCAGGCGGCCGAACACCGCCGGCGCGGTGTGCCCGGCCATGCCGTTGCCCGCGTCGACGACCACCTTGAGCCGGCGGCCGGTGACCGGCGACAGGGCGAGCAGGTGCGCGGCGTACGCCTCGAGGACGTCGTGATTGCTGATCGTGCCCTGGCGAGCCGCCACGGCCCGACCGCCGGCGGCGACCGCGTCGCGGATCTCGGCCAGGCCGGTCTCCATGCCGACCGGAGTCGCACCGGCGCGGCACATCTTGATGCCGTTGTACTGCGCCGGGTTGTGGCTGGCGGTGAACATCACACCCGGGTGCCCGAGGTGGCCGGACGCGAAGTAGAGCTGGTCGGTCGAGGCCAGGCCGATGAGGATGACGTCGGCCCCGGCCTCGGTGGCTCCGTCGGCGAACGCACCCGCCATGCCCGGCGAGCTCGGCCGCATGTCGTGGCCGATGACGACGGTGTCGGCGCCGAGGACCTGCACGAACGCACGGCCGGTGGCACGCGCCAGCTCCTCGTCGATCTGGTCGGGCACCACACCGCGCACGTCGTAGGCCTTGAAGACGGCAGCGAGGTTGGTGGGATCCAGCGTTCCGGGCATGGCCGGAGCCTAACGGTCTCCCGGGGCCAGCCGTGTCAGTCGGTGCTCAGCATGCGCAGGTGCCCGCGTCGTCCGCGCTCACGACCGGTCTCCTCAGCCGGGCTGGGCCGCATCGGCTGCGGCGCCGGCCGGGCCGCCTCGCGCACGGCGTCGGCGAGCGCGAGGAGGTCGTCGCTGGAGGGCCCCTGGGCCGCCGGGTCCGGGGCGAGGCGCAGGACCTCCCAGCCCCGCGGTGCCGAGAGCCGCTCGCTGTGCACGTCGCACAGGTCGTAGGCGTGCGGCTCGGCGTACGTCGCGAGGGGTCCGAGGACCGCCGTCTGGTCGGCGTAGACGTAGGTCAGCGTGTTGACCGCGGTGCGGCCACAGGCGGTACGCGAACAGCGGCGGACAGGACTCACGGCGCAGACGCTACCTGCCGTCAGGTCGCGCCCCCATTAGGCTCGCGGCGTGGAAGACGCCAGCTCTCGCACCACCGCCGTACGCCGGCGACGGGACCGTCGCGGACGCGGCATGCGGGGCCCCGCCGTGGTGCCCCGCGACCCCGGTCGCCCGGAGCTGCGGACCGCCCGGGAGCGCTTCGACGACCTCGCCCTGAGCATCGTGACGGAGATCGACGAACGCTGGCAGGACCGCCTCGGGCTGGTGGAGTACGCCGTCGAGGACGCACCGCAGATCCCCGACGACTGGGACTCGGGGACGGTGCCGCTCTCGTCCCTGGTGCGCGGCACCGGCGGTGACCCGACCCGCCTCGTGCTGTTCCGGCGCCCGATCGAGCACCGCTGCGAGACACGCACCGACCTCGAGGCGATGGTGCTCACCGTCGTCGTCGAGCAGGTCGCAGAGCTGCTCGGCATCGAGGCCGAGCAGGTCGACCCCCGCTACGAGGGCGACGCGGACTGAGGCACTAGGAGAGTCCTGGACGGACGTCCGGGACCAGGCCGCTCATCAGCGACTCCGTCAGCGGCACCACGGCGGCTCCGGCACCCGAGACGATCACGGCCCCGCTGACGCTGGTGCCCTCGGGCACCACCGTGACCAGCGTCGCCCGCGGGGGCACGGGCACGACCGTGCCGCGCCCGGGCCGCAGGTCGGCACGGGTGTGGGCCAGCTCCTCGCCGGTGGCCGAGCGCGCCACCACGGTGGCAGCCCCGACGGCCTGGGCGCCCGCGAGGAGGACCTTCTTGGCGCCCGCCGGGACGATCACCGACGCTCCGGATCGGATCTGCGGGCCTGCCACGGCGTGCGACAGGTCCCCGCCGGCGAAGGTGCGCAGGGTCGCGGTCAGCGGCTGCTCGGAGGTGACCTCCACCCCGACCACGCCCTTGTCGATGGCGGACTGGAGCGCCGCCGAGAGCGCGAGCCGGGCCACGCCCTGGGGCGGCACCCGCACCTCGCCGATGCCCTCGGGCGCGAAGACCGAGTCCTCGCTGACGAAGCGCACGGTGGCCCGCACCTCGCTGTCGGCGTCGTTGGCCAGCGTGAGCAGCCGTCCGCCGGGCCCGGCTCCGAGGCCGAGCAGGAAGTTGTCGGTCGACGGCGCCTGCTGGGCCGGCAGCCAGTCCTGGCTGGCCTGGCCGCGGCCGAGCTCGTCGGAACTGTCCAGCACCGTGGCGGCCAGCCGGCCGCGGGAGGTGACCACGTGGAGCGCCAGCTCGCCGCGGCGGGGCGAGACCTGGCCCAGGTCGAGCCGGATGCTGCTGTGGCCGGGCACGGACACCCCGCGCAGGCGCGGGACGTCGATCTGTCCGGTGCCGGCCGAGACGGTGATGTCGGCAACTGCCGGACCGGCGTCGGGGTTGACCAGCTCGAGGACGGAGTCGTGGCGCGCTCCCGCGCCGACTCCGGTGAACCATTGGTCGGGCGAGGGTGCCGGGCAGGCCACGGCCGCCAGCTGGCTCGCGCCGCCGGAGCGGGCTCCGACCAGGCCGGGGGCCAGCTCGTCCTGACCGGTGACCACGAACGGCCCGGTGCCCGGACGGACGGTGGTCACCGTCCCCTCGGAGAGCGAGGCCTTCGTCGACGTCGACCCCGCGGTCACGTCGACCTTGCCCTTGGCTCCCTTGCTCGTCGTCGAGAGGTAGCCCGCCGGCGATGCCGGCATCGCGGAGGGGCACACGATCGAGGCGCTGGTCAGGGTGGTCCGGGTCGGCGGGCTGCTGAGGTCCGGGGAGTCCCCCGGTCGCACCAGCAGCAGCGACCCGATGGTCAGCAGGGGCAGCACCACCGCGAGCACGGTGGTGGTGTCGAGGCGGACGCGGCGCCTCACGGAGCGGCGTCCGGACGTCGGGTGGCTCACCGGCGACGCCTCCGTTCACTGGTAGGCACGCAGAGGACGGCCACGACCACGATCGCCACGGCCTGGAGGACGAGGAGGCCGATCCGCAGCCACGAGCGCGGGCCGTCGACAGCCGTCGGGTCGGGTTGCCGGGCGACCTTCCAGGCCCGGGTGGAGCGGTCCTCGGCACTGGCCTGCACCAGGCCGCCCGTGGCGTCGAGGGCCGAGGCCACGTTGCCGTCGGCCGGCGAGGGCAGCACGACGTACTCGATGCCCCGGCTGGCCAGCAGGTCGACGACCTCCGGGTGGGTCGTGAGGCCAGGGCCCGCACCGCCCGCGTGAAGCCGGGGTCCTCGGCCGAGAGGTCGATGATCTCGTCCTCGCCGAGGGTCACCCCGTCGCCGCGCCGGACCGTGTAGGTGAGGCCGTGGTCGACGTCGCCGCGGACCACCAGGATCCCGTGGGCGTCACCGGTCATGGAGCTCTGCACCATGTAGGCCGGGATGCCCTCGCCGGCGGTCTCGTCGAGCCGGTCGTGGCCGCCGACCACGAACCAGCCGAGACCCACCAGCGGCACCACGCCCGCGACGACGACCAGCACCGCCCCGATCCCGCGCCGCCACAGGGGGGCGGAGTCCGTGGAGTTCTCGACGACGGCCTGTGCTCCGAGCGAGGCCGCCACGACGAACGTGCCCTGCAGGACCACCACCAGGGAGCCGAGCGCGGCGTGGGTGGAGGTCGTGGCCAGGTCGAGGGTGATGGTGCCGACGACGGCGGCGGTCACCGCCGCGACCGCGGCGACGATCCAGCAGACGATCACCGGCACCCGGGTCGAGCGCGGGATCAGCGCGAGCACGGCGAGCACCGCGAGGACGATGCCGAGCCAGGCGGGGGCACCCAGGTCGCCCACCCGCCCGGTGACCAGGTCGAGGGCGTCGACCATCGCGACCGGGAGCCGACCGGCCTCGAGCAGCATGGCCTCACCGGCCCCGTGCTGGAGGGCGGGCAGCCACCACGGCAGAAGCAGGACGGGCACCGCGCCCAGCGCGGTCGCCGGCGGCCCCCAGGCGGAGCGGTCGCGCACGGCGCCGCGGACGACGACGGCGGCCGCGGCCGTGACGACCAGGCCGAGCAGGAGGGCGAAGAACCACAGGCCCGGCGCGAAGGCAGATCCGAGCGCCAGCAGCAGCGCGCAGCGCCAGGCGGCGCGCCAGCGGCGGTCCGCCTCGGGGTCGGCGAAGCCCAGCGCGGCGTGGGCCAGCCACGGCAGCAGGGCGGCGACGACGACGGTGCCGAAGCGCCCGTCACCCCACGCGCCGCTCACGACCGGCACGAGCGCGTAGGTGGCGGCCCCCCACAGCAGCAGCCAGCGCGGTGCGCCCACCGGCGAGGCGAGCCGGCCGACCACGCGCAGGAAGCGCCAGGCACCCCACAGGCCGAGCGGCACGACGAGGACGAAGATCGCGGTCACCACGGCCGACGGGCTGCCCCCGAACAGCGTGGCGAGGGCGGCGAAGGGCAGGACGTACGCCGGGGCCGGGACCGCCGTGCCCTGGCCGAGCGGATGCCACGACTCGGTCCACAGGCGCCACCAGTCGCCTGCAGCCTGCGGCACGGGTGAGAGCCCGCCGCCGGCGAGGGAGCCGAACGCCGACCGGGCGCCCACCAGGGCGAGCAGCACGAACAGCGCGACCGACAGGGCCACCGGGCTGGTGAGGAAGCGGGCCACTACGCCGGTGTCCTCGCCCAGCATGTCCTCGTCGTCGTGGGCGGGCCGGCGAGCGGCCGCGGCCGCGGGCTGCGCCTCGGCCTTGGCCGCGCGGCGGCGTTCCGCGACGTCCTGGGCCTGGTTGGTCGCCGCGGCCAGCAGGTCGCCGACGAAGTCCAGGCCGTGCCGGTAGGGCAGCCAGGTCGGGGCGAGCAGGGGGCGGACGTCGGCAGGAGCCACGACCTGGCGGCCCTGCCGGGAGCGCCGGGCCGCGAGGATCTCGCGGGGGCTGGAGTACAGCGACACCAGGGCGGCGAGCTCGTCGAGCGCCTCGCCGACGGAGCGGACCAGCAGGAAGCCGATCATCCGCAGGATGGTGCCGAACCCGAGCCGCACGAGCTGGAACGGCAGCGCGCGGGTGCGGGAGTTGGCCAGCAGCGTGTAGAGGGCGGCGCGGCGCTCCTGGTAGTGCGTGTGCCGCCCGGTCAGCGGGGTGCGCCGTACCCCTCGGTGCGCCGCCTCCGCGTGGAAGACCACGGCCTGCGGGACGATGAGGGTCCGGTGGCCGGCGGTCGCGGCGCGCCAGCCGAAGTCGATGTCGTTGCCGAAGATGGGCAGCTGCTGGTCGAAACCGCCGAGCTTCTCCAGCACCCGACGGCGGACCAGCATCCCGGCGGTGTTGACCGCCAGCACGGTGCGGACCTGGTCGTGCTGCCCCTGGTCGTACTCACCACGCTCGAGTCCGGTCTCGCGCCGGCCGGTGCCGGAGATGGTGACGCCCAGCTCGAGCAGCCGCTTCAGCGAGGGCCACTCGCGCAGCTTGGGGCCGAGCACGTCGGCCTCGGGGTCCGCCTCGGCCGCTGCCAGCAGCGCGGCCAGGGCGTCGGGCTCGGGGTTGGCGTCGTCGTGGAGGATCCACACCCACTCGCAGTCGGTGCCGGACGTGGCCAGCCGATCGAGCCCCAGCGCCACCGCGGCGGGGAAGGAGGTGGACCCGGGCGAGCGGAGCACCTCGTCGAACGCCTCTTCGAGCAGGGCGGCGCTGCCGTCCTTGCTGCCGGTGTCGATCGCGACCACGCGATCGACGGGAGAGACCTGACTCTGGAGTCCGGAGATCACCGACGGGAGCCAGCGCTCTCCATCGTGGCTGACCAGCAGCGCGGCGACCGTCGTATGCACGACCAAGAACCCTAACGGGCCGGTCCCCGACCTCCGACCGGGCGGGTCGGACCCCCGCCCTCGCGTGTGTGCCCCGTCACCGGGGCACACAACTACGCGACGGGGTTCGCCCGACTCAGACTGCGCGCTTCTTCAGCTTGCGGCGCTCTCGTTCGGAGAGACCGCCCCAGATGCCGAAGCGCTCGTCGTTCATCAGTGCGGACTCGAGACACTCGTCCCGCACCTCACACGTCAGGCAGACCTTCTTGGCCTCCCTGGTTGATCCTCCCTTTTCGGGGAAGAACGCCTCGGGGTCCGTCTGTGCGCACAACGCACGGTCCTGCCACCCGCTTCTTCGGCGTCCCCGTCGAGGAGAAAGAGTTCTCTCACGGCACTCGCCCTTTCGACCCGGTACTGCCTTGTCCCACTGGCCCCCCGCACCCCCGATCCCCTATCGGAAGAAACCGGATTCTTCTACGAAGAACACTGTGGGAATTACATGCCTGTCGTACACCACAAGTCAAGCGCGGATCTGCTATAGAGCAGAACCACCCGGATGTGCTCCGCAGGAACCACCCGAACGGGCTATTGCGTGGGGGACGTACCCCTCGTGGGGAAAGATAGGCACCATGCGCAACATCACGGTCCTCTCCGGGGGCATGGGCGGAGCCCGCTTCCTGCAGGGGCTCCTCCACGGCATCGGTTCCGGCACCCTCCCGGGGGTCTCCCCCGACGCCTGGGTCACGGTGGTCGCGAACACCGCCGACGACCTCTGGGTGCACGGCCTCAAGGTCTGCCCCGACCTCGACACGGTGATGTACACCCTCGGCGACGGCATCGACCCCGAGCGCGGCTGGGGTCGTCGCGACGAGACCTGGAGCGTGCGCACCGAGCTCGCGGAGTACGGCGTCGAGCCGACCTGGTTCGGCCTCGGCGACCGGGACGTCGCGACCCACCTGGTCCGGACCCAGATGCTCGACGCCGGCTACCCGCTCTCGCAGGTGACCGAGGCACTGTGCCGTCGCTGGCTCGACCCGGTCTGGGGTGCCGGCGTCCGCCTCCTCCCCATGACCGACGACCGGGTCGAGACCCACGTGGCCATCGCCGACCCCGACTCCCCCAGCGGCCGTCGGGTCGTGCACTTCCAGGAGTACTGGGTCCGCCTCCGGGCCCAGGTGCCGGCGGAGACGGTCGTCGTCGTGGGCCTCGAGGAGTCCACGCCAGGCCCCGGCGTCATCGACGCCATCACCGACGCCGACCTCGTGGTGCTGCCGCCGTCGAACCCTGTGGTCTCCGTCGGCACGATCCTCGGCGTGCCGCGCGTCCGCGAGGCCGTCGCCGCGACACGGGCCCCGGTCGTGGGCCTCTCCCCCATCGTCGGCGGGACCCACGTGCGCGGGATGGCCGAGCAGATGCTGACCTCGATCGGGGTCGAGGTGAGCGCGGCCGGCGTCGGACTCCACTACGGCGCCCGCAGCGACGGCGGCGTCCTCGACGGGTGGCTGGTCGACGAGCGCGACGCCGACCAGGTGCCGCGGCTCACCGGGGCCGGGCTCGCCTGCCGCGCCGTCCCGCTGATGATGACCGACCCCGACGCCACGGCCGCGATGGCCGCCGCGGCCGTGCAGCTCGTGGCCGGATGACCACCGACCCGGTCGCTCCCGCGACGGCAGCGCCGCCCGAGGGCGCCATCAACGTCCTGGCCCCCTCCGGGGTGCCCGAGGTGCGCGCCGGTGACGACCTCGCGGCCCTGCTGCTGCCCCTGGTCGAGCTGGAGGACGGCGACGTCGTGGTGGTGACCAGCAAGGTGGTCAGCAAGGCCGAGGGGCGGGTCCGCCCCGGCACCCGGGAGGAGGCCCTCCCCGGCGAGACCGTCCGCGTGGTCGCGCGGCGCGGACCGACCGCGATCGTGCGCACTCGGCACGGGCTGACCATGGCGGCCGCCGGCATCGACGCCTCCAACGTCGAGAGCGGCACGGTGGTGCTGCTGCCGGAGGACCCCGACGCGTCCGCGCGCGCGCTGCGCTCCGACATCCGTCGGCGCACCGGCCGCAACGTGGCCGTGGTCGTCACCGACACCGCGGGCCGGGCGTGGCGCGAGGGCCAGACCGACATCGCGGTCGGCGCCGCGGGCCTGCTGGTCCTCGAGGAGTTCGCCGGGCGCGTGGACGCTCACGGCAACCCCCTGGCGGTGACCGCCCCCGCGGTCGCCGACGAGATCGCCGGCATGAGCGAGCTGGCGCAGGGCAAGCTCGGCGGCCGTCCCTTCGCCGTCGTCCGCGGGCGTGCCGACCTGGTGCTGCCGCCCGGCGAGGACGGTCCCGGCGCCGTCGCGCTGGTCCGTGCCGAGGGCGCCGACATGTTCGGCTACGGCGCCCGCGAGGCGGTGGTCCGCGCCCTCGCCGGGGACCCGGACGACCGCGCGCCGTTCGGGACAGCCGCCCCGGCGGCCGAGCTGGTGGCCGCGCTGCACACGGTGCTCGGCCCGGGCGCCTCGGTCACCGATGACGCCGGCGAGCTCGTCGTCGGCACCGATCCGACCACGTTCACGGTGGTCGCTGCTGTCGCCTTCGCCCACGGCTGGCGGGCAGTGACCGCCCCCGACGGTCCCGAAACCTCCGGTCGCGTCGGATTGCGACCGGTCAGTCCGTAGACTCTGCCGTCGACCGACGTCCAACCAGCACACGCACCGAACGAGGAACCCGACCCGTGGCCAAGAAGCCCGCCAAGTCCGACCGCCAAGCGGTCATCGACGAGATCCGCAAGAAGCAGAAGGGCAGCGAGCGCAATCGCGGCCTGGCCATCGTCGGGGTCTGCGCCCTCATCGCCGTGCTGATCGTCGGAGCCGCAGCGTTCAAGCCGATCAAGGACTGGTGGGACGCCCGCCAGTACAACGGCAAGGACCTCGCCTCGATCGGCGCCCCGGCCTCGGTCTGCGGCAAGGTGACGACCCAGCCCGCGACCGGCAACCAGCAGCACGTCCCCACCGGCACCCCGGTCGACTACTCGACCGCCCCGCCGGCGTTCGGCAAGCACTGGAACGAGGCGGGCGTGGCTCCCGCCCCGATGTCGCGCAAGTTCTACGCCCCCGAGGACCGGCCGCCGCTCGAGGCGCTCGTGCACAACCTCGAGCACGGCTACACGATCCTCTGGTACGACAGCACCATCGCCAACGACAGCGGCGCGGTGACCCAGATGCACGCCATCGCCGACAAGCTCTCCAGCACCACCAACTTCCGCGACAAGTTCATCGCCGCGCCCTGGACGTCGAAGGACGAGGGCGGCAAGAAGTTCCCCTCCGGCCAGCACGTGGCGTTCACGCACTGGTCGGCCGGCGGCACGGGCGGCACGGACCCGAAGAAGCAGGTCGGCGTGTTCCAGTACTGCACGGACGTCTCCGGAGCGGCCCTGAACAGCTTCATGCTGAAGTACCCCTACACCGACTCCCCCGAGCCCAGCGCGATGTGAGCTCCGGCCGGGCCGGCCAGCACCGTCAGGTGAGGTCGGCCCGGTCGGACTCCTTCAGCGCGGCCACGACCTGCTTGACCTCCTGGGCGCGCGCCCGTGTGGTCACCAGCAGCGCGTCAGGCGTGTCGACGACGACCACGTCGTCGAGCCCGACCACCGCCACGACCCGGCCCGACCGCGGCACCACGAGGCCGCTGGCGTCGACGGTCCTCACCAGCGCGCTGTCGCCGAGCACCGTCGTCCCGTCCCCTGTGCGGTCCAGCAGGGCGGCCAGGGAGTCGAAGTCGCCGATGTCGTCCCACCCGAACGACACGGGTACGACGACCACGCGGCCCGCCTCCGCGGCCGGCTCGGCGATGGCGTGGTCGAGCGCGATGCGCGGGAGCGTCGGCCAGAGCTCCTCGAGCCGCTCGGGCTCGGCGGCGATGCTGCGCAGCGCGGCGGCGAACTCCGGTTGCCACGTCGCGAGCAGGTCCAGCAGCACTCCCGGCCGGACCACGAACATGCCCGCGTTCCACCGGTACGAGCCGTCGGCCAGGTAGCCCGCAGCCACCTCCGCGGAGGGCTTCTCCACGAACGCACGCACGGCCCGGACCCCCGGGGACCCCGGCAGGTCGTCGCCCATCGCGATGTACCCGAAGGCCGGGGAGGCGAAGGTCGGCTCGATGCCGAGCGTGACCAGCCAGCCGTCCCGGGCGGCCTCGACCGCGACCCGCACCGCCGCACCGAAGGCCTCGGGGTCGGTGATCACGTGGTCGGCCGCGAACGAGCCCATCACGGCGTCCGGGTCCTCGCGCTCGAGCAGGGCGGCGGCGAGGCCGATGGCGGCCATGGAGTCGCGGGGCGAGGGCTCGGCCATCACCGCGTCCGGCCCGAGGGCGGGCAGCTGCTCGGCGACGGCGCTGCGGTGCACCCGCCCGGTCACGACCAGGAACCGCTCCTCGGCGAGCGGCGCGAGCCGCGCCCAGGTCTCCTGCAGCAGCGACATGCCGCTGCCGGTCAGGTCGTGCAGGAACTTGGGGGCGTGGGAGCGCGAGAGCGGCCAGAGCCGGGTGCCGGCACCTCCCGCGGGGATCACGGCCCAGAAGTTGTCGATGGTCCCGTTGGCTGGCATGGGCGCAGCATAGGTGGCCTCCTAGGGTGGTCCGGTGACCACCTTCACCGACCTGCTCACCGGCCTCCTCCGCGCAGACCCGGGACGTCCGCTCGTCACGTGGTACGACCACGCGAGCGGGGAACGCGTCGAGCTGTCCGTGACGACGTACGCGAACTGGGTGGCCAAGGCAGCCTCGCTGCTCAGCGAGGAGCACGACCTCGAGCGCGGCCAGCGGTTGCACGTCGACCTGCCCACGCACTGGCTGGGACCGGTGTTCCTCGGGGCGGCCTGGACCGTGGGGCTCGTGGTCTCCGGCGACGACCCCGACGCGGTGGTGTGCGGTCCGGACGGCCTTGCGACGTGGGGCGGACGGGCCACGGAGCTGCCGGTGCTCGCCTGCTCGCTGCTGCCGATGGGGGTCCGGTTCGCCGACCCGCTCCCCGCGGGCGTCCACGACGTCGGGATCGAGGTCTGGTCCCAGCCGGACGCCTTCACCGCCTGGGACCCGCCCGGTCCCGACGACCTCGCCCTGCCCGGCGTCACCCACGCCGAGCTGTGGCGAACGGCCGCCGCCGGGAGTCTCCTCACCGACGGCGGCCGTCTCCTCACGGAGGCGAACCCGGCTTCCCCACCGGGGATCGCCTCCTTTGCGGAGCCGCTCGCACGCGGCGGCTCCGTAGTCCTGGTGTCCCACGCCGACCCGGGACGTCTCGACGCGACGTACGACGCCGAGCGCGCCACGGCCCGTCAGCCGGCCAGGTCGTAGGCCTCCATCCCCTCACCGAGGAACCGGCGCTGGCCGAAGCCGGTCGGCGTCCCCGGGATGAGCCAGAGGTAGCCGTTGCTCTTCGCCCGCACGATCAGGTCCGGGTGGCCGCTGCCGGTCTCGTCGCTGATCCCGACGACCCAGTCGTAGGGCGAGAGGTCCAGCTTCAACGGCGTCGGGCTGGTCAGCCCGCCCGGTCCGTTGCCCGGGAAGAGCGTGAGCTGGTTGCCCTGGCGGAACATGCTGTCCGGCGCGCCGTCACCGTCCCAGCGTCCGACCGCGACCTGGGTCCCGGCGTCGATCGGGGCATGGGCCACGTAGCTGGGCTTCAGCCCGTTCAACCCGTTGCCCGGGTAGATCCGGACGGAGCCGCCCGCCGGCTGTCCCATCAGGTCGGGCCAGCCGTCGCCGGTCATGTCGCCCACGGCGGCCAGCAGCTTCACGTCGCCGAAGCCGGTGCGATCGGGACCGCGGCCCCGAAGTGACCCTTGCCGTCGCCGGGCCGCAGGTTCAGCGCGCCGGTGCTCTTGTTGCGCACGATGATGTCTCCGTCACCGTCGCGGTCCCAGTCCCGGCGTTGAACACCAGGTCCGCGGCCGAGAGGTTGATCCCGGTCGGGATCGGGCTCCCGGTCTCGAAGGTGCCCGCGTTCGGCAGTACCTGGAGCCGTCCGCCGACGGTGGCGACGAGGTCCGGCGCGTTGTTGCCGGCCACGTTGGCCGCGGTCACGGCGGTGGCGGCCGTGACCCGCGTGACCTGGCCCACGGGGTGTCCGTAGGTCCCACCGGCCAGACCGGGCCGGATCACCCCGGGAGCGCCCTTCTCGGTCGCGAACAGGTCGGGTCGGCCGTCGCCGGTGAAGTCGCCGTAGCCGGTGATCGAGGAGTAGCGGCCCCACGCGCCGGGCAGCTGCACCGGCTTGCCGAGCGCGCGGGTCCCCGTGCCCGGCACCCGCCACAGGTGCCCGGAGGCGTCGCGGGCGACGAGGTCGTTGTTGCCGTCGCCGTTGACGTCGCCCGCCCCGGCCAGCAGCGTGTACGCGCCCCAGCCGTTCGAGATCGCGATCCGGCTGAAGCCGCCGGTCCCGGTGCCACGCAGGAGCTCCAGGCGCCCGTCGGACTCGCGGCGGGCGACCAGGTCGTTGCGGCCGTCGCCGTTCAGGTCGCCGACGGCCGTGACCAGGTCACGTCCCGCCAGCGCGCTCGTCTCCTTGACTGCGCTGCCGAAGCCGCCGGCCCCGTTGCCGGGGTAGACGCGGGAGGTGCCGTCGGCGCCCCGGACGACGAGGTCCGCCTTGTTGTCGCCGGTGAGGTCCGGGGAGGCGACCACGAGGTCGGCGTCCGGGACGGACACGTCGACCGGGTCCTGGAAGCCGGTAAGGCCACCGGTCGGGATGACGAAGCCCTGCCCGTCGCTGGCGCGGCGCACGATCAGGTCGGGGTTGGGCGTCGAGGCCAGGTCGGACTCGAGCTCACGACCCGCCCACCCGCGCTGCGCGGCCGCGGCCAGGGTCCTGATCTGCGGGATCTTGGCGTAGAGGTAGCGGCCCGGGCACGCGGTCGAGGCGGCGTCGCGGTGGCCGTTGATGGCCTGGAAGTACCGGGAGCCGACCCACTGCTTGGTCGAGGACGCGTCGACGCCGTGCAGGGACAGCTTCCACGCGAAGAGCGCGCCGTAGGCCTGCACCATGGCGTCGGAGGGCTGGTGGATGTCGTAGTTGCCGATGGCCGACATCGCGAAGGCGTAGTCGTTGTAGTTGAGCGTGTGCGCACCGACCACCGGACGGTCGATGCCTCCGTAGCGGCCCTCCCAGATCCGGCCGAACCGGTCGACGAGGTAGTTGTAGCCGATGTCGCTCCAGCCGCGGGACTGCGTGTGGTACGCGTAGATGCTCCGGATGATGCCCGGCACCTCGGCCCGCGTGTAGTCGTTGGCGTTCACCGTGTGGTGCACGAAGCCGGCGTGCACGACGCCGTAGTGCAGGGAGCTGGGGTCTCGCATCTTCTCGTCTGCGCCCCACTGGGCGCGGGAGTAGATCACCGGCTTGGGCGTGTAGACGGCGGCCTGGAGGTCCATCGCGCCGGCGGTCCCGTCGGCCGGGGCCGCGGCCGCCTGGGCCGGGGTCTCCGGCTCGGTGGAGCCGTCCATGGTGCCGGTGTCGAACGCCGGCGACTCCTTGGCGGTGGCCGTGGCCCGGCCCGGGTCGACGACCGCCATCTTCATGTCGGCGGGCACGCCTCCGCGGTCGGTGAGCGCGCGCACCTGGACCTGGTCGACGTCGCCGACGAGCAGCGCGTCGGTGCCGGGGCGGGCGTGGCGGGCCTCGGCGGTGCCCGGGTCGGGCCCGTGCTCGGCGTCGTAGGCGAGCTTCATCCAGTCCGACCAGGTGTCGCCGGTACGGGTGCGGACCTGGAAGTGGATCTGGTCCTCGGGAACCTGGACGCCGTGCTCCCAGGTCACGCCCACGGCGCCGTAGCCGACGACGGCCTCGGGCCGGCTGGTCAGCTCGGTGCTGCCCGGCTCGGCACCGACGCGGGTGCGGGCCTGGAGGTCCGCGGTGCTGACGCGGGCGCCGGGCGGGGCGGTCAGGGAGTACTCCGTGACCTTGGGGTCGACCGTCTGGGTCGGCACGACGGACTGGCGGGCCGAGGCCCGGGTGTACGCCGAGAACGCAGCGGTCGCGGTGGTCCCGCGGCCGCCGGAGCCCGGAGCACCGGACGGCGCCTCGCGCACCACGTCGAGGCTGACGACGCTGGCGGCGGGGGTCAGGGCGGCGAGCACCACGGCCAGGGCCAGGATCTGCTGGCAGGCGGTGATGAATCGGGTCTTGCTCGGGGGCATCGGCGGCAACTTTCGTGCGGGGGAAGAATCACACGTTGCGCAACTTTCACATGAGTCACACCGGCCCCGGAAGAGAATCCGAGTAACTACAACGTTGTAATTTCCACTCGACACGCCGCGAAATCCGAGATTTGTCAAGTCGAGGATGCCTCACCCGCCCGTTCCGTGCGCGCCGACACGCGGAAACGCCCGCGAACCGCTCGTGCGGCTCGCGGGCGTCTGCCTGGTCCAGACCTCGGGTCGGGTCAGATGTCGGCGCCGAGGTCGTCGTCCATGTCCTCGGTGTCGTCCTCGTCCGGCTCGTTCTCGGTGTTGTCGTCGTCGTACTTCAGGTAGCGGATGCCCTCGTCGACGTCGCCGTCGAAGCCGACCCGCCCCTTCTCCAGCACGATCACCCGGTCGCACATCTTGCGCACCGAGCCCGCCGCGTGGCTGACGTAGAGGAGGGTGCGGCCGCTGGTGCGGATCTCCTCCATCTTCTCCATGCACTT
Source organism: Nocardioides ungokensis (assembly GCF_013466985.1). Classification (GTDB taxonomy): domain Bacteria; phylum Actinomycetota; class Actinomycetes; order Propionibacteriales; family Nocardioidaceae; genus Nocardioides; species Nocardioides ungokensis. The sequence continues at coordinate 1,223,088 of NZ_CP059164.1, read as the reverse complement.
GCGCTTGAAGGGCCGGTCCCCCACCGCGAGCACCTCGTCGGCGAGGAAGATGTCGGAGTCGACGTGGATGGCGACCGAGAACCCCAGTCGCGCGAACATGCCCGAGGAGTAGTTGCCGACCGGGGCGTCGAGGTGCCGGCCGATGTCGGCGAAGTCGACGATCTCGTCGAACTTGCGCCGCGTCTCCGCCTCGCTCATGCCGAGGATCGCGGCGTTGAGGTAGACGTTCTCCCGCCCGGTCAGCTGTGGGTGGAAGCCCGCCCCGGTGGCGATCAGGCCGGCGATCCGGCCCCGGGTCAGCACGGTGCCGCCGTCGGGCCGCATGATCCCGTTGATCAGCTTGAGCATGGTGCTCTTGCCCGAGCCGTTGAGCCCCATCAGGCCGATCGACTCGCCCTGCTCGATGGTGAAGGAGACGTCGTCGAGGGCCTTGAAGTCGTCGCTGACGTCGTGACCCTTCACCATGGCCACGGTCATCTGCTTGAAGGTGCGGTGGTAGCGGAGGGTGAACGTCTTGCTGACGTTCTCCGCCACGATCGACGCGGTCACTGGAGACGCTCCGGGATGCGGTTCTGCAGGCGGGTGAAGACCATCTGGCCGATCAGCAGCAGCACGAAGCACGCAACGACGGCGAGGGCGCCGAGCTGGAACAGGTTCGGCGGCAGGTTGGTCCTCGCCATCTCCGCCGGGTGCTGGGTCGTCCCGATCCAGAAGGCCCGCTGCATGAGCAGGACGGCGTCCGCGATCGGGTTGGACAGGTACGCCGTCGTGTGGCCACCGAAGCGCTCGTCGACCAGGCTGTAGGGGTAGATCATCGGCACGCCGAAGCGCACGAAGTGGGTCAGGATGCCCACCGCGCTGCCGAAGTCGCGGAAGAACACGTTGGCCGCGGCGAACAGCAGCGCCAGGGCGGTGCCGAGCAGCATGATGATGCCCAGCGCCAGCAGCACTGCGAGAACGCCGCCGGGGTCCGGCATCCAGCCGTAGAACAGGCAGGCGATCACCAGGATCACCAGCTGCGGGCCGACGTGGTAGAGCGACACCAGCATCGACGCGACCGGGAACATCTCCCGTGGCATCGCCATCTTCTTCACCAGCGCCTTGTTGCGCACGATGGATCTCGTGCCGGCCGCGAAGGTCTCGGTGAAGAAGTGCACCACGATGAGACCGGCGAAGATGTGGACCGCGAAGTTCTCGACGTTCTTGTGCAGGTTGAGGATGTACCCCATCACGAACCAGTAGAGGAAGAACTGGCTCAGCGGGTTGATGTAGGACCACATCAACCCCAGGAAGGAGCCCTGGTAGCGGGCACTGATCTCCCGTCGGACCAGCAGCTTCAGCAGGTAGCGCCTGCGGAAGACCTCCAGCAGTCCCTGGTTCGCCGACGGAGGTGTCAGCTCGCCCGGGGCGACGTGGACCGCGCTCACGGTCTCGCTCATCGACCGTCCTCCGCGACCCCACCCGTGTCGCCGCCCGTCCAGGGGCGGAAGGTCTCGTCCCAGGCCTCGGGCGAGGTGATCTCGGCCAGCTTGGCGCGGTACTCCTCCGCCAGCCGCGGCCACTCGCGGCGGAACCGCTCGTGGATCTCGATCGTCTTGCGCGTGAGCTCGCGGAACTTCTCCGGGTCGCGCTGGTAGAGCGCGGCCGAGGCGCCGTCGTTCATGGAGACGACCGCTGAGTCGTAGCGCGCGAGGCGGTACCACTTGGCGTCCATCGCCTTGATCTCCGCCTCCGGGTACTCCCGGGACAGCTCACGGGCGGCCTTGAGCTGCCTGAGCGGCGCGAGCCCGGCGGTCACCAGGGTGGCGAACCGGCCCGGGATCTCGGAACCGTCCCGACCCTTGCGCGGCGGCTTGCGGCGGCGCACCGGCGCGAACGCGTCGGGGTCGGCCTCGAGGCGGGCGTCGGTGAACTGCTTGCGCTGCGCGTTGACCTCCGCGAGCTTCGTCGGCAGGTCGCGGTGGAGCTGCTCCGGACCGGCCAGCACGTCCTCGAGCGCCTGGTGCCGGATCTCGACGGTGGAGTACTGCATCGAGACCAGGTGCTTGATCTGGTGGTTCAGGCTCTCCCGGATCATCCGTCCGCCCTTGGGGTACGGCGAGTGCAGCAGCGCCGCGACGAAGCGGTTGCGCTGGTGGAAGTAGGCCTGCCAGTCCAGCGCGTCGTTCTTGTCGGTCCACGGGATGTGCCAGACCGCGGCGCCCGGGAAGGTCACCGTCGGGTAGCCGGCCTCCTTGGCGCGCAGGCCGAACTCCGAGTCGTCCCACTTCAGGAACAACGGCAGCGACAGGCCGATCTCGGCGAGGACCTCGCGCGGGATCAGGCACATGAACCAGCCGTTGAAGTCGACGTCGATGCGCTGGTGCAGCCAGCGGGCGGACCGCAGGTTGCGGGCGGAGAAGTCCCAGTCGTTGAACACTCCGGGCGCGGACTGCCACCAGAAGCGCCACGGCTGGACGATCTCGCCGAAGCTGTGCAGGCGCGAGCGCGCGTACAGGCTGAACATGTGGCCGCCGACGATGAGCTTGCGTCGGGCCAGGTCACCGAAGGTGATCGCACGGATCACGCCCTCGGGCTCGCAGACGACGTCGTCGTCCATCATCATCGCGTAGGTCGCGGTGCCCTTGCGGACCGACTCGAGCTGGCCGCGGGCGTAGCCGCCCGAGCCGCCGAGGTTGCCCTGCTCGATCATCCGCAGGGTCGAGCCGAGCAGGCCCTCCGCCTTGGCGAAGTCGGGCGAGTCGACGACCTTCTGGGTGCCCTGCTCCATGACGAGGACGGTGTCGAGGTAGGGCCGCAGCACCTCGTCCTCGCCGAGCTGGCTGAGCAGCTTGGCGCAGAAGTCGGGCCGGTTCATGGTGGTGATCGCGATGTCGACGGTGCCGTGCTGCACCCGGTCCTCGGGGACCTCGGCGCTCCACTCGGCGGACTCGACCAGGACGTCCTCGTCACCGGCGGTGACGTCGTACCAGTACCAGCCGCCGTCGACGAACGGCTTGAGCGAGAGGTCGAACACGAACGTGCCGTCGACCGACTGGCCGGTCGTGGCACCGTCGACGCGCTGCGAGCGTCCGTTGGCCATCGACTTGTAGACGGTGAGCGCGGCGCCGCGGCCCACCAGCTTCACCGTGAGGGTGATCTCGGACACGATGGTCCAGCGCCGCCAGTAGCTGGCGGGGAACGCGTTGAAGTACGTGCCGAACGAGAGCCGCTCCCCCGCCGGGACCCGCATGCAGGTGCGCGACTCGATCTGGTCGGGGTGGATCCTGGTGCCGCTGGAGATGTTCTGCCGCATGGAGGCGGCGTTCATCTCCCGCGCGTTGCGGTTGGTGCCGATCTCGTACTTGTCGGCGTCCAGGACCGCCGGGTCGGGGTCGACGTAGAGCGCGAGGACGTCGTCGTCGCGGTCGAGGGGCAGGATCTGCCGCTGCAGCAGCCGTCGTTCGGTGGTCATTCGTCGATGCCTCCGCTGTGGAGGGCCGCACCCTCGGTGAAGTGCGGCCTCAGCTTGTTGTCGAACATGGACAGGGCCGACCCGATGGCCATGTGCATGTCGAGGTACTTGTAGGTCCCGAGGCGGCCGCCGAACAGCACCATCGGCTCCTTCTTCGCGAGCTCGCGGTACTTCAGGAGCTTCTCCCGGTCCTCGGCGGTGTTGATCGGGTAGTAGGGCTCGTCGTCGTCCTCGGCGAAGCGCGAGTACTCGTGGACGATCACCGTCTTGCCCGTGATGTAGGTGCGCTCCGGGTGGAAGTGCTTGAACTCGTGGATCCGCGTCCAGGGCACGTCCTGGTCGTTGTAGTTCATCACCGCGCAGCCCTGGAAGTCGTCCACGTGCTTGACCTCGGCCTCGAGGTCGACGGTACGCCACGAGAGCCGACCCTCACAGTTCCCGAAGTACTCGTCGACCGGACCGGTGTAGACGATCGGCACCTTGCCCTTGAACTCCTGCGCGACGTCGAAGAAGTCCATCTCGAGGCGGACCTCGATGTTCGGGTGGTCGGCCATCTTGGTCAGCCAGGCGGTGTAGCCGTCGACCGGGAGGCCTTCGTACTTGTCGTTGAACCACCGGTTGTCGAAGTTGTAGCGGACCGGGAGGCGCGTGATGATGTCGGCGCTCAGCTTGGTGGGGTCGGTCTGCCACTGCTTGGCGGTGTAGCCCTTGATGAACGCCTCGTAGAGCGGGCGGCCGATCAGGGAGATCGCCTTCTCCTCGAAGTTCGACGCCTCCGCGGTGTCGAACTCGGCGGCCTGCTCGGCGATCAGCGCTCGCGCCTCGTCGGGGTGTGGCTCTTGCCGAAGAAGGAGTTGATCAGCGCCAGGTCATCGGCAGCGAGTAGACCTGGCCGTCGTACTGGCCGAACACCCGGTGCTGGTAGTTGGTGAACGAGGTGAAGCGGTTGACGTACTCCCAGACCTTCTCGTTGGAGGTGTGGAAGAGGTGCGCGCCGTAGACGTGCATCTCGATCCCGGTCTCGGCGTCCGCCTCGCTGTAGGCGTTGCCGCCCAGGTGGTGGCGGCGCTCGAGCACGAGGACACGCAGGCCCAGCTCGGTGGCGCACCGCTCCGCGATGGTCAGGCCGAAGAAGCCGGACCCGACGACGACGAGGTCAGGCTGGTGGTCGGAAGGCACGAAGCAAACTCCTGAAGTCGGAAGGCGGCCGTCATCCTATCGCTGCGAAGACCCGGGACCCGGCTGCCTGCGCATGCCCCGCGCCGACCCGATGGCCCGGATCACATTGCCCGCCTCGGCTCGACCACCACGCACCGGGCTGAGCCCGACGACTGCGGCGGCGATGGCGTACGGCTTGAGGCGCACCAGCGCGTTCTCGCCGTACCGGAAGTGGACGACGAAGAGGTTACGGAACATGTAGAAGCCCTTCCAACCCGCGAGGTCGTGCTGCTGGTCGAAGTCGAGCTGGCGGACCAGCACGGCGTCCCGGATCCCCCAGATCCGGAAGCCGGCCCGACGGGCCCGGACGGCGAAGTCCACGTCGTCGTAGAAGATGAAGAACGACGCGTCCGGGAGCCCGACCGCGTCCACCACCTCGCGGCGGAACATGAACCCCTCGAAGGCGATGTTGTGCAGCTCGACGCGCTCCGGCATCGCGGACCGGTCGGGGTACGTCGTGTCGACGGTGGCGCGCTTGGGCCGGATCGCCAGCGGGTTGCGCAGGTCGAAGTCGACCGCGGCCTTCTCCACCAGCCGGCCCGCCACGTCCTCGCGCACGGCCGCGACGCACGCCTCGTCCTGGGCGAGCAGCACCGCGAGGCACTCGGGGGTGGGGACGACGTCGTCGTCCATCAGCCAGATCCGGTCGTGCCCGGCCTCGTAGGCCTTCTTGACCCCGAGGTGGAAGCCGCCGGCCCCGCCGAGGTTGTCCTCGGCGTGGGTGACCCGCAGCGGGAGGTCATCGCGGTGGAGCACCTCGCGGGTGTGGTCGGTGCTGGCGTTGTCGACGACGTAGACCGCGTCCGGCGGCCGGGTCTGGGCGGCGAGGCCGTCGAGCATCCGGACGAGCAGGTCGGCCCGGTTGTAGGTGACGATCACCACAGCCACGGACTCGGGGCTTCCCGAGCCGGCGAGGGGCGAGCCGGGTCGAACGGTCATCGCAGGAACCTCTCGTGCCCGGTGAAGTCCCCGCGCAGGCCGGCGACCATGGCGGTCGCGCTGAGCCGCAGGCGAGCGACCGAGCGCCGGGTGATCGTGTAGAACCACAGCGTCTTGGCGACGAACGCGAGCGCATGGGGCCAGCCGCGGTACTCGCGCAGGTTGAGCAGGTTGTTGCGGGCCATGCAGTAGTGCTTGAGGTCGCTGGGGCTGTGGTTGTAGGTGGTGCGACCGAACATCATCGGCGTGCCAAGCTCTCCCACGCTGGGGTGGTGCACCCGGGCACCGACCACGGTCGCCACCCGGCCGCCGGCCCGCTCGGCGCGCAGGCGGTACTCGTGGTCGTCGCCCCAGATGAAGAACTCCGCACGCGGCAGACCGATCCGCTCGACCAGCTCGCGGGTGACGAGCACGCCGTTGAACGGGATCACGACGTCGCGGATCACGCCGTCGGTGGCCGCGGCCGTCACGTCCGACATCCGGTGGACGACCCGCGTGCCGCCCGGGAGGCGGATGGGGAACACCAGCCGGTCCGGGTCGGCCTCGTCCACGACGACCGGGCCCCAGAAGTCGAAGTCCGCACGCCGGGCCAGCAGGGTCTCCAGGCAGTCGGCGTCGGGCAGGCCGTCGTCGTCCATGAGCCAGGCGAGGTCGGCCCCCCGCTCCATCGCCCAGGCGAGACCGTCGTGGAAGCCGCCCGCACCGCCCTGGTTGTGGGTGAGCGTGCGTCCGAGCACGGGCGTGGCCCGTGTCGGACCCGCCTTCTCGAGCTCCGCCAGCCACGCCCCGGTGCCGTCGGTGGAGGCGTTGTCGACGACCAGGACCTCGCTCAGCCCGGGCACCTCGTGCAGCCGCTCGACGAGCCGCTGGAGCAGCTCGAGGCGATTGAACGTGACCACCACGGCGGCGACCCTGGGCGCACTCGTCGTCGGATCGGTCACGGCTCACACCCTAGGACGAGCACCTCGGCCGGACGGAAATGGGGAGGCGTTCGCCCCGGCTCAGCAGGCGTTGTCGAGGTCGTCGGCCTGGTTGGCGGCGTAGCCGCTGCTCAGCGAGCCGACCGAGCCTCCGGTGACCACCCCGTCGCCGCTGCCCGCCTTCTTGTGCGGGGCGGCCGGCTTGGGGGCGGTGCCCTCGGCGCGGTCGATGGCCTGGGTGACCTTCTTCTTGATCAGCGGGATGTCGGGATCGGCGGTGTTGATCATCGGCGGCACCAGCGAGAGCGTGGCGACCTTCTGGCTCTTCGCCTTCAGGGCCAGCGACATGAAGCGCGGGACCTCGCTCGCCGGGATGTCGGTGGAGATCATCGCCGAGCTCGCCTTGGCGATCTGCTCGAAGTGGGTCACGGCGACCTGCGGGCTGATCTGCTGCAGCATGGCGTTCATGACGCACTTCTGGCGCGCCATGCGGGAGTAGTCGTCGGAGCCGTCACGGGCACGGGCGAACCAGAGCGTGTCGTGGCCGTCGAGCTTGCGCACGCCGGGCTGGATGTAGCCCGTGACGTCGTCACCGAGGCCGCCGACCGGGATCGGCGCGCGGACGTTCAGGGTGACGCCCCGACGGCGTCCACCAGGTCCTTGAACCCCTCGAGGTTCACCATCGCCCAGTAGTTGATCTTCAGGCCGGTGATGCCCTCGATGCCCATGATGGTGGCGTCGATGCCGGGGTTCTTGGAGTGCGGGAAGAGGTCGGTGTGGTCACCGGCCCAGGTGCTGACGCCGTTCAGGTAGTCCACGTCGAAGCCGTGCGGGAACTGCTTGCGCATCACCGAGCCCTTGACGAACGGGAAGTTCGACATGTTGCGCGGCAGCGAGATCAGCACGGTGCGACCGGTGTCGGCGTCGATGCTCGCGACGGTCATCGAGTCCGGGCGCAAGCCCCAGCGGCCGGCGCCGGAGTCGCCACCGATCAGCAGCACGTTGTAGCGGCCGTCGTGGGCGCCGGTGGCGGCGCCGTTGCTGAACATGCTGAGCATGAAGTCGCGCTGCACGCCGACGATGTGGGCGCCGAAGAGCAGGCTCCCCGCCACCGAGAGGCACAGGAACCCGTTGACGCCCACGGCCGCGCGCCGGTGGTTCATGGCCAGAGTCAGCGGCTGACCGATCCGCCACGCGTCGACGAAGAGCGCGGCCCAGGCGATCGCGCCGAGCATCAGGCCGATGCGGAGGAGGCCGAGCAGCGACGGGTTGACCGCCATCTTGAAGGCCACCTGGTGCCACACCAGGCTCACGACCACCGTGAGCAGGAAGCCGACGACGAGGACGGCCCACACGCGCAGCGCGATGCGGCCGATCCTGCGGTTGCCGGCCACGAGCTGCGCGGAGCCGGGGAGGACGAGGGTCATGACCATGAGTGCCATGGCGCGCCGGAACCGGACCCGGGCCGCGCGCTCGTCGGTGCTGAAGCGGGCGGCTCTCTGGCGGTCGAGCAACCCGGGGGAAGATGCGGGTGGCATCGAGTGCCTCTCTGCTGGTGCTGCTGGGGAAGTGGTGGTGCTTCCTGCCAGTATCACCAGTCACACGGGTCACAGCCCGGTACGACGCGCCGGGGCCTCCGTCACGGCGTGGAGGCACGTCCCTTCTCGATCTCCTGGCGCTTCGACAGCCGGTGGGCGCGACGGATCTCGGCCTCGCGCATCCGGCGCACCTCGTCGGCCGTCTCGGGCTGCAGCCCGGGCACCGGGCGGGCGCGCCCGTTGGGGTCGACCGCCACGAAGACGAAGTACGCCGAGGCGACGTGCAGCGCGTGCGCGTCCGGGTCGTTCCACGGCTGGGTCTCGACCCGCACCCCGATCTCCATCGAGGAGCGGCCGGCCCAGTTGACCTGGGCGAAGGTGCGCACGATGTCGCCCACGTGCACCGGCTCGAGGAACGCCATCTCGTCCATCGCGGCGGTGACGGCGGGGCCGCCGCTGTGCCGTTGGGCGACCGCCCCCGCGGTGGAGTCGGCGAGCTTCATGATCTCGCCACCGTGGACGTTGCCGAGCAGGTTCGCCTCCCGGCCCGAGGTGATGATCGCGAGCGACACCCGCGCGTAGGAGGGCGGGAGCGCGCCGTGGGATCCGGTGGACATGCCCGCACGCTAGCGCTCCTTGGGCAGCGCCTCCTCGAGCGACCGGCGCAGCCGGTTCCACTGCCGGCTCCACCCCTGGACGGGCACGAGCGACTTCTCGAGCACCTCCAGCTGCTGGTCGAGCGCGGCGAGCTCGGCCTGCATGGCCTGGATGCTCAGCCGCTTCGCGTGCACCTCGTTGACCACGACGTCGAGCTCCGCGGTGATCGACGGCACCTGCTCCGCGAGCCGTCGCATCGAGGTGAGCATCCGGGTCACCGTGTCGGGCACGGGCGCGGGCAGGGCGCCGAGGGCGCCGCTGCCGGCGGAGGCCATCGCGTCGACGACGGCGCGGGTGCTGTCGACGAACGCGTCCACGGCCGAGTGGACCATCCCCTGCGGCGTCCGGCGCGTCACCCGGTCACCCCGCCTTCGCGAGGTGGAGCAGGGCGTCGATCTCGGCCCCGAACGCGTCGAGCAGCTCCTCGGGGTGCCCGATGGTGTCGAGGTCGACCTTGAACCCCACGTGCACGTGCCCGTCGTAGGTGAAGATGCAGGTGCCCAGGGTCTGGTTGCCCGACTCCGGCGCCCACCCCAGCATCGAGGTGATCCGCGACCCGGCGAGGTAGCGCGGTCCCTGCGGACCGGGCACGTTGGTGGTGACCCCGCTGGCCTTGTTGGCGAAGAAGTCCACCAGGTAGCGCTCGACGTCCTTGCCGGTGCGCCCGATCCCCCGGATCAGGCCGAAGGTGAGCATCGCCTCCGGGGAGTCCTTGATCGCGTCCATGCGCCGCTTCGTCTCCGCGAGCCGGGCGAACGGCGTGTCGAGCCCGGATGGCAGGGAGAAGAGCACCAGCGCGAAGCGGTTGCCCAGCTCGCGGGGCAGCGGCTCGTCCAGCGGGCGCACGTTGACCGGCACCATCGTCGGGACGTCCAGGGCGACCCCGTCGTGGGTGCGGAGGTAGGAGGAGACGGCGCCGGCCAGCGCCGCGACCAGCACGTCGTTGACGGTCGTCCCGGTCCGGTGGCCGGCGGCGATGACGTCGCGGAGCGGGATCGGGGGCGCCCAGACCGCCCGCTTGCGCACCCCGGCGGTCCCGGCGACGGCCGTGGCCGGGTTGCGGGTGAAGGTCAGCTTGGTGGCGATGCCCGTCGTCTGCCGCGTCAACGTGAAGGCGTCCTCGGCGAACGACGGCGAGAGGACGTGCGGCAGGTCCAGCAACGCGGAGCGGGCCGTGCCGGCCGCCGACCCGACCAGGTGGGCGGCCGCACCGAGGGGACCCGCGTGGCGGGACTCCCCCAGGTCGTCCTCAGCCGGTACGCCGTCCGGCTCGGCGTCGGTCATCGACAGCAGCACGCGGGTCAGCGCGATCCCGTCAGCCATGGAGTGGTGGAGTCGCGAGTACAGCGCCGAGCCGCCGTCGTACCCGTCGATGAGGTGCATCTCCCACAGCGGGCGGTCGCGCGGGAGCGGCGTGCTGATGAAGCCGTTCACGTGGTCCTGCAGCGCGCCGTCGCCGCCGGGCGGGGGAAGTGTGAACTGCCGCACGTGGGCGCCGGGGTCGAAGTCGGGCACGTCCTCCCAGTGCGGCATCGCCAGCGGCATGCGGGACGACACCGGCCGCTGCGAGAAGACCGGGAAGCGGTCGAGCACACGGGTGCGCAGCACCTCGAGGAACCGCTCCCGGTCGATGGGGTCGGCGCAGGTCATCAGGCTCTCGATCACCATCAGGTTGTTGGCCCGGTCCATGTTCAGCCAGATGGTGTCCACCGGGTCGATCGGTCTGCGCACGGTCCCTCCGTCTAGCCGGACGCGTGGTCCTGGGTCTCGTCCTCGTGCCGCTCCTCCCGCGCCTCCCGGTGCGCACGCAGGGCCTCGGCACTCATGTACTTGTTCAAGCCGGCCCACAGCCGCGCACGGTCGGCGCTGCTCCGGGTCGTGGCGGTCTCCTTGGCCTCCTGCTGCGCCCGCAGGCGCTCCAGGTCGCTCATCGTCTCTCCTCGTACGGTCGATTCCTCCCCACGCCCACCGTCCCGCCCGCGGCCGTCCACCCCACAGGGCCTTTGGGCCCACCCCGCGGTTACGTCCGCCCCGGGCGGCGTCCGGACGGTGGGCGGACGCTGGTGCGGTGGAGCGACTGACGCCGCTGGCCGACGCCTTCCTCGAGGCCGAGGACGCGGACGAGAACGCGTCGCTCGCGATCGGCTCGCTGGCGGTGTTCGAGGGGCCGGCGCCGTCGTTCGACGAGGTCGTCGAGGCCATCGGGGGGCGGCTGCCACTGATCCCGCGCTACCGGCAGAAGCTGCGACCGGTGCCGCTGAGCCTCGCCGCGCCGGCCTGGGTCGACGACCCGGACTTCGACATCCACCACCACCTGACCGAGGTGGCGGTGCCCGCGCCCGGAGGCCGCGAGGAGGTCGCGGAGCTGGTGAGCCGGCTGATGTCGACCCGGATGGACCGGGACCACCCGCTCTGGGACTACTCGTTCTGGACGGGGCTGCCCGAGGGCCGGTGGGCCCTGCTGTCGAAGGTCCACCACAGCGTGGTCGACGGGGTCTCCGGCACCGACCTCTACCAGCTCCTGCTCGACCCATCACCGACGCAGCGTCCCGCCGTCCCCGACACGTGGCAGCCCGAGCCCGAGGAGCCGATGGCCAGCTACACCGTCGAGGCGCTGCGCGAGCTGGCCTCCTCTCCCCTGCACCTCACCGGCGCGCTGGCCCGCGCCGCGCGCAGACCCCTGCGGCTGGTCCGGACGACGACCCGCAACGCCGCCGGCCTGCTGACGCTGTCGTCGGCGCTGCGACCGGTGCACGGCACCTCGCTCGCGGGCCCGCTGGAGGGCGGTCGTCGCTACACGTGGACCACGGTGCCCTTCGAGGACCTGCGCGCGGTGCGTACGGCGTACGGCGCCACCATCAACGACGTGGCGCTGGCCGCCGTCACGGGCGGGTTCCGCCGCCTGCTGCTGGCCCGCGGGGAGCCGACCGACGCCCACGCCCGCGCTCGCTGGTGCCGGTCTCGACCCGCAAGCCGGGCGAGGAGTCGATCCCGGACAACCGCGTGACCCTGATGCTGCCCTTCCTCCCCGTCGACGTCGCCGACCCGGTCGAGCGCCTGGCGTGCATCCAGCGACGGATCCGGGAGCTGCGGGGCCGGCACGAGCCGGAGGCCGGCGAGGAGATCACGACCGTGGCCGAGCTCGGGCCGTTCCCGTCGGTGGCCTGGGGCCTGCGTCTGGGGTGGCGACTGCCGCAGCACGCGATCACCACCGTCACGACCAACGTGCCCGGGCCCCGGCAGCCGCTCTACGGCCTGGGGCGCGAGCTCGTCGAGCTGCTGCCCTACGTGCCGATCGCCAACCGGGTGCGGATCGGGGTCGCGATGTTCTCCTACCGCGACGTCCTCACCTTCGGCATCACCGGCGACTTCGAGACGACAGCCGACCTGGACGTGCTGGCGACCGGCATCGCCGACTCCCTCGCAGAGCTGCTCGCTCGCGCAGCGTGAGCCGCGTGACAGCCGGACTCGGAGGCGCACGGTACCGTCCTCCGCATGGCTGAACGACCCCGCGGCAAGGGTGGCCCCGACGACGGCAGTCCCGGCTACAACTGGCTCTACGGCGGCAAGGGAACCCCGCCGCCGGACGACGCCGACGCCACCCGCGCCGTGCCCCGCCAGCCGCGCCCCGACGAGACCCGCGTCATGTCCACGGTCCCGCGCCCGGGACAGCCCCCGCGGCCCCCGGCCTCGCCACCGCGGGCACCGGCGCCCGCCAAAGGCCCCTCGCGACCGTCGCGACGGCCCCGGTTCCGCGCCCGCTGGCTGCTGATCCTGCTCCTGCTGTGGATCGTCTGGCTCGTCGCCGTGCCCTTCTTCGCCTGGTCGAAGGTCGACAAGGTCGCGTACGAGCCGAGCGGCGCCCGGCCCGCCGACCAACCCGGCACGACCTACCTGATGGTCGGCAGCGACTCGCGCGCGAACCTCTCGCCCGCGGAGCGCAAGGCGCTCCACACCGGCAACGCGTCGGGCCAGCGCACGGACACGATCATGCTGATGCACACCGGCAGCGGCCCGAACCTGCTGATGTCGATCCCGCGTGACTCGCTGGTCGACATCCCGGGTCACGGCAACACCAAGATCAACGCGGCCTACGCGTACGGGTACGCCGACGGCGGTGAGGACGGCGGCGCCCAGCTGCTCACGAAGACCATCGAGCAGAACACCGGCATCAAGATCGACGACTACGTCGAGATCGGCCTCGGCGGTGTCGTGGACATCGTGGACGCCGTCGGCGGGGTCCAGATCTGCCCGACCACCGACATGAAGGACCCGCTGGCGGGCCTCGACGTCAAGAAGGGCTGCCAGCAGGCCGACGGCCCGACGGCCCTCGCGTACGCCCGGTCGCGGCACACGTCGAACCTCGGCGACCTCGACCGCGCCAAGCACCAGCGCGAGGTCGTCTCCGCGGTCGGGCACGAGGTGATGTCGCCGTGGACGTTCATCAACCCGGTCCGGTACTGGAAGGTCGTGATGGCGATGCCGGACTCGTTCGCGTTCGGCGAGGGCGCGAGCCCGGTGCGTGCGGCCATGTGGGCATCGGCGATGACCCACGTGAACGGCGACAGCGGCCTCACCTGTGGGGTCCCGATCTCCGACCTGGCGGTGCACTGGGACCCGCAGCGGTCGAAGCAGATGTTCGACTACATCAAGCAGGACAAGACCGACGAGATCCCGAAGAGCCTGTGCACGCCGAGCGGCCTGCCGAAGAGCGTGACGGGCGGATGACCTACACGACCATCCGCTGGTCGGTCGACCCGGACGGCGTCGCCACGCTCACGCTGGACCGGCCCGACGCGCTCAACGCGTTCGACCTGACGATGGCGCGCGAGCTCGAGCGGTGCTTCCTCACCGATGCGCGCGACGACGCCGTGCGGGCCGTGGTGGTGACCGGGGCGGGGCGCGCGTTCTGCGCGGGCATGGACCTCTCGGCCGAGGGCAACGTGTTCGGGCTGGACGAGTCGGTGCGCCCGACCCCCGAGGAGCTGCGGGCGCACCTCACCGAGCCGCCCTACCAGGACGGTGTGCGGGACACCGGCGGTCGGGTGACGCTGGCGATCCACGCACTGCCCAAGCCCGTGATCGCCGCCATCAACGGCCCGGCCGTCGGGATCGGGGCCACCATGACGCTGGCCATGGACCTGCGGCTGGCCTCGACGCGCGCACGGGTCGGCTTCGTCTTCGGGCGGCTCGGCATCGTCCCGGAGGCCGCGTCGAGCTGGTTCCTGCCGCGCATCGTCGGGATCCAGCAGGCGCTGGAGTGGGTCTACTCCGCGGAGATCCTGGACGCGGAGGCCGCCCTCACCGGGCGCCTGGTGCGCTCGGTGCACGAGCCCGACGACTTGCTGCCGGCGGCGTACGCCCTGGCCCGCTCGTTCGTCGTGGACCGCTCCCCCGTCGCCCTCGGGCTGGCCAAGCGGCTGCTCTACCGGAACTCCGCCGTGGCCGACCCGCTGGAGGCGCACCTGTCGGACTCGCTGGCGATGTACTACACCTCGATCGGCGACGGCAAGGAAGGCGTGTCGGCGTTCCTCGAGAAGAGGAGGCCCGACTTCTCCGGGCGCGCCTCCGAGTTGCCCACGATCTGGTGAGGAATCCACCCGCCGCCGGTCAGGCGGCGGGCACCTGCTCCTCGAGGCGCTTGCGCAGGCGCTCGAGCAGCCGGGTCAGCAGGCGCGAGACCTGCATCTGGGTCACCCCGACCTCGGCGCCGATCTCGGCCTGCGTGCAGCCGCCGAAGAACCGCATCTCCAGGATCCGGCGCTCCCGGCGGGTGAGCCCGCGCATCACGCTCTTGAGCGCCACCCGTGCCTCGGCGCTCGCGAACGCGGGGTCCATGCCGCCGAGCCGGTCGCCGGGACCGCTCTCGCCCTCGGCGACGGGCGTGTCCAGCGACACCGGCGCGAAGCATCCGTTGGCGGCCAGGGAGTCGAGGACCAGCTCCAGGTCCACGCCGAGGTGCTCGGCGACCTCGCTGGGGCGGGGCGAGCGGCCCAGCTTCTGGTAGAGCTCGCCCTCGGCCGCGGTGATCTTGGTCTGGAGCTCCTGCACCGACCGCGGCGGCCGGATGGTCCACCCGAAGTCGCGGAAGTAGCGTCGGATCTCGCCGCGAATGGTGGGCACCGCGAAACTCAGGAAGTCGGTCCCGTGGGAGGGGTCGAACCCCTGCGCGGCCTTCACCAGGCCCAGGTTGGCCACCTGGTCCAGGTCGTCACCGGCGATCCCCCTGCCGTGGTAGCGGCGAGCGATCTCGCCGGCGACCTGCATGTTGATCCGGATGACCTCGTCGAGCAGCGCCGAGCGCTCCTCCGGCGAGTCGGCCCGGAACGCCTCGTCGAGAAGTCGGGCGGTCTCGCTGCGCCGGGTGTTGCGGGCGCTGGAGGTCGTGGTTGCCGAGGGCTCCGTGACCCCGGCTGGGCCACTCGTGTCGGTCGAAGTCGCGACGTGCACCATCAGGCAACACCTCCATTGGAGTGTCTGACGTGGCACGTTGGCTCGACCACTGCCCCGATCGTGGCACGCCGCTGACGGCCCCACAACACCCGCCGGGGTGAGGGAGCGCAGCCCCCCACGACATCGGGACCACCTCGTTGTACCCAGCCGGCGCGCGCCTAACCCTGCGATTCCCGGGATTCTTCAGGACCTCTGGGGGATACCGCCGCCCTGGACGCGGTAGATCACCGCACCGGCCACCTCCGCGAGCCGCACGTTGGCGTCGTTCGACATCTTCCGCAACGACTGGAACGCCTCGTCGGCACTGCACCCGCGCTGGGCCATCAGGATGCCCTTGGCCTGGTCGATGGTCGCCCGCGAGGTCAGGGCCTCGCGCAGCTGGTCGATCTCCTCGGCCATCGCCTCGAGGTCACGGGCAGCGATCAGGAGGGAGGCGACGACCTCGTCGCCCGTCGCGTCCTCGCCGCCCGCCGAGGGGGCTGCTGCGTCCCGTTGCGCCTCGAGCGCCCGCAGCGCCGCGGGGCGCAGGCCCGTCACGTCGTCGACGCGCAGCAGGATGCCGACGACGTCGTCGCCGTCGTGGACGGGGGAACCGACGGCCATCCAGTGGCGGGGCAGGTAGACCGGTGGCTCCCCCTGGTCGAGCACGTCGTACCGCTGGACGCCGAGGTGGTCGGGCCGACGGGTGCGCAGGACACGCTCGAAGCAGGCCGCCAGCACGGGCTGGCCGTTGACCTCGGGGTTGTCGGGGAACGCCTCGAACAGGTTGACCGAGACGAGCTGGTCCTCCGAGCGCTCGGTCACCCGGAGGTACGCCGGGTTGGCGGCGCGGATCACGTAGTCGCTGTCGAGGAGCACCGCGGGCGAGGTCAGCGCCCGGAACGCGTCGCCGCCGGCGAGCATGCGGCTGCGGTCGCTCACTCGGGGAGTCTCCGCGTGGCGATGAGCCGCTCGGCCACCACGTGCAGCTTGAGGTTGCGGTCCTGGGAGTAGCGGCGCATCACCGCGAAGGCCTGGTCGGCGTCGATCGCGAAGCGCTCCATCAAGATCCCCTGTGCCTGCCCGATCAGGCGGCGTGCGTCGATGGCACGCCACAGGTTGTCGTTGACCCGGGCCGAGGACAGGGCGACCGCGGCGTGCCGGGCGAAGATGTGCGCCACGTCGCGGTCCTCCTCGCTGAAGTGTCCCGGCCGCGTGTCGTACAGGTTCAGGCTCCCGATGGTCGTCGAGCTGGTGTACAGCCGGATGCCGAGCATGCTGCGCACCCCGTTGGCCGCCACGGCCTCCGCCCACTTGGGCCAGCGCTCATCGGTGCGGGTGTCCTCGACGAGGACGCTGTGGGCGGGGCTCGAGAGCACGTCGAGATCGGGTCCCTCGCCGAACTCGAGCTGGACGAGGTCCAGCTCGGCGACGATCGGGTCCGTCGCGGCGACCGTCTCCACCTGGCTGCGCTTGTGAACGAAGATGACGCCGGCGTACGCGCAGACGACCGCCTTCATGGCGTACTCCAGCACCCGGTCGACCGTCTCGTCGAGGGTCGGCTCGTCGTGCAGGGACAGCGCCATCGAGGCGAAGTCCTCGGCGTCCCGGCTCGTCACGAGACCCCGTCGGTCGACGACACTGCAGTGAGAAGCACGTTGCGACTATACGCACGGGCAGACGTTGGCCGGGCCAGGAGGCGATGCCGTCTCGCTGGGGACGACTCCGTTCCGGGCCCGTGGCAGTCCGGTACCCGCGGCGATCCGGGTCATGCCCCGAGATCGCAGGATCGTCACAGCGTGCGCGCGAACAGGTCGCGGAGGGCCGCGAAGTGCCGCTCCGTCGCGGCCTCGTCGTACACCGAGGTGTCGGACATGGTGTAGCCGTGCCGGGCGCCGGCGTAGACCTCGTTGGTGTGGGCGAGCCCGGCACTCACCAGCGCGTCGCCGAGCGCCGCGATCGCCTCCGGGGGCATGGAGCGATCGCCGTCCGCGTGCCCGTAGACGAACTCCGCACGGGCGCCGGCGAGACCCAGGTGCGGGCTCGAGGGGTCGTCGGTGACGAGGCCTCCCCCGTGGAACCCGCCCACGGCTGCGACGAGGTCGGGGAACAGCCCGGCGGCCCGGGTCGCGAGGCGGGCACCCATGCAGTAGCCGGTGACCCCGATCGGGCTCCGTGCGTGCTCGAGGAGGGCGGAGACCCAGCGACGGGCGTCCGCGTCGGACCTCTCCGGGGTGAGCGCCGCGACACGGTCCGCCACGCCGCCGGCGAAGAACTTCTCGCGGTTGCCCGGCACCGTCAGGTCCTCGGTCGGCGCGAGGTCGGCGGCGCGGCCGTCACGGTGGAAGACGTTCGGCGCGAGGACGACGTAGCCCCACGAGGCGATGCGGTCCGCCATCTCCTCGATGCGCGGGCGCAAGCCGATCGCGTCGATGTAGAACAGCACACCCGGGTGCTCGGCACCGTCCCCGGGGCGGGTCAGGTAGGCCTCCGCGGGGCCGTCGGCGGTCTGGATCTCGATGATCTGTCCCATGGCCGCGACGTTACCGAGGTCGCTCCCGCCGGCCCGGACTGCGCCCGGCACACCTGATCTGGACCGGCACCGCGGATCTGGGGAGTGCCGAACGGATCTTCCGCGCGACAGGGCTCCCGTGTGCACAATGATCGGCGCGGGTCCGCCGGGGATCGCGCCGGGAGGGTCATACATGCAGCAATTCACCGATGAGCTGCCCCTCCTCGACGCCCTCCGACTCGCCGTGGTGGCGACCGACGAGGACGGGACCATCACGTTCGTCAACGAAGCAGCCACCCGGTCCTACGCCGTGGACACCGACCAGCTGGTCGGGCGCAACGTCCGGGACCTCCTCGCGGCCGACCCGGCCGGGGAGCAGCGCCTCCGGCTGGCGCACGAGGCTGCCCAGCTCGGCAGCTGGCACTGGGACATGGCCACGGGGATCACCGTCTGGGACGAGCAGCTCGAGGCCATCTACGGGATGGCTCCGGGCGGTTTCGACGGCACCTTCGCCGCCTGGGAGGCGACGGTGCACCCCGACGACCACGACCAGGTGATGGCCGTCGTCCAGGACGCGGTCGACGCGCGCTCGTCGTACGTCCTGCGCAACCGCATGTTCTGGCCGGACGGCACGATGCGGTGGATCGAGGCGCACGGCAAGGTCACCACCGACGAGGACGGCAACCCCACCGGCACGATCGGCTGCGTGCGCGACATCACCGACCGGGTGCTGGTCCAGGAGCGCGCCCTGCTGCTGCAGGAGGTCACCGCCGACTTCGTCCGGGCCTCGACGCTCGACCAGGTCGAGGCGGTCCTCGCCGCCGGGCTGAAGCGGGTGGGTGAGATCTTCCACGAGGGCGTCCGGCTCCGGGTGCCCGACGACGTCTCGGCGATCACCAGGGGCGAGACGTTCGTGGTGCACGCCGACCGCCAGCTCTCCGCCGAGGACACGCAGCTGCTCGACACCCTGGCCTCCCAGGCGGCGATCACCGCCCAGCGCGCGCTGCTGCAGCAGCGGACGGCAGACATCGCGGAGCAGCTGCAGTCGAGCCTGGCGGCGAGCCCACTGCCCTACCTGGAGAGGTTCGAGCTCGCCGTGCACTACGCGCCCGGCGGCGACGAGCTCGAGCACGTGGGCGGCGACTGGTACGACGCCGTCCGCACCCCCACCGGCACGCTGGCCCTCGTCATCGGCGACGTGATGGGTCGAGGTGTCCGGGCCGCGACCACGATGATCCGGGTCCGCGCCGGGATCCGTGGCCTGCTCACGGTCGACCCCGCCCCCCGGGCGGTGCTCGCGGCGGCCGACGAGCTCATGGCCCGCGACGCCCCCGACCAGTTCGTCACCGCAGCCGCGGTGCTCGTCGAGCCCGACACCGGGACGCTGACGCTCTGCAACGCCGGTCACATGCCGGTCCTCGTGGTGCATCCCGACGGGAGCACCGAGGCCCTCGGGGCCGGCTCGAGCGTGCCGCTGGGCCTCGTCGGCCGGCAGGAGCGGGCCGTGGCCACGGGCCACCTCGAGCCGGGAGCGCTGCTGGTGCTGGTCACCGACGGCGTGGTCGAGTCGCGCGCCCACGACCTCGACCGGGGCATCGCACGGCTGCGCGAGCGGGCCTCCCAGCTGCGGGACCGGCCGCTGCACGAGCTCGTCGACGGCCTGGCCGAGCTGGCCGACCCGTCCCTGCGCGACGACGTCACCGTCGTCGCGGCCCGGCTCAGGTGAGCTCGGTCAGAGCTCGGACTGCACCCCGGAGAGCAGCTGGCGGGCCATCACGATCCGCTGCACCTGATTGGTGCCCTCGTAGATCTGGGTGATCTTGGCGTCGCGCATCATCCGCTCGACCGGGTACTCGCGGGTGTAGCCGTAGCCACCGAGGACCTGGACGGCGTTGGTGGTGACCTCCATCGCGACGTCGGAGGCGAAGCACTTGGCGGCGGCGCCGAAGAACGTGAGGTCCGCATCGCCGCGCTCCGAGCGGCCGGCCGCGGCGTAGGTCATCTGGCGGGCGGCCTCGACCTTCATCCCCATGTCGGCCAGCAGGAACTGCAGGCCCTGGAAGTCGGCGATCGGCTTGCCGAACTGCTGGCGCTCCTTCGCGTAGCCGAGCGCGTAGTCGAGCGCGCCCTGCGCGACGCCGACGGCCTGGGCGGCGATCGTCACCCGGGTGTGGTCGAGGGTCTTCATCGCGGTCTCGAAGCCGGTGCCCTCCGCACCGATCATCCGGTCGGCGGGGATCCGCACGTTGTCGAGGTAGACCTCGCGGGTCGGGCTGCCCTTGATGCCGAGCTTCTTCTCCGGCGCACCGAAGGAGACGCCCTCGTCGGACTTCTCGACCACGAACGCCGAGATGCCCTTGGCCCGCTTCTCCGCGTCGGTCACCGCCATCACGGTGTAGAACTCCGAGACGCCGGCGTTGGTGATCCACCGCTTGACGCCGTTGAGCACCAGTGGTCGCCGTCGCGGACGGCCCGGGTCTTCATGCCCACCGCGTCGGAGCCGGCATCGGGCTCGGAGAGGCAGTAGGAGAAGCCGCCCTCCCCCGCCGCCAGCTTGCCGAGGTACTTCTTCTTCAGCTCTTCCGAGCCGGAGATCTGCACCGGCAGGCTCCCCAGCTTGTTCACCGCCGGGATCAGGCTGCTGCTCACGCAGGCCCGGGCGACCTCCTCGATCACGATCACGGTCGCCAGCGCGTCGGCGCCCGCCCCGCCGTACTCCTCGGGGACGTGGGGGGCGTGGAAGTCGGCCGCCCGGAGGGCGTCGGCCGCCTCCTGGGGGTAGCGGGCGTTCTCGTCCACGTCGGCGGCGTACGGCGCGACCTTGGCGTCGCAGACGGCACGCACGGCCTCGCGGATGGCCTGGTGCTCCTCCGAGAGGGCGTACATCGAGAAGTCGGAGCTCATGCCCCGGATCCTACTTCTGGGTAACCGGAGGCGGGCAGCCGCCCGGGGTGAAATGCAGCACGCCCGGCCGGTGCGCGAGGCACCGGCCGGGCGTGACAGCCGTGGTCAGGCCGGGGTCACCTGGTGACCTTGATGGTGACCGGGACCTTGTTGGCCGCGGTGAAGCCGTCGCCGGCGTACTTCACGGAGACCTTGTCCTTGCCGACCGGCAGCTTGACGAGCTTCAGGACCGCGCGGCCGTCGGTCAGGGTGCCGGTGCCGACGGTCTTGGTGCCCAGCTTGGCGACCACCTTGCCGGTCGGGACCGGGGTGCCGGCGTTGTTGCTGGCGAGGGTCGTGACCACCTTGGCGGCGGAGCCCTTCTTGATCGACGCCGGGGCCTTGGCCGTCATGGTCGTCGTGTTCTTGTCGATGCGGATGCTCGACATCTTCGTCGGTGCAGCCGAGGTGCACGTGACGGGAACGCCGAGCGGGCCGCTGTCCGTGGTCGGCATGAACGTGAAGGCCGTCGGCAGCGTGATGTCGTAGGTGCCGGCCTTCGGCAGCGAGAACACCTGGTTGACGCCGAGGGTGCTTGCCACGAGCGAGCCGGCATCCGTGCCCGGGGTGAAGCTGGTGAAGGTGAGCGGCGCGGGCGCCGTGCTCGTGCCGACGAGCATGCCGAAGTCGTCGATCGTGCCGCCCGTCACGTGGAAGCTCTGGAGGATGGCGGCAGTTTCGGCCGGGATGCCGACCGTGGTGGTGGCCTGGAGCAGGCCGGCGGGGATCATGGTGCCGGCGTTCGCGCTCCCGGGCAGCAGCGGCACCTCGACGTGCACCGGGAGCTGCGCCGGGTTGCCTGCGACGTCGCAGGTGTAGGTGCCGTCGGCGACGATCGCCGCGTTCGCGGCGGTGGATGCGGCACCGACCAGGGCGCCGGCGGCGATCGCGGTGGCGACGCCCGAGACGGCGATACGCCGCGTCATGCGAGAAACGTTCATCAAAGGTGCTCCCTCAAGCATCTTGTGTGGTGCTACCTCCCAGTAGCAAAGACGAGCAACGCTAACCGTTCGGGTGGCCCGTCGTGCGCCGAACACTCAAAGTCGTCACGTAGTTTTGAGGCGTGGCTGACTGGCAGGACACCGAGTGGATCCGCTTCATGCTCGACGAGTGCGACACGTGGGCGGTGGTGGGGCTTTCCGGCGACCCGAGCCGCACGGCGTACGAGATCGCGCAGCTGCTCCAGCGGCGCGGCAAGCGGATCGTGCCGATCCATCCGTCGGCGCCGACGGTCCTCGGCGAGCAGGGGTACGCCGCCCTCGCGGACGTGCCGTTCCCGATCGACGTCGTCGACGTGTTCCGCCGCTCCGAGGCCGCGGGCGAGTTCGCCGACCAGGCGGTCGCGGTAGGCGCCCGCGCGGTGTGGTTCCAGCTCGGCGTCGTCGACGAGGAGGCGTTCGTCCGGACGACCGAGGCCGGGGTCCCGATGGTCATGGACACCTGTCCGGCCATGTGGAGATGAGCCGCCCGGGCGGTGACCTCCCCGTGCCACCCGGTCCCGGGATCCCCGAGGGCCTGACGATCCCGGCCGGCGAGCTCCTCGAGCGCTTCTCGCGCTCCCCCGGTCCAGGAGGTCAGTCGGTCAACACCAGCGACAGCCGGGTCGAGCTGGTGCTCGACGTGGCCGGCTCGGCCGCCCTCACCGAGGGGCAGCGGCGACGGGCCCTCGGCAGGCTGGCGGGGCAGCTCGTCGACGGCACGGTCGTGGTGGTCGCCTCCGAGCACCGCTCCCAGCACCGCAACCGGGTCGCGGCCCGCGAGCGGCTGGCGGACCTGCTCCGGACGGCGCTCGCGCCGCCACCGCCGCCGCGTCGGGCCACGAAGCCGACCAAGGGTTCCCAGCGACGCCGGCTCGACGCCAAGCGCCAGCGCGGCCAGACCAAGGCCCTGCGCGGCCGGGTGCGCGGCGACTGAGCAGCGCGACCGAGCAGCGTGACTGAGCAGTGCGACTGATCGGGCAGGAGACCGCTGGGTCAGAAGCCGAGCTTGCGGGTCGGCTCGCCGCGGACGGCCTTCCCCTTCTCCTGCGCGGTGGCCTTCAGGTCGGCCTGGAAGTCGACCATCCGCTGCTGCAGGGCCGGGTCCGCGATGCCGAGGATGCGGGCGGCGAGGAGGCCGGCGTTGCGGGCGTTGCCGATCGCCACGGTGGCCACCGGCACGCCCGCGGGCATCTGCACGATCGAGAGCAGGGAGTCCATGCCGTCGAGGTACTTCAGCGGCACCGGGACCCCGATCACCGGCAACGGCGTCACGGCCGCGAGCATCCCCGGCAGGTGGGCGGCACCACCGGCGCCGGCGATGACGACCGAGAGCCCGCGGCCGGCGGCCTCCTTGCCGTAGGCGAGCATCTCCTCGGGCATCCGGTGCGCGGAGACGACGTCGGCCTCCCAGGCCACGCCGAGCTCGGTCAGCGCCTCGCCGGCCGCCTTCATCACCGGCCAGTCGGAGTCGGACCCCATGACGATGCCGACGCGGGGGCTCCCGCCCGGCTCGACCACCGAAGCACTCACCGGATCACTCACTCTCGTTGCCGAGGTCCCCGCGGAACCACGCGGCGGCGTGCCGCGCGCGCTCCAGGCAGTCCTCGAGATCGTCGCCGTAGGCGTTGACGTGGCCGACCTTGCGGCCGGGGCGCAGCTGCTTGCCGTAGAGGTGCACGCGCAGGTGCGGGTCACGGGCCAGCGCGTGCGGGTAGCCGTCGTACAGGCGCCCCACCTCCGGGTGGTCGCCACCGAGGATGTTGACCATCACCGTCCATCGGGCGCGGGCCGCCGGGGCGCCGAGGGGCAGGTCCATCACCGCGCGCAGGTGGTTCTCGAACTGCGAGGTGACCGCGCCGTCCTGGGTCCAGTGCCCGGTGTTGTGCGGGCGCATCGCCAGCTCGTTGACCAGCACCCGGCCGTCAGTGGTCTCGAACATCTCCACCGCCAGGATGCCGGTCACGCCGAGCGCACCGGCGATGCGCAGGGCGATCTCCTGGGCGCGGCCGGCGAGGTCGGGGTCCAGGTCGGGGGCCGGCGCGACGACCTCGCGGCAGATGCCGTCGACCTGCGTCGACTCCACGACGGGGTACGCCGCCGCCTGGCCGCTCGGGGAGCGTGCGACGAGCACGGAGAGCTCGCGGCGGTAGTCGACCAGTTCCTCGGCGAGCAGGCGTACCTCCGCCTCCTCGGCGGCCCGGAACGCCTCCTCGCAGTCGGCGACCGACCGCACGAACCAGACGCCCTTGCCGTCGTACCCGCCCCGAGTGGTCTTCAGCACGCACGGGAACCCGAACGCCTCGACGTCGGCGAGGGACCCGACGACGTCGTTGCGTGGGCACGGCACGTCGAGCTCGGCGAGCCGCGCGCGCATCACGCCCTTGTCCTGCGCGTGGACGAGCGCCGCCGGCCCGGGACGGACGGCGATGCCGGCGTCCTCGAGCGCGTGCAGGTGCTCGGTCGGCACGTGCTCGTGGTCGAAGGTGACCACCGGGCAGCCCTCGGTGACCTCGAGCAGCGTCTCGAGGTCGCGGTAGTCGCCGACGAGGTGGTCGGGGATCACCTGGGCTGCGGACACGCCCTCGCCCTCGGCGAGCAGGCGCAACGGCAACCCGAGGGCGATGGCGGGCTGCGCCATCATCCGGGCGAGCTGTCCGCCGCCGATGACGGCCAGGGTGGGAGCGGGCTCGGACACGGGGTCAGCGTAGTGAAGGAGGGCGCACCCTCGATCAGCGCATCGTGTCCCTGGTCTCGAAGCGCAGGCCCTGGCCGCGGATGGTGGTGATCAGCCGGGGCTGCCTGCTGTCGTCGCCGAGCTTGCGGCGCACCCAGCCGAGGTGGACGTCGATGGTCTTCGAGGACGTCCAGAAGGTCGTGTTCCAGACCTCCCGCATCAGCTCGTCGCGGGTGACGATCTGGCCGGCCCGCCTGATCAGCGCATGCACCAGGTCGAACTCCTTGCGGGACAGCATGATCTCCTCGACCCCGCGCCAGGTCCGCCGGCTGTCGGGGTCGAGTCGCACGTCCTGCACCTCGAACACGAGGGACACCGTAGGAACCAGTCGCCCCGTTGGAGGCGAAATCGCGCAATTGGCCCCGAGCGCGCTGGACCGGTCCGGACCGGTCGCGCGCGGTCAGTGGCGGCGGACCGCCACCGGCTCCACGATGCCGAAGCCGCGCACCGGCCGCGCCGGGAGCCGCCTGGTCTCGAACTGGTCGTCGGGCAGCAGCGCCGCCGTGGCTGCGTCGATGATGATCCGGTTGCGCCGCGCGACCGCCGTGAGCCGCGCCGCCAGGTTGACCGGCGGGCCGAAGACGTCGCCCAACCGCATCACGACCGACCCGCTGGCCAGCCCGACCCGGACGTCGGGCATCCGGGAGTCGCGGCCGATGACGTTGATGATGCCCTCGGCGGTGTCGTAGGCCCGGATCGGGTCGTCGTTCACGAAGAGCACGGCGTCGCCGATGCTCTTGATGACCCGGCCCCGCTGCGAGGCGACCACGTCAGCGCACCGCGACTCGAACAGCTCCACCAGGTCTCCGATGCGAGCCTCGGTGAGCTGGTTGGACAACGCGGTGAAGCTCACGATGTCGGCGAAGCCCACCGTGATCTGGGTGGTGTGGAGGTCCTCCTCGTTGGCGCCGAGCGCCTCCACCCGCGCCACGGCCGCGGCCAGGTGCCGGCGCCAGGCGTAGAGCATCAGCTGCTCGAACGGCGCGTTGAACTCCTCCACGATCCGCATCGCGGAGCCGACCCGGCTGCCGGTGGCCTGGTCGCCGGCCTCGAGCTCCTCGACCCGCTGCACCAGGGAGGCGACCTCCCAGTCGGCCAGCCTCGCCATGGTCTGCCCGACGGCCCTGGTCAGGTTCACGGCGAGGTCGAAGTCGATCAGGCCCGACTCGACGACGTCGACCAGCGTCGAGACGGCCTTGGCGTCGGACTGGGTGAACGCGGTCTCGGTGCCGTGCTCGGGGAAGCCGAGGGCACGCCACAGGCGGCGCGCCTCCTCGATGGACACGCCGGTCTCCGCCGACACCCCCAGGGCGTCGAAGACGGGCTCCTCACCCAGGATGGCCCGCTCGAGGCGGTCCCGGGGAGCCCCGGAGTCAGCTTCCGTCATGCCCGGAGTGGTCGAGCTCGTTGAGCAGCTGGTTGAGCCGGCGCTGGGTGTCCTCGACGTGCGGGATGTCGGGCAGGCGGACCGATCCGTGGGTGCTGGCGTCGCTGATGATCAGCGTGCCGCAGCCGAGCATCCGGTCGACGATCCCGAGCTCGCTGGCCACGTCGCTGATCCGCGTCAGCGGGATGTCGTGGCCGCGTCGGGTGAGGACCCCCGTGCGCGTGATCAGGCGCCGGTTGGTGAAGGTGTACGACGCCGTCGCCCAGACCAGGACGGGCCGGACGACGTACGAGACGACACCGAGGGCGACGAGGACCCACGCGACCAGGGTGACGACGGGCTGGTCGACCAGCACCTGGACGGCGACGCCGAGCGCGAGCAGGACGACCAGCGCGAGGACCGGCAGCAGGAGTGCCTTGGGATGAGTGCGGGTGCTGATGACGACGGACTCGCCGTCGTTGAGCAGCTTCTGCGAGATGGCCACCACCGGATCATGTCACTGTTCGGGTCCGGGTTGACCGAACGCACGTGCACGACGTCGCCGGCCCCGACGGCGACCTCGCCCGCCGGTCCGGCGACCGTGAGCCGGCCCCCCGCATCGACTCCGGTGGCCCGGCCGGCCAGGTGGCCGCCACCCGGCAGCTCGACCCTGACCTCGCGCCCCACCGTCACGCAGGCTCGCTGGTAGGCCGCATGCAGCGCGCTCGCGCCGCCGGCCCGCCAGGCGTCGTACTCCTCGCGCAGCGCGCCGAGGACCCACAGCAGGACCTCGGTCCGGTCGGGCGCCGCCCCGGCCGCGATCGCGAGCGAGGTGGCGGTCTCGATCGGGAGCTCCTCGACGGTGGTGCTGACGTTGATGCCCACGCCCACGATCGCCGCCGGACCGGACGGCGTGTCCACCCGCTCGACCAGGATGCCGCAGACCTTCGCGTCGTCGAGGAGCACGTCGTTGGGCCACTTCAGCCCGGCGCGGAAGCCGGCCTCGCGCAGCGCGGGGACACGGCGTACCCGGTCATCAGCGGCAGCCAGGGCCACTCGTCGGCCCCGACCTGCGGACGCAGCAGCATCGAGAACGTCAGCGCGGCCCGGTCCGGGGTCTCCCAGCTGCGGTCGAGCCGGCCCCGGCCCGACGTCTGGTGCTCGGCCACCACCACCAGACCCTCGCCGGCACCCGCCCGGGCGCGCTCGGCGACCAGCGCGTTGGTCGAGGGAGCCGCGGCGACGACCTCCACCGCGAGACCGGGCGGACCGGCCGCGAGCCGGTCCTTGTCGAGGGGCGGGCGCGCGGGCAGGTCTCCGGTCATGGGCACTACATTGGCCCACGCAGCCGATCAGGTCGACCAGGAGGCCACCAGAGTGAGTGCACAGCCGGGCGAGGGCACCGACGTCCCCGACGACATCGACATCCACACCACGGCGGGCAAGCTCGCCGACCTCGACCGCCGGCTCGACGAGGCGGTGCACGCCGGCTCGGCCAAGGCGGTCGAGAAGCAGCACGCCAAGGGCCGCAAGACGGCGCGCGAGCGGATCGAGCTGCTCTTCGACGAGGGCTCGTTCGTCGAGCTCGACGAGCTGGCCCGGCACCGCTCCACGGCCTTCGGCCTGGAGAAGAAGCGGCCCTACGGCGACGGCGTCATCACCGGCTACGGCACCATCGACGGCCGCCAGGTGTGCGTGTTCTCCCAGGACTTCACCGTCTTCGGCGGCTCGCTGGGCGAGGTCTACGGCGAGAAGATCACCAAGGTCATGGACCTCGCCATCAAGACCGGCTGCCCGATCATCGGCATCAACGAGGGCGCCGGCGCCCGCATCCAGGAGGGCGTGGTCTCGCTCGGCCTCTACGGCGAGATCTTCCGCCGCAACGTGCACGCCTCCGGCGTGATCCCGCAGATCAGCCTGATCATGGGCTCCTGCGCCGGCGGGCACGTCTACTCCCCCGCCGTCACCGACTTCACCGTCATGGTCGACGGCACCTCCAACATGTTCATCACCGGGCCCGACGTGATCAAGACCGTCACCGGCGAGGACGTCTCGATGGAGGAGCTCGGCGGCGCGCGCACCCACAACACCAAGTCCGGCAACGCCCACTACATGGGCTCGGACGAGGAAGACGCGCTCGACTACGTCAAGGCGCTGCTGTCGTTCCTCCCGCAGAACAACCTCGACGAGCCCCCGTCGTACCCGGAAAGTGAGCTGGGCTCCGGCGTCCTCGAATTTTCCGACCTCGACCGGACCCTGGACGCGCTGATCCCGGACTCCCCGAACCAGCCCTACGACATGCACGAGGTGATCGGCGCCGTCGTGGACGACGAGGAGTTCCTCGAGGTCCAGTCGATGTTCGCCCCCAACATCGTGGTCGGCTTCGGCCGGGTCGAGGGCCGCCCGGTGGGTGTGGTCGCCAACCAGCCGATGCAGTTCGCCGGCACCCTCGACATCGACGCCTCGGAGAAGGCCGCCCGCTTCGTCCGCACCTGCGACGCTTTCAACATCCCCGTGCTGACCTTCGTCGACGTGCCCGGCTTCCTGCCCGGCACCGACCAGGAGTGGAACGGCATCATCCGCCGCGGCGCCAAGCTGATCTACGCCTACGCCGAGGCCACCGTCCCGCTGATCACCGTCATCACCCGCAAGGCCTACGGCGGCGCCTACGACGTCATGGGCTCCAAGCACCTCGGCGCCGACATCAACCTGGCCTGGCCCACCGCGCAGATCGCCGTGATGGGCGCCCAGGGCGCGGTGAACATCCTCTACCGCAACGAGCTCAAGCACGCCGAGGACCCCGAGGCCAAGCGCGCGGAGCTGATCACGGAGTACGAGGACACCCTCGCCAACCCCTACGTCGCCGCCGAGCGGGGCTACGTCGACGCCGTCATCTCACCCCACGAGACCCGGGTCGAGGTCGTCCGCGCCCTGCGCCTGCTGCGCTCCAAGCGGGAGACCCTGCCCGCCAAGAAGCACGGGAACATCCCGCTGTGAGCGGGGGCGCGGAGCGTCCCCCGAGCAGCGGGACCTCGCCGAGTCGGCGCGGGTCGACCGGAGGAGCGGAGCGGGGGATGTCGACGTGCGCCGACTCGGCGCACGTCGAGAAGACGGCGAGACGGAAGGCGACGGTGACCACAGATGCCTGAGGACAGTTCCCCACCGGAGTCGGCGGCGCCGCTCCTGCGCATCGTCAGCCCGAACGCCACGCCCGAGGAGGTCGCCGCCCTGGTCGCGGTCCTGACCTCTCTGGGCGGCGGGTCGGCACCGACCCCCCGCCGTACCCCCGAGTGGCAGGCGTCCCACCGCAGGCTGCGGGAGCCCCACCGGCCCGGTCCGGGCGCCTGGCGCGCCAGCAGCCTGCCCCGCTGACGCCTGGGTGGACCGCCCTGCGGGTCAGGCGACCTCGGCCAGCCGGTAGCCGACGCCGGAGACGGCCTCGACGTAGCGAGGCGCCTCCTCGTCGTCGCCCAGCTTGCGGCTCAGGCTGGCGACGTGCTCGTCGACCGACCGCTTGTCGTCCTCGTTGACGAAGTACGAGGTGACGTACTCCTGGCCGCGCATCGCCAGCACCAGGTCGGCCTTGCTGCGCACCCGGCGACCGGTCGCGAGCAGCGAGGCGAGCAGGTCGAACTCGGCGGGGCTGAGCTCCACCTCGGCCCCGTCGACGGTGACGTCCCGGCTCTCGGCGTTCAGGGCGAGCCCGTTGAAGCGCAGCCACGGACCGTCGACGCGCGCCGATCCGGTGGCGGGCGCGACGGCGACGTGCTGCGGCGCCGGCCGCGGCCCGGGCACGGGCTCGGAGCCGGTGTCGGCAACGGACGGGGCTGCGTGCTGCGGCCGCAGCGGCGTCGGCTCCACGGGCGGGTGGGCGGGCGCCGGCCGGGCGGACGGCACCGCGGTGGCCGGTTGCTGCAGCGGGGTCGGCTCGACGGGGAGCTGCAGCGGCGTCGGCTCCACCGGCAGCTGCACCGGAGGCGGGGTGACGTCGCGACCCGGAGGCGCCTCGTTGCGGGCGCGCGGACGTCGCAGCATTGAGTCGGCGCGGGCCCGCAGCTCGCGCGGGCGGAAGGGCTTGACCAGGTAGTCGTCGGCACCGGCCTCGAAGCCCTGGACCACGTCGATCTCGTCGGCGAGCGCGGTGATCATGATCAGGTAGGTGCTGCTGAACTCGCGCAGCCGCTTGGCGACGGCGAACCCGTCCATGCCGGGCATGTTCACGTCCAGGGTCGTGATGAGCGGGTTGTGGGCCCGCACCGCCTCGACGCCCGCGGGGCCGTTCGAGGTGACGACCGTCCGGAAGCCCGACTGCGTCAGCACGATGTCGATCAGGTCGCGCACGTCGGGGTCGTCCTCGATGATCACGGCGACCCATTCATCCCCAGACATGGGCGGCATGCTAACGCGTCGAGGCGTGCTGCAGGCGCGATTGGCCACGCGTCGCCCCGCGGACAAGACCAGCAGGCGGCCTAGGCTCGCCGCATGAGCAACGAGCGCCTCGTCGACACGATCTCGGAGACCTTCGTCGAGGAGTACGCCGCCCTCGACCCGATCACGGCGACCTACGTCGGCATCACGGGCCACGACGACCGGCTCACCGACCTCTCCCCCGACGGCTTCGCCGCCCGCGAGTCGCTGGCCCGCAGCGCACTGACCGCCGCGACCGCCGCCACGCCGTCCGACGAGCGTGAGGCCGTCGCCCGGGACGCTTTCCTCGAGCGGATGGGCCTCGAGGTCGACCGGGTGGATGCCGGCCTCAACCGGGCCGACTTCTCGGTCATCAGCAGCGGCCTGCACGAGATCCGTCAGGTCTTCGACCTGATGCCGACCGAGGGCGAGGAGGCGTGGGCGGCCATCGACGCGCGGCTCGCGGCCGTCCCCGGCTCGGTCCAGGACTACCGCGTGACCCTGGCGGAGGAGGCCGCCCGGGGCAACGTCGCCGCCGCCCGTCAGTACGCCGAGGTCGCCGACCAGGTCCGCAACTGGACCGGCCAGGCCGGCGAGGGCGGCGACTTCTTCGCCGGCCTCGTGGCGCGGAGCGGCGTCGACGGCACGCTGCGCAGCCAGCTGGACCGGCACGCGGCGGACGCCTCGCGAGCCTTCGCCGACTTCGGCCTCTTCCTCGAGGACGAGATGGACCCCCGCGGTCGCGACCGGGAGGCCGTCGGCCGGGACCACTACGCCCTGGCCTCCCGCTACTTCCTGGGCGCCGAGGTGGACCTCGAGCAGACCTACCTGTGGGGGTGGGAGGAGCTCAAGCGGCTCGCCGACGACATGGAGGCCACCGCCGACCGGATCAAGCCCGGTGCCGGCGTCGCCGAGGCGGTGGCGTTCCTCGACGCCGACCCGGCCCGCACCGTGCACGGACGGGAGGCGTTCCGCGCGTGGATGCAGGAGCTCGCCGACCGCACCATCGACGAGCTCGCCGGGGTCCACTTCGACATCCCGGAGCCGATCCGACGGATCGAGTGCCGTCTGGCGCCGACCAACGACGGCGGCATCTACTACACCGGGCCGTCGGAGGACTTCAGCCGCCCGGGCCGGATGTGGTGGTCGGTGCCCGACGGCATCGACGACTTCTTCCCGTGGCGTGAGGTCACCACGGTGTTCCACGAGGGGGTCCCGGGCCACCACCTGCAGGTTGCGCAGACGGCCTACCGCAAGGACCTCCTCAACCGCTGGCAGCGCCTGATGTGCTGGGTGAGCGGTCACGGCGAGGGCTGGGCGCTGTACGCCGAGCGGCTGATGGACGACCTCGGCCACCTGGCCGACCCGGCCGACCGGCTCGGGATGCTCGACGGCCAGAGCTTCCGGGCCGCCCGGGTGATCGTCGACATCGGGATGCACCTGGAGCTGCGGATCCCCGCGGACAACCCGTTCGGCTTCCACCCGGGCGAGACCTGGACCCCGGCGCTCGGCCGCGAGTTCATGGGCCAGCACTGCCAGATGGATCCGGCGTTCATCGACTTCGAGGTCAAGCGCTACCTCGGCTGGCCGGGCCAGGCCCCGTCGTACAAGGTCGGCGAGCGGATCTGGTTGGAGGCCCGCGACGAGGCGCGAGCGCGGCAGGGGGCGGCCTTCGACCTCAAGGCGTTCCACCGTGCCGCGCTCGACCTCGGATCGCTCGGGCTCGACCCGCTGCGCGCCGCGCTGGGCCGGATCTGAACCGGGTCGTCAGGCCCGCGACCGCCCGGGGGCGAAGAGCGCGGCGACCACCGCCACCGCGACCGCGGCGGCCCCGGTGAGCAGCGCGGGGCCGATCGCCCCGTCGTACCCGGTCGGCGTCAGCTGGCCACCGTTGCCCAGGAAGACCGCGGTGAGCAGCGCGATCCCGAGCGCGACGCCGAACTCGCGGACCGTCGAGTTGGCCGAGCTGGCGACCGCGAAGTCGGACTCCGGCAGCCCGTCGAGCACGGCCGTCGCCGAGGGCGCGAAGGTCAGGCCCATGCCGACGCCGGCCATCAGCAGCGGCGGCACGAACGACGAGTAGCCGGAGCCGTTCTCGGTCAGGGCGGCGAACCAGACCAGCGAGGCGGTCTGCAGGACCAGCCCGGTCACCAGGAGCGAGCGCAGGCCGGTGCGGCCGGCGACGGCCCCGGCGATCGGGGCGACGACCATCGGCGCCGCGGTCCAGGGCAGCGTGCGCAGGCCGGCCTCGAGCGGGCTGTAGCCCTGCACGATCTGGAGGTACTGCGCCAGCAGGAAGACCGTGCCGAACATGCCGATGGTGAAGGTCAGCCCGATCACGTTGGCCACCGAGAAGCCGCGCGAGGTGAAGAGCCGCAGCGGCAGCACCGCGTGGGCACGGCCCCGCGACCAGAGCAGGTACGCCGGGACGAGCACCGCGGCGGCGACCAGGCTGCCGAGGACCCCGGCCGAGCTCCAGCCGTCGTCGTTGCCGTGAACGATCCCCCAGATGCCGAGGAAGACCGCGCCGCCGAGCAGGCCGGCGCCGACGAGGTCCAGCCGCTGCCAGGTGCCGCGCGACTCGCGCACCGCGAGCAGCATCAGCGGGACCGCGACGACGGCCACCGGCACGTTGAGCCAGAAGATCGCCTGCCAGCTGACGCCCTCGACGACGGCACCACCGATGACCGGTCCGAGGGCCACGCCCAGGCCGGACACGCCGCCCCAGATGCCGATCGCCACCGCCCGCATCTGCGGTGGGACCGCGGCGGCCAGCAGGGTCAGCGACAGCGGCATGATCGCGGCCGCGCCCAGCCCCTGGACGGCCCGCGCCGCGATCAGCGCCTCCGAGGTGGTGCTCAGCGCGGAGGCGATGGAGGCCAGGGTGAAGACGGTGACGCCGATCAGCATCATCCGCCGGCGACCGATCCGGTCCCCCAGCGTGGCGGCGGTGAGCATGAAGGTCGCGAAGCTCAGCGTGTAGGCGTTCATGAACCAGGACAGCTGGCCGACCGACGACCCGAGGTCGGTCCGGATCACCGGCAGCGCGCTGGTCATCACGAGGTTGTCGAGCGTCGCCATGAACATCGGCAGGGAGGTCGCGACGATCGCGATCCAGAGCGGGACCCGCCGCGTCGCGGCGGAGGTGGTGGCCCGGTCGCCGGCGACGGCGTCGGCGGGGCGGACGACCGGGACCGGGGTCTCGAGAGCGGACATGAGGAGCTCCTGCGGGAAGAAGGCATTGAATGATTACTTACGTCTCACGACCATAAGTAATCAAGTGATAACCTGTCAAGCATGTCCCCGCGAACCGCCCCCACCGCCTCCCGGATGAGCGCCGAGGACCGCCGCCAGCTGGTGCTGGACGCCGCCACCCGCGCCTTCGCCCGCAGCGGCTACGCCGGCACCAGCACCGACGCGGTCGCCAAGGAGGCCGGCGTCTCCCAGCCCTACGTGGTGCGGATCTTCGGCACCAAGCTCGACCTGTTCCTCGAGGTGTTCACCCATGCCACCGGGCGGATCGCGGCCGCCTTCCAGCGGGTGCTCGCCGAGCGGCCGTTCGACCCCGACGACGACGCGGACTGGGCGCGCCTCGGCGACGCCTACACCGAGCTGCTGGCCGACCGCGACTTCCTGCTCGTGATGATGCACGGCTTCACCGCCGGCGGGACCGCGGAGATCGGCGCCGCCGCGCGGGCCGGGATGGCCGGGATCTTCGACGTCATCCGCAGCACCGGCTGCGGCGACGAGCGCGCCCGGGAGTTCATCGCCCAGGGCATGCTGCTCAACGTCATGATCGCGATGCAGGCGCCCGAGCACGCGCAGGAGTCCGCCTCGCTCACCGCCCTGATCACCTGCGCGTTCGGCGACACCCTGCCGGCTGTCGCTGCCGCCTCGACCGCCCGGCAGTCCGGCTAGACCCGTGTCCTAGGGTTCCCGCATGCCGGCCCTGGTCCTCGCCTCCGCCTCTCCCGCCCGCCTCGCCACCCTGCGCAGCGCGGGCCTGGAGCCCCTGGTCATCGTCTCCGGCGTCGACGAGTCCCAGCTCGACGGGCTCCCGCCGGCCGAGCTCGCGCTCCAGCTGGCCGAGCTCAAGTGCGCGACGGTCGCCGTCCGCGACGACCTGCCCGCGCCCGCCCTGGTGCTCGGGTGCGACTCGGTGCTCGAGCTCGACGGCGAGGCGCTCGGCAAGCCCGCCGACGCGGCCGAGGCGGAGCGACGCTGGCGGGCGATGCGCGGCCGCTCAGGGGTGCTGCACACCGGTCACTGCCTGCGGGAGACCTCCGGGCACCGGGTCGCCGCTGCGACGGCCTCCACGACCGTGCACTTCGCCGACGTGACCGACGAGGAGATCGCGGCGTACGTCGCCACCGGCGAGCCGCTGCACGTCGCCGGCGCGTTCACCGTGGACGGCCTCGGCGGCGCCTTCGTGACCGGGATCGAGGGCGACCACCACAACGTGGTGGGCGTCAGCCTGCCGCTGGTCAGGGACCTGGTCGCCGAGCTGGGCCACACGTGGACGAGTCTGTGGGCTCGCTGACCGGTTCGACGACCGGCGGCTGGTAAGGCTCGCTCCCGTGGAGCTGGAGCGCGAGGTGCGGCAGGTGCACCGGCCGGCGGAACACGAAGGTCCGGAACAGGTAGAACCGGGCCACGAGGCCCATGAACAGGCCGATCACGTTCGCGGAGATGTTGTCTGAGTAGGGGTCGTCGAGGCCGAGCATGTTGCGGCTGATCCACAGGCAGCCGATCGGCAGGCTCATGGTCGCCAGGTTGATGGCCACGAAGGCGGCCCGCCCCCCGTCCGCATGGCGGGGCGGGCGGTCCCGGAACGCCCAGTTGCGGCTGCCGCGGTAGCTGACGACCATGCCGACCGTGTTGGCCAGGACGTAGGCGAGGATGACGTGGTCGGCCAGCGGCGCCCGGTGCCCGGTGGTGAAGCCGTGGACCAGGAAGTTGAAGAGGATGAGGGCCACCAGCGTGGCCACTCCCCCGACTGCGAGGAACCGGCCCGCTTCAGCGAAGAGTCGCTGCCACCGGCTACCCATGGACCCAAGGCTAACCAATGGCCCTCCCCATACACCGCAGGTGGCCGCCCCCATGTCGCGGGGTCGTGACCCGAGAGTCACTCGACGGGGAGCCCCAGGCCGCGGGCGATGAGCATCCGCTGCACCTCGCTGGTGCCCTCGCCGATCTCGAGCACCTTGGCATCGCGGTAGAACCGCGCCACGGGGTACTCCTCCATGAAGCCGTAGCCGCCGAAGACCTGGGTGGCGATCCGGGTCGCGGTGACCGCGGACTCGGTGGTGTAGAGCTTGGCGACCGCCGCGGCCTGCTTGAACTCCTTCATCGAGCCGCCGGTGCCACGGTCCATCGCGTCCTTCATGGCCGCCGCGCGGTAGGTCAGCAGGCGGCTGGCGTGGAGCATGACCTCGAGGTCGGAGATCTGGAAGGCCAGACCCTGCTTGCGGCCGATCGGGCCGCCGAACGTCTGGCGCTCGCCGGCGTACTGCAGGCTCATGTCGAGGCAGGCCTGGATGCAGCCGACCGCCAGCGCCGCGATGGCGACGCGACCGTCGTCGAGGGTCGCCAGGAACTGCGCGTAGCCGCGGCCGCGCTCGCCGAGCAGGTTGGCCTCCGGGACGCGGACGTCCTCGAAGCTGAGCGGGTGGGTGTCGGAGGCGTGCCAGCCGAGCTTGTCGTACGCCTTCTCGGCCGTGAAGCCGGGCGTGCCGCTGGGGACGATGATCGTCGAGATCTCGGGGGTGCCGTTCTCGCGCGTGCCGGTGCGGGCGGTGACGGTGACGACACTGGTGATCTCGGAGCCGGAGTTGGTGATGAACTGCTTGGAGCCGTTGACGACCCACTCGCCGTTGTCGAGCTCGGCCTTCGTGCGGGTCGCACCCGCGTCGGACCCGGCGCCGGGCTCGGTCAGGCCGAAGCCGGCCAGCCGGTCTCCAGCGACCAGGTCGGGCAGCCAGGCGGCCTTCTGCTCCTCGGTGCGTAGGTGAGGATCGGGTTGATGCCGAGGCCGACCGCCGCCTCGAGCGTGATGCCCATGGACTGGTCGACGCGGCCGATCTCCTCGATCGCCACGCACAGGCTGGTGAAGTCGCCGTCCTCGCCCATGCCGCGTACTCCTCCGGCGCGGTGAGGCCGAACAGCCCGAGCTTGCCCATCTTCTGCACCACGTCGACCGGAAGTGGTGGTCGCGGTCCACTGCGCCGCGTGCGGCGCGATCTCGGCCTCCGCGAACTCGCGACGCTGCGGCGGAACTCCTCGTGCTCACGGCTCAGCTCGTACGTCATGCCGCCATGCTAGCCCGCGAGGTTAGCGATTGTTAACCACCGGCGTCACGAGGTGTAGGGCACCCGCTGCCAGCTCAGCACCGGCCGGCCCGGGGCGCCGACCGTCACCCGCAGGTAATCGGTGTTGTTCGACGAGCCGTCCACGGTCACCCGCGTCAAGTTGTCCGCGGCGCCGCGCACGCCGTACGTGCCGAGCCAGGGCGAGCCGGTCGCCAACGGGCGGTCGGTGTTGTAGACGTGGCTGTCGCCGTCGAGCAGGTAGACCTGCCCGGCGAACCGCGAGGCCTCGTCGACCAGGGCCTGCACCCACGGCTTGAAGGCACTGATGTCGTTGTCGGTCGGGGTGTAGGTCGGGTCGAACATGTCGGCCTGCTGCATGACCACGACACCGCGGTCGTGGCGCTCGCGCGCGGTGGCGAACGCCGCGTGCAGCTCGTCGATGTCCGCGGCGGTCCGGTCCTGCACGGCCTGCCGCTGCTCGGGGGTCGGCTCGGTGTGGCCGAGGCCGGTCCAGGGCTGGAGGCCGTTGTTGCTCCCGGTCACGTTGGCGGCCACGAAGGTGACGCCGGCACGGCGGTAGGTGACGTTCTCCGGGAAGCCGCGGCCGGCCTGCGAGGCGACCGGGAAGATGCTCTGGCCCAGGGTGCGGCCGGGGTGGTCGAAGAAGACCCTGCGGACCATGGCGAGCCGCTCCAGCGGGTCGTAGGCGCCGTTGTTGGCGCGGTGGCAGTCGGTCCACTCGTTGTCGCCCGGCGTGTAGACCAGCGGGTCCTCGAAGGTGTCGAAGTCGCCGCGGATCATCCGGAAGTAGTCGTCGCTGCACACCGACGACCCGTTCTTGATGTCGCCGAGGTGGACGACCGAGCTGACGGCCGGGTCGCGATTGATCTGCTGGATCCAGCCCGGGAAGGCGGCGATCTGGGCGTCGCCGTACGGCACGTCGCCGATCACCGCGAAGGTGTAGCCCGCGTCGGACGCGTCCCGGTGCGGGGCCCGGGCCTCCGCCGGGGCGGCGGACCCACCGGCGACGGCGGACGCGAGGGCGGTCAGGACGGTGATGGCGCGGACGCGGCGCATGGTGCTCCTCCGAGGGCGGACGACTGGTGCTCGCACCCTTGCCGGTCGGGGTGAATGGCGGATGATCGAGGTGTGAACTTCGCGGCACGGCCCCTGACGCCGCAGACCTGGCCGGACCTGGAGGCGCTGTTCGGACTGCCCGGAGGTTCCATCGTGCGCGGCTGCTGGTGCATGTACTACCGACGCACCGGCAAGGTCTCGGTCAGTGCCGCCGCCGGTGAGGGCAACAAGGAACAGCTGTGCAGCCTGGTCGACGCCGGGGTGGTGCCGGGCCTGGTGGGGTACGTCGACGACCGGCCGGCGGGGTGGATCAGCCTCGGGCCACGCGAGGACTACCTCAAGCTGCGCCGCTCCCCCGTCATGAAGCCGGTCGACGACGCGGAGGTCTGGTCGGTCGTCTGCACCTACGTCGCGAAGGAGCTCCGCGGCCGGGGCCTCCAGCACCGGCTGCTCGCGGCCGGCCTGGACTTCGCACGGGAGCACGGCGTACGCCTCGTCGAGGCCTATCCCGTCGACAAGCCCGTGCGAAGCCACGACGACTTCATGTTCTTCGGGTCCCGCAGCCTCTACGAGCGGGCCGGCTTCACCGAGGTGGTGCGCCGCTCCCCCACGCGCGTCGTGATGCGGAAGGTGCTGCGACCGCGTGGGAGCGGCAACCGTGACTGACACCTCAACGACGGCGGGCCGGGTCGGGCGATACCCTGCGCAGCGGAGTCCCCATCCCCAGAGCAGGAGTGCCAGGTGCCGAAGGTCAATCCGCTGCAGAAGGTCCTGATCGCCAACCGTGGCGAGATCGCGGTGCGGGTGATCCGCGCGTGCAAGGACGCAGGGATCGGGTCCGTGGCCGTCTACGCCGACCCGGACCGGGACGCCCTGTTCGTACGGCTGGCCGACGAGGCCTACTCCCTGGACGGCGCGACGCCGGCGGAGTCCTACCTCGACATCGCCAAGATCATCGCGGTGGCCGAGAGGGCCGGTGCCGACTCGGTGCACCCCGGCTACGGCTTCCTGGCCGAGAACGCCGACTTCGCCCAGGCGGTCATCGACGCCGGGCTGACCTGGATCGGCCCCCCGCCCGCCGCGATCGAGGCCCTGGGCGACAAGGCCAAGGCCAAGCACATCGCGGACAAGGCCAACGCCCCCCTCGCGCCGGGCACCAAGGACCCCGTGGCGGACGCCGACGAGGTCGTCGAGTTCGCCGAGGCCAACGGGCTGCCGGTCGCGATCAAGGCCGTCTTCGGTGGCGGCGGCCGCGGCCTGAAGGTCGCCCGCACCCTGGAGGAGATCCCCGACGCCTACGAGTCCGCGGTCCGCGAGGCCGTCACGGCGTTCGGGCGCGGCGAGTGCCTGGTGGAGAAGTTCCTCGACAAGCCCCGCCACGTCGAGACCCAGTGCCTGGCCGACCAGCACGGCAACGTCGTGGTCGTCTCCACCCGCGACTGCTCCCTGCAGCGCCGCAACCAGAAGCTGGTCGAGGAGGCGCCCGCCCCGTTCCTGACCGACGACCAGCTCGGCGAGCTCTACGAGTCCTCCAAGCGGATCCTGCGCGAGGCCGGCTACTACGGCGCCGGCACGTGTGAGTTCCTGGTCGCCCAGGACGGCACCATCTCCTTCCTCGAGGTCAACACCCGCCTCCAGGTCGAGCACTGCGTTCCGAGGAGGTCACCGGCATCGACCTGGTGCGCGAGATGTTCCGCATCGCCGCCGGCGAGGAGCTCGGCTACGACGACCCCGAGATCCGCGGCCACTCCATCGAGTTCCGCATCAACGCCGAGGACGGCGGCCGCAACTTCATGCCCGCGCCCGGCACCCTCTCGGCCTGGTCCCCGCCCAGCGGCCCCGGCGTCCGCCTCGACGGCGGCTACGAGAACGGCCAGACCATCCCCGGCTCGTTCGACTCCCTGATCGCCAAGCTCATCGTCACCGGCCGCGACCGCACCCAGGCCCTCGAACGCTCCCGCCGCGCGCTGGACGAGTTCGTCGTCGACGGCATGCCGACGGTCATCCCCTTCCACCGCGCGGTCGTCTCCGACCCGGCCTACGTCGGCGCATCCAACCCCACCGGCGAGGGTGAGTTCACCGTCTACACCCAGTGGATCGAGACCGAGTTCGACAACCAGATCCAGCCCTACGACGGCCACACCGCCGAGGCCGACGAGGAGGCCGGCGAGCGGCAGAAGGTCGTCGTCGAGGTCGGCGGCAAGCGCCTCGAGGTCGTCCTCCCCGCCGGACTGGGTGGACTCGGAGGCGGGCTCGCCGCCGGCGGCGCCGGAGCAGGGAAGAAGCCCAAGCGGTCCGGCGGCAAGAAGGCCGGCGCCGCTGTCTCCGGAGACGCGGTGGCCAGCCCCATGCAGGGCACCATCGTCAAGGTCGTCGTCGAGGAGGGCCAGGAGGTCGCCGAGGGCGACACCGTGGTCGTCATCGAGGCCATGAAGATGGAGCAGCCCCTCAAGGCCCACAAGCCCGGCACCGTCACCGGCCTCCAGGTCGAGGCCGGCGCCACCGTCACCAACGGCGCCGTGATCTGCGAGATCAAGGACTGACAGCGCCGTAGTCTCGGGATCATGGAAGGCGCCGCGCTCCGCGAGCCGGCCCAGCGGGTCAGCCCGAGGGCGCGGCTCATGTGGCTGCTGGGCGCCGTCGTGCAGGGCGCCTGGCTGCTGGTCCTGGTGGCCCTGGGCGGATGGCTGTGGCACTGGTTCCCCCTGCCCTGGTGGGTCTTCGCCGCGCTTGCCGCCGTCGTCGCGGCGTACGTCGTGGTGATGCCGACCTGGCGCTACCGCACGCACCGCTGGGAGGTGACCGACACCGCGGTCTACACCCAGACGGGCTGGTGGTCCCGCGAGCGCCGGATCGCGCCGATGTCGAGGATCCAGACCGTCGACCACGCCGAGGGCGCGGTCGCGCGGCTCTTCGGGCTGGCCAGCGTCACGGTCACGACGGCGTCGTCGGCGGGGGCCCTCGAGATCTCGGGACTCGACCGCGACCGCGCGCGGCGGCTCGTGGACGAGCTGACCCTCAAGGCCGACGCGGTGGCCGGCGACGCGACGTGATCGCCCGATGAGCGAGCTGGCGCACGACGAGCAGTGGCAGCGCCTCGACGCCCGGATGCTGCTGGTCCACCCCATCCGTGAGGTCCTCCGCTTCCTGCCCTTCGTCATCGGGCTGCTCTTCGCCGGCACCGCCACGGGGAACGGCGACCTGCCGTGGCAGTTGCTGGGGGTCGGGGTGCCGGTGACGCTGGGCGTGCTGCGCTACGTCACGACGAGCTTCCGGATCGCCGAGGGCCGCATCGAGCTGCGCCGCGGACTGCTCAACCGGCACCTGCTCTCCACGCCGCTGGACCGGGTCCGCACCGTCGACCTGACCTCCTCCGCGATCCACCGGGTCCTCGGGCTGGCGACCGTGCGTGTGGGCACGGCGTCGGCGTCCCAGGAGGACCGGCTCGACCTCGACGCCCTGCAGGTCGGACGCGCGAGGCGGCTGCGCGAGGAGCTGCTGCACGTGGCCCCCTCGGCCGACGACCCGACCGACGACCAGATCGGCGACTCGACCGACGACCGGGACGTCGTCACGCCGGACCGCGCCGAGGTCGTCCTCGCTCTCGACCCGGCCTGGGTCCGGTTCGCCCCGCTCACGAGCTCCGGCCTGGTGATCGCCGCAGGCGTGCTCGGCGCCACCAGCCAGCTGATGAACACCCTCGGTCTCTGGGACCGGATCGGCACGGGCGAGATCGTGCGGGGCACCTCCGGGCTGTCGTGGTGGACCGTCGTGCCGGTCGGCATCGTGGCGCTCGTGGTGCTCGTGTCGCTGCTCTCGGTGGGTGGCTACCTCGTCGCCAACTGGGGATTCGCGCTGCGGCACGTGGGCGGCGCCTGGCACCTGACGCGCGGCCTGCTCACCACCCGGGAGACGAGCCTCGACGACGAGCGGGTCGCCGGGGTCAGCGTCTGCGAGCCGCTGGGACTGCGCGCCGCCGGAGGCGGCCGGGTCGCCGCGATCGTCACCGGCCTGGACCGCCGGCAGCAGGGCAGCGCCGTCCTGGTCCCGCCCGCTCCGCGTGAGGTGGTGCTGAGGGTCGCCCGCGACGTGCTCGGCAGCGCCGGCCCCGTGGACGCCCCGCTGACGGGACACGGCCCCCGGGCCCGGCGTCGCCGCTTCACCCGCGCCCTCGCACCGGCGGCAGCCGTCCTGCTGGCGGCGCTCCTGCTCGTGACCGTGGCCGGAGCACCGACCTGGCTGGTGCCGGTGGCTGCCCTGGGCCTGCCGGTCGGGCTGCTGCTCGCGATCGACCGCACGCGCGGCCTCGGCCACGCGCTGGTCGACGGCCACCTGGTCAGCCGGTCGGGCAGCCTCGACCGCCACCGGCACGCGCTGGACACCGGGCACGTCATCGGGTGGACGTTCCGCTCCACCTGGCCACAGCGACGTGCAGGCCTGACCACGCTGGCCGCCACCACGGCGGGCGGGAAGCAGAAGGTGTCGGTGCTCGACGTACCCGCGGACGAGGCGACCCGGCTCGCCGCGGACGCCGTACCGGGACTCGTCGAGCAGTTCACCGTGTGTCTCGCAGATCGCACGCCCGCGACGCGGGGCAGCCGACGCCGATAGCCTCGACGCCATGTTCTCCAAGGTGCTCGTGGCCAACCGCGGCGAGATCGCGATCCGGGCCTTCCGCGCTGCGTTCGAGGTCGGCGCCCGGACGGTCGCGGTCTTCCCCTACGAGGACCGGTGGTCCGAGCACCGGCTCAAGGCCGACGAGGCCTACGAGATCGGTGAGCGCGGTCACCCCGTGCGGGCCTACCTCGACCCCGACGCCATCGTCGCCGTCGCCCAACGGGCCGGCGCGGACGCGGTCTACCCGGGCTACGGCTTCCTCTCGGAGAACCCCGCGCTCGCCGAGGC
This sequence comes from Nocardioides ungokensis, assembly GCF_013466985.1. Taxonomy (GTDB): domain Bacteria; phylum Actinomycetota; class Actinomycetes; order Propionibacteriales; family Nocardioidaceae; genus Nocardioides; species Nocardioides ungokensis. Next base: position 1,180,698 of record NZ_CP059164.1, on the reverse strand, counting down.
GTGCGCCAACGCCGGCATCACGTTCATCGGGCCCACCGCCGAGGTGCTCACGCTGACGGGCAACAAGGCCCGCGCGATCGCTGCGGCCAAGGCCGCCGGTCCCGACGCTGGCCTCGTGGACCCCTCGACCGACGTCGACGCGCTGGTGGAGGCCGCCGCCACCCAGGACGGAGGGCTGCCGTACCCGCTCTTCGTCAAGGCCGTGGCCGGTGGCGGCGGCCGCGGCATGCGCAGGGTCGACGAGCCCGGGGACCTGCGCGAGGCCGTCGAGACCTGCATGCGCGAGGCGGAGGGCGCGTTCGGCGACCCGACCGTCTTCATCGAGCAGGCGGTCGTGGACCCGCGGCACATCGAGGTGCAGATCCTCGCCGACGCCGAGGGCAACGTGATCCACCTCTTCGAGCGGGACTGCTCGGTGCAGCGACGCCACCAGAAGGTCGTCGAGATCGCGCCGGCGCCAAACCTCGACCCGGAGCTGCGGGACCGGATCTGCGCCGACGCGGTGCGCTTCGCCACGGAGATCGGCTACCGCAACGCCGGCACCGTGGAGTTCCTGCTCGACCCCGAGGGCAACTACGTCTTCATCGAGATGAACCCCCGCATCCAGGTCGAGCACACGGTGACCGAGGAGGTCACCGACGTCGACCTCGTGCAGTCCCAGCTGCGCATCGCCTCCGGTGAGACGCTCGCCGACCTCGGCCTCGCGCAGGACGACATCGTGCTGCGCGGCGCGGCGCTGCAGTGCCGGGTGACCACCGAGGACCCGGCCAACAACTTCCGGCCCGACACCGGCAAGATCACCACCTACCGCTCCCCCGGCGGATCCGGGGTCCGGGTCGACGGCGGCACCGTCTACACCGGCGCCGAGGTCTCCGCCCACTTCGACTCGATGCTGGCGAAGCTCACCTGCCGAGGCCGCACCTTCGAGAAGGCCGTCGAGAAGGCCCGGCGCGCGGTGGCGGAGTTCCGCATCCGCGGCGTCTCCACCAACATCGCCTTCCTCCAGGCCGTGCTCGAGGACCCCGACTTCGCCGGCGGCCGTGTCACCACCTCGTTCATCGAGACCCACCCGCAGCTGCTCGCGGCGCGGGGCAAGGGCGACCGCGGCAGCAAGCTGCTGACCTACCTCGCCGACATCACCGTCAACCAGCCGCACGGCCCCGCGCCGGTCAGCATCGACCCGGTCACCAAGCTTCCCGACGTCAACCTGGAGGTGCCCGCCCCCGACGGCTCGCGCCAGCTGCTCCTGGAGGTCGGCCCGGAGGAGTTCGCGCGGCGCCTGCGCGAGCAGACCCGGGTGGCGGTCACCGACACGACGTTCCGCGACGCGCACCAGTCCCTGCTGGCCACCCGGGTCCGCACCCGCGACCTGCTGGCGGTCGCCGGCCACGTCGCACACACCACGCCGGAGCTGTGGTCGCTGGAGGCCTGGGGCGGCGCGACGTACGACGTGGCGCTGCGCTTCCTGGCCGAGGACCCGTGGGAGCGGCTGGCCAAGCTGCGCCAGGCGGTCCCCAACGTCTGCCTGCAGATGCTGCTGCGCGGCCGCAACACGGTCGGCTACACGCCGTACCCCACCGAGGTCACCGACGCCTTCGTCGAGGAGGCGGCGGCCACCGGCATCGACGTCTTCCGGATCTTCGACGCGCTCAACGACGTGGAGCAGATGCGGCCGGCCATCCAGGCGGTCCGGAGCACCGGGACGGCGGTCGCCGAGGTCGCGCTGTGCTACACCGGCGACCTGTCGAACCCGGACGAGCGGCTCTACACGCTCGACTACTACCTCGGACTCGCCGAGCGGATCGTCGACGCGGGCGCCCACGTCCTCGCGATCAAGGACATGGCCGGGCTGCTGCGGGCCCCCGCCGCGCGCACCCTGGTGAGCGCGCTGCGCGACCGGTTCGACCTGCCCGTGCACCTGCACACCCACGACACCCCCGGTGGCCAGCTCGGCACCCTGCTCGCGGCCATCGACGCCGGGGTCGACGCCGTCGACGCGGCGACCGCCTCGATGGCGGGCACCACGTCGCAGCCGCCGCTGTCCGCGCTGGTCTCCGCCACCGACCACAGCGACCGGGAGACCGGGCTGTCGCTCGAGGCCGTCTGCGCGTTGGAGCCCTACTGGGAGGCGACCCGGCGCGTCTACGCGCCCTTCGAGTCCGGGCTGCCGTCGCCGACCGGGCGGGTCTACACCCACGAGATCCCCGGCGGTCAGCTGTCCAACCTGCGCCAGCAGGCGATCGCGCTGGGCCTCGGTGAGAAGTTCGAGCAGATCGAGGACATGTACGCCGCGGCGAACGACATCCTCGGCAACATCGTCAAGGTCACCCCGTCCTCGAAGGTCGTCGGCGACCTGGCCCTGCACCTGGTCGCGGTCGGAGCCGACCCCGAGGAGTTCGCGGAGGACCCGGCGAAGTTCGACATCCCCGACTCGGTCATCGGCTTCCTGAACGGCGAGCTGGGCGACCCGCCCGGCGGCTGGCCGGAGCCGTTCCGCACCAAGGCGCTCGCGGGCCGCAGCTGGAAGGCGCCGGCCGAGAAGCTGACCGAGGAGCAGGCCGAGGGGCTGCGGACGGCGACCCGCCGCACCCTCAACGAGCTGCTCTTCGCCGGCCCGACCCGGGAGTTCACCGAGTCGCGCGAGACCTACGGCGACCTGTCGGTCCTCCCGACGCTGGACTACCTCTACGGCCTGCGCCAGGGCGAGGAACACGAGGTCGAGATCGACGAGGGCAAGACCCTGATCCTGGGGGTCCAGGCGATCAGCGACCCGGACGAGCGCGGCTTCCGCACCGTGATGGCCACGATCAACGGCCAGCTGCGGCCGATCAGCGTGCGCGACCGCAACGTCGCCGCCGAGGTCGCCGCCGCCGAGAAGGCCGACACCTCCAAGCCGGGTCACGTCGCCGCACCCTTCCAGGGCGTGGTCACCCTCGTGGTGGCCGAGGGCGACGAGGTCGCCGCGGGGGACACGGTCGCGACGATCGAGGCGATGAAGATGGAGGCCTCGATCACCGCGCCGGTCGCCGGCACCGTGCAGCGCCTCGCCCTCGGCGGCACCCAGGCCGTCGACGGCGGTGACCTGGTGCTGGTGCTGGGCTGACGGCAGCGCTGCCGAACGCTGGCGCCATCGGGTCACCCGGGGCAGACTGAGGTCTTTCTCGGGGTTCCACGGTGGGCGGGAGCACCCCTATGGCAGTCACGCAGCACATCACCCTGACCGAGTCCGAGCTCGACGAGATCAGGCGCGCGAACGAGAGCGGGAAGACCCCGGTCGTGTTCGTCCACGGGCTCTGGCTGCTCGACAGCAGCTGGGATCGCTGGGCAGAGTTCTTCGAAGAGGCGGGGTTCGCGGCCGTCACCCCGGGCTGGCCGGACGATCCCGGCACCGTGGCAGAGGCACGCGAGCATCCCGAGCAGTTCGCCGGCAAGGGCGTGGGCGACGTCGCGGCCTACCAGCAGGCCGTCATCGAGAGACTCACGGTCAAACCTGTCGTCATCGGCCACTCGTTCGGCGGGCTGCTCGTGCAGATCCTGGCCGGTCGCGGCCTGTCAGCGGCCACGGTCGCGATCGATCCCGCCCCCTTGCGCGGCGTGCTGCCCCTGCCCCCGGCAGCCCTCAAGTCCTCCGCCGCCGTCCTCGGGAACCCGGCCAACAGGCGCAAGGCCGTCACGTTGACCTTCGACCAGTTCCGCTTCGGCTTCGCCAACGCCGTCAGCGAGGAGGAGGCCCACGAGCTCTACGACACCTTCCACGTCGCCGGCTCCGGGGTCCCTGTCTTCCAGGCCGCGTTCGCCAACATCAACCCGGGAACCGAGCTCAAGGCGGACAAGAAGAACCCCGACCGCGGTCCGATGCTGATCATCTCCGGCGAGAAGGACCACCAGGTGCCGCACGCCATCGCCAACGCCACCTTCAAGAAGCAGCGCAAGAACGCGGAGAACGTCACCGAGTTCAAGGAGATCGAGAACCGGGGACACTCGCTCACCATCGACAGCGGCTGGCGGGAGGTCGCCCAGGTCTCGCTCGACTTCGTCTCGCGCTTCGCCAAGTAGGGACTGACGTTCGCCGGCCGAGTCTGCTAGCGCTCCAGGTCGGCGGCCATCAGCGAGTCGTCGGCGCGCTGCGTGGGGGCTGGGGCGCGGCCGGATCGCTGGGCGACCCCGAACGTCACCCAGGTGGACCGCAGGCCCAGCACCGCGCGGAAGGTGTCACCGGAGACGGCGACCTTCTTCTTGCTGCCCACCAGCGTCATCGACCAGATCCGGCCGCCCCAGTCGCCGTTGCCGTCCCGCTTCGTCACCACGATGCGGGTGAGGTCGCCGAGCGCCGGCCAGGCGTTCTCGATGGTGGTGTCGGGGACCGTCACCTTCCAGGAGTGGACCGGGTTGCCGGACCACCCGTCGTAGGGGTCCTTGCGGGCGGGGAGGTAGGTCACCGACCCGGCGGAGGTCCAGCCTCCCGAGCTGGCCCCGAACTGCGTGAAGGCCGGGTCGCCGTTCGCGAGCAGGACCTGCTGGCGGGTGGCGTCGACCGCGTCGTTGGAGGCGGGGTGCTCGGCGTCGTACCCGCCGTAGACCTGGCAGGACGACGTGTCGCAGATCTGGTAGTCCGACCCGAGCGGGTGGTCGCGCTCGTAGGCCGCGTAGGTGCGGGCCGCGACGGCCTGGGCACGGACGGCCTCGGGGCTCCACAGCGCCGGCATCTCCAGGGGCACGACCCCCTTGACGTAGCTCTCCATCGAGACGTCGTTGACGGTGCTCCGGGCCGTCGAGCCGGCCGAGGTCGCGACCGCACGGAGGCGGCCCCGGTAGGCGCGGTTGCCGCTCGGGGTGACGAGGGTGACCGGCTTGGCGTGCGCCGAGAACTCCCCCTCCCCCTTCAGCGTCGTGAAGGGGTGCCAGCTGCCCTCGAGGTAGCCCACCCGCCCCCCACCGTCGGCGGTCGGCACGATCCGCCAGCGGGTGGCGCCGTTGTCGGGGAGCTCGGTCTTCTCGCCGGAGGCGCGGTCGCGCAGCACCAGGCCCTTGCGCGCGAGCACCACCAGGTCGTCGGTGGTGTCGCCGGTGATGAGCACGTCGACCCGGCCCTTGGTGGTGCCCCAGCTCGTGCCGCGGTAGTAGAAGTCCGCGATCTGCTTGTACGTCAGGCCCTGCCGGGCCGCGCCCTCGGCGCCGTACTGCGACATCCCGTGGCCGTGCCCGAACCCGTGGCCTCGGATCGTGATGGTGGCCTGGTGCGGCACGTCCCAGCTGTTCCCGGCGGCGTGCGCGGGGCCGGCGGTGGTGGCCACCAGGGTCGCGGCGAGGAGGATGCCGGCGCGGGCCGTGCGCCGTCGAGTGGTGTTCATTGTCAGGGTCCCCCGGGGCTGCTGTGACTACAGGGATGGGTGTGAAGCACTCATCGCACCATGAGTCACAGCAGCCCCGCAATTCACATGGATGAACTACAGATCTGTAGTTCCTGCGGCCACTCGTCCCGCCGGCTCCGGCCAACCGGCACTACAGGCACACGGGCCCGGGCCGCATCGTGGACCACATGGCCAACAACACCGGCGCCGCCGCGGGCAGTGGCGCGATCTACGGACTCGGCATCTTCGGCGCCTGGGTGTGGTTCTGGCAGCAGGCCGACACCTTCTGGCAGTACGTCCTGGTGTTCTTCGAGGGCATCTTCTGGCCGGCGCTGATGGTCTACCAGGCGTTCCAGGCGCTCAACTGACCTTTCAGTCCGCAGCGACTGAACCTTCCCCGGGCTGTCGGTGGTCGGCACTAGCGTTCCTCTCGAGGGGTCGAACGTTTCTCGGAAGGTGCTGACGATGGACCCTGACCTCGATCTCGGAGCGGTGGACGACCACGACCTGCTGGCCCGTGGGGTGGCCGACGGGGCGGGGTGGCGGAGGCGCGAGCGTCGGCCCCGGCGCTGGGCCCGGCTGGTGGAGTTCCACCGACGGCGCGACGCGGACCACCGGGCGCGGGAGGCGGTCTCACCGCACTTCACCCTGACCCCGCGTCAGGAGACCGTCGTCGAGGTGTCGGCGCTGTGGGGGCTCGGCGAGGGGCGGGTGAGGCACGAGCTGAACGTCGCACTGTTCCTGTCCTCGCACTTCACCCGGGTGTGGGACCTGTGCCTGTCGGGACAGCTGGACACCTACCGCGCCTCGGTCATCGCAGACAACGTCCGGCACGCAGTGAGCGACCCGGTCCAGCTCTTCAAGCTCGCGGCGCGCATCTCGGCGTTCCTGGAGCGGCACCTCAGCGACGCCCACGGCCTGCCCGGAGTGCCTGCCGTGGTGGCGTGCACGCCCAAGCAGCTGCGCAACAAGCTGACCTACGAGATCAACCGGGTCCGCGCCGCAGACGCCGCGGAGCGACACCGCAAGGCACACGCCGGGCGACGGACGCGGGCGAGCGACCTCGAGGACGGCATGGCCCACCTCGGCATCACCTCGACGGTCGACCAGGTGCGGCTGGCCGACCACCGGCTGACCCTGGCCGCCAGGGACCTGCGCCGCCAAGGCGACGGGCGGACGATCGAGCAGCTCAAGTCCGACCTCGCGATGGACCTTCTCGTGGGGCGCGAGGAAGGGGTGCCCACCCCGTCGTACGCGCGCCCGATCATCAACCTGACCGTGCCGGTCCAGACGGTCATGGGGATCGCCGACGAGCCGGGTGAGCTCTCGGGCGGCACCATCGTGCCCGCCGGGCTCGCCCGGGCGATCGCGTCGCAGCCGGATGCCACCTGGCACCGGATGCTGACCGATCCGGCGGGACGGATGGTCGAGCTGTCGACCACGTCGTACAAGCCGACGCCGCCGATCTGGCGGCACGTGGTGGCGGAGTGGGGCTCGTGCTTCGAACCGGCCTGCAGCGCGCCGGCCACCGGAGTGGAGCTCGACCACCGGATCCCCTGGCCCGAGCGCGAGACGTCCACCAGCCAGCTGTGACCCGGCTGCAAGCGCGGCCACAAGGCCAAGCACGCCCCAGGGTTCGGGGTCGAGACCGACGACTCGGGCTCCTTCCGCCTGGTGACGGGTGCTGGCTTCCGCCACCACATCGACCCGCCGGGACACCCGGCAAGCAGCCACTGGCCCGAGGTGCCGGAGATTCAGTTCTCGGCGACTGAACTGCTCGGCGCCCTCGCAGAGCTCCGGGATCGACGCGATCGTGACCGCGCGGAGGCCCGGGAGCTCGAGTGGGAGCACGGGACGCTGCTGGAGCAGCTCAGGGTCTGAGCAAGCCCGGCAAGCCGAGCAGTGTGTCCGGGCGGAAGCACGGTCTCAGACGGCCTCGAGGACGAAGAAGAGAAAGCACATGAACGACCTGCCTGGCTCCAGGCCGGGGGGAAGCACCTCTGGTGGGGTGTCGGGCGCCGGCGGTGGCTCGCTGACGGTGGCGATGCGGAACCCCGCGGCAGCGAAGGCATCCGTCATGGCGTGCAGTGGCCGGTGCCAGAAGGTCAGCCACGTCACGTCTCCGTCGAACGTGTAGTCCTCGGAGTACTCGGTCACCGCGAAGTAGTCGGCCTCGGGGTACACGATCGCGTAGGCGGAGGGGTGGTTGACCGAGACCATCAGTCGACCGCCCGGCTTCAGCACCCGCCGCAGCTCCGAGAGTGGGCCGCCCCAGTCCTCGAAGTAGTGCAGGACGAGGGATGCCACGACGTCATCGAACTCGGCGTCGGGGAACGGCAGGGGGCCACCGAGGTCCGCGACGCGCAGGTCGGCGTCCGCACCGAGCCTCTGGCGGGCCAGGTCGACCATGGCTGCGCTCACGTCGACGCCGGTGACGACGGCACCCTTCGCGCGAAGCATGGCCGACAGCGGACCGGATCCGCACCCCGCGTCGAGCACCCGGCGGCCGGAGACGTCGCCGGCGAGGCGGAGCATCGCGGGTCGCTCGTAGTACGCGTTGAAGAGGTTGGACTCGTTCTCCGCGGAGTAGGCGTCCGCGAAGCTGTCGTAGTCGTTGGCGGTCATCGTGACCTCGCAGGCAGCACGGGTTCGTTCCTACCCGAGGCCACACTGGACCGACGAGCCGCCACGCGGTTCGTGCGCCAGGATCGCGTGATCGTCCCGCCCGTTGCCGTCACTGGCCGAGGACGCAGAACTCGTTGCCCTCGGGGTCCGCCAGCACCACCCACGGCCGATCCCCCTGGCCGATGTCCACCCGCCGCGCACCGTGAGCGACCAGACGAGCCACCTCGGCGGCCTGGTCATCGGGCCGGAAGTCGAGGTGCAGTCGGCTCTTGGCCTTCTTCTCCTCATCGAGCCGGACGAAGTCCAGGCCCGGCGTGCGATCGGGCTCCGGCCGGATCTCGAACTCGTCAGCGGACGAGTGGACGACGACCCAGCCGAGCGCGTCGGCCCACCACTGTCCCAGGCTCACTGGATCCGACGAGTGGACGATCACCTGTTCCCATTCCAAGGCCACCGGGCGAACCTAGACACACCAAGGCCTCAGGACCAGTCATTTTCGCTTGCCGGTCACGCGCTTCGGCTGGGGGTCCTCACAGCCGCCGGACCCGCAGGACGCAGGTCCGCATGGGGAGGACGAACTCGCCCTCGGCGGTCTCCGGCCTGCTCCCGAGGAAGGCCCTGACCCGGCGGAGCCGGGTCAGCCGTTCCCGTTCCGGCATGACCAGCATCCCCGCCCTGGTGGCGAGCGTTGCCACGAGAGAGTCGGCCGTGCGCCGTTGCCCGTGCGGGAACTCCCTCTGCTCCGGTGAACCGAACCGAGCGGCCGCAGCAGCCGTGGGAAGGTGTGCGGTCGCCGTCTCGGCGCGCCACCCGGCTGGCGTGTCACGCGGACCGATGGCCTCGCTCCCGCTGACTCGCGCGAGAGCGGCGACCCAGTCGACCCGATCGTCCATCACGTTCCACAGACCGGAGAGGGTGCCGCCGGGCACCAGGACCCTCGCGATCTCGGGCCCCGCGACATCCATGTCGAACCAGTGCATGGCATTGCCGGCCACCACGGCGTCGACGCACGCGTCCGGCAGCGGTATCGCCTCGGCGCTGCCCGACAGGGCGCGGACCCCCGGAAGCGATCCGCGCAGCTCGGCCAGCATCGCAGCGTCCGGCTCGACCGCCGTGGCCTCGGCGCCCACCGCGACCAGGGTGGCGGTGAGCTTGCCGGTCCCGGCGCCGAGGTCGAGCACCCGCGGACCTGGCGCTGGTTCCAGGGCCCACGCAACTGCGGCTCGTGCGTAGTCAGGGCGATGCTCCGCGTACGCGACCGCAGCCGTGCCGAACGAAGAGGCGTGTCGAGGCCGGTCACCCTGTTCCACGCCTGCAACCTATCGTCGTGGACACGCACCCGGCCCCGACGACCGATGAGTCTCGGGGCGCTGCTCGGTCCGTATGCCACACCCGTCCACAGCGATCGATCCAGGAGGAACAGTGAAGCTTCTCCTCACGTCCGGGGGCGTCACGAACCCCACCATCCGCGAGGCGCTGGTCGATCTGCTCGGCAAGCCGATCGGCGACTCCACCGCACTGTGCATCCCCACCGCCCAGTACGGGCATCCCTGGGTCGGCCCCGGCGAGAAGGTCTGGCAGTTCATCAGCGGTAACTCCGAGAACCCGATGGTCGACCTGGGCTGGAAGTCGGTGGGCGTGCTGGAGCTGACTGCACTGCCCAGCATCGACGAAGAGCGCTGGGTGCCGCTGGTGAAGGAGACGGACGTCTTGCTGGTGGCCGGCGGCGACGTCCTCTATCTCTGCCACTGGATGCGGGAGTCCGGACTCGCGGACCTGCTACCGACGCTGAGCGAGATGGTGTGGGTGGGGCTCAGCGCCGGCAGCATGGTGATGACCCCCGAGGTCGGGGAGGACTTCATCCAATGGAGACCCGCGACCGGTGATGACAGCACGCTGGGCATCGTCGACTTCTCGATCTGTCCGCACCTGGCCCCGGACGGCCTTCCGGGCAACTCCATGGCCGAGGCTGAGCAATGGGCGGCCGGCATCTCCGGCCCGGCGTACGCCATCGACGACCAGACGGCGATCACGGTGGTCGATGGCACCGTCGAGATCGTGTCGGAGGGCCTCTGGAAGCGGTTGTCCTGACGCCGAGGTTCATCCGGGCGCGTGTCGGGCCAGCTCCAGGTTCGACTGGTGGATGCCGGACAGCCAGTCCTGGTCCAGACGCGCGTCGACCGCTTCCCCTCCACGCCGCAGCGCGTCGAGGTAGGCGAGATCGGAGGCGAGGCGGGCCGCCACCTCGGGACCCTCGGCAACGGCGCCGTGGCCGGGGACGAGGACATCGACCTGCCGGGCGACCTCGCCCAGCCGGTCGAGTGCCGTCTGGTACGCGCTCACCTGACCGGGGCGGCCCGGGTCGAGGAGCGGGATCAGGACGTCGGAGAGCATGTCGCCGGCGACCAGCACACCTCGGTCCGCGAGGAGGACCGCGGCGTGGCCGACGGCGTGCGCCTCGTGCTCGACGATCTCGCCGGGCACCGGTCCGCCGCCGACCGGCAGCGGGGTGGTGCGCGCGACCAGCTCGAGAGGGATCCCCGTCGCGCTCTGGGCCGCCATCTCCTGCGCGCGCTCTCGGGCTTCACCGGCAGCACGGGCGCCCGCGGCCGTGGCGTAGCGCGGCACGTCGCCGAACCGGGAGTGCCACAGCAGGTGGTCCCAGTGGGGATGGGTGGAGAACCCGGCAACCACCGGGATGTCGAGCCGGTCCACGTCATCGGCGAGCTGGTCCAGGTCGGCACCGTCGATGCCGGGATCAACCAGGATCAGCCCCGCATCCCCGCGCACCACGACGGCATTGCTCCAGACCCACTCGCTCTGCCGGACCCACACGCCGTCCGCCACCTGCTTCAGCATCGGTTCACCCTGTCAGGTGTCTCCGCCCTGCGCGAGGGACATCCGGGCCCGGGCGGCGCACTGGAGGCGGCGGACCCGAACGGCTCCACAGCCGGGCTCGCCGGTCGGAGGCGGGTCATGGGCGATGGAGAGCGACTTCGCAGGCTGCACGACGCCTACGTGTGGGAGGTCAACGCGGCGGTCGGCGACGGTCGCTCCGACCTCGTCCGGAGCTCGTGGACCAGTTCCTCGACGAGGCGTTGACGCTGTTGACGGATGGTGAGGCGACGACGTGTGGGAGGCCGGACTGTGCGGTGTGCGACAGGTCCCGGCCGGTGACCACCGTGCTTCGTCGGCGCAGGTGGTCTCGTCGTGGACGTGGCCCCGCTGCGCGTTGAGCGCGTCAGAGGGTTGTGCCAGGCCGGGCCGGTCAGACGAGCTCGCCGCGCTTCCTGCTCAGGTAGGCGCGCTCGGCGGAGTTCTGGGTGGAGTCGATCGCGGCGTCGTACGCCTCCTTCGCCTCGGCGCTCCGGCCGAGCCTGCGGAGCAGGTCGGCCCGGACTGCGTGCCACGCGTGGTAGCCCGTCAGGGGCAGCCGGTCGACCAGAGCGAGACCGACCGCGGGACCGTCCAGCTCCGCGACCGCCACCGCCCGGTTGAGGGCGACGATGGGCGACGGGTCGAGCCGGGTCAGCTGGTCGTAGAGCGCGACCACCTGCGCCCAGTCCGTGTCGGCCGCGGTCGGGGCGTCGGTGTGCACGGCGTTGATCGCGGCGAGGATCTGGTAGCGGCCGGGGCGGTTGATCGCGAGGCACTGGCGGACCAGGTCGTGGCCCTCGGCGACCAGCACGCGGTCCCAGCCGGTGCGGTCCTGCTCGTCGAGCCGGACCAGCTGCCCGTTCCGCACCCGGGCGTCGCGCCGGGCCTCGATGAGCACCTCGAGCCCGAGCAGGCCGGTCACTTCCGGCTCCTCGGGCAGCAGCTGCCGCAGGATGCGGGTCAACCGGATGGCCTCGCCCGTGAGCTCGGCGCGGATCGGGTCGCCGTCGCCGGTGGCGAGGTAGCCCTCGTTGAAGACGAGGAAGAGCACCGCCAGCACCCCGCCCAGCCGCTCCGGGAGGTCGGCGGCCTCGGGCACCCGGTAGGGCACCTTGGCCGCCGCGATCTTCTTCTTCGCCCGGGTGATCCGCTGACCCATGGTCGTCTCCGGCACGAGGAACGCCTGGGCGATCTCGGCCACGGTCAGCCCGCCGAGCAGCCGGAGGGTCAGCGCGACCCGCGCCTCGGGCGCGAGCGCCGGGTGGCAGCAGGTGAAGATCAGCCGCAACCGGTCGTCCTCGACCGGCCCGGTGGGCTCGTGGGGTGTGTCGTCGTAGGTCATCAGGGCCGCCTGGTGCTTGGCGTCGCGCTTCTGCTCGCGGCGGATCCGGTCGATCGCGCGGTTGCTCGCGGTGGTGGTGAGCCAGCCGCCGGGGTTGGGAGGCACCCCGGACTCCGGCCACTTCTCCAGGGCTGCGACGAGCGCCTCGCCCGCCGCCTCCTCGGCGATGTCGATGTCACCGAATCGGCGGACGAGCGAGGCGATCAGGCGGCCGTACTCCTCGCGGAAGACCCGCTCGACGGCCGCCGTCCCGTCCTCCATCGCTCTGCTCTGCCGTAGTCGGGGCGCCCGGTCGGGCCGGCTCAGGCCAGGCCTTCGAAGGGACGGACCTCGACCTTGCCCCGGCACGCCTTCGACCCCTCGGCCGCGAGCCTGAGCGCCACGTCGAGGTCGGGGGCGTCGATGACCCAGAAGCCCCCGATGACCTCCTTGGACTCGAGGTAGGGACCGTCGGTCATCACCGGCGTCTCACCGCGACCGTCCACGACGGTCGCCGTCGATGCCGATTGGAGCCCACCGGCGAAGACCCAGTAGCCGTCGGCGCGGAGCTTGTCGTTGAAGGCGCCGGTCGCGGCGAACGCCGCCTCCATCTCCTCCTTGGAGCCGTAGCTGCCGAACTCCTCCATCTCGGCGGGTCCGTGCACGCTCAGCAGGTAGTGCGTCATCACGCTTCTCCTCTGTTCCGGGCGGTCGCTGCGACCGCCTCCTACCCCCACCACGAACGACGATGCACAGATACGACACCCCAGTCACGACACCCAGTCTCACTCGACGCGGTCGATGCTGAACAGCGTCGACCTCATGCCGAACTTGCTGCGGAACTTCTCGCCCGAGACGGTGCCGTCGAAGCCGCCCGAGCTGACCAGCCGCACGGTCTCCACCCGGCCGTCGCGGCTGTCGTCGCGGTCGTTGCCGTCGCGGGTCTCGATGCCGATGGAGGTGAGGTTCTCGAGGTTGAACGCCTTCTCGATGTCGGCGTCGGTCAGCGTGACCGTCCAGCCGTAGTAGTCCTTCGACGTCCCCTCGTACGGGTCCTGCTGCGCCGGCAGGTAGGGGAACTGGCCGGCCACCGTCCACCCGCCGTTGCTGGCCGAGAACTGCGCGAAGGCCGTCGCGCCCTGGTAGGTCACGATCCTCCGGGCCGTGGCCGCCACGGCGTCGTCGGAGCTGGCCGCCTCGCCGGTGTAGCCGCCGTAGGCCTGGCAGGCCGCGGTGTCACAGAGGTCGTAGGCGGTGTTGCTGGTGTGCTCCCGCTCGTAGGCCGCGTAGGTCCGCGACGCCACGGCCTGCGCGCGCAGCGCCTGCTGCGGCCAGGAGGCGTACATCTCGCTGGGCACCACGCCGCGCACGTAGCTCTCCATCGGCACCACGTTGACGGTCACCCGGGTGTCCTTGTGGAACGTCGAGCGCAGCGCCCCGCGGTAGGCGACCGGCCCGTCGGGCGTGCGCAGCGTGAGCGGGCGGCTGCCGGCGGAGAGCTGGACATCACCGCGCACGGTGCGCCCGGAGTGCCAGCCCGAGGTCCGGTAGGAGATCTGGGTGCGGGAGCCGGAGGGCAGGATCCGCCACCGCGAGGCCCGTGGGACGTCGGGCTTCCAGGACCTGCCCGAGGCCAGCGCGCGCACGGTCAGACCGCGGGCGGCATCGACCACCAGGTCCCGGTCGTCGTCGGCGCTGATCAGCACCTTGACCTGGCCGCCCGTCTCGCCCAGCGCGGTGCCGGGGTAGTAGAACGACACGATCTGCTTGAAGGTCAGCCCTTGGCGCGCGGCGCCGTACGCGCCGTACTGCGACATGCCCTTGCCGTGGCCGTAGCCATCGCCCGTGATGGTGATGGTGGCCGGGGTCGGCACGGTGTACGGCGTGTCGGCCGATGCGGGCGAGGAGCCCACGAGTGTGGCGGCGACGGTGGCGGCCAGGGCCAGGACGGTGCTGCTGCGCTTCATCGGTCTCCCCCGAGATCTCCCCCGGCGCGGTCGCCGGGCCCCGATCCGACCACGGCGGAACCCGGGGCCGCAACCAGGACGCGCTGTCGGGGGCCGGTCAGACCCGGTGCAGCCTGCGCGCCGCCTCGGCGATGGACCCGCTCATCGACGGGTAGACGGTGAAGGCCTGCGCGAGCTGGTCGGCGGTCAGCGACTCCGCCACCGCGATCGACACCGGGTGGATGAGCTCGCTGGCCCGCGGGCCGACCACCACGCCCCCGACGACGATGCCGGTGCCGGGGCGGCAGAAGAGCTTCACGAAGCCGTCGTGCACGCCCTGCATCTTGGCGCGCGGATTGCCCGACAGCGGGAGCATCACGACTTCCGCCTGCATCTCGCCGTTGTCGACCGACTTCTGGGACCAGCCGACGGTGGCGATCTCAGGCGCGGTGAAGACGTTGGAGGAGACCTTCTTCAGGTCCAGCGGGTGCACGGTGTCACCGAGGAAGTGCCACATCGCGATCCGGCCCTGCATCGCCGCCACCGAGGCGAGCATCAGGACGCCGGTGCAGTCGCCGGCGGCGTACACGCCTCGGGCGGAGGTGCGCGAGACCCGATCGACCTCGATGAAGCCACCGTCGTCGAGTACGACGCCCGCCTCCTGCAGGCCCATGTCGTCGGTGTTGGGCACCGACCCGAGCGCGAGGATGCAGTGCGAACCCTCGACGGTCCGGCCGTCGGTCAGCGTCACGGTCACGGTGTCGCCGGACCGGGTCACCGACTCCATGCGCGACTTCGACAGCACGTTCATGCCGCGCCGGGTCAGGACCTCCTCGAGCACCGCGGCGGCGTCGGCGTCCTCGCCGGGCAGCACCCGGTCGCGCGAGGAGACCAGCGTGACCGGGATCCCGAGGTTCAGGTAGGCGCTGGCGAACTCCGCGCCGGTCACCCGGAGCCGACCACGATCAGCTCGGACGGCTTCTCGGTGAGGTCGTAGACCTGCTCCCAGGTCAGGATCCGCTCGCCGTCGGGCTGCGCGGTCGGCAGGGTGCGGGGCGCGGCGCCGGTCGCGAGCAGCACCGCGTCGGCCTCGAGCACCTGCTCGCCGCCGTCGGTCCCGGTGACCACCACCCGGCCCGTGCCGTCGAGCCGGCCGCGGCCCTGCACGATCTTGACGCCGTCGCGGATGAGCCGGCGGGCGATGTCGCTGGACTGGTCCGAGGCGAGCTGCTTGACGCGGGCGTTGACGCGCTCCAGGTCGACCCGGATCGTCGTCGCGGCGTCGCCCTCCAGGTCCTGGAAGTTCACCCCGAGCTCAGCCGCACCGGCCAGCTCGCTCATCACCTCGGCCGTCGCGATCAGCGTCTTGCTCGGCACGCAGTCGGTCAGGACCGCCGAGCCGCCGATGCCGTCGGTGTCGACGACGGTGACGTCGGCCCCGAGCTGGGCGGCCACGTGCGCCGCCTCGTAGCCGCCCGGGCCACCGCCGATGATGACGACGTGGTCAGTCATGCAGCCATTCCTCTCGTGTCACCGGGTCTCGACACGTCGGACCCGCGGCTTCGTTCCTCAGCCGCGCCGACTGCTCGACCTGGCCGAGCCCACGCCGCGCGCTCGTTCCTCGCGCACGGCTGCTCGTCTCAGAAGTTGATCATGTGGCCGGCGATGCCGTGGACGGCCTCCTTGACGGCCTCCGACAGCGTCGGGTGGGCGAAGATGTTGCGGGCCACCTCGTCCGCGGTCAGGTCCCACTGCTGGGCCAGGGTCAGCGCCGGCAGCTGCTCGGTGACGTCCGGGCCGATCATGTGGGCGCCGAGGAACTCGTTGTGCTCCGCGTCGGCCACGATCTTGACGAAGCCGACCGCCTCGCCGAGGCCCTGGGCCTTGCCGTTGGCCGAGAACGGGAACGTCGCGGTCTTGACGTCGTACCCCTTCTCCTTCGCCTGCTCCTCGGAGTAGCCGAACGAGCCGATCTGCGGCTGGCAGTAGGTCGCCCGCGGGATCATGTCGAAGTTGATCTCCTGCGTCTCCGCGCCCGCGATGGTCTCGGCGGCGACGATGCCCATCGCCTCGGCGGCGTGGGCGAGCATCATCTTCCCCGTCACGTCGCCGATCGCGTAGACGTTCTCGACGTTGGTGCGACCGCGGCCGTCGACCTTGATCGCGCCACGCTCGGTGACCTCGACGCCGGCCGCGTCCAGGCCGTAGCCCTCGACCCGCGGGGCGAACCCGAAGGCCGCCAGCATCTTGTCGGCCTCGAGGACCTGCGAGTCGCCACCGCCGGCGGGGCTGACGGTCACCTTGACGCCCGAGCCGGTGTCCTCGACCGAGTCGACCTTGGTCGAGAGCAGGACCTTCACGCCGAGCTTCTTGTAGTGCTTGAGCAGCTCCTTGGACACGTCGGCGTCCTCGGTGGGCACCATGCGGTCGAGGAACTCCACGATCGTCACGTCGACGCCGAAGTTCTTCATCACGTAGGCGAACTCGACACCGATCGCACCGGAGCCGCCGATGATCACGGAGCCGGGGAGGTTCTCGTCGAGGATCTGCTCCTCGTAGGTCACGACGTTCTTGCTGGCGCTCATGCCGGGCAGCATGCGGACCTTCGCACCGGCAGCGATGATCAGGTTGTCGCAGGTGTACGACGTGGTGCTGCCGTCCTTGCCCTTGACGTCGACCGACTTGGGGCCGGTCAGGGTGCCCCACCCGTCGATCTCGGTGATCTTGTTCTTCTTCATCAGGAAGTGGACGCCCTTGACGATCCCGGCGGACACCTGGCGGCTGCGCTTGTGCGTCGGGCCGAAGGCCATGGTGGCGTCGCCCTCGATGCCGAACTTGTCCTTCTCGTGCGTCAGCACGTGGGCCAGCTCGGCGTTGCGGAGCAGCGCCTTGGAGGGGATGCAGCCGACGTTGAGGCAGACTCCGCCCCAGTACTTGTCCTCGATGACGGCCACGGACTGGCCGAGCTGGGCTGCGCGAATGGCCGCCACGTAACCACCGGGGCCGGCACCAAGGACGAGAACGTTGAAGTGGGTCACGGCGGCCAGCCTATGAGTTGGTCCCGCGCGCGACCAAGGCAGGGACTAATCTGCCGTTCGTGACGCTGTACGCCGCCTACGGGACGAACCTCGATCCCGCCCGCATGGGCGAGCGCTGCCCACACTCCCCGATGCGCACCACCGGCTGGCTCGAGGGCTGGCGGCTCACCTTCGGCGGTGAGGAGCACGGCTGGGACGGCGCCCTGTCCACGATCGTCCAGGATCCCTTCGACCAGGTCTTCGTGGCGGTCTACGACGTGACCCGCGAGGACGAGTCGGCGCTGGACGGCTGGGAGGCCGCCGACCTGGGGCTCTACCGCAAGACGAAGGTCCGGGTCTCCACGATGACCGGTGAGATCGTGGTCTGGACCTACGTCCTCGACGCCTACGAGGGCGGGCTGCCCTCCGCGTCGTACCTCGGAGTGCTGGCCGACGCCGCCGAGGCCGCCGACGCCCCGGCCGACTACGTCGCGGCGCTGCGCCGGCGTCCCTGCCGGTCGACGGGTCTCTGACCCGCAGCGAGGTGCGGGTCAGTCGCCCTCGGTGACGCTCACCAGGCCGCTCTCGTAGGCGAAGATCACCGCCTGGACCCGGTCCCGGACGTCGAGCTTCGTGAACAGGTGGCCCACGTGGGTCTTCACGGTGGCCTCGCCGACGACGAGCCGATCGGCGATCTCCGCGTTGGTGAGCCCCCGGGCGAGCAGCTGGAGCGTCTCGGTCTCGCGCTGGGTCAGGCCACGCAGGAGCACCCGTGACGCCCGGTTCCTGCCCCCGCGGCGGACCGCCGCGGCGATCACGTTCCGGGTCACGGACGGGTCGAGCAGCGCGTCTCCCCGGGCGACCACCCGGACCGCTTCCACCAGCTTGTCGGGGGGAGCGTCCTTGAGCAGGAAGCCACTGGCGCCCGCGCGCAGCGCGTCCGCGACGTAGTCGTCGGTGCCGAAGGTCGTCAGCACCAGCACGCGCACCCTGCTGTCGTGCGCGGCCACGATCCGTGAGGTGGCGGAGATCCCGTCGAGGACGGGCATCCGGACGTCCATGAGCACCACGTCCGGCAGCAGCCGGCGGGCTTGGTCGACCGCCTCGGCACCATTCGACGCCCCACCCACCACCTCGAACCCGTCGGTGGCCTCGAGGAGCTTCGCGAAGCCCGCGCGCACCAGCGCCTGGTCGTCACACACGAGCACGCGCAGCGGCATCGCCGGCACCTTCCCCTCGGGGCAGGGTCACGTGGACACCGAAGCCGCCCCCGGCCCGCGGGCCGGCCTCGAAGCTCCCTCCGAAGAGCGCGACACGCTCACGCATGCCCAGCAGCCCGAAGCCCCGCGCGTCACCGCTGGGCACGGCTCGGCCGTCGTCGGTGACGACGATGTCGATCGCGTCGGGGAGATAGCGCAGCACGACCGCGGCTCGGGCGTCTCGCGAGTGTCGAAGACTGTTGGTGAGGGCCTCCTGGATGACCCGGTAGGCCGACAGGTCCACGCCCGGAGGCAGCTTCCGGACCTCGCCCTCCACGACGAGCTCGGCCGGGAGACCGGCCGATGTCATCCCTTCCAGCAGTCGCGGCACGTCCCCGAGCCCGGGCTGAGGACCGAGGGCGTTGTCGGTGCGCATCACGACCAGGAGACGACGTACGTCGGACAGGGCGTCGCGAGCGCACCCGCGATGTTGGCCAGCGCCTCGCGGGTCGACTCGGGGGCGTCAGCAGGAAGCGCAGCGCGCTCACCTTCGGCCTGCACGACGATCACGCCCAGCGCGTGGCCCACCACGTCGTGGAGCTCCCGGGCGATCCGGGTCCGCTCCTCCTCCACGGCCCGGTCCGCGTCGTCGCGGCTGAGCTCCTGACGACGCCGGAGCGCCAGCCCCGCGGCCCACGGGGTGAGGACCATGAGCACGAGGTAGAACAGGAAGTTCCCGACCGAGTTCCAGAACCCTTCGTAGCCCTCGAGTGCAGTGACCAGGACTCCGTACGCCGCTCCCGCACCGAGCACGGACCACGCGCCGACGCGTCCCGCGTGCCGGGCCGCGGAGTACATCGCCAGCATGACGACCGCGATGTCCCACCCGCGGCTGTCGGTCAGGGTGACGCTGACACCGGCGAGCAACGCCAGCACCGTCACTGCGGCGGCGGTCGGCCGCACCCGACGGAACGCGAAGCAGAGGGAGACGAGGACGAGCGCCAGGGACTCGACCCAACGCTGCTCGACGGAGAGCCCCAGGGGCGGCGTCAGCCAGACCTCCGCCAGGGCGAGGAGCATGAAGCCGAGGCTCAGCAGCAGGTCGTTGCGGGTGGGAAGCACTCCCATGCCCGCAGGCTAGACCCGCGGCAGCCGCTCGGGACTCCCCTCACAGGTGGATTCCGAGACCCCCTCTGTCCACCACCGGTCTGAGCCCGAGGTTCATCCCACGGCTCGACGACATCGGCCCCGCCCGCTCCTACGTTGCCGACACGGCCACCAGCCGGGTGGCCCGGATCAGGGAGAGGGCCATGAAGACACGCGCCATCACGATCGGACTTGGGGTTGCCACGCTGGGCACAGGGCTGGGTTTCAGCAGCCTCCTCGCCGGTTCCCCCATCGCCGCGACGACCATCGACCACGGGACCGACTCCTCTCCCGCGGCCCAGACCATGATCCTTGCCTTCCCCTGGCAGGGCGGCCACCAGCAGTTCATCGACACGGGTAGCAAGGGCCAGGGACCGGGCGATCTCTTCCTCGGCACCGACCTGCCGATCCTCGACAACGCGACGGGTGAGCGCATCGGCAGCGGCGACGGAGTGGAGATGATCGTGTCCGCCCGCCACGGCGGCACGGTGAGCAGTCAGTCCACGCTCCGCCTGGCAGGTGGGCACATCGACCTCGACGGGAGCATCCGGCACACCGACAGCCCCAACGCCGCCACCGTGACGGTGGCACCGGCCGCTACGTCGGTGTCGGCGGCCAGCTCACGCTGCTGCGCTCGGACAGCAAGCGCAAGGTCGAGGTGATGAGGCTCGAGCTGGTGCGCTGAGGCAGCGCCGCCCGGACCGGCTCAGTCGCCGGGCTGGGCCGTGTGGCAGACGGCTTCCACGTTGTTGCCGTCCGGGTCGCGCACGAAGGCGCCGTAGTAGTGCTCGTGGTACTCCGGCCAGAGCCGTGGCTCGTGCAGGACCTCGGCCCCCAGCGAGGTGGCTGCCTCGAAGAACGCCCGCACGGTCGCGGCGTCGGGAGCGGCGAAGGCGATGTGGACCTCGCGGTTGGGACCCGAGGCCGGGCCCTCGGCAGGCTGCTCGCTGATCCAGAACGCCGGTCCGGCGGTGCCGTAGCCGATGGCCACCCCGAAGTCCATGAGCCGGGAGTGGCCGAGCGTGCCGAGCACCGAGTCGTAGAACGCTGCCGAGCGGGCGAGGTCGGAGCAGTTGATGCCGAAGTGATCGATCATGCGCCGCATCCTGCCCGCGGGCACCGACAACCGGCCACGGCCATTCGGTCCGCAGTTTCTGACCGGTCCGCGCTCGGCACTAGAGTCGCCCACCGTGACCGACACCACGACCGAGCAGACCCCGCAGCAAGAGGCCAAGGCGGCCGCCGACCGTCTCGCCGAGCTCACCGGCGTCCCCCACCACGACGTCGCCCTGGTCCTGGGCTCCGGCTGGCTTCCGGCCGTCGACGCGCTGGGCGAGGCCACCGCCGAGATCGACACCACCGACCTGCCCGGCTTCTCGGCCGCAGCGGTCGCGGGGCACTCCGGGAAGATCCGCTCGGTCCGCGCCGGCGACAGGAACCTCCTGGTCTTCCTCAGCCGCACCCACTACTACGAGGGCAAGGGCGTGCGCGCGGTCGTCCACGGCGTCCGCACCGCAGCCGCGGCCGGCTGCCGCACGATCGTGCTGACCAACGGCTGCGGCGGGCTCAAGGAGACCTGGACGCCCGGCACCCCGGTCCTGATCAGCGACCACATCAACCTCACCGGCAGGAGCCCGATCGAGGGCGCCAACTTCGTCGACCTCACCGACCTCTACTCCAGCCGGCTGCGCACGCTGTGCCGCGAGGTCGACCCGTCCCTCGACGAGGGGGTCTACGTCCAGTTCCCCGGCCCTCACTACGAGACGCCTGCCGAGATCGGCATGGTCCGCGCCATCGGCGGCCACCTCGCGGGCATGAGCACCACGCTCGAGGCCATCGCCGCCCGTGAGGCCGGCATGGAGGTCCTCGGCATCAGCCTGGTCACCAACCTGGCCGCCGGGATCAGCGGCGAGCCGCTCAACCACGCAGAGGTCCTCGAGGCCGGACGCGCCGCGGCCTCGCGCATGGGCGACCTGCTCGGCCGGATCGTGCCGAGGATCTGATGCGCGTCCTGGTCACCGGCGCAGCCGGCAGCATCGGTCGGGTCCTCACCCCCGGCCTCGTCGACCGCGGCCACGAGGTCGTCGGCCTGGACCGGGTGCCCGCCCCGGACGGCAACGACGGTCCCTGGCACCTCGTGGACGCCGCAGACCCCGACGCGGTCGCCGCGGTCTTCGCCGAGGAGCGGCTCGACGCCGTGGTCCACCTCGCCGGGTACCCCGGCGAGGGCAGCCTGCCGGACTCGCTGACCTCCCACGTGGTCACGACCGCGGCGCTGCTCGACGCCATGGTCGAGCACGACGTGCGCCGCCTGGTCTACGCCTCCTCCAACCACGCGGTCGGGCGCACCCCGCGCCCGACCTGCTGACCACGACCACCCGTCCGCGGCCCGACACGTTCTACGGCGTCGGCAAGGTAGCGGCCGAGGCCGTGATGAGCCTGTACGCCGACCGCTACGGCCTCGACGCCGTGGCCTGCCGGATCGGCTCCTTCCTCCCTGAGCCGGAAACCGTCCGCCACCTGAGCACGTGGCTCTCGCACGACGACTGCGTGCGAATGGTCGAGGCGTCACTTACGACCCCGGCGCCCGGCTTCGCCGCGCTCTACGGCATCTCCGCCAACACCCGTGGCTGGTGGGACCTCGAGGCCGGCCGGGCCCTGGGCTACGACCCGCAGGACGACGCGGAGGAGTTCGCCGACCGCATCGACCGACGCGATGCCGACGACGCCGAGGCCGCCCACGTCGGCGGGCCGTTCGCCACCGAGGAGTTCTACCGCTCGGCGCTCGACCGGGCCTGACGCCGTCCCCTCCCCGGGGCCGTGGCGGTCCCGCTAGGTCATCCACGACGGACGACGACGTGCCCGCGGGCGGGTGCCGAGGATGGACGGGTCGTCCATCGGAGGAGCACGTCATGGGAGTGTGGAAGAGCCGCAAGTCGCCCGAGGAGCCTGACCTGGGCCTGATGCCCCGGTTCACGAGGTCGGGCATGGTGGAGGTGCCGCGGCACAAGATCCCCGACCAGGAGATGCTGCCGCAGACGGCGTACCAGATCGTGCTCGACGAGGTCATGCTCGACGGGAACGCGCGCTTCAACCTCGCGACCTTCGTGACCACCTGGATGGACGACGAGGCGGACCGCCTCTACGCGGCGACCTTCGCCAAGAACATGATCGACAAGGACGAGTACCCGCAGACCGCGGAGATCGAGTCCCGCTGCGTGCGCATGCTCGGTGACCTGTGGCACGCGCCGCACGCGGCCGACAGCGTTGGCACGTCGACGACCGGCAGCTCCGAGGGCTGCATGCTCGGCGGGCTCGCGCTCAAGCGCCGCTGGCAGACCGCCCGCCGCGCCGCCGGGCTGCCCGCCGACAAGCCCAACATCGTGATGGGCGGCAACGTCCAGGTGGTCTGGGAGAAGTTCGCCAACTACTGGGAGGTGGAGCCGCGCTACGTCCCGCTGGAGGGCGACGTCTTCCACCTGACCGCCGACCGCCTGCTCGACCACGTGGACGAGAACACCATCGGCGTCGTCGCCGTCCTCGGGTCGACCATGGACGGCACCTACGAGCCGGT
Organism: Nocardioides ungokensis; assembly: GCF_013466985.1. Lineage (GTDB taxonomy): Bacteria > Actinomycetota > Actinomycetes > Propionibacteriales > Nocardioidaceae > Nocardioides > Nocardioides ungokensis. The sequence continues at coordinate 1,157,642 of NZ_CP059164.1, read as the reverse complement.
GCAGGAGATCTGCGCGGCCCTCGACCGCTACCAGGCGGACTCCGGTGTCAACGTGCCCGTGCACGTGGACGCCGCGTCGGGCGGCTTCATCGCCCCGTTCCTGCAACCGGACCTGCTCTGGGACTTCCGTCTCGAGCGGGTGGTCTCCATCCAGACCTCGGGCCACAAGTTCGGCCTGGTCTACCCCGGGATCGGGTGGGTGCTCTGGCGCGACGCGACGTACCTGCCCGAGGACCTGGTCTTCCACGTGAACTACCTCGGTGGCGACATGCCCACCTTCGCCCTGAACTTCTCCCGCCCCGGTGCCCAGGTCGTGCTGCAGTACTTCCAGTTCCTGCGCCTGGGGCGGGAGGGCTTCCGGCTGGTCCAGCAGACCTGCCAGGACGTGGCCCACCACATCGCCGACACGCTGCGGGCGATGCCGGAGTTCCACGTCATCTCCGACGGGAGCGACCTGCCCGTGGTGACCTTCTCGATGGGCAACGGGGTCACGAAGTACGACGTCTACGACGTCTCCCGCAAGCTGCGCGAGCGCGGCTGGCTGGTCCCGGCGTACACGATGCCGCCCAAGCGCGAGGACCTCGCCGTGCTGAGGATCGTGGTGCGCAACGGCTTCAGCCACGACATGGCCGAGCTCTTCCTCGCCGACCTGCGGACGGCCGTCGACTACCTCGACGACCTCGCCTCGCCGATGCCCCGCGAGGAGCACCCCGACGGCTTCCACCACTGACTCCCGATGACCTTCGACGACGTGGCACGCGCCGTCGGACGAGCGTTCGAGCTCACGGCCATGGCCGTGCTCACGATCGCCTTCGTGATCGCGGTCGTCAGCGCCGTGAGCACCTGGCGAGCCTCCCGGGACAACCAGCTCGCTGCCCGCGCCCTGCGCCAGAACTTCGGCGGCGGCCTGCTGATCGCCGTGGAGATCCTGGTCGCGGCGGACCTGGTGAGCACGGTGGCGGTGGACCCCACGCTCGAGAACGTCGGGGTCCTCGGCCTGATCGTGCTGATCCGGACCTTCCTCAGCTTCTCCCTCGAGACCGAGATCGAGGGAACCTTCCCCTGGCGGCGCCGCGTCCGGCCCGACTGAGCCGCTGCCCCCGGAGCAGGAGCAGCGCGCCGACCAGGAAGCACAGGGCGCCCAGCGCGGTCGTCGTGTTCGCCAGCCGGGCGTCCAGCGCCTCCGACGTCGACGGGACGACGTACGCCGCCGCAGCCGAGACCCCGAACGCCACACAGCCGGCCAGGTTCACCGCGGCGATGCGGCCGTCGTCGGTGCGTGGTGGACGGCGTCGCCAGGAGCCGGCCGCCACGGCGTACGCCAGGAACCCCGAGACCAGGAAGCACGCGGACCCCAACGCGTCCGGCCGCCACACGACCTGGTTGTAGTCGGCGGAGTCCGTGGCCGTGCTGAGGGCCCGGAAGGTGGTGGCGTTGAAGAAGACGGTGCCGACCAGCTGCCAGCTGTTGCTCCACCAGACGGTGGCGCGCGGCTGGTGGACCGGCAGCCACTGGAGGGTCGCCGCCGAGGTGAACAGCAGCGACCCCACGAAGAAGACCCCGGCGTCCGCCTGCTGCCCGACCAGCTCCACGAAGCCCGGGAACGGGGCGACGAGGAAGCAGGTCGAGCCGGCCGCGAAGAGAGCCGCCACCCAGGTCGTGGAAGGCCTCACCTGCGGGTCAGGCCCGGTTGGCCTTCATCTCGCGGCCGTGCACGGTGATCGCCCAGATCACCAGGATGTCGACCGCGATCATGATCAGCGACCAGATCGGGTACGCCGCCAGGAACGCGATGTTGACCACCGAGCTCGCCAGGCACACGAGGACGCCGACGATCCGCGCCCACATCTGTCCGGCCAGCAGCCCGGCTCCCGCACCCGCCACGAGGATGCCGAGGATCAGGTGCACCCAGCCCCAGGTGGTGTAGTCGACGTGCACCGTGAGCCCGTTCTTGCCCACCAGGTAGTACTCGTCCTGGAAGAGCGCCACGAGCCCCTGGATGGCGTGGAAGATGCCGAGCATCAGCATCATGGTGGCCGCGAACAGGATCCAGCCCATCCAGCCGGTCTGCTCCGGCTCGGCGGGCACCCCGTTCCAGCTCTGCGTCGCCGGCTGCGCCTTGTGCGTGGACGCACCCGTGCTCGTTTCTGCCATGAGGAGCTCCTCTTTCGCTCGATGTGAGGACTCCAGCGTCGTCCTGGTTCCGGGCTGGTTGCCTCATCCCCCGCGGGTGATCGCCGGTGCCAGGGCTGCCCCCGCCCTTGAAAAGACTGCTTCGTCGCGTTGACTCGGGGCATGACACTTCAGCAGCGCACCCTCGGGACCACCTCCCCGCTCACCGTCTCCACCCTGGGCCTCGGCTGCATGGGCATGTCCGAGTTCTACGGGACCGGTGACGAGCAGCAGGGCATCGAGACCATCAACCGCGCCCTCGACCTGGGCGTGACGTTCCTCGACACCGCCGACATGTACGGCCCCTTCACCAACGAGCAGCTCGTCGGCAAGGCGATCGCCGGCCGCCGCGACGAGGTCCAGCTCGCGACCAAGTTCGGCAACGAGCGGCGGCCCGACGGGAGCCGGGTCGGCATCAACGGCCGGCCGGAGTACGTGCGCTCCGCCTGCGACGCCTCCCTGCAGCGTCTCGGCGTCGACCACATCGACCTCTACTACCAGCACCGGGTCGACCGGAGCGTGCCGATCGAGGAGACCGTCGGTGCCATGGCCGAGCTCGTCGAGGCGGGCAAGGTCCGCCACCTCGGGCTCTCCGAGGCCTCCGCCGCCAACATCCGCAAGGCGCACGCGACCCACCCGATCACCGCGCTGCAGACGGAGTACTCGCTGTTCACCCGGGACCTCGAGGACGAGATCCTCCCGGTCCTGCGCGAGCTCGGCATCGGCCTGGTTCCCTACTCCCCGCTGGGCCGCGGCATCCTCACCGGCGCGATCACCGACGCGGGGACCCTCGAGGACAACGACTCGCGGCGCTCGCCGTACTTCCCCCGTTTCTCGGGAGACAACCTCGACGCCAACCTGGCGCTGGTCGCCGAGATCCGCGGGATCGCCGAGCAGAAGGGCTGCACGCCCGGCCAGCTGGCGCTGGCGTGGGTGCTCGCCCAGGGGGACGACGTGGCCCCGTTCCCCGGGACCAAGCGGGTGAAGTACCTCGAGGAGAACGTCGGGGCCGCCTCGGTCGATCTGGACGAGGACGACCTGGTGGCCCTGGAGAAGGCGGTCCCCCGCGGCGCCGTCGCGGGCGACCGCTATGGCGACATGAGCTCGATCGACGCCTGACGCGGGTCGTGGCAGGGTGACCCAGGACCCTACGAGGGAGGTCGCAGTGGGCGAGACACGCCAGGAGCAGGACGAGGCCACGCAGTCCGAGGTGGAGGAGATCGAGGCCGAGCGCGAACGCCGGCTGGCTCCGGAGAACCGGCCGGAGAACGCCGAGATCGACAACACCGACGCGGAGCTGCCGACCGTCAAGGAGTTCGAGGAGCTCAACGCCGACGACGACCCTGAAGGCAGCGCCGGCAGTGCCGACCCGAGCGAGGTCTTCCGCGAGATGAAGCCCTCGGAGGAGGAGGTCGCCGAGATCGAGGAGGAGCGCAAGCGCCGCCTCGACCCCGACAACCGGCCCGAGAACGCCGAGGTTGACAACACCGGAGACACTGGCAGCCACGGCGATGCGGGGCCCGAAGTCGCTGACGACGAGCCGTGACCACCTGGCAGCTCACGATCGACTGCGCCGACCCGAGCGTGATGGTGAGGTTCTGGGGCCCCGCGCTCGGGTACGTCGTCCAGCCGCCGCCCGAGGGCCACGCGACCTGGAACGACTGGTATCTCTCCGTCGGGGTCCCTCCCGACGAGCTTGACCTCGACGGCGACGGGTCCGACCGGCTCATGGACCCGGACGGTCACGGGCCGACGATCTGGTTCCAGCCGGTGCCGGAGCCGAAGGCCGTCAAGAACCGCCTGCACCTCGACCTCTACCCGGGCGGCCGCGACCGGTCCCGGCCGATGGAGGAGCGCCGGGCCCTGGTCGACGAGGCGGTCAACCGGCTCCTCGAGGCCGGAGCGAGCATCTTCCACCGCTACCCCGAGGACTTCGACGGCACCGACGTCGAGGGCTACTTCAGGACCCTGCGTGACCCGGAGGGCAACGAGTTCTGCGTGTCGTGAGCACACCCGGGGCCGGGCAGGTGGCTCATCCCCGGCTCTGGGTGCGCTCACAGGAAAGCCGCAGGCACGGCTCCTACCAATGGACGCATGAGTCCCGACCGCACCGTCGCCTACGTGCTGCCCGTCTACGACGAGGCCGAGAACGTCGCCGCCTTCCACCGGGCCCTGGCGGCTGCCACCGACGAGCGCCCCGACCTCCGGTTCGAGTTCGTGTACGTCGACGACGGGAGCGGTGACGACTCCCTGGACCGGCTGCTGGAGCTGCGCCACGACGACCCACGGGTGACCGTGCTGGCGCTCTCGCGCAACTTCGGCCACCAGGTGGCGGTGACCGCCGGGCTCGACGCCGCCACGGGGGCGGACGCGGTGATCGTCATGGACACCGACCTCCAGGACCCGCCCGGCGTCAGCCTCGAGCTGATCCGGGTCTGGGAGAAGGGCGTCGACGTGGTCTACGCCCAGCGCCGGACCCGGCAGGACGGCCCGTTCAAGCGCGCCACGGCGTACCTCTTCTACTGGCTCCTGGCCCGGCTCGCCTCGATCGACATCCCGCGCAACGTGGGCGACTTCCGGCTGATGGACGCCCGGGTCGTCGCCGAGGTGGTCCGCTACCGGGAGCACGACCGGTTCCTGCGCGGGATCGTGGCGAACGTGGGCTTCCGCCAGGAGGCGGTGCTCTTCGACCGCGACGCCCGGCACGCGGGCACCACCGGCTACCCGCTGCGCAAGATGCTGGCCTTCGCGACCAGCGGCATCCTCGGCTTCTCGACGCTGCCCCTGCGGCTGATCTCGCGGCTGGGCCTGGCGATCTCGGCGGCGAGCGTGGCGGCCGCCTGCTACGTGCTGTGGGTCCGCCTCTTCGTCCCCGGCCAGGCGGTGCCGGGTGGGCCTTCCTCGGCGTCGGGATGTTCCTGCTGGGCGGGTTGCAGCTGACCATGATGGGCGTGATCGGCGGCTACCTCGGCCGGGTCTACGTCGAGTCGCAGGACCGCCCGCTCTACTCGCTGGCGCTCACCGCGCGCGGGGGGCTGCCCGGGGACCCGTCCTGAGCGGGCGCACGGCGACGCGCTTCGCCACGGTCGGGGTCGTCAACACCGCGCTGGACCTGACGCTCTTCTGGCTGCTGCACCGGTCGCTGGGGGTGGTCGCCGCCAACGTCGTCTCGACCAGCGCCGGCATGGCCCTCAGCTTCGTCGCCAACGGCCGCTTCACGTTCGGGGACCGGCTGTCCTGGCGGGCGGGAGCGCTCTTCGTGGCCACCACGGATCGACCATGTGGGTGCTCCAGCCGCTGGTGATCGAGCTGCTGCTGTCGCTGTGGGGCGACGACCGGTCGGCCCTGGTGCTGGTGGCGAAGGTGTCGGCGATCGGTCTCGGTCGTCGCGAACTACGCGGCGTACCGCTTCGTGGTGTGGCCCCCTAGGAGCGCCCGGCCGCCTTCAGGTCGCGACGCAGCTCCTTCGGCAGCGCGAAGATGAGCGACTCCTCGGCGCTGTGCACGGCCTGGGCGTCGGGGTAGCCGCGCTCGGCCAGGAACGCCAGGACCCCCTCCACCAGCTCCTCGGGGACGCTGGCGCCGGAGGTGACGCTCACGGTGCTGACCCCTTCGAGCCAGGCCTCGTCGATCTCGCTCGCGTCGTCGACGCGGTACGACGTCCGAGCGCCGGCCTCGAGGGCGACCTCGACCAGGCGGACCGAGTTGGAGGAGTTGCCGGAGCCGACGACGATCACCAGGTCGGCCTCGCGGGCGATCTCCTTGACCGCGAGCTGGCGGTTCTGGGTGGCGTAGCAGATGTCGTCGCTCGGCGGGTCGAGCAGCAGCGGGAAGCGCTCGCGGATCGCGGCGACGGTCTCGAGGGTCTCGTCGACCGACAGGGTCGTCTGGGAGAGCCAGGAGACCCGGGCGGGGTCGCGGACGACGATGCCGGGCACGTCCTCGGGACCCTGCACCAGCTGGATGTGGTCGGGCGCCTCGCCGGCGGTGCCCTCGACCTCCTCGTGCCCCGCGTGGCCGATCAGCAGGATGTCGTAGTCCTCGTTGGCGAACCGCTTCGCCTCGTGGTGGACCTTGGTCACCAGCGGACAGGTGGCATCGATCGTCTTGAGCGAGCGCTCCTCGGCCTGGCGGTGCACCTCCGGCGAGACGCCGTGGGCCGAGAACACCACGGTCTCCCCTCGGGGACCTCGGCCAGCTCCTCGACGAAGATCGCGCCACGCGACTCGAGGTCCGACACGACGTGCTTGTTGTGCACGATCTGCTTGCGCACGTAGACCGGCGCCCCGTAGAGGTCGAGCGCCTTCTCGACCGTGACCACGGCCCGGTCGACGCCCGCGCAGTAGCCGCGGGGGGCCGCCAGCAGCACGGCGCGCTCCGCGTCGTCCGGGGACAGGATCGGCGGGTTGCCCAGGTCGGTGGTCATGGGCCCGAGTCTACGGATCGCCGCTCGTGAGCTCACGTCGGCGCCGGGCTCCCCGTCCGTGCCAGGAATGCTCCCGTGACGGCGGTGAAGTCAGCCGGGGCGTCGAGCCACGGGAAGTGGCCGGCACCGGGCTGGACGACCAGCTCGCCCCGAGGGAAGCACGCCGCGAGCTCGGCAGCACCACTGGGCGGTGTGTTGACGTCGACCTCGCCCGCCAGCACCAGGGTCGCGGTCCCCTCCAGCCCCGCCAGCGCGACCCGGGTCGCCTCCGGGTCGAAGGCCCGGCGGAGCCGAAGACGGCGGCGGCCCGGTCGTTCCTCTGGTGCTCCCCCGCCGCATGGTGTGCGCGCGCGACCGCGTCCCAACGGCCGTAGAAGAACGGGGCGATCGCCGCCCAGTCGTCGTCTGCCCCGGCGCCGGACGTGACCCGCTCCAGCGCCGAGAACGCCGCCGGGAACCACGTCTCGCGAGCACGCAGCCGTGCGACCGCACGCCTGGTGCTGCCGGGTACGTCGACCCCGGCTGCCGCGAGGCCCGGCGCGACCAGGAGCAGTTGGCGCAGCCGCTCCGGGTGTCGCGCGGCGTACAGGACGGCGAGGTTGGCTCCCCCGGAGTGCGCCAGCAGGTCGAGCCGGTCCACTCCCAGGTGCCTGCGCAGCGCCTCGACGTCGTCGACGAGCCGGTCGCAGCGCCAGCTCGTGGGGTCCTGAGGCTCGGCCGACCGTCCGGTGCCGCGCAGGTCGAGCAGGACGAGGCGGCGACGCCCGGACAGACCTCCCAGGTCTCCCAGGTAGGCCGAGTCCTGCATCGGGCCTCCGGGCAGGCAGATCACGGGCTCGCCGGAGCCCACCACCCGGTAGCCGAGCCGGGTGCCGTCCGGTGCCGCGAACGCGTGCCTCTCGCCCAGGGGAGTGCTCGACATCTACGCCTGCCCGAGCTCGAACGAGACCAGCACGAGGCCGTCGTCCGCGCCGAGGAGACGACCCCCGGCCGCGGCCATCTCCGCGGCCGTGCGGGCCAGCTCCTCGTACGCCGAAGCCGCCTGGGGCAAGCTCTCGGCACCATCCGCCGCGTGCCGGAACGTCAGGGCCTCCCGGGTGCGGAGCAGGACTCCGTCACGGACCGCGTGCGCCCGCAGCCCACCTCTGTGAGCCACGAGGTCGAGGTTGGGCCCGACGTGCGCCCTGGCCACGCCCCACAGCCGGTGGGCAGGCCGGTCGGTGTCACCTGGCGCACCGCCTCCGCCACGTCGGTCGCCGGCACGGCCGGGCCGCTGACCTGCTCCAGCGACCGTCCCGTCCACGCGAGCACCGGTGTCAGCGGCGCCGACCCGGAGTCGAACACGGCCAGCCCCGGCACCGGGACCTCGTCGACCGCCCGAAGTCGCCAGGGTCCCGGACGCACGAAGCGCTCCGGGGCGGTCGCCGCGAGCCCGACGGTGCCGCGGCCGCGCTCGCGTCGCGACGCCCGGGCCGCCACCAGTTGCCCGCCCCGCAGCGGTTCCGCCAGCCACCAGCCCGCGTGGTGCGCGTCGGTCAGCTCGGCCGCCAGGTCGGTGAGGACGTCGACCACCTCGGGCAGGCTGACGACGTGGTCGAGCTGCCACCGGTGCTGGGCGATGTGGTGGGATCCCGTCCACGGCGATGGCGGCCGCGGGTGGGATCCGGGGTGAGTTGTCGAAGTCATGAGCGAGCCTCCCGATGCAGGACCACCACCGACCGGCGGGTGAGCGACAGCAGCTGCTGACGCGCCGGCGCCGCGGCGACGACCCTCCACGGAGTCAGGGCCGGCGGGGTTCCCCGGAGCCGAGGTCCAGCGCCAGCGGGCGCGAGTCTCGCACACGACCTGCTGGGGGCGCTCGCCCTTTTCGGCGCGGGCCCGCTGCCTCGAAGGACGTGCCCGTCGAGGCGCGTCGGCGGGACCCTCTAGGGTCACCGCCATGGCCCTGGAGACCTCCGCCCAGTCGCCGGCACCGGTCCGGCAGATCGCGAACGCGATCGCGGGCTGGGTCGACCGGCTGGGCGCGGTGTGGGTCGAGGGGCAGATCGCGCAGGTCAGCAGGCGTCCGGGGTCAACACCGTCTTCATGACCCTGCGCGACGCCGTCGCCGACATCTCGGTGCCGGTGACCTGCTCGCGCACCCTCTTCGACGGGCTGAAACCCCCCGCTCGTCGAGGGCCGCGAGCGTCGTCGTGCACGCCAAGCCCTCCTACTACGCCAACCGGGGCACGCTCTCTCTCTACGCGCGCGAGATCCGGATGTCGGGCTCGGCGAGCTGCTCGCCCGCCTCGAGCGGCGTCGCCAGCTGCTCGCTGCCGAGGGCCTCTTCGCGGCCGAGCTCAAGCGCCCGCTGCCGTTCCTGCCTGGCAAGATCGGGCTGGTCACGGCGCCCAACTCGGCTGCCGAGCGCGACGTCCTCGAGAACGCCCGCCGCCGCTGGCCCGCGGTCGCCTTCGAGGTGGCCTATGCCGCGATGCGGGCAGCGCGCCGCCACCGAGGTGATGGAGGCGCTCGACCGCCTCGACCGGGCGGCCGACGTCGACGTCATCGTGATCGCCCGCGGCGGCGGCTCGGTGGAGGACCTGCTGCCGTTCTCCGATGAGGCGCTGATCCGGGCCGTGCACCGGGCCCGCACCCCCGTCGTGTCCGCGATCGGCCACGAGCCGGACTCCCCGCTGCTCGACCTGGTCGCCGACGTGCGCGCCTCCACCCCCACCGACGCCGCCAAGCTGGTCGTGCCCGACGTTGCCGAGGAGCTGCTGCTGGTGGCGGTCGCCCGCGACCGGATGCGCGCGTCGCTCGCGGGCTGGCTGGCCCGTGAGCAGGCGGGGCTCGACGCGCTGCGGTCGCGCCCGGCCCTCGCCGACCCACGCAGCCTGCTCGACGCTCGCTCCGACGAGGTGCTCCAGCTCCGCGACCGCGCCCGCCGGACGCTCGGGCACGTCCTGGACCGCGCCGCCGACGACATCGACCACCGTCGTGCCCGAGCCCGCGCACTGTCCCCGCTCGCAACGCTGCAGCGTGGCTACTCCGTGCTGCAGGACGCCGACGGCCATGTCGTCACCTCCGTCGAGGCCGTCGCCCCCGACAGTCCGATCAGTGTCCGGGTGGCCGACGGCCGCATCCACGCCACCACCACCGGCATCGACCCCGATCCCATCGGCGAGCCCGCCGACACCACCGAGGAGTCCCATGGCTGACGAGAAGCTCTCCTACGAGGCCGCCCGCGAGGAGCTCGTCGAGGTGGTGCGCCGGCTCGAGCAGGGCGGCACCACCCTCGAGGAGTCCCTGGCGCTGTGGGAGCGCGGGGAGAAGCTGGCTCGCACCTGCCAGGAGTGGCTGGACGGCGCCCGCAAGAGGCTGGACGCCGCCCTGGAGGAGGACGACTGACCGGCCGGAAGCCGGCTCAGCGGCGCGGCGCGGTGGTGAGCTCGCCGGCGAGGGCCTTCAGGTCCTCGGTGCTCGCCGAGCCGTAGACCAGGACGACGTCGCGCCCCAGCTCGGTCGCGTAGGCGTGGTCACCGCCCGAGTCGGAGTAGGACCGCCAGGTCGACGCGACGGGGCTGTCGATGTGGACCTTCGGTCCTTCGCTGGCGTTCTCGTCGACGTAGGTCTTGAGCAGCTCGTCGACCGGGGCGTCCTCCTGCCGGAGGCCCGCGAAGCGCCCGTCCGCGGTCAGCATGCCCATCCCCCACGCGGGCCGGTCCCCCGGCGTCATGTGGATCGAGTCCGCGAACCACCCCGACGGCAGCGTCGGCGGGTAGACGACCTTGAAGCCGCTCTGCTGGGCGGCGTCCACCGCGGACAGGTAGTCGACGCGGGTCGGCTTGATGTCGGGGTTGTCGCGGTTCAGGGCCCGGAACCCGACGAACCCGAGGATCAGGAGCAGCGTGATCAGCAGCGCCCCGACCAGGCCGCCGGTCGACCGCTGGTAGCGCCCCGGGCTGTTGGGGGATCCGCTCTGGGGCACCTCGCTCACGGGTCCATCCTCACAGGTGCCGTAGATTCCCCCCGTGCCGCCCCTCGCCGACTTCGCGGTCGACCTGGTGCCGGTCCTCGCTCTGCTCGCCCTGCTCGTCACGGCCTACCGGCACCCCTCGGGCCGGACCGAGGCGGCGGTCGGGCTGGCCGCCGCGACGGTCACCGTCGCCTCCGGCCTCGTGAGCCGCGGCGAGGTCGAGGCCGCGTTGCGCAACCTGGCGCCGGTGGTCGCCTTCCTCGCCACCATCCTCGTGGTCGCCGACGTGTGCTCCCGCGCGGGCCTGTTCACCGCCGCGGGCCGGCCTGGTGCGCGACGTCAGCCTCGGCCGGCCGGTGAGGCTGCTCGGTGGTGTCTTCGTGCTGGCCGCCGCCGTCACGGCGGTGCTCAGCCTCGACGCGACCGTCGTGCTGCTCACTCCGGTGGTGATCGGCGGGGCCGTGGCCATGGGCACCTCCTCGCGCCCCGGCTCGTACGCCTGCCTGCGGATGGCGAACTCCGCATCGCTGCTGCTGCCGGTCTCCAACCTGACCAACCTGCTCGCGATGCCGCACCTCGACCTGACCTTCGGCGGCTTCGCCGTGGTGATGGCGCCGGTGCTGGCGGTCGTCCTGGTGGTCGAGTACGTCGTGCTGCGACTGCTCTTCCGCGGCGACCTGGCCGAGAGCGACCGGCCGGCGCCGGCACCCCTGGCACCGGCCGTGCCCAGGGTCCCGCTGCTGGCGGTGATCGTGATGCTGGTCGGGTTCGCCGCGCTGTCGCCCTTCGGTGTCGAGCCGTTCTGGGTGTCCGGAGCCGTGGCTGTGGTGCTGGTCGGCTGGGCGCGGCGCCGCCGCTTCCTCACCGTGCGCGACGCGGTGCACGCCGCACACCCGTCCTTCGCCGTCTTCGTGCTCTGCCTCGGGGTCGTGGTCGCGGCCCTGTCCGCCGGGTTCCTGGGCGATGCCGTGGCCGATGTCCTGCCGGACAACACGTCGTACGCCTCGCTGCTGCTGATCGCCGTCGTGGCCACCGTGCTGGCGAACCTGCTGACCAACCTGTCGGCCACCCTGCTGGTGGTGCCGCTGCTGGCGCCGCTCGGGACCGCGGCGATCCTGGCGGCGCTGCTGGGGCTCAACATCGGTTCGGGCCTGAGCTACACCGGGTCCCTGGCCAACCTGCTGTGGCGCCGCAGCCTCGCCCGCCACGGCGAGCCGCCGGGCATGGGCGACTTCCACCGGGTCTCCCTGGTCGCCACTCCCCTGGCCCTGGTGGCCGCGGTGACGGCGCTCTCCCTGGTGACCTGAACCGGCAGATACGGCACTTTCAGTATCAATCCGACCGCATCTGCGACATGATCTGGGCGTGACCACGTACCGAGTTGCGGAAGCCGCCGCCCTCCTCGGCGTCAGCGACGACACGATCCGTCGCGCTGGGTGGAGGCCGGCCGGGTGGCGTCGCGGACCGTCGAGGGCCGCACCGTCATCCCGGCGCCGACCTCGCCGGCCTCGCCGAGTCCCTGGCTGACCACCCGACCGGGAACGGACCCGGGCCTCGGCGGTGAGCGCGCGCAACCGGCTCACCGGCATCGTCACCAAGGTCACCAAGGACAAGGTCATGGCCCAGGTGGAGCTGATCTGCGGCCCCTACCGGATGGTCTCGCTGATGTCCTCCGAGGCCGCCGACGAGCTCGGCCTCGAGCCGGGCGTCACCGCCATCGCCTCCGTCAAGTCCACCAACGTCGTCGTGGAGCGCCCGTGAAGAAGTGCCTGCCCGTCCTCCTGTCCGTGCTCGGCCTGGTGCTGCCGCTGTCCGCCTGCGGGGGCGGCGACGACTCGCAGGCCGGGTCCGACAAGACCCTCACGGTGCTGGCCGCTGCCTCCCTCACCGAGACCTTCACCGACCTCGCCTCGCAGTTCGAGAAGGAACACCCCGGCGTCGACGTGAAGCTGGCCTTCGACTCCTCCGCCACGCTCGCCAGCAGGCGGTGGACGGAGCACCAGCCGACGTGCTCGCCACCGCCGACACCGCGACGATGGACAGCGCGAAGTCCGCGCAGGCGCAGGGGGCGCAGGACTTCGCGACCAACACGATGGTGCTGGTGACCCCGAAGGACAACCCCGCGGGCATCAAGACCTTTGCCGACATCGACAGGAGCGGGGTCGCCTACGTCGCCTGCGTCGACACCGCACCCTGTGGCAAGGTCGCCGCCGCGCTGATGAGCGACAACAAGGTCAGCTCCAGGCCGGCCAGCCTGGAAGTCGACGTGAAGTCCGTCCTCGCCAAGGTGACCAGCGACGAGGCCGACGCGGGCTTCGTCTACACCACCGACGCCGTGGCCGCGGGCGACCAGGTCGACACCGTCGAGATCCCGCACGCCGCCGACGAGATCACGACGTACCCCATCGCGCCGCTGACCCAGTCCGAGAACCCCGACCTCGCCCGGCAGTTCGTCGACCTGGTGCTCTCCGACCAGGGCCAGCAGGTGCTGCGGGACGCCGGCTTCGGGAAGCCGTGACGACCCGGGCCGACGCGCGCCGCGCTCGCGCGAGCACGTTGGGCCGGCCACCCCTGGTGCTGGTGGTCCCGGGAGGCATCGCCGCCGCGCTGCTCGTCCTCCCCCTGGTGTCGCTGGTGCTCGACACCCCCTGGGGCGGCTTCCTCGACCAGCTGCGCACGCAGGCGGTCCGCGACGCGCTGCGCATCACCGCGCTGGCCTCGGCCGTGACTGTCGTGGCCTGCCTGCTGCTCGGCACCCCGCTCGCCTGGCTCCTGGCGCGGGTCGACTTCCGCGGCCGGGCGCTGCTGCGCGCCGCCGTCGCGGTCCCGCTGGTCCTGCCGCCCGTGGTCGCCGGCGTCGCCCTCGTGAGCGCGCTGGGCCGCAACGGCCTGCTCGGGTCGGTGCTGCGTGACACCACCGGGGTGACCCTCCCCTACACCACGACCGCGGTGGTCATCGCGCACACGTTCGTCTCGATGCCGTTCTACGTGCTCAGCGTCGAGGGCGCCCTCCGCGCTTCCGGGGAGCGGTACGACGTGGTGGCCGCGACCCTGGGCGCCGACCGGTGGACCACCTTCCGCCGGGTCACCCTGCCCCTGGCGATGCCCGGAGTCCTGGCCGGGTCGGTGCTCGCCTGGGCGCGGTCCCTGGGCGAGTTCGGCGCCACCATCACCTTCGCCGGCAACTACCCCGGCACCACCCAGACCATGCCGTCGCTGATCTACCAGACCCTGCAGGCCGACCCGGAGGTCGCCCGGACCCTGAGCATGATCCTGCTCGTGGCCTCGGTCGCCATCCTCGCCGCCCTGCGCAACCGATGGCTGACGGCGCCGTGAGCACGGCGAGCACCGCCGGACTGACCGCCCACATCCTCGTGCCCGACCGCCTGGACGCGCACCTCGTCGCCGCGCCGGGCGAGGTGATGGCGGTCATCGGCCCCAACGGGGCCGGCAAGACCACGCTGCTGCGCGCGCTCGCCGGGCTGGTGCCGATGGCAGGCTCGCTCACCGTCGCTGGCAGGTCCTGGACCGACCCGCCGGTGCTGGTGCGCGACCGCAACGTCGGCCTGGTCTTCCAGGACCAGTCGCTCTTCCCGCACCTGAGCGCGCTCGACAACGTGGCGTTCGGACTGCGCGCCCGCGGCGTCCCGCGCGCCGGCGCCGAGGCGACGGCCCGGTCTTGGCTGGCCAGGTTCGGGATCGCGGAGCTGGCCGCACGGAGACCCCGCGAGCTGTCGGGCGGGCAGGCGCAACGGGTCGCCATCGCCCGCGCGCTGGCCCCCGACCCCGCCCTGCTGCTGCTCGACGAACCCTTCGGCGGCCTCGACGTCGGCGTCGCAACCACCCTGCGCGTCGAGCTGGCCCGCCACCTCGCGTCGTACGCCGGGATCGCGCTGCTGGTCACCCACGACGCCCTCGACGCGCTCACCCTCGCCGACCGGGTGCTGGTGCTCGACGAGGGCCGGGTCGCCCAGACGGGCAGCCCCCAGGAGGTGGCCGCCCGTCCGCGGACCGACCACGTGGCACGGCTGGTGGGCCTCAACGTGATCCGCGAGGACGACGTCTTCCGCTCCTTCAGCCCCAGCGCGGTCACGGTCTCGCTGGGACAGCCGGAGGGCTCGGCCCGGCACCGGTGGCGCGGCACGGTGGTGAGCGCGGCGCCGCACGGCGACGCCGTACGCATCCTGGTGGCCGCGGACCGCGAGCTGATCGCGGACGTCACCCCCGCCGCCACCGCCGAGCTCGGACTCGTGCCGGGACGTGAAGTCTGGCTGTCGGTGAAGGAAACTGCCGTTCGGACCTACGCACGGGCCCCGGGGTGACCGTTACCATCGCGCCATGACCCCGCTGAGCGTCGCCCCTGAGTCACCCGACCGCAACCTCGCCCTGGAGCTGGTGCGTGTCACCGAGGCCGCGGCCATGGCCGCCGGACGGTGGGTCGGCCGCGGCGACAAGAACGGCGCGGACGGGGTCGCCGTCAACGCGATGCGCGTGATGATCTCCACCATCGGCATGCGCGGCACCGTCGTGATCGGCGAGGGCGAGAAGGACAACGCGCCGATGCTCTTCAACGGCGAGGAGGTCGGCGACGGCACCGGACCCGAGTGCGACGTCGCGGTCGACCCGATCGACGGCACCACGCTGACCGCCAAGGGGATGACCAACGCCGTCTCGGTGCTCGCCGTGTCGCCGCGCGGCTCGATGTACGACCCCTCCGCGGTGTTCTACATGGAGAAGCTGGTGGCCGGCCCCGAGGCCGCCGACGTCGTCGACATCCGCTACCCCGTGGCCGAGAACATCCACCAGGTGGCCAAGGCCAAGGGGTCGCGCCCCGAGGACGTGACCGTCGTGCTGCTCGACCGGCCGCGCCACGCCGCGCTCGTCGACGAGATCCGCGCGACCGGCGCGATGATCAAGTTCATCACCGACGGCGACGTGGCCGGCGCGATCATGGCCGCCCGGCCCGAGACCGGCATCGACCTGCTGCTCGGCATCGGCGGCACCCCCGAGGGCATCATCACCGCCTGCGCCATGAAGGCGCTCGGCGGCGTCATCCAGGGCCGGCTGTGGCCGCAGGACGACGACGAGCGGCAGAAGGCGCTCGACGCCGGCCACGACCTCGACCCCGACCACGTCCTGCACACCGACGACCTGGTGACCGGTGACGACTGCTTCTTCGTCGCCACGGGGATCACCGACGGTGAGCTGATGCGTGGCGTCCGCTACCGCGCCGGCGGCGCCACGACCCACTCGCTGGTGATGCGCTCGCGCAGCGGCACGATCCGCTCGATCACCTCGGAGCACAAGCTGCAGAAGCTACGCGCTTTCTCCGCGATCGACTTCGAGGGCTGAGTGCTCCGCGTGGCGGCGCAGCGCGCCGACCACGTGGTCCATCACCCGCGGGTCGACGGCCATGCCGACGTGTGACGTGGTGACCTCGACGGGCACCGCCAGCGGGTCCACGCAGGCACGCCAGTCGACGATGCCGTCGCGCCGGGAGTAGATCGCGGTGAACGAGACGCCGTCCGGGACCGGCTGGCGGCTCTCCTCGAAGCTCTGCCGGGCGCAGGACCCGGCCACGCACTCCTCGGCCATCAGCCCGGGCACCCCGGCCCTGCTCAGCCGGACCAGCAGCTCGACGCTCGCGGTCAGGGAGGAGTGATGCGCCGCCGGGGCCAGCATGGGGCTGCCCATCGTGACGATGCCCGAGACCAGGTCGGGACGGCGTACGGCGAGCCCCCGCGCCAGCATCCCGCCCAGGCTGTGCCGACGATCTGCACCCGGGAGCCGCGCCGCAGCGCGATCGACTCCAGGCGGGTCTCCAGCTGCGCGGCGGCGTTCAGGGTGCAGCCGATGTTGGCGTGGATGTGGGAGCGGTAGGTCCGCAGGCCGTGCCGCCGCAGGGTGCGCGCCATGAAGGCGAGGGAGCCGTCGCCGGCGAGGAAGCCCGGCACCAGGATCACCGGGTCGCCGGTGCGGGCCGCGGCACGGGCCGAGTAGGGGGTGCCGGCCCGGACGCGCCGATCGGCCACCGTCCGGGCGGCGAGGCGACCGGCCTCCGAGAGCAGGCTGCCCTCCCGCAGCACCGCAGCGGCCCGAGGTCGTTCGAAGCCCTCGGGTCGCAGGAAGGAGGCCAGCGTGGAACCGGTCACAAGCACCGACGGTACGGCCAAAGGTCCCGAATGTCGCCGGTCGTTGCCCAATTGTGGCCCAGATGGGGGATCGGGTACCGAGATTGTGCGGTGATCTTCATTGAGCGGTGATGTTGACTGTGGCCATGTCGTCCAGCACGCACCCGAAACCCGACGTCGTGGTGTCCGGGGAGCTGTTCGCCCCGGTCTCCCCCGGCATCGAGCTGTGCTACCAGACCTTCGGCGACCCCGACGACGAGCCGCTGCTCCTGGTGATGGGGCTCGGCGGCCCCATGATCTGGTGGGACCCCGACCTGTGCCGGATGCTGGCGGCGAGCGGGTTCTACGTCATCCGCTACGACAACCGCGACACCGGGCGCTCCAGCCGGGCTCCGGGCCGGGTCAAGCGGTCGACCCTCGTCCGGGCCTTCGCGGGCGGCCGGGTGCGCGTGCCGTACCGCATGGCCGACCTCGCCGGTGACGCCTTCGGCCTCCTCGACCACCTCGGCATCGAGTCCGCCCACGTCGTCGGCGTCTCGATGGGCGGCATGATCGTGCAGACGATGGCGATCTCCCGGCCCGCGCGGGTCCGCTCGCTGACCAGCATCATGTCGACGACCGGCAAGCGCACCGTGGGCTGGCAGCACCCCGCCGTGATGCCCGCCATGATCGCCTCGCGCGGCGTCGGGCGCGAGGCGTACGTCAAGGCCAGCACCACCATGTGGCGCCTGATCGGCTCCCCGGCCTACCCCCAGACGCGCGAGGAGGTCGAGCGGGAGGCCGTGGAGACCTACGACCGCGGGGTGAGCGCGTCCGGGGTGATGCGCCAGATGCTGGCGATCCTGACCCAGCCCAACCGCAGCCAGGCGCTGCGCAGCCTGCGGGTCCCGGCCCTGGTGGTCCACGGCCTGGCGGACAAGATGGTGCACGTGTCCGGTGGCCGGGCCACCGCCGCCGCTATCCCCGGCGCCGAGCTGCTGCTGATCGACGGCATGGGCCACGACCTCCCCCGGGAGCTGTACGAGACCTTCACGCTGGCGATCCGGCGGACCGCCGACCGCACCCCCCGTTGAGCTGGGCCGTCTTCGGATGTGAGTCGGGCATGAATCGGGCCCCGCTCCCCCTGACCGGAGGAACGAGGCCCGACTCGAGGCCGAACGAGGCCCAACTCAACGGATGTCAGTCGCTGAGGCGCTCACCCGTGTCGGTGTCGAACACGTGCACGTTGCGCGGGTCCGTCGTCACGTGGATGGTCTCGCCCTTGCGCACCGAGTCGCGGGCGCTGACCCGGACGATGATGTTGTTGGGCGTGCCCTCCACACCGCTCGTGCCGTAGACGAACGCGTCCGCGCCGAGCTCCTCGACGACGGTCACCCGCACGGGGAGGCCGCCGTCGTTCTCGCCGACCATCCGCCAGGCCTCGGGCCGGACGCCGACGGTGATGTTGCCCCGCATCTTCCTCGAGGCGGTCGGGTCGACCGGGACGAGGTAGTCGCCGATCTTGGCCTGGCCGTCGACCGCGGTGGCCTCGAGCAGGTTCATCTGCGGGGAGCCGATGAAGCCGGCGACGAACAGGTTGACCGGCTTGTCGTAGAGGTTCAGCGGGGTGTCGACCTGCTGCAGCTCGCCGAGCTTCATCACCGCGACCCGGTCGCCCATCGTCATCGCCTCGACCTGGTCGTGGGTGACGTAGACGGTGGTGACGCCGAGGTCTGACTGGAGCTTGGCGATGTCGGTGCGGGTCTGCACGCGCATCTTGGCGTCGAGGTTCGACAGCGGCTCGTCCATGCAGAAGACCTGCGGGTTGCGCACGATCGCGCGGCCCATCGCCACGCGCTGCCGCTGGCCACCCGACAGCGCCTTGGGCTTGCGCTCGAGGTACTCCGTCAGGCCGAGGATCTGGGCGGCCTCCTCGACCCGCTTCTGCCGCTCGTCGGCGGGCACCTTGGCCATCTTCAGGGCGAACGCCATGTTCTCGGCCACGCTCATGTGCGGGTAGAGCGCGTAGTTCTGGAAGACCATCGCGATGTCGCGGTCCTTGGGTGCGGTGTGCGTGACCTCGCGGTCGCCGATGTAGATCTTGCCGGCGTTGACCTCCTCCAGGCCCGCGAGCATGCGCAGGGACGTGGACTTGCCGCAGCCGGAGGGTCCCACGAGGACCATGAACTCTCCGTCGCGGATCTCGAGGTCGAGACCCGGCACCGCGGGGACATCGGCCCCGGGATACCAGCGCTGGGCGTTCTCGAAGGTGACTGTTGCCATGGTTGAGCTCCTTCACCGGCAGGTACGTGCCGGACGATCCGTAGTGAAGTGACGGCCGTCACCCTAGCGGCCGCCTCTCCCGTCCGGGACGGCGGTCGAAGCCGGATCGCAACCCTCCACCAGTGGACAAAGGCCCTACCCTCGGACTAGGAGTGACGTAGACCACATACAGGGAGGGCGTATGAAGCATCCGCCGAACACCGGGAGGAGGTCGCGACGGCACCGCCGCCGGGGCCTCGCCGCAGCAGCATGCCTGGTCACGATCTCGGGCCTCCTAGCCGCCTGTTCCAGCAGTGGCTCGGGCAAGACCCAGCTCGTCTGGTACATCAACCCGGACTCCGGCGGCCAGGCCAAGGTCGCCGCCAACTGCAGCACCGACCAGTACACGATCACCACCCAAGTGCTCCCGCAGGACGCCAACGAGCAGCGCATCCAGCTGGCCCGACGGCTAGCCGCGCAGGACTCGGGCATCGACATCATGAGCATCGACCCCCCGTTCACCGCGGAGTTCTCGAACGCCGGCTTCCTGGCTCCACTTCCGCAGAGCCTGCAGGACAAGCTGAGCCAGCAGTCGTTCAAGAGCGCGACGGACGCGGCGACGTGGGACGGCAAGATGGTGGTGGCGCCGTTCTGGTCCAACACCCAGGTGCTCTGGTACCGGAAGTCCTTCGTGCAGAAGGCCGGCATCGACATGAGCAAGCCGGTCACCTGGGACCAGATCATCAACGCCGCGGCGGCAAACGGCGGCAAGGTCGCCGTCCAGTCCAACAAGTACGAGGGCTACGTCGTGTGGATCAACGCGTTGATCTCCGGCGCCGGGGGTGAGATAGCGACCGACACCACCAAGGGCCTCGACATGAAGCTCGAGATCAACTCCCCGGCAGGCGAGAAGGCCGCGGCGGTCATCGAGAAGCTCGCCCACTCCTCCGCCGCGCCCGCGGACATGTCGGTCGCCCAGGAGGGCCAGGCAGGCACCACCTTCGCCACCCCGCAGGGCTCGTTCATGGTCAACTGGACCTACATCTACAACAACTACGAGGCGACCGACCCGGGCTTCAACAAGGACATCGGCTACACGCGCTACCCGGAGACCGTCCAGGGCGAGCCCTCGCGACCGCCGTACGGCGGGATCGGGCTCGGCGTGAGCGCCTACTCCAACCACGTGGACCAGGCCATGAAGGCCGTCGAGTGCCTCACCAGCCCCGAGAACCAGGAGGTCAACGCCGAGATCACCGGCAACATGCCCGCCAGCCAGGCCGGCTATGAGGCCAACGGCAATGCCCTCCAGAAGATCTACCCCGCACCCCTGCTGAAGCTCTTCCAGCAGAGCCTCGACGAGGCAGCGCCCCGCACCAGGACGCCGTACTGGAGCGATATCTCCGGCGGCCTCCAGTCCACGTGGCACCCACCGTCGGGTGTGAGCTCG
This sequence comes from Nocardioides ungokensis, assembly GCF_013466985.1. Lineage (GTDB taxonomy): Bacteria > Actinomycetota > Actinomycetes > Propionibacteriales > Nocardioidaceae > Nocardioides > Nocardioides ungokensis. The sequence goes on along the minus strand of NZ_CP059164.1, from coordinate 1,137,267 downwards.
TCGACACCGGCCACATCACAGACGTTCATCGACAACGTCCTCCACGGAAGGAGCCTGCTGTGACCACCTCGACGGCGACCGTCGCCACGCCCAAGGCAGGCGGGCACACGGGCCGCAAGCCGATGAGCGACCGAAGCTCGGCCGAGAACCGACTGGGCCAGAAGCTCGTCGCTCCTGCAGTCATCGTGATGCTGCTGGTGACCGCCTGGCCGATGCTCCAGGCGCTCTACCTCTCGATGTTCCGGTACCGGCTGACCACGCCGAACGACAAGGAGTTCATCTGGTTCAGCAACTACGGCACGGTGCTGGGTGACAGCCTGTTCTGGAAGGACACCGTCAACACGGTGATCATCATGGTGGTGACCGTGGCTGTGGAGCTGGTCATCGGGTTCGCCTTCGCCATGGTGATGCACCGCATCGTCTTCGCCCGCGGGGCGATCAGGACCTCGATCCTGATCCCCTACGGCATCATCACGGTGGTCTCGGCGTACTCCTGGCAGTTCGCGTTCAGCATCAACAACGGGTACGTCAACTCGTGGTTCTCGTGGCTGCCGTGGGTCTCGGCGGACACCAACTGGTTCGGCTCCCACTGGCCGGCGATGTTCGCGATCATGGTCTCCGAGATCTGGAAGACGACCCCGTTCATGTCGCTCCTGCTCCTCGCCGGTCTCGCGCAGATCTCCGAGGACATGATCGAGGCGGCCCGGGTCGACGGCGCCACCTGGTGGCAGCGCCTGTGGAAGGTGGTCCTGCCGAACATGCGGGCCGCGATCATGGTGGCCGTGCTGTTCCGGGCGCTCGACGCCTTCCGGATCTTCGACAACATCTTCGTGATGACGCGGGGCGCGCAGGACACCGAGTCCTCCTCGTTCCTGACCTACCGGCAGGTCATCAACCAGTTCCAGCTCGGCCTCGGTTCGGCACTCTCGGTGCTGCTGTTCCTGACCGTGCTCCTGCTGGCCTGGCTGATCGTCAAGCTGTTCCGGGTCGACCTGGCCCAGGCGAGGGGTGAGTCCTGATGAACGAGCGTCGGAACAAGATCGCCACCTGGGTGGGCTTCATCATCATCCTGGTCTGGTGCCTGCTCCCGGTGGTGTGGATCATGTCGCTGTCCTTCAAGGGTCCTGGCGAGACTGCCGCCGGCAGTCCGCACTTCCTGCCACAGCACTGGACCATCCAGAACTACCGCGACGTGCTCGGCTTCGGGAGCGTCACCCCGGGCCAGGAGAACACCAACAACGACTTCCTCGCCGCCCTGCGCAACTCCTTCGGGATCGCGGCGATCTCCACCTTCCTGTCGGTGATCTTCGCGACACTGGCCGCCTACGCGATCGCCCGCCTGGACTTCAGGGGCAAGCGATTCGTGCTCTCGCTTGCGCTGGCGATCGCGATGTTCCCGGTGGTGGCGCTGGTCGGGCCGCTGTTCGACCTGTGGCGGACGCTGCACCTGTTCAACACCTGGCCGGGGCTGATCATCCCCTACATGTCGTTCACGCTGCCGCTGGCGATCTGGACGCTCTCGGCCTTCTTCCGCGAGATCCCGTGGGAGATGGAGCAGGCAGCACAGGTGGACGGGGCGACCTCTTGGCAGGCGTTCCGGAAGGTGATCGTGCCGCTGGCCGCGCCCGGAGTGTTCACGGCCGCGATCCTGACCTTCTTCTTCGCGTGGAACGAGTTCGTGCTGGCACTCTCGCTGACGTCCACGACCGCCTCCCGGACGGTGCCTGCGCAGCTGTCGTTCTTCGTGGGACCCGACCCGTTCAACCCGCCGTACGGGCTGCTGGCCACCGCCTCGGTCGTCGTCACTATTCCCATCATCATCATCGTCCTGCTGTTCCAGCGAAAGATCGTCGCCGGCCTCACGTCCGGCGCAGTGAAGGGTTGAGGTCATGGCTGTCATCGACATGCAGAACATCGTCAAGAAGTACGGCGACGGCTTTCCCGCCGTGAACAACGTCAGCATCGACGTGAAGGACGGGGAGTTCATGATCCTCGTCGGGCCGTCCGGCTGTGGGAAGTCCACGCTGCTCCGGATGATCGTCGGACTCGAGGACATCACCTCGGGCGAGATGCTCATCGACGGCAAGCGCGTCAACGACCTGGCCCCACGCGACCGCAACCTCGCGATGGTGTTCCAGAACTACGCGCTCTACCCCCACCTGACCGTCTACGAGAACATCGCGTTCCCGCTGCGGCTGGCCAAGGTGCCCGACAAGGAGGTCGATGAGAAGGTCCGCGCGGCCAGCAAGACGCTGGAGCTGGACGAGCACCTCGAGCGCAAGCCGGGCAACCTGTCGGGCGGCCAGCGCCAGCGGGTGGCCATGGGCCGGGCGATCGTGCGCGACGCTGACGCGTTCCTCTTCGACGAGCCGCTCTCCAACCTCGACGCGAAGCTCCGCGGTCAGATGCGCACCGAGATCGCCCGACTGCAGAAGCGGCTCGGCATCACCACGGTCTACGTCACCCACGACCAGACCGAGGCGATGACGCTGGGCGACCGCGTCGCGGTGCTCAAGAGGGGCCTGCTGCAGCAGCTGGCCACGCCGCGGGAGCTCTACGAGAACCCTGGCAACCTCTTCGTCGCGGGCTTCATCGGCTCCCCTCCGATGAACTTCATGCCGGTGACGGTCGAGGGCACCACGGCCAAGCTGCCCTTCGGCGACGTGCAGATCCCGGCCGACAAGGCCGAGAACGCCGCCGGCCGTGGCCTGCTCATGGCCGGCATCCGCCCGGAGCACTTCGAGGACGCCTCGGTGATGACCGGGGACCGCGGCGGCGACACCTTCCGCGCCAGGGTCGACGTGGTCGAGTGGCTGGGCAACGAGGCCTACGCCTACATCCCGTTCGAGGCCCCGCCGGAGGTCCAGAAGCAGCTCCAGCAGCTGGAACGGGACCTCGACGGCGAGTCGCTGCGGACCCAGCTGGTGGTCTCGCTCGACGGGGCGAGCCGGATCAAGGAGGGCGACGAGGCGGAGATCTGGATCAACGCCGCCAAGATGCACCTCTTCGACCCGGCGACGGGTGAGAACCTCACCATCGACCGCGAGCACGCCGGGCGGGTCCCCGACATCGCGGAGGAGACCGCAGCCGTCTGAGCCACACCCTGCCCGGCGCGAGCCCCCACGGCTCGCGCCGGGCATCGGGCGGACCGCGGCCGTGAGTGTCCCGGTGCTGGACTAATCTGGCGTTCCGTGAGCAACGATCCGCAGTTCCGCTACTCCGACCTCCTCCCGACCGGAACGGACGACACGCCGTACCGCCTGGTCACGACCGAAGGCGTCTCGACCGTCGAGGTCGACGGGCAGACCTTCCTGAAGGTCGCGCCGGAGGCGATCCAGCGGCTGACCGCCGAGGCGATGCACGACATCGCCCACTACCTGCGGCCCGCCCACCTCGCGCAGCTCCGCAGGATCATCGACGACCCGGAGTCGTCGGGCAACGACCGCTTCGTGGCGCTGGACCTGCTCAAGAACGTCAACATCTCCGCCGGCGGCGTGCTGCCGATGTGCCAGGACACCGGCACCGCGATCGTAATGGGGAAGAAGTCCGAGGGGGTCATCACCGGCATCGACGACGGCGAGGCGATCTCGCGCGGGGTCTACGACGCCTACACCAAGCTGAACCTGCGCTACTCCCAGCTGGCGCCGCTGACGACGTACGACGAGAAGAACACCGGCACCAACCTGCCGGCGCAGATCGAGATCTACTCCACGCCGTCGAAGGACGGCAAGCCGGAGTACAAGTTCCTCTTCATGGCCAAGGGCGGCGGCTCGGCCAACAAGTCGTTCCTGTTCCAGGAGACCAAGGCCATCCTCAACCCGACGCGGATGCTGAGCTTCCTCGACGAGAAGATCCGCTCGCTCGGCACGGCCGCCTGCCCGCCGTACCACCTGGCGGTCGTCATCGGCGGCACCTCGGCGGAGTTCGCGCTCAAGACGGCCAAGTACGCGTCGGCGCACTACCTGGACAACCTGCCGACCGAGGGATCGATGTCGGCCCACGGCTTCCGTGACCTCGAGCTCGAGGAGGAGGTCTTCAAGCTGACCCAGTCCTTCGGGATCGGCGCGCAGTTCGGGGGTAAGTACTTCTGCCACGACGTGCGCGTGGTCCGCCTCCCCCGCCACGGCGCCTCGTGCCCGGTCGCGATCGCGGTCTCGTGCTCCGCCGACCGGCAGGCGCTCGGCAAGATCACGCCCGAGGGCATCTTCCTCGAGCAGCTCGAGACCGACCCGGCGAAGTACCTGCCCGACACCACCGACGAGCACCTCGACGACGACGTGGTGAAGATCGACCTGAACCGGCCGATGTCGGAGATCCTGTCGACGCTGTCGTCGTACTCCGTCAAGACGCGGCTCTCGCTCACCGGCCCGCTCGTCGTCGCCCGCGACATCGCGCACGCGAAGATCAAGGAGCGCCTCGACGCGGGTGAGGAGATGCCGCAGTACCTGAAGGACCACGCGGTCTACTACGCCGGCCCGGCCAAGACGCCGGAGGGCTACGCGTCCGGCTCCTTCGGCCCGACGACCGCGGGACGGATGGACTCCTACGTCGAGCAGTTCCAGGCCGCCGGCGGGTCGATGGTGATGCTGGCCAAGGGCAACCGCTCCAAGGTCGTCACCGAGGCCTGCCAGCCACGGCGGCTTCTACCTCGGCTCGATCGGCGGCCCCGCCGCCCGCCTCGCCCAGGACTGCATCAAGTCGGTGTCGGTGCTGGAGTACGAGGAGCTCGGCATGGAGGCGGTCTGGAAGATCGAGGTCGAGGACTTCCCCGCCTTCATCGTCGTCGACGACAAGGGCAACGACTTCTTCACCGACCCCTCCGGCGCCGTCACCGTCCCCATCTCCGGCCTTCGGGTCCGCTCCGCGGAGTAGCCCGGGGGAACGCTCGGCTGCCAACGTCATGCGAATCGTGGCCTCTGGGCCACGATTCGCATGACGTCCCGGACGGTTCAGGCCGCTTCACGGCGGTACCGGCCAGGGCCAGTCCCCGCTCGATCTGCGCGAAGAACTCGTCGGGGCACAGCCGAAGTCCCAGGAGGGGCAGTCGGAGAACCGTGTCGCCGGCGAGGGAGATCGAGTTCTGCCGCAAGGCGTCACCGACGACGTTCTCCGCCCAGGCGTGGTGGATCCCGTCGATCTCCACGACGAGCTTCCAGTGGTGCCAGTACAGGTCGAGGAAGTACCGGTTCTTCGCGTCTCGCCGGAGGACCTGACGGTCAGGGGGCGGCAGCCCACGACGTCTCAGCTCCGCGACGACATCCAGCTCGCCCAGGGAACGGGCACCATCGAGCAGGTCGTTGACCAACGCGTGCAGGAGCCCGCGCCTCTTGTCCCGCCTGATCCGCAGCAGCTCCTGCCCGATTGCCTGCGGGGTGGCGAGTCCCTGCTGGACCGCCATGCTCAGCACGAGCGCCGCCTGCCTGTCCGAGCGAGCCCAGAGCGCAGCCCGAACGGCGGCCACGGCCGGCTTCGTGCGCGGGACACCACCGAGCACCATGTCGTCCTTGCTCCACCGTCTCGTCTGCCGGATGTCGTAGAGCGTGGTGCGTCGGACTCGGGCCCCACGCGGCACCGAGACCCGGATGCGATCCACGGTGAAGCGCTTGAGGCCGCCGGCAGCCAGCGCCGCGGCTCCGTCCAGGCAGGCACTCGGCCCGCCCTGGAAGACGGCAGCCCACCAGTGCCCGTGATCCTCGAGCGGGCCGCAGTGCACGCACACGCTCTGGTCACCCACGGTCTGCCATCGTCGGGCGCGGACGTTCGCCACGACCTGCCACCGGGTCACGCCGGCGGCATACAGCTGTCGGCGCGACACGACACCGCCCTGCTCGGCGGCGAGCTCACTGACCGTCTGCAGCGGTTCGACGGTGTCTCCTGCCATGCGGGCAGCGTGCCGCCACTGCGGATCCCGCGAGCCGACTCCACTGGTGGCTGTGGAGGAGGCGTTCGGGGTGGTTGCCTGTGGACGTTCGACGGGCGCGACCTCCTGCCAACGTCATGCGAATCGTGGCCCCTGGGCCGCGATTCGCATGACGTTGCCCCCGGACCCGAGGATGGGCGCATGGAGTCCACGCAGTACGTCGAGATCGCGCGCGCCGAGTCCGAGCGCGGGGAGCTCGTGCTGCGCGAGCGCCGCGGTGACGGCGCACCGAGCGTGCTCGAGCTCCGGGCCAACGGGGTCTTCGTCATGGACACCCTCGAGACCAGCACCGAGCGCGCGCTCGCCTCGGCCGCTCTCGAGCTGGTGGACGACCCGGCGGCCGTGGTGGTGGCGGGGCTGGGCCTCGGCTACACGATGCACGAGGTGCTGGCCGACTCCCGGGTCCAGAAGTGCGCGGTCGTCGAGATCGAGCAGGCGCTGGTCGACTGGATGCGCGGCGGCACGATCCCGCACGGCCCGGCGCTGCTGGCCGACGAGCGGGTGTCCGTGGTCGTGGCCGACGTGGCCGTCGCGCTGGCCGAGGCGCGGCCCGCGTCGTACGACCTGCTGCTGCTCGACGTCGACAACGGCCCCGGCTACCTCGTCCACACCGAGAACGCCGACCTCTACCGCGCGCCGTTCCTCGCCGGGGCCCGCGAGGCCCTGCGGCCGGGGGGCGTGCTGGTGGTCTGGTCCGCCAACCCGGCGCCCGAGCTCGAGGACGCACTGCGCGAGGTCTTCGACGAGGCCGAGGCGCGCCCGTACGACGTGCTGCTGCAGGACCGCGACGAGCAGTACTGGCTCTACGTCGCCCGGGTGCCTCCGTCGGCGTGAGCGACCGGCGCTGAGGGCGGGACCGGGTCGGCCGGCCGCATCGAGGCGCGGTCCTCGTGGTCGCGGTTCCGGACCGCCTGGCGTATCTGCTCGAGGTTGTTGCGCAGCAGGTCCGAGACCAGCTCGTCGGTCCGCGGGTCGCTGAGCATCTCGACGATGACCCGGAGCACCGTCTCAGAGATCTCGGAGACCGCGGTGTCGTAGCCGGGCAGGCGGGAGACGAGCCGGACGTTCGGGTCGGCCCGCACCTTCTCGGCGACCATCGTCTTCAGCTCGTCGTGGTTCTCCAGCAGCGCATCGGAGATGTTCTTCGTGTAGTGACCGGTGCGGATGACCGCCGAGACCTCGTCCAGCACGATGATCGTCAGCGGCCGCTTGAGCAGCTCGAGCAGCCGCACCGCCAGCAGGCTCGCTTGATGGACCACCCAGGGCCGCCGCATCCCCAGCCTCACCAGCACCGCGCCGATGACCGCGGCCAGCAGCGAGCCACCGATCAGCACGGTGACGATGAGCAGCAACAGCCCGGGCGTGCTCAGATTGTCGTGCCACGGCATGGGCGCATCGTACGGACCAGCGGTGCTCCAGCGGTCGGCCGGACCCGTGGAGGGACTCGGCACGAGCAGTACTGACCGCACTTCGGACGGGTACGTTCAGATGCGTGAGCACTCCTGACGACAGCAGCCACGACGAGGGTGGATACCGCATCGAGCACGACTCGATGGGCGAGGTGCGGGTGCCGAAGGACGCGCTGTGGCGGGCGCAGACCCAGCGGGCGGTGGAGAACTTCCCGATCAGCGGGATGACGCTCGAGTCGCGGCACATCGCCGCGCTGGCGCTGGTCAAGGCGTGCGCGGCCCGGGTCAACAGTGAGCTGGGGGTCCTCGACGAGGAGCGGGCGGAGGCGATCGTGCGGGCTGCCGAGCAGGTGCGCACCGGCGACCTCGACGCGCACTTCCCCCTCGACGTCTTCCAGACGGGCTCCGGCACCAGCTCCAACATGAACATGAACGAGGTGCTCGCCAGCCTGGCCGGGCGCGCCGGGGTCGACGTGCACCCCAACGACCACGTCAACGCCAGCCAGTCGAGCAACGACACCTTCCCGACCTCGATCCACGTGGCGGCCACGCTCGCGGTGGTCGAGGACCTGCTGCCCGCCCTGGCGCGGCTCGAGCGGAGCCTGGCCGCGAAGGCCGAGGAGTTCGCCGGCCTGGTGAAGTCCGGGCGCACCCACCTGATGGACGCCACCCCGGTGATGCTCGGGCAGGAGCTCGGCGGCTACGCCGCGACGATGAGGTACGCCGCCGAGCGGCTGGACGGCGTGCTCCCCCGGGTCCGCGAGCTGCCCCTCGGCGGGACCGCCGTGGGCACCGGCATCAACACCCCGCGCGGGTTCTCCGCCAGGGTCATCGAGGTGCTGGCCGAGACGACCGGCCAGGAGTTCACCGAGGCGCGCGACCACTTCGAGGCGCAGGGCACCCGCGACTCCCTCGTCGAGCTCAGCGGGGTCCTGCGGACCATCGCGGTCGGCCTGACCAAGATCTGCAACGACCTGCGCTGGATGTCCTCGGGCCCCACGACCGGGCTGGCCGAGATCCACCTGCCCGACCTCCAGCCGGGGTCGAGCATCATGCCCGGCAAGGTCAACCCGGTCCTGCCCGAGGCGACCCTGATGGTCTGCACCCAGGTCATCGGCAACGACACCGCCGTGACCGTCGCCGGCGCGAGCGGCAGCTTCGAGCTCAACGTCGCCATGCCGGTCATCGCCCGCAACGTGCTGGAGTCGATCCGGCTGCTCTCCACCTCCTCGACCCTGCTCGCCGAGCGGTGCGTCGACGGGATCACCGCCGACGCCGAGCGGATGCGGCAGTACGCCGCGTCCTCGCCGTCGGTGGTGACCCCGCTCAACAAGTACGTCGGCTACGAGAACGCCGCGAAGATCGCCAAGCAGGCGCTGGCCGACGGGGAGACGATCCGCGAGACGGTGCTGAAGCTCGGGTTCGTGGAGCGCGGCGAGATCACGGAGGAGCAGCTCGACGAGGCGCTGGACCTCGACAGCATGACCCACCCGTGATCTCGCGCGCGGACCTCAGGAACGCGTCAGCTTCCGGCTGGTGAGGACCCAGGTCGAGGTGTTGCCCACCAGGTCCCGGCCGTTCGACTTCACGAGCAGCTGGCCCTTCGCCAGGTGCCGCAGCGGGCTCGACCAGGTGCCGGTCGCGGTCGGCGTCACCGCGGCGGCGCGTGCCTGCCGCCACGCAGCCTTCTTGCTCGCGGCCTTCACCCAGGTCCCGGTGGCCGGCCGGTAGCCGTACCAGCGCGTCCCCCGCTTCTCGACCGCCTTCACCCGGACGCCGGCCACACCGGTCTCGGCGTCCGTCGCACTGCCCTTGAGGGTGCGCGAGGACCGGACCGACCTGGCGTACCGCGGGGCCTTCAGGGTGACGGTGGGCGCCACGCTGTCGAGCGTCACGGTCACCACCGAGGCGTCGTACGTCGCGCTGTTGCCGGCCTCGTCGGTCAGCTCGACCTTCGGGGTGTAGCTGCCGGCCGCGGTGTACACGTGCTCAGCCGCGGTGCCGGTCGCCCACGTCGCGGCGGCGCTGCCGTCGCCCCAGTCGACGGTGCGCTTGATGTCGGCGGCCGCACTGAAGTCGCCGTCGGAGATGGCCTCCTGGGTGAGCGCGACGGTGGAGTACGACGCCCAGGCGCTGCCCGGACCGGCGGTGAAGGCCCCCGTGGGCGGGGCGGTGTCACCCGTGACGGCTGCCCCGAGCGGCAGGACCACCGAGTTGCCGACGGCGTCGGTGAGCGTCACGGTCGGGTGCCACAACCCGGTGAGCGGGTAGGTGTGGCCGATCTGGGTCCCGCCCGAGGGCCAGGTCTCCGCCGGCGTGCCGTCCTTCCAGTCCACGACCCGCGTGATGTTGCTGGCCGGGCTCGCGTCGTCGGACAGCGCCGTCTGGGTGACCGTCACGTTCCGTCCCACCTGCGCCAGGCCGAAGGAGCCCGTCGGCGCGGTCAGGTCCGGCATGACCTTGTCCACCGAGCTGCTCTGGCCGCGGCGGTTGTTGTTGTACGGCGTCACGGTGATGCGCACCGTCCTGCCTGCAGTGCTCACGACGGTGGCCTGCCACGACGTGTCGGTCACCGTGTCACTGTCCAGGACCGAGCCGGTCTGGTCGGTGGCCTTGACGCGGTACGACGTGGCGCCGGTGCCGGCGTTCCATGACGCCGGCAGCAGGTAGGCGGTCGCCGGCTTGGTGACCGCACCGACGGCGAGCTTGCTGACCTTGCCCGGGCGCGCCGGTGGCTTCGCCTCGGCGGAGGGGCCACTGAAGGCGGCCACCGCGGTCAGGATGAGCGCCGCCGACAGGGCGACGCGGCGCGACTGTGCGCGCAGGACGGACGTGGACATGTTCCCCCCAGGGTCATCGATCACGATTCGAGGACCCCGAGCGTCCTGTCAGTGACCGTACGGACCACGGAGCAGCCGTGTGCGTCCTTTGGGGGTTGATGGCTCGTCTGACCGAGATTCGGTACGCCCGGCGGCCTGCCGCCACCCGAACGTGCCACTTGGGATGACCCGTGCGGGCCATGTCGGGAGGTCGGACGGAGGAGGAGCTGCAGACCGGGCCGGCGCGGAGGACCGCCGGCTCAGTACCAGTTGTGGCTCTCCTTGAAGGCCAGCGCGCCGCAGGGCGAGCCGTAGCTGTCGCGGATGTAGCCGAGGCCCCACTTGATCTGGGTGGCGGGGTTCGTCTCCCAGTCCGGCCCGGCGGAGGCCATCTTGGAGCCGGGCAGCGCCTGCGGGATGCCGTACGCGGACGAGGTCGGGTTGTCGGCGTCGACGCGCCAGCCGCTCTCACCGATCCAGAGGCTGTCGAGGCAGCTGAACTGGTCGGAGGAGAACCCGAACTGCGGCAGGAGGGCCCGCGCGATGTCGCGGGGGTCCTGGCTCGCGATGTTCTCGTGACGGGTGATCGCCGGGCTCTCACCGGTGGAGAGGGCGGCCTGCTTGACCGGGTCGGTGGCCTGCCGGCGGTCCGCCGATCGCGAGGTGACCTCGCGGCTGCGGTCCGCGACCTGGCTGGCGGTCAGCGGCTTCGGGGTGGGCGTCACCGTCTTGCCGAGGTCCGCGGCAGCGTTGGTCACGCTGGACGGGGTCGACAGCATGCCGCCGGAGACGGCGACACCGGTGGCGGCAACGGCCACCGAGGAGAAGACGATGCCGTTGCGCAGCGCCTTCTTGGGTGCTTCCTTGACGATCGTGGTCGACGGGGCCTGGCGGTGTTTCGGGACGTACTTCTCACGCTTCGGCACAGGGGATCTCACGGGGGTAGACAACTCGGGGGCGACCCTCTGCGACCGAGCCCTCACGCTGTTTCCCACGCAAGGTCACGAGAAGATCACGAGCCACCTTGCACGACGGGCTACGTGAGGGCAAACCGAACGGCCCAAATTGGGGGGACTTTTGGGGGAAACGTGGTCCAGATCTCGTCACATAAGCCACATGAGTCACACAAACCTCAAAAACCACAGTGGCCCCGCATCAAATCGATGCGGGGCCACCAATTCGTGCCAGCCCGGACGGGCTAGTCCGAACGCGCAGGTCTACAGCGTGACGTGCTCCAGCATCTCGGTCACCAGGGCCGCGATCGGCGACCGCTCGGACCGGGTCAGCGTGACGTGGGCGAAGAGCGGGTGACCCTTGAGCTTCTCGATCACGGCCACCACGCCGTCGTGGCGGCCCACCCGCAGGTTGTCGCGCTGCGCGACGTCGTGGGTGAGCACCACCTTGGAGTTGGCCCCGATCCGCGAGAGCACGGTGAGCAGCACGTTGCGCTCCAGCGACTGGGCCTCGTCGACGATCACGAACGCGTCGTGCAGCGAGCGCCCGCGGATGTGGGTGAGCGGGAGCACCTCGAGCATCCCGCGGTCCAGGATCTCGTCGATGACCTCCTTGGACGTCATCGCACCCAGGGTGTCGAAGACGGCCTGTCCCCAGGGGACATCTTCTCCGACTCCGAGCCGGGCAGGTAGCCGAGCTCCTGGCCGCCGACGGCGAACAGCGGGCGGAAGACGACGACCTTCTTGTGCTGGCGCCGCTCCATCACCGCCTCGAGGCCCGCACACAGGGCCATGGCGCTCTTGCCGGTGCCGGCGCGGCCGCCCAGCGACACGATGCCGACCTCGGGGTCGAGGAGCATCTCGAGGGCGATCCGCTGCTCTGCGGAGCGACCGTGGATGCCGAACGCCTCGCGGTCCCCGCGCACCAGGTGCACCTGCTTGTCCGGGCCCACACGGCCCAGGGCCGTGCCCCGCTCGGAGAGCAGCACCAGCCCCTGGTGGCAGGGCAGGTCGCGCGCCTCCGCCAGGTCGAGCGTGCCGTCGTCGTACAGCTCGTCCAGCTCGGAGGCCGCCACGTCGAGCTCGGCCATCCCGGAGTAGCCGGTGTCGGAGTCGGAGATCGCCTCGGCGCGGTACTCCTCGGCGTCGAGCCCGACCGCCGAGGCCTTGATCCGCAGGGGGAGGTCCTTGGAGACCAGGGTGACGTCGTGTCCCTCGTTGGCGAGGTTGCGGGCGACGGCCAGGATCCGGGTGTCGTTGTCGCCCAGGCGGAAGCCCGAGGGCAGCGACAGCGGATCGGTGTGGTTGAGCTCGACCCGGATCGTGCCGCCCTCGTCCCCCACCGGGACCGGCTCGTCGAGCCGGCCGTGGACGACCCGCAGCTCGTCGAGCATCCGCAGGGCGGTGCGCGCGAAGAACCCCAGCTCGGGGTGGTGCCGCTTGCCCTCCAGCTCGGTGATCACGACCACCGGGAGGACGACCTCGTGCTCGGCGAACCTGCGCAGGGCCCCGGGGTCTGCCAGGAGGACGCTGGTGTCGAGCACGTAGGTGCGGACGGACGGTGCGCTGGAGGTGGCGCGCTGGGTGTTCTGGTTCTTCTTGGCCTGCGACGGCACGATGTCACCCCTCACGGGACGGCGCGCGCACTCCTCGCCCCGGCCCTAGTTCACGCTGGTGGACCGAGGGACCCGAAGGCCGGAGTGCCGGCCTCCGATCGCACGACAGGGGTCTTCCTGTCCTGCGGTGCAGTCGTGAACGCTCACGAGCGGGCCTCCCGATACGGAGAGCTTCCCCACTCCCCGATATGCCGAACGTACGCCTCGTACCCACTCGAGCACGACGACACGCCCGAACGCGCGGGTGAACTCGACGTTGCGGTCCGATGACGCCTGGCGGCCCCGGTCGGGCCTGCGGCCAGGGCGCCGCTAGGAGCCGTAGCGCCGGTCCCGCTGGGCGTAGGCACGGATGGCGCGCAGGAAGTCCACGCGCCGGAAGTCGGGCCAGTAGGCCTCGCAGAAGTAGAACTCGCTGTGGGTGCTCTGCCACAGCAGGAAGCCGCCGAGCCGCTGCTCCCCGGAGGTGCGGATCACCAGGTCGGGGTCGGGCTGGCCCTTGGTGTAGAGGTGCTCGGCGATGTGGTCGACGTCGATGACCTCGGCCAGCTCCTCGAGCGTCATGCCCTTGCCGGCCTGCTCGTGCAGCAGCGAGCGGACCGCGTCGGCGATCTCCCGGCGGCCGCCGTACCCCACGGCGACGTTGACCAGGATCCCCTCGACGTCCCGGGTCGCCTCCTCGGCGGCCTTGAGCCGCTCGGCGGTCGAGGCGGGCAGCAGGTCGAGCGCGCCGACCGGGTGCAGCCGCCAGCGCTGCTCGTCGGCCAGGGAGGCCACTGCCTCCTCGATGATCTGGAGCAGCGGCTGCAGCTCGGCGGCCGGCCGGTTCAGGTTGTCGGTCGAGAGCAGCCACAGGGTGACGTGCTCGATCCCTGCCTCCTCGCACCAGCCGAGCAGCGGCTCGATGTTCGCAGCCCCGGCCCGGTGGCCGTGCGCGGTGTCCGCCCCCACGGCCTTGGCCCAGCGGCGGTTCCCGTCCAGCATGACCCCCACGTGCTTGGGGAGCCGGTCACTGGGCATTCGGCGCAGCATTCGTGCCTCGTACGCCGGGTACAGCACCCTCCTGAGCCCACGCTTCCAGTCCGCCACGCCTCGATGCTACCGGCGCCGAGGCCCCCCGGTGTGCGGCCGTCGCTCACCCATGTGGGGGAGGCATCCCCCGTTCTTCACCCCCCGACCCGCTACGGTCGGACCATGAGCAACACGATGAGCGGGGCTATCCGGCACGGTCTGGACAACCTCGGCGAGACCCTCGAGGAGGTGAAGCCGAGGCTGCGAGGCTGGCTGCACCTGGGCATCGCTCCGCTCACGCTCGCCGCCGGCATCGTGCTGATCGCGCTCTCGCCGGACGACAAGTCGCGGATCGGGTCGATCGCCTTCATCGGCACGGCGTTGATCCTGTTCACGGTCTCCGCGATCTACCACACCGGCACCTGGTCGCCGCGGGTCTGGGCGTTCCTGCGCCGCTTCGACCACGCCAACATCTTCCTGCTCATCGCCGGCTCCTACACGCCGTTCAGCCTGCTGCTGCTCGAGGGCGAGGAGCGGGTGTGGCTGCTCTCCACGGTGTGGGTGGGCGCCGTCCTGGGCGTGCTGTTCCGGGTTTTCTGGACCGACGCCCCGCGCTGGCTCTACGTGCCGATCTACATCGCCATGGGCTGGGCAGCGATCTTCTTCATCCCCTCGTTCCTCGACGGCGCCACCAAGCTCGGCGTCGGCGTCGGCATCGCGATCTTCACGATGATCTGCGTCGGCGGCGCGCTCTACACGATGGGTGGGGTCGTCTACGGCTTCAAGCGGCCCAACCCCTGGCCGCGCTGGTTCGGCTTCCACGAGGTGTTCCACAGCTTCACGATCCTGGCGTTCGTCGCCCACTACGTCGGCGTCTCGCTGGCGGTCTACTCCCTGCGCTCCTGACTGGCCTGCGCTGACCGCAGCCCGCCTACCGGCGGGCCTAGCGCTTGGGGATGGTGGTCCCCCGGCCGTGCAGCATCGTGATCATCTGACCGAGCTGCTGCTCCGCCTTCTCGGTGCGCGTGAACGAGGTGAGGGTCAGCAGCGGCTTGAACCGCTGCCGCGCGATCGCCTTCGGGTAGGTGAACTCCTTCAACCCGTCCGCCCCGTGGATCCGGCCGAACCCGGAGTCGCCGATGCCGCCGAAGGGCAGGCTGGGGATCGCCGCGAACGTGATGACGCCGTTGATGGCGGTCATGCCCGACCGGATCCGCGCCGCGATCTCCATGCCGCGCTCCTTGGCGAACACCGTCGACCCGAGGCCGTAGCGGGTCGCGTTGGTCCGCGCGATCGCCTCCTCCATGTCCCGCACCTTCGCGACCGTGACCGTCGGGCCGAAGGTCTCCTCCTGGACCGCCAGCGAGTCCTCCGGCACGTCGACGAGGATCGTCGGCTGCACGAAGCGCTCCCCCACCGCGTCCACCCCGCCGAGGACGGCGTGGCCGCCCCGGTCGAGCGCGTCCTGGATGTGGCTGCGGATGACGCCGAGCTGCTTGGGCATCGTGATCGGCCCGATCTGGGCGCCTGAGGTCGCGTCCGCACGCAGCCCCCGGGCCTTGTCGAGCAGGGCGGCGAGGAAGTCGTCGTACACGCGCTCGTGGACGTAGACGCGTTCCACGCCGGTGCAGGTCTGTCCGGCGTTGGCGCAGGCGCCCCACAGGGTGGCGTCCGCGGCGGCGTCGACGTCGGCGTCCGCGTCGACAATGACGGCGTCCTTGCCGCCCGCCTCGATGACGACCGGCGTCAGCGTCTCGGCGCAGGCGGCCATCACCCTCTTGCCGGTGGCGGTGGAGCCGGTGAAGGCGACCTTGTCGACGCCTGCCCGGCACAGCGCCGCGCCGGTCTCCCCGAACCCGGTGACGACCTGGAGCACGGGGTGCCCGACGGTCTCGAGGAAGGTCTGGGCCAGCCACTCGCCCACGCCCGGGGTGTACTCGCTCGGCTTGAAGACCACGGCGTTGCCGGCCGCCAGGGCGTAGCCGATCGAGCCCATCGGCGTGAAGACCGGGTAGTTCCAGGGGCCGATCACGCCGATCACGCCGAGCGGGAGGTACTCCACCGTGGCCGCCTGGTTGGACATCACCAGGCCGGAGGACACCCGGCGGCGCTTGAGCACCTTGCCGGCGTGCCCGGCGGCCCAGGCGAGGTGGTCGATCGCGAGCGCGGCCTCGAGCGTCGCGTCGCCGTGCGGCTTGCCGGTCTCGCGGTGCATCAGGTCGGCCAGCTGGGCGACCCGACGGGTGATCACGCCCTTCCACGCCGAGAGGTGCCGGTCGCGCTCGTCGTACGACAGGGCCGACCACCAGGCGCCGGCCTCGCGCGCCCGCGCCACGGCCGCCCGGACCTCCTCCTCCGAGTGCACCGGGTGGGTGCCGACGACGTCGCCGGTGGTGGGGTCGAGCGACTCGAAGGTGGTGACACGGTTCTCGGTCTGGGTCATCGCGACATCCTGATCTCGTCGGCCGCCTTCTCGGCGAGCATGATGGTGGGGGCGTTGGTGTTGCCGCGCGGCACCGCCGGCATCACGGAGGCGTCGACGACCCGCAGGCCGTCCACGCCCCGGACCCGGAGCGAGGCGTCGACGACGGCGTCCTCCCCCGAGCCCATCGCACAGGTGGCGACCGGGTGGTAGAGCGTCTGGGCCCAGGTCCGGACGTGCTCGACGAGCTGCTCGTCCGACGGGTTGTCGGGCAGGTTCCACGGCCGGTCGAGGTAGCGGCTGACCGCGCCCTGCGTGCACATCTCCCACGTACGCCGCGCACCCGCCAGCAGCGCGTCGAGATCGGTCTGGTCCTCGAGGTAGGCCGCGTCGATGGCGGGGTGCCAGGTCGGGTCGGCGGACCGGAGCCGCACCGAGCCGCGGCTGGCGACCGACACCAGCGTGGGTGCGGCGGTGAACATCCGGCTGGTCGGCTCGTGGAGGCCGTTGTCGTAGAAGCCGGACGGGGCCGCGTGGATCTGGATGTCGGGGGCGGCGAGCCCGTCCCGGCTGGAGAAGAACGCACCGGACTCACCCACGTTCGATGCGAGCGGCCCGGTGCCGCGAGCCTTCCAGCGGGCGAAGTTGCGCAGGTTGTTGAGCTGGGCCAGGTCGGTGATGCCGCGGGTGTACCAGAGCAGCGGCACGACCGGGTGGTCCTGGAGGTTGGCGCCCACTCCCGGCACGTCGGCCCTGGTCTCGATCCCGACCTCGGCGAGGTGGTTGCCCGGACCGATGCCCGAGAGCATCAGCAGCTGGGGGCTGTTGATCGCACCGCCGCAGAGCAGCACCTCGCGGGTGGCACGCACCGTGTGCTCGGCGCCGGCCTGCCGGAACGTGAGCCCGGTGGCCCGCTCCCCCTCGAGCTCGACCCGGCAGGCGAGCGCCCCGGTGGCCACGGTGAGGTTGGCCCGGTCCCGGGCAGGCTTGAGGTAGGCCTCGTTGGTCGACCAGCGGCGCCCGCCCTTGCAGGTCACCTGGTAGAGGCCGGCCCCCTCCTGCTCGGCTCCGTTGAAGTCGTCGGTCGGCTTCAGCCCGGCGCTGACCGCGCTGTCGACGAAGGCGTGGCTGAGGTCGTGGGTGTAGCGCCGGTCCTCGACGTGCAGCGGACCGCCCTGGCCGTGGAACGGGCCGCCGAGCCGGGCGTTGTCCTCGGCCTTCCTGAAGTAGGGCAGGCAGTCGTCGTAGCTCCAGCCGGCCGCGCCGTACTGGTCGCGCCAGGAGTCGTAGTCGGCGCGGTTGCCCCGGATGTAGATCATCGCGTTCATCGAGGAGCAGCCGCCGAGGGCCTTCATCCGCGGCCAGTAGGCGCGGCGGTTGTGCAGCTGCTTCTGCTCGGTGGTCGTGTAGTTCCAGTCCCAGCGGGTCTTGAACAGGCTCGGGAACGCCGCCGGGATCATCACCTCGTCGGCGTCGGCCTCGCCGCCGGCCTCGAGCAGCAGCACCCTCGTCCGGGGTCCTCGCTCAGCCGGGCCGCGAGCACCGCACCCGCGCTCCCGGCACCGACGATCACGTAGTCGTAGCTCTCCGCAGGCATGTGACGTCCTTCACTCGAGGGTGATGCCGAACGTACCGCCCGGTAGCCCCCGGTCAAAGGGTCTTGTGTCAGGCCGGGAGCTCGTCGGGGTCGGTGACCGGGCGCTCGCAGACCTGGCCACGACATACGTACGCCGCGGGGCGGCCGTCCACGTCGGTGCGGCCGGAGAGCAGCGGGATGTCCTCGCGCGGCCCGTCGGCCACGACCACCACCGCCCCGGGGACCCCGCGGGCGCGGCGCTCGAGCGCGTCACGATCGGCGCCGGCCGGGCCGACCACCGCGATCTCGAGGGGCCCGTCGAGCATCGCCTCGGCCGCGGCGAGCGACCACCCGGCGAAGCGCGGCGCCCGCTCAGCAAGAACGGCCACCGTCGCAACCGCCTCCTCCGCGGCCTGACGGTGCCGCCCGGACCCGGTCAGGGCGGCGTACTCCACCAGGGCGTGGACGGTCGCCGACAGCCCCGACGGGCTGGCGTTGTCTGACGGGTCCCTGGGCCGGGCGACCAGCGCCTCCGCATCGTCGGCGGTGTCGAAGAAGCCGCCGTCGTCGGCGCGGAACCGCGCCAGCGCGTCGTCGAGCAGGACGCGCGCACGCTCCAGCCACACGGCGTCGCCGGTCGCCTGGAGCAGCGCGAGGTAGCCGGACGCGACGCAGCCGAGGTCCTCCAGGACCGCTGCGTGCCGCCCTGCGGTCCCGTCGCGCGAGACACGCAGCAGCCGGCCGTCCACGGTGTGCACACGGGCGATGAGCTCACCGGCCGCGACCGCCGCGTCGACGTACGACTGCTCCTCGAGGAGCAGGCCGGCTGCGCACAGGCCCGAGATGGCCAACCCGTTCCACGCCGCGACCACCTTGTCGTCGCGCGCGGGCCGGACCCTGGACCCGCGCGCCGCGAGCAGCGTCGAGCGGACGTCGGCGAGGCGCTGCGCACCGGGCCCCTCGGGTTCGAGCAGGAGCTGCAGGGTCGAGGCGCCGTGCTCGAACGTGCCACCCGGCGTCACCTCGAAGGCCTGCGCCGCCCACGCCCCGTCGTCGGGGCCGAGCACCTCGACGAGCTGCTCGGGCGTCCAGGCGTAGAACCTGCCCTCCACACCCTCGCTGTCCGCGTCCAGCGCCGAGGCGAAGCCGCCCTCGTCGGTACGGAGCTCACGCAGCAAGAAGTCGGCGGTCTCGCGAGCGACCCGTTCCCCGAGCGGACCGCCCCACCGCGCGTACACACCCAGCAGCTGGGCGTTGTCGTAGAGCATCTTCTCGAAGTGCGGGACCACCCAGTGCCGGTCGACCGAGTAGCGCGCGAAGCCGCCGCCCAGCTGGTCGTACATCCCCCCGCGGGCCATCGCCTCGCAGGTCGCGTCCAGCATCGCCAGGGCGCGCTCGTCGTCGGTCCGCGCGGCGTGCCGGAGCAGGAACTCCAGCACCATCGACGGTGGGAACTTGGGGGCGTCGCCGAAGCCTCCCTCGCGACCGTCGAACTCCTGCGCGAGGGTCGCGACCGCGGCGTCCAGCACGTCCGCACCGAGCTGGCCCGAGGTGGCCGCCACCTGCTGGTTGAGGTGCTCGCGCAGGTTGGCGGCGACGCGGCGTACGTCGTCGCCGCGGGTCTGCCAGGCGTCCACCAGTGCCTGGAGCAGCTGACCGAACGACGGCTGCCCGTGGCGCGGCTGGTCGGGGAAGTAGGTGCCGGCGAAGAACGGGCTGCCGTCGTGGTCGAGGACGCAGGTCATCGGCCACCCGCCGTGGCCGGTCATCGCGGTGGTGGCCTGCATGTAGACCGCGTCGACGTCCGGCCGCTCCTCGCGGTCGACCTTGATGCTCACGAAGTGCTCGTTGAGGTAGGCCGCGGTGGCCTCGTCCTCGAAGGACTCGTGCGCCATCACGTGGCACCAGTGGCAGGCGGCGTACCCCACCGAGAGGAGCACGGGCACGTTGCGGCGCCGGGCTTCGTCGAACGCGTCGGTGCCCCACTCCCACCAGTCGACCGGGTTGTCGGCGTGCTGGAGCAGGTACGGCGAGGTCGCGTCACGCAGGCGGTTCACCCCTGCCACCCTGCCACCCACCACTGGTCACGCATCGGGCGGACCTGTCTCCACCTCGAGGCGGTAGCCGTGGGTGCGCAGGGTGGTGATCGTCGGCAACCTCGCCGGCGGGTCACGGCGCTCCGCCGCCACGGCCAGCCGGCGGCGCAGCGCCGCCACGTGGACGTCCAGGGTCTTGGTCGACCCGGTCCAGTTGCGGTCCCAGACGTCGTCCATCAGCGCTTCACGCGTCACCGCGCGGCCGGCGTCGGCGGCCAGGCGTGCCAGCAGGTCGAACTCCTTCGGCCGCAGCGGGACCTCCTCGCCACCGACGAGGCAACGGCGGGCAGCGGGGTCGAGGCTCAGGTCGCCGCTCGTGAAGGCCTCGGAGACCAACGCGCCCGCGGCGGCGCGACGCAGGTGGGCGCGGATGCGCGCCAGCAGCTCGGTCATCCGGAACGGCTTGGTGAGGTAGTCGTCGGCCCCCGACTCCAGACCCTCGATCACGTCCATCTCCTCCCGGCGCGCGGTCAGGACGACCACCACGCACAGGGGCTGCTGCCTGCTGAGCAACCGGCAGACGTCGATGCCGTCGATGTCGGGGAGTCCCAGGTCGAGCAGCACCAGCTCGAAGGCGTGGCCGCGGGCGGCAGTCAGCGCGCCGCGGCCGTCGCGGCACCAGGTGACGCGGTACCCGTTGGCCTCGAGCGCGGAGACCAGCAGCGCACCGATCTTCTCCTCGTCCTCGACGACCAGCAGCTCGGCCACGCCCTGAGCCTAGATGGATCGCAGCAGGGTCCGAGCCTGCCGCCTGGTCAGGTCGATCACGAGAACGGCGGTGACGCCCACCGCCAGAACCGTGCACGCGACCAAGAAGGTGAGGTATCCCCAGGGTGCAGCGAGCGACGAGGGCGGCGGGTCGAAGACGCCGGTCAGCACCTTCACGAGCAGGTACGACAAGCCCCACCCCGTGGCGAGCCCGCACCCGACCCCGACGAGCAGGACGAAGGCCGGCTCGGCCGCGCCGAACCGACGGACCTGGCGTCGGCTCGCGCCCAGGGCGGTGGCCACCGCTGTCGCCTGTCGTCGCTCGGCCATCCCCAGCCCGATCACGAGGCCACCCGCGGCCGCGGCGATCACCAGGGCGAAGGCCAGCTCGAGGCGCGTGAGGCTCGAGAGGTCGACCGAGGTCAGGCTCGACCCCACGAGCCCCCGTGCGTCATTGATGGTCCCGATGCTGCCGGAGGTTCCGACGACGCGCCGCACCGCGTCGGCCACCGAGGGCACGTTGGTCCCGCCGGTGTTCACGAGGAACGTCCCCACGGCGTCGCTGCCCGTCTGCCTGGCGACGTACGACGCGTTGGCGACGAGGAAGCTGTCCTTGGGTGCGGTCGGGAACTCGTTGACGATCCCGACGTAGTGGAACGTCACGGACTGGTAGGTGTGCGTCCTCGCGTCCTGGAGCCGGAGCCGTATCAAGTCACCCGGGTTGAGCTGGAAGTCGTTCACCGTCTCCGCACTGACGAGCACCGCATCTGGTCGCGACGCCAGCCGGGCCATCGACTGGGCCGCGGAGGCCCCCTGGAAGTAGGCGTCCTGGAGCGTCGTGGCGCGGCCCAGGGTGCCGGGGTCGATCCCGTAGAGGTCCTGAAGGTCGTTGCCGACGTAGGCGAACCGGTGCTGCAACGGCTCGACGGCCTTGACCCCGCGGACACTCGCCAGCCTCGAGGCGTACGCCGGGCCGGTGCCGGATCCCTGGGACTCCGTGACGGTGACGTCCGCGCCGTTGGTGAGCTGTGCGTCGACCTCGGCCTGCTGGCGGTAGGTGGTGTTGAAGGTGGCGGTGGAGACGGCGAACGCGATCGCGAGCGCGAGCAGGACGGCCGACTGCGACACGAGGCTGCGCTGCCGCATCAGCATGGAGGCGACCGTTCGTGCCAGCGGTCCCACCACCGGCCGGGCCGCGAGGGCGACGAGCCCCCGACCGCGCACCAAAAGGGTGTCGGCGACCCGCCAGCAGAGCAGGCCACACCCGATCCAGGCGAGGCCGGGGCGAGGAACGCCCAGTAGCTGACCGAGATCGTCGGCACACCCTCCGGCGCCAGCACGAGCGTGTACTTGTTGCGGCCCGAGGCCCAGAAGATCGCCAGGCCGACGGCGATCAGGGCGAGGTCCAGCCCGAACCGCAGCCAGACCGGCCTGCTGTCCCGCCCCTCTCGCGCCGCCTGGCCCGCCGCAACCGCCCGCAGGTCACGGATCGCCGGTACGGCGACCACCAGCCCCGCGATGACCAGGCCGGTGACTGCGGCCGCCACGTCCCACGGCCACGACGAGGCGGCACCGGTCGCCGCCGCGGCGGCCAGCCCGATCACAGCCCCGGCCACGCCCACCACCGCGGCCTCGACGAGGACCAGCCGGATCAGCTGGGCCGGCGTGCTCCCCCGTGCACGCAGGAGCGCCTGCTCCCTGCGGCGCCGTGGGGCGCCGGCCCGGGTGACAGCGGCGGTCAACGCCATTGCCAGCAGCGCGCCGGGAGCGCCGAGGAAGAGGAACAGGATTCGCGAGTAGCTCGCGTCCTCGCGAGCAGCGTCCAGGGAGGCGCCGAGGTTGTTCCCGACCACGGCTGCACCGCTGGTGCGCACCCCCAGGTTGTTGGCCGCGCCGGTCTCGGCGACGAAGGCCGAGGAGGGGTCACTCGGCAGCCCGGAATGGTCGCGCGCCGCGTGGATCTGCGTCGACACCTGGTCCGGGCGCGTGCGGGCGAGTGCGGCGTACTCGCTGCGGAAGCGGCCGGCCGGCAGCAGCACCACGTTGTCGGGCGGCGCGACCGGCTGTGACTGGCTCGGTGCGCCCACCATCTGGAAGAGCGAGTCGGCCTGTGGCAGCTCGACCACGCCCGCCACGGTGACCCTGTACGGAGGCAGGCCCACCCGTCTGATCTGGACTCGGTCGCCGGGGGCCACGTGGAGATTCGCAGCTGTCTGCTGGGCGACCAGGACGCCGTGCGCGCTGCCTGTCAGGAGCCGCAGCGCGAGCGGGAAGCTGTCGGCGTACCCCGCGGGCAGTCCCAGGACCTTCGCGGCGCCGGTGTCCTGGGTGGTGCCTCCAGCGGTGGCCCGCAGGCCGGAAGAGTCGGCGAAGCCCACCGGCAGTGCGGCAACGGTGCCCGGGGCCGCCCTGACGGCCCTCAGCACCGCGGCGGCGTTGCGGTGCGGGGCGACCTGCACCTGCCAGTCGACGGCGACCTGAGCGGCCGCGCGCTTCGTCATGGTGGCCTCCGAGGTGACCAGGAAACCGCCGAGTCCGGCAACGAGAGCGACCGCGATCGCGATACCGCCGGCGGCCGCCAGTAGGCGCAGGGGGCTCCTGCGCACAAGTCCGCGAACCCAGAGCAGGATCATGACGTCCCCACCAGCTCTCCGTCGCGCATCCGCCAGGTCTCCTTCATCCGGCTCGCCACCTCCGTGTCGTGCGTCGAAAGCACCAGCCCGGCGCCGAGGTGGTCGGCCGCCTCCAGCAGGACGTCGATCACTCGTTCACCCGAGGCGCGGTCCAGCTGGCCGGTGGGCTCGTCGGCAAAGATCAGCTGCGGTCCGGTGGTGACGACCCGGGCCACCGCCACCCGCTGCGACTGGCCCCCGGAGAGCTCATCGGGGACCTTGTCCGCCAACGATGCGATGCCGAGCCGGTCGAGGGACTCGATCGCCTGCGCCATCGCCTCCTCGTGGACAACCCCCTGCAGGATCAACGGGAAAGCCACGTTCTCGGCCGCCGACAGCGACGGGATGAGGCTGAGGCCCTGGAAGACCATGCCGGCGCGGGTGGGATCCTGGAACGGACCCGACTCCCAGGCCGGCCAGGTGACCGATCCCGACGTGGGGGCGTCGAGACCCGCCATCATCTGGAGCAGGGTGGACTTGCCGGAGCCGGACGGCCCCACCAGCGCGACCCGGCTGCATGCGCCGACCGAGCACGAGACGGAGTGCACGGCGACCACGGCCAGGCTGCCGCGCCCGAAGGTGCGGCCGGCGTCGTCACAGACGACGAGGGTGTCACTCATGCCACGAGCCGGCCGTCCTCGAGCTGCAGGACCCGATCCGCGGCACGGCGTACGGCGCGACTGTGGCTGGCGACCAGGATGGCGCAACCGGCCTCGGCACGCGTCCGGATCAGCTCAAGCAGCCGCGCTTCGGTCGCCTCGTCGAGCTCCCCGGTCGGTTCGTCCGCCAGCAGGACTCCCGGCCCGTTGACCAGGGCGACGGCCAGCGACGCGCGGGCCAGCTCTCCCCCCGAGAGCTGCTGCGGCCACGCCTTCGCGCGGTCGGCTATCCCGAGGTCCTCGAGCAGCTCGTCGACGCGGCCCTTGCCGCCGCCGATCCGGCGGACCAGGCGGAGGTTGTCCCTCAGTGTCAGGTGGGGCATCAGGTTCCCGGACTGGGCCATGGTGCCGATGTGTCGGGCCCGCAGGGCCGAGCGGGCCGCCTCGCTCCGCCCGCTCATCCGGCTGCCGTCAACCCAGACGGTTCCCCCCGAAGGCTCGTCGGTGCCGGCGAGGCAGGCCAGCAGTGTCGACTTCCCGGACCCGGACGGACCTGACACGACCACGACCTCCCCGGACGTGACCTCCAGGGAGACACCCTGCACGGCCAGCGTCTCCTCGTCCCCCGCCCGGTAGAAGCGGTAGATGTTGTCCGCTCGCAGTGACACGGTCCGAGTCACCTCCACTGCAGGGAGTCGCTGACGATCTGCCAGGGGTCGACGTTGTCCGCGTTGACGGGACCCGTGAGGGTGAGGATCGCCTCCTGGCCGGAGTGCCAGAACTCGAAGCGCTCCGCCACATCGCGAACGACCTTGTCCGTCACCGGGTTGGGGGCCGAGTCGAGCTGGTAGGTGATGTGGACGGCAGATCCGTGCTTCCGACTGACCATCGTCACAGCTCCGCCCGAGAAGCTGGGCACCGAGCGCTTCAGCGCGGGCACGTCCTGGCTCCGGGCACTGGCGACAGTGGGAGCACCTGCGCGCTTCCGGACCTCGATGCTGATGCTGTTGTACTTGTCGGTGAACGTCGTGACGCCGCGGGACGACGACCTCGCCCAGCCCTCGGGCACCGAGTAGTGCACCCGGGAGCCGGGGGCGGTGTGGTCGACGAAGACTGCGTTGTCGGGGATGTCGCCCGGCGGGTTGAACTCGGTGGCGTGCGGAGCCGACGGGGTGGCGGACCGCGAGGGCGACCGGTCCGCGTGGGGCGACGCCGGGCGAGACGTGCTCGTGCCGGGACCCGGCGCACTGCTCGTCGACGGGCTCGAGCTGCAGCCCGCGACGAGTGCGGCCAGGGAGACGATCGCGGCTCCAAGTGCGGTGGCGTTGCGCATGCGAGCCACCGTAGGAACCGCGGTGCCAGCCGGCGGCCAGCGTCAGGCAAGCGTTCGGCAAGAACACTCGGCGAGCCCCCTGTGTCGGTGAGAGGGTGACGATGTGCGGCGCCGGATCCTGACCGTGGCCCTGTCGGCGGTGGTGCTGGCGGTGCTCATCCTCGGCCTGCCGCTGGCCTATGCCATCCAGCGCAGCGCCGTGAGCGAGGAGCGTGGGGAGCTCGAGCGCGCCGCCCTCCGGGCCGCTGTCACGGTCTCCCCCAGCTACCGCACCGGCGACCCGGTCGAGCTGCCGCGGGCCTCGCAGCCGATCCGGGTCGGCCTCTACAGCCTGACCGGACGACGAGTGTCGGGCAGCGGCCCGGCGTCGCTGGAACCGGACGTGCTGGCCGCGTCGGCAACGGGAGGGGTGGCCGACGGCAGCACCGACGGCCTGCTGATCGAGGCGGTCCCGGTCAGCGTCGGTGAGCGCGTCATCGGCATCGTGCGCGCGTCATCGAGCCGGTCGACGGTCCGCTCGACCGTGGCCGAGGAGCTGCTCGCACTCGGGGCGCTCATCGTGGCGGCACTGCTCCTCGCGGGAGGGTTCGCCGCTTGGCAGGCGCGCCGCCTGGCCGGACCGCTGCGGTCGCTGGCCGATGCCGCGTCCGAGCTGGGTGCCGGCGACTTCTCGGTGAGGCCGCCCGCGAGCGGAGTGCCCGAGATCGACCGGACCGGCGACGCCCTGGCCGCCACGGCCACACGGTTGTCAGAGCAGATCGAAACGTGAGCGGGCGTTCGCTGCCCACGCCTCGCACCAGCTGCGACGCCGCTCACCCGTCTCCGGCTGGAGCTCGAGGCCGGGCTGACCGGGACCGAGGCCGGGCTGGGCAGCTGCCCGGGACGCGCTCGAGACGGCAGACCACCTGTCCCAGACGATCGATGACGTCTTGGCGCTGGCTCGGGAGCCACACGGCCCGGCGACCGACTTCGACGTCGAGCAGCTGCTCGCCGATTGCGCCACGCAATGGCGTGGCACCTTCGCAACGGCGGATCGGCCGCTGCGAGTGGTCGTCGACAACCGCCGCCGGCATCGGCGTCCCGGGTCGCCGTACGCCAGGTGCTCCAGGTCCTCATCGACAACGCCTACCGGCACGGGGAGGGAACCGTGACCCTGACAGCGCGCGAGAGCGGCGGTGCCGTGGCCATCGACGTGGCCGACCGCGGCTCGGCGGAGGTGGTCTGGCCGGCTCGGATGCGGCCGCGGGCCAGCTCGGTCTGGTGATGGCGCGGACCCTTGCGGCCTCCCAGACGGTCGACTCCTGCTTTCGAGCGATTCGTCGGGAACCCGTTTCACGTTCCTGGTCCCCGCGGCCGAGCCGGATCCGGGTGAACACTGACCGACGGTGTGACACGGCTCACAGACAGGAGGGCGGTCAGGTCGTTGTCAGGACTCGCCGCCAGCATGGTGGCATGACCACTACGACTGTCACGACCACGGGCCGGCGGATGCTCAACAAGGTCCCCGAGGTCACCGTCTACTTCTGGATCATCAAGATCCTGTGCACGACGGTGGGCGAGAGCTTCGCCGACTACATCAACGAGACCCTGGGCTTCGGCCTGACCAACACCACGGTCGTCTTCTCCGTGGCCCTGGTCATCGCGCTCGTCGCGCAGTTCCGGCTCAACCGCTACGTGCCGGGCATCTACTGGCTATCGGTCGTCCTGATCAGCGTCGTGGGCACCCTGCTCACCGACAACCTCACCGACGGCCACAACGTGCCGCTGTGGATCAGCTCCACCGTGTTCGCGGTCCTGCTCGCCGCGGTCTTCGGCATCTGGTACGCCCGCGAGCGGACCCTGTCGATCCACACCATCGTCACCACCCCCCGCGAGAGCTTCTACTGGCTGACCGTGCTCGTCACGTCGCCCTCGGCACCGCCGTCGGCGACTGGACCCTCGAGCTGACCGGCTGGTCCCCGGGCGCGTCGGTGCTGCTGCCGCTGGGCCTGATCCTGGCCGTCCTCACCGCCTGGAAGCTGGGCGCCGGACCGGTGCTGTCCTTCTGGCTGGCCTACATCCTGACCCGGCCGCTGGGCGCCAACATCGGCGACTACCTCGCCTCCGACAAGAGCGAGGGCGGGCTCGGGCTGGGCACCTTCGGGACCAGCATCCTCTTCCTCGGCACGATCCTCGCCGTCGTGGTCTTCCTGACCGTGACCGACAAGGACCGCAACCGAGGCCATCCACCCGGCCCAGGACTGACCGGGTCCGGGACGCCGAGAAGGAGACCGCCATGCCGGAGGAGCGCCCCCTGCGCATCCTGGTCGTGACCGACCACGCCGAGCCCACGCCCGAGCTGCGCGAGGCCATCCGGCACCGGCGGAGACCGGGGACGTCCAGTTCCGCCTCACCGTCCTCAACCCCGCCCCGCCGAGGTGCACCTGCTGCACCCGGAGCGGCACGACAGGGCCGCGGAGGCCGAGCAGACCCTGCGAGCGGCGCTGCCGCAGCTCGAGCAGGCTGCCGGCGGGCCGGTGGTCGGCTCCGTGTCGGTGCGGCACGACCCGATGGACGCCATCGAGGAGACCATCTACAACGAGCCCGTCGACGAGATCATGCTCGCGATCCCCGGGCACCACGTCTCCACCTGGCTCCACCAGGACCTGCCGCACCGGCTCAAGCACTTCAACCTCCCGGTGACGGTCGTCCGGCCCGACCCGGCCGGCTGACCCGGTCGGGACGCCTTCACGTTCGCTTCACGCGACCTGACTAGCGTCCCGACCGGGCACCGGCCACCCGGCCTCGCCCAGGAAGAGGCGCGAACCACCAGGAGGGCACGTGCACACCCTGATCACGGAGTCGGTCGGTCAGCTCCCCTTCGACCGGTCGTGGTTCCTCGACGTGAACTCCTTCGCGCGCGCCACGACGTGGCTGCACACCCCGGCGCGCGACTACGCCAAGTACGGCGTGGTGCTCTTCGCCGCGCTGCTCCTGTGGAGCTGGTGGGCGGCACGGGCCGTCGCGACCTCACCGCGGTCGCGGCCGCCCTGTGGGCGCCGGTCGGCACCCTCGTCGCGGTCGGGCTCAACCAGCCCCTGGGCCGCGCGGTGGGCGAGGCGCGCCCGTACGACGTGCTCCCCCACGTGGAGGTGCTGGTCTCGCGGACCGCCGACTTCTCTTTCCCCAGCGACCATGCGGTGATGTCGGGCGCGGTGGCCGCGGGCGTGCTCCTGGCGAACCGGCGGCTCGGCCTCGTGGCCGTCGTCGCCGCCGTCGCCATGTGCTTCACACGGGTCTACGTCGGGGCGCACTTCCCCGGCGACGTGATGGCGGGCGTACTGCTCGGCGCCGCCGTCACGCTCGCGGGATGGCTGCTGCTCCGCCGGGTCCTGGTCAGGCTGGTCGAGGCCCTGACCCGGACCCCGTTGCGGTTCCTGGTCAGCGCAGGCCCAGCCGCTTCGCGCAGCTCGGCCACGCGCCCCAGCCCTGATGGCGCTTGATCCGCTCCCCCACGACGATCTGCTCGCTCTTCGTGGCCCTGCTGGGCAGGGTGGCGAGCTTGCGCCCGCCGTAGCCGGCCCAGGTGCTGCGGCTGATCTGCAGGCCGCCGTAGTAGCCGTTGCCGGTGTTGATGTGCCAGCGACCGCTGGACTCGCACTGGGCCAGGCGGTCCCAGGTGCGGGTGCTGGCCGCATGGGCCGGCGCGTCCACGGCGGCCACGGTGGTCAGTGCGGCCAGGGCGGCCACGGCGGTCGAGATGAGCATGCGAAAGCGCATGAGAGTCCTCCACACGCCTTCGGGGTTAGCTGTCGGGTTCGGGCTGAGGTGTGCCCGGCCATCGGTGATGGCTTCACCCCGAGGGCCGCTGTCGCGACCCGGTGACACGGGTGGGTTCCCCGCTCCTGCCCTCGGTGCTCAAGGGGCCTCCGGCCGGGCAGGACTCGGCGTGACCGGGAGGCAGCCCCGGTTCACGGGACATGCCACCGTAGGCAGCGATCCGGCCGTCGCCAACCCCTCACCCCCCAGATGGGGGACACGGCCGTGCGAGGGACGGGACCCGCGCAGACCGGTGTCGGTTAGCCTCGAACGGTGAAGGTTCTCCGCCACGCCACCCTCGCCACCGCCGTCGTCGCCAGCGTCCTGACGGCTGGTTGCGCCTCGCACTCCTCCGGCCAGAGCTCGGCCCAGTCCTCCGGGCGGACCACCGGCGCCATCGCGACGGCGGCCCACACCGAGAGCGCGCACCGGGCCACCACGCCGAAGGTCACCAAGCTGCTGGTCGTGGTCGAGGAGAACCACTCGCTCTCCCAGATGAAGGCCGGAATGCCCTACACCTTCGGCCTGGCGAAGAAGTACGGCTACGCCACCCGCTACCGCGCCATCACGCATCCGTCCGAGCCCAACTACATCGCCATCGCCAGCGGCAAGACCTACGGCATCCAGGACGACGCCGACCCGTCGGCACACCGGCTCGGCGGCACGTCGGTCTTCGGGCAGGCGCTCGCCCGCGGCCGCACCGCGGCGGCGTACCTGCAGAGCATGCCCGGCAAGTGCGCCACCACCCCCAGCGGTGACTACGCCGTCAAGCACAACCCGTGGGCCTACTTCGTCAAGGAGCGCCGCGGCTGCCGCGCCCACGACCTGCCGATGACCCGCTTCGCGCCGGCCGTGACCGCGGGATCGCTGCCGCGCGTCGGCATGGTGATCCCCGACCTGCAGCACGACGCCCACGACGGCACGCTGAAGAAGGCCGACACGTGGTTCAAGTCCGTGATGACCAAGGTCTTCGCCGGCCCCGACTGGACGTCGGGCCACCTCGCGGTGGTGCTGACGGCCGACGAGGACGACCGGGCCCACGGCAACCGGGTCCTGACCGTCGTCATCCACCGCAGCCAGCAGCACCACGTCGTGGACACGAGGCTCAACCACTACTCGCTGACCCGGCTCTACGAGGACGTGGCGCACCTGCCCTACCTCAACGGCGCGCGCACCGCCAGGTCGATGTCGAAGGCCTTCGGGCTGCCCGTCGGCTGACCGGCCCCGGAGAGGGGCCTAGGAGGCGAAGACCTCCCGGAGCCGCGCCTCCTGCTCGGGCGTCAGGGGGGTCTCGAACGGCGTCTGGCCGGCGCCCTCGAACGCGTCCCCCACCGCGTCTGCCGCGCTGCCCGCCGACAGCACGAACAGGGCCGAGGTGCCCGGCCGGACGCCGGCCCGCACGGTCCGGACGAAGTCGTCCCCGAGCCCCACGCCCTCGAGCGCGTCGCTCGTCGCCCCGCCGGTCGAGTCGCCGGTCGATGCGTCTGCCGCCCCGCCGTCCGCGAGGGGCACCAGGAAGACCAGCCCCAGCAGCAGCCCCCAGAACGACGGCACCAGGGCGCCGCCGAGGTTCGTCGAGGGCGCCTGCCGCGTCCGTGGCCGAGGAGACCTGGGCGGCCAACCGGCCAGCCCCGCACCCAGGACCCGCACGACACCGCGCCGTTCGAGGTCCACCAGCGACCGGGCGGCCCGTTCGGCCCCGCGCGGCTCGTCGAAGAACCAGACCGTCATGGTCACCGCGCCCGCGGCCCGCTCCAGGACGGCCGCCACGGCACCCGCACGCGTGGCTTCGTCCGCGCGGCCGGCACCCGGCCTGCGGACCTCGCGCCAGGCGTGCCGGGCGAGGGCGACGACCGTCCGAGCGCTCAGCTGCTGTGGTGCGTCCTCCCCCTCGGGCGTCTCGCCCCGGGCCTCGACGACACTGGCCCACGCCCGGTTCACCGTGGTGCCGCCGATGAGGACCCTGGCCAGGAAGTAGGACCAGAGCATCACGGTGGCCGCGCTGCCCAGGGCGCCGTACAGCTGTGAGGCGCTGCTGATCTGGTGGGCCAGGAACAGCGCCGCCACCAGGTGCAGCCCCTCGGCCCCGACCCCGATGAGCAGGGCGCCCGGGATCAGCTCGGCGACCGACACGTGTGCCGGTCTGGGCAGCGCCGCCAGGATGATCCAGCCGAGCAGCGCGTAGGCGACCACGAGCAGGATCGCGACGACGAGCCCCACGGTGTAGCTGATGGTGCGCAGCCAGTTCGCGGCCAGCACCAGGGCCAGGGCCGAGCCCAGGAACCCGATGACCAGCCCCGCCGCCCGGGGCGGGTGGCGCAGCTTCACGACCGGCAGCTGCCAGGCGAGCAGGGTGGCCACCCACAGGGTCCGCGCCAACGTCAGCGAGGTCCTGAACAGTGCGATGAGCCCGGTGACCACCAGCCACCATCGCGCCTCGTGCGCCTGCGCAGTGGCGGTCGCGATCGTGGTCGCGGTGGTGCCGCCGAGGCCGATGTCGGCCGTGGCCCCGCGGGCCGACCCCGGCTCGGCGAAGCCCAGGAGGCCGACCAGGACCAGGCAGGCGGGCAGAAGCCACAGGAACAGCCGGAAGGCGAGCGCACCGGCCAGCAGGGGGCCGCCCGCGATCCGGTCGTGACCCGCCGCGGTGAGCAGGAAGCGAACGGCGGGGTACCGACGCCCCGCCCGGTCGAGGCGCTCCATCGCGTCGTCTCGCCGTCCCCTGGCCCACTCGGCGAGCGCCTCGGTCCGTCGACGCCGGGGCGGGGCGGCGTCGCGGTCGACCTGCACCGCCCCATCGTCTCCGCGGGTCCGGGGGGCCACCTCACTCGCGCCGGGTGAGAGCGGCACCCCGCGACAGTCAGGGCTCGTTCGTGGGGTGCGGCTCCGGCCCCTCGTCCGCGAGCTCGGCCTCCTGCCGGGCGGCACGCCCGTGGTGCCACACGATGACCCCGGCCACGACGAAGGCCAGCAGCAGCGCCCCACCGACCGCGCCGAGGCTCGACTCGACCCGCTGGTAGGACTTGCCCGCCACGAAGCCCAGGATGCAGATCGCCGTGCCCCAGGCGATCCCGCCCAGCGCGTTGTAGAACAGGAACCGCCGGTAAGGCATGTGGCTCATCCCGCACAGTCCCGGTGTGACGGCGCGCAGCAGCGCGGTGAACCGGCCCGCGACGACGGTCACGCCGCCCTTCTCGCGCAGCCGCTTGCGGGCGACCTCGAGCCGCGCCCGGTGTCGCCGCAGCGGCCGCGACTCGAGCATGCGCGGGCCGGCCAGCCGTCCGACCTCGTAGCCGACGCTGTCCCCCACGATCGCCGCGACGATCACGACGGCGAGCAGCGCCGGGAAGGAGAGGTGGCCGGCGGAGGCCAGGGCGCCCCCGAAGAGCACCGCTGTCTCGCCCGGCAGCACGAACCCGACGAAGAGCGCCGCCTCCGAGAACACGAGGGCCCCGATGATGGCGAGGGCCAGCGGCGCCGGGACAGACGTCAGCAGGCCGGTCACGTGTCCGATCAGGTTGCCCATGGTGCTCCCGACGCTACGAGGACCGGATGAAAGGCGCATGAAGGGCGCGCGCCCGGGAGCCGGGGGCCCGCTCCTAGGCTCTGCCCATGACGACCGCGCGCACCGTGCCCGTGACCACCGAGATGGACGGGGACGAGCTGGACGCCGAGGACGCATGGCGGCTGGTCCGCAGGTTCGGCCTGCGCCGGGTCGTCGCCGGGGCGTTCGTGCGGTTCCGCTACGGCGACGGGTTCACCAACAGCCGGGCGCTGGCGCTGCAGGCGTCGCTCGCGGTGGTGCCGTTCCTGCTCGCCCTGACCGGGCTGGCGGCCAACCTCGACCAGGAGCGACCCGCCCGCGTGGTGGCCGAGACGATCCAGAAGGTCTCCCCCGGGCAGGACGGTGGCGACGCGCTCGCCAACGCTGTCGACGGACCCCGGGACGGCGAGGAGGCCGGGGACCTCGCACTCGGCTTCGGCCTGGCCTTCGCGCTGCTCTCGATGACCACCGCGATGGCCCAGGTCGAGCGGGGGTCGAACCGGATCTACGGCATCCGCCGGGACCGGCCCGCACTCGCGAAGTACGGCCGCGCCGCGGTGCTGACGGCCGTGCTCGCCGGCCCGGTCGGCGTGGGCTTCCTGATGCTGGTGGCCGGCGGTTCGTTCGGGAAGGCGATGGTGACCAGCTACGGCTGGTCCGACGGCACGCTGGAAGCCTGGCAGGTGCTGCGCTGGCCGGTGGGCGTGGTGCTGCTGGTCTTCGCCATCGCCGTGCTGCTCGACCACGCACCGCGGCGGCGCCAGCCCGCCCTGAGCTGGCTCGCGCTCGGGGCCGCGGTCGCGGTGCTGCTCACCCTGCTCGCCACCGGGGCGCTCGCGGCCTACGTGCACGTCAGCTCCTCCTTCGGCAGCACCTACGGCCCGCTCGCCGGATTCGTCGCACTGCTGCTCTGGTCGCTGCTCTCGGCGATGGCCTTCTTCTACGGCGTCGCTGTGTGCGCGCAGCTGGAGGCGCTGCGGGCCGGCGACCACAGCCCGGCGTACGACGACCCGGGGCGACCGCACGGGCACGTCGTCAGCGGCTGACCGACCTCAGTCGTCGAACCTGAGCACCTCCTCGACGGGGCGCCTCGGGGTCCGCGGGAGGTCGTCGCGGGTCATCTCCTGCCAGCCCAGCCGCACCAGCAGCTGTGGCCACGCCGTGCCACCGAGCACGTCGCGCAGCTCCTCCCTCGTCTCGGGCACCTCGGCCACCTGGCTGAGCGGCAGCAGCGAGAGACCCTCCCGGACGGTCGCCAGCCACAGCGCGCTGAGGGTCTCCCCGCACCGCAGCCAGGACAGGGCGTCGTCCTCGACCGTGCACAACGCGACCAGGCCGTCCACGAACTCCGTCGGCTCGCCCCGCGGGTCCGGCAGCTCGCCGGACTGGTAGCGCGACGGCATCGCGGGCCGGTTGGGGTTGATCTCCGGGATGCTGCTCGGCGGGATCCCCTCCGGCCCCTCCACGGCGACCCAGCGTGCCGCCTCGGCGGCGTACTCCTCGTCGCCGCGCTGGATCTCGTCGGCCCGGCGCAGGATCCGGTCCACGCGCTGACGGGCGCCGGGGTCGACCAGCGGGATGACGAGCGCTCCCCAGTCCGCGGCCCGCTCGGCGAGCCGGTCCAGGCGCTCGACCGGCAGCGGCCACGAGGTGAACCTGCGGCGGTCGGTGCTGCGGATCTGCAGCGCGTGGAGCTGCTCCTCGGCCGCAGGGACAATGCGCCCCGGGACGAGGTCGAGCGTGGCCAGCAGGACCGGGTCGTCGGCGTCGGGGCAGCGTTGCACGGACACCTGCCACCCCATCCCCTCGGCGGCCACCTGCGCGTGGTGCAGCGCGGCACCACAGCTGAGCACCAGGGTGCGTCCGTCGGGGTCGGCGTGCGGCAGCACGCGGTCTCGGTCGGCGTAGAGGCGCAGGCGCGTCCCCTCGGCGCGCCAGAGCCACGGCTGGGTGTTGTGCACGCTCGGAGCACGGCAGGCGAGCTCGACGATCTCGCGGAACGGGACGGAGGTCTGAGCAGGCCTCGGCGCGGCTGCTGACCCTCTCATCGTCGTCCTCCTCGAGTGCTCGTCCACAGGCCTTCCGTGATCCGCCTCCAGCAGCCTCGCGGCCGGGGGTCCGCAGGGTGCAGGGCACTTGGTCCCGGGGCCCGTGACGAACGGACGTTTCCGGGGTCGGGCGACGCAGTAGCGTGACGGCATGGACGCCGATCAGTGGGACGCGAGGTACGCCGCCACCGACCTGGTCTGGTCGGTGACGCCCAACCAGTTCGTCGCCGCGGAGGTCGCCGACCTGGCTCCGGGCAGCGCCGTGGACCTGGCCGCCGGTGAGGGCCGCAACGCCATCTGGCTCGCCTCGCGGGGCTGGGACGTCGTCGCGGTCGACTACTCGAGCGTCGGGCTGGCCAAGGGTCGACGGCTCGCCGAGGACCAGCAGCTGCCGGGCTCGGTCTCGTGGGTGTGCGCCGACGCCACGACGTGGGAGTCGGCGCCGGTGCACGACCTGGTGGTGATCGCCTACCTGCAGCTGCCGGCCGACGAGCGCCGAGCGGCGGTACGCCGCGGCTTCGCCGCCCTGCGACCCGGCGGCACCCTCCTGGTGGTCGCGCACGACACGACCAACCTGGCCGAGGGCACCGGAGGTCCCCAGGACCCTCGGTGCTCATGACGGCCGACGACGTGCTGGGCGACCTGACCGGCGAGGACCTCGAGGTGGTGCGGGCGGGGCGGGTGGCCCGTACCGTCGACGACGGCCACGGCGAGGAGCCCGCGCGCACCGCGTGGGACTGCCTGGTGCGCGTCGTACGCACCGCCTGACCTGCGTCAGGAGGACTGGCGGCCGTGGTTCTCCGGCTGCTCGCCTCGCTGTCCACCGGGGTGTCCGCCGGGGCCGGCGCATCACTCTGTGCCTGACCTTGGGCAGGGCCCTCGACGGGCCGGCCGGGACGGGCCGCGTCGGGGTCGTCGTACACGCCGGCGTCCTGGGCGGCCTGGGCCTTCTTCAGCTGCCGGACCAGGCTCCAGCCGAGCAGGGCGACCGCGACACCGAGGCCGATGAAGATCGCGAAGGCCGTCCAGCCCGCCTTGACGTCCTCGGGCTGGGGAGGCTCGTCGACGAGGTGCATGACGAGGGGCAGGACCTGGCCCGTGATGAGCGCGTGGAACGGCATGGGAGCAGTCTCTCAGGAGGGGGTCGGGAGGCCTGCGAAGAGGTCGTCCTCCGGGGTGCTGGTCGAGACGTGACTCACCACCAGCTCGTAGTCCTCGGTGGGCCAGACCTTCTCCTGGAGCTCGCGCGGGATGGCGAACCAGAAGCCGTCGGGGTCGATCTGGGTCGCGTGGGCGAGCAGCGCCTGGTCGCGGACCCCGAAGTAGTCCCCGCACGGCACCCGGGTGGTGATCCGGGCGTCCCACTCCGGCTCGGGCTTCCACTCCTTGAGTCGCTCCTCCCACGGTGACTCCAGGCCGTGCGCGAGCATCGCGTCGTGCAGCGCCTGCATCCGCGGCCGGTTGAAGGAGTGGTGGTAGTAGAGCTTCAGCGGCTGCCAGGGCTCCCCCAGGTCGGGGTAGCGCTCGGGGTCGCCGGCCGCCTCGAACGCCGCCACCGAGACCTTGTGGCACATGACGTGGTCGGGGTGCGGGTAGCCGCCGCGCTCGTCGTAGGTCGTCATGACGTGCGGCCGGAACTCGCGGATCAGGCGCACCAGCGGCGCGGCGGCCTCCTCGAGCGGCACGAGCGCGAAGCACCCCTCGGGCAGCGGCGGCTTCGGGTCGCCCTCGGGCCAGCCCGAGTCGACGAAGCCGAGCCAGTCCTGGCGGATGCCGAGGATGTCGCGGGCGCGGTCCATCTCCTCGCGGCGGACCTCGGTGATGTTCTCGAGGATGTCGGGGCGGTCCATCTTGGGGTTGAGGATCGAGCCCCGCTCGCCACCGGTGCAGGTGGCGACGTGCACGTCGACGCCCTCGTCGACGTACTTCGCCGTCGACGCCGCGCCCTTGCTCGACTCGTCGTCGGGGTGCGCGTGGACGTGCATCAGGCGGAGGCCGGCGCGAGGACCGGTGCGGAGGGCGTGCGGCATGGGTCTCATCGTAGGACGGCGACCGCGGCCCCCTCCGCGTCGGCTCCCCCGGGGGTGCGAGCATGAGGGCGTGACCACGCACGACGCGCTCGCCGACCGCTACGGCGCGCCCGCGCCCTGGCGACGTCGGGCCGTGATCGCGGCCAGCGTCGCCGTCTCCCTGGCGTTCCTGGGGTGGCTGACCTGGACCATCTGGGAGAGCTCCACGCCGGCTGTCGACTCCGACATCGTGGGCTACTCGATCGAAGGGCAGCACGCAGCGACGGCCCGGGTCGACGTGCGGCTCAAGGACGACACGGTTCGGGCCCAGTGCCTGCTTCGGGCCTACGCCGAGGACCACTCCGTGGTCGGCGAGCTGTCCTTCACCCCGGTGTACGGCGCGCAGCAGCCGCTCGAGGAGACCGTGCGCACCGAGCGCCGGGCGACGTCGGTGGAGCTCGTCGGCTGCACCGCCCCGGGTGAGCCGCGACCGCGCTGACCTGCGTCGGGAGCGCTTGGACTGTAGACTCGAATCTTCTGGCTGTCCCGCTGGGGTCCAGGCACCGGCCCCGGCGTCGTCCGAGGCACGACCCGTGGTCGCCCGACGGGGACAGCCGCACCGACGTTCGCGGCGGGCCTCCCGCCACCAACCGAGTATTCGCAGGAGTACCCATGACGCAGTCCACCGAGCAGGGCACGATCTGGCTGACCCAGGACGCCTACGACAAGCTCCGCGCCGAGCTGGAGAACCTCAAGGGTCCCGTGCGACAGGAAGTCATCGAGCGGATCAGCGCTGCCCGCGACGAGGGTGACCTCAAGGAGAACGGCGGCTACCACGCCGCCCGTGACGAGCAGGGCAAGGTCGAGGGCCGGATCCGCCAGCTCGAGGACATGCTCCAGCGCGCCCAGGTCGGCGAGACCCCCGCGGACGACGGCACCGTCTCCCCCGGCATGAAGGTGACCTACAAGTTCGTCGGCGATGACGACGACGAGGCCGAGACCTTCCTGCTCGGCGCCCGCGAGATCGAGGACTCCGTCGACGGCCTGAAGGTCTACTCGCCCCAGTCGCCGCTCGGCACCGCCATCATCGGCGCGCGGGTCGGCGAGACCGTGGCGTACGAGGCCCCGAACGGCAAGACGCTCGAGGTCGTGATCGTCGACGCGACGCCGTTCACCGGCTGACCCACCCGTCGAGTCGGCGCCGGCCTCCCTGACAGGGGACGCCGGCGCCGTTTCGCGTCTCCGGCTATGTGAAGACCCGGTAGCCGCGCTCGCGCAGCCGGGCAGTCACCTGCTCGGCGTGCGGCTCGCCGCGCGTCTCGAGCTGCAGGTGCACCTCGACCTCGTCGAGGTGGAGCGAGGGCGAGATGCGCTCGTGCACGACCTCGAGGACGTTCGCCCCCGCGGCGCCGATCTCGGTGAGCAGGGTCGCCAGGCCACCCGGCAGGTCGGGGATGCACACCCGCATGTTGAGGTAGCGGCCTGCCGCGGCCATGCCGTGCCGGATCACCTTGCCGAGCAGCAGCGGGTCGATGTTGCCGCCCGAGAGCAGCGCGACCGTGGGGGTGCGGAACTCCGTGGGGCGGTCGAGCATCGCCGCCACCGCGGCGGCACCGGCCGGCTCGACGACCATCTTGGCCCGCTCGAGCAGCGCCAGCAGGGCGCGGGCGAGCGAGTCCTCCGACACCGTCATGATCTCGTCGACGTGGTCGCGGACCGCCGCGAAGGTGATGTCACCGGACGCCCGACCGCGATGCCGTCGGCCATCGTGGTCATGTGCTCCAGCGGGACCGGGCGGCCCTCGGCCAGCGACCCCGGGTACGCCGCCGCGCCCGCGGCCTGGACGCCGATCACTCGGACGTCGGGCCGCAGCGCCTTCACCGCGATCGCGACGCCCGCCAGCAGGCCGCCGCCCCCGGTGGGGACCAGCACGGTCTCGACGTCGGGCGTCTGCTCGAGGATCTCGAGGCCGACGGTCCCCTGCCCGGCCACGATGTCGACGTGGTCGAAGGGGTGGATCAGCACCGCCCCGGTCTCCGCGGCGAAGGCGTGGGCGGCCTCCAGCGCGTTCTCGAGGTAGCGGCCGTGGAAGATCACGTCGGCGCCGTACCCCCGGGTCGCCTTCTCCTTGGGGATCGGCGCCCCCTCGGGCATGAACACCGTCGACTTGATGCCCAGCAGCTGGGCCGCGAGCGCGACGCCCTGGGCGTGGTTGCCGGCCGAGGCCGCCACGACCCCGTGCGCCCGCTCCTCGGGCGAGAGGCCGTGCGATGCGGACGTAGGCGCCGCGGGCCTTGAACGACCCGGTGCGCTGGAGGTTCTCGCACTTGAGGCTGACCGGGCCCCCGGCGAACGCCGAGAGCCACCGGGACTCCTCCATGGGGGTGTAGACCGACACCCCCTCGAGGGCCTCCCGCGCGGCCCTGATGTCGGCAAGGGTCACTTCCGGCGCGTCACTCATGTTCCAGGGCCTCCTTCGTCGGGGGCTCCTCGCCCAGCTCTCGGTAGTCCTCGTCCAGCTCCTCCTCGGGGTCGTCCCCGGGGGCGGTGTAGTTGGCGAGGTGCTGCACCACGGCGTTGACCGCGGCCGCCAGCGGCACGGCGACCAGGGCACCGGGGATCCCGGCGACCAGGACACCGCAGCCGATCGCGATGATGACACCCAGCGGGTGCACCGACACCCACCGGCCCATCAGGAAGGGCTGGAGCACGTGCCCCTCGATCTGCTGCACGAGGATCACCACGGCCAGCATCAGCAGGGCGGTGATCGGCCCCTGGGCCACCAGGGCGACCAGGATCGCGACGATGCCGGCGACGGTCGCGCCGATCATCGGGATGAACGCGCCGAGGAACACCAGCACACCGATGGCGAGCACGAACGGCACCCCGAGGATCGCGGCGCCGGTCATGATGCCGAGGGCGTCGGTGGCGGCCACGATCACCGTGGCCCGGACGAACTGGGTCAGCGAGATCCAGGCGACCCGGCCCGAGCTGTCCACGTGCTGCCGGCCGGCGCGCGGGGCCAGGCGCACGATCCAGGCCCAGATCCGCTCTCCGTCGGCGAGGAAGAAGTACGTCGAGAACAGCACGATGAAGAACCCGGCCAGCACGTGCCCGATGCCGTGCCGACCTCGGTCACGCGGCCCAGGATCGAGCCACCGTCGGTGGACGCGTGATCGCCTTCTGGGCCCGGCTGATGTACTGGTTGATCTGGGTCGCTGGCGTGCAGCGGCCCGGTCTTGAGCCAGTGCTTGATCTCGTCGAGGCCCTTCACGGTCTGGTCGGCGAGGTCGTTGGCGCCGTTGGCGACCTGCTGGCCGGCGAAGGTCAGCAGCGCGGCCACGAAGCCGATCCCGGCGATCACGACCAGGATCGAGGCGAGCCCGCGCGGCATCCCCATCCGGTGCATGCCGTTGACGACCGGGCTGACCAGGGCGGTGATCAGCAGGGCGATGACGACCGGCAGCACCACGACCGCGAAGAAGCCGACCGCCCAGAACACGACGTACCCGGCCGCGACGATGACCAGGAACCGCCAGCCCCAGGCGGCCGCCAGGTCGAGGCCCCACGGCACCTGGGCGCGGCTGAAGTTCGACCGCCCGGGCGTGATCGGCACGGGCTCGGCCCGGCGCTCGTCGCGCAGCTGAGCCCACTGGTGGGCCAGGCGCTGGGCGAGGCCCTCGTCGTCCTCGGCGCGGGTGCGCAGCCCCATGATCGGCAGCCGGCGGCGGCCCTCGGGTGCCCCGGGCTGCGTGTCGGAGTCCGGTCGTCGACCTGCCTGGTCGGCGGCGTCGTCGACGTCCGGACCGTCAGCCTCGTTGCTCACCGCGACAGGCTATCCACCCGGGGTGTCGATGACGCGCAGCGCCAGCCGGTACGCCGCTTCCGGGTGCGGCCCGGCCAGCAGGCCGGCCGCGGCGAGGACGTAGTCGGTGTCGACGACCACCCGGGCCCGCCGCGGCAGCTGCCAGCCGCCCTCCAGGTCGGTGCCGACGCTTCCGGACAGGACCCGCCCGGCGACGCCGGGGCGTCCGTTGCGCAGCACCCCGCCCGACCCGACCAGCAGGTCGACCTCGCGCAGGTCCTTGCCGGTGCGCTCGACGACCCGGCCCTCGGGGCTGACGACCACCCTGGACCGGCCGGCGTGACGGCGCAGCGCCAGCCCGACCGCCGCCCGGGCGATCGCCTCGTCCACCTCGCACTCGTCGTCGCTGCCCGGCACGTACGACGGGTCGGCCTGCCGGTGGGCCGCCGCGTCGGCCAGCTCGGTCAGGCCCGCCTCGGCCACGGTGGTGGCCGCCGACCAGCGCATCCCGAGGTCGCCCTCGACGGTGCGGGTGACAGGGGTGGTGGCGACGACCTCGCGGGCCAGGCCGTGGGCGTCGACCGCCCCGTCCTCCGGGTCGACCTCGACGACGCTGTGGACGTCGGTGGTGGCGCCGCCGACGTCGACGACCACGACGTCACCGACGCCGGGGTGCGCGTCGTCCAGGCCGCGGGCCAGCAGCTCGACCCCGGTGAGCACGATGTCGGGCGTCGCCCCGCGCACCATGGCGGTGAAGTCGGCACGGGCGCTGAGGCGCTTGCCGCCGATCACGTGCGACAGGAAGATCTCCCGGATCGCGGCCCGCGCCGAGTCAGGCGCCAGCACGCCGATCCGGGGCACGACGTTGTCGGCGAGGACGTGCGGGACCTCGCCGAGGATCGCGGACACCTCGTCGCGGGCGTCGACGTTGCCCGCGACCACCAGCGGCCCCCGCCAGCCCGACGACACCAGGTCCCGGGCCGCCCGGAGCAGCACCTCGGTGTTGCCGCCGTCGGTGCCTCCGGTCAGCAGCACCACGTCCGGCCGCGTCGTGTGGCTCAGGCTGCGGTACGCCGCACTCCCGTCCGCACGACTCGCGGCCGCGATCACGTCGACCACCTTGCCGCCGCTGGACAGGGCGACCCGGCGACCGGCCTCGGCGGTGACCAGCTCCTCGTTGCCCACCACCGCGATGCGCAGGCCGCCGCCCGCGCTCGAGCAGGCCAGCACCTCGGCAGCGCTCGCCCGCGGCTCGGCGGCGACGAGCTCGGCCAGACACGCGTCGTACCCGTCCAGGACGTCGCCGGTCCCGTCCGGCGCGGGGAGCGTCGTCGGGTGGGAGGCCGAGGCCACGATGCGGCCCTCGGTCAGGTCGACCAGCGAGGCCTTGGTGAAGGTGGAGCCGAAGTCGACGCAGACGGCGAGGTCCGCGCGCCCGTCAGCCACCGAGGGCACGGTCGAGGTCCGCGACCAGGTCGTCGGCCGTCTCGATGCCGACGCTGAGCCGGACCAGGTCGGCGGGCACCTCGAGGTCGGTGCCGGCGACGCTGGCGTGGGTCATCCGACCAGGGTGCTCGATCAGCGACTCGACGCCCCCCAGGGACTCACCCAGGGTGAAGACCTCGGCCTTCTCGCACACCGCGAGCGCCGCGGCCTCGCCGCCGGTGACCCGGAAGGAGACCATCCCGCCGAAGCGCTTCATCTGCCGGGCGGCCACCGCGTGTCCGGGGTGCTCCTCGAGGCCGGGGTAGATGACCTGCTCGACCCTCGGGTGGCCGGTCAGGAACTCCACGACCTTCTCGGCGTTGTCGCAGTGACGGTCCATGCGAACCCCCAGCGTCTTCAGACCACGGTGGGTGAGGAACGAGTCGAACGGTCCGGGCACCGCGCCCATGGCGTTCTGGTGGAAGGTGACCCGCTCGGCCAGCTCGAGGTCGCGCACCACGACCGCGCCACCGACGACGTCGGAGTGGCCTCCGCAGTACTTCGTGGT
This sequence comes from Nocardioides ungokensis, assembly GCF_013466985.1. Classification (GTDB taxonomy): domain Bacteria; phylum Actinomycetota; class Actinomycetes; order Propionibacteriales; family Nocardioidaceae; genus Nocardioides; species Nocardioides ungokensis. The sequence goes on along the minus strand of NZ_CP059164.1, from coordinate 1,094,939 downwards.
GGAGTGCAGCGCGACGTCCGCGCCGAGGGTCAGCGGCTGCTGGAGGTAGGGCGAGGCGAAGGTGTTGTCGACGACGAGCATCGCCCCCGCCTCGTGGGCGACCGCGGCCAGCGCCTCGATGTCGCCGATGTTGAGCAGCGGGTTGGTCGGCGTCTCGATCCAGACCAGCTTGGTGCGGCCCGGCTGGATCGCTGCGCGCACCGCGTCGACGTCGGAGACCGCGGCCGGGGAGTGGTCGAGGCCCCAGACCTTCTCCACCTTGTCGAAGAGGCGGAAGGTGCCGCCGTAGGCGTCGTCGGGGATGACCGCGTGGTCACCGGGCTTGCAGATCGAGCGGATGACGGTGTCCTCCGCGGCCAGGCCGGAGGCGAACGCGAAGCCGCGCTCCCCCTCCTCCAGCGCCGCGATCGCGCCCTCGAGCGCGGTGCGCGTGGGGTTCGCGGAGCGGCTGTACTCGTAGCCCCCGCGGAGCCCGCCCACGCCGTCCTGCTTGTACGTCGAGGTGGCGTAGATGGGCGGGATCACCGCGCCGGTCATCGGGTCGGGCTCGTAGCCGGCGTGGATCGCACGCGTCTCGAAGCCGGAGCCCTTCCAGCTGTGCTCAGTGCTGTGCTGCTGCTCGGTCATGGACCGAGGCTATCGACCCGCCACCCCTACTGCCCGTCGAGCCCCAGCGCTGCGGCGAGGTCGGCCTCCACGATCACCTGCGGCTGGTCGTCCACGAGCCGGGTGACCTGCCGCCACTCGCCGTCGCGCACCCAGAACACGTGCGGCGAGAGCGGGCCGGGGGCGTCGGCGGAGCCCAGCATTGCGAACCGGAAGAGGTTGTCCAGCGCGATGGCGGCGTCCGGCCCGTCGACGACGCGCCACGCGAACTGGTGCCGGAACGGCACGGCCACCAACACCCCGCGGGAGAGGTCGACCCCCGGCGTGAAGCGCTGCACCACCTCGCCCATGAGCAGCGGCAGGCTGCCGGTGAAGAACGGGTCGCCCATCACCACGTCGAAGTCCCCACCCGAGCCGCCGTGCCCGACCCGCTCGTGCACCACGTCGTCGCTGACGAGGAGCGCGCGCAGGTTCGCCGCACCGATCTCGCGCCAGCCGGCAAGCCCTCCTCGCGCCTCCCAGTCCCGCTCCGGAGGCGTGGTCACGGTCTCCGGGAGGTCGACCGAGAGCACGACGAGGAGGTCCTCGCCGATGCGTCGGGCCGTGGGGTGCCAGGACCGGTCGGGGACGCCCGCGGCCTCGACGAGCCGCAGGTACGTCGAGACCCGGAGCTCCTCGTCGGACATGTCCTCCAGCGACGGCCCCGGGGATGTCACCAGCCGGCGTACGTGGTCGTGGACCAGCTGCGGCCAGTCGGCCGGCGGGTGCTCACGGCACAGGGCGGCGAGGTTCCACAGCCCGAACCTCGCCCCGGCGTCGTCCTCGACGTGGTCGGCGTACACCGTGACCTCGCGACCCGCCTCGGCGAACGCCGTGCGCGCCAGGCTGCGCAGGCGGGCCGCCTGGTCGACCGTCAGCGGCAGCTCTTCGTCGACCTGCGGCTCCTGCGACTCCCGCTTCCTCCTGCGGAACAGTCCCAACGTCGTTCCCCCTTGCTCGCCTCTCGGGAGCGTAGCGGGATCAGGCGGAACGTCCGCTCACCCTCGTTGTTGCAGACTGGTGAATGCCCGTTCGACCGAGGAGTGAGCGTGTCCATCTTCAGCCGTCACAAGTCCGAGCTCGTCCCACGGAGCAGGCCCTGCCCGGCCGCAGCGAGCGCCCGTGGCACCTTGCGGACAGCACCTCGTGCTCGGCACCCCTCTGGTGACCGACGAGGCCCCGGAGGGCTACGAGGTCGCAGTCTTCGGTCTCGGCTGCTTCTGGGGCGCCGAGGAGGTCTTCTGGCAGGTCCCGGGCGTCTGGTCCACCTCCGTCGGGTACGCCGGCGGCCCACCCCGAACCCGTCGTACGACGAGGTCTGCACCGGCCGCACCAACCACACCGAGGCGGTGCGCGTGGTCTTCGACCCGACGAAGGTCTCCTACGCCGAGCTGGTCAAGACGTTCTTCGAGGTCCACGACCCGACCCAGGGCATGCGCCAAGGCAACGACGTCGGCACCCAGTACCGCTCGGCGATCTACTACACGACGCCCGAGCAGGAGCAGGTCGCCCGCGACCTCACCAAGGTGTACGGCGACGAGCTGCGGCGGCGCCGCCTCGGCGAGATCACCACCGAGATCCGCGAGGTGCCGACGTACTACTACGCCGAGGACCTGCACCAGCAGTACCTCGCGAAGACCCGCACGGCTACCGGTGCCACGCGAACACGGGCGTGAAGTTCCCCGCCACAGCCTGAGGTAGGGCCGCGCGGTCGCCGACAGCCGAGCCGGCGACCGTGCAGGAGGACCCTTTCCTTGGAGCGCGGCGTAGCGTTGCATGAAACTGCCCCGGCACTCGTCTAGTCCCGCCCTTGTCCAGGCCCATGATGTCTGAGCGCCGGAGGGTGAGAGATGGTCCCCGTTGTCGGTTGGTCGCACGAGACCGTCCTCGCGTGCGAGCCGATGAGTGCGGCGCTGGCTCGGGACTTCGTGTGCCTGCACCTGGTTGCGCACCACCTGTCGCACCTGGTGGAGGACGTGCGCCTGGTGGCCAGTGAGCTCGCGACCAACGCGGTGACGCATGCCCAGACATCGTTTCGCGTGACCCTGTCGAGCTCGAACGGGTCAGTGCTGCTTGCCATCCAGGATGCGTCGACTGCGGCCCCGGTCATGTCCGCGCCGAGTGTCATGGACATGCGTGGCCGAGGATTGATGATCGTGGAGCTGCTGAGCCAGGAGTGGGGCACCAGGACCGACGGTCACGGGTTCAAGTCGGTGTGGGCGTCCTTCCCGAGCGGACCCTGAGCGACACCGCGGGTTCCAGGTGATGGGGGCACCGGGCTCGCCCGAGAAGAGGAGCAGACATTCCGACGACCGTGGTGCCGAGCTCGGTGGGCGTGAGTCAGCACTGGAGGCCCGTGAGGCAACACTGCAGGCCCGGGAGACGGCACTGGAGGCCCGGGAGGCGGCACTGGCCGAACGCACGAAGGCCGCAGAGGGGATCCTGGCTGCCGCTGACAAGCGTGATGACATCTCTGATGCTCGAGACGTGGCGGCTGAGAAACGCGACAGCGACCACGACCGGGCGGAGTTCATGGAATCTGAGGCCGAGTACGGGCAGCACTGGCCGGAGCGTCGCCATGCCGGCCTCGACCGCGAGCACGCGAAGACGGACCGCGAGGCCTCCCACGAGGACCGGGTCGAGCTGACGGAGGAACACCACGAGCCCCCGGGGAACAGACCCGGGCAGTAGCCGGGCCTCCCCCGCGGGACTGGCGGGACGTTCCCCGCTACGGCCTGACCTGCGGGCTGGCCGGCCTCACCCAGATCGGGCAATCGGTGGCATTCGGGCCATCGCCGGTGCGGCGCGCCCTACCCTCGAGGATCGGGGGCGAGGTTCGCCTGCAGGCGAACCGATCGGGGAAGGGGACGACGTGAGCAGCTCGACGCTCTACACCATCGGACGGTGCTGAACCACGCACGCGACAAGGCTCGAGGTCGACGTCCTCGTGTCCGGCCACTGGCTCAGCGGGGTCGTGGCCGCGGTCGACGGATTCGGTGTCGTCCTGGCCTCGAACGGCGACCAGCACGCCGTGATCCGGATGGAGGCCGTGTCCGCCGTGAAGATCGCCCAGAGCATGCTGCGCCGCACCGAGATCCCTGCCGGTGCACACCCGATGCCCGGCCCCGGCCGGCCGGGGACGCGACCGACTGACTGCTTCTCTCCCGAACGTCGCGGGGTTTCCTGGGTTTCCCGCCGGAGGGTGTCGTATCCGCTGGACGCCGTTCGTAGCGTAGGTGGAGGCGGACAGCGGGTCCGCCCGTGACGAGGGGGCAGCAGACATGACCGAGTACTCATCTACTTCAACCAGCAGTGGGTCGGTGACCACAGCGAGGAATGGTTCCGCGGGCGTGGGCCACTGGCCAGGGCGGTCCTCGACGAGATCAAGGCCGCCGGGGCGTACGTCTTCGCCGGAGGCCTGGAGGAGGAGGACGGCCCGGTCTTCAGCGCCGACGCCACGAGCGGCTCGTTGACGTTCACCGACGGCCCCTACTCGAGACCAAGGAGTGGCTGGGCGGGCTGACCGTGGTGGACGTCGCCGACGAGGAGACGGCCCGGGTGTGGGCCGGCAAGATCGCGGAGGCGTGCGGCTGGCCGCAGGAGGTGCGTCGCTTCAAGCCGCAGTCCGGGAGCAGGTGACGCGGCCTGACGCGGCCGGGCCCTTCGGCGGCCCGGCCGGGCCGTGTGCCCGTGTCCTCACGCGTGGTGCCCGCGGAGAGTGGTGAGCAGGACACCGCGACTTCTCGCGGCGCGACGAGTCGCTCGTAGCCAACAGGGGAAGACATGAACACCACATCCGGCCGCGTCGCCGCGCTCATCGGCGCGATCGCTGCCACCGCCACCATGACGGCCACCGCACCTGCCGAGGCCGCCACGCTCACGCCGAGCCGGATCACCGTCCACGCCACGGACACCACGCCCGCCTCCGGCCAGCTCTTCCGGCTCCAGGGCCAGGTCCTGTCCTCCGACGAGTCGGTCCCGGCAACCGTGCGGGTGAAGGCCTTCCGCAACGGGGCGTGGGTGCAGCTCCAGGGCGCGGTCGTGAAGACGAACAGCGACAACCGCTACGACGTCGGCATCCGCCTGCAGATGAAGGGCGAGAGGCTGCTCCGGGTGATCGGCGACCCGGTGGACCCGGACATCCGCACCGCCCACAAGACCATCACCGTCACCGTGCACTGAACCCGTCCGGGACTCAGGGCGTGACGACCGTGATCCCGGGCGGGCCGGGGTGGTCCATCGCGACCAACGCGGCACCGCCCTCGTCGAGCCCGATGGTGCGGGCGACCAGGGCCCTCGGGTCCAGGACACCGCGCTCCACCAGGTCGAGCATCGCGGGGTAGTCCACGGCGGCCATCCCGTGCGAGCCGATCACCTCCAGCTCGTGGGCGAGGATGCGGTCCATGGGCAGCGCCGTGGCGGCATCCTCACCCAGCAGCAGCCCGACCTGGACGTGGCGGCCCCGCCGTCGCAGCGACCCGACCGAAGCCGCGACGACGCTCGGTGAGCCGATCGCGTCGATGCCCACGTGCACACCGCCACCGGTGACCTCACGCACCTGCTCCACGGCCGTGGCGAGGTCGCCGGCGTCGACCAGGGCCTCCGCCCCGAGCGTCGCCGCCTGCTCGAGAGCGGCCGCGGACACGTCGACGGCGACGACCCGCGCGCCCAGGGCGCGACCGACCATGACCGCCGAGAGGCCGACGCCCCCGCACCCGAACACCGCGAGCCACTGGCCCTGCGAGACCCGGCCGTGCGCCTGTACCGCTCGGAACGCCGTGGCGAAGCGACAGCCGAGCGCCGCGGCCTCCACGAAACCCACCTCGCCGGGAAGTCGCACCACGTTGGTGTCGGCCGCCGGCACCATCACCTGCTCGGCGAACGAGCCCGGGCCGGTGAACCCGGGCTGGTACTGATCGGGGCAGACCTGGGCGTCGCCGTTCCGGCAGAACTCACACGCTCCGCAGCCGCAGACGAAGGGCGCCGTGACGCGATCCCCCACGGCAACCCGGCTCACGCCCTCGCCGATCCGGACGACCTCACCCGCGAACTCGTGCCCGGGCACGTGCGGCAGCGTCACCGGGTCGTGGCCCCTCCAGGCGTGCCAGTCGGACCGGCACACCCCGGTGGCTCGTACGGCGACGACCACGGCACCCGCCGGGCACTCGGGTTCGGGGACCTCACGGACCTCGGGCTCCTGCCCGAGGGCGTCGTAGACGACGGCGCGCACGGCGACTCCTCCTTCAGGATCGGACCGCATGACGTGGAAGGCCGCCCAGTCTGGCGCACCGGACTGAAGCGAGGGAATCACCCGCTCGCTGTCCCCGCACGTCCGTCTGGCGAAGCGGAGGACGGCCCTTCACGCTCAGAACGGGATGCAGAACCGGTACACGTCCCCGGGTGACGCAGCGCCCCAGGCGTAGAGGCAGAGGGCCGGCGCCACGCTCAGCAGGGCGGCCACGCTGACCCACACCCGGTGTCGAAGCCGCCACAGCGCCACCATCCACGGAATCGCCACCACGGCTGCCAGCGCCATCAACTCGCGTTGTGCCGTCGCGATGGCGGCCCGCCGCAACGGCTCGTCGCACACGGCCGCGGCCCGCAGCACGGTCAGCATCCCCACGATCGCTGTGCCCACGAACCCGACGACCATGCAGAGCACGAGCACGACCCAGCCCCACCAGGGCCAGCCTCCCGGCCGGGAGGCCGGCCGGCGGACACCCGCGCTCGCCGCTGGGTTCGCTGTTGGCTGCTCGTCACTCACGAAGTCAGTCTCAGAGCCCTGCCGGCGGAGCACCTGCGTAGCCGTACTCAACTCTGCGCCGAAGTCAGCTCGTCGAACACCGCAACCGGTCGCCGGTGGCGCAGAGCGAGCATCCGCCTGTCGCGTCGTCGGCGTTCTGTCATAGTCACCGCATGGAGCAACTCCTCCGGGCGCTCCGAGAGTTGCCGGCCCCGCTCCGTCATGCCCTCATTGGCGCAGCCGTCCTTGGCGTTCCCGGTGCGATGGTGGGGTTGGTCATCGGCTTGCGGACATACGTGCCGACTGCCTGGGCCGCGACCCTCGAGGTGGGACTACCCGCGGCTCTTCTCGGGGCCCTGCTCGGCCTGGTGGTCGGCTCGCTCGTGACCGCCTGTCGGCACCTTCACGACAACTGAGCAGCGCCTTGGAAAGCCGTTGTCTCGCGACTGAGCACGACTTCAGCTGCCGCGGTCCCCGCGCCGCCAGGACACGCCGTCACCGTCGAAAGCAGGGTGTTGCATCGCGAGAAGCGAGTGCCTGGCTGTGCCAACATCTCCGCTCGTGACGATGTTCAAGACACCACAGGTCGTTCTCTTCAGCAGGGACCTTGCGCACGCCGCGGACTTCTACAGCGCCCTGGGCTTCGAGGAGGTCTTCAGGACCCCGGCGGAAGGCAGCCCGATCCACATCGACCTCGCGCTCGACGGATACCGCATCGGGCTGGCGAGCGAGGATTCGACGCGAGACGACCACGGGCTCGACCCAGTTGTCACCGGTCAACGCGCGGCCGTGATCCTGTGGACCGAGGACACCCCAGCGGCCTACTCACGTCTGCAGGAGCTGGGGGCCAGGCCCGTCAAGGGACCGGAACCGTGGCTGGATCGACTGCTCATCGCCTGGGTGGAGGACCCGGACGGGCACCTGATCCAGGTAGTCCAATCCGCCGAGGTCACTCCTCGCTGAGACGCTCGTCTGCCGCGCTCGAGCCGCCGTTTGACGGCGCAGGAGCCGGCGCGCGTGGAAGGCTGCCCGCATGTCTCGGATCTCCGAAGACCTGGACGCCGCGGTGAAGCAGCCGTCCGGGTCGGCCAGGCGCGTCGATGGCCGATCGCCCCTGGACGTGCTGGTGATCGTCCTCTGTGCCGTTGCCCTCGGCCTGGTGCTGAGCGCGGGTGTCTCGGCGATCACGGCCTCGGACGCCTCCGTGGTCGGGAAGGTCGAGGGCGGTGGCTGGGGAGGCCGCGGCTGCTATCCCACGGTGTCGTACACCGTCGAGGGCCGCGACTACGTGCTGCACGCCGACAAGGACCCCCGGTGTGGTGCGGATTGCACTGGATGGGCCCGGCGACGGTCCACTACGAACCCAGCGATCCGGCCCAGGCTCGGCTGAGCCGGTATGGCGACTCTCCCATGCAGCTGTCGAAGTTCGCCCTGATCGTCGCGGTGATCGCGGGGTTCCTCAGCACCCGCAAACGCCCCGAGGCCACGGCACGGCCTGCACGGTCGGGCCGCACCGGGGTCCTTCGCGGTCGACAGGGCAGGGTGCCGCGCATCCTGGTCCTGCTGTTGATCCTCGGCTGGCTCGCGACAACGGTCGCGGTCGTCATCCAGGGGGAGCGGCGCTCCAGCCTCGACGACCTCCAGGCGGCGATCGACCGTGGCGAGGTGACCCACGTGTGGGAGCGAGGTGCGCTGATGTCCGGAAGCCGGGACCCCTCCCCCGTTCGCCTGGCCTGGCGCTCAGGCGGCCTGCGGCACTTCGCCACCGCAACCCAGTACCGCGGCAGGAACCAGGAACGTCGTGCGCCGGAAGGGGCACCAGACGTCATCATCGGCGACCTCGCCGAACAGCTCACGCGGGCCGGCGCCGACGTACGCGTCGAGCCCGACCTCCGTACGACGGCACCTCACGCCTTCACCTTCACCCCCTGGGGCTGGCACGTCTTCGGCTGGCCCGTGTACGTCGCGCTGGCCTTGCTCCTCCTCACGCTGCGGGTGCTGGTCGTCGCAGAGTGCACCCGGGGAGCCAGCCGGTGGGGCTGGTGCTGGCTCATCACAGCTGCACCGATCCCGTTCTCCCTGGCTTACCTCGCCCTCGGCGAGCCAGCAGGGTGGGGACCGGCAACTCGTCGAGAGGCAAGAAAGCTGGGAGGCGTCTGCGCGTTCCTCGTCGCAACCGCCCTCGTGGCAGTGCAACAGGCCCTGGCGTAGCCGCCGGACCCGACACCTCTCCCTGACGCCGAGTGGCCGCAGCTCTGCCTCGACGGTCAGACGGAGGCGAGGAAGGTCCGGACCCGCTCCATGAGCAACGCGGACGCCTCCGGGTCGTACGCGTCGAGCGAGGAGTCGGCGAAGAGGTGCTGGTCGCCGGGATAGACGAACAGCTCGGCGTCGGCCGCGGAGCTCGCGAGCTCGCGCGCGGCCGGAAGGTCCTCGTCGAAGAACTCGTCGTTCTCCTTGCCGTGGATCTGTACGGGCACCCCCTCCGGCCAGGCCTCCCCGAACTCCGCGACCGGGATGCAGGATTCCATGAGCAGTGCCCCGCGGGCGCCGGGCCGGGTCTGCGCAAGACGCTGGCGATCGTCACGCCGAAGGAGAACCCGGCGTAGACGAGCCCGGGGCGAGCTCGTCGGCGGCGGCACCGCCACGCTCCCGGATCACGTCGAATCCCGTGTCGCGCGCGAACCCGAAACCCTCCTCGATGCTCCCGAACGTGCGGCCCTCGAACAGGTCGGGCGTGTGCACGGTGTGCCCGTCCCGTCGCAGGCCGTCGGCGAAGGCCTTCACTCCGTCGGTCAGCCCCTGGATGTGGTGGTAGAGCAGCACCTCGGCCATGTCAGCGGACTCCCTTTCCCATTGATCGATTCTTTTGGAACATTCCGCGATGCTAGTCTGTTCCGTCATGGCGAACAACCCCCGGACTACGAGCTGGCCGATCGGATGGCGCTCACCAGGCCGGCCCAGGTGAAGGCCATCGGCCACCCGCTGCGCACGACGATCCTGCAGCTGCTCCACGAGCGGGCCGCTTCCGTCACCGAGCTCGCGGCCGCGGTCGAGCGCCCCAAGAGCACGGTCGCGCACCACGTGGACGTGCTCACCCGGAACGGCCTGCTCCGGGTGGTACGCACGCGGAAGGTGCGGGCCATCGAGGAGCGCTTCTACGGGCGCACCGCGCGGATGTTCTACGTGACAGCGGAGCCATCACCCGCCGGCGATGCGATGCCGGGCGACTTCAACGACTTCCAGGTGGCTGCACGCGAGTCCGCACCGGCGTTCGAGCAGGGCAAGCTCTGGGGCTTCATCCGGCATGCGCGCATCTCCGAGGATCAGGCCTCTCAGTTCTGGGACCGGATGGCCGAGCTCGTGGCTGCGTTCGACCAGATGCCGAGGGCCGGCGAAACCACGTACGGGTTCGCGATCGGGATCTACCCCACCGATCACCCGACCCTGCCGACAGCGGAGTGACGCATCCACCGCTCGCGAAGCGCGGACCGCAGCGTGCGCGTCGGCGCGCGGACATGCGACGATCCGCCGCATCGGGCGACCAGTGGCAGGTACGACGCCTAGGGTGTGACCGTGTTCGGTATCGGCATTCCGGAATTGTTGGTCCTCATCGCGCTGATCGCACTCGTGGTGTGGCTGCTCTCCCGACGCAAGGGGAGCTGAGCGGCCCCAGCTGGCGCGATCTGCGCGCCGCCAAGGGCACGCCATGTCGGATTGAGGTCCTGTCGTGAGCAAGCCGTGGAAGACTCCGGTCCGTGGCTGATTCTGCAAGTCCCCGGAGGGCTCCCGACTCGGAACCGCGCTGGGCTCCCGCCTCACCGAGCGCCGCGCTGCTTCCGGGAGTCCTGCTGCTCTTCGTGGGCCTGTGGATGGTCACCGATGGAGGGCCGCGTGCCGTGGGCTGGGCCTCGTTCGCCGTCGGCCTGGGCTTTCTGCTCGTGGGCGCGGTGGCGTGGGGTGTCGCCTGGGGCATGGAGCTGCACGACGACCGTCGGCGATGACGCCGGTCAGGTCGGCATTCCCCTCGTGGCGTTGACCGCGCAGTCCTGCCCATGAGCGTCGAGGAGTCGGGCAGACTTCTGGACCATGTGGAGGCAAGGGGCGGCCGACAAGGAGCTGCGCCGGCTCATGCAGGGCCGGCCAGACTTCACGGTGTCCTTCTCCAAGAGCGCCGTGGCCGCCAGCCTCTGGGACTACGGCGAGGACGCACTCGCCGACCGGGCACTACAGATGACGGATGCCGACTTGATCCGCATCCAGGCAATCGCATCCCACTACGAGGACCCGGCCTGTCCGCTCCCCATGGCTGGCCAGCGGATCACGCACAATCACGTGAGTGCCTTCGCCGCGATCACCTTCTACGAAGGGCAGCTCCGCCCCCTGAGTCGCACTCGGCGTCGACCCCGGGCACAGCGCCCCGCCAGGTACACCCCCTTGCCTCCGGACCCGAGGACGGCGCACTGAGGAGTGCGCGTTCGCCGCTGATCGAAACGATCACGGGGCGAACGGCATTGATCAGGGCCGCCTCCTACACAGGCGGGTAGCCGTCCCTGATACCGGCCTCTCGTCTTTCGACGTGCTCGCGAGCTCTCCGGTCGTCGAGCTCGTTCAGCTGTTGTCTGCGCTGGTAACGGCTGATCTGCGCCTGCGTGATCCACCGACGGATCTGCTGGACGCAACGTCGCCACCAACTTCCTCCAGTGGACTCCATGCCTCGGATACTCCCACCGGCGGATCGGGAAAGATGCCGTTCGAGCAATCCCGTAGCAGCCGCGAGTGAACGTGAGGGTGGCTCGCGCACCCACTGTCAGCCAGCCACCCGGCGTGCTGACGCGGCCCGGCACCTGGCTCGTGGATCGCGGAGATGTGCGCGGATCTGCCGGCACGCGTGGTCACGCCGGGCTGTGACTGACCCGACGGCGTCGGACAAGAGCAGCCACGAGAGCACCCACGAGCAGTGCGCCTGATCCGACGGCCACGAAGACCGTGAGCGCGTCCACCAGGAACGCGTCCAGCGACAGGCCTGTCGGGTGCTCCCAGGGCGACAGCATGCCGACGTGGGTCGGGAACGGCGGGTCGGAGGAGCTCTGGTCCTGGTGGATCCAGACCAAGGGCCAGCCGAGATCAACGCTCTTCAACCCGGCCCTGTCGCTGACAAGGGCCTGATCGTTCATCGCCACCACGAGAGCCATCGTCAGCGAGAACAGCAAGGCTGCAGGCGTTCCGAACGCCACGAGCGCGATCAGCCAGCGGTGCCGCGACCCACGTTCGCTCTCGACGGCATCCTCGATCGTGGTCATGCGCCACATGATGTCAGCCGGGCGCCAGGGTCTGCCCGTCTACGCCCGGGCTGCGTCGTGGCCACGGCTCGGCGGCGACGTCGGAGCTTCCCGATCTCGCCGACTGAAGTGGGCCACTGACCCTGCCCCCAGGGACACGACCGCAGCAAGGCCCGCGAGCACCGACCACTCGCGCTGCTCGTCGCCGCACGCGCGCAGGTAACCGTGCCTGGCGCTGGAGTCGACGACGTTGCCACCCTCGGTGGTCGCGATGATCCCCGGGCACGCCGCCGCTTTCCCGTCGACGTGCACCGTGGGCCCCGACGCCAGGAGAATCGCCGCGCAGAGCCCGGCGGCAACTGCAAGCACGAGGCAGACGGCACGGGTCATACCGTGACGATAGTGCGAGGGGCGACCCGTCGCGCGCGGATCTGCCGCTGAGGGTGCGTACTTGTGGCCGGATGTCACCTCGGGTTGTCGCCCGGCGGACGCTCAACTCCCACTGGGGTGCTGCATGCCCGCCCGCGCGTTTGGGTACCGGCGGAAGATCAGCAGAATCCCGACCACGAGGATGCCCAGCCAGACCGTGAGCTCGACGGTGCCCACACCGGACCCGACCGCCACCAACAGGAGGGTCATGAAGAGCGCGTAGCCCACAAGGCTCAGGGCAAGGTTCCAGCTGCTGGCTCGGTTCGGCACGGCGGGAAGTCTAGGTAGAAACGTCCCCCGTGCGGCGATTCGCTCGTGAGGTGGGTCAGCGTGCCCGCGAGCCGTTGGTGCGGCAGTCGACCGCGACGATCGGCCGCCAGGTCTGGTCGTCGACCGTGACCTCGTGAGCGGCGAACCGGACGGGGACGTCGCCAACGAGCCGGCCGCTCCCTCGAGGCACACGCAGGCAGCTGGGCCACCCCGACTCGTGCCACGAACCGTCCCGGTCGATCCACGCCTCGACCGAGTCGCTCGCCCCGTAGACCCAGCCGTCGTAGTCGATCGAGGCGACGTTCGCTCCGACGTGCGCGACCCCCGTGTGCCATCCCCCGAGGTCGTGGCGACGTTCGGTCACATCGGCACCGGCGACGAACCCCACTGCCGCTACGAGGCCGAGGACCACCGCAGCGCTGAGGATCACCGCCCAACGGTTGAACAGGGGGCCGCCCTGGTGCCGCTCGGTGACAACTGGATCAGGCGAAAAATCGGCCCCCACGTCGAACATCGAAGCAACCTAGTCGGCGATCGCGCGCCGTGGGGTGGGATCCACGAACTCGGTCAGCGGCCGAACTCCTGCACGTGCTCCGGAGCGCTGCACACCTGCCGATGGTCGTCCCCGGTTCTGGTCCGAGTCGGCGTCATCGGAGCCACGCTGCTCGCCTGCCTGCTCGAGGCCGACCCCCCTCGCGACAATTGCCCCGACATCCAGCGGATATCGAGGCGCGCGCTGACGGCTTGATCTAGGTTCCACCCATGGTGGACGAAGACCCGGGGATCAGCGCGCACGGCTTGTGGGGCATCGCGTGGTCGCTGGGACTACTTGCTGGGGTGTCCTGGTTCACCGCAGCGAAGCTGATGGGCGCCCCGCATCCGATCACCCGTGAGCTCGGGCTCTGGCTGGCAGTCGCCGTGACTTCCACGGTCTTCTCCGCCGCGTGCGCCGTGCTCTGCGGCGTCAAGGAGGCCGCACAGCGAGTTCGTTCACCCCAGCCGGCAGACCGGGGGTAGCTCCCGGTCTGGCTCCTCCTGCACGACCCGGGGTTGCGACAGCCGGACGGATCGTCGCGACTCGATAACGTGCATCGCATGCCCATCAAGCTCGAAAATGTCGGGATCGCCGTTCGCGACCTCGAAGCGACGATCGCCTTCTTCACCGACCTGGGACTGACCGTCCTCGGCCGTGACACGGTCAGCGGAGAGTGGACCGACACCGCCGTCGGCCTCGACGGCAACCACGCCAGGATCGCCATGCTCCAGACACCGGACGGCCATGGTCGCCTCGAGCTGTTCGAGTACATCCACCCGGACGCACTCGAGACCGAGCCCACCCGGCCCAACGAGATCGGCATGCACCGCGTCGCCTTCTCGGTCGACGACATCGACGAGGCCCTCCAGATCGCCGCGCGGCACGGCTGCCGCCCGCTGCGCGGCGTGGCGACCTACGAGGACATCTACAAGCTCACCTATGTCCGTGGCCCCAGCGGCATCATCGTGATGTTCGCCGAAGAGCTGAACAAGAGCTGACCGCGCATCGACGTCACGGAGTCGGGATCCGTGGTCTTCAGATGAACGGCCCCTTCATCTCACGGGCGTTGCGCGCTGCGAGCTTCGTGCGGCCGCGGAGGGCGGCCTCGAACTCCTCGGGCGACTGCGGAGTGACGATCGGACTGACCCGGCGTCCGAGGTCGACGACGTAGCCGACCTTCTTCTTCGGTCGCTTCGGGTCGAGGTTGGCCCAGTACCGCGGGTTGCCCGTCCCCCAGAGGCGCCACCTGCCAGACATCACGCCGGTGATCTCGATGCGCTGGAGACCCTGGATCTGCGAGTACGGGACGCTCTTGGTGCCGAACGGGAAGTAGTAGGAGTGGATCTCCAGCCGTTCGGGGCCGCACACGATGGTGCCGTCATCGTAGGTGTCGGTCACGTTCGAACTCTATCTCCGTGCGCGTACCCCGATGCCGTCGATGGCGTGCACCAGGAGCCTGTCTGATACGCACGCCAGGTTGTCCCGGGCTCGCCAACGCCAGCCGTGAGGCCACGATGACCGCTGCCTGGGCATTCACTCCGCGGACCATGGCCAAGGCGGTCCGGGCTGATGCGGTGACGGACGGCCCCTTCCTCGACTCCCGCCAGGTGGTGGCCGGCGTCTACATCCTGGACGCGCCCGACCTCGACGCTGCCCTGGCCACGGCGGCAGCCAATCCGGCCGTCAGGCAAGGCGGTGGCCTCGAGGTCCGCCCCATCCACAGCAGAGGTGTGGCAGACCCGTCGCAGGCTTGACCCGACCCGCGGAGCCACAGCTACGCGCGCAGGTGCACGCTCTTCAGGCCCTGCCGGTCACTCGTCGTCCACCGGCATCGCCCGAGCAGCCGGCAGGTCCACCTCGGCGCGCAGGCCTCCGGTCGGCGACTCGCCGAGTCGTACGTCGCCGCCCCGGCTGCGCGCCAGCTCGCGGACGATCGCCAGGCCCAGGCCGGAGCCGCCGGCATCGCGGGCACGGGCGTCGTCGAGGCGGGTGAACCGCTCGAAGACGCGCTCGCGGTCGTCCGCCGGGATGCCCGGCCCATCGTCGTCGACCAGCACCAGCACGCGCCCGTCGTCCGATCGCGCGGTCACCCGGACCTCCGCGGTCGCGTGGCGCCGTGCGTTGTCGACGAGGTTGTCGAGGATCCGGCGCAGCTCGTCGGGACGCGTCCACGCCACGGGCGCGGGCCCGGGCGAGCTCTCGACTGTGAATCGCGGGCCGGGGCCGACGTGGGACTCGGCCACCTCGGCCAGTGCGCGGCCGACGTCCACCGCCTCGGCCGGGGTGCCCGCGGGTCCGTGCGCGTCCAGCCGCGCGAGCAGCAGCAGGTCGTCGACCAGGCTCGACATCCGCGAGACCTCGGCGTCCACGCCGTCGACCAGCTCGCCGCCCTCCCCCAGCCGCCGGGCCACGTCGGTCTGCAGGCGCATCGAGGCGAGCGGGCTGCGCAGCTCGTGGGCGACGTCGGCGACGAGGTCCTGCTCACGCTCGCGCGCCGCCCCCAGCCGGTCGAGCATCGAGTTCAGCGTCACCGCGAGCGCATGGATCTCGTCGCGCGAGGCCGGCACCGGCAGCCGGTCGTCGCGACCCGAGCCCGAGATCCGCTCGGCCGCCGAGCGCAGCTCCTCGACGGGCCGCAGGGCCGCACCGATGACCCGCCAGGCGATCAGCCCGAGCAGCGCCAGCACCAGCGGGTAGCTGATCAGCAGGGTGCGCAGCAGCGTGTCCTGGCTGCGGGTGAGGTCGGCGATCGGCTCCGCCACGATGACCGTGTGCCGGTCGCCGGTGCCGACCCGGGTCGCAGTGACCCGCAGCTCGGAGGAGACGCCCAGCCGCGAGCCGGGCACCGAGACCGGGTGCGCGAGCGCACCTGCCAGCTCGTGCCGCTCGAGGATCGGCGTCAACCGGTCGGCGCCGGGCGAGGCGCTCACGACCCGGCCCCCGAGTCGACGACCTGGACCATCTCTGTGCCGGTCACCGGGACCGTGGCGGGCAGGCGTCCGGAGCTCACCAGCTCGGCGACCGCGGCGGCGGTGGCGTGCGCGTCGGCGTCGACGGCACGCTGGTTGGCGACTGACAGGGCCGTGTAGAGGGCGACGCTGCCGATCGCCTGCGCCAGCGCGAGCCCGAGCAGCCCGATCAGCAGCAGCCGGGTGCGCAGCGTCCAGCGACGCCACGGCTGCCTCATCGACCGAGGCGGTAGCCCGCGCCGCGCACGGTCTCGATGAGCCCCGTGCCCAGCTTGCGCCGCAGGTAGCCGACGTAGACCTCCACGGCGTTCGGGTCCCCCTGCACGTGCACGTCCCACACCCGGTCGAGAAGCTCGGTCTTGGTCAGCACGCGGTCGGGGTGGCGCAGGAAGCAGTCCAGCAGGGAGTACTCCCTCGGCGTCAGCGCCACCGGCGCGCCGGCCAACGTGACCTCGCGCGTGGCCGGGTCCAGCCGGACGTCGCCGTGGACCAGGACCGGGGGGCGCGACTCGTGGTGGCGGCGGAGCAGCGCGCGCAGCCGGGCCAGCAGCACGACGTACGAGAAGGGCTTGGTCAGGTAGTCGTCGGCGCCGCAGTCCAGGCCGTCCGCCTGGTCGTGCGGGCCGTCCTTGGCCGAGATCATCATGATCGGGACCCAGTTCTCCTCCGCCCGGAGGCTGCGCACCACGTCGTACCCGGACATCCTCGGCAGCATCACGTCGAGGAGCACGGCGTCGTAGTCGGCGTCCCGGGCGGCCTCCAGGCCCGCGGCGCCGTCGCCGGCCACGTCGACGGCGAAGCCCTCGGCCACCAGCCCGCGCCGCAGGGCGTGCGCCAGCCGCGCCTCGTCCTCGACCACCAGCAGCCGCATGACCACATGCTGGCACGCGCGCTGTGAGCGGCCACAGGTTCTCAGCCGTTTCACAGGACCCGCGAGGCACCATGGCCACATGACCGTGTTCGCTCGTCGCCCCGCGCTGCGGTGGCTCGCTCCCCTGGCGGCGGTCGCCCTGCTGACCACCGCCGGGTCGATCGTCAACTCACTCACCGCGACCGCGCGCGAGTCCCTGCCCCCGCGGAGCGCGGCCCAGCTCCTCGTCGACGTCCAGCAGGCCCGGCTCGACGGCCTCTCCGGCACGATCGTCCAGACCAGCGACCTCGGGTTGCCGGCGCTGCCCGGCGTCGCCGGCAACAGCAGCTCGGAGTTCTCCTCCCTGGTGTCCGGGTCCCACACCATGCGGGTCTGGTACGCCGGGCCCCAGCACGTCCGGCTCGCGCTGCTCGGCCAGTTCGGCGAGTCCGACCTGGTCCGCAACGGCACCGACCTGTGGGCGTGGTCGAGCAAGAACAACACCGTCAACCACATGACCCTGCCGGCGGACGCGGGCAGCCACCCCGACACCGGCACCCCGAGCCCGGGGGCGGCGATGACGCCCCAGCAGGCAGCGGACAAGGCGCTCAAGGCGATCGACCCGACAACCGCGGTCAGCACGGACTCCAGCGCCGTGGTGGCGGACGACGGTACCGCGTACAGCTGGTGCTCACGCTCGTGACCAGAACAACCCTCGTCGGCTCCGTGCGGATCGCGATCGACGGAGCCACCCACATCCCGACGCGGGTCCAGGTGTTCGCGAAGGGCGCCTCGTCCCCCCCGCGTTCGAGGTGGGCTTCACCTCGTTCGACCCCAGCACCCCCGCGTCGTCGGTCTTCGGCTTCAACCCGCCGCCCGGCGCCACGGTCACCGAGCACGCCGCGCCCACCGGGAGCGGCCAGGGCAGTGGCGACCAGGGCGCCGGCAGCGCCCCGGCCCAGGGGGGCAGAAGGCCCACGTCGTCGCACCGGCTGGAAGCTCGGTCCTGGTCGCGTCCGTGCCCGGCGACACGTCCGGCTCGTCGTCGCAGAGCGGGTCGCTCGGCACCCTGTCCTCGACCCTGAAGACGCTGCCGAGGGTGTCCGGCTCCTGGGGCAGCGGCCACCTGCTGGAGGGCACGGCGTTTCTCGGCCGTGCTGACCGACGACGGCAGGCTCGCCATCGGGGGCCGTGCCGGCCGCCAGCCTCTACGACGCCCTGTCGGCCCCGTGAGCGGGCTGTGAGCGGGGCTGTGAGCGGCACCGCGGTCCGCCACCCGGGGGCTGACCAAGCGGTTCGGCCACCAGACGGCCGTCGACGCCATCGACCTGGCCGTCCCGCGGGCGCCGTCTACGGGTTCCTCGGGCCGAACGGCTCCGGCAAGACCACCACCATCCGGATGCTGCTCGGCTGGTGACCCCGACCAGCGGCAGCGTCGAGCTGCTCGGCTCCCCGATCCCGGAGCGAGCCGGCGACGCCCTGCCGCGGGTGGGTGCGCTGGTCGAGGGGCCGGCGTTCCACCCCTACCTCTCGGGCCGCGACAACCTGCTCCGGCTGGACGCTGCGGACCGTACGACGCGATCGAGCACGGCGAGGCGACGCGTCGACGAGGCGCTCGACCGGGTCGGGCTGCTGGCCGCAGCCGGGAAGCGCTACCGCGCCTACTCGCTCGGGATGTGCCAGCGGCTGGCCATCGCCGCCGCCCTGCTGACGCCCAAGGACCTGATGGTCCTCGACGAGCCCACCAACGGGCTCGACCCGCAGGGCACTCGCGAGGTGCGCAGCCTCATCGCCTCGCTGGCCGACGACGGCACGACGGTGCTGGTCTCCAGCCACCTGCTCTCCGAGGTCGAGCAGGTCTGCACCCACATCGGGGTCATGCACGTGGGCCGCCTGGTCGCCCAGGGCACGGCTGCCGAGCTGCGCGGGGACCGCGAGAGCGAGGCCCGCATCGACACCGACCAGCCCGCCGAGGCCGCGGCGATCATGCGCGAGCTCGGGCTGCTGGACGTCCACGTGGTCCGCTCCCGTGCCATCGGCCGGCTCGCCGGCGTGGCGCCCGAGAAGGTCGTGTCGGCGTGCGTGCACCGAGGCCTCTCGGTCACCGGCTTCGCGGTGGACTCCCCCACGCTGGAGGACATCTTCGTCTCACTCACCGGGGAGGGCTTCGATGTCAGCGGCTGAGGCGACCGTCCGACCGGAGGCGCGGCCGGGCCGCCGGTGCCAGGACGACCAGGGCCGCGGTTCCTGCTCTCCGAGCTGCGGCTGATGTTCCGTCGCCGGCGCAACCTCGCGGGCCTCGTGGTCCTCGCCGCGGTGCCGGTGTTCATCTCGATCGCGGTCAGGAGCCAGGCCTCCCGGCCGGGCCGCGACGCGCCCGACTTCTTCCGGTCGATCACCGACAACGGCCTCTTCGTGGCCCTGGCGGCGCTGACCATCGAGATGGGCCTCTTCCTGCCGCTGGCCGTCGCGGTGTTCGCGGGTGACGCGGTGGCCGGAGAGGCCAACCTCGGCACGCTGCGCTACCTGCTCACCGTGCCCGTCTCCCGGCTCCGCCTGCTGGCGGTGAAGTACGCCGCCATCACGATCGGGGCGTTCGTCGCCACCTTCACGGTCGCGGTCACCGGCGTCCTGATGGGCCTGCTGCTCTTCGGCGGCGGGAGCATGACCCTGCTGTCGGGCACCCAGGTCGGATTCGCCGAGGGGGTTGCGCGGGTCGCGCTGGCCACGGCGTACCTCGCCTGCGGCATGGCCTCTCTCGGCGCGGTGGGGCTGTTCATCTCCACGCTCACCGAGCAGCCCATCGCCGCCACCATCGCGCTCGTGGTGTTCAGCACCGCCAGCTTCATCCTGGACTCGATCCCCCAGGTGGACTGGATCCACCCCTACCTGATCACCCACAACTGGCCCGCCTTCGGCGACCTGTTCCGAGACCCGATCATCTGGAACGGCGTCGCGCACGGCCTCTACGTCGCCGCGGCATACGCGGTCATCTTCTTCCTCGCCGCGTGGGCACGATTCGCCGGCAAGGACGTGACCAGCTAGCTCGCTCCGGCCGCCTCCGGGCGCCACCCCGGGCGCGATCACCATCCGTAACGGACAATGGGTGGGTGAGCGACCTTCCTCGGAACGCAGCCCGACGCACGGCACGCCTGGCGGCCCTGCCGCTGGGGTACGCCGGGCGCAACGCGCTCGGACTCGGCAAGCGCCTCGGCGGCAAGCCCGCCGAGGCGGTGATGACCGACATCCAGCAGCGGACCGCCGAGCAGCTCTTCCGCACCCTCGGCGAGCTCAAGGGCGGCGCGATGAAGTTCGGCCAGGCGCTCTCGGTGCTCGAGGCGGCGCTGCCCGACGAGGTCGCCGGGCCCTACCGCGACCAGCTGACCCGGCTCCAGGACTCGGCCCCGCCGATGCCGACCCAGACCGTGCGCGACATCCTCGAACGCGACCTGGGGTCCGACTGGCGCGAGCAGCTGGTCTGGCTCGACGGCGGCCCGGCCGCCGCCGCATCGATCGGGCAGGTGCACAAGGGGCGGTGGCACGACGGCCGCGAGGTCGCCGTCAAGGTGCAGTACCCGGGCGCCGGCGAGGCGCTGCGCTCCGACCTGCGCCAGCTCGCCCGGCTGGCCCGGACCATCGGCACCCTGGTGCCGGGGGTCGAGATCAAGCCGCTCGTGGCCGAGCTCCAGGCCCGCGCCGAGGACGAGCTGGACTACCACCTCGAGGCGGAGGCGCAGACGGCCTTCCACGAGGCCTTCGCCGACGACCCCGACATCGTCGTGCCCGCCGTGGTGTCGGTCGGCAAGACGGTGCTGGTCACCGAGTGGCTCGAGAGCCCGGCGTCGCTGGCGACGATCATCGCCGAGGGCACCCAGGAGGAGCGGGACCACTACGGCGAGCTGCTGGTGCGCTTCCTCTTCTCCGGTCCTGCGCGCACCGGGATGCTGCACGCCGACCCGCACCCCGGGAACTTCCGGATCATCCCCGGCCCCTCCGGCGAGCCCGGGCAGCTCGGCGTCCTCGACTTCGGCGCCGTGGCCCGGCTCCCCGCCCAGGGCCTGCCCGAGGCGATGGGCAGGCTGATCCGGATCGCCTCGATCGAGGAGAAGGACGAGCTGGTCGAGGGGCTGCGCCGCGAGGGGTTCATCAAGGACAACATGAAGGTCGACCCCGACCTGCTGCTGGAGTACCTCGGCCCGTTCGTGGAGCCGATGCGCGTCGAGCGCTTCCGGTTCTCCCGGGAGTGGATGCGCGCCCAGTTCGCGCGGATCAACGACCCCCGCGAGCCGTCGTACACGGTGGCGATGAAGCTGAACCTGCCCCCGGCGTACCTGCTCATCCACCGCACCTGGCTCGGCGGCGTCGGGCTGCTCAGCCAGCTCGAGGCGGAGGCGCCGTTCCGGGCGATCCTGGAGGAGTACCTTCCGGGCTTCGCCGACCCTGCACAGCCGGCTGCGGACTGACCGTCACGGGCCTGCGGTCCGGACGACGACCGGAGGCGAGCACGCCGGCGGCAGCGGCCATCGCGGCCACCCCGCACAGCGGCCACAGGAAGCCGGGGGCGGCCGCGTAGACCGCCGTCCCGAGCGGCGCCGCGAGCATGGTGCCGCTGGTGGCCGCGCCCGTGTAGAGGCCCTGGTACTGCCCCACGAGGTGGTCGGGCGCGGCGTCCAGCACGTGCGCGGTCGCGGTCGTCTTGTAGAGGATCTCTCCCGCGGTCAGCACCACCATGGCCAGGACCGCGGTCGCGGCAGAGACGGGCAGCCCGAACATCGCGAAGCCGACGCCGACGAGCGCGTAGCCGGTGGCGATGATCGGGTACGACGAGAAGCTGCGCAGCCGGAGGGCCAGCGGGATCTCCAGCGCCAGGATGAGCCCCGACCCGACCGCGATCAACGCGGTGTAGAGCGCGACCGGCTGGCCCGCGTCGCGCAGGTGGATCGGGACGGTCGTGTAGAGCTGGCGGTAGACGATGTCGACCAGCACCACCGCCGGGAGCAGCGCCATCAGCGCCCGGTCGGCCCGCAGCGCCCGCCACAGGCTCGGCGCCCCCGGGTCGCGCATCACGTGTGGCTCGTCGCGCGGCAGCATCGGCGCGACCGCGAACCGCACCGCCAGCGTCATCAGCCCGTCGACCACGAACAGCGCGTCGTAGCTGTGGGCCACGATCAGGGCGCCCAGCGGCGGGCCGATGACGAAGCCGGCGTTGGACGCGGCCCGGCTGATCGCCACCGACGTCCGCCGGTCGCCGCGCTGGACGGCGAGCGCCGACAGGGCGCCGGTCGAGACGGAGGCTGTGGCGGCGAGGTAGGCCAGCAGCGGGAGCGCTACCGCGAGCACCGGGACGGGCAGCCACGGCACGGCGGCGATCCCCAGGCCGGACACCGTCGAGCAGGCGACCATGGCGCGGCGGTGGCCGAACCGGTCGCCCCAGCGGCCACCGGTGAAGTTGCCGACCAGCATGCCGACGCCGTAGCCGCCCGCGATGACACCGGCCACCGGCACCGACAGGTCCCGCGGGCCGGTGAGGTAGAGGGTCAGGAAGAGCATCAGGAACGAGCTCATCGAGCCGACGAACCGCCCTGCGGCCAGCACCCACACCGGTCGTGGCACGTCCCCGAGGTTCACGAGCGGGATTCCACCACATCCCGGGGACGCCCGGTCAGACCAGCGGCAGGAACATCACGTGCAGCCCGACGTACCCGTGCGTGGGTGAGCGGAAGGCTCCGGGGACCGTGCCGACGATCTCGAAGCCCAGCGACCGCCAGAGCTGGACGGCGGCGGTGTTGGTCTCGACCACCGCGTTGAACTGGATGCCGCGGAAGCCGTGGTCACGGTGCCACTGCACCACGTGCTCGCCCAGCGCTCGCCCCACGCCCCGGCCACGTGCCTCCGGCGCGACCATGAACGACGCGGTGCCGATGTGGTCGCCGTGGGCCGGCCGGTTGGGACCCATCTTGGCGCTGCCGAGGATCCTCGAGCCCTCCTCGGGCAGCTCCTCCTCCAGGACGACGGTCTCGCCGGGTGGGCGCTCCATCCACCAGCCCCGCCCGGTCTCGATGGTGAGGTCCGTGGGAAAGGCGTAGGTCTCGCCGGCCTGCACGGTGGCGTCGAAGAACGGCCAGATCGCGGGCCAGTCCTCGTCACTGGCGACGCGGATGCGCGGGTCGCTCACTCGGGTGTTCACTCGCCGGTCTCCCCGTCGATCGACTCGCGGATCAGGTCGGCGTGGCCGTTGTGGCGGGCGTACTCCTCGACCATGTGGGCCAGGATCCAGCGCAGGCTGAACCGGTCGCCCGTGCGGCCGGCGCGCTGGGACAGCGCACCGAGGTCCGCGGCCCCGGCCACCACCGCGTCGGACGCCGCGCACGCCCGGTCGAGCATGGCCCGAAGCTCCTCCGGAGTGTCGTTCACGGCGCTGTGCCAGTCCCAGTCGGCGTCGGCCTTCCAGTCCACCGAGGCCCACGGCTCGGCGTACTCCCGGCCGAGGAAGACGCACTCGAACCACCAGTGCTCGACGAACGCCAGGTGCTTGAGCATCCCCCCGAGCGTCATGGTCGACGGGGCCAGGGTGGCGGCCAGCTGCTCGGCGTCGAGCCCGGCGGTCTTCGCCCGCAGGGTGTCCCGGTGGTAGTCGAGGAACCCGACGAGGGTGGCCCGCTCGCCGCTCGCCAGGGGCGGGTCGACGCGGTCGGGAGCAGCTGGCACGGTCGTCATGCGGCCACGCTAGGGGTGACTCGCCGCCCCGGGCCACCGAGTTGGTTCACGGCGCGAGGTCGGGACGCCGGTCGGTGATGCAGTACGCCGCACCGGCAGGTGCGGCGAGCACGGTCCAGCCGCGCTCGAAGTCCGCGAGGACCCGGGCGCCGAGCTCCCGGTGGCGAGCCGTCTCGGCGGCCCGGTCGGTCGTGGCGAGGTCGAGGTGCGCGCGCACGCGGCCGTGGTCCTCGTCGAGACGCTGCAGCAGGATCTGGAGGGCGCCACGGTCCTCCCCGGTCAGCCGGGAGAACTCGTCGGTGCGGATCCGGTCGACCCGCGGCAGGCCGGTCAGCGCCTCCCAGAACGAGCACTCCGCCTCGTGCAGCGACGAGGGGATGTCGAGGCAGACCTGGTCGACGTAGGAGCTGTGCCCGCCCGGCCACGTCAACGGCCGGGGGCGGCTCGAGGAGCGCTCTCGGACGAAGCAGAAGGTGAGCCCGCCCGGGGACTCGAGCACGACGTACCCCTGCTCGGGGCGGGCCACGACACGCGCGCCCAACCGCTCCGCGCCGACGGCAGCGCCGGCCGGGTCGTCCACGTGCAGGTCGAGGTGGATCCGGGAGGGGCCGTCGCCGAGGCGCTGAACGCGCAGGAAGTCATCGCCCACCGGCGGCACCAGCGTCGCGAGCTCGTCGTGCTCACCACGCGGGGGCGACAGGTCGTAACCGGTCACTCCCTGCCAGAAGGCCACGGCGCGCTCGTGCTCCTCGGGTGCGAGGTCGAGGAACGCGCTGATCCAGAACCGCGCTGTGGACGCCGTCATCCGTCGATCGAGCGGCAGTCCTGCCCGCAGGCGCCCGCCCCGGCCCGTCGGCGTGGGAGGCGGGCCGGTGCAGGACCGCCGTGGCCGGCGTGATCCGTGCCGTGCCGTCGGGGCCGCCCTCGACGGTGGCCGTGCCGTCGACGAGCAGGGTGAAGCCGTGGTGCTCACGCGGAGGGAAGAGCAGCGTGACGTCGGGGTTGACGGCGATGTTGGCCGTGGACCCCTTGCCGGGTCCGGGCACGACCACCACCCCGTCCTCGACACCAGGCTCGACGGTGACCGCCTTCACCCGGCCCTCGGCCGAGGAGGTCAGCAGGTAGCCCGCGCCGAAGTCGGTCAGCGCCTTCGCCAGGTCGGCCACGTCGACAGGGATGCTCATGGTGCCGAGGCTACGCCCGGATCGTCAGGTCCGGTCGACCCAGCGCTCCCCCGCCGGCACGGCGGTCGCGGTGCCGCCGGTCAGCTCCGCGACCAGGGCGTGGAGGCGGTCGACCTCGGCCGGGGGCGTGCCCAGGAGCAGCGTCACGGTGGCGGCGTACGCCGTGTCGAGGACGGCCACCCCGCGGGCACGCAGCTCGCTCTCGACCCGGCCGGCATCGGCGTGCCCGACCTCGAGGGTCAGCTCGCGCACGAGGTCGCGCCGCAGCGTGCCCGTGGCGTCGAGGCCGGCGCGGACCGCGTCTCCGTAGGCCCGGACCAGCCCGCCGGCGCCGAGCAGCGTGCCCCCGAACCACCGGGTCACCACCGCGACCACGTCGCTCACCTCGCGGCCGCGCAGCACCTCCAGCATCGGGGCCCCGGCGGTCCCGGCGGGCTCGCCGTCGTCGCTGGAGCGCTCCACCGTGCCGTCCGGGCCGAGGACGAACGCAGAGCAGTGGTGCCGCGCGTCCCAGTGCTGCTTGCGCAGCCGGTCCACGACCGCGCGGGCGGCAGCCTCGTCCTCGACCCGGGCGATCGTGCACAGGAACCGGGACCGCTTGACCTCGATCTCGACCTCGCCGTCGCGCGCGACGATCAGGTAGGAGTCCGTCACCAGGTCCTCACCAGGTCCTCACCAGGTCCTCACCAGAGTCCCACCAGGTCGCCGCCGATCCGGACGATGAACGCCGAGACGACCAGGATGAAGAAGATCCGGACGAAGCGGGTGCCGCGGGAGACCGCCGTACGCGCTCCGACGTAGCCGCCGGCGAGGTTGCACAGCCCCATGACCAGGCCGATCTTCCACAGCACCGCTCCCTGCGGGATGAAGACGCACAGGGCCGCGGCGTTGGTGGCCCAGTTGGCGAGGCGGGCCTTGGCCGACGCCTCCAGGAAGCTGTAGCCGAGCAGGCCGACGAGGGTGAACACGAAGAAGCTGCCCGTTCCGGGGCCGAGCGCGCCGTCGTAGAAGCCGACCCCGAGGCCGGTGAGCATCGCCGCCAGCGTGTGCCGGTGCCCCGAGAACCGCAGCGCGGTCGCCTCGCCGAGCGTGGGCCGGAAGAGCACGTAGGCGCCCACGACCACGAGCGCCACCAGCACGATGGGGTCGAACGCCGAGCTCGGGATGTGCGAGGCGACCAGCGCCCCGAGGACCGAGCCGGTGAACGCCAGCAGCATCAGCGGGCCGAACGTCCGCGGGTCCGGACGGACCCGCCGGTAGTACGTCGCGCTGCTCATCGTGGTGCCGCAGATCGACGCCAGCTTGTTGGTCGCCAGCACCTGCACCGGTGACGCGCCGGGCAGGCCGAGCAGGACAGCGGGCAGCTGGATGAGCCCGCCCCCGCCGACGACCGCGTCCACGAACCCGGCCGCCAGAGCCGCCAGCCCGAGCAGCAGGGTCACGCTCAGCGTCGGGTCGGCCACCGCGCGATCCTATGAGGCGTCGTGCGGGTGAGGGTGCGCCCGGGCGCACGCTGGACCGCACGACTCCTAGGGTGAGGGGGTGCGGATCGTCTCCTTGTTGCCCTCGACCACCGAGATCCTGTTCGCGATCGGAGCCGGGCCGGACGTCGTGGGGGTGACGTTCGAGTGCGACCACCCGGCCGAGGCGCGCAGCCGGAGCATCGTGTCGACCTCGGCGATGCCCGAGGGGCTGACGCCGTCGGAGATCGACTCCTTCGTGACCTCGGCGATGGCGCGTGGCGAGGACCTCTACCACCTCGACGAGGGCGCGCTGGCGGGCCTGGACGCCGATCTGGTGGTGACCCAGGACCTGTGCGCCGTCTGCGCCGTCGACGTGTCGGTGGTCGACGACGCGCTGGCCCACCTCGGCTGCACCGCCGAGGTGCTCACCATCGACCCGCACACGATCGACGAGGTGCACGCCTCGATCCGGACCCTCGGCCGGGCGACCGGCCACGAGGCCGAGGCGGCGGCCCTGGTCGACTCGCTGTGCGCCCGGCTGGACGGCGTACGCCGACGCGTCGCCGGCCGGCCCCGCCCGCGGGTGATGCTCCTGGAGTGGACCGACCCGCCGTTCGCGCCCGGTCACTGGGTGCCCGAGATGATCGAGGCCGCGGGGGTGAGCCGCTGCTCGGGAAGGCCGGTGCGAAGTCCGAGCGGGTCACCTGGGAGGCCGTGCACGCGGCGTCGCCCGAGGTCGTCGTCGTGGCGCCGTGCGGCTACAACCTGGCGGGGGCCACGGTCCTGGCCGACGAGCTGGTGGCCTCCGGCGTGCTGCCGCCGGGCGTCCCCGTGCATCCCGTCGACGCCAACGCCGCCTGGGCACGACCCGGCACCCGTCTGGTCGACGGCGTCGAGGAGCTGGCCGCGATCCTGCACCGTTGAGCTGGGCCTGATTCGGTCGTGAGTCGGGCCGGAGTCCGGAACCAGGCCCAACTGGCAGCCGAACGAAGCCCAACTCAACAAGCGGTCAGTCGCCGACCCAGAAGCCGCGGCCGCCGAACCAGTCGTCGTAGCCGCCGCCCAGCCCCGAGCCGCGGGCACGCGAGCCGAGGTAGGAGCCGACCACGGCCGCACCGAGGTCGTCGAGCTCGGGGGCGACGACGCGCCCGTCGACCCGCTTCGCCATGGAGTCGATGAAGCGGGCGAGACCCGGGTCCTCGCCGAGGCGGAAGAACGTCGTCTGCGCGCCGAGACGGCCCGAGTTGTCGAGCTCCTTGACGGCGTAGGCCACCGTCAGCGGGTGCGGCGGGTAGGAGAAGTAGACCTCGCCGTCCGGCTCGAGGTGGGAGGTCGGCTCGCCGTCGGTGACGATCAGCAGCACCGGCTGGGCGTTGGGGTGCTTGCGGAAGTGCCGGTTGGCGAGCAGCAGGGCGTGGTGGAGGTTGGTGCCCTTGTCCCACATCGCGTCCAGCGCGGTGAGCTGCTCGATCTCCATGACCTCCGCGTGCCGGCCGAAGCCGATCAGCTGGAGGTGGTCGCCGCGGAAGCGCGAGCGGATCAGCGTGTGCAGCGCCAGTGCGGTGCGCTTCATCGGCACCCACCGACCGTCCATCGCCATCGAGAACGACGTGTCGACCAGCAGCGCCACCGCGGCCTGGGTGCGGGCCTCGGTCTCGGTGACCTCGACGTCACCGATCTCCAGCCGCACCCCTCCCCGGGCGTCGCGCCCCTCGGCGACGGTACGGCGTACGGCGTTGGTCACCGTCCGGGTGACGTCCCACGGCTCGGTGTCGCCGAACGCCCACTCCCGCGTCGCCCCGGACAGCTCCCCCGCCGCGCCCGCGTGGCGCAGGTCGCGCTGGCCCTGGCGGCCGCTCATGCGCTGTGCCACGTCGCGCAGCAGCGCCTTGCCGAGCTGGCGCATCGCCTTGGGGCTCAGCCGCAGCTGCCCGTCGGAGCCGCGCTTCATGTAACCGGTGTCGCGCAGCGCCTGCTCGAGCTGCTGGAGGGTGCGTGCGTCCACCGCGGCGTCGTCCCCGAGCTGGCGCGCGAGCTTGTCGAGGTCGAGGTCGTCCATCCGGGCACCGCCGTAGGACTGCGAGAGCTGCTCGGAGAGGTCGTCGAGGTCGGCGAGGTCCTGGAAGACGCCGGTCCCGTCGCCGAGGCCCAGCCCCTCCTGCCCGTCCATGCGCTCCGAGCCGCCCCAGTCCTCGCCCGGCCGCAGCGCCTGGAGGTTGGCGTCGAGCTCCCCCAGCGACTGCATCAGCTCGGGCGAGCCGAAGGCCTGGGCCGCGAGCGCGTCGAGCTCGTCGCGCTGCTCCTGGGTCATCGAGTTGCGCATCCGCTGGGCGGCCGCCGCCCGCTGGGCCAGGGAGTCGAGCAGCTCCTCGACGTTGCGGGGGCGCTCGGGGAAGAAGTCCCCGTGCTTGTCCATGAACTGCTCGAAGTCCTCCTGGGTGTCCACGCCGCGGCGGTGCTTGTCCAGGAGCTCGTTGAGGTCGCCCAGCATCTCGTTGATGGCGGCGCGGTCCTCGTCGGTGGCGTTCTCGAGAGCCTGCTTCATGCCGGCGAAGCGCTGGTCGAGCATCTCCCGCCCGAGCAGGTCCTTGATCCGCTCGTAGTCCTCGCGGGCCTGACGCGAGGACCAGTCGTAGTCCGACAGCTCGCTGACGGCGGCCGCGGTCGAGGAGGGGAGGTTCTCCAGCTGCATCTCGCGGAACGCCCGGTCCGCGTCGTCCATGTCGATGTCGCGGGCCAGCTGCTTGCGCTCCTCGAGCAGGGCCCGCTCGAGGAGCTCGCGGACCTCCTCCAGGGTGCCGTCGAGGTTGTGCCGCTGCAGCAGCTCGCGACGCCGCTCCGCCACCCGGCGGGCCAGGTCGTCGAGCCCGGTCTGGTCGCGCCCGCCCCGACGCAGGAACTCCCGCATGGCGCGCTCCGGGGAGTAGCCGGCCATCACGTCCTCACCGATCGCGTCCAGCGCCTCGGCGAGGTCGACCGGCGGCGCGAGCGGGTCCGGCCCGCCGTCGTACCGGCCGTAGCGGGAGCGGTGCACGTGTCTAGCCATAGACCGTCTCCCCGCCTCCGGTCTCCTTGCTGACCTTGCGGGCCAGGTAGAGGCCCTCGAGGGCCAGCTCGATGGCCCCGGCCCGCTGCCCGTCGTTGGTCGCACCGAGGCGGTCGCAGATGTCGTCGTAGAGCTCGGACTCCCCCAGCACCGGCAGCCCGGTGAGGAAGTCCCGCGCCGCGACCTGCTCACCGGTGGTGACCATGGAGCCGTTCTCGATCGCGCTGACGAGCACCGCGAAGTCGAGGCCCCGGAAGTGCCCCCGCACGGTCTCGGCCGTCGCGGTGCGCAGCAGGTGCTCGAGGATCTCCCGCTCGCGGCCCTCCTCGCCCGTCTCGAACTCGATCTTGCCGCCGAGCACCTCCACCGCGGTCTCGAGGTCGACCGGCCGCGCCACGGCCACGTCCTCGCCCTGCGAGGTGGCGCGGTGCAGCGCGGCGGCGGCGATCGTCTCGGCGCCGGCGATCGCGAACCGCGCCGAGACGCCGGAACGCTGGTCGACCGCGCTGGACTCGCGCAGCGCCCGGGTGAAGCGGGCGAGGACCTCCACGAGGTGGTCCGGGACGTCGGCGACCAGGGTCGCCTCCTGCCGGATGACCGCGACCTCGTCGTCGAGCTCGGTCGGGTAGTGGGTGCGGATCTCGGCGCCGAACCGGTCCTTGAGCGGCGTGATGATCCGGCCCCGGTTGGTGTAGTCCTCGGGGTTGGCGCTGGCGACGACCAGGACGTCCAGCGGCAGCCGCAGCACGTAGCCGCGGATCTGGATGTCGCGCTCCTCCATCACGTTGAGCATCGCCACCTGGATCCGCTCCGCGAGGTCGGGCAGCTCGTTGATCGCCACGATGCCGCGGTGGCTGCGTGGGATCAGGCCGAAGTGGATCGTCTCGGGGTCACCCAGCGAGCGCCCCTCGGCCACCTTCATCGGGTCGACGTCGCCGATCAGGTCGGCCACCGAGGTGTCGGGGGTCGCGAGCTTCTCGGCGTACCTCTCGTCGCGGTGCCGCCAGGCGACGGGCAGCGCGTCGCCGAGCTCCCGGGCCCGGCGCTGCGAGGCGTGGGTGACCGGCTCGAAGGGGTGCTCGCCGAGCTCGCTGCCCTCGATGACCGGGGTCCACTCGTCCAGCAGCCCGACGAGGGTGCGCAGCAGCCGGGTCTTGCCCTGGCCGCGCTCGCCGAGCAGCACCACGTCGTGCCCGGCGATGAGTGCACGCTCGAGCTGCGGGATCACGGTGTCCTCGAAGCCGTGCAGGCCCGGCCATGGATCACGCCCCTCCCGCAGTGCTGCCAGGAGGTTGTCGCGGATCTCGTGGCGCAGCGTCTTCTGCTGGTGCCCGGACGCCTTGAGTTCGCCGACGGTGGAGGTCGTGGAGCTGAGGTCACGACATCGACGCTACTCACGCGGACAACAGGGCCACTTCGACAACCACGCGGACAACCACGCGGGTGACACGCGCGTTACGGTGCCCGGGTGCCCCTGCAGCAACCGCTCCAGCAGTCCTGCCCCTGCGGCAGCGGGGAGGCGTACGACGCGTGCTGCGGTCGCCTGCACCGCTGTGCCGAGCAGGCCACGACCGCCGAGGAGCTGATGCGCTCCCGCTACGCGGCCTACGCGCTGGGCCACCTCGACCACGTCTTCCGCACCTGGCACCCCCGCACCCGACCCGACGACCTCACGGGCGACCCCGCCCTGGCCTGGGTCCGGCTGATGGTCCTGCGCACCGAGGCGGGCGGCCCCGGCGACGCGCACGGCACGGTCGAGTTCGAGGCCCACTACGAGACGCCGCGCGGCCCGGGCGTCCTCCACGAGACCAGCACCTTCGAGCGTCGAGCGGGCCGTTGGGTCTACGTCGACGGCCGGGCGGAGGACCTGCCCCCGGGGCGACCTGGCCCGAGGTGACCTTCTCCTCTGCCGGGTGCGCGCCGCGGGGCCACACCCTGTGCCTGTGGTGGAACAGCTGCACCCCTCGGCGGAGCCGGAGCCGCACGCGGAGCCCCGGGAGACCCTCGTCGCCGACATCATGTCGCGCCGGATCGTGGCGATCCGCTCCGACGCCGACCTCTCGGTCGCGCTGGACGCGTTCCTGCGGACCGCGCTGCGCCACCTCCTCGTCGTGGACCCCGACCGGACCTGCCGCGGCCTCCTGTCCGCGGAGCACGTCCTCGCCGCGCTCGGGACCACCGGCTCGCGCCACCACCGCGTCGCCGACCACGTCGCGCACGGGCAGCCCCGCGTCCACCATGCCGCCCCGGTGCGCGAGGCCGCCGCCCTGATGGTGTGCGAGCTCGTCGACGCGCTGCCCGTCGTGGACGACGACGGCCGGGTGATCGGCGTCGTCACCTGGTCCGACATCGTCGCGATGGTGGCCGGGCAGCACCTGCGTGGCGGCGGCCGACCCTGACCCCCGGCGAGTACGCCGGGCAGCGTGGATCAAGGCTCAGGCGGGCTCGCGTGCCCGCTCGGGCTCGGGCACCACGGCCACGACGCAGGAGGCGTGCTCCAGGACGGTCGACGCCACCGAGCCGTAGACCAGGCCCGAGACGGTGCCGGAGTGGTGGAAGCCCACCACCACCAGCTCCATCCTCGCCGAGGCGCGGACCAGGCAGTCGTCGGCGAGGCCGCGGGCCAGCTCGGTGTGCACGTGCACGTCGGGGAACTTCTCGGTCATCCCGCTGACCGACTCGGCCAGCAGCAGCCGCTGGTCGTCGTACCCCTCGGCGGAGTCCGGGATCGTGTGGGCGCCCGACGTCGCCCCCTGGGCGTCCCAGAAGCAGTGCATGACGGTCAGGGGCAGCCGACGCAGCGAGGCCTGGCGGTAGGCGAACTCCAGCGACGCCCGCGACCGCTCGGTGCCGTCGGCCCCCACCAGCACACCTCGACGCACGACCCCCTGGTTGTGCGGGCGCAGGATGACCACCGGGCAGGACGCGTGCCGCGAGACCCCCACGCTGACCGAGCCGAGCACGAGGCTGCGGACCGGGCCGCGACCCCGCGACCCCAGCACGAGTGCGGCCGCCTCGTGCGACAGGTCCAGCAGCGCCTCGCGCGGGTCGACGAGGCGCAGCACCTCGTGGACCTCCACGTCGGGTGCCTTCCGGGCCACCCGGACGCGGGCGGTGTCGAGCAAGGACTGGCCGTCGGCGCGCATCGCGTCGAGGATGTCGCGCTGGTTGACCCCGGCCTGGTCGAGCCAGGCGGTCCCGCTGGTCCCCAGCGGACCGAGCGCGTGCACCAGCGTCAGGGGACGGTGCTCCAGCGACGCCTCTTCGGCCGCCCAGTCGAGGGCCTGGTCGGCGGACCTCGAGCCGTCCACGCCGACGACCACGGTGCCGGCGGGAACCTTGACGTGATGAGCGCCGGCGGCGTGGGTGCTCTCCATGGACGTCACGCTCCGTGCAGTCGTCCCTCCGGACAGGCGCCCGTCCGGGCAGCCGGACACTCCGGCCTTGTCCACCGTGTCCCGCGGCGGGTACGCCGGGGCAGGGCGCAACGGGCCCGGACGTCGGGACCATCGACCCTGACCGCTCCCTCGGCGCCCCCGGACGATGGAGGCCAAGGGGCCACGACCGAAGGGAATCTCGCGGTGCAGGACATCATCGATCTCGACCACGACGAGTGCGAGCGGCTGCTGCGCGCCGGCGTGGCCGGTCGGATCGCCATCGCCACACCCACCGGTCCGCACATCATCCCGGTGAACTACTCGGTGGTCGACGAGGCGATCGTGGTCCGCACCTCGCCGTACAGCCTGCTCGGCAGCTACGGGCGAGACACCACCCTGGCCTTCGAGGTCGACCAGTTCGACTACGAGAACCAGCGGGGCTGGAGCGTCGTGGCGCGCGGACGCGGTGACTTCGTCACCGACATCGACGAGATGGACCACATCCGCGAGGTGTGGCCGCCACGGCCCTGGGCAGGTGGCTCGCGCACGCTCTACCTGAGGCTGCGCTGGACCGAGCTGTCCGGACGCCGGGTCGGAGCCGGCTGGGACCTGCTGAGCACGATGCCGGTGCGCCGGACGGTCTAGCCGCCCGAAGCTCCACCGTGGCCGCGGGACGCGGGCCGCCGCCCGAAGCGGATCCCGACCACGCCCTGCACGGTGCCGACCAGCACGCGGGCCATCTCCTGCTGGTGGGTCTCCTCGGGGCCGTCGAGCACGACGACGCCGTCGACCACCTCGACCGACACGTCGAGCCCGGCCGAGCGCAGCAGCTCGTCGACCTCGCCCTCGATGCGCTGGTCGCTGCGGGCCAGCACCGCCACGATGTCGCGACGGCTGACCATCCCCACCACGACCCCGCGCTCGACGACGGGCAGGCTCTTGACCGCGGTCCCGGTCATCAGCTCGGCGGCGGCGGCCAGGTCGGCGTCGGTGCGGACGCTCAGCGGGAAGTGGCTCATCACGTCGCGCACCCGGGTCCCGTAGGGGCCGTCCGTGAGGTAGACGGGGCGCTCGTGGGCACGCTGGTCGGGCAGCACGGCGTCCCGGATGACGTCGGCCTCGCTGATGACGCCGACGAGGGCACCGGCCCGGTCCACGACCGGCATCGCGGTGATGCCGTGCTCGGTCAGCTGCCGGGCCGCCTCCTTGACGCTGGCATCGGGTCGGACGGTCACAGCGGGAGTGCTCATCAGCTCGCGCACCAACATCGGTCCTCCTCGATCCGTGCCCCACCCGTGCTCCGGTGCTGCCCTTGCTCCAGCACACTCCGCAGCCCCCCGCCCGGGCAGGGCCCGACGGCCTTGCCCCGAGGCACATTGGCCCTGTGGTCGTGGAGCCCGCGACACGGAGGATCACCGCATGGTCGCCCTACCCGCGCCCCCCGGTACGCGCGTGCCGGGCGGCATGCCCGCCGCCGACGTCCTGCTCGCCGACGGCACGGTGGCCGTCATCCGCGAGGTCCGGCCCGCTGACCGGCCCGGCCTCGAGGCGCTGCACGACGAGGCCTCAGCGGCCAGCCTGCGCCTGCGGTTCTTCGCGACCAGCCGTCGCGCCGGGCGCGACTACGTCGCGCACCTCTTCGAGGGCGGCGGTGCTGACACGATGGCGAGCCTCGTCGCGACGGTGCACGACCGCGTGGTCGCCCTCGCGACCGCCGAGCGCGTCCCCGACGCGGCCGAGGTGGCCTTCATGGTCGCCGACTCGCTGCGCGGCCGCGGCGTCGGCAGCCTGCTGCTCGAGCACCTCGCGGCCGCGGCTCGGGACCAGGGCGTACGTCGCTTCGTCGCCGAGGTGCTCGCGGAGAACACCCGGATGCTCAGGGTCTTCCTCGACGCCGGCTTCGAGATCTCACGTGAGACCGAGGAGGGCACCGTCCACGTCGAGATGGGCACCACCGCCTCCGCGCGCGCAGTCGCTGCCGCCGACGAGCGGGAGTTCCTCTCCGAGGCGCGGTCACTGGCCCCCCTGCTCTACCCCGGCAGCGTCGCGGTCACCGGGGTCCGCCGGGACGGAACCGGTGTCGGCGCCGCGGTGCTCGACTCGATCGGCTCCGGGGGGTTCACCGGCCGGCTCTGCGTCGTGCACCCGCAGGCGGAGGCGGTCGACGGGGTCACGGCGTACCCACGCCTGACCGACGTGCCCTTCCACCTCGACCTGGTGGTGGTCGCGGTCCCGGCCGAGCGGGTGCTGGACACCATCCGCGACGCGGCGACCGCCGGCGCCTCGTCGGCCGTGGTGATCTCCTCGGGCTTCGAGGAGCTCGGCGGGGTCGGCAAGGACATCCAGCGCGAGATGCTGCGGATCGCACGCGACCACAGCATGCGACTGGTCGGCCCCAACTGCCTCGGGCTGATGTCCAACCACCCCGACGTGCGGCTCAACGCGACGTTCAGCCCGTTCGTGCCGCCCAGCGGAGGGCTAGCGATCGCCTCGCAGTCCGGCGGGGTGGGCATCGTCCTCATCGACGTGGCCCGCGACCTGGGCCTCGGCGTGGGTTGCTTCGTGTCCCTGGGCAACAAGGCGGACGTCTCGGGCAACGACCTGCTCGCCGCGTGGCGGGACGACCCGCGGGTCGGCGCCGCCGCGCTCTACCTCGAGTCCTTCGGCAACGCCGCCAAGTTCGCCCGCGTCGCCCGCCGCTTCGCCGAGCGCAAGCCGCTCCTGGCGGTCGTGGGCGGCCGCTCGGCCGGCGGCCGGCGGGCCGGCGCGTCGCACACCGCCGCGGCCACCACGCCCGGCGTGGGTGTCGACGCGCTCTTCGCGCAGGCCGGCGTCATCGGGTGCCGCAGTGCCGAGGAGATGGCCGACACCGCCCTGCTGCTGACCGAGCAGGCGCTGCCCGCCGGTCCGCGCGTCGCGATCGTGAGCAACGCCGGCGGCCTCGGTGTCCTCGCGGCGGACGAGGCCGACAGCGGCGGCCTCGTCGTGCCCGAGCTCTCCCCGACGCTGCGCGAGCAGATCGCCCGGCACGTCACCGGCACCGCGGGGACCAGCAACCCCGTCGATGCCGGCGCGGGCGCGGCCGGGTCCGACCTCGCGGCGATCACCGCAGCCCTGCTCGACTCGGGCGAGGTGGACGCGGTGCTCGTGATCCTCGTCCGCACCAACGTGACCGACCCGGCACCGGTGCTCGAGGCGCTGGCCCGGTGCCGCGTGGAGCCCGGGCACCCCCCTGGTCCTGGTCCCGATGGGAGGGCTGGACGCCCGGCGCGAGGACCTGCCGGGGATCACCGTGCTCCGCTCCGCGGCCGCCGCGATCCGCTCGCTCGGCAGGGCCAGTGCGTACGCCGCATGGCTGCGGGTCCCCCACGAGGACCCCCTGCCACCGACGAGGACGTGGCCGCCGAGGCGCGCCGGATCGCCGAGGAGCTGGTGTCCGAGACCGCGGAGGACGGTGGCTGGCTCGACGTCGAGCAGATCACAGACCTCCTGTCCCCCTACGGCCTGGTCCCCGTCGGGGCCCTGGTCCACAGCCCCCTCGCGGCGTCGGCCGCGGCTGCCCACATCGGCTTCCCGGTCGCGGTCAAGGTCGCCGACCAGCACGTGGTCCACAAGACCGACCGCGGGCTGGTCCGGGTCGGCCTGCAGTCCGGGATGGAGGTGCTGAGCTCGGTGCGCGCGTTCGAGGAGGAGCTCGGCCACGACGAGGTGCCCGTGCTCGTGCAGCCGGTGGTCTCCGGTGTCGAGGTGGCGCTCGGGGTCGTCCGGGACCCCGGCTTCGGCCCGATGGTGATGGTCGCCGCCGGTGGTGTCGCGACCGACCTGTGGAACGACCGGGCCTTCCTGGTGCCGCCCATCAGCCGGGCCGACGCGACCCGGGCGCTGCGGTCGCTGCGGATCTGGCCTCTGCTCGAGGGCTACCGGGGCTCGCACCGCGGTGACGTCGACGCCCTCGCCGGGATCGTGGTCTCGCTCGGTGCGCTGGCGCGCTGGCGACCGACGTCCCGCAGGTCGCGGAGCTCGACCTCAACCCGGTCGTGGTCACGCCCGAGGACTGCGTCCTCGTCGACATCAAGGTCCGGGTGGCCTCCGGGCTCCCCGTCAACGCCGGCATCCCGCGACAGCTGCGCAGCCCGCGATGAGAACTTCCAGGGTCAGCGGTCTCCTTCCGGCCGGGATGCAGGAGACTGGGCGGGTGACGCAGGAGCCGGAGCCGGCACTCCCCGGGGCCGCCGAGGCACTTCTCGAGGCGGTCGTGGCGATCTCGTCCGACCTCGACCTGCACGCCGTCCTGAGCCGCATCGTCGAGTCGGCGACCGAGATGACCGGGGCGACGTACGGCGCGCTCGGGGTCATCGCCCCCGACGGCAGGACGCTGGTGGACTTCGTCACCACGGGCATGGACGAGCAGCACCGCCTGCTGATCGGCGACCTGCCGCGCGGCCAGGGGATCCTCGGCCTGCTCATCGAGCACCCCGAACCGATCCGGCTCGACAACCTCAGCGAGCACCCGAGCTCGTTCGGCTTCCCCGCCCACCACCCGCCGATGACCACGTTCCTCGGGGTGCCGATCAAGATCCGGGGCACGGTGTTCGGCAACCTCTACCTCACCGAGAAGGCCGGTGGGACGTCGTTCACGGCGCAGGACGAGCTCCTCGTGCGCGGCCTGGCGACTGCCGCGGGCTTCGTGATCGAGAACGCGCGGGCCTACGGCCTCAGCGAGCGCCGACGCCAGTGGCTCGAGGCCACGGCCGACCTCGCGGAAGAGCTCCAACCCCCCATCGACATCGGGGGCGCTGGCGCTGATCACCAAGACGATGCGCTCGGTGTCCGGAGCGCTCGCGGCGGCGACGCTCTGCTTCGGGCCCGAGAACCTCCGCAGCGTGTCCGTCGCGACCTCCGACGCGGGCCGTGTCTCCCGGGCTCTCGACGAGGTGATGGCGACGATGTCCGCCACTCGCATCGACGAGCCGGTGGAGCTGCGCGCCGCCGACCTGAACGTCGTGGCGGTCCCGATGCGCGCGCACCTGGCCCACCGGGGGCTGCTGGTGGCCGTCTTCGACCGAGGGCCCGGCCCGCGGGACGTCGAGGAGCACCAGCTGCTGGTGTCGTTCACCGACCAGGCGGCGCTCGCGCTGGACCGGGTGGTGGCGTTCGGCGACCGCGAGGAGCTGGCCGTCATCACCGACCGTGAGCGGATCGCCCGCGACCTCCACGACAGCGTCATCCAACGCCTGTTCGCGACCGGCCTCCAGCTGCAGGCCACGGCCATGATCGCGACCGGCCCGGACGTCCTCGATCGCATCGAGCAGGCGGTCTCCGACCTCGACCTGACCATCCGCGACATCCGCGGCACGATCT
Organism: Nocardioides ungokensis; assembly: GCF_013466985.1. Taxonomy (GTDB): domain Bacteria; phylum Actinomycetota; class Actinomycetes; order Propionibacteriales; family Nocardioidaceae; genus Nocardioides; species Nocardioides ungokensis. Next base: position 1,057,068 of record NZ_CP059164.1, on the reverse strand, counting down.
TCGAGCTCCAGCACCGGCCCGGTGGCTCGCTGCGCTCCGAGGTCCGTGCCCTGGTGCGCGAGTACGAGCCGCTGCTCGGGTTCGCCCCCGACGTGCGCACCAGCGGCCCGGTGGACAACTCGGTGCCCGGCACGCTCCGCGAGAACCTGCTGTCGGTGCTGCGCGAGGCGGTCACCAACGTCGCCCGGCACGCGCAGGCGCGCAGCGCCGCGGTCGAGGTGCAGGCGTCGGTCAGCGAGCTGCGGCTCGTCGTGAGCGACGACGGCGGCGGGATCCCCGCCGACGCCGTCCACAGCGGGCTGCGCAACGCCCGGGAGCGTGCCGAGGCGCTCGGCGGCTCGCTGGAGCTGGGGCCCGACGGGTCGCTGGGCACCCGGCTGGTCTGGCGCGTCCCGCTGGTCTAGCGGCCCGCGGGGCTTGCGGGCTCGGGCGAGGGGCTCGGGCGAGGGCTCGGGTGACGGGGCTCGGGTGACGGGGCTCGGGCGAGGGGCTCGGGTGACGGGGCTCGGGCGAGACGGCCACGAGGTGCTCGGGACAGGCCAACGGCCACCCGCGTCCGCGTGCAGGTGGCCGTGGCGGTCTGTGGTGATCAGGTCACTTCAGGACGGGGTACCTCTGCATCAGGGCCCTCGAGCTCCACCAGCGCCCGAGACCCCAGGCGTTGCCGGCGTTCAGCAGCGCCAGGGTGACGAGGCTGATCGCGCCGAGGATGTGGTCGTCGATGATCGGGTTGTTGTCCGGGGGCAAGACCACGCTCCACATGAGCAGGTACATCACCGCGCCTGCGGCGGCGCCGATGCGCATCCCGACCCCGAGGGTCATCGTGACGCCGACACCGAGCAGGCCCAACATGAACAGCCAGTCGGCCCAGGTGGCGCCGGCGATCGAGTGGTAGAAGCTCTCCAGCGGGCCGTCGGCACCGAAGGCCAGGAAGCCCTGGGTCGGGCTGCCGCCGTGGATCCACGCGGCGTCGCCGAAGCGGTCCACGTGACCCTGGGGGTCCACGCCGGTGGCGTAGCCGAGCGCGAACAGCTTGTCGAAGAAGGCCCACAGGAACGTGAACCCGAAGGCGATGCGCAACGTCGCGACGGCGCGGCGTGCCGCGGCCGCCTGACGTCGACCGGTGACCTCGACGATCGGTGCCTGGGTCTCGACCGAGGGGGCCTCGCCCGCGGCGGCGCGGGTCTCCCGGCGGTGGTGAACGACGCTCATGTGCATGGCCTCCCCGTTGGTGGATGACTTCCACCCCGAGGATCCCGTCCCGGGCACCCTGCGAGGCAGGGCGCTTGGTCACCGGGCGCTCGGCCCATGGTCCCCGTTGCGGGGGACCTCGGACCGAGCGGTCCGCTACCGCGAGTGCGAGTCCGGTGTCGGGTCGAGCAGCTTGGCCGCCAGCACCGCGGCCTGGGTGCGGCGCTCGAGGCCGAGCTTGGCCAGGATGCTGGAGACGTAGTTCTTGACCGTCTTCTCCGCGAGGTACATCCGCTCGCCGATCTGGCGGTTGGTCAGTCCCTCGGCGATGTAGCCGAGCAGCTTGAGCTCCTGGTCGGTCAGCTCGGCCAGCTCCGGCGCGGTGGCGGGCCCGTTGCGCACGCGCTCGAGCACCCGGGAGGTCAATGTCGGGTCGATCAGGAGTGGCCGCCGGCGACGTGGCGCACCGCGCTGATGAGGTCGGAGGCCTTGATCTCCTTCAGGACGTAGCCGGCCGCGCCGGCCATGATGGCCGCGAACAGCGCCTCGTCGTCGTCGTACGACGTCAGGATCAGTGCGTTGATGGAGGGGTCGACCGCTCGGACGGAGCGGCACACCTCGATGCCCGAGCCGTCGGGAAGCCGGGCGTCGAGCACCGCGACGTGGGGGCGCAGGGCGGGGATGCGGTGCGTGGCGTCCTCGGCCGAGCCGGACTCCCCCACCACCTCGATGTCGCCGGCGGCCTCGAGCAGGAAGCGCAGGCCCTGCCGGACGACCTCGTGGTCGTCCAGGAGGTACACGCGGATCGGGCCGGTCTCCGTCATGTCGCCATTGTCTACGCCCATGGGCCACCTGTCCTCTGTGTTCCGGAGAGTGCCGACGGAGATCCGCCGCACTCGGTGATGTCGAGGACCCGGTCGACCAGGTCCAGGCCCACGCTTCCGTGGGTGATCCACAGCACGCTACGCCCATCGGCGTGCGCGCCGAGGAGCTCTCGGGAAAGCTCCTCGGCGGTGGCGTGGTCGAGGTGCGCGGTCGGCTCGTCCAGCACGAGCACGGGCTGGTCGGCGAGCAGCGACCTCGCCACCGCGATCCGGGCCCGTTCGCCTCCTGAGACCAGCGCATTGCCGTCGCCCAGCCAGGTGTCGAGCCCGTCGGGAAGGGTGTCGAGCCAGGCGCCGAGCCGGGCCTGCCGCAGTGCCGCCTCGACCTCGTCGTCACCCGCCGAGGGCCGCGCGAGTCGGACGTTCTCGACGAGCGTGGTGGCGAACACGTGGGGGTCGTCGTCGACGAGGCCGATCAGGCGGCGTACGTCGTCCAGGGCGAGGCTGCGTGCCGGGATCCCGCCCAGCGAGACCCGACCGTGCCAGGGGTCGACGAAGCGCAGCATCAGCGCGGCCAGCGTGGTCTTGCCGGATCCGGACGGCCCGACGACCGCCACGCGCTCGCCCTGCCGGAGCCGCAGCGAGAGACCCCGCAGGGCGGTCACGCCGTCCCAGCCGGCGGTCACGGTCGTCATCTCGACGTCGTGGCCACGCCGGGCGGGGAGCGGCACCGCCGGGTCGGAGACCGCCGGAGGCGCGGACTCCAGCGCGCGCAGCCGCGCCTCGGCGGCACGCGTCCGGGCCGCGAGGGCCCCGGCCTCCGCCAGCGGGAGGGCCACGTCGCCCAGGGCCAGGGGCAGCAGCACCAGCAGCGCCAGCACCGGTCCGGTGACGGAACCGGACGCGGCGGCGGGGGCCGCCACCAGGGCCGTCACGGCGACGCCGAGGCCGACCGTGAGGAGGGTGGTCGCCCGGGCGGTGGCGAGCCACGAGCCGGCCCGCACCGTGAAGCCGTTCAGCCGGTTGCTCTCCCCGACGACCAGCTCCGTGGCGGCCTCCTCGGCCTGCCACATGGCCAGCTCGGGAGCCACCTGGGTGACCTCGACGACGCGTTCGGAGAGCCGGGCCCGGGCCTCGACCGCGGCCCGCTCGGCGCGGGCCGCTCCGGTGCGGGCGAGCAGGTACGCCGCGCCGCCGCCGACCGCACAGGTGGCTGCCACGACCAGCCCGGCGACCGGCAGGAGCGCGGCGGCGGCCACGGATGCGGCAGCCGCCACGAGCAGGAAGCTGCGCACCGGCAGCCGCACCCTCAGCTCCCGGTCCACGACACTGTCCACGTCGTCGACGACGGAGGCGAGCAGGTCGCCGCGGCGCCGCCCCAGGCGTCCGGGAGTGAGCGGGACGAGCGCGTCGTAGACCTGGACGCGACGGTCGGCGAGCACCCTCAGGGCAACGTCGTGGGAGCGCAGCCGCTCGACGTAGCGCAGCGCCGGTCGGGCCAGCCCGAAGGCGCGCACGGCCACGACCGCGACCAGCAGCGTCAGGACCGGCGGGTGTGCCGATGCCTGCACGATCAGCCAGCCTGCCGTGGCGGTGAGCGCCACCCCGGAGGCGGACGCGAGCGCGCCGACGACCGTGCTCGCGAGCAGGCCGGAGCGGGTCGCCGGCTCGACCGGACTGTCCGGCCCGAGCCCAGTCGGACCGGCCGGCGCTGGCCGGCCCGGCACCGGGCGCTCGCGCTCGGCGGGTCGGCGCTCGGCGGGCGTCTCCGTCCGCGGCGCGGCCATCACCAGGACCTGGTCGGCCAGCTCCACCAGGGCCGGTCGATGCGTGACCACGATGACGCCGCTGGTCCGGCCGAGCTCGACCACGGTGTCGGCGATGATCTGCTCGGTCAGGTCGTCGAGGTGGGCCGTCGGCTCGTCCAGGAGCACCCAAGGACGTTCCGCGAGGACGACGCGGGCCAGCGCCAGGCGCGCTCGCTCCCCCGCCGACAGCGTGGCGCCGTCCTCACCCACCGGCTCGGAGAGCCCGCCCGGCAGGGCCCGGACGCGCTCCTCGAGGGCGACCCTGCGCAGGGCGCCCCACAGGCGCTCGTCGTCGGCGTCGGGCGCCGCGATCCGCAGGTTGTCGGCGACGCTGCCGGTGACGAAGACCGGCCGCTGCGGGAGCCAGGCGACCCGGCTCCGCCAGGCCGCGCCTCCCACCGCGTGGCCACCGGCGCGCACGCTGCCCTCGGGGGGTGGCAGCAGCCCGGCCAGGACCGAGAGCAGGGTCGTCTTGCCGCACCCGGACGGTCCGGTCAGCAGGGTCACGCCGCGGTCGGGGAAGCGGGCGCTGAAGCGGGAGAGGGCCGGCGTCACCCTGCCCGGATGGACCACCGTCAGTCCGGTGACCTCGAGCTCGCCCGGCGCTGCCTCGCCACCCGCCTCATGCGCCTGCTCGACCAGGTCGTTGACCGCCTCGAGCGTGGCGACGCCCTCGGCCGAGGCGTGGAACTCCGCGCCCACCCGGCGCAGCGGCCAGTACGCCTCGGGGGCCAGCAGGAGCACCAGGAGGGCGGTGTGAAGCCCGAGGTCTCCCGCGGCGAGGCGTACGCCGACCACGACCGCCACCAAGGCGACCGACAGGGTCGCGACCAGCTCGAGCACCGCGGAGGAGGCGAACGCCAGCCGCAACGTGTCCAGGGTGGCCCGGCGGTAGCGGTCGGTGATCTCCCGGATGGTGCGGGACTGGGCCGTGGCCCGGCGGAAGGCGACCAGCGTCGGCAGCCCGCGCATGACGTCGACGAAGTGCCCCGAGAGCGAGGCCATCGCCCGCCACTGGGACTCCGCGCGGTCGCGGGTCGCGAGCCCGACCAGCGCCCCGAACACTGGGACCAGCGGCAGCGTGCAGGCCACGATCAGCGCGCTCAGCAGGTCCTGCGTGGCGATGGCGACCACCGTGAGCGCCGGCAGGAACGCCGCGAGGACCAGCGCCGGCAGGTAGCGCGTGAGGTACGGCTCGGCGGCGCTGACCCCGCGGGTCGCCAGCACGGCCACCTCCCCCGAGGAGCGGCGCGGCGCGCCGCCCGACAGCACCGCGCGCACCAGCCGGCGGCGCAGGTCCGTGCCGACCACGGCGGCGGCCCGGGCCGCCAGCACGTCGACGCCCCAGCCGGTCACCGCACGGGCCGCCAGCACGGCCACGACGAGACCGGCCCACCGCCCGACGCGGGCGTCGTCGAGCGGGTGGTCCAGGGCGGCCACCACGAGGCCGGTGATCACCCACGCCTGGAGGATCACCAGCACGCTGGCCAGCGCTCCGCCGGCCACGACGCCGCCCAGCTGCCGGCGGGCGGGCCGGAGCTGCCGGCGTACCCGCGGGTCGCCGGGTCTCATCCGAGGGACCTCACGCGGCCGGCAGCCGCGCGGGCTGCTCCGGGATGTGGTGCACCGCGATCCGGCGGCGGAACACCCAGTAGGTCCAGCCCTGGTAGGCCAGCACCAGCGGGGTGAACACGAGGGCCACCACGGTCATGATCTTCAGGGTGTACGACGTCGCCGCGGCGTTGGTGGTCGTCAGGCTGGTGCCGTCGGCCAGGGAGGTCGGCATCACGTCGGGGAACAGCGCGACGAACAGCCCGGCCACGGCCAGGGCGATGGCGACGAAGGTGCCGAGGAAGGCCCAGCCCTCACGGGCCGCTCCGACGGCCACCAGGCCGCCGACGAGCGCGGCGGCGGCCGCCACGAAGAGCAGCGCGGAGCCGAGGTTGCCGGAGTCGACCTGGGTCCAGAACAGGAAGGCGACCGCCACGGCGGCGGCCAGCACCCCGAACCGGGCGGCCAGGCTGCGGGCCTCGTGCCGCACCCGGCCGTCGGTCTTCAGGGCCAGGAACATCGCGCCGTGGGTGAGGAACAGCAGCAGGGTCGTCGCACCACCGAGCAGCGCGTAGGGGTTCAGCAGGTTGAAGAACCCGCCGGTGTACTCGCCGTTCGCGTCGATCGGCACCCCGCGCACGATGTTGGCGAACGCGACGCCCCACAGCACGGCCGGCACGTAGGACCCGATGATGATCGCCAGGTCCCAGCGTGCCTTCCAGCGCAGGTCGTCACGCTTGGCGCGGTACTCGAAGGCGACACCGCGCACGATCAGCGCGACCAGGATCATCAGCAGCGGGAGGTAGAAGCCGCTGAAGAGGGTGGCGTACCACTCCGGGAACGCCGCGAACGTCGCGCCGCCGGCGACCAGCAGCCAGACCTCGTTGCCGTCCCACACCGGGCCGATCGTGTTGATCAGCACCCGGCGCTCGCGGTCGTCGGAGGCCAGGATCGGCAGCAGCATGCCGACCCCGAAGTCGAACCCCTCGAGGCAGAAGTAGCCGATCCACAGCACGGCGATCAGGCAGAACCACACGGTGGTGAGCTCCATCGGGACGTCTCCTCAGTAGGCGAACGCGAGCGGGCGGTCGGGGGTGTCGTTGGGTCCGGTGTCCTCGGGGAGCGGGTCGGCCCCCGCGCGGACGTACTTCAGGACCAGCCCGATCTCCACCACCGCGAGCACGGCGTAGACGAGGGTGAAGGTGAGCAGCGAGGTGAGCACCGTGCCGGCACCGACGCCCGGGGAGACTGCGTGCGCGGTGGTCATCACGCCGAAGACCGCCCACGGCTGGCGGCCCATCTCGGTGAAGATCCAACCGAAGGAGTTGGCCGCGACCGGCAGCAGCGGCATCGCGATCGCCACCCACACCCACACCCGGCCGGTCGGGACCCTGCCCTTGCGGGTCAGCCACAGGATCAGCGCCGCACCTGCCGCGGCGAGCAGGCCGAGGCCGATCATCAGCCGGAAGCTCCAGTAGGTGATCGGGATGATCGGGGTGTAGTCGCCCGGCGAGTAGTACGTCGCGCCCGGGTCGCTGCCGTAGGTCTTCTTGTACTGCGCGAGGAGCTGGTTGATGCCCTCGACGGTGCTGTCGGTGTGCCCGGTGGCGAGGAACGAGAGCAGGCCGGGCACCTTGACGGCGAACTTCTCCTGGTTGCCGCTCAGGCTGCCGATGGTGAAGATCGAGAACCCGGCGGAGCCCTCGGTGTTGTAGAGCGCCTCGGCCGAGGCCATCTTCATCGGCTGGACCTCGGTCATGATCTTGCCCTGGACGTCGCCGGTGACCGCGACGCCGAGGCCCGCGACCAGGGCGATGACCGCGCCGGTGCGGGCCGCGCTGCGGTACATGCCGCGGTCTTCGTCACTGGCGCCGCGACGGACCATCGACCAGAACGCCACGCCCACCACGAACGCGGCGCCCGTGAGGTAGGCGGAGAGCACCACGTGCGGGAAGGTGACCAGCTGCACCTTGTTGAAGAGCACCGCGGCGAAGTCGTGCAGCTCGGCCCGGCCGGTCCTCGGGTTGTACCGGTAGCCGACCGGGTGCTGCATCCAGGAGTTGGCCGCGAGGATGAAGTACGCCGAGAGCAGGGTGCCGACGTGGACGACCCAGATGCACGTCGCGTGCAGCCTCGGCGAGAGCCGGTCCCACCCGAAGATCCACAGCCCCAGGAACGTCGACTCGAGGAAGAAGGCGAGCAGTCCTCGATCGCGAGGGGGCGCCGAAGATGTCACCCACGAAGCGCGAGTAGTCGCTCCAGTTCATCCCGAACTGGAACTCCTGGACGATGCCGGTCACGACCCCGATCGCGAAGTTGATCAGGAAGAGCTTGCCGAAGAACTTGGCCAACCTCAGCCAGTGCGGGTTGCGGGTGCGCACCCACGCCGTCTCGTAGCCCGCCACGATCGCCGAGAGGCCGATCGTGATCGGGACGAAGAGGAAGTGGTAGACGGTGACGATGCCGAACTGCCACCGGGCGAGGTCGAGAGGGTCCACGGATTCTCCTGGGCCGGACGCACGGGTGAGATTGTCTCGACGTTAAGAGAAACCGGCGGCAGCCCGGGACGGTCGGAGGCAACCTCCGCCCGGGACCAAGGTCCCCCGGGGTCGTGCCTGTGACCTGCTCGGTGGGGCCTACTCGATGAAGCCCTCCTGCTGCAGCCAGTCGTGCGCGACGTCGGCCGGCTCCCGGCCGTCGACGTCGATCTGGGCGTTGAGCTTGAGCAGCACCTTGTTGGTGAGCTTCGCCGTCACCGGCGCGAGGAGCTCCTTTATCTGCGGGTGCTGGTCGACGAGGTCCTTGTTGACCACGAACGAGACGTTGAAGTTCGGGAAGTACTGCCTGTCGTCCTCGAGGACCTCGAGGTTCAGCGACACGATCCGGCCGTCGGTGGTGAACACCTCGCCGAAGTTGCACTTGCCCGACGCGGTGGCGTCGTAGACCGCACCGGTCTGGTAGGTCTGGATGTTGCCCTGCGGCACCCCGTCGGACTTGCCCTGCGGCACGTCGTAGGTCTTGAGCATGCCGTTGAGCCCGTCGGGGCGGTTGGCGAACTCGGACTCGACGCAGAAGGTGCGCTCCTTGACCGGGACGTCCTTCAGCTGCGACAGCTTGGTGATGTGGTACTTCTTCGCCACCTGCTGGGTCACCGCGAACCCGTAGGTGTTGTTCATCGGCGCCGGGGGCAGCCACACCAGGTCGTTGGCGCGCAGGTCCTCGTCGCGCACCGCGACGTACTGCTTGTGCGGGTCCTTGATCGGCTTGTCGTGGCCGAGGTAGGTGATCCAGCCGGTGCCGGTGTACTCCCACATGGCGTCGATCTGGCCCTCGAGGTGGGCCTGGCGCGCCGACGCGCTGCCGGGGATGTTGGTCAGGTCGGTGATGTCGGCGCCGTCGGACTTGAGCAGGATGAGCGCCATCTTCCCGAGCAGGATGTTCTCGGAGAAGTTCTTCGAGCCGACCGCGACGCTGACGCCGTCGAGCGGCTTCACGTCGCGCAGCGGGCCTGCAAGCTGGGCCCCGGGCACGTAGCCACCGGCGGTGCCCAGCCCGCAGCCGGACAGGCTCGCCATCAACGAGAGGGACACGGCGGCCGTCAGGGCCGCCAGCGATCGGGTCGAACGTGGTCGCCGGAAGGCCATCCCTCAGATTCCCTTCGGTCGGGTCAGGAGCTCCAGCAGTCGCCCGAGCCACTCGATGAGCAGGGCCAGGAGGGCGATCAGCAGCGCCCCCGACACCATCAGGGAGAAACGGAACAGTGAGATGCCGGTCGTGATCATCTCGCCCAGACCGCCGGCACCGATGAAGGTGGCCAGGCTGGCGGTGCCCACGAGGAGCACCAGCGCGGTGCGCACGCCCGCCATGATCACCGGCACCGCCAGCGGCAGCTCGATGCGCAGCAGCACGGAGGCGGCCGACATCCCCATGCCGCGGCCGGCCTCGACGAGCGTCGGGTCGACGCCCTGCAGGCCGGTGATGGTGTTGCGCAGCACCGGCAGGATCCCGTAGAGCACCAGCGCGAGGACCGCGGTCCAGAAGCCGAAGTCCAGCCACAGCGCGAGGAGCACCACCAGCCCCACGGCCGGGGCAGCCTGGCCGCCGTTGGCGATGCCCACCACGAGGGGGGCGGCCCGGCGCAGCTGTCCGCGGGTCAGCGCGATGCCCAGCGGCACCGCCAGGGCCACGACCAGGAGCGCGGCGACGAAGGTGAGCTCGACGTGCTGGAGGATGAGCCGCCAGATCGTCGGCCACGCCAGCTGGCTGCTCTCGACGGAGTCGAGGTCGGCGGTCTGCCGCCACACGACGAAGCCGGCGAAGACCAGCCCGACCAGCACGGGCGGCAGGACCAGCATCAGGAGGGTCTCCTGGTCCGGGCGCCAGCGCCGGAGCCTGCCCCGGGGCGGTTCCTCCGCAGCGGCTCCCCCGGCGGCCGCCTCCGCGGGCTGCCGCGGCTCCCGGGTGATGGTGTCCTCAGCCACGGGCCTGGCCGTCCGTCGCGGCAGCGGCCTGCTGCTCGAGCGTGCGCATGTGGTCGGTGACGCTGGTGAAGTCGATGACGCCGAGGTACTGGTCGCGGTCGCCGGTCACCACCGCGCCGCCGTGGCTGGAGGTGAGCATCGTGTCCAGCGCGTCGTTGAGCGTCGCGCGGGAGTCCAGGGTGTGCAGCTTCTCGGGGTCGTACGACGGGATGCGGTCCTCGTTGCGCAGCTGGCGCAGCCACGGCCACGCGACCGGGCGCCCGCGGTTGTCGAGGACCACGACCGCGTCGTGGCCGACCGTTTGGGCCTTCCGGATGGCCTCGGCGGCACTGTCGCCCACCGCCGCCGTCGTCCAGTCGGCCAGGTCGATCTCGTTGACCCGGGCCAGGGAGAGCTGCTTGAGGGTCGAGCCCGACCCGACGAAGTCACTGACGAAGTCGTCGGCCGGCGCTGCGAGGATGTTCTCGGGGGTGTCGTACTGCGCGACGTGCGCGCCCTCCTGGAGGATCACGATCCGGTCCCCGAGCTTGATCGCCTCGTCGATGTCGTGGGTGACGCAGACGATCGTCTTGCGCAGCTCGCGCTGGATGCTCAACAGCTCGTCCTGCAGGCGCTGCCGGGTGATCGGGTCGACCGCGCCGAACGGCTCGTCCATCAGGAGCACCGGCGGGTCGGCGGCCAGGCCGCGGGCGACACCGACGCGCTGCTGCTGGCCGCCAGAGAGCTCGCGGGGGTAGCGCTTGCGGTACTTCGCCGGGTCGAGGCCGACGAGGTCGAGCAGGTCGTCGACCCGGTCGGAGATCCGCGACGCGTCCCAGCCGAGCAGCTTCGGCACGATCGCGATGTTCTTCTCCACGGTCATGTGCGGGAAGAGGCTGCCGCCCTGGATGACGTAGCCGACGTGGCGCCGCAGCTCGTCATGGCCCTGCTTGCGCACGTCCTTCCCGTCGATGCTGATGGCCCCCGAGGTGGGCTCGATCAGCCGGTTGATCATCTTCAGGCTGGTGGTCTTGCCACAGCCCGACGGACCGACCAGCATCACGATCTCGCCGGCGGGGATGGTCAGCGACAGCGAGTCGACCGCCGGCGTCTTCTGCCCGGCGTACCGCTTGACCACGCCCTCGAGCCTGATCTCGGCGCCGCTGACCTCGCTGTTGCGGGCCGCGTCCTGGCCCACGGACTGGGTCTCGTTCGTTGCGGTCATGATCAGGCCCTGATTCCCTTCGAGATGGTGAGCCGCCCCAGCAGCAGGAGCAGCAGGTCGGCGAGGAGGGCCACGATGACGATGCCCACGGTCCCGACCACGGCGTAGTTGACGGCGTTGGCGCCCCCGATCTGGGCCAGGCCGGTGAAGATGTAGCCACCGAGCCCGGGGCCGAGCACGTACGCCGCGATGGCCGCGATGCCCATCGACATCTGCATCGAGGTCCGGACCCCGGCGAGGATCACCGGCCAGGCCAGCGGCAGGCGCACCCGCCACAGCGAGGTCAGCTCGCTCATCCCGAGACCGCGCGAGGACTCCAGGAGCGTCTTGTCGACGCCCTGGAGACCGACGACGGCGTTGCGCAGGATCGGCAGCACCGCGTAGAAGGTCACCGCGATGAAGGCGGTGGTCGCACCGATGCCCGCGAGGGGCAGCAGCAGGCCGACCAGCGCGAACGACGGGATCGTCAGGCCGATGGCGCTCAGCGCGTTGGCCAGGCCGCTCAGTCGCGGGACCCGGGTGATCAGGACCGCGAGGGCGACCGCGATGACCGTGGCCAGCGCGACCGCCTGGATCACGAGGTTGGCGTGCTGGAGGGTGTTGTAGACGATCTGGTCACTGCGGTCGGTGATGAATTGCCACACGGTCGAACGCTCGCTCCACGGCTGGTGGAAGGCGCCTCCGGCGCCCGGTCACCCGGCTCTTACCCACGAGCCCGCAAAGTCATGCGGGCGCCTGCAGAGTCATGCGGGACGTGCGGAGCCAGGCGGGACCGTGCGGAGTCGCGCGGGCAGCACCGTGCGGACCGTGGCCCGGAGGCCACGGTCCGCACGCCGCGCGCGGCTCAGCCGCGGGCGAGGAAGGCGAGCAGGTCCTGCCGGGTCAGCACGCCCACGGGCTTGCCGTCCTCGTGGACCAGCACCGCGTCACCGGACTCCAGCAGCTTGACCGCCGCGCTGGCCGGCTCGGTGGAGCCGATCGTCGGCAGCGCCGGCGACATGTGCTCCTCGACGGAGTCCGTCAGGTGCGCGGTGCCCGCGAAGAGCGCGTCGAGCAGCGCCCGCTCCGAGACCGACCCCGCGACCTCGGCGGCCACGATCGGCGGCTCCGCGCGGACGACCGGCATCTGCGAGACGCCGTACTCCTGGAGGATGTGCACCGCCTCGGCGATGGTCTCGGCGGGGTGGGTGTGCACGAGGTCGGGCAGCCGCCCGTCCTTGCCGCGCAGCACGTCGCCGACGGTCTGGGCGTCCTGCTCGCTGCCCTCGACCGGGAAGCCGTACTGGCCCAGCCACTCGTCGTTGAAGATCTTGGTCAGGTAGCCACGGCCGGAGTCGGGCAGCAGCACCACGATGACGGCGTTCTCACCCTCGGGGGTGCCGGCCAGCTCGAGCGCCAGCTGCTTCGCGGCGTACGCCGCCATCCCGGACGACCCACCGACCAGCAGCGCCTCCTCGCGCGCCAGGCGACGCGTGAACGCGAACGAGTCGGCGTCGGAGACCTCGATGATGCGGTCGGCGACGGAGCGGTCGTAGGTCTCGGGCCAGAAGTCCTCGCCGACGCCCTCGACGAGGTAGGGGCGACCGGTGCCGCCGGAGTAGACCGAGCCGGCCGGGTCGGCCCCGATGATCTTGACCTCGGGGTTCTTCTCCTTCAGGTAGCGGCCGATGCCGCTGATGGTGCCGCCGGTGCCGACGCCCGCGACGAAGTGGGTGATCTTCCGGTCGGTCTGCTCCCAGATCTCCGGCCCGGTGGTCTCGTAGTGCGACCGCGGGTTGTTCGGGTTGGAGTACTGGTCGGGCTTCCAGGCGCCCGGCTGCGAGGCGAGCCGGTCGGAGACGTTGTAGTAGGAGTCGGGGTGCTCGGGGGCGACCGCGGTCGGGCACACCACGACCTCCGCGCCGTACGCCTTGAGCACGTTGCGCTTGTCCTCGCTGACCTTGTCGGGGCAGACGAAGACGCACTTGTACCCCTTGGCCTGCGCGACCATGGCCAGGCCCACGCCGGTGTTGCCCGAGGTCGGCTCGACGATCGTGCCGCCGGGCTGCAGTGCGCCCGAGGCCTCGGCAGCCTCGATCATCCGGGTGGCGATGCGGTCCTTCACGGAGCCACCGGGATTGAGGTACTCGACCTTCGCGAGGACCATCGGCGCGGTCTCGGTGGTCAGGTCGGGCCCGTCGGGGGTGGTGAGGGACCGGGAGAGCCTCAGCAGCGGGGTGTTGCCGATGAGGTCGAGGAGAGAGTTCACATACTGCATTCCGCCAATGTAGAGGTCCCTGTGCCCAACCCCACAAACTCGGTGATGTGAGGCTGGTGGAGCCCCGGCCCGGCGGGCGCCTCCGTAGAGTTGGGGCGTGGGGAAAGCCGGTGCCGCTCGCAAGCTCGCGTCCGCCGCCGCCTTCGGCGGCGGCGGCCTCTCTGCGCTGGGCGCCGGGCTGTACGGCGTCCTCACGCTCGAGGCGAAGCTGGCCCGCCGGGCCATCGGGGTGACCCGGGAGGAGCCGCCGCCGGACGCGACGGGGTGGTACGGCCGCGGTCGTCCGGGACCCGCCATCAAGGTCGCCCTGCTCGGTGACTCCAGCGCCGCGGGTTACGGCGTGGACCGGGTCGAGGAGACGCCCGGAGCGCTGCTGGCCAGCGGTCTCGCCGAGCGTGCCGACCGCCGGGTCCACCTGCGCGAGTTCGCCGTCGTGGGCGCCCAGACCTCCGACCTCGCCGCCCAGATCGACCGGGCCTTCCCGACCGGGCCCGACGTGGCGGTGATCCTGATCGGCGCCAACGACGTCACGCACACCGTGCTGCCCTCCCACTCGGTGCGCCAGCTCTCCGAGGGGGTGCGTCGCCTCCGTGAGGCCGGCATCGCCGTGGTCGTCGGCACCTGCCCCGACCTGGGCACCATCAAGCCGATCGCTCCCCCGCTCAAGCAGATCGCCCGCGCCTGGTCGCGGCGGCTCGCGGCCGCCCAGACGATCGCGGTCGTCGAGGAGGGCGGCCGCACGGTCTCGCTCGGCTCGATCCTCGGCCCGGAGTTCGCCGCGGCCCCCGCGATCCTCTTCGGTCCCGACCAGTTCCACCCGTCGGCTGACGGCTACCGCTCGCTGGTCACGGTGCTGCTGCCCTCGACCCTCGCCGCGCTGGACCTGGTCCCCGACGACGAGGCGGTGCCGGAGGCGTTCCGTGGCGAGGGCGTGCTGCCGATCGTGGCGGCCGCTGTGCAGGCCGTGAACAACCCGGGCACCGAGCTCGATGGCACCGAGATCGCCGGCTCGCGCCGCGGCGTGCGCGGCCTGTGGGTGGAGCTGCGGCACCGCCGTCGCCACCCGCACACCGAGGCCGAGGCACCCGACGACCACGACGACGACTCCGGCGGCACCCGCGGCCCCGGCTCGTCCTCCGAGGCGGCCAGCAGGGTCTGAGCTCCTGCCGGGAGCTGTCCGGAACTGTCAGGGCAAGACGAAGGCCCCGGGCAGTGCCCGGGGCCTTCGCCTTTCCGTGGCCGACCCCGAATGGGCCGGAGGGGGTCAGTTGTCGCTGAAGATCGCCAGCAGGCGCAGCAGGTTGGTGTAGATCCAGACCAGACTGACGGTCATGGCGAACGCCGCCCGCCACGACTCGCGCTCCGGGAGCCCGTTGGCGATGCCCTGCTCGACGAAGTCGAAGTCCATCACCAGCATGAACACGCCGAGCACGAGGCCAGCGAGCGCGGTCAGCAGCCCGAGTGTGCCGAACCCGAAGAGGCCGAGGCTGGCGCCGAACAGGCTCAGCACCAGCTCCATCAGGCTCAGGCCGATCATGCCGAAGACGGCGGCCATGACCATCATGCGGAACTTCTGGCCGACCTTGATGTTGAACACCTTGTAGGCGGCCAGGGTGCCGGCGAACGCCGCGAAGGTGCCGATCACCGCACCGGACACGACACCGTCACCGAAGCGGACGTCGAACATCTTGCTGAGGGCTCCGAGCGCGACGCCCTCGAAGGCGCAGAACGCCAGCACCAGGGCCGGGCTGATCACGCGCTTGAACGAGTTGACCATCGACAGCGCGAAGGCGCCCAGGCTGCCCAGCGCGACGGCCGAGATCAGTCCGGAGCTGTACGCGCCGTTCTCGATGGCCGGGGTCAGGATCCAGGTGGCCAGCGCCGTGACGATCACGACGGCGAGCGAGACAGCGGTCTTCTGGACGACCGAGTCGATCGTCATCGGGCCGGTGGAGGCCGGCGCCTGGGTGGGCGAGCCGGGCGTGCCGGTGCCCCACGACGACGGGTCCGAGTAGCCCGGCTGGCCGTAGCCCTGATAGGGCGCCCCGTTGCCGGCGTACGTCTGGTTGCCGTAGGCGTTCGCGGCAGGACGGTTGAACTCCTCCGAGCGCCGGAACACCGGGTTGTTGCTCTGCATGGTCTCCTCCTTGGAGGCCGTGTCGACCGTCTCCCTGACGGCTCGTCTCACAGAACCCAGTCTAGATAGGGTTCACTCGCACCAACGCGCGGGCAAGGTACGTCGTTCCCTCGGACTCGGGACCAACGGCCCTGATCCGCCACCTCCTCCACCGCCACGCTCAGCGTCATGAGCGGTGTCGACTACGTGTTCGTTGCCGTCGTCGGATCCCGCTTCCTGCTCCCGCTGCTCATCCCCCGCTACCCGCTGCCGGCCGTCATCGGCTGCCTGCTGCTCGACGGCGTGGACCAGACGATCTTCCAGGCCTTCGGCTACGACCCCCCGGGCTACCAGAGCTACGACAAGGCGATGGACGTCTACTACCTGGCCATCGCCTACCTGGCGACCATGCGGAACTGGGCCAGCATGCCGGCGTACGACGTGGGCCGCTTCCTGTACTTCTACCGGCTCGTCGGGGTGGTCGTCTTCGAGCTCAGCCAGGTCCGCGCGATGCTGCTGATCTTCCCGAACACCTTCGAGTACTTCTTCATCGGCTACGAGACGGTGCGCACCCGCTGGCGGCCGCTGCGGGTGACGCTCAAGTGGTGGGTGATCACGGCCGCCGCCATCTGGATCTTCGTCAAGCTGCCGCAGGAGTACTGGCTGCACGTCGCCCAGCTCGACCTCACCGACACCCTGCGCGACTACAGCTGGGCGTGGCCCCTGCTCATCTCGCTGCTGCTCCTCCTCGCCGCGGTGCTGTGGTTCGTCGTGCGGCCGCGGCTCCCCGAACCCGACTGGGACCTGCGGCTGCCCGCCGACCCGCTGCCCGAGGCCATCAACACCGCCGCCGAGCAGGCGGCCTGGCGCGCGACCTCGGGTCGGGTGATCTCGTGGGTGACGCTGGAGAAGGTCGTGCTCGTCGGGCTGATCTCGATCATCTACGCCCAGACGCTGCCGGGCATCCACGCGACCAACCTGGAGCTGTTCGTCTTCATCGCCGTCTTCGTCGTGCTCAACACGGCGATCGGCATCGCGTTCGCCCGGCGTGGTCGGTCGATCGAGTCCGCCACCCTCGCCGTGCTCGCGCGACTGCTGGTGGACGTGGTCATCGTCGTCGTGGCGAGGTGGCTCGCGGGCAGCGACAGCAGCTCGTGGAACGTGATCTTCTTCCTGGGACTGATCAGCCTGATCACGACGCTGCACGACCGGTGGCAGCCGGTGCTCGCCTATCGGCGCTCAACGCCGGCCTCGTCCGCTGGTCCGGTTGCCGTCGAGGGTGCTGGGGCCTAGCCGACGGACCGTCACCTGGGCGGGTGCAACAGCCCCGCACCGCGGCCCCTTGGCTGCGGGGGTTTCGAGGCTCGCTGACGCTCGCACCTCAACCGCCGGCTGCCGGACCGGTGCCCCCGCTGGGACTCGAACCCAGACTGCGTCGCTTTTAAGGCGACTTCCTCTGCCGATTGGGATACGGGGGCCTGCTCGGGACGTCATGCGGATCGTGGGCCCTGGGCCACGGTTCGCACGATCTCCCGCTCACGTCACCGGGGGATTCTCGCAGCGTCGGCCGCGCGACCGAGCACCTCGTCCAGCATCGGCTCGGTGAGCCTGCCCGTGAAGGTGTTCTGCTGGCTGGGGTGGTAGCAGCCGAGCAGGGTGATCGGGTGCGGGCCATCGAGCGACGCCGAGGCGCCGTGGCCGAACTTCGGCCGTGGCCGGGGCACCTCCCAGCCGATGCGGCCGAAGGCGCCCAGCGCCGCCGCCCAGCCGTAGGAGCCGAGTGCGACGACGACCCGGACCGAGTCGGCGACCTGGCGCAGCTCTGCGTCCAGCCAGGGTGCGCAGGTGTCGCGCTCCTGCGTGGTGGGCTTGTTCAGCGGTGGCGCGCAGCGCACCGTCGCGACCATGCGGGTGTCGACGAGGCGGAGCCCGTCGGCCGCGTGTGTGCTGGTCGCCTGCGTCGCCAGCCCGACGCGGTGGAGGCCGGCGAAAAGCCAGTCGCCGGACCGGTCGCCGGTGAAGACGCGCCCGGTGCGGTTGCCACCGTGCGCGGCGGGCGCGAGCCCGACGACGAGGACGCGAGGGTCGGGAGCGCCCCAGCCGGCGATCGGACGCCCCCAGTAGGGCTCGTCGGCGTACGACGCCCGCTTCTCACGGGCGACCTGCTCCCGCCACGCGACCAGCCGTGGGCAGGCGGCGCAGACCGACACCCTGGCCTCGAGCTCGTCGAGACCGGTGCCCGCCGCGAGACGGCGGACCTGGACGGCCGTCCGCGCCACCGGCGTGTCGGCGTCCGCCACGTCGCCGGGCCAGCCGGAGCCCGGCGGGACCGGCGACGCGAAGAGCTCTCCGGTGGCGGGGTGAGGGAGGAGGAGTTGGAGGGGGCCCACCGACCCATCGTGCCCCGTCACCGGAGGCTGCTCAGGACATCGGCGGCGCGGCCTGGTCGGCGGGCCATGACTGGTCC
Source organism: Nocardioides ungokensis (assembly GCF_013466985.1). Taxonomy (GTDB): domain Bacteria; phylum Actinomycetota; class Actinomycetes; order Propionibacteriales; family Nocardioidaceae; genus Nocardioides; species Nocardioides ungokensis. Next base: position 1,039,169 of record NZ_CP059164.1, on the reverse strand, counting down.
GCGCTGTGTGCACCACCGTCGCCGCGGCGTACCTTGTCCGCCGCCGCGGAGGCTGCAGTGGCAGCGGTCTCCTTGGCCTTCTCCACGACCGCGTCCTTGGCGGCGGAAGCCTGCTCGGCGACGAGGCCCTGGGCCTGCTCCCGCGCGGACTGCACCCGCGGGTTGCGCATCACGCGACGCGCACCGCCGGCGATCTGCTCGTAGCGCTCACGTCCGGCGCGGGTGCCGAGGACGTAGCCGGCAGCACCGGCGGCGATGAGGGTCAGCTTGCTCATGGGTGGGGCTCCTGTCGGTGGGGGTTTCAGCGGGTACGACGCCACACCAGGAGGCCGACGACGGCCACGACCGCGGCGGCGCCGGCGATCACCTGGGGACGGGGTCGGCCCGAGTCGGTCGTGGCCCGGTCTCGCAGCACCGCGGCGCGGTGGCGGGCCCTGGCCTTGACGTCCAGCTTGGCCTGCAGCTCGTTGACCGTCGTGGCGAGCTCCTCGCGCTGCCGCTCGATGTCGGCCTCGATCTGCTCCGGTGTCGTGCCGTTGCTGCTGCTCATACGTGCTTCCCCTTCACGGCGGCGACGTCTTCCTTGACGCTCGCAATGGTCATCTCGGGCGCGGGCGGGGTTGCCTGCTGCACTTCCTTCTTGCCGACCAGGGCAGCTCCGCCAGCGGCGGCGAGGACCAGGACGGCGACGACGAGCGCAGCCGCCCAGGCCGGCAGCACCAGGTCGAGGGCGAGGATGGCCGTGGCGATCAGGGTGGCGACACCGAACACCGCCAGCAGCCCGGCGACGCTGAACAGGCCGACACCGACGCCGGCTCGCTTGCCCTTCTCGGTCAGCTCGGCCTGCGCGAGCCGGAGCTCGCTGCGCACCAGCTCGGGGATCTGCTCCGACAAGCGGTGCACGAGGGCACCCAGGGGCTCGTCCGTGGTCCGGGTCATGGGTTCGTCCATGGGGGTCCCGTGCCCACTGGTGTGCGCGACTAACCTCCGACCATCGACCAGGCGATCCCGTCGAGGATGTCGGCCTCGGAGGCGACGAGGCAGTCGACCCGGGCGCGGGCCAGGACCCGCGACAGGATCAGCGCCCCGGCGTCGATGACGTCGGCCCGGCCTGGATGCATGTAGCCGAGGGCCAGCCGCTCGGCCACGCTCATCGCGACCAGCCGGTCCACCACCTCGCGGATCCGGTCCACGGGGACGACCGACTGGTCGATCGCGTCGGCGTCGTACGCCGGGAGGTCGAGCGCCCCGGCCACCACCGTGAGCACGGTCCCCGCCACCCCGACCACGGCCCGCGCGTGGTCCACCTGGACCGGGGACTCGTCGAGGTGGGCGTCGATGTCGGCGACGCAGGCCGCGACCTCCGCCGCGGTCGGCGGGTCGGAGTGGAGGTGCCGCTCGTGCAGCCGGACCGACCCGACGTCCATCGAGTGGGCGGCCTCCGGCGATCCGGACGAGCCCAGGACGAGCTCGGTCGAGCCGCCCCCGATGTCCAGCACCAGGACCGGTTCGGCTGGCGGCACCCGCAGGTTGCGGATCGCACCGTCGAAGGCGAGCGCGGCCTCCTCGGCGCCGGTGATCACCTCCGGCCAGACCCCCAGCCGGTCCCGGACGCCGGCGGCGAAGACCGCGCCGTTGGCGGCGTCCCGGGTGGCCGAGGTGGCGCAGAAGCGGATCCGGGAGACGTCGTGCGCGCCGACCAGCGCGGCGTACTCGTCCAGCGCGGCGAAGGCCCGCTCCAGCGCCGCCTCGGAGAGCCGGCCGGTCCGGTCGACACCCTCGCCGAGCCGCACCATCCGGGTCTCCCGGACGACGATGTCGGTCAGCCCCTGCCCGTCGACCGAGCCGACGAGCAGCTTGATCGTGTTGGTCCCGCAGTCGACCGCGGCGACCCGGGTCACCGGAGGGGTCCCGCCAGGGTCACGGGATCTCGACGGACTCGGGCGGCGACGGCTCCAGGGCCGTGACGCACGGGCCCGAGGACCACCACTCCCCCAACGCGTCGAGCACCTCGTCGCCGAGCGGGTTCACGCCGCGGCCCTGGGCCAGGGCCTGTCCCGCGAGCACGTGCAGGCACTTGACCCGGTCGGGCATGCCGCCGGCCGAGATCCCCTCGATCTCCGGCACCGAGCCCAGCGCGGCGCGGGCCTCGAGGTAGCGCTCGTGCGCCGCGGCGTACGCCGCCGCCAGCTCGGGGTCGGTGCCGAGCCGCGCCTCCATCTCCTTCATCAGGCCGGAGCCCTCGAGGGTCCCGATCCGCGAGGCCGCCCGAGGACAGGTGAGGTAGTAGGTCGTGGGGAACGGCGTCCCGTTGGGCAGCCGCGGCTCGGTGGTCACGACGTCGGGGTTGCCGCAGGGACAGCGGTGCCCGATCTCGTGGATGCCGCGCGGGTCCCGCCCGAGCTGGGCGGCAATCGCCGCCGTGTCGCGCGCGGTGACCGGGTCGCTCACTGCTTCTTCCCTCCAGAGCCGTTGATCGTCGTGGCCGGCGGTGCCTGCGGCTTGGGCGGGTCGCCGGCCAGCTTCACCGACTTCCACTCGGTGGTCCACCATGCGGTGGGTGCGTGTGGGCGATCGTCGCGGGGTCCGTGAGCGAGCTCTGGGTCTCCAGAGGCTTGCCGTCCTCGCCGAGCACGACGTACGACGTCTCGCCGGGCATGAGGTAGCCGAACCTCTGGCGGGCCTGCGCCTGCACGAACGCCGGGTCGTGCCAGCGACGCTTCTCCCGCTCCAGGTCGTTGATGTTGGTCTCGCGCTGCGCGATCTGGGTCTTGAGGTCCTCGATGTGCGCGCGCTGCTGCAGGTAGGCCCGCATCGAAGACGCGTAGGACACCGCGAGCACGGCGACCACCAGCACCAGGATCGCGGCGCGACCCGTCAGCCGCGGCCGGCGGGGACGGTCGCCGCCCTGGGCGGAGGCCCCGCCTGCCGGCGGCAGCGGCGGCCGGCCGCCGCGACCCGAGCCCGTCGTACGCCCGGGTCCGGTGCGGCCCCGGGCGCTGCCGCCCTTGGCGGCAGCGCCCCGGGACGGCGTGCGGCGGTTGTCGGCCATGACGACGATCTTGCCCCGGTCAGCCCTGGAATCGCGGGAATGCGGCCGCGCCGGCGTAGCGCGCGGCGTCGCCCAGCTCGTCCTCGATGCGCAGGAGCTGGTTGTACTTGGCCACGCGGTCGGACCGGGCCGGCGCGCCGGTCTTGATCTGGCCGCAGTTGGTGGCCACCGCCAGGTCGGCGATCGTGGTGTCCTCGGTCTCGCCGGAGCGGTGGCTCATCATGCAGCGGTAGCCGTTGCGGTGGGCGAGCTCGACGGAGTCGAGGGTCTCGGTGAGGGAGCCGATCTGGTTGACCTTCACCAACAGCGCGTTGGCCTGGCCGCCGCTGATGCCGCGCTGGAGCCGCTCGACGTTGGTGACGAAGAGGTCGTCGCCCACGATCTGGGTCCTCGTGCCGAGCTGGTCGGTGATCGCCTTCCAGCCGTCCCAGTCGTCCTCGTCCAGCGGGTCCTCGATGGAGACGATCGGGTACGACGACACGAGGTCGGTGTAGTACGCCGTCATCTCGTCGGCCGACTTCGAGCCGCCCTCGAAGGCGTAGGACCCGTCCTTGAAGAACTCGGAGGCCGCCACGTCCATGGCGAGCGCGATGTCGCGGCCCAGCGTGAGGCCGGCCGCCTCGACGGCCTCGGCGATCAGGTCGAGCGCAGCGCGGTTGGAGTCCAGGTTCGGGGCGAACCCGCCCTCGTCGCCGAGCCCCGTGGAGAGGCCCTTCTTCTTCAGCACCGACTTCAGCGCGTGGTAGACCTCCGCGCCGGAACGCAGCGCCTCGCGAAAGGTGGGCGCGCCGATCGGCGCGATCATGAACTCCTGGATGTCCACGTTGGAATCGGCGTGCGAGCCGCCGTTGAGGATGTTCATCATCGGCACCGGCAGCAGGTGGGCGTTGGGGCCCCCGACGTAGCGGTAGAGCGGCAGGCCGGCGGAGTCGGCCGCGGCGCGGGCGACGGCCAGCGAGACGCCGAGGATCGCGTTGGCGCCCAGGTTGGCCTTGTTGGGCGTGCCGTCCAGCTCCAGCATCGTCTGGTCGAGGAGCCGCTGGTCGTCGGCAGCGAGGCCCTCGACCGCCGGCGCGATCGTCTGGATGACACCGGCCACGGCCTTCTGGACGCCCTTGCCCACGTAGCGGTCGCCGCCATCGCGGAGCTCGACCGCCTCGAACGCACCGGTGGAGGCGCCGCTGGGCACCATCGCACGCGCGAACGCGCCGTCGTCGAGCAGCACCTCGACCTCGACAGTGGGGTTGCCGCGCGAGTCGAGGATCTCGCGGGCTCCGACAGCTTCGATGGATGCCACGGGTCTGCTCCTGGGGTGGGTCGAGGGATTCGGCTGGGCCGCACCTCAGCCTAGCCCCGCGCGGCCGTCGTTCCGGGGAACACCCGCGGCGACGGGACGCGACGAGCGGCATGTCGGCGCATTACTTCTGGGATGACACAGCCGCCGCAGGACCCGGTGGCGCGGACCGCGGCGATGTTCGACGGGATCGCGCCCAGCTACGACCAGTCCGGCGTGCCGTTCTTCGGCACCATCGCGGGCGGGCTGGTGGACCTGCTGGCTCCGCGGCCGGGCGAGCGGGCCCTCGACGTGGGGGCCGGCCGCGGCGCGGTCACCGTGCCGGTGGCCGAGGCGGTCGGTCCGCAGGGGCGGGTGGACGCGATCGACGTCTCCCCGGGATGGTCGGCCTCCTGTCGGCGGCGACCCGCCACCTGCCGCAGGTGCGCGTGGCGGCCGGCGATGCCACGGACCCGCGGCTCGACGGGGTGTCCTACGACCTGGTGGCGGCCTCGCTGGTGCTCTTCTTCCTGCCCGACCCGGTGCGGGCGCTCCGCCGGTGGGCCGGGCTGCTCGAGCCCGGCGGCCGCGTCGGCGCCGCGACGTTCCGGCCGTGGCCGTCGACTGGCAGTCGATCGAGGACATCTTCGACGAGCACGCCGAGCCGACGCCGGGGCCCGGCCCCACCACCATGCCCGAGGTGTACGCCGAGGACGCGGGCGTCGAGGGCCTCTTCCGGTCCGCCGGGCTCACCGACGTGCGGACCGAGTGGCGACCTACGCGATCCCCTTCGCCGACCTCGAGCAGTGGCGGGTCTGGTCGCTGGGGACGGCCATGCGCGGACTGTGGATGCGCACCCCGGAGGAGTCGCACGGGGAGATCCTCACCCGGGTCGGCCAGGTCCTGGAGGAATCGGCGGCGCCATGGACGTCAGCATCCGCTACACGCTCGGGGTCGCGCCGAGCCGGTGAGCCCTCGGCGGGTGCGGCTCAGAGCACGCGACGCACGGCGTCGCGGAGGGCCTGCTCGGGGTCGACGCCCGCCGCGTGGGCCTCGGCGACCAGCGCGAGCAGGCGTCACCGAGGCTGGTCTCGGTGGTCTCGGTGCTGTCAGGGGCCTCGGTCGCCGACGCGACGGGCGTGACGTCGACGGGACGACCCTCCCGAGCCAGCCGGTCTACCACCTTGTCGGCGTACAGCAGGGCGGGCAGCGTCGGGGGAAGCCCGTCGGTCACGGACTCGCGCGCCTTCTCCTCGGCCTTGATCGCCTGCCAGGCGTCGTTGATCGCGGCCGCGTCCCCCGCCGGCGCGCGGGGCGCCCCCTCGGGCGCGAAGACGTGCGGGTTGCGGCGGCGCATCTTCTCGGTGATCCCGCGGGCCACGTCGTCGAGCGTGAAACTGCCGGCCTCCTCGGCGACCACCGCATGGAAGTAGACCTGCAGGAGCAGGTCACCGAGCTCCTCGCACAGGTGCTCGGCGTCGGCCGCGGTCGCCCGATCCGCGTCCTCCCAGGTGTCGAGGGCCTCGAGCGTCTCGTGTAGCTCCTCGACGAGGTAGCGCGCCAGCGAGCGGTGGGTCTGCTCGCGCTTCCAGCCGCACTCCGCCCGGAGCCGCCTCATCACGGCCCGGAACTCCACGAGCGGCTCGTCGGAAGCCATGGCCGACGGCTAGCCGCAGCGGTTCGAGGCGGGGAGCCCCGCCGCGTAGGTCTGGTCGGGGGTGGAGGCTGCGCCGCTCCTGGCCGTGTCGCTGAGGGCGTAGGAGATGCTGGTGTCGGTCGGGACCGTCTGGTCCTGCTCGATCTTCAGCCCGAACTGCGGGTCGATCGAGATGCTCTGGTCGGCGAGCCAGGCGCTGAACGCCTTCTTGCCCGCGGCCGCCTCGTCGGCGGCGCTGGCCTTCGTCGTGCCCTGGGCCTTCAGCTCCTGCTTGCCGACGGCCTGCTCGACGCCGGTGATGTAGTCGGCCGAGGACTCGATGGTGATCACGGCGTCCTGCTGGTCCTGGGGCAGGGACGCGACGGCCCCCTGGAGCTGCGCCACCTTCTGGTCGTACTGCGAACCCGCCGACACGCCCCTGTCCGCCGCGAACTGCTTGGCCGCCGCCACCAGCGTGAGCCGGCCCGCGACGCCGGTGCGCAGGTAGTTCATGGGCAGCACCTGGTTGTTGGACTGGAGCTGGTTGGTGATCGCGGAGCAGTAGCTGCTCGCGACCGAGTCGACCTGGGAGACGGTGATCGACTGGTCGCCGACCTGGGCTGCGACCCCGGGGTGGAAGTCGGCGCCCGCGACCCCGCACCCGGACAGCCCGACGGCGAGGAGCAGGGCCAGGGCGGCAACCCGGGGAGCGGGACGACCGGCCAGCGGGCGGGGCTTGATCACGACGACTTCTCCTCGGTGGAGGGCTCGCTCTAGGCGCTGCCCTGTGACTTGTCCTGCGGCTTGTCCTGGGGCGGATCGATGATGGCGTCGATCACACCGCGAGCCCATTCAAGCAAAGCCACCCCCGTGATCGGATGACCCCCGACCACTGCGGTCTGCGGGCGTGGCACGAGGATCGTGTCGAGCTGGGTCTTCACGATCGACTTGGGGTACATCCGGTTGAGGCGTACGACGCGCGAGTCCGGCAGCGAGACCGGCGCGAACCGCACGTTCCTGCCCGCGATCGTCACCTCCCCGACCCCCGCCTGACGGGCCCGGGCCCGGAACCGCGCGACCAGCAGCAGCGAGGCGACCTCCTGCGGCGGCTCGCCGTAGCGGTCGAGCATCTCCTCGTTGAGCAGGTCCACGTCGTCGTCGGAGCGGACCTCCGCGAGGCGCTTGTACATCTCCAGCCGGAGCCGCTCGCTGGGGATGTAGTCGTGCGGCAGGTGGGCGTCGACCGGCAGCTCGATGCGGACCTCGTTGAGCTCCGGCTCCTTGTCGCCGCGGAACTCGTTGACGGCCTCGCCCACCAGCCGGACGTAGAGGTCGAAGCCCACGTCGGCGATGTGGCCCGACTGCTCGCCACCGAGCAGGTTGCCGGCGCCGCGGATCTCGAGGTCCTTCATCGCGATCGCCATGCCGCCGCCGAGGTCCGAGTGCTGCGCCAGGGTGGCCAGCCGCGCGTGCGCGGTCTCGGTGAGCGGCTTCTCCGCGGGGTAGAGGAAGTAGGCGTACGCGCGCTCGCGCGAGCGGCCCACCCGGCCGCGCAGCTGGTGGAGCTGGGAGAGGCCGAGGGTGTCGGAGCGCTCGATGATCATCGTGTTGGCGTTGGAGACGTCGAGGCCGGACTCGACGAGCGTCGTGCAGACCAGCACGTCGAAGCGCTTCTCCCAGAAGTCCAGCATCACCTGCTCGAGCTGGCGCTCGTTCATCTGGCCGTGCGCGGTGGCGACCCTCGCCTCGGGGACGAGCTCCTTGATCCGGGCCGCGGCCTTCTCGATGGAGCTGACCCGGTTGTGGATGAAGAACACCTGGCCCTCACGCAGCAGCTCCCGGCGGATGGCCGCGACGACCTGGCGGTCCTCGTAGGCGCCGACGTAGGTCAGCACCGGGTGCCGCTCCTCCGGCGGGGTGGTGATCGTCGACATCTCGCGGATCCCGGTGATCGCCATCTCCAGGGTGCGCGGGATCGGCGTGGCGGACATGGACAGCACGTCGACCGACGTGCGCAGCCGCTTCATCTGCTCCTTGTGCTCGACGCCGAAGCGCTGCTCCTCGTCGACGATGATCAGCCCGAGGTCCTTCATCCGGATGTCGGGGTTGAGCAGCCGGTGGGTGCCCACCACGATGTCGATGCTGCCTTCGGCCAGGCCGGCGATGACCTCCCTGGCCTCCTTGTCGGTCTGGAAGCGCGAGAGGCCCTTGAGCACCACCGGGAAGCCGCTCATCCGCTCGGCGAATGTCGAGAGGTGCTGGGTCACCAGCAGCGTCGTCGGCACCAGCACCGCGACCTGCTTGCCCTCCTGCACGGCCTTGAACGCCGCGCGCACCGCGATCTCGGTCTTGCCGTAGCCCACGTCGCCGCAGATCAGCCGGTCCATCGGCACGGTGCGGCGCATGTCGGACTTGACCTCGTCGACGGTGCTGAGCTGGTCGGGCGTCTCCTGGAACGGGAAGGCGTCCTCGAGCTCGCGCTGCCACGGGCTGTCGGGGCCGAAGGCGTAGCCCTGGGTGGCCTGCCGGGCGGCGTACAGCTTGATCAGCTCGGCCGCGATCTCGCGGACCGCCTTGCGGGCCTTGCCCTTGCGCTTGGCCCAGTCCGCGCCGCCGAGGCGGTCCAGCGACGGCTGCTCGCCGCCGACGTAGCGGGTGACCTGGTCCAGCGCGTCGGCCGGCACGTAGAGCCGGTCCGGCGGCCCGCCACGCTTGGAGGCGCCGTACTCGAGCACGAGGTACTCGCGCACCGCGCCGCCGACCTCGCGCTGCTTCATCTCCACGAAGCGCCCCACGCCGTGCTGCTCGTGGACCACGAAGTCCCCGGCCTTGAGCTCGAGCGGGTCGATCTGCCGCTTGCGCCGGGCCGGCATCTTGCGCATGTCGCGGGTGGAGGACTTCTGGCCCGAGAGGTCCTCGCCGGTCAGCAGCACCAGGCGGTTGGTCTCGTCGGCGAAGCCCTGCGAGAGCGCCCCGCAGGTCACCGTGACGACGTGCGGGTCGAGCACCAGGTCGTCGGGCTCGACGAGGCGGGCGGGGACGTCGTGCTCGGCCAGGACCTCGACCATGCGCTGGGCGGGCCCGTGCCCGGGGTGGACCACCGCGATCCGGTGGCCCTCCTCGACCCAGCGCCTCATGTCGCCGAGGGCCCGCTCGACGTCGCCGCGGTAGGCGTCGACCGGGTGGGCGGGCAGCTTCCGGCTCGGCACCGCGCCGGCCAGCACGTCGACGTCGACGCTCACCACGTTGCCGAGGTCGTCACGCAGCGGCGACCCGCCCTCGGTCGGGAGGCCGTCGTCGGCGATGCCGAACGGGCTCATCGTCCACCACGGCTTGTGCTGGTCCAGGGCGTGCTCGCGCACGTCGGCGATGGAGCGGTACGACGCGGCACCGAGGTCGATCGGGGCGGTGCCTCCACCGGCCGCAGCGGCCCAGCTCGCCCCGAGGAACTCCTCGCTGGTGGCGACCAGGTCGTGGGCGCGGCTGCGGGCCCGCTCGGGGTCGAGCACGAGGACGTGGGTGTCGTCGGGCATCAGGTCGACCAGGAGCTCCATGTCGTCGACCAGCACCGGAGCCAGCGACTCCATGCCCTCGACGGCGATGCCGGCGGCGATCTTGTCGGTCAGCTCGACCAGCTGGGGGTGCGCCTCGCCCAGCTCGGCCGCGCGACGGCGTACGTCCTCGGTCAGCAGCAGCTCGCGGCACGGCGGCGCCCAGAGCCGCTCGACCTTGTCGAGGGTGCGCTGGTCTGCGACGGAGAAGCTGCGGATCTCCTCGACGTCGTCACCCCAGAACTCCACGCGCAGCGGGTGCTCCTCGGTCGGCGGGAAGACGTCGACGATGCCGCCCCGCACCGCGAACTCGCCGCGCTTCTCGACCAGGTCGACGCGGGAGTACGCCGCGTCCGCGAGCCGGCGCACGACGTCCTCGAGGGACGCGGAGTCGCCGGGGGTGAGCTCCACCGGCCTCAGCTCGCCCAGGCCCTTGACCTGCGGCTGCAGGATCGAGCGGACCGGAGCCACCACGACCTGCAGCGGCCCGTTGGTCACGTCGGTGCCCGGGTGCCGCAGCCTCCGCAGCACCGCGAGGCGGCGCCCGACCGTGTCGTGCTGGGGGGCTCAGCCGCTCGTGGGGCAGCGTCTCCCAGCTCGGGTAGTAGCCCACCCCGGCGGGGTCGAGCAGTCGCCCAGAGACGTGACCAGGTCCTCGGCCTCGCGGGCGGTGGCCGTCACCGCCAGCACGGTGCGGCCCTCCCGGACCAGGCCGGCCACCAGGAAAGGTCGCAGCGCCTCGGGTCCGGTGAGGTCGAGCGCGCGCAGCGTGCCGCCGCGGGCGTCAGTCAGGGCCTCGGCGAGGACGGGCTCGGCGAGGACGGCGTCGGCGAGGCCGGTGAGCGGCACGGGAGAGCTCCTGGGATCGGGACGGACAACACGACAGCCCCCGGTCACGGGTGACGGGGGGTGCCCGCTCACTGTACCCGCGGGCTCCGACGAGGCGGTCGTCACGAACCCGGGCAGCCCAGCCCGAACAGCCGGCCCGAACAGCCGGGCCGAACCGGCGCCCGAAAGGCCGGCCGAGCTGGTGGGCCGGAGTCGGTCACCTCTCTTGGGTAATCGGGCCCCGATCGCCTGAGGCGCCCGGAGCCGTCTTCCTACTGTCGATAGAACACCGGGTGGTCCCGGTTGCCCGGGACCTGACCCATGAAGAAGGTTCCGCCGTGCCGACCATGCGCATCCTCGCTCTCACGACAGCTGCCGCAGCCGCAGCAATCGGCGCGAGCCTGGTGGCCGGGAGGGCGGTCGGCCCGCGCGGCCAGCTCTCGGCGGCAGAGACGACGCACGGCCCCAGCCGGGCCGTCACGATGAGCCGGGCCGGCGGCGACACCGGGAGCGGCCTGGTGAACGGCTACCCCGGTGCGTGATCCCGGCTGTCCCCGGGAGCACGGGCCTGAGCACCAGCGTCATCCCCAGCGGCCACCAGGTCCAGGCGGCGCTGATCGCACGCCTGGACGGCGACCCGGCCGCGGTCCTCCGCTTCTACCGCACCCGCCTGACCCGGCTGGGGTTCACCGCGCACGAGCGTCCCGCGGCAGTCGGCGCGACGGCACTCGCGTTCACCGCCGGTGACGGGTCGGTCGTCGTGACAGCGACGCCGGGCCACCCGACCAGCTACAGCGTGTTCGCCGTGCTCGCCGTCGGAGGAACTGATCAGCGGCCCGGATGATCACTCGCGCGCTCGAGCAGGCCGGCCCGGCCAGGTCGTTCGCAGCGCTGCACACCTGCCGAAGTCGAGGCCGGCCCGGTCCGCGATGTCCAGCAGCGTGGCACGGCCGTCGCTGTACGCGAGGGTCCAGAGCATCGCCATGACGGTGTCCGAGGCCGACCTGCCGCCGGTCGTCGGGTAGAGCCGCGCTTGCCCAGCTGCGGCTCGCCGTGCGCGGCTGAGGTTGAGGTAGGCGGCGTCGTTCTCCAGGATCTCGACGATGCGCAGCAGCGCGTCGTACGCATCGAGCAGCTTCTCGTCCGCGAGGAAGCCGAGGTTGTCCGCGGACGTGTGGTACTCGGGGTACTCGCCGTGCGGGGTGCGCGTGAGCCGGCCGACCGGCAGGTCGAACCGATCGCGTTGAACTGGCGTTGTCGTAGCCGTACGGCGAGTAGTCCCGGACCTCGCCCTGCCGGCGCCGCACCACGTGCGTCGCCGCGCGGTCGATCGTCGGTCCCGCGTCGGGTCCTCTTGTAGACCAGGGGCCCCGGGCCGCCGAGACCGGTGAGCACCAGCCCGTGCCGGATCCGGTCGAGCAGCGCGCCGTTGCGGCTCAGCCAGGTGATCGACCCGATCGTCCCCGGCGCGAAGACGAACCGGTAGGAGAACCGACGCCTCGCGAGCCCCGCCAGCGTGCGGGCCAGCTCGATGGCGACCACGATGCCGGAGAGGTTGTCGTTGGCGAGCGACGGGTGGCACACGTGGGAGGTGAAGAGGATCTCGTCGGCGGTGTCGCCGGGGATCACGAGCTCGCGTACGTCAGCTCGCCGGGCTCCAGGGTGGTGTCCACCACCACCTCGAAGGGCCCTCCCCCATCGCATCGAGCTGCCGCTGGGTCAGGCAGAAACCCCACGTGCGCTTGTAGTACGTCGTCCGGTACGGGATCCAGTCCGGGTGCTCGGGCAGGGTGTGGAGGGTGCGGTCGCAGCTCGTCCATCGACATCCGTGCGCGCACCGGGACGCTGTAGCTGACCAGGTGGAGGTTGTGCTCCTGGAAGTCCACGACCCGACGGCCGTTCGCGTCCGCGATCCAGGCGTCGCGGACGTTCCACTCGTCGTTGACGGTCCAGTCGTACGCCGCCGTGCCCGACGGGACCGCGCGACGCTCCAGCACCAGCGGGGCGGGCAGCGCCTCGCCGACCAGGTCGAGCGTCCGCCGCACGCCGTCGCCGTGATGCTGCGGCAGATCGGGTAGAGCCGCTCCATGTGCGACCGCATGCGCGCGGCCCGGGTCCCGTCGTCGACCGCCACCATCCCGTCAGCGTCCCGGGTCAGGACTTCATGAACAGCAGGTCGTCGAGCAGCCCCTGGCTCCGCAGCTGGTTGATCCGCTCCAGGCGCACGAACCGCGCACCTCGAAGTCGGCGGCCTCCAGGCCGTTGCGCTCCATGTCCGCACCCAGCTCGTCGATCCCGGCAGGGGACCGTCCAGCTGGGACGGAACCCGGGCAGCAGCGAGGTCACCTTGCCGAAGTCGACCCGGTAGTCCCGCTTGTCGGGGGCCGCCCCCTCGGCGAACGTCACCGGCACGTCGAACCGCTCGGCGACGGCGTTCGCGATGTCGCGGATCTGCACCACGTCCTCGTCACGGCCGATGTTGAAGGCCTGGTCGTGCACGAGGTCGCGATCGGCCTCGAGCACCGCCAGGAACGCGTTCGAGAGTCCCGCACGTGCACCAGCGGGCGCCAGGGCGACCCGTCGCTCTGCAACCGCACCTCGCCACGGGTGAAGGCCGTGCCGGTGAGGTTGTTGACGACGATGTCGGCGCGCAGCCGCGGCGACGAGCCGTAGGCGGTGGCGTTGCGAAGGTAGGTCGGGCTGAAGTCGTCGTCGGCCAGCCGGGAGATGAGCTGCTCGGCCATCACCTTGCTCTCGCCGTAGGGGGTGACCGGGTTGAAGTCGCTCTCCTCGGTGACCGGAGCGTCGCCGGCGGCGCCGTAGAGCGAGCACGAGGACGAGAACAGGAACCGCCGCACTCCGGCGGCCTTCGCCACCTCCGCCATGTGTGCCGCCCCGTGGGCGTTCACGGAGTACGTCGCCTCCGGGTTCAGGTGCCCGACGGGATCGTTGGAGATAGCCGCGAGGTGCACCACGGCGTCGAAGCCCGCGAGGTCCTCGGGCTTCTGGTCCCGGATGTCTCCCGTCCGCGACTCGTAGTCGGTGGCCGGCGACCCGAAGTCACAGCCGTCGTACCACCCGGCGTCGAGGCCGACGACCTCGTGGCCCGCCTCCCGCAGCACGGGCACGAGCACGGCACCGATGTACCCCCGGTCACCGTTGACGAGCACCTTCATGGATTTCTCCTCATCCTGTGTAGACGGCGTAGGCGAGCAGCTCCTCCGGCACACCCGCGTCGTACGGCTCGATCACCGCGTCGGGCAGCCGCTCCAGGTCGGACACCCGCAGGTAGTCGCGGAGGGTGGTGCCGGTGCAGTGCGAGTCCACGTTCGGCGATCCGTGCCCCGCCTCGACGTCGGCACGGTGCACGGTCCGGAAGTCGACGCTGATCCGGGTCCGGCCCGAGGTGTTCGGCACGGAGGAGTGCAGCTGGGCCCCGGAGAACACCATCATCCCGCCGACCGGCGGGACGGGACGGATCTGCGGGTCGAGGTGGATCTCCTGCTCCGGCTTGGGCTGCTCGCGCGTGTCCACGCCGATCTGCGACGCAGCCTGGGCCCTGCTGTCGCGGTTCCACTCGTAGTAGTTGTAGCGATGGCTGCCGTTCTCCACCGGCTGGTCGAAGTAGTCCGGGTGGAAGGCGACCACATTGTCCGGCGACACGTCGTAGACGGGCAGCCACCAGTTCACCTGCATCATCGGCGCCGAGTACCACGTGTCGCGGTGCGGGTGGAACGCGTAGGCGATGCCGGTCGTGAGGTAGTCGTCGGAGGTGGAGGTCCGCAGCCTCGGCACGTCGAAGTAGGTCAGCTCCGGGTCGCAGCCGTGCTCGCTCAGGATCGCCCGCAGGTGTCGCTTGGACTCGGGATGGTGGATGAACGCCGGCTTCAGCCCGGCGAGCACCCCGGCGTACGTCTCCACGTCCAGGTCGTACTGCGCGGTCTCGGGGTCGAGCCCGTCGAAGGCCTCCTCGACCATCCCCTTGGTGAACGCCACGAAGTCCCGGACCGACGCAGAGGCGGTGTGGACGAAGATGTCCCCCGTGAAGAGAGCCGTGCGGCGTTCGTCGTCACTGACTCCCGGGTCGATGATGATGCTGGTCATTGCTTTCCCCGTTCTCCTTCCGAAGAGGACCGCCGAGCGCGGTCCAGCTCTCGTGGGGCGGCGTACTCCCGCAGGGCCGGCGCGACCGGCCTCCCGAGGAAGGAGCCGGTGGCGTCGCCGCGCTCGAGTGCCTCCCGGTAGGCCGGCAGTGCCCCTCGTACGGCGTCGACCGTGAGCCGGAGGTCGTCGTCGGTGTGGGCCGCGGAGACGACGAAGGACTGGCCGAGCACGCCGCGGCGCAGCAGCTCCTGCAGGAACAGGGTGCGGTACGCCTGGGACGGCTCGCCGTCCGGGCCACGGTTGGTGAAGACCAGGCAGGAGGGTCTGCCGATCACAGCGATGTGGTCCTCGAGACCGGCGTCCCTGATGGCGGCGTTCGCCGCGTCGGCCAGCTTCCTGCCCTGGCGCTCCATGACGCCCACCACGTCCCGTTCCCGGTACGACCGCTCTACGGCCAGGTAGGCCGCCAGTGCCGCCGTCTCGGCACCGTGCGTGGTAGACAGCAGGAAGACGCGGGACGCGTCGGTACGCAGCCCGCCGAGCTCCATCAGCTCTCGGCGGCCGGCGAGCGCGGAGATCGGGAACCCGTTGCCGAGGGCCTTGCCCCACGTCGACAGGTCCGGCGTCACGCCGTACACGTGCTGGGCGCCGTGCAGGGACCACCGCATCCCGGTGATCATCTCGTCGAAGACCAGCACGAAGCCGTCCTGGTCGGCCAGCTCGCGCAGCCCTTCGAGGAAGCCGGGCGCGGGCTCCGCCAAGGCTGTCGCGGGCTCGAGGATCAGGCAGGCGATCTCTCCCGGGTACCTCGCCAGCAACGATCGGACCGAGTCGAGGTCGTTGTAGTCGAAGCCGACGGTGAAGCGGCGCTCCTCGTCCAGGATGCCGGCCCGCATGGGCGTGGTGCCGATGAACCAGTCGTCGCTGGAGAAGAAGGGATGGCTCCGGCAGATCGCCACCCGGCTCCGGCCCGTGGCCGCCCGGGCCAGCTTGACGGCCGCGGTGGTGACGTCCGATCCGTTCTTGGCGAACTTCACCATGTCCGCCCCGGGCACCTGCCCGAGAAAGGTCTCCGCCGCCCGGAGCTCGATCCCGCTGGGCCGGGTGAAGCCGGTCCCGTCGATGATCGCTCGTGCCACCGCCGAGGTCACCGGCTCGTAGCCGTGCCCGAGGGTCACCGCTCGCAGACCCATGCCGTACTCGACGAAGGTGTTGCCGTCCAGGTCCTCGACCCGTGCGCCGAACCCCCGCGCGATCACCGGGGCCATGCCTTCGGGGTACTGGTCCGAGCCCCGTGCGTAGGTGTGGGCGCCGCCGGGGACCAGGTCGTGCAGCCGCGCCTGGGCCGCCCGCGACCTCTCGAACACGGGATCCGGGGGCGTTTCACCGGCCACGACGACATCCCCGACGGCCGGGGCCGTGCGCAGGAGCGCCGGCAGCGCGAGCGCAGCGTCCGCGAGGGCGCGCGCAGCGTCGGCGAAGATGCGGGGCCCGGTCACCGCGCACTACCTGGGCCGGTGACATCCAGCACGACCTTCGATGAGAAGAAGCCCTCCGCATGGGTCTCCCGGCACTCGACGCCACGGATCCGCATCAACCCGAGGAAGAGCTCGTCGTCCCACCAGTCGCGGCCGGCCTGCGTGGGGAAGCAGTCGTTCAGGAGCGCGACCTTGCGCCGTGCCTGCTCGTCGGTGAGTGGGACGAAGTGCGTGGGAGCGCCGAGGTCTCCGTCCCACTTGGGGATCTCGTAATGGAGGATCAGGGCGTCGCGCCAGACCGTGCTCGCCAGCGTTCCCACCAGCCGGTGATCCTGGTGGGCGTCGTCGACCCGGGGCGCGAACACGACGTCGGGCTGGCACCGCGTGGCCACGTCCTCGAGGGCCTGCTTCGCCTGCCCCCAGTGCTCCGGCAGCCTGCCGTCGGGCAGTCCAGCGGTCTCGACCTTCGCGCCGGGGAAGAAGCGGTCCAGCGAGACCGCCGCCTCGTCCGCTCGCTCACCCGAACCCGTCAGCACGACGCCGGTCGCACGCACGTCGGAGCGTTCGCCGAGCCGGAGCAACGTCCCCCCGCACCCGATCTCGACGTCATCGGGGTGTGCGCCGAGGCACAGAACATCCAGCGGCTTGTCGCCGAGTGACAATCCGATCACGCCGTCCTCCCCACTTCTCATTCGCCACACGTCAGCGAACGTGACGATCTTTTCGAGGAGTGGGAGCGGTCTGTGACGACACCGGGACCGAGTCACCAAGTTTGGGGGGAGGTCCCGTCCCCAGGATCGGGGACGCCACGCGTGGACGCCCCGAGCGGCGGCCGCCCATACAGGCGATATGCCGGTCAGGACCTTGCTGCGGTGGTCTGCGCGGCCTAGGTTCGCGATGAGGCCACGACGTGTCCGGCGTCATCGTCCAGGCCCCCACCCGGGGTGAGGAGCAGCATGACACTCCCACCAGCTCTCGGCTCCCATCAGTCACCTCGCCCGACCCGGCTGCCGCTACGACGTCCTCGTCGCGCTTCTGCGGCTCGCGGTGGAGCGGTGCCGGCGGCCGTCGTCCTGGCGGTCGTCCTCGGGGGGTGCGTCGCCGGCAACGACACCGGGCCGTCGAACCGGTCGCCCACGGGCGGCACCCACGCCGTCCACACCCCGGCCGCGCCCACGGAACCGCCGGCACGGATCTGTGGCTCGCCCGGGCTGCGCGGACCCGCGACCCAGCCGGCAGGCACGATCCGTGTCTCCCCCTCGCAGCCCCTGGACCGGGTGGTCAGCAGCGCGCCGCAGGGAGCCACCTTCTGGCTCACCACCGGGGTGCACCACCTCGGGAGGGGCAGGTTCGACCAGATCGAGCCCAAGGACGGTCAGTCCTTCATCGGAGCCCCTGGCGCGGTCATCGACGGCCGGCACGCCAACCTGTACGCCTTCACCGGCAAGGCCACCGGGGTCACGGTCGAGCACCTCACGATCCAGAACTTCGGGGCGCCCGGGGACAACAACAACGAGGGTGTCGTCAACCACGATGCCGGGCACGACTGGCGGATCCGGCACAACACCGTGCGCGGCAACGCCGGCGCCGGCGTCTTCGTGGGCAGTGGCGACGTCGTCGCCGACAACTGTCTGGTCGACAACGGCCAGTACGGCTTCAGCGTCTACGAGGACCAGGGCGTCCACGACGTGGTGCTGGAGCACAACGAGATCGCAGGCAACAACACCGACGACTGGGAGTCCCGGATCCCCGACTGCGGCTGCACCGGCGGCGGCAAGTTCTGGCAGACCCGCGACGCCCGGATCCTCGACAACTGGATCCACGACAACCACAGCGTCGGACTGTGGGCGGACACCAACAACACGGGGTTCCTGGTCCGGGGCAACTACATCTCCGACAACCGCAGCGAGGGCTTCATCTACGAGACCAGCTACAACGCCGCGATCGTGGCCAACACGTTCGCCCGCAACGGGTTGGTCGACGGGCCGAAGAACCCCGGCTTCCCACTGCCGGCGTTGTACCTCTCGGAGTCCGGCAGCGACACCCGGGCGGGAGAGGCCTACGGCGAGACGTTCCAGGTGACCCGCAACAGGTTCATCGACAACTGGAGCGGAATGATCGCGTGGGAGAACGCCGACCGCTTCGCGGGATCCCCCGCCAACACGAGCTCGGGCTACACCACGCTGGTCAACCCGCACGTGGCGACCCTCGCTGCCTGCAGCGACCCCGGCACGGTCAGGACGAAGCCCTACGTCGACGACTGCCGGTGGAAGACCCAGCACCTGCGCGTGCACGAGAACACCTTCCGGTTCACGCCGTCCCACGTCGGAAGCGCATGCACCGCGGCGGCCGGCTGTGGCTTCGTCGGCCTGATCTCCAACTACGGCACCTACCCCCGCTGGTCGCCGTACAAGGGCGAGACGGTGGAGGACGACATCACGTCCGGGCAGGACAACCGGTGGTACGAGAACCAGTACATCGGCCCCTGGCGCTTCCAGCTCCACGAGCTGGGCAACTCGGTGTCGTGGCAGACCTGGCGTGCACCCGGCTACGGACAGGACAGCGGCAGCGTGCTGCGGTGAGCCCGGGGCCGGTGACCCAGCGGCCCGGCCGGCCGGGCGCCTACCCCGCGTTGTACGAGGGCTGTGGCTCGTCCACCGAGGTGACCGGCCTCCCGAGCTCGACGGGCCGGTCGCGCCACAGCGCCCACGGGCTGATCCCGTGCCGGTACAGACCCTCCAGGTGGGTGCGCTCCTTCAGCGTGTCCATGGGCGCCCAGAACCCGTCGTACCTCGCGGCCAGCATCTTCCCGTCACGCGCGGCCCGCACACAGCCGTCCATGACCAGGTCGTCGCCCTCGTCGAGGTAGTCGAAGATCCCCTGCCGGAGCACGAAGTACCCGCCGTTGATGCACATCGCCATGTCGGCGACCGCGGTCAACCCCGTGACCTTGCCGTCGTCGGCCATGTCCACGACGTGGAAGGAGTCCTGGGGCTTCACGGCGAGGAACTGGGCGACGGCGTCGGTGTCCAGGAAGTCGTCGATGAGGTCGTTCATCGGCGCGTCGGTCAGCACGTCCCCGTAGTTGGCGAGGAACACCGAGTCGTCCTCGAGGTAGGGGCGGACCCGGCGCAGCCGCTCGCCGATCGCGGTGTCGATCCCGGTGTCGATGAACGTGATCGTCCAGTCGCTGATGTCGGTGCCGAGCATCTCGACGTGGTCACCGCCCTTGGTCAGGACGAAGTCGTTGGACGCGGTCTCGCGGTAGTCCAGGAAGTAGTCCTTGACCGCCTGCGCCCCGTGGCCGAGGCACAGGATGAACTCCGTGTGCCCGAAGTGGGCGTAGTAGCGCATGACGTGCCAGAGCACCGGGCGGCTCCCGATCGGCATCATCGGCTTGGGCAGCGACTGGTTGTCCGCACGCATCCGCATGCCCAGTCCACCGCAGAAAAGCACCACCTTCATCGTCAAACCTCCGTGTCGGCTCAGAAGATCTCGAGCTCGGGCAGGGCGACGACGAGGCGTGCCCCCCACTCGCGGACGTACTCCAGCTGGGCACTGATCTCCTTGCGGAGGTTCCAGGGCATGACCAGCACGTAGTCGGGTCTCGCCTCGGCCAGCGCCTCGACCGGATGGATCGGGATGTGCGTCCCCGGCAGGAACTTCCCGTGCTTGTGCGGGTTGCGGTCGACGCTGAACTCGACCAGGTCGCTGCGGATCCCGCAGTGGTTGAGCAGCGTGTTGCCCTTGCCGGGCGCACCGTAGGCGACGACCTTCTTGCCGTCGCGCGCACAGGCGATGAGGAACTCCAGGAGGTCGTTGCGCACCTTCGCCACCGCGGTCGCGAACCCGTCGTGGCCCTCGACCGTGTGGAGGCCGGCGCCGGCCTCGGCGGCGAGCACGGCGGCGACCGAGAGCGTGGCCGGGCGGGCGGACTCGGTCGGCATCGACCAGGTCCGCAGCGATCCCCCGTGCGTCGGGAGCTCCTCGACGTCGACCACGGTCAACCCGGCTGCAGCCAGCACCCGCTGCGTCGTCAGCAAGGACAGGTACGAGAAGTGCTCGTGGTAGATCGTGTCGTACTCGTTGCCGTCGATGAGCCGGAGCAGGTGCGGGATCTCGATGCTGACGTAGCCGTCGTCGGCGACCAGCGCGCGCAGGCCCTTGCTGAAGTCGACGATGTCCGGCACGTGGGCGAACACGTTGTTCGCGACCACCAGGTCGGCCTTGCCGTGCCTCTCGGCGACCTTGGACCCCGACTCCTCCCCGAGGAACATCACCTCGGTCGGCACGCCCTTCGCGACCGCGGCCTCGGCGACGTTGGCGGCGGGCTCGATCCCCAGCGACCGGATCCCGCGGGCCACGCTGTGCTGGAGGAGGTAGCCGTCGTTGCTGGCGACCTCCACGACGAACGAGTCGCCGTCCAGGCCCAGGCGCGCAGCGGCCTGGTCGACGAACTTCTCCGCGTGCCGCACCCACGAGTCGGAGTACGACGAGAAGTAGGCGTAGTCGGTGAAGATGTCCTCCGCCGGGATGTAGGCCGGCAGCTGGACGAGCAGGCACTGGGAGCAGACCCGCACATGGAGGGGGTAGAACGTCTCCCCCTGGTCGAGCTGGTCCGCCGACAGGTAGCTCTCGCAGGGCGGCGACATTCCGAGGTCGACGAACGTGTGCGTGAGCTCGGCCCAGCACAACCGGCAACGAGGACTGCTCATAGAGGGTATTTCCTTTGTCCAGACGCGGTCACACGCCCGTCGCGTGTGATAGTCGAGTCTCGAATTCGACCGCGGAGGATGTGCCGATGGAGTTCGCAAATACCGCAATCCGGGGACTGGTCCACTTCAGCGCACCGGTGCACCGGGACGCGCGTGGCTTCTTCAGCCGCACGTTCGATTCGGCGACGGCCCGGGAGGCGGGGATCGACCCCGACGCGTTCGTCCAGGACAGCCTGTCGCGTTCCGAGCGGGGGGTCATCCGAGGCCTGCACCTGCGGGTGGGGCTCGGCGAGGGCAAGCTGGTCCGGTGCTCGAGCGGGGCGGTCTTCGACGTCGTCGTCGACCTGCGTCCGACCTCGCCGACGTACCGCACCTGGGTCTGCTTCGACCTGAACGGCGACAACCAGAGCTCGATCTACATCCCGCCCGGGTGCGCCCACGGCTTCCAGGCCCTCACCCAGCCGGCCGACACGTCGTACCGCATCAACCGCCCGCACGACCCGTCGGAGGACCTGACGATCGCGCACGACGACCCCGAGCTCGCCATCCCCTGGCCGCTTCCGGTGACCGTCATGTCGGACGCGGACCGCAATGCCCGTCCCCTGTCGGACCTCGGCGACCGGTTGCGCGAGGTCCTGGCGACGCCGTGACCCCGTCCCGACCCGACCGCTCACGTGGTCTGTTCGTGCTGGCGGCCGTCGCGGCCGCTGCGTTCGTCGTCCTCGCCTTCCTGGTGGCCGCGCACGCCACGCAGGACCTGGACGTCGCGATCCGCAACCGGTTCCGGCCGCACGACGTGTGGGGCACGACCCAGATGCGGGTCGACGTCATCGTGGAGGGCCTGAAGCCGAGCAAGATGGTGCCGCTGCTCGCGCTGGTCGCGGTGGTCGTGTGCGTGCGGCACCGCTCGTGGCGACCGGCGGTGTACGCCGCCCTGCTCGCCGGCGTCGCGGGCACCCTGACCATCGTCACCAAGGTGATCGTCGGGCGCCCCGACCCCCACCAGGACATGACCGCGGTGGGTGGCAGCTTCCCGTCGGGCCACACGGTCACCGTGCTGGTCTGCCTGGGGTGCGCGATCCTGCTCCTGCAGGAACGCCCCCGGTGGTGGGAGTGGGTCGTCGTCGGTCTCGTCGGCGTGGCGATGGGGTTGTCGCTGCTCCTCCAGGCAGCGCACTGGTTCACCGACGTGGTGGGCGCGCTCCTGCTCGGCCTGGCCGTGCTGGCGGCGGCAGTCGGGCTCCGGCTCCGAGGCACCGACCGCCCGCTCCGGGGCAGCGGGTCCCGTCCTCAGGCGCTCGTCGGGACCTCTGGAAGCACCACCGGCGAGGCACCGAACAGCGTGCCGGGAGCCGCCAGAACTGGCGCCGCAGCTCGTCGTCGTAGCGCTGATTGGCCTCCTCCATGGCGGCGCCCGAGGCGCGCTGCCGCACCTCCCGGACCTGCTCGACCAGCCGGTCGACGTCGAAGGAGTCCATCGGCTGGTCGAACCCCTCGAGACCGAACTCCGCGAGCAGCCGGGCGTTCTTCCCGGCGTACCCCAGCGAGACGGTCGGCCGGCGCGCCTTCAGGGCACAGATGACGTTGTGGAAGCGGGAGGCGACCACGACCTCGGCCGTGGCCATCTCCGTCATCAGGTCCGCCAGGCTCTCCGCCCTGCTCACCAGCAGCTGGCTCCCGTCGATGCCGGGGCGCAGGGAGCGCGCCCGGTCCTCGATCTCCTCGGCCAAGCCGAAGTCGGCCACGTCCCCGATCACCAGGCTGACCGTCCCGCCGTCGTCGAGCAGCCTGACCACCAGCTGTGCCATGTGCTCGACGTACGCCCGCAGGACCGCCGGTCCGCGGTCGGGGTCGTTCGGGGCACCCTGGTAGGCCATCACCCCGATCACGACGTGACCCGGCCGCACCGACGCCACGGGCACCGGAAGGGAGAAGGCGAGGTCGGGGAAGACCTCGCCCGGCGCCCTGGTGACGCCGATCGACCGCACCGCCTCGCGCGATCCCTCGTCCCGGTAGCTGCGGTAGTGGGCCAGGCGCACGGTCGACCGATGCAGCCAGCGCGTGACCGGATGGTCCGCGTGCTCGACACCCACACTGACGAGGGCCACCTTCCTGCCGCGCAGCCGGCACGAGAGCGCAGCGAGGAAGAGCCAGTAGGGCAACCCCCACGGCTGGGCGACGAGCTGGGTCTCGAGGACACCGGTCCCGGGCACCACGAGGACGTCGACGTCGCGCATCAGCCGGAACGTGCGCGGCACGTCGACCAACCGGCTGGCCGCCTTCGCCGCGCGGACCCGGAGGCCACTGCTGCCCGGCGCGGCCCGGTAGGCCATCAGCCTGGTCGCGGGGACCCCGTGCTCACGTCGGACCGCCTCGGCATCGGCCGCGAAGCAGTGCACGGTCGCGTCCGGGTGGGCCTCGCGCAGGTAGGCCAGGAACGCCGCGAGGGAGCCCTCGTTCCCGACGTTGCCCATGCCGAAGTAGCCGTACGTCGCCACCCGCAAGGTCGCTCCTCGCATCGCCCTAGCTCCGTCCCGGGACCCGCGACGCGTCCGCGTCATCGGGGTCCTGCGGGCCATCCACCGGCCCGACGGACGCCGGCCGGCTCGAGCGACCCGGCGGCAGGCAGCTCCAGAACCACCGGGCGACCTCCACCAGGCACCGGTTCCGCTCGGCCGAGGTCAACGGCGCTCGCCGGATCGCCTGCACGTAGCCGTTGACGTACTCGACGTACATGCGCGCCATCGGGTGGCGCCACCGGTCCCGGCGCTCCGGGGCGAGGGCCGCGGCCACGGCCCGGTGGTCCCCGGCGCGCGAGGCCCGGTGCTCGTGCTCGCGGCGCCAGTAGAGCACCTCGGGCACCTGGACGAACGGCCCCTGCAGGCACAGCGACGAGACGATCGTCCGGTCGGCGTTGTAGTAGGTGCCGTGCGGCCCGATCCGACGGAGGACGTCGGTGCGGATGACCCCGTAGAAGTCGTTGCCACCGGGTGTGTAGAGCAGGCTCCGCAGCCGGGCCGACGGGCTCGGGTTCGCGGTGTCCAACGCGTAGGGATGTGCCTGCAGGACCTTGCCGTCCTCGTCGATGATGGCGTCCCAGCAGTGCGCCAGGACCACGTCCGGCCGGGCCTCGAGCACCCCCACGCACTTCTCGAGCAGCTCGGGCGCGTAGAGGTCGTCGTGCGACGCCCACTTGAAGTACCTGCCGCGGGCCTGGCCGACCAGGAAGTTGTGGTTGGGCGCGGCACCGATGTTGACGGGCTGGCGGACGTACCTGATCCGCTCGTCCCGCTCGGCGTAGTCGCCGCAGATCTCCGCGGTCTCGTCGCTCGACGCGTTGTCGGAGATGACGAGCTCGAAGTCCTTGTAGGTCTGCGCCAGCAGCGCGTCCAGCGACTGGGAGAGGTACTCCGCACCGTTGTAGACGGGCAGGCCGATCGTCAGGGTCGGCACCACGCCACCGCTCGCGGCTCCGGATGCAGTACTCATGACGGGATCCTTTCTGGCTGCCCCGAGAGGCTGGCAACGACTGGTGTTTCGTTCAGGTACTCGGCGAGCCCTCGCCTGAGCTGGTACCACCACACGAACGTGGCCAGGACGGTCGCAACGGCGACGCCCCAGCAGGAGCCCCGAGCCCCGTCGAGGTACGCGCCCACGCAGCCGCCGACGAGGTACATGCCTGCGGTGGAGAGCTGGGCGACGAGGCTGCGGGGGGCCGCTCCCAGCGCGCGAACGCCGGCGGCGGCGCCGATCTCGAGTCCGCCCGCCGCCATCCCGATCATGACCACGGGCACCAGGGTGCTGGCGGGCTTCCAGATCGGACCCAGGAGTGCGCTGCCGAGCCCGGTCGGGAGGAGCAGCGTGATCGTCACGCCCCACAGGGCGGCCGATGCGGCGACCACGAGCCCGAGGAGGAAGCAGAAGCGGCCGAGGCGGCGGGGAGCCTTGCTCAGCACGTGCGAGGCCTCGGGCACGGCGAGCTGGCTCACCCCCATCAGCATGACGAGGAAAGGTCCCATCAGGATCTCGGCAGCCCGGACCTGGCCCACAGCGGCGAGCCCTGCGACCGCACCCAGGGTCACCATCCGGACCTGACGGGCACCGGCACTGCTGATGTTCTCGATGAGGTAGCGGCCACCCAGCGCCTTGTGGTCGACGACCCACGACCTGATCCACCGGGGCCGAGGCAGGATCCGGCACTGGAGCAGCCCGACGCCGGCCGCGAGCGTCGCGGTGCCGCCGAAGGCGAGGAAGCAGGTCACCTCGGTCGCGCGGCCTGTCATCACGAGCGCGACGAGCGTCGTGAACTGCAGCACGGTCCACACGACGTCGTTGACCAACGCCCGCTGGGGCTCCCCCACCGAGAAGAACGCGAACCGCAGGCTGTCCTGAAGCATCAGGCCAGGGAGGCCGACCCCGAGGGCGATGAAGCCCCCGCCGACCTGGGGCGGCAGCGCCAGGCCGACAAGGATGCAGACGACTCCCGTCACGATCCCGCACAGCGTCGCCGTCGCGCTCGAGGCAGCCACCGCCCTGCGCCAGGCAGGCGTCCTGGCGCCGCTGAACCGCACCAGGAGCGGGTCGGTGGCGAGCCCACGGGTGGCGCTGATGGCCAGCCCGAAGGTCACGTACGCCAGGCCGAACGCTCCGAAGCTCGCGGCGTCGAGGGACCGGGCGACCACGACCCCGAGGACGAAGTTGCTGATGCTGGAGACGCCCTGGTCGGCCACGCCCCACCCGAGCCGGCGCGCCACGGCGAGCGGGCTACGAGACGACGACACGGTCACCGCCGATCGGGTTGGCCACGGCGAACCGGTAGATGCCGAGGAGCTGCTCCACGTTGCCGTGGGGGCGGAACCGCTCCTCGTAGGTGCGCAGCCCGCACGCCCCCAGCTCGGCGTACCGCCCGGGGTGCAGGTCGACGTCGTGCAGGACCCGGGCCAGTGCACCGGGATCGTCCGGCTCGAACAGGGCCCCGTCGACCCCGTCGGTGACGAGCTCGGAGAACGACCCGCGCGCCGGCGCGAGGGGCGCCACCCCGGCAGCCATCGCCTCGATCGCCACGAGCCCGAAGGTCTCCTCCCACTGGGAGGGCACCACGGTGACCAGTGCGCGCCGGAGCAGGCGCTGGGCCTCGTCTGGAGGCAGCAGCCCGGTCACGTCGACCGAGGGGTGGCGGCTCCCCCAGGCCCTGACGTCGCCCTCGAGCGGTCCTCCGCCGGCCACGACGAGCCGGAGCGGGGACTCCGGGTGACGGACCCGGAAGACGTCCCAGGCCCGCATCAGGAAGGGGACACCCTTGGCCGCGTCGAGCCGGCCGAGGTAGACCGCGAGGTGCTCGGGCCCGGAACGTGCCGTGGTGTCCGCATCCACGAAGTTGTGCTTGACGAACACCCTGTCCGCCGGCAACCGCAGGTCGTGCATCAGGTCGCGCTGGGAGGCCGAGATGAAGATGTAGGCGGACACCAGCTCCCGCCAGGCCGACCGGTGCAGGGCCAGCCCGGCGACGACGGGGGCTGTCGCCAGTCGCGAACCTCGGTAGCAGCCGTGCTGCAGGGCGGGTGCGGCGGACCCGTTGGCGCAGTCGTGGCAGGGCGCTCCGTCCCGGAAGAAGTCCCCGCTCGCGCAGAGCAGCTTGTAGTTGTGGAGGGTGACCACCACCGGGACCCCGGCGTCGCGGCAGGCATACAGCACCGACGGGCTGATCAAGGGGAACGTGTTGTGCACGTGCACCACGTCCGGACGGCTTGCCTCGAGCCGTCGGGCCAGGTCCTTGCGCGCCTCGACGTTCCAGAAGCTGCGCACCGGCAGGGCCGCCTTACGAGCCAGGACCAGCCGCCGATGTCGTCGCTGTGCCGCTGGAAGAGCTCGACCCGGTGGCCCGCCGCGGACAGGGCTGCGGCTTCCTGGTCGACGACGCGGTTCTCGCCACTGGGAGCCGTCGAGCGGTAGCGACCGTGCACGAGGAGGACCTTCACGAGTGGCTCACCTGCCCCTCGCGGACGAGCAGGGACGCCGCCACCGTGAGGTCGAGGAGGTACGGCGACGCGGTGCCGAGCCCGGTCTCGGTGAAGGACGCGACCAGGCAGTAGACGATGATGAACAGCGCGACGGCGCGCTGGGGGCCCCGCTCCCGGGTGGCCGCCAGCAGCAGCAGGATGATGATCACCGTCGCCTGGATGACGATGCCGAACCAGCCCTGGTCCAGGTAGCTGGCCACCCAGTTGCTGTCGATCGGCAGGCCGTTGAACGACATGTTGGACAGGCCCGACCCGAACAGCTCCTGGAGCTTCGGACGCGGCATGTCGAAGACCTGGGACCAGACCTTGGTCCGCCCCGTGAGCTGGCCTGCCTCCTGGGTGGTCTGTCCGCGCAGGGCCCACTTCGTGATCTCGGATGCGAACATGGTGGCCACGCCCACCGCGAGCACCGCACCGAGGGCGGACGTGCGCCGGACTCGGGCATGGCCCAGGAACAGGCTGGCTCCGGCAACGACCAGCCCCACCACCAACGCGATCAGCGCGGTTCGGGTGTGGGTGCCCACCAGGACGGCGCCGCCCAGTGCCAGCGAGACGAGCATGTGGCGGCCGGTGATCACCCGACACATCCACAGCACCGCCGACGTACCGAGCAGCACGGCCGCGTAGTGGGCGACCTGGGTGGGCGGGATCGGCCAGAGGATCCCCGAGAGCCGGCCCTCGAAGGCGAACGCCAGCCCCGGCGAGATCGCCGCTCCGGCCACCACGGTGCCGAGGATGATCCACAGGCAGCGGCGGTGACAGCGCAGCAACAGCATGTCCTGGCGCCCCCACCAGGGCGTGAGCAGCCAGAGGACCAGGACGAATCCGACGAGACGGCAGGCGCGGAAGGTCGAGCCGAGGAGGAACACGTTGTGGATGCTGGTCATCATCGCGACGACGCCGAGCATCGTGAGCAGCACCAGGATCACGTTGGACCGCACGACGACCCGCGGGTTCACCGCGAGCGCAAGGAGTACCGCGAGCATCAGGGCGCCCTGGGTCAGCAGCTGGCCGACCGGCCGAGGGATCGGCACCAGGGTCGGGTTGGCCGAGAAGGCCAGGACGTTGAAGAACAGCGCACCCCAGACGGCCAGCATGCGCCGCGGCACGCCCCGGATCCGGAGGTCGTCCGCGCGGTGCCGCCCCCCGACGACGGGGACGGCGGCCAGCGTGGCGCTCACGGCGCACCGTTTCCGGTCCCGGCCCAGCCGGGGTCCTCCGGGTCGCGCAGGCCCGAGCTCTCGTCGGTCCGGTCCGCTCCGACCATCATCGCGAAGTCCAGCTCCAGACCGGCCGACCTGACCAGCTCCCCGGTGGTGCGCAGTCGCTCGGCGCTCGAGCGTCCCGCGGCCACCAGGAGGACGACCCGGTCCACCCAGGACGTGAGGTGGTCGACGCCCACGCCGGGGCTGACCTCGGCCAGCACCAGGACGACCTCGGCACGGTTCCAGGCTGGACGCATGGAATCACCCTTGGACAGCTCGGTGGTGGCGCCGGGAGCTGCCCCGAGCGGCCCGCGCGCGAGGAACGGCTGGCTGTCGGGACGGAGGACCTCCGGCTCGACGCGGGGACCAGGACCCGGCTGCCGGGCGAGCGCCTTCTTCAGCGCGGCCTCCAGGCGTCCGGAGTCGGTGAGGTCCACGAGGAAGACCGCCTTGCCTTCGACGGCCATCTGGGCACCGAGCGTCGCGGTGACCAGGGCAGCCGCATCGGTGTCGTCGACCGCCACGACGGCCAGCCGGGCCGGCCGGGCCTTGGACGGCGTGGAGACCGCCGTCCCGAGCCCGTGGACCAGCACCTCCAGCGACCGCTGCCGCGACGACCTCCTCGTGAGGCGCCGCAACCGCGTGCCACGACCGGTCAGCGGTCCGCCGCTGAAGCGCACCGGAGCCGCGAGGGCGACCGCGACCTCGTCGCGACGGCGCAGACGACCGGAGGTGAGTGCCTGGAACAGCACCAGTCCCATGCCCAGAGCCAGGCCCCCGATGAGGCCGGCCATCGTGTTCAGCACGATGCGCTTCTTGGCCGACTGCGGGACGACGCTGGGGGGGTCCAGGACGTGGCTCGCCTTGTCGATGGAGCCGGCCTGCAGACTGGCGTCCTCCATCTGCTGCTGGATCTGGCTGACCTGGCCGTAGATCTGGGCTCGCTGCGTGAGCAGGTCGGAGGCGTCGCCCTGGCCGGAGGCACCCCCGGCGTTGAGCGCGTTGTACTTGCTGGTGAGATCGTCCGCCTGCTTGGTCAGGTTGGTCACTTGTGCCTGGTATCCGGCGATGAGCGCAGTCGACTGCGAGTCCATCTGCTGGCGGCGGAAGGCGAGGTAGGCGTCGGAGAGCGCCTTGGCCCGTGCCAACGCGCTCGTGCTGTCGGGCGCGGCGACGTCGATGACGAGCACGGTGGGCGTCACGGGTGTCACGATGGTCGACGCCTGGAAGCCCTCGGTCGTGAGAGGCAGGTCCAGCTCGTCGATGACCCTCTGGGCAACGGTCCTCGTCCGCAGCAGGCTCACGTCGGTGGACATGGCCGTGGCCGGGTCGACCCCCGGGTCGTGCGCCAGCAGGAGCGTCACGGTGCCCTGGCTCTTGCTCGGGACCATGACGGTCCAGGCGATGCCGAGCATCATGCCCACCAGGGCTGCGGCCACCCACACCGGCCAGCGCCGCCGCAGCGCGGAGCGCAGGAAGTGCAGGCTCACGATCCCCGTCGAGGGGCCGCCGACGGAGACCTCGTCGGGGTCCGGGTCCTCGATGCGCCACGAGGTGTCGATCATCGCGGCCTCCGGCGTAGGCCCGCAACGTTGGTGCCGGTGGGCCCGGTGCTCGGCACGCCCGTGAGCCGCGTGGGCAGCGCGATCTGCTGTGAGCGCTCGTGCTGCAGCAGCCGACCGGTCGTGCGGTCCAGGTCGTCCGGGTCCGCCACGATGATCCCGGCGATCCGGCTGCCGACGTCGTCCGCGGTCACTGCCGTGAGGGCGAGCTCCTCCGCGGTGGCGGAGCCGGAGGAGACCGCCAGGATCGCGACCGAGGACTCCGGCAGCTCGGTCAGCTCCGGCTTGCGCCGGTCGACGACGGCCAGCACGACGGTCAGGTCCACGTCGTGACCGTCGCGGTCGTGGCCGTCGCGCGGTGAGCGTCGACGAGGAGCCCTGGCCGGACCTCAGAGCGCCCCTGCGAGAAGGCAGCCCAGAGCGAGGCCGCGGACTCGTGCCGCTGGCCGGCCACGAGGGCGGTGGGGATCCCGACGACGCCGCGTAGGCGGCCAGCTGCGGACCCATGGCGAGCCCGCGGGGGTCGTCGGACAGCGTGATGACCGTGATGGACATGGCGGTGTGCTCCGCCCCGTCCCCCCTGTCTCCGTGAGGGCGGCCGACCGGGGAACCGTCGAGGACGAGCTGGTGCAGCGCCTGCCTCAGCGCCCAGGCGTCGACCGTCCCCGGGGTGTAGTCCTCCAGCAACGAGGCCCACCCGGCGGCCGCCCGCGGCACCCGGCTGCGGACCGAGGCGATCACGGGACTTCCCAGCGCGTCGGCGATCTCGTCGCGGTAGCGGAGCTTGCGGTCCCGTCTGCTGCGCAGGGTCAGGATCATCGCGGCGAGGCCGACGGCGACGAGCACACCGAACAGCGAGAAGCCGATCGACCTGCTGACCAGGCCGGGGCGCTTCGCCGGCGAGGCGTGCGACAAGATCGAGGCGGTGCTGTCGGGCTGGCCGGACGCCTCTTTGGTCTTCAGCGTGTCGATCTCGATCGCCAGGCTGGCCTGCTGGGCGGTCAGCTGGGCGAGCACCGCGGCGTCCTTCTGCCCCTGGGCGGACGTCGGGGACTCGCCGTCGATGCGGCCCTGGGTCTTCTTGATCTCGTCGCCCACCGTTGCTTGGGTGTCCTCCAGGCCCTGCCGACGCTGCGCCAGCGCAGCGGTCTCCGCGCCGCTCAAGGAGCTCGCTGCCTTCGTGACGTAGTCGACCTCGGCGTTCGCGACAGCTTCCGCCAGGGCCTTGGCGAGCTCCGGGGTGGAGGCGCGCGCCTGGATGGCGATGACGTCGGACGCGGGCGCGCTGACGTGCACGTGGCGGGCCATGGCCTGCACCGACAGGGGCGGCTTGACGGTCTGGCCTGCGGGGCCGAAAACCCCGTCGCTGGTGGCAATCCGGATCTCTGTCTGGACGTCCCGGACGGGCGTCTGGCCGTCCGTGCTCTTCAACTGCGGAAGCAGGACCTGGCTGTAGCTCGCGTACTGGGGCGGACGGAGCACCACGAACGACACACCGGCCGCGATCCCGATCAACGCGGCGATCGCCAGCACGAGACGGTGCCGACGAAGGACCGACAGGGTCGACCGCAGGTCCACGGACTGCTCAGCCATGAGCGGTACCTCCGAGCTCGGTGGTGCGGGGTCCGGGCTCCCGGTCGGGAGCAAAGTCCGCGGTGGTGAGCAGCTCGAGCGAGCCGTCGAGGGTGCCGGCCCCGAGCAAGGTCGTCGTCGGGACCCGCTCGCCGAACGCCGGCGAGTACCAGCCCAGGATCGGGTGGGTGCTGCCGCGGTGCGCGGACCAGCGCAGCTGGCGAGGCAGGTGCAGTGTCGCCGTGCAGGTCCCGGCATCGCCGGGCCAGCGCAGCTCGGCGGCGCCCTCCACCAGCTCCGCCGCGACCTCGGGCCCGAGGTGGAACGCGAGCCGCACGTCGTGCGTCGCCGTGCCGGTCACGACGTCGAGGACGGAGAGCCTGCGCGTGCTGCTCTCCAGGGTGACGGTGCGCGTGTGCCGGAGACCCCGGTCGAGCCGGGCATAGCCGGTGTGGTGAGCCGTCCAGGTCTGGGTGGGCAGGTCACCCACCTCGGCGCGCGTCACGTGCGCGGGCGTGTGCGTGCGCCACAGGAACGGTCCGGCCTCGGCGGACTGGCTGGTCCCGTCGACCTCGAGCGTGTTGTGGGCCAGGGTGGACCGGAAGTAGCTCCGCCAGTCGGGATCCCCGTGGTAGCAGTACGTGCCCGGGTCCACCAGCACGTCGACCCCGCCGTACCTCACCTCGACGGCGAGGGCGTCGGCGTGGGCGTGGGCGGCGATCGAGAGGAACCCGTGCGGTCCCCCGTCGCACCGGCACCAGATCTCCGGGCCGTCCTCGGGGGACGTCCGCAGCAGGTACATCCCTGCGTCGGGAAAGAGCCGCGGAGCAGTCGGGGGTCGCCGGTCGACCTGCGGCCGGCTCGGCAGCAGCGACGACACCGCGACAGCGGCGGCACCGACCGGGCTCGCCGACCACCACGGGAGGGCACCGACCAGGGCGGCGCCCAGGCCCAGCAGCGAGGACCAGGGGTCCAGGTCGGGGTCGTCCAGGACCAGCGCGCGACCCTCGTCCCCGTCGCCCTGCCTCGGTGGGCGTCCGGTCTCATCGACCATGGCGGCGGCGGCGTCGAGGGACGCCGCGAGCAGGCCCCACGTGTCAGCCGGGAGTGGATGGCCGGCGGCGGTGCTCTCGACGGCGGCAACCAGGCCGAGCTCGGTGACGAAGCGGTGGTAGTCCGTCGCGAGCTCGCGGTTCACGCCGCTGTCGAAGGTGTTGGCGCGGAGCTCTCGCTGGAGCTGCCGCGACGCGTCCTCGCGCCAGGCGTCGCTCTCGGCGTACCAGGGGAAGGCGGAGGCGGCCGCGAGGCGACCGGCGGCCTCGGCCACGACGTGGTTGTTCGCCGACGAGCCGCGGCTGCGGAAGGCCGCGAGGTAGTGCTGGTGCCACCAGATCTGGCGCAGCGCGTCCTCGTTGGTGTCGAAGAGGTCCTCGACCTTGGCCCAGTCGTCGAGGAGCCGGCGCACCCAGACCCAGCTCGTGAGCCGCACCCCGAGCTCGATGCCGCTGGTCCAGTGCACGCCGGACAGGAACGGGTTCTCCGACCACCAGGAACGCAGCTGGTCGTCGACCACCTGGGCGTAGGTGTCGTCGGAGGTCAGCCACCACGCGGTCGCCAGCACGGTCAGGTGGTGGTGGCGCGAGAGCTCCCACACCGACTTGACGTTGCCGGTCTCGTGCTCGTTCCGGTGGTCGATGCGGAAGGCGAGACGGTCCTGCGGGGCTCGCCGCCCGGTCACCGGGTCCAGGAACCAGTCCGGACGGGCGATGTCCTCGCGTGGCGTCCCGAGCAGGGACCAGCTGCCGGCCACGAGCCGGTCAGCAGCGGCGATGACGGCCCGGCGCGCCTCCGCAGGCACCTGCTCGCGGGTGCCGACGGGCAGCGGCGTCGGGAACCGGCGGCAGTCGCGCAGGCCGTTGGGCAGCCCGGTGGCCGCCCCCGGAAGCACCTGGCGGCGGGCCCACGCGATCTGGCGGGCCTGGTCCGCCGAGCGGCCCGCGACCTCGGCGACGGACATCTGACGAAGACGCTGCGCGTACCAACCCAGCTGCCGGCTCACAGCATCACCCGCTCCCCGGACAGGAGGCTCTGCTCCACGGCGATGGTCGCCCGGGTGGTGGCCACCAGGGACCCGGCATCGATCGGCATCGGCGACCCGGTGCGGACAGCCTCGACGAACGCAGCCAGCTGGGCGCGCTGGCCCTTGTCCTGCCCACCGATGGCACGCTTGGCGTCCTTGCCGTCGCGGCTCCACACGGTGGCACGCGTGAAGTTGTCCAGGCGGGCGTTGCGGCCGCCCCCGGTGACGTCGAAGGTCTCCTTGGGGAAGCGGCGGTCGCCACCCGTGACGTAGGAGATGGTCCCGAGGGAACCGTCCGCGAAGCGCAGGTTCACCTGGAGGTCGGCTCCCTCGGGCGTCTGTCGGGCCTCCACCTCGACCGGCGAGTGGCCGATCCAGGCACTCAGGCTGTCGATGAAGTGGCCGCCCTCACCGAGGAACCTCGATCCCTCGAGCCCCTGGTCGAGGTACCAGCTGCCGGCGTCGAGACGCCCGGCGTTGACGAGGTACCGCGCGCTCACCGGCCCGTCGACCGGGCCGAAGCGGCGCTGCATCTGGGTGAAGAGGGGGGCGAAGCGGCGGTTGAACCCCACCATCAGCCGGTCGTTCCCCGTGCGCTCGACCGTCTCGACGACCCGGTCGAGCTCGGCGTCCGACAGGGCGAGCGGCTTCTCGACGAAGACCGCCTTGCCGCGCTCGAGCACCCGGCAGACGAAGTCGGCGTGGGAGTGGTGGCGGGTCGCCACGACCACCGCGTCGATAGACGGGTCGTCGAGGACCACCGCGGCGTCGGTCGTCACCGTGTCGAAGCCGAACTTCCGCTGGGCGTTGACCGCGGACAGCGCACGGGTCGTCGCCACGCTGGCCAGCGTGACTCCGGTGTCCTTCGCCAGGTGGGGCAGCAACATGGACGAGGCGTAGTTGCCGGCGCCGATGACGCCCAGGCGAACGGTGGGACCGCTCACCGAGCGGGGTCGGGCCCCAGTGCCCGGGGCGCGGGAGAGCGTCCGGGTCACGGGTGCGTCCTCCGCTCCGGACTGGGCGGGCACGGGGTACTCGAGCAGGAACCCGACCCCGCGCAGGGCGCCGGTCCGCAGCTGCTCGTAGACCTCGGTTGCCTCGGTGACCGGGTTGACCCCCGACACGAGGGCCGAGACGTCGAGCGACTCGCCGGCGATCAGGTCGAGGAAGCACTCGAGGTTGCGTCGCTCGGTCCACCGCACGTACCCCGCCGGGTAGTCGATCCCGTCGAGCTCGTAGCGGTCGTCGTACCGCCCCGGCCCGTAGGACCTGGAGAAGCGGACGTCGAGCTCCTTCTCGTAGTAGTCATTCCACGGCAGGTCGAGGCGCGTCTTGCCGATGTCCACGACCCGGGCCCGGTCCCTGGCGACCCGCGCCGCCAGCTCGACCGGCCCGTTCGAGCTGCCACCTGCAGCGAGGAAGACGTGGTCGGCGCCCCGACCGCCGGTCGTGGAGCTGAGGACCTGCTCGATGAGGGCCTCGCCCTCGGCATCGGGTCCGGCAGCGGCGATGGCTCCGGCCTTCACGGCCATCTGGCAGCGGTCCTCCACGGTGTCCACACCGACGACCCGCACCCCGGCTGCGACCAGCAGCCGGACGACCAGCTGGCCGACCAGCCCGAGACCCACGACGCACGCGGTCTCTCCCAGCTGCACCTCGGCGCGCCGCACACCCTGCATGGCGATGGCCCCGACCGTGGCGAACGCCGCGTGCTGCGGGTCGACGCCGTCGGGCACTCGGACGCACAGGTTGGTCGGCACCCAGTTCACCTCGGCGTGCAGCGCGAACTCGTTCCCGGCAGCCGCGACCACGTCCCCGACCGAGAACTCCTCGGCGCCGGCACCGACCTCCACCACGATGCCGCACAGCGAGTAGCCGAGTGGGGTGTAGCTGTCCAGGCGGTTCAGGGCCTTCTTGTACGCCGCGGCCGGACCCTGCTGCGCGACGGACTCCATCAGCTTGCGCACCTGGTCGGGCCGCGCCCGCGCTTTGCCGAGGAGGGACATCCGGGCCTCGCTCACCTTCATCAGCTCGGTGCCGGTGGAGATGAGCGAGTACGACGTGCGCACGAGCACGCCGCCCGGCCGGCAGGCCGGTGCGGGTGCGTCGAGCACCAGGAGCTCACCCGAGCGATAGTTCTGGGCCACCTGCTTCATGTCACCTTCTGTCTCTTCGAAGTTCTGGGTCGTCCGCGGCTCAGGCCGCGCCGACGCCGGCGGTGCGCGCGTTGCGGTACCACAGCTCGAGGCTGAGGAGCTGCCAGATCTGCTTGGACTGGTCGCGACGGCCGCTGCGCTGCTCGGCGATGAGCCGCAGCAGCGGTTCGCGGCGCAGGAAGCCGGTGGACACCAGCTCGCCACCCACGAGCGCGTCGTCGACGAGCTCACGCAGGTCGTTGGTCACCCAGGCGCGCAACGGCGCGCCGAAGGACGCCTTCGGGCGGTCGATGATCTCGTCGGGGATCCACGCTCGCGCGGCCTCCTTGAGCGCCGCCTTCTGGACCCGGCCGTGGATCTTCGCCGTCCCGGGCAACGAGAACGCCGCGCCGAACACCACCGGGTCGACGAACGGCACCCGGACCTCCGTCGATGCCGCCATGCTCGCGCGGTCGGTGTAGGTGAGGTTGAGGCCCGGCATGAACAGCCTCGAGTCCGCGAGGCACATGCGGCTGGTCTGGTCGTGGAGGTCGTTGTCGTCGTAGAGGACACGGTGGCCCTCCATCACGGCGTCGACGTGCACCGCCAGGTCGGGGTCGAGCAGGTCTGTCAGCTCGTCGCGCCCGTAGAGGGTGTAGCTGCGGCGGAACGCCTCCTCCTCACCGAGCTCGGCGAAGGTCAGGAAGCGCTGGGCCCACCGCACCGACCGGATGCCGCGTCCCCCGGCAACGACAGGGAGACGCCCGACGAGCGGCTCGATCACCCCGGTTCGCAGCGGCCGCGGGATGCGCCGGTAGCGCTCGCCCAGCAGGCAGGCCAGGTGCTTGCGGTAGCCGCCGAAGAGCTCGTCGGCGCCCATCCCGGACAGCAGGACCTTGACCCCGGCGTCGCGCGCGGCGTCACACATGAGCAGCGTGTTGATGGCCGCCGGATCACCGATGGGCTCGTCGAGGATGTCGACCATCCGCGGCAGCAGGTCCACGACGTCCGGCTGGATCTCGATCTCGTGCAGGTGGATGCCCAGGTGCGCCGCCATCTTGCGGGCGTAGTGCGCGTCGTCGGGCATCGCCTCCATGCGCTGGTCCTCGGCCCGGAAGGCGATCGAGTAGGCCTCGATCGACGGGTCGTGCCGGTGCGCCAGGGCGGTGATGATGCTGGAGTCGAGGCCGCCGCTGAGGAACGCGGCGACAGGTACGTCGGCCACCAGGTGGGCCGCCACCGACGACTCGATGGTCTCGCGCAGGTCCACCTGCGGTCCGTTCGCGGCTCGCGTGGCCACCTCGGAGGGGTTCCAGTACTCCCCCGAGACGCACGAGCCGTCCCGGCGGTACTCGGTCCACGACCCCGCGGGGAGCTTCTGCACGCCGCGGACCGCGTCGTACTGCGGCGGCACCCAGTAGTAGAGCGCCGAGGCGACCATGGCCGCGGGGTCGACGCTGAGCTCGGTGCCCAGCGCCGAGACGATCGCCTTCAGCTCCGAGGCGAACACGACCCCCTTGCCCCGTCGCATCGTGTACAGCGGCTTGATGCCGAGCGGGTCGCGCGCCAGGGTGAGGCTGCCCGTGCCGGCGTCGTGGACCGCGAACGCGAACATGCCCCGGAAGCGCGGGAGCGCCGCCCTCCCCCACGCACGCCACGCCTCGAGCACGACCTCCGTGTCGGAGCTGGTCCTGAAGACCACACCCCTGCCCTCGAGCTCACGCCTGATCTCGCGGTAGTTGTAGAGCTCGCCGTTGTAGGAGAGCGCCAGCCCGCCCTTGACCAGCGGCTGGTCCGCCGCCGTGGACAGGTCGATGATGGAGAGGCGCCGGTGCGCCAGGACGACCGCAGTCTCGGGGTCCACCAGCTCGAGGACGCCGCACGCGTCCGGGCCGCGGTGGCCGAGGCGGTCGATCATCATGTTCACGATGACCTTGCCGTCCGACTGCTGGTAGCTGCCCGCCACTCCGCACATGGTCAGGCCCCCGTCCCCGACTCGACGTCCTGCCGTGCCTGCGCAGGGGTCGGCTCGGCGGCGTCGGGGGCGTCGGCGGGCGTGAGGGCTCGGTGGGTGAGCTCGTCGAAATCACCGCCACGAGCCACGTAGCCCCCGCACTGGTGGCTCCACGCCAGGACCTGCTCCACCCGATCGCGTCCTCGACGCCCCATCTCGGCCCGCCGCTCGGGGTTGTCGACCAGGTCGACGATCGCGTCGGCATAGTCGTCGACCCGGTTGGGCTTCACGTAGACCGCGGCGTCCTGTGCGGACACCCGGGTCTCTCGCAGGTCGTAGGCGACCACGGGCAGCCCGAAGGCCATGTACTCCATGGTCTTGTTCATCGTGGAGACGTCGTTGAGCGGGTTCCTGGGATCCGGGCACAGCCCGATGTCAGCGGTCGAGAGGACCGCTGCGACGGTCTCGTCCGGCACCCGGCCGGGCATCTCGACGTAGTCCTGGAGATCGAGCTCGTCGCGCTTGGCGACCAGGTCGTCGTAGGAGTCCCCGGCGCCCATCAGCGTGAACGAGATGTCCGTGCGGCCCAGGCCGTGCACGACCCGGTCGGCGGCGGCCAGGGCCAGGTCGACGCCGTCCTGGGGCCCCATCACGCCGAGGTAGGCGACGAGGTGCTGCCGCCCCCGACGCCGCGCCGGATCGGCGGGGCCTCGCTTCAGCCGCTCGGGATCGGGGCCGGTCCGCACGACCGTGACGTGCTCGGGCAGCTTGTCGCCACGCTCGACCGCGACCCGCGCGTAGGACTCGTTCGTCGACGTCACCCGGTCCGCGGTGCGGAAGGTGGCCCGCTCGAGGGCGAGGAGTCCGCGCAGCGGCAGCCGGGCTCCGCCCGGGAATCGCGACTCGTACAGCTCCGGGCAGAGGTCGTGGTGGTCGAACACGAACCGGCTCCCGTCACGCCTCCGCAACCAGCGGGCGAGCGGCCAGAAGATGTCGGGCGGGTTGCAGGCCTGGACGACGTCGAAGGGTCCACGGCGACGACGGGCCCTCAGTGCCAGGCGAGCGGTCGCCAGGAACGACCAGGCGTACTCCACGACGAACCCGACGGCGCTGCCTCCCGGGGCGTACGGCGGATAGGTGTGGATCGCGACCCGGTCGATGACCTCGTACTTCTTCGAGGTCTTTCCGCGCGGACAGATCACCGTGACGTCGTAGCCGGCGCCGACGAGGGACTGGCACTCGAGCCACACGCGCCGGTCGAAGGGGACGTGCAGGTTCTGCACGATGATGAGCACTCGGGGTGCCGCAGACACTGGGTCGCGGCGGCGCCACGTCTTCACCAGCCGAGCCCCTCGTACCCGGCGAGCTGCTCGACGTCGCTGCCGAGGCGGCCGTGGAGGTCGAGGACCAGGGCCGGCGACGCAGCGACCAGGGCGGAGCGTACGGCGGGTTCGGACGACGAGACGACCGCGACCGCCGCGCCGGCCAACGCCTCCTCGGGGGAGCAGGCGAGCAGTCGGTTCAGGTGCGGCAGCTTCGCCTCGACGTGCCGGCGGTTGGCCCCCACGAGCCGGTCGGGGTTGATGATCGGGTCGTAGATGCGGACGTCGAACCCCTTGCCCACGAGGCGCTCGGCGAGCTCGACGTTGGGGCTCTCCCGCAGGTCGTCGGTGTCCATCTTGAAGCTGAGCCCGAGCAGGCAGACCTTCCTGCTGTTCGAGGCGATGATCCGCTCGACGGCGTCGCGCACCACGAGCTCGTTGGTCAGCGTGGTCCCGGCCAGCAGGGGTGCGTCGACACCGCTCATCCGGGCCATGTGCTGCAGGGCGCGCAGGTCCTTCGGAAGGCACGACCCCCCGAAGGCGAATCCCGGCCGCAGGTAGGTGGGGGCGACGTTGAGCTTGTGGTCCTCGCAGAAGATGCGCATCACGTCGCGGGAGTCGACGCCGTGGAACCGGAAGATCCGGGCCATTTCGTTCGCGAAGGACACCTTCGTCGCGTGGAAGGCGTTGCACGCGTACTTGAGCGCCTCCGCGGTTCCGACGCCGACGTCGTGGATCTCCAGGTCGAGGAACGCGAAGAGCTCGGCCATGCCCTGACGGGTGCACTCGTGCGCAGTCCCGACCACTACGAACGGAGGGGCGAAGAAGTCCTCGACGCCACAGCCCTCGCGCAGGAACTCCGGGCACATGGCCGTGCCCACGGACCAACCGGGCGGGAGCTCGGAGTCGGCGAAGACGGGTGCCACGACCATCTCACCAGTGCCCGGGGGCACGGTGCTCCTGATCACGACGGAGTGGAAGCCCGACGACGGCGGCGAGACCACCGACATGGCCTCGCGGAGGTCGGCGAGGGCGCGAACGATGTAGGAGAGGTCGGTCTCCCCGTGGGGGCCCGACGGAGTGCCGACGCAGACCAGCGAGACATCGGCGCACGCCACGGCGACCTTCATGTCCGTGGTGGCGCGCAACCTGCCGGACGCCACGCCCTCGGCCACCAGCTCGTCGATCCCGGGCTCGACCACCGGGCTCCGGCCGTGACTGATCGCGTCGACCTTCGCCTCGTCGACGTCGACGCCGACGACCTCGTGCCCACGCGACGCCAAGCCTGCCGCTGTGACGGTTCCGACGTAGCCCAGCCCTAGGACGGCGACCTTCATGTGATCCCCCAATGCAACCTCGGAGTCCGACCGGGCTCGATCCCGAGGTCGCCCGGCATCCGCAGACTGCGGATACGGAGTCGAAGTTCCCCCAGGCGGGGAGGCGCTGGGGGCTCTCGCCGCCTCATTCACCCAAATTAGGAACGGTCCGGAGCGTCACGTCACCGGTCTGCGACGGTCGTCTCCCCCAGTCTGGGGATGTGCCGACCGGCGGCCGTTCTTGCCCTGCTCGTCCGGCCTCAGCGGGCCCGCGCGGCGTACGACGACGCCGCGGCGTAGACGTCGTCGACGTACTCGGTGGAGTGGTTGTAGCTCAGCACCGCCTTCTCCCAGCCGACCGCGGTCCGTAGGTCCCCACCGCCCGCGCACAGGTAGCGGGCGGTGCCGGCCGCGGCGTCGTCGAGGTCGAGCGGGTCGTCCTGCCCGTCGCCGTCGCCGTCCATGGCGTAGCGGCTCCAGGTCTCCGGCAGGAACTGCATGGGGCCGACCGCGTGCTCCCAGGTCGCGTCCCCGTGCAGGCCGCGAGAGGCCGGCGTCGAACGGATCGCCGCGAAGTCACCGCTGCCGTCGAGAGCCGGCCCGATGATCGGCGAGGAGCTGCGGCCGTCGACCCCGAGGGTCCGGTTGCCCAAGGTGCCGTGCCGCGACTCGACGTACCCGATCCCTGCGAGCGTGGACCACCCGACGTGGCACGCCTTCGGGGCCGACCGGGCTGCGCGCGCGTAGGCACGAACGGCCGGCGCGGGGATGTCGAGCACCCCGGCGAGGTGCCGGATCCTCGGTCCGTGGACCCGGGCGAGCGAGGGCGCGTCGAGCCGGGCGAGGACGTACCGCTGGGCGGTCAGGTCGACTCCGTGGACCCGGTCGTCGCGGTCGTGCGCCTGCAGCGCGAAGGCTCCCGCGGTGAGCAGCCCGAGGGCGCCCGCCAGCGAACCGATCAGGCGCACGGAGGACGGGAGCACGGGGAGCAGTATCCCCGGTGCGTCCCATCAGCCCCAACTGCACCAGGTTCAGTGCCAGTGCTCAGTGTCCCAGCGGCTGTGCGTGGTCGCCGGCCGGCATGACCGTACGCCGCAGCAGGGCCCCGACCATGGCCACCCGCCGGACCGACCGGCTGGCCCGGTGACCACCCCGGAGGCCGGCGAACCGGACGTACCGGTGCGACCACGGCTCCAGGCCGCAGCCCGCTCGCTGCCAGCCCTCCTCCTCGATCCGGTGCTTGAGGTGCACCAGGCTCAGCTCCCAGCCCGGGGTCCAGGCGTCGTCGGGGGCGAGCTCGTCGGGATCGAGGAACCTCGGAAAGGCCTCCCCGCGGATCACCTCCGTCTCGCGACCGTCCGGCCCCCAGACCCGCCCGACGAACCTCAGGTAGGCGTTGCCTTCCTTCGGGTCGACGGGGGCCAGCAGGCTCGACCACCAGGAACAGTCCCCCGCCTCCTCGAGCTCGATCTCGAGGGTCTCCCACTTCTCGCGGCTGCGCATCGTTCCTCCCCGTTCGTGCCGGGTACGCCTTCCCGGCGCGTGTGCCATCCAGCCTCCGCGGAGGAGGTCGGCCGGCGGCAGGGTCGAACGTCGGCGGCGGCCAGGGACATCTGACCCTTGCCTGCCCCGCGGGTCAGGACAACGCCAGTCCGTGACCGGCCAGACGCTCGTGCAGGACTGCGATTCCGTCCTCGATCTGCCAGTGCTCGGCGGCGAGACCGCACTCCCGGGCGGCCACCACGTTGCGCTCCGAGTCGTCGACGAAGAGCACCTCCGGGGCCGCCGACCCGAGCCGGTCGAGGACGGCCGCGAAGAACTCGGCGTCCGGCTTGGCGGCCCCGAGCTCGCACGAGTAGAAGGACTCGTCGAAGAGCTCGTCGTACCCCAGCTCGGTGCGCATGTACGCCGCGCGGTGGGTCTCCTGGTTGGTGCCCAGGTGGACGGCGAGGCCGGCGTCCCGCAGCGCGTGGACCAGCGCCACCGAGGACGGCTCGACCTGGACCGAGCGCCACACGGCGCGGTGCAGGTCCTCGGCGGTCACCGACGCACCGAGGGCCCGCAGGTGCCCGGAGAGCACCTCGAGGAAGTCCCCGTCACCCCGCAGGCAGGCCATCTCGTCGCGGGTGGCGAGCTCCCAGAACTCCTCGGCGTCGACGTCGAGCTGCCGCTCGACGGCCGCGACCCAGCCGCCGGGCATGTGCTGCACGACCCCGTCGGCGTCGAGCAGCACGTGCCGGATCATCGGCGGCCCTCAGTCGGTGCCGTGCTGCTTGACGAACGCGACGATCCGCTCGGCCAGCTCGGGTCGGCACACGATCAGGTCGGGCAGGTAGACGTCGTCCTGGTTGTAGAGCAGGGGCGTGCCGTCGACGCGGGACGTGAACAGGCCCGCGGCCGCGGCGACCGCGACCGGTGCGGCCGAGTCCCACTCGTACTGGCCGCCGGCGTGGACGTAGGCGTCGGTGATGTCGCGGGCGACCGAGAGGACCTTGACGCCAGCCGAGCCCATCGGGACGAGCTCGGCGTCGAGCTCCTCGGCCAGCGCGTTCACGAAGGCCGGCGGGCGGCTGCGGGAGACCGCGATCCGGGGACGGCTCGAGGTGCTCGGCGGGACCACGGGCGGGTGGCCGGTGTTGAAGGTCTCCCCCAGCGCCGGCTGCGCGACGGCGCCGGCGACCAGCTCGCCGTCCTGCCAGAGCGCAACGTGCACGGCCCAGTCGTCGCGCGGCGGCTCGGAGAACTCGCGGGTGCCGTCGAGCGGGTCGACGATCCAGACCCGGCTGGCCGACAGTCGATCGAC
Organism: Nocardioides ungokensis; assembly: GCF_013466985.1. Classification (GTDB taxonomy): domain Bacteria; phylum Actinomycetota; class Actinomycetes; order Propionibacteriales; family Nocardioidaceae; genus Nocardioides; species Nocardioides ungokensis. Next base: position 996,563 of record NZ_CP059164.1, on the reverse strand, counting down.
CTTGTCGGCTCCCTCGTCGGGCCGCTCCTCCGACAGCACGGCGTCGTCGGGGCGGTGCTCCGCGATCAGGGCCATCAGCAGGTCGTGGGCCGCCACGTCCCCGGCGTCCTTGAGCTCCTTGCCCTCCAGGCCCTCGCCGCGGACCTCCAGCAGGCGCTCACCGGCGACGGTGGCGAGCCAGGTGGCGAGGACGTGGTCGTCGGTGGCTGCTTCAGCGGGCGGAGTGCCGGGTTCGAAAGTCACCCGGACACCCTAGCGACGGCCCGAGCGAGTGGTGAATCGCTAGGAGTTGAATCGCTGCTGGGTGCGCTCGAGGCCCTCGGTGATGAGGGTCTCAACGGCGTCCGCGGCGTTGTCGACCTGGAACGGCAGCTCCTTGCGCTCGACCGAGGAGTAGTCGGAGAGCACGAAGTCGGCCACGTCCTGACGGCCCCGCGGCCGGCCGATGCCGGCCCGCACCCGGTAGAAGTCCCCGGTGCCGAGCGACGCGCGCATGGACCGCAGCCCGTTGTGCCCGTTGTCGCCGCCGCCGAGCTTGGTCCGCAGCGTGCCGAACGCGATGTCCAGCTCGTCGTGGATCGCGATGACGTGGTCGGGTGCGACCTTGTAGAAGGTGGCCAGCGCCTTGACCGGCCCGCCGATCTCGTTCATGTAGCACCGCGGACGGGCGAGCACGACGCGGGGCCCGGGCGTGCCCGGCGTACCGAGCCGGCCCTCGACCACATCGGCGCGACCGGACTTGTGCGACCTGAAGGTCGAGCCCATCCGGCGCGCCAGCTCCTCGGTCACCAGGTAGCCGACGTTGTGCCGGTGGCCGGCATAGGAAGGGCCGGGATTCCCCCCCGACGACGAGCCACAGATCGTTGTCGGTCATGGCTGTGTCATCGCGGGGGGATTCCCGGCCCTTCTCTCAGGAGGAAACGGTGAGGATCACTCCTCGGTGGACGCCTCGGTGTCGCCCTCGGCCTCGGCCTCGGCGGCTGCAGCCTCCTCGTCGGACTCCTCGCGCTCGATGCCGGCCTCGGCCTCGGCCTCCTCCAGCTCGGCCTCGAGCTGCTCGGCGGTCGGCGCGCTGGTGATGTTGACGATCAGCGCCTCCGGGTCGGTCAGCAGCGTCGAGCCCGACGGCAGCTTCAGGTCCGAGGCGTGGATCTGGGTGCCGACCTCGGCGCCCTCGATGTCGACCTCGACCGACTCGGGGATGTGGGTGGCCTCGGCCTCGAGCGAGACGGTCGAGTTCTCGGTGACGACCAGGCTGTCGCGCACGGCCTCGCCCACGAGGTGGATGACCACGTCGACGGTGACCTTCTCGCCGCGGCGGACGGCGACGAAGTCGACGTGCTCGAGGTGGCGGGTGATCGGGTCGATCTGGACCTGCTTGGTCAGCGCCAGGTGGGTCTTGCCCTCCAGGTCGAGCTCGAGCAGCGCGTTGGCGCCGCCGTGCTTGAGGGCCATCATCGTGTCGTGGCCCGGGAGGGTGATGTGGATGGGGTCGTTGCCGTGGCCGTAGACGACGGCGGGGATCTTGTCCTCGCGGCGGATGCGGCGGGCGGCGCCCTTGCCGAACTCGGTGCGCGACTCGGCGGTGATCTTCTCGGCAGACATGCGACTACTCCTCGTGACCTTCGACGTCGGGTGGATCTGAAGCTGTGTGGATCTCAAGCTGTGTGGTCGCCCCGCGCGACGTGGCGGATCATGCAAAACGCCGCGCACTCGGTCTCGAGCAGCGCGGCGCACCAGTGGTCCTGCCGGCCCTGTCGATCACGGAACACCCGCTGCGGGCGTTCCCTCGCCGAGGCAACCTGACGATCCTAGCCACCGGGGAGCCGTGAGGCGAATCGTCGCCGACACCCCCTAGCCTCCACCGTGTGTCCCTGACTCTCGCCGAAGCCCGTGCCCGCGCCAGCCTCGTCTCCGACGTCTCCTACGAGATCGACCTCGACCTCACCGGGGACGCTCCGACCTTCGGGTGCCGGACCACGGTCCGCTTCGACGCGGCAGGCCCGGAGACGTTCCTGGAGCTGACCGACGCCTCCGACCTGCGGGTGACGCTGGACGGCGCCGTCGTCGACCGGCCGCAGTACGACGGTCGCCGGATCGCGCTCTCCGGCCTGGCCGGGGCGACCGAGGTCGTGGTCGAGGCGCGGGTGCCCTACGTCACCGACGGCGACGGCATGCACACCACGACCGACCCCGCGGACGGCGAGCGTTACGTCTCGGCGTACCTCTCCCTCGACATCGCCCAGCGGGTCTTCCCCTGCTTCGACCAGCCCGATCTGAAGGCGACGCTCACGCTCGCGGTGAGCGCCGACCCGCGGTGGACCGTGATCGGGAACGGCCGGGTGACCTCTCGCGACGGCGGTCGGTGGACGTTCGCGACGACGCCCCGCATCTGCCCCTCGCTGTTCGTGGTCTGCGCGGGACCGTGGCACTCGGTGACGTGGGAGCACACCCTGGGCGACCGCAGCCTGCCGTTCGGCTGGCACGCCCGGAAGTCCCTCGCGGCGGAGCTCGAGCGTGACATCGAGGAGCTCAAGCGCACCACGGACGACTGCTTCGACCACTACGCGCGGCTCTTCGACGAGCCCTACCCGTTCGACTCCTACGACCAGCTGTTCGGGCCCGGGCACAACTGGGGCGCGATGGAGACGCCCGGGTGCGTGACCTACCGCGACGAGATGCTGCCGCGCGGCCGGGTCACCGACGACCAGCGCATGAAGCGGGCCACGGTGATCGCCCACGAGATGGCGCACATGTGGTTCGGCAACCTCGTCACGATGCGCTGGTGGGAGGACACCTGGCTCAACGAGAGCTTCGCCGACTACATGGGCTACCGGGTCGCCGAGGCCGGTGCCGGCTTCGCGGGCACCCTCGTGGCGCACGAGTCGCAGCGCAAGCCCGCGGCGTACGTCGCCGACGAGCGCCGCTCCACCCACCCGGTGGCGCCGCGCCCGGAGGACGTGCCCGACGTCGACAGCGCCTTCACGAACTTCGACTCCATCTCCTACGCCAAGGGCAACTCCTGCCTGCGCCAGCTGGTGACCTGGCTCGGCGACGAGGACTTCCTGGCCGGTGTGAACGCCCACCTGACGGCGCACCGCTTCGGCAACGCCACCCTCGACGACCTCGTGGGCGCGCTCGACGCCGCGTCCGACCGTGACGTGCGCGAGTGGGCGGACCTGTGGCTGCGCCGCTCCGGCTTCGACACGGTCACCGTCGAGCGCGGCGACGACGGGGTGCCGGTGCTGGTCCGGGAGGGCGTGCGTCCGCACCGGTTCCGCGTCACGGCCTTCCACGCCGACGGGACCGAGGCCGGCAGTGCCCTGGTCGACCTCGAGGGCGACCCGGTGCCCCTGGCGGACTGGGCGGGGCTGGCCGTGGTGCCGAACAGCGGCGGCGAGACCTTCGCCCGGCTGCGGCTCGACGAGCACACGGCGGCGTTCGTGCGCGAGCACCTGTCCGCGCTCGACGACGACCTCGTGCGCACGGTGCTGTGGGCCCAGGCGTTCGACGACGTGCGCACCGGAGCGCTGCCGCTCCCCGCCTACGTCGAGCTGGTGGCGCGGCACCTGCCCGCCGAGCGGCACCCGACGCTGGTCGCGGCGGTGCTCGACCGGACCCTGGGGCCGGTGCTGAGCCGCTCGGCCCCGGCGTCGGCGGTGCCGGGCGTGGTGGACGCGGTGGCCACGGCCTGCGCGGCCGGGCTGGCCGCCGGCGAGGACGACCAGCTGTCGATCGCGCTGACCCGCGGGCTGGCCGCGACCTCCCGCGACGCCGACCTGCTGGCCTCCTGGCTCACCTCGGGGCGCACCGACACCGGCGTGGACCTCGACCCGGGGCTGCGCTGGGCGGTCGTCGCCCGGCTCTGCGCACTCGGCGCGATGGACGCCGGGCAGGTCGAGACCGAGCGGCTCGACGACGGGTCGCTGGCCGGCGACCTCGGCGCCGCCTGCGCCCTGGCCTCACGACCGACCGCGGAGGCCAAGGCCGCGGCCTGGGCGGCCATGACCGAGCCGGACGTGTCCAACCGGATGTTCGAGGCACGGGCCCGCGGGCTGTGGGACCCCGAGCAGGTGGACCTCTGCGCGCCGTACGTCGATGCCTACCTCGCCGAGGCCCCGGGCGTGGCCGAGCGCCGCGGCCAGGGCTTCTCCCTGGTCGTGGGCCGGGCGTTCCCGGCCCTCGAGGTCTCCCCGGCCCAGCGGGACGGGCTCGCCGAGGTGCTCACGTCGGGCTCGGTGCCCACCGTGCTCGCCCGGCTCTGGAGCGACCACCTGGACGACCTGGCCTGACCTCGAGTCGGCGCTCGTTGACGCGGCGGGCTCGCCGAGTCGGCGTTCCTTGACGCCTCAGTTGAGGTGGGCGCTCGGGTGCGGGCCGCTCAGGGATCGCCGAGTCGGCGCTCACGCATGACTTCGTCAGGCGTGCCCGTCGAACATGGAGGTGACGGAGCCGTCCTCGAAGACCTCGCGGATGGCGCGGGAGACCAGCGGGGCGATCGAGAGCGTCGTGAGCTTGTCGAACTCCCGCTCGGCGGGGATCGGGAGCGTGTTGGTCACCACGACCTCGCTGGCCGGGCTGTTCTTGAGCCGGTCGACGGCGGGGTCGGAGAGGATCGCGTGGGTCGCGGCGATGATGACGCCCGCGGCCCCGTCGGCCATCAGGGCCTCGGCGGCCTTCACGATGGTGCCGCCGGTGTCGATCATGTCGTCGACGAGCACGCAGATGCGGCCCTCGACCTGGCCGACCACGCGGTTCGCGACGGTCTCGTTGGGCCGGTCGGTACGACGGGTCTTGTGGATGAAGGCCAGCGGGGCGCCGCCGAGGCGGGCCGACCAGCGCTCGGCGACCTTGATCCGGCCGGCGTCCGGCGAGACCACGGCGAGCCGCTGGTCGCCGTACTTCTCCCTGACGTAGTCGGCGAGGATCGGCAGCGCCATCAGGTGGTCGACCGGGCCGTCGAAGAAGCCCTGGATCTGGTCGGCGTGCAGGTCGACGGTGATCAGCCGGTCGGCGCCGGCGGTCTTGAACAGGTCGGCCATCAGACGGGCCGAGATCGGCTCGCGGCCGCGGTGCTTCTTGTCCTGGCGGGCGTAGCCGTAGAACGGCATGACCACGGTGATCCGCTTCGCGCTCGCCCGCTTGAGGGCGTCGACCATGATCAGGTGCTCCATGATCCACTCGTTGATCGGAGCCGTGTGGCTCTGGATCACGAAGGCGTCACACCCGCGGACGGACTCCTCGTAGCGGACGTAGATCTCGGAGTTGGCGAACTCGTAGGCCGACTGGGGGACCAGGTCGGTCCCCAGCAGCGACGCCACCTCCTGTGCGAGCCCGGGGTGAGCCCGTCCGCTGAAGACCATCAGGTTCTTCTCGGTGGTCCGCTTCATTCCGGTCACGGGGGCAGCTCCTGGTTCGCCGGACAGTGCGTATCAGGATTGTTCCTCACCGGAGCCGGTCTGCCCAACTCCGGAGGGTCCCCCGTGAGACACGTCTCGTTCACCCTGCGGTTCGCCCGCCGTGGCCGCTGCGGCGGCCTCCGCCTGGGCCGTCCCGGGCCGCTTCTTCTGTGCCCAGCCCTCGATGTTGCGCTGGGGTCCGCTCGACACCGCCAGGGCGCCCGGCGGGACGTCACGGCGTACGACGGTGCCGCCCGCCGTCCCCGCGCCGTCGCCGATCTCCACGGGGGCGACGAAGGTGTTGTTGGACCCCGTCTTCGCGTGCCGACCGACCTTGGTCCGGTGCTTCTTGATGCCGTCGTAGTTGGCGACGATCGTGCCTGCGCCGATGTTGGCGCCCTCACCGATCTCCGCGTCGCCGACGTAGGACAGGTGGGGCACCTTCGCCCCCTCGCCGATCACGGAGTTCTTGGTCTCGACGAAGGCACCGATCTTGCCGCGCGCGCGGACCTCGCTGCCGGGCCGCAGGTAGGAGAACGGACCGACGTTCGCGCCCTCGCCGATGACCGCCAGCTCGGCGTGCGCGCGCACCACGCGGGCACCCGACCCGATCTCGCAGTCCTTGAGCGTGCAGTCGGGCCCGACCATGGCGTCCTCGGCGACCACGGTCGCGCCGAGGAGCTGGGTGCCCGGCAGGAGCGTGACGTCGGGCGCGAGCACCACGTCGGCGTCGATCCACGTGGTCGCGGGGTCCATGATCGTCACCCCGTCCCGCATCCAGCGGGTCAGGATGCGCTGGTTCAGCTCCCGGCCGAGGTCGGCGAGCTGGGCGCGGTCGTTGGCGCCCTCGGTCTGGCGTACGTCGTCGATCGCCCAGGCCCCCACCGTCAGGCCGGCGTCGCGCGCGAGCTGGACGGTGTCGGTCAGGTAGTACTCACCCTTGGCGTTGTCGTTGCCGATCTTCGGCAGCGCCTCGACGAGGAACTCCGCGTCGAACGCCAGGATCCCGGAGTTGATCTCGCGGATCTCCCGCTGGTCCCGGTTTGCGTCCTTCTCCTCGACGATCGCCTCGACGTCACCCTCGTGATTGCGCACGATCCGGCCGTAGCCGAACGGGTTGTCGACGATCCCGGACAGGATGCTCACGGCACGCTGGGCCGCCTCGTGGTCCGCGGCGAAGGCAGCCAGGCTCTCCCCGGTCAGCAGGGGCGTGTCGCCGTACGCCACCAGCACGGTGCCGTCGATCGCCCCCGACTCGAGCACCGCCTCGACCGCGACGCGCACCGCATGGCCGGTGCCGTCCTGGGTCTCCTGGACCGCGAGGACCGCCTCGGGGAGCATCTCGTGGATGTGCGGCCCGACCTGCTCGCGCTGGTGGCCGACCACCGCCACGACGTGCTGCGGCTCGATCGACGCCACTGCCTTGAGGACGTGACCGATCATGCTGCGCCCGCCGATGGGGTGGAGCACCTTCATGGTCTTCGACTTCATGCGGGTGCCCCCGCCGGCCGCAAGCACGATGACGGTCAGGTTGTTCGGCACGAAAGCTCCCTCGTCGGTCGAGTGTTCGTTCTTCGTCGGTCGAGACCACTCGCTCCCCGGGTAGGAGTCGAACCTACGTCGCTAGTCCTGATTCAAAGTCAGGCGGGCCCTGCCGGCAGACCAACCGGGGATAGGCGCCCAAGCCTAGGGCCCGAGGGCGGGGCAGCACCCAGGACCCGGCAGACCAACCGGGGACAGGCCCTCACCCTACGGCCCGTCCACGGACGTCATGCGGATCGAGCGCCCTGCACCACGATTCGCATGACGTCCGTCCACGGCGCTCACCGCTCCCGACGCTCAGAGGTCGACGCGGTAGCGCTCGACGGCCTCGCGGGTCCACTCCTCGTCCCGGTGGGCCAGCGGGACCAGCAGCTCGGCGACCACGTCGGTGAGCTCGGCCAGGCGCCGGTTGAGCTGCCGCTGCTCCTGCACCTCCTCCTCGAGCGCGTTGAGCCGGGCGAAGACGCCGATCGGGCGGCGCCGGACGCGCTGGACGCGGTCCTGCAGGAAGCGGGCCCGGGCACGGGCCCGGGACAGGGGTGCGGACGTCATCGAGGGTTCCTCTCGCGGTGGGTGGGGCGGGGCCAGGCCACCCGGAGGCGGCAGACGATCGGGTCGGGGTCGCCGAGCATGTCGACGCCCGGGCCGAGCTCCTCGAGGTCGATCCGCCCGCCGGCGGCCTCGATCTCGCGGCGTACGAGCTCCGGGTCGAGCCGCTGCACCAGCCCGGCCGGTCCCGGGTCGGCGACCGGCTCGGGTCCGGCCACCGGGCCCAGGGCACTGAACTCCAGGAACAGCCGGCCGCCGCCTCGCAGCGCCATCCGGCACAGCAGCCACAGGTTGGCGCGTGCGGCGTCGTCGAGGCAGCCCAGCAGCTGACGGGCGTAGAGGTGGTGGGGGTCGCGGGACAGCTCCGCGCCGGCGGCCAGGACCGTGCGCAGCTCGTTGAGGAGCAGCATGCGGACGTCGACCGGCAGGTCCTGGTGGGCCACCCGGCGCCGGATGGTGCCGCGCGCGGCCCGGGAGAACTCGTACGCCAGCACCGGCCGGCCGTGGCGGGCGAAGTGCACCGCGTCGCGGCCGGTGCCGGCCCCGAGGTCGGCGATGGCGGCGCCCCGCGGCAGCTGCCGGTGGACCCACCGGGCGAACGCCGACCCGGGGCGCCCCACCCGCCCGGCCTCGGCCCAGCGGTAGAACTCCGTCCACCGCCCCATGTCGGTGCGGAAGCCGCGCAGCCAGCCGTCGAGGCGTCGTACGCCGGCGACCGGGTCGGCGTACGCGAAGGACGGGTCGGGCACCCGCCAGCCCGGGCCGTAGACGAACGCGAGCATCGCCTCGGGGTCTGCGGGCGCCGGGAACTCGTGCCCGTGCAGCGTGATCGTGGAGAACGGCACGATCGCCGACTCCGGCAGCCGCCCGCTGCGGTTGCCGAGCTGGTAGAAGGTGCCGTCGACGTGGAAGGCGACGAAGACGTCGATGTGGCACTGGCGGCCGTCGCTCAGCGGCAGCAGCAGCTTGACGTCTCCCCCGGACATCCGCAGGACGTTCCAGCCGCGGCCGCGCAGCCCGCGCTCGATCCGGTAGGACTCGAGCATCAGCTCGGCCGGCGAGGCCTGCCGGGACAGGTAGCAGATGTCGGTGTCGGAGTCGTGGGCGATCATCGCGCCGTCGCGGACCGCTCCGAGCAGGGCGCCGTAGTTGAGGTATGCCTCGACCCCGCAGGCCTCGCGCAGGTCGTCGATCGCGCGCCGGGTGCCGGCCAGGATCTCGTCACGGATGCCCTCGTCGGTGGCCGAGAAGGCGCGACAGAGGTGGCCGACCTTGTCCACGGCGAGGGGCAGCCCCTGGGGGTCGACGATCTCGATCGTGCCGCGGCCGTCCCCGAGGACGACCTCCTCGTCCACGAGCACCCGCTCCCCCACCACGTCCGAGACGCGCACCCGGGCGCTGCCGTGCAGGAAGCGGCGCAGCACGGACGGCCACTCGACGAGGGTGCCGGCCCGGGTGGGACGGCCGTCGCGGACCGGGGAGAACGACCAGACGTAGCGGCCGTCCACGCTCAGCACCAGCGGCCCGTCGATCGACCCGAGCAGGGTGATCCCGGCGTCGGAGACCACCGCGCCGACGGCGCGGGGTGAGGTCAGGCTGCTCACGAGGCCCGGTCGCCGGCCAGCTCGATCGCCCGGCGCAGGGCGGTGCTCGAGGTGTGCATCGTGTAGGGGAAGTAGACGACCTCGACCCCCACCGGCGCCAGGTCCTCCTCCAGGCGCAGGCCCTTGGGGGTGTCGCGCCAGTCGTCGCCCTTGAAGAGCCGGCGGAAGCCCACCTGCCGCCAGGCGTCGAGCTTGTCCGGCGTGGTCTCGGCGTACGTCGCGTCGACCAGGCGCAGCGAGTCGACGATCGCGATCCGCTCCTCCAGCGGCACGAACGGTCGGATCCCCTTGGCCGCCTCGCACATGTCGTCGGAGACGACACCGGCGACCAGCACGTCGCAGAGCTCGCGTGCCTGCGACAGGGCGTTGAGGTGGCCCACGTGGAAGAGGTCGAACACTCCGGGCACGTAGCCGATCCTTGGTCCCACCGACGTCACGCTGCCTTTCAACGTTTCTATACTGATTTACTCTAGTTTAGGGCACGAGGGCCGGTCCGTGTCGAGTCGCCACGCAGATGCGGGTCGATGGCTACGGTGGGCCCGTGGACCTGCCCGTGATGCCGCCCGTGCAGCCGATGCTCGCCAAGTCGGTGAAGGGCATCCCCGACCCCGCGAAGGTCGGGGCGCTCAGCTTCGAGCCCAAGTGGGACGGCTTCCGGTGCCTCCTCTTCAAGGACGGCGACGAGGTCGAGCTGACCAGCCGCAACACCAAGCCGCTGACCCGCTACTTCCCCGAGGTCGTCGCGGCCGCCCGCGCGCAGCTGCCCGACCGCTGCGTCCTCGACGGCGAGCTGTTCGTCGCGCTGCCGACCGGCGACGGCGGTGAGCGGCTGGAGTTCGAGACCCTGCAGGAGCGCATCCACCCGGCGAAGTCGCGCGTCGACCTGCTGGCGGAGAGGACCCCCGCCGGGTTCGTGGCCTTCGACCTGCTCGCACTGGGCGACACGGCGTACGTCGACCGGCCGTTCGCCGAGCGCCGTGCGGCCATGGAGGAGGCCCTGGCCGGCCTCACCGGGCCCTGCTACCTGACCCGCACCACGACCGACGCCGCCGCCGAGGCGGAGGACTGGTTCACCCACTTCGAGGGTGCCGGCCTCGACGGCGTCGTCGCCAAGCCGCTGGACGCGACGTACCAGCAGAACGCCCGCACCATGCTGAAGATCAAGCACGAGCGGACGGCCGACGTGGTCGTCGCGGGCTACCGCGAGCACAAGACGTCGACGGCCGAACGGCCGCTGCTCGGCAGCCTGCTGCTCGGGTTGTACGACGACGGCAAGCTGCAGCACGTGGGCGTAAGTGCGAGCTTCACCGAGAAGCGTCGCGCCGAGCTGATCGAGGAGCTGCAGCCGCTGGTCTGCCCCATCTCCGAGCACCCCTGGGGCGAGTGGCAGGAATGGGCGATCGCCAACCCCGACCGCGTGCCCGGCACCCAGAGCCGCTGGAGCGCCGGCAAGGACCTGTCTTTCACGCCGCTGCGTCCCGACCTGGTCCTCGAGGTGAAGTACGACCACATGGAGGGTCGTCGCTTCCGCCACACCGCCCAGTTCAAGCGCTGGCGCACCGACCGCGACCCGGAATCCTGCGGCTACGAGCAACTGGAGGAGCCGGTGAGCTACGACCTCGGTAAGATTTTGGGTGTCAACGAGATGCCGGGAGGCAATGGCGATGAGTGAGAGCAACACCGAGACGTACCACGTCGTGCTGCTCGTCGAGCAGCCCCTCTCGGCCGCCGACGCGGCCCAGGTGCGGTCACTGCACGAGGGCCTCGACGAGTCCGTCGTCTACCACGTGATCCTCCCGCTGGAGGACGCCGCGGCTCGCATCGAGTCGGCGATGGGCTCCCTCTCGGCCGGCGAGGTGCTGACCTCCCCCGCCATGGCCATGAACGACGTCGACCTCGAGGCCGTCCGCAAGGACTGCCAGGAGCGGTCCGACGCCGACCTCGCCGAGACCCTGTCCGCGCTCCGCACGAGCGGGGCCACGGCCGAGGGCTGCGTGGTGGGCGACCCGCCGATCGACGCGCTGGCGAAAATGGTCAAGGCGGTCGACGGCCGCGAGGCGATCATCCTGACCCGGCCGCACGTGGTCGCGGAGTTCTTCCACGTCGACTGGACCTCCAAGGCCCGGCGCAAGATCGGCGTACCGGTGCTGCACCTGCTGGAGCACGAGAACTTCGACGAGCAGGCCGAGGGCTACGGCTCCGAGGGCATCACCGGCCTCTGAGGAGCGAGCTCACTCCCCGGTCGGTCCGCCCTCGAGCTCGACGACGATGTCGAGGTGACCGGCGTGCCGCGCGTACTCCTGCAGCACGTGGAAGCAGATCCACCGCAGGTCCGGCGGCTCTTCGCCGGAGAACCGTCCACCCGTCGCGGCCACGGTCTCCGGCTCGTGACCGCTGAGGACCTCCCGGGTGCGCGCGGCGCCGGCCTCCAGGAGCGCGACGACGTCGTCGAGACCGACGTCGGGCGCGACCTGCCACCGGTTGTCGGGCGCGCCACCCGAGTCGCCCCACGGTTCGTCGACCTGCTCCCCGAGGAAGCCCCACACGAACCAGCGGCGCTCCATGTGGGCGAGGTGCCAGAGCAGCTCCAGCGGCGTCCATCCCGACGGGAGCAGGGGGCGCCGCAGCTCCTGCTCCGGCAGCGACCGGCACTTGGCCAGGCAGGTGTCCCGGTAGAAGTCGAGGTACGCCGAGACGTGCTCGAGCTCCCCACCCAGCCCCGGCCGCGGCTCGGCGCTCATGGCTCGACCCGGTTGCCGTCGGCGTCCCAGTGCGCCTCGACCTTCTTGCTGGGCTGCACGCGGGGCGGCTCACCGGGCATCTTGGGGTAGTCGGGCGGGTAGTTCATCTCGCCGCCGTCCGAGCGCTCCCACAGCTCCAGCAGTGGGGTCAGGTCGTGGTGGACGTCGTCGATCGTCGACCACGGGTCGCCGTCACCGGCCAGCCGGTCCGGCACCGTGAACAGGTTGAACTCGGCGGGGTCGGTGACCGACGCGAGCTCCTCCCAGGTCATCGGCGTCGACACCGGCGCCCCCGGGATCGGGCGAAGCGAGTACGCCGAGGCGATGGTGCGGTCGCGGCAGTTCTGGTTGAAGTCGACGAAGACGCGCTCGCCCCGCTCCTCCTTCCACCAGGCGGTGGTGACGCCGGCATCGCGCTTCTCCAGCTCACGGCCGAACCCGATCGCGGCGTGCCGGACGTCGCTGAACCCCCACCGCGGCTCGATGCGCACGAAGACATGGACCCCGCGGTTGCCCGACGTCTTGGGGTAGCCCCGGATGCCGAGCTCCTCGAGCAGCTCCCGCGCCACGCCGGCCACCCGCACGGCGTCGACGAACGACGTGCCGGGTTGCGGGTCGAGGTCGATGCGCAGCTCGTCGGGGCGGTCGACGTCGCTGCGCCGCACCGGCCAGGGGTGGAAGGTCAGCGTGCCCATCTGGGCGGCCCACACCGGCACCGCGACCTCGGTCGGGCAGATCTCGTCGGCAGTCCGGCCCGAGGGGAAGGTCACCTCGACGCTCTCGAGGTAGTCGGGCGCGCCCTTCGGCACCCGCTTCTGGTAGAACGCGTCCGCCTTCTCACCGGGGCGGCCGGTCGCGAGCTTGATGCCGGGGAGCACCCCGGCCGGCCAGCGCTCGAGGGCGGTCGGCCGGTCGCGCAGGGCCCGCATCAGCCCGTCGTCGACGCGGGCGAAGTACTCCGCCACCATCAGCTTGGTGACCTCGGGAGTGCGGTCGGTGGCGGGATAGATCACCCGGTCCGGGCTCGAGACACGTACGGCGCGTCCCCCGGCGTCGACCTCGGCAGCAGCGGGCTTGGGCATGCGCTCACGCTAGCCCGACGTACCCGGGTCGTGTGCCCCAGGAACGCGCCGTGGCGCGTCCTGGGGCACACGACCGTCAGATCAGTACGCGGCAGCCTGCTTCGGCGAGGCGCCGAAGCGGTTGGGGCCGGGCGTGCCCTCGAGGACCATGAAGACCAGGAGCACGATGGCGCCGACGATCGGGATGATGCCGATCAGGATCCACCAGCCGGACCGCTCGGTGTCGTGCAGCCGGCGCACGGTCACCGCCAGGCTCGGCAGCAGCAGGGCCAGGGCCACGATCACGCTGATGACGCCGCTTCCCGAGCCGAAGTCGGTGCCGATGACGGCGTCGAGGATCGCGGCCACGATGCTGACCAGGAGGTTGAACAGCGCGAACCACCAGTACTCGGAGCGGCGGGCCCGCCCGCTGAAGGTGGCGTACTGACTGAGGACCGAACGAACGGCGTCGGCGAACGACATGTGGGGCTCCCCCGTGGATCAGGCGCGCGGATCGCGCCGGGTTGAGCGGCACCCTAGTGCCCGCCACGCGGTCGTGTGCCTGAGAACGCACCCTGGCGCGTCGTCAGGCACACGACCCTCAGGCCGGCCCCTCAGGCCGGCCCCTCAGGCCAGCAGGGAGTTCGGCTGGAACGTCGGCCGCCGGTCCTCGTCGTCCCGAGCCGGCCGGACGAACTCGAACCCGGCGGTCAGGACGATCTCCGTCCCCCCCACCCGGCCCAGCAGCGTGTGGGCGCACGCGACGTGCATCGGCGGGTTGTGGAAGGCGTTGCGGCCGACCTCCCGCTGGGTCCCGAGGAACGCGATCGGTCGCCCGAGCGTCTCCCCGCACACTCCGCAGATCCGGCTGAGCGCGCACTGGGTGACCCGCTTGCCGACGGGTCGGCCGAGCTCGCCCTCGAGCGAGTCACCCCAGGCGAAGGGCACGGTCGCGATCATCCGCGCGCCTCCGCCCCGTTGCGGGACCAGCCGCCGAGCTCGGTACGCCGGGGCGGCCGCTCGGCGTCCGACTTGCGCTTGTGGTCGCCCTGGGGGGACGGCGGCTCCGGCTGGTCGCTGCTGGTCCAGCTGTTGGGCACGGAGAGCTTCATGATCGTGCGCAGCGCCTGGCCGTACTGACGGTGGAGCGGTCCGGTCGTGTAGGGGATGTCGTACTTGTCGCACAGCGCCCGCACCTTGACCGCGATCTCGGGGTACCTGTTGCTCGGCAGGTCCGGGAACAGGTGGTGCTCGATCTGGTAGCCCAGGCTGCCGCTGACGATGTGCAGCGTCCGGCCGCCCTCGAAGTTCGCAGAGCCGAGCATCTGGCGCAGGTACCACTCCGCGCGGGTCTCGTCCTCGAGCTCCTCCTCGGTGAAGTGCAGCGCACCGTCGGGGAAGTGCCCGCAGAAGATGATCATGTAGGACCACAGGTTGCGGGCGAGGTTCGCCGTCATGTTGGCCGTCAGGGTCGTCTTCCACTGCTTGCCCGACAGGGCCGGGTAGACGACGTAGTCCTTGAGGATCTGGTTGCGGCCCTTGCGCGCGATCTGGCGCAGCTGCCGCTTCATCTCCTTCGGGTCCTTCTCCCCCTTGCGGATCCGCTCGAGGTCGAGGTCGTGCAGGGCCACACCCCACTGGAAGAGCGAGGCGAGCATCGCGTTGTAGACCGGCTGGCCGAGGTTGGCCGGGTGCCACTTCTGCTCGCGCGCCATCCGCAGGATGCCGTAGCCGATGTCGTTGTCGTGGCCGAGCACGTTGGTGAACTGGTGGTGGATGTAGTTGTGGGAGTGCTTCCACTGCTCGGCCGGCTGGGCGGTGTCCCACTCCCAGTTGCTGGAGTGGATCTCCGGGTCGTTCATCCAGTCCCACTGGCCGTGCATGACGTTGTGGCCGATCTCCATGTTCTCGAGGATCTTGGCCAGGCCGAGGAGGGACGCCCCGGCGACCCACGCGGTCTTGCGCGTGCGCTTCGACTGGGTGCCGGCCATCAGCGCCACGCGCCCGGCCGCCGCGAGTCCGCGCTGCACCTTGATGATCCGGTTGATGTACGCCGCGTCCGCGGCGCCTCGGGACTCCTCGATGTCGGCGCGGATCGCGTCGAGCTCGCGCCCGATCTGCTCCACCTCCTCCACGGTGAGGTGGGTGTACTCCTTGACGTCCGAGATGGCCATGGGTTCCTCCGTTGGTTGAGGTGAGATCAGATGTCGAGCGTGCAGTCACCGACAGCGGCGGTGACGCACGTCTGCACTTGTTCGTTGGGCTGGCCGAACTCGTCGCCGTTGCGCAGGTCGCGCACCGTGCCGGAGACCAGCGTGAGCGTGCAGGTGTGGCAGATCCCCATCCGGCAGCCGTAGGGCATGCCCACCCCGGCCTGCTCGCCGGCCTCGAGGATCGTGGTGGCTCCGTCGACGTCGGTCTTCTTGCCGGAGTTCTGGAACGTGATGGTGCCGCCCTCGCCCCCGTCACCGCCGAGCTCGAGCGAGAACCGCTCGAGGTGCAGGCGCTCCTCGAGCCCGGCCCGCTCGAAGTGCTCGGCGATGGCGTCGAGCATCGGGCCGGGACCGCAGGCCCAGGTCTCCCGCTCCCGCCAGTCCGGGGCGATCGTGTCGAGGTCGGCGAGGTCGAGCATGCCGTCGACGTCGGTGTGCAGGCGGTGGATGCTCAACCCGTCGTGGCGCTCCTCCAGCGCCGAGAGCTCGTCGCGGAAGATCATCCGGTCCGCGGTCGGCGAGGAGTAGTGCAGGACGACGTCCGGCATCGTGCCGCGGCGGTCGAGCGTGCGCAGCATGGCCATCACCGGGGTGATGCCGCTGCCGCCGACCAGGAAGAGCATCGCCTTCGGCGGCGGATCGGGGAGCACGAAGTCTCCCTCGGGCAGCGCCAGCCGCACGATGGTGCCCGGCGCCAGGCCCTTGACCAGGTGGGCCGAGAGCAGCCCCTCGGGCATCGCCCGGACCGTGATCGAGATGGTCCGGCCCTTCCGAAGCGGCGGGGAGCTGACGGAGTACGAGCGCCACTGGAACCTGCCGTCCACCTGGACCCCGATGCCGACGTACTGCCCGGGGCGGTGGTCGTAGCGCCAGCCCCAGCCCGGCCGGATCACCAGCGTGGCGGCGTCCTCGGTCTCGGGGATGACCTCCTCGACCCGGCCGCGCAGCTCACGAGCGCTCCACAGCGGGTTGAGCAGCCGGAGGTAGTCGTCGGGGTGGAGCGGTGTCGTGAGCTTGGACCCGGCCTCGCGGACCCGGTCCCACGAGACTGTGCTGCCTGATGCCATGCATCCCCCTCGGTGCGGGCTGGATCGGTGTGGATCTCGAGCAATTCAGTGAACAGTTGTTCTCTGAGTACGTCAACCGTCTCCGCAGCCGTGGAGTCACGGTGGCCTACCTCACACTTCTTGCCCCTACGCCTACTTTTGTATGCATGGGTTACCAGGTGGAGAAGACCGACGAGCAGTGGCGCGAGGAGCTCTCGCCCGAGGAGTACGCCGTGCTGCGCAAGGCCGGCACCGAGCCGGCGTTCCGGGGTGAGTACACCGACACCGAGACCACGGGCGTCTACCGCTGCAAGGCATGCCAGGCCAAGCTCTTCGAGTCCGACACCAAGTTCCACTCCGGCTGCGGGTGGCCGTCGTTCTACCAGCCGATCACCGACACGATCGAGTACCTCGAGGACAGCTCGCACGGCATGAAGCGGGTCGAGGTCCGCTGCGCGAACTGCGGGTCGCACCTCGGCCACGTCTTCCCCGACGGCTACGGCACGCCCACCGGCGACCGCTACTGCATCAACTCGATCAGCCTGACCCTCGAGCCCGTCGACAGCCGGGTCGACAGCCCGGCCGACACCGCCGGCGACTGACCAGGAGCTGAAACAGCCCGACGGCCCGGGCTGATCCCTCCGCGCCCTTCCCGGCCCGGCCGAACTCCCCCGCATCGGGGATGCTGGCCCGGGGCGCGGAACGGCAGCGTTCTCGTCATGACGAGAACGTCCTCCCGCCGGTCCCGCTGACGGGCCACGGCCCCTACGACGAGTACGGCCGGGTGCTCCACTGCGGCGACCTCACCGCCCAGCTGGGCCTCGCCGTGGTGCGGCTCGAGCAGGCACTGGCCGAGGCCGGCCTGGCGCCCGCCGACCTGGTCCGGATCACGGTTCGTGCGACGGGGCCGGTGCCGGTCGAGGACGTGGCTGGACCGTGTCGTCGAGAGGCTCGAGGCCATCGGTGCCGACCCGCTCGTCGGCGTCGAGCGGGTCGACCGGCTGCCCGACGCCGGGATGCTCGTCGCCATCGACGCGGTCGCCGACCCCGACCCCGGCAGCCCCACCCTGATGGTGGTCGTCGCCCACCCCGACGACGAGGCCTTCGGCTGCGGCTCGGTGCTGGCGCACGCCACCGCGCACGGGTGGCGCAGCGTGGTCGTGTGCGCCACCCGTGGCGAGCTCGGTGAGCCGGCTCCGGCCAGCGGACTGCGGCCCGAGCAGCTGCCCGCGGCCCGCGAGGCGGAGCTGCGGGCGGCCTGCCGGGTGCTCGGCGTCGGCCGGGTGGTGCTGCTCGGCCACCTGGACTCGGGCACGACCGGGCCGCCGGCCGCCGGTGCGCTGGTGGCCGTCCGCCCGGCCCGGTTGCAGGACCAGGTCGCGGCCCTCGTCGACGAGGTGCGCCCAGACGTCGTGGTGACCCTCGACGGAGGGGACGGCCACCGCGACCATGCCGCGATCCGCGACGCCACCCTCGCCGCGCTCGACCGGGTCGACCACCGCCCGTTGCGCACCTACCTGCACTGCCTGCCCGGGTCGCTGATGACCGAGCTGACCGGCCTGCCCCTCGGGACGCACGACGAGGAGATCACCACGGTGGTCGACGTCGCGTCCCTGCTCGACCGCCGCTGGCACGCGATCCGGGCCCACGAGTCGCAGGTGCCCCCCTTCGACGCCATGGACGCCCGGCTCCAGCACGCCTTCCTCGCCACCGACCACCTCCGCCGCGTCGACCCGCCCTGGGCCGGCGGACCGGTCGAGACCACGTGGCGTCCCGTCCCCGTCACCACCCTCTGGCCCCGCCTACCGGCGGACGATCACCCCCTCACCACAGCGAAGGAGAACCGATGACCCTCGAGTCCGTGCTCGACAGCTCCGCCGACTCCCCCGCCGAGGCCCTGCGCGGTCTCTGCGGTGGGCGGGTCCACCTGCCCGGGGACCCGGCGTACGACGCGGTGCGGGTGCCGTGGAACGTCGCCGTCGACCAGCGACCGGCCGCCGTGGCGATCCCGCACGACGCGCCGAGGTCGCCGAGGTCGTCCGGGCCGCGGCCGCCGCCGGGCTGCGCGTCGCGCCGCAGAGCACCGGCCACAACGCGGCGCCGCTGGCCGAGCAGGGTCTCCGCGACGTCGTCCTGGTCCGGCTCTCGGAGCTGACCGGCGTGACCATCGATGAGGAGGCACGGACCGCCCGCGTGCTGGGTGGGACGCTCTGGTGCGACGTGGTCGCGGCGGCCGCCGAGCACGGGCTGGCCGCCATGCACGGCAGCTCCCCCGACGTCGCCGTGGCCGGGTACGCACTCGGCGGCGGCCTGTCGTGGTACGCCCGCCGGCACGGCCTGGCCACCAACAGCCTGGTCGCGGTCGAGCTCGTCGCCGCCGACGGCAGCCTCGTACGGGCCACCGCGGAGGACGAGCCCGAGCTGTTCTGGGCGCTGCGCGGCGGTGGCGGCAACTTCGGTGTCGTGACCGCCCTCGAGCTGCGCCTGCTGCCGATCGCCGACGTCTGTGCCGGCATGCTGTTGTGGGACCGGGAACGCGCGCCCGAGGTCGTCCCCGCCTGGACGGCGTGGACCCGCGACCTGCCGGAGTCGGTGACCAGCTCGATGCGCGTGATGAGCTTCCCGCCGATGCCCGAGCTGCCGCCGTTCCTCAGCGGCCGCCGGCTCGTGGTGGTCGACGGCGCGCTCCTCGAGGACGACGGCCGCGCCGCCGAGCTGCTCGCACCGTTGCGTGCCCTGGCCCCCGAGATGGACACCTTCGGCCGATTTCGGCAGCGCGACTGCCGGAGATGCACATGGACCCGCCCGGCCCCACTCCTGCGGTCTCCGGCCACGCCGTGCTCGGCGACCTCGACGACGACGCGGTAGCCGCCCTCCTCGCCGAGGTCGGTCCGGGCACCGCCAGCTCGCTGCTCTTCGCCGAGCTGCGCCACCTGGGTGGAGCGCTGGGCCGGCCGGCCCCTGACGGCGGGCGCTGGACCACCTGCCCGGGTCCTACGCGCTGTTCTGCGTCGCCGTGGCGCCGACACCGGAGGCCGCCACCGCGGGCATCATCGACGCCGACCGGGTCGTCTCGGCCCTCGGCCGCTGGTCGCTCGCGAGCCGGGTGCTCAACTTCACCGAGGAGCCGGTCGACGCCAGCAGCGGCTACGACGCCGACGCGTGGCCCGGCTCTGCGCGATCCGCGACGGCGTCGACCCGGACGGCCTGTTCCGCGCCAACCATCCCCTCACCTGACCGGTCGTGCGGCCCAGGGTGCAGCCGGGCGCACCCCGGGCCACACGACTCAGCGGTTGACCGGGACCAGCATCGAGATGACCTTGACCACCCCGGCGCCGTACCCCGCGTCCACGCGCTCCTGCAGGGAGCCGTCGTCGTGGACCACCTGGACCAGCACGCCTTCCGGGGTCGGGGAGACGCTGAGCGTGCCGGGCAGCGGTCGGCCGCGAGCTTCTGGCGGACCTGCCGCAGGTCGACGGCCCCGGAGCCGGCGTCGCCCGGTCGGAGCCCGTCGGTGGTCGCCGGGTCGTAGGCGGCCGCGGGGATCGCGCCGGTCACGGTCATCGTGGTGCCGTCGAAGGTGCCCGTGACGGCGTACTGACCCCAGCGGACATCGCCCGAGGTGTCGTAGGTCCCGTGCCTCGCGGACCAGTCCCACCCCTCCAGCGGGATGCCGTGGCACTGCGGCGGGTAGGACTCCGCGACCGGGCCGAGGCACAGCTCGGGGCGCCCGGTGTCCATGACCGTGGCCAGGTTGCGCGTGGTCACCTCACCCGGCGCCGCCGGGATCCTTCCCGTGGCCGGGCTCGACGTCGGGGACTGGCTGGTGGTCGGGGCGGGGTCCTCGGCGGAGCCGCCGCCGTCGGTGCCGCAGGCGGTCACCAGCAGCAGCAGCGCGGCCAGGACGGGTGCGAGCTTCATGCCGGTGGGACGCACGGGGACTGCCGCCGGTTCCCGGGAGGTTGTCGGCCAGATCTGGTGGTTGTCGGCCGTTGCACCGGCCGACAAGCACCGGACTCCCCGGTCAGCCGGGGAGTCCTGCACGTCACGGCAAGCGCTCCACCAGGTCCGGGACGGCCACGCGGGAGCCGGTGTAGAACGGCACCTCCTCGCGCACGTGCCGGCGCGCGTCCGAGGCGCGCAGGTGGCGCATCAGGTCGACGATCCGGTGGAGGTCGTCGGCCTCGAAGGCGAGGATCCACTCGTAGTCACCCAGCGCGAACGACGCCACGGTGTTGGCGCGCACGTCGGGTAGCCGCGCGCCATCTTGCCGTGCTCGGCGAGCATCCGGCGGCGCTCGGCGTCCTCGAGGAGGTACCACTCGTAGGACCGCACGAACGGGTAGACGCACAGGTGCGCCTTGGGCTCCTCGTCGTCCATGAACGCCGGGATGTGGCTCTTGTTGAACTCCGCCGGCCGGTGCAGCGCCATCTGCGACCAGACGGGCTCGAGGCGGCGCCCGAACGCCGTACGACGGAAGCGGTGGTAGGCCGCCTGGAGCGCCTCGGAGTGGCGGCGTGCCACCAGACCATGACGTCGGCGTCGGCCCGTAGGCCGCTGACGTCGTAGACGCCCCGGACGACCACGTCGGCCTCGGCGAGCTCAGCGAAGAGCTTCTCGACCTCGGCGCCCTCCGCGGTGCGGTCGGCGTCGTCGCCGAGGACGTCGGCGAGCCGGAAGACCGACCACATAGTGTACGGATGGAGTCGTTGATCTCGCGGGCCCGGGAAGCCTTGGTCGTGGGCTTGGTGCTCATGCCCCCATTGTGACGCGCCCTCAGGAACGCCCGAGCCCCGCCTCCCGTGCCTTGATGATCGCCGCCGCCCGGTCGGGGCGTGGAGCTTGGCGTAGATCGAGGAGACGGTGTTGCGCACGGTCTTGCCCGACACGTGGATCTCCCGCGCGATCGCGTCGTTGGAGCGGAGCAGCGCCCGCGCCAGCAGTCGAGCACGCTGCGCTCGAGCGGTCGGTGAGCTCCGGAAAGGCCACCGGCGCCCGCCGCCGCGCGGAGAACAGGCCGGCCACCCGGGCCGCGAGGGTGGCGCCGAAGACCATGCCGCCGGCGTGCGCCGCCCGGACCGCGTTGAGCACCTCCTCGGCACCCGACCCCTTGAGCAGGTAGCCCGAGGCGCCCGCGCGGATCGCGCTGAGGACGGTGTCGTCGTCCTCGTTCATGGTCAGCATCACCACGCGTACGCCGGGCTGCCGCGCGGCGATCCTCCGGGTGGCCTCGATCCCGTCGAGGTGCGGCATCTGGATGTCCATCACCACCACGTCGGGACGGGTCTCGTCGACCACGTGCAGGGCGTCGCGACCGTCGGCAGCGGTGCCGACCACCTCGACCCCGTCCGGGCGCCCAGCAGGGCGACCAGCCCGTCGCGGACGATCTGGTGGTCGTCCGCGACGACCACGCGGATGCTGTCCTCGCTCATGGCGTCTCCCCTGCCGGCACCGGGGCCGGCGTCCTCGTCGGCAGCCAGGCGCGCACCACCGTGCCGCCCCCGGCGGACAGGTCACCTCGACCCCGCCGCCGAGCTCGGCGGCCCGCTCCCGCAGCGACAGCAGGCCCACCCCGGCCTGGGCCTCGGCGGCGATGCCCCGGCCGTCGTCGGTGACCTCCACGACGAGCCCCCGGCGGTCGTGCTCCAGCCGCACCCCACAGCTGCTCGCGCCGGCGTGGCGGGCGACGTTGGTGAGCGCCTCGGCCGCGATCCGGTACGCCGCCACCTCGACGGCGGCCGGCAGGGTGCCGAGGTCGTCCGCCTCGACGTGCACCGCGAGCCCGGGTCCCGACAGCTGCTCGGCCTGCTGCCGCAGCGCCCCGACCAGGCCGAGGTCGTCCAGCGCGGGCGGGCGCAGGTCGTGGACCAGCCGGCGGACGTCGGCCACCACCTCCTGCACGTGCTCGCGCGTGGCCGTGAGGTGTCCCTTGGCGGCCTCCGGGTCGCGGTCGACCAGCAGGCGCGCCGAGTCGAGGCGGAACACCACGCCGCTCAGGGCGGGTCCGAGCCCGTCGTGGAGGTCGCGACGGATCCGCCGGCGCTCCTCCTCGCGGGCGACCACGAGCCGCTCGCGGCTCTCCTGGAGCTCGTCGGCCATCCGGCTGGCGCGGGCCGCGGTGGCCGCCTGGCGGACCAGGTCGCCGAGCAGCCGCTCGTCGCGGGCACTGAGCCGGCTGCGCAGGCCCCGGGCCGGCAGGACGAGTCGCCCGACCTCGGCGTCCCGGTAGGTGATCGGCAGGGTGCGGGTCTCGGCCGGCCGCTCGCCGTACGTCGCGACCACGCGCTCGCCGCCCGTGCGGTCGACCTCGACGCTGACGAAGCCCACCCCGAACGCCGACCCGACCGCCCGGGCGACCGCCGCGAGCTGCTCGGGCCCCTCGTCGGCGGTCTCGAGGCTGGAGGCCAGCCCGGCCACGGCGTCGTAGGGCACCGCGCGGTCGCCCAGCACCCACCGCCGCACCACGAGCGAGAGCCGCTGGCGCAGCGGCCCGTACAGGACCGCGGTGAGCAGCAGGACCGTGACGACGACCTGGCGCTGGTCGAGGCTGTCGCCGAGCGCGGTGGTGAGCGCGGCGAGGGCCACGAGGTCGACCAGGACGAGGAGCAGCGACAGCACGCCGTAGACGACGGTGCGGCCGACGAGGTCCTCGACGGGGACGACGGTCGGGTCCACGATGCCGATCGTCATGGCGATCGGCGGGAGCACGGCGACCACGAACACGACCACGTCGTTGACCGCCGGGACGTCGACGAGGAGGCCCAGTGCGATCACGACCGCCATGGCGACCACCGACCAGAGCAGCCAGCGCATCCGCTCGCGCTCCAGCCCGCGGGACCGGCGGTAGCGGACGACCACGGAGGCCATGGACAGCAGCACACCGCCGATCGAGAGCGCGACGGCCACGGGGGTCGCGCGGTCCGCGAGGCCCTGCGGGACGGGCAACGTGAACGCGTCCAGGTCGACGCCGGGCGGGAGGGCCACGTCCGGCGCGGACGAGCCGGTCGGGGCGAGGACCGCGCCCGCGACCGCGATGACCATCAGGGCCAGCCCCAGCTGGCAGGCGCGGCCCCACCGACCCTCGAGGAACCGGCCGGTCGGGAAGATCATCAGCAGGACCGCCACTGTCACCGGCAGGAAGGCGCCGAGCCGGTTGAGGTTCCACAGCGCCAGGTTCTCCCCCGGCCAGACGTGGTCGGGGCGGATGCCGAAGCGGACGTAGGACTGGGCGAGTCCGTCGGTGGCCCAGAAGACGCCGAGCCAGGCCAGCGCCCAGCCCCAGCCCTGGCGCACGTCGCGCAGGAGGATCACGGTGGCGAGGCCGCACAGCAGCGGCCCGAGGAGCGCGTACGACCACCCGTAGCCCGGAGCCAGCTCGACGCCGGGACCCGAGGCCGGCGTCGCCAGGTCCAGCGCGACGGTGGCGGCGAAGCAGGCGGTCGTGAGCAGGGGAAGGGCGAGCACGGTCCAGGAGCCGCGTGCTCCGGTCTGGGTCCCCTGTGTGGTCACCGCAACATTGTGCGGCCGGCCCGACCCCGAGGGGGCCGGACCGGCCGGAGTCGCCCGAGTCGTGTCGACCATGCCGATGGCTGCCGGGGGCTGCCGGTCAGCGGGTCGCGGTGCGGTACCGACGGTCACCCAGGGTGAACCCGACGGCGGTGGCCAGCAGCCAGAGCACGCCGGTCACGCCCGACATGTACTCCAGCGGCGAGACGCCCAGCAGGACGGTGAGGCCGCCGAGGACCAGGCCCACCCGTCCGATCCAGCGGGGCACGGCACCCTGGCGGGCCGCGGAGTGCAGGGCCAGCCCGGCGAGGCCGGCGAGCACCCAGAGCCACGGGATGGTGCCGATCCAGTGGTTGTACATGGCCGCGCTGGCGTCGTCCACGAGGCCGTCGCCCTGGCCGAAGGGCATCATGAACTCGGTGTCGAGCCCGGCGCCGAGCACGGAGACGACCGCGGTGCCCGCCAGCCCGGCGAAGGCGACGGTCGGGGCGATGCTGTCCGGCATCGCCGTGCGCAGCCTGCGGAAGAGGCCGGCGGCGAAGACGACCATCAGGACCGCGCCCAGCATCGTGATGGAGTGGAAGACGAACATCACCGGCGCCTTGTCCTGCAGGTCGGCGGCGATGCCGGTCGTGGTGCCCTGGTACTTCTCCAGGTAGACGGTGTCGACCATCGACGACGTGACGATGGTGGCGGCGCCCAGCAGAGCGGAGCCGATGCCGGCGAGCGCCCAGGCTCGCGAGGTGCGGCCGGAGGGACGGACCGCGGCCGGACGCCTCGTGGTGTCGAGCACGTCCGAGCGGACCGGGTTGTGAGTGGTGACGTGGGTCGTCATCGGGGTTCTCCCATCGGGTCGGTTCAACGAGGGTTTCTCGATGACCCCACCGTGCTGGGCCGGTTGTCCCGACCGACAGGGACAACGCGGCAAACGTGCCGGGAACGCGCCGGGTCCCCGGCCGATCGGCGCGGGGGTCGGTTCAGGCCGGCCCGGCGACGGCCTCGACGGCCTCGGCGGCGCGGTGGGCGGAGGCGATGACGGCCGGGATGCCGACCCCGTCGTACGACGCCCCGCAGACCGCGAGGCCGGGGACCAGGGCGACGTCGGCGCGGATCCGGCGACCCGGTCGAGGTGGCCCAGGGCGTACTGCGGCAAACCGCCACCCCAGCGCTGGACGTGCGTGTCGACCGGACGTGCGGCCAGTCCGACAGCGGCGGCCAGGTCGGCCAGCGACGAGGCGACCAGCTCCTCGTCGGTGGCCTGGAGGGCGATCTCCTCGCGGTGCCGCCCCAACGACGTGCGCAGGTGGACGACGTCCTCGCCGTCGAGCGCCCCGCGCCCGGCGGAGCGGACCCAGTCCCACTTGGCGAAGGAGAAGGTCGACGCCTTGATCCGGCGCCCCTCGCTCGGCGGCACCAGGAATCCCGAGCTGTCGCCGGGGACGACCTGGGCGAGGTCGGCCGCCCGGAAGGCGAGCGTCACCACCGCGACCGACGCGGACTCGATCGCCGCGAGCTCGGCCGCGGCTGCGGGCGCGACGTCCGCGAGCAGCCGGGCGGTGGGAGCGGCCGGGGTCGCGAGCACGACGGCGTCGGCCTCGACCAGCTCCTCGGCGTTGGTGGGACCCACGACGAGCTCGAAGCCCGAGCCGCCCGCGGCCCGTCGCAGGACGCGAACGGTGGCCCCCGTCCGGACCTCGGGACCGCTCGACCCGAGCGCCTCGGCGAGCCGGCCCATGCCGCCGGGGATGCCGGCGAAGACCGGCAGGTCGTAGCTCGGCGGGATCGCGGCGCCCTGCTCGAGGAGCGAGCCGCGCTCGGCGTACGCGACCAGCTGCGGCACCGCTGCGCGCGCGGAGATCTCCCGCGCCCGGCCGGCGTACACGCCACCGAGCAACGGCTCGACCAGGATGTCGGTGACCTCGTCGCCGAAGCGGCGCGCCACCAGGTCGCCCACCGACACGTCGCCGTCGATCACCTCGGGCGGCAGCCCCGGCTCGCGCCGGGCGCGCTCCAGTCCCTCCGCGGACAGCACCCCGGAGGCGGCCAGCTGGTCGAGGTCGAGCGGCACCCCCATCAGCGAGCGGGGCAGCGGGCGCAGCGCGCCGCGCGTCCAGATCCGTGAGGAGACCACCGCCGGGTGCTCGATCTCCAGCCCGGCCGCGACGGCCAGGTCGACGCCCTCGGGGCGGCGGTTGAGCATCGCCTCGGCCCCGACGTCGACCAGGATCCCCGCCACCGGGTGGCGTCGCAGCTTGCCGCCGACCTGCGACGACGCCTCCAGGAGGAGTACGTCGGCCCCCGCGGCGGCCAGGTCCCGAGCGGCGGTCAGCCCTGCGATGCCACCTCCGACCACGACCACACGGCGACGCGACTGACTCACCCGGTCAGGGTAGGGCGTGCCTCTCCGACTCAGTCCTCACGGGCACGTCAGAGCACCCAGGACACGCCGGTCCGTCGCAGCGCCGTCACCGGGGCCGTCACCGGGCCGACCCGCCAGGCGGCGTCCATCTGCCGGTGCCTCGCGGCCAGCAGGGACTCGAGGTCCCTGTCCTGCGTGGTGGACTGCCCCGCCGGGGCCGTGCGGACGCCGTCCGACGCCGCGTACATCGCGGTCGCCGGTGGACCCGTGGCGGCCAGGGCGAGGGCAACCAGGAAGGCCGCCGCAATGAGGGTGCTGTGTGTCGACTTCATGACCTTGCTCCTCCTACGTGGCACGGCCGGATGGTCGTGCCGGTGGAGCGAGGCTAGGAATCGTGCGGTTCGCGGAGGGTTCGCGAACCGTCGGGCGGGAGACCGGGGTGCGTTCGCCGAGCCGACGGCCCTCCCGCCGGCCGAACGGTGGTGCTCGCGTCAGTGCACCGCGAGGGCGTGCCTCCCGGACTCCGTCCCTTGCCGTGGAGTCGGGAGCCCGAGAGACACGCCCGTGGAGACCCGGCCCACGCCGAGGGTGCGCACGGCGGGGCCGGGAGATCAGGCGGCGAGCGACTCGCTCTCGCGGCGCGCCGTGGGCGCGGCGCCGAGTCGGTCGAGGTCCCGGCCGCGGGTCTCGGGGAGGAAGCGGGCGCACGTCAGGCTGATCCCGGCGACCACCACGTTGTAGCCCGCGACCCACCACAGCGTCCCGCCACCGATCGTCACCAACCACGCGGCGATCAGTGGCGTCAGCCCGGAGGCCACGACGCCGGAGACCTGGTAGAGCGAGCTCAGCGCCGTGTAGCGGAAGCGGGTCTCGAACAGCTCGGACCAGAAGGCCGCCAGCGGTCCGTAGACCGTGCCGTAGACCAGGCCCAGCCCGGCGACCAGCGCGACGAAGATCGCCGCGCGACCCCCGCTCTGCACCAGCGCCGCCACCGGGAAGGCCAGCAGCAGCCCGGCCCAGGCCCCGGCCCGGAAGACCGGCTTGCGGCCGACCCGGTCGGAGACCGCCCCCGCCACGGGGACGAGGACAACACCGAGCGCTGCGCCGACGAGGATCCCGTTGAGCGCCCAGGATTTCGGCAGCCCGAGGTCGGTGACGACGTACGCGAGCAGGAACACCGAGAAGAAGTTGAAGGTGAACCCCTCGATGAACCGGGTGCCCATGCCCAGCAGGAGCGCACGCGGCTGCTGCCGGACCAGGTCTCGCAGCGGGATCGCGGAGACCTGCTTCCGCTCCTGGACCCGGGCGAACGACGGCGTCTCCATCACGGAGAGCCGGATGTAGGCGCCGATGGCGAGCAGCACGACACTGAGCAGGAAGCAGGCCCGCCAGCCCCAGGCCAGGAACGCAGCGTCCGGCAGCAGGCTGGCCACCGAGAACGCCGCGGACGCGAGCAGCAGGCCGCCCGGGACACCGATGTGGGCGAAGCTGCCGAGGAAGCCTCGTCGGGAGGCCGGGGCGTACTCCACCGCCAGCAGCACGGCACCGCCGTACTCGCCACCGACGCCGATCCCCTGCAGCACGCGCAGGACGACGAGGGAGACCGGGGCCCACAGGCCGATCTGGTCGTAGGTCGGCAGCAGGCCGATCGCGGCGGTGCCCACGCCCATGATCACCAGCGTCATCAGCAACATCTGCTTGCGGCCGACCCGGTCGCCGAAGTGGCCGAAGATCAGCCCGCCCACCGGGCGGGCCAGGAAGCCGACCGCGAACGTGGCGAACGCCGCGAACTGGGCGGCCGGACCGTCCAGCCCGTTGAAGTAGAGCTTGTCGAAGACCAGCCCTGCAGCCGTGCCGTAGAGGAAGAAGTCGTACCACTCGATGGTCGCGCCGACCGCCGAGGCCAGCGCCACCCGGCGCGGGCTCGGCGGCGTCGCAGGCCCGTCGGCCACCCCCGCCATCAGGCGACGCGTCCGTCGTCGATGCGGGCGAAGGCGCTGCGGTGGAAGACCAGGGGCAGCGAGGTGTCGGCGTGCTCGACGGCGTGCAGCTGGAGCAGCACGACCGTGTGGTCGCCGGCCACGACCTCCCGATGGATGGAGCAGTCGAAGCGGGCGAGCCCGTCGTCGAGCGTGACGGCCCCGTCGTCGGTGGTCGTGATCGCCAGCCCGTCGAACCGCTGCTCCACGGGCCCGGCCAGCTGTCGGCACACGCCGTCGTGGTGGTCGGCCAGAACGGTCAGGCCGAGCCGCGACGAGGTGCGCAGCGTCGGCCACGTCTTCGAGGTGTTGGCGACCGAGAAGGAGACGAGCGCCGGCTCGAGGCTGACGGAGGTGAAGGAGCTCGCGGCGAGGCCGGTCAGCTGCCCGTCCACCTCGGCGGCCACGGCGACCACGCCGCTGGGGAACACCCCGAACGCCTCACGGAGACGCTTCGGGTCGAGATCCTGGTTGGTCGTGAGCGCGGTGACGGTCATGCGGGGACTCCTGTCGAGACGTTGAGCACGGAGGCGACGACGGGGCGGACAGCGGCGAGCCAGCCGGCGTACGCCGCGAGGTCGTCGTGGGCGCTGTCGAGCACGTAGTGGCCGCGCAGCGTGGTGCCGCCGATCTCGGCGAGCACGGGCCGCAGCGTGAGCTCCGGGCCAGCGCGTGCGCGGGCCCGGCACCGAGCATCAGGGGCACGGCGAGCCCGCGCAGCCCGTCGGTGGCGAAGCGGTCGAGGAAGAGCTTGAGCAGCCCGGTGTAGGTCGCCTTGTAGGTCGGCGAGGCCACCACGACCAGGTCGGCCTCCCCCACCGCCGCGACCAGCGCGGCGACCGTCGGGTCCTGCCAGTCGAGCAGCGCCGGCCCGAGGTCGGCCAGGTCGACGACCAGGTCCGGCTCCGTGCCCGCCAGCTCGCGGGCCACGTGCAGGGCGGCGGTCAGGGTGCGTGAGGCCGGCTTGGGGTTGCCGACGACGACGGCGACGCGGGCGGTCACGAGGCGACCTTCCGGGCCTCGGCCGCGAACGGCACCTGGGCGCTGACTGCCGTGGGGTGGGGGTGCTCCCACAGGCCGCGCTGCGCGAGGATCGGCAGCACGCCCTCGCCGAACCAGTAGGCGCCCTCGAGGTGTGGGTACGCCGAGAGCACGAACTCGTCGATGCCGACGGAGTGGTACTCCTCGATCCGGTCCGCGACCTCCTGGTGGCTGCCCACGAGCGCGGTGCCGGCACCGCCCCGGACCAGGCCGACCCCGGCCCAGACGTTGGGGTGGATCTCGAGGTTGCCCTTGCTCCCGCCGTTGAGGTCGAGCATCCGGCGCTGGCCCTCGGACTCCGAGCGGCGCAGGCCGGCCTGGACCTTGGCGATGGTCTCGTCGTCGATGCCGGCGATGAGCCGGTCGGCCTCGGCCCACGCCTCCTCGGCGGTGTCCCGGGTGATCGTGTGCATCCGGATGCCGAACCTGATCTCGCGGCCCTGCTGCTCGGCGAGGCGTCGGATCCACTTCACCTTCTCGGCGACGGCCTCCGGGGGCTCGCCCCAGGTGAGGTAGACGTCGGCGTGCTTCGCGGCCACGTCGCCGGCGGCCGGCGACGAGCCCCCGAAGTAGAGCTCGGGGACCGGGTCGGGGATCTGGCCCAGCGAGGCGTTCTCCACCTGCAGGTGCCGGCCCTGGAAGCTGACCGTCTCGCCGCGCCACAGGGCGCGCACGATGGTGAGGAACTCGTCGCAGCGCTGGTAGCGCTCCTCCTTGTCGAGGAAGTCGCCGAACATCCGCTGCTCGTGGCTCTCGCCACCGGTCACGACGTTGAGCAGGAGCCGGCCGCCGGTGAGGTTCTGGAAGGTGCCGGCCATCTGGGCGGCCAGGAACGGGGAGACCAGCCCGGGCCGGAAGGCGACCAGGAACTTCAGCCGCTCCGAGACCTGGCTGAGCATCGCGGTGGAGAGCCAGGCGTCCTCGCACCAGGCGCCCGCCGGGGTGAGCGCGGCGTCGAAGCCCATGTCCTCCGCGCCGCGGGCGACCTGGCCGAGGTAGGCCACGGAGGCCGGACGGCCGGACGGGATGGCGTCGACGCCGTGCCCGCCGCCGACGACCTGGCGGCCGTCACCGCCGTTGGTCGGCAGGAACCAGTGGAACTTCAGGGGGGAGGTCATGCGGATCCTTTCCTCAGAGCTGACCGTGGTTGGGCGGCAGGGTGCCGTCGACCGCGAAGCGGCCGAGGTGCTGCACCTTCCACGCGGCAGGGTCGTGCAGGGTGTGGGTGCGGGCGTTGCGCCAGTGCCGGTCGAGGTCGAGGCTGGCGAGCGCCGAACGGGTGCCGGCGACCTCGAAGAGCCGGCTGCTGACGTCGACCGAGGCCTGGGTGGAGGACGCGCGGGCGGCCGCGACGGCGAGGCTGGCGAGCGCTGCGCTCTGCTCCGTGAGGTCCGCGTCAGCGGCGTCGACGGCGCGGCCCGGCCTCGACCAGCAGGGCCTCCGCCGCCCGGACCTGGAGCTCCATCTCGCCGAAGGCGTGCACGACGAGCGGGTCGTCGATCGCCCGCTCGACCCCGGCGTCCGGGTAGGGACGGCTCTTGGTCGAGACGAAGGCCGCCGCCTCCGCCAGCGCCGCGCGGGCGATGCCGGCGTCGATCGCGGCGTGCAGCAGCTGGGCGAAGGCCCCGTAGGTCTGCGGTCCCTCGAAGGTGAGGTGGTAGGGCGTGATCCGCGCGGCCTGCACGGCCACGTCCTGGAGGACGACCGTGCCGCTGGCCGTCGTCCGCTGGCCGAGACCGTCCCAGTCGTCGACGACGGTGACCCCGGGCGCGGTCCGCTCGACCCAGGCCACGTGGAGCGGGCCCTGCCCCGGATCGGACTCGGTGTCGAGGTGGGCGAGCACCGGGATCCAGTCGGCGAAGAGCGCGCCCGTGCTGTAGCCCTTGGTGCCGTTGAGCAGCCAGCCCGCCCCGGACGGTGTCAGCGTCGTACGAATGTCGCGGACGTGCCTGGTGCCGACCTCCGACTGGGCGTTGCCGAACCGCTTGCCGGCGAGCACCTCGCCGAAGAAGAACTCCTGCTGGGCCGTGGTGCCCTGGTGGCGCAGCGCGTTGACGTAGACGAAGTGGCTGTGCGGGATCTGCGCCACGCTGGGGTCGCCGGAGGCGATCAGCCGGAAGACCTCGGCCACCGTCTCCGCCGGCAGGTCCGCCCCGCCGTGCTCGGCCGGCACGGTGATCGCCAGCAGTCCCGAGGCCGTCAGTGACTCCAGCTCGGTGGCAGGCAGGACCCGGTGGGCGTCGCGGTGGGCCGCCTCGACCGACAGCGCGTCGGCGAGGAGACCGGCGATGCGCACCGCCTGCGCGGCGGTCAGCACCGGGACCCGGGACCCGACGGTCTCGAGCTCCGTGGTCGACCAGGTGGTTCCTGCGCTCATGACGTCGTGCCCTCCAGTCCTTAGATCGCTTATGTCGAGCATGTTGCTGTACTTTCAGATCCAGTTCAAGCCGAACCGCCCCGCCACGCGGGCGGAGTCGTCGATGGGGTGACAGGCGTTGCCTGTCACCCCGCGGAAGGAGACCGTCGTGCGGATCGAGCAGCTCGAGTACGTCGCCGCCGTCACCCAGCACGGGTCGCTGCGGCGCGCGAGCGAGCACCTGCACCTGTCGCAGCCGGCCCTGAGCGAGGCGGTGAGCAAGCTCGAGCGCGAGCTCGGCGTGACGCTCCTGGACCGGCACCGGTCGGGCGCCCGGATCAGCCGGCGCGGCCGCGAGCTGCAGCAGAACATGGTCGAGGTGCTCGAGGCCGTGGCGCGGCTGCGCACCGCCGCCGGCGACCAGGCCACCAACACGCGGGTGATCCGGATGGGCACCGTCAGCACCGCGACGTCGACGCTGCTGGCGCCGGCGCTGACCGACTTCCGCACGGCCCACCCGACCACCACGGTCGAGGTGATCAACACCCAGCAGTCCGAGATCAACCAGGCGCTGCTCGACGGCAGCCTCGACCTCGGCCTGGTCAACGTGCTGGAGGGCGACGACGCACCGCCCGACCTGGTCAGCCAGGCCCTCGTCCACGGCCGGCCGGTCGTGGTCTGCCGCGCCGACCACGACCTGGCGACCCAGGACCAGGTGACGATCGAGCGGCTGCGTGCCGAGCCGTTCGTGGCGATGCGCGCGGGCTACCTGATGCACCGCTTCGCGCACCGGCTGTTCGGCACCGAGATGCCTCCGGTGAGCTGGACGACCGACGGTGCGGAGCTGGGCAAGGTGATGGTGGCGGAGGGCCTCGGTGTGACGGTGCTGCCCGACTACAGCGTGGTGGGCGACCCGCTCGAGCGGGCCGGCCTGATCACCCACCGCCCGATCTCCGGGGACCGCACCGCCATCACCCTGGTCCTGCGGCAGCGCCGCGGCGAGCGCATCCCCCACCCGGTGCGGGACCTGCAGGCGGCGCTGGTCGCGCACGCCCGGGACTACCGGCAGGGAACCTCGGAGCGGGGGCCGTCGTCCCATCCCGCATGACCTCCCGACTCCTCCCGCCGCGACGGCTCGCCCTCGCGACCCTGGCCGTCCTCGCCCTGGTCGTCGGTCCGGCTGCCACCCTGAGCGCCTGCTCCTCGGGCTCGGGCGGCTCCACGAGCGACACCGCCTCCTCCGTCTCCGGCGACCGGGCGGGCGTCGCCGCCGGCGCGCCGGCCGCAGGCAGGGCCGCCCCTGTCGCCCAGCAGGCCGGCGTGCCGGACCAGTCGCTGGCTCCCCGCAAGGAGATCTCCCAGGGCGAGGTGTCGCTGCGCGCGGCCGACGTCGCGGCCGCGCGCAGCGACGTACGCCGCGTCGCGCAGCGGTACGGCGGCGAGGTGACCTCCGACCGCACCGAGTCCGACGACGCCGGCCACGCCGTGAGCGCACACCTGGTGCTGCGGATCCCCTCCGGCCACTTCGACCGGGCCATGCAGGCGCTGCGCGGCGTCGGGGAGCTCACGTGGGCCCAGGCCGACACCAAGGACGTGACGACCCAGGTCATCGACACCCGCGCCCGGCTGCAGGCCCAGCGGCGCAGTGTCCACCGCGTCGAGACCCTGCTCGGCAGGGCCGAGAACCTGCGCGACATCGTGCTGATCGAGTCCGAGCTCTCCCAGCGCCAGGCCGCACTCGACTCGCTCGAGCAGCGGTCCGCCTACCTGGCCGACCAGACGTCGCGCAGCACGATCACCGTCGAGGTCGACCACCTGCACCGTCCCGTGGCCGCGCACCACGAGGACCGCACCGGCTTCCTCGCCGGCCTCTCCGGCGGCTGGCACGGGCTGACGGCGGTCGCCGTGGTGCTCGCCACCGTGATGGGCGCCGTCCTGCCGTTCGCGGTGGTGCTCCTGGTGCTCGGACTCATCGCCCTCCCCCTGCTGCGGGTGGTCCGACGGCGCAGGCACGTCCCGCCGGCGCCGGCGGCCTGACCTGCGCGTACCCGTGCGCCCGGCGAGGTGGCCGTGCGAGGCTGTCCGCGTGCCAGCCTCCAGCCGACTCGCGGTCCTGATCGACGCCGACAACACCTCGGCCACCAGCCTGAGCGCGCTGCTCGAGGAGCTGGCCAAGTACGGCGTACCGACCGTCAAGCGCGCCTACGGCGACTGGACCACCCAGCAGCTGGCCCCGTGGAAGGAGGAGCTGCACCGCCACGCGGTCCAGCCGATCCAGCAGTTCTCCTACACGAAGGGCAAGAACTCCACCGACTCGGCGCTGATCATCGACGCGATGGACCTGCTCTACTCCGGCAACCTCGACGGCTTCGCGATCGTCTCCAGCGACAGCGACTTCACCCGGCTCGCGACCCGGCTGCGTGAGTCGGGCCAGACCGTGATCGGGCTCGGCCGGCGGCGTACCCCCGAGTCGCTCGTGGCGGCCTGCGACCGGTTCATCTACCTCGAGGTCCTCGACAGCCGGGAGAGCGCCGGCGAACCCGACGAGCCCGACGAGGAGGCCGCCCCGCTGCCGGACCTGCGCCGGATCCTGGTGGCCGCGATCGACTCCACCTCCCACGACGACGGCTGGACGACGCTGTCCGCGGTGGGCAGCCACATCAGCCGGAACAACCCGTCCTTCGACTCGCGCAACTACGGCTGGCCCAAGCTCGTGGAGCTCGCTCGCGCCCAGGACTACGTGGAGGTCGCGCAGTCCCAGGGCGAGCCGGTGCGGGTCCGGCTCCGCCCCAGCGGTCCCGCGAAGGGCGCCACGAAGAAGACGGCCAGGAAGTCCCCGGCCCGACGGGCACAGGCCGCCAAGAAGTCCTAGGCCACCGGGTAGGACTGCACGAACTCCGTCAGCCGCTTGAGCTGGTCGGGGTCGGTCGAGGGGATGACCCCGTGGCCGAGGTTGAAGATGTGGCCGCGCGCGGCGCGACCGGCCTCGATCACCTCGGCGGCGCGCGCCGTCATCACGTCCGTGGGTGCGAACACCAGCGTCGGGTCGAGGTTGCCCTGCACCGCGCGGTCGCCGACCAGCGGGATCGCGTCGGCGAGCGGCATCCGCCAGTCGACACCGACGATGTCGGCTCCGGCCTCGCCCATGAGGGAGAGCAGGTTGGAGGTGCCCACCCGAAGTGGATGCGCGGCACGCCCAGCGCGCCCGCTCGCTCGAGCACGGCCGCCGAGTGCGGCATCACCTGCGCGCGGTAGTCGCCGGGGTGAGAGCACCGGCCCAGGAGTCGAAGAGCTGCACGGCGCTGGCGCCGGCGGCCACCTGCACCTCGAGGTAGGCGGCCGCGATGCCGGCGATCTTGCGCATCAGCGCGTCCCAGACCTCCGGGGCGCCGAACATCATCGCCTTGGTGCGCGCGTGCTCCTTGGAGGGACCGCCCTCGACGAGGTACGACGCGACCGTGAACGGGGCACCGGCGAACCCGATGAGCGGGGTGCCGCCGAGCTCCCCGACAAGGCCGCGGACCGCCTCGGTGATGAAGGGAACGTGCTCGGGCGTCAGGTCGGGGATGGCCTCGACGTCGGCGAGCGTGCGGACGGCTCGGCCACCACGGGACCGATGCCCGGCTTGATGTCGAGGTCGACCCCGACCGCCTTGAGCGGCAGCACGATGTCGGAGAAGAAGATGGCCGCGTCGACGCCGTACCGGCGCACGGGCTGCATGGTGATCTCGACGACGAGCTCGGGTCCATGCAGGACTCGAGCATCCCCACGCCCTCGCGGACGCGCAGGTACTCCGGCAGCGATCGACCGGCCTGCCGCATGTACCAGACCGGCGTGTGGGGCACGGGCTCGCCGCGCGCGGCCTTGAGGAACGCGCTCTCGGAGAGTTCGGGTCGGCTGCTCACCCGGCGAATCCTCGCAGGTCAGTCGGCGTGTTCGCACATCGACAGCGGGCGACCGACCTACTGTGAACACATGGTCGTCCGTCAGGAGACGCACCCGGGAACGGGTGCGGGCGCTGTCCCCCCGGAGTTCCGGGAGGCTGTGAACAGCATGCATGCGGCACGTCTGCGCCCCGAGGTCTTCTGCGAGGAGATGCCGGCGCCGCAGCGGATCGCCCCGTACGCCTCGGCACTGTCGGCCGACGTGACGGTCGACGACATCGACGTCGGCACCGGCCGGATCATCCTGCTGCACGACCCGGCGGGCAACGACGCCTGGGAGGGCACGTTCCGCCTGGTGGCCTACACCCGCGCGGAGATCGACCCCGAGCTGATCACCGACCCGCTGCTCGCCGCCGTCGGCTGGTCGTGGCTGACCGAGGCGCTCGACGCGCACGGCGCGACGTTCGCCGCCGCGTCCGGCACCGTGACCCGGGTCGCGACCGAGAGCTTCGGCGGCATGTCCGACGAGGGCGGCACCGCCCAGCTCGAGATCCGGGCCTCGTGGTCGCCGCAACCCGACCCGAAGGCCGCCCCCGGAGTCCCGCTCGACCTGGCCCCGCACGTCGAGGCGTGGGGCGAGCTGCTGTGCACCGCGGTGGGCCTCCCGCCGGTCCCCGAGGGCGTGACGGTGATGCCCAGCCGCCGCGGCCAGCGGGGTTCGGCACACTGACCTCCATGGCCCCCCTCGCTGCACCCTCCGACGACCAGCCTCCCGAGGACCCGTCCTCCGTCGAGCAGGCGCCCGTCGAGCAGCCCCGCGACGAGCAGGGGGACCAGCAGCCGACGGAGGCAGTGGACAAGCCGCTGCTGACCCTGCGCGACGGCCTGCCACCCGTCATCGAGACCGAGCCGGCGCTGCGCGACTACTGCGCCGCGCTCGCCGCCGGGTCCGGCCCGGTGGCGATCGACGCGGAGCGCGCCTCGGGCTACCGCTACTCCTCGCGGGCCTACCTGATCCAGCTGCGCCGCGAGGGCGCCGGGACCGCGCTCGTCGACCCGATCGCCTTCGTCTCCCTCGCCCCCCTCCAGGAGGCCCTCGAGGGCACCGAGTGGATCCTGCACGCCGCCACCCAGGACCTGCCGTGCCTGGCCGAGGTGGGGCTGCGCCCGACCATCCTGTTCGACACCGAGCTCGCCGGCCGGCTGCTGGGCTACCCCCGCGTCGGCCTGGCGACACTGGTCGAGACGCTGCTCGGCTTCCGGCTCGCCAAGGAGCACTCCGCCGTCGACTGGTCCACCCGCCCGCTGCCCGAGCCGTGGCTCGACTACGCCGCGCTGGACGTCGAGGTGCTCGTGGAGCTGCGTGACGCCCTGGCCGCGGAGCTGGTCGCCGCCGGCAAGGACGACTGGGCCCGCCAGGAGTTCGACGCACTGCGCGGGTTCGAACCCGCCGCCCGGGTCGATGCCTGGCGACGCACCTCGGGTCTGCACCGGGTCCGCGGGCGTCGCGCCCTCGGCGCGGTCCGCGCGCTGTGGGAGACCCGTGACCAGATCGCGGAGCAGCGCGACGTGACCCCGGGCCGGATCATCCCCGACTCGGCCATCGTGGCGGCGGCCCAGGCGATGCCGGCCGACCGAGGGGCCCTGCTCAAGACCCGGGGCTTCCACGGCCGCGGCGCCGAGCGGTACGCGAGCCGCTGGGTGGCCGCCCTGCGCGACGTGCAGGAGATGGCCGAGGACGACCTCCCCACCCGCTCACCCCGGGGCGACGGTCCCCCGCTCCCCCGCGCCTGGGCCGAGAAGGACCCGGTGGCCGCGAAGCGCCTGCAGCTCGCCCGCGCGCAGATGGGCGTGATCGCCGAGCAGCACGGCATGCCGGTGGAGAACCTGCTGACCCCCGACTACCTGCGCCGCACGCTGTGGACGCCCCCGCGGACCCGCGAGCCGGGGACCCTGCTCGACGAGATCGCGGCCCAGCTGGCGGCGTACGGCGCACGCAGCTGGCAGATCGGGCTCGCCGCGCCGGTCCTGACCAGCGCCGTCCTCGAGGCCGATGCCGCTCCGGTCCACCCGCAGGCGGACGGGTCGCCGGACGACCCGTCGCCGGAGGCCTGATCCCGCTCTAGCCGCCGCTCGGGGTCGGGCTGTCGGAGGCGCCCCCCGGCGCCAGCACGCTGCGCGACTCGGCGTCGATCTGCTCGCCGAGGGCGGGGAGGTCGAGCACGGGCACGTTCAGGAGGTCCTGGAGGCTGCCCGAGACCGCCTGCTCGAGCTGCGGGCCCGAGTCGATCAGCGGGTTCAGGTGGAGCGTTCGGACGCTGCTGTTGAACACCGCCGCGTGCTCCGGCAGCCGCCCGGGCTGCAGGAAGTCGTCGGAGGAGGCGGCCTCGAGGTTGGCCGGCACCAGGTAGCCGGACCGGACGACCCGCCCGACCGACTTCGCGCTCGAGGCCTGGACCAGGAAGTCCGCGGCCTCCGGGGTGCTGGCCGCCCGGGCCGACAGGCACAGCCCGCTGATGTCACCGACGGTGGACCAGCTGTCCAGGGTGGGCATCGGCATCACGTCGAAGCTCAGCCCCGGCACCTGCCGGAGCGCGGGCACCATCGACCGGTAGCCGGCGATCATGCCGAGCCGCCCGCGCTCGAACCACTGCATCGGCGAGGCCTTCGCCAGCTGGTCCTGGGTCAGGGTGACGTGCGGATCGCGCAGCAGCGGCAGGGTGCGCTGCAGCGCGCCCTGCGTGCTGTCGTCGGAGAAGGCGAGGGTGGTGGGCGCGGACTCGTCGTCGAAGATCTTGCCGCCGCCGGAGTAGATGAACGGCGCCAGCCCGGTCAGCGTCGGCGCGATGTAGACACCTCGGGTGCCCTTCCGCGGCCGGGTGGCGAACTGCGCCGCGGCGGTGAACTGGTCGAAGGTCCAGCGCGGGCTGGAGCTCGCCGGGTCCGGGGCGGAGAGGCCCGCGCGCCCTCATCTTCGCGAAGTCGACCAGCCTGGTGTTGTAGTAGATGACCATCGGCGAGATCGAGTACGGCATGCACTGCAGCGGTTGTCGGCGCTGAACGCCTCGAGGGCGTCACGCGAGTAGCCGTCACCGAAGTCGATGCCACGCTCGTCGAGCAGCTCGTCGACCGGCTGGGTGAGGTGCTTGCCCTGCAGCCACCTGAGGTCGCTGCGCGAGGCCATGAAGATGTCGGGCAGGTGTGACGCCGGACCACCGCCGGAGCGGAGGTCCGCCATCATGGCGCCGTGGCTGGACCACGTGTGCAGCCGGACCCGGCTCTCCGCGGACTGGGCGTTGAAGCTGTCGACCACGCCCTGGAACTCGCTGGTCTCGTCCTTCGGCCCGTAGACGCCGAACGTGAGCTGGGCCTTCGGGGCGCTCGGCTCCGTGCTGCCGCTGCGCAGGGTCGGCCCGGGCTGTGCGCCGCCGTCGTCGCAGCCCGTCAACGCCCCGCACAACAGCGGCAGGCTCATGATGATCGCGGTCGCAGCGACCACCCCTGACCTGCGACGCACCCTCACCTGCACCCCTTCACACCCTCGTCCGACTCGCTGGTCACGTGTCGCCTGAGGCGCCTCCCGCGGGGGAGCGCCACGGGGCACTACCTTACCGACCGGCAAGTAACCCGCGGGGGGCATGTCGCACCGCCGTCGGCGGCCTCCCGATCCCTACGATCAGTGCGTGATCCGGCCCACGCGCTCGCTCCGTCCCCTGCTGCCCCTAGTGGCACTGGCCCTGGTCGCCGGCGGGTGCGGCACCTCCGGGTCCGCGGACCAGCCCTCGACCGCGTCGGCACGCCTGCAGCGGCAGGGGGATGCCCCCTCCGGGCAGTCCCGGGACGCCTCCCCGACCCCACAGTCGGGCGTCGAGTCGTCCCCCTCGTCCGCCCCGACACGGACCGCCCCGACACGGACCGCGACGGCGCGCCCGTCGCGGAGCGGGCGCCAGGCGATCGCACCAAGCGGGAATGCCCGGCCGGCGGCGCTGGAGGCGCACCTGCTCGCCGCCGAGGACATGCCGGACATGACACCGGGCACCGAGGGCGGCTGGACCGTCGGCGACACCGGCCCGGAGACCTCCGGAGGCGTGGGCGCCTGCCAGAAGACCTCGCTGCAGACCATCGGGGCGGTGAGCGCCGTGCGCCGTACCTACGTGGACCCCCAGGACGAGAACGGTCGCGCGGCGACCCAGGTGGTGGCCCGGTTCGCCGACGCCAAGTCCGCGTGGCGGGCCCGCGAGGTGCTCCGGTCGTGGCGCGAGGACTGCGAGGCCGAGGTCGGGCCGATGCGTGACGTGGACGTCGTGTCCGGTGCCGGCGAGCACTACCGCGCGACGTACGGCGCCACCCCGCGCCGGGCGCGCACCGCCGACCTCGGGATCGTCGCCCACGGCGCCTACCTGTGCCTGGTCGAGATCACCGCGCCCTCGGCGGACTACCCCGACCACCGCGCCCCGGCGCGGGCGGCGGTGCGCCGGATCTCCCGCACCTTCGCCTGAGGGGTCGCTCGGCCCCGGTGCCCGCTGCTCAGCCGAGCGCGTGCAGCGCGCTCGCGGCCCTGACCACCTCGTCGAACGTCGCCCGGTCCAGCGCGGCCCCCTCGCGGCGGACCGCGTCGGGCTCCAGCACGATGAGCCGGTCGAGCCGCACCTCGCTGGGCCGGCGCTCGCGGTCCCAGTCCCCGGTCCCGACGTCCATCCACTGCCGACCCCAGCGCGCCTCGTCGGCAGCGTCACGGTCGTGGTCCTTGCTGGTCAGCATCAGGCCGAGCCACTGGAACCCGCGCGCCGACCGTCGCTGCCCGACCAGCAGCACCGGGCGGTCCTTGCCGCGCCCGTCGTTCTCCTCGTAGGGCACCCAGGCCCAGACGACCTCGCCGACGTCGGCACGGCCGTCAGCCCGTGGGGCGTAGCCGAGCGTGTCCCGGCGCCCCGGGGCCCGGCCGGCCCGCCTCGGACGGAGGAGCGAACGGAGGTCCCGGAGTCTCACCATGACGAGGAGCCTAGGAGACCGGCTGAGGTGGAGAAGGAGGAGTACGCCGGACCGGGAGCGCCTCACGGCGCGTGGCCGCTCGTAGCGGCTTATGTTGGGACCCGGGGCTGCCGCGGCCCGACGTACTCCGAAGAACCACCATACGACGCCGGGCGAGCCACTCAAGGCATTCTCGCCATGACGCGGCGCACACACCGGTTGGTCGCGGCGGACCGGACCCGTCGGAGGAGCCTCAGGCGAGGCCGTGCCGCAGCTCCACGTGGCCGGCGGCCTCGAGCTGCTCGGCGAGCACCAGCATCCGGCGCACCTCCACCTCGGTCGGTCCGGGGAGCGCCGCCCGGCCGGTGGCGACCACCCGGGCGAAGGCAGCGGCCCGGAGCAGCACGTCGGCGAAGTCGCTGCCGGCGATCCCCCGCAGCACCTGGTCGACCATCGCCTTGAGCTCGTCCGGCCCGGGCGGGTCGGCGACGCCCGCGACCACCCGGGCGACCTGGGCACGGGCCCGGCCGGCCTCGAACTCGGCGGCGACCGCGGCCGGATCGGCGTACACCCACGAGCGGAGCAGGTAGAGGCGCCACAGGCAGCCGGCCAGGGAGTCGGCCGGCGAGCCTGACCAGACCTCGGCGATGGCCTCGATGCCCTCGGTGTCGGCGAGGTGCAGCAGCCGCTCCGCGATCTGGTCGTCGTCGGCCTCGCGGGCTCCGCGCACCAGCAGGGTGGCGGCGCGGTCGGCCGCCTCGCTCACCAGCGCCGGGTCGACGCCACCGGTGATGGACTCGAAGAAGCCCGCTCCCGGAGTCATCGGACGGTGGTGCGGTCGGCTGGTCACCGGTTCAGGCTACGACGCGGCCCGGTCCCCCGCGTGCAAAGCCTTCCGGATCCGCTGGTCGCTGACGGAGTACGGCGTGCCGAGGTGCTGGGCCCACAGCGAGATGCGGTACTCCTCGAGCATCCAGCGGACCTGCCGCAGATGGGCGCCCGGGGGGCGGCCCTCGGGCAGCGCCTCGACCTGGTGCAACCAGGCGTCCTGCAGATCGCCGATCTGGTCCATCAGCTGACGGTCCCGGTTGACCTGCTCGGGCAGCCGCTCGCGGCGGTGCCGCAGGGCCGTGAGGTAGGCCGGGTAGCGGCGCAGCTGGGTGGCGCCGGCCTCGCCCACGAAGCCGCGGTGGACGAGCCGGGCGAGCTGGGCCTTCATGTCCGACAGGGCCGGCAGCATCGTCATGTCCGCCCGGCCGCTGAGCGCCTTCTCC
The DNA here is from genome assembly GCF_013466985.1 of Nocardioides ungokensis. Taxonomy (GTDB): domain Bacteria; phylum Actinomycetota; class Actinomycetes; order Propionibacteriales; family Nocardioidaceae; genus Nocardioides; species Nocardioides ungokensis. The sequence goes on along the minus strand of NZ_CP059164.1, from coordinate 955,038 downwards.
GCCTGCCGCCAGGCATCCAGCACGGCGATCACGTCTGCGAGCACCGCCCGCAGGTGGGCCTCCTGCTCCTGGCCGGCGGCGGCCCGCAGGGCCGCGAACGACGCCTCGTCGCGCACCGGGGGCCGCGCGTCGACGAGGCTGCCGAGGACGGCCGCGCGGCAGTCGTCGAGCAGCTCCGCGACGGAGGGGTACGGCGACCCGGCCAGCCCGAGCTTCTGGGCGTTGTCGAGCCCGTCGAGCACCGCCTTGACCGGCGACGGGGTGGTCAGCAGGAGCAGGCGCCGGACCCCGAGCCGGTGCTGCGCCTCCTGCTCGGACTCCGAGCCGAGCACCCGCAGGCCGACGGTCGCGCCCTCGTCGACCAGCCCGGGGTAGCCGCGGACCTCGTGGCCGGCCCGTTTCTGGATGAAGGAGGACTCGATGGTGCCGAAGACCCAGTCGGTCTCGCCGGTCCGCGCGATCCCGCTGTCGGCGGCCACCTCGGCGATGGCCTGCGCGAACGTCGGGCGCAGCGGCTCCTTGAGCGCCTCGAGGTCCTTGCCGCGCGCCTGCTCGGCCCCGGCGTCGTCGACGACCCGGTAGGTCGGGCGCAGGTGGTCGGGGACCTTGCTCCAGTCCCACGCGTCGCGGGGCACGACGACGCCGGTGGTCGACCGGAAGTAGCGCTCGAGGGCGTCGAGCAGCGGCTCCTCCCCCGGCGGCACGGCCGCGAGGAACTCGCGCGCCCGGTTGGGGGCGGGGACGAAGTTGACCCGCAGGTTCTTCGGCAGGCTGCGGATCAGGCTGGTGACCAGCTCCTCGCGCAGGCCCGGCACGTTCCAGGAGAAGTCGTCGGCGGCGACCCGGTTGAGCGTGGCGACGGGCACCTCGATGGTGAGCCCGTCGTCGGCCGCCCCGGGCTCGAAGTGGTAGCTGATCGGGAAGGTCAGCCCCTCCCCGGCCCAGGTCTCCGGGTAGTCCGCCGCCCGGACCTCCGCGGCGGTGTCGTGGGTCAGCATCGCCGGTTCGAAGGTGAGCAGCTCCGGCTGCTCCCGCCTGGCCCGCTTCCACCACTGGTCGAAGTGTGCTCCGCTGACCACGTCGGCGCCCACCCGGGCGTCGTAGAAGTCGAAGAGGGTGTGCTCGTCGACGACGATGTCGCGGCGGCGGGCCCGGTGCTCGAGCTCCTCCGCCTCCTCCAGCAGGGCGAGGTTCTTCTCGTAGAACTTGTGGCGGCCAGACGAGAGCTCACCCCACTCGCCGTACACGAGCGCGTGGCGGATGAACAGCTCGCGAGCAAGGTCCGGGTCGACCTTGCCGTAGCTCACCAACCGGTCGGCGACCAGCGGGACGCCGTACAGGGTGACCCGCTCGTGGGCCATCACCGAGGCCCGCTTCCTGCTCCAGTGCGGCTCGCTGTAGCTGCGCTTGACCAGGTGCTCGCCGAGGTGCTCGGCCCACTCGGGCTTGATCGCGGCGTTCTGGCGGGCCCACAGCCGGCTGGTCTCGACGAGCTCGCCGGCCATCAGGAACTGCGGGTTCTTCCGGGCCAGCCCGCTGCCCGGGAAGATCGCGAACCGGGCGCCGCGGGCGCCGAGGTACTCCCGCATCGGGCGCCGGCCGCTGCCCGACCTCTCCTTCTCGCGCTCCTCGAGGAGCCCGATGTGGGACAGCAGCCCGGAGAGCAGCGCCTGGTGGATGCCGTCGGCGTCAGGATTGTCGGCCGGGTGACCGACGTCGATGTCCATCTCCTTGCAGACCTGCCGGAGCTGGGACTCGAAGTCCTGCCACTCCCGCACTCGCAGGTAGTTGAGGAACTCCCGCTTGCACATCCGCCGGAACGCCGAGGAGGACAGCTCGCGCTGCTGCTGCTTGAGGTAGCGCCACAGGTTCAGCCAGGTCAGGAAGTCGCTGTCCTCGGCCTTGAACCGGGCGTGCTGCTGGTCGGCCTGCGCCTGCATCTCCGCGGGGCGCTCGCGCGGGTCCTGCAGGGAGAGCGCCGCCGCGATCACGACGACCTCGCGCACGCAGCCGAGCCGCTCGGCCTCGATGATCATCCGGGCCAGCCGCGGGTCGATCGGCAACCGGGCCAGGCGGCGGCCGACCCGGGTCAGCTGCGGGGCCTCCTTGCCGGCGCCGAGGGCGCCGAGCTCCTCGAGCAGCTGCACGCCGGCGCTGACGTTGCGCTTGTCCGGCGGCTCCACGAACGGGAACCGCCCGATCTCGCCGAGCCCGAGCGAGGTCATCTGCAGGATCACCGAGGCGAGGTTGGTCCGCAGGATCTCGGGGTCGGTGAACTCCGGCCGGGACTCGAAGTCCTCCTCGGAGTAGAGCCGGATCGCGATGCCCGCCTCGACGCGGCCACACCGGCCGGAGCGCTGGTTGGCGGACGCCTGGCTGATCGGCTCGATGGGCAGCCGCTGGACCTTGGTGCGTGCGGAGTAGCGGCTGATCCGCGCGACGCCGCTGTCGACGACGTACCGGATGCCGGGGACGGTGAGCGAGGTCTCGGCGACGTTGGTGGCGAGCACGACCCGGCGGCTGGTGTGGCGCTGGAAGACCTTGTGTTGCTCGGCCGCGGAGAGCCGGGAGTAGAGCGGCACGATCTCGGTCCCGCCGCCGCGGGTCGACGTGGTCAGGTCCGAGAGGGCGTCGGCGGTGTCTCGGATCTCGCGCTCGCCGGGCAGGAACACCAGGATGTCGCCCGGCCCCTCGGCCGAGAGCTCCTTGACGGCGTCGACGATCGCCTCGGTCTGGTCGCGGACGACCGCCTCGCCCTCCTCGTCGGCCTCCGCCAGCTCCATGAGCGGCCGGTAGCGGACCTCGACGGGATAGGTGCGCCCCGAGACCTCGATGATCGGCGCGGGGTTGCCGCGCCGGTCGGCGAAGTGGCGGGCGAACCGCTCGGGGTCGATGGTGGCCGAGGTGATGATCAGCTTCAGGTCGGGCCGCTTCGGCAGCAGCCGGCGCAGGTAGCCGAGCAGGAAGTCGATGTTGAGGCTGCGCTCGTGGGCCTCGTCGATGATGATCGTGTCGTACCTGCGCAGCATCCGGTCGCGCTGGAGCTCGGCGAGCAGGATGCCGTCGGTCATCAGCTTCACGCGGCTGGCGCGCGAGGTGCGGTCGGTGAAGCGGACCTGGTAGCCCACCAGGTCGCCGAGCTCGGTCCCGAGCTCCTCGGCGATCCGCTCCGCCACCGAGCGAGCGGCGATCCGGCGCGGCTGGGTGTGCCCGATCAGGCCGCCGCTCCAGCGGGGCTTGCCGCCCCTGCCCTGCCCGGTCTGGGTACGACGGCCGCGGCCGAGCTCGAGGCAGATCTTGGGGATCTGGGTGGTCTTGCCCGAGCCGGTCTCGCCGGCGACGATCACGACCTGGTGGTCGCGGATCGCGGCGGCGATGTCCTCACGGCGCTGGGTGACCGGCAGCTCGGGCGGGTAGGTGATCGCAAGATCTGCGGGTGCCGGGCCGGACATGATGTCGGCCATTGTGCCCGCGTGCCGGTGGCCGTGGCGAACGGGTTACCCCGGTCAGCTGTTCTGCTCCTCCTGCTGGGGAGCGGTGCTGGGCGGGAGCTGGCCGGGCGTCCCCGTCGGCGGCGTCTGGCCCTGGTTGCCGGGCAGGCCGTCCGGCAGCTGCTGGTTCTGCTGGTTCTGGGAGCTTTGCATCATCCCCGGTCCGCGGAAGCCACCGAAGCCGCCCGGTCCCCCGCTGTCGCCACCGTTGCTGACGGCACCGAGGACGGCGCCGCCGGCACCGCCGAGGATCACCGCTGGCCAGGGCGACGCCGGTGACGCCGCGCCAGCCGAGCACCCGGTCCCGCAGGGCGGGTCGGCTGCCCGGGGCACCGGCGGCGGTCGGGGCGGTGGGGATCGGGTCGGGTGAGGTCTGCTCGTCCATGGCGGCGACTCTCACCGCGTCGTCTGTGCGAAGCCTGTGGTGCCGCGATGAGCCGGCTACCGCCCCGCCCGGCACCTCGGCGTCACAGGTTTCGCACAGCGAGTGCACAGTTGTTCCCGGCCCCGGTGCGGGCACGATGGTCCCCATGGAGCTGACCAGGGCCGACGGGTCCCCCCTGCGCGTGCTCGTCGTCGACGACGAGGTGAACATCGCCGAGCTGATCTCGATGGCACTGCGGTACGAGGGCTGGGAGGTGGCGACGGCGTTCACCGGCTCCAAGGCGGTGTCCCTCGCCAAGGACTTCCGCCCGGACGCGGTGGTGCTGGACATGATGTTGCCGGACTTCGACGGCCTCGAGGTCCTGCGCCGGATGCGCAGCACCGACCCCGACGTACCGGTCGTGTTCCTCACCGCGCGGGACGCGGTCGAGGACCGGGTGGCGGGGCTGACCGCCGGGGGCGACGACTACGTGACCAAGCCGTTCTCCCTGGAGGAGGTCGTGGCGCGGCTGCGCGGCCTGATGCGCCGGGCCGGCGCCCGCCAGGCCGCGACGTCCTCGGTGCTGGTGGTGGGCGACCTCGAGCTGGACGAGGACAGCCACGAGGTCTTCCGCAACGGTGAGGAGATCTCGCTGACCGCGACGGAGTTCGAGCTGCTGCGCTTCCTGATGCGCAACCCGCGCCGGGTGCTGTCGAAGGCGCAGATCCTGGACCGCGTGTGGAACTACGACTTCGGCGGACAGGCGAACGTCGTCGAGCTCTACATCTCCTACCTGCGCAAGAAGATCGACGCCGGCCGCGACCCGATGATCCACACCATGCGTGGCGCGGGCTACGTGCTGAAGCCGGCGTGATGAACCGCCTGAGGTCGGCGTTCGCCTCCCTCACCGCCCGCCTGGTCCTCACCGCGGTCCTGCTGGTGGCGATCGTCGCCGCGCTCATCGCCGGTGCGGCGACGCTGGGCCTGCACTCCTACCTCTCCGGGCGGCTCGACCGCGACGTGCAGGCGTCTCTCGGCCAGTCGGTGGCTGCCGCCGCCCACCAGAGCCCCGGTGGCGGGGCGGTGCAGCCCCCGGGTGACAACGACCGCGACAACCGGCCGTTCGACGGCCCCCGCCTGGACATCATGGCCGGGGTGATCGCCCCGGGCGGGTCCGGCGTGCAGATCCAGACCGAGGACGGCACCCACTACCTCGACGCGTCGACGATCGCGATGCTCGGCCGCGTGCCCGCCGACGGGAACGGTCACGACACCGTCGTACCCGGGTACGGCGAGTACCGCGTCGCCAGCCAGCAGACGCCCCAGGGTCGGATCATCGTGGGGCTACCCACCTCCGCGGTCGACGGCCCGGTCTCGCAGCTGGGCTGTGGGAGGCCCTCTTCGGAGCGCTCGGCATCGCCGCGGCCGCCGGCGCCGGCCTGGTCGTCGTACGCCGCCAGCTGCGGCCGCTGCGGGAGGTCGCGCAGACCGCGCACACCGTGGCCGAGCTGCCGCTGGCCTCGGGCGAGATCGACCTGACCGAGCGGGTGCCCGACCACCTCACCGACGAGCGCACCGAGGTCGGCCAGGTCGGCTCGGCGCTGAACAAGCTGCTCGCGCACGTGGAGTCGTCGCTGGAGGCCCGGCACCGCAGCGAGCAGCAGGTGCGGCAGTTCGTCGCCGACGCCTCCCACGAGCTGCGCACGCCGCTGACGACGATCGCGGGCTACACCGAGCTGGCCCGCCGCCGGCCCGACGACACCGGCACGATCGGTGCCGCCCTCGGCAAGGTCGAGGAGGAGTCCGGCCGGATGACGGCGCTGGTCGAGGACCTGCTGCTGCTCGCCCGGCTCGACGCCGGTCGTCCGCTGGAGCACGAGCCCGTCGACCTGACCAGGCTGCTGCTCGAGGCGGTCTCGGACGCCCGGGTCGTCGCCCCCGACCACCACTGGCGGCTCGAGCTGCCCGAGGACGAGGTCAACGTCACCGGCGACGACCGGCGGCTGCACCAGGTCGTGACCAACCTGCTGACCAACGCCCGCAAGTACACCCCGGCCGGCACCACCGTCACCGTGTCCGCCCGGTCCACCCCCGACGGGGGCAGCTTCGCGGTGCACGACGACGGACCGGGCTTCCCGCCCGACCTCGTGGACCACGCCTTCGAGCGCTTCGCCCGCGGCGACGCGGCGCGCACCCGCGCGACGGGCAACGGCGACGAGCCCGCCGCCGGCGCGGGCCTCGGCCTGGCGCTGGTCTCCGCGATCGTGCACGCCCACGGCGGCCAGGTCTCGCTGACCTCCCACCCGGGCAACACGACCCTCACGGTCACGCTGCCGCGATAGTCCGTGACGCTCCTGCTGTGGAGAACGCCGTTTCCACAACGGAAGCGTCACGGACTACCCCGCCGATCTGCACAGCCACCCCACAGGACGGTCCGACCGGCGTGCCAGACCGGCGGGACAGGCTGCTCGCCATGACGACCCAGACCCTGCCGCCGGCGGTGCCGGCCGCCCCGCCGACACCGCCCGCCCCCACCCCCGCGCGCTCCCCCTGGCCGAGGGAGCGCGTCGCGCTCGCCGGGCTGCTGGCCGGGACGGCGGTGCTCTACCTGTGGGGCCTCGGCAGCTCCGGGTGGGCCAACTCCTTCTACGCCGCGGCGGTCCAGGCCGGGTCGGAGTCCTGGAAGGCCTTCTTCTTCGGCTCCTCCGACGCCGCGAGCTCGATCACCGTCGACAAGACCCCGCTCTCGCTGTGGCCGATGGCGCTCTCGGTGCGGGTCTTCGGCCTGTCGTCGTGGAGCCTGCTGGTCCCCCAGGCCCTCGAGGGTGTCGCCGCGGTCGCCCTGCTGCACGCGGCGGTGCGTCGTACGACGGGATCGGCGGCGGCCGGCCTGCTCGCTGGGGCCGTGCTCGCGCTGACGCCGGTGGCGGTGCTGATGTTCCGCTTCGACAACCCCGACGCGCTCCTCGTGCTGCTGCTGATCGGGGCGGCCTACGCCACCCAGCGGGCCGTCGAGGCGACCGCACCCGGTGGGACCGGGCGCGCGGTGCGCTGGCTGGCGCTCGGCGGCGCCCTCGTCGGGCTGGCCTTCCTGACCAAGATGCTGCAGGCGTTCCTGGTCCTGCCGGCCCTCGCCTTGGCGTACGCCCTGTTCGCCGCCGTCCCGTGGCGCCGCCGGATCGGGCACCTCCTGGTCGCCTTCGGCGCGATGCTCGTGGCCGGCGGCTGGTGGGTCGCGATCGTGCAGCTGTGGCCGGCGTCCTCGCGGCCCTACATCGGCGGCAGCCAGGACAACTCGATCCTCGAGCTCACCCTCGGCTACAACGGGTTCGGCCGGCTCACCGGCGACGAGAGCGGCTCGGTGGGCGGCAACGGCGGCTGGGGCGCGACCGGCATCCTGCGCCTGTTCGACAGCGAGATCGGCGGCCAGATCGCGTGGCTGCTCCCCGCGGCGCTGGTCCTCGGCGTGGCCGGGCTGTGGTTCGCCCGCGGCCGCGGCATGGACGGCCGACGGGTGCAGGCCGGGCTGACGATCTGGCTCGGCTGGCTCCTGGTCACCGGGCTCACCTTCAGCTTCATGGCCGGCATCTTCCACGCCTACTACACCGTCGCCCTGGCTCCCGCCGTGGCCGCGCTGGTCGCGATCGGCGCCCACACGCTGTGGCGGCACCGCGAATCCCTGGTCGCCTCGGGGTTGCTGGCGTTCGCCACCGCGCTCACCGCCGCGCTCGCGTTCGTCCTGCTCGACCGGGCCGGTGACTGGCACCCCTGGCTGAAGTACGTCGTCGCCACGCTCGGCTTCGCCGCCGCCCTGATGCTGGCCGGGGTCCGGCACCTGCCGCGCCGCGCCGGCCGGGCGGTGGCGGTCTCCGCACTGGTGGCCGCGCTGGCCGGCCCCACGGCGTACTCCCTCGCGACCGCAGCCACCCCGCACACCGGCTCGATCCCGACCGCGGGGCCGAGCTCCCAGGGCGGCACGGGGGCACCCGGCGGGATGCCCGGGGGAATGCCGGGTGGCACGACCGCCCCCGGAGGGACGACCGCCCCCGGCGGCGCCACCCAGGACGGCACCGGGGCGGCGGGCGGCTCGAGCGCCGGCGGACTGCTCGACGGCAGCACCCCCACCGCCGCCCTGGCCTCGCTGCTGAGCACCGACGCCGACGCCTACACCTGGGTGGCCGCGGCGGTGGGCTCCAACTCGGCGGCCGGCTACCAGCTGGCGACCGAGGAGCCGGTGATGGCCATCGGCGGCTTCAACGGCAGCGACCCCAGCCCGACGCTCGCGCAGTTCAAGGCCTACGTCGCCGACGGCGAGATCCACTACTTCATCGCCGGCGGGACCGGTGGCGGCATGGGCGGACCGAGCGCCGGTGGCAGCTCCTCGAGCGCCATCGCCGCGTGGGTCCAGGCCAGCTTCGAGGCGAAGACGGTCGACGGGGTGACGGTCTACGACCTGTCGACCGGGACCCGGTAACCGCCGCCTGCCCGCGGCCCCAGCGGTGAGCCAGCCACCGTTTCCGGCCGGCCAACGGTGGCCAGCTCACCGCCCACCCGGGACGCCCCGCCCCAGCGGTGAGTCAGCCACCCTTTCCAGCCGGCCAACGGTGGCCAGCTCACCGCCCACCCGGGACCAGCCAAACCTCAGTAGCCGCGGCCCCGGCCACTGACCACCGGGTGCGGCCAGTGGCCGTCGCCCACCCGGCGGCCGGTCAGCTCGCGCCAGGGCAGCCGCAGCCACAGCGGGCGGACGCCCCCGGCCCACGGCTCGGGCCGGGGGGCGTCGGCGGGCCGGTCGCTGGTCCAGCTCCCCGAGCCCGGCTGCTCGAGCCGCTCGCACACGCCGTGCGCGACGACGCTCCAGCCACGCCGGTGCACCCCGTCGAGCTGGTCGATCTCGAAGGCGATCTCGTGGCCGGGGGCGTACACGCCGAGCTCGCTGTACGCCGTGGTGCGCAGCTCGATCGCGTCCTCGTGCAGGGCGTAGTTCACCGGCACGATCCGCGGGCCGGCCGGTGTCACGAAGGCGACCCGGCCGACGGTGTCGGTCTCCAGCAGGTCGCGGCACTCGGCCACCGAGAGCTCGACGATGTCGTCCATGCCCCCAGTGTGCCGCGGGTCGGGCGCCTGTCGAGGCAGACGGCTGTCGGGGGCGGGCGGCTCAGGCGGGCGAGGCCTCCACCAGCGTCGGCAGCGAGGCGGCGATCACCGCCAGCAGGTCCGCGCGGGTCACGCCCGCCGGGTCCTGCACCCACGTGATCACGAGCTCCTCGGTCATCGCGGCCCAGCCGCGCACGATCAGCCGCGAGAGCGCCGTGTCCGGGATGATCTCGCCCTGGGCGTCCTCGCGGAAGATCCGGTCGGTCAGCGCCGACCGCGCCTCCTCGTAGATCTGCCGCAGGGTGTCGTTCCCACCGGCCGCACCCTTGACCAGCGAGAGGTAGCCCTCGTAGTTGGCCTCGACGTAGTCGAGGTAGGCCGTCACCGAGATCAGCAGCCGCTCCAGCGGCTCACCGTCGACCGGCGGCGCGGTCTGCGCGATCAGGTCGTCGGCCGCGCGGCGTACGACCGCCTCGTGGAAGGCGTGCTTGTTGCCGAAGTAGTGGTAGAGCAGTCCCCGGGAGATCCCCGCCTCCTCGGCCAGCAGGTCGATCGAGAGCTCGTCGAGCGAGCGGGTGGCGAGCAGCCGCACCCCGAGGTCGAGCAGCTGGGAGCGGCGCTGGTCGGGGCTGAGCCGGGTGCGCGCGCCGGCCTCGCGCGACGGGGCCGGCTGGTCCGGTGATGTGTCGGGCGTCACGGAAGACATTCTATTGACACTTGTTCAATAACGCCAATACGGTCGGGGGCATGGCCACTCACGTCAAGCACCTCATCGTCGGCGCCGGGTTCGCCGGCCTCTGCGCGGCGGTCAAGCTGCAGGAGGACGGGGAGACCGACTTCCTGGTCATCGAGAAGGGCGCCGACGTCGGCGGCACCTGGCGCGACAACACCTACCCCGGCGCGGCGTGCGACGTCCCGAGCCAGCTCTACTCCTTCTCCTTCGCGCCCAACCCCGACTGGTCGATGTCCTTCTCCCCCCAGCCGGAGATCCAGGCCTACATCCGCCGGGTCGCGGAGGAGTCCGGGACCCTGGACCGGTTCCGCTTCCACACCACGCTCGAGTCGGCCACCTGGGAGGACGAGGCGCTGCGGTGGCGCGTGGAGGTGTCCGGTCCGTCCGGGCGCACCACGCTGGTCTCGACGACGCTGGTGCTCGGCGCCGGCGGCCTGTCCGAGCCGAAGCTGCCCGAGATCGACGGGATCGAGGGCTTCCAGGGCGAGCTCTTCCACTCCGCCCGCTGGGACCACGACGTCGACCTGGCCGGCAAGCGGGTCGCGGTCATCGGCACCGGCGCCTCGGCGATCCAGATCGTGCCCGAGGTGCAGAAGGTCGCGAGCCACCTCGACGTCTACCAGCGCACGGCGCCGTACGTTCTGCCCCGCAACGACCGCACCTACGGCCGCCTCGAGCGGCTCGCCCTGCGCCACGTCCCGGGGCTGCAGAAGCTCTACCGGACCGCGATCTACTGGGGCCGGGAGGCCTACGTCCCCGGCTTCACGCTGCAGCCGAAGCTGGCCCTGCCCGCGAAGAAGATGGCGCTGGCCAACCTCGCCAAGGGCGTCGCCGACCCGGAGCTTCGTGAGCGGCTGACGCCGGACTTCGAGATCGGCTGCAAGCGGATCCTGATCTCCAACACCTACTACCCCGCGCTGGACTCCGACAACGTCGAGGTCGTCACCGACCGGGTCGCGAAGGTGACCGGCAACGCCGTGGTCACCGAGGACGGCGTCGAGCGGCCGATCGACGTGCTGATCGTGGCCACCGGCTTCTTCACCACCGAGCTGCCGATCACCGAGCACATCACCGGGCGCGAGGGCCGGACGCTGGCCGACCAGTGGCGCGAGAGCGGGATGGCCGCCTACAAGGGCACCACCGTGCCGGGCTTCCCCAACCTGTTCATGCTGGTCGGCCCCAACACCGGCCTCGGCCACTCGAGCATGGTCTTCATCATCGAGTCGCAGGTGGCCTACCTCCGCGAGGCGGTCCGCACCATGGGCCTGCACCGCTACGGGTCGGTCGAGCCCACCCGGGCCGCGACGCAGGAGTGGAACGCCGACCTCCAGCGCCGCCTGCGTCGCACCGTGTGGAGCACGGGTGGATGCTCGAGCTGGTACCTCGACGACCACGGCCGCAACACCACCCTGTGGCCGCGCTCGACGTTCGCCTTCCGCGGGCTGCTCTCGCAGTTCGACGTGGCGGCCTACGACGTGCGGGCCGCCCGACCGACCTCCCGACTCCCCCACGCAGAGGAAGTGACCGCATGAAGGCCCTCGACGACAAGGTGGTCGTGATCACCGGCGCCGGCTCCGGCATCGGTCGCGCGCTGGCCGTCAACCTGGCCCGCCGAGGCTCGCTGCTCGCCCTGTCCGACGTCGACGAGGCAGGGCTCGCCGAGACCGTGGAGCTGGCCGCGACGGCGGGCGCGCGCGAGGTGCGCAGCGACCGCCTCGACGTCGCGGACCGCGCCGGGTTCGCGGCGTACGCCGCCTCCGTGGCCGAGCAGTTCGGCCGGGTCAACGTGGTCGTCAACAACGCCGGCGTCGCGCTCGCAGGGGACCTGGTCGACCTGACCTACGAGGACATGGACTGGATCGTCGGCATCAACTTCTGGGGCGTCGTGCACGGCACCAAGGAGTTCCTGCCGCACCTGATCGCCTCCGGCGACGGGCACGTCGTGAACCTCTCCTCGCTGTTCGGGCTGATCTCGATGCCCGGCCAGAGCGCCTACAACGCGACCAAGTACGCCGTGCGCGGCCTGACCGAGGCGCTGCGCGAGGAGATGCTGATCGCCGGGCACCCCGTCGGGGTCACCGCGGTGCACCCCGGCGGCATCAAGACCGCGATCGCGCGCAACGCCCGGGTCTCCGCCAAGGAGGACAAGGAGGCGACCGCGCGGCTCTTCGACGAGAAGCTCGCGAAGATGACGCCCGAGAAGGCCGCCGAGATCATCGTCAAGGGGATCCTCGGCAACAAGGCCCGGGTGCTGGTGGGCCTCGACGCGCACGCGCTGCACCACCTCGCCAAGCTGACCGGGTCGCGCTACCAGGACATCGTCGCCGCCGCGAGCAAGAAGGTCGTGCCGCCCAAGGCCACCGTCGTCTGAGTGGTAAACAGGCGGCGTGACCGCTGCCGAACGTCCGGCCCGGGAGCCGAGGTCCGGATGGTGATGACCAAGTGGGGCGACCGGCCGCACTGGGAGTTCGACGCCGTGCTGCTCGGCTCCGACGCGCACGGCGACTGGATCGGGATCCCGCGCGGGACCTTCATGTCGCGGCCGGGGGCCGAGTACGTCGCCCCGGTCGACCAGGTCGGCCTGGTGCCGGCACCGGGGCCGGACGAGCAGCGCGGCTGGCTGGCGACCTTCCACGCGGTCGGGGGGCCGGTGCAGGTCTATGTCGACATGACCACTCCCCCGTCTGGGACGGGCCGGTGCTGCGCGCGGTCGACCTCGACCTCGACGTGGTGCGCGGGCGGACCGGGCGGGTGTGGATCGACGACGAGGACGAGTTCGCCGAGCACCGGGTGCGGTTCGGCTACCCGACGACGTGAGCCGGCTGGCGATGACCTCCTGCGACCGGGTCCGGGCCGCGGTGGCCGGCCGCCACGCGCCGTACGACGGCAGCAGCGCGGCCTGGCTGGAGCTGCTGGCCTCCCGCTGAGCCGTCACTCCTCGACGGCCAGCGACGGCCGCCCGGCGAGGTCGCCCTGCTTGTCCGTGGGCTGGTCGGTGGACTGGTCGGTGTGCTGGTCGGCGTGCTGGTCGCCAGCCTCGCGGCGCGCCTCGCGGCGGGCCATCCGGCCGGTGCGCACCTTGAGCGGACCCACCAGCCGCGGACCTGCGAGCCGGCTCTCGAGCTTCTGGGCCTCGCGCTTGAGCGGCTGGGCGACGTACTCACCGAGGATCACCCCGGAGGCCAGCGCGGTCGCCACCGAGGCCGCGGTGATGAGGGCGAGCAGCCCCTCCGAGGTGGCGGGGCCGCCCTCGCCCAGCAGGGACAGGCCCCGGTAGATCAAGAGGCCGGGCAGCATCGGGACCACCGCGGACACCACGACGACCAGGGGCGGCACCCGCAGCCGGCCCGCGACCGTGTAGCTGACCAGACCGACGAAGAACGCCGCCAGCCCGGTCGGCCAGGTCCGGCCGGCGTCGGCCGAGGTGAGGGTCTGCGAGATGCCCATCGAGACCGGGCGATCGCCGCGATCGGCAGGATGATGCGCGGGGGCGCGTACGACGAGAAGGCGAACGCACCGGCACAGATCGCCCCGCCGAGCGCCATCATCGAGAGCTCCTCGAACCCGGCCGCCCCCGGGTCGAGCCGGCCCACCTCGACCCCCAGCTTGGCGAGCGTCAGGCCGCCGCTGACGCCGGCGATGATGCCCGAGGTCGCGAGCAGCGCCTCGGTCAGCCGGGCCCCGCCGGTGACGTAGAAGCCGGACAGGGCGTCCTGGAGCGCACCCATGAAGCCGATGCCGGCGAGCAGCATGATGATGTTGGCGGTCACGACCAGCGAGGGATCGTCCACGAGGCCGAGCGCCGCGGCCACGGTGGCCAGGATCGTGGCGACCGCGCCGCCGGCGACCTGCTGGTAGAAGAACGGCAGCCGCCGCCGCGACATCATCAGCTGGAGCCGGTCGATGCAGACCGCGGCGGCGAACGCGATTGCCACCACGGTCGAGGTGCCGCCGAGCTGGAGACCCACGCCGGCGCACATCAGACCCCAGCCGAGCGTGATCACCCAGCGAGGGGTGCTGTGGCCCGAGGAGACGATCCGGGCCAGCGTCGAGCGCGCCTCCATCAGGTCGACCCGGTCCGAGAGCACGTCGCGGACGAGGTGGTCGACCAGGGTCAGGTCCTCGTAGTCGATCTCGCGCTGCTTGACCTGCCGGATCTGGATGAGCGCGTGGTCCTCCGGGCTGGGCTGGTAGCTCATCGACAGCGAGGTGAACGTGACGTCGATGTCGGGGTGACGCACGCCGAAGTGCCACGACAGCGACTTCATGGTCGCCGTGACGTCGGCGGCGCCGGCACCGGACGAGAGCAGCAGCTCACCGACCCTGAGGCAGAAGTCAAGCGTCAGGTTCAGCGCACGTGCCTCCAGCATGGAGACCATGCTGACAGGGCGGGAATGTGCTTCGCTGTCGGGGCGCATCGACTTCCGGGGCTCCCCCGAGCCCACGATCGGCGTCGAGTGGGAGCTCGCGCTGGTCGACAAGTCGAGCCGTGACCTGGCCAACACTGCCGCCGATCTGTTCGCGGCGGCCGGACCTCGGCTGCCCGAGCCGGGCCGGCTGCACAAGGAGCTGCTCCGCAACACCGTCGAGGTCGTGACCGGCGTCTGCCACACCGTCGGCGAGGCCGTCGCCGACCTGCGCCGGACGCTGGAGGTGGTGGTCCCGGTCGCCGACGGGCTCGGGGTCGACCTGTACGGCGGCGGCACGCACCCGTTCGCCTCCTGGACCCGGCAGCAGCTGACCGAGGGCCACCGCTACGAGGAGCTGATCAACCGCACCCAGTGGTGGGGACGCCAGATGCTGATCTGGGGCGTCCACGTGCACGTCGGGCTCCCCTCGCAGGAGCGGGTGATGCCGGTGCTGTCCTCGCTGCTCAACCACTACCCCCACCTGCTCGCGCTCTCGGCCTCCTCCCCGATCTGGGCCGGGGTGGACACCGGCTACGCCTCCAACCGGGCCTTGATGTTCCAGCAGCTGCCGACCGCAGGGCTGCCGTTCCAGTTCGAGCGGTGGTCGGAGTTCGAGGCGTTCGCGTCGGACCAGCTGGTCACCGGGGTGATCGACGAGCTCTCCGAGATCCGGTGGGACGTGCGCCCGGCGACCCACCTCGGCACGCTCGAGAACCGGATCTGCGACGGCGTCTCCGACTTCGACGACCTCGCCTCCCTGGTGGCGCTGATGCAGTGCCTGGTCGTCGACCTCGACACCCGGGCCGCCGCCGGGGAGGCGCTGCCCACGATGCCGCCGTGGCACGTACAGGAGAACAAGTGGCGCGCGGCCCGCTACGGCCTCGACGCCATCGTGGTCCTCGACGACCGGTCCCACGAGCGGCTGGTGACCGAGGACCTCGCCGACCTGCTCGAGCGCCTGGCCCCGGTCGCCGACCGGCTGGGCTGCGCCGCGGAGCTGGCCGCGGTCGCCGAGATCCCGCGCCGGGGCGCGTCGTACCAGCGGCAGCGCGCGGTCGCCGAGCGCACCGACGGAGACCTGGTGGCCGTCGTCGACTCGGTGGTCCGGGAGCTGCGCGCCGGGCTGGGCTGCTGAGCGGGGTCGATCCAGCGGGGCTGACCCGGTCGGGTCAGTAGCCGCCCTCGGGCTCGGTCATCTCCAGGCGCACCCCGAGCAGCCGCACCGGCCGGTCGCGCTCGACCCGGTCCAGCAGCGAGACCGCGGCGTCGGCCAGCACGTCGGGGTCGTCGGTCGGCTCCGGCAGCGTGAGGCTCCGCGTCACCGTGATGAACGGCTTGAAGCGCACCTTGATCGCCACCCGGGCCGCCGGGCGGCCCTCGCGGTCGATGTCGGCCACGACCCGACGGGTGAGGGCGCGCACCTCCCCAGCGATCCGCTCCCAGTCCTCGAGGTCGACCTGGTAGGTCTCCTCCCGCCCGTGCGCCCGCGCCACCCACGGCGTGGCGTCGACGGGGCTGGTGTCCGCGCCCCGGCCGAGCCGGTGGTACCACGGCCCCATCGTCGGCCCCAGCTCCGCCGCGAGCACCCGGGCGTCCGAGCCGGCCAGCTGCGCGACGGTGTCGATGCCGAGGGCGGCGAGCTTGCGCGCGGTCTTGCGGCCGATCCCCCACAGCGCGTCGGTCGGCCGGTCCCCCATCACCGCGAACCAGGTCTCCTCGGTCAGCATGCCCACCCCGCGCGGCTTGCCGAACTCGGTGGCGATCTTGGCCCGCAGCTTGTTGTCCCCGATCCCGACCGAGCAGTGCAGCCCGGTCGCCTCCAGCACCCGGGCCCGGATCTCCTGGGCGAAGTCGCGGGGGTCGCCATGCTCGGGGGACCCACCCCCCTCCCCCTCCCCTGCCGGGACCCCGGCCGCGACGAACGCCTCGTCCCAGCCGAGCACCTCCACGACGACCGGCACGCCACCCCACTCCAGGGACCGCAGCGTCGCCATCACCTCCGCCGAGGCGGCGTCGTACGCCGCGCGGTCGGCCGGCAGGAACACCGCGTCCGGGCACTTGCGAGCGGCCACCCGCAACGGCATGCCCGACCCGACGCCGTACTCCCGGGCCTCGTAGGACGCCGTGGCGACCACCCCGCGCTCGGTGGGGTCGCCCCGGCCGCCGACGACGACCGGGCGGCCGGCCAGCTCGGGGCGGCGCAGCACCTCGACGGCGGCGATGAACTGATCGAGGTCGACGTGCAGCACCCACCGCTGCACCACGTCCCCGCCGGCGCCCGGGCCGGCCTCCGGCTCGCTCATCGCGGCGGCGGCGGCAGGGCGTCGGTCGACTCCATCTGGCCCATGCCGGTGAGCATCAGCAGGTCCACCACGACCGAGCGCAGCTGCGCGAGCACCACCTCGGCGGAGAGCTCGTCGGTCCGCTCGACCTGCCCCGTGGCGTGCCCGACGGTGAGCAGCGCCGGCTGCGCACTGACCGCCATCCGGTCGACGCTCAGCTCGTCGGCCACCAGGTCGGCGGCGTCGGCGAGGTCGAGCGCGAGCAGCGAGTAGGAGCTCGGCACCGGGCGGCGGTGGTAGGCGGCCACCGCCGTCTGGCGCACCAGCACCCGGGTGCTGCGCAGCGCGCGGTCCAGCGGGTCGACGAGGTCGACCATCCGGCGCATCTGGCCCCGGTGACGCACGCGGAACGGGGAGGACGCCACCACCGAGAGGCCCTCGTCGGCGGCGGCCTGGAGCTCCTGGATCAGGTGGTCGGTCGACCGGGCGTGGGCCAGCAGGGCCAGCGCCCGCTCGACCTCGCCGTCCACCATCACCTCGCCCGCCGCCCGCAGCAGCCCGGAGATCTTGCGCATCACCACCGCGGCCTGCTCACGGGGACGCCGCAACGGCGCCGCGGGCACCGCCGTGGCAGCGACCAGGGCCACCGCACCACCGACCAGCGCGTCGGTCCAGCGGGTCAGGGCGGCGCCCGGGTCGGGGATCAGCGTGCTCACCACGATCGACTGCACCGCGGCCTGCGTGACGAAGAGCTGCCCCCCGTCGAGCAGGAACGCCGTGGACATGGCGAGCGCCACGATCAGGCTCAGCTGCCACCAGCCGGACCCGAGCCACTCCACCAACAGGTCGCCGAGGAAGACCCCGATCGCGACCCCGAGGGTCACCTCGACCACCCGCCGGAGCCGCTGCCCGTAGGAGGTGCCGAGGCTGACGACGGCCGCGATCGGCGCGAAGAACGGCGTCTGGTGGTGCAGCACGTCCGCGGCGAACAGCCAGGCCGCGCCGGCGGCGAGCGAGCACTGGGCGATCTGCCAGCGCTTCGACTCCCACCGCCGGACCCGTGCCCGCACGGAGGTGCGGCCCTTGCTCCACATGGTGTCGAGCGGGGCGGCCTCCATGCCGGTGATCCTAGTGAGCCTCCCGCCGGCGCGAGGTCACCCCCGGCGCGGCGGTGTCACCCGGCGTTCGCGTAGTCCAGCGACACCTTCATCCGCTGCAGGTCGCGGTACCAGATGATGACCTCCGTGCGGCAGCGCACCCGGTTGACCCGGTTGCCGTACTCGTCGCACTCCGCCTTGGCCTCGGAGATCTTGGGCGGGTAGCGCACCGTGCCGTCGTAGTGCTCGACGGTGAAGCCGTTGCGCTTGTCGCCGCTCACGTCGGTGATGGTGCCGTCCGGCGGCGGGTTGCCCGCGGCGGCCCAGGCCGCGGTCCCTCCCGCGGTCGAGAGGATGCCGACGGTGGCGACGACGGCGATGGCCTTCTTCATGTTCTGCTCCTGCATGTCGGACGCCGGCGAGTTCCGGCGTACGAGGGACGTTAGAAGCGGGGACGGACCGTCCGCGGGCGTCACGGAGCGGCCTGGGGACGACGCCGTAAGCGCCCCTCCTGTGCACGAGAAGTGGGCCGTCGGTGATGTTCGCCGGCCGTTCGCGACCTCCGGTCGGACCCCGCCCTTGTGGCGACCGCCCCCACCCGCAAGGATCGACGTCACGACAGAAACGGGGTCAGCGTGGTCTCACCGATCGATCCGACATCAGCAGCCTTCCTGCTGGCGGAGAACCGCAGCCAGCCCATGCACGTGGGCGGGCTCCAGCTGTTCGAGAAGCCCGAGGGGGCAGGGCGCAACTACGTCCGCGAGATGTACGAGGAGATGCGCGACGGCAAGGACATCGCGCCGCTGTTCCTCAAGCACCCGCACCGCTCCCTGGGCACCGCCGGCCGGCTGGTGTGGGAGAACGACACCCAGTTCGACATCGAGCACCACCTGCGGCACAGCGCCCTGCCCCGGCCGGGCCGGGTCCGTGAGCTGCTCGAGCTCTGCGGCCGTCTGCACGGCACCCGGCTGGCGTGGGAGCGACCGCTGTGGGAGGCGCACGTCATCGAGGGGCTGCGCGACGGCCGGGTCGCCATGTACACCAAGACCCACCATGCGCTCGTGGACGGCATCTCGGCGATGCGGCTCATCCAGAGCGTGCTCAGCACCGACCCCGACCGGCGCGGCATGCCCGCGCCCTGGGGGTTCCTCCCGAGCTCCGCCAAGGCCGCCAAGCCCGCCGACAAGGCCGAGCACGACCTGGCGCAGGTGCCGATCCACGCGCTGCGCACGGCGTTCGGGATCACCGCCGAGGCCGCGGGCCTGCCGGCCGCCCTGCTCCGCACCCTCAACAAGGGGCTGCGCAACGAGACGTCCGCGCTCTCGCTCTACGCCCCCGCACGATGTTCAACCACAGCATCACCGGGTCGCGCCGGTTCGCGGCGCAGGACTGGCCGATCGAGCGGCTCCGCGCCATCGGCAAGGCCTCCGGGACGACGCTGAACGACGTGGTGCTGGCGATGTGCAGCGGCGCGGTGCGGGCCTACCTGCTCGAGCTGGCGGCCCTCCCCGAGACCTCACTGGTCGCGATGGTGCCGGTGGGGCTCAACGCGAAGCAGTCCCAGGTCGCGTCGGCCGAGGGCGGCAACGCCGTCGGGGCGGTGATGTGCAAGCTCGGCACCGACCTCGCCGACCCGGGAGACCGGCTGGCGGCCATCCACCTCTCGATGGTCGACGGCAAGCGGGCCCTCTCGAGCATGACGCCGATGCAGATCCTGGCGATGAGCGCGCTCGGCCAGGCGCCGGCGATCCTGCCGCCCCTGCTCAGGATGCAGGGCATCGTGCGGCCGCCGTACAACCTGATCATCAGCAACGTGCCCGGGCCGCGCACCACGCACTACTGGAACGGCGCGAAGCTCGTCGGGCAGTACCCGCTCTCGATCCCGATCAACGGCATGGCGCTCAACATCACCTGCACGTCCTACGACGGCAATGGGCTTCGGCCTGACCGGCTGCCGGCGCACCGTGCCGCACCTGCAGCGGCTGCTCACCCATCTCGACGACGATGAACGCGCTGGAGAAGGCCGCCGGGGTCTGACCCGGCGCGCCCTACGGCAGGTACATCCGCTTCACGACCGCGTCGAGGCGCGGTCGGGCAGCAGCCGGCGGGCACGCAGGATCGTGCCGGCGTTGCGACCCACCGGGTAGCGGGCCCGCGGGTTGCTGGCGGTGGCGGCCTTGACGATCTTCATGGCGACCACGTCGGGCGGGCTGGACATGAGCTTGCTGGTGTCGGCGCGCTCGAGGACCTGGCGGACGTTGCCGGCCATCTCCTCGAAGGCGCCACCCCGGCTGGTCTCGGTCAGGCTCTCCCGGGAGATCTCGTTCCACTCGGTGCGGATCGGCCCCGGCTCGATGATGACCACGTCGATCCCGAACGGCGCGAGCTCGATGCGCAGGCTGTCGCTGAAGCCCTCCACCGCGAACTTCGTGGCGTGGTACCACGCACCGAGCGGCTCGTAGAACTTTGCCGCCGATCGAGGAGATGTTGATGATCCGGCCGCTCCCCTGCTCCCGCATGTGGGGGTGACCAGCTGGGTGAGCCGTGCCAGGCCGAAGCGTTGACCTCGAACTGGCGACGCGCCTCGTCGATCGGCACGTCCTCCACGGCGCCGTAGGACCCGTAGCCGGCGTTGTTGACGAGTACGTCGAGCCGCCCGCGCTCGGCGACGATCCCGCTTCACCCCCGAGACCATCGAGTCGTCGTCGGTGACGTCCATGGCGAACGTCGTGACGCCCCGCCTGCTCGAGGGCGCTCATGCGGTCCACGCGGCGGGCCACGGCGTACACCTCGAAGCCGGCCTTGCGGAGGCGCAGCGCGGTCTTCTCGCCGATGCCGCTGGATCCGCCGGTGACCAGCGCGACGCGCGCGCTGCTGTGCTGCTGCTCGGGGGGCTGGGTCATGGGGTCAGTGTGGCGGGTCCTCCACGAGTCCACCACCGACCGTCTCGGCGACGGCGCGGAGCCGGGCCCGAGTGATGTCCGCGACGGTGAGCAGCCCGGCGTTGCGGGCGTTGGACCCCACCCGGGTGGGCTCGGCGGAGTTGATGCTCAGGCAGCGGCGGGTGCCGCCGTCCTCGGCGTTCTGGAGCGCCACCGCGTGGCCCGTCGTACCGCTGCCGGCGAAAGAAGTCGAGCACCACGACGTCGTCGGGCATCGTCGCGAGGATGCGCCGGATCAGCCCGGTGGGCTTGGGTGACTCGAAGACGTGGCCGACGACCGCCTTGAGCTCGGCGACCGCGGTGTCGGTCGAGCCGATCTCCTCGGCCAGCCAGATGGGTGCGCAGCTTCTTGCGGCGCCCGGCGTGCAACCAGTCCTTCTGGAAGACGTCGACCCGATCGCCGTTCCTGCCGCGCACCGTGCGGCACACGAGGTCATCGGGACGTCGATCGATCAGGGGGCGGCTCCACCGCCAGACCGCCGGTCGGCCGTCCCCCGAAGACGGGGCCGATCTCTTGGCCGCCGTCGAACGGCGCGGTGCTCACCCGTCCCGTCACCGGGTCGCCCCAGACCGTGAAGTGCAGGGTCCGCGCTCACCGGGTTTGAACTTCTTGTTGGTGTTGCGCAGTGGCAGGTGCCTAGCGGCGGCCGTCCGCCGCGGTCAGTGGGAAGTCGCGCTCGTCCACCGCCTCGGTGCTGCTCGCGTCCAGCACCGTGCACCGGGCGTCGCGGGCGTAGACGAGGAGGTACTCGTGGCTGGTGGCGAACCCCTTGCCCAGCTGGCGGCCCTTGGCGTTGAGGTTGACCACGACCTGCGCGAGGAGTTGGCCTCGCCGAACACCTCGTCCATGAGCAGCCGCAGGTAGGGCGATCTCGTTGTCGTCGATGCTCACGAAGATCGCGCCGTGGTCCCTCAGCAGCCGCCGCGCCAGCTCGAGCCGCGGTCGCATCATCGCCACCCACGCCTGTGCCGGTGCTGCGGGCGTCGCCGTGCCGGAAGTCGTCCCGGTAGGCGAAGTCGTTGCCGGTGTTGTACGGCGGGTCGATGTAGACGAGGTCAACCTGCTCGCCCAGGCGTCCGACACCTCGAGGTTGTCCCCCTCGATGAAGGTGTTCCAGGGGGCGTCCGCTGGCTGGTCCACGTGCCGCACCCTAGTGCCGTCACCTTTCCCGGTCCGGGACCTCGCGCCCGGCGGGCTCGGTCGCGGTGGCAGACCGGGTTCAGGCGTTCGGCGCCCAGGGGTCGCGGACCTCCTGCAGGATGTGCGCGTGTTGCATGGACTCTCGGCTCGCGCGGCCCGTCGTCGGGCGGCCCGGAGATGCACCGACCGCCTGGCCGAGCTCGACCGGCTCGACCGGCGCTACGGGCTCGGCACGCTCCCGACGGCCGGGAACAGGCGCCGTCGGGGCAGGAACACGGCGCGTTCTGGCCGTCACTGCTGGTGACCGTGGTGGTCCTGGTCGGTGTGCTCGCGTTCACGCCGGGTGGTCGGCTGCCCGCATCCGGTCGCTGGTCGGCCTCGGCGACCAACGACTCCACCACGTGGTGGCCGCACCGGACGGGCGGGGTGGGTTCCGCTTCGCCACGACCCAGCCCGGCAGCACCGAGCCGGTGAGCTACAACCCGTGCCGTCCGATCCGCTACGTCGTGAACCCGTCCGGGGCTCCCACGGACTACCTCGACCTCGTGCAGCAATCGGTCGCGGAGGTCGCCCGCGCGACAGGTTTCGAGTTCGAGTACGACGGCACCACCGACGACCGTGACTTCGAACATCGTGGCGGGCCGTCTGCTCGCAGCACTCCCGTGCTCATCGGCTGGGCGACACCTGAGGAGGTTCCCGAGCTCGCTGGGGACGTGGCCGGCCTCGGGGGCAGTGCCGCGGTGGAGCGCACGCCGAACCACTTCACCTACGTCACCGGCATGGTGGCACTCGATCGAGACGTCTTCGCTCGCCTCGACCAGGAGCCCGGAGGCTTCGAGCACCTACGCGCCATCGTGATGCACGAGCTCGGCCACGTCGTCGGTCTGGCTCACGTCGACGACCCCGCGCAGCTCATGTTCGCCGACAACATCGGGCAAACCTCCTTCGGGCCCGGGGACTTGAGGGGACTCGCGCAGCTCGGCGCCGTCGACTGCCTGTGATCCCCTACCGGTCTCGGCCACTCCCCCTGGCAGGGCGGTGATCTCCGGTCACCCGGTTACTGCGGATCACCGCTGTCCCTGGTAGCCCACCAGCACGGGCGTCGCCGTCCGCACCTGCAGGTCCACCGGTGCCCCGGGGATCGTCACCGTCCCGTCCACGTCCCGCCACGCCCCACCGTTGACCCGGAACCGGGCTGAGTACGTCGTGTCCACCCGCGGGCGGACCCCGCCCTTGCTCCGGTAGTCGTGGGTGATCTGCAGGTCCGGGTACGGCGCCCCCGCACTCTGCGACGCCAGCGACCCCCCGTCCCCGAACACCCACCGGTACTGGCTCGGCCAGATCCTCAGCTCCACCCGCTGCCCGAGCAACGTCACCGTGCGCGTGAACTCCCCCTGACGGGTGAAGAAGTTCGTGTCGAAGTTGACCAGCGTCTCACCGTCGGGTGGCTGGACCTGGAGCTCCGACGCTGGAAGTGGGAGTCGCCGAAAGGCATTCGCAACCGCCCCGGGAGTGAGTGTTACCGGTTGTGGAGGCGGGGCTGGGGTCGACGTCTGCGGCACGCAACCAGTGGTCCAATTGACGCCGGCACAGAATTGATCGTGAAGAGTTGTATCGATCACAACGTCGACTACTCCACTGTTCGGTGTCGGCTGATCACTCAACACGGGTGCATTCTCGCCCGCCCCTCCCGGTGAATGCTGTGTAACACCAGCCCAGAGACCGCCCTGAGTGGTGCTTACATGGACCGGCGGATGCTGGTCATCCGCCCACGAGGGGCTGACCAATAGGGCCAGACAGATGCCGCTAAGCGCGAAAAGTAACCGGATCACGTGTTGAGCCTCAGTTCTCGCACCTGCCAATTTGGCCCCCGAGACACCAGCGCGAGCCCGACTACGAGGGAACTTGGGCGAACTACCTTCACAAGCCGATCGCTCGAGTTGTACCAACGCTCTTTCGACGTGTGGAGCCTGACGTTCCAGACCATTCCAAGCGGGGCCCTGCGTTGAAACTCGACCGCGTTGACAGACCAGTGGCCACCTTCGATGTGACCGCCCTTGGCATACGCCGCCTTGAGATTGTCTGCGAGCACCCGACAGTTCTGACACTGATTGGACGAGGCCGCCAAGAAGCCTGACGGATCGCCCGTGGATATCGCTTCAGAAATCGCTGCGAAGTAGTCCCTTAGCGCTGCTTCCTGCGCTGCACGTGCCGACACCGGGCTTTCAGGGGACGCCGACTCACTCGCGGACGCCGACTCACTCGCCGGGGCGACCTTGGGCACGGGGTCGTCGGTGCACCCACCAAGCAGGAGTGCCGCTGCGAGCAGTCCGGGAGCGAACGCCAGCCGAGAGCGGTTCACGCGCAGATCCTTCCCCCTGAGCCGGGGCCCGATAACCCGACACCCCCGGCACGCTACCCAAGGTCCAACGACTCGGAAACCCTCTCGTCACGCCCTGTGGACGACCCCGCACCGACCACCCTGGCGAGGACGTCATCAGGGTCGGCTGCCCCGGCGACGAGCTCGGATGACGTCTCGCGGGAGGTCATCCGGAGCGGTTGTCGGGGCGACCAGCTCGTATGACGCAGACCCCGGCCGACCGAGACCACCCCGCCCCACCCGCCCGTGACCCTCGAGCGCGGGCGGAGTTAGCACCTGCGACACCAACCCTGCGAGGTACGCATGAAGCGCATCACCCTGGCGCTCGGCGCCGCCCTGACGGCCGCCACGATGTCCGCTCTCCCCGCCCCGGGAGCCGCCGAGGCATCCCCGGCAATCCAGGCATCCCCAGCATCCCCGGCCACCCACACTGCCCAGCGGGCCGGAGCGGACAGGGTCCAGGTCACCAACGGCTGCCTGCGCAGCGTGCCGGATCCGGGCACCACCGCGAAGGTCAAGATCTGCTACACGATCTTCAAGCCGGCCACCGCGAGCCGGCACCACCGGGTGCCGTTCCTGATGCACAGCCACGGCTGGGGCGGCTCGCGGACGACGGACCCGCAGGGGTTCCGCCACTTCCTCGACGCCGGCTACGGCGTGCTGTCCTTCGACCAGCGCGGCTTCGGCGCCAGCGGTGGTCACGCGTACGTCGAGAACCCGGACGTCGAGGGCCACGACGTCCGCAGGCTCGTCCACCTCATCAGCACCCTGAAGTGGGTGGAGCAGGACGGCCCGGGTGACCCGAGGCTGGGTGCGATCGGCGGCAGCTACGGCGGCGGCTACCAGTTCCTCGGCGCGTTCGAGGAGCTGCGGGTGAAGGGCACGCCGGTCTTCGACGCACTCGCCCCCGAGATCACGTGGTACGACCTCGACCAGAGCCTCGCCCCCGAGAAGGTCGTCCGCACCGCCTGGGCCAGCGCGCTCTCGGCGGCCTCGGTGCCGACCGACGCCCTGCCGCCCAACGTGTACGCCGCGCTGGTCGAGGGCGCCGCCACCGGGATGTGGCCGGACGGGTCGGTGCCCGGCGAGGAGGACATGCCGGCGTTCTTCCGCAAGAACGGCCCGAAGTGGCACGTCGACCACGGCCGTCGTCTCGACATCCCCATGCTCTTCGGGCAGGGCACCACCGACTCGCTCTTCCCGCTCCAGCAGGGCTGGCCAACTGGAAGCACTCGATCACCGCGGGAGCCCGCCGGCGCAGCATCTTCGTCGCCTACAACGGCGGCCACGTCCTGCCGGCCGTGCTGCCGCAGGGCGTGAGCGTGACCTCCGACCCGTGCAGCAAGGCGCTCGCCGGCGGCGACTTCGAGCACCTGTCGATCCGCTTCTTCGACGAGCAGCTCAAGGGCCGGGACACCGGGCTCCACGGCTACGGGCGCTACCACCTCGCCACGCCGGACAGCACCTGCACGACCGTCGACTCGGTCAAGGCGGACGCGGCGTACGACGTCGGCACCGTCGCCACCACCGAGACCGGCGGCGCACCCCTCTCGTACAAGGTCGCCGACGGCCCGATCCGGGTCGCCGGGGCGCCGTACCTCACCGGGGACCTGACCGCGCTCGGCGCGAACAACCGGGCGTTCTACGGCCTCGCGGTCGGGACGTCGCCCGCGGACGCCCACCTGGTCCAGGACAACGTGCTGCCGCTGAACGAGCTGGCCCCGGTGACCGGCGAGAAGCGCCGGATCGCGCTGCCGTCTGTGGCCGTCGACGTGCCGGCGGGGCAGTCGCTGTTCGTGCTCGCGAGCCCGGTCAGCGACACGTTCGTCGGCATGGGAAGCCGTACGCCGGGTGCGGTCGTGCTCGACAACACGGTGGTCCACCTCCCCGTCGTGGGCCGTTGATCTGCTTAACCTGTCGGGCGTGTCAGCCCGATTCTCGGTAGCAGCTGTCGTCCTCGCGTGCGCCCTCGCGGGCACCGCCCCCGCCCTCGCCGGCGCTCCCCCGCACCAGCCCTCCCGCCAGGTCGGGGTCGGACAGGGCGAGCGACCACCCCGCGTCTCCCAGGAGGTCAACGCCCGCCAGCACCGCCCGTGGATCAGCAGTGACGGGGACGCGCGGGCCAGGTGGCCCCGTCGTACCCGTCCTTCCTGCGCGCGGACACCACCACCAGCCGGATCATCCGGCGCCAGGTCGCCCCCGGCGTGCAGTTCACGCGGTGGGACCAGCGCGACGCCCGCGGACCGATCCGCGCCTACCTGCTGACGGTCGACCCGACCCGGCCCGGCGTGCACATCGACGTCGCCGCCGAGAGCCGGGTCAGCGAGACCGCACCGGTCAAGAAGCTGCTCGGGCGCGACCACGCGGTCGCCGGGGTCAACGGCGACTTCTACGACATCGGGGACACCGGCGCCCCGCTCGGAGTCGCCCGGGACCGCCAGCGCGGGTTGCTCAACGCTCGCCAGACCGGCTGGAACTCCGCCTTCTACCTGGACCGGCCGGTCGGCCCGAGCTGGGCACCCTCGCGCTCCGGGCCCGGGTGGCCGAGCACCCCGACCTGCCCGTCACCAACCTCAACTCGCCGTTCGTCAAGCCCGACGGCATCGGTCTACACCCCCGTCTGGGGACGTACGGCGGGCTACCGCGTCACCGACGGGCAGACCAGGCACGTGCGCGTGGTCACCGTGCGCGACGGCCGGGTCCGCTCCTCGGGGACCCGGCTGCGCGCCGGGAAGACGATCGACGGCACCCTGCTCATCGGCCGGGGCGACGGTGCCGACGCCCTGCGCCAGCTGAAGGTCGGCTCGCGCGCCAGCATCGGCTACAGCCTTCCCGAGCGGCCCCAGGTCGCCATCACCGGCAGCAGGTTCCTGGTCAAGGACGGGCTGATCAACGTCGTGGACGACCGGACGATGGCGCCACGGGACCGCGGTGGGCATCGACCACGACACCGGCGAGGTGCTGATCCTGGCCATCGACGGCCGGCAGTCCTTCAGCCGGGGCTACACGATGGTCGAGCTGGCGAACATGATGATCGACCTCGGCGCCGACGACGCCCTCAACCTCGACGGAGGTGGGTCCACGACGATGGTGGCCCGCAAGTCCAACGGCAGCACCGGCGTGGTCAACAGCCCCTCCGACGGCTTCGAGCGGTCCGTCGCCAACGCCCTCGAGGTCACCTACACCAGGCCCTGATCCGGCGACACCGGCCCGTCAGGGCCGGTCGCCTCAGACCGCGTCGGACGGCACCGACACCAGCGCGATCGTGGTGACGGCGACCAGGCACTCCGGCTTGGGGCTCGCCACCTCCATCGGGGTGATGGTGAGCGCCTCGCCCGTCCGTGGACCGTCACGCCGGGCGGCACGTCGCACCCGAGCGGACGACCGCACCCACGACCGTCCGGTCGGAGGGTACGTCGGCCTTGCTGATCGCGGTCTCGATCCGGTGCTGGGCAGACGCGTTGCGGAACTGGCGCGAGAACGCCGCCACCGCCGCGTCGCTGTCGAGGATCGTCGCGTGCTGGTCGACCCGGCCGCCGGCGCCCGACTGGCCGATCAGCGCGATCTTGGTGAACTCGACCGTCCCGTCGCCGGCCGGCGTGCTGCTGCCGACCGGCCGCTCGCGCCGGTGGAGTCGGTTGCCGTGCCGTCGTCACCACAGCCGGTGGCGAGCCCGCAGGTCAGGAGCGCGGTCAGGAGCAGGGGTCCGAGAGTTCGTCGCATGTCGATGGGACGCTACCGCCTCCCCTCCGGTTCCACCGGTGGCGTTCCCGAGGTGCCGGCGTGGCAGCATGCCGACGTGCCCCGCTTCAGCCGCGCCGAGCTCGAGTCCTTCCGCGACGCCGAGGTGCCCGACCTGCTCGGGCCCGACGTCCGGCTGCTCTTCGTCGGGATCAACCCCGGCCTGTGGACCGCCGCGACGCAGACCCACTTCGCGCACCCGGTCAACCGCTTCTACCCCGCGCTGCTGCGCGCCGGCATCCTCGAGCACCCGATCGACCCGTCGGCGGGGATGACCGACGCCGACCGCGACCTGCTGCGGGCCCGGGGCCTCGGCATCACCAACCTGGTGCACCGCGCCACCGCGCGCGCCGACGAGCTCGGTCGCGAGGAGCTGCGCGAGGGCGGCCGCCGTCTCGAGGAGCTGGTCCGCCGCACCGCGCCGCGCGTCGTCGCGGTCGCCGGCATCACGGCGTACCGCCAGGCCTTCGGCCACCCGAAGGCCACGCTCGGCCGCCAGCCGGAGCCGTTCGGCGGAGCCGAGCTGTGGGTCGTCCCCAACCCCAGCGGGCTGAACGCCCACGAGACGGTGGAGACCCTGGCGGCGGCGTACGCCGAGCCGGCCCGGGCCGCCGGCATCCTCTGACCTACTCCCCGAAAACCTGGTCCTTGCCCAGCACGGTCAGCCCTTCCTCGAGCACGAACCCACGCGCCAGGTCGGCCTCGGGGTCGACGCCGATCTGCGCGCCGGGGGCGACCACGACGTTCTTGTCGAGGATCGCGTTGCGGACCACCGCGCCGGCGCCGATGCGCACGCCGTTCATCAGCACCGAGTCGGTGACGACCGCCCCCGCCCCGACGAACGCCGCCGGCGAGAGCACCGACCGGCTGATCGCGCCGCCGCTGACCACCACACCCGGCGAGAGCAGGGACTCCAGCGTCTGCGAGGGCTGGCCCTGCTCCCCCGGCGTGATCTTGACCGGCGGCTGCGGGCCGTAGGAGGTGTAGATCGGCCAGTCGAAGTTGTAGAGGTTGAAGACCGGCAGCGGCGAGACCAGGTCCATGTGCGCGGCGTAGTAGGACCCGATGGTCCCCACGTCGCGCCAGTAGCCGCGGTCCCGGTCGGTGGCTCCCGGCACGGCGTTGTCCTTGAAGTCGTAGACGCCGGCCTGGTTGCGGCGCACGAACGCCGGCACGATGTCGCCGCCCATGTCGTGCTTGGAGCCGGTCATGCTCGCGTCCCTGGTCACCGCCTCGACCAGCGCGTCGGCGTCGAAGACGTAGTTGCCCATCGAGGCCAGCACCTCGCCCGGGCTGTCGGGGAGCCCGACCGGGTCGGTCGGCTTCTCGAGGAAGTCACGGATCCGGGACGGGTCGTCGGGCTGCACGTCGATCACGCCGAACTGGTCGGCCATCTCGATCGGCTGGCGGATCGCGGCCACCGTGCAGGCGGCCCCGCTCTCGATGTGCTGCTCGACCATCTGGGAGAAGTCCATGCGGTAGACGTGGTCGGCACCCACCACGACGATGATGTCGGGCTTCTCGTCGCGCACCAGGTTGAGCGACTGGTAGATCGCGTCGGCGCTGCCGAGGTACCAGTGCTTGCCGAGCCGCTGCTGCGCGGGCACCGGGGTGACGTAGTTGCCGAGCATCGTCGACATCCGCCAGGTCTGGGTGACGTGGCGGTCCAGGCTGTGCGACTTGTACTGCGTCAGCACCACGACCTGCAGGTAGCCGGAGTTGACGACGTTCGACAGCGCGAAGTCGATGAGGCGGTAGATGCCCCCGAACGGGACGGCCGGCTTGGCGCGGTCCGCCGTCAGCGGCATGAGGCGCTTCCCCTCCCCGCCGGCGAGGACGATGGCCAGGACGCGCTTGCGGTGAGACGAAGGCATGCCGACACGCTAGCCCTGTCGGGGTGTCCCCGGCAGGGGTAGTTTCTCGACATGCGCGTAGACGTCCTCAGCAAGGAGTACCCACCGGAGATCTACGGCGGGGCGGGGGTGCACGTGGCCGAGCTCGTCCGGGCGCTGCGGCAGCGACCTGACCTCGAGACCAGGGTGCACGCCTTCGGTGCTCCGCGCGACGAGGCGCTGACGGCGTCGTACCCCGACCACGCCGAGCTCGCGAGTGCGAACGGCGCGCTCAGGACCCTCGGCGTCGACCTGTCCATCGCCGACGGGTGCGCCGGCACCGACCTCGTGCACTCGCACACCTGGTACGCCAACTTCGCCGGCCACCTGTCCTCGCTGCTGTACGGCGTGCCGCACGTCGTCAGCGCGCACTCGCTCGAGCCGCTGCGTCCCTGGAAGGCCGAGCAGCTCGGTGGCGGCTACGCCGTCTCGTCGTGGGTGGAGAAGACGTCCTACGAGGCCGCCGCGGCGGTGATCGCGGTGTCCGCGGCGATGCGCGACGACGTGCTCGCGTCGTACCCCTCGATCGACCCGGCCCGCGTCCACGTGGTCCACAACGGCATCGACACCGACGACTGGCGGCCGACGGCCGCCCCCGACCGGGTCCGTGAGCTCGGCGTCGACCCGGACCGGCCGTCGGTGGTGTTCGTCGGTCGGATCACCCGCCAGAAGGGGCTCCCGCTCTTCCTGCGCGCGGTCGCCCAGCTGCCGCCGGAGGTGCAGATCGTGCTGTGCGCCGGAGCCCCGGACACCCCCGAGATCCAGGCCGAGGTGGTCGCCCTCGTCGACGACCTCCGCCGCCATCGTGACGGCATCGTGTGGATCGCCGAGATGCTGCCCCGCCGCGACGTGATCGCGCTGCTGACGTCCGCTACGGCGTTCGCCTGCCCCTCGATCTACGAGCCACTGGGCATCGTCAACCTGGAGGCCATGGCCTGCGAGACCGCGGTGGTGGCCACCGCCACCGGCGGCATCCCGGAGGTCGTGGTCGACGGGGAGACCGGGGGGCTGGTGCCCATCGAGCAGGCGACCGACGGCACCGGCACCCCGCTGGACCCGGACCGCTACGTCGCCGACTTCGCCGCGGCACTCAACGAGGTCGTGGCCGACCCGGAGCGCGCGGCGGCGATGGGCAAGGCCGGGCGGCAGCGGGCGATCGACGCCTTCAGCTGGGGAGCGATCGCCGAGCGGACCGTGGAGCTCTACCGCTCGGTGGTCTGAGCACGAGCCCCGCACGGGGCTGTGGACAGCGGGTCGCGCGCAGCCGTGGACCCGGGTTGGCTGGACGCATGGACCAGCCCTACGCACCCGTCATCCGCAGCCAGGCCGACCTCGAGCAGGTCTGGCGAGAGCTCATGGAGCCGCTCGGCTTCTCGGCGCACAGCCTCTGGATGATGTTCCTGCGCGCCGACGGCACGCCGCTGCCCCAGCTCTCCGAGGTCGAGGACTGCGTCGATCCGCCGACCGAGCACGAGGAGGCGGGCCTGGTGCGGCTGCTGACCTCCCTGCACGGCGAGATGCGGCGCGGCGAGCGCGTCGTCTTCCTGCGCTCCCGGCCCGGCCGGGCGGCCCCGGCCCCGGCGACCTGGCCTGGGCGCGCACCCTGTACGCCGCGTGCCGGGCCGCCGAGGTCGAGACCGACGTCGTGCACCTCGCCACCGACGACCTGCTCGTGCCGCTGCCGATGGACGAGGTGCTCGCTCAGAGCGCCTGAGCCGTCTGTGTCCCGCGCGGCAGCATCCGCACCGAGCGCGCCGACGCCACCAGCACCGACACCCCGACCCCGAGCACGGTCATGCCGAGCAGCGTGGCGTGCAGCCCGAAGGCAGCACTGGCCAGGCCGGCCAGCAGGTTGCCCAGCGGGATCACCCCGGCCGTGGAGAGGTAGTCGTAGCTCGACACCCGGGAGAGCGACCGCTCGGGGACGTGCTCGCCCAGGGAGGTCTCCCACAGGGTGAAGGCGCCCGTCACGCACACGCCCGCGAGGAGCTCGAGCGCGCCGATGCCCCAGGTGCCGAGCCCGCTGCCGATGAAGGCCGCCTGGCAGGAGGCGCCGACGAGCATCAGGCTGGCCACCCGCAGCGCGAACCGCGGCCGCCAGCGCAGGAACAGCAGGTCGCCCAGCACGCAGCCGATCCCGAAGCACGCCGTGATCGCCGCCCAGGACCGCGCGCCGTCGAGCTCGCGCTCCATCAGCACCGGGCCGATCACGAAGATCGAGGGCAGCACCACCGCGTGGTAGACGCTCATCCCGGTCAGGAACGCGACCACCCACCGGCGGCCGCGCACCTCGCCCCAGCCCTCACGCAGGCTGGTCCAGAAGTGGTCGGTGGTGGCGGCCAGGTCCTCCTCGTGCATCGCCCGCTGGACCACCCGCGGGCGCATCGGCAGCAGCAGCGCCACCGAGACGACGAACGTCGCGGCGTCGAAGAGCAGCGCGCCGCCCGGTCCGCCGGCGTAGGCGATCAGGACGCCGGCGACGACCGGACCCACCACGTTGGCGACCGAGAACGACAGGCCGCGCAGGGCGTTCGCCGGCTGCAGGTTGACCGGGCTCACCGTGGACGGGAGCAGCCCGGTGAACGCCGGCGCGAAGAACGCGTCGGCCGCGCCGAACACCGCCGCCAGCACCGCCAGCGACGTGACCGAGGCCGTGCCGGCGAGCAACAGGACGGCGGCCACCAGCTGGCTGGCCATCCGCACCAGGTCGGAGGTGATCAGGATCCGCTTGCGATCGAGCCTGTCGGCCCAGACCCCGGCGGGCAGCGCCAGCAGCACGAACGGGAGGAACTGTGCCGCGGAGACCAGCGCCACGTCGGCGACCCCGCCGCCGGTGGCGAGGACCGCGAACGGCAGTGCCACGGAGGTCACCCGGTCGCCGAGGATCGAGAGCACCTGGCTGCCGAAGAGCAGGCGGTACTGCGGCTCGTCGCGCAGCACCGCGGGGACCCGCAGCCGCCCTTGGGTCAGCACCGGCACAGGATGACAGCGCCGGGTCCCTTGCCGCGACCGCATTGACGTCCCCGGACGCAGGTCGACCCGCCCGACGAGGGGTCGGGCGGGTCGACGAGTCAGACAGGACCGATCAGACGACCGCGCCCAGCACCAGGACGAAGAACAGCCCGCTCACCGAGAGCACGGTCTCCATCAGCGACCAGGTCTTGAAGGTCTGGCCGACGCTCATCCCGAAGTACTCCTTGACCAGCCAGAAGCCGGCGTCGTTGACGTGGGAGAAGAACACCGAGCCCGCGCCGACCGCGAGGACGACCAGGGAGGTGTCGGTCGACGACATGCCCGTGACCAGCGGGATCATCAGCGTCGACGCAGTGATCGTCGCGATGGTCGCCGAGCCGGTCGCCAGGCGGATCAGCACCGCCAGGACCCAGGCCAGGAGCAGCACCGAGATGTTGGCGCCGCGGGCCCAGTCACCGAGCAGGGTGCCGACACCGGTGTCGACGAGGACCTGCTTGAAGCCGCCGCCGGCGGAAACGATCAGGATGATGCCGGCGATGGCCGGCAGCGACTCGGTCAGCGTGGTCGAGATGCGGTTCTTGTCCATGCCCGAGGCGCGGCCGAGCGTGAACATCGCGACGATGACCGTGATGAGCAGCGCGAGGATCGGCTCGCCGACGAAGTCGAAGACCTGGCGCGTGGCGGCGGTGGTGTCGTCGACGAGCACGTCGACGAGCGCCTTGCCGAGCATCAGGCCGACCGGCAGCAGGACGCTGAACATCGTCAGGCCGAAGGACGGGGCGCGGACGGCGGTGGTGGCACCAGGGCCCTCGCGACGGCCGACGTACTCGGGCGCGTCGTGGTCGTAGGTGGCCGGGGCCGGGATGTCGACCCAGCGGCCGGCGAGCCGGCCGAACAGCGGACCGGAGACGACGATCGTCGGGACGGCCACGAGGAGGCCCAGCGCCAGGGTCAGGCCGAGGTTGGCGCCGAGGTAGCCGATGGCGGTGACCGGGCCGGGGTGCGGCGGCACGAAGCCGTGCATCGCCGAGAGACCCGCGAGCGCCGGGATGCCGACGGTGATCAGGGAGACCTGGGCGCGCCGCGACACCAGGTAGATGACCGGCATCAGCATGACCAGGCCGATCTCGAAGAACATCGGCAGGCCGATGATCGCGCCGACCAGGGCCATCGCCCACGGAAGCGTCCGCGGGGTCGCCCTCCTGACGATGGTATCGACGATCTGGTCGGCCCCGCCGGAGTCGGCGAGCAGCTTGGCGAACATCGCGCCGAGCGCGATCAGGGTGCCGACGCCCGCGGCGGTGGCACCGAAGCCCGTGAGGAACGACGGCAGGACCCCCAGGCCGTCGGCGTCCTTGAGGATGTTCTGACCGGCCACGGCACCCACCGTGAGCGCCCCCAGGGTCAGGGACAGGAACGGGTGGACCTTGAAGACGGTGATCAGCACGACGATCAGGCCGATGCCGAGCAGGGTGGCCAGGATGAGCTGCCAGCCGGGAGCCACGGGCTCCACGAGCGGCGCCGCGGCCAGCGGCAAGAGTGCGGTCAGGGCGGACATCTCACGACTCCTTGTCGAGGGTGGGAGCGACGCCGGCAGGGTGCCGGTCGACGTACTGCTGGACGATCTGGTCGACGCTCTGGTCGACGTCGATGACGACGCCGTCCTCGTCGGGCTGGAGGGGCTCGAGGGTGGCGAACTGCGAGGTGAGCAGCGAGGCGGGCATGAAGTGGCCGGGGGGCTGGCCTGGCGGCGGGCGATCACGTCGCGGCCGCCCTGGAGGTGCAGGAACTCCAGCCGGTGCACGTGGTGGCGCAGCTGGTCGCGGTAGGCGCGCTTCAGCGCCGAGCAGCTCACGACGCCGCCGCCGGGGTGGGCCTCGAGCCAGCCCCCGATGGTCTCGAGCCACGGGTGGCGGTCGTGGTCGTCGAGGGCCTCGCCGCGCGACATCTTCGCGATGTTGGCGGCCGGGTGCAGGTCGTCGGCGTCGACGAACGGAACGCCGAGGCGCTGCGCGAGCGCGGCACCGACCGTGGACTTGCCCGATCCGGACACGCCCATGACGACGACGAGCGGTGGGTGGGTCATGCGGCGTACTCCCTTGCACCGGCGGCTGGTGACTGTGGCTCTGCTGTGGTTGCGGTCACATGGTGACCTCATTCGTCATACTTTTGCAAGACCCAAGAGCATATTTACCCGTTCATTCCGCATTTCGAGTCGGGGTGACATGATGAATGGGTGATGACGACCCCGCCCGCCGGCCAGCACGCCAGCGTCCTGAGCGCCCTCGGCGGCCGGATCGCGTCCGGGCGGCTCGACGTCGGGCAGGTGCTGACGCTCGACGGCATCTGCCACGAGTACGCCGTGTCGCGCAGCGTGGCCCGCGAGGCGATCCGGGTGCTGGAGTCGATGGGGCTGGTGGCCTCGCGCCGCCGGGTCGGGATCACGATCCAGCCCCGGCACCGGTGGAACGTCTTCGACCCCCGGGTCATCCGGTGGCGTCTCGACGAGGGAGACCGCACCGAGCAGCTGCTCTCGCTCTCCGAGCTGCGCCGCGGCATCGAGCCGGTGGCGGCCTCCCTGGCCGCCCAGCGGGCCAACGGCCACCAGTGCCGGATCCTCGCGGCGGCGGTCTCGGACATGGTCGTGCACGGCCGCGACGGGGACCTCGACTCCTACCTGCTCGCCGACATGATCTTCCACCGCACCCTGCTCGAGGCGAGCGGCAACGAGATGCTGCGGGCCCTCGACGGCGTCGTGGAGGAGGTGCTCAGCGGCCGCACCCACCACGGGATGATGCCCGCTCGCCCCAACCCCGAGGCGATCGCCCTGCACGACGAGGTCGCCCGGGCGGTCCGCCTCGGCGACAGCGCGGCCGCGGAACGGGCGATGCGCGCCATCATCGACGAGGCGGCCACCGCGCTGCGTGACGAGCAGGGCCCGGACGAGCAGGGCCCTGGGCAGCAGGTGGGGCAGCAGGTGGGGCAGGACTCCTGACGGGTCGCCTCAGAGGGCGGCGCGCAGGTACTGCGCGGGCCAGTCGACGCCCTGGCCGACCTCGACCCCCAGGTCGTGCGCGGCGCGCAGCGCCCAGTGGGGGTCGCGCAGGAGCGCGCGGGCGAGCAGGACGACGTCCGCCGAGCCGTCGGCGACGATCTCCTCGGCCTGCTTGGGCTCGGTGATCATCCCGACCGCGCCAGTGGCCAGCCCGGTCTCGCTGCGGATCCGCCGGGCGAAGGGGACCTGGTAGCCCGGCTCGACCGGGATGTCAGCGAGCGCGTTGCCCCCGCTGGAGACGTCGACGAGGTCGACGCCCGCCTCGGCCAGCAGGGGTGCGAGGCGGACCGTCTCGTCGGGGGTCCAGCCGCCCTCGACCCAGTCGGTCGCGGAGACGCGCACCACGACGGGCACGCCCGACGCGACGCGTCCGCGCACCTCGGACACGACCTCCATCAGCAGCCGGACCCGGTTGTCGAAGGAGCCGCCGTACCGGTCCTCGCGCTGGTTGGACAGCGGGGAGAGGAACTCGTGGAGCAGGTAGCCGTGTGCGGCGTGGATCTCGAGCACGTCGAAGCCGGCGGCGACCGCACGCTCGGCGGCGTCCCCGAACGCGGTCACGACCCGCCCGATCCCGGCCTCGTCGAGCGCGCGCGGGTCGCGCAGCCCGGGGAACGCGACCGGCGACGGGCCGACCGGCTCCCAGCCGCCGTCCCGGTCGGCGACCGCACCGCGACCGAGCCACGGCGCCTGCGACGATGCCTTGCGGCCGGCGTGCGCGAGCTGGATGCCGGCCGTGGCGCCCTGCGCGTGGACGAACGACACGATCCGCGCCCAGGCCTGCTGCTGCTCGTCGTTCCAGATCCCCGTGTCGGCCGGGGAGATCCGTCCCTCCGGCACCACAGCGGTGGCCTCGGTGAAGACCAGCCCGGCGCCCCCGCGGGCGAAGGACCCGAGGTGCACCAGGTGCCAGTCGTCGGGCAGCCCGTCGACGGCGGAGTACTGGCACATCGGCGAGACCCAGACGCGGTTGCGGACGGTCACCTCACGCAGGGTGATGGGGGTGAACAGCTGGCTCACGGCGGGTCGCTCCTCGTGGGTCTGCGGGGGTGTTCGGCGGCTGGTTCCTCTGGCCCCAACAGCACCCGTGGCGGCGATGTTCCGCACGGTCGACGTCGGCACGCGACGGCGGTGATCAGGCGCAGCGCACGCAGGTCCGCGCCGACGGCCGCGCCTCGAGCCGCTCCTCCGCGATGCGTCCTCCACACGACTCGCAGACGCCGTACCTGCCGGCCGCCAGCCGCTCGCGGGCCGCGTCGATCTCGGCCAGGTGCGCCTCGGCCTGCCGGATCAGCGCGTCGACCTGGGACCGTTCGAAGGCGATGGTCGCCCCCTCGGGTCGTGCTCGTCGTCGGCGTTGGAGTCGCGGGAGGCGTCGACCACGCCCAGGAAGTCG
The DNA here is from genome assembly GCF_013466985.1 of Nocardioides ungokensis. GTDB lineage: Bacteria > Actinomycetota > Actinomycetes > Propionibacteriales > Nocardioidaceae > Nocardioides > Nocardioides ungokensis. Next base: position 918,045 of record NZ_CP059164.1, on the reverse strand, counting down.
CGGCGCAGCCGGGCGAGGCGCTCACCGGTGCGTGCGCGCTCGCGGTCGAGCCGGGCACCCGGGTCGGTCACCGGTTGCGACGCCAGATCGAGGCGTTCAACGCGGTGGCGAAGCCGGTCCACGCGACGTACGGCGCCAGCGCGGCCGCCGCGGTCCGGTCCCGCCGGGAGGCCTCCCGCAGCAGCGCCAGGTTGAGCCCGTTGAGCAGGGCGATCGCGGCCAGGCCCGCGCGCGGCGACTCACGGTCGAAGAACGCCCAGCACCACCGGCGTTGACGGCCAGGTCGGCGGTCGTCAGCGCCACCACCCGGGCCCGGTCCTCGGGGTCCGCCGACTCCACGAGCCGGCCGGTGCCCCAGGCGATCAGCCCGTAGAGCGGGGTCCACACCAGGGGGAACGCCACCCCGGGCGGCTGCCAGGCGGGCTTGTCCAGCGAGCGGTACCACGGGCTGTCGGGCTTGGTGCCGAGGCTGCCGACCGCCGCGGCGGTCGCGGTCAGGGCCGAGGTGAGGACATGGGCGCGCATGGCCTCACTCTCGCTCACCGGACCAAGCGGCGCCCGCCGCGTGGGCTACTGCTGCTTCGGTGCGAAGACCTGCGTCGGCGACTGGCCCGCCAGTGTGCCGTCGCCCGCGGGGACGCTGACGAAGTAGCGCCACCGCCCCGGCTGGTCCGCAGGCGCGGGGATCCGGTAGCTGCCGTCGGCGGCGGTGAGGTCCGAGCCGACCGCCACGGGTCCCTTCGGGCCGAGCCGCCACAGGGTGGCGCGCAGTCCACCGTGCGACGGGGCGGTCTCTCCGACGATGGCGGGTGCGTCCGCGGCTGCCGAGGGGTCGGGTGCCGCGGTGACCCGGGCCGCGACGTCGACGGCGAACAACGGCGACACGCTGCCGTCGGCGGAGGCCGAGCCACCGAACCGCCAGCGGTAGACCGTGTGCGTCGTGGGGGTCAGCGTCGTGGTGACCTGGCCGTCGGAGACGTCCAGGGCGGCCCCGGCGACCGGGCTGAAGCCGGACTGGCCGAACTGCTGGGCCTCGAGCACGAGCATCCCCTGCGCCAGCGGACCGATCATGTCGCTGGAGAGGGTGCCGTGCAGGGTCACGGGCTCACCGGCCGTGACCCGCACCGCCGACCCGCTGATGCCGGTCGCGGTGGTGTAGCCCTCGAGGTCGTAGGTCGTCACGTCACCGGGGCTGCCGGTGCGCAGTGCGTCGACCTTGAAGGCATGGCCGTCACAGCCGAAGCCGACCGCGTAGAACCCGGGGCCGTCACCGCCGTGCCGGGCCACGAAGGCCGGCACCGCCGCGCTGCCGCCGTCCTCGCCGACCGGCCGCTGGGTGGCGAAGTCGTACCTGGCCCAGGTGTAGGTCAGGTCGGGGGCGTTGACCTGCTGCCAGGCGCCGGCGTCGACGTCGAACGACGCCCGACCGATCCAGGCGAGCGTCGTGCCGGCGTCCTCCGGCGACTGGATCGCGGCGTACGCGACGCCGCTGGTGCCGTCGGGGGCGAGCACCGAGGCCCGGCGACGGTGGTGCCGGTCATCGACGCCACGCGGTGCTGGGAGCCGACGGCCGTGCCGCCGTCGAGGTCGTACTTCAGCGCGCGGGTGCCGGCCGGGCCGCCCGGGCTCGGCGACAGGTACGTCGCCACCGCCGCGCCGGGGCTGTCGTACATCGCGTCGCAGCCCATGATCGCGAGGCTGGTCGAGCTGCCCGCGGCGAAGCCGATCCCCCGGACGACGACGGTGGAGTCCGCGCTGGCCGCGGAGAGCGGGAGCACGGCCATGACGACCGCGCCCGCGAGGACCAAGAACACCCGGCGCACAGGCCGCCTCCCGAAGAGCTCCCTGACTGTGCGCATGACCCTACGTCGCGAGGTCGTGTTCCGTCTGCCCCCTGGGGGACTTCGTCATCCGGCGGTCACCCACTGCTCGCCCGCCAGCACACGGGGACACCGGATCCGAGGCCGGTCCGGGGTGCGGGGCGTCCAGCAGCGTGGCCCGGGTGAAGCCCGCGGCTGCCCGCTCGAAGACCGAGCCGTGGCGCAGCATCGCGTGCCGGGCACCGGGGACGGAGACGTAGCCGACGTCCGCGGTCCGCGCGAGGCTGCGCGCCACCGCGGCCGACCGGCGCGGGTCGGCGACCCGGTCCTCGGTGCCGTGCACCACGAGGACCCGGCGGCCCGTCAGGTCCGCGTCATCGGTCCGGTGGACCCAGGGGTTGAGCGCCACCACGGTGCGCACGCCGTGCTCCACGCCTCCGAGCAGCGCGGCGCGGCCGCCCAGGGAGTGCCCGACCAGGGAGGTCGGCAGGTCGCCGTGCAGCTCGCGGAGCCTCCGCATCGCCCAGGCCACGTCGTCGACCGGCGTGTGATGGTCCTCCCAGCCACGGAAGGAGTTCAGCAGGCGGTAGACCGCGAGCCGCCCCCCGCGCGCGATGCGGTGGGCGATCGGGACCATCCGGACCACCGACAGCTGGGCCGGGCTCACCTCGGGCCGCCCGGGCCGCTGCGCTCCCCCGTGCAGGACGAGGACCGCCGCCTCGGGACGGTCGGGGACGCGGGTCGCCACGAGGCGGGGCTGGGTGGGCACGGAGCCAGTCTTGCCGACCGGCACAACGGCCCACCGGCACCGGGACCTTGTCCTCTGCGGTCGTCCGGCAGGCGGGGATGACGCTGCTAGGAGACCGGTCACGACGGGGGTCAACACGAAGGAGTCACCGACCATGTCCACCGTTGCTGTACGCGCGTCGAGCCGGCTGGCCGACATGCTGGACTGGCTCGAGTCCGGCGCGGGCCTGTCCTCCGGGAGGGCGGCCACTTCATCCGGGTCGAGAACTTCACCGAGGGCGGCCGTGGCGTCATCCGCGCCGAGCTGCCCGGGGTCGACCCCAACAAGGACATCGAGCTCAGCGTCCACGACGACCAGCTCACCATCAAGGGTGAGCGTCGCGAGGAGGAGCACGACACCCAGCACAGCGAGTTCCACTACGGCGCCTTCGCCCGCAGCGTGCGGCTCCCCCGGGGCACCGACCCGTCGGCCGTGACCGCGACCTACCGCGACGGCATCCTCGAGGTCAGCTTCCCCACCACGACCGCCTCCGCCGAGCCGACGCCGATCCCGGTGCAGCGGCCCGAGGGCTAGCGCCCTCACCCAGACGCGCTGAGGGGAGGGGCCATGAACTCGCACGGGTACCCGGTCCGGGTGGACGCGTCGCTCGACAGCGACCTCAGCCGCTGGCTGTGGCTGGTCAAGTGGTTGCTGGCGCTCCCGCACTACCTGGTCCTGGTGTTCCTGTGGGCGGCGTTCATGGTTCTCAGCGTGGTGGCGTGGGTGGCGATCCTGGTCACGGGTCGCTACCCACGCGCCATCTTCGACTTCAACGTGGGCGTGCTCCGCTGGAGCTGGCGGGTCGCCTACTACGCGTACGGCGGCCTCGGCACCGACCGCTACCCGCCGTTCACCCTCGAGGACCGGCCGGACTACCCGGCCCACCTCGAGATCGAGTACCCGGAGCAGCTGTCCCGGGGCCTGGCGCTGGTGAAGTGGTGGCTGCTGGCGATCCCGCACTACCTCGTGCTCGGGATCTTCCTCGGCACCGGCTGGTACGTCGCCACCGGCGGGGCCGACAACTCCGCCCGGGCCTGGAGCAGCGGGCTGATCGGGCTGCTGGTGTTCGTCGCGGCGGTCGTGCTGCTGTTCACCGGCCGCTACCCGCGCGGCATCTTCGACCTGGTGCTGGGCCTGAACCGCTGGGTGCTGCGGGTGGCGGCGTACGCCGGCCTGATGACGGACGACTACCCGCCGTTCCGGCTCGACCTGGGCGGGACCGACCCGGGGACCGGCGTCCTGACCCTCGGCACCTCGAACGCGCCACCACCCGCGACTCCGCCACCCGCGACTCCGCCACCCGCGACCCCGCCGCCCGCGGTTCCGCCGGCCGCTCCGCCCTCCGCCCCGGCACCCCCGGCAGCGGGTGGGCCGCCCGCGTCCCACTGGGGTGCGGGACGGATCATCGCGGTCATCGTCGGCGCCGTGCTGGCGTTCGGATCGCTCGGCCTGCTCCTCGGCGGAGGCGTGCTGCGGCTGGCCGACGACGGCCTGCGCGACAGCCAGGGCTACCTGATGAGCTCGGCGGTGGAGTTCACCTCTCCCGGCTACGCCGCCACCAGTGGCGACGTCCAGCTGCGCAGCGGCACGCCGGTGGTCGACCTGCCCGAGCGGTGGCTCGGCACCGTGAAGGTCGAGGCCGACGCGCGGACCTCCAACGGCGTCTTCATCGGCATCGCCCGGACCAGTGACGTCGAGGCCTACCTGGCCGGCGTCGCGCACTCGACCGTCTCGGACCCCTTCGGCAGCGACCGGACACCGCCCTCGGACTACACCGACGGCACCGCACCCAGGCAGGCCCCGCAGGACGAGTCGTTCTGGGTGGCCTCGGCGCGCGGTCCCGGCCAGCAGACGCTGACCTGGAAGGCGCAGGCGGGCAACTGGACCCTGGTCGTGATGAACGGCGAGGGCACCACCCCGGTCGCGGCCGACGTCTCGGCCGGGGCCACGGTCCCGGTGCTGGACGACATCGCGATCGGGCTGCTGCTCGCCGGCCTCCTGGGCGTCGTGATCTCGGCGGTCGTCCTGGTCCTCGCGCTCAGGCGGCGTGGCTCCGGAACGTGAACAGCTCCCCCGGCGCGACCGTGTAGGAGAGGTCCGTCCGGCCCTTGATCGCGATGCGCACGGTCTGCGTGCTTCCTGTGGCGTTGTGGCCGAAGACCCCGATGCTCCCGTCGGGATCGAGGAATGCCGCGGCGGTGAGCCCGGAGGTGGCGCTGGAGCCGATCACCCGGGCGCCGGGCGCGGCGGCCCGGGACAGGTGGGCCAGGACGTAGAACTCGGGCTCGGCGCGCACGCCGTTCGCGCTGACGGTCAGCAGGCCCCGACAGTCCTTGCAGCCCCAGCGTGACCCGGAGTCGACGGGTCCGTGCGACTCGTCGAGGGCGAGGTTCCACATCATCAGCCCCGACGACCCGCCCGCCACCGGGCTCGCCACCAGGTTGCGCGCGTCCCAGCCGAAGGTGCTCGACCAGCCGTCGGTGGTGCCCGTGCACTCGCTGACCAGGCCCGGGACCGGCAGCCCGGCCATCTGGTCGGGGCTGCCGCCGTAGCAGTGGAAGGCCGCACCGTCGAAGGCGTCGGGGGCCGCTCCGAGCACGGTGTCCAGGCGCGACCGGTCCGACCAGTTGTGGTCGAGCGCCCACAGGCGCACGCCGCTCGCGCCCAGGCGCGGTCCGACCGCGTTGCCGAGCGCGGCCATCTGGTCGTCGGTCATCGTCATGGACGGGTAGTCGCTGGAGTATCCCGGCTCGTTGCCGAGCGTCATCGCGAACAGCGGCACGCCGTGCCGGGTCAGCCAGTCGGCCTGCGCGAGGAGCATCTGCCCGTAGCCGGGGACGGCGGCCGCCGCCAGCCCTCCTCCGCGCAGCGTGCCGGAGTCCTTCATCGACGCCGGAGCGGTCCACGGCGTCCCGACCACCCGCAGGTCCGGGACGATCCGGCCGATGGTGCCGGTGACCATCCGCACCGCGCGGAGCTGCTGGATCGGCGGGCTGGCGGTGGATCCGTCCCACCCCCAGGCCCACGGCTGCGGGCTGAAGTCGGTGGCGGTGAGGGGCAGGCGCAGCATGTTCAGCTGCGCCCCGTCGGCGCGGCCGGGCGCGTACAGGCGCTTGACGGCGTCCGAGTTGTTGCGGAGCAGCTGCTCGGAGGCGTCGGTGAGGGCGGCACCGGTCCCCCACCAGCGCTGGCGCACAGCGGCCGGGTCCACGTCGATCTCCGCGGTGGCCGGGCCCGGGCCCGCCACCGGGTCGAGCCGGGTCAGGCGGACCCCGGGATCCGTCGGCGAGGAGACCCAGAGCCGGTCGCTCGTCGCCGCGACGGGGCGGGCCGAGGGCGCGCCGGTCTGGGGTGCTCCACCGGAGAGCGCCGCGAAGCCGGCGAGGGCCGTCGCAGCGAGGCCGGCGCGCAGGCGGAGATAGGCGTCAGGCCTCGGCAGGGCTCGAAAGCGGAGGCGGGAGTGGGACATGGGGATTCCGGGGGCAGGTCCGAGTGGAGGCTCCGGTCGTCTCCAGTGTGGACGAGGTCGAAGCAGGGTCCAAAGTCGCGATGTCTGCGCTAGGTCTGCGCTACGCCTGCGCTATGCCTGGCTCCGGCTGGATTCCGGCCCCTCGTCGGCGGGCGCGGCGACGCGGTCCATCTCGAAGATCATCTGCCGCAGCTCCCGGATGATCTCGTCGGCCTCGTCGATCAGCGCGTTGAGGGTGCCCGCGAGCTCGGTCCGCTGCGACGCCAGGGCGCTGAGCTTCAGGCCGAGTCCGAAGAGCCGCTGGATGGTCGTGTCGTGCAGGTCCGATGCGACGCGCTGGCGTTCGCTCTGCACGCTCAGCTCGTGCTGCGCCGAGACGAGCTCGGCCGAACGGTCCACGATGCTCACCCGCATGGTCTCGGCAGCCGCGGCGATGCGTCGCACCTCCTCGGGGCCCGAGGCGTGGATGCGGCGGTCGTAGTCGCCTCGCGAGACGGCGGTCAGCTGGTCCACCAGGCGACCCAGGGGGCGGGTCAGCGCGAAGTGCAGCAGCGCGACGGTCATGACGAGAGCCAGGCCGGCCAGGACCATCGCCACCACCATGGCGACCTCGACGTCGTGCTGTGCGGAGCTGAGTCGGTCGAGCTGGGTGCCCACCATGCTCTCGACCTCGAGGTTGAGGGCGTCGAGGCGGTCGCGCAGGGAATCGAAGAGCCTCTTGTCGAGGCGCTGCCGGGCCACGTCGTCGACCGCGGCGGTGCCGTGGGCGCGCACCTTGATGATGTCCCGGGCTGCGTGGCGCAACCAGACCTTCGCCGCGGCGTCGATCTGGTCGAGGATGGCGAGCGCCTGCGGCTTCTCCCGGAGCATGACCGCGAGCTGGTCCTCGATGACGGCCGCACGCTTGACCCCTTCGTGGTACGGCTGGAGGAAGCTCTCCTCACCGGTCAGCACGAAGCCGCGCTGACCGGTCTCCTCGTCGACGTACGCCGTGAGCAGCCGCTGGGCCGCGCTCTGCGCCGGACGCAGGTGGTCGTTGAGCTCGCTGGTCGTGTCGGCGACGTGGCCCCGGGTCGTGACCGTGGCCAGCGCTCCGGTGCCGACTGCGAGCAGGGCGAGCAGGGCGGCGGCGATCAGCCAGAATCGCAGGGACCGCTCCGGGCGGAACGGCCCGGCGAACCAGGGCTTCTCGGGGGTGGCACCCTCCACGGTCAGTTCCCCTCACGGCAGCCTCGGCTCAGGTCGACAGAGGCGGTGGCAACCGCAACGGTAGCCGCACGAGGCCGCCGGGTCAGCCGGATCGCATCAGCCGGCGCGAGGCGCGGGGATGCTGCTCTCGAGGCCCGGCAGCGCGTGGGCCCCGGGGTCGACCCGCAGCGGCAGGCCGCCGTGGGGCCGCGGCGAGATGCGCAGGTCGGCGAAGCCGCGCCACTCCCCGTCGCCCGCGACGCAGGAGAGCTCGAACGTCTCCGTGCCGCACTGGCGGGCGCCCAAGGAGAGCATCCCGCCGGCCACACCGGCGACGACGTACGGCGTGGGGGTGGTCAGCAGCGTGTCCCGGCCACCGCGCCGCACGGCGGGCGCGGCCCTGCGGTCGCGCGACGGGGCACGCAGCAACAGGTCGCCGACCGAGCCGTCGGGGTTCTCGAAGCGCAGGGCGAGGGTCGCCACCGAGGTGGCCTGGCCGGTGAGCGAGACGGCGTAGGTCAGCCGGACCTGCGCGTCGACCGTGCCGGACTCGTCGATCCAGGCAACGCCGGTCCCGGGCTCCAGCCCGCGGCGGAAGAGCCGCGCCCGCAGTGTCTCGCCCGCCGGCAACCACGGTCGTGCGGTGCCGAGCCCGACGGTCCGGGAGACCGAGTGAAGACCTGCTTGGCGCGCGTGGGCGAGGATCGACATGACTGGAAGGTGCCCATCTGGAGAGACTTCAACCGTGCGGATTGCGATCCCGCGCAGGTCCGGACCGGCATCGCCGTCGAGGCACCGTGCGGACACCGTGCTGACACAGGGCATGAAGACAGGCACTTCTGGGCATGGTGCACCGGGGTCCTGTCCTGATGTGCAGGGCACTGGCTTGAACGGGCACGGCTTGAACGGGCATTGGCAGGAACGGGGTACGTGAACAGGAGTGGACGTGACGGGCGAGACGGTGCTGGCGGAGAGGTACGACCTCGAGGAGGTCCTGGGCCGCGGCGGCATGGCCGACGTGCACCGCGCGACCGACCGTGTGCTGCACCGCGCCGTGGCCGTGAAGATGCTGCGCGACACCACCGACGACGAGTCCGACCGGCTGCGCTTCACCGCCGAGGCCCGGACCCTGGCCCGGCTCAGCCACCCCGGCCTGGTGATGGTGCTCGACGCGGGCACCAACGCCGAGCGGCCCTACCTGGTGATGGAGCTGGTCGACGGCCAGACCCTCGCGCAGTGCTGCTCGGGGCGGCGCCTCGATGCCTCCCGGGTCGCCGCGATCGGCGCCCAGCTGGCAGACGCGCTGGCCTACGCCCACGGCGAGGGGGTCGTCCACCGCGACGTGAAGCCCGGCAACGTCCTGCTGGGCGCGGGTGACCGGGTCAAGCTCGCCGACTTCGGCATCGCCCGGCTCATCGGTGACACGGTCCGCCACACCCGGACCGGCCACGCGATCGGCACGGCGGCCTACCTCGCGCCCGAGCAGGTGCAGGGCGGGGAGATCACCACGGCCGTCGACGTCTACTCGCTCGGCCTGGTCCTGCTCGAGGCGCTGACCGGCGAGCGCGCCTTCCCCGGCTCCCCCACCGAGTCGGCCCTGGCACGCCTGCAGCGTCAGCCCGGCGTACCGGACTGGCTGCCCGCGGACTGGCGCCGAGTACTCACCGCCATGACGGCCCTCGCCCCCGAGCAGCGACCCGGTGCCCGCGAGGTCGCCCGCGAGCTGGAGCGGCTGGCCGGCGGGACCGCCACTGCGGAGGCACCCGTGGCGGCGCAGGTGGCGGCACCCTCGGAGGACGCGGGCTCGACGATGGTGCTCTCGCAGCCGGTCGCCCAGGCGCCGGCGACCACGCCCGTGGCTGCGCCTGTCACGTCCCGGCGCGCGACGCGTCGCAACTGGGACGCGGAGGGTCGGGCGGCCGCGTCACGGGTCCCCCAGCACCTGTGGGGCGTGATCGGTGCCGTCGTGGCCCTGCTCCTGCTGGTGGTGGTCGTCGGCCTCGCCGCAGGCGGATCCGGATCCAGCGGGTCAGGTTCCGGGGGCTCGGGTTCCGGGGCCTCGGGCGGCTCGGGCGGGGTGCCGGCGAACACACCGGCCCAGCTCCGGCAGCCGCTGCAGGACCTGCACGACGCGGTGGACGGAGCACAGCAGTGACCCGGCGGACCCGCTCCCGAGTGGCGCTGGCCGGCCTCCTCGTGCCCCTGCTTCTCGCCGCGGGCTGCGGCGGTGACGACGCGTCGCCCGCCGCACAGGTGCCCGGGCTGACCCAGCGGCTGGACGCGGTCGACGAGGCGGTGGCCGCCCACGACGACGCCGCGACCCGCACCGCGGTCGACCGGCTCGAGCACACCGTCCACGACGCCCGGCAGAGCGGCGACCTGGACCAGACGCGCGCCGACGAGATCCTGTCCGCCGCCGAGACGCTGCTGCAGGCTCTCCCCGGTGCGGACACCACGCCCTCGGGCACCAAGACCCCGTCGCCCTCGTCCGAGCCGACGCAGACCCCGCCGCCGACCCACACCCCTCCCCCGCCGCCCGAGCACGAGAAGAAGGACAAGCCTCCGAAGCCGGACAAGCACGACGAGCACGGGCCCGACCACAAGCACTGACCCACGAGGGCGGACGCGGCCACAAGTGCTGACGCGGGCCGCGGAGGCGCCTAGCGTGCCGGGTCGTCGTCGGACGGCTGCGAGATCTCCTCGAGGCGCTCGTGCAGGCGCTCGCGCACCTCGTCGGGTGTCAGGTGCGCCCGGCGGCGCTGGTCACGCGCGATGATGGCTCCGGTGGCCGCGACGCCGGCCAGGCCAGCGACCCCGAGCACTCTCCACAGCTTCACGGAACGGACTCCCTCCTTGACCGACCTGACCCTGGACGAGGCCGTCGACCTCACCCGCACCGGCGACCTGTGGCTCTTCCGCGGCCGATCGGCTGCCGACCACGCTATCCGCGTCCTGACCAACGCGCCCGTCAACCACGTCGGCATGGCGATCGTCCTCGACGACATGCCACCGCTGATGTGGCACGCCGAGCTCGGCAAGGGGCTGCTGGACGTGTGGACCGGCAAGCACCACCGCGGGGTCCAGCTGCACGACCTGCGCGAGGCGGTCGACCAGTGGACGGGCCGCTACGAGCAGCGCGCCTGGCTGCGCCAGCTGGAGGGCGAGGTCACTCCCGCCATGGAGGGCGCCGTGCTGCAGACGGTGGCCCGGCTGGACGGGACGCCGTTCCCGCCGACGGCCGCACTCGTCGGCCGCTGGGCCCGCGGGCGGGTCCGACGGCGGGCCGGGGCGGAGGTGACGTACTGCGCCGAGGTGGTCGCTGCGACGTACGCCGCGATGGGGCTGCTCGACGACCGGATGCCCACGAACTACTACGACCCCGGGATGTTCTGGTCCGGCGACGACCTGCACCTGCTGCAGGGCGCCCGGCTCGGCGAGGAGATCCGGGTCCTGGTGTGAGGCTCAGCGCCCGACGTGGAGCATCCGCAGCTCGAGCTCGATCTGGTGCTGCTGCCGGTGACGGAGCGCGGCGAGCCGCTGCTGCTTCTCCTCGACGGTGAGGCCGTCCCACCCGGATCGCGGTCGGGTGCGTCGCTGCGGTGTGCGGTGGTGGTCCATGTCGGTCTCCAGGTCGTGATGCCTCGCCACCGTGGCGGGCGCGACCATCGTGCGAGCCGGCCCTTGCTGCCGGCTTGGCGTCGGCTTGGAGTGGGTTGTCAGGCCAGCGAGCTGGCGTCACCCGGGACGTCGACCGAGTGCTCCCGCAGCAGCTCGATCGGGATGATCTCGAGGGCCCGCTGGTTGGTCGAGGCGAGCACGACGGGGGCGGCCGCGCCGGCGTCGTACGCCTGGAGCCAGCGCGCCGCCACCACGCACCACCGGTCGCCCGGCGTCAGTCCCGGGAAGAACCACTCGGGCCGCGGCGTCGACAGGTCATTGCCGACGGAGCGCTGCTGCTCGAGGAACTCAGTCGTCATCACGGCGCAGACCGCGTGCAGCCCGGCGTCCTCGGGACCGCAGCGACACGATCCGTCCCGCATGAAGCCCGTGACCGGGTCGTTCCCGCAGGGTTCGAGCGGTCCGCCGAGCACGTTGCGTTCGTCCACGGGACGAGCCTCGCACGACCGGTGGCCCGACGTCAGGGGGTCGGGGCCGGCGCCGCGGGCGTGCTCGGCGTCGAGCCCACCGTCTGCGACGGGGTCGGGCTCGGAACTCCTGTCGTCGAGGCCCCGAACGGCGTGGCCCCGGAGGACGTGGCGTCGGAAGGAGTGGCGCCGTACACCGTGGTCCCGGTCGTCGGCTCGCCGGGCGAGGGGGACTCCGTGGTGGTGGTCGAGGGCGACGTGGGTTGCTGGTCGGGAGCCCGCCCGGAGCCGCCACCGCCGCCGAGGTGGGTGATGGTGGTGCCGCCCGAACCACCGCCGCCTCCGGTGAAGGAGGCCACGCTGCGGCCGGCGGCCAGCTCGAAGGCGGTGAGGGCGACGACGGTCGCCGCGAACAGCGCGGCCGCGACCAGGGCGAGGTGCTTCCAGGGCAGCTGCGCCAGGCGCTGGCGCCAGCCGCTCCGGTCCGGTGACGCGGCCTCGGCAGGGACCGGCGCCCTGCCGGTCTGGGCGGTCCCCGCTCTCCGGACGGCGGCGACCTGGGCCTGGGTGAGCCGGCGGCTGCGGTCCAGGCCCTGGCTGTACAACGCGCTGCCGACCGTGACGACGACGCTGCCGAGCGCCGCCCCGATGATGGTCCCGGCCGCACCGAGGGTGGAGAGGAGGACCGCGGAAGAGACCGCCGCCAAGGCACTCGCGAGCGTCTTGAGCCAGTCGATCTCGACGCGTGCGTGGGAGTCGTCGGAAGCCATCACTCCCCAGTATGCAGAGCCGTCTTCGGCCCGCCCCGGGGTGCAGAGCCCTGCTCCGGCACGGGTGTGGACGGTGTGGTGCGAGGGACCGCTGGGCGGCTGCCGCGCTACTCCGTCGCGCTGCGCCCCAGGTCGGTGAGCTCCCAGACGCCGGGCTCGCGGGGCGGGGCCACCAGGCCGTCGTCGAGCATGGCCTTGCGCTCCAGCCGCGCGGCGTACCGCCACCGGACCTCGCCCTGGTTCACGGTCTCGTGGTCCGCCGGGCGGAGCACACCCTCCATGCTGCGGGCGATCTCCACCATCACGTCCTCCATGTCGGCGCGGCCTCCGCTGGCCTGCAGCGCGGCGAGGATGTGGGGGCGGAACTCCCGCTGGGGCGTACGACGCGGAGGCGTGCTGCTCACGCTCACACGCCGGCGCAGCCTTCGCGGTGCTCCTCGACGCGGTGGCTCGCGGGCGGCCTTCTTCGCCGGCGCCTTCCGCGCCGTCGTCCGCTCCGGCGGAGGCGACGGCGGGTTCCCGTGCACGCACTGGCTCAGGGGGAGTTCACACAGTTCGCAGTAGTCCGCCGGGGGTGTCATCGGGATCCACTCTGCCGCTGCCGCGTGGGCGGCTGCAAGCCGGGTCCCGGAAACCGGGGACCACGCCGGTCGACACGCCGCAATTGCGACATCGCCAACGCGTATCGTCACGGTTCGAGCCGGCCACCAGGCCGGAACCGAGGAGGACCCCGTGACCGAGGACCGGATCGCCCTGGTCGTCGTCGACGCCCAGACCGGGTTCGACGACCCGTGGTGGGGTCCGCGGAACAACCCCGGCTGCGACGACAACATCGCCGCGCTCGCCGACGCCTTCGCCGCGGCCGGGCAGCCGGTGGTGCACGTGCGCCACGAGTCCGAGGAGCCCGACAGCCCCCTGAACCCCGCCCGGCCCGGGAACGCCCTGAAGCCCTACCTCTCCCGGCACGCCCCGGACCTGCTGGTGACCAAGACGGTGAACTCGGGCTTCCACGGCTCCCCCGACCTGCACGCCTGGCTCACCGGCGAGGGCATCGGCCGGATCGTGGTCTGCGGGATCACCACCAACCACTGCTGCGAGACCACGGCGCGGGTGGGCGGCAACCTCGGGTACGACGTGCTGTTCGCCCTCGACGCCACCCACACCTTCGACCGGGTCGGACCGGACGGCACCACGATGACCGCCGACGAGCTGGCGCGAGCCACCGCGACGAACCTGCACGACGAGTTCGCCACCGTGGTCACGACCGCCGAGGTGCTGCGCACGCTCAACGGCGACTGAACCCCGGCGCCCGGGCTTGAACGGCCCGGGAGACTCGACGGACGTGCCGGTTGCCGCCGCGCCCCTCTCCGATCAACCCCTCACCGACCAGCCGCTCACCTGGACCTCGTCGTCCGCCCAGGAGGAATGACCTGCCGTGCCACACCGCTCCACCCCCTTCGGCTCCGTCACCCGCCGCAACCTCCTCCTGGGCGCCGGCGGCGCGCTGGGCCTCGGCCTCGCCGCCGCGTGCACCGGCGGGGCCGGCGCCAGCGCGGCGGCCCGGCGGGCGGCGCGACGGCGTACCGCACGGCAGCGAGTGGCGCAGCGGTCCGACCCGCGCCCCAACGTGCTGTGGGTCATCACCGACGACGCGACGCGGCGCAGCCTGCCGACGATGCCCTACGTGATGGACCAGCTCGTGGGTCAGGGCGTCAACTTCACCAACGGCTACGCCGCGGTCCCGTGGTGCGGCCCGGCGCGCGCCTCGATGCTGACCGGGATGTACCTGCACAACCACCACTGCGACACCAACACGACGCTGCCTGCCTTCGTCCACAAGGGACTCGACCAGGACACGGTGGCCACCCGGATGGCCGACGCGGGATACGTCAACGGCTACTTCGGCAAGTACCTCAACGGCCACGCCAGGCACCCGGAGTACGTCGCGCCGGGCTGGCACCGGTGGGTCGCCCTCGTCGACGCGGAGTCGCAGTTCAACGTCGACGGAAAGGTGTCCGAGATCGACACCCACGTCGAGCTCGCCGACCGGTACTCGGTCAACACTGCAAGGAGTTCGTGCTCGACCAGGCCCACACCCCCTGGTTCGCGGTCTTCGCGCCGAGCGCCCCGCACGACCCGTACCACCCGAGCGCCGAGCACGCCCACGACTTCGACGACGTGTCGTGGCACCCGCCGGCGTTCAACGAGAAGGACATGAGCGACAAGGCGGCGTTCCTGCGCTCGCACTCCCCGCAGGACCAGCACAAGATGCGCCGGATCTGGGAGGGCAAGCTCGAGGAGCTGCGTGACGTCGACGACGAGCTCCGCGACCTGATGGGCCTGCTGGCCGACACCGGTCAGCTGGACAACACGGTGATCATGATGGTCTCCGACAACGGCTACCTGCTCGGTGAGCACCGGCTCTTCCAGAAGAAGCAGCCCTACGAGGAGTCGACGGGCATCCCGTTCGTGGTCCGCGGTCCCGGGTTCGCCGCCGGCACCTCGCCGAAGGCGCTGGTGAGCCAGGTGGACCTGATGCCGACCACGCTGGCGGCCGCCGGGCTCGACCCGGACGCGCACCGTGCGCTGGACGGCCGGTCGATGCTCGAGAACCTCCGCAGCGGCGACTGGAGCAACTGGCGCCGGCGGCTGCTCTCCGAGGACCCGAAGGCGGGCTGGGCGCAGCTCCGTGAGGGAGACCTCGCCTACATCGACTACTACTCCCCCACGCCACCGAGCTCTACGACCTGAGCCGTGACCCCTACGAGATGCGTGCCCTGCCGGCCTCCGGACCGGGTCGGGACGCCACGGAACGGGCGCGCGCCCAGCGCCGTCTCGACGCGCTGCGCCGCGCGGGCGGCCTGAAGCTGCGGGCCCTCGAGACGTGAGCCGAGTCGGCGCTGGTTGACCACGTCTCCTGTCAACCAGCGCCGTCTCGGCGTTCCTCAGCGGACGTGCACCACGAACGGCGCGGTCACGACCGTCCCGTCGCCCAGCCGGAACTGCGCCCACAACCGGTAGGCCCGGAGATCTCGAACCGCACGTGCAGGTCGAGGTCGGGCCCGAACTGCGTGCCGGGCAGCGCCGGCACCGGGCGGCCGCTGCCGTCGTACGTCTCGGCGTGCCGGTGGCCGAACATCGAGCCGTCCGAGCGCATCACGACCACATGCCCGGCCGCCCCGAGGTAGGGCTGCAGGTCGTCGACGGGCGCACCCGTCGTCGCGTCGGCGAAGCGCAGCGTGAAGTCGCTGGTCTCCCCCACGCGCGACCGGCCGTCCAGCGAGATCCGGACCCCGTCGACCACCTGCTGCCGGACGTCGTACGACGGCACGGGCGTGCGGGCCGGCGTCTGACCGGCGACGGTCACCTCGTGGGTGTCCAGCACGTCGGCCATCTGCCCCTGCTGCCGGAACTCCGTGTGGATCGCGTAGCGACCCGCGGTCGGGAACTCCGCGGTCACCCGGAGCACCCCGTCCTCGCCCGTCGGCTCGGGGTGGATGTGGGCGAAGGTGCCCAGGTCGCTGCGGGTGATGATCATGTGCATCCACACCTGGTGGGTGCGGGTCAGGTCGGTGACGGGCTCCCCGGTCTTCGCGTCCCGCACGGTCACCGTGATCGTCGTCGGCTCGCCGGGACGCACGTCGGCGGGCATCCCGAGCGACACCTCCAGGCCGGCGTCGTGAGGGCTGACCGGCGGCACGTCGGTCTCCTCCATCACGCTCATCAGCGGCCGCATCGGCATGCCCATGCCCTCGGACCACGCGAGCACGCCGTTCATGCCGCGCTCGGCCTGGTCGGTCCGGCTCAGCCAGGTGAAGGTGGCGCCCAGGGCGAGGGCGAGGGCCGCCACCCCGAGGAGGTACGCCGACTGGCCGATGCGGGCGCGCAGGGGGCGGTGCAGCACCTCGTGCGCGCTGGCCGGCGGCCGGAACCGCCGCAGCCGCAGGGCGTTGGTGACGACGCTGACCGAGCTCATCGCCATCGCCGCGCTGGCCAGCACCGGGTCGAGCAGCAGCCCGCCCCACCAGTGCAGCGCACCGGCGGCGACCGGGATGAGCAGCACGTTGTAGGCGAAGGCCCAGGCGAGCCCCTGCTTGATGGTGGTGACGGTGCGCCGGGACAGGGCGATCGCCGAGACGATGCCGCGCAGGTCACCGCCGACCAGCGTGATGTCGGAGGCCGCGATGGCGACGTCGGTGCCGGTGCCGATGGCGATGCCGAGGTCGGCGCGCGCGAGGGCGGGCGCGTCGTTGATGCCGTCGCCGACCATCGCGACGACATGACCGGCCGCCTGGAGCCCGGCGACGCGCTCGGACTTGTCGGCGGGCAGCACCTCGGCCATGACGTGGTCGATGCCGACCTGGGCAGCCACCGCACGGGCGGTGCCGCCGTGGTCGCCGGTGACCATCCACACCTCCAGGCCCAGCGCCTTGAGCTGCGCCACCGCCTCGGCGGACTCGGGCTTGATGGTGTCGGCGACGCAGACCAGCCCAGCGAGGCGGTCGTCGACCGCGACGTACATCGGGGTCTGGCCGGCCGCAGCCCGCGGTCCGGGGAGTCGCCGAGCGCAGCGACGTCGACGCCGTGGCGCTGCATCAGGGCCAGGTTGCCGACACGGACGGTCCGGCCGTCGACGCCGGCCGTGATCCCGTGCCCGGCGACGGCCTCGAAGCCGGTGGCGGGGCGCAGCGCCAGGCCGCGCTCGCGGGCCGCGACGACGATCGCCTCGCCGACCGGGTGCTCGCTGCCGACCTCGGCGGCGGCCACGACCGCGAGCAGGTCGTCGTCGGTCCAGCCGTCGGCGGTGGCCAGGCCGACCAGGCCCGGCCGGCCCCGGGTGATGGTGCCGGTCTTGTCGAGCACCACCGCGGTCAGCCGCCGGGCGGTCTCGAGGGCCTCGCCGTTGCCGATCAGGATGCCCAGCTCGGCAGCCTTGCCGGTGCCGACCATCACCGCGGTGGGCGTGGCCAGGCCCAGGGCGCACGGGCAGGCGATGATCAGGACGGCGACGGTCGTGCCGATCGCGAGGACCAGCCGGTCGCTGTCCGGCCCGAACGTCATCCAGGCGACGAACGTCGCCAGCGCCGCGAGGAGCACCGCGGGCACGAACCACGCCGAGACGCGGTCGGCCAGCCGCTGCATGGGCGCCTTGGAGCCCTGCGCGTCCTCGACCAGCCGGACGATCTGGGACAGCGTGCTGTCGGCGCCCACGGCGGTGGCGCGCACGACGAGCGTGCCGGTGCGGTTCAGGGTGGCGCCGATGGCGGTGTCGCCGGGGCCCTTGTCGACCGGGACGCTCTCACCGGTGAGCATCGACTCGTCGACGCTCGAGGCACCCTCGGTGACGATGCCGTCGACGGGCAGCTGCTCGCCGGGGCGCACCCGCACCAGGTCGCCGACGACGACCTGCTCGACGGGTACGTCGTGCTCCTCTCCGCCGCGGAGCACCCGCGCGGTGGCCGGTGCCAGGCCGACGAGGGCCTTGACGGAGGCCGCGGTGCGCTTCTTGGCGCGCAGCTCCAGCCAGCGTCCCATCAGCACCAGCGCGACCACGACCAGCGCGGTCTCGAAGTAGAGGTGCAGCGGCAGGCCCCACGCCTGGGCCTGGCCCGGCCACAGCGTGACGAAGGCGCTGTAGCCGTAGGCGACCCCGGTGCCGAGCGCCACCAGCGTGTTCATCGTGGTGGCACGGTTCTTCGCAGCCGCCCAGGCCAGCCGGTAGATGTCGGTGCCGGCCCACAGCTGCACGGTCGTGGCGATGACCAGGATGAGTGGCATCAGCCAGTCCATCGTGTCCAGGCTCAGCGGCAGGTACATCACGCCCATCAGCCCGAGCCCGGCCGTCAGCGCGACCTGCCACTTGCGCTGGAGGCGTCCGATCTCGTGGTCCCGGCGGGCGTCGAGGTCGTCCTCGGCCGACGGCGGGGGTGTCCGGTCGCCGGCGGGATCGGCCGCCGGCAACCGGAGGGTGCCGGAGTAGCCGGCCTTCTCGACCGCGTGGGTCAGGTCGGCCGGCGTGAGCGCGCTCGCGTCGTACTCCACGTGCGCGGTCTCGTTGGCGAGGTTCACCGACGCCGTGACCACCCCGTCCATGGGGACAGGGCCTTCTCGACCCGGCCGACGCAGGAGGCGCAGGTCATGCCGCCGATCTCGAGGGTGCACTCGCTCGCTGTGTCGGTGCGGTGCGGGGTGGTCACGGTCATCTCGGTGCTCCTGCGTGGTTGATGCGGGCTGGGTGACGGGTCGGGCTCAGCCGGCGAGCTCGTAGCCGGCCTCGTCGAGGGCGGCGGTCAGCTCGTCGTGGGTCAGCGGACGGGTGCTGGTGACGGTCACGTCACCGGTCGCGAGCTCGACGTGGACGTCGGTGACGCCGGGGATGGCGCCGACCTCCTTCTCGACTGCGCTCACGCAGTGGCCGCACGTCATGCCGGAGACCTGGTGGATGGCGGTGGTGGACATTTCTGCTCCTTCTCTGGGTACCCCTTGGGGGTATCTGACTTCCTGACAAGATACATACCCCTATGGGGTATGTCTAGGACATGTTCAGTGATGCCCGTGACCGTGGCCGTGCCCGGCCCCGTGCGCGACCTTCTTCGGGGTGAGCGCGGCCGGGACCAGCAGGCCGAGCAGGATGGCGGCGACCGCGACGAAGGCCTCGCCGTGGCCGGCGACCAGGCCGGCGCGCGTGGTGAGGTCACCGGCGACCGCGGTCAGCACCGCGACGCCGAGGGCGGCGCCGACCTCGTGGCCGGTCATCATCACTCCGGAGGCGAGCCCCGCCTCGTCGTGCTTGACGTCGCCCATCGCCGCGACCGAGATGGCCACGAACATCGGGCCGACGCCCAGTCCCAGGACGAGGAACCCGGGCAGGACGTCCGCGGCGTACGACGCGTCGGCGCCGGCCGTGGCGAGCAGCAGCGCGCCGGCGGCGGAGACGACGAGGCCGACCATGATCAGGGTGCGGGGGCCGACGTGCGGGAGCAGGTGGGAGGCGACGGCCGCCGCAGCAGTGATGGCCGCGGCCAGCGGCAGGAACTCCAGGCCGGTGACGATGGCCGAGGAGCCCAGCACCTGCTGGAGGTAGAGCGAGCTGAGGAAGATCGACCCGACCACGGCGCCGGTGACACCGGCCATCACGACCGAGGCCGAGACCAGCGAGCGCACCCGCCACACCTGCGGGGGCACCAGCGGCTCCGCGACCCGGCCCTCGAGGACGGCGAAGGCGGTGAGCAGGACCGCGGCCCCGGCCGCGCAGGCCAGCGTGGTGACGTCGGTCCAGCCCCGGCTGTTGATGCTCTCGATGGCGTTGACCAGCAGGAGCAGGCCGCCCACGAGGGTGACCGCACCGGGCACGTCGAGGCGGCGTCGGCCGGCACCGGTCCGCACCCCGGCGGGGACGACACGGAGCGTGGCGACCAGGGTCACGACGCCGATCGGCACGTTGATGAAGAAGACCGCGCGCCAGTCGAAGATGCTGGTGAGCAGGCCGCCGAAGAGCACGCCGGCGGCGATGCCCATGCTCGCGATGGTGCCCCAGACGGCGAGAGCGGCGGCGCGCTGCTTGCCGGCGTACGTCGTCATCACGATCGACATCGCGGCCGGGGTGAGCATCGCCGCGCCGGCGCCCTGGGCACCCCGCGAGAGCACCAGCGTGAGCGCCGAGTCGGCGAGGCCGCTGACCAGGGAGGCGCCGGTGAACAGCGTGAGCCCGGCCAGGAACATCCGGCGGCGGTCGAAGAGGTCGGCCATCCGGCCGCCGAGCAGCAGCAGGCCGCCGCTGAGCAGGACGTAGGCGCTGACGGCCCACTGGTAGTCGGCGGAGCTGAAGTGCAGGTCGGCGCCGATGCTGGGCAGGGCGACGTTCACGACGCTGACGTCGAGCACGACCATGAACTGGGCGGCGAGCATGAGGCCGAGCACCGTCCAGGGGCGGCGCACCTCCTCCTCGGCCGGGTGCGCGTGCCCGCCGTGGGGGGCGGCGTGGGCTGTGGTGGACATGGGATCTCCTGAGGTTCTCGACGGTGGTCCGTGGTGCCGGACCCATGCATCGAGACTCGCCCTGCAGGGCACCTGGTCGCGCCGGTGGAATCACCGGGTTGCGGCCTTGCAGGTTTCACCGGCTGGCCGGGGAAACCTGTAGTTGTCAGCCGTTGCAACGGCCGACAAGCACCAGTCCTGCCTGACAACCCCTGGCTCGCGGGCCCCCGGTCGCGCCTTATCCCGGTGATTTCACCGGCGCGGCCCGGCGTCGGTGCCGGGGATCGTCGTGGCATGACCACTACCCAGAACCGCCAGAAGAGCCCGGACGCCCGACACGCCCAGGACGCCCGCGACGCGCTGGACGTCATCGTCATTGGCGCCGGCCAGGCCGGCCTCGCCACGGCCCACCACCTCGCGCGCCACGGCCTGCGCTTCCTGGTCGTCGACGCCGCGCCCACGATCGGCCACGCCTGGCGCAGCCGCTGGGACTCGCTGCGCCTGTTCACCCCCGCCCGGTACGACGGGCTGCCCGGCCTCGCGTTCCCCGCCCCGGCGGGCACCTACCCGACCAAGGACGAGGTCGCCGACTACCTGGAGGCCTACGCCACGACGTTCGACCTGCCGGTGCTGCTCGAGTGCGCGGTGACCCGGCTCGAGCACAGCGACGGGCTGTTCGCGGTCCACACGACGCGGGGGCCGCTGCTGGCCCACCGGGTCGTGGTCGCCACCGGCCCGTTCCAGATCCCGGTACGCCCCGCCGTCTCCGCCGACCTGCCGGGCTCCGTGACCCAGCTGCACAGCGCGTCGTACCGCTCTCCGGCGGACGTCGCCCCCGGACCGGTGCTGGTCGTCGGCGCCGGCAACTCCGGCCGCCAGATCGCCCTCGAGCTCGCCGGCAGCCACGGTGCCGCCGGACACGAGGTCACCCTCGCGGTCGGCACCGAGTCGCTCCAGCTGCCCCAGCGGGTGCTGGGCCGTGACCTCTTCTGGTGGCTGACCCGCCTGGGCGTCATCACCAAGACCACCGACTCGCTGCTGGCCCGCCGGATGCGCGCCCGCGGCGACCTGGTGATCGGCAGCCCCCTGCGCGACCTCCGACGGGCAGGCGTCCACATCCGGCCACGACTGACCGGCACCGTCCCGGGCGGGGTGCGCTTCGCGGACGGCTCCGTCGGCCGCCCCGCCACGGTGGTGTGGGCGACCGGCTTCCGCCGTGACTACTCCTGGATCGACATCCCGGGCGTGATCGACGACGGGGTCGTCCGGCACACGCGCGGGCTCAGCGACGTGCCCGGGCTGGCGTTCGTCGGCCTGCCCTGGCAGCACACCCGCGGGTCGGCGCTGCTCGGCTTCGTCGGCGACGACGCCGGCTGGGTGGCCGACCGGCTCGCCCTCCAGACCCCCGGCCGGGTCCGACCTACGAGCGGGTAACGTGCGAGAGACCGGGCCTGTGACGGGCCCGTCGTCGACCCAGGAGAGACGCCGATGCAGCTGGAGCTGTCCCCGAGGACGCCGCGTTCCGCGACGAGATGCGGACCTTCTTCACCACCGAGGTCCCGCAGGAGATCCGCGACACCGTGGCCGAGCGCCGCGAGCTGACCAAGGAGCAGATCGTCGAGAGCCAGCGCGTGCTCAACGCACACGGGCTCGCCGTGCCGCACTGGCCGACCGAGTGGGGCGGCCAGGACTGGTCACCGCTGCGCCGCCACATCTGGCACGAGGAGATGCAGCGCGCCTGCGTGCCGACGCCGCTGGCCTTCAACGCCTCGATGGTCGGCCCGGTGATCGCGACGTTCGGCTCGCAGGAGCTCAAGGAGCGCTTCCTGCCCAAGACCGCCAACCTCGACATCTGGTGGTCGCAGGGATTCTCCGAGCCCGACGCCGGCTCCGACCTGGCCTCGCTGCGCACGACCGCCGTCCGCGACGGCGACGAGTTCGTCGTCAACGGGCAGAAGACGTGGACCACGCTGGGCCAGTACGGCGACTGGATCTTCTGCCTGGTCCGCACCGATCCCGAGGCCAAGAAGCAGCGCGGCATCTCGTTCCTGCTCATCGACATGACCTCCCCCGGCGTCACGGTCCGCCCGATCGAGCTGATCGACGGCGGCCACGAGGTCAACGAGGTGTGGTTCGAGGACGTGCGCGTCCCGGCCGACAACTCGTGGGCGAGCTCAACGCCGGCTGGGACTACGCGAAGTTCCTGCTCGGCAACGAGCGGGTCGGCGTCGCCCCGGTGGGCGCGACGAAGCGGGTGCTCGCCCGGGCCAAGGAGTACGCCGGCGACCAGCTCGCCGATCCGCTCACCGCCGCCCGGTTCGCCGAGCTGGAGAACGAGCTGCTCGCCCTCGAGCTCACCGCGCTGCGGGTCGTGGCCCACTCCTCCGACGGCAAGCCGCACCCGGCCTCGTCGGTGCTCAAGCTCAAGGGCTCCGAGCTGCAGCAGGCGGTCAGCGAGCTGCTGGTCGACCTCGCCGGGCCGGACTCACTGGCCTCGGGGGCCGGCGAGGGGTCGGACGTCCCGGGCTGGGCGCGCCGCGCCACCCCGGCGTACCTCAACCTGCGCAAGGCGTCGATCTACGGCGGGTCCAACGAGATCCAGCGGCAGATCATCGCGAAGACGATCCTCGGGCTCTGATCCGCACCCTGACTCGGACTTTTTGGGAAGAGGACTGACATGGACTTCACCTACGACGAGGAGCAGCAGGCCCTCGGCGAGGCCGTGCGCGGGCTGGTCGGCAAGGCGTACGCCGACTTCGAGAACCGTCGCCGGGTGACCGCCGAGGACCCGGGCTTCGACGAGAAGCTGTGGGCCCGCCTGGCCGAGATGGGCATCCTCGGGCTGCCGTTCCGCGGGGAGGACGGCGGCTCGGGCGCCGGCCCGGTCGAGGTCGGGATCGTCGCCCACGAGATGGGCAGGGTGCTGGCCCCGGAGCCCTACCTCACCTCGGTGGTGCTCGCTGGCGGCGTCGTCGCGGCGGCGGCTCCGCCGAGCAGCGGGCCGAGGTGCTCGGGGCGCTCTCCGCGGGTGAGCTCGTGCTCGCCCTCGCCCACGCCGAGCCGGGCTCCCGGTGGACCGCCTCCGCCTCGGCGGTGACGGCCACCGCCGCCTCCGGCGACGGCTGGACGCTCTCCGGCGTCAAGGAGCCGGTGCCCCAGGGCGCCCGCGCCGACCGGCTCGTCGTCAGCGCGGCGCTGCCCGACGGTGGCACCGGCCTCTTCCTCGTCGACCCCGACGCCTCGGGCGTCGGCCGCGACGGCTACGCCACCCACGACGGCGGCCGCGCCGCCCGGATCTCGCTCGACTCCACCCCGGCCGAGCCGCTCGGCGAGGCAGGCGTCGACCTCACCCCGACCATCGCCGCGGTGCGCGACATCGCGCGCGTGATGGCCTGCAACGAGGCGATCGGCGCGATGGAGGTCGCCCTCGACGCCACGACGTCGTACCTCACCAGCCGCAAGCAGTTCGGCGTCACCCTCAACACCTTCCAGGCGCTCAACTTCCGGGCGGCGGACATGTACGTCTCCCTCGAGCTCGCCAAGAGCGTGACGCTGTGGGCCACCATGGTGATCGCGGCGGGCAAGCCGGAGGCGATGGCCGAGGCCGCGTCCCGCGCGGCGCTCCAGGTCAGCCGCGCCGGCCGCCACATCGGCCAGGAGGCGATCCAGCTGCACGGCGGCATCGGCATGACCGCGGAGTACAGCATCGGCAGCTACACCAGCCGCCTGACAGCCCTCGACCACCTGCTCGGCGACGGCGACCACCACCTGCGCCGGCTCTCCGCCACGGTGGGCGACCACGAGGAGGTCGACCCGCTCCCCTGACACGCTGCGTCGTGTGGCTGGGAGTGCGCTCCGGCGCACTCCGGGCCGCACGACTCGTGTCAGCAGCGCTCGAGGAGCACGATCACCTCGTAGTGCCCGGTTGTTCGGGAACATGTCGAGCAGCCGACCCCGCGTGGGCCGCAGCGAGGGCATCGCGGCGAGGTCGCGGGCCAGGGACTCCGCGTTGCAGCTGGAGTAGACGACGTGGCCGACGCCCGAGTCCTCCAGCCAGCCGCTCAGCTCCGGCCCGACGCCACGCCGGGGCGGGTTGACCACGACGAGGTCCGGCGCGTCCTCGGCACCGAGGGCGTACGCCGTGGCGTCCCCCGCTGCGAACTCCACCCCCGCCAGGCCCCGCTCGTCCCGGCCCAGCTCATCCCGACTCAGCTCGGCGCTCGCGACGGCCTCCGCACTGACCTCGATCCCGGTGACCGTTCGGCCGGGCGCGGCCACGTGCAGGGCGAAGCCGCCGACGCCGCAGTAGAGGTCCCACACCGACGCCGGTGCGACCTCCCTCACCCACGCGCGCCCCTGCCGGTAGAGCTCCGCGGCCATCTCGGTGTTGGTCTGGAAGAAGCTCTGCGGGCGCAGGTGCAGGTCGACGTCGTTGACCCGCATCCGCAACGTCTCACGGTCGGTGAGCAGGATCTCCCGCTCCCCCTCGAGCACGGCCTTGTGCTCGGGCTGCAGGTTGACCGAGACGACCGCCAGTCCGGGCAGGTCGTCCACCAGCCCCGGCAGGTGCTTGCGGATCCGGGCGACCGGCTCCTGCGAGCGGAGCACGAAGCGCAGCATCAGCTCACCGTCCGGCGACTCGGTGAGCAGGAGGTACTTCAGCTCCCCGCGGCGCCGCGGCACGTCGTACGGCGTCAGGCCGGCGCGGCTCACGAACGCCGCGAGCACCGGCAGCGCCGCCTGGATCCCGGGCGTGTGCAGCGGGCACTCACGCAGATCGACGCCCTCGAGGTGCGGGCCCAGGATCCCCAGCGCAGGGTGGTCCGCGGTGCCGGTGACGACCATCTTCGCCTTGTTGCGGAAGCCGAACTGCCGGCTCGCGACCGGCGGCGACCAGGCCAGGTCACCATGTCCGGCCAGCAGCTCCTGCACGTGTTGCTGCTTGCCCGTCAGCTGTCGGGAGTACGGCTGCTCGATGATGCTGCAGGACCGGCAGCGGCCGGCCGCGAAGTAGGCGCACTCCATGACCCGCCAAGGCTACTCAGCCGCCGAGCGCCTCCCGTCGCAGCCGCCTCGGTCACAGCTGCCAGTGCAGGGTCACGAACGTCTTCGTGCCGTCACCCACCTGCCTGCCGGTGATCGTGCCGCTGATGCCCGAGAAGGCCCCGGAGCCCTGGGTGATCGGCCCGTGGAAGCGCTTGACGCCCTCGTGCAGCGTGACGTTGCCGACGACGATCCCGCCCTTGAGCGCCAGGGCCACCTGGATGAATGCGTCGTGGGTCTTGCGGTTGAACGTCCCCGTGATGGCATCGAACCCGACGATCTTGCCGGTTTCGCGCGACATGGCGCGATCCGTCCCGGCGAAGCTGTTCCGTCCGATCCGGTGGTCACCGGTCTGGTGCAGCACCAGCCTGGTGGTGTGCGTCGTGCTCCGGGCCGCCGCCGAGTCCGCCGAGACCGTTGCCCCCGTGAGCGCCGTAGCCGAGATCAATGCTGTCGCTGCCGCCACTGCCGCTTTCCTGTTCATCTCATCCTCGATCCGTCGTAGGCACGCTCGTCCCCCTCCGATCAGGACACGTGGCGTCGGCCCCGGGCCACATCGCTGATTTCGGTGATCCGGGCCGGGTTCTCGCACCAGCGGGGCTGAGATCGGGTATGGGCCAGCCCGCCACCAGGTGTGTCACGCTCCTCGGGTGAGGGTCACCAGCCTCGGCTTCGCCCCGGTCAAGGGCACCCGGCACGCGTCGTACGACGCGGTCACGCTGGACGCCCACGGGCCTGTCGGCGACCGGGCCTTCTGCCTCGTCGACGTGCCCCGCCGACACGTGCTGCGCACTGTGCAGAACCCGTCGCTGCTGGCCGTTCGCTCCCGCTGGGACGGCGGCTCCCTGCAGCTGGTGCTCCCGTCCGGCGACGACGCGACCGGCGCTCCGGTGCGCACCGGCGAGCAGGTCACCTGCGACTACTGGGGTCGCGAGGTGGCGCTCGACCTCCTCGACGGCCCCCACGCCGCCCTGGCGTCCTCCTACCTCGGGGTCCCGGTCCGGCTGGCCGCCTCGCCGCCCGGCGGGGTCGTGTACGGCGCCGCGGTGAGCCTGGTCTCGTGGGCCTCGATCCGGTGGCTGGCCGATCGGCTGGGACGCCCGGCGATGCTCGACGAGGCCGCCCGGTTCCGAGCCACGCTGGTCGTGGACGCCGGTGACGAGCCGTTCGTCGAGGAGACCTGGCTGGGTCGGGAGGTCCGGGTGGGATCCGCCCGGATCCGGGTCCACGAGTCGATCCCCCGCTGCGCCGTCGTCGACCTCGACCCCGCCACCGGCGTGCCCTCGGCCCGCGTCCTCCGGGCGTTGGCATCCCGCACCGGCGCCCCGTCGGCCGAGCTGCCGTTCGGCGTGGACGCCCACGTCGTGGAGCCCGGCGAGGTGCGCCCGAGCGACGCCGTACAGCCCTCCTGAACGACTCCGTCGAGCTGGGGTGAGGCGCGACACCCCGGCCGCAGGAATGCCCGGCCCCGGTCCGAGGTTCTGCTCAGCACCCGGGCTCTTCTGACTGGTTCGGCGATCTCACAGCAGGAGAGGCATCTTCCATGAGCACCAAGACGGCGGCGACCGACCGCAGGACCGACTACCGGGTGACCTTCCTGGTCCTCTGTCTCGGGGTCTCGTCGTTCTCCCTGCTGCAGTCGATGGTCAACCCCGTCCTGCCGACCATCGAGGCCGCGCTCGACACCGACCAGGCCACCGTCACGTGGGTGCTCACCGCCTACCTGCTCTCGGCGTCGGTGTTCACGCCGATCATCGGCCGGGTCGGGGACAAGGTCGGCAAGGAGCGGATGCTCGTCTTCGCGCTCGCCGCCCTCACCGTGGGCTCGCTGATGGCGGCCCTGGCGCCCACCATCGGGGTGCTCATCGTGGCGCGCGCGGTCCAGGGCATCGGCGGCGGCGTGCTCCCGCTGACCTTCGGGATCATCCGCGACGAGTTCCCGCGCGACAAGGTTGCTGGCGCGGTCGGCACGTCGGCCGCGCTGCTCGCCGTCGGTGGTGGCTTCGGGCTGGTGCTGGCCGGCCCGGTCGTGAACGCGCTCAGCTACCACTGGCTCTTCTGGCTGCCGATGGTCATGACCCTCGTGGCGGCCGTCGCCGCCGCGGTGTGGGTGCCCGAGTCGCCGGAGCGCACCCCCGGCCGGATCAACGTCGGCAGCGCCCTGCTGCTCTCGGCCTGGCTGGTCGCCCTGCTGCTGGGCGTGAGCCAGGGTCACAGCTGGGGCTGGACGTCCGGACGCGTGCTGGGTCTCTTCGTCGTGGCCGCGGCCCTCCTTCCCGTCTGGGTCGTCGCCGAGTCCCGCAGCGAGCAGCCGCTCGTCGACATGCGGATGATGCGGATCCCCACGGTGTGGACCGTCAATCTCGTGGCGCTGCTCTTCGGCATGGGGATGTACTCCATGTTCGCCTTCCTCCCGCAGTTCCTGCAGACCCCGTCGTTCACCGGCTACGGCTTCGGCGTCTCGGTGACCGAGTCCGGGCTGCTGCTCCTCCCCCAGACCGCGGCGACCTTCATCGCCGGCGTCTTCTCGGGTCGGCTCGCAGCGCGCTTCGGGTCCAAGGCGATCCTGGTCGCCGGTGCCACCCTGACCTCGCTCGGCACGCTCGGCCTGACGCTGGCGCACGACCAGCTCTGGCAGGTCGTCGTCGAGACCACGGTCCTCGGCCTCGCCTTCGGCCTCGCGTTCGCCGCGATGTCGAACCTCGTCGTCGACGCCGTCCCGCAGACCCAGACCGGTGTCGCCAGCGGCATGAATGCCAACATCCGGACCGTCGGCGGCGCCCTCGGTGGCGCCCTCCTGGCCAGCGTCGTGACCGCGACCCTGCGCCCCGACGGCCTCCCGGTGGAGTCCGGCTACACCCACGGCTTCGGCGTCCTCGTGGTCACCTCGGCGCTGGCGGCCGTGGTGGCCGTCTTCGTCCCGGTCATCCGTGCCCGCACCCACGTGGTCCCGGGTCCGCAGGCGGAGTACGAGGCCGAGCACCCGGCGCCTGTCGACAGCGCCGCTCGCTGACCGACCGCCGCTGGTCGCCGGCATCCGCCAGGCAGTCAGGGCGTCACCGACTCGCGGGCGGCGGCCTGGGCTCGCGTCCCGAGCCGCGGCGCCGGGTCAGGTCGACCACCTCACCCGCCGGTCGGCGCGAGCTCGCCACCGCCTGGGCGCAGCAGGCACCATGGCACGGCAGCCAGCCGTCGATGCGGCGGGACTGGCGGTACTCACCGAGCGAGACGACCCGGTCGGCGAGCACCCGATTCTCGGGCTGCCGGTCATCGAGCTGGTGGTCGGCGTTGCGGCCCATGCGATCTCCCCACGTCGCGGTCTGGTGGACCACGCCACTCTCCGCCGGGCCGCCGACAACGCCGGCCGTCGTGCGGCGTACCTGTGGACGTCCCGGGCGAGAACCCGGGCTGTGGACTCCCGGTGGCCCGAGAGCGACTACGCGGGCTGGCCGAAGTAGTCGCACCGCCCCCACAGCCCCACGCCGCTCGCCCGCGCTCCTGCTTCGGCGCGTCGCATGACGTCGATGTAGCGGTCGTTCGGCTCGTAGAGCACCGCCTCGGCGGCGCCGGACCGCACCAGCTGGAGGTTGACGAAGTCGCCGCGCGCGTTCCAGACGTAGAGCAGGGTGCGGCCGTAGGGGTCGAGCAGGTCCAGGTCCGGGAGGACCGAGACCTCGGACCCGGGCGGGGCCAGCCGGGCCAGCTCCGCGGTGGCCCGGTGCGCGTAGCACTCGACCGGCGCACCGGACTCGACGCTCTCGGGGGTGTCGACCTCCAGCAGCCGCACGCGGGTCTCGCCCGCGGCCAGCACACCCGGGACCGCGACGCGTGACCGGACGATCAGCGTGTCGCCGTCGACCAGCCGTACGACGGTGACCCGGACCGCCCGCCGCGGCACCCCCACGCCGCCCCGCTCTCCCGCGTCGTTCGGGGCGTCATGGGTCGCCGTGTCATGGGTCGCCTTGTCATGGGTCGGTGGGCGGATCGGCCGCACGGGATGGGCCCGGTCCCCGACCGGAGCCCCCGACCCGTGGGACGACAGCGCCGCGGGCAGGCCGAGCCACCATGCGAAGGCAGCCACCAGTCCGATGCTCAGCAGTGCGATGCCTCGCTCCAGCATGTCGACCTCCCCCGTCCCCACGAGGATGGCGGCCACCGCCGACGGCGCCGTCCGAAGTCGTGCCAGGTCCCCCGGATGAGGGAGGTCCCCCTGGATGAGGGAGGTGCTCAGCGCCCCAGCAGCGCCCCGCCGTCAGCTCTGTCCGATCGCGGCCACCCCATTCGGGTCATGACGCCGACCCACATGAGGGCGACACTGGAACCGGGCGACGTTCCGGCAACCCGTGCCGCCCCGTCGCCGACGAGGTGCGTCATGATCGATCGACTTCGCAAGCCCGGGGGGCGCCTGGGCGCCCTGAGCCTCACCAGCGCGGCCATTCTCGCGATCGTCGGGGCGCTTGGCGTCCTGTCCTTGCTGGTGGCCCTCATCGCCGGGTCGGGCTTCTGGTCCAACAGCGACAGCGACAAGGTCGTCGGCATGATCTTCTTCGCGATCGTGTTCCTCGGCGCGGTCGGGTTCCTGATCGAGGACCAGTACCCCTGGGCCGGAGCCGCACTGGCAGTCGTCGGCGGCGTGGCGCTTGCCTTGGTGCTGTTCTGGACGGCCCTGGCGATCGTGCTCGGCCTGGGGGCGGCGGTCGTGGCGGTGCTGCGAGCCCGGGCGATGCACCACGGCTCCACGACAGCCGCGCATCCCGCCTGAGTCGCAAGCCCCAGCGCCCACCCCCTTTACGGGTGGCTCAGCGCCCCAGGAGCGTCAGCGCCGCATCGGCGATCGAGCCGGTGTCGATCCCGTGCAGCGCGTACGCGTCCTCCAGTCCCGAGGACTGCCCGAACTCCGTGACGCCCAGGCAGCGGGTCCGGTCGCCGCGCACGCCGGCCAGGAACGACAGCGTGTGCGGGTGCCCGTCGAGCACGGTGACCAGCGGCGCGGGGTGCGAGGACGGGAAGAGGTCCTCCACGATGCCGCCGCCGGCGCCGGGCGCGCGGCTCGAGCGCTGCTGCCACGAACGGAACACGAGGTCCGGGCTGGTCAGGCACACGACACCCGCGGTGACGCCCTCCGACTCCAGCAGCTCGGCGGCCGCCAGCACCTCGGGCATCATCGCGCCGACGCCGACCAACGTGACCTGCTCGGACGCGAGGTCGTGCGAGGTCACCCGGTAGCCACCGGCGATGGCCTGGCGCCGGCGCCGCTCGAGCAGGGTGGGCTCCTCGGGCAGGCGGGCCAGGGCCGGGTCGATGGGCCGCGTCGAGAGCCGGAAGTACGCCGACGTCCCGCTCGGCACGCCCACCTGGGACATCGCGTGCAGGAAGCACCACTCCAGGTCCTGCCCGAACGCCGGTTCCCACGCCACGCAACCCGGCTGCTCGAGCCCGATCGACGGCGTGGTGATCGACTGGTGCGCGCCGCCCTCGGGCGCGAGGGTGACGCCGGACGGCGTACCGACCAGGATCGACTGTCCGCCGGAATAGATGCCGTAGGACCACGGCTCGAGCGCCCGCGACACGAACGGGTCGTAGAGCGTCGCGATCGGGATCAGCCGCTCGCCCCACCGCGACCAGGTCGCACCCAGCTCGCCGAGCAGCCCGACCAGGTTGACCTCGGCGATGCCGAGCTCGATGTGCTGGCCGTTGCTGACCTCCGACCACTTCAGGACCCGCTCGCGGTCGTCGGCGAACCAGTCCCGCCGGTCCTGCACCGACCACACGCCGGTCTTGTTGATCCAGCCGCCGAGGTTGGTCGAGGACGCCACGTCGGGGCTGCAGGTCACCACCCGCGCCGCCGCCTCAGGGGCGTCGTGCTTGAGGTCCGCGAGCAGGCGGCCCAGTGCGGCCTGCGTGGACGCGGGCTTGCGGTGCGGGTGCCCCAGCGACGTGGGCACGGCCACCGCGGCGGGCGAGGCGACGGGCGTACGACGCAGCGCGGCGCCGCGGTCGCGGCACAGCTCGCCCTCGGCGGTGCCGGGCTCGAACGCCAGCCACGGCTCCTCGAGCGAGGTGCCGGAGGCGTCGGCCAGCGCCTGCATCTGGGCCTCGGTGAGCAGCGCGGAGGGTTGTTGGGGTGGCCCTCGGTGGGGAGGCCGCGGCCCTTGACGGTGTAGGCGAAGACGACGGTCGGCCGTGTCGTGTCGAGGGCCCGGAAGGTGTCGACCAGCAGTCCGAGGTCGTGCCCGCCGAGGTCGCGCACGGCCGCGGCGAGCTGGACCGAGGGGACCTCCTCGAGCAGCGCGCGAAGCTGCGCACTGCCCCCCTCCCCCATGATCCGGCCCGCGACCTCGGAGGAGTCGACGCGGAGCATCCGCTGGTACTCCTCGTTGGGCATGTCCTCCAGCCGGCGGCGCAGCTCGGCACCACCCGGTCGGTCGAACAGCTCGGAGATCAGCCGGCCCCACTTGAGGGTCACGACCTGCCAGCCGGCCGCCTCGAACATGCCCTGCAGGCGTGCGATCTGGATGTCGGGCACCACCCGGTCCAGCGACTGCCGGTTGAGGTCGACGACCCAGAGCAGCTCGCCGAGGTGGGCGACCTGCGGGTCGGCGACGGCCTCCCAGATGGCCCCCTCGTCGAGCTCGGCGTCACCGAGCAGGCTGATGAACCGGCCCGCCGGAGGTGCGTCCGCGAACTGCGAGCGCACGTAGCGGTGCGAGATCGCCGCCCACAGCGCCGCGGTCGCCCCGATGCCGACCGAGCCGGTGGAGAAGTCGACGGTGTCGGGGTCCTTCAGCCGCGAGGGGTAGGACTGCAGCCCGCCCTTGGCGCGCAGCGTCGGGAGGTACTTCTCGTCGAGGTCGCCGAGCAGGTAGTTGATCGCGTGCAGCACCGGCGAGGCGTGCGGCTTGACCGAGACCCGGTCCTCACTGGTCAGCTCGTGGAACCACAGCGCGACCATGATGTCGACCATCGACGCCGACGACGACTGGTGCCCACCGACCTTGACGCCGCTGGTGTTGGGCCGGCCGCGGTTGGCGGCGTCCACGATCGCGGCCGAGAGCCACAGCACCCGCTGCGAGATCTCGCGGAGCGTCGTCGTCGCCTCGTCGCTCAAGGCGCTGCCACTCAACGCGCTGCGACTCAATGCGTGGCCGCTCAGGGCGGGGCTGCCCAAGGCGGGGCCGGTGGTGTCGAGCTCGCTCATCAGTGTCCTTCCCGGTCGCACCTCGTCGTGCGCACCGTTCTGCCCGGAGATCCTCGCGCACCTCGGGTGTCTTCGTCACACCGGCGGTGGCGCCCCCGGGTCTACCCTCGATGACGTGGGTCGTCCCGACGACGGGGTGCGGATCGCGGAGCTGGTCGCGACGCTGTCGTACGCCGCCGACCTGGGGCTCGGCCAGCCGATGGACCACTGCCTGCGGCAGACCGCGATCGCCCTGCGGCTCGCCGACCTGGTCGGGGCGGACCAGCCGCAGCGCGAGGCGACGTACTACCTCGGCCTGATGATCAGCGCCTACTGTCACGCGGACGCGGCGGAGCAGGCCAGCTGGTTCGGCGACGACATCGACTTCAAGGCCACCGGCTTCGAGCTGCTCGACATGGACACGGCGCAGGTCGTGGCGACCGTCCTGCGACACCTCTCCTCGCACGGCACCGGCCTCGAGCGTGTCCGCCGGATCGCCGCTCTCCCCGTCACCGCCCGCGGCCAGCTCGGCCACTTCCTGGAGACCCACGCGACCATCGGCGCGCAGATGGCCGGCCGGCTGGGCCTCGCGCCGGCCGTGCAGGTGGCCATCGGGCAGGCCTACGAGCAGTGGGACGGCAAGGGCTTCCCACGTGGGCTGCGCGGAGAGGACATCTGCCTCGCCACCCGGCTGGTGCCCGTGGCGGGCGCAGTCGAGATCTTCGGTCGTCGCCGGGGACCGACGGGGGCGGTCGAGGTGGTGCGCCGGCACCGGGGCGGACAGTTCGACCCCCGGGTGGTCGACGCCTTCTGCGACCACGCCGAGACGGTGCTCGACGGGCTGGACGAGGCGGCCGCGTGGGACGCCGTACTGGATCTCGAGCCGTGGCCCCGCAGGTGTGTGGACGGGCCGGAGCTCGACGCCGCCCTGGAGGCGATCGCCGACGGGGTCGACCTCAAGTCGCCGCACCTGGCCGGCCACTCGCGCGGCGTCGCGCTGCTCGCCGCGGAGGCCGCCCGGGTCTGGGGGCTGGGCGAGGCCGAGGTCACGACGGTACGACGGGCCGGGCTGGTCCACGACCTGGGCCGTCTCGGGGTCTCCAACGCGGTGTGGGACAAGCCCGGGCCGCTGACCGAGGCCGAGCGCGAGCGGGTCCGCCTGCATCCCCACCTGACCAACCGGATGCTGGCGCGCGTGACGGCGCTGGCCGAGGCGCGGGTGATCGCGTCGCGGCACCACGAGCGGCTCGACGGCTCGGGCTACCCGCAGGGCCTCACCGCCGGCTCGCTGTCGCCCGGGGACCGGCTGCTCGCGGCGGCGGACAGCTATCACGCCATGACCGAGCCGCGCCCGTTCCGTAGCGCCTGTCCGGAGGACGTCGCAAGCAGGCTGCTCCTCGACGAGGTGGCCGCCGGGCGGCTCGACGCGGACGCGGTCAGCGCCGTGCTCCGCGCCGCCGGGCACCGCGCTCCGATCCACCATCCCCGCCCGGCGGGGCTGACCGTCCGCGAGGTCGAGGTGCTGCAGCTGATCGCGCGCGGGCACACCAACAAGGAGATCGCACGTCTGCTGCACGTGACGCCGAAGACGGCCTCCAACCACGTCGAGCACATCTACACCAAGCTCGGCGTCACGAGTCGCGCTGCGGCGACGTTGTGCGCGATCCAGCACCACCTGGTCGGCAGCTTCGAGCCGGCCTGACCCCTGGGGTGAATGCCTCATGTGCCCGGCCCCGGCGGTGCCTAGCGTCGGGAGCGTCAACATCCGTTGGCACCATCCCAGGAAGGAGAAGCTGATGGGCTTCTACGCCGAGCACATCGTGCCCCGGATCCTCGACAAGGCCTGCGGCCTCGAGGCGGCCACACCGTTCCGCGAGCGGGCCGCCTGCCGGCCTGGCCGGCGAGGTCGTCGAGATCGGGTTCGGGTCTGGCCTGAACCTCCCCCACTACCCCGCCGAGGTCGTCTCCGTGGCCGCCGTCGACCCGTCCGACGTCGGCTGGAAGCTGGCGGCCCAGCGGCTGGCGAAGGCAACCGTGCCCGTACGCCGCGCCGGCCTCGACGGCCAGCGGCTGCCCTTCGACGACGACACCTTCGACGCCGCGCTCTCGACCTGGACGATGTGCACGATCCCCGACCTCGTGGCCGCCCTGCAGGAGCTGCGACGGGTGCTGCGCCCGGGCGGCACGCTGCACTTCGTCGAGCACGGCCTCGCACCCGACGAGAAGGTCCGTCGCATGCAGCGTCGGATGGAGCCGCTGAACAAGCGCATCTTCGGCGGCTGCCACCTGACCCGGCCGATCACCGACCTGATCACCGGTGCCGGGTTCGAGATCAAGGAGCTCGACCAGTACTACGAGCCGGGCGCCCCGAAGTTCGCCGGCGCCGACTCGCTGGGTCGCGGTGAGTGCCTGAGGCCAGGCCGGCACCGCGACCGCTCCCCTCACCGCCGCCTGGTGAACCTGACGTCGCCGTTGGTCATTCGGCTGCCGGCGTACCTGGTGTCGTGGGCACGGTGGTGGTGCCAGGAGCAGAGCAGGACGCCGTCCTCCAGGTCGGTCCGGCCGCCCTTGCTCCAGGGTCGTTCGTGGTGGGCCTCGCACCACGCCGCCGGGATCGAACACCCCTCGGCGCGGCAGCGCCGGTCGCGGATCACCATCGCCTTGCGCTGCGCGGGACTGAAGAGCCTCCTGCTGCGGCCGAGGTCCAGGACCTCCGAGTCGCCACCCAGGACGACCGGGACGATGCCGGCGTTGCACGCCAGCCGGCGGGCCTCCTCGGCGGTGATCCGCTCACCGGTGCCGAGCTCGGCGGCCCCGAGGCCGTCTCGGAGCTGCTGGAACGGGATGGTGACCATCACGGTCGTGGCGGTCCCGCCGTGCTGGGGCAGCACGTTGGACGGCAGCCTCTCGACCAGGGCGCAGAACGCCTCGCCGAGCCGGCGGGGATACGGCAGCCGCGGCACCTCGTCATCACTCCCGTGGCCGCCGTGCTCCCGCCGGGGCGCGGACAACGACTCGAGGTAGACCTTCACCCGAGCCGCGACGTGGTCGGGCACGCGGATCCTGATGTCGGTGGCACCGTCTCCCCTGGCCTGCATGGTCAGGGACGTCGCTCGCCGGGCGGCGCGCTCCTCCGCCTCCAGCTTGCGGCGCTCCTCCTCCTCGGCGATCTCGGGCGCGAGCACGTCCAGGATCCGCCGGCCGAGCCGCTTCAGGTCCCGTGGGCCGAAGTGCGCGGCCTGCTCGACCAGGTGCGCCTCGGCCTTCGCCTTCAGGTCAGGACCGAGGCGGTCCGGCAGCTCGTCGAGGCACCGGGCGATGACGTCCGCCTGGGCCTCGTTGACCCTGCCGTCGGCGAAGGCGGTGGCGAGGACGTGCCAGCGACGGTCCAGCGCCTCACCCAGTCGCAGGGCCCGCGCCGACTCGGCGTACCCCGCTCGCAGCGCGTGCTCCAGCCACGCCGCCACGGACCGCGCGCCCGTGTCGACGGCCACGTCGTCGGCGTTCGCCATGACGGACAGCTGCACCGCGCGCAGCTGCTCGATCGCACCGCTCAACGTCACCAGCACCGCACGCTTCTCGCCCGACGACAGGTAGGTGGGATCGAGCCCCTTGG
Source organism: Nocardioides ungokensis (assembly GCF_013466985.1). Taxonomy (GTDB): domain Bacteria; phylum Actinomycetota; class Actinomycetes; order Propionibacteriales; family Nocardioidaceae; genus Nocardioides; species Nocardioides ungokensis. The sequence continues at coordinate 882,113 of NZ_CP059164.1, read as the reverse complement.
CCTCCTCCGCCGCGTCGAGCACCGACCGCGCACATCCCAGCAGCGGGTGCGTCAGCGGGATCGTGGCCATGAGCCCATTCTAGAACAGAGAGGGACGATAATCGAGCACAGTTTCGAACCTGTGGACGACGCCGAGCAGCCCCGGCTCACCCATCGCGGGTGAGGCGGCGGGGGCCGGGACGAACCGATGGTGGAGGGGACCGACCACCCCGGAGGTACGACGTGCCCAACCGCCTGCTCTCCCTCGCGATCGCCCTGGGCATCAACGCCCTGGCCGTCGCCGTACTCGTCGCCGGGTGCGGCTCGGACGACAACAGCACGAGCTCGTCGTCGACCAGTCCGACTCCGTCGTCTTCCACCACGGGAGGCGGGTCGGCGGTCTGCACGGCCATCGATCAGCTCGCGACGGATACGAAGGCGATGACGGACGACACCACCGTCCAGCAGTTCCAGGCCTCGCTCACGGCCGTCGGCAACGACCTCAAGGACGTCAAGACACAGGCACAGGCCGAGTTCGCCGGGCCTGTCGACGACGTCCAGAAGGCGCTGACCGCCTTCGGTGACGAGCTGAAGTCCGTCGGCAACGGCCAGGGCGCCATGAAGACGCTCGAGGCGCTCGGCAAGGCCGCAGGAAACGTGAGCGACTCCGTCCAGGCGCTGGCGTCGCAGGCCTCCTGCCCGTCGAGCTGACCCACGCCGGGGTTGTCCACAGATCCGTCCCGCGCTCTCCCGCCGCGCCCGGATCGCGGGAAGTCTTGCCGGTGACGACGTAAGCCTCACTCGGGAGACTCCATGACGATCACCGTCGACAACCCCGCGTTCCGCGCCGCTCTGGCCGAGCTCGACCGGGCGGCGGACCGGCTGCACACCACGCGACGTCAAGCCGGCCGCCACGTGGACGGCCTGCTCGACGGCGACTGGTCCGGGCTGGCGGCCGAGGCATTCGGCGAGGGCTGGGCGGGCTGGTGCCGCGGCTCTCAGGAGGTGCTCGACGGCCTGCTCGCTCTGCGGCGGCTGGTCGAGGAGGTCCGCCTGGGCCTGATGCAGCAGGACGCGGGCACCCAGGCCCGGATGGGCAGCATCGCGCAGGACGTGGCCGCGGGCCCCGCCCGATGAGCGCTGGCGTGTCGGCGTTCGTCGCGGACGTCGACGGGCTGCTGCGGTTGGTCGGTCGGCTGACGCGCTGCGGGGACGAGCTCGGCGAACTGCTCGACGAGCTCGACCGTTCCGTCGGCGCCCTGCACGACACGTGGTCCGGGGAGGCGGCGGAGGCCCACCGGGTGGCCCACCGGACCTGGGCGGCGGGCTTCCGCGAGATGCAGGAGGCGCTCGGCCTGATGCGGCTCGCTGCCGACGTCGCCCGCGACAACTACGCGACCGCGGCCGAGGCCAACGCGCGGATGTGGAGCCAGGTCCGGTGAGGCTCGAGGTGCTCGGCTGTGGCTACCAGACCGCCGCGGGGGCCTTCGTCGACGCCAACCAGCTGTCCGCACTCTGCTTCACCCGGCTGGCGGGGCGGCTGTCGTCGTACGCCGGGATGGCGGGCGACGACAGCACCTCGCAGGAGTTCGCCGCGGCGTACGACGACGGGGCGCGCGAGGCACTCTCCTCGCTGGCCGACCTGGTGGACTCCTGCTCCGGTCTCGGGCGCCTCACCACCACCTCGCTGGCCAACCACACCCGCGCCAACGTCAGGTCGATCGCGGTCGGCGCCACCGTCTACGAGGGCGGCGACCTGCCCGAGATGGGCGACCACAGTGCGTACGTCTCCGTCCTCCCGACGACTCCACCGACCTCGCTCGGCGCCGACACCCCGCTGCTGCCCGACCAGGTGCGCTGGATCCTCGACCACATCGAGGGGTTCGTGTGGCCCGGCGCCGACGTCGACCGTCTCCGCGACGCCGCGGGCGCGTGGCGTGCCGCGGCGACCGGCCTCGACGGCCTCGTCCCGTGTTGCGACTCGGCGATCCGGGCCTTTTGGCGCGAGCGCTCCCCCGAGATCCCCCTCGCCATCGACGCCACCCACGAGCTGCGCACCTCGATCGCCGGCCTCGCCGACCAGTTCGCCTCGCTCGCCGCCGCCTGCGACTCCTACGCCGATGCCGTGGAGGCCAAGCGCGCCGAGATCCTCCACCTCGCCGAATGGCTCCTCGAGCAGGTCGTAGAGGGCGTGGTCATCAGTGTCGCCCTCGGCGCGATCACCGGAGGCGCCGGCACCGCCGCCGGTCTCTCCGCCGTCGTCGCCCGCGTGGCCGCCGAGTCCCCGCGCTTCGCCGCCATCCTCGAGGCCCTCCGCGCCCTCGCCGCCGGTGTCGCCGCGTCCGTCCGCGCCGCGCGCGAAGCTCTTCAAACTGTCCGGATCACCCTGACCAAGTTCCACGACGCCACCGTCGCGCGGTCCTTGGCGCGGGGTGAGGCCGGGACGCTGAAGCTGTGGTGGGAGCGGGAGCCGGGGTGGTTGGTGAAGCACGAGCACTCGGGCAGCCACACCCTGAAGAAGCATGTGGGCAAGACGAATGAGGAACTCTTGCAGCGTCTCCGAGATCAGCCAGGGCTGAGCAAGTCCTCCACCTTCACCAGCCAAGAAGTCGCAGAATCCGAGATGTCACGTCTGCTTGCCTCCCGAGACGCGGAAGTGTCTCAATGGCTGGCAGACGGGAGGAGACCCCTTGAGCTCGACACGACTGCATCTCAAGTGGTCGGACGGTGTGCCTTCCGGAGCGGCACTATCGTCGACAGCAGTTCGTTTCGCGTCGTTCTTGTTCGCGACGCATCCATGCCGGAGGGGTACCGAATCCTCACTGCGTTTCCCACGCCATGAGTAGTAGAGAGGAGAGAACCTTGGAAGCCGAGTTGTTGCGCCAGTTGATGGCCGCCTACTTCCACGAGGACTTCCAGGACGTCTACGGCGGTGTATGGGAGACGATCGACGCGTTCGTGGCCGACGACCCAGCCGAGTCCGTCCTGTTGCCCGACGAGATCGCGGCGGTTTTGGCCGAGTTCCCGACGGAGGAGGCAACGGCGGGTTATGTGATCTCCCTTGGCTGCTGCTACCAACCGCAGCCAAACGACGGCGGATATAGGGGATGGCTCGCTGAGATCGCTCGTCGAGTCTCGTCTGCGGTTGGTGGAGCGCGCCCGGTCTGACATGCCGCCGACACCCGAGAAGACTCCAGCACTGTGCCAGTTCCTCGGCGCTTACCTTCACCAGGACTGGCCCATCGAGTTCGATGACGAATGGGCGGCACTTGACCGATTCATCGAGGAATCGGCCGAGCTTGCCAGCCATCTCCCGATCGAGATCGAGAGCGCTCTGGGCGAACACCATGCCGAGTCGGACTTACGAGCGTTCCTCGTGGCGCAGGGCTGCAACTACGTCCCGGACCCCGATAAGGGCGGCTACCGCGGCTGGCTCACCGAGATCGCACGCCGCGTCGAGGCGACGCTCGCGCGGGACAACCGGAGCTGACCCGAAGAAGACCGCTCCCGCGTGACCAAAGTTTGTGATGGACACGCATGGTGCGGGCGCGACAATGGTGACGAGACGCGTGCTCGAGCAACGTCGCGCGCCAGCCGGCGTTGCTCAGGGACGAGCCTCACGATCCATCGAAATCGGGGCGGTGGTCGCGCGGTGACACGGCGCCAGTCCTGGCCGGCTCCGCGCAGCAACTCGACCACGGGGGACGTGCGACCATCCAGGAGGGTGACATGTCCGAGCCCGCTCGCCCCGAGGGCCTCAACGACGACGACCGGCTCGAGAGCCTGGGGTATCACCCGCAGCTCAACCGGGTGCTGGGACAGTTCGCCAACTTCTCGGTCGCGTTCACCTACCTCTCCCCGATGGTGGGCATCTACTCGCTGTTCGCGCTCGGCGTCGCGGCCGGCGGCCCGGCGTACGTCTGGCTGACCTGGATCCCGGTCGCCGGGATGCTCTTCGTGGCACTGGTCTTCGGGGAGCTCGCGAGCCACTACCCCGTGGCCGGCGCGCTCTACCAGTACAGCAAGTTCTCCGTGGGACCGTCGTACGGCTGGTTCGTCGGCTGGTTCTACGGCATGGCGCTGCTGATCACGGTCGCGGCCGTCGATACCGGCGTGGTCAGCTACACGACCGCGCTGTCGCACAACTGGTTCGGCTGGAACTTCGACCCGACCAACCACCTGACGATCCTCGTCATCACCGCTGGCCTGGTCGTCATCCAGACCGTCCTCAACATCACCGGCGCCCGCGTGATGGGGCGCGTCGCGCAGTTCGGTGTGTACGTCGAGATCGTCGGCACGCTCGGCATCGCGATCATCCTGGCCATCGACGGTTTCCACCACGGGCTCGGGTTCCTCTTCTCGACCCAGGGCGCGGAGAACAAGGCGACCAACGCGCTCGGGCTCGACTTCGGCGGCCACTGGCTCACCGGTGCCGCGCTGATCGCGGTGCTGGCACCCGTCTACATCTTCTACGGCTTCGAGTCGGCCGGGGACATCTCGGAGGAGACCAAGGACGCCGGTGTGAAGGTGCCGCGCTCGATGCGCCAGGCCCTGATCTGGGGCGGCGTCTCGTCGTTCGTGCTCGTCGCCGCGCTGCTGCTGGCCATGCCGTCCGGCAGCGACCCGGTGGGCAAGACGGTGGACGGCGGCGGCGTGCCGTTCATCCTCGGCGAGCTGCCGAGCGGGCTGCAGGACTTCCTGCTGCTGCTGATCATCTTCGCGTTCTTCTCGTGCGGCACCTCCGTGCAGGGCGCTGGAAGCCGGCTCGCGTTCTCCTTCGCGCGCGACGGCGCCCTCCCCGGCTCCGGGTGGGTCTCGCGGGTGAACCCGCGGTTCAAGACGCCCACCAACGCGCTGCTGGCCGGCGCCGTGGTCACCATGCTGTTCGTGCTCCTGGTGTTCTACTCACCCTCCAAGAACGTCGAGATCGGGTTCATCACCTACCCGGCCAACATCAACGCCCTGGTCTCCCTGGTGTCCTTCGGCGTGAGCGGCATCTACCTGTCGTTCCTGCTGACGGTGATCGGCGCGATGGTCGCCCGGTCTCGCGGGTGGGTACCTGAGGGCAGGTTCCGTCTGGGGCGTTGGGGGTGGCCGGTCTGCATCATCGCCGCCGCCTACCTCGGGCTGATGCTCCTGAACGTCGTCGCGCCCACCGGACTGACCAGCCCGCGCGGCTACTTCAACCTCGACTGGATCACCCTGGTCGTGATGGTGATCGTGGCGGTCGTCGGCGTCATCGTCTTCCTGCTCGGCCGGCCCGACCGCGAGATCGGCACGCACGTGCACGACGAAGCCGAGCCCACCGGCGCGGAGCGGCACACCTGACCCGGGTCGGGTCGCGTGCTTGGTCCTGAGCGGGGCACACCTTGACGCGGCTGGTCAGACGGGCTGCACCATCGAGAACGGCACCGTCATCACCGAGCTCCCGACGCGCAGGTGGTAGCGGGTGCGGCCCCGCTTGACCAGGGTGCCGGTGACCCCGTCGTACTTGCTGCCCGGGATGACGATCCGCACCGGGTCCCCCGGCCGGACCGGCGAGCGGACCACCGGGCGAGACGCCGCTGCGGTGAGGCGCTCGAGCTCGGCGCGGTAGCCGGGAAGCATGGGTGCCGGCTGCCCCCGGAAGGTCCAGCTCAGCAGGTTGGCGACGTCGAACGACGGTGAGCAGGTACGGCACGCCGCCGGCCGTTCGGGACGTCGATGACGGGTCAGCCGGTGCCCCGCAGGGCAGGTGCCGACCCAGTCGCCCTCGATGCTCGGGGCGTCCTGGCTGGTGCACCGGGCGCCGCTGCAGCCGATCCGGAGCGCAGTCGCCCGCCAGGCCGCGTCGTGACCGTGATGCGCGCCGACCAGGGCGTGGGCGATCTCGTGGAGGATGGTGTCGCGCACCTCCGCCTCCGGGTGGATCGAGGTGAGCGGTGCGCTCAACCCGATCTGCTTGCGGCCGGGCCGGCAGATGCCGGCACGCCGCTTGGCCCGGTCGAACACGATGCTCCAGTCCCGGAGTCCGTGCCGGTCCAGCAGCCGCCGCCCCAGCCCCGCCGCCTCGTCCAGGTCCATGCACCCTCCCTCGATCAGTCGGCCGCACCTGCTGCCGCGGACCACACCGTAGGGGCCGCCACCGACGGCTTCGGACAGGCCTGTGGATGAGCGCCGACGGCCGGGACCGGATGTGCGCAGAATCGGTGACCTCGACCTCGGAGGAACCCATGACGTCATCGACCTGGCTCGACAAGCTCGATCTCCACGACGTGCTCGAGGAGCTCACCCACGAGCACGGCCCGCAGAACATGGAGTGGCTGGCGGACCGGGCACGGCGGCGGATCCGGGATCCGCGCATCACTCGGGACCGGGTGGAACAGCTCGCGGACGAGGCCACGACCCTGGTGGTGCGGCCCGACGGTCGGGTGGCCAACCTCGCGCACGTCCTGGACGGGATCGTCCTCACCCACCGGGTCCGAGGCTCCCTGCGCGATCGGAGCGACCTGTGGCTCGGGGAGGGCGTCCACCCCTTCCTGCTGATGGCCTGCGCGCGACCTCTGCCGCTGGCCGGCGGCGGCCGGGTCCGGGCGTCACAGTCCGCCGAGCCGGCCCTCGTCGGCCCTCGCGGCTGGCTGCCGGACGCGGAGCGCGGTGACCTGATCGCCCTGCGGTGGCGGTCGGGCGAGCTCGAGGTCAGCACCGTCGACCGGGCTGACCTGGCCGGCGCGGCCGAGGAGCTGCACGTGCGCGAGCTCGTCGCCGAACGCCGCAACACCGCGAGCTGGAACGCCGCCACCGACCGGGTCGACCGCGCCGCCCGGGTCGTCCACGCCCTGGCCCTCGCCCGCCTCGAGGACCCGGACCTCCTGTCCTCGCCGCACGCACCGCTCGACGAGCTGCTCTACGACCCGCTCGAGACCCGCGAGTCCGAGCACTGGCGTGCGATGGCAGCCTCCCGGCAGGAGGACAGCGTCACGTTCTGCATCGACGGCATGCCCATCGCCCTGCACTCGGAGCTGATGGCCCGTGCGCGGCAGTACGGCATGACCACCGACCAGTTCGTGATCGCCCTGCTCGGCCACCTGGCGTGGCGTACGCCGTTCGCCGAGGACATCGAGCCGTGGGAGGACTGGCTGCCCGAGAAGAGCCCCGGGGCCAAGCTCGTCGTGCTTCCCGGTGTGCGTCAGTCGTCGGAGCCGGACCCGGCGTGATGCGTGGAGGAGAGGTTCACCTGGCCTGCCAGTCGGGGGCGCCCGCGAAGATCCCCTGGAGCAGCAGCCGCGCGTCGGTGCCGTCCGGACGCACGGTCCACAGGCCCGAGTGCCGCCGCCAGCCCGGCGTGCCCGCCTTCTGGTTGCTGTAGAGGACGATCCGTGCGCCGTTCGGCGCCCAGCTCGGCTCGGAGTCGTCGCAGCCACGGTCGAGCACCCTTCGCGACGTGCCGCCGCTCGCCGCGATGACGAAGACGTCCGAGCGGCAGGGCTGCTCCTGCCACGACCGGGTGTAGGCGATGCGCGAGCCGTCCGGGGACCACGCGGGGTCGAACTCCGAGAACGCCGAGCGGGTCAGCCGGTGCAGCCCGCTGCCGTCGGTGCGGATGGTGAAGAGATCGGGGCGGCTGCGGCGGTTGTACCTGATGAAGGCGATCCGGTCGCCGCGTGGCGACCAGGCGGGCTGGTCGGCGGACCAGTGCCGCCGACCGGGACTCGTCAGCCGCGACACCGTGCCCGTGCGCAGGCGGTACACGAACAGCTGGCGGGTCTCTCGTGCGGCGTCTGCGGCGAACACGATGCTCGATCCGGTGGGTGACCACGACGGGAACCGGCCGCCTTGCAGCCCCGAGAGCAGCAGGCGCTTGTGGTGCCCGCGAGGACCCATGAGCCAGAACTGCGTGCCGGCACCGAGCCGGTTCCGCTCGAACACGATCCTTCGCCCGTCGGGAGACCAGGCCGGGGAGAACGCGTCGCCCGCGGCGGTGAGCCGGCGGACACCTCCGCCGCGCGGGCGCACCGTGAAGACGTCGAACGACGAGGTGTTGTCGCCGACGTCGACGTAGGCGATCCGCCCGTTGGCGGCGGGACCCGCCGGCGCGGCGGCCGAGTCCGACGCGGCCCGGACGGGCGCGGTGAGTGCCGCGCCGGCGACGCAGGCGGCGACGAGCAGCCCGGTCGTGGTTCGGATGCGGCGCATGGTGTCCTCCCGAGTCCGTCCTTCTCAGTACGCACCCGCACGGCGCCGGACGCATCGCCTGTTCTTGGGGTGCGCGCCGCCCGTGGCCGGCAATCAATCACCGGCCGATGAGCGATGAGTACGACGAAGCAGGCGTTCGCCTTTGCGGCTCTCCCCCGACCTTCCCCGAACGCTGTGAGAACTGCGTCGGAGACACGGTGGTCGCGGCACGAGGGAAGGCCGCGGGAAGGTGCCCGGTCCACGCTCGAGTGCCTTACCGAAACTCACTGGAGGAAGCATGCACACCAACCTGTCCCTCGAGGCCGCTCGGGCGTTCGAGAACGAGGTCGGCCGCCGGCTCAGGCAGCCCGGCAAGCTCCAGGCGCTCGAGCTCGAGCGGGAGCGCCGCCGGCGGCGCGGCCGCCGATCGCTGTGACCGAGCGCCTGGCCCCCGAAGCCCTGGGGCGAGCGGGGTCCCCGGGAGCCGGACAGCTGCACGCCGGCATCCGGGCGATGGCGCCGATTCTCCTTGCGTACGCGCCGTTCGCCCTAGTGGTCGGCGCCTCGGTCGCCGCGAGCACCGAGCCGTGGGCCGCCTGGGCCGGCACCTGGCTGGTCTACGGCGGCGCCGCCCACCTCGCCCTGCTCGACGTGCTCGCCCACGGCGGTGGCTGGATGGCCGCTGCCGCGGTCGGCCTCCTCGTCAACGCCAGGCTCACGGCGTACGCCGCGGCGATGGCGCCGGCGTGGCGGTCGGAGCCGATGTGGCGTCGGATCGCGGCGGCAGTGATGCTCACCGACGCGCCCTGGGCACTGGCCCGGGACCGCGCGCGCAACGCTCCGTCGTACTACTTCGGCGCGGCCATCACGCTGTTCGTCGCCTGGCCGGCCATGGTCACGGCAGGGGCGCTCATCGGGAGTCACATCTCCGCCACTCCGGTCACGGACCTCGTCACGCCGCTCACGCTGGGCGCCGTCGTCGTACCTCAGCTGCGACAACGTCCCGTCGCCGCCGCGATGGCCGCGGGCGGGGTCACGGCAGCGGTGACGTGGCAGGCGGACACCGGGACGGCCTTGCTGCTGGCCGGCTCGGTCGGCGCCGCCTGCGGAGTGCTCGCGGAGCGTGCGCGATGAACGTCCTGCTCGCCGTCCTGGTGGTCGGCCTCGGCAGCCTGCTGTTCCGAGCGGTGCCGCTGGTCGGCGCCCACCGCCTGCCTGTGCGGCTTGCGGAGGCGGCCGGGTTCGCGGGGCTCGCGGTCATCGCGGCCGTCACCGTCCGGTCCGTGCTCCACCACCAGGACGGCAGCATCGCCGCCGCCCCGCTCGTCGGCGCGCTCGCGGTGGGAGTCGGGCTGCTGATCGCGTTCCGCGGACGCTCCGTCCCGGTCGCGGTCGGCGTCGGCCTGGCGTCGTACCTCCTCGTGGTTGCCGCCCTGTCGTCCCTCCGCTGAGCGGCCCCAGCCCCGGTCCTCCACGATCAGGCCGCAGCCTCGGCACTCAGCGCCGCCAGCAGGGCGAGCCGGCCCTGGGCCGGCGGCGGGACCAGCCCCGCCCAGTGCTCCCAGGCCCCGCGATGGCCGGCCGCCACCAGCTGTGCTTGGGCCTCCGCGAACCCGTGCGGGTTCAGCACCGCGGCCGCGACGTACGACGCGTCCGCCTCGGGCCCGAACGACCCCTCGGCGACAGCCCGCAGGACGCGGTACGCCGCGCGCCCGATCTCGTCACGCCCGCGGGCGAGCTGCTCCCTGGCGCTGGCCACGCGGCCGGCGGTGTGGCGCGCTCGAGCAGGATGAGGCCTGGCACGTCGGTGACCAGCTCGCGGTCCTCCGACCGCAACATCGAGCGTTCGAGGCGTCCCTCGGCGAATGCCCGCTCTAGGGCCGTGATCCACGCACCACGACGGTCTCCGGTCGCAGCCGCGACAGCGGTCTGCTCGTCCACCGGCAGTGGGCGGGTGTCGAACATCAGCGCCGGGGTGGTCCCGCTGGGCACCAGTCGCCCGATCACAAAGCCGCCCACGTCGAGCAGCAGTCCCGCTCCCAGGTCCAGGACCTCGCTCGAGCGGTCCTCCCCGCCGAGGTCTCGGACGACCAGTCGCCCTCCGCCGACCGACTCGAGCCGGAAGCCGCTCATCGTGGCCCCGACCCACTGGCGCGCCAGGGAGCACCCCTCCGCGAGCCGTCCGGTGGCGAGCGTTTCCAGGAAGAGCTCGAGACCGCGGAGCTCGAAGGTGCAGATCTGGTGGTAGGCCCAGTCCTCCCCCACGGTCCTGGACATGAGCTGGATCGGGTCGGCACCCTCGTCGTACGCGCGCTCGAGATCCTCGGCATGGAACATCCGCACCGTGTAGTCCAGCGCGATGCGGGACGACTCCCGCGACAGCGAGCCGGGGTCCTCGGCGCGAGTGCACTGGTAGGCAACCCACCGGGCCCACAGCCACGGCGTCATCTCGTCCGACAGGTCGGCCAGCTGCGTCAGCACGACCCGGTGCGCGCTGCGGCGGAACATCGGCACGCCCTGGTGGTACTCCAGTGCGGTCGCCGCGTCACCTGCCCGCTCGGCGGCGGTCGCGCTGTCGACGAACGCTTCGTACTCGCGCGTCATCAGGTCGCTGATCCGCTTCCCGCGGCGGAACCCCGGTGACGGGCTGGACGGGCTGGACGGGTACGGCGATCTCGGCGTGCTCATGCCCTCAGACTTCGCCTCGAGCAGGTGCCGTCACAAGGCTCGCTACGGCTCCTGTGGACAACGCAGCGCCGAGGACGGGCTGTGCACGATCTACGGCTCGGTCAGCAGGTGCTCGGCGGCGGCGTCCCGGCGAAGCGCGCGGCCAGCCAGGCCTCCGCCGCGGGGATGAAGCTCGCCCCGGCGTCGCTGTGGTCGGCACCCTGGATCTCCTGGGTCTGCACCGGCACGCCCTGGCGGCAGTACTCCGCGGCCAGGTCGGCCTGGTCCTTCGCGACCATCACGTCGTCGCCCTTGCCGTCGTGGTTGCCCCACACCATGAACATCGGCGCGCTCGGGTGGCCCGAGGCCGACCCCATCTCGAGGCCCTTCATGATCCGGCGGAAGACCGGCACGTCGAGGATGTCCTCGTAGCGCTTCTTCATCAGGTGCTTGATCGTCAGGTTGGGGAACTCCCCGGACATCTCCCCGATGCACTGGTGCGACTCGGTGCGCACCACCATGCGGCCCCACCTGGAGAGGTACTTCCTCAGGTCGAGGCCGTGCGCCCGGCTGATGCCTTCCATCGCCCCGGGGATCACGTCGGACCACTCCGGCGTGCCGTTGACGTAGGGCAGGTCCCCGGTCTCAAGCTTCGAACCCTTGCCACTTTCACGCCCCCGATCCTTGCTCCGTCGCCACCCCGCTTCGACCGAGTGGGCCGACCGCCAGAGGCGGTCGGCCCACTCAATATCGAGTCAGGTCGCGTCCCGTGCCGCTCGCAAAACGATGCGCATCAGCTGCAGCCGCTGGTGGAGCCGCAGCCCTCGCAGACGTAGCACGAGCCGGCGGGGCGCATCTTGGTGCCGCAGGTGAAGCAGAGCGGGGAGTCGACGGCGTGGCCGGTGATCTTCTCCAGGAGCTCGGCGGAGGTGTGGGCCTCCTTGGCGGGCTGGGCCGGGACCTCGCGGGCCTCGGAGCCGTGGCTGTCCTTGGTCTCCACGAGCTCGGCCTCGACCACCGGGACGGAGGTTGACGGGGCCTCGAGGAGCTCGGCGGCGGAGCCGGTCTCCTCGACGGGCTCGTAGGAGCCCGTCTCGAGGTGGCGCTGGCGCTCGTCGGCCGAGTAGATGCCCAGGGCGGCGCGCGACTCGAACGGGAGGTAGTCCAGGGCCAGGCGGCGCCAGACGTAGTCCATGAGGGACTGCGCCATGCGGACGTCCGGGTCGTCGGTGAGGCCGGCGGGCTCGAAGCGCAGGTTGGTGAACTTCGAGACGTAGGTCTCCAGCGGCACGCCGTACTGCAGGCCGATGCTGACCGCGATCGAGAAGGCGTCCATCACGCCGGCCAGGGTCGAGCCCTGCTTGCCGAGCTTGAGGAAGACCTCGCCGAGGTGGCCGTCATCGTGCGCACCCGAGGTCATGTAGCCCTCGGCGCCACCCACGGTGAAGGAGGTGGTGCGCGAGACACGGGACTTCGGCAGGCGCTTGCGGGTCGGGGCGTAGACGATCTTCTCGACGACCTTCGCCTCGACCGGGGCCTCGGCGGTCTGCGCCGTTGCGGCCTCGCCCTTGTTCTCGCCCTTGCCACCCGAGAGCGGCTGGCCGACCTTGCAGTTGTCGCGGTAGATCGCGGTGGCCTTCAGGCCGAGCTTCCACGACTGCAGGTAGACGTCCTCGATCTCCTCGACGGTGGCGCTCTCGGGGAGGTTGACCGTCTTGCTGATCGCGCCGGAGAGGAACGGCTGGGCCGCCGCCATCATCCGCACGTGGCCCATCGGCTTGAGGGCGCGGGCGCCCATCGCGCAGTCGAAGACCTCGTAGTGCTCGGTCTTCAGGCCGGGCGCGTCGATCACGTGGCCGTGCTCGGCGATGTAGGCGACGATCGCCTCGACCTGCTCGGGCTGGTAGCCCAGCTTCTTCAGCGCGCGCGGGATGGTCTGGTTGACGATCTGCATCGAGCCGCCGCCGACGAGCTTCTTGAACTTCACCAGGGAGAAGTCGGGCTCGATGCCGGTGGTGTCGCAGTCCATCATGAAGCCGATGGTGCCGGTCGGTGCGAGCACCGAGGCCTGCGCGTTGCGGAAGCCGTTGGTCGCGCCGAGCTCGATCACCTGGGCCCACGCGGCGGTGGCGACCTTGTGCACGCCGGAGTCGGCGATGCCGAGGGTGCGCACGGTGTCGTTGGCGGCCTGGTGCTTGCGCATGACCCGCTTGTGGGCCTCAGCGTTGCGGGCGTAGCCGTTGTAGGGGCCGACCACGCCGGCCAGCTCGGCCGAGCGCTTGTAGGAGGTGCCGGTCATCAGCGAGGTGATCGCGGCGGCCATCGCGCGGCCACCGTCGGAGTCGTAGCCCAGGCCCATCGCCATCAGCAGCGCGCCGAGGTTGGCGTAGCCGATGCCGAGCTGGCGGTAGTCCACGGTGGTCTTGCCGATCGCCTCGGTCGGGAAGTCGGCGAAGCAGATCGAGATGTCCATCGCGGTGATGATCAGCTCGACGGCCTTCGCGAACAGCTCGGAGTCGAAGGTGTCGTCGTCCTTGAGGAACTTCAGCAGGTTCAGCGACGCCAGGTTGCACGAGGAGTTGTCGAGGGACATGTACTCCGAGCACGGGTTGGACGCGGTGATCCGGCCGGTCTCGGGGTTGGTGTGCCAGTCGTTGATGGTGTCGTCGTACTGCAGGCCCGGGTCGGCGCACTCCCAGGCGGCCTTGGCGATCTTGTGGAACAGGTCGCGGGCGTCGACGCGCTCGATGACCTCACCGGTCATCCGGCCGCGCAGGGCGAAGTCGGTGCCGTCCTCGACCGCACGCATGAACTCGTCGCTGACGCGGACGGAGTTGTTGGCGTTCTGGTACTGCACCGACGTGATGTCGGCGCCGCCGAGGTCCATGTCGAAGCCGGCGTCACGCAGCGCGCGGATCTTGTCCTCCTCGCGCGCCTTGGTCTCGACGAACTCCACGATGTCGGGGTGGTCGACGTCGAGGACGACCATCTTGGCCGCACGGCGCGTCGCGCCGCCGGACTTGATGGTGCCCGCGGAGGCGTCGGCACCGCGCATGAAGGAGACCGGGCCGGAGGCGGTGCCGCCGGAGGAGAGCAGCTCCTTGGAGGAGCGGATGCGGGAGAGGTTCAGGCCGGCGCCGGAGCCGCCCTTGAAGATGAAGCCCTCCTCCTTGTACCAGTTCAGGATCGAGTCCATCGAGTCGTCGACCGAGAGGATGAAGCACGCGGAGACCTGCTGCGGCGAGGGAGTGCCGACGTTGAACCAGACGGGAGAGTTGAAGGAGAAGTACTGGTTGACCAGGAGCCAGGTCAGCTCGTGCTCGAACACCTCGGCGTCGGCGTCGGTGGCGAAGTAGCCGTGCTCGACGCCCGCCTTGGTGTAGGTCTTCACGACCCGGTCGACGAGCTGCTTGAGGCTCCACTCGCGGGCGTCGGTGCCGACGGCGCCGCGGAAGTACTTGGTGGTGACGATCGTCGAGGCGTTGACCGACCAGAAGTCGGGGAACTCCACGCCGCGCTGCTCGAAGACGGCCTCGCCGGTCTTCCAGTTGGTCTGGACGACGTCGCGACGCTCCCACGAGATCTCGTCGTAGGGGTGCGTGCCCTCGGTGCTGAAGACCCGATCGATCTTCAGGCCGGCCCCCGTCTTGGCGGATGCCCCGCCGCTCACCGTCTCGGTCATGTGTGCGCTCTCCCTGTTCCCTCGTGTCGTGGTGTCTCTGATCTGGCCCGGCAGTCGCCGGAAAAGCTTGAAGCGGGGTGCTGTCTTGATGATCCCTCCGACCACCGACAGTGGATGGTGTGGTGCGCCCGGCGCCGCGCTGCTTCCCCACAACGGGGCGCCGGGCGGTCTGGGTCAGCCCGGTGGGGCCGAGGCGGTGGCGTCGAGCAGCTCGCCGGGGCTCGAGGGGACCGCGCTGCGCTCTGCGCGCAGCATGGCGATCTCATCCTCGAAGTCGTCGGCCGACTCGAACGCGCGGTAGACGCTCGCGAAGCGGAGGTAGGCCACCTCGTCGAGCGTGCGCAGCGGGCGCAGGATCGCCAGGCCCACCTGGTGGGCCGGGAACTCCGCGAGCCCCTGGCTGCGCAGGTCGTCCTCGACGGCCTGGCCGAGGCAGGCGAGGTCGTCCTCGCTGACCGGGCGACCCTTGCAGGCCTTCCGGACGCCGGCGACGGCCTTGTCCCGGGTGAAGGGCTCGGTGGCACCGGAGCGCTTGAGCACGGTCAGCTGCATCTGCTCGACGGTGGTGAACCGCTTGGCGCAGGAGCTGCAGGTACGCCGGCGGCGGATCGAGCCGCCGTCGTCGGCGACGCGGGAGTCCAGGACCCGGGTGTCGGTGTTGCGGCAGTACGGGCAGTGCATCGGGTCCCCCTCTCGCGTCTCGGTTCCGACATCCGGGCTCGCCACGAACACCCTCGGACGGGTGTGGAGAGGCTGTGGATATCGGGGGTCATTCTGTGTAGAACATCCGGTCACCTGTGGGGCTTCCGCACCCGTTCTGTGAACTAGATGTGGATAACTACACCGGTGTAAGTACTAGATGTAGTGGTAACCGTACGCCGCGATCCGGGGCAGCGCAACGCGAACGCGACAACACCCGGGGGCCGGTCGGCCGCGTGCAGAGAAACTGCAGGTCAGCGGCCTGCGGGCAACCGAAAATAGTCATTTCGGGTGGTGTGTCGCACCCTCGGACTGGGGTCGTCGACACGGCCCCGGAATCGGCTCGGGCGGACCCCTAGCCGGTCTGCTGGGACGACGCCTGGCCGCCGTCCAGCTCGAGGATGAACCACACGCTGGTGCCGGTGGTGTCGACCTCGGAGCCCCAGCGGTCGGCCAGGGCGTCGACGAGCATCAGCCCGCGACCGTAGACCCGCAGCGGGTCGTCCCCCTCCCCCGGCGGCGGGCTGGGAGCGGGGGCGCCGGCACTGGTGGAGCCACCGAGGTCGCGGACCACGACCGTGAGCACGTCGTCCTCGAGGTCGAGGGTCAGCTGGGAGGTGGTCTGGGCGTGCATCACCACGTTGGTCACCAGCTCGGAGAGGCAGAGCTGGGCGGTCTCGACCGCGTCGCCCTCGACCTGCCAGGCACTCAGCTGCTCGCGCAGGAACCGGCGCGCGGCACCCGGGGAGCGGGGCTCGCTGTCGAGCAGCAGGCTCGCGCGACGCCCCTCGCCGGCCACCGCCGGGTCGTCCGGGGTGGTGTCGCCGTGGCTGCGACCGACGGTCACCCGCACCCGGCGCACCGCTTCGGCCACGCGGCGGGCTGCCGCCTCGAGCAGCCCCAGCTGCGGCTCGGTGAACGCCTGCGGGGCGTCGTAGAACAGGATGATCCCGCCGATCGGGGAACCGGTCCCGGGCAGCGGCCACGCCGCCAGCGCCGCCACGCCCTCGTCACGCTTGTAGGCGACCAGGTCGGGGTACTTCTGCTCGAGGGCGTCGAGCTCTCCGAGCACCGGTTCGCCGTTGCGGACGACCGCGGTGAGCGGGACGTCCTCGTACGCGTCGATGTGGCACCACTCGAGCCCCTCGGGACTCACCCGCTCGGTCGCCACGAACCGCAGCCGACGGCCGCCGCCCTCGGTGAGCGCCAGGCCGACCCGGGCGACGCCGGGGAGCTGCCCCAGGTCGCCGATCACGTTGCGCGCGATGTCGTCGACGTCGGGGGCGCTGCGCAGCGCGAACCCCAACCGCGAGAGGTGTCCGAGCGGCGCGCGAGGGACATGCGTCATCGGCTCGTCGACCGACGAGCGGGCACCCTCCACCACGGGGGCCAGCCTAGGACAGCGCGGCCGGAAAGGACTGCCCATGAGGCCCTTGACAACGGCTTTCGGCGTCCTGACGACTCGTTCGAGCCCGAGCGCACGAACGCCGCGATCATCGGTCAGAATGTCGCATGTGGGGTCGGGGAAGAGGGCAGCACCGCGGCGGGCGGCCAAGCGTCCGTCGAGGCTGCAGCCTTCGCTGCTGGCGCTCGCGGCCGGGGTCACCCTGGCGGTCGTGGCGTGGGGCTACCTGGTCTATGCCGCCATCGACTTCGGGAGCTCTGCCCGCGGCGGCGAGTCCGCCGCCTGGGGGTTCCTGGCCCTGGCCTCGGTCGGGGCGGTCGCCTGCCTGTTCGTCGCCCTGATGCTGATCCCCCGCCTCGTGCACCGGCTCCGCGAGCACGGCGCCTCAGCTTCGTCGACGCCCACTCCCCCCGACCTGCCCCGCCCCGTCGGCGGCCGGCGCGCATCTCGCTGAGCCACCACCTCACGCGCGCCGGTCGACCAGCCGCCTGACGAACTTCAGGCCCGACCAGACCTCGTCGACCGCCGCGACCTTGACGTCGACGAACCCCAGCCCGAGCCCGAGGTCGCGCACCCGGCCCTCGTCGAGGTCCGAGACGAGCCCGTCGGGGTTGCGGGCGGAACGCTGTGCGGCCTTCTTGGGCCAGCACACCCAGACCATCCCGTCCGTGGTGGTCCGCTCGAGGAGGACCGGCAGCCGACGCGTCAGGGCGGCGAGGTCGGTCTGGAAGGTGAGCGTCACGTCCGCGGCGCGCGGCAGGCGGCGTACGACGTGGGCGGCGCCGAGGTCGCCGAGGTCGACCGAGGCCGGGGCGGCGTCGAGGAAGACCATGTGGGCGTCCTTGATGCCGAGCTTGCGCACCAGTGGGGTGCCCGAGTAGCCGGCCATGGGGTGAGGATGGCGGGTCGGCCCGCGCCCGACAAGGTGATTGCTGTCGGCGGCTGGGTCGCCGGGGGTTTCGAGGCTCGCTGACGCTCGCACCTCAACCACCGGCGCTCGCACACTTCGACACGGCGCTGGCGCGCCTCCTCAGTGCATCGCCTCAACCACCGGGAGAACGCCGCGAGGGGCGGGGCCACCAGGCCCCGCCCCTCGTCTTCCCCGGCCCGCCAGCCGGGGTCGAGTCGGCTGGCGGAGGTCTCAGTGGTGCGTGTCGGTCACTCGCCCGTCGGGACGCGCAGGCGCTGGCCGGCGACGACCATCCCGGAGTCGAGCGCGTTGAGCTGCTCGATGTGGTCGACCATGGCGCGGACGTCACCGTCGTCGGCAATGTCGGCGGCGATGCCCCACAAGGTGTCGCCGGTGCCGACCATCACCACGCGGGTCGGCTCGGGGGTGCCGGGCTCCTCGGTGGCCACGGAGCCGGCGGCCCAGTAGAGCCCCAGCCCGAGCACGACCAGCAGTGCCAGCACGAAGACCACGAGGCGGCCGCGGCGGGTGAGCCGGACCTGGCCGGTCGGCGCGGGGCGCGGCGCCGGCATCGCGGGGCGGAATGTGCGGGTTGCGGTCATGGTGCTCATCGGGACCTCCTGGGGAAGTGGCGGTCAGCCTCGGGTCGTCACGCCGATCTGCTGTCGAACCGATGTCTAACGGCGGCCACCGACAGTCCCTCTCGGGCGGTCTGGACCAGCGGGTCGAGCACCGGATCGATCAGACGTTCGATCGAACATGTGTACGAGGTTAGATCAAGTGTTCGAACGAGGCAAGGAGCGACACGAACATTTGTTCGAACGATTCGAACGGCCCCGATCGCCGGCCTGGTGCCGGCCAGGCGCCGGCCAGATCGCCGACCCGGGCGACGGCTCAGGCGTCGCGCTGCATCGCGCGGCGACCCTGCGCCACGAACATCCCCAGGCCGCGCGCGGCCACCGACGGGGCCAGCGCCGAGGCGCGGATGACACCGCCGCGCCAGGCCGGGACCGCGCGCACCACGCGGCGGGTGCCGAGCAGGGCGACCGCTTCCTCGGCCACCTCCTCCACGGTGAGGATCCGGCCACCGGAGTGCACGAGCGCCGACCCCGTCCCGCGCGGATCCTGGCCGTCGAGCATCGCCGTCTTCACCCCGTCCGGGCACAGGGCGTGCACCCGGATGCCGCGGGCGGTCTCGGCGTCGGTCGACATCGAGGCCGACACGATCGCGGCCTTGGTAGCGGCGTACACCGTGTAGCCGGGCACCGGGCCGAGGCCCGCGAGGGACGCGGTGTTGACGATGTCGCCGCCGCGTCCGGACGCCTCGAACGCCGCGATCGCCGTGCGCATCCCCCACAGGGTGCCCATCAGGTTGACCCCGACGAGTCGCTGTACGGCCTCCTCCGACAGGTCGGCCAGGGTGCCGTCGTCCCCGACTCCGGCGTTGTTGAACCACGCCGTGAGCACGCCGTGGCGGCCGGCCTCCGCGGCGGCAGCGCGGTGCGCCTCGGGGTCACGGACGTCGTGCGAGAGCCCCTCGACGGCGCCGATCTCGGCCGCGGTCCGGGCGGCCGCCTCCCCATCGACGTCGGTCACCACGACGAGGTGGCCGCCCGCCACCATCCGCTCGGCGATGCCACGCCCGATCCCGCGGGCACCCCCGGTCACGACGCAGCTGGTGGGGACGGAGAGAGGGGCGGTCCTCGACATGACGGGAGTCAAGCAGACCCAGGGAGCGGCAGGCTCGGCCACCCGGACCCATTCACCTGACGCGCCCGGCCGCAGCGGCGTACGTTGCCGACGTGAGCCCGGTCGCCGACCCACTCGTGGCCCCCGTCGAGGACAACCTCGCGGCGTTCCACCGCGTCCTGACGACGCTCCCGTGGGTCACCGTCGAACGGCACGCGGACGTCACCGCGTTCCGGTCCGGCCTTCCGCACCCGTTCTTCAACGGGGTGTTCGGTGCACGGTTCGCGCCCGGCACCGAGCCGGAGCGGGCGGCCGCGACGATGGCGCCGTTCCTGGAGCAGGGGCTGCCGTTCCTGTGGTGGTGCGGCCCCTCGACGTGGTCGGAGGCCCTCGACAGCGCGCTGGCCGGGCTCGGGATGCACCGCGAGGACGCGCCCGGCATGCACGTCCCCCTGACGGGAGGCGTCCCGGACGCACCGCCGGTGCCGGGCCTCGAGATCGCCCTCGACGCCACCGCCGACCCCACCGCCGGCGCCGGCGACGTCGCCCGGGTCATGTGCGAGGGGTTCGAGTTCCCCGACGAGCTGGCCTGGGCCATCCGCGACGTGATCGCGCTCGACCCCGCTCACGTGGTGAACGCGATGGCGACCCTGGACGGCGAGCAGGTCGCCTGCGGGACGCTGTGGGTCACCGGGCGCACCGCCGGGCTCTACAACATCGCGACGCTTCCTGCGGCGCGCGGCCGCGGGATCGGGTACGCCGTGACGGCGGCGATGATGCGCGAGGGCCGGGACCGCGGGTGCCGGGAGTCGATCCTGCACGCGAGCCCGATGGGCCTGCCGGTCTACCGGCGGCTGGGCTTCGTCGAGGTGTGCCGGATGCCGCAGTACGTGTGGGTCCCGGACCACTGACACGCTCCTCCACAAGCGCGACACGCGGTTCGAACAGATGTTTGAATCACCAGACCGGTTTGGCTACGGTGGTGACACCTGCCCGGGGCGTCCCCGGGCCGCCCGTCGCGAACCTGGAGGCAGCCGCATGGCCACGAAGAAGACCGGCACTGTGAAGTCTGGCGCCGGGAAGGCGGGCACCGGGAAGTCCGGCACCGGCAAGGTCGCGCAGCTGCCCGACGGCCCCCCGGACGCGACCGGCCTGACCCCGCGTCAGCAGCGGGTGCTCACCACCATCAAGGGCTCCATCGAGCGGCGCGGCTACCCGCCGAGCATGCGCGAGATCGGCGAGGCCGTGGGCCTGACCAGCTCCTCCAGCGTCGCCCACCAGCTCAAGGTCCTCGAGGAGAAGGGCTTCCTCAAGCGCGACCCCAACCGTCCGCGCGCCATCGAGGTGTTCCTGCCCGAGGTGATGGCGGCCCGCAGGTCGATCTCCGCGGCCGAGGAGACGTCGTACGACGAGACCGGCATCGGCGACGCCATGCCCGCCGCCTCCTACGTGCCCGTGCTGGGCAGGATCGCCGCCGGTGGGCCGATCCTGGCCGAGGAGCGCTACGAGGACGTCTTCCCGCTGCCCAAGCAGCTGGTCGGCGAGGGGCAGCTGTTCCTGCTGGAGGTCTCGGGCGACTCCATGATCGACGCGGCCATCTGCAACGGCGACTACGTGGTCATCCGCCAGGAGCAGACGGCCGAGAACGGTGAGATCGTGGCGGCCATGATCGACGGCGAGGCGACGGTCAAGACCTTCCAGCGCAAGGACGGCCACGTTTGGCTGCTTCCGCACAATGAGGCTTACGATCCGATCGACGGAACGAACGCGACCATCCTCGGGAAGGTCACAGCGGTCCTCCGACGCATGTGACCCTGAGGGCTTAATGCCCTGCCTCAGGGGGTTCTCCGGGTCATACTGGGTATTCACGCCCGTTGAAGTCCCGGAAAGTTAAGCACGTGACCATGCCGAGCCTCCCCGCGATCCCGGGTATGCGCAAGAAGCACCCGCGGATCGTCCGCGGCGTGCTCGAACTCCTGCTGGTGCTGTCCCTGTGGGTGGCCTACAGCCTCTCGCGGCTCTTCGCCGACACCGACATGGACCCGGCCATGGCCCGGGCGCGCGACCTGCTCAACATCGAGCGCAACCTCGGTATCCACTGGGAGGTGCCGCTCAACCGGCTCTTCATCGACCACGACGTGCTGGGCCTGATCGGCAGCTACTGGTACGCCACACTGCACTACGTGGTCACCGGCGCCGTGCTGCTCTGGCTCTACCGGATGGGGCGCCAGTTCTACGTGCCGGCCCGCCGGGCGCTGGCCATCGCCACGATCCTCGGCCTGGTGGCCTACCTGCTGCTCCCCACCGCGCCGCCGCGCTTCATCCAGGGGTACGTCGACGTGCTGAGCCTGCACGCCGCCGACGGCTGGTGGAGCACCGACGCCTCGGCCCCGCGCGGACTGGGTGGCCTCACCAACGAGCTGGCCGCCTTCCCCTCGCTGCACGCCGGCTGGGCCCTGTGGGTCGCCATCTCGGTCCAGCGCCACGCGCGCTGGTCGTGGATCAAGCCCTTCGCCTGGGCGTACGCCGCCGGCACCGCCGTGGTCATCGTCGGCACCGGCAACCACTGGGTCATCGACGTGATCGTCGGCTGGCTGGTGGTCCTCGCCGGCTGGATGGCCGCCGAGCGCATGCCCACCCCCGACGACAGCCTGCCGCGCACCTCCGGGCTCGCCCCCGGTGCTGCGACCTCGGCTCGGCTCGCGACCGACTAGCTGCCGCCCCCTGGCCGCGGCTCAGCCGCCGGCGAGCCGGGTGAGCGCCTTGCGGACGACGGCCGGGTCGGTCGTGGTCCACATCGGCGGCAGGCTGGCCTTGAGGAACCCGCCGTAGCGGGCGGTGGCGAGCCGCGGGTCGAGGACGGCGACGACGCCGCGGTCGCTCGTGGTGCGGATGAGGCGGCCGGCGCCCTGGGCCATCAGCAGCGCCGCGTGGGTGGCCGCGACCTGCATGAAGCCGTTGCCGCCCGCCTTGTCGGCCGCCTTCTGCCGGGCGCTCATCAGCGGGTCGTCGGGGCGCGGGAACGGGATCCGGTCGATGATCACCAGCTGGCAGGTGTCGCCGGGCACGTCGAGGCCCTGCCACAGGCTCAGCGTGCCGAACAGGCAGGTGTGCGGGTCGCTGACGAACTGCTTGGCCAGCTCCGGCAACTGGGCGTCACCCTGCGCCAGCGTGGTCAGGTGCGGCAGCCGCTCCCGCACCGCCTCGGCCGCGGCCTCCGCGGCCCGGCGGCTCGAGAAGAGGCCGAGCGTCCGGCCGTCGGCGGCGTCGACGAGCTCCGCGATCTCGTCGAGCTGCGCCTTGCCCAGGCCGTCACGGCCCGGCGGCGGCAGGTGCCGCGCGACGTAGAGGATGGCCTGCTGGCCGTAGTCGAAGGGCGACCCCACGTCGAGGCCGCGCCAGGGCAGCGAGCCCTCAGACGAGGAGCCGGCGACCGGCTGGCCGTCGATCACCCGCTCGCTGGGCTTGAGCCCGACGCTGGTCGCGACCGAGTTGAAGTCGCCCCCCAGCATCAGCGTCGCCGAGGTGAACACCACCGTCTTGTCGGTGAGCAGCTTGTCGCGCATCGGCCCCCACACCTGCAGCGGCGCGACGCACAGCCGCGGCGGGATGCGCTCGCCACCCTCGGAGAGCCACAGCACGTCGGACTCGAGGTCGGCGGCCATCCGCTCGGCGTTCGCGAAGACCTCCTGCACCGACCCCCGCGCCTGGGTCCGGCCGGCGTCGGCGTCGCTGGAGTCGCTCTCCTTGGGGTAGGCCGACAGGCAGGCGCGCGCGGCGTCGCGCACCAGCACCAGGGCGTCGGCGAGCTGCTCGGGAACGCGCTCGAAGCGGCCCGGGACGGACTCCGCGATCGCGTCGCGCAGCGTGTCGGCCGCGTCGGCGAGGTCGTCGGCCTCGGAGCCGTCGACGAAGCGCTGCGAGCGGCGGGCCGCCCGCTCCACGTCGCTCGCACTGAGCTCGTCGGTGGCCGCCTGGGTGACCCGCGCGGTCAGCTCGTGGGCCTCGTCGATGACCACCACGTCGTAGTCGGGGATCATCGGCACGCCCTCGATCGCGTCGATCGCGAGCAGCGAGTGGTTGGTGACGATCAGGTGGGACCGGTGCGCCTTCTCGCGTGCCAGCTCGACGAAGCACTCCTGGCCGAAGGGGCACTTGGCCGCGCCCAGGCAGTCGCGGTGGCCGACGCTGACCTGGCGCCACTCCCGGTCGGTGTGGCGTGGGGCGTTGTCGCGCTCGCCGCTGCCGCCCGCCTCGGCCTCCTCCTCGGCCCAGGCGCGCAGCTCGAGGACCTTCTGCCCCATCGAGCCGGACGGCATCTCGACCAGGGCCCCCTGCTCGTCGGGCACGCCCTCGCGGATCCGGTGCAGGCAGGCGTAGTTGGAGCGGCCCTTCAGCACGGCGTACGACGCGTCGACCCGGTCGCCGACCGCCTCGACCAGGCGCGGGATGTCGCGCTCGACGAGCTGGTGCTGGAGCGCGAGCGTCGCCGTCGCGACCACGACCCGCTGCTCGTGCAGCAGGCTGGGCACCAGGTAGGCCAGTGACTTGCCGGTGCCGGTGCCGGCCTGCACCAGCAGGTGCCGGCCGTCGGTCATCGCCTCGGCGACGGCCTCGGCCATCGCCACCTGGCCGTCGCGCTGCGTCCCGCCGAGTGCGGAGACCGCCCCTGCCAGCACCTCGCGCACGGCGCCGGCACCCACCGTCGGCGAGGTCGTCGCAGCGCTGCTGGTGGCGGAGGTCGGAGGCACCCGAGAACACTAACGGTGCCCGCGGACACTGCCGGGGCCGCGTTCCAACACCCCCCGGGGCCGCGGATACTGCGGGTTGGGCATTCCGCACCCGTCCCCCACCGCCTAGGGTGAGCCGACCGGCACGGCGGACACACGAAGCGGGGGTTTCAATGGCCGAGCAGCTCGAGCTCAAGGCGGACGACGGGCGGGTGCTCGAAGTCCTCACGGGCGGCGACCCCGGTGGACTCCCGTGGCTCTACCACGGTGGGTCGCCGACGGCCGCGGTGCCGTTCGGGATGTTCGAGGACGCCGCCGCCCGGCTCGGGCTGCGGATGGTGACCTACTCCCGGCCCGGATACGGCCGCTCCGCGCCGTACTCCTGGACCGACGGCGCGCCCCGGATCGTCGACGACGTGGCCGACTCGGGGCTGATCCTCGACCACCTCGGCGTGGACGAGTTCGTCACCCTGGGGTGGTCCGGCGGTGGGCCCCGGGCGCTGGCCTGCGGGGCGCTGCTGCCCGACCGCTGCCTGGCGGTCGCGACGCTCGCCGGCGTCGCCCCCAAGGACGGCGCGGGGCTGGACTGGTTCGAGGGGATGGCCCCCGAGAACCGCGCCGAGTACGCCGCGGCCCAGGACGGCCCCGAGGCGTACGACGCGTACCTGACCGAGGAGTTCCTGCCGATCATGCAGGCACCCCACGACGAGCTGGTGGCCGCGATGGGCGGCCTGCTCACCCCGATCGACGCGGCCGCGTTCACCGACGACCTGGGCGACTACCTGGCCCGCAGCATGAAGCACGCCGCTGCGCAGGGGGTGCGTGGCGCCCGCGACGACGGGCTCGCCGCGACCCGGCCCTGGGGCTTCGACATCGGCTCCATCCGGGTCCCCGTCGCGATCTGGCAGGGCCGGGAGGACGCGATGGTGCCGTTCGCGCACGGCGAGTGGCTGGCCGCCCACGTGCCCGGCACCGAGGCGCACCTCCTCGACGAGGAGGGCCACATCTCCCTGGCCATGCGGATCGAGGAGATCCTCGCCGACCTCAGGAGCCTGGCCGGTCGCTGAGGGAGGCGACCCGCCGGCCAACCTGCCGGCCCACCTGCCGGGCTACCGCGTCCCCGAAGGCCCGGTGGCCGGCCGCGGTCAGGTGCAGGCGGTCGTCGAGGTAGGTCAGCGCGAGGCCGGAGGTGCGGACGTAGGCGACGTCGTACCGAGCCGCCAGCGAGGCGAGCAGCGCGTCCACGCGCGGGACGGCGAGCGCGCGCGACGGGGCGCTCGCCGGGCCGACCACCACGACCCGGAGGCCCGCGAGCTCGCCCACCAGGCGGGTGAAGCCCGCGGTGATCGCGGCGTCGGTCTGGTCGAAGTCGTTGAGCCCGCCCTCGACCACCACGAGGTCCGCGCCGTCACGCAGGGCGCCCGGCGCCCGGTCGGCGAAGGACACCGCACCGCACTCGCTGGCCTGCTCGCTGAAGCCGGACCCCGAGAAGCCGGCGACGTGGACGCTGCCCGGCAGGCGTGAGGGCCACGAGGTCGACGCGTCGGCCAGGCCGAGCCCGACCGACCAGGAGTCACCGATCACGACGACCCGTGCACCGGAGCCCGTCACCTGCTGGGCCCGCGCCGACGAGGCCGCGGCGAAGCGGTCGCACCGGGATGGGTCGGCTCCCCCGGCGCGGCCGGCGAGGTGGACGGTCAGCGCGCAGACGAGGGCCACCAGCAGCACCGGCACGGCGACGCGGCGCCCCCGTTGTCTCACCTGCGGGACGACGCCCGCAACCCCCCGACGGATCACGGGGTCAATGATCGGTCAGCCGGGCGCCGAAGTCACTCGTCCCCGCCGCCGCCACCGCCGTCGAGCCGGCTGTCGAAGTGCGGCACGCCATCGACACAGTGCGCCGTCACCTCGGAACCGCGACCGCTCTCGCTGTCCCGGCCGATGAAGCGCACCTCGAGCGTGACCGGACCCGCGTCGCCCTCCTCGACCGCAAAGCCGGGCTCGGGCTGCGAGGACACGTACCCGATGTCGCGACCGCGGCACTGCGCGGTGACCAGGCCGCCGAGCCCCAACCACGTCCGTCGCCGCGGCGTTGGGCGCGCCGACGTGGTCGGGGGGGACGACGAGGCGTCGGTCGTCGTCGTCGGCCGCCCGGTCAGCGTCGCCGTGGCCCGCGCCGGCGCGTCCTCGCCGGCCCCGACGTTCTCCCCCGCCGACGAGATCACGAACCACACCGCGGTCGACCCGACGACCACCACGGCGAGCCAGGCGGCGACGCCCACCAGCACGGCCCGCGACATCCTCATCGCCCCATCCTCTCAAGATCCGGCCGGGCGGGAGGGTCTTCGGGGCTACCGTTCCGGGCATGACGAGCATCCTGGTGGTCGAGGACGACGACGCGATCCGCGTCGCGGTCCAGCGCGGCCTGCGGGAGCGCGGCTTCGCGGTGGCCACGGCGGCCACCGGGCTCGCGGGGCTGGAGCACGTCCTGCACGAGGCACCGCAGGTGGTGCTGCTCGACCTCGGGCTCCCCGACGTCGACGGGCTGACCCTGATCTCGATGATCCGGGCCGCGAGCCAGGTGCCGATCATCGTGATCACCGCCCAGGACGACGACCCGACGATGGTCAAGGCCCTCGACGGCGGTGCCGACGACTACGTCGTCAAGCCCTTCGGGACCGACCAGGTCGCCGCCCGGATCCGGGCGGTGCTGCGGCGCGGCGGGCGCGAGAGCGCACCCGAGTCGATCCGGGTGGGCGAGCTCGTCGTCGACGAGCGCAGCCGCACCGCCACCCTGGCCGGGCAGCCGCTGGATCTCGCCCGCAAGGAGTTCGACGTGCTGCTCCTGCTCGCCTCGCGGGCCGGCGAGGTGGTGACCAAGCGGGAGCTGCTCACCGAGGTCTGGCAGCAGGCGTACGGCGGGTCCGACCGGACCGTCGACGTCCACCTCTCGTGGCTGCGCCGCAAGCTCGGGGAGTCGGCCGCGGAGCCGCGCTACCTGGTCAGCGTGCGCGGCGTCGGCGTACGCCTCGTCGACCCCGACGCCGGGGGCGCCTGATGCGCCGACGGATCTCATGGCTGGTCGTCGCCACGACGTCGACGGTCGTGGTGTCCTTCGTGATCCCGCTGTGCCTGCTGGTGCGCACCCTGGCCGAGGACCGGGCGATGGCCACGGCCGACCAGGAGGCCCACAACGTCGCGATCCTGGTGGCCGGCGACCCCTCCCAGCTGCGCACGTTCCTGGCCGGGGTCAACCGCCGCGGCGCCGCCACGACGGACGTCCTGACCAGCAACGGCCGCGAGCTCGGGCCCGGTCCGCCGATGGCGACCGACCCGGACGTGCACCGCGCCCGCACCGGCCGTGAGGCCTTCACCGTCGTCGACTCCCGGGGCGGGCGGGTCCTGCTCCCCGTGGTCCTCCCCGACGGCACCGTGGTGGTCCGGTCGACGGTCACGCCGGACCAGCTGCGTCAGGGCGTGACGCGCGCCTGGGTCGGGATCATCGGCCTCGGCGTGGTCCTGCTGGCGCTGGCGCTGGTGCTCGCCTCCCGGCTCGGCCGGCGGATCAGCGAGCCGCTGAGGGAGGTGGCCGGCACCGCCCACCGGCTGCGCGAGGGCGAGCTCTCCGCACGTGCCGACGTGCGCGGCACCGAGGAGACCCAGGAGCTCGCCCGGGCGCTCAACGGGCTCGCCGAGCGGACCGGTGAGCTGCTGGCCAGCGAGCGGGCGGCGGTGGGCGACCTCTCCCATCGGCTGCGGACCCCGGTGACGGCGCTGCGGCTGGACGCCGAGGCCGTCACCGACCCGGGCCTGGCCCAACGGCTCGGCGAGCACATCACGGTGCTGCAGCGCACCGTCGACGCGATCGTGCGGGAGGCCCGCCGCCCGGTGCGCACCGACCTCGCCCCCTCCTGCGACGCCACCGCGACCGTGATCCGCCGGGTGGAGTTCTGGCGGGCCCTTGCCGAGGACCAGGGACGCACGGTGGTCGAGCGGCTGCCGGACCGGGCCCTGCCAGTGCCGCTGGCCGCCGAGGACCTGGCCAACCTGGTCGACGTCATCGTCGACAACGTCTTCGCCCACACCCCCGAGGGGACGATGATGCGCATCGACCTGCATCCCGGGGAGGGTGGGAGCGAGGTGGTGCTGGTCGTGGCCGACGCCGGCCCGGGCATCACGGAAGGCGCACGTCAGGAGCGCCCCGGCTCCACCGGGCTTGGCCTCGACATCGCGCGACGCACGGCCGCAGCGTGCGGCGGCCGGCTGCGGATCGGGACCGCCCCCGAGGGAGGCGCGGCGGTCGAGGTCACCCTCCCGGCGGCCGGCGACTGACGGCCCAGCGTCCGCCTCAGCGTCCGTCTCAGTGACCGTCGTGGTCGTCGTCGTGGTGTCGATCACCGTCGCCGTCCCCCCGCTCGCGCCCGGCGTCGTCGGAGCCGGAGTCGTCGGCGACCGGCGCCTGCGCCTGCACCACCTGCTGCGCGCCCGGCGAGGAGGGGGCGGCCGCCTGGCCGGGCACCGCCGGCGCCGGGGCCGCGGGCACCACCACGGTGCGCACCACCACTGTCACGCACACGCCGTGCTCGAGGTGGGCGCCTGCGGCGCAGGGGGCCCAGCGAAACCGGGTTGCAGGCCGGACCACCTGCGCCGGTGCCTTGGGTCGCGGGGCGGCAGCGACGACGGCCTTCGGGCGGGTGTCCGGCGCGTCGGCCGACGCGGCCCGGTAGGCCGCGGCCGAGCCAGCGAGCCCGACGGCCAGGAAGGCGGACACGATGCCGACGGAGTGGGTCTTCATGCGGGCCACCGTGGCTCCCCGGGCCCTAGGGGCACCTCGCGAGAACCTCAAGTCCACGTCAAGACCTCCCATGACCCGGACTTAACGCGAGGATGAGGCCGGCTTGCCGCGGTCTCGGCAACGCTGCCGACATGACCTACTCCCCCGCACGCCGCGACCGCTACCGGCTCGCCGTCTCCGCGGTGACCGGTGTGGCCGCCGCAGGCGCGCTCACCTCCACCGGCTGGCTGGCCGGGGCCGCGGCCCACGACCACAGCCGCGAGCTGGCGCAGCAGCAGGCCAGGCAGGACGCCGTCAACGCCCGGGCCGCCCGGGCCCGGGCGAGGTACGACGCCGCCGTGGCCCGCCAGCAGGCGCAGAGCCGCAGCAGCCGGCCCACGACCGTGCTCCGCCAGCGCCCGACCAGCACCCGCGTGACCACCCGCTACGTCACCGGCACCGCGGGCACGTCCGTGGTCGGAGGCGGTGGCACCGTCAGCACCCCCGCCGCACCGGCGGCCCCGGCGGCCCCGGCGGCACCCGCGGGGCCGGTCGCCCAGCCGGCCCCGCCGCCGCCTCCTCCGCCGCCCCCGCCGCCGGCGCCGTCGGGCGGGTCGCACCCGTGAGCGGGACCGCCCGCTTCCGGGCCCTGGGCACCGACGTGTTCGTCGCGGTTCGCACCGCCGCGGACCTGCCTCGCGCCCGCCGCCTCGCCGCCGACGTGCTCACCGACGTCGACGAGGTGTGCAGCCGCTTTCGTCCCGACTCCGACCTGTGCCTGGTCAACGCGAACCCGGGCCGCTGGGTGGATGTCGACCCCTTGCTGGTGACCGCGGTCGAGGTGGCCTGTCGGGCCGCGGACGCCACGGGCGGCCTGGTCAACCCCCTGCTGGGCCGCCCGCTCACATTTCTCGGCTACGACCGGGACTTCCGGCTGCTCGTGGACTGCGAGGACGAGGAGACCGTGGCGGAGACGCCGCTCCCCGACCGGGACCGGTGGCGGGACGTCCGCACCGACCCCGCGGGCGGCGTACGCATCCCGCCCGGCACGGCGCTGGACCTGGGCGCCACCGGCAAGGCGTGGGCCGCGGACCTGATCGCGACGGCGTACGCCGAGCACCTGCGCGGGTCGGCCGTCGTCAGCGTCGGCGGGGACCTGTGCATCTCCTCCCCCGACGCGATCCCGTGGGAGGTGGCCGTCACCGACCTCCCGGACGAGCCGCCCGTCGTCGTAACCCTCGACCGGGGCGGGCTGACCACCTCGAGCACGCGCGTACGTCGCTGGACTCGCCGGGGGGCCCGGCGCCACCACCTGCTCGACCGCGCACCGGCCACCCCGCGACGGAGGTGTGGCGCACGGTCACGGCGACCGGCGCGACCTGCACGGCCGCCAACACGGCCAGCACCGCCTCGGTCGTCCTCGGCGAGGCCGCCCCGGCCTGGCTCGACGCGCACGACGTGACCGCCCGCCTGGTCGCCTCCGACGGCCGGGTGCGCACGGTGGGCGACTGGCCGACCGAGAGGAGCGCGGCATGACCGACGGACCCCTGCTCTGGTACCTCAACCGCAGCACCGGGCTGGTCCTGCTCGTCCTGCTGACCCTGAGCACCGTGCTCGGGGTGCTGTCCCTGGGCGGCCGGCCCGGACGCGGCGTACCCCGCTTCGTGACCCAGTCGCTGCACCGCAACCTCGCGCTGCTCTCGGTCGCGCTGCTGGGCGTCCACGTGACGACGGCGGTCGTGGATACCTACGTCGACATCCGCTGGTGGCAGGCCGTGGTGCCGGTCGGCGCGACGTACATGCCGCTGTGGCTGGGGCTCGGCACCGTGGCGCTCGACCTCATCGTGCTGGTGGCGGTCACGAGCCTGCTCCGCACCCGGCTCGGGCACCGCACCTGGCACGCCGTGCACCTGCTGTCGTGGGCCGCCTGGGCGGTCGCGGTCGCCCACGGCCTCGGCATCGGCACCGACCTGCGCGCCGGCAACCTGCTGGCCGTCGTCCCCACCGTCGCGTGCGTCGCGGCCGTCCTGCTCGCCGGGACGGTCCGGGTCGCGCGCGGCCTCCGCCCCGAACATCTCCCCGAGAGGAGCCTCTCGTGACGCGGCCCACCTCCCCCGTGCCCGTGCCCCACGACATCAGCATCCACCCCGGTCCGGCCCTGCTCGAGGGCGTCGCCGACGGTCCGTCCCTCGCGGCCCACCGGCAGCAGTACGGCGACCTCCCCGCCGTCGGTCTCCCGGACCTGCTGCGGCTGGTCCGCGGCGTCGGCCTGCGCGGCCGGGGGGGCGGCGTTCCCGTTCGCCGTCAAGCTCGAGGCCGCCTCGCGGCGCCGGCGCCCGGTGGTTTTGGTCAACCTCAGCGAGGGCGAGCCGGCCAGCGCCAAGGACAGCGCCCTCGCCCTGGCCCGCCCGCACCTGGTGCTCGACGGGGCCGTCGCTGCGGCCCGCGCACTCGGCAGCCGGGAGCTCCACCTGGTGGTGACCGGGGAGCGGCCGCGGGTGCGCCTGAGCGTCAGGCAGGCCCTCGAGGAGCGCGGCGGAGACGTCGCCGTCCACGTGCACACCGCTGCCCCACGCTTCGTCGCTGGCCAGGCGCGCGCCGTGATCGAGCTGTTGTCCGGGCGGCCCAACCTGCCCGTCACCGCCTGGACGCCGGAGGCGGTCGACGGCCTCCGCGGCCGCCCCACCCTGCTGTCGAACGCCGAGACCTGGGCCCATGTCGGGCTGCTGGTGCTGCGCGGGGAGGGCGCCTACCGACGGCACGGCACCGACGCGGAGCCGGGGACCGCTCTGCTGACGCTGACCAGTCCCGGTGAGGACCCGCACGTCCGCGAGGTGGCCTACGGGACCCGCCTGCGCGACGTGCTCCCCGAGGCCGCGCACGGCCTGCCCGCGCTGGTCGGCGGCTTCCACGGCTCGTGGGCCACCTGGCCCACCCTCGCCAGCGCCCGCGTCTCGGTGCCGGGGCTGGCCGCCCTCGGCACCCCTCTCGGTGCGGGCGTCCTGCTCGTCCCGGACGCCGACACCTGCCCGGTCGAGCTCACCAGCCGCATCGTGACGTTCCTCGCCGGCCAGAGCGCCGGACGGTGCGGGCCGTGCCTCAACGGACTGCCGGCCCTGGCCGCCGCGGTGCGCGACCTCGCGACCGGCTGGGGCGGCGCGGCGCGGGCCGGCGAGCTGGCCGCCCTGGTGCGGGGCCGCGGGGCGTGCGCCCACCCGGACGGCACCGCCCGTTTGGTCCGCTCGTTGCTGGCCACGCTGTCCCACGAGGTCGCCGAGCACGCGGCCGGCGGCTGCACCCACGCGTCCGCGGCGGTGGCCTCGTGAGCCGGCTGCGGGTCGACTGGCCCAGCTGCCAGGCCCGCGGGCTCTGCCACGAGCTGCTGCCCGAGCTCGTCGAGCTCGACGAGTGGGGCTACCCGATCGTGGGCGGCGAGGTCACCGACGACCTGGTCGCCGACGCCCGCGCTGCCGTACGCGCCTGCCCCCGGCTCGCGCTGCGGCTGGTGGCGCGGTGAGGAGGACCCCGGACGTCATCCGAATCGTGGGGCCTGAGCCACGATTCGCCTGACGTCCGGGGAGAGCCGGGCGGCGGAGCCTCAGACGGCGTACGCCGCCAGCTCGCCCGCGAGGTCCTCGTTGGCGCGACCGCGCACGATCGTGCCGTCGCCGGTGTGCTCCATCGAGGCGATCTCGCCGTGCTGGTGGAGGCGGTTGATCAGGTCGCCCCGCTCGTAGGGCAGCAGCGCGTGGAACTCCACGTCCGGCCGCGGCAGCTCGCTCTCGATGATCGCGAGCGCGTCGGCGATGCCCTCGCCGGTCCGCGCCGAGACGACGACCGCGTGGGGCTCACGCTGGCGCAGCCGCGCCAGGACCATCGGGTCGGCGGCGTCGGCCTTGTTGATGACGACGAGCTCCGGGACCTGGTCGGCCTTGATCTCGGCGAACACCTCGCGCACCGCGGCCAGCTGGCCCTCGGGGTCGGGGTGGGAGCCGTCGACCACATGCAGGATCAGGTCGGAGTCGGCGACCTCCTCCAGCGTGGAGCGGAACGCCTCGACCAGCTGGTGCGGCAGGTGCCGCACGAAGCCGACCGTGTCGCTCATCGTGAAGACCCGGCCGTCCGCGGTGGTCGTACGCCGCGTGGTGGGGTCCAGGGTCGCGAACAGTGCGTTCTCGACCAGCACCCCGGCGTCGGTGAGCCGGTTGAGCAGCGATGACTTGCCGGCGTTGGTGTAGCCCGCGATCGAGACGCTGGGGATGTGGTTGCGACGGCGCTCCTGGCGCTTGGTGTCGCGGGTCCCCTTCATCTCCTTGAGCTCGCGGCGCAGCTTGGCGATCTTGGTGTTGATCCGCCGGCGGTCGGTCTCGATCTTGGTCTCACCGGGACCACGGCCACCGATACCGGCACCCGCGGCCACCCGGCCACCGGCCTGGCGGGACAAGTTGCCACCCCAGCCGCGCAGGCGCTGCTTCATGTAGCTCAGCTGGGCCAGCTCGACCTGGGCCTGGCCCTCCTTGGACTTCGCGTGCTGGGCGAAGATGTCGAGGATCAGCGCGGTCCGGTCGACTGCCTTGACCTTGAGCCGGTCCTCGAGGTTGCGCAGCTGGCTGGGGGCCAGCTCGCCGTCGAGGATCACGGTGTCGGCGCCGGTCGCCTGCACGATCTCGCGCAGGCCGTCGACCTTGCCGCGGCCGATGTAGGTGGCCGGGTCCGGCTTCTGCCGCCGCTGGTAGATCGCGTCGAGCACCTCCGAGCCGGCGGTCTCGGCGAGCAGCGCGAGCTCGGCCATGGAGTTCTCGGCGTCCTCGACCGACCCCTCGGTCCACACCCCGACGAGCACGACGCGCTCGAGGCGGAGCTGGCGGTACTCGACCTCGGTGATGTCCTCGAGGTCGGTGCGCAGTCCGGCGACGCGGCGCAGCGCGTGCCGCTCGGCGAGGTCCATCTCGCCGGTGGTCTCCTCGGCGTCCTCGGGGTCGGGTTCGCTGGCCCAGGAGCCGGTCGCGTCGTCGGCGTACCCGGACTCCCAGCCGTCGTCGCTGTCGTCCCAGGTCTCGGTGGCGTCCAGCTCGGCGTCGAGGTTGAAGTCGCGTGCGTTCGTCATATGCCCTTCAGGGTAGGTGCGGGAGCCCGGGGGCGCGAGCCGTTTGCGACGCGCTCCACTCCCGTGATGTCTCAACGCGGACGAGCGCGGGGCGATTCCCGCGACGATAGGTTGGACCGGTGAACACCCCCTCCCCCGAGCGCAGCGTCTCCGAGGGCCGAGTCCCCGAGCGTGCCCGTGTCGTGATCATCGGCGGGGGTGTCATCGGATGCTCGATCGCCTACCACCTCGCCCACGCCGGCTGGACCGACGTCGTGCTCCTCGAGCGCGACCGGCTCACCTCCGGCACCACCTGGCACGCGGCCGGCCTGATGACCTGCTTCGGCTCGACGTCGGAGACCTCGACCGGGATACGGCTCTACTCCCGCGAGCTCTACGCCCGCCTCGAGGAGGAGACCGGGCAGGCCACCGGGTTCAAGCCGGTGGGACTGATCGAGGCCGCCGCCGACAAGGACCGGCTCGAGGAGTACCGCCGGGTCGCCACCTTCCAGCGCCACCTGGGCCTCGAGGTCGAGGAGATCTCCCCGCGGGAGATGGCCGACCTCTTCCCCTGGGCGCGCACCGACGACCTGCTGGCCGGCTTCCACGTGCCCGGCGACGGGCGGGTCAACCCGGTCGACGTCACCACGGCGCTCGCCAAGGGCGCCCGGCAGCTCGGCGTACGCATCGTCGAGGGGGTGTCGGTGACCGACGTGCGCACCGACCGCGGCGAGGTCCGCGGCGTGAGCACCACCGAGGGCGACGTCGTGTGCGAGTACGTCGTCAACTGCGCCGGCATGTGGGCCCGCGAGCTGGGTGCCCGCAACGGGCTGGTGATCCCCAACCAGGCGGCCGAGCACTACTACCTGATCACCGACACCATCGAGGGGCTCGACCCCGACGCTCCGGTCTTCGAGGACCCCGCGGCGTACGGCTACTACCGCGAGGAGGGCGGCGGCATGATGGTCGGGCTCTTCGAGCCGCAGGCCGCGCCGTGGCAGGTCGAGGGCATCCCGAAGGACTTCTCCTTCGGCAAGATCCCGCCCGACTGGGACCGGATGGGGCCGTTCCTGGAACGGGCCATGGCGCGGGTGCCGATCACCCTCGAGGTGGGGGTGCGCACCTTCTTCTGCGGCCCCGAGTCCTTCACGCCCGACCTCGCGCCGGCGGTCGGCGAGGCGCCCGGCATCCGCAACTACTTCGTGGCCGCGGGCATGAACTCCGTCGGCATCCTCTCCGCCGGCGGGCTCGGCCGGGTGATGGCGCACTGGATCACCACCGGCCGCCCCGACGTGGACGTCACCGGCTTCAACGTCGACCGCTTCCGGCCCTGGCAGGCCGACGACGCCTACCGGGCGGCCCGCACCACCGAGATCCTCGGCACCGTGTACGCCGCGCACACGCCCGGCAAGCAGCTGCGCAGCGCCCGCAACGCGCTGCTCTCCCCCGTGCACGAGCGGCTGGTCGACCAGGGCGGCTACCTGCGCGAGGTCTCCGGATGGGAGGGCGCCGACTGGTTCGCCGGCCCGGGCACCACCCCCGCAGCCGAGCCCACCTGGGGCCGGGCCCCGTGGTTCGCGCAGTGGGAGGCCGAGCACCGCACCGTCCGCGAGGGCGTCGGCCTGATGGACATGAGCTTCATGGCCAAGCTCCGTGTGCAGGGCAGCGACGCCGGCGAGGTGCTCGCCCGCGTCTCGGCCGGGGCGGTCAACGAGGCCGACGAGACGATCACCTACACGCAGTGGCTCGACGAGGACGGCCACATCGAGGCCGACCTGACGGTGACCAGGCTCGCGACCGACGACTTCCTCGTCGTCGCCTCCGACGCCGCGCACGGGCACGCCCTGGCCTGGCTGGGCCGCCACGTCGGGGACGCGGACGTCCGGGTCACCGACGTCACCGCCGACTTCGCCCAGCTCAACCTCCAGGGCCCGCGCTCGCGCGACCTGCTCGCCGACCTGACCGACGCGGACCTGTCGACCGAGGCCTTCGGCTTCCGCACCTCGCGCTGGATCGAGGTGGCGGGGGTGCGGGTGCTGTGCGCGCGGATCACCTACCTCGGCGAGCTGGGCTACGAGCTCTACGTGCCCGCCGAGGCCGGGCTGAAGGTGTACGACGCGCTGCAGGCCGCGGGCGGGCCCTACGGCCTCGCGCCGGTGGGGCTCAAGGCGCTCTCCTCGCTGCGGATGGAGAAGGCCTACCGCGACTTCGGCCACGACATCGACAACACCGACTGCCCGCTGGAGGTCGGCCTCGGCTTCGCGCTGGCGCTGGACAAGCCGGGCGGGTTCGTCGGGCGGGACGCCGTGCTCGCGCGCAAGGAGGCCAACGCGGCGGCCGGCGGGATGGGCCAGCGACTGGTGCAGCTCCGGGTGCTCGACCCCGAGCCTGCTGTGTTCCACGCCGAGGTCGTCCACCGCGACGGCGTGCCGGTCGGCTACGTCCGGGCGGCGTCGTACGGCTGGACCCTCGGCTCGGCCGTCGGCCTGGCGTTCGTGTCCGGCGGCGGAGAGCCGGTGACCGCCGACTGGCTGGCCGCCGGCACCTGGGAGGTCGATGTCGCCGGCACCCGGCACCCGATCGAGGTCTCGCTGCGACCGATGTACGACCCGACGTCGGCGCGCGTCCGCGCCTGACCGGCGTGCGCGTCGTACGCCTCTCCGCCGACGGCGGCGCGCTCCCCGGACTGCTGCCGGACCGTGCCCCGGGCGGTCGCGTGCTGCTCGGGATCACCGGCGCGCCCGGCGCCGGCAAGTCGACCCTGGCGACGCACCTCGCGCGGACCGCCGGGGCGGTGGTGGTGCCAATGGACGGCTTCCACCTCGCCGACGTCGAGCTGGCCCGCCGCGGCCTGCTGGACCGCAAGGGAGCTCCGGAGACCTTCGACGGGTGGGGGTACGCCGCGCTGCTCGGCCGCCTGCGCGAGCGCCCCGACCACGTGGTGATGGCGCCGGCCTTCGAGCGGGAGCTCGAGCAGCCGCTGGCCGGCGCCGTACCCGTCGCGCCGGAGGCCGAGCTGGTGGTGACCGAGGGCAACTACCTGCTGCTGGACGGGCCGCCGTGGTCGGCGGTGCGCGCGGCCCTGGACGCGGTGTGGCACGTCGTCACGGACGATGCTGTCCGGGTGCCGCGGCTGGTCGAGCGGCACGTCGCCTTCGGCAAGTCGCCGGTCGACGCCCGCGCCTGGGTGGACCGGGTCGACGGACCCAACGCGGCACTCGTGGACGCGGCCCGGTCGCGGGCCGACGTGGTCATCGACCTGACGGCCTGGGAGGGCCCAGCCTGAGATCCCCCATGTGGGTCATGGGCACCACGTGACCCCGCCGCCACACTGGAATGTCGATCGGGCGGACGCGGGAGGGCGGTGGCGGGGATGGACGCAACGGCCCGGTGGCTGGGCACCGCCCCCGGCCGGCTGGTCGGTGCGGTCGCCGTGGTCGTGCTGCTCGGCCTGGGCGCCTGGGGGACGACGCTGGCCGTCCTCGACGAACCCACCAACGGCCCCGGCACGGCCGGCCTCGTCCTGTCCGGCAGCCCGGTGGTCGGGCAGGTCTGGTCGGACGCCTACGGGACCTCCGCCGTCGCCGCGGCGCTGCGCGGGCTGCTGCTGGTCGTCGTCTGCTGGAGCCCCCTGCTGGCGCTCCTGGCGCTGTGGACCGGCCGCAGCTACCGGACCGTGTCCACCCGCCGCCTGGCGACACCCCTGGCCCTCGTCGCCCTCGGCGCCGGGGTGGTGGGCCTGGCCGCTGTCGCGGTCCTCCAGCTGGCAAGCAACGGGATGGGCGGCCTCGACCCCTGGTCCTCGGGGTGGCGGCTGGCCGCCGCCGCCGGGTGGGCCGCCGTGCTGGCCGGGCTGCTGGTCGCGGCGTACTCCCTCGGCGGCGTGCTCTCGCTGGGGCTGCGCCCGTCGGTGCGCGCGGTGCTGCGCACCGCCGACAGCGAGGCGGCCGCACCCGCCGAGCGGACCATGGACGAGAGCGGGCTGGGGCTGGCGTTCTCCGGCGGCGGGATCCGGGCGGCCTCGATCAGCCTCGGTGCGCTGCAGGCGCTCGAGCGCAACGGCTCGCGCGGCTGGGACAAGGCCGACCACGTCACCTCGGTCTCCGGCGGCTCCTACATGACCGGCGCCTGGAGCCTGGCCCGGACCCTGGCCCCGGCGGGCGAGGAGTCCGCGCCCCGGCCGTGGGCGTTGGCCGGGATCCAGCCCGGACCCGAGGAGCGCCACCTGCGCGACAACCTCGGCTACCTGTTGTCCAACGCCCCGCGCGGCAGCGGCGACGACTCGGTGGCGCCGACCTCGGAGCCGGCCGAGAGCGCGCGTGCGCAGCGGCTGCCCGCGGCCGTCGCCACGGTGCTGACCGGGATGCTCGCCAACGCGCTGGTCTTCCTCGGGATGCTGTGGGTGGCCGGGCGGCTGCTGGGCTGGTTCTACCGCTGGTACTTCGGGCTGACCTGCAAGGGCTGGCGGAGCGACCGGCACCTGGCCTTCGAGCTCGACCACACCTGCCTGTCGCCCGGACCCCGGGAGGTCGGGCCGATCCTGGTGTGGCTGGCCGCCGGGCTGGCGTTCGTGCTCGTGTGGGTGCTGGCGAGCAAGT
The DNA here is from genome assembly GCF_013466985.1 of Nocardioides ungokensis. GTDB lineage: Bacteria > Actinomycetota > Actinomycetes > Propionibacteriales > Nocardioidaceae > Nocardioides > Nocardioides ungokensis. The sequence goes on along the minus strand of NZ_CP059164.1, from coordinate 843,740 downwards.
TCAGCGACGCCTCCGGCGCGACCGTGCCGCCGGCCTGGCTGCTGGTCCCCAAGCTCCTGGGGTACGGCGGCCTCGCGGTCGGCCTCGCGCTGCTGGCCTTCATGGCGGTGGTGCCGCTGCTCGTCGAGCTGGTCTGGCGGCCGGTCGCGGCCCACGACCTGTTCACCTCGGCGGTCGCCGTGGCCGGCTCGCTCGGCTCGATCTCGGCGGTGCTGCGGACCCTGCGCAAGCCGCTGGCGAAGGTCGCGCCGGTGCTGGGCGGGGTGCTCTTCGCGACGCTGCTGCTCTTCTTCCTGTGCCGGTGGGCGCTCGGCGGCATGGTGGTGGCGCCGAGCGAGCGCGACCGGGTGCTGCTGGCCGTGGTCGTCCTCGCCCTGCTGGTGGTGCACCTCGGCGGCACGATCGAGTTCTGGTCGCTCGCGGGCTTCTACCGCGGCAAGCTGCGCTCGGCGTTCGCCACCTACCGCACCGGCGGCGCGACCGGCGTGCGGGCCCGGGCCTACGTCAACAACGACGTCGCCGCGCCCGGGGAGCGGGTGGAACCGACCCTGGCGTCGCTCCCGGTGCGCGGCCCCGGCCGCCCGAACGGCACCCCGCTCACCATCTGCGCCTCGGCCACGGTGACCGGCCGCGGCGTACGCACCCACTACGGCGTGCCCGCCCTGAGCGTGACCTTCTCGCCGGAGGCGGTCCGGCTCTTCGCGCCGCTGGAGGAGGACGGGCTCTGGCAGCGCTACGAGTGCTCGGCCGAGGCGATGGCGACCCTGCGGCCCCGGCTCAGCCCGCGGCTCACGACGATGATGGCGGTCGGGCTGTCGGGAGCGGCGGTGTCGCCGGCGATGGGACGCTTCCGGCTGGGGCCGATCAGCATGCTGCTGGCGTTCGCCAACATCCGGCTCGGCGCGTGGATCCCCAACCCGCGCTGGGCCGCGACGCTCGCCGCGCAGGGCAGGCCGCTGCCGCGACCGGGGCTCGGCTACCTGCTCAAGGAGTTCGTCGGCTTCCACGACCCCAGCGACCTCTACCTCTACGTCACCGACGGCGGGCACTGGGAGAACACCGCGCTGGTCGAGCTGCTGCGGACCAGCCACCACCGCGAGATCGTCTGCGTGGACGCCGACTCCGGGCCCGGCAACCTCGCCACGTCGATCTCACGGGCCGTCGACCTCGCCCAGCTCGAGTGCGCGGCCAGCATCGCGCTCAACCTCGACGTGCTGCGGGCCGACCGCGACCCCTCGCCCGGCCACGACTACTCACCGCGGTCGGTGAACCTCGGGCTGGTCCGGCGCACCGACGGGAACGACGAGCGGATCAGCCTGCTGTGGTACTCCAAGCCCGCGCTCACCCAGGACATGCCGCCGCAGCTCCTGGCCTACCGCGAGGTGGACCCGACCTTCCCGCGGGTCAGCACCATCGACCAGTTCTTCCACGCCGCGCAGTTCGTCGCCTACCGCGACCTCGGCCGCTACAACGCCCGGAAGATCCTCGCCGCCCGCGCCACCCTGGCCACCCACGTGCGCGCACACCCGACCTACATCCGCTTCCGCGCCGCCGTGCGGGCCGGGATCGTCCCCGACCCGCCCGAGGGCTGGGTGCTCCCCGAGCTGGTCGACCTCGTCGAGCAGCTCGCCGCGGACCGGATCACCGACGAGCAGGCGGTGTACGCCGAGCGGGTGTACGCGACCGTGGTGGCGGCGCTGGTGTGAGGGCGCAGGAGTGCTCGGCTGGCCCGGGAGTCAGCGGGGGCGCGGCTCGGCGGCGTACTCCCCGGCGTGAGGCCGGTGACCGTGCGGAAGTCGCGGCCGAAGTGGGCCTGGTCGGCGTAGCCGAGGTCGGCGGCCACCCGGGCCAGGTCGGGGCGCTCCTCGCCGGCCAGCCGTTCGGCCGCCTCGTGCAGGCGCCGACGCTGGATCAGCCACTTCGGGGACAGCCCGATCCGGCGCTGGGTCATCCGCTGCAGCGTGCGCTCGCCGATCGCGAACTTCTCGCAGACCTGGCCCACGCGCTGTACGCCGGAGTCTCCCTCGACGTGCTCGACGACGGCGTTGACCAGCAGCCCCTCCTCGTCGACGGGCAGGAGCAGCGAGAGCGCGGCCTCGACGGCGGTCACGGCCCGCTGCTGGCCGTCCGGGGCCAGCGGGTCCGCGCCCACCGCGTCGCGGATCGCGTCGATCAGCGCGGCGCCGTCCAGGCCGCGAGCGTCGGTGAGCGGCACCGCCCGGTCGGTCAGCGTGTCGACCGAGTCGCCCCACACCAGCGAGCCGGCCGCGGGCTGCAGCATGGTGCCGAGTGCCCAGCCCTCGCCGGCCAGCTCCTGCGTCGAGAGCCCGGAGCTGGGCCCGACGAGCAGGGCGTACTCGTGGGAGACCACGATCAGGCAGACCGGGTACTGCAGCACCCGCTGCACCGACCGTGTCCCCTCCGGCAGCGCCCAGACCGGCATCCAGTAGCGGCGCACCAGGTCGGCGACCTCGGGCGTCGGCGCGAACCGGTGGATCGGCGGGCTGTAGCCGGCGGCGTCGCGCAGGTGGGCCCGCTCGGTCGGGTCGATCCGGCGATTGGGGGGCACGTGTCGGATTCTTTCAAGAACCGGGCCGCGGTGGGGCCGCACGCTGGTCACATGAACGCACTCATCGACGACTACCTCACCAACGCCGACCGCTTCTCCGCAGTCGTGGACGCGGCCGGCGACTGGACCGCACCGAGCCCCTGCGAAGGCTGGACGGCCCGCGACGTGGTCGACCACGTGGTCGACAGCCAGCGCGACTTCCTGTCCCGGCAGGACCTCGACGCCGGGTCGCGGCCCACCGGCGACCCGCAAAGGGTGTGGCGCGCCCACCTGGACGGCGTACGCCTGTCGTGGCGGACGACGCAGCCGTCACGCGGGAGTACGACGGCTACTTCGGCCGGACCACGGTGGCCGAGACGCTGACCGACTTCTACGGGTTCGACCTCGTCGTGCACCGCTGGGACCTCGGCCGGGCGCTGGGCCAGGAGGTCCGCTGGACCGAGGAAGAGATGGACCGCCTGGAGACGGCCATGAAGGGGTTCGGCGACGCGCTCTACTCCGAGGGCGTCTGCAAGCCGGCGGTCGACGTACCCACCGACGCGGACCGGCAGACCCGGCTCCTGGGGCTGATGGGCCGCCGCGCCTGAGAAGCACGGGACGTCATACGACCTGGTCGCGCGGGCGACGAGACCGTATGACGTCCCGGGGGTGCGCGGGGAGGACGGCTACTTGGGAGGCATCCGGATGCCGCCGTCGACGCGGACGGTCTCGCCGTTCATGTACGGGTTGCGCAGGCACTCCATCACCATCGACGCGAGCTCCTCGGGCTGGCCGAGCCGCTTGGGGAACAGCACGCTCTCGCCCAGCTTGGCCTTGAACCCCTCGGCGTCGCCGCCGAAGCCGTAGATCGGGGTGTCGATCAGGCCCGGCGCCACCGTGTTGAGGCGGATGGCCGAGGCCGCGAGGTCGCGGGCGACCGGGAGGGTCATCCCGACGACGCCGCCCTTGGAGGCGGAGTACGCCGCCTGGCCGATCTGGCCGTCGAACGCCGCCACGCTGGCCAGGTTGACGATGGCACCCCGCTCGCCGGACTCGGTCGGCTCGAGCTTGCTCATCTCGGAGGCCGCGAGCCGCACCGCGTCGAAGGTGCCGATCAGGTTGATCGCGATGACCTTGGTGAAGGCCCCGAGGTCGTGGGCGGAGTCGAACTCCCCGTCGCGGCCGATCGTCCGCTGCGCCCAGCCGATGCCGGCCGAGTTGACCAGCACCCGCAGCGGGCCGAGCTCGACGGCCGTGCGGACCGCCGCCTTGATCTGCTCGGTGTCGGTGACGTCGACGCTGACGAACGTGCCGCCGATCTCCTTCGCGAGGGCCTCGCCCTTGTCGGCCTGCAGGTCTGCGACGACGACCTTGGCGCCCGCGGCGGCGAGCTGGCGGGCGACGGCCGCGCCGATGCCCGACGCGCCGCCGGTGACGATCGCTGATGCTCCGTTGATGTCCATGGCTGGCGATCCTAGAGCCCGGGTCTCGTGCCCCAGCACGCGCTATGGCCCCCGAAGACTCACCACACGTCAGGCTCACGACCCGTCAGAGACAGGTGGTGCCCGATGCCACGACCACGGCCGGCCCAGTGAGCAGCACCCGGTCGTCGGCGGTCCAGCTGACGGTGAGGGTGCCGCCGGGCACGTCCACCCGGTAGGACACGTCCGCGGTCGGTGGCGTCCCCTCCGCGACCAGCCCGTCGGCCAGCGCCGAGGCGACCATCACCGCGCACGCGCCGGTGCCGCACGACCGGGTCTCCCCCGAGCCGCGCTCGTGCACCCGCATGGCCACGTGCCGCTCGCCGCGGCGCACCACGAACTCCACGTTCACGCCGTGGGGGTAGGTCTCCCGGTCGTACGCCGGCTCGTCGTACAACGTCCCGGCGTCCTCCAGTGCGTCGACCAGCGCCACCGCGTGCGGGTTGCCCATGTCGACGTGGCGCGCCGGCCAGCTGTGCAGCCCGACGCCGACGACGGTCTGCCCCAGCACCTTCGGCCGGCCCATGTCGGCGGTCACCAGGTCGTCGTCGAGGGTCAGCGTCTTCAGGCCGCCCCGGGTGGCCACCGGCACCGGCGCGGACGCATCGACCAGTCCGGCGTCCACCAGGTGCCGCACGAAGACGCGGATTCCGTTGCCGCACATCTCCGAGAGCGAGCCGTCCGAGTTGCGGTAGTCCATGAACCACTCGGCGTCCTGGCCGCGCACCAGCGCGGCGTCCGGCCCGTCGTACGCCGCGGTCCGGATCACCCGCACCACCCCGTCGCCGCCGATGCCGGCCCGCCGGTCGCACAGCGCACGCACCCGCTCGGGCGTGAGCTCGCCGTGGATGCTGCCGTCGTGGTCGGGCAGGAGCACGAAGTCGTTCTCGGTGCCGTGGCCCTTGAGGAACGCGTAGGACTCAGGCATACAGGCCCTTGTCGTAGTTCTCGGGACGGTAGTAGTCGTCGAGCTGCTCGAGGGTCATCCCCGTCGGCTCGTACTTCTGCGCGATCACGGCCCGCCGCGACACCCGGCCCTCGGGGTCCCAGGTCTCGGGCTTCCACAGCCCGGACCGCAGGAAGGCCTTGGCGCAGTGGAAGAACAGCTCGTCGATGTCGACCACGACGGCCAGGATCGGCCGGTGCCCCTTCACGACCAACGCGTCGAAGAAGGGGGCGTCGCTGACCAGCCGCGCGCGGCCGTTGACGCGCAGCGTGTCGCCACGTCCGGGGATCAGGAAGTCGAGCCCGACGTGCGGGTTCTCGAGGATGTTGCGGTAGCCGTCGGCCCGCCGGTTGCCCGGCCGCTCGGCGATGGCGATCGTGCGCTCGTCGATCACGTGCACGAGCTGCCCGGCCGGGTCGCCCTTGGGCGAGGCGTCGCAGCGACCGTCCGCCGAGGCCGTCGCCATCACGCAGAACGGCGAGGCCGCCAGCCAGTCACGGTCAACGTCGAGCAGCGCGGGGCGGGCCTTGTCACGGACCCGCTGGATCGGCTCACCGAGCAGCGCGGTCAGCTCGTCGGCCGAGGAGATCTCGGTCCAGGTGTCGGTGTGCACGGTCCAACCGTAACGGGATCCGTGGCCCCGGGGCGGTGGGAAGGGGTGCTGACCCCGGGACCACGAACCGGTCAGGGGCCGGTCGGGCGCACCACTCGCGCCGACCCTCCGCCGCGCCGCTTCGGCTCCGCCACGACCGTCAGCCGCCCGCCGTGGCCGAACTCGATGGCCGTGGCCGCCCCGATCTCCGCGGCGCTGGTGAACTGGTCGCCCGAGGCCTGGAGCTGCTGGCCGTACGGCGCCAGCGCGGCGCCGTACGCCGTGATGAACTCCGGCTCCGCCAGCGTCTTCTCCACGTTGCCGTTCGACGCGCGCGGCGCCGCCAGCGCCTCGGCGATCGGCATCCCACGGTCGATCCGGTTGAAGAGGATCTGCAGCACCGTGGTGATGATCGTCGACCCGCCCGGCGACCCGAGCGCCAGGAACGGCTTGCCGCCCTTGAGCAGGATGGTCGGCGACATCGAGCTGCGCGGGCGCTTGCCGCCCTCGATCCGGTTCGGGTCGTCGGCGTTGTAGACCGCCGAGAAGTCGGTCAGCTCGTTGTTGAGCAGGAACCCCCCCCCGGCAGCACGATCCCCGACCCGCCGGTCTGCTCGATGGTGAGCGTGTACTCCACGACGTTGCCCCACTTGTCGGAGACGGTCAGGTTGCTGGTCTCGACGTTCTCGGTGTCGGTCGCCGGCCTGGTCGTGCCCGCGGCGCCGCTGCCGCACTGCCCGTCGTACGACGTGACGTCGCCGGGAGCCGTCGGCTTCGGCATCGCCTGGTTCGGGTCGATCTGGCAGGCCCGCTCGGCGGCGAACTTGTCGGAGAGCAGGTCCTTCAGCGGGACGTGGACGTAGGCGGGGTCGCCGTCGTAGGCGTTGCGGTCGGCGAAGGCCAGGGCGCTCGCCTCGATGTAGTGGTGCAGCGCGGCGGCGTCGTCCATCGAGGAGAGGTCGTACTGCTCGAGGATGTCGAGGGCCTCGCCGACGGTCGCTCCCCCGCTGGAGGACGGCGCCATCCCGTAGACGTCGTACCCGCGGTAGTCCGAGTGCGTGGGGCTGCGGTCGATGGCGTGGTAGTCCCGCAGGTCGCGGGCCGTCATGAAGCCGGGCGGCACCGGGAGGTCGGTCTGCTTCGTCGTCGGTGGGTTGCGAACGGTGCGCGCGATCTCGTGGGCCACCGCGCCGCGGTAGAGCGCGTCCGGTCCCCGACGACCGATCAGGTCGTACGTCGCGGCCAGGTCCGGGTTGTGGAATCGGGTGCCGACCCGCGGAGCGTGCCCGTGCTTCCAGTAGAGCCGCTTGGTGGACCGGAACGCCTTGAACCGCACCTTGTTCTGCACGGTCTGGTCGTGGAAGGTCTGGTCGACCACGAAGCCGTGCCGGGCGAGCCGCGCCGCCGGGGCGAGCGAGCGCCCCAACGAGCGCGTGCCCCACCGGTCCAGGGCGCGCTGCCAGGTCGCGAGCGTGCCCGGGACCCCGACCGAGACGCCGCTGGTGACCCGCTCCGGGGTGAAGGGGTAGGGCTGGCCGGTGTCGGGGTCGATGAACGCATCGTGCGGCATCGCGGCCGGCGCGGTCTCGCGGCCGTCGATGGTGCGCACCTTGCCGGTGCCGGCGTCGTAGTGCACGAAGTAGCCACCCCCGCCGATCCCGGTGCTGTAGGGCTCGGTCACGCCGAGCGCGGCCGCCGTGGCGATCGCGGCGTCGGTGGCGTTGCCGCCGTGCTTGAGCACGTTCAGCCCGATCCGTGAGGCGTCCGCGTCGACCGACGTCACCGCGCCGCCGTACCCGACCTGCGTGGGGGTCTTGGGTGGCGGGGTGAGGCGGTGGGCGGGTGCCGGGGCGGTGGCCGCGGCGGCCCCTGGAGCGGCCGGCGCAGCCAGTCCGGCCATGGTCAGCGCCGTGATGGCGGCGGCTGCGGTCGTGCGGGTACGACGCATGCGTTCCTCCCGAGATGGAGCGACGGACCCGCCCACCCTGCCCCGGTGAGGCACCCGTTGTCGAGGGCACGCCCTCGAGCTCAGCGGGCGCGCGGACCCACCACGTCGTACCTCGCGCAGGCGAAGTCGCCGTTGCGCGCGAGCTCGGTCAGCCTGAGGTCGAAGGGGCGCGGGAGCAGCGGCCGCCCGGCTCCGAGCGTCACCGGGGCGAACTGCACGCACACCTCGTCGAGCAGCCCCGCCTCGGCGAACTGGGCCGCGAGGTCGCCGCCGCCGCAGATCCACAGGTCCTTGCCGCCGGCCGCCTCGACCATCGCCGCGTGCACCGGCCGGACGTCGCCGGAGGTGAACCGCACGTCGGCCCCCTCGATCGGCGGCAGGTCGCGGTGGGTGAACACCCACGTGGGCTGCTGGTAGGCCCAGGCCTCGCCCTTCTCGACGTGGTGCGCACGGATCCACTCGTAGGTCGTCGCACCCATCGTCAGCGCCCCGATGCCGGCGATGAACGCGCCGTAGTTCATCGGCCCGTCCTCCTCGATGTGCTGGACGAAGAGCCAGTCCAGCGAGTCGTGCTCGTCGGCGAGGAACCCGTCGAGCGTGGAGGCGGTGTAGTACGTCGTCCGGGTCACCCGCTCAGCGTGGCACGGCGGCCAGCGCCTTCTCCACCCTTCCGGGGTCGTCGTGGGCCACCCAGACGATCCGCGGGTCCTTGCGGAACCACGAGTCCTGGCGCCGGGCGAAGCGCCGGGTCGCCACCACGGTGCGCTCCCGGGCCTCCTCGAGGCTGAGCTCGCCGGCGAGGTGGGCCGCGACCTCGCGGTAGCCGATGGCGCGCCCGGCGGTCCGGCCCTCGGCCAGCCCCTCGCCGAGCAGCCGCTCGACCTCCGCCACGAAGCCGTCCTCGAACATCTGGTCCACGCGCTGCTCGATCCGGGCGTCGAGGGTGGGCCGGTCGATGTCCATGCCGACCTGCACGCTGGCGGCGTCGGCGTACTCCAGCCGCGGCAGCGACGCCGTGAACGGGCGGCCGGTGATCTCGATGACCTCCAGGGCGCGGACCGTGCGCCGGCCGTTCTCGGGGATGATCCGCGCCGCCGCCTCGGGGTCCCGCGTGGCGAGCCGCTCGTGGAGCCGCAGCGGCCCCACCTCGGCGAGCTCCGCCTCCAGGCGCGCCCGCACCGCCTCGTCGGTGCCGGGGAACTCGAAGCGGTCCAGGATCGCCCGCGTGTAGAGGGCCGAGCCCCCGACGAGCACGGGCACCCGCCCGGAGGCGCGCAGCCGCCCGGCGACGTCCCGGGCCCGGGCCTGGAACTCCGCCACGGTCAGCGGGTCGCGCACCGAGAGCAGGTCGAGCAGGTGGTGCGGGATCCCCCGCCGCTGGTCGGGCGGGAGCTTGGCGGTGCCGACGTCCATGCCCCGGTAGACCTGCATCGCGTCGGTGTTGACGACCTCGCCGCCGAGCCGCTCGGCGAGGTCGAGCGAGAGGCCGGTCTTGCCCGACGCGGTGGCTCCGACGACGGCCACGATCGGGACCCGCCCCGGGGGCTCCTCGGGTGCCTCGATCGGGCTTGTCGGCATGTGGCTAGTGTGTCAAAGAGCGGACCTCCCCCACCCGGGGGCCACCGACCGGAAGGAGCATCCCGTGGGATTCCTCGACGACGCCAAGGCGAAGCTGACCGAGGCGGTGGACAAGCACGGCGACAAGATCGCTGACGGCATCGACAAGGCCGCCGAGATGGTCGACGACAAGACCGGCGGCAAGCACGCCGACAAGCTCGCGACCGGGGCCGAGAAGGCCAAGGACGCCCTCGACAAACTCGACGGCCGCAACGACGACATCCCCGACGGCGGCAAGCGTTGACCGCGCCGATCCCGGAGGAGCAGGACCAGGCGGCCCTCGGCACGGGAACCCCGCCCGGTGAGCACGGCGACGAGCTCCCCGACGAGGACGACGCCCGGGGTGGCTCCGCCGCCCAGGAGGAGAACGCCGAGACCTCCGAGGACCAGCCGTCGCAGTGAGGCCGACCCGCCCGAGGGTCGACGACAACCAGGAGGACCGATGACGACCGGACCGGACGAGGAAGAGCTCGCCGAGGAGCAGGCACCGCTCGACCAGCCCGACCCTGAGGAGTACGAGGCCGACGAGCGCGAGACGGCCGTCTCCGCCGACACGGGCACCGTCTACGACGTGGGGGGCGAGCCCGAGGCGACCCCGCACGACCTCGAGACCGACGACGACACCGACGAGTGAGCGGCCCGCTGGACCGGTTCGTCGTCGTCGTACCGGCGTCGTACGTCTTCCTGCTGCGCGACGGGGTCGCCGGGACCGAGGTGCTGCTGCAGCTGCGGCAGAACACCGGTTACATGGACGACCACTGGGCCGCCGCCGCAGCCGGCCACGTGGAGAAGGGCGAGACGGCGTACGACGCCGCCCGGCGCGAGGCGCTGGAGGAGATCGACGTGACCGATCTCGACCTCTCCTTCGTGACCGCCATGCAGCGCACCCGGGGCGGCGAGCCCATCGACGAGCGGATCGACTTCTTCTTCACCGCCCGCTCCTGGGCCGGCGAGCCGCGCATCGTCGAGCCCCACAAGTGCGCCGACCTGCGCTGGTGCGCCCTCGACGAGCTGCCCGTGCCGGTGGTCCCGCACGAGCGCTCGGTGTTGGAGGCGCTCCGCGCGGGTACGACCACGGCGTACAGCACGTTCGGCTTCACACCCGCCTGACCCACATCCCCTGATCCCACACCCACGCAGGAGGACCAGATGAGCACCGACGACCTCGGCCCCAAGCCGGAGGCCCAGATCGAGCCCGGCGAGCCCGCTCCCGGCGGCGCGGACGCCGTCGAGGACGAGGAGAACGCCACCCCGACCACCCGGGACCTCTCCACCGAGGACAACCCGGCCGTCGACGACGTGGCGTTCCCCGACGAGATGCAGGAGGCGAGGACACCTCGACCCAGGCCACCCGCGACGAGGACGAGCCGATGTCGGGCGAGCAGGAGTCACCGGCGTGAGCGAGTCCGAGCGCCCCGGCGAGCCCACGACGCACGAGCAGGAGACCGACGTGCGCGACTCCACGCCCAACTCGGCCGGCCCGGACCGTGCCGAGGGCGGGATGGGTGTCAGCAGCGAACGCGTCGGCCCCACCGGCCCCGGGCAGGTCTCGACCGACGGCGTCCGCCCCACCCACCCCGAGGAGCGCGACCCGGACGCCGAGGTCCCGCCCGAGCAGTCCACGGGCAACCCCGAGCCACAGCCCGAAGGCCTCGAGCCCAGGGCGGGCTACTCCAGCAAGGACCCGCGCTCCGGCTGACCCGGATCGGTGGGCCGCATTGGTGGGCCGCATTGGTGGGCCGCATTGGTGGGCGCAGAGGGGATCGAACCCCGACCGCTGGTTTGTAAGACCAGAGCTCTACCGCTGAGCTATACGCCCACGAAGCCCGCACAGACTAGCGAGCCGGAGCGGCGGCCGCGAACGCAGACCGCGGCGGAGCGACAACGTCTGGAAATGAGTCGAACCGCTGGCGTCTCGGGTCACCAGCGGTTCGACAAGGACAACACTAGACGGCCCACCAAGCGATGTCAGGGGGTCGGCGGCCATCTTGAGGAAAACCTCAGGAAACGGTCCAGACCGGCGGCCACGTCGAGCCGTTCGCCCCTTGCTACGCGACGGCCAGCAGCTGCTTGAGGTGCTCGTCGAGGTCGCGCCCCTCGGGCATGGCGTTGTGGACCGCCCAGCGGACCAGGCCGTCCTTGTCGACGACGTACGACGACCGCCGGGGGCAGCCCTTCGTCTCGTCGAAGACGCCGAAGGCCTGGCAGACCTCGCCGTGCGGCCAGAAGTCGGAGAGCAGGGGGAAGTTGAGCCCCTCCTGGTCGGCGAAGGCCCGCAGCGCGTACGTCGGGTCGCAGGAGATCGCCACGACCTCGGTGTCGAAGGTCATGAACTCCGCGAGCCGGTCGCGGATGCCGGCCATCTCGCCCTTGCACACGCCGGAGAAGGCGTAGGGGTAGAAGAAGATGACCACGGCCTTGCGCCCGCGGTAGGAGGACAGCGTCATGTCCTGCCCGAACTGGTCACGCAGCGTGAAGTCGGGCGCCTGGCCGCCGAGGGAGAGTCCACTCATGATGCCGCCATCCTTGCACCCGGCCCTCACAGGCCCGCCGAGGGCCGGGTGGTGACCGGGGTCAGTCCTTGTCGACGAGGTCCCGCTTGAGGACCTTGCCGGTGGCGTTGCGCGGGAGCTCGTCGAGGAAGACGATCTCGCGGGGCACCTTGTAGCGCGCGAGGTTCTTCTTGACCCACGCCTTGAGGTCGTCCTCGCTGGCCGACTCGCCCTCCCTGAGGGAGACGAAGGCCTTGAGCCGCTTGCCGTAGTCGTCGTCGTCGACACCGATCGCGGCCACCTCGGCCACGGCCTCATGGCGGGCGAGGCAGTCCTCGACCTCCTTGGGGAAGACGTTCTCACCGCCGGAGACGATCATCTCGTCGTCGCGCCCCTCGACGTACAGCCGCCCGTCGTCGCCGATCCGGCCGACGTCCCCGCTGGACATCAGGCCGTCGACGACCTCCTTGTGACCGCCGCCGGTGTACCCCTCGAACAGCAGGCTGTTGCCGACGAAGATCCGGCCGGCCTCGCCCTGCGGCACCTCCTTGCCGTCCGGGTCGAGGATCTTGACCACGGTCGCCCACGGCGGCTTCCCGGCCGACGAGGGGGCCTCCCGCAGGTCCACGGGGGTGGCGATCGAGGCGTAGGCGACCTCGGTCGAGCCGTAGATGTTGTAGAGGTTGTCCCCGAAGTGGTCCATCCAGTCCAGGGCCAGGTCCCCGGGCAGGGCCGACCCCGACGCGGCGACGACCTTCACCCGGGAGAGGTCGTGCTTCCTGAGCTTCTCCTCGGGCAGGGCCATGATCCGCTGCAGCATCACCGGGATGACCGCGAGCGAGTCGCACCGCTCCGCCTCGGTCACCTCGAGGCACTCCTCGGGGTCGAAGCGGCGCCGGAGCACGACGGTGGACCCGAGCAGCATGGCCATGGCGAGGTGGGCGAAGCCCCAGGTGTGGAACAGGGGCGCCGCGATGTGGGTGCGCCAGCCGTGGCGCAGCGGCATCCGCGACAGCAGGGCGACGGCCGCCTCGATGCCGGCCTCGTTGCGGGGGGCGCCCTTGGGGGTCCCGGTGGTCCCCGACGTGAGGATGACGATGCGGCTGTGGCCCTCCGGCGGCTCCAGGTCGTCGTCCGGGTGGTCGCCGATCAGCGCCTCGACCGTGTCGGCCTCGACCTCCCCGTCGGTCCAGGCGACGACGCGGTGCTTCATCTCGGCCTCGGCGAGGAGGTCGGTGAACTCCTCGTCGTGGATGACGACCGTGGGCTGCTCCCGCTCCAGCACGTCGACGAGCTGGGGGCCCGCGAAGGCGGTGTTGAGGTAGAGGATGTCGGCCCCGAGCTTCGCGGCGGCGACGGTCGCGTCGACGAAGCCGCGGTGGTTGCGGCACATGACCGCGACCCCGTCACCCTCCGAGACGCCGAGGTCGGCCAGCGCGCGGGCCAGGCTGTTGGACCGGCGGTGCAGCTCGCCGTAGGTCAGCGACCCGAGCTCGTCGATGATCCCCACCTGGTCCGGCGCCCGGACCGCGAGCGCGGTGAACCCGCCCGCCGGACCGGTCCCCCACCGGCGCAGCGCCCGCGCCATCCCGGCGAGGACCACCGGCGAGTAGGGCCGGACGATGCCGGCCTCGGTGAGGACCTTCAGGCTGGTGCCGGCCGCTGCCGCCCGGCCGAGGACTTGTCGGAGCACGCGTGATTCCTTGCGGTCGGTCGAATGGGGCCGGGTCAGGCGGGTGTCTTGGGGGCGACCAGCCGGGTGGCCGACCAGTCCTTGCTCACCGCCGCGGTGGTCGTCTGGGAGAGGCCCGCGATGGGGGCCGCCTCGGCGATGTCGGCGGCATCCACGGAGTTCGGGCGCCCCACCTTGGGGGTCAGCAGCCAGATGGCGCCGCCGCCCACGAGGTCGGTCAGCGCGTCGACGAGCCCGTCGACGAGGTCGCCGTCCTCCGAGCGCCACCACAGCAGCACGGCGTCCACGACGTTGCCGTAGTCACCGTCCACCATGTCGGCGTCGATGCGGTCCTCGATCGCGACCCGGAGCTCGTCGTCGGTGTCGTTGTCCCAGCCCAGCTCCTGGATGACCATGCCGGGCTTGAAGCCCAACCGGTCCGCAGGACCGGCCGCAGGTCCATCTGTCTGGGTGGACCCGCCACCCGCGGTCGCACTCACTGAGTCCTCCAGTCGCGTTGCATCCGCCACCCGTCTCCCGGGCGGCCACCTCACAAGGTGTGGAGTAGTCCAGCGGAGAACCCGCACCGGCGCAACCCATGTAGAGGGGATTCCTGCCCGGCGACCCCGCCCGTGGGGCGTCGGCCGGGCCCTCGACGGCCTCGGCCGGGACGCCGGGTGTACGCGCAGGGCCGTGCCCCGTCCTCGCTCGCCTGAGCCCACCCCACGGACCTACCGCCGGGTAAATTTCGCGTGGTCCGGGCGCGTGCAACGATGAGACGGTGACCGAAGACTCCACCACTGGTTCAGGCACTGGCTCCGACACCACCCGGAGCGGCACGATCCCGTCCGTGATCCACGAGGGACTGCCGACCCAGCTGCCCGACATCGACCCCGACGAGACGCAGGACTGGATCGACTCCTTCGACTCGCTCGTCGGCGAGCGCGGCCGTGAGCGCGCCCGCTACGTCATGCTGCGCCTCCTCGAGCGCGCCCGCGAGACCCAGGTGGGCGTGCCCGCCCTGCGCAGCACCGACTACATCAACACGATCCCGCCCGAGCGCGAGCCGTGGTTCCCCGGCGACGAGGAGGCCGAGCGCCGCATCCGCGCCTTCATCCGCTGGAACGCCGCCGTCATGGTCTCCAGCGCCAACCGCAAGGGCCTCGAGGTCGGCGGGCACATCGCCACCTACCAGTCCTCCGCCAGCCTCTACGAGGTCGGCTTCAACCACTTCTTCCGCGGCAAGGACCACCCCGGCGGCGGCGACCAGATCTACATCCAGGGCCACGCCTCCCCCGGTGTCTACGCCCGGGCCTTCCTCGAGGGCCGGCTCACCGAGGAGCAGCTCTACCGGTTCCGCCAGGAGGTCCAGCACGGGCCGCACGCCGGGCTGCCGTCGTACCCCCACCCCCGGCTCATGTCGGACTTCTGGGAGTTCCCGACGGTCTCCATGGGCCTGACCGGCATCAACTCGATCTACCAGGCGCGGTTCAACCGCTACCTCCACAACCGCGGCATCAAGGACACCAGCCAGCAGAACGTCTGGGCGTTCCTCGGCGACGGCGAGATGGCCGAGCCGGAGTCGCTGGGCGCCATCGGCGTCGCGGCCCGCGAGGAGCTCGACAACCTCACCTGGGTCATCAACTGCAACCTCCAGCAGCTCGACGGACCGGTGCGCGGCAACGGCAAGATCATCCAGGAGCTGGAGTCGACCTTCCGCGGCGCCGGCTGGAACGTCATCAAGGTCGTCTGGGGCCGCGAGTGGGACGATCTGCTGGCCCGTGACGTCGACGGCGTGCTCGTGAACAAGATGAACACCACGCCGGACGGCGCCTTCCAGACCTACTCGGTCGAGAGCGGCGACTACATCCGCGACAGCTTCTTCGGTGGCGACCCGCGGCTGCGCAAGATGGTCGAGCACATGTCCGACGACCAGATCCGCAAGCTGCCGCGCGGTGGCCACGACTACCGCAAGGTGTACGCCGCGTTCGACGCGGCCAGCAAGCACGTCGGCCAGCCGACCGTGATCCTGGCCAAGACGATCAAGGGCTGGACGATCGACGCCCTCGAGGGCAAGAACGCCACGCACCAGATGAAGAAGCTGACCCAGGACGACCTCAAGAGGTTCCGGGACCGCCTCTACCTGCCGATCTCCGACCGCGACCTGGAGCGCTCGTACGAGGAGACCGGCGCCGCGCCGTTCTTCCACCCCGGCGAGGACGCGCCCGAGATCCAGTACATGAAGGAGCGCCGCGACAGCCTCGGTGGCTCCGTGCCCCGCCGCGTGGTCCGGGCCAAGAACCTCCAGCTGCCCGGCGACAAGATGTACGCCGAGCTCAAGAAGGGGTCGGGCAAGAACTCCATCGCGACCACGATGGCCGTCGTCCCGCCTGCTCAAGGACTGGATGAAGGACCCCGAGATCGGCCAGCGCATCGTGCCGATCGCGCCGGACGAGTACCGCACGTTCGGCATGGACGCGATGTTCCCGAGCGCGAAGGTCTACAACCCGGCCGGCCAGCAGTACGAGTCGGTCGACCGCAAGTTGTTGCTCTCCTACAAGGAGTCGGCACAGGGCCAGATGCTCCACGAGGGCATCTCGGAGGCCGGCGCGATGGCCTCCGCGACCGCCGCCGGCTCGGCGTACTCGACGCACGGCGAGCACATGATCCCGTTCTACATCTTCTACTCGATGTTCGGGTTCCAGCGCACCGGCGACTCGATCTGGGCGATGGCCGACCAGCTCTCGCGCGGCTTCCTCATCGGCGCCACGGCGGGTCGCACGACGCTGACCGGCGAGGGCCTGCAGCACGCGGACGGGCACTCGCCGCTCATCGCGGCGACCAACCCGGCGGTCGTCCACTACGACCCGGCGTTCGCCTACGAGATCAGCCACGTCATGCGGTCCGGCCTGGAGCGGATGTACGGCGCTGACGCCGAGAACGTCATCTTCTACATCACCGTCTACAACGAGCCCGTTCAGCAGCCGGCCGAGCCGGAGGACGTGGACGTCGAGGGCATCCTCAAGGGCATCCACAAGGTGTCGACCGCCGAGGGCGAGGGCCCGCGGGCCCAGCTGCTCGCCTCGGGCGTCGGGTACCCCTGGGTCAAGGAGGCCGCGCGGATCCTGGCCGAGGAGTGGGGCGTCCAGGCCGACACCTGGTCGGTGACCTCGTGGAACGAGCTGGCACGCGACGCCGTCGCGGCCGAGGAGTGGAACCTCCTGCACCCCGGCGAGCAGCCGCGCACGGCGTACGTCGCCGACAAGCTGGCCGGCGCCGACGGCCCGGTCGTGGCGGTCTCGGACTACATGCGGGCCGTGCCGATGCAGATCGCCCGTTGGGTGCCCGGTGACTACCGCGTGCTCGGCGCCGACGGCTTCGGCTTCGCCGATACCCGCCCGGCCGCACGCCGGTACTTCCACATCGACGCCCAGTCGGTGGTCGTGCAGACGCTGCAGGCACTCGCCGACGCGGGCCAGATCGAGCGCGGGCTCGTCGAGAAGGCGTTCGCGCAGTACCGCATCGACGACCCGACGGCCGTGGCCGGCGTGAAGCAGGAGGGCGGCGACGCCTGACGCGAGTCGGCGCCACAAGACCCACCGAGTCGGCGTTGCTTGACCCCAACCAGGGCGTCAAGCAGCGCCGACTCGGCGATTTCAGGCGCTGGGCAGGGCCGTGACGGTGGCCGTCGGGCGGGCGCTGGCGTGCCCGGTCTTGAGCAGGTTGCGGAAGCGGGCGCGGCTGTAGGCCGCCGGCTGGGTCGAGCGGATGAACTCGTGCACGATCCTGGCGAACCGGTGCGGGTGGTCCTTGTGCGGGAAGTGCCCGGCGTTCGGGATCACCTCGACCCTGGCGTCGGGGGCGAGCGCGCCCGCGTTGCTCGCGTGCCGCACGGGGATCACCATGTCCTCGCTCCCCCACACGACCGCCATCGGCATGGCATCGGTCAGGTAGGCACGGTCCGCCATGGTGACGATCTGGCCGCGCCAGTCGACGACGGCGCGGACGACGTGGCGGATCGCGTGCCGGGCGTGGGGGTCCTTGAAGGAGTCGAAGATCTCGGCGACCTCGTCGAGGTCGCGGGTGTGCTTGCAGGGGGCGCTCGCCAGCGCCCGCATGCCGGCCATGCCGACGTGCCGTACGCCGGGCAGCGTCAGCACACCCATCAGCTGGTGGAAGCCCGGGGTGGTGATCGCCCGGATGGCCGGCGTGACCTCGGGCCCGAGACCGCCGGAGGCGACCAGCATCAGCCGCTCGGTGCGTTCGGGGAACTGGTAGGCGAACTGCATGGCCACCCCGCCGCCGAAGCTGTGCCCGATCACGGTGGCCTTGTCGACGCCCAGCACCGTCAGGAGGTCCCGCATGCCGTTGGCGTAGCCGCCCACGCTGTAGTCCGCGCGCGGCTTGTCCGACAGTCCGTGGCCCAGCAGGTCGGGCGCGATCACCGTGTAGCGCTTGGCGAGCGAGTCGATCACGGGCTCCCAGGTGGTGTGGTCACACCCGAGACCGTGCAGGAGCAGCACCACCGGGCCCTGACCGGTCTTGACGAAGGCACGCCGGTGCCCGTGGAGCGTGACGTACTGGACTTCGTGCGGCGTGCGGGACACCGAACCTCCTGTATGCCGCGGCCGCGGCCTAGTTGACGGATTCAACCACTTCTGACTGCTCTTCGGGGCCCCGTAACCCTTATTTCACGGGGGTTTTGCGCGGATCTGGTGTCGACTAGCCTCGATCCGTGAAACCCACCTCGCCCGTAGTACCCAGTCGGCGCCCGGCTGATGCACTGCAACGGGCGACCGGCGCCCTGAGCACCTCCGCCATGGCCCGGATGGAGACCGAGATGCCGTGGTTCCGGGAGCTCAGCGCCGAGGACCGCTCCTGGGTCGGGCTCATTGTCCAGGCCGGCATCCGCGGCTTCGTCGACTGGTACCGCCGCGAGGGCGGTCGGCCCGACGAGGGGGGCTCCGCCGTGGCCGCGTCCGTCTTCGGCGCCGCGCCCCGTGCCCTGGCTGGGGTGATCAACCTCCAGCAGACCGTGGACCTGGTCCGGCTCTCCATCGAGGTGGTGGAGAACAACATCGACGACATCGTGGACCCCGACGACGCGCCCGAGGTCCACGCCGGGGTGCTGCGCTACGCCCGGGAGGTCGCCTTTGCGACGGCGGAGGTGTACGCCCGGGCCGCCGAGCTCCGCGGCGCCTGGGACGCCCGGCTGGAGGCGCTGGTCGTCGACGCCGTCCTGCGGTCGGAGGCCGACGAGACCCTGCTCTCGCGAGCCAGCGCCCTCGGCTGGACCGCCCGGGGCGACGTCGCGGTCGTGCTGGGCGCCGCCCCGGCGCAGCGGACCGAGACCGACCTCTTCGAGGAGGTACGCCGCAGCGCGCGCTCGGCGGGCATGGATGCGCTGTGCGCGGTGCAGGGTGAGCGCCTGGTGGTGCTGCTCGGCGGGGTGGCGGACTCGCGGGTCGCCGCGGAGTCCGTGGTGCACCTCTTCGGCGAGGGGCCGGTCGTGGTCGGCCCGGTCGCCGACGACCTCGGGCGCGCCCACGTGTCCGCCCGGGCCGCGGTCTCGGCCCACCGGGCTGCGAGCGGCTGGCCCGAGGCGCCCCGTCCGGTGCGCAGCAGTGAGCTGCTGCCCGAGCGGGCCCTGGCCGGCGACGGCCACGCCCGTCGGCACCTGGTCGAGGAGGTCTACCTCCCCCTGGTCCGGGCTCGCGGCACCCTGATCGAGACACTCGCCTCCTACTTCCACCACGGCTGCTCGATCGAGGCCTCGGCGCGGGCGCTCTTCGTGCACCCCAACACGGTGCGCTACCGGCTCCGTCAGGTGGCCGACCTGACCGGCTACGCGCCGGCGCATGCCCGCGACGCCTTCATCCTCGAGATCGCGCTGGTGCTGGGCCGGCAGTCCGGCCGCGCGGATGAGGCCAAGCCCGAGCCACATTTGTAGGAACCCTACAAACAATCCCCCGCGAGATTCGTGCGCGCCCGAGGGGAGACCCAGCCACGGGCACGGCAGAGTGGAGGTTGTGCTCGTCATCGTCGCTCCCGGCCAAGGTGCCCAGACACCTGGTTTCCTGCAGCCCTGGCTGGAGGACCAGACCTTCGCGCCCCGCTTCGTGTCGCTCTCGGAGGCTTCGGGGCTGGACCTGGCCCATTCGGCACCGAGGCGGACGCCGAGACCATCCGTGACACCCGGATCGCGCAGCCGCTGCTGGTCGCGACCGGCCTGGCGGCGTTCGAGCTGCTCGACGCCGCGGACGTCGGCGCTGTCTCGGGACACAGCGTCGGCGAGCTCGCCGCCGCCGCAGCCGCGGGCGCCATCACCGCCGAGGAGGCGATGGTGCTCGTCCGAGAGCGGGGCATCGCCATGGCCGAGGCCGCCGCGGCCACCCCCACCGGGATGACCGCCGTCCTCGGTGGCGACCGCACCGAGGTCCTCGCCGCGCTCGAGAAGCACGGGCTCACCCCCGCCAACGACAACGGGCCGGGCCAGATCGTCGCCGCGGGCACCCGCGAGCAGCTCGAGGCTCTCGCCGAGGAGCCGCCCGCGAAGGCCCGGCTGACCCCGCTCAGCGTGGCCGGGGCGTTCCACACCGAGCACATGGCTCCGGCCGTGGGCCACCTCGAGAAGCTCGCCGCCGACGTGTCGCCCCGTGACCCGGCCACCGCGGTGATCTCCAACAGGGACGGCGAGGTCGTCCGCGACGGCGCCGAGGTGCTGAGCCGGATCGTCGGCCAGATCGCCAACCCCGTCCGCTGGGACCTGTGCATGGAGACCATGCGAGACGTCGGTGTCACCGGGATCCTCGAGCTGCCGCCGGCGGGCGTGCTGACGGGCATCGCCAAGCGCAACCTCAAGGGTGTCGAGACCTTCGCCCTCAAGACCCCCGACCAGCTCGACGACGCGCGCGCCTTCTGCGCCAAGCACGCCGGCGCGGTCCTGCCCCACGACTCCGAAGGTGCCAGCTCATGAGCCCGTTCCAGTCCTCCCAGGGCGCGCCCCACGCGGCGATCCTCGGCATCGGTGCCTACCGACCCTCGCGGGTGATCCCCAACGCCGACATCGTCGCCGCGATCGACTCCAGCGACGAGTGGATCCAGCAGCGCTCGGGCATCAAGCAGCGCCGGTGGGCCACGCCCGAGGAGACCGTGCAGCTGATGTCGGTCGAGGCGTCGCGCAAGGCGCTCGCCCACGCCGGCCTCGACGCCCGCCAGATCGACTGCGTCGTGGTCGCCACGGTCAGCCACATGCTGCAGACGCCTGCCATCGCGACCGCCATCGCCCACGAGCTCGGCACCGAGCAGGCGGCCGCCTTCGACATCTCCGCGGCCTGTGCCGGCTTCTGCCACGCGGTCTCGATGGCCTCCGACTTCGTCCGCGCCGGGAGCGCCCGCCACGTGCTGGTCATCGGCGTCGAGCGGCTCTCCGACATCACCGACGTCGGCGACCGCGGCACGGCCTTCATCTTCGCCGACGGCGCCGGCGCGGCCGTGGTCGGTCCCAGCGAGACCCCGGGCATCGGTCCGGTCGTCTGGGGCTCCGACGGAGAGCAGTACGACCTGATCCGGCAGCGCGAGGACTGGCGTGACGTGGTCGCGTCGAAGGACCCCGTGATGCCGCACCTGACGATGCAGGGCAACCCGGTCTTCCGGTGGGCGTCCTTCGCCATGGCCAAGATCGGTCAGCAGGCGCTCGACCGCGCCGGGGTCAGCATCGACGACCTCGACGTGTTCGTCCCCCACCAGGCCAACATGCGCATCATCGACGCGATGGCCCGCTCCATGAAGCTGCCCGAGCGCGTCCGGATCGCCCGTGACATCGCCGAGCAGGGCAACACCTCGGCGGCCTCCATCCCGCTGGCCCTGGACCGGATGATCGCCGAGGGCGAGGCCCGCAGCGGCGACACCGCCCTGCTCATCGCCTTCGGCGCCGGCCTGGCGTACGCCGCCCAGGTCGTCACCGTCCCCTGATACCCGCACCACCAGAGCAACATCCGACAAACCGAGAGGAACAGCCCCACATGGCCACCACCGAAGAGATCCGCGCCGACCTCGCCGACATCGTCAACGAGGTCGCCGGCATCGACGCCGACGACGTCCAGCTCGACAAGTCGTTCGTCGACGACCTCGACGTCGACTCGCTGTCCATGGTCGAGGTCGTCGTGGCCGCAGAGGAGAAGTTCAGCGTCTCGATCCCCGACGACGAGGTCAAGAACCTCAAGACCGTGGGCGACGCCGTCGCCTTCATCGAGCGCGCCCAGGGCTGACCTGCCGCCAGCGCCCGCCCCCGCGGGCGCCGGCACTCCCCGTCCGGGGGCCCGGCGCCCGCCCGCAGCACACCAGATCAGAGGATGAGATGAGCCGCACAAGAGTCGTGGTGACCGGCCTCGGCACCACCAGCCCCGTCGGAGGCGACGTCGCCAGCACCTGGGACGCGCTCGTGAACGGACGTTCCGGCGTCCGCGCCCTGACCGACGACTGGGCCGAGGAGATGCCGGTCAAGATCGCCGGACGCGTGGCCGTCGAGCCGACCGAGGTCCTCGAGCGGGTCAAGGCCCGCCGCCTGGACCGCTCCTCGCAGTTCGCGATGGTCGCGGCGATGGAAGCGTGGCGCGACTCGGGCCTCGACGTCCTGCAGGAGTCGGGCGACCTCGAGCACGAGCGCGTCGGGGTCGCGATGGCCTCCGGCATCGGCGGCGTCAACACCCTCCTCGACAACTACGACATCCTCAAGGAGAAGGGCCCCCGCCGGGTCTCTCCGCTCGCCGTCCCGATGCTGATGCCCAACGCCCCCGCGGCCCAGATCAGCCTGTACGTCGGCGCCCGCGCCGCCGTGAACACCCCCGTCTCGGCGTGTGCCTCCGGCAACGAGGGCATCGCCCTCGCGGTCGACCAGATCCGCCTCGGCCGCGCCGACGTGGTCGTCGCGGGCGGCACCGAGGCGGCGATCCACCCGCTGCCCATGGCCGCCTTCGCGAACATGATGGCGCTGTCGAAGAACCCGGGTGACCCCACGACGGTCTCCCGTCCCTGGGACACCGGCCGCGACGGCTTCGTGCTCGGTGAGGGCGCCGGCGTCCTCGTCCTGGAGTCCGAGGAGCACGCCAAGGCGCGCGGCGCCCGGATCTACGCCGAGGTGCTCGGCGCCGGCATCACCGCCGACGCGCACGACATCGCGCAGCCCGACCCCCGCCGGCCGTGGCGGTGCCCGCGCGATCCTGCGGGCCCTGGCCGAGTCCGGCATCACGGCCGCGGACATCGCGCACATCAACGCGCACGCCACGTCGACCCCGCAGGGCGACATCGCCGAGGGCCTGATGATCCACGCGACGCTCGGCAAGCACGCCGACGACGTCGTGGTCACGAGCACCAAGTCGATGACCGGTCACCTGCTCGGCGGTGCCGGCGCGCTCGAGGCCATCGCCACGGTGCTCGCCCTCCACCACCGGGTCGCGCCGCCGACGATCAACCTCGACAACCTCGACCCGCAGGTCGAGCTCGACATCCCGACCAAGGCCCGCGACCTGCCCCAGGGCGACATCGCGGCGCTGAACAACTCCTTCGGTTTCGGCGGCGCCAACGTCGCGGTCGCGTTCGGCAGCGTCTGACCGGGTCCGGACCCGCGCTCGACGCACGCGCGGACGGCCCCCACCGGCATCGCCGGTGGGGGCCGTCCGCGTCCGGAGCACGGCTACCGCCGTAACGCCTCCGGGGACGTCGCGTTGTACCCATGACGCCCGTCACACGACCGCGGAGGACCTCATGCTGCGCACGGCGACCCTCGCCCTGCTGACCTCGATCATGGCCGGCCTGCTCGTCGCAACGGGGTCAGCAGCGGCGCAAGCACGGTCGTACGGTCACACCGGCGCCCCCGACGGGGTGCTGCGCGCAGGCTGCCACCGTTACCGCTACCACTACGTGGTGAAGCCGCCGACCGGCGACTGGATCCTCGAGACCTTCCTGCTGGGCCCGCACCACCGCAGGCTCGCGTCCAACGCGTTCAGCTCGGACTCCGAGAGCACGAGGGGCCACGGGCGCTTCCAGTTCTGTCGCTACTCGACCACGCCCGGGCGGTTCACGATCAAGGCCAAGCTCACCTGGTACACCACCCCGATCCTCGGGGCGCAGAAGGAGCACCACGCCTGGCTGGACCCCTCGCACTTCCGCCTGCACCGGCCCTGAACCCAGGGCCGCTCACGCGACGGGAGCAGGTCCCTAGACGACCTGGTGCAGCCAGCGCACCGGAGCGCCGTCGCCGGCGTGCCTGAAGGTCTCCAGCTCGTCGTCCCACGGCTTGCCCAGCAGCTTGTCGATCTCGACCAGCAGGGTGGTGTCGCCGAGGGCGGCCTTGACCACCGCTGCCTTCAGCCGGTCCTCGGGGATCATGATGTCCCCGTGCAGGCCGGTCACCGCGTGGTAGACCCCCAGCTCGGGGGTGTAGGAGTAGCGGGAGCCCTCGGAGGACGAGGTGGGCTCCTCGGTGATCTCGAAGCGGAGGTGGTTCCAGCCCCGCAGCGACGAGGCCACGGCGGCGGCAGAGCCGGCCGCACCAGCCCACGAGAGCTCCGCCCGGTAGGTACCTTGCTGAGCGGGCTGCGGGATCCAGTCCAGGCTCACGGGCGTGCCGAGCACGCCGCCGACGGCCCACTCCACGTGCGGGCACAGCGCCGACGGCGCAGAGTGCACAAACAGGATGCCCCTCGTCCCAGAGCCAGTCGGGCGGGCGGCAGTGCGTGCGGTCACTGTGACCTCCTTCATCTCCGGCGTCGAGATACGCCTTCCCCAGCGGTCTCGTTGTGGAGCAAAGGTGCCGAGTGACACAGTTGTAAGTTGTAGGACCATTGTTGCGTATGTTGCGCCTGAGCACCAGCGAATCGAACTTCCGGGCGAAAATCCGGCTCGAAGCGGATCCTGCTCCGGGTCAGGCGGTGTCGGCCCGGGCGAGGTGGACGGCGGCGGGGTCGACGATGTTGGCCGCGTCCTGCACGGCACCGAGGAGCCGGCCGTCACCCACGACCTGCGGCCCCTCGACCACGTCGAGGACCAGACAGGTCACGTTGTCCCGTCCGCCGGCTGCCAGGGCGGACTGCGTGAGGACGGCAGCCGCGGAGTGCGGGTCCACCAGCCGGAGCACGTCGGTGATGCGCGCGTCGTCCACGAGTCGGTCCAGCCCGTCGCTGCACAGCAGGAGGCGGTCGCCCTCGCGCACGTCGAGCTCGTCGAGGTCGATGTCGTGGGGGTCGACGGCGGGATTCCCGTCCACCGAGCGGAGGACGACGTTGCGCCACGGATGCTGTGCCGCCGAGTCCCGGTCAGCTGGCCCGTGTCGCGCATCTGCTGGACGTAGGTTGGTCCCGCGAGACCTGGCGCAGGACGCCGTCATGCAGCAGGTAGGCACGGGAGTCACCCACGTGACCCAGCAGCACACGCTCCCCGTCGCAGAGCACGGCGGACAGCGTCGTGGCCATGCCACCACGCGCCTCGTCCTCGCACACACCCGACCGCGAGGTTGCGACGCGCAGCGGCCACGGCATCGAGCATCACCTGTTCGAGGTCGTCACCGAAGCGGCTCAGGGCCGTCGCCGACACGACGTACGCGGTCGTGGCCGACGCAACCTCCCCGGCCGCCGCACCCCCGACCCGTCCGCGACCAGCGCGACGTAGGGCGACACGAACGCCGAGTCCTCGTTGTGGTCGCGGACGCGACCGACATCGCTGACACACTGCTCCCGAGAATCGCAGCATCGACGCCCCTTGGTCCGGAACCTGACTCGCAGTAGACCGCCACGACAGGCGCGCGGTCAACCCCCACGTGGGCGCGGAAGTCGTCGGCAGCCTGCCCATCCGGCGGCACTGCAACCCTCCCTGCGCCCGCGAATCCGGCGGACGGGTCCGGGCCGGGCGGCCGTGGCTCAGTCCTGACACGCTCGAGGGCCTCGGCGCGGTCGGCGGCATCGGTGAGCTGGTCGGCGTCGATGGCGTTCGTCCGGTGGAACCAGGCGAGCGCGTCGGTCTCGCGGCCGGCCGCCTCGAGGGTTGTCCTCGTAGGCGTACCGGCAGCCGGACGACCCACGACGCGCGACTCTTGGACGTCAACGGCGCGAGCTCGAGGGTGCGCAGGGCGCGTCGAGCTGGCCCATGTCGCGACGGGCGCCGGCCTCGACGATGGTCATCTCTGCCTTCGCCTCGGGCGAGAAGTTCACGACCGACGGGCTCTTGGCCAGCTTGAGCGCCTGGTCGGGCTGACCGAGCGCGCGGTGGCAGTCGGCCATGATCGGCAGGTACGCCGTGGCACCGTTCATCCGCTTGGCGGCTCGCAGCTCGGCAAGGGCCTCTGCGTAGTGCCCTGCGGCGTACGCCGCCTCCCGGTGGCCTCACGGACGACCGCGAGGCGAGGAGCACGAGCCCGCGCGGCCATCGTGTGCTGGTAGGCCGTCTCGGGGTCCTCGTCCATCAGCATCCCGGCAGCGGCGAGGTGGCGGGCGACCCGGGCCGCCAGCTTCTCGGGCAGCCCCTTGAGCTGGGCCGTCACCGAGCGGTCCGAGCTCACGGCCGGTGACCTCCTCGGGGAGGTCGGGACCGTCGTACTTGGCCTGGTCGGCGGTGCGGTCACCCTGCTTGTCGGTCGGGCGCTTCCAGTCGTTCTTGCGCCCCGGACGCTCCCCGGGCTTGCCGCCGCGATCGGGCCTTCCCCCGCCCCGCCGGTCGTTCCGGTCACTGCGGTCGTTCCGGTCACTGCGCTCACGACGAGGGCCTGATGCGCGGCCTCCATCGCGAGCGGGACGCTGGCTCCGACGGTCTTCGGCCACGACTTCACACCTCTCAGGGGATACTTCTCGTAAATAGCGTAGAGGCCACCTTGCGGTGGCCTCTACGGAGTGTATGTCCGGCGGCGTCTACTCTCCCACAGCCTCTCGGTTGCAGTACCATCGGCGCTGAAAGGCTTAACTTCCGGGTTCGGGATGGGACCGGGTGTTTCCCTTTCGCTATGGCCGCCGTAACTCTGCGGGAAACACACGCACCCAGGCACCACGTGGGGTGTGGGGGTGTTTCCAAGCTCTATGTAGTTGACTCATTGTGTTCCTGACCGTCAACGCGGGTTGTTGGTTGGGAACTGCGTAGTGACGCGGCATCACCAGTCGATGGTGTTTGTGGTGATGTGTGTGTGGACAAGCCCTCGGCCTATTAGTACCGGTCGGCTAGGCATTACTGCTGTACACCTCCGGCCTATCAACCCAGTGTTCTGCTGGGGGCCTTACCCGATTATATCGGTGGGAAACCTCATCTTGAAACGTGCTTCCCGCTTAGATGCATTCAGCGGTTATCACTTCCGAACGTAGCTAACCAGCCGTGCCCCTGGCGGGACAACTGGCACACCAGAGGTTCGTCCATCCCGGTCCTCTCGTACTAGGGACAGCCTTTCTCAAGTTTCCTGCGCGCGCGGCGGATAGGGACCGAACTGTCTCACGACGTTCTAAACCCAGCTCGCGTGCCGCTTTAATGGGCGAACAGCCCAACCCTTGGGACCTACTCCAGCCCCAGGATGCGACGAGCCGACATCGAGGTGCCAAACCATCCCGTCGATATGGACTCTTGGGGAAGATCAGCCTGTTATCCCCGGGGTACCTTTTATCCGTTGAGCGACGTCGCTTCCACATGCCGACGCCGGATCACTAGTTCCGACTTTCGTCCCTGCTCGACATGTCTGTCTCACAGTCAAGCTCCCTTGTGCACTTACACTCAACACCTGATTGCCAACCAGGCTGAGGGAACCTTTGAGCGCCTCCGTTACATTTTAGGAGGCAACCGCCCCAGTTAAACTACCCATCAGGCACTGTCCCTGATCCGGATAACGGACCTAGGTTAGACATCTAGTACGACCAGAGTGGTATTTCAACGTTGACTCCACAACCACTGGCGTGGCTGCTTCACAGTCTCCCACCTATCCTACACAAGCCGAACCAAACACCAATACCAAACTATAGTAAAGGTCCCGGGGTCTTTCCGTCCTGCCGCGCGTAACGAGCATCTTTACTCGTAGTGCAATTTCGCCGAGTCCACGGTTGAGACAGCGCCCAAGTCGTTACTCCATTCGTGCAGGTCGGAACTTACCCGACAAGGAATTTCGCTACCTTAGGATGGTTATAGTTACCACCGCCGTTTACTGGGGCTTAAGTTCTGAGCTTCGCCACCGAAGTGGCTGACTCGTCCCCTTAACCTTCCAGCACCGGGCAGGAGTCAGTCCGTATACATCGTCTTACAACTTCGCACGGACCTGTGTTTTTAGTAAACAGTCGCTTGGGCCTGGTCTCTGCGGCCATCACCGCTCCCACCGCTAGGGCGTTCACGGATCCGGCCCCCCTTCTCCCGAAGTTACGGGGGCATTTTGCCGAGTTCCTTAACCATGGTTTGCTCGATCGCCTTGGTATTCTCTACCTGATCACCTGAGTCGGTTTGGGGTACGGGCGGCGCATAGCTCGCTAGAGGTTTTTCTCGACAGCATAGGATCATCCACTTCGCCCCATTGGGCTCCCCATCACATCTCAGGATATGTGCCAGACGGATTTGCCTATCTGACTCCCTACATGCTTAGCCGTACACAACCATCGGTACGGTTGGACTACCTTCCTGCGTCACCCCATCGCTTGACTACTACCAGTTCGGGTCCCACGCTACGCCTCGACGCCTCGCCCGAAGGGTCCGGTCGAAGAGGTTTCGGATGGTTAGCATCACCAGGTTCGTCATGGGCGCTACTTTGCCGGTACGGGAATATCAACCCGTTGTCCATCGACTACGCCTGTCGGCCTCGCCTTAGGTCCCGACTTACCCAGGGCAGATTAGCTTGACCCTGGAACCCTTGATCATTCGGCGGAAGAGTTTCTCGCTCTTCATTCGCTACTCATGCCTGCATTCTCACTCGTGTCGCGTCCACAACTGGTTCACACCGCTGCTTCACTCGCGACACGACGCTCCCCTACCCATCCACACACCTGAACACCGGTCAAGCCGGCGCTGGGTTATTGCGTGAATGCCATAGCTTCGGCGGATGACTTGAGCCCCGCTACATTGTCGGCGCGGAATCACTTGACCAGTGAGCTATTACGCACTCTTTCAAGGGTGGCTGCTTCCAAGCCAACCTCCTGGTTGTCACTGCGACTCCACATCCTTTTCCACTTAGTCACCGCTTAGGGGCCTTAGCTGATGGTCTGGGCTGTTTCCCTCTCGACTACGGAGCTTATCCCCCGCAGTCTCACTGCTGCGCTCTCACTTACCGGCATTCGGAGTTTGGCTAACGTCAGTAACCTGGTAGGGCCCATCGGCTATCCAGTGCTCTACCTCCGGCAAGAAACACGCAACGCTGCACCTAAATGCATTTCGGGGAGAACCAGCTATCACGAAGTTTGATTGGCCTTTCACCCCTATCCACAGGTCATCCCCTCA